>NZ_JABBXB010000001.1:0-15000 GCF_013387485.1 Stenotrophomonas sp. SAM-B
TCTTCGCATTCCTTGAGCGTTACGTGGAGCCGGCCAGCGGCCGGCACTACCTTGCATCCACGCCACGCGCATGGACATCCACGCCACGGACATCCACGCCATGTGTGGATGCCTTTGATCACCCCTTGAACCGCAGACCCACGCCGGGCTCGGTGAACAGGTACCGCGAATCCAGCGCGGAATCGCCCAGCTTGTGGCGCAGCTTGCCGACCAGGATGCGCAGGTAATGCGTATCGTGCTGGTGCGTCGGCCCCCAGATGTCCTGCAGGATCTGCGGCTGGGTCACCACCCGCCCGGCATTGCGCAGCAGCAGTGACAACAGCGCGTACTCCTTGCGCGTCAGCGCCACCGGCGCACCGTCCAGCATCACCTCGCGCCGGACCAGGTCGATATGCAGGTGCCCATCGTCGAACTGCGGCAGCACGCCCTCGCTGGACACCGTGCGCGAGCGCAGCAGCCCGCGCACGCGCGCCATCAGCTCCTGCGTGCCGAACGGCTTGGTCACGTAGTCGTTGGCGCCGGCATCCAGCGCACGCACCTTCTCGGTCTCGCTGGCCCGTACGGTCAGCATGATCACCGGCACCTGGCTCCACTGGCGCAGTTCACCCAGCACCTCATGGCCTTCCATGTCGGGCAGGCCGATATCCAGGATGACCAGGTCCGCCCCTTCGCCGACCAGCGCTTCCAGCCCGGCCTGGCCGGTCGCGGCCTGGGACACGCGGTAGCCCTGCGCGCGCAGGCTGATCTCCAGGAAGCGCCGGATCTGCGCTTCATCATCGATCACCAGCACGCGCGCAGGGGGCACGCCGTGGGAAGCCTCAGGAATCGTCGTTGTCATCGGCAGGGTGGGGATGCAGCAAGGGCAGTGTGATGCGGATCAGGGTACCGCGTCCGTCGCGCCCCGGCAGCGCCTGCACGCTGCCGCCATGCGCGCCGATCATGCCCTGGCAGATGGTCAGGCCCAGCCCGGTGCCGTGCCGGCCCCGGTCGCCACGCTCCACGCTGTAGAACATGTCGAAGATGCGCGCACGCTCTTCGTCGGGAATCCCGGGGCCGGCGTCGAGCACATCGATGCGCAGCTCGCCTTCGACCAGCCGCGCCTGCACTTCCACTGCCGCGCCGGGCGGGGAGAATTTTGCCGCGTTCTCCATCACGTTGAACACCGCCTGCTCGACCAGCGCCGGATGCACCCAGATCGGGGCCAGCGCAGCCGGAATATCCAGTTTGAGCAGCACATCGGGCTGATAGCGCTGCAGGCGGCGCGCGGCCGAGCCGACCAGCTCATCCACGCCGATCCAGTCGCGGTTGATCTGCAGGCCGTCATGGCCGAGCCGGGTCATGTCCAGCAGGTTCTGGATGTAGCGGTCCAGGCGCTCGCCTTCGACCAGGATGGTGTCCAGCAGGGCGCGGCGGTCACTGGCATCCATCGCATCGGCATAGCTGGAGAGGCTGTCGGCCGAGCCGATCATCGCCGCCAGGGGCGAGCGCAGGTCATGCGAGACCGAGGACAGCAACGCCGAACGCAGCCGCTCGGTCTCGTTGCTCACATGTGCCTTCTCCAGATCGGCCACCAGCTGGGTGCGCAGTGCAGCCTGGGCGATATCGTCCACCATCGCCTCCGCCAGCTGGCGCTGCTCGGGCGTCAACCGCGGGGCCTCGCGCGGGAAACGCATGCCGGCCACGCCGATCGCGCGGTCGTCGCCGTCCAGCAGCGGCAGGAACCACCAGCCAGCGCCGGCCAGCGTATCGGTGAAGCGCCCGCTGGGCTGGCCATGCCGGTGTGCCCAGTCGGCGGCGGCCAGATCGGTGTCGCCCGGTGCGGCGCTGCCACTGGCGCTGGTGTACTGCCCGATGCGCAGCCATGCCGGCGCATCCATCGCCTGTTCCAGCGCTTCACGGCCGGCCTGCGCGACCTGCTCGTTGCTGGGCGCGCTGGCCAGCTGCCGGCCCAGCGCCTGGCGCGCATGCGCGTGCCGGTTGGCGGCGCGCAATGCCACCACCTGCATGCGCAGGCGCGAGGCGAGCCGTCCGGCCACCAATGCGGCTGCCAGGAACAGGAAGACCGTGATCACGCCCTGGCGCGCGCTGATCGCGAAGGTGAAGCGCGGCGCGATGAAGAAAAAGTTGTAGGCCAGGAAGCACAGTGCGGCCGCGATCACCGCCGCACTGGTGCGGCTGCGCGCGGCGACCATCACCACCGCCACGATGAACACCATCGAGAGGTCGTACAGCCCGATCCAGCGCTCGGCGACCAGCGCCACCAGGCACGCGGCCGCGGTGGCGACCAGCGCCAGCAGCGCGTCCTTGCCGGCACTGCGGCTCGGAAGGGACAGGCCGGACCGGCGCGCACGCGCTCGCGCCTGCGGCGTGCCGATGATGGTGATCTCGAAATGCGCGCCGCGCCGGATCAGCTGCTGGGTCAGCGTGCGGTTGAGCATGCGCGCGAGCGGGCGCTCCCGCGTGCGGCCCAGCACCAGCGTCGACACGCCATTGTGTGCGGCATGGTCGAGCAGGGCATCGGCAATGCTGGAGCCATGCAGCAGTTCGGCTTCGCCCCCGAGGCGCCGGGCGAGGGCGAAGGCGGCATCGATCTCGCGCCGGGTCTGTTCGTCGTGCGCGCGCGCCTGCACCGTCACCACCGTCCACGGCGCATCACGCCGTTCGGCGATGCGCCGGCCGACCCGGACCAGGTACTCGCTCTGGCCACCGCCATCGATCGCCACCAGTACGCGGCGGCGCAGTGGCAGGTTGCCTTCACCGCGCGCGGCGCGGGTCTCGCGCAGGCTGCTGTCCACGCGGTCGGCCGCTTCCTGCATGGCCAGCTCGCGCAGCGCGGTCAGGTTGGCCGGCGAGAAGAACGCCTGCAGCGCCTGCGCCGCCTGTTCGGGCACGTAGACCTTGCCCTGCTGCAGCCGCTCGATCAGCTCGCGCGGCGGAAGATCCACCAGCACGATGTCATGCAGGCGGTCGAGCACCGCATCGGGCACCGTCTCGCTGACCCGCACGCCGGTGATGCGCATGACCACGTCATTGAGGCTCTCCAGATGCTGGATGTTGACCGTGGTCCACACATCGATGCCGGCATCGAGCAGTTCCATCACGTCCTGCCAGCGCCGCTCATGGCGACTGCCCGGCACGTTGCGGTGCGCCAGTTCGTCGACCAGCACCAGCGCCGGGCGGCGCGCCAGCACCGCATCCAGGTCCATCTCGTCCAGCGCGTGCTGTTGATACTCGCGCTGCAGCAGCGGCACCTGCGGCAATCCCGCCAGCAGCGCCGAGGTTTCGGCGCGGCCGTGGGTTTCCACCAGCCCGATCACCACGTCCACCCCCCGGCGCAGTTGCTCATGCGCGCGGGTGAGCATGCTGAAGGTCTTGCCCACGCCCGGTGCCGCACCCAGGAACACGGTGAGCTTGCCGCCGGCTTCGCGCTGCAGGCTGTCGGCCAGGGCATCGGCCTGGCGGGTACGGGAGTCGCTCATGGGCGGGGATTGTGCGCCCCGGACGGTACGCAGCGCATCAACGCGTTCCGTAGAGCCGGGCGCTGCCCGGCTGCCCATCCTGCGTATCCAAGGCCAGGTTCAACGTCATCACGTTCACCCGTGGCTGCCCGAACACGCCCCATTGCGGGCCCAGCGTATGCGCCTTCACCAGCGCCGCCACCTGGTCAACCGGCAGCCCACGGCTGCGCGCCACGCGCGCGATCTGCACCTGCGCCGCCGCCGGCGACAGTTCCGGATCCATGCCCGCGCCGGACTGGGTGACCAGATCACCCGGCACCTGCGCGGCTGGCACGCCCTCGCGTGCGGTCACTGCGGTGATGCTGGCCTGCACGCGTTCCTGCAGGGCCGGGTTGCTGCGCGCCATGTTGCTGCCGGCGGCCGCCATCGGGTCGTAGTTGGCCGCCGACGGTCGCGCCTGGAAGTAGCCATCACCGACGAACGGTTGCGCGATGAGCTTAGAACCGCGTACCTGCCCATCGCGAAGCAGCAGGCTGCCCTCGGCCTGCGCCGGAAACAGCAGGCCGCTCACGCTGGTGGTGGCCACGGCATAGGCCAGGCCGAGCAGCAGCAGGCTGCTCGCGCCGAGCACGAGGGCCGGGCGCCAGCTGCTGTCCTGCTGCAGGTGGGCGGAGGCGGCAGCGCGGCCGCGCGCCGGACGGGGAACAGAGGTAGCAAGCGAGCGGTTCATGCGCCGAACACCGAGACAAGGAAGAGGTCGATCAATTTGATGGCCGCGAACGGCAGCAACACACCGCCCAGCCCGTACACGAGCATGTTCCGGCGCAGCAGCGCGGTGGCCGTGGCCGGGCGGAAGCGCACGCCGCGCAACGCCAGCGGGATCAGCGCCGGAATCACCAGGGCGTTGAAGATCAGTGCCGCCAGCACCGCATTGCGCGGGCTGGACAGGTGCATCACGTTCAACGCCGCCATCGCCGGCAGGGTCGAAGCGAACAGTGCCGGCAGGATCGCGAAGTACTTGGAGACGTCGTTGGCCAGTGAGAAGGTGGTCAGCGCACCGCGCGTGATCAGCTGCTGCTTGCCCACTTCAACGACCGCCAGCAGCTTGGCCGGATCCGAATCCAGATCGACCATGTTGCCGGCTTCCTTGGCGGCCTGGGTACCGGAGTTCATCGCCAGGCCGATGTCGGCCTGGGCCAGTGCCGGGGCATCGTTGGTGCCGTCGCCGACCATCGCCACCAGACGGCCGCCGGCCTGCTCGGCACGGATGCGGGCGAGCTTGTCTTCCGGGCGGGCCTCGGCGATGTAGTCGTCCACACCGGCCTCGGCCGCGATCGCGGCGGCGGTCAGCGGATTGTCGCCGGTCATCATCACCGTGCGGATGCCCATCGCCCGCAGCTGCGCGAACTTCTCGCGCATGCCGTGCTTGACCACGTCTGACAGCTCGATCACGCCCAGCACGTGGCGGCCCTCGCACACCACCAGCGGGGTGGCACCGTTGCGTGCCACCTGCTCCACGCGCCCCGCCAGCTCCGACGGCACCGTGCCGCCCAGCTCACGCACATACGCGGTGATCGCATCGGAGGCGCCCTTGCGGATGCGGCGGCCGCCGTCCAGATCGACGCCGGACATGCGGGTCTGCGCGCTGAAGGCCAGATACTCCGCGCGGTCCGGCTCGGCGGTGGTGCAGCCCTGCTCACGCGCCAGCCGCACCACCGACTTGCCTTCCGGGGTCGGGTCGGCCAGCGAGGACAGCAGCGCCGCTTCGCGCAACTGGCTGGCATCGATACCGGCCAGTGCATGGAAATGCGTGGCCTGGCGGTCGCCGTGGGTGATGGTGCCGGTCTTGTCGAGCAGCAGCACATCCACGTCGCCGGCCACTTCGACGGCCTTGCCGGATTTGGCCAGTACGTTGGCGGCCAGTGCGCGGTTCATGCCGGCGATGCCGATCGCCGGCAGCAGCCCACCGATGGTGGTGGGGATCAGGCACACCAGCAGCGCGATCAGCAGCAGCGGATCGACCTGCACGCCAACGAACGCCCCGATCGCCGGCAGCGTCGCCACCACCACCAGGAAGGTCAGCGTCATCGCCGCCAGCAGCAGCGTCAGGGCGACCTCGTTCGGGGTCTTCTGCCGGTTCGCGCCTTCCACCAGCGCGATCATCCGGTCCAGGAAGCTGTGCCCCGGCTCGGCGGTGATGCGCACGATGATCTGGTCGGAGAGCACCTTGGTGCCGCCGATCACACCGCTGCGGTCGGTGCCGGCCTCGCGCAGCACGGGCGCCGATTCACCGGTCACGGCGGCTTCGTTGATGGTGGCCAGGCCCTGCACGATCTCGCCATCGGCCGGAATCAGCTCCCCGGCACTGACAATCACATGGTCGCCCGGGCGCAGCTCGGCGGCCGGCACCTGGGTCTCGCTGGCGCCGGCATGCGCGGCGGCCAGCCGACGCGCGCTGAGGTCCTGGCGGGCACGCCGCAGCGAGGCCGCCTGGCCACGGCCACGCGCTTCGGCGACGGCCTCGGCGAAGTTGCCGAACAGCACGGTCAGCAGCAGGATCGCGGTGACCGCCAGGCCGAAGCCCAGCGGTGCGTTGCCGGTCAGCGTGACCAGCGCGCTGACCACGGTGCCGACCATCACCACGGCCATCACCGGGCTGTGCAGCAGATGGCGCGGCGAGAGCTTGATCACCGCATCGCGCAGGGCACGGCGCCAGCCGGCACCATCGAGCAGGCGCTGGCGGCGGTGGGAAGAAACGTTCAACGGATAGGTACTCATGGAATGAGGTCTCAGTGCAGCGTCAGCGACAGGTGGTCGGCGATCGGGCCCAGTACCAGCGCCGGCATGAACTGCAATACGGTGAGGATCACGATCAGCGCGATCAGGGTCAGCGCGAAGGTCGGCGTTTCGATCTGCAGCGTGCCGGCCGATTCCGGCGCCCGCCGCTTGGCCGCCAGCTGCGCGGCCACGATCAACGGGATCACCAGCACCGGGTAGCGGCCCAGCAGCAGCACCAGGGTGCAGCTCAGGTTCCACCACACCGTGGCATCGCCGAGGCCTTCAAAGCCCGAGCCGTTGTTGGCGAACGCCGAGGTGTACTCGTAGAACACCTGGCTGATGCCGTGGAAGCCGGGGTTGGAGGTGCCGGTGATCGACGGGATCGCCAGGGTCAGCGCGGTGAAGCCCAGGATCGTGATCGGCTGCAGCAGCACCAGCAGCGCGAGCAGGCGCACCTGCGGCGTTTCCAGCTTGCGACCGAACAGTTCCGGGGTGCGGCCGGTCATCAGCCCGGCCAGGAACACGCCCAGCAGCAGGTAGACGATGAACTGCTGCAGGCCGCAGCCGATGCCGCCCCAGATCGCATTGACCAGCATGTTGACCATCGGGATGGCGCCGGCCAGCGGACTGAGCGAGTCGTGCATGCCGTTGACCGAGCCGTTCGAGACCTGGGTGGTGATCGCCGCCCACAGACCCGTGCCATCGGCACCGAAGCGCACTTCCTTGCCTTCCATCAGCAGCGGGCTGGCCGCGGTGGCCGAATGGCCCTCCAGCCACACGGTGGCGGCCACGGACACACTGGACATCGCCAACATGCAGCCGAACACCAGCCCGGCCAGGCGCCTGCGCCCGGTGAACGCGCCCAGCATGAAGATCACCGAGATCGGGATCAGCAGGATGCCGATCAGTTCCAGTGCGTTGGACAGCGGCGTGGGGTTCTCCAGCGGCATCGAACTGTTGGGGCCGTACCAGCCACCGCCATTGGTGCCCAGCTGCTTGGCCGCGACCATCGCCGCGACCGGGCCGAGCGGCAGCTTCTGCGTCTCCATGCCGGCCGCGGCATCGATCGGCGTCGCCTGCGGACCGGCCGCCAGCGTCGAGGGCACGCCCTGGCTGGTCAGCAGGACCGCCCACAGCAGGCACAGCGGCAGCATGAAGCGCACGCTGGCGCGCACCACATCGGCGTAGTAGTTGCCCACATCGACCCGACGGTCCGCGCTGAGCAGCGCGGCCTGTTCGGCCGGCACGTCCTCGGGACGCGCGCCGAACAGCGCACGCAGGGTGGCCACCACCAGCGCCAGGCCCATCATCGGCGTCACCACCTGCAGGCCGGTGATCGCGGTCATCTGCGAGAAGTAGGACAGCTGTGCCTGGCCCGAATAGTGCTGCTGGTTGGTGTTGGTCAGGAACGACACCATCGTGTGCAGCGCGGTATCCCAGCGCATGTTGGGAATCTGGTCGGGATTGAACGGCAGCCAGGCCTGGGTCATGAAGACCGCCTGCACCAGCACCGCGATCACCACGTTGCTGAGCAGGAAGGCGCCCACGTAGCCGCGCCAGGACATGCCGCGCGCCGGGTTCACCCCGAGCAGCCGGTACAGCGGTTTTTCAATCCACCCGAACAGCGCGTCGCCGCGCATCGGGCCACCGCGCATCACCCGGGCGAGATACAGCCCAAGCGGAAAGGCCAGCACGATGCTGGCCAGCAGGATCAACAGGATCTCGGTCATGGTCGGCTCCGGTCAGAAGGTTTCGGGCCGAAGCACGACGTAGAGCAGGTAGGCGGCGGCAACGAGCACCAGCACGCCGCACAGCAGGGAAAGCCAGGCAGACATGGTCGTGGCCTCAAACGCGGGAAAGGGAGCGCGCGGTGCACGGGGCACCGGCGGGGAAGACAGGCAGATACAGGCTCATGGGACGTCCAGGTGGAACCACTCCACGTCAGGCGCTCATGGTCTGCCTGCCCGGCATAAACGCTCCACGCCCCAAACCGGCGCCGCGCGTAAAAAGTGCATAAAAAGGTGCATCTTTGGCGCGAACGTTACGCCCCGCAGCGACCGGCAGGCCCCTCGGCAAATGTCCCCCGGCCGCCGCCTGGCGGCGACGGCCTCCTCCTTGATCTTGCCCAGGGACCTACCGGCCGCTACGGGGCTCGGCGAAAAACAAAAAGGCGGCCCAAAGGCCGCCTTCGTTTCAACGCCATCGCACAGCCACCATCACCCGCGCGGATCGCTCCCCATGCCCTTGAGCAACCGATAGCGCTGCAGCGTGCCCTCGATCTCCACGTCCAAGGCCCGGCGCTGCTGCTCGAACGAGGCCTGCATGCGCCGCTGCGTCACCAGCTCGGCGTGCCGCGCGCGGATGCGCTCTGCCTGCTTCTCCGACACCGGCTGCCCATCCAGTTCGCGGTTGCCCGCGCCGGCCAGCAGCGTGACCAGCGCATCGCGCACGCTGGCCACGTTGTAACTGGCGGTATGGATGTTGTTGTCCAGGATCCCACTGCGCTCGGCGAACACCCGGCGCAGGTCGTCCTCGCTCTCGTACGTCGCCAGCATCGCCTGCTCGGTGCGCTGGCGGGTCTGCTCGGCGGCCAGGTCCAGGCGCTGCTGCGCGGCCTGCGCCGCGACATCGGCGCGTTCCTCGTCGGTCAACGCGCGCTGCACTTCGCCACTGCGCATGCCGCTGCGCAGGTTGAACTCCTCGCGTGCGTTGTTCACCGCCTCCTGGGGCAGCGCATCACTGCAGATGCGCTCGCTGCCCTTGTTCCAGCAGTACAGCTTCTTCGGCGTCGCATCGGCCGTGCGTTTCTGCGCCTGGGCAGGCAACAGCGGCACGGCCAGCAGCAGGCCGACAACGGTGAACGTGGCAAACCTGGACATGAAAGCCCCCTGCTCTCAACGCGTAGGACGGCTGCCGTAGCGGGAACGATAGTCCTCCAGCGGCTGCCGGTAGCCCACAAGTTCCGGATTTCCGGAGGCAAAATCAAGCAGGTCGGCCAGCGTGGCCACCGCGACCACCGGAATCCCGGCTTCTTCGGCGACGGCCTGCGCGGCGGAACGGGGGTCGGTTTCCGAGGCGATCTCCTGGCGGTCCAGGGCCACCACGATGCCGGCCGGGGTGCCGCCGGCGCCCTTGATGATCGCCAGCGCTTCGCGGATCGCGGTGCCGGCGGTGATCACGTCGTCGACGATGAGCACGCGCTTGCCGTTCATGTCGGCGCCGATCAGGTTGCCGCCTTCGCCATGGTCCTTGGCTTCCTTGCGGTTGAACGACAGCGGCAGGTCGCGGCCGCGCTGGGCGAATTCACAGGCGGTCGCGGTAGCCAGCGGGATGCCCTTGTAGGCCGGGCCGAACACGACATCGAACTTCAGGCCGGTGGCTTCCACGGCATCGGCGTAGCAGGCCGCCAGCTGCGACATGCGCGCGCCGGAATCGAACCGGCCGGCATTGAAGAAATAGGGGCTCAGACGGCCGGACTTCAGGGTGAACTGGCCGAAACGCAGGGCATCGGCGGTCAGGGCCAGTTGCAGGAAACGGTGGCGATGGTCGCTCATCAAGACTCAATTCAATTCATTTGGAGCGCAAATCCTAATGCATGTCTGCATTTTTCGGCTCGCCGGCCCCTGCGGCCCGGTGTCGCACAGGGTGACGAGACGATCCCGGGGCGCGCGGGGGCAGGCTATCCGCGTCCGTTTCCAGCCAGCCCCTGCAAGGGCCGAAACGGTATGCTCTTGCCGGTATCGTTCCAGACCCGGGTCAGCATGCGCATCATCAGTTTCAACGCCAATGGCATCCGTTCCGCCGCCACCAAGGGCTTCCTCGAGTGGTTCCGCGCCCAGGACGCCGATGTCCTGTGCATCCAGGAAACCAAGGCCCAGGAAGACCAGCTGACCGACCCGATGTTCCGCCCGGACGGCCACCACTGCTTCTACCGCGACGCCATCACCAAGAAGGGCTACAGCGGCGTGGCGATCTACAGCAAGCGCGAGCCGGACCAGGTGATCACCTCGCTGGGCTGGGCCCCGTTCGACGATGAAGGCCGCTACATCGAGGCCCGCTACGGCAATCTCAGCGTCGTCTCCTTCTATATCCCCTCGGGCAGTTCGGGCGACCTGCGCCAGGGCTTCAAGTACGAAGTGATGGAATGGCTGCGCCCGATCCTGGCCGGCTGGCTGGCCAGCGGCCGCGACTACGTGCTGTGCGGCGACTGGAACATCGTGCGCTCGGCGCTGGACATCAAGAACTGGAAGTCCAACCAGAAGAACTCCGGCTGCCTGCCGCCCGAGCGTGACTGGCTCAACGGCCAGTGCGTGGACGCCGACCAGGCGCTGGACCTCGCGGCCGGCCAGGGTTGGACCGATGCCTACCGCCTGCTGCACCCGCAGGGCGAGGACTACACCTGGTGGAGCAACCGCGGCCAGGCCCGCGCCAACAACGTGGGCTGGCGCATCGACTACCAGTTCGTCAGCCCGGGCCTGCGCGACCGCCTGCGCAGCTGCTCGGTCTACCGCGATGAGCGCTTCTCCGACCATGCCCCGTTCACGGTGGACTACGCCCCATGACCGAGGCGGACGCGCCGGTGTCCTACAAGGGCTGGGCCGGGATCAAGCGCGCCTTCGGCACGCCCTCGGCGCTGACGATGGCCTTCCTGGGCTTCGGCAGCGGCCTGCCGTTCCTGCTGATCGCCTCGCAGACCCTGTCCACCCGCCTGCGCGATGTGGGCCTGGACCTGAAGAGCATCGGCCTGATCAGCCTGGCCAGCTTCTTCTACCTGATGAAGTTCGTCTGGGCACCGTTGATCGACCGCTACGCGTTCCCGCTGGTCAGCGCGCTCGGCCGCCGCCGTTCCTGGCTGCTGGCCTCGCAGATCGGCGTCACCGGCGGACTGTTCGCGCTTGCCTTCGTCCGTCCCGAGCTCGGCGTCACCCCGCTGGTGCTGTGGGTGCTGGTGGCCTCCTTCGCCGGCGCCACCCAGGATTCGGTGGTCGATGCCTACCGCATCGAGATCGCCCCGGAGAGCGCGCAGGCCGCGTTGGCCGCCACGTACACGCTGGGCTACCGCATCGGCCTGATCCTGGCCGGCGCGGGCGCGCTCTACCTGGCCCAGTTCGAAGGCTGGATCGTGGCCTACCTGGCCATGGCCTCGCTGATGCTGCTGCCCATCATCACCACGCTGGTCTGCCGCGAGCCGGTCCAGCCGGAAGTGCGCATCCAGCGCCGCATCGATTTCTTCGGCGCCTTCTGGCAGCCCATCAGCAGCTTCTTCAGCGCCAATGGCGTGGCGCTCGCGCTGGCGCTGCTGGCGTTCGTGGGGCTCTACAAATTCCCCGACCAGGTGATCGGGGTGATGTCCGGTCCGTTCTATCTGGATTCGGGCTTCACCAAGGCCGATATCGCCACCGTCTCCAAGCTGTTCGGCGTGTGGATGGGCATCGGCGGCGCGTTCCTCGGCGGCATCGCGGTGGCCGCGTTCGGCTTCCGCCGCATGCTGCTGGTCGCCGCGCTGGGCGTGGCGCTGTCCAACCTGGCGTTCCTGCTGATGGCGCACAACCCGGGCCAGCTGTGGGCGTTCTATGCGGCGCTGAGCGCGGACAACCTGTTCCAGGGCTTTGCCGGTACGGTTCTGGTCGCCTTCATGTCGTCACTGACCGACCGCAACTTCACCGCCACCCAATACGCGCTGCTGGTCTCGCTGGCCAACCTGCCGGGCAAGTTCGTCGGCGGTGTCTCGGGCTACATCGTCGAAGCGAGTTCCTACAGCACCTTTTTCATCCTCAGCGCCACCACGGTCATCCCGACCCTGCTGCTGCTGATCTGGCTGTGGCCGCGGATCCGGGACCGCAGCACGGCATAAGCGGTTTGCGTGCCGGCAGGGCCTGTTGGATCATGCCGGCACAACGGCCGTGGGGACGGCATCACGCCAACGGGGAGAACGATGGCTGATCTACTGCTGCGGGATGTGGACCCGCTGTTGCTGGAACGTATCCGCCGGATCGCGGCGGCCCGCGGCTGGACCCGCGAGGACACCTGCATGGCGCTGCTGGAACAAGGCCTGTCCGCCAGCGAACTGGAGGTCCGCAGCGGCTTCCACGATCCCGAGGTCGACGCGCTGGCCGCTGCCATCGCGGCCCTGCAGGCCCTGCCGGACGCGCAGGGGCTGTAACGGCGGCAAGCACCGGACGGCGCCTCGGCGATAACAGCCGCAGGGCAGCGCCCGCCGCCGTGGCCCTTCAGGCCGGGTAGATCGCCCCGAGAATCCGCGGTCCCCGCGCGCCGCTCACGCTCGGCAGGTTGCCCGGCAATCCGGCCAGGGTGCGCTGCGCCAGCCACGCGAATCCCATCGCCTCCAGATAATCGGGATCCAGCCCGTGCACCGCGCTGGATTCGATCACCACGCCCGGCAACCGCGCACGCAGGCGCCGCAGCAGCTGCGGATTGCGCACGCCACCGCCGCAGACCAGCACCCGCGTCGCGCCCGGCAGATGCGCCAGCAGTGCATCGGCCACCGTCGCGGCGGTCAGCTCGAGCAGGGTCGCCTGCACGTCCGCGCCGGAGACCTGCCCCTCACCCAGCTGCGCCTGCGCCCAGTCCAGGTGGAACTGCTCGCGCCCGGTGCTCTTCGGCGGTGGCAGCGCGAACCAGGGATCGGCCAACCAGCGGGCCAGCAGCGCCGCATCGACCTGGCCACTGGCGGCGAACGCGCCATCCGCATCGAACGGTGCGCCGCGATGGCGCTGGCACCAGGCATCCATCAGCGCATTGGCCGGGCCGGTATCGAAGCCGCGCGGTGTCCCGTCGCGCGGGATCAGGGTGAGATTGCCGATGCCGCCCAGGTTGAGCACGGCACGGTCTTCATCGCTGTCGCCCAGCATCGCCAGGTGGAAGGCCGGCATCAGCGGCGCGCCATGCCCGCCGGCGGCCACATCGCGGCGGCGGAAATCGGCCACGGTGGTGATGCCGGTGAGTTCGGCGATGCGGTTGGCGTCGCCGATCTGCATCGTGAAGGCGGGATCGGCCAGCGGCCGATGGCGCACGGTCTGCCCATGCGAGCCGATCGCGTGCACCCGGGTACGGTCGACCTGCGCGCTGTCCAGCAGGCGGTTGGCGGCCGCGGCGAAGGTGATCCCGACCTGGGCATCAAGCCGGCCGAGCGCGTCCAATGAGGTGATGGTGCCGCCCTCGCCGAGCGCGATCAGTTCGGCGCGGATCGCCGGATCCCAGTCGTGGGTCAGGCCTTCGACAAAGCGGCAGCCGCCCTCGGCGGGGAACTGCACCAGCGCGGCATCGATGCCGTCGGCGCTGGTGCCGGACATCAGGCCCAGGTAGAGCGGGGTAGTGGGATCAACAGCAGAGGTCATGGCCAGGCGGTCCAACGGGTTGCGTGCAGCTTCCGCGCAACCCGTTGCCGCCGTCAATCAATGCGATCAGCCGCGGTTGGACTTGACCGGCTTGCCGGCCTTCGCCGTGGCCGTATCGGCGGCCTTGGCCTCCGGTGCCGGGCTGGCATCGGCGTAGATCAGCTTCTCCATGCCCTGGATGCGCGCCAGCGCCGGGGCGGTCTGCGCACGGAACGCGGCCAGCTCGGCGCCCTGCAGCGGCTCCGGCGGCGGCATCGTCACCGACAGCGGGTTGCGGTGCACGCCGTTGACGCGGAATTCGTAGTGCAGGTGCGGGCCGGTGGCCAGGCCGGTCGAGCCGACGTAGCCGATCACCGTGCCCTGCGCCACGCGCTGGCCGGTCTTGATCTTGCCGAACCGCGACATGTGCCCGTACAGGGTGGTGTGGCCGCGGCCGTGGTCGAGGATCACCACGTTGCCATAGCCGCGCTGGGTCCCGGCGAACTGCACGCGGGCATCGCCGGCGGCCATGATCGGGGTGCCGGTGCGCGCGGCGTAGTCCACGCCCTTGTGCATGCGCATCTTGCCCAGCACCGGGTGCTTGCGCGCGCCGAAGGTCGAGCTCAGGCGCGCGAACTGGATCGGCATGCGGATGAAGCTCTTCTTCAGCGGCCGGCCGCTGGCATCGAAGTACTCCGACTTGCCGTTGCGGTCGAAGCGGAAGCCGCTGTAGGTCTTGCCGCCCGAGCTGAAGGTCGCCGCGAGGATCTTGCTGGTGTCCACCTTCTCGCCTTCGCGCCAGGTTTCATCCATCACCACGCTGAAGCGGTCGCCCGGCTGCAGGTCCTTGGAGAAGTCGATGTCGTACTTGAAGATCTCGTCGGTCATCGTCGCGATCGCCGAGGGCGACAGGCCCGCCTTGCGCGCGGCGGCATACAGCGAGCTGGTGATCTCGCCACTGGCGACCACGCGGCGGGTGGAGCTCTCGCGCTTGCTCACCGTTTCGGTGATCTTGTCGCCGGCCAGGGACAGCTCCACGCGGTTGTCGGCATCGCGGTCGAAGCGGATCGTGCGCAACTCACCGGACAGCGGCAGGTCGAAGGCGATCTCCGCACCGGGGCGCAGCTTGGTCAGCGATTCGCGTACACCCGGGTGCTCCAGCACCTGGTGCATCACCGTGGCCGGGATGCCGGCCTGGTCGAACAGATTGCTCAGGGTCTGGCCGCGCTGCACGCGCAGCACCTGCCAGCTGTCGCCCGGGGTCTGCTGCTGGCGTTCCAGCGACAGCGGCGGCAACGGCAGCGCCAGGGTCGAATGGCTGACCGAGTAGGGCGAGTCGATGGTGTGCGAGAAGCCGGGGACGATCGTGGCCACCAGGGCGCCGATGGTGGCGAACAGGCTGGCGTGCATCCAGTGGCGGCGGGTCC
>NZ_JABBXB010000001.1:20000-968648 GCF_013387485.1 Stenotrophomonas sp. SAM-B
CTGTTATGGCTAGGGGGTCATCGCGACTTACCAAACCATTGCAAACTCCGAATACCGAGACGGACTGTATGGGAGACACACGGCGGGTGCTAACGTCCGTCGTGAAAAGGGAAACAACCCAGACCCACAGCTAAGGTCCCAAATTCACTGCTAAGTGGAAAACCATGTGGAAAGGCACAGACAGCCAGGAGGTTGGCTTAGAAGCAGCCACCCTTTAAAGAAAGCGTAATAGCTCACTGGTCGAGTCGGTCTGCGGGGAAGATTTAACGGGGCTAAGCAGTGAACCGAAGCTTGGGGTGTGCATATTTATATGTACGCGGTAGAGGAGCGTTCCGTAAGCCGTTGAAGGTGGATTGAGAAGTCTGCTGGAGGTATCGGAAGTGCGAATGCTGACATGAGTAACGATAATGCGGGTGAAAAACCCGCACGCCGAAAGCCCAAGGTTTCCTTGCGCAACGTTAATCGGCGCAGGGTGAGTCGGCCCCTAAGGCGAGGACGAAAGTCGTAGTCGATGGGAAGCAGGTTAATATTCCTGCACCTCGCGTAAGTGCGATGGAGGGACGGAGAAGGTTAGGTGTACCCGGCGTTGGTTGTCCGGGGGAAAGGAGGTAGGTTTGGATCTTTGGCAAATCCGGGATCCTTTAAGACCGAGCACCGAGACGAGCCTTTAAGGCGAAGTCACTGATACCACGCTTCCAGGAAAAGCTCCTAAGCTTCAGCTTACGCAGACCGTACCGTAAACCGACACAGGTGGGTAGGATGAGAATTCTCAGGCGCTTGAGAGAACTCGGGTGAAGGAACTAGGCAACATGGCACCGTAACTTCGGGAGAAGGTGCGCCCTTTTTGGTGGCTCATGCGAGCTATAGCTGAAGAGGGCCGCAGAAACCAGGCCGCTGCGACTGTTTATCAAAAACACAGCACTCTGCAAACACGAAAGTGGACGTATAGGGTGTGACGCCTGCCCGGTGCTGGAAGGTTAATTGATGGGGTCAGCCGCAAGGCGAAGCTCTTGATCGAAGCCCCAGTAAACGGCGGCCGTAACTATAACGGTCCTAAGGTAGCGAAATTCCTTGTCGGGTAAGTTCCGACCTGCACGAATGGCGTAACGACAGCGGCGCTGTCTCCACCCGAGACTCAGTGAAATTGAAATCGCTGTGAAGATGCAGCGTTCCCGTGGCAAGACGGAAAGACCCCGTGAACCTTTACTATAGCTTTACACTGAACGTTGAGTTCGTCTGTGTAGGATAGGTGGGAGGCTATGAAACTGTGGCGCTAGCTGCAGTGGAGCCATCCTTGAAATACCACCCTGTCGTGCTTGACGTTCTAACCTAGGTCCATAATCTGGATCGGGGACCGTGTATGGTGGGTAGTTTGACTGGGGCGGTCTCCTCCTAAAGAGTAACGGAGGAGCTCGAAGGTACGCTCAGCGCGGTCGGACATCGCGCACTGTGTGCAAAGGCATAAGCGTGCTTGACTGCAAGATCGACGGATCAAGCAGGTAGGAAACTAGGACTTAGTGATCCGGTGGTTCTGTATGGAAGGGCCATCGCTCAACGGATAAAAGGTACTCCGGGGATAACAGGCTGATACCGCCCAAGAGTTCATATCGACGGCGGTGTTTGGCACCTCGATGTCGGCTCATCACATCCTGGGGCTGTAGTCGGTCCCAAGGGTATGGCTGTTCGCCATTTAAAGTGGTACGCGAGCTGGGTTCAGAACGTCGTGAGACAGTTCGGTCCCTATCTGCCATGGGCGTTGGAGATTTGAGAGGGGCTGCTCCTAGTACGAGAGGACCGGAGTGGACGAACCTCTGGTGTTCCGGTTGTCACGCCAGTGGCATTGCCGGGTAGCTATGTTCGGAAGCGATAACCGCTGAAAGCATCTAAGCGGGAAGCGCGCCTCAAGATGAGATCTCCCGGGGCACAAGCCCCCTGAAGGAACCATATAGACTATGTGGTTGATAGGTCAGGTGTGTAAGTACAGCAATGTATTGAGCTAACTGATACTAATGATCCGTGTGGCTTGACCATATAACCTCAAGTTGCCTTGGCCGACATGACATGTCGATAGATCCCAAGTGCACGCTACGTCACAAGACTTACGAGAGGCAGGCGCCTTAATCCGTTCTTTAGGATGGCGACGCTCCAACTGTCTCCCTGGTGAAATTAGCGCTGTGGAACCACCCGATCCCATCCCGAACTCGGAAGTGAAACGCAGCTGCGCCGATGGTAGTGTGGCCTAAGCCATGCGAGAGTAGGTCATCGCCAGGGTTTTTACCCGAAAACCCCGCTGCTCACGCAGCGGGGTTTTCTTTTTGTCTGCGATTCAGCGACTCAGCGATCCTCCTGGCGAGGACGAACGTCGAGTGCGCCGCCTTTCCCGGCGGTCGCCGCTTTCGAATCGGGCATTCTGGATGATGCGGGAACGCACGCCGGGCAACGTCGCATCGCTCACGCCGCGCCTCGGCCGGCGCCTGCAGATCACGCGCGGCACGCGCAACGCGCGATATCGATATCGCGGTGGCGAAGGTGCAGCGCATGATTGCCTGCGGGTCCAAGATGGCCGCACTGGTTCCCGGATCGCTGCACTGGTTCCTGGAGGCTGCACTGGTTCCAGGCGGGCTGTGCCGCGCGAGCGGGGTGCACCCCGTGCATCGTGCGAAGTTTGATCCAGTGGACGTCACCGACAGGCATGCCCGACCAGGCATGGAGCTGGCTGTCGCGGCAGCGTGGACGCTGATCCTGATGTGATGCTTACGCTGGTGCCCGTGGTCCTTGTGCCCGTGTTCACCGCCCTGCGCGGGAACGGATCCTGACGACAGGGCACCGGCGACACCACGCCCTGCAAGGTGTGTCCGGGGCGGCATGGTCTGGGCAGGATCAGTCAACGCGTGGCGCGGATTGGCCATGCGTTCGGAAGCGAGCTTGGTTCGCGGTGCCAGACGCCACAGACGTGCAGCTGGCTGCGGCGACAGTGATGCTGTTCGCCGGGCAGTGATGGGGTGCCAGCTTCGACCAATGCAGTCCCGGTATCGCTGTCGTAACGCTCCTTGGCCAGCGCGTCCGCTGCATCGGCCCGCAGGCCAACCCAACCATCGCGTGTCAGCCAGGCGGTCGAGCATGTCGCCGCCTGGCTGCAGGGCGCGCGCCGCAGCGGGGCGCTGGGCGGTGAGGCAGATGAGCCTTACGCGGCTGCGCGGTAGGCCTGTTCCTGATGACGGAACACCGCCACCGCCTGGGTCAGGTCGGCGGCCTGGGCTTCGAGCAGGCGTGCGGCGGCACTGGCTTCTTCGACGAGGGCGGCATTCTGCTGGGTCGCATCGTCCATCTGTGCCACGGTCTGGTTCACCTGGTCGATGCCCGCCGCCTGCTCCTGCGAGGCCGAGGAAATCTCGGCCATGATGCCGCTGACGCTGGCCACGCTGCTGACGATCTCGCCCATGGTCTGCCCCGCGTCCTGGACCAGGCGCGCGCCTTGGGCGACCTGCACCACGGAGGCATCGATCAGTCCTTTGATCTCCTTGGCCGCGTCGGCGGATCGCTGGGCGAGGATGCGCACTTCGCTGGCGACCACTGCAAAGCCGCGGCCCTGCTCGCCGGCACGGGCCGCTTCCACGGCGGCGTTGAGCGCCAGGATGTTGGTCTGGAAGGCGATGCCGTCGATCACCCGGGTGATATCGCCGATTCGTTGCGACGCGGTCTGGATCGCATCCATGGTGGTCACCACCTGGCTGACCACCTGGCTGCCGCGCGTGGCGACATCATGCGCACCGTGCGCCAGCGCGCTGGCCTGGCGTGCGTGCTCGGCGTTCTGGCGCACGGTCGACGTCAGTTCCTCCATCGAGGCGGCGGTCTCTTCCAGATGCGCGGCTTGGCGCTCGGTGCGCTCGGACAGGTCATCGTTGCCGCTGGTGATTTCGTGGGCGGCAAGCGAGATGGAGCCGGTGCACTGTTTGATGCGCTCCACCATCGCGGTCAGTTGCTCGGCTGTGGCGTTGGCATCGCGCTGCATGGCCTGGAACGAGCCATGGAAGTCGCCGTGCATGCGCTGGTCCAGATCGCCATCGGCCAGGGCCGACAGCACGCGGCGGATCTCGCCGACCGTGCCGCCCACGCTGTCCAACAGTTGGTTGATCCCGCCGGTCAGGCCATTGAGGAAGCTGGCGCCCCCCTCGGTGGCCTGCAGCCGGCGATCAAGATCGCCCTTGCTGGCAGCCTCGACGATGTCCGCCACCGCGGTTTCCAGCAGCAGTTCGTGGGTGCGGTCATGCCACTCCACCGCGAAGCCCTGGCGTTGGCCCTGCGCATCGAACACCGGCGTCACCACCTGGGCGAAGTGCACCGGTCCGATCCGCACGCGACCGTGGTGGGTAACCATCAAGGTGTTGAGGATGCCGCGGATGCGATCCGGATCCACATGGAAGCGGTGGATGCTGCTGCCGACCAGGCGTTCGGCGTCGAAGTCGGGGAAGGCCTCGCGCAGGCTGGCCTGCTGGTTGCGCAGCAGGCTCACTACGGCCTGGTTGACGTAGCGGATCACGTGGTCGTTGTCGGCGATCATCATCGCCGTGCGCGAGACATCCAGTGCCTGTCTTACCTGGGCGTCGTGGGCATGCCCGATGCTGTCGCGGGCGTGGTCGCGCGCCGCTTCCGCAGCCACGGCGATCGATCTCTGCTCGGCCTGTCGCAGGGCGTGGGCCTGCCGCCGCGAACGCAGCGCCACCAGGCCCAGCAGCGCGGCTGCGACCGCGATGAAGGGCATGGCCCACGGCTGCCGCTGCCAGATCGCCGTGCTCACGGCCGCAGCAAGCAGCACGCCCGTCGCGAGCAGATACGCGGTGTCCACGGAGGCCCGGGGCGATCGCGCGCGCAGTTGGTCGGGCGGTCGGGAGGTGGCAGCAGGAAGGGCGGACATGGCGGCTCCAGGATCAGTAGAAAGCAGAGAGCCCGCGGCGCGTACGCACGCAGGCGGATGCCGCATCCGTCACCGGCGAAGCGGTGGGTGCGGCAGCGGGAAGAAACGGATGGGCGCGCGGGGAACGGGCAGCGGCGGACGCCGCGTCGGCGGTGGCGATCACCGCCGGCATGGCCCGGTCCTGTGGGCGATGGCACGGCCAATCCGGCATTGCGACGACGTTCCCTGGAAGCCTGGGTGATGCGCGGCTTCGCAACGGCGGAGCAAGCGACGACAGTGCGGCCGAGGAAAATCGGCCTGCATCATCGGTATCGGTCGCTGCCGGGATAAGTTGAGTGCGACCGTGTGTCGCACCGCGCCGGGACTACCCGGCCAGGAAGGTCCGGATCACCTCGGCCACCACCTGCGGATGCTCCATGTGCAGATGATGCGTGCCCGGGAACACCGCCAAGCGACCGTCGCGCAGCAGCGAGATGCGCTCGCTCCGCAACGGCTCGGGGTAATAGGACTGCGCCGGTGTCGCGTAGATCACCTGGGTCGGGCATTCGATCGCCGCGAGCAGGTCGTCGATCTGCGCTTCGCTCAGGCGCATCGCGGTGGGCAGCATCAGGCGTTGATCGCTGCACCAGCTGTACCCGCCGTCGACCGGTTTGACGCCACGCTCCACCAGCAGCCGTGCGCACGGCTCGCTGAGCTGGTTGGTCATCATGCGCGCGCGGATCGGTGCGGAAAGATCGGGAAACACGCGCAGCCTGCGGGTGGGCAGCGCACGCGCGGCACGCACATGCTCGCGCAGGCGCTGCGCGGTTTCATTCTCGGGCCCGCGCAGGCCGCCCAGCGCTTCGATCGCGATCAGGCGTTCCACGCGTTCCGGCGCGGCGGCCGCGGCAAGGCTGGCGATGCCGGCCCCCATCGAATGGCCGAGCAGCACGAAGCGGTCCCAGCCCAGCGCATCGGCGACGTCGAGGACATGGCAGATCGCACCGGGCGTGTTGTATTGCGTGCCGGGCGGCAGATGCGCGCTATGGCCGTGGCCGGGCAGGTCGATCGCGACCAGCTCCAGCCCGGGCAGCTGCGCCGCCAGCGGGACGAAGCTGGCGGCGTTGTCGAGCCAGCCGTGCAGAGCAAGCACACGCTGGCCACCCGTGCCCGGGGAGCGCAGGCCGGCCACCGTGGTGCCGGCAACCGGCAGCGAGAAGGACGTCAGGGTCATGCCAGCGCCGCGATGCTCAGCCGCGACAGCGCCAGTGCATGCGCCTGCGCGTCGTTGAGGCAGGGGATGTAGCGCATCGTCGCGCCGCGCTGGGCGACGGTTTCGGTGAAGCCCATCGCCACCTCTTCCAGGGTTTCCAGACAGTCGGTGGCGAAGCCGGGGCAGACCACGTCCATGCTGCGCACGCCACGTTCGGCCATCGCCCACAGCGTGGGTTCGGCGTAGGGCTGCAGCCATTTCTCGCGGCCAAAGCGTGATTGGTAGGTCAGCTGCCAGGCATCGTCGGCCAGCTCCAGCGCCTGCGCGATCGCCCGCGCACTGGCTTCGCAGCGCTGCGGATACGGATCGCCGGCGTCGGCCAGGCGCTGCGGAATACCGTGGAAGGAAAACACCAGCGTCTCGCCACGGCCGTGCTGTTCCCACCACTGGCGGATGCTGCCCGCGACGGCGGCGACCCAGTCCGGATCGACCGCGTAATCGCGCACCAGGGTCACGGTGACGCCGGGATGTTTCGGCTGCCACTCGCGCACCTGGTCCTCGATCGAGGCGGTGGTGGTGGTCGAGTACTGCGGATACAGCGGCAGCACCACGATCCGTTTCATCCCTTCGGCGGCCAGACGATCCAGCTCGGCCGGCAGCGCCGGGGTGCCATAGCGCATCGCGTGGCGCACCCGCAGATCGGGCATCAGGCCCTGCATGGCCTCGGCCAGGCGTCGGGTGTAGACCATCAGCGGGGAGCCGTCCGGCAGCCAGACCTGGGCGTACTTGGCGGCCGAGCGACCACTGCGCAGCGGCAGGATCAGCCCGTACAGCAAGGGTTTCCAGAACAGCGGCGGAATCGCGACCACGCGCGGATCGCTGAGGAACTCAGCCAGGTAGCGACGCACCGCCGGGGCGGTTGGCGTCTCGGGCGTGCCTAGATTGACCGCCAGCACGGCGGTGTCGGGTGCGTCGAGCATGCCGCCATTCTCGCAGGTCTACGCGATTGGCGGGATGGATTTGGATGATGAACGTGATCCAGCAGGCTTATCGATAGCCCGGAATACTCATTGCCGATTCATCGCGGGCCTTCTAACGTCGAGAAGCGTATCGACCCCGGTCGTACCTGCCGCTATCTTGTATGAATCGACTTTCTGGAGCCCACCCATGCGCCGCCTCAGCCTTGTACTGCTGATCTCCGCCAGCCTGCTGTCGACCCAGGCGATGGCCGGGCCACAGGAGGACCAGCGCGCCCGCAATGCCGTGCGCGTCCTGAATGAAATCCAGGACATCCCCGAGCAGGGGATTCCGGACAAGCTGCTCGACGAGGGCCGCGCGGTCATCGTCATTCCCGACACGATCAAGGCCGGTCTGGTGATCGGTGGCCGTCGCGGCCACGGCCTGATGTCGGTCAAGACGCCGGACGGCAGCTGGTCCAACCCGGTTTTCGTCAAGCTCACCGGCGGCAGCATCGGCTTCCAGGCCGGCGTGCAGTCCTCCGACGTGGTGCTGGTGTTCCGCAATGACCGCAGCCTGGACAATCTCGTCAACGGCAAATTCACCCTGGGCGCCGATGCCGGCGTCGCCGCAGGCCCGGTCGGCCGCAACGCCGCCGCCGCCACCGATGGCCAGCTGAAGGCCGAAATCTGGTCCTGGTCGCGCGCCCGCGGCCTGTTTGCCGGTGTGGCCCTGGATGGCGCCGTGCTGCAGATCGACGACGCCGCCAACCTGGATGCCTACGGCAGCAACACTACGCCGCGCATGGTGTTCGAAGGCCGCGTCGGCGAGCCGCCGTCGGTGGACGTGGTCGCCTTCCGTGATCGCCTGGAAGAAGCCACCTACACCGCCCGCGAGAAGCGCGGCACCGCAGGCAGTGCGCCTGCACCCGCCCCGGCGCCGCGCGCCGCTGCCGTGCCGGTCCGACCTGAACAGGCGCCGGCCCCGGCCGCCGCTGGCGCGACCACCGCCCCGTTGCAGTCCGTGCCGGCGCAACCGGCCCCGCAGCAGGGCTTCCAGCCGGTCGGTGACGGTGAAGTCCGTACCGAATCGCTGGATGGCAACTGACTTTTGTCACGCGCGCCGGCTTACCGCCGGTGCGCTATGCTCAACCGTCTGATCACTACGTAACGAGCGAGTCATGGGCAGTTTCAGCATCTGGCATTGGTTGGTCGTGCTGGTCATCGTTCTGCTGGTGTTCGGCACCAAGAAACTGACCAGCGGCGCCAAGGACCTTGGCAGCGCCGTCAAGGAATTCAAGAAGGGCATGCGCGACGAGGACAAGCCGAACGCGCAGCTCAGCGACAGTTCGCGTCCGCAGGACTCGACGACGACGTCGCAGACCGAGCACGATCGCGACCCGCGCTGATCCGGGCGGCTTGGCGTGTTCGATATCGGTTTCAGTGAACTGCTGGTCATCGCGGTGGTGGCCCTGGTCGTGCTCGGCCCCGAGCGGCTGCCCAAGGCCGCCCGCTTCGCCGGGTTGTGGGTGCGCCGTGCGCGCAACCAGTGGGATTCGGTGAAGCAGGAGCTCGAACGCGAGCTGCATGCCGAAGAGATCAAGCGGCAGTTCGACGATGTGAAATCCTCGGTGCGTGATACCGAGTCGCAGTTGCGCGCCAGTGGCGAAGCGGTCCGCCGCGAAGCCGAGCAGATGCGCCAGGACGTGGCCCGGCAGGGCGATGACGTTGCCGCGGAGGCCGACGACGAACCGGTGATGACCGGTCCCGCACCGGGCTCCCCGGCCAGCGTGGCCCAGCACGTGGTGGCGACCGACGAGGCCGAACCGCCGCGCGATGCGATGTCGCCGCCCGGAATCGATGGCAGCGCGCCACGTGTGGAGCAGCCTGCGGCTCCACCGGCCCTGGCGGACACTGCGCCGCGCACGCCTGCGCCGCCGAGCGAGGAGACGCCGCGATGAGCGAGCATGAAAGCAGCGAGAGTTCGCTGGTCGAACACCTGATCGAACTGCGTGCGCGCCTGGTGCGTGCGTTGATCGGCCTGGGCGTGGTGCTGCTGGGCCTGATGCCGTTCTCGCGGCAGATCTACACGATGATCGCCGAACCGCTGATCTCGCAGCTGCCGAACGGGCAGACGATGATCGCGACCAATCCGGCCGGCGCCTTTTTCGCGCCGTTGAAGCTGACTTTCTTCGTGGCGGTGTTCATCGCCGTGCCGTGGCTGTTGTTCCAGCTGTGGTCGTTCGTGGCGCCGGGCCTGTATGCCCGCGAGAAACGCCTGGCGGTGCCCTTGCTGGCCTCGTCGGTGCTGCTGTTCTACCTGGGCTGCGCGTTCGCGTACTTCCTGGTGTTGCCGGCGGTGTTCCATTTCCTCACCACGTTCCGCCCGGAAGTGATTGCGATCACCCCGGACGCGACGGCGTACCTGGATTTCGTGCTGGCGATCTTCTTCGCCTTCGGTACCAGCTTCGAGCTGCCGGTGGCGATGGTGATCCTGGTGCTGCTGGGCTGGATCACGCCGCAGCAGTTCAAGGAAGGTCGGGGCTACGCGATCGTCGGCATCTTCGTGCTGGCCGCGGTGCTGACGCCGCCGGACGTGGTCTCGCAGCTGATGCTGGCCATTCCGATGTGCCTGCTCTACGAGCTGGGCATCCATGCCGCGCGCTGGCTGGTGCCGCGCGCCGGTGGGAAAGAACAGCCGGAGTGACGCACAAACAAAAACCCCGGCCTTGGCCGGGGTTTCGTGTTGATCAGGCCGCGAACACGTTGTTCGGGCCCGGCATCGGCGGCGGGGTCTGGGGACCCTGCTGGCCGAACATCTGCTTCCACGCCGTGTAGATGGCACCGGCGAAGACCGGCATCACCACGCCCATCAGCAGCAGCTGCGCGACGAACAGGGCGAGCATCGTGCCGCCGATCAGCTGCGCGATCAGGGCCACCAGCATCACGCCGAAGTAGATCGCGAACACGGCCACGAAGGCGAGCAGGAAGAACACCACCATCGCCAGCACGTTGTGCAGGCAGGCGCGCAGGCTCAGGCGCATCGCCTGCAGGCCGTTGCGGTGCTCGAACATCACCTGCGGCGGCAGGGTGAACAACGCCAGCGCCATGGCCAGGAAGGTCACCACCACCAGCGCCAGCCACAGCAGGATGCGCATCGCCGGCAGGCTGGCCATCAGCTCTTCGATCTGGGCCGGGTCGGGCTGCGCGCCGGACTGGCTGATCGCGTTGAGCTGCACCATCACCTCGCTCAGGTGCTGCAGGCCACTGCTGCCGATCAGCACCAGCAACAACACACCCAGGAACAGGCCGGCCACCAGCTGCGGCAGCAGCGAGGCGAGCAGGTTCAACGCGCGGCCTTCCTGCAGGCCCTGCAGCAGGTGCGCGGGCTGTGCGACGCGACCCTGGTCGACTTCGCGCACGGCCCAGACCAGGCCGCCGAAGAACAGCGGGCCGGCCAGTGCCATCAACAGCTGCGCCAGCGTGCTCAGCGCCGGGCTCACCATCGCCAGCGACATCACCAGCAACGCGGCCACGGCCCAGATCACGCCGAGCAGGCCCAGCGCCAACGGCGCCTTGCGCAGCAGGGTGAAACCCGACACCAGCCATTCCGCGCCGGCGGAGGCCGGCAGCTTGCGAATCTCGCTCATAACATTCCGGGACAGGGGAGGAGGCGCGAACGCCCGATTGCGGTCGATTATCCCTGTTTTCCCGACGCGTGACCTGAAGGCCGCCACGCGCGGCGCGGACGCTGCGTTGCGCCCGGAGGCGGTACCGGCGCGGGCGTCAGGCGTTGCGCGCCTGGCGGACGAAACGGCGCAGCAGCTGGCGGGCCAGCGGGGCGGCGCTGACGTCGCGGGCGACGCTGCGCGCGCAGCCGCCGTGCTGGCGGATGCACTCGGCGCGGGCGCGGACATAGCCGCGCATGTGGTGGGTGGCGAACTCCGGATGGAACTGGACACCCCAGGCATGCGCGCCCCAGCGGAACGCGTGGCAGTTGTCCTGTGCCGAGCGCGCCAGGATCGCCGCGCCCTCGGGTGCGCGCAGCACCGTCTGCAGGTGGGTGGCATGCGCCGGGAAGCGCGCCGGCAGGCCGCCGAACAGCGGATCGTCGACGGCCGCAGGGTCGAGCGCCAGTTCGATCGTGCCGGACTCGCGTCCGGCCGGGTTGTAGGCGACTTCGCCGCCCAGCGCGTGGGCCAGCAGCTGATGGCCGTAGCAGATGCCGAACACCGGGCGGTCGTCGTGGGCGGCGTCGCGCAGCCACTGCGCGCTGCGCTCGCTCCATTCTGCGCGGTCGGTGACGTAGGCGGCCGAGCCGCTGACGATCACCCCGGCGAAATCGCGGTGGCTGGGCAGGGTACCGCCGTGCTCCACATCGACCACTACCGTCTCATCGGCATCCAGCCCGGCCGCGACCCGGATCCAGTGCGAAAACCGCCCGTAGCGGCGCAGCGAGGCGACGGGTTGGCCGGTTTCAAGAATCAGGAACGGGGCGGAATTCATCCGGGGGAGGCAGGACCGAGAGGACTTCCTCGATTGTAGTCAGCCCTGACGCTACCTTTTCAAGCCCCGCGCGGCGCAGGGTTCGTACCCCTTCAGCACGTGCGGCACGGTTGAAGGCGGCCAGATCCATGTCCGCGCGGATGTGCCGGCGCAGGCTGGAACCCAATGGCAGCAACTCATACAGGCCGACGCGGCCAAGGAAACCGGTGCGCCGGCAGTCGATGCAGCCGACCGGTGCATATGGCGTGGGCGCCTCAGGTAATGCCGCATCGGCATCAGTCAGCACCGCCCATTGCTCGGCCGAGAGCACCGTGGGCACCTTGCAGGTGGTGCACAGGGTGCGCACCAGCCGCTGGGCCAGCACCCCGTTGAGGGTGGAAGCGAGCAGGTAATGCGGCACGCCCAGGTCGAGCAGGCGGGTGATCGCCGAGGGGGCATCGTTGGTATGCAGGGTGGACAGCACCAGGTGGCCGGTCAGCGAGGCCTGGACCGCCATCTGCGCGGTCTCCAGGTCGCGGATCTCGCCGATCATGATGATGTCCGGGTCCTGCCGCAGCAGGGTGCGCACGCCGCTGGCGAAATCCAGGTCGATGTTGGTCTGCACCTGCATCTGGTTGAATTCCGGCGCGATCATTTCGATCGGGTCTTCCACGGTGCAGACATTCACGTCCGGCGTGGCCAGGCGCTTGAGCGTGGAATACAGGGTCGTGGTCTTGCCCGAGCCAGTCGGGCCGGTGACCAGCACGATGCCGTGCGGGCGCTCGACCAGGGCGGTCCAGCCGGCCGCCTCCTGCGGGCTGAAACCCAGCTGGTCGATGCTCTTGAACGCCGCATCCGGGTCGAAGATGCGCATCACGCACTTCTCGCCGAACGCGGTGGGCATGGTCGACAGGCGCATTTCCACTTCGCGCCCGCCCGGTGAACGGGTCTTGATGCGGCCATCCTGCGGGCGCCGGCGCTCGGCCAGATCCATCCGGCCCAGCACCTTGATCCGGCTGACCACGGCGGTCATCACCGCCGGCGGCACCTCGAACACCTTGTGCAGCACCCCATCGATGCGGAAGCGCATGCGCCCCATGTCGCGGCGCGGCTCCAGGTGGATGTCCGAGGCGCGCTGCTCGTAGGCGTACTGCAGCAGCCAATCCACGATGTGCACGATGTGCTGGTCGTCGGCGTTGACGTCGCCGGCGCGGCCCAGCTCGACCAGCTGCTCGAAGCTGGGCAGGGAGCTGCTGGTTTCGCTGCGCACATCGCCACGGGCGCCGCGCACCGAACGGGTCACCCCGTGGAACTCCATGGTGTAGCGGTGCAGGTCGAGCGGGTTGACCATCGCCAGCTCGATCCGGCGGCGGCTCAGGTGCTGCAGGTCGCGCAGCCATTCCTGGGCCAGCGGCTCGCTGGTCGCGACCAGCACGCGATCGCTGTCCACGGCCAGCGGCAGGAAGCGGTGGCGGCGCGCGTAGGCGTGGGAGACCAGGGCGGTGACCGCCGAGACGTCGACCCGGGTCGGGTCCACCCGCAGGTAGCGCACGCCCGCGCGCTGGGCCAGCCACTCGCTCAGGCGCTCCAGGCCGAGTTCGCCGCCGGCGCTGGCGCCCAGCTTCAGGTTGGCCAGCAGCACCAGCGGATGGACCTCACTGGCGTTGCGCGCGCCCTGGGCGGAAAAACGGATGCGCTCCAGGTCGGCGGCTGCGACCAGGCCATCGGCGACCAGCGCCGCGGCGACCTGGTCGAAATCTAGGCGGCCGTGTGGCAGGGGCAGGACCCCCTCAGGGGCGCTGGCAAAAGCCGCTGGCAGGCGTGGTTCCATCCTCCATTTCCCCAGGCACGGAAGGCCCGTGCGGTCGGTCGCTATACTAGCGCACCCCTTCTGCAGGCAAGAATCCGCCGCATGTCCGCCACTCCGAACGTTCCGATCACTTTCCAGGGCCTGATCCAGACCCTCAACCAGTATTGGGCGCAGCAGGGCTGCGTGCTGATCCAGCCGCTGGACCTGGAGGTCGGTGCCGGCACCTTCCACCCGGCCACGTTCCTGCGCTCGATCGGTCCGGAAAGCTGGAATGCCGCGTACGTGCAGCCCTCGCGTCGCCCGACCGACGGCCGTTATGGCGAGAATCCCAACCGCCTGCAGCGCTATTACCAGTACCAGGTGGCGATGAAGCCCAGCCCGGACAACATCCAGCAGCTGTACCTGGATTCGCTCAAGGCGCTGGGTATCGATCCGCTGGTGCACGACCTGCGCTTCGTCGAGGACAACTGGGAATCGCCGACCCTCGGCGCCTGGGGCCTGGGCTGGGAAGTCTGGCTCAACGGCATGGAAGTCACCCAGTTCACCTACTTCCAGCAGGCCGGCGGCCTGGAGTGCAAGCCGGTGCTCGGCGAGATCACCTACGGTCTGGAGCGCCTGTGCATGTACCTGCAGAACTGCGACAACGTCTATGACCTGATCTGGACCTACGGTCCGGACGGCACCCCGGTCACCTATGGCGATGTGTACCTGCAGAACGAGATCGAGCAGAGCACCTACAACTTCGAATACGCCGACGTGGACGAGATGTTCCACCGCTTCGATGCCTGCGAAAAGGAAGCACAGAAGCTGGTCGATGTCGGCCTGCCGCTGCCGGCGTATGAGCAGGTCTGCAAGGCCAGCCATGCGTTCAACCTGCTGGATGCGCGCCGCGCGATCAGCGTGACCGAGCGCCAGCGCTACATCCTGCGCGTGCGCGCGCTGGCCCAGGCCGTGGCCAGGCTGTACGAGGCCAAGCGCCTCGAAGCCGTCGCCGCCAAGGAGGTGCAGGCATGAGCACGATGCAGCCGCTGCTGATTGAACTGGGTACCGAAGAACTGCCGGTCAAGGCGCTGCCGGGCCTGGCCCAGGCCTTCTTCGATGGCATCGTCGACGGCCTGAGCAAGCGTGGCGTGGCCATCGAACGTGGCGATGCCAAGCCACTCTCGACCCCGCGCCGCCTGGCCGTGCTGCTGCCCGGCGTGGCCGTTGAGCAGCCGGAACAGCATTCCGAAGTGCTCGGCCCGTACCTGAACATCGCGCTGGATGCCGAGGGTCAGCCGACCAAGGCGCTGCAGGGCTTCGCCGCCAAGGCCGGGATCGACTGGACCGCGCTGGAGCGCACCACCGATGCCAAGGGCGAGCGCTTCGTGCACCGCTCCACCACGCCGGGCGCGCGCACCGCGACCCTGCTGCCGGAGATCCTGCGCGAGGCGATCGCCGCGATGCCGATCCCCAAGCCGATGCGCTGGGGCAGCCACACCTACGGCTTCGCCCGCCCGGTGCATTGGCTGGTGCTGCTGCACGGCCCGGACATCATCGAGGCCGAGGTGCTGGGCCTGAAGGCCGACCGCATGAGCCGCGGCCATCGCTTCATGCATGACAAGACCGTGTGGCTGAGCGCGCCGGAGGACTACGTCGCCTCGCTGCAGGCCGCCTACGTGCTGGTCGATGCCGACGCGCGCCGCGCGCGCATCGTCGAGCAGGTCAACGCTGCGGCCGCCGAGGCGGGCGGCCAGGCGCGCATCACCCCGGACAACCTGGAGCAGGTGGTCAACCTGGTCGAATGGCCGGCGCCGGTGCTGTGCAGTTTCGAGCGCGAGTTCCTGGCGGTGCCGCAGGAAGCGCTGATCGAGACGATGGAGATCAACCAGAAGTTCTTCCCGGTGCTCGATGCCGGCGGCAAGCTGACCGAGAAGTTCATCGGCATCGCCAACATCGAGTCCAAGGACGTCGCTGAAGTGGCCAAGGGCTACGAGCGCGTGATCCGTCCGCGGTTCTCCGATGCCAAGTTCTTCTTCGACGAAGATCTGAAGCAGGGCCTGGAATCCATGGGCGACGGCCTGAAGACCGTCACCTACCAGGCCAAGCTGGGCTCGGTGGCCGACAAAGTGACCCGCGTGGCCGCACTGGCCGAGGCCATCGCGCCGCAGGTGGGCGTGGACCCGGTGCTGGCCCGGCGCGCCGCGGTGCTGGCCAAGAACGACCTGCAGTCGCGCATGGTCAACGAGTTCCCGGAACTGCAGGGCATCGCCGGCCGGCATTACGCCGTGGTCGGCGGCGAGTCGCCGGACGTGGCGCTGGCCATCGACGAGGCGTACCAGCCGCGCTTCGGTGGCGATGACATCGCACTGTCGCCGCTGGGCAAGGTGCTGGCGATCGCCGAGCGCCTGGACACGCTGGCCGGTGGCTTTGCCGCAGGCCTGAAGCCCACCGGCAACAAGGATCCGTTCGCGCTGCGCCGCAATGCGCTGGGCCTGGCCCGCACGGTGATCGAGAGCGGCTTCGACCTGGACCTGCGTGAACTTTTGACCAAGGCCCACACTGGTACTCCTTTATCTAAGGACAAAGGTCTCCTCGCCTCTGGTCTCGTAAGCATGGAGGCCACTGAGCTGTACGACTTCGTGATCGACCGCCTGCGCGGCTACTACGCCGACAAGGGCGTGCCGGCCACGCACTTCAACGCGGTCGCCGAGTTGAAGCCGGCCTCGCTGTACGATTTCGATCGCCGCATCGATGCCATCGGCACCTTCGCCGCGCTGCCGGAAGCCGAGGCGCTGGCCGCGGCCAACAAGCGCATCCGCAACATCCTGCGCAAGGCCGAGGGCGACATCCCGGGCATGATCGACCCGGCGCTGCTGGCCGAACCGGCCGAGAGCGAACTGGCCGAAGCGGTGGAAGCGGCGATCGATGACAGCAACGCCAGCCTGCACCAGAAGGACTACGTGAGCGTGTTGAACCGGTTGGCGCGCCTGCGCCCGCAGGTGGACGCGTTCTTCGATGCGGTGATGGTCAATGCCGAGGATCCCGCGCTGCGAGCCAATCGCCTGGCCCTGCTCAAGCGCCTGGGCGACCGCCTGGGCAGCGTGGCGGCGATCGAACACCTGTCCAACTGACGCTGCGGGGCAGGACGCCCCGAGGCTCACCAGAAGGCGCGACGGCTTCGGCGGTTCGCGCCTTCTGCGTTTCCAGGGGGTGGCGGCGCAATGCGCACCGTTCGCGCCGGGAACGTCATGAGACGTCGCGGACGGTTCTGTCCGACGCCGTGCCGTCATCGCTCAGGGCCGATGCGTCCGCAGCGACTTTCTCGCGGAATTTAACGGCGTCTTCACCGTCGTTCTGAAACTGCCACGCCGATTTCGCATGCCCGCGATGGCCCGTTATGCTGTCGCCATGCAGCCAACGAAATTCGCCCTTCCCCTGATGTTCCTGTCCCTTGCCACCGCCTCGGTGGCACATGCGCGGGGGACCATCGAAAAAGTGGACATCAAAGGACTGGACAAGGGCGACGACGCCGAGATGATCGAGAACATCGAGGTCTCGCTGTCCCTGTACGACACCATCGGCAAGGTCCAGGGCGAGTCGCGCCTGGAGTACCTGTTGTCCCAGGCCGAGCGCCAGACCCGCGAGGCGCTGGAGCCTTTCGGGTATTACAACCCGACCATCACCGTGGACAGCCCCCGCGAAGGTGAAAACCTGCGCGTGGTGATCCAGGTCGACAAGGGGCCGCCGACGCTGGTCCGCCGCGAACACATCGACATCACCGGCCCGGCCCAGCTGGACCAGTACCTCCAGGAAGACCTGGAGAACTTCAAGCCGCGCAAGGGCCAGCGGTTCGAGCACACCGAATACGAAGCCAGCAAGATCCGGGTGACCCGGCGCCTGGCCGAACGCGGTTACTTCGATGCCGACTTCACCCAGCGCCAGGTCCAGATCACCCGCGCCGAGAACGCGGCCGACGTCGATCTCACCTGGGACAGCGGGCGCCGCTACAACATGGGCGAGATCCGCTTCCACCAGGATTACTTCGTCGACAAACTGTTCGACCCGCTGGTGTACTGGGACGAAGGCAGCTACTTCCACGAAGGCAAGCTCGACCGCCTGCGCGAGTCGCTGACCAAGCTCGATTACTTCAGCGTGATCGACATCCAGCCGCGCCCGGACCAGGCCGACGAGAACGGCGACGTGCCGGTGGACGTCAGCCTGACCCGCGCCAAGCGCACGATCTACACCGCCGGTCTGAGCTACGGCAGCGAGAGTGGCGCCGGTGTCCGCGGTGGCCTGGAACGGCGGTTCCTCAACAGCCGCGGCCACAAGATGAACACCCAGCTCGACTACGCGCAGAAGCGCAAGAGCCTGGTCACCAGCTACCGGATTCCGGGTTTCGCGTGGCTCGATGGCTGGTATGCGTTCACCGCCAGCGCCTATGACGAGCAGACCGATTACATCGACCTGCGCAACTTCAAGCTGTCGGCCAGCCGCAGTGGCGAGATCAACGAGTACTGGACCGCCATCGCCTCGATCAACGCCCTGCGCGAGCGCTGGCGCTATGCCTCCGGCACCGAATTCACCGACGCCGTCTACAACACCTCCACCCTCGTCTACCCGCAGCTGGTCGCCGACTACGTCAACGTCGACGATGAGATGTTCCCGCGCCGCGGCCTCAGCGGCAGCGCGACCCTGCGCGGCGGCATCGAGGGCGCAGGTTCGGACACCAGCTTCGTGCAGGCCAACATGGTGCTGCGCTGGTATGTGCCGATCGGCGACACCGACCGCCTGATCCTGCGCGGTGAGGGTGGCACGACCTGGACCAGCGACCTGGTGGCGATGCCGCCGAGCCTGCGCTTCTTCGCCGGTGGCGACCGCAGCATCCGCGGTTACGCCTTCCGCGAAGTCGGCCCACGCACCGCACCGCCGGACAAATTCGCGCTCGGCGCGAAGAACCTGGTGGTCGGCTCGGCCGAGTATGAGCATTACTTCAAGGGCGGGCCGTGGGGCGCGGCCGTGTTCGTCGATACCGGCAGCGCATTCGACAACACCATCGACCTGCACACCGGTGTGGGCTTCGGCGTGCGCTGGAAATCGCCGGTGGGCCCGGTGCGCGTCGATGTCGCGCACGGCCTGAACAACCCGGATTCGCAGTTCCAGCTGTACCTGAACATCGGAGCGGACCTGTGAGCACGCCGACGCCCTCCGCACCCGCCACCCCGCCGCCGCCGCGCGTGCGTTTCTACCGCAAGCGCCGCTTCTGGGCGTGGTCCGGCTTCACCGTGCTCGGCCTGGTGCTGCTCGCGCTGCTGCTGGTGTACTGGCTGCTGCAGACCGTGGCCGGACGCGATGTGCTGCTGGCCCAGGTGGTCGCACGCTTGCCGGTCGGCGCGTCGCTGACGTGGAGCAAGGTGGATGGCCCCGTCGCCGGGCCGCTGGTGCTGCACGATCTGGACTTCCGCTACGACGACATCCATTTCACCGCCGAGCGCGCCTATCTGGATCCGGACATCCGGCCGCTGCTGGGTCGCAAGCTGCAGCTCGATGCCTTGCAGATCAAGAACGCGACGTTGAACCTGGCCAAGAGCGATGAGCCGTTCGAACTGCCCTCGTGGCCGGACTCGCTGCCGCAGATCGAAATGCCGCTGGCGATCCAGGCCGACACCATCATCATCGATGGCTTCCGCATCACCCAGGCACAGCAGCCGCTGATCGACATCGCCAAGGTGCGCGGCGGCGTTGAGATCGCCAATGGCGAATTCCGCGCGACCCAGCTCAAGGTCGACAGCGACATGGGCGATTTCCGCGTGGACGGCCGTTATCTGCCGCGCAGCGATTACGACACCGACATCACCATCGGCGCGCTGATGCCGGCCCCGCGTGGGCGCACCCCGGCGCGGCTCGGCCTGGTCGCACGCGGCGATCTGGGCCATATGGAAGTGGCGATCGCCGGCAACGCGCCGGCGCCGCTGCAGGCCAGCCTGGTCTTCGATGGCCGCACCGATCCGGTGTGGAAACTCACCGCGCGCAGCAGGGAACTGGACCTGGCGCTGCTGGTACCGGGGATGGATGCGAGCACCAGCACGCCGATGGCGCTGGACGTGCAGGCCGACGGCAAGGGCGGCCAGGCCAATCTGCAGGGCAGCTTCAAACAGGGCGACATCGCGGTGGAACTGGCGCCCTCCAAGGTGGGACTGGCCGACCAGGTGCTGACCGTCTCGCCGCTGCAGGTGAAGGGCTTCGGTGGGCAGGCGCGGCTGGAAGGCGTCGCCGATTTCACCGACAAGGAAAACGCCAGCCTGCGCTTCTCCATCGTCGCCAACGACCTGACCTTCGTGCCCGCCGCTGATACCACCACCCCGGGCGCCGCGGCGCCGGTGCCGGTGACGCTGAAAGAAGCGCGCATGGGCCTGGCCGGTACGTTGAAGGCATGGGCGGCGGTTGGCCGTGCCTCGGTCGAACGCGAGAAACAGGTCGCCGACCTGACCTTCGACGTGCGCGGCAACGATCGGGCCGCGATCATCAAACAGCTGCAGGCGAGCACCCCGGGCGGTTCGCTCGATGTCACCGGCCAGGTGGCCTGGGCACCGCAGCTGGACTGGGACGTGGCCGCCAAGCTGGCCGGTTTCGATCCGGGCTACTTCGCTCCGGGCTGGGACGGCAAGCTGTCCGGTTCGTTTGCATCGAAGGGCCGCCAGCTGCCGCCGCCGGCAGGCAGTCCGGTCGGCACCGCCGGCAGCTATGAAGCCACGGTCGATGTGCCGGGCATCAAGGGCACGCTGCGCAAACGCGCGCTGGATGCGCAAGGCAGGTTCGCGCTGCGCGGCGAGCAGGGCGAAGGCAATCTCAAGCTCGCGGTGGGCAGCAGCCGACTGACCGCCAAGGGCTCGGTCGGTGACCGCCTGGATATCGATGCGCAGCTGGATCCGGTGCAGCTGGCCGACCTGCTGCCCAACAGCAGCGGCAGCCTGCGCGGCCACGTGCTGATCAAGGGCGCGCGTACCGCGCCGGACATCACCGCCGATCTGGTCGGCAGCGGCCTGCGCTGGGACGACTGGAGCGCCGAGGCGATCAGCATCAAGGGGCGCCTGCCGTGGCAGGGCGACAGTGGCACGCTGGCGGTGCAGGGCAGCAAGGTGCAGGTCGGCATGCTGCTGGACACGCTCAACGTGGATGCCCGCGGCAGTCTCTCCAATCTGCGTCTGGATGCACAGACCAAAAACGAACTGGGTGCCGTCGCGCTGCAGGGCGGCGTGCGGCAGCAGGGCCAGACCTGGCGCGGTGACCTCACCGCGCTGCGCATCGCACCGATGAAGGGCGATGCCTGGAGCCTGCGCGCACCGGCTGCCTTCAGCGTGCAGGGCAGCAACTTCACCCTGAGCGATGCCTGCCTGGGGTCGGCCACCGGTGGCGCACTGTGCGCCAGCGCGAACTGGCCGCGCGAAGGCCTGCTGGTGCGTGGCGATGCACTGCCGCTGGCGCTGGTGCAGCCGTGGCTGCCCCCGCAGTCCGGGCGCCGCATCTTCCTGCGCGGTGAAGTGAATCTGGATGGGCGCATCCGTCCCCGCGGCAACGCATGGGAAGGCAGTGCCTCGGTTACCTCGCGCGAAGGCGGGGTGCGCCTGGGCGACAACGCGCGTGGCGAGCTGGTGCGCTACGACCAGTTTTCGGTGAACCTGGAGATGACCCCGCAGCAGATCAACGCCAAGCTCGGTGTCGGTTTCCAGGGCGACGGCTTCGTCGATGCCAAGGTGCAGACCGGCTGGGATGCCAACGCACCCCTCAACGGCGAGCTGTACATGAACATCGCGCGCTTGTACTGGCTGGAGCTGTTCTCGCCGGACATCGTGCGGCCGACCGGGCTGATCGAAGGCCACGTGAGTCTGCGCGGCACGCGCGGCACGCCGTCGCTGGGCGGCGAAGCCACGCTGAGCAAGTTCAACGGCGAATTCCCCGCGCTGGGGCTCACCTTCGCCGAAGGCAAGGGCAGCTTCACCGCGCAGCCGGATGGCTCGGCCAAGATCACCGCGCAGGCCAACTCCGGCAAGGGCACGTTGTATGTCGATGGCGGGCTGTCCTGGTTCGGCGATGCACAGCCGCTGCAGCTGCATATCCACGGCGAAAACGTGTTGCTGGCCAATACCAGCGAACTGCGCGTGATCGCCAATCCGAACCTGGACTTCACCCTGGCCGGCAGCGCGATGCAGCTGCGCGGCACCGTGCATGTGCCCGAAGCAGACCTGGACCTGGAACGCCTGGATCGTGGCACCTCGGTTTCCGAAGACGTGGTGGTGCTTGATCCGGTCGATCCGGAAGAGGGCCCCAGCTCGCCGCTGGACATGGACCTGACCGTGAGCCTGGGCGACAAGGTCAAGATGGCCGGATTCGGCCTGAAGGGTGCGCTGACCGGCAAGATGCAGGTATGGGCGCGCCCCGGGCGCGAGATGACCGCCAACGGCGGGCTGGAAGTCAGTGGCCGCTACAAGGCCTACGGACAGGACCTGACCATCACCCGCGGCAATTTGAACTGGAACTACAACGCGGTCTCCGATCCGCGCATCAACATCCGGGCCCAGCGCGCCGTCGGCGATGTCACCGCCGGCATCGACGTGACCGGGCGGGCGCAGTCGCCGCGCGTGGATGTGTGGTCGGAACCGGCGATGTCGCAGTCCGAAGCACTGGCCTACCTGGTGCTGGGCCGCAGCCTCACCGGTGCCAGCAGCGACCAGGCCCAGCAGGTCAACGCGGCTTCGGCGGCGCTGTCGGCCGGCAGCGGCCTGCTCGCCTCGCAGCTGGGGGCCAAGCTCGGCCTGGACGACGCCGGCGTGAGCCAGTCGCGCGCGCTGGGCGGCTCGGTGATCGGCTTCGGCAAGTACATCTCGCCCAAGCTCTACATCGGCTACGGCGTCTCGCTGGTCGGCAGTGGCTCGGTGCTGACGCTGAAGTACCTGCTGCGCCGCGGTTTCGATGTGGAACTGGAATCGAGCACGGTGGAGAACCGTGGGTCGCTGAACTGGCGAAAAGAAAAGTAGGTCACGACCGTTGGTCGTGATGCGGGTGCTTGCCCAACCATCGGCCGTTGCCCCTGCCGGGCGCAGCGGCTAAGGTCTCGGGCTGTTCTGACGTACCGGATGTGCCCATGTCTTCACGCAAACCCCTCACCGCCGCGCTGGCGCTTGGCCTGACCCTCGCCGCCGGCGCCCATGCCGATGAAGGCATGTGGATGCCGACCCAGCTGCCGGACCTGGCCAAACCGCTGAAGGCGGCCGGCTTCAAGGGCAACCCGGGCGACCTGGCCAACGTCACCGCGCCGCCGCTGAGCGCGGTGGTGCGGGCCGGTGGCGGTACCGGCTCGTTCGTCTCAGACGACGGCCTGCTGCTGACCAACCACCACGTCGCCATGGGCGTGATCCAGTACAACAGCTCGGCCGAGCACAATCTGATCAACGACGGCTTCATCGCCAAGGGTCGCAGCGATGAGCGCGCGGCCAACCCGGATTTCCGCGTGCTGGTCACGGTCGGGTTCGACAAGGTCACCGATGAAGTGCTGCGCGATGCCCGCGGCAAGACCGGGCGTGCGTACTTCGACGCGGTGGACCGCGCCAGCAAGCAGCTGGTGGCCGACTGCGAGAAGGAGGGCAACATCCGCTGCAGCGTGGCGGACATGTACTACGGCACCGATTTCTATCGTATCCGCCAGCTTGAGCTGAGCGATGTGCGCCTGGTCTATGCGCCGCCGCGCGCGATCGGCAACTACGGCGATGAGATCGACAACTTCATGTGGCCGCGCCACACCGGCGATTTCACCCTGCTGCGCGCCTACGTCGGCAAGGACGGCAAGCCCGCGCCGTACAGCGTGGACAACGTGCCCTACCACCCGCCGGCCCACCTGAAGATGGCAATCGACGGCCCGAAGACCGGCGATTACGCGATGCTGGCCGGCTATCCGGGCATCACCTACCGCCATCGCACGGCCGCGGAATTCGCCAGCCAGATCGATGCGGTGCTGCCGCGCCGCGTGGCGGTGTTCCAGCAGATGATCGACACCATCGAGTCGGCCAGTGCCAAGGACGCCCAGGCACGTACCCGTTACGCTTCGCAGCTGCAGTCGCTGAAGAACAACCGCAAGCGGGCCGCCGGTGAGCTGGAAGGCCTGCTGCGCAGCGATGCCAAGGCCCAGCGCGCCGCCGATGAAGCGGCGATGCTGCAGGCCACCGATGCGAAGTACCAGGGCGATATCCAGTCGCTGCTGACCTCGCTGTCCAGCGGTGCCTCGGTGGGGGAGCGCGATCTGCTGCTCGACCTGCTCTCGGCGCAGAGCCAGCTGCTGCGTTCGGCATTGACCCTGGAGCGCCTGCGCATCGAATCGGCCAAGCCCGATGCCGAGCGTGACAGCGGCTACCAGCAGCGCGATCTGGCGCTGATCGAAGGCGTGCTCAAGCAGGTCCAGCGCCGGTACGATCCGGCCATCGAAAAGGCCCTGCTGACCACGCTGCTGACCCGTTACCAGCAGCTGCCGGACGCGCAGCGCGTGCCCGAGTTCGATGCCGCCTTCGGCCGCACGCCGGCCGCGCTGGCCAAGACCCTGGACACGCTCTATGCCAGCACGCATCTGGGCGACGAAGCCGAGCGCCTGTCGCGATTTGCCGCCGCACAGCAGGGCAAGGCACTGGCGCGCGATCCGCTGATCGACCTGGCCGGCCCGCTGGTCGCCGCGCAGCTGCGCCTGGATGACGAGCGCAAGACCCGCGAGGGCGAGCAGCTGCGCCTGCGCCCGGCCTACATGCAGGCTCTGTTCGCCTGGCGTGCCAAGCAGGGCCGTGCGGTCTACCCGGATGCCAACCGCACGCTGCGCATCAGCTACGGCAAGGTCGAAGCGCTGTCCCCGCGCGATGCGGTGCATTTCGACCCGGTGACCACCGTGGCCGGGATCGTCGAGAAGAACACCAACGCCTATCCTTTCGATGCGCCCAAGCCGCTGCTGGACGCGATCGCCAAGGGTGATTTCGGCTCCACCGCCGATCCGGTGCTGAAGACCCAGACGGTCAACTTCCTGACCAACCTGGACACCACCGGCGGCAACTCCGGCTCGCCGGTGCTCAATGCCAAGGGCGAGCTGATCGGCCTGAACTTCGACAGCAACTGGGAGTCGGTCAGCGCCAGCTGGTGGTTCGATCCGCGCTTTAAGCGCGCGGTGCACGTGGACATGCGCTACCTGCGCTGGCTGCTGGCCAAGGTCTACCCGGCACCCGAACTGCTGAAGGAAATGGGCGTCCCCGCCGAATAAGGCACGGCGGCCCGCCCTGGAACGCCACGACCAACGGTCGTGGCCTACACTGCGGGCTGCTCTCACGGAAACACCCGCGTGGTCTCCAGCTGGATCCTGCTGTTGGTGTCAGTGGTCTACGCCGCGCTGCTGTTCGCGGTGGCGTGGTGGGGCGACCGTCGCCCGATGTATCCGAACCGGCCGTGGCTGCGGCCGGTGGTCTACAGCCTGGCGCTGGCGGTGTACTGCTCGTCGTGGACGTTCTACGGTGCGGTCGGCACGGCGGTCCGCAACGGGATCGGCTATCTGCCGATCTACCTGGGGCCGCTGCTGCTGTGGGTGTTCGGCTGGCGCATCATCGAACGCCTGGCGCTGATCGCCCGCAGCCAGAACGTGGTTTCCATCGCCGATTTCATCTCTTCGCGCTTCGGGCGCTCGCGCCGCCTGGCCGCGCTGGTGGCGGTGATCGCGCTGATCGGCATCGTGCCGTACCTGGCCCTGCAGTACAAAGCGGTGGCGATGAGCCTGCAGGTCCTGACCGGCAACGTCGGCCCCACCGGCTTCTTCACCGATCCGGCGCTGTACGTGGCGCTGCTGATGGCTTTGTTCGCCACGCTGTTCGGCACCCGCCAGGTGGACGCCACCGAGCACCACCACGGCATGATGCTGGCGATCGCGCTGGAATCGATGATCAAGCTGATCGCGATGGTCGCGCTCGGGCTGTTCGCCTACCTGTGGCTCAACGACCGCACCGATGCGGTGATCGAGTCAGCGCATACGCTGTTCACCGGGCTGCCGCCGGTGGGCTTCATCTCGCAGACGCTGCTGAGTTTCCTGGCGATCATCTGCCTGCCGCGCCAGTTCCACGTGGCCGTGGTCGAGTGTGGCGACGTACGCGACATCCGCCGCGCGCGCTGGATGTTCGGTGCCTACCTGGTGATCATCTCGGCGATGGTGATCCCGATCGCCACCGCCGGCGTGACCCTGTTCGGCACCGGTGGCAGTGTCGCCGATGACAGCATGGTGCTGGCGCTGCCGCTGGCCGAAGGCCGCAAATTCCTGGCGCTGGTCGCCTACGTCGGCGGTTTCTCGGCGGCCACCGGCATGGTCATCGTGGCCTCGATCGCGCTGGCCACCATGGTCAGCAACGACCTGGTGATGCCGGTCCTGCTGCGCCGCAGTGGCGACCATCAGGAAGCGGCGGATGTCGCCTCGCGCGTGCTGTGGATCCGGCGCACCGCGATCCTGCTGCTGGCGCTGGTCGCCTACAGCTATTACCGCGGCAGCAGCAACGACAGCACCCTGGCGTCGTATGGGCTGATGGCCTTCGCGGCGGTGGCGCAGTTCGCGCCGGGGCTGATCGGCGGGCTGTACTGGCGCGGTGCCAGCCGCCGGGGCGTGGAGGTCGGCATGCTGCTCGGCTTCGCCACGTGGGTCTACACGCTGCTGCTGCCCGCGCTGACCCACGCCGGGTGGATGGACGAGGCCTGGCTGGTGCAGGGGCCGTTCGGGATCGGCTGGCTGCAGCCGCAGCATCTGTTCGGCATGAGCGGCTGGGACCCGCTGACCCACGGCACCTTCTGGTCGCTGCTGGTCAATGTCGCGGCGATGGTGCTGGTCTCGGTGCGCTGGCGCCCGGGCGTGGACGAGCGGCTGCGCGCCGCCCCGTTCCTGGACCCGTATGCGCAGCGGCCCTCGGTGGCCGGCGCCTGGCCGGGCAACGTGCATGTGGGCGACCTGCTGGCGCTGGCCTCGCGCGTGGTCGGTGACCGCCATGCCCGCCGGTCCTTCTTCGAGCAGGCCCAGTCGATGGACCGCGAGCTGCAGGCCTCCGCGCCGGCCGACCGCGCCTGGGTCCAGTTCACCGAGCGCCTGCTGGCCGCTTCGATCGGCGCGGCCTCGGCGCGCCTGCTGCTGACCAGCCTGCTGCGCGGCTCGGGCATGGACCTGGGCGAAGTGGTGGCGGTGCTCGACGAAGCGGGGCAGGAGCTGCGCTTCAACCGCGAGATCCTCTCCACCACGCTGGAGAACATCAGCGCGGGGGTCAGCGTGGTCGATCCGGACATGCGTCTCACCGCATGGAACCGCCGCTACCAGCAGATGTTCGGGTATCCCGACGGGATGCTCTACGTAGGTCGGCCGGTCGCCGACCTGATCCGCTACAACGCCGAGCGCGGCGAGCTCGGCGAGGGCGACATCGAGCTGCAGATCAACCGCCGCATCGGCTACATGCGCGCCGGCTCGCCGCACATCTTCGAGCGCACCCGCAGCGACGGCAAGGTGATCGAGATGCGTGGGCAGGCCCTGCCCGGCGGTGGCTACGTCACCAGCTACAACGACATCACCGACTACAAGCACGCCGAACGCGCGCTGCTGGAGGCCAACGAAACCCTGGAGCAGCGCGTGGCCGAGCGCTCGCACGAAGCCGAGGTGGCGCAGCAGTCGAAGACGCGCTTCCTGGCCGCGATCAGCCATGACGTGCTGCAGCCGCTCAATGCCGCCCGCCTGTTCGCCTCGGCGCTGCGCGAGAGCCACCACAACAACGAAGAGCAGCGGCACCTGGCCGAGCGCGTCGATGCATCGCTGCGCGCCGCCGAGGAGCTGCTGGACGGCCTGCTGGACGTCTCGCGCCTGGACGCCGGTGGCCTGCACCCGGTGATCGGCGATTTCGATGTCAGCCTGCTGATGCGCGAGCTGGCCGCGCAGTACTCGCCGGTCGCCGCCGGGCGCGGGCTGCGCATGGACCTGTTCGCGCGTCCGGCCTGGGTGCGCAGCGATCGCCGCCTGCTGCGCCGCGTGCTGCAGAACTTCCTGGCCAATGCGCTGCGCTACACGCGCCAGGGCCGCATCGTGCTGGCGGTGCGCCATCGCGGGCCGGAGGTGGAACTGCAGGTGTGGGATACCGGCCCCGGCATTCCCGAGCATCACATGCAGCAGATTTTCGATGAGTTCCACCGCTACCAGCAGCCGTTCGACTGGGGTGAGCAGGGGCTTGGGTTGGGGCTGTCGATCTGCCAGCGCATCTCGCGCCTGCTCGATCACCGCCTCAACGCGCGCAGCCGGGTCGGCAGCGGCAGCATGTTCTCGATCCTGCTGCCGCTGGTGGCCGCGCCGGCCCTGCCGACGGCGACCGCGCTGCCGGCGCCGAGCCCGGTCACCCGCGCCGATTCACTGGCCGGCATGCGCGTGCTGTGCGTGGACAACGACCAGGAGATCCTGGACGGCATGCGGGCGCTGCTGGGGCGCTGGCAGGTACAGGTGATCACCGCCAGCACGGTCGACCAGGCGCTGGAGAAAGTGGTCGAGCGGCCGGATGTGATGCTGGTGGACTACCACCTGCATGACCGCCTGGACGGGCTGGACACGCTGGTGGCACTGGGCCAGAAGGCCGGGCGTGCGATTCCCGGCGCGCTGCTCACCGCCGATGGGCGCGATGAGCTCAAGCGGATGGCACGTGACCGCGGCTACCGGTTGTTGACCAAGCCGATCAAGCCGGCCTCGCTGCGCGCCTTCCTGGCTGCCTTCCACGACACCCGCGGCGATCTCTAGCCGCGGGGCCGTGGCCGTGGCCGTGGCCGGTCAGGCGATGGCGCCGCTGAGGTGTTCGTACAGGATGGTCGAGCCGATGATGATCAGGATCAGGCCGCCGATGATCTCCGCACGCTTGCCGACCATGCCGCCCAGCACGCGGCCGAGCATGATGCCCGCGGTCACCATGATCAGGGTGCACAGGCCGATGATGAGTGCCATCACGCCGATATGGACGTCGAGGAAGGCCAGGCCGATGCCGACCGCCATCGCATCGATGCTGGTGGCAAAACCGGTCATCGCCAGGCGCCAGAAGCCGTGGTGCTTGCTGGTGTCTTCGTCCTCGGCGCCGTCATCGGGGCGCAGGCCGTTGATGATCATGTGCACGCCCAGCGCGCCGAGCAGGCCGAACGCGATCCAGTGATCGAAGGCCTCCACGTACTGCAGTGCGGCGCGGCCGAGCAGCCAGCCGATCACCGGGGTGATGCCTTCGATGACACCGAAAATCAGGCCGGCGCGCAGCGCGTCGGAGAAGCGCGGTCTGCGCATGGCCGCGCCTTTGCCGATCGCCGCGGCGAAGGCATCGGTGGACATGGCAAAGCCGATCAGCAGGATCGAAACAGGAGACATGGGGATACGCGGCAGGTCGGGCGACTGCGAGCAACGGACCGCGAACGCGCCCAACCTGTCGTTGCGCACGCGGACCGCTGGTCTCGCCAACCAAGATGGCTACCCGCACCACGGCGCACTGGCCGAGTATGTTGATGCGGGCGATTCCTTCAGCAGGAATCCGGCTACTCCCCAAGGGGACGCGAAGCTTAGCACCGGGGGTGCAGCGTGGAGCGTCCACCGCGAATTGCGCAGGTAACGCTGGAATTCATAGCTCCGGCTATAACGCCGGCGCGCGTGGATCTACTCTTCTTCCGGCGGCAACACGATCTGTTCGTCATCGATGGCCAGCTTGCCGGCCATCAGCACCGCCTGGGTGCGGTTGGTGACGCCGAGCTTGCGCAGGATCGCGGTGACGTGGGCCTTGATCGTCGCTTCGGACACGTTGAGGTCGTAGGCGATCTGCTTGTTGAGGCGACCGGCGCCGAGCATCTGCAGCACCCGGAACTGCTGCGGGGTCAGCTCGCGCAGGCGCTGGCCGATCTCGCGTTCCTCGCGGCCGGTCGGTGGCACGTTGTGCGCTTCCGGCGGCGCCCAGGTCTCGCCATCGAGGATAGTGCCCAGCGCATGGCCGATCGTGTCCGAATCGGCGGACTTGGGGATGAAGCCGAAGGCGCCATGGTCGAGCGCGCGGCGCATCACCGTCGGCTCCTCGCGCGCGGACACCACCACCACCGGCAGCTGCGGGTGCAGGGCGCGCATATGCACGAGCGCGTTGAAGCCCTGCGCACCGGGCATGTTGAGGTCCATCAGGACCAGGTCGGCGTCGGTGTGCTGGTCGGCCAGCTGGTACAGCGCTTCCACGCTGTCCGCTTCGTACAGCTGCACGCCGGGGATGACGCGTTGCACGGCCCCGCGAAGGGCTTCGCGGAACAGCGGATGGTCATCGGCAATCAGGAGGGTCGTCATGGTGGGGGCCATGTTGCGGAGGAGTGCAGCGGCGCAACGAACGAGTCTATCGAGGTGACAGCCCCCTGAGTCAGGAGGCTGCCGCGAAGCGGCGGGGTGTGGGTGCTGGTGAGACGGGGCCCACGATCCGCTTGCGGACCGTGGGAGCGACAGCGCGAACGCGATGACGCGGCCCCATCCTGCGCCTTCACGGCGAAGGACTACTTCACTTCACTTTCCGCTCTTCCACCAGAGAGGCCACGACCGACGGATCGGCCAGGGTCGAGGTGTCACCGAGCTGATCGGGTGCGTTCTCGGCGATCTTGCGCAGGATGCGGCGCATGATCTTGCCCGAGCGCGTCTTGGGCAGGCCGGGCGCCCACTGCAGATGATCAGGCGCGGCGATCGGACCGATCTCCTTGCGCACCCAGGCCACCAGTTCCTTGTGCAGTTCCTCGCTCGGCGTTTCGTCGGCGATCAGGGTGACGTAGGCATAGATGCCCTGGCCCTTGATGTCGTGCGGGAAGCCGACCACGGCCGCTTCGGCCACCTTCGGGTGCGAGACCAGCGCGCTTTCCACTTCGGCAGTGCCGATGCGGTGGCCGGAGACGTTGATCACATCGTCCACGCGGCCGGTGATCCAGTAGTAGCCATCTTCGTCACGACGGCAGCCGTCGCCGGTGAAGTAGCTGCCCGGGTAGGTGCGGAAATACGTATCGATGAAGCGCTGATGGTCACCGTAGACGGTACGCATCTGGCCCGGCCACGAATCGCGGATGACCAAATTGCCCTCGGTGGCCCCCTCCTGGATCTCGCCGTCGGCGTTGACCAGGGCCGGCTGCACGCCGAAGAAGGGCAGGGTGGCCGAACCCGGCTTGAGATCGACCGCGCCGGCCAGCGGCGAGATCAGGATGCCGCCGGTTTCGGTCTGCCACCAGGTATCCACGATCGGGCAGCGGCTGTCGCCGACCACCTCGTAGTACCAGCGCCACGCTTCCGGATTGATCGGTTCGCCGACGCTACCGAGCAGGCGCAGCGAACTGCGCGAGGTGCGCTTGACCGGTGCATCGCCTTCGCGCATCAACGCGCGGATCGCGGTGGGAGCGGTGTAGAAAATGGTGACCTGGTGCTTGTCGATCACCTCCCAGAAGCGCGAGGTATTCGGGTAGTTCGGCACGCCTTCGAACATCACCGAGGTCGCGCCGTTGGCCAGCGGGCCGTACACGATGTAGCTGTGGCCGGTGACCCAGCCGACGTCGGCGGTGCACCAGTAGATGTCGTCCTCGCGCAGGTCGAACACCGCTTCATGGGTGTAGGCCGCGTACAGCAGGTAGCCGCCGGTGGTGTGCAGCACGCCCTTGGGCTTGCCGGTGGACCCGGAGGTGTAGAGGATGAACAGCGGATCCTCGGCATTCATGCGCTCGGCTTCGCACTGCGCCGGCTGCGGATCCACCACGTCATGGAACCAGCGGTCGCGCGGGGCCTGCATGTCCACCGCGCCGCCGGTGTGGCGGACCACCAGCACCGTTTCCACGGTGGTGGTGCCGGGCAGCTTCAGCGCGGCATCGACATTGGCTTTGAGCGGAATCTTCTTGCCCCCGCGCAGACCTTCGTCGGCGGTGATGATCAGCTTGCTGCCGCAGTCGATGACGCGGTCGGCGATCGAGTTCGGGGCGAAGCCGCCGAACACCACCGAATGGATCGCACCGATACGCGCACAGGCCAGCATGGCCACCGCGGCGTCGACGATCATCGGCAGGTAGATGGTGACCCGGTCGCCCTTCTTGACGCCGAGGTTGCGCAGCGCGTTGCCGAGGCGGCAGGTGCGCTCATACAGCTCGCGGTAGGTGACACCCTGGGCCGGTGCGTCGGGGCTGTCCGGTTCGAACAGCAACGCGATCTTGTCGCCGCGCTTGTCGAGTTGGCGGTCCAGGCAGTTGACGCTGGCGTTGAGCTCGCCATCTTCGAACCACTTGATCCGGAAATCGTCGAGCTGGTAGCTGACGTTCTTGATGCGGGTGGGTTTCTTGAACCAGTCCAGGCGCTCGGCGGCCTTGCCCCAGAAGGCATCCGGATGCTCCACCGATTCGCGGTAGAGCTGCTGGTACGTGTTCCTGTCGATCCGCGATGCCGCGGCGAACGCGGCGTCGACGGGGTAAAGATCAGCCATGGCACCCTCACTTGCACGTTGACTTGGGTTGTGCGGTCGCAACATAAGTGACGACCTCTCCCCCTCAGTTTGCCGCATCCACCCGCCTGCGCGTTACCGGGGTGGTTAGACCATGGTCGAACGCCGACCACCCCGATATGACATGGCCGTTGACCCCGGTAGCTCACGACCGTTCGCCGCGGTAGCTCACGACCGTTCGCCCCGGTAGCTCACGACCGTTGGTCGTGAGGCAGTGCGTACCGACCAACGGTCGGTACCTACGCGGTGCCTTCGGCACCTGCCGACCGCCTGCCGGCGCCCGGGTCGTACTCGCCCCGTCGGGGGGGAGTACGACTAATGGCCAATAGCTTCGGTGCGTCAACGCGCCGCACCCTCGGCTCGACCGTGCCCCATGCGCGGCATCACCTTGCCACCCGGGAGAGAGGGCAACATGAGCCACCGTTTGCTGAGGACGACACGCCGGCCACTGGCCGCCGCCATGTTCGTCGCATTGATCGCGCCAGGCATGGCGTTCGCCGAAACCGCAAAAGAGAAAGCACTGGAAGCCCGCGTCGTGGAACTGGAGCGCCAGGTCCAGCTGCTGCTGTCCAACCAGCAGCAACAGCAGGTCCAGATCAGCCAGGCCCAGACCGAGGTCACCGCCGTGCGCACGGTCCAGGCGCAGCAGCCGGTGGCGGCCACCGTGCCGGCCGGCAAGCAGCCGATCCAGGTCACCACCATCACCCCGGGTGCCGCGCCGGGCACCACGGTCAAGATCGGCGGCTTCATCAAGGCCGATTTCCTGGCTACCCAGACCGGCGACGGCCAGCTGGCCGACGACGCCACCGGCCGCGCGCTGTACCTGCCGGGCCAGACCCCGGTGGCCGGTGCCGGCGGCAGCGGCGAGCGTTCGGACGTGGACTACAACGCCCACGCCAAGTTCTCGCGCTTCAACCTGGGCATCGACAATGTCAGCGAGGCCGGCAACAAGTCCGGTGCGTTCTTCGAGATGGACTTCTTCGGCAACTCGCTGGGCAACCAGACCGCCACCAATACCTACGGTGTGACCCTGCGTCACGCCTACATGTACTGGAACAACTGGATGGCCGGCCAGACCTGGTCGAACTTCATGGACGCGGCCTCGCTGCCGGAAGCCGCCGACTTCGTCGGCCCGACCGACGGCGTGATCTTCGTGCGCCAGGCCCAGATCCGCTACACCCAGGGCGGCTTCAGCGTCGCGCTGGAAAACCCGGAAACCACGCTGCTCACCGGCGCCCGCAATCCGGTCACCGGTGCGTGGACCAACGTGGCCAGCAACTCCGATCGCGGCGCATTGCCCGACCTGACCCTGCGCTATGGCTGGAAGGGTGACTGGGGTACCTTCGGCGTCGGCGGCGTGGTCCGCCAGTTGAAGGTCGACAACCAGACCACCGGTGCCGATGCGGACAAGATCGCCGGCGGCCTGACCCTGGGCGGCAAGTGGGTGATGGGTCCGACCGACACGCTGCATTACCAGGTCACCGGCGGCGAAGGCATCGCGCGCTACATCGGCCTGGGCGTCACCGCCGATACCGCGTATGACATCGCCCGCGACGAACTCAACCCGACCGGCGTGCTGGCCGGCTACGTGGGCTGGCGCCACGCCTTCACCCCGAAGCTGCGCACCAACCTGATCTACGCGCGCAGCGATTACGACAACGACGGCAGCCTCGGCCCGCTGGTCACCAAGAGCGTGCAGAGCATCCGCGGCAACGTGTTCTACACGCCGATGCCCAAGGTCGATGTCGGCGCCGAGCTGATGTACGGCGTGCGCGAGATCGAGGATGGCCGCAAGGGCGATATCAGCCGCCTGCAGTTCACGACCAAATACAGCTTCTAAATGCGTGCCGACCCACGGTCGGCACCTACCAACAACGATTGCTTCGGAGGGGAAGCGTCCCATGTCAACAACACCTGCACCGGCGAAAGCCCAACTTACCCAGGGACACAAGAAGGTCATCTTCGCGTCCAGCCTGGGTACCGTCTTCGAGTGGTACGACTTCTTCCTGTACGGCTCGCTCGCCGCGATCATCGCCAAGCAGTTCTTCAGCGGCGTCAATGAAACCACGGGCATGATCTTCGCCCTGCTGGCGTTCGCGGCCGGCTTCTTCGTGCGCCCGTTCGGCGCGGCCTTCTTCGGCAGCCTCGGCGACCGCATCGGCCGCAAGTACACCTTCCTGGTCACGATCCTGATCATGGGCATCTCGACCTTCCTGGTCGGCGTGCTGCCCAACTACGCCTCGATCGGTTTCGCCGCTCCGGTCATCCTGATCATCCTGCGCCTGGCCCAGGGCCTGGCGATGGGTGGCGAGTACGGTGGTGCCGCGACCTACGTCGCCGAGCATGCACCGGCCGACAAGCGTGGCCTGTACACCAGCTTCATCCAGTGCACCGCGACGCTCGGCCTGTTCATGTCGCTGCTGATCATCCTGGCCTGCCGCTACTTCCTGGGCAATGAGGCGTTCGAAGCCTGGGGCTGGCGCATTCCGTTCCTGGTCTCGATCGTGCTGCTGGGCGTGTCGGTGTGGATTCGCCTGCAGCTGAGCGAGTCTCCGCTGTTCCAGCAGATGAAGGCCGAAGGCAAGGGCTCCAAGACCCCGTTCCGTGACAGCCTCAAGGACGGCAACCTCAAGCTGATGCTGCTGGTCCTGCTCGGCGCCGCAGCCGGCCAGGCCGTGGTGTGGTACGGCGGCCAGTTCTACGCGCTGTTCTTCCTGAGCAGCATGCTCAAGGTCGACGCCACCACCTCCTACCTGCTGATCGCCGCCGCGCTTGCACTGGGCGTACCGTTCTTCATCTTCTTCGGCTGGCTGTCGGACCGTATCGGCCGCAAGAAGATCATCCTGGCCGGCTGTCTGCTGGCCGCGATCACCTACATCCCGATCTTCAAGGGCCTGACCCACTTCGCCAACCCGGCCATCGAAGAAGCGCGCACCAACTCGCCGGCGCTGGTCAATGCCGATCCGAACACCTGCTCGTTCCAGTTCGATCCGGTCGGCATGCGCAAGTTCACCAGCTCCTGCGACGTGGCCACCGCGGCCCTGACCAAGGCTGGCGTGCCGTATGAAGTGCAGCCGGCACCGGCCGGTTCGCTGGCGGTGGTCAACGTGGGCACCTCCAAAGTGACATCGTTCGAGGCCGCCGGGTTGACCAAGGATGAGCTCAAGGCCAAGGGCGATGCCTTCGGTGGGGAGCTCAAGGGTGCATTGGGTGCGGCGGGTTATCCGGCCAAGGCCGACAACGCACGCATCAACATCCCGGGCACGATCTTCATGCTGTGGCTGCTGGTGCTCTACGTGACCATGGTCTACGGCCCGATCGCCGCCTACCTGGTGGAACTGTTCCCGACCCGCATCCGCTACACCTCGATGTCGCTGCCGTACCACATCGGCAACGGCTGGTTCGGTGGCTTCCTGCCGGCGATTTCCTTCGCGCTGGTGGCCGGTACCGGCAACCTCTACTACGGCCTGTGGTACCCGATCATCATCGCGTTGATGACGGTCGTGGTCGGTGGCCTGTTCCTGCACGAAACCAAGGATGTGGACATCACCAAGTAACGGTGATCGCCACGGCATGACGAAGGGGCCGCGATGCGAATCGTGGCCCTTTCTGTTTCCGGGGTAGTGCCGGCCGCTGGCCGGCTCCCGATCAACCGGCGGGTACGCGTGCGAGGTTGCCGGCCAGCGGCCGGCACTACCGATCCCGCCATCACGCAGCCTGCCGCTATAGTCAGGCCATGAGCGATGCCCACACCGATCCCGCCGCGCTTCCCGCGATCCTGCACGCCCTGCGTACCGCCTGGCAGGCCAATCGCCCGACGCTGGACCAGCGCCGCGGTGACCTGCAGCGCCTGCGCGCGGCCCTCAAGGCCCGCCTGCCGGAGATGGCGGCCGCGATCTCGGCCGACTTCGGCCACCGCTCCACCCACGAATCGCTGATCGCCGATGGCATGACCGTGCTCGGCGACATCGATCATCTGTGCGGCCATCTGCGCGGCTGGATGCGGCCGTGCCGGGTCGGTGTCGGCTGGCGGTTCTGGCCGGCGCGCGCGCAGACCCGCGCGGTGCCGCTGGGCGTGGTTGGCGTGATCTCGCCGTGGAACTACCCGGTCAACCTGGCGCTGATTCCGCTGGCCACCGCCATTGCCGCCGGCAACCACGTGATCCTCAAGCCGTCCGAGCACACGCCGCGCACCAGTGCCTTCCTGCAGTCGCTGCTGGCCGAGGTATTCCCGTCGGATCGCGTGGCGGTCGTGCAGGGCGATGGAGACCTCGCCAGCGCCGTGGCCGGCTCGCCGCTGGACCACCTGGTGTTCACCGGCTCCACCACCATCGGCCGCAAGGTCATGGCGGCGGCCGCCGAGCACCTCACCCCGTTGACCCTGGAACTGGGCGGTAAATCCCCCGCTATCGTCTGCAGCGATTACCCGCTGGAGAAGGCGGCCGCGCGCCTGGCCACGGGCAAGTTCTTCAATGCCGGGCAGACCTGCATCGCGCCGGACTACGTGCTGATCGACGGCCATCGCCAGCGCGAGCTGGTGCAGCAGCTGCAGACCCAGGTGCAGGCGCGCTATGGCGATTTCAGCGACGCCGCGGATTACACGCGCATCATCCACGAGGGCCAGTACCAGCGGCTGCGCGGCTATCTCGAGGAGGCCCGCGCGCGGGGCGTTCCGGTGATCGAACTGGCGACGGTCGATCCCGAGCGTGCCCAACGCGAGCGGCTGATCGTGCCGACCATCGTGCTCGATCCGCCGGCCGATCTGGCCCTGATGCGCGAAGAGATATTCGGTCCGATCCTGCCGGTCTGCGCGTATCCGGATCTGGATGCTGCCATCGCGGAGGTGCAGTCACGTGACCGTCCGTTGGCGCTGTACGTTTTCAGTCACGAACGCACGCAGGTGGAACGGGTGCTGGCGCAGGTCGTGGCCGGCGGCGTCACCGTCAACGACACGCTGCTGCATTTCGCGGTCAATGGGCTGCCGTTCGGCGGCGTCGGCCCGAGTGGCATGGGCGCGTACCACGCGCGTGCCGGCTTCGATGCGATGAGCAAGCAGCTGCCGATCCTGTGGCAGTCGCGCTGGGCCGCCAGCGATCTGCTCAAACCGCCGTATTCGAAGATCGCCGGGATGTTGAAGATGATGGTGCGGTAGGGGGTCGCCGACGAAGGCGCGCCCCACAGGTAGAATGGCGCACATGAAAATCGCCTCCTGGAACGTCAACTCGCTCAACGTGCGCCTGCCGCACCTGGAACAATGGCTCACGGCGTTCGCGCCGGACGTGGTCGGCATCCAGGAAACCAAGATGGAGGACCACAAGTTCCCCGACGCGGTGCTGGCCGGGCTGGGCTACCGCAGCGTGTTTGCCGGGCAGAAGACCTACAACGGCGTCGCGCTGCTCTCGCGCGAACCGGCGCAGGACGTCCAGATCGGCATTCCCGGCTTCGAGGATGAGCAGAAGCGCGCCATCGCCGGGACCGTCAACGGCGTGCGCATCATCAATCTGTACGTGGTCAACGGCCAGGACGTGGGCACCGACAAGTACGCCTACAAGCTGCGCTGGCTCGAGGCCGTGCACGCCTGGGTCGAGGCCGAGCTGGCCAGGTACCCGGAGCTGGTGGTGATGGGCGACTTCAACATCGCGCCCGATGCCCGCGACGTGCACGACCCGCTGGTCTGGAACGAGAACCACATCCTGACCTCCACCGCCGAGCGCGGCGCCCTGAACAAGCTGCTGCAGCTGGGCCTGCACGACGCCTTCCGCCTGCACAGCGAGGAAGAGGGCGTGTTCAGCTGGTGGGACTACCGGGCGGCCGGCTTCCGCCGCAACCTGGGCCTGCGCATCGACCTGACCCTGGTCTCCGACGCGCTCAAGGCGCGCGCGCTGGCCTCCGGCATCGACCGCGAACCGCGTACCTGGGAACGCCCCAGCGACCACGCCCCGGCGTGGGTGCAGTTGGGTTGACCGCGGAAACAACAAGGCCCGGCAGTGCCGGGCCTTGTCGATCGAACGAAGTACGTGAGCGCGTCAGCGGACGCTTCGACGCGTAAACAGGTTCACGATCGCGAGCAGGATGACGGCACCGATCAGCGAGAACAGGAACGTACGGATGGTGATTGCTTCATTGATGCCACCGCCGAACAGCCAACCGGCCAGCAGTGCGCCGATGATGCCGACCACGATGTTGAGGATGATGCCTTGCTGCGCGTCCCGCTTCATGATGATGCTGGCAAGCCAGCCCACGATGCCGCCGACGATCAACCAGATGATGATGCCCATAGCGTTGACTCCCTCTGTGCGGTTGCAACCTGTGCAGTTGACGGCACACCCCGTGAAGTCGTCGTGCAGCCGCGATGGCGGGGGCGTGGCATGAGCCTGCCGGCCACCCTCGACGGCCCCTGGCGCTTCGGCCCGGTCACGGTCTGGCGCCTGCCGCACGTGGCGGGCACCCGTGGCGAGCCACAGGCCCGGGTGCTGCTGGCCGGGCAGCTGGGTGGCGAACCGGAGGATCTGCCGCTGCAGCGCGACCCGCGTGGCCGGCCGGAGCTGCATGGCCCGCTGGCGCATGTGGGCACCGGCTGGAGCCACAGCCACGGGCTGCTGCTGGTCGCGATGGGCGAGGGGGTCCGGCTCGGGGTGGACCTGGAGCCGCTGCGCCCGCGCCCGCGGATGCTGGAGATCGTCCAGCGCTTCTTCCACCCGGCCGAGATCGCCTGGCTGGAGTCGCTGGACGAGACCGCCCGCAACCACTGGTTCTTCCGCGTGTGGTGCGCCAAGGAAGCGCTGCTCAAGGCGCAGGGGCAGGGCATTTCGTTCGGCCTGCACCGGCTGCAGCTCGCGCCGGGCATCGATGGTGGCCTGCACCTGGCGTGGTGTGACCCCGAACTCGGACCTGCCGAGCGCTGGCACCTGCATGAGTGGCAGGCGGCCGATGATTTCCGGGCCGCGCTGGCATTCCATGCCCTGTAATGGATGCCCGTCGTCCCCGGGCGCCGCTGCCGCCGCAGGCAAGATGCGATAATCACGGCATGACTGATCACACACTTCCGTCCGGCGTGGCCGACGCGCTGGAGCGCGGGCTGTCGGCGATGGGCCTGGAGGCCGCGCTGGCACCGCCGCTGCTGACCTACCTGACCCTGCTGGACCGCTGGAACCGTACCTACAACCTGACCGCGATCCGCGACCCGCTGGAGATGGTCACCCGCCATCTGCTCGACTCGCTGGCGATGCAGCCCTACCTGGAGGTTGGCACCCTGGCCGATCTGGGGACCGGCCCCGGGCTGCCGGGCATCCCGCTGGCGATCGCGCGCCCGCAGCTGCAGGTGACCCTGGTCGAGAGCAACGGCAAGAAGGCCCGTTTCATGCGCGAAGCCGTTCGCCAGCTGGGCCTGGGCAATGCCCGCGTGGCCGAGTCGCGCGCCGAGGCGCTGGCCGAACCGGCCGCTTACGACCACCTGACCGCGCGCGCGATGGACACCCTGGCCGGGATCATCCGGGTCGGTGGGCATCTGCTGCGCCCCGGTGGCCGTCTGCTGGCGATGAAAGGCGTGTACCCGCACGACGAGATCGCGCAGCTGCCGGCCGGCTGGTCGGTCGATAAGGTGGTGCCGCTGAGCGTCCCCGGGTTGACCGGTGAGCGCCATCTGGTGGTGGTCACCGGCCCGTGAGCCGGTGACTTCACTGCCCGCATCGCCCGTCCCACGGTCGTCCTGCCCCTCTCCCGGCCTGGCCCCGTGCCGCGTCGTCGGCGTGCCCGTGGGCGCGGCTGCGGCATTGCGGCGCGTGCCTGCCGCGCATCTCACAGTGCATGACACGCCCCATATACGCATAATGACCAGTCCCACTCCCTGCCGATGAGGCTCACCCGCATGGCCCGCATCATCGCCATCGCCAACCAGAAAGGTGGCGTCGGCAAGACCACGACCGCCGTCAATCTGGCCGCCTCCCTGGCTGCTGCACCCAAGCGCGTGCTTCTTGTCGACCTCGATTCCCAAGGCAATGCGACCATGGGCAGCGGCGTGGACAAGCGCGAAGTCGCCTCCTCCACCTGTGACCTGCTGCTGGGCGAAAGCACCGCGGCCGAGGTCCGGGTCAAGACGCCGGAAGGCTTCGACCTGCTCCCGGGCAACATCGACCTGACCGCCGCCGAGATCCAGCTGATGGACCAGAGCGAGCGCGAGCAGCGCCTCAAGCGCGCGCTGGCCCCGATCCGCGACGAATACGACTACATCCTGATCGACTGCCCGCCGGCGCTGTCGCTGCTGACGCTCAACGCGCTGGCCGCCGCCGACTCTGTGATCGTGCCGATGCAGTGCGAGTACTACGCGCTGGAAGGCCTGAGCGCGCTGGTGGAAACCATCGAAGCGCTGCGCGCCAACCTCAATCCCGCGCTGGAGATCGAGGGCGTGCTGCGCACCATGTTCGATGTGCGCAACAACCTGGCCAACGCCGTGTCGGCCGAGCTGACCGAGCACTTCGGCGAGCAGGTGTTCCGCACCATCGTGCCGCGCAACGTGCGTCTGGCCGAGGCGCCCAGCCATGGCCAGAGCATCGTCGGGTACGACCGTGCCTCGCGCGGTGGCGTTGCCTATCTCGGCCTCGCCGGCGAGATCATCCGTCGCAACAACCAACGCAAGAAGGCCGACAAGGCCATGGAGACCGCCTGATGAGCACCAAGCCTGCCCTTGGCAAGAAACGCGGCCTCGGCCGTGGCCTCGACGCGCTGTTGGGGCCCAAGGGGGCGGTGACACAGGTTCAGGCAGCGGCGGTGGTCGAGCCGCAGCCGGGTGAAATCCTGCGCAAGCTGCCGGTCGGCCACCTGCAGCCGGGCAAGTACCAGCCGCGCCGCGACATGGACGAGACCAAGCTCGGCGAGCTGGCCGAGTCGATCAAGTCGCAGGGCGTGATCCAGCCGATCCTGGTCCGCCAGCTTGGTCCGGACCGCTTCGAGATCGTGGCCGGCGAACGCCGCTGGCGCGCCTCGCAGCTGGCCGGCCTGGATGAAGTGCCGGTGGTGGTGCGCGAACTGGAAGACCGCACCGTCATCGCGATGGCGCTGATCGAGAACATCCAGCGCGAAGACCTCAACCCGCTCGAAGAAGCCGAAGCACTGCAGCGGCTGATCACCGAATTCGCGCTGACCCACGCCGAGGCCGCGCAGGCTGTCGGCCGCTCGCGTGCGGCGGTCTCCAACCTGCTGCGCCTGCTCGAGCTGCCGGTCGCGATCCGCCTGCTGCTGGAAACCCGTCGGCTGGAAATGGGCCATGCCCGCGCGCTGCTGACGCTGGCGCCGGAACTGGCCAGCAAACTGGCCCAGGAAGCGGCCGACCAGGGCTGGTCGGTGCGCGAAGTCGAGCACCGCGCGCAGCAGTTCGCCGCCGGCAAGGTGCCGGGCGCGCTGCGCAAGAAGCCCGCGGCCGCCGCGCCGCAGGCCGACATCGCCTCGCTGGAAACCGAACTGTCCGAGTCGCTGGGCGCCCGCGTGGCGATCAACCACGGCCGTGGCGGCAAGGGCAAGCTGATCATCCATTACACCGACCTGGACACGCTGGATGGCGTGCTCGACCGACTTCGCGCACAGAAGGGCTGAGTCCCCCGCAGGCGTCAGAGGATCCCCCCCAAGCAATGAACCCCACCAAGGTCGACCGCAACCATCTGTTGCGTCTGACCGACCTGCCGAATGTCGGGCCGGCCTGTGAGAAAGATCTCCGTCTGATCGGCATCCGCGTGCCAGCGCACCTGCGCGGTCGCGATGCCTATGACATGTACGCGCAGCTGTGTCTGCGCACCGGCGTGATGCACGACCCCTGCGTGATCGATGTGTTCCTGTCGGTGGTGCGTTTCATGCAGGGCGAGGCACCGCGGCCGTGGTGGGATTTCAGCAAGGAACGCAAGGCCACGCTGGCCAAGGAAGCGCCGCTGAGCCTGTGGTGAAGCGGCGCACCCGGCAACCGGCAGCCATCACCGGGAGCACCCATGAGCAATGAACACGACGACGTAAGCCCGGGCGGCAGCCCGATCCTGCTGCACACGCAGGAAAAGGACTTCGAGCCGGCACACGGCGAGGAATCCATCGAGCAGATCAGCGCGCATATCGAGCACTACCTCGGCCCGATCTCGGGCGTGTTCCACGAGATCGTCTCCGACGCGGTGCACATCGACGTGCACGTGGTGCCGGCCACCGAGGACATGCCGTACCTGCGGCTGGTGACCTCGGGCATGAGCGACCTGCCGATGCCGCTGCCCGAGGGCGTGGAAGCGCCGCAGCATATGGAGCTGATGCTGACCCTGCCGGCCGACTGGCCGATCCAGCACGGCGACTTCGACAACGAAGCCCACTACTGGCCGATCCGCCTGCTCAAGAGCCTGGCCCGGCTGCCGCACAAGTACGACACCTGGCTGGGGTTTGGCCACACCGTGCCCAACGGCGATCCGGCCGAGCCCTATGCACCCGGCGTCGGCTTCGATGGCGCGATCGTACTGCCGTCAGTGAGCGCGCCGGAGGGTTTCAGCCACCTGATGATCGACGATGCAAAGACCATCGTGTTCATGACCCTGGTGCCGCTGTATCCCGAAGAGATGGCGCTGAAGCTGAAGAAGGGCAGCGATGCGCTGCTGGACCGCTTCGATGCCAAGGGCGTCAAGGACATCATCGAACCGGGCCGGGTCAACGTGGCGAGGAAGCGTTTCGGCCTGTTCTGAGCGCATCGGCGATATCCTGTGCGCTGGTAACCCAAGACATCTGCCATGACCATCCTCGTGACCGGCGCCGCCGGCTTCATCGGCGCCAACACCTGCAAGGCCCTGCTCGCGCGCGGTGAGCGCGTCGTCGGCCTGGACAACTACAACGACTACTACGATCCGCAGATCAAGCGCGATCGCGTGGCCGCGCTGTGCCCGCAGGCCGACATCCGCGTGCTCGACCTGACCGACCGCGAGGGCCTGGCCGCGCTGTTCGACGAGGTCCAGCCGACCCGGGTCATCCACCTGGCCGCGCAGGCCGGCGTGCGTTACTCGCTGGAAAATCCGCATGCCTACGTCGACAGCAACCTGACCGGCTTCGTCAACATGCTGGAGCTGTGCCGCCATCGCGGCGTGGCCCATCTGGTGTATGCCTCCAGCAGCTCGGTGTACGGCGATTCGGCCACCCCGCCGTTCTCCGAAGACCAGCGCATCGACAAGCCGCGCTCGCTGTACGCCGCGACCAAGGCCGCCAACGAGCTGATGGCCTACACCTACGCCCAGCTGTTCGGCCTGCATGCCACCGGCCTGCGCTTCTTCACCGTGTACGGCCCGTGGGGCCGCCCGGACATGGCACCGCTGCTGTTCTCGCGCGCGGTGCTGGCCGGCCGCCCGATCGATGTCTTCAACGACGGAAAAATGCAGCGCGACTTCACACATGTCTCCGACATCGTGGAAGGTATCCTCGGCGCGCTGGCGCATCCGTCCAGCGAGGTCGTTCCGCATCGTGTCTTCAATCTCGGCAATCACACGCCGATCGAGCTGGAGCACTTCATCGGTGTCATCGAGGCCGCCGCCGGACGTCCCGCGCAGAAGGTCTACAAGCCGATGCAGCCGGGCGACATGGTCCGCACCATGGCCGATACCACGCGGGCGCATGACGCTTTCGGCTATGAGCCGACCATGCCGATCGAGCGCGGTCTGCCGCCGGTGGTGGCCTGGTGCCGCGATTATTTCGGTACTCACGCCTGACACACACGCACCCATTCATCTTCGGATAACCTCGGGTGCGGAAAATGCGCGCTCTTTTTCGATCCTGGCCATTCGCAGAGTCCGACCATGAGCCAACCCCAGTTGTCGGTCGTCGTCCCGGTCTTCAATGAACGCGACAACGTCACGCCCCTGATCAACGAGATCACCACCGCGCTGCGCGGACGGATCGAGTTCGAAATCGTCTATGTCGACGACCATTCGCGCGACGACACCCTGGCGGTGCTGCAGTCCCTGAAGGCCACCACGGCGGAACTGCGGGTGCTGCACCATGTCACCCAGAGCGGGCAGAGCACCGCGGTGCGCAACGGCGTCAAGCACGCCCGCGCGCCCTGGATCGCGACCCTGGACGGTGACGGCCAGAACGACCCGGCCGACATCCCCGGGCTGCTCGCCGCGCGCGCTGCGGCCTTCAGCGAGGTGAAGCTGTTCGCCGGCTGGCGCGTGCACCGCCAGGATTCGGGCAGCAAGCGCTGGGCGAGCAAGTGGGCCAACGCGATCCGGGCGCGCATGCTGCGCGACGACACGCCCGATACCGGCTGCGGCATCAAGCTGTTCGAGCGTGCCGCGTTCCTGGACCTGCCGTATTTCGACCACATGCACCGCTACCTGCCGGCGCTGATGCAGCGTGCCGGCTGGAAGACCCTCAGCGTGCCGGTCAATCACCGCCATCGCACCGCGGGCGTATCCAAGTACAACAACCTCGGCCGCGCCCTGGTCGGCATCCGCGACCTGCGCGGGGTCGCCTGGCTGATCACGCGCAGCAAGCGCACCGCCGTGGAAGAACGCTGATGGAACTGCACTGGCTCGACCAGCCGCTGACCTGGCTGTACTGGACCGGCCTGCACGTCACCGGCTGGAAGCTGATCGGCTACACCGGCGCACTGATGTTCGGCGGCCGCTGGCTGGTCCAGTTCGTTGCCTCGCGCCGCGCCGGCAAGCCGGTGATCCCACGCCTGTTCTGGTACATGAGCGTGGTCGGCAGCCTGATGACGCTGAGCTACTTCCTGTTCTCGGCCAAGCAGGACTCGGTGGGCGTGTTGCAGAACCTGTTCCCGGCGTTCACCGCGCTGTACAGCCTGAAGCTGGATATCGCGCACCGCGGATGGAAGCGGGACAAGGCCACGCACTAGGGTGAATCCACGCCATGCGTGGATGCTTGCCGTGTCGCGGGCAGGACCTTTGATCCATGCAGCGCCCGGCCGCTTGGTGCCATCATCGGGGTTTGCCGTCCCTCGGGAACCCCTGACCGTGAAATCACCGCTCGTTGCTGCGCTGCTGCTCGCCCTGGCCCTTCCTGCCGGCGCTGCCCTGGCCGCGCCTCCGGCTGCCCCGGCCGCCGCCCCGGCCAGCCTGGCCACTGAAGGTCCTGCCGATGCGCAGTTCCGCGCCATCTACGAGAAGGAATGGGCCTGGCGCGAGGCCGGGGGTGGTGAAGCCAGTGAGGATGGCGACGGCCCGGCCAACGCCACCCGCATGCCGGATGTCGGCGCGGCCGCGCAGCAGGGACGCCTGAAGGTCTGGGACGACGTGCTGGCCCAGCTGGACAAGGTCGACACCAAGGCGCTCTCGGCCGAAAACCGGATCAACTACGCGATCTACCGTGACCAGGTGTTCAACCTGGCCGCCGACGTGCGCCTGCGCGGCTATGAGATGCCGTTCAATGCCGATTCCTCGTTCTGGTCCAACCTGTCCTTCATGGCGCGGCGCGAGATGAAGACCGCGCAGGACTACCGCAACTACATCGCGCGCCTGAACGATGTGCCGCGCTATTTCGACCAGCAGACCGAGAACATGCGCGCCGGCCTCAAGCGCGGTTTCAGCGTCCCGCGTGCGGTGCTCGATGGCCGCGAGGTGTCCATCGCCACCGTGTCCGAACTGAAGGACCCGACCCAGTCGCCGCTGTACGCACCGTTCAAGAAGCTGCCGGCCGGCATCCCCGCCGCCGAGCAGGCGCAGCTGCAGGAGCAGGCCCGCCAGGCCATCGGCGGCAGCGTGGTGCCGGCCTTCGCCAAGCTGCGCACCTTCTTTGTCAGCGAGTACGTGCCGCAGGCGCGCACCACCCTGGCCGCCGAGGCGATGCCGGGCGGCAAGGCGTACTACAAGCAGCAGATCCACGAGTACACCACGCTGGACTTGACCCCGCAGCAGATCCACGAGATCGGCCTGAAGGAAGTCGCGCGCATCCAGGCCGAGATGGACGGCATCATCAAGCAGGTCGAGTTCAAGGGCAGCTTCGCCGAATTCCTGACCTTCCTGCGCACCGATCCGCAGTTCTATGCCAAGACCCCGGACGAACTGCTGCACCGCGCCGCCTGGATTTCCAAGCGCGTGGATGGCGTGATCGGCAAGTACATGACGCTGCCGCGCGCACGCTTCACCATCGTGCCGGTGCCGCCGGACATCGCCCCGTTCTGGACCGCGGGCCGCGGTGGCATGGGCACCTACTGGCTCAATACCTACAACCTGCCGGCGCGGCCGCTGTACAACCTGCCGGCGCTGACCCTGCACGAGTCCGATCCGGGCCATGCGCTGCAGGGCGCGCTCGCGGCAGAGCAGGGCGAGCAGCCCGCGTTCCGTCGCAACAACTACATCTCCGCGTACGGCGAAGGTTGGGGCCTTTACTGCGAGAAGCTCGGCGTGGAGATGGGCATCTACGAAACCCCGTACGAGGATTTCGGCCGCCTGACCTACGAGATGTGGCGCGCCGCGCGCCTGGTGATCGATACCGGGGTGCACCACAAGGGCTGGACCCGCGAGCAGGCGCTGTCCTACCTGCGCGACCACACCGCGCTGAGCGAGCATGAAGTGACCACCGAAGTGGACCGCTACATCTCCTGGCCGGGCCAGGCGCTGAGCTACAAGCTCGGCGAGATCGCGATCGTGCGCCTGCGCACGCAGGCCGAGCAGGAGCTGGGCGACCGTTTCGACGTCAAGGCCTTCCACGACGCCGTGCTGAGCCAGGGTTCGGTGCCGCTGCCGGTGCTGGAGGAACAGATCCAGGCCTTCATCGCCCAGCGCAAGGCCGCGGCCAGCTGATCCGCGTGGGGGCCGGTCATCGTGCCCGCCCCCGCCAACGTGAACCACCGGAACGCGCTGCGATTGTGTAACGGCTTCGCACCCGGCTACCCTGCGGGCCATGTTCCGTCGTGCCCGCCTGCGTCCGTCCCTGCTGCTCCGCCTGCTGATGCTGGTGGTGGTCGGTGTGGGCGTGTTCGGCAGTTCGCTGGCCTCGGCCCTGGCCGATATCCACCTGACCGTGCACGCGGACAGCAGCGAGCTGCATGGCAGCCTGGATGACGCGGCGTCCACCGCGCCGGGCGATGACGATGGCAATGACGACTGGCTGCATGCCCTGGTGCATTGCGGCCACTGCCATGGCCACGGCGGCGTGCTGCCGATGGCCGCGATGGCCTGGAGCCTGGCGGCCGCCCCCAGCCACGGTGTCCCTGCCGGGCTGATCGCGCAGCTGCGCTCACAGCCGCCCGAGAACCTGCTGCGTCCTCCGATAGCGATCTGATGCCCTGCGGCCGCGCGCCGCCGTTTGCCATCTGACCGTTTTCTGGAGACTCCCATGTGGATGCGTCTGGCAGCCTTGGCTGCCATTGCGTTCGTGCCGTGCGTGTACGCACAGGGCACGACACCCGCCGTACCGTTGACCCTCGACGACGCCATCGCGCGCGTTGCCCAGTACCACCCCGACCTGCGCCTGGCCGATGCCCAGCGTCCGGTGTGGGAAGCCCGCCGTGACGCCGCCGGGCTCCCGCCCCCGCTGACCCTGGGCGTGGAGCTGGAGAACGCGCTGGGCACCGGCGACAGCCGCGGCTTTGATGCAGCTGAAGCCACCGTCACCCTGGCCGGCGTGCTGGAACGTGGCGGCAAGCTGGATGCCCGCCGCGCCGTGGCCCAGGCCAACCTGGACAGCCTGGCTCCGCAGCGCGAAACCGCGCGGCTGGACCTGATGGCCGAGGTCGCACGCCGCTATCTGGCGGTGACCGACGCGCGCCAGCAACTGCGCATCGCCGAGACCGATATCGAACAGCGCAGGCGCGCGGTCGCCGCCGCACGGCTGCGCCTGCAGGCCGGTGCCTCGCCGGAATCGGTGCTGATGACCGCCCAGGCGATGCTGGCCCAGGCCGAACTGGACCGCGATCGCGCCAAGCAGATGGATCAGTCCGCGCGTGCGGCGCTGTCGGCGTTGTGGCGCCAGCGCGATCCTGGCTTCGATGTCGTGACTGGCGACCCCATGCAGCTGCCCGCGCTGCAGGACTTCGCGGTGCTCGCCGACGAACTGCAGCGCACCCCGGAACTGGCCGTGCTGGCCGGCGAACGTCGCATCCGCGAGGCGCAGGTGCAGCTGGCCCGCACCCAGGCGCGGCCCGATGTCAGTTGGCAGGTCGGCGTGCGCAACAGCCGGGATACCCGCGATACCTCGTTGGTCGCGGGTTTCAGCCTGCCCTTGGGCAGCGTGCGCCGCGCCGCGCCGGAGATCCGCGCGGCCGAGGCCGAACTGGCGCTCAACAGCGTGGAGCGCGATGCGCGCGCACTGCAGTTGTACGCCACGCTCGCCGAAGCGCATGGCCGCTACCTGACCTCGCGGCTGGAAGTCACCCGCATGGGGCGCGATGTGCTGCCCCAGCTGCAGCGTGCCGAGAACGCTGCCGAGAAGGCCTGGCGTGCCGGCGCGATCAGTTACATGGAATGGGCCCAACTGCAGGCGATGCGGATCGACGCACGCCAGCGCCAGCTTGAGGCGGCCATCGCCGCACAGACCGCCCTGATCGAAATCCAGCGCCTGACCGGCCAGAGCATGGTCGCCGCTACCGACACCGTGTCCACGGAGGACCGCCGATGACCCTTTCCCAGACCCGTACCGCGCTGGCTGGCAGCCTCTTGATCGCGCTGATGGCGCTCACCGGCTGCGGCGGCACTGAACCCGCTGCGGCACCGGCCAAGCCGGCCGGGACCGATGCCGGCCATGGTGAGGCCGGGCACGACGATGATCATGACGATCACGACGCCCCGGAAAGCACCACCATCGCCGCGGCCATGGCCGACCAGGCCGGCATCCGCGTCGCACCGGTCGTGGCCGGCACCATCGCCGACGAACACGACGTGCAGGGTCTGTTGACCCCGGTCGATGGCCGCGTCGCCCAGGTGATGGCGCGCTTCCCCGGCCCGATCCGCTCGCTGCGCGCCAACGTCGGCGACCGCGTGCGCGCCGGCCAGGTGCTGGCCAGCATCGAGAGCAATCTCAGCCTCACCACGTACACGGTCAGCGCACCCATCGGTGGCGTGGTGCTCGCGCGCCAGGCCCAGGTCGGCGGCATCGCCGGTGAGGGTACGCCGCTGTTCGAGATCGGCGATCTCTCCACCTTGTGGGTGGACCTGCATATCTTCGGCAACGACACCCAGCACATCACCGCCGGCGTGCCGGTCACCGTGTCGCGGATGACCGACGGCGTCAGCCAGGCCACCACGCTGGAACGTGTGCTGCCCGGCACCGCCACCGCCAGCCAGAGCACGGTCGCCCGCGCGACGCTGCGCAACGACGACGGTCAGTGGCGGCCCGGTGCCGCGGTCAAGGCGCGGATCGTCGTGGCCAGCACGCCGGCTGCGCAGGTGGTGCCGCTGAGCGCGCTGCAGACGATGGACGGCAAGGACGTGGTGTTCGTGCGCCAGGGCGATACCTATGCCGCGCGTGCGGTCACGCTCGGTGCGCGTGATGCCGGCAAGGTCGAAGTGCTCGGTGGCCTGACCCTCGGCGAAGCGGTCGTGGTCGAGCAGAGCTACGTGGTCAAGGCCGATATCGGCAAGGCAGGGGCATCGCATGAACATTGACGTGCTGCCGTTCCCTGCAGACGGAGGGCGCCACCATGCTTGAGCGCATCATCCGCGCCGCCATCGCCCATCGCTGGTTGATGATGGCCCTGACGTTGGTGCTGATCGTCATCGGCAGCTGGAGCTTCACCCGGCTGCCGATCGACGCCACCCCGGACATCACCAACGTCCAGGTGCAGATCAACACCGCCGCCCCCGGCTATTCGCCGCTGGAGACCGAGCAACGCATCACCTACCCGGTGGAAACGGTGATGGCCGGCCTGCCAGCCATGGAGCAGGCGCGTTCGCTGTCGCGCTACGGGCTCTCGCAGGTCACCGTGGTGTTCAAGGACGGCACCGACATCTACTTCGCGCGCCAACAGGTCGCCGAACGCCTGCAGCAGGTCAAGTCGCAGATTCCGGACGGCCTCGATCCCCAGCTGGGACCGATCTCCACCGGCCTCGGCGAAATCTTCATGTACACCATCGACGCCGATCCCAAGGCACGCAAGGCCGATGGCACGGCGTACACCGCCACCGACCTGCGTACCCTGCAGGACTGGGTGATCCGGCCGCAGCTGCGCAACGTGCCCGGCGTGACCGAGGTCAACACCATCGGTGGCTTCCAGCGGCAGGTGCACATCACTCCGGATCCGGCCCGGCTGCGCGCGCTGGGCTTCACGCTGGAAGATGTCGCGCAGGCGGTGGAGACCAACAACCAGAACGTCGGCGCCGGTTACATCGAACGCAACGGCCAGCAGTTCCTGGTGCGCATTCCCGGCCAGGTCGCCAACCTGGAGGAGATCGGCAACATCGTGCTGGCCCGCCGCGAAGGCGTGCCGATCCACGTGCACGACGTCGCCCAGGTGCAGGACGGACCGGAGCTGCGCAGTGGTGCGGCCACCCAGAACGGCCATGAAGTGGTGATGGGCACCGTGGTGATGCTGATCGGGGCCAACAGCCGCGATGTCGCCCAGGCCGCGGCGGCGCGCCTGCAGCAGGCGCAGGCCAGCCTGCCCGAGGGCGTCACCGTCACCGCCAGCTACGACCGCACCGCGCTGGTGGACCGCACCATCGAGACGGTCGCCAAGAACCTGATCGAAGGCGCGTTGCTGGTGATCGTGGTGCTGTTCCTGCTGCTCGGCAATTTCCGTGCGGCGCTGATCACCGCGGCGGTGATTCCGCTGGCGATGCTGTTCACGCTGACCGGCATGGCCCGCGGCGGTGTGTCGGCCAACCTGATGAGCCTGGGCGCGCTGGACTTCGGCCTGATCGTCGACGGGGCGGTGATCATCATCGAGAACTGCCTGCGCCGCTTCGGCGAACGCCAGCACGTGCTCGGCCGCGACATGACCCGCGAAGAACGCTTCGCCGAAACCGCCAGCGCCACGGCCGAAGTAATCCGCCCCAGCCTGTTCGGGCTGGGCATCATCACCGCGGTGTACCTGCCGATCTTCGCGCTTACCGGGGTGGAAGGAAAAATGTTCCACCCGATGGCGATCACGGTGGTGCTGGCCCTGACCGGTGCGATGGTGCTGGCGCTGACCTTCGTTCCCGCCGCGATCGCACTGTTCCTCGGGGGACGTGTGCAGGAGAAGGAGAACCGCCTGATGGCGTGGGTGCGCCGGCGCTACGAGCCGATGCTCGCGTTCGCCCTGCGTCGCGGCCGCTGGATGGTCGGCGGTGCGCTGGTGCTGGTGATCGGCTGCGGCCTGCTGGCCACGCGGCTGGGCAGCGAGTTCGTGCCGAACCTGGACGAAGGCGATGTCGCCATGCACGCGATGCGCATCCCCGGGACCAGCCTGACCCAGTCGATCGAGATGCAGAAGCAGATCGAGAACCGGCTGGTGCAGTTCGCCGAGGTGGACAAGGTGTTCTCCAAGATCGGTACGCCGGAGGTCGCCTCCGATCCGATGCCGCCCTCGGTGGCCGATACCTTCATCATGATGAAACCGCGCAAGGCCTGGCCGGATCCCCGCAAATCGCGCGCGGCCCTTCTCGGCGAGCTGGAAGAAGCGGTCGAGCAGCTGCCCGGCAACAACTACGAGTTCACCCAGCCGATCCAGATGCGCACCAACGAGCTGATCTCCGGCGTGCGTGCCGACGTGGCGGTGATGTTGTTCGGCGATGACCTGGACACGCTGCTGTCGGTCGGCAAACGCATCGCGGCGGTGGCCGGCACCGTGCCGGGCGCGGCCGACGTGCGGGTGGAGGAAACCAGCGGGCTGCCGCTGCTGACCGTCACCCCGAATCGCACCGCGTTGGCCGGCTATGGGTTGAATCCTGGGCAGGTGCAGTCGACCGTGGCCACGGCGGTGGGCGGGCAGGTGGCAGGGCAGTTGTTCGAAGGCGACCGCCGCTTCGACATCGTGGTGCGCCTGCCTGAAGCGCTCCGCCAGGATCCGGCCGCACTGGCGGACCTGCCGGTGTCGCTGGAACCGGCGCTTGCGGATGCGGCCGATGAATCCAGCAGAGCGGGCAGCTGGACCAGCGGCAGTGCACGCACGGTGCCGTTGCGTGAGCTGGCGACCTTGAGCAACAGCGAAGGGCCGAACCAGGTCAACCGCGAGAACGGCAAGCGCCGGATCGTGGTCACCGCCAACGTGCGCGATCGCGATCTCGGCGGGTTCGTCGGTGACCTGCAGCAGGCGATCGGACGGGATGTGCAGGTGCCCAACGGCTACTGGATCGAGTACGGCGGCAGCTTCGAGCAGCTGATCTCGGCCAGCCAGCGCCTGTCGGTCGTGGTGCCGGTGACATTGGCGATCATCTTCGCGCTGCTGTTCTGGGCGTTCGGCTCGGTCAAGGATGCGGCCATCGTGTTCAGTGGCGTGCCGCTGGCTCTGACCGGCGGCGTGCTCGCGCTGGCGCTGCGTGGTATTCCGCTGTCGATCTCGGCCGGCGTCGGCTTCATCGCGCTGTCCGGCGTGGCCGTTCTGAACGGGCTGGTGATGATCAGTTTCGTCCGCAGCCTGCGCGAGCACGGCACGCCGCTGCCGGAGGCGGTACGCGACGGTGCGCTGGGCCGCCTGCGCCCGGTGCTGATGACCGCGCTGGTGGCCTCGCTCGGCTTCGTGCCGATGGCCTTCAACGTGGGCGCCGGCTCGGAAGTGCAGCGCCCGCTGGCGACCGTGGTGATCGGTGGCATCGTCTCGTCCACGCTGCTGACCCTGCTGGTGCTGCCGGTGCTGTACCGGTGGCTGCATCGGAAGGAATCTGGCGCGGTATGAAGGGCCAGGTCCGCACGTGATGCAACGTGCGGACCTGGCTGCCTCACCAATGCGCTGGTTTGTCGATGGGCTTCTTTCCGGTCTGGATCCGGTCAGGCAACTGGCAGGACGCCAACTCTTCATCGTGGATATGGCTGCGCGCCCAATGCGCATTCGCTGACAGCGAGGACATCATGTTGCGGTGGACAGCGGCACCTGCCTCGGGAGGCCGCCTTGGTGTGATCACGCCAAGGCGAATACCCGGAAAATCTTCCCTGATGGCGCGTAGCACCGGTTCCACATCACTGTCGTTGGAGCACACCACCAGCTGCGAGAATCTTCCTGACGCGGCGTCGCGATACATTGCCAGCGCAATGTTCACATCCGTCTGTTTTTCCTCGAGCTTCCAGACCTTCACCCTGTCTGCCCGGTTGAAGGGCTGCCCATCGACATACCGCGGCATCTTCGTACCGCTGCGATCATGCGTGTGGGTTCCCATTGTCTTCTGGAAGCGGCTTCCGTGACGTACTTCGTGCCCACGCAGGAAGCTGTCCTGGGCGATCGTGGAGGCATTGCCGTGGGTCGAAAACCGGGCGAGGCAAAACGCGCTGAAGTACCTGACCAACGTCATCTGTGACGTCGGCGTCTGCTCATGCACCAAACGCTCGAGCAGCCTGACAAGATCGATCCACTTGTAGGGCGTTCCCCGGATCCGGCCATAGTAGAAGTTATAGCCATCAACGTAGACGGCGGTGGTTTCAGTCATGCGCACGTTCCTTCGGGCATGAAAAAACCGCCTTTCGGCGGTTTCTTCGTCCCAAGCCGTTTAGCCAACTGAATGACAACGGCGAGGGCGGGGTCGTGGGGCCATTACAGCAGCCCGTTGCCGTGGCGGTCAAATGACGGGGTCACACCTTGGTGCCGCCTCGTCCACTCAGCACTGATCGGTTTTCTGCCAGCCATTGCTGGATCAGATCGACCGCTTCCGCCACGCCCTCTTCCGTGCCCATCGCCCTTCCCAGAGCAGCCGCCCGTCCGCGCGTTTCGGCGTGCTCGACGAAGTCCAGTGCCCGCCTCAGTGTCCCGGCGTCCAACCGCTTCGGCGACAGCGCCGCCGGTGCCACGCCCAACTGCTGCAGCCGGTCCGCCCAGAAGAACTGGTCCGCGGCGAACGGCATCACCAGCGACGGCACCGCGGCCCGGCAGGCCGAATGCGTGGTGCCGCTGCCACCGTGGTGGATGACCAGCGCGCAGCGCGGGAACAGTGCTTCATGTGGGGTCGGCCCGAGCACGAACACGTTGGGCGGGAGCGGGGTGCTGGGCAGCCCGGCCCAGCCCGGGAACAGCACTACCCGCCGCGGCGCCAATGCCGCCAGCAGCGCGGGCAGCACGTGGTCGCGATCGAAGCCGGTCATGCTGCCGAACCCGAGGTAGACCGGCGCGGGGCCAGCGTCCAGGAAGGCCTGCAGATCCGGCGGCGGCTGCCAGCCACGTTCGGGCGCGCGCCACTGACCGCAGATCCGGTGATTGGACGGCCAGTCCGGCGGAGGCGGCAGCAGACTCGGCGAGATGCCGTACAGCATCGGCAGATCCCGCCAGGGGGAGGCGCGCCGCGGCATGCCCAATGCCCGTCGCGCGGCGTTGATCGGACGGCGGAAGGTCCGCCACACCGCCTGGTTGACCAAGGTGTAGCTGAGGCGATTGAGCGCGCCGGGCAGGCGCAGCCGTGGCAGGAACGGGGAGGGGAAGCCGGCGGTCGGGGTCAGCGGAATCATCCCGGTGCCGATCACCGGCAGCCCCTGGTGTTCGGCCACGGCCAGGCCCACGAAGGCGGCCAGCCCGCCGGTCAGCACCGCATCGCACCCGGCGGCCGCCGCGTCGGCCTGGCGCATCCAGCCGGGCACGTGCCGTTGCGCCATCCGCGCTAGGCCCCGCGAGGCGGCGAGCCGGGCGTTGCCGCGCGAGACCAGCGCCACCACCTCGTCATGGATGTCGCCCTCCAGCGCGGCATGCGGGACGCCCAGCTCGCGGGCGGTCTCCAGCGTGCCGCGCTCGGCCAGCAGCAGCACCTCATGGCCGGCGCCGATCAGCCCATGGCAGAGCATCACCAGCGGGCGGGTGTCGCCTTCGGTGCCGTAGGTCACGGCGAGCAGCTTCATGAAAGGCCGCAGGCGAAGGAGAGGAAAGGCGCTGGGGTCATCGTCACGTCCGGGTTGCAGGCCCGGGCAGCCTAGCGGAGGGGCTGTCACGGGACCGGGATGGCGCGCCTGGGCCAGGCCAGCTTGCCGCAGGCCCCCGGAGCGGGCATAATGCGCGGCTCGCTGTGTCCAAAAACCTTTGGATCGGTGGCCGGGAACACGTCATCCGGCCCGCCCTCGACAGCGTAACCCTTTGATTCTCATGACGTGTGGCGGGAAACCGCCGAGGCCGCCGTCGCCCGGGCTATGGGCTGACAACTACTTTATCGAGGTGCGCAATGTCCCGCGTATGCCAAGTTTCCGGCAAGCGAGTGCAGACGGGTAACAACGTCTCGCACGCCAACAACAAGACCCGTCGTCGTTTCCTGCCCAACCTGCACGAGCGCCGCTTCTGGGTTGCCAGCGAAAACCGCTGGGTCAAGCTTCGTGTTTCCGCGCATGCCCTGCGCACCATCGACAAGAACGGTATCGACTCCGTTCTGGCTGAGCTGCGTTCGCGCGGCGAAAAGGTCTGAGGAGTAAACGATCATGGCAGGCAAGCGCGATAAGATCCGTCTGATTTCGACGGCCAACACTGGCCACTTCTACACGACGGACAAGAACAAGAAGAACACCCCCGGGAAGATGGAATTCCTGAAGTACGATCCGGTCGTGCGCAAGCACGTCCTGTACAAGGAAGGCAAGATCAAGTAATCCGCAAGGGTTCTTGAGCTTCCCGAAAAAACCCGCCCCCCGTGGCGGGTTTTTTCATGGGCCGGCGATACGTGGAGCCGGCCAGCGCCCGGCACCACCGGTTGCATGCAGCGGCCCATGGCAGAATGCGGTTCCCCTCCCGACGGGCGACGCGATGCTGTTCGAGTGGCTGCTGGGTTCGTGGCTGTTGATGCTGGATTGGCTGATCCGGCTGGCCGCGCTGTTCTGGATTCCCAGCCGCACCACGCCCGGTGCCGCACGCAGCTGGTTGCTGCTGGTGGGCTTCGTGCCGCTGCTCGGGCTGCCGTTGTATCTGCTGTTCGGCCATCCGTGGTTGTCGCGCCAGCGCGTGCAGCGCCAGGCCGAAGCGTCCCAGGTGATCCGCGAAGAGCAGGCCCTGCAGCCACCGCTGCGCTGGACGCCCCCACCGGATACCGCCACCGCCGAAATCGTGCCGCTGATCGAGCGCCAGGGCGATTTCATGCCCATCCACGGCAACGCGGTGGACCTGCTCAACGATTACGACGCCTCGCTGCAGGCACTGATCGAGGACATCGACCAGGCGCGCGAGCGCGTGCACCTGCTCTACTACCTGATGTTCGACGATGCGGTCGGCGAGGCCATCGTGCAGGCGCTGCAGCGGGCCGCGGCGCGTGGAGTGCACTGCCGGTTGCTGCTCGATGCGGTCGGTGCCAAGCGCGGGCTGCGCCACTATCGGCGCCGCCTGCAGGCGCTCGGCGTGGACGTGCGCGCGATGCTGCCCGGCGGCCTGCGCTGGCGCCGCAGCGGCCGCATGGACCTGCGCAACCACCGCAAGATCGCGGTGATCGACAACCGCGTCGGCTATATCGGCTCGCAGAACCTGGCGGGGCCGCAGTTCGTCGCCGGCTACCCCAACAAGGAGCTGGTGGCGCGCGTGCGCGGGCCGGTGGTGGCGCATCTGGAAGCGGTGTTCGCCAGCGACTGGTACATGGAAACCGGGCAGCGCCTGGACGTACTCACGGCGGTGCCGGTGTGCTCCGCCGACGTGCCGACCCAGCTGCTGCCCAGTGGTCCGGCGTATCCCTTCAGCAATGCGCGCGATGCGGTCAACGCGCTGATCCATCTGGCGCGGCGGCGCATCGTGCTGGTCACGCCGTATTTCGTGCCGGACGAAGCGACCCTGAGTGCGCTGCGCATCGCGGCGTTGTCCGGCGTGCAGGTGCAGCTGATCCTCTCGGCCAGCACCAACCAGCGGCTGACCTCGTGGGCGCAGGAGGCGTACTACGATGAACTGCTGCGCAGCGGTGTGCGGATCGCGCTGTACGCGCCGCATTTCCTGCATGCCAAGCACCTGACCGTCGATGAGGACATCGCCCTGGTCGGCTCGATCAATCTCGACATCCGCTCGTTCGCGCTCAATGCCGAGATCGGCATGCTCTGCTATGACGCTGGCATGGTGCGCCAGCTGGCGCAGATCGAAGCCGACTATCTCGAACACGCGCACCCGCTGGACCTGGCGACGTGGCGCCAGCGACCGGCATGGAAGCGCAGCCGCGAAGGGATCGCGCGGCTGGCCGATGCGTTGATGTAGTGCGCTGTGACGCACGTGGACGGCCGATCCACGCGCATCGCCTACAATCCGGGCATGACTGCGTCCGATATCCACCGCCAGTGTGATCTGGCCATCGTCGGCGGCGGCGCTGCCGGCGTCCTCGTCGCGCTGCAGGCCCTGCGCCATGCAACCCGGCCGTCACGCATCGTGCTGTTCGAGCCGGCCTCGGTCCTGGCCGAAGGCATCGCCTACGCCACGCCGTGGCCGGAGCACCTGCTGAACGTGCCGGCCGGCAAGATGAGCGCGCTGCCGGATCAGCCCGCGGATTTCCTCGATTACCTGCTCGACAGCGATGCGGTTCCCGACGTGCCGCGCGCGGTACTCGCGGACCAGTTCGTGCCGCGCCGCCACTATGCCGCCTACCTGCGCGCCCGGCTGGAGCAGGCGCGCGCGCACAGCGCGGCGGCGCTGGAGGTGGTTGAACAGCCGGTGTTCGCGCTGCAGCCCGACGCACACGGCGTGCAGCTGCGGCTGGATGACGACATGACCTGGAACGCGCGGCGGGTGGTGCTGGCCTGCGGCAACAGCATGCGCCCGCTGCCGGTTCCCGGTGCCGATGCCCTGCCGCCCGCGCAGGTGGTGGAAGCCTGGGACTACGACGGCGTACGCGTGCTGGCCGGCGATGACGATCTGGCCATCATCGGCTCCGGCCTGAGCATGGCCGACAGCGTGGTCGCGCTGGCCGCCGCCGGGCACCGTGGGCGGATCTTCGTCCTGTCGCGCCACGCGCTGCTGCCGTTGCCACACGCCCACGGCGCGGCGGTCAGCTTCGATCCGCAGCCGCTGCTGGCGATGTCGTTGCGCCAGCGCGTGCGCGAACTGCGCGGGCAGGCCCGCGCGGCTGTCGCCCAGGGCATCCCGTGGCAGAGCGTGATGGACCGCATCCGGCCGATGGGCCAGGCGCTGTGGTTGAGCCTGGGCGAGGGGGACCAGCGCCGCTTCCTGCGCCACGTGGTGCGCTATTGGGACGTGCACCGCCACCGCATCGCCGAATCGGTGCATGCCCAGGTCGCCGAGCTGGAGCGCAGCGGCCAGCTGCAGCGCCACCGCGCTCGGCTGGACACGGTGCTGGTGCAGGAAACCGGGCTGCAGCTGCACGGGCGGAGCCCGGGCAGCGGGCTCCCACCGCTGACCGTGGCGGCGGTGATCAACGCCACCGGCGTGGAGACCCGCGCGCTGTCCATGCGCAATCCGCTGATCCGGCAGCTGCTGGCCGACGGCCATGCGCGCCCGGGTCCGCATGGCCTCGGCCTGGATACGACGGTGGAAGAGGGCGGCCTGATCGACGGCCATGGCCAGCCGCAGCCGGCGATCCGGCTGGTCGGCAGCCTGCGCATCGGCACCCTGTGGGAGAGCCTGGCGATCCCGGAGCTGCGCGGACAGGCCGAGCGGGCCGCGCGCGGCTGAACCCGTTCGATCCGGGCGCCGGGTAACGGCCCGGAGCGACCCGCCCGAGGGTAAAATGGGGACATGGATGTTTCCCACTTGCTCGACGGGTTGAACCCCGCCCAGCGCGAAGCTGTGTCCGCCCCGCCCGGCCACCATCTGGTGCTTGCCGGTGCCGGTTCCGGCAAGACCCGCGTGCTTATCCACCGCATCGCCTGGCTCAATGAAGTCTGCGGCGTGCCGACCCATGGCATTTTTGCGGTGACCTTCACCAACAAGGCCGCCGGCGAGATGCGTCACCGCATCGACCTGCAGCTGCCGCAGGGCAGCCGTGGCGCCTGGATCGGCACCTTCCACGGCCTGGCCCACCGCCTGCTGCGCCTGCACTACCAGGACGCCAAGCTGCCCGACAGCTTCCAGGTGCTGGATTCGGACGACCAGCTGCGGCTGGTCAAGCGCGTGGTCCAGCAGCTGGAGATCGACGACGGCAAGTTCCCGCCGAAGCAGATCGCGTGGTGGATCAACGAGCAGAAGGACGAGGGCCGTCGCCCGCAGCATATCCAGCCCGAGCCGCATGACGCGTGGCTGGAAACCATGCGCCAGGCGTATATCGCCTATCAGGAGCGCTGCGATCGCGCCGGCCTGGTCGATTTCGCCGAGCTGCTGCTGCGCGCGCATGAACTGCTGCGCGACAACCCGGCGCTGCTGGCCCACTACCGCTCGCGCTTCCGCGAAATCCTGGTGGACGAGTTCCAGGACACCAACGCCATCCAGTACGCCTTCGTGCGCGTGCTGGCCGGCGATACCGGCCACGTGTTCGTGGTCGGTGATGACGACCAGGCCATCTATGGCTGGCGCGGCGCCAAGGTCGAGAACGTCCAGCGCTTCCTCAAGGATTTCCCGGGCGCGCAGACCGTGCGCCTGGAGCAGAACTACCGCTCCACCGCCAACATCCTCGGCGCGGCCAACGCGGTGATCGCGCACAACCCGGACCGTATCGGCAAGGAGTTGTGGACCGACAGCGGCGACGGTGACCCGATCGATCTGTACGCGGCCTACAACGAGATGGACGAGGCGCGTTACGTGGTCGAGCGCGCGCGCCAGTGGGTGCGCGATGGCGGCAGCTACGGCGACGTCGCCGTGCTCTACCGCAGCAACGCGCAGTCGCGTGCCTTCGAAGAAGCGCTGCTCTCCGAGCAGGTGCCGTACCGCGTGTACGGCGGCATGCGCTTCTTCGAGCGTGCCGAAATCAAGGATGCGCTGGCGTACCTGCGGTTGATGACCAACCGCAACGATGACGCGGCATTCGAGCGCGCGGTCAACACGCCGACGCGTGGCATCGGCGACCGCACCCTGGATGAAGTGCGCCGCTTGGCGCGTTCCCACGCGATCTCGCTGTGGGAAGCCACCATGCTGACCACCCAGGGCAATGCGCTCGCCGCGCGCGCACGCAACGCATTGGCCGGCTTCCTGGTGCTGGTCAACCAGCTCCAGGCCGAAGCCGACGAGATGACACTGGCCGAACGCATCGACCACGTGCTGGTGCGCTCGGGCCTGCGCGAGCACTGGTCCAAGGAAAGCCGCAACGCGCTGGATTCGGAATCACGCGCGGACAACCTGGACGAACTGGTCTCGGTGGCTTCTCGCTTCGTCCGTCGCGAAGACGATGTCGAAGAAACCCAGGACATGAGCGAGCTGGTCGCGTTCCTCGCCTACGCCTCGCTGGAGGCCGGCGAAGGCCAGGCCCAGGCCGGCGAAGAAGGCGTACAGCTGATGACGCTGCACGCCGCCAAGGGCCTGGAGTTCCCGCTGGTGTTCCTGGCCGGCATGGAAGACGGCCTGTTCCCGAGCGCGCGCTCGCTGGAAGAAAGTGGCCGGCTGGAAGAAGAGCGTCGCCTGGCCTACGTGGGCATCACCCGCGCGCGCCAGAAGCTGGTGCTCTGCTATGCCGAATCGCGCCGCATCCACGGCCAGGACAACTACAACGTGCCCTCGCGCTTCCTGCGCGAAATCCCGCGCGAGCTGGTGAACGAAGTACGCCCGAAGGTGCAGGTCTCGCGCGGTACCTCGCTCGGCGCCAACCGGGTGATGGGCCATGCGGCGCTGGAAGCACCGCCGCTCAAGCTGGGCGCGATGGTCAACCATCCCAAGTTCGGCGAAGGCATGGTCACCGACTACGAAGGCAGCGGCCAGCACGCCCGCGTGCAGGTCGAATTCATCGAGGCCGGCAGCAAGTGGCTGGTGATGGCGTACGCCAATTTGACGGTGCTCTGAGCAGGTGTGTCACGGATGACGCGCCACGTGCTCTTCATCTGCAGCCAGAACCGCCTGCGCAGCCCGACCGCTGAGCAGGTGTTTGCCGATTGGCCGGGCATCGAGACCGCTTCTTCGGGTCTCAAGCCCGATGCCGACGTACCTGTCAGTCCCGAACTGCTGCAGTGGGCCGATCTGATCGTCGTGATGGAGCGCGCTCACCGCAGCCGGTTGGCCAGCCGCTTCCAGCGCTGGCTCGGAGGCAAGCGCATCGTGTGCCTGGATATTCCGGACGATTACGCGTTCATGGCACCTGCGCTGGTTGCGTTGCTGCAGACCAAGGTGCCACCGCTGCTGCGGTGAGCCGAGGCAGGCGCCCGGCGGATGCGCCGACGTCTGCGGTAGTGCCGGCCGCTGGCCGGCTGCGCTTTACCGTGGCGGTGTCGGGAGCCGGCCAGCGGCCGGCACTACAATGGCGTCACCCCCTTCGAACAGGCCCCCGCCATGACCGATTCGCTGCTGCACCTCACCGTCAAATTGAACGCCAGGCTCCAGCCCGAGCATCGCCATGAGCTGTTCGAAGACCCGCTCGATGCGCTGCTGGGCAGTGCCGAGCTGGGTGAGATCACCGGCGGTGGCACCGCGCTGAGCGAAGAAGGCGAAGTGGATTACGGCGATATCGAGATCGCGTTGAACGATCCGGCCTCGCTGCCCGGCGTGATCGAACTGCTGGAGCAGCTGGGCGCGCCGAAGGGTTCGCTGATCCAGCGCGAAGGCGCTCCCGATCAACCGTTCGGCGTTACCGAAGGCCTGGCCTTGTATCTCAACGGCACCGATCTGCCGGACGAAGTCTACGAGCAGTGCGATTCGAACTATGTGTTCGAGCAGATCGTCGAGCGCATCGACGGCCACGGCGAGATATGCAGCTGGTGGCAGGGCCCGACCGAGACCGCGCTGTATCTGTATGGCGCCTCGTTCGACACCATGCACGCGCGTATCGCCGATCTGCTGGCGAGCTACCCGCTGTGCCAGGGCGCACGCGTGGTGCGTACCGCCTGATCAGCCGTCCGGCGCGTGGCCTGCCGCTGCAGCACGGGCAGCGCATGCGTGCGCCATCCGCGTTGCAGTGGGCCAGAGCGCCTCGCTTCATCCCCGATCGCCCCCGACTCATCCCGGATTTCACGCAGTTCGTCGCGTGCCGCTTGTCGCTCCCCGGGCCGGCGCCCAGAGTCTGCCCCTGTCCGCTGGGAGCGCACTCGTGAACAAGGGAATTCCGTATCTGCTTGCTGCACTGGTCCTGCTGACATGGTCGGCAGGCTGGGCAGAGCCGGTGCTGGGCCTGTTCCAGCACGCCCAGACCTGCCTGGCCGGCGGTGGCGACTTCGACCTGCTGCGCCTGCGCTGCCAGCCGCAGCCCAGCGTGGTGTACATCGGCCGGGCGACGCTGTGGTTCTGGCTGGGTGGCATCGTCTTCGCGGTGGTCGCATTGCTGGGCACGCGCTACAAGGCGCGCTGACAGGCGGGCGGCCAACCGGCATCATCAGCCTCTGTCCGAAGGAGGCCATATGGGTCCGAGCGAAAAGGAAAAGATGCTGTCCGGGAAGCCGTATCGCCCGGGCGACCCGGAGCTGCAGGCCGACATGGCCGCGGCCAAGGTCTGGATGGTCCGCTACAACGCGGCACTGGCCGAGAGCCCGGCCGCGCGCCGCGCGCTGCTGCGCGAGCAGCTCGGCGCGGTCGGCGAAGGCGCGGTGATCCGGCCGCCGTTCCATTGCGACTACGGCTACAACATCCGCCTGGGGCAGGGCGTGTTCCTCAACTACAACTGCGTGATCCTGGACGTGGCCGAGGTCAGCATCGGCGATGGCACCCAGATCGGTCCCGCGGTGCAGCTCTACGCCGCCGACCATCCGCGCGACCCACAGGCGCGCGCCGAGGGCCTGGAGTCCGCCAGGCCGGTGCGGATCGGCCGCAACGTCTGGATCGGCGGCGGCGCGATCGTACTGCCCGGCGTCAGCATCGGCGACGATGCGGTGGTGGGCGCGGGCAGCGTGGTCACCCGCGATGTAGCGGCCGGCGCGACCGTGGTCGGCAATCCCGCACGGGAGGTGCCGGCACGGCCGCACGGCGATTGATCCAGCTCAAGGCGTCGCGTCCACATCGGGTGTGCAATGGTGGTGTCCCCATTGCCCATCCCCAAGGAGCTCTGCCATGTACAAGCGCATCCTGATTGCCACCGATGGTTCGGAGCTGGCCGGGAAAGGCCTGGCCAAGGGCCTGGAGCTGGCCAAGGACCTCGATGCGGAGGTCGATATCGTGACTGTCTCCGAGCCGTGGGCGGTCGGCATGTACGACGCCATGGGCTGGAGCGTGGGCTACATGAACACGCCTGAGTACAAGGCCGACCGCGAAGAGACCGCGCAGAAAGTGCTGCAGCCGGCCAAGGCCGCCGCCGAAGCGCAGGGCCTGCGTACCGCCACCGTGCACGTGCTGGACCGCTATGCCGCCGACGGCATCATCGATACCGCCACCGAGCGCGGCAGCGACCTGATCGTGATGACCTCGCATGGCCGCCGCGGCGTCACCCGCGTACTGCTGGGCAGCCAGACCGCCGAGGTACTGGCCCGCAGCACGGTGCCGGTGCTGGTCATCCGATAACGGGGAAAGCGGTATCCGGTAACGGGGACACCGGTAGTGCCGGCCGCTGGCCGGCTCCTCGGGTAGTCCGATGCAAGCGCAGCCGGCCAGCGGCCGGCACTACGCATCCGTTGCGCAGCGTGCGCGCCCGGTTAGTCGCGCAGCTTCAACGTCTGCGATTCATCCAGCGTGCCATCCGGCTGCAGCACCACGTAACGCTCGCCGCTGCGGTCGAACAGCACCGGGATCGGGTCACGGAACAGGGGGCGGCGCACGAAGCGCAGCTGCCAGCCGAAATGTTCGAGTGTCTCCACCGCCTGGCGCTGCTCCGCGGTCAGGCCGGCGCGCAGTTCAGCCGGATTCGGGACGTTGCGGCGTTCGGGTGTGGTCATCGAGCGTAAACGTGCAGGGACGGGCTTGCTGCCCCGGCCACCGTGTGCGGGCACGGGGCGGCGGGGCGGACACCAGCGGGGTTCACCAGCTGTAGAGCTTCCAGTAGACCGGCGAGACGCCGTCCTTGTCGCTGTCCATGCGGCCATCGCCGTTCTGGTCGTACATGTAGAACGGCGCGCCGCGCGACGGGGTCACCTTGACCATCCGCAGCTGGCCACCGACCCGGTATTCCTCGATGGTGTCGCCATTGTCCTGGACGGTCTTGAGCACGTCGGCACCCGAGACATCGACCGGGGGCCTGCCACCACCACCGGTGGCACAGCCGGCCAGCGCGAGCAGGCCTGCGAGCAACAGAATCTTCATGGGCCGGGAGTCCTTGGGCGAAGAAGGCCTGATTATGCCCGATGGATCGTGAGCCCGGTGCCGACGACGGTCAGGGCCGGGCGCGTAGAATCGTCATATGAGCCGATTAGTCCTGATTGACGGGTCCAGTTACCTGTATCGCGCGTTCCACGCGCTTCCGCCGCTGACCAACGCACACGGTGAACCCACCGGTGCCTTGTTCGGTGTGGTCAACATGCTGCGCGCCACCCTGAAGGAGCGCCCCGAGTACGTCGCCTTCGTGGTCGATGCGCCCGGCAAGACCTTCCGTGACGACCTGTATGCCGACTACAAGGCCAACCGCCCGCCGATGCCCGACGACCTGCGCCCGCAGATCGAGCCGATGTGCCGCATCGTCGAGGCGCTGGGCCTGAGCATCCTGCGCATCCCCGGCGTGGAAGCCGACGATGTGATCGGCACGCTGGCCCTGCAGGGCCACCGCGAGGGCCTGCAGGTGACCATCTCCACCGGCGACAAGGATTTCGCCCAGCTGGTCCGCCCGGGCATCGAGCTGGTCAACACCATGACCGGCAGCCGCATGGATTCGGACGCGGCCGTGATGGAGAAGTTCGGTGTGCGCGCCGACCAGATCGTCGACCTGCTGGCGCTGATGGGCGACGCGGTCGATAACGTGCCCGGCGTGGAGAAGTGCGGGCCCAAGACCGCCGCCAAGTGGCTGTCCGAGTACCAGCACCTGGATGGGGTGATGGCGGCGGCGCCGACCATGAAGGGGAAGATCGGCGAGAACCTGCGCGCGGCGCTGGAGCGCCTGCCGCTCAACCGCGAGCTGGTCACGATCCGTACCGATGTGCCGCTGGAGGTCTCAGCGCAGACGCTGCCGCTGCGCGAGCCGGACGTGCCGTCGCTGAGCGAACTGTACCTGCGCTACGGCTTCACCCAGGCCCTCAAGGAGCTGGGCGGCCCCGTGCCGGCCCCGGCCGCTGCCAGCGATGCCCCGGTCAGCCTGCGCGGCACCGCAGCCGGCTACGCTCGTGCTACGCCGGATGACGCGGTGGTGCCGGTCGATCCCGCACTCTCGGCCCCCGGCGAGTACGAGATGGTGCTGACCACCGGGCAGCTGGAGGCCTGGGTGCAGCGCCTGGCCGATGCCGAGCTGATCTCGTTCGATACCGAGACCGACGCGCTGGACGCCATGCGCGCCAACCTGGTCGGCATCAGCCTGGCGGTCGAACCGGGCCGGGCCGCCTACATCCCGGTCGGCCACGATTACCCCGGCGCGCCGGCGCAACTGCCGCGCGAGCAGGTGCTCGAGGCGCTGCGTCCTGCCCTGGAAGACCCCGCCAAGAAGAAGCTTGGCCAGCACGGCAAGTACGACCTGCACGTGCTGCGCCGCCACGGCGTGAACCTGCAGGGGTATCACGACGACACCATGCTCGAGAGCTTCGTGCTCAATTCCACCGCCACGCGCCATGACATGGACTCGCTGGCGATGCGCTACCTGGGCTACACCACGATCAAGTTCGAGGAGGTCGCCGGCAAGGGCGCCAAGCAGATCTCGTTCTCGCAGGTCGGCCTGGACGAAGCCTGCCGCTATGCCGCCGAAGATGCCGACGTGACCCTGCGCCTGCACCACGCGCTGCAGCCCCAGCTGCAGGCCACGCCGTCGCTGGACAGCGTCTACCGTGACATCGAGATGCCGCTGGTGCCGGTGCTGGCGCGGATCGAAGCCAATGGCGTGCACATCGACATGGCCGAGCTGCGCCGGCAGAGCCAGGACCTGGGCTCGCGCATGCTGGCCGCCCAGCAGAAGGCCACCGAGCTGGCCGGGCGCACCTTCAACCTGGATTCGCCCAAGCAGCTGCAGGCCGTGCTGTTCGACGAGCTCCAGCTGCCGGCGCTGGTGAAGACCCCCAAGGGCCAGCCCAGCACCAATGAAGAGGCGCTGGAGGCGATCGCCGAGCAGCACGAACTGCCGCGCGTGATCCTGGAGTACCGCGGGCTGGCCAAGCTGCGCAGCACCTACACCGACAAGCTGCCGGAGATGATCAACCAGGACACCGGGCGGGTACACACCAGCTACCACCAGTCCGGTGCCGCCACCGGCCGGTTGTCGTCCTCCGATCCGAACCTGCAGAACATCCCGATCCGCACCGAGGACGGCCGCCGCATCCGCCGCGCTTTCGTGGCCCCGCCGGGCCGCAAGATCCTGGCCTGCGATTACTCGCAGATCGAACTGCGGATCATGGCCCACCTCTCCGAGGACCCGGGCCTGGTGCGGGCGTTCGAGCAGGGCGTGGACGTGCACCGGGCGACCGCGGCGGAAGTCTTCAGCCGGCCGTTGGACGAGGTGACCTCCAACGAGCGCCGCGCCGCCAAGGCGATCAACTTCGGCCTGATGTACGGCATGAGCGCGTTCGGGCTGGCCCGCAACCTGGGCATCGACCGCGGCCAGGCCCAGGACTACGTGGCCCTGTACTTCAGCCGCTACCCGGGCGTGCGCGATTTCATGGAGCGCATGCGCCAGCAGGCCCGCGAGCAGGGCTATGTCGAGACGCTGTTCGGCCGCCGCCTGTACCTGAACGACATCAACGCCCGCAACCAGGGCCTGCGGGCCGGTGCTGAACGGGCCGCGATCAATGCCCCGATGCAGGGCACCGCCGCGGACATCATCAAGCGCGCCATGGTGAACGTGGACAGCTGGCTGCAGGACCACGGCGACCAGGCCAAGATGATTCTGCAGGTGCACGATGAACTGGTCTTTGAAACCGAAAGCGGTTTCCTCGACACCTTGCGTTTGAAAGTCGTTGAATTGATGTCCTCCGCTGCCGAACTGCGTGTTCCGCTGGTGGTGGATGCGGGCGTGGGCGATAACTGGGACGAGGCGCATTGAGGCCTGAATCACAGTCAAAAGGCTGAATTGGTTCAGTGCCCCGCGATAATCTGACTGTTGGATGAATGTTCATGGGAAGAGGCCCGGATTAATTGGGCCCCTTCACGAACTATCAATGTTCGGAGTGCTTTTATAGACCTCGACAGGCGCAATGCCTGTTGTGGATCTCTCCCATCCCCTGGAGCAGATCTCGGAACGGGGGCTCCTCCCCAAGCGCCCGTTCCCCGGCCCCGCTAACCTCCCCCTGGTTGGCGGGGCTTTTTATTTGTGGCGTTGGAACGCACCTCGCCGCCCGCGACGCCCGGCCATTGCCTCGCGCCCGGTGCCGGCCCATGCTGGCCTGACCAGTCCGGGGAGAGGCAATGAGCGACCTGTTTGCATTGGCCATGCCGTGGTGGGAATTCATCCTGCGCGCGGTGGTGGTGTACGCGGTGGTGCTGGGCATGGTCCGGCTGTCCGGCAAACGCGCGCTGGGCCAGATCACCCCCTTCGACGTGCTGCTGATCGTGCTGCTTGGCAACGCGGTGCAGAACGCGCTGCTCGGCGAAGACACCTCGCTGGGGGGCGGCCTGCTGCTGGCGGCGACCCTGATCTCGATCAACTACGGCGTGGGCTGGCTGAGCACGCGCAGCCGTCGCGTGGAGACCCTGGTCGAAGGCGAGCCGATCCTGATCGCCCGCGACGGCAAGGTGCTCGATTCGGTGCTCAAGCGCGAACTGGTCACCCCGGCCGATCTGGACGCCGCGATGCGCCAGCAGGGCTGCCTGTCGATCGACGACGTCGCCCTGGCGGTGCTGGAGATCAACGGACACATCACGATCGTGCCGAAGAAGTAATTAACGGGGACGGAGGTAGTTAAGCGCATGCGCTTAACTACCTCCGTCCCCGTTATTGCTCGTTATTGCTACACCCAGTCGCGCGGCACCAGGTAATCCGCCAGACGCGCCTCATCGCTGCCGGCCTCCGGCTGGAAGCCATACTCCCAGCGCACGCGTGGCGGCAGGCTCATCAGGATGCTCTCGCTGCGCCCGCCGCTCTGCAGCCCGAACAGGGTGCCGCGGTCGTAGACCAGATTGAATTCGACGTAGCGGCCGCGACGGTACAGCTGGAACTCGCGCTCGCGCTCGCCATACGGGGTGTCCTTGCGACGCTCGACCAGCGGCAGATAGGCCTCCAGGAAGCCATCGCCGACCGCGCGCAGATAGGCGAAATCACGCTCGAAATCGCCGTGCAGGTCGTCGAAGAACAGGCCGCCCACACCGCGCGTCTCGTTGCGGTGGCGCAGGAAGAAATACTCGTCGCACCAGCGCTTGTGCGCGGCATAGCGCTCCTCGCCGAACGGCGCGCACAGATCGTGCGCGACCTGGTGCCAATGCCGCACGTCCTCGTCGATCGGATAGAACGGGGTGAGATCGAAGCCGCCGCCGAACCACGACGCGACCTCCACGCCATCGCGCTCGGCGCGGAAGTAGCGCACGTTGGCATGCGTGGTCGGCAGGTACGGATTGGCCGGATGGAACACCAGCGATACGCCGGTGGCGCGCCACGAGGCACCGGCCAGCTCGGGGCGGTTCGCCGAGGCCGACGGCGGCAGGCGCGTGCCGGCCACATCGGAGAACCCGATCCCGGCCTGCTCGAAGACCGCGCCATCGCGCAGGATGCGGGTGCGGCCACCGCCGCCCTCCGCGCGTTGCCAGACATCTTCGGCAAAGCGGGCCTGGCCGTCGGCGGTTTCGATCGCCGCACAGATGCGGTCCTGCAGGTCGGTCAGATACGCGCGGACGCGGTCGAAGTCGTTCATGGGCGCTACTTTACCGCAGGCCGGTGCACGGCCTGCGTGTGCCCGTGCGAGCTCAGCGGCCGCCTTTGCGGTTGGTGCTCTTGCTGTTTTTCGTCGGGGCGGGCGTTGCGGGCGGCGTGTCCTCAGCATCGGCGTCCGCATCTGCATCTGCATCCGCATCCGCTTCGGCCGCCATGCGCTCGGCGATCTGCTCCAGCCCGGCGCTCACCTGCATCAGGCCCCAGTTGCGGGTCGCGTGCACATCGCAGGCGACGTGCGTGCCTTTGCCATCCTTCGCGCAGAGGGCGGCCATCTGCTCGGGCAGCGCCTCGTCACCGGTGTGTTCATAGACGCTGGCCAGGTTCTCGCAGCCTTCGCGCACGCCGGCCGTGCACAGCTTCAGATAGAACGGCGCCGCCTCGGCCCAGCGGTTGCGCAGGGCCAGCTGGTGGCCGGCGGCATTGCAGCCCTGCAGCTTGCCGGCCGCGCAGCAGGCCTGGGCGCCGCCCTCACGGGTCAGCGTCGGGCAGTCCTGCGGCAGCGGGGTTTCGACGAACACCACCGGCGCGCTGCACTGCTGCGCCTCGCCGGTGCGTTCGTAGTAGCTGAAGCGGTTCCAGCTGTCCATGCCGATCAGGTTGCCGTTGGCCAGGCGCTTGAACACGAAGTCGTCGCCCTGGTCGTGGCGCACGCGGATGTCGCCGTCGACCAGGCGCGCGCGCAGCTTGCCGCCGAAGCCGCTGTCGATCATGCCGCCATCGCCGAACGGCAGATGGTCCATCAGGCCCTGGCTGGCCAGGTAGCTGCCGCAGGGCAGTGCGGTGGCCGCCAGTGGCGTCAGTGCGTTGGCATCCAGCTTGGCCAGCGGCGCCGCCCGCTCACAGGCGCGCGGGTCTTTGCCGCGGCTGCAGGCCCGCTGCAGCGCATCGCGGGCGGGGACCAGGCGGCCGGCCTCCCACAGGGCCTCCGCGGCCTTGGCGCAGAACGTACCGCCGGTCTGTGCCTGGCAGATCGTGGCGATCTCATCGAGCTGAGCTGCCGGCAGCGGCGAGGCATCGGCGGCGGCGAGCCCGCCGACCAGGGCCTTGGCGAAGGCTTGGCCCATGGCGTCACGCGCGGCCTCCAGGCAGGCGGCCTGGTCGTACTGGGCGGAGTCGGCCTTGCAGACCTCCGGCTCGGCCATGTCAGGGCTGTCGTCCTGCGTCGCGGCCAGCGTCCTGGCCTCGTGTGCCTCGGACTGGAAGTTGGCCAGCAGGCGCTTGCAGGCGGCCGGGACATCCTCGCGGCACCACTGGCGGAGGCGGTCGTTGTTGGCGAAAAGCATGTCGTCCAGGCAGGTGCCGATCTCGGCCCGGCAGGACGCAGCGGGGAACACCGTGGCGGGGCGACAGGTGGCGGCCTTCTGCAACCGGTACGCGTTGAAGCGGTCGCTGAGCCGGCGGCCGCCGTCCTCCACGGTCAGCGCGACAACGCCGCCGTTGTCCAGGTCGGCCAGCTTCAACTCGTTGCCGAGGCGGCTCAGCAGGTACGGTTCGGGCGCCTGCCCGGGAATCTGCCGATAGCCCTGGTTGGCGCTCTCCAGCGTCAGCGTGGTGCCGGTGTCCTCGGCCAGGAAGGTGCCGCAGACCATGGCCTGGGCCGCCGCGGGCAGGCTGACCGCCGTGAGCAGGGTGAACAGCGTCGCGCGCCAGCCGTGGCGGCGCAGGAGGGGAATCGAAACAGTCACAGCATCATCCTTGCGGGGGTGGTGCAGCGCACGCCGGCGCTGCGGGGGAAACTCAGCGGCGGAACAGCGCACGCACATCCGGCGCGCAAAGGCGCACGATCAGCCAGACATGGAGCACCGCGAACGCGACGGCGGTCAGTCCGGTCAATCCCGTCCAGATCACACGCAGCACCCGCAGGTCTCTACGCAGCTGCAGGATCTCCAGCGAGTAGGTCTCCGCCGGCAGCTGCGCCAGCACATGCCGGAACGCATCGTCGACGGCCCAGACCACCACTCCGTTGAGTACGGCGGTCACGGCGAGCAGCACGACGAACGACGCCCACGCCCCACGCCAGCGGCGCAGCATGCCCCAGCACGACACGGCGCCGGCCAGGGCCGACACACACAGCAGCACGTTGGCCAGGACCGGGTGAGCCAGCAGCCACTGCAGCGTGCCGGGCAGCCAGTGCAGGTCCTCGCCGGCCAGCAACGCCTGCAGGGTGTCGGTAGCGGACAACGGAATGGAGATCAGCGCCAGTACCGCCCACAGCGCGGCCGAGGCCAGGCAGACCAGCAGCACGGACTTGAGCAGGGGCGCGAGGAACGCAGGTGCGCCATCCCCGCTGGGGCGTGGCGTGAACGAAGGCAATTGCGGGGGAAACGACGCTGACATCCGGTGTCCTGGTTGGGGCAGGCCACGACGTCTAGGTCGCAGCCACCGCGTTCGCGGCCGCGGGCAGGATATGGTCTGCGCTCAACGGTGCCAAGCGCACGCCATGCGGCGGGCGCGGCGGCACCCAGGCCAGTTCGGCGATTTCCGCCTGTGCCCGGGGCGTGCCGGTCACCGTCACCCTGTACGCATCGGCGCGCACACGGTGCCCGGCTTCGTGCACCGCCCACGCCTCGAAGCGGCCCAGCGCCACGGCGCTTTCCTCCACCAGGGTGACACCGAGTTCTTCCTGCAGCTCGCGCGCCAGCGCGACCAGGGGCGCCTCACCGGGCTCAGGCTTGCCGCCGGGCTGGATGAAGGTCTCCGAGCCCTGTTTGCGCACCACCAGCACGCGGCCGCCGGCATCGAAAACGACCGCGGCGACGATATCGATCGTCGCCGCGGCGTGCTGCACGTCAGGGGGAACCGACGTCATCGCTGGATTACTTCAGGGTCTCTTCGAACAGCTTGAGGATGCGCTTGTACTGGTCCAGCCAGGAATCGGCACGCACATAGCCGTGGCGCTCCAGCGGGTACGGCGCGATCGTCCAGTTGTCCTTGTGCAGCTCGATCAGTTTCTGGGTGAGGTTGACCGAGTCCTGGAAGAACACGTTGTCGTCCATCATCCCGTGCGCGATCAGCAGGTGATCCTGCAGGCCTTCGGCATATTCGATCGGCGACGACGTGCGGTACGCCTCCGGGTCGATGTCCGGGGTGTTGAGGATGTTGGCGGTGTAGCCGTGGTTGTACTGGTGCCAATCGACCACCGGACGCAGCGCCGCGCCGGCCTTGAATGTGCCCGGCGAGCGGAACAGCGCCATGAAGGTCATGAAGCCGCCGTAGGAACCGCCGTAGATGCCGGCGTGGTCACGGTCGCCCTGCTTGGTCTCGACCAGCCAGTCCAGGCCGTCCTTGTAGTCTTCCAGCTCCGGGTGGCCCATGTTGCGGTAGATCGCCGTGCGCCAGTCGCGGCCGTAGCCGGCGCTGCCGCGGTAATCCATGTCCAGCACCACGTAGCCCTTCTGCACGAGCAGGTTGTGGAACATCTGCTCGCGGAAGTACGCGGGGTACTGCTGGTGGACGTTCTGCAGGTAACCGGCACCGTGCACGAACATGGCGATCGGGTACTGCTTGCCCGGCTCGAAGGTCTCCGGGCCGTAGTACTTGGCCCAGACCACGCCGGCACCGTGCTTGGACGGCACCTGCACCAGCTTGGGCTGGATCCACTCGCGTGCCTTGAACGCGGCGGTGCGGGTATCGGTCAGCACCTTGGCCTGGCCACCGGCGGCGGGTACGACGGCCAGCTGGGTCGGCAGGTAGGCGCCGGAGTAACGCACCAGCAGCTGCTGGCCGTCCGGGGAGAGCGAGAAGTCTTCCACGCCATTGAGCGAGGTCAGCTCACGCACCTGCCTGCTGGCGTTGTCGACCGCGCACACCTCGTAGTCGCCGGGCGACTGCTGGTTGCACAGGAAGTAGAACCCGCGGCCGTCGGCGCTGGGCACCGGCATCGAGGTTTCCCACTTGCCGCCGGTCAGCGCCTGCGGCCTGGCCGTGCCCTGCTGGGTGTACAGGTGCGAATAGCCGGATTCTTCGGACAGCAGCCACAGCGTGCGGTTGTCGTTGGACCAGCCGAAATCGTTGAAGCTCCAGTTGACCCAGGCGCTGTCGGTCAGCCGATGACGCGTCTCCAGCTTGCCGCTGGTCGGGGTCACGCTGGCGATCCAGCGATCCTTGTTGTCGTTGGCACGCAGCATGATCGCGGCCTGCTGGCCATCGGGGCTCCAGCGGATGCTGGGCGCACCGGGGCCACCGAGCAGTTCCACCGGGCGGTTGCCCTTCAGGGCGTCCTTGCCGGCCGCCTTGCGCAGCGCGGCCAGCGGGTCGGTGGCGATGCCCGGCAGGCCGTCCAGCGACAGCGGCTTGACCGTACCGGCGACGGCATCGACCAGCCACAGCGCGTTCGGTTCCGGATCGTTGCGACCGACGCGGGTGCGGGTGTCTTCGAACTCTTCGTAACCGGATTCGGTCACGTATTTGGGCATTTTGCCGCCGCGGCCTTCATCGAAGCTCTTCGGCTTGGTCACCACGATCAGGGTGCGCGCATCGGGCGAGAGCACGCTGTCGACGATCTCCACGTCGGCGCCCAGATACACCGGGCCCGGCGCGCGGGTGCCGTCGGCACGGCGCCAGCTGGCTTCCTGCGCCTTGAGCGCCTCGCGCTGGGCGCGGTCGTTGCGCAGCGTGGCCAGGGTGCGCAGCTGCTGCTCGCGCAGGGTGTCGGCCTTGGGGGCGTCGTCCGGGTTCTTCTCGGCCTTCAGGCTGGCCACCTGCTGCACGCCGGCGGCGGCGGTCCAGTGGAACCACTCCTGGCCGGTGCGCCAGATCACACCGCCGTCGCGGGCGAAATTGACCGCGCCGGACTTCTCCGTGCTGCGGGTCAGCTGGGTCAGCGCGCCGCTGCGCAGGTCGCGCACGAACACATCGCCATTGCGCACGAAGACCGAGCGCTGGCGGGTGCTGTCGTAGACCGGGCTCTCCACGTCGAGGGTGCCGCGCTGGTCATCGCCGACCTGGGCGGCCACGCCACCGGCCACCGGCTGGCGGAAGGTGTCGCGCACCGGGCTGCCGGTGCGCTTGAGCTGGTACTCGACCTGCTGGCTGTTCCAGGACCACCACGCGCTCTCGACCGGCGGTCCGATCCAGTCCGGGTCGGCCATCGCCTGCTCGATGGTGATCGGCGTCGGCGCCGCATGGGCAGCGCCGCCGAGAGCGGCGAGCAGCAGCAGGGACAAAGGCAGCGTTCTGGGCATTGCGGGCGGCACCGTAGTGGAAAACCCTGCAAGCGTAGCAGCCGCAAGGGCGGGGGGAGGGGGCCACAGGTCATGGGGGTGACGGCCGGTGGGTCGGGCGCTGGGCCCCCATACCCTTTCCGGCGAATGTCCTCCGGCGTCGGCCTGCGGCCGCCCCCTCCTCCTTTATTTCGCCTCCAAGGGTATGGGGGCCCAGCGCCCGACCCACCGACCGCCGTCAGAGACCTTCGATTTCCTGCGTGCTCACCGCGAGCCGAGCCCCGTAGCGGCCGGTAGGCTCCTGGGCAAAATAAAGGAGGAGGCCGCCACGCGGCCGGGGGACATTTGCACCAGGGGCCTGCCGGCTGCTACGGGGCCCTCACGCTCGCGGTAGCCCTGCGACAAAGTGAAGCAGCGCGTCACCGGGTCGCATGTGCCTTTCACGGATACCGGCCCAGACTGGTGCGGATTTCCAGAAACCAGCCGGAGGCGTCACGTGGACGCGTTGTTGTTGTCGCGGATCCAGTTCGGGTTCGTCATCAGTTTCCATGTGCTGTTCCCGGCCTTCACGATCGGTACCGCCAGCTGGCTGGCGTTTGTCGAATCGCGCTGGCTGCGTACCGGCAATCCGGTCTGGCGCGAGCTGTACTTCTTCTGGCAGAAGATTTTCGCCGTGTCCTTCGGCATGGGCGTGGTCAGCGGCATCGTCATGGCCTTCCAGTTCGGCACCAACTGGCCACGGCTGAGCGAGGTCGCCGGGACGGTGATCGGGCCGCTGCTGACCTACGAAGTGCTCACCGCGTTCTTCCTGGAGGCCAGCTTCCTGGGCGTGATGATGTTCGGCTGGGGCAAGGTCTCGCCGCGCCTGCACTTCTTCTCCACCTGCATGGTGGCGCTGGGCACGCTGGTCTCCACGTTCTGGATCCTGTCCTCCAACAGCTGGCTGCAGACGCCGGCCGGTTACGAAATCATCGACGGCATCGTGCACCCGCAGAACTGGTGGCAGGTGGTGTTCAACCCGTCCTTCCCGTATCGCCTCGCACACATGGCGCTGGGCTCGTTCATCACCACGTGCTTCGTGATCGGCGGCGTGGGCGCGTGGTACCTGCGCAAGGATGTGCACCGCGAGGCCGGGCGCAAGATGCTGCTGGCGGCGGTGGGTTTCGCCGCGTTGACGGTCCCGGTGCAGATCTTCGTCGGCGACATGCACGGCCTGAACACGCTCAAGCACCAGCCGATGAAGATCGCGGCGATGGAAGCGCACTGGCACTCCGAAGGCGAGGGCAAGGGCGTCCCGCTGGTGGTGTTCGCGGTGCCCAATGAAAAGGCCGAACGCAATGACTACGAAATCGCGATCCCGCGCCTGGGCAGCCTGATCCTGACCCATTCGCTGGACGGCAGCTTCGATCCGCTGACCTCGGTGCCCGCCAGTGATCGGCCCCCGGTGGTACCGGTGTTCTTCGCGTTCCGGGTGATGGTCGGGCTGGGCACGCTGATGCTGCTGCTGGCCTGGGTCTCCGCGTTCCAGTGGTGGCGCGGCAAACTGCTGCAATCGCGCTGGTTGATCCGCGGCTGGAACTGGATGCTGCCCAGTGGCTTCATCGCGCTGATCTCGGGGTGGTTCGTGACCGAGATGGGCCGGCAGCCGTGGGTGGTCTACGGCGTGCTGCGTACCGCCGATGCGGTGGGTCCGCAGAGCGCGTGGATGACCGCGCTGTCGCTCGGCGTGTACATCGTCGGCTATGCGTTCGTGTTCGGCTGGGGCGTCTGGTACCTGGTGAAGATCATCCGTACCGGTCCCAAGCCGCACGATCCGGCGCCGAAACTGGATGCCGGCAGCCACACCCCGGCGCGGCCGCTGTCCGGTGCCGATGAACCGCTGGAGGAGCGCTGAGATGGAAATGACGACCTGGCTGCCCGTGGCATGGTTCGCGGTGATCGGTTTTGGTGTGCTGATGTACGTGGTGCTGGATGGCTTCGTCCTCGGCATCGGCATCCTCGCGCCGATGGCCGAGGATGAAGAACAGCTCGACATCATGATGAACACCGCCGCCCCGATCTGGGACGGCAACGAAACCTGGCTGGTGCTGGGCGGGGCCGGGCTGATGGCGGCCTTCCCGAAGGCCTACGCGGCGCTGCTGTCGGCGCTGTACCTGCCGGTTCTGCTGCTGGTGGTGGCGCTGGTATTCCGCGGCGTGGCGTTCGAATTCCGCTTCAAGGCGCACCGCTCGCGCAAACTGTGGAGCGTGGCGTTCGGCCTGGGCTCGCTGCTGGCCGCCTTCGCGCAGGGCGTGATCCTGGGCGCGCTGGTGCAGGGCCTGCAGGTGGTGGACGGTCGTTACGTCGGCGGCGCGTTCAGCTGGTTCAGCCCGTTCTCGATGCTGACGGGCGCGGCGGTGGTGTTCGGTTACGCTTTGCTGGGCAGTACGTGGCTGATCCTCAAGACCGAAGGCCGCGAGCAGACCTTCGCCCGCACCTTGACCCGCCCGCTGGTGGTGGCGGTGATCGTGTTCATGGGGCTGGTCAGCGCCTGGCTGCCGTTCCTGGATTCGCGCCTGATGGCGCGCTGGTTCAGCGATGGCAATTTCTGGTGGCTCTCGCCGGTACCGTTGCTGACTCTGGCGGTCGCCACGGCACTGTGGCGCAGCGCGATGCACCCCAAGCGCGACCTGCCGCCGTTCCTGCTGACGCTGGCCCTGTTCGTGCTCGGCTTCATCGGACTCGTCCTGGGCATGTGGCCCTACCTGCTGCCGCCGAGCATGACGTTGTGGCAGGCGGCCGCGCCGGCATCGTCGTTGAGTTTCAGCCTGGTCGGGCTGGTGATCCTGCTGCCGGTGATCCTGGGCTACACGGCGTGGTCGTACCGGGTATTCCGCGGCAAGGTGCGGGCGGATGTGGGGTATCACTGAGGCGTCGGCTGGTCGTTGTCCTGATGGGGCGAGGGCGGCCACCCCCTGCCGGGACGCGCCGTAAACCCATCCATGGGGGCTCGACGGGCGCCATCCATGGCGCCCGACGGTCCCGTCAGGGGGTAGCCACCCTCTCCCTGGACACGTCGCGTTGCCGGTGGGAAATGGCAACAGCAAAAGCTGGTGCATGAGCAGCCGACCAGCGGTCGGCACTACAGGGGCCTGCAGCCGGCGAAGGGGAGGACAGCCGCCGGGAACTCAGCCGTGCAGCCCTTCGATCTCCACCAGCAGCTCCGCACGACACACCTCGGCGTGCAACACCACGAACGGCGGCGCCGTCGGCAGTGCCGCCATCTGCGCCGCCACCGCCGCCATATCCTCCGCACGACGCACATATACCTTCAGCACCGACGTCAAACCCAGCACCGGTGACAGCGACGGCCGCTGACCGCGCGCCGTATCCACCAGACTCTGCAGATTCGTCAGCGTCTCCCGCAACTGCTCATCCACCGCCCCCGTGTGCTGCGACACATGCCCCACGATCGCCGCCGTCCCCGACTGCAGCAACGGCAGGCCCGTGGCCAACGGCGGCAGCAGCGCCCGCGAAAAACTCGGCGACTGCGGCCCGTACTGGCGTGGATAGCGGAACGCGCTCACCTGGCGCGGATTCTCCAGCGGCAAGCCCGGCTCGCGCGCCGACAACCAGTACACCTGCAGGCGGCGCTCGCCATCGAAACGGCCAATGCACGTCGCCGCCGGCAGCGCGGCTTCATCCAGTTCCCGCAGGCCCCGCACGCGGCCCACGCAGAAACGCCGGTAGCGCTCCTGATCGCCCTCGCCCTCGGTCACCGCGTCGAGATAGTTCCAGGTCCGCAACAGATGCGGATACCCGCAGCGCGACAGGAACGCGCTCATCCGCGCGTAGGCCTCGGCCGCGGCGGTCTCGATGTCGCTGTCGATCTCGTCGATGTCCAGCACCCCGAACAGCAGCTGGCCGTTGTGCGACCAGCGCACGCCGTCGGTGACACCGTGCTCGACGGGCGTGCCACCACGCCAGACCTCGACCTGCGCCGGGCCCTGCTCGGCCAGCGGCACCTGCAGCCAGCGCGGGTCCGCCAGCGGCGCGGGGTTCAGGCCGAAGCCGAACACCGCCAGCGTGTGCGGGTCGGCCAGGGCCGCGTCACGCTGCGCCGCCGGGACGTAGGCGACATGGAACAACGCAGGTCCGGAGGAAAGGGGGGCGACTGCCGGGGCCGTTGCGTTGTCGATCGTGTTGCTCATTTCAGAATGTGAATGCTGCCAGTGCCGAGAGTGTCATGATAGCGTGCGCTCCTTTCTCGGCACCGCCACCGGTGCCAGGCGATGTCGACGACAGGCGTGGAATGGCTGGCATGGGGGGCCGTTCTGCGTTGCCACCATGGCTCGTGCCTTCTCTTGGTACCCATCCATCATGTTGGCGGGAATGATTGAGTTTTCTGTAATCGATTGGGCGGCGTGGGCGCCGGGCATCACGACCCGGGCGGAGTGGCAGGCGTGGGCGAAGGCCCCCTGGCTGCCGGCCGGCGACGATACCCCGGCGTTGTCCGAAGTGCCCGCCATGCAGCGGCGCCGGATCGAACGGCTGGGGCGCATGGCGATCCAGACCGCGTGCTGGTGCGAGCAGCCCGACGACGGTGGCCAGGTGCCGCTGGTGTTCGCCTCGCGCCATGGCGATGTGGCCCGCTCGATGGAACTGCTCAACACCTTGAGCGCGGACCAGCCGATGTCGCCGACCGGCTTCGGGCTGTCGGTCCATAACGCGATCGCCGCGCTGTACTCGATCGCCCGCGGGCATCGGGGCAACTATCTGGCCCTCGCGGCCGGCCGCGCCACGGTCGAGACCGCCTGCGTCGAGGCCTTCGGGCTGCTCGCCGATGGCGCGCCCGAGGTGCGCCTGGTGGTCTATGAATCCCCCTTGCCACCGATCTACGCCGGCTTCGCCGACGAGCCCGACCCGTTCTTCGCCTGGTGCTGGCGGCTGGGCCCGGCTGACGGTCAGGGCACCCGGCTGTCGCTGGGCTGGGGCGCCGGCGGCGAGGACCGTCCCTCCCAGGGGCTGCCGCACGGCCTGGAAGCCCTGCGCTTCCTGCTCGACGGCGGGCCTGCGTTGGGGCTGGATGCCGACGGCCAGCATTGGACCTGGCAGCGCCATGGCTGAGCGTTGGCCGGCCCGGATCAACCGTGCCTGGCGGGTGCTGGGCACGGGCCTGAGCTTTGCCGCCTTCGGGATCGGCGGGCTGGTGCTGGGCGGCCTGCTGTTCCTGTCGCTGCTGCTGATCCGCGATCCGGTGCGCCGGCGCGTGCTGGCCCGGCGGCTGGTGCAGGCCGGGTTCGCCACCCACGTGGGCCTGATGCACCGGCTCGGGCTGATGACGTATGACATCCGCGGGGGCGAGCGCCTGCAGCGCAACGGTCTGCTGATCCTGGCCAACCACCCGACCCTGATCGACGTGGTGCTGTTGATCGCCCAGCTCCCCAATGCCGACTGCGTGGTCAAGCAGGCGGTGGCGCGCAACCCGTTCATGCGCGGCCCGGTCCGGGCCGCGGGCTATGTCTCCAATGACGACGGTGCCGGGCTGGTGGACGACTGCATCGCCGCGGTCCAGGCCGGGGGCAACCTGGTGATCTTCCCCGAGGGCACCCGCACCGTACCCGGCCAGCCGCCGAAGCTGCAGCGCGGGGCGGCCAACATCGCCGTGCGGGGCCGGCTGGACATCACCCCGGTGCGGATCACCTGCACCCCGCCCACCCTGACCAAGGGCCAGAAATGGTATCGTGTGCCATCACGGCGATTTCACGTTCAGCTGGAAGTCGGGGAAGATCTCCCGATTGCCCCGTTTCTGAACGAGACCGGCGATGCGCCCAGGGGGGATGCCTTGGCGGCCAGGCGTGTGACCGATCATCTTGCCCATTACTTCGACTTCGCTGGAGACCCGACCCGTGCAGGCACTTGAGCACGAGATCAAGGAATTGATCATTTCATCGCTTTCACTGGAAGACATCACTCCCGAAGACATCGATTCCGCCGCCCCCCTGTTCGTGGAGGGGTTGGGCCTGGATTCGATCGACGCGCTGGAACTTGGATTGGCCCTGCAGAAAAAGTACGGTGTCAGCCTGTCAGCCGATTCGGAAGAGACCCGTCGCCATTTCTCCAGCGTGCGTGCCCTGAGCGAGTTTGTCGCCGCACGCCAGCCGTCCTAACGGCGCGACAGGATTTACCCATGACCAAGACCGAACTTTTCGAGCGCATCGTCAAGATCCTCAAGGACAGCTTTGAGATCGAGCCGAGCCGCATCACGCCCGCCGCGCGCCTGTACGACGACCTGGACATCGACAGCATCGACGCGGTCGACCTGATCGTGCAGCTCAAGCCGTTGCTCGGCCGCAATCTGCAGCCGGAAGCGTTCAAGCAGGTGCGTACCGTGCAGGACATCGTCGATGTGGTGCACGGGCTGTTGCCCGGTCAAGCGGCCGCCTGACGGCCATCGCTGAAGACTGACCATGGTCCGGGTACGCGTCGCGGCGTTTGCGTTGCTGTCGCTGGCATACCCGCTGGTGGTCTACCTGTCGCTCGGCCGGTTCGAACCACGCTGGTTGTCGCTGCTGCTGTTCACCCTGGCCGCGCTGCGCGCGCTGACCACCCGCCAGGCGGTGTGGTGGGTGGCCGCGCTCGGCACCGGCCTGCTCGCCCTGATCGCCACGGCCTTCAACGAGGCGCTGCCGCTGAAGCTGTACCCGGCACTGGTGAACGCGGTGATGCTGGTGATCTTCGCCACCAGCCTGCGTTTCGGGCCCAGTGCCGTGGAGCGCTTGGCGCGGTTGAGCGAGCCGGATCTGCCGCCGTTCGCCGTGCTCTATACCCGCCGCGTCACCTGGATCTGGTGCGGCTTCTTTGTTCTCAACGGAAGTCTGGCCCTGGCCACGGCGCTGTGGGCGTCCAACCAGGTCTGGGCGTTCTACAACGGAGTGTTGGCCTACGTGATGATGGGTGCGCTGTTTGGCGGGGAATGGCTGGTCCGGCGACGGGTCAAGGCGGCGCACGCGCATGGCTGAGTGGATCGCCCTGGACCGGTTGGCGCTGGCGCCGCGGCCCGGCCGCATCGTCGGCATCGCCGGCGACACCGTGGTGGACCACCCGCAGTTCCGTGCGCAGGTGCTGCGCTGGCAGCAGGCGTTCGCGCGGGCGCCCGGCACCGACTGGGCGCTGTATTTCGATGACACGCTCACCTTCGCCGCCGCCCTGCTGGGCGCCTGGCATGCCGGGAAGCGCGTGTTCCTCGGCGGCGACAACCTCCCGGCCACGCTGGAAGGGCTGAGCCCGCGCGTGGCCGGATTCGCCGGTGACGTGCCGGCGCGGTACGCACCGCTGCAGCCCGATGCGGAGGTCGACCCGGCGCGGGTGCTGCAGCCGCTGGATGAGGCGGTGCTGGAGCTGGTGGTGTTCACTTCCGGCAGCACCGGCGCGCCGAGCGCGATCGTCAAGCGCATGCGCCAGCTGACCCGCGAGGTGGATGCGCTGCAGGCCGCCTTCGGCGAGCAGCTCGATGGCGCGCAGGTGCAGGGCACGGTCTCGCACCAGCACATCTACGGGCTGCTGTTCCGGGTGTTGTGGCCGCTGGTGGCCGGGCGCGCGATCCAGCCGCGGCGGTTCTTCCACGAAGACCTGGTCAGCGCGCTGGGCGGCCAGCCGTCGGTGCTGGTGGCCACCCCGGCCCATCTCAAACGCCTGCCCGAGCAGCTGGACTGGTCCTCGCTGGGCGGCCAGCTGCGCGCGGTGTTCTCCTCCGGCGGGCCATTGCCGACCGAGGCCGCTCTGCAGGTGCGCGCCTTGATGGGCGTGGCGCCGACCGAGGTGTTCGGAAGCAGCGAGACCGGTGGCATTGCCTGGCGCCGCTGGAGTGCCGAACAGCCGCAGTGGCATCCGCTGCCGGGCGTGGCGTGGCGGATCGACGCGGGCTGCCTGGTGGTCCGCTCGCCGCACCTGGACGGCGACGACTGGTGGTTGACCCAGGATCGGGCCGTGGCCGATGACGGCCACAGTTTCCGCCTGCTCGGCCGCGCCGACCGCATCGTCAAGATCGAAGAGCGCCGCGTCTCGCTGGACGGCCTGGAGCAGCAGCTGCGTGCGCACCCGGCGGTGCAGGACGTGCGCGTCCTGGTGCTGCCCGGCGCGCGCGAACAGCTGGCCGCCGTGGTGGTGCCGCAGGCGAGGGGCGCCGCCCAGTGGGACGATGCCGAGCGCCGCCGCCAGGCGCAGCAGCTCGTCGCACATCTGGCCCGCAGCCACGACGCCGTGACCCGGCCGCGTCGCTGGCGTTTCATCGATGAATTGCCTTTCAACGCGCAGGGCAAGGTCACGGCCGCGGCATTGGCCGCGCTGTTCCGCCCGGTGATGCCCACGGCCGAGTGGCAGCAGCGCGATGACACTACCGCCGCGCTGAAGTTCGTGCTGGATCCTGACCTGGTCGCGTTCGACGGGCACTTCCCGCAGGCGAAGATCCTGCCGGGCGTGGTCCAGCTGGACTGGGCGATCCACTACGGCCGCAGCGCGTTCACGATGCCGCCGCGGTTCCTGCGGATGGACGCGGTGAAGTTCCAGCACGTGGCGCGCCCGGGCGACTGCCTGCAGCTGAGCCTGGGCTGGGATGCAGCCAAGTCCGCCATGAGCTTCCGCTATGTCTCCGACCATGGCGTGCACGCCAGCGGCCGGGTGGTGTTCGGCGATGCGTGAGGACACCGGTACCCGCGTGAGCAGGCCGGCCTTCGCCCCGTTGGTGGTGATCCCGGTCTACGACCACGCGCATGCGATCGGCGCGGTGGTGCAGGGTGTGCTGGCCAGTGGCGTGCCGTGCCTGCTGGTCGACGACGGTTCTCACTTGCCGTGCGCGCAGGTGCTCGATGCGCTGGCGCGCGCGCACGCACCGCAGGTCACGCTGCTGCGGCTGCCGATCAACCAGGGCAAGGGCGGCGCGATGCTGGCCGGGTTCGCCGAAGCGGCGCGCCTGGGGTACACCCACGTGCTGCAGATCGATGCCGATGGCCAGCATGAAACCGCCGACATCCCGCGCTTCGTGGCGTTGTCGCAGGCGCAGCCGGAGGCGGTGATCTGCGGCATCCCGGTCTACGATGCCAGCGTGCCGAAGGCCCGCCTGTATGGGCGCTATGCCACGCATATCTGGGTCTGGATCAATACGTTGTCGCTGCAGATCCGCGATTCGATGTGCGGCTTCCGGCTGTACCCGCTGGCACCGGTGACGCGCCTGATCGGCGAGGAAACCATCGGCCGGCGCATGGACTTCGACAGTGAGATCCTGGTGCGGCTGTTCTGGCGTGGCATCAAGGTGATCAGCGTGTCGACTGCGGTCACCTATCCCAGCGATGGCGTGTCGCACTTCGATGTCTGGCGCGACAACGTGCGCATCAGCCGCATGCATGCGCGCCTGTTCTTCGGGATGCTGTGGCGCGCGCCGCGGCTGCTGTGGCAGCGCATCGCGGGCCCGCGCGCATGACCACGCCTGCACCCGGAAGCGCGCCGCACTGGGCCGACATCGGCGAGTCCACCTCGGCCGCCGGCGTGCTGTTCCTGTGCTGGGTGCATCGCTGGTTCGGCCGTTGGCCGTTCCGCCTGTGCGTCTACCCGGTGGTGCTCTGCCATTGGCTGACCAACCGGGTCGCGCGCGAATCCTCGCTGCAGTACCTGGAGCGCCTGCAGGCGCATACCGGCGTGTTCGCCTCGGCACCGGGACGCTGGCAGAGCCTGAAGCACTTCGCGCTGTTTGCCGACACCATGCTCGACAAGCTGCTCGGCCTGGGTGGCCGCTATCCACCCGAGCACATCTACCTGCAGCGCGACCTGGTCCTGGACAAGATCGCGCGCCGCGAAGGCGGCCTGATCCTCACCGCGCACATCGGCTGCCTGGAGCTGTGCCAGGTATTGGCCGAGCGGGTGCCGGGCTTCCACATCACCGTGCTGGTGCACACCGCCCACGCGCAGCGCTTCAACCGCCTGATGCAGCGGCTCGATCCGCTGGCCTCGGTGGAGCTGCTGCAGGTCACCGACATGGGCCCGGCCACCGCGGTCGAGCTGCAGCGCCGGGTGGAGGCGGGCGGCTTCGTGGCCATCGTCGGCGACCGAGTGCCGTTGCGTGGCGGGCGCACCGTACCGGCCTCGTTCCTCGGCCACACCGCGCAGTTCCCGATCGGCGCCTATGTGCTGGCCGCGGCGCTGGCCTGCCCGGTCTACACCATGGCCTGCCTGCATCATGGCCGTGGCTACCAGGTGCGCTTCGAACAGTTCACCGACCGCATCGTATTGCCGCGCGGTTCGCGTGACGCCGCGCTGACCGCGCAGGCCGAACATTTCGCCCGGTGGCTGGAAGTTCAGGTCACCCAGGCACCCTTGGACTGGTTCAATTTCTTCCCCTTCTGGGATCAGGCATCTCATGGCAAGTAAGGCCGATCAGGCACCCTCCGTCCGCTTCGGCGATGCGCCGCTGACCATCGAAGACGTGGTCGCGCTGTCGCAGCGCCAGGCCCGGGCCGTCGTTACCGACGATGCCGCGTTCACCGCGCGCATCCAGCGCGGCGCGGACTTTCTCGATCGCCTGCTGCGCGAAGATGGCGTCATCTACGGGGTGACCACCGGCTATGGCGATTCGTGCACGGTGAACATTCCGCCGGCGCTGGTGGCCGAGCTGCCGCATCACCTGTTCACCTATCACGGCTGTGGCCTCGGGCGCTTCCTGGATCCGCAGGAAACCCGCGCGGTGATCGCCGCACGCCTGTCCTCGCTGGTGCGCGGCATGTCCGGCGTCAGCCACCCGCTGCTGCAGGGCCTGGCCACGCTGCTGCACCACGATGTGCTGCCGCTGATTCCCGCCGAGGGTTCGGTCGGTGCCAGTGGCGATCTGACCCCGCTGTCCTACGTGGCCGCGGTGCTGTGTGGCGAGCGCGAGGTGATGTACCAGGGTGCGCGCCGCCCGGCCGCCGAGGTGCTGGCCGAGATCGGCATGACCCCGCTGCGGCTGCGGCCCAAGGAAGGCCTGGCGATCATGAACGGCACCGCCGTGATGACCGCGCTGGCCTGCCTGGCGTATGACCGCGCCGACTACCTGACCCGGCTCGCCACGCGCCTGACCGCGTTCAACGTGCTGGCCAGCGACGGCAACGCGCACCATTTCGATGAAATGCTGTTCGCCGCCAAGCCCCATCCGGGCCAGACGCAGATCGCCGCGCGCCTGCGCCAGGACCTGCACAGCGACCGCCCGCCGCGCAATGAACAGCGCCTGCAGGACCGGTACTCGCTGCGCTGCGCCCCGCACGTGATCGGCGTGGTGCAGGACGCACTGCCGTTCTTCCGCCAGCTGATCGAAACCGAGCTCAACAGCGCCAACGACAATCCCCTGATCGACGTCGAAGGCGAGCGCATCCTGCATGGCGGCCACTTCTACGGTGGCCATATCGCCTTTGCGATGGATGCGCTGAAGAACACCATCGCCAACTTGGCCGATCTGCTCGACCGGCAGATGGCCCTGGTGGTGGACGCGCGCTACAACCACGGCCTGCCGGCCAACCTGTCGGCCGCCACCGGTGAGCGTGCGGCGATCAACCATGGCCTGAAGGCGCTGCAGATCAGCGTCTCGGCCTGGACCGCCGAAGCGCTCAAGCAGACCATGCCGGCCTCGGTATTCTCGCGCTCCACCGAATGCCACAACCAGGACAAGGTCAGCATGGGCACCATCGCCGCGCGCGATTGCCTGCGCGTGATCGAACTGACCGAACAGGTCATCGCAGCGCTGCTGATCACCGCCCGCCAGGGCGTGGCCCTGCGCGAGCGCGTCGGCATGAAGGCGACCCTGCACGGCGACCTGGCCGCGATGTACCAGGACCTGTCCGCGCGCATCGCCCTGATCGAGGAAGACCGTGCGCTGGATGGCGAGCTGCGCGCCCTGCTGGACGATATCCGCGCACAGCGCTGGGAGCTGTATGCCGACGCCTGAGCTGAGCTTCGAGGTGGCGCTGTCGCCGGCCTTCCACGACTGCGATGCGATGCAGGTGGTCTGGCATGGCAACTACTTCAAGTACTTCGAGATCGCGCGCTGCGCGCTGCTGCAGCGCTACGACTACGACTACCCGCAGATGCGCGATTCCGGCTACCTGTGGCCGGTGGTCGATGCGCGGGTGAAGTACATCCGGCCGCTGCTGTACGGCCAGGCGCTGCGCGTGCGCGCCACGATCACCGAGTGGGAGAACCGCTTGAAGATCGCCTACGAGATCCTGGACGCGGACAGCGGTGCCACGCTGACCCGCGCCCATACCATCCAGGTCGCGGTCGACGCGGCCACCAATGAAATGCTCTACCTGTGCCCGCCGGTACTGTGGGAGCGTCTGGGAGTGCAACCGCAATGAACCGTTTCCTGCGCACGCTGTGCGTGCTGGTGATGCTGGCGGTGGTCGCCCCGGCGTGGGCCGCCACCGATGTGGAGGTCGTCAAACAGCGCGTGGCCAAGGTCGACGTGCTGCGCGGCGAGTTCACCCAGGAGAAGCAGGTCGCCGGCTTCAAGAACCCGCTGCGCTCGCAGGGCCGCTTCGTGCTGGCCCAGGCGCATGGGGTGATCTGGACCACGCTCAAGCCGTTCCCCTCCGAGGTGGTGGTCACCCGTGACCGCATCCTCAGCCGGCAACGCGATGGCAGCAGCCGGGTCGAAATGGATGGCCGCCAGCAACCGGCGATGCGCTCGGTCAACGCGATCATGTTCGCGCTGATGAGCGGCGATGCGCAGGCGCTGTCGGCGCAGTTCACGGTCAAGGTCGAGGTGTTGCCCGGCAACGCCTGGAAGATGCAGCTGACCCCGCGCTCGGCGATGCTCGGCAAGGTGTTCGCGCAGCTCACCCTGAGCGGCGACCGCTACGTGCGCGAGGTCCAGATCAACGAGGCCAACCAGGACGTCACCCGCATCCACTTTGCGGGTATGAGCGAGACGCCGGCCACGCTGAGCGCGGACGAGGGCGGCCGGTTTGAATGACGTGCTGACCTCGAACGGCCGCCTGCAGCGCATCTGGCGCTGGCTGGCCATTGTGTGGCTGCTGGTGCTGGTCGGCCTCGGCGTGCAGCAGTGGCAGCTGTGGAAGAGCGAATCCCGGATCGACACCGACATCCTCGCGCTGTTGCCACAGGACGCGCATGACCGCCTGTTGTCCGATGTCACCCGGCGCATCGCCGATGCCAATGCACGTCAGATCGTGGTGCTGCTGGGGAGCACCGATGCGGCACAGACCAAGGCGGCCGAGGCGGCCTTCCGCGACGCCATCAAGGCAGAGCAGGGCGCGGCCCCGCTGCTGCAGGAAAGCGGCTCGATCGAGGGCTGGTTCGATCAGGCCCGCGCGTTCTACGCACCGTATCGCGACCGCCTGCTGACCAGCGCACAGCGCGAGCGCCTGCAGGACGAGCCCACCGAGGGCCTGGCAGCGTCGGCACTGGCGGCGCTGTACGGTCCGATGGGCGCACCGCGCCTGACCGAATGGCGCCAGGATCCGCTGTCGCTGTGGCCGCAGTGGTGGCAGGAACGCGCGCTGGGCTCGGGCCTGCAGATGGGCGATGACGGCCTGCTGGAGGCCGACGGCAAGCATTGGTCGATCGTGCAGTACGACACGGTCGGTTCGGCCTTCAAGCTGGACGGCGAGCGGCACATCGATCTGCTGCTGGATATCGCCGCGGAAGCCGCCACGAAGCAGGCACCGGGCCTGGAGGTGCTGCGTGCCGGCGTGCCGCTGCATGCCGAAGCGGCGGCAGTGCAGGCCAGCTGGGAAATCAACACGATCGGCTGGGGTTCGCTGGCGGCGGTGCTGCTGCTGGTGTGGCTGGCGTTCCGCTCGCTGCGCCCGATCCTGCTGGTCGCCGCGTCGCTGCTGATCGGCTGCGGTGTCGCGCTGGCGGTGACCGTGCTGGTGTTCGGCAAGGTGCACGTGCTGACCCTGGTGTTCGGTGCGTCGCTGGTCGGCGTTGCCGAGGACTACGGTATCCACTGGTTCGCCTCGCGCCAGGCCGAGCCCGCCGACCGCCGCTGGAAGCTGCTGCGGCATCTGCTGCCCGGCCTGTGGCTGGCCCTGCTGACCAGCGCGCTGGCCTATCTCGCGCTGGGCCTGGCGCCGTTCCCGGGCCTGCGCCAGATGGCGCTGTTCTCGGTGGTCGGCCTCGCGGCCGCGTTCCTGACCGTGATCTTCTGGTTCCCGTGGCTGGATGGCGGCGAGATCCGCCGCACCGGGTTCGCCCGCTGGCTCGGCGCCACGCTGGAGCGCTGGCCGCGCCTGCATGGGCGCAGGGCCGCGGTGTTCCTGGGCGTGGTCACCGTGCTGTCCGCGCTCGGCATCGCCCGCCTGCAGACCAACGATGATCTGCGCAGCCTGCAGTCGTCGCCGCCCGCGCTGATCGCCCAGCAGATCCGCATCAGCCAGATGCTCGGCATGCCCAGCCCGGCCCAGTTCTACCTGGTGCAGGGCGACACCGCCGAACAGGTGCTGCAGCGCGAAGAAGCGCTGATCGACCGGCTGCGCGTGCTCGAGGCCGACAAGCAGATCGGGGGCTACCGCGCGATCAGCGATTGGCTGCCTTCGCAGCAGCGGCAGCACGCCGACGCCGCGTTGACTGCCAGGGTCGAGCCGCAGGTGCTGGCCCAGGTCGGTGAGGCCGTCGGTGAGCCACTGCTGCGCCCGGCCTACGCCGCGCAGGATCTGCAGGCCGACGCCTTCCTCGCCTCGCCGGCGGCGATGCCGTTCCGCCACCTGTGGCTGGGCACGGTCGGGCAGGGGGTGGCCTCGGTGGTGATGGTCGACGACCTCTCTCGCGCCGATGCGCTGACGCTGCTCGAAGCGCAGGCCAAGGGCATCGACGGCGTGCGCTGGGTCGACCGCACCGCCGATTTCTCGCAGCTGCTCAAGCATTACCGCAAGCTGATGAGCGGCCTGCTGCTGATCGGCATCGCGCTGGTGTTCGCGGTGCTGTACTGGCGCTACCGCGGGCAGGCCTGGCGCGTGCTCGCGCCGACCCTGGTCGCCGGCGCGCTGACGCTGGCGCTGCTGGGCCTGTTCGGGCAGCCGCTGCAGCTGTTCAACGTGCTCGCCTTGATGCTGCTGCTCGGCATGGGCATCGATTACGGCATCTTCCTGATCGAACACCGCGGCGATGCCAGTGCCTGGCTCGCGGTCTGCGTAGGCGCGGCCAGTACCTGGCTGTCCTTCGGCCTGCTCGGGCTGTCGGCCACGCCGGCGCTGCGCGCGTTCGGGTTGACCCTGCTGTTCGGCATCGGTCTGGTCTGGCTGATTTCGCCGCTGTTCCGACCACCGCCGCACGACGCACCGCACTGAGCGACCGCGTTTTCCCTTTCATGATCTGATCAAGGATGTATCCGATGAACCCGCACGTGGAACGTACTGACATCCTGGTCATCGGCGCCGGCCCGGCCGGTTCCGTGGCCGCTGCGATGCTGCGCCAGCAGGGTCGCCAGGTGCTGATCCTGGAGCGCCAGCAGTTCCCGCGCTTCTCGATCGGCGAGAGCCTGCTGCCGCAGAGCATGGAGTACATCGAGGCCGCCGGTCTGCTGCAGGATGTGGTGCAGGCCGGGTTCCAGTACAAGAACGGCGCGGCCTTCGTGCGCGGCGAGGCGACCACCGAGTTCGACTTCCGCGACAAGTTCTCGCCCGGCTGGGGCACCACCTACCAGGTGCAGCGCGCCGACTTCGATGACGTGCTGGCGCGCGGTGCCGAGCGCATGGGCGCCACGCTGCGCTTCGGCGATGAAGTGCTGTCGGTGCAGCCCGGGCGCCCGGCGCGGGTGCAGGTGCGCCGCCCGGACGGCAGCGAATACACCATCGAAGCCGGCTTCATCCTCGATGCCAGTGGTTTCGCCCGGCTGCTGCCGCGCCTGCTGAAGCTGGAGTCGCCGTCGAACTTCCCGGTGCGCGGCGCGATCTTCTGCCACGTGCGCGACCACATTCCCGCCGGCGCGGGCTTCGACCGCAACAAGATCCTGATCACCACCCATCCCGAGCACGTGGACGTGTGGTACTGGACGATTCCGTTCTCCAACGGCTGCTGTTCGCTGGGCGTGGTGGCCGAGCCGACCTTCTTCGAACGCTACCCCGGTACCGATCTGGAGAAGCTGCAGGCGATCGTCGGCGAAGACCCGAACCTCACCCGACTGCTCAGGAACGCCGAGTGGGCGGTGCTGCCGGTGCGCACCATCACCGGTTATTCGGCCAACGTCTCTTCATTGTGGGGCGAGGGCTATGCGTTGCTGGGCAATGCCGGCGAGTTCCTGGACCCGGTGTTTTCCTCGGGCGTGACCATCGCCTTCAAATCGGCGCAGCTGGCCAGCGATTGCCTGGCACGCGAACAGGCCGGCGAAACGGTGGACTGGGAGCAGGACTTCTCGGTGCCGTTGCGCGCCGGCGTGAAGACCTTCCGGCGGTTCGTCGAGGCCTGGTATGCCGGCGGCTTCCAGAAGATCATCTACCATCCCGATCCGCAGCCGGAGGTACGCCGCATGATCTCTTCGATCCTGGCCGGCTACGCCTGGGACACGCAGAATCCGTATGTCGCCGATGCCAGTGGCCGGCGCCTGCGCGTATTGGAGGAACTGTGCAGCGCCTGATCCTGACCCTGTTGCTGAGCCTGTTGCTGGCCGCGTGTGCCAGCACCCGGATGCCCACGCCGCTGGTACAGCTGCCCACGCTGCAGCTGGCGCCCTCGGCGTTGCCGCAGCCGGTGCAGCTGCAGCAGCGCCTGCAGTTCCGCTTCGGCAGCCACGAGCGCGAGCTGGATGCGCTGCTGGAAGTGGATGCCGGGCAGGTGCGGTTGGCCGTGCAGGCCATGGGCCAGACCGGCGTGCGCATGGTCTGGGACGGGCAGCACCTGGAACAGACCCGTGCGCCGTGGCTGCCGCCGCAGGTGCGCGGCGAACGCGTGCTGGACGACCTGCAGTTCTCGCTCTGGCCGGCGGCGGCGATCCGCGCCGCACTGCCGGCCGGCTGGACCCTGCAGGAATCCGATGGCGTGCGGAGCCTGGAGCAGGGCGGCAAATCCTGGCTGGTGCGCGACACGCTGCCCGATGGCCGCGTGCGCCTGCGCAACCTGGCCGAGGGCTATGAACTGGTGATCGAATCGATGGACATGGGGCAGGGCCAAGAGTGAGCAGCAGTGCGGTCTATCTGAACGAACTGGGCGTGATCTGCGCGCTGGGCGCCGACCGCGCCGAGGTGCGCGGCGGCCTGTTCGCGGCACAGCCCGGTGGATTGCGCGACAACGATGCCATCCTGCCCGGCCGCACGCTGGCACTGGGGGAGGTACATGCGCCGTTGCCGGACCTGGCCGAGCTGCCGGTGGCGCTGCGTGGCCGCAACAACGGCCTGCTCGACGCTGCGCTCGGCCAGATCCGCGAGGCCGTCGCTGCCGCCGTGGCCCGCTTTGGCGCCGAGCGCGTCGCGGTGATCATCGGCACCAGCACCTCGGGCATCGGCGAATCGGAGAGCGCGCTGCGCACCTACCATCGCGACGGCACATGGCCGGCCGATTTCCATTATGCGCAGCAGGAAATGGGGACCGCCGCGCGCTTCGTGCGCGAGCGGATCGGCAGCACCGGCCCGGCGTGGACGATCTCCACCGCGTGTTCCTCCAGCGCCAAGGCGCTGATGTCGGCCGCGCGCCTGCTGCAGGCCGGCGCGGTCGATGCGGTGGTCGCCGGGGGCGCGGATTCGATGTGCCGCTTCACCGTGGCCGGGTTCAGCGCGCTGGAGTCGGTCTCGGCGTCGCGCTGCAATCCGTTCTCGGTGAACCGCAGCGGGATCAACATCGGCGAAGGCGCGGCGCTGTTCCTGATGACGCGTGAGCCGGGCCCGGTGCGCCTCGCCGGTTGGGGCGAATCCTCCGACGCGCATCACATGTCCGCCCCGGACCCGCAGGCGCGCGGCGCGATCGATGCCATGCAGCAGGCGCTGGACCGGGCCGGCCTGGCCGCGGCGCAGATCGACTACGTGAACCTGCACGGCACCGCCACCGGCCACAACGATGCGATGGAAAGCCAAGCGGTCGCGGCGGTACTCGGCACGCAGGTGCCGGCCAGCTCGACCAAGCCGCTGACCGGGCACACGCTCGGTGCCTCCGGGGCGATTGAAGCGGCGCTGTGCTGGATGACGCTGGCGGACAACCCGGACCAGCAGCTGCCCACCCACTGGTGGGACGGGCAGGCCGATGACGCCTTGCCGGCGCTGGCGCTGGTGGCACCGGGCACGTGCGCCGCGCAGCCGCTGCAGCATGTGCTCAGCCACTCGTTCGCCTTCGGTGGCAGCAATGCCGTGCTGGCGCTGGCCCGGGGATGAGCATGCCGTTGCCCGATGACATCGACGCGGTGCTCCCGCACCGCGACAGCATGCGCCTGATCCACCGCGTGGTGGCCTGGGAGGACGCGTCCATCGCGGTCGAGGTGGACGTGCCGGCGCAGGGTCTGTTCTGCACCCCCGACGGTGTGCCTGCCTGGGTCGGGGTCGAATACATGGCCCAGGCGATAGCCGCCTGGGCCGGGTGCCGCGCGCGCCATGCGGGCCGGGTACCGTCGATCGGCTTCCTGCTCGGCACCCGCCGTTACACCGCCCACCAGCCGTTCTTCGCCGCCGGCAGTTGCCTGCGGGTGGAGGCGAACTGCGAGCTGTTGGGCGAGAATGGCCTGGGCATGTTCGCCTGCCGGATCCTGGCAGGTGATATCGAAATGGCGGTCGCCAACGTCTCCGTGTTTGAACCCACGGATGCGATGGCCTATCTGGAGACTGGAGAGGCATGACAGGGAATTTGACCGTGCTGGTGACCGGCGCCAGCCGTGGCATCGGCCGTGCCGTGGCGCTGCGTTGCGCGCGCGACGGCTTCGATGTGGTGGTGCATTGCCGCAGCCGCATCGAGGAAGCGCAGGCCGTGGTGGCCGACATCCAGGCCCTGGGCCGCCAGGCCCGGGTGCTGATGTTCGATGTGGCCGACCGTGACGCCGCGCGCACCGCGCTGGAAGCGGATATCGCCGAGCACGGCACCTATTACGGGGTGGTCTGCAACGCGGGCATCGCCCGTGACGGCGCCTTCCCGGCGATGCCGGCCGAGGATTGGGATGCCGTCATCCACACCAATCTGGACAGCTTCTACAACGTGCTGCATCCGTTGGTGATGCCGCTGGTGCGCCGGCGCAAGCCGGGCCGCATCGTCACCTTGTCCTCGGTGTCCGGCCTGGTCGGCAACCGCGGCCAGACCAACTACAGTGCGGCCAAGGCCGGGATCATCGGCGCCACCAAGGCGCTGGCGCTGGAACTGGCCAGCCGCGCGATCACCGTCAACTGCGTGGCCCCCGGCCTGATCGAGACCGAGATGGTCAATGAGGAAGTCGTCGAGCACGCGCTCAAGTTGATTCCCGCCAACCGCCTGGGCCAGCCGGACGAGGTCGCTGCGGCGGTGTCCTTCCTGCTCTCCGAATCGGCCGGGTACATCACCCGCCAGGTGATCTCGGTCAACGGAGGCATGGTCTGATGGCCCGTCCCGATCGTCGCGTCGTGGTCACTGGCGCCGCTGCCATCAGCCCGCTCGGGCAGGATTGGGCGAGCATCCGCGCGCGCCTGCAGGCGCGGACCAACGCGGTGCGCTACATCCCCGAGTGGGAAGTGTTTGATGGCCTGAATACCCGCCTGGCCGCGCCAGCCGAAGAATTCGAGCTCCCGTCCAACTACAACCGCAAGACCACCCGCAGCATGGGCAAGGTGGCGGTGATGTCGGTGCGCGCCACCGAACTGGCGCTGGAGGCGGCCGGCCTGCTGGGCCATCCAGTGCTGCGCAGTGGCATGGCCGGCGTCGCCTACGGTTCGTCCTCGGGCAGCCACGAAGCCACCGCCGAGTTCGGCCGGATGCTCCATGAGCACACCACCGAAGGCATCAGCGCCACCACCTACCTGAAGATGATGAGCCACACCTCGCCGGTGAACATCGGCGTGTTCTTCGGTTTGTCCGGCCGCGTCTACACCACCTCCAGCGCCTGCACCTCGGGCAGCCAGGGCGTGGGCTCGGGCTACGAGGCGATCCGCAGCGGCAAGCAGACGGTGATGGTCACCGGCGGTGCCGAGCAGCTCGACGCCACCGCCGCAGCGGTGTTCGACACCCTGTTCGCCACCAGTGTGCGCAATGACGCGCCGCAGACCACGCCCAGCCCGTTCGATGCGAACCGCGACGGCCTGGTGCTGGGCGAGGGCGCCTGCACGTTGATCCTGGAAGAACTGGAGCATGCGCAGGCGCGCGGCGCCACGATCCTGGCCGAAGTGGTCGGCTACGGCACCAACAGCGATGGCCAGCATGTCACCCAGCCCAGCGCCGGCACCATGGCGCAGGCGATGCGGCTGGCGCTGGAGGATGCCCAGCTGGCCGCCGATCGGATCGGCTACGTCAACGCACACGGCACCGCCACCGAGCATGGCGACATCGCCGAAACCCAGGCCACCCACCAGGTGTTCGGGCCGGGCATGCCGATCAGCTCGCTGAAGAGCTACGTCGGCCACATGCTCGGCGCCTGCGGTGCGTTCGAGGCCTGGCTCAGCATCGAGATGATGCGCGAGGGCTGGTTCGCCCCGACCCTGAATCTGCATGAGGTCGATCCCCGCTGCGGTGCGCTGGATTACATCGCCGGCGAGGGCCGCGCATTGCAGACCGACTACGTCATGAGCAACAACTTCGCCTTCGGCGGCATCAACACCTCGTTGATCTTCCGCCGCTGGCAGGACTGACCGCTGTTTCCGGCCCGCGTCGCGGGCCGGCCGTTCCGTAGACCCCTCGCATCCCCCCAACAAGGAGAAAGTTGAATGCGTCGTTTTGCCCTGATCGCCGTCACCGCCCTGCTCGCCGTTGCCAGCACCGCCCAGGCCCGCGATACCCGTGTCGAGCAGTCGCTGCATGAGCTGGTCAATTCCGCTGAAGCCCGCAATGTCGGCATCGACGGCAGCGTGAAGTTCTATCTGGCCGGTGAAAAGGTCAGCGTGGTGGAACGTCTGGGCGAGGACGTGACCAACAAAAAGACCAACGCCGCCAACAAGAGCGACGCCGAGGCCTGCCGCTGGGTGGCCCTGTCGGCGCTGCGCGCACTGCAGGATGGCGCCAAGTCGCGCGGTGCCAATGCCGTGGTCGACATCGTCAGCTACTACAAGAAGAACGAATTCAAGAGCACCACCAACTACGAATGCTATGCGGGCGCGATCCTGGCCGGCGTGGCGCTGAAGGGCACCTACGCCAAGGTGAAATAAGCACGCACGACCACCGTCCCCCGGGGCGGTGGTCGGCGGAAAGCGACGCATTCATCACGGCGGCGTGGGCAGACTGCAGCGGCGCCCAGCTGAACGACATCGCGACATTGATGAACCTCATGCTGTCCCGCGACGGAAAACCGACAGCAGACCGTGCACGCAGCTTTCACCTGTGCCGGCTTTCCTCCACAATCATTGCCATTCACTACCCTGGGCAAAGCCCTGCGGCATGCAAGCCTACGTCTATAAAAGCCAACGCAAGCAGGACAGCTTCGTCTATCTCGCCGTTCGTGATGACTTCTCGGTCATCCCGGACGCGGTGAAGGCCTCGCTGGCGCCGTTCCAGTTCGTTCTCGAAGTGGCCCTGACTCCCGACCGTCGCCTCGCCCAGGCCGATGCCGCACAAGTGCGCCAGAACCTGACCGAGCGGGGATTCCACCTGCAACTGCCGCCGCCGCCCCTGGCGCCGGTCCGGATCCCGCGACGCAATGACTGACGCCCAACGCCCCCGCGCCGTTGCCTCCGCTGCCGCGCTCGGCGTGCTGCTGGCCCTGGCTGCGGCCGTCGGTGGCGTGCCCGGCGCTGTGTGCGCCGCGCTGGCCCAGCCGGCGTTCGCGCTGGCGGTGTCGTGGTGGCGCCGCACCCGGCCGCTGCAAGCGCTGCCGCAGGTGGCGCGCCAGGATGCTCCCGCGCTGCTGGCGCTGTGGTCCCTCGGCCCGCTGCTGCTGACGTTGCTGGTGGCCTGGCCACTGAGCGCACTGCACGACAGCGGCAGCCTGGCGGCCGTCCTGGGCCTGAGCGTGGCGGTCAGCGCCGCGCTGCTCGGGGTCTGGCGGACCTGGCCGTTGTGGAATGACGTGGAGCGCAGCGAAGGCAGCCTGGCGCGCCACTGGCAGACCCTGGCCGGGCGCGACCTGACCGCCTGGCGCGGCCTGGCCGTCGCCGCGCTGGTGGTCCTGGTCTGCGCGCTGGTGGTGCTGCCGGCGTGGCCGGGCCTGGTGTCGGACGCACTGCACTGGCCGATCGCCGCTGCGGTCGTGCTGCTGTCGCCGTTGGCGCACGTGCTGCTGCAGGCGATCGCCCCGGCCGACGCGTTGACGGCGACGTTGCCGGTCCAGATGAGTGGCGACCGCGAGGATCCGTTCGCCGGGCATCACGCCGAGCCCACGCCGCTGGAATCCATCGGCCTGCACGAACAGCAGCCGGCGCTGTACGACGCCGCGCGCAGCGGTCGGGTCGACCGCGCCCTGCAGCTGCTGCAGGCCGGCGCGGACCCGCACGGCCTGCCTGATCCGGCCTGGCGCGACCAGCGCAGCCTGGCCGTGCTCGCCGCGGTGCTGCCGGACCTGCGCCTGCTGCGTGAACTGATCGCCCGTGGCGTGGGCGTCAACGCGCCGCATCGCGGCATGACCCCGCTGCTGGCCGCCACCCGCGACAGCTGGCACGGTCGCCCCGAGGCGGTGATGACCCTGCTCGCCAACGGCGCCGACCCGCGTGCGGTGGACAGCGAAGGCAACACCCCCCTGCACCATGCCGCGCGCAGTTCCGATCCCGGCGTCGCCGCCCTGCTGCGCGATGCCGCCGCCGAAGTGGACGCGCTCAACGACGATGGCTGGTCACCGCTGGCGGTCGCCTGCCAGGTCGGCAACTGGCGCTTGGCCAAGTTCCTGCTCGAACGCGGCGCGAAGACCGAGCCGGCCGAAGGTACGCCCGTGCTGCTTGCCGCCGCCGGTACCGAAGAAGACGATCCGGCCGGTGTGCAGCTGCTGCTCAAGCACAAGGCCCGCGCCGACGCGCGTGACCGCCAGCGCCGCAGTGCGCTGCACGAAGCCGCGCTGGCCGGCCATGTCGACATCATCGATGTGCTGCTGGCCGCCGGCGCCAATCTGGAAGCGCGCGATGCACTGGCGCGCACGCCGTGGCTGGAAGCCGCGCGTGGTGGCCGTGCCGGCGTGGTGGAACACCTGCTGCCGCACCAGCCCGACCTCAATGCGGTCGATGGCGAAGGACGCAATGCGGTACTGCTGGCCTGCATGGCGGACAACGTGTCGCCGCTGCTGGTGCGCCGCCTGCGCGACCTGGGCATTGCCGTCGACGTGGCCGATCCACAGGGCCGTCGCGCGGTGGACATCGCCGCCGGCGCCGGGCGCTGGGCGATCGTGTCGCTGCTGGATCCCGCCTACCCGCTGCCGTCCGCGGTCAGCGATGGCCTGGTGATGTCTGGTGACAGCGATGCGGCCGCGCCCTCGCTGCCGGACCGCCCGCCGCTGGAACTGCTGCGCGAAGCGCTGAGCTTCGGCAACGTGGAGGGCATGGCCGCGCTGGCCCGCCTGTGTGCGCCCGAGGAACTCGGTGCGCTGCTGCACGATGCCGAACTGGCGCTGGACCCACAGGCGCTGGACTGGTTGCTCGCGCATGGTGCGGCGCCCGAAGTGCTCGATGCCTGCGGTGATACCCCGATGTTCGCGCTGCTGGCGCGGGGCATCGACGCGGTGCCTGCGCTGCAGGTGCTGCTGCGCCGTGGCCTGTCCCCGGCCGGCCGCGGTGGCCTGGCGCGGCTGCTGAGCGCCTGCGCCCAGCACGACCACGCCTCGCGCGGGCTGGAACAACTTGCGCTGGAACTGCTGGAACGCGGCGCGGATCCGTTCGCGCCGTCGCCGGCCGGCGACCCGCCGCTGTCATTGGCCGTGCGCCTGGGCTGGCTGCGCCTGCAGCACGCGCTGCTCACCCAGGGCGTGGACCGCGAAGCGCGCGACAGCCATGGCATGACCGCGCTGCATCTGGCCACCGCGCTCGCACGCGAAGGCTCGATCAAGCTGCTGGTCCAGCAGGGCGCCTCACCCGAAGCGCGCGCCGCTGACGGCCAGACGCCGCTGGGCGTGGCGCTGTCGATCGGTCGCCGCGACCTCGCCGACTGGCTGGACTGGCGGGTATGGCCGTTGCCGCGCCGCGCGCTGCGCGACGGCGACCTGCCGGCTGCCGCGATGGCCGGCGATGCCGATGCCGTGCGTCGCCTGATCGATCTCGGCTTCGGCGTCGATGTGGTCGACGCCCAGGGCTGCACCGCGCTGCTGCGTGCCGCCGGTGGCGGTCACCTGGCCGTGGTCGACCTGCTGCTCACCCGCGGCGCGAATCCGCAGCATGCCGCGGCCAGTGGCGCCACGCCGTTGTCGGCGGCGGTGAGCATGCGCCAGATCGATATCGTTTCGGCCCTGCTGGATGCCGGTGCCGAACTCGAATACCGCCTGCCAGGCGGCGTCACCGTGCTGATGCTGGCCTCGGCGCTGGGCCTGCCGGACATCGTCTCGCGCCTGCTCACCGCCGGTGCCAACGTCCATGCGGGCGATGCCCAACAGCTCGGCCCGCTGCACTGCGCCGCGCTGTACGGCTTCAGTGCGCGCGACCGCTCGCGTCTGCTCGCGCTGCTGGACACGCTGCTGCTGGCCGGCGCCGAACCGGACCAGGCCGCTGTCGGCTCGGTCACGCCGTTGCTGCTGCTGCTCGGCGCCCGCGCCGAACCGGGCACCGCCTGCGACGAGCAGATCGTGCTCGCCGCGGTGGAGCGCCTGCTGGACGAAGAGGTCTCGCTGGACGTGCGGGATCCGCGTGGCTTCGGTCCGCTGCATCTGGCGGCCCTGCACGGCCTGCCGCTGCTGGTGCAGCGCCTGCTGCGTGCCGGCGCCGACCCGGACGTGCGCGATGCACTCAACCGCAGCCCGCGCGAGATCGCGGTGATGCGTGGTTTCATCGACGTCGCCGGCGAATTCGAACCGCTGGTGCCGGGGGTGTCCTCGATGGCCCGGTTCCTGCGCGATAACGGCTGAGCCCCGCCTGGTAATGCCGGCCGCTGGCCGGCAGCGCTCAATGATGCACGGGCAGGTGCACCCGCAGGTCCATCAACGCGGTGGGGTGCCGTCCGCACCCTTCCCATCACTCTCCGCATCCGCCTCGAACAGATGCATCAGGTCCGCACGCGCATCGCGCGAGGTCTGGATCACCGCCGCTTCGTCGTCGTAGACCAGGTACTGGTCGCGCAGCAGCTTCTCGTCGTGCTCGCGGAAACGCTGCACATGGTTGCGTGCGGTCTCCACCGACATGCCGAGTGCGATCAGCATCCGTTCGCTCAGTTCCAGGCTGGTCCCGAACACTTCGCGGAACGGCTCGGCGGACATGTCCATCAGGCGCCACGCATGCTGTCGGTTGCGCGCGCGCACCAGCACCACCGCATCCGGGTACATGCGCCGGATCAGCCGCGTGGCCCGCATGTTGGCGTCCGGATCATCCAGCGTGACCACATACACGCGGATGTGCTCGCCGCCGGCGGCACGCAGCATTTCCGGCCGGGTCGGGTCGCCGTAATACAGCTTGTTGCCGAAGCGGCGCAGGTCCGAGACCGTGTCCGGATTGGACTCCAGCGCCACGAACGGAATCTTCTGCGCGGTCAGCAGGCGCGCCACGACCTGGCCGAAGCGGCCCATGCCGGCGATCATCACCTGGGGCTGCACATCGTTGATATCGACGGTGTCGGCCGGCTGGGCGGGGGCCTTGGGGCCCTCGTCGCGGCCCAGCAGGCGGATCAGGCCGATCATCAGCAGCGGGGTGATCGCCATCGACAGGCCGACGATCGCCACCAGCCGGTCATGGTTGGCGTTGCCGAGCAGATGCGCGCGCTGCGCCTCGTTGAACACCACGAACGCGAACTCGCCGCCGAGCCACAGCACGCTGCCCAGCAGCACCGCGTGGCGGGTCCGCAGTTTGGCCAGCTTGCCGATCCCGAACAGCAGGCCGAACTTGACCACCAGCAGGATCGCCACGCCCGCCGCGATCATCATCGGCTCGGCGACGATGCGGTCCAGGTCGATGCCCATGCCCACGGCGATGAAGAACAGGCCGAGCAGCAGGCCCTTGAACGGCTCGATCTGCGATTCCAGCTCGTGGCGGAATTCCGAATCGGACAACAGCACACCGGCCAGGAAGGCGCCCAGGCTGGGGCTCAGTCCGGCCTCCTGCATGAACCACGCGGTGCCGAGCACGACCAGCAGCGCGGTCGCGGTGAACACTTCCGGGCTGCGCGTGCGCGCGATGATGTTGAACAGCCGGCGCAGCACCGGCCGGCCGCACAGGATCACGACCGCCAGCGCACCGATCGCGATCGCCACGTCATTCCATTGCAGGGTGTCGTTGCGCGCACCGCCGAGCAGCGGGATCGCCGCCAGCAACGGGATCGCGATCAGGTCCTGGAACAGCAGGATCGCAAAGCCAAGCCGCCCGTAATCGCTGTTGATCGCCTTGTGTTCGGACAACAGCTGCAGCCCGACCGCCGTGGAAGACAGCGCCAGCGCGATACCGACGATCAACGCGCTCTTCCACTGGAAGTGATCCAGCATCAGCAGGCTGCCCAGCACCAGCGCGCTCAGCGCCACCTGCAGCGCGCCGGCCCCGAACACCGAGCGGCGCATCACCTTCAGGCGGGCGGGGGACAGCTCGAGGCCGATCACGAACAGCAGCATCACCACGCCGATCTCGGCGGCACTGAGGATGCGGTCGGCGTCCTGCACGAAGCCCAGCCCATCCGGGCCGAGCACCACGCCGGCGGCCAGGTAGCCGAGCACCGCGCCGAGGCCGAGCTTCTTGAACACCGGTACCGCGATCACCGCGGCCAGCAGCAGCACCAGGGCCAGCTCGAGCGCGCCGCTATGCATGGGAGAACCTGCTCATGGGATCGTGTGCCGTGCGCGTGGAAAACCTCCCCGGCAGCCGGGGCCCGTGGCCGGGGCCACGCACCATTATGCGGCCGGCATGGACGCCGAAGGCCACTGTCACCCGAACGGGCCGCGGCCCAAGGGTTGACCTGCGTCACACCCGGGTCCAGACTGCCCGCCGCTGCTGGCGCGTCCGCCGTCGGCAGTACACCCCTCCGGAGTCTCCAACCCATGTCCAGCGACAGTAGAAGTCGACCTTGCTCGACGCCAGCGATGGCTACCGCCTGACACGGGTCGGTTCGCCAGCGTTGGCGTCGCGCAATGCGATACCCACAGGCGAATACGATGAACCAGAAAGACCTGCTGCGCCCGGTGGCCGATGCCGCCTCGTTGAGCGCACCCCTCGATAATTTCAACACCGCCGATGCGGTGGAATTCCTCAACACCCTGAGCCTGTCGCGCGCCGCCGACACGCTGGCCGCGTTGCCGTTGCCGCGTGCGGTGAAGATGCTCGAACAGCCCGAGCTCAACCGCGGGGGCGATCTCGTGGCGGCCATGCCTGTGGCCCGCGCGGCCGCCCTGCTCGGGCTGATGGCCGACGATCGCGCGACCGATATCGTCCACGAGCTGGACGAGGACGAGCGTGCGCGCCTGATCCCGCTGCTCAGCCCGGAAGCGCGCAAGGCGATCCAGCAGCTGCTGAGCTACCCGGCGCACACCGCCGGTGCGCTGATGACCACCGAGTTCGTCAGCGTGCCTTCGGACTGGACGGTCGGGCGCACCCTGCAGCACATCCGCGAGGTCGAGCGCACCCGCGAGACGGTGTACGCGATCTACGTGCTGGACCCGCACACCCGCGCGCTGGTGCAGGTGGTGACCATGCGCCGGCTGATCACCGGGCTGCCCGAGGAACCCATCCTCGACGTCGCCCAGGTCAACCCGCCGGTGACGGTGGAGGTGCAGATGGACCAGGAAGAGGTCGCGCAGCTGATCCGTCGCCACGACCTGCTCGCGATCCCGGTGGTCGATGCGCAGCACCACGTGCTCGGCATCGTCACCGTGGATGACATCCTGGATGCACTGATCGAAGAATCCACCGAGGACGTGCACAAGTTCGGCGGCATGGAAGCGCTGGAAAAGCCGTACATGCAGATCGGCTTCTTCGAGATGCTGCGCAAGCGGGCGGGTTGGCTGAGCGTGCTGTTCCTCGGCGAAATGCTGACCGCCAGCGCGATGCAGCACTACGAGGACGAACTGGCGCGTGCGGTGGTGCTGACGCTGTTCATCCCGTTGATCATGAGCTCGGGCGGCAACTCCGGCTCGCAGGCCACTTCGCTGCTGATCCGCAGCCTGGCCCTGCGCGAGCTGCGCCTGCGCGACTGGTGGAAGGTGGCGCTGCGCGAGGTGCCGACCGGCATCACCCTGGGCGCGATCCTGGGCGTGCTGGCGATCATCCGCATCGTGTCCTGGCAGCTGCTGGGCCTGCACGACTACGGCGAGCACTGGCAGCTGCTGGCGCTGACGATCGGCGCGGCGCTGGTCGGCATCGTCACCTTCGGCTCGCTGTCCGGCTCGATGCTGCCCTTCATCCTCAAGCGCCTGGGCTTCGACCCGGCCAGCGCCTCGGCCCCGTTCGTGGCCACGCTGGTCGACGTCACCGGCCTGGTCATCTACTTCAGCATCGCCGCCATGATCCTGCGCGGCACCCTCCTTTAACGGGGACGGAGGTAGTTAATAACAGGGACGGAGGTGGTTATTAACCACCTCCGTCCCTGTTACTGTCTCTGTTACTGTCTGGTCGCATGAGCACCTACCACCTGCAAGCCGTCTTCCGCCCGCAGTCGGTCGCCGTGATCGGCGGCAGCCCCCGTGAACGCTCCGCCGGCCGCGCGGTGATGCGCAATCTGCGCGACACCGGGTTCCCCGGCAAGGTCGCCTGGATCAATCCGCGTTACAGCGAGATCGACGGCATCCGCACCGTGAAGCGGCTCAAGGACCTGGATTGGGTGCCGGAACTGGTGGTGATCACCGCCCCCGCCAGCATCGTGCCGCAGGTGGTGGCCACCGCCGCCGAGCGCGGCGTCAGTGCGGCGATCATCCTCACCGCCAACCTGGGCGAAGGCCCGGGCTCGCTGGCCGCGCAGGTGGAGGCCGCGGCCCGGCCCAAGGGCCTGCGCATCCTCGGCCCGCACTGCCTGGGCGTGATCGCCCCGCATGCGCGCTTGAACGCCAGCATCGCCGCGCATTTCCCGCAGGCCGGTGACCTGGCCCTGATCTCCGAATCCAGCGCGATTGCCGCGGCCCTGGTGGAGTGGGGCGTGGCACGCTCGGTCGGTTTCTCCGCCGTGGTCTCGCTCGGCGACACGCTGGATGTCGACTTCGGCGACCTGCTCGATTACTTCGCCACCGATTACCGCACCCGCGCGATCCTCCTCTACGTCGAACACATCCGCGACGCGCGCAAGTTCATGTCGGCCGCGCGTGCCGCCGCGCGCGCCAAGCCGGTGGTGGTGGTCAAATCCGGCCGCCACATCCGCATCAACCCCGATGCCGATACCCATGTGCAGGCGCTGGCCAGCGCCGATGCGGTCTATGGCGCGGCATTCAACCGCGCGGGCCTGCTGCGCGTGAGCGCGCTGGACGAACTGTTCACCGCCGCCGAAACGCTGGGCCGGCTCGGCACGTTCCCCGGTCGCCGGCTGGCGATCCTGAGCAATGGCGGCGGGGTGGGGCGGCTGGCGGTGGATCAGCTGCTGGCCCTGCGCGGCAGCCTGGCCGAACTGTCGCCGGCCACCGTCGCCCAGCTCGATGCGGTGCTGCCGCAAGGCTGGTCGCGCAGCAATCCGGTCGACATCGTGGTCGACGCCGATGGCGACCGCTACGCCGCCGCGATCGAAGCGCTGATGTCCGATACCGAGAACGACGCCGTGCTGGTGGTCAACGTGCCCACCGCGTTCACCTCCTCGGCCGATGCCGCGCAGGCCCTGACCCGCACGCTTGGCCTGCGTCCCCGCCATCACCGCGACAAGCCGGTATTCGCGGTCTGGCTGGGCAACGACGACCGTGCCACCGCCACACTCAACGCCGCGCGCGTGCCGACCTATCCCACCGAAGCCGAGGCCGTCCGCGGCTTCCAGCATCTGGTGCGCTACCGGGATGCGCAGGCCGCGTTGATGGAAACTCCGCCCAGCCTGCCGGAGGATTTCGTGGTCGATACCGCCGGCGCGCGTGCGCTGGTGGACGCCGCGCTCGCCGCCGGTCAGCAGTGGCTGGACCCGATCGCCACCCACCAGCTGCTCACCGCCTACGGCATTCCATCGGCACCGGTGATGCAGGCCCGTGATGCCCACGAGGCGATGGACCTGGCCCAGCCGTTGCTGGAGCAGGGCGCCACGGTGGCGATCAAGGTGTTCTCGGCCGACATCCCGCACAAGTCCGATGTCGACGGCGTGCGCTTGAACCTCAGTACCCTGCAATCGGTGCATGCGGCGGCCACCTCGATCATCGCGCGCGCGCACGAGAAGCGACCGGATGCGCGCATCGATGGCGTGCTGGTACAACCCACCATCGTGCGGCCGAAGGCGCGCGAGCTGATCGCCGGCATTGCCGACGACCCGACCTTTGGCCCGGTGATCGTCTTCGGCCGTGGCGGCACCGCCGTCGAAGTGATCGATGACAAGGCCATCGCCCTGCCACCGCTGGACCTGCGCCTGTCGCACGAACTGATCGGGCGCACGCGGGTCTCACGCATCCTCAAGGCATACCGCGATGTCCCGGCCGCCGACGAACGCGCGGTCGCCCTGATCCTGGTCAAGCTCGCCCAGCTGGCCGCCGACATTCCCGAGATCCGCACGCTCGACATCAATCCGCTGCTCGCCGACCGTGATGGCGTGATCGCGCTGGATGCGCGCGTGGCGATCGCACCGTCGCGCAAGCTGCACAAGGGCCGCGGGCATCCGCGCTTCGCGGTGTTCCCGTATCCCAAGGAATGGGAGCGCACCATCTCCCTGTCCGACGGCGCGCCGGCCTTCGTGCGCCCGGTCCGCCCCGAGGATGACGCGCTGTTTCGCGCGTTCTTCGCCCGCGTCACCGACGACGACCTGCGCCTGCGCTTCTTCCAGTCGGTAAAGCACTTCAGCCACGAATTCATCGCGCGTCTGACCCAGCTCGACTACGCGCGTTCCATCGCGCTGGTGGCCATCGACCCGCGCAGCGGCGACATGCTCGGCGCGGTGCGCCTGCACGCCGATGCGGACTACGACCGCGGCGAGTACGGCATCCTGATCCGCTCCGACCTCAAGGGCCATGGCATCGGCTGGCGGCTGATGGCGATCATGATCGAATACGCGCAGTGGCTGGGCCTGAACATCATTGAAGGCCAGGTGCTGCGCGAGAACAGCACCATGCTGGCGATGTGCCAGAGCCTCGGCTTCAAGACCCGGCTCGACCCGGACGATTCGACGGTGATGGTGGTGACGCTGCCGGTGCAGGACGTACAGGTGCCGCAGGCGCCCGATCCTGCAACGCACTGAGCCGATCGCGGTACGGCGCGTGCACGTGGCCGGGGCGACAATACGGGATGACCGATCGCCTCCCCCTGCTGCTGCTCCCCGGCCTGCTCAACGACGCTGAACTCTGGCGTGCGCAGATCGCCGACCTGTCCGATATCGCCGACTGCATCGTCGGCGACCAGACCCGCGGCGAGACGATGCAGGCGGTGGTCGAGGATGTGCTGGCACAGGCACCGGCCCGTTTTGCGCTGGCAGGATTCTCGCTGGGCGGCTTCGTGGCGCAGGCGATCCTGCGCACCGCGCCGGAACGGGTGCTGCGGCTGGCCCTGATCGACACCTCGATCCATGCCGACTCGCCCGAGCGTGCCAAGCAGCGCCAGACCCAGCGTGCCAGCGTGCGCCTGCCCGGGAAATTCCACGGCTTCGGCGACACCCTGATGCGCAGCTATATCGACGCCTCGCGGCTGGATGACTACGTGCTGGTCCAGCGCGTGCGCGACATGACGGCGCGGCTGGGCGCGGAGGTGTTCCTCCGCCAGAGCGCACTGGACCGGGTGGATGGACATGATGTGCTGGCCGGGTACCGCGATCCGCTGTTGATCGTGTGCGGTGCGAACGACCGCATCACCCCACTGGCGATCAGCGAGGAGATGCACGCGCTGGTGCCGCACTCGAACCTGGTCGTCCTGCCCGACTGTGGGCATCTGGCCCCGATGGAAAAGCCCGACGAGGTCAGCGCGGCAATGCGGGACTGGTTGCGGTGATACCGGCCACGCACTTCCGGTGATGCCGGCCAGCGGCCGGCACTACCCGATGATGTCACGCAGGCGCTGGCTTTTCCGGTAGGTGCCGACCGTTGGTCGGCACGCACCACCCACGCCCGACCAACGGTCGGGCGCTACCGATCAATCCCAGGCCGGCGCGATCGCTTCCGGGTTGGCCAGGCGATGCCCGCGGTCCAGCGTGGCGATCTGCGCCATGTCCTCATCGCTCAACCGCAGCTCGGCCGCCAGCAGGTTGCTGGCCAGGTTGTCGCGCTTGGTCGAGGACGGAATCACCGCAAAGCCCTGCTGCAACGCCCAGGCCAGCGCGACCTGGGCCGGGGTGGCCTGGTGGCGGTCGGCGATGGCCTGGATCACCGGGTCCTTGAGCACTTCACCGTAGGCCAGGCTCATGTAGGCGGTGACATGGATGCCCTGTTCCTTCAGGAACGCGATCAGCGCGCGGTTCTGCAGGTACGGGTGGACTTCGATCTGGTTGGTCGCGATCGCGTCGGCCCCGAGGATGTCGATGGCCTGGCGGGTTTGGGCGATGGTGAAGTTGGAGATGCCGATCTGCCGGGTCAGCCCGAGCGACTTGGCCTCGGCCAGCGCGCCTAGGTACTCGGCCATCGGCACGGCATCCTGCGGCGACGGCCAGTGGATCAAGGTCAGCTCGACGTGGTCGGTGCGCAGCTTGCGCAGGCTCTCGCGCAGGCTGGCCAGCAACGCGTCGTGCTGGAAGTTGGCGATCCAGATCTTGGTGGTGACGAACAGATCATCGCGGGCCACGCCGGATTCGGCGATGGCCTGGCCGACCTCGGCCTCGTTCTCGTAGATCTGTGCGGTATCGATGGCGCGGTAGCCGACGTCCAGTGCGTTGCGCACCGAGTCGATCACGGTCTGGCCCTTCAGGCGGAAGGTGCCGAGGCCGAATGCGGGAATGCTCATGGAAACTCCTTCATGGGGTGAGGTGCAGGCTACGCCGTGCACCGTAAAGCGACGTAGAGCCGACCGTTGGTCGGCTGCGGTTGCGTGAAACGAATCGTTGGGCGACTGCTGTCGCGTAAGGCGAACCGTCGGTCCGGGCTCGGTCAGTGCGCACTCACGGCGATGCCTTCGGCGCGGTCGGCCACACCATCGCGGCGGTCCAGGCGGCCACTTAACGCGGTCAGCCCGAAGGCGCCCATCACCACCAGCGCGCCCAGCCACGGGGTGTGCATCAGGCCGACGTGATCGACCACCAGGCCACCGAGCGAAGCACCGAGTGCGATGCCGATGTTGAACGCGGCGATGTTCAGGCCCGAGGCCACATCGGCGGCCTGCGGGGCGAACCGCTGTGCCTGCTTGACCACGTACACCTGCAGCCCCGGGACGTTGCCGAAGGCCACCGCACCCAGCGCCAGCACGGTCAGCAGCACCAGCCAGGTGTTGTAGGCGGTGAAGGTGAGCACGAACAGCACGGCCGCCAGCAACGCGAAGATCAGCTTCAGTGCCGGGATCGGGCCGCGACGGTCGGCCAGCCGGCCGCCCCACAGATTGCCGATCGCCACCGACACGCCATACACCAGCAGCACGCCGCTGACCGCATTGGCGGAGAAGCCGGTGACGTCCTGCAGGATCGAGGCCAGATAGGTGAACGACAGGAAGGTGCCGCCATAGCCGAGCGCGGTGATCGCGTATACCAGCAGCAGGCGTGGCTGTGCGAGCACGGCGAGCTGTTGGCCGAACGTGGCCGGCGCGCTGCGCTGCAGGTTGCGCGGCACGAACAGCAGGCTGCCGATCAGCGCGATCACGCCGAGCGCGGCCACGGCCAGGAAGGTCGCGCGCCAGCCCAGGTGCTGGCCGATGAAGGTGCCCAGCGGCACACCGGTGACCAGCGCCACGGTGAGGCCGGTGAACATGATCGCGATCGCACTGGCCGCCTTCTCCTTGGGCACCACCGAGGTGGCGATGATCGAGCCGATCGAGAAGAACACGCCGTGCGCCAGGCCGGTCAGCACGCGCGCCACGATCAGCGCGCCGTAGCCCGGGGCCATCCAGGCAATCAGGTTGCCGAGGGTGAACAGCAGCATCAGTGCGACCAGCAGAGTCTTGCGCGGCACCCGGCCAGTCAGCGCGGTGAGCACCGGCGCACCGACCGCCACGCCCAATGCATACAGCGACACCAGCAGCCCGGCCGAGGGCAGGGTGACGCCGAGGTCGGCGGCGATGGTCGGAATCAGGCCGACGATGACGAATTCAGTGGTGCCGATGGCGTACGCACCCAGCGTCAACGCCAACAAGGCCAAGGGAATACCACGGGACATGGACGGATACCGGTGGGGAGTGAGGCTGCGCAGTCTGCGCGCCGTACTCTTGCGGAAAAAGCGGCCTTCACGCCAATCACTGTTGCCCCATCGTCAATAATGGAGCACCTCCACCGTGCCGCCGCCATGAAAACGACCCTGGATGAGATGCAGGCCTTCATCGCCGTGATCGACAGCGGCTCGATCACCGCCGCCGCCGAACAGCTGGGCCAGACCACCTCCGGGGTCAGCCGGGCGCTGGGCCGGCTGGAGGAAAAGCTCGGCACCACGCTGTTGACCCGTACCACGCGGCGCCTGCAGCTGACGGAAGAAGGCGACGCCTTCCTGTCCCAGGCCCGCGCGATCGTGGCCTCCGTGGAAGCGGCCGAGGAGCAGATCGCCGCCCGGCGCCAACGCCCGGCCGGGCGCCTGCGCGTCGATGCGGCGATGCCCTTCGTGCTGCACGTGATCGCCCCGCTGGTGGCCAGCTACCGGGCGCGCTATCCCGACGTGGCCCTGGAGCTCAACAGCAGCGAGCGCTACATCGACCTGCTGGAGCGGCGCACCGATGTCGCCATCCGGATCGGGCCGCTGGCCGATTCCACCCTGCATGCGCGGCCGCTGGCCCACAGCCGCCTGCGCGTGATGGCGAGCCCGGCCTACCTGCAGCAGCACGGCACCCCGCGCGACGTGGCGGCACTCGGCGAGCACACGCTGCTCGGCTTCAACGAGCCCGATTCGCTCAACCACTGGCCACTGCCCGGCGCGACCGACGCGCTGCTGCACGTGCGCCCGGCGGTGGCGGTGTCCAGCGGCGAAACGCTGCGCCGGCTCGCGCTGGAAGGCGTCGGCATCGTCTGCCTGTCCGACTTCATGACCCACCGCGACCGCGAGGCCGGCGCCCTGGTGCAGCTGCTGCCGGAGATCACCGTGGAAGTGCGCCAGCCGATCCACGCCGTGTACTACCGCAACACGGCGGTCTCGGCGCGGATCAGCTCGTTCCTCGATCACCTGGCCGAGGCCATGGTCGGCACCCCCTACGTCCGGTAGTGCCGGCCGCTGGCCGGCACCGTCGCGATGTCCGCTGCATACGGTTGCCGGCCAGCGGCCAGCGGCCGGCACTACGGCTGCATCACGCGGCGCGGGCCAATCCGCCCACCGCACTGCGTCCCGCATCCAGCACGAACACATCCACCGCCGCATTCAAGGCGACGGCCTGCCCTTCCATGCTGCGCGCCGCCGCCGAGGCTTCCTCGACCAGCGCGGCGTTCTGCTGCGTGGTTTCGTCCATCTGCACGACAGTCTGGTTGACCTGCTCGATGCCGGCCGACTGCTCCTGCGACGCGGCGGCGATGTCGGCCATGATGTCGGTGACGCGCTGCACGCTGCCGACGATCTCGCCCATGGTCTGCCCGGCCTGCTGGACCAATGCCGCGCCACTGTCGACATCGGCCACGGACTGATCGATCAGGGCCTTGATCTCCTTGGCGGCACCTGCCGAGCGCTGCGCGAGGGTACGCACTTCGCTGGCGACCACCGCGAAGCCACGGCCCTGCTCACCGGCGCGCGCCGCTTCCACGGCGGCGTTGAGCGCGAGGATGTTGGTCTGGAACGCGATGCCGTCGATGACGCTGATGATCTCGGCGATCTGGCGCGATGAGGACTGGATGGCGCTCATGGTGGTGACCACCTGGCCAACCACCGCACCGCCCTGCGAAGCGACGGACGCGGCGCTCATCGAGAGCTGGTTGGCCTGTCGCGCGTGCTCGGCGTTCTGGCGCACGGTGGAGGTCAGCTCTTCCATCGAAGCGGCGGTCTCTTCCAGATTGGCCGCCTGCTGCTCGGTACGGCGCGACAGGTCACTGTTGCCCGCGGCGATCTCGCCGGCCGCGGTCTGGATCGACTGCGCGGCCTGCTTGATGTCGCCGACGATCGTGGTCAGCTGGCCGGTGGTGCGCGCCATGTCATCGCGCATGCGCGCGAACACGCCGTGGAAATCACCGTGCATGCGCGCGCTGAGATCACCGCCCGCGATCGCCTGCAGCACGCGCGACACCTCGCCCAGATCCTGCTCGGTGGTCTGCATCAGGCGGTTGAGGCCGCCGACCATCTCGCCGAAGTCGTGCTGGTAGCGCGCTTCATCGCCCCGCTGGCTGAAATCGCCCACGGCGGCCGCTGCGGCCAGCCGCTTGATCTCGGCATTGATCGCACCGAGGTTGGCCTTGGCCGTATCCAGCGCCTGGGTGATCACCGCCTTCTCGCCGGGCAGGCGTTCCATGTCCACCGACAGGTCACCGACCGCGTAATGGCCCATGATCTCGATCGCCCGCAGCTTCACCTGGATGTGGTTGGCGACCAGGGTGTTGGTGTCGCGCACCATCTGGCCATAGCCGCCGGGGAACACGGACGCATCCATGCGGTAACTGATCTCGCCCGCATCGTGGCGCTGCGCCATCGTCGCCTGGGCAGCCAGCACGGCCTTGAGGGTCTGGGTGACCTCGGCCATGGCCGTGCCCAGGCGGCCGATCTCATCGCGGCTGCGCACCACCACCGCATGCTCCAGATCGCCACGGGCGACAGCACGGGCGGCGGCTTCCACGGCGACCACCGGGGCGATCACGGCGCGTCGCAGCCACACCGCCAGCACCCCCATCAGCACCACGGCGGCCAGCGCCGTGGTGACCGCCGATGCCACCAGCGCGGCGCGCGCGCGCTCGGAGGTGGCATGGGTTTCGAACGCGGCACGTTCGCTGGCGCGCGCGGCCAGCGCATCCAGCGTGGTGCCCACGGCACGGTCGGCTCCGAGCACCAGCGCGTCGCCGGCCTGCGTGTCATAGCCACTGGCCGCGAACGCCTCCAGCGCGCCACGGTAGCGGGCCTCCAGCGCACGGTGCTCGGCCAGGAACTGGTGGGCCAGCGTGCGCGTCTGTTCGTCGCGGCTGGTGGCGAGCGTGCCGGCCAACGCTTCGATGCGGCGTCCTTCCGCATCGAATGCCGCCAGGTGGCGTTCGCGCTGTGCAGCGTCCGCACCGCGGATCAGCACGTTCTTCCACTCCTGCACCTGCAGGCGGAACTCGCGCTGCAGCAGCTCGGCCTGTGCCTGCCGGGCGACCTCCACCGGCACCTCGGCCGAGAGGTTGCGCCAGGCAGAACCCAGCCCCGCCAAGGCGGCCAGCACGATGATGACCAGGCCGAGCGACAGCGCGCCCAGCAGTTTGAATTGAAGACTCAGGGCGCGTGGACGCGCCGATGCGGAGGACGTCATGAGAGATCAAAAGTAAGGAAGGGCGATGCGGTATCGGTCTGTGAGGAACAGGCTGAAGTGCGACGCCAATCACGGTTACCGTTCCATTAAAGGTTGTGACGATGGCGTGTAGATGAATTTTTGTCACACATGGAACGAAACAGGACTGGACAGGCAACTAATATGTAACTATCGTTGTTACATGAAATCCAGCAACCAGTTCTCCGATGCGCTCCACGTCATGGCCCATCTGGTCGGCCAGGACGGCCCGCGCACCTCCGAACAGCTCGCCACCTGCCTGCCGACCCATCCGGTAGTGATCCGGCGCCTGTTGTCGGCCCTGCACAAGGGCGGCCTGGTGACCACCTTGCGTGGCCACGGAGGCGGCAGCCAACTGGCACGGCCGCCGGCGGAGATCACCCTGCACGACGTCTACGTCGCCATCGGTGCGCCCGCGCTTCTGCACACCGGTGCGCGCGAGACCGGCCGCGGCTGCCCGGTGCAGCGCGTGGTCAACGAAGCGCTCGACGACAGTTACCGCCAGGCCCAGGCCCTGCTCGAGGCCCGCCTGCGCGACACCACCCTGGCCACGCTGGGCGACGAGTTCGCCCGCCACCTGGCCCACCACGCTGCAGGAGTTCCCCATGACGTTTGATGCGATTGTCGTCGGCGGCAGTTTCGCCGGCCTGTCCGCCGCCCTGATCCTGGCGCGGGCGCGCCGCGACGTGCTGGTGATCGACAGCGGCCTGCCGCGCAACCGATTCGCCGCGCATTCGCACGGGGTGCTCGGCCAGGACGGCATCGCCGGCGCCGAGCTGCTGCGCAACGCGAAGGCGCAGCTGCTCGACTATCCCACCGTGCGCTGGATCAGCGACACCGCGACCCGCGCGCAACCGACGGTCGATGGCTTCGTGGTGGCTACCGAAAACGGCGACACCTGGGCCACGCGCAAGCTGCTGCTGGCGACCGGCATCCGCGACGAACTGCCCGAACTGCCCGGCCTGGCCGAACGCTGGGGCCACAGCGTGGTGCACTGCCCGTACTGCCATGGCTATGAAATCGGCGGCGGGGCGATCGGCCTGCTGGGTGGACACGAGAAGTCGGCCACGATGGCCGCGCTGCTCGCCGACTGGGGCGAGGTCACCCTGTTCGCGCACGGCATGACCCTGGCACCCGAAGAACTCACGGCCCTGCAGCACCGCGGTGTCAGCATCGAACACACAGCCGTGGTCGGGTTGGAAGGCGAGGCGCCGGCGCTGAGTGCCGCCGTGCTCGCGGATGGGCGCCGGGTCGAACTGCGCGCGCTGTTCGTGACCGCGCGGCAGCACATGGCGGCACCGCTCGTCGAACAGCTCGGCTGCGCGCTGGAAGAGAGTCCGATCGGCGTGCTGGTCCAGGTGGACCCCGGCAAGCAGACCAGCGTGCCCGGCATCTACGCGGCGGGTGATGCAACCCTGGTCGGCAATATCAGCCTGGCCAGTGCAGAAGGCGTACGTGCCGGCGTGAGCCTGCACCACGCGCTGGTCGCCGAGGACAGCCGCGCCAGTCGCTGAGGCGAGGGCGCCCGGCCCGGCCGGAAACAGAAACAGCCGCCCTGCGGCGGCTGTCCGTAACAGAGAACGTCGGGCTCAGGCCTGTTCGGCGCTCGCCGCATCCAGCTGCTGTACCTCCTGCGCCGACAGCGCGACGTTCGCGGCGGCCAGCACATCCTTCAACTGCTCGACACTGGTCGCACTCACGATCGGTGCGGTGATGCCCGGGCGTGCGATCAACCAGGCGATCGCGATCTGCGAGGGGCTCACGCCATGCGTGCTGGCCACGTCGTCCAGCGCCGTCAGGATGCGCAGCCCACGCGGATTGACGTACGTGTCCACCACTTTCTGGCCGCGCGCGCTGCTCTTGGCCGCATCGGCGGCGCTGCGGTACTTGCCACTGAGGAAGCCGCTGGCCAGCGAGTAATAGGTGATCACGCCCAGCTGTGCCTCGCGCACCACCGCTTCCAGCCCGGCCTCGTAACCGGCGCGGTCGTACAGGTTGTACTCCGGCTGCAGCGTTTCATAGCGCGGCAGTTTGTAGTCCGCGGAGACCTTCAAGGCGTCGCGCAGGCGCTCGGCGGTGTAATTGGAGGCACCGATCGCACGCACCTTGCCCTGTTCGATCAGGCGGCCGAAGGCGGCCAGCGTGGTTTCCAGCGGGGTGGATTCGTCATCTTCGTGCGCCTGGTACAGATCGATCACATCGGTCTGCAGGCGGCGCAGGGAGTCTTCCACCGCGGCGTTGATGTTGTCGGCGGACAGGCCGGGGCGCTCGGCCCACTTGGCCACCTTGGTCGCCAGCACCACCTTGTCACGCTTGCCACTGTGCTTGAACCAGCGGCCCAGGATGGTTTCCGATTCACCGCCCTGGTTGCCGGGCACCCACGCCGAATACGCATCGGCGGTATCGACCAGGTTGAAGCCGGCATCGACGAAGGCATCGAGCAGGGCGAAGGAGGTCTTCTCGTCCGCACTCCAGCCGAAGACATTGCCGCCGAAGGCGATGGGGGCGACATGGAGGCCGGAACGACCGAGTTCGCGCGTAGCAGTCATGGGTGATGTTCTCCCTGGGAATCGTTTCCACAGGATACGGCCGGCGTGGTGACAGCGTTGCGGCAGCAGGCACAAAACAGTGTTCCGGATTGCTGCGCCGCACTAACGCTTTGTGAACACCTGTGCACGCTTGGCTGCTAGTCTCGCCGCATCCCGCTACCGGAAGCCCCGCCGATGAAAGCCCGTTCGTTGACCTGTGCCTGCCTGTTCACTGTCTCCACCCTGATGCTTGCCGCGCCCGCGATGGCCATCAAGCCCGCCGGCCCGAACGCACAGGTCGCGATCACCCCGGCCGTGCAGAAGGCCGTGCAGGACAGCCGCCGCGATCCGGCCAACGTCAAGCGCGATGCGTACCGCCATCCGGCACAGACCCTGTCGTTCTTCGGCGTTGCGCCGGGCCAGACCGTCATCGAGATCACCCCGGGCAACGGTTGGTACTCGGAGATCCTGGCGCCGCTGCTGCACGAGAAGGGCCAGTACGTGGCCGCCGTGGTCGATCCGATGGCCGTGGCGGAAGGGCGTGGCCGCGACTACCAGCAGCGCAGCCGAGAGGGACTTGAAAAGAAGTTCGCCGGTGACGCCGCGGTGTTCGGCAAGAGCCGCGTAGTCGCCTATGACCCGAAGGCCCCGGTGTTCGGCCCGGCCAACTCGGCCGATGTGGTGCTGACCTTCCGCAACGTGCACAACTGGCGCAGCAGCGGCCAGGCCGAGGGCATGTTCAAAGGCTTCTTCTCGGTGCTCAAGCCGGGCGGCGTGCTCGGCGTGGTGGAACACCGTGCCAAGGCCGACGTGCCGGCCGACGACAAGACCGGTTACGTGGGCCAGCAGCAGGTGATCGCGATGGCCAAGGCTGCCGGTTTCGAACTGGCGGGCAGCAGCGAGATCAATACCAATCCGCGCGACACCAAGGATTACCCGAACGGTGTGTGGACGCTGCCGCCGACCAACCAGCATGACGCGGCCGACGAGGCCAAGTACCAGGCGATCGGCGAAAGCGACCGCATGACGCTGCGCTTCGTGAAGCCGGGCAAGTAAGAAACCCGCGCATGAGACAGGGCGCGCGGGCCATTGCCCGCGCGTTCCAGGGACGGTAAAGGAATGCACCATTGAAGAAGCTGCTGTTGATCGGTCTTGCGGCGATGACGCTGATCAAGATCGTTGATTTCGTGTTTTACGGGCAGCACGGCTACGATCTGATGGGGGCGGCCGGCTTCGGGCTGCTGCTCACGGGCGCTGCGCTGGATGGACGCAGCGCGTTCAACGCGCCCGCCACGGGGCGCTGGGCACGGGAAGCCCGCATCGCCAATGTCTGTGGCGTGGTGCTGGTGCTCAGCTACTTCCTGCTCAAGATGAACGTCATCGGCTGACGATCGGGCGGATCGCGGCGGCACCACGGGGATGGGACAATGGGCCATCCCACCGCCGCTGTTGCCTCGATGCTGATCGCCTTCAACAAACCGTTCAACGTGCTGTGCCAGTTCACCGACCGCAGCCAGCCGCCGCGCGCGACCCTGGCCGGCTTCGGATTACCGCCGGCGGTGTATGCGGCCGGACGCCTGGACTACGACAGTGAAGGCCTGCTGCTGCTCACCGATGATGGCGGCCTGGCGCACCAGTTGACCGATCCGCGCCACAAGGCCGACAAGACCTATTGGGTGCAGGTGGAAGGCACGGTGACCGATGAACAGGTGCAGGCGCTGCGCCGTGGCGTGCTGCTCAACGATGGGCCTACCTTGCCGGCGGGTGTCGAACGGTTGGAACCGCCGCCCGGGCTGTGGCCGCGCACGCCGCCGGTCCGCTTCCGCAAGACGGTGCCCGATGCCTGGCTGGCCATCACCCTGCGCGAGGGCCGCAACCGGCAGGTACGCCGCATGACCGCCGCGGTCGGACTGCCGACGCTGCGGCTGGTACGTGTCTCGATGGGCGAGCATGCGATCGGCGACCTGCAACCCGGCCAGTGGCGGGAGATCGGACACTAAAAAACCGCCGGTGGAGACCGGCGGTTTCGATACGCATGCGGTGATGCGTCAGCGGATCAGGCGTCGCTGCCGATATCGCTGGTCTCATCCACCACGGTGTCGTTGCGGCGGTTGCGGGCGCTGATGCGCTGCGCCTGGCCGTTCACCACGCCACCGTTGGCCAGTTTCTTCTTCTGCTGCTTGCGGTACAGCGCGTAGCCCAGCAGGCCCACGCCGACCGCCGCGGCTGCGATGGTCACGGCCGGATTGCGGCGCACCACCTTGGCAGCCACCTTGCTGCCGGTCTTGACCGCGCCGAGTGCGGCGCCCGTCTTGATCCAGTCGGTGGCCTGCGGGCCGAAGTGGCGCAGGTTGCTGCCGGCATGCTTGAGGCCGTCACCAGCGGTGCTGGCGATGTCCAGGGCGCGCTCGAGGGCGCGGTCGGTAATCACAGTCAATCTGCTCATGGGGGGTCCTTGCCTGAGGTTCTGTTCCAGTGTGTCGCGTGGGCCGTGTACGGGGCGTCATCCGCCTGCTACGACCGCATCACGACTGTAGCCGCTCCCCAACCGTTGGAGGCGGGCTTGGACGCGGCACGGTCAGGCGCCAGCCATGAATGCGCGTATCCGGTGACGGTGGTGGTGGGGCGTGCTCAGGTGCCGCGCGGTTTCGCCCGGTGGGTCGCGTTGGCCGTCCACGGGTCGTCCGGCCACGGGTGGCGCGGGTAGCGGCCCTTCATTTCCTTCTTCACTTCCGCGTAGGTGTTCGCCCAGAAATTGCGCAGGTCCTGGGTGACCTGCAGCGGGCGCCCGCCGGGGGAGAGCAGATGCAGCGTCAGCCGAATGCGGCCGTCGGCGATGCGCGGGGTATCGCTCAGGCCGAACAGTTCCTGCAGTTTGACCGCCAGCACCGGCGCCTGCGGCGTGATGCCATCGGCGTCGAGCGCGTAATGGATCGGACGTTCCATGCCCGAAGGCACGGCAATGCGGACCGGTGCGTGGCGATCGACCAGCTGGCGTTGCGCCCAGGGCAGCGGCGACTTCAGCGCTTCACCGAGGGTGGATTCATCAAGGGCATCCAGGCGCGTCCTGCCGTTGAACGCAGGCGTCAGCCACGTCGGCAGCGTCGCCATCAGGGCCGCATCGGAGATGTCCGGCAGATCCAGTTCCGGCATCCACGCGCGCACGGCCAGCGCACGCGCCTGCCATTGGCGCAGGCCCTCCGTCCACGGCAAGGCATCCAGGCCGAGTTCGGCGACGGCGTCGGTCAGGGCTTTCGCGGCGTGGGCGGGGTCCACGCGGCCGGCCGAGCGGCTGTCCAGCACGATGCGATCGAACCGGGTCTCACGGCGGGCGACCAGCGCGCGCTTTTCGCCGTCCCAACGCACCACGTCGTCCTGCGTGAAACGCTCCGGGAAGTCTCGGCGCAGGCGGTTCTCGTCCACCGGCGCGGCGCGCAGCAGCAACGCGTCGCGTGCCTCGTAGCGCAGTTCCACCGCCACCAGCCACGGCTCGCCGCGCAGGTCGCTGGGGTCGAACAGGCGCGCGCTGCGGCCGTTGGCCAGCAGGTAGCGCAGCGGATCGGTGGGATGGCGGGCGGCGATGCGGTCCGGGAAGGCATGGGCGAGCAGGTCACCGAGTTGATGCGCTTCGACCGAGGACGGCGGCGCGGCATCACACCGCAGGCGTCGCCGCCATTGTCTGCTCGCGGCATCGATCGTGGCCAGGCCACCGCGGTTCGCGTCGTGCGGTGCGCGCCCCTGGCGGAACGCGGCCAGTGCACGCCACCGCGCCGCGAGTGCGTCACCGCCCTGGCGCAGGGGATCGCGCGCTTCCACCAGCGCGGCCAGATCGCACGCGAGCGCCTGTTCGACACCACTGCCTGCCGCCATCAGCATCGCCGCCAGCCGCGGATGCGTGCCGAGGGTCAACATGCGCCGGCCCAGCGGGGTCAGCGTGCCGCTGTCGCTTAGCGCGCCCAGGCGCTGCAGCAGTTCCCGCGCGGCGGCCAGGGCACCGGCTGGCGGTGTATCGACGAAGCGGAGGTCGTCACTGCCCCACGCAGCCAGTTCCAGTGCCAGCGAGGCCAGCTCCACCTGGGCGATCTCGGGCCGTCGCTGTGCCTCCAGCCGCTGCGACTGCGGCCACAACCGCCAGGCCCAGCCCTCAGCCACGCGTCCAGCGCGCCCGGCACGCTGATCGGCCGAGGCCTGCGTGATGTTCACCACGTCCAGGCGCGCAAAGCCGCTGTTGGGGTCGTAGCGCGGCTCGCGCGCCAGTCCCGCATCGATCACCACGCGTACGCCGGGCAGGGTCACCGATGACTCGGCCACGTTGGTGGCCAGCACCACGCGGCGGCGACCACCGGGATCGGGCTGCAGCACCTGCGACTGCTGGTCCACCGGCAGTTCGCCGTGCAGCGGCAGCACCTGTACGGCCGGGTCGAGCACGGTCTGCAACGCCGTCTGCACGCGCGTGATCTCGCGCTGGCCCGGCAGGAACACCAGCACGTCGCCGGGATGCTCGGCCAGGGCCTGCTCCACCGCACGCCGCGCCTGCGGCTCCAGCGCCTCGTCGCGGCGCGCGGGGAAATGCGCGACCGTCACCGGGAAGCTGCGGCCTTCGCTGCTCAGGCGCGGCGCATCGAGGAACTGCGCCAGTCGCTCGCCATCGAGCGTGGCCGACATCACCACGATGCGCAGATCCTCGCGCAGCTGCGACTGCACATCCAGCGCCAGCGCCAGACCGAGATCGGCGGCCAGGTGCCGCTCATGGAATTCATCGAACAGCAGCGCGCCCACGTCTTCGAGCAGCGGATCGTCCTGCAGCATCCGGGTCAGGATGCCCTCGGTGACCACTTCGATGCGGGTCCGCGCGGAGATCCTGTTCTCGAAGCGGATGCGGTAACCCACGGTCTCACCGACGCCCTCACCGAGCTGCCGCGCCATGAACTGCGCGGCGCTGCGCGCGGCTACACGACGCGGCTCCAGCATGATGATTTTCCGGCCTTCCAGCCACGGCGCATCCAGCAGGGCCAGCGGCACCTGGGTGGTCTTGCCGGCGCCGGGTGGCGCTTCCAGCACCAGCCGTGTGCCGCTCCCGAGGGCGGTCAGGATCTGCGGCAGCAGCACGGAAATCGGGAACATCGGGGTGGTCATGCGGCAAGGATACGGGGCGCAGGCGAGGGCGGCGAGACGTGCGCGCCGGGGCATCGCCGGGCAGCACGGTAGAATGCGCAGGTTCACTGTCCTGTAGCCCCCCATGCAACTGATCGATATCGGCGCCAACCTCACCCACGACTCCTTCGATCGCGACCGCGACGCCGTGCTGGCGCGTGCGCGCGAGGCCGGGGTGGTGCAGATGGTGATCACCGGCGCCAGCCGCGAGCATTCGCCGATGGCGCTGGATCTGGCCCGGCAGCATCCCGGCTTCCTGTACGCGACGGCTGGCGTGCACCCGCACCATGCGGTGGAATACACCGACGAATGCGATGCGGAGATGCGCGCGCTGCATGCGCATGCCGAGGTGGTCGCCGTGGGCGAGTGCGGGCTGGACTACTTCCGTGATTTCGCGCCGCGTCCGGCGCAGCACCGTGCCTTCGAACGCCAGCTGCAGCTGGCCGCGGAGAACGGCAAGCCGCTGTTCCTGCACCAGCGCGACGCGCATGCCGATTTCATGGCGCAGATGAAGAACTTCGACGGCAAGCTCGGCCCGGCCGTGGTGCACTGTTTCACCGGCGAGCGCCAGGAGCTGTTCGACTACCTGGACCAGGACTGGTACATCGGCATCACCGGCTGGTTGTGCGATGAGCGCCGCGGCGCGCACCTGCGCGAGCTGGTCAAACACATCCCGGCCAACCGGCTGATGATCGAGACGGACGCCCCGTACCTGCTGCCGCGCACGCTCAAGCCGTTGCCCAAGGACCGCCGCAACGAGCCGATGTTCCTCTCGCACATCGTCGAGGAACTGGCGCGCGATCGTGGCGAGGACGTGGAAGCCACGGCAGCCAATGCGACGGCGGCCACGCGCGCGTTCTTCCGGTTCCCGCAGACCCGGTAGGCACCGACCGTTGGTCGGTACGCGTGTCGGTGCGCGGCACCCACGACCGACGGTCGTGGGCTACCGCCCGTCTCCATGGGCCCACGCATCGGCCAGCCCTTCGCGGTAGGTCGGGAACCGCGGCTGCCACTGCAATGCCTCGCGCGTGCCGCGACTGTCGATGCGCTTGTTGCTGCTGTAGAAACGCCGCAGCGAGGCAGGAAGGGCCGGGTCATCCCAGCCCTGAGCGACGGGCAGCGGCACGCCACTCAGTGCCGCCGCATACGCCAGCACGTCCTGCGACGGGGCGGGTTCATCGTCGGCCGGCAGATACAGCGCGTTTTCCTGCGAGCGATGCATCGCTGCCAGCGCTGCGGTGGCGAGGTCCTCGACGTGCAGCCGGTTGAACACCTGGCCCGGCCGCACGACCTGCCGCGCCGTGCCCTGCGCCAACTGGACCAGCGCGTTGCGCCCACGCCCGTACAGCGCGGGCAGCCGGAATACCGCCGAGGCGATGCCGCGCGCCTGTGCGAACGCCTGCCACTGGCCTTCGGCACGCAGGCGCTTCAGTGCGGTGTCGTCGGTGGCATCGGCCGCCGCGTGCAGGTTGATCCAGCCGCCATCACGATCGGCGTAGACGGCGGTCGAAGAGAAATAGCCCAACCAGCGCAGCGCGGGCGCATCCTGCAGCGCTTCGCCGAGCAGGCGTAGCGCAGGATCACCCTCGGCATCGGGCGGAATGCTGCACAGGATCGTGTCGGCGCTGCGGATCGCCTCCTCCAGCGCCGCATCGATGGGGTATCCCTCGGCCAGCCGGTGGCGGATCACACCATCGTCCGGTGCGGTGGAGGGATCGCGCACGGTGCCGCTGCAGGCAATGCCCTGCGCGTGCAGCAGGGCGGCCAGGTGCCGCCCGCTGTAGCCCAGGCCCAGCACCAGCACGCGTGCCGGTGCGGTGTCGGCCGGCACGCTCAGTCCTTGCGCTGCTGCTGGTAGGCCTGCAGGTGCGCATAGGCCACGGCCAGCAGCGGTGCGGCCTGGCCGGCCGCCCGTGCCCGTACCAGCATGTCGCCGACGATGTGCTCGGCCTCGACCTGCTGGCCGGCCTCCAGATCGCGCAGCATGGAGGCTTTCAACGCCGAGCCGGACTGGGTGGTCGCGGCCAGCGCGATCTCGCGGGCCTTGCCCGGGATCGGCTCGCCGGCCGCCTCGGCCACTGCCACGCACTCGTCATACAGGCCACGCACGATCGCCGCGCCGTCATCGGTCGCCACGATCGTGCCGACATCGGCGCGCATCAGGCAGGTCGCCGCCGCCAGCGTGGTCAGGAAGGTGTACTTGATCCACTGCTCCTGGCCGATCGCATCGGTGGCGACGTGGTCCACGCCCGCCTGCACGCAGGCCGCCGCCAGCGCCAGCACGCGCGCGCTGCTGCCGGTGCCGTCCCGCTCGCCGAAGGTCAGCTTGGCCGCCGGCGCCAGATGCACCACCGCGCCGTCGCTGGCCTTGGTCGCGCTGATGAAGCACAGCCCGCCCAGCACTGCGTCGCGGCCGAAGCGTGCGTCGAGATCGGCGTAATGCCGCAGCCCGTTGAGGATCGGCAGCACCGTGGTGCGCGGGCCGACCGCGGGGGCGATCGCCTCGATGGAGCTGGCAAGGTCGTAGGCCTTGCAGCTCAGGATCACCAGGTCGAACGGCTCGGCCGTCGCCAGCGCGGGCAACGCGTCGGCGGTGACGTGCTTGACCGGGAACGTCGCATCGCCCAGCGGGCTGCGGATCACCAGCCCTTCGCCCGCCAGCTGCGCCGCACGCGCCGGGCGGACGAGGAAGGTGACGTCCACGCCGGCCTGGGCCAGGCGACCACCGAAGTACCCGCCGGTCCCGCCGGCGCCGAGGATCAGGATGCGCATCAGCTGCGCATCCCCACGCCACGCTTCAGCAGCCACAGCGCCAGCGCGGTGAGCGCCACCACGAAGCCGATCATCAGCGCATACGCCACCCACAACGGCACGTCGCTGGTGCCGAGCAGGCCGTAGCGGAACGCGTTGACCATGTAGAAGATCGGATTGGCGTGCGTGGCCGCTTCGGCCCAGGTCGGCAGCAGCTTCACCGAATAGAACACACCGCCCAGGTAGGTCAGCGGGGTCAGGATGAAGGTCGGCACGATCGCCACGTCATCGAACTTCTTGGCGTATACCGCGTTGATGAACCCGGCCAGCGAGAAGATCGTCGCGCCCAGCAGCACCGTGGTCAGCGTCACCAGCGGATGCGGGATGCGCACCGGGGTGAAGAACATGGCGATGATCAGCACGATCACGCCGACCATCAGGCCGCGCAGCACAGCACCGGACACATAGCCCCACAGGATCACCCAGTTCGGCATCGGGCTGACCAGCAGCTCTTCGACGTGGCGGCCGAACTTGGCGCCGAAGAACGAGGAGCTGATGTTGCCGTAGCTGTTCTGGATCACGCTCATCATCACCAGGCCCGGCACGATGAACTGCATGTAGCTGTAGCCGCCCATCTCGCCCACGCGCGAGCCGATCAGGCCGCCGAAGATCAGGAAGTACAGGGTCATGGTGATCGCTGGCGGCACCAGGGTCTGGCCCCAGATGCGCAGGATGCGCGCCACTTCGCGGCGCACGATGGTCATCAGGGCGATGCGGTTGCGCTGGCCGTCGGTCAGGACCGGGGTCGGGGTGCTGCTCATGCCACGTTCTCCTGGTTGCCGGTGAGGCGCACGAACAGCTCCTCCAGGCGGTTGCTCTTGGTGCGCATCGAACGCACGCGGATGCCCGCGGCGTTCAAGGCTTCAAACACCCGGTTGAGGTCCATCGCGCGCGGCATGTCCACGTCCAGCGTGTGGCTGTCGGTGGCGATCAGGATCGCGCCCTCGATCTCCGGCAGCTGGGCCGGCAGGCTGCCGTCGATGTCGAACAGGAAGCCTTCCACGTCCAGCTTGGCCAGCAGTTCGCGCATCGGGCCCTGGGTGACGATCTGGCCATGGTTGATGATGGCCAGGTTCCGGCACAGATGCTCGGCTTCTTCCAGGTAATGCGTGGTCAGGATGATCGTGGTGCCGGCGGCGTTGATCTCCTTGAGCACGCGCCACATGTCGCGGCGGATCTCGATGTCCACGCCGGCGGTCGGTTCGTCCAGGATCAGCAGGCGCGGACGGGTCATCATCGCGCGGGCGATCATCAGCCGGCGCTTCATGCCGCCGGACAGGGTGCGGCTCATCACCTGCGCCTTCTCCCACAGGTGGGCGCGCTTGAGCTCTTCTTCGGCCATCTTCTCGGCCTCGGCACGGGCCACGCCATAGAAGCCGGCGTAGTTGACCAGGATGTCGAAGGGCTTTTCGAACAGGTTGAAGTTGATTTCCTGCGGGACCAGGCCGATCAGGCGCATGGTGGCGCTGCGGTTGCGCACCAGGTCGCTGCCGAAGACCTCGACCTGGCCCTCGCTGAGGTTCACCAGCGAGCTGATGATGCCGATCAGGGTCGACTTGCCGGCGCCGTTGGGGCCCAGCAGGGCGAAGAAGTCGCCCGGGGCCACGTCCAGCGAGACGCCCTTCAGCGCCTGGGTGCCGTTGTCGTAGGTTTTGCGGAGGTCACGCACCCGCAGGGCGGGCACGGCGGTGGGCGCGGGAGTGTTCTGGGAAGCCAAACTCTTGCCTTCGCGCCTATGGGCTGGCGCTGGATAGGGGCGGGGAGGGGCTATTATAGAAGACCCCGAGGGCTTGCCCCGGCTACACACTGTCCCGAAAAGTCGTGCCTGCCCAATTCCCCCTCAAACTGGTCGACCGGCGCATGCTGGCGCCGACCGTCGGCCATTACCAGTTCCTGCGTGATGACGGCCAGCCGCTGGATTTCCAGCCCGGCCAGTTCATCCAGGTCCATTTCGAGTACGCCGACGGCACCGCCACCAAGCGCAGTTACTCGCTGGCCACCATTCACAACCACGCCCTCGGCGCGGGCGAAGCGGTCGATATCGCGGTCAGTTTCGTCCCCGGCGGCGCCGCCACGGCCCTGTTCGAGGGCCTGGACATCGGCGGCCACGTCAGCGCCAGCGGCCCGTTCGGCCGGTTCTGCCTGCAGCCGGGCGACCACAATGCCCGCTACCTGCTGATCGCCACCGGCACCGGGGTCACCCCGTACCGCTCCATGCTGCCGCTGCTGGCCACCGCCATGGCCGGGCGCGGCGTGGAGGTGGTCCTGCTGCAGGGCGCCCGCACGCCGACCGAACTGCTCTACAGCGAGGACTTCTACGCCTTCGCGGCTGCCCATCCGGGCTTCCGCTATGTGCCGTGCCTGTCCCGCGAATTGCCGGAAAACCCGCATCCGGACGTGCGCCACGGCTACGTGCAGCAGCATCTGGCCGAATTCGTCCCGGACCCGGCGACCGACATCGCCTACCTGTGCGGCAACCCGGACATGGTCGATGCCACCTTCGAGGTGCTGAAAGCGGCCGGCCTGCCCACGCCGCAGGTGCGGCGCGAGAAGTACGTCAGCAGCAAGTAACCGTGCCCGGCGGCCCTGCCATCGGGCCTGGCCGCCAGCGGCGTCGGGATGCGGGCGGCGGTAAGATGCGCCGCGCGCCGCTTCCGCCTGGCTGACACGATGCCCCTGGATTTCCCCACCATTGCCGTGCTCGGCTTCCTGCTGTGCCTGGGCATCGCCATGGGCTTCTCGCTGTTGCTGCTGGTGCTGCGACGGCAACCGGCCCTGCGGCTGTGGACGGCCAGCCTGTGGATGCTGTCCGTCAGCCTGACCCTGGTCGCGCTGCGGCCCCATCTGCCCCAGGTGCCGGGCATCCTGGCCGGCAACGTTGCCGTAGCGCTGTCCGGCGTCCTGATGCTGTATGGCGTGGCGCGCCATCTTGGCCGTCGGCTGCCGGCGTGGCAGCCCCTGGCATTGGCGACCACCTACCTCGGCGCAATCACGTTCTTCCTGGTCGTCCATCCCAGCCTGGTCATCCGGCTGGATGTCTTCAGCGTGTTCGCGGTGTTGCTCAACGGCTGGATGGCGGGGTTGCTGCTGCGGCATTCACCGTCGGCGCAGCGCATCAGCTGCCGGCTGGCGGCCGCGGTGTTCGCCGCGCAGGCCGTGCTGTACCTGGTCCGTCTGTTCCTGCCGGTGGCGCCCGATGCGGGCGACGACATCCTGCGCGCCGGGGCGCCGGTGTTCGCGACCTATCTGGTCGGGCTGATCCTGGAACTGGCCCGGTGCTTCGCGCTGGTGCTGCTGCTGGTGGAGCGCATGCTGGTCGACCTGCAGCGGCTGGCGCGCACCGACGTGCTGACCGGCCTGCTCAACCGGGGCGCAGTGCTCGCCGACGGTGCCACGCTGCTGCAGCTCAGCCGGCGCCCGCCGAGGCCGCTGGCGCTGCTGCTGCTGGACGTGGATCACTTCAAGCAGATCAATGACCGCTGGGGGCATCTGGCCGGCGATGCGGTGCTGCGCCACGTCGCCGACGTCCTGGCCGCGTGCGTGGCCGATCGCGAGCACCTGCTGGGCCGCTATGGCGGTGAAGAGTTCGTCCTGCTGCTGCCCGGGGCAGACCCGCACCAGGCACGCCAGTGCGCCGATCGCCTGCGCGAGGCACTGCGGGAGTCGCCCGCCCGGATCGACGGTCTTCCGGTACGAGTGACGGCCAGCATCGGCCTGGCCATCGACCAGGGCACGGGCGACCTGGCGCGCCTGCTCGGCGAGGCCGATGCGGCGCTTTACCGGGCCAAGGCCGAGGGCCGTGACCGCACCATCAGCGCGCTGGCCCCCGCGGCCTTCCCCGGCACCGGGGCAGCCGTGTAAGTTGAGTCACATCGCCCACGCCCGTGCGTCGTGGTGACATGATCTTCAACAAGGGGAAGTACGGAAGATGTCTACACACCACCTGAGGCTGGCCGTCGCGCTGGTCGCCGCCCTGTGTGCCGGCTGCGCGCCGGTACCCGACGCTGCACCCGCCGCCGCGGCCGCCCAGCGCCTGTACGGCACGCTCGCGTTCCAGCCCTGCACCCTGACCAGCGCGCAGGCCAGTGCGAATGTCGAGGCGCAGTGCGCCACGCTGCAGGTGCCGGAGAACCCGGCGGCACCGGACGGTCGCAGGATCGGCTTGAACATCGCCTGGCTGGACGCCGGCAATGACGGCGCGGGCAAGGCCGACCCGGTCTTCTTCCTGGCCGGTGGCCCGGGCCAGGCCGCGACGGAGGTCGCCGCCCCGGTCAACATGGCGCTTCGGGACGTGCGCAAGCAGCGCGACATCTTCCTGATCGATCAGCGCGGCACCGGCAAGTCCAACCCGCTCACCTGCCTGGATGCACAGGGCAAGGAGCTGCCGCTGGACGAGAACGCGGCACCGAGCGCCGCGCTCATCGAAGACTACGCCCGCCGCTGTGCGCAGTCGCTGACCGGTCGCGCGGACACCCGCTTCTACACCACCACCGAGGCCATCGGTGATCTGGATACGGTGCGCAAGGCGCTGAGCGTGGACAAGGTCAACCTGGTCGGTGGTTCCTACGGCACCCGCGTGGCGCAGCAGTACGCCGCGCGCTATCCGCAGCACACGCGCACGGTGGTGATCGACGGCGTGGTGCCGAACGACCTGGTGGTCGGCGGTGATTTCGCCACTACTTTCGAAGATGCGATCACCCTGCAATCGGCACAGTGCCGCCAGGATCCGATCTGCGCCAAGCGCTTTCCGGTCGATACCCGCAGCCAGCTGCGCAACGTGATGGCCGCACTGGCCAAGGCACCGGTCGAGGTCGACTACCGCAATCCCGGCACCGGTCAGGCCGAGCGCGATGTGTTGACCGCCGACTCGGTTACCGGACTGGCCTTCATGTTCTCGTACATGCCGGAGTTGTCGTCGCTGCTGCCGGTCACGCTGGATGAAGCCGCGCAGGGCCGCTATGCACCGTTGATGTCGCTGAGCAAGATGGCCAGCCGCACGCTGGGCGTGCAGATGAACCGTGGCATGCAGTGGTCGGTGCTGTGCGCCGAAGATGCCGATCGCTACAAGGAAGGCGACGCGGGCGATCGCGTGCTGGGCCCGGAAGTCGCGCGCATGTTCTTCGCGGCCTGCCCGGCCTGGAATGCCGGTTCGCGGCCGAAGGATTTCATCGCGCCGTTCGCCTCGACGCTGCCGGTGCTGTTGTTGTCGGGCCAGTTCGATCCGGTCACGCCGCCGCGCTACGCCGAGCAGGTGCTCAAGCAGCTGCCCCAGGGGCGCCACCTGCTCGCCAAGGGACAGGGTCACGGCACCATCAACGCCGGCTGCATGCCGCGCATCCTCGGCCAGTTCATCGACACCGCTGACGCGAAATCACTCGACGCCACCTGCCTGGACACCCTCAGCCCGGTGCCCGCCTTCACCTCGTTCAACGGATGGGCCCCATGAACCGTACTTCGTACCGCACCGGGGAGGTGCGCGCATGATCGTCGCCGAGCATCTGCACAAAGCGTTCAAGAGCAAGACCGGCGTGATCCAAGCCGTCCAGAACGTCGGCTTCCAGGCCGACAACGGGCGCATCACCGGCCTGCTCGGCCCCAACGGCGCCGGCAAGACCACCACCATGCGCATGCTGTACACGCTGATGAAGCCCGACGAGGGCCGCGTCGTGGTCGATGGCATCGACGCGGCGATGGACCCGGTCGCGGTGCGTCGCCAGCTGGCGGTGCTGCCGGACGCGCGCGGCGTCTACAAGCGCCTCACCGCGCGCGAGAACATCGCCTACTTCGGCCAGCTGCACGGCCTGAGTGCCGCGCGGATCCGCGAGCGCACCAAGGTACTCTCGGCGGCGCTGGAGATGGAGGACATCCTCGACCGCCAGACCGAAGGGTTCTCGCAGGGACAGCGCACCAAGACCGCGATCGCCCGCGCGCTGGTGCACGATCCGCGCAACGTGATCCTCGATGAGCCGACCAACGGCCTGGACGTGATGACCACGCGCGCGCTGCGCGGGTTCCTGCGCGGACTTCGCGACGAGGGCCGCTGCGTGATCTTCTCCAGCCACATCATGCAGGAGGTGGCCGCGCTGTGCGACCACGTGGTGATCATCGCGCAGGGCACGGTGATGGCGGCCGGCAGCGCCGATGAGCTGCGCGCACAGACCGGGGAAAGCAACCTCGAAGATGCCTTCGTCAAGGCGATCGGTACCGAAGAAGGATTGCACGCATGAGTTCGTTCGCTACGCTGTTGACCGTGATGCGCAAGGAACTGCGCGACCTCTCGCGTGACCGCCGCACGCTCGCGCTGACGCTGCTGCTCGGGCCGTTGCTGTACCCGGTGCTGATCCTGGGCATGAGCAAGCTCGCCGAAAGCCGGGTGAAGACACAGATCGAGCAGCCGCTGGACATCCCGATGATCGGCGGCGAGCATGCGCCCAACCTGGTGCGCTTCCTGGCCGCGCAGGGTCTCAATGCGACCGAGGCGCCGAAGGACCTGACGGATGCGATCCGCAGCCAGCGCATCGATGTGGCGCTGCGGATCAGTCCAGAGTTCGGCAAGGACTGGAGCGAGGGCCGTCCGGCGCTGGTCGAGATCATCAAGGACAGTACCCGCCGTGCTGCCGATATTCCCAGCAGCCGGCTGGAGGCGGCGCTGGGCGGCTACAGCCAGCAGGTCGGTGCGCTGCGCCTGCTGGCGCGCGGGATCGATCCGCAGGTCGCGCGACCGCTGGATGTCGCCGCGCAGGATCTGGCGACGGCTGAGGCCAAGCGCGGGATGATGCTGTCGGTGTTGTTGCCGATCCTGTTGACCATCACCTCGTTCCTGGGCGGCGCGTATCTGGTGATGGACACCACCGCGGGCGAGCGCGAGCGGCAATCGCTGGAGCCACTGCTGGCGACGCCGGCGCCGCGCAGCGCGATCGTCAGCGGCAAGATCGCCGCGGCCTGCGCGGTCGGTGTGGCGTCGTTGCTGCTGACCCTGGCGGCCTTAAAGATCAGCGCGCAGCTGTCCTCCGGCGGGGTAGGCCGGCAGCTCAACATGGGCTTCCTGCCGATGCTGCAGATGCTGCTGATCATGCTGCCGATGCTGTTCATCGGCACCTCGCTGCTGACCTTCCTGTCGGCGGCGGCCAAGAGCATGAAGGAAGCCCAGAGCCACATGACCTGGCTGATGCTGTTGCCGATGCTGCCGGGCTACGCGCTGATGGTGTACCCGATCAAGAGTGAGCTCTGGCAGTTCGCGGTGCCATTCCTGGCGCAGAACCAGATGCTGCTCAAGATCATCCGCCACGAAGCGATCAGCCCGCAGATGTGGGCGGTCTACCTCGGCGCAGGCTTCGGCTTGGCGGCCCTGTTCTGGTACGCCGCCGTGCGTCGTTACCATCAGGAACGGTTGGCGATCTCGGGTTGATGCACGAAGGGCTCCGCAAGGAGCCCTTCTTCATAACGGGGACGGAGGTAGTTAATAACAGGGACGGAGGTGGTTAATCCGGCGGCCGTCAATTCCTTTGCGGTCGGGACGCTGACGCAGGTCCGGCTAGTCGCCCTGTTCCTTGACGGGTCTTCCCGCAGGCCTGCACACCACGGACCTCTGCAATGCCCGCCCCACCATGTCCTGGAAGCGCGGGCTGCCCAACGCGCGCTCCTGCGCGATGTAGGCGACGATCCGCTCTCTTTCCTGCGGTTGGATGCCGGCCTGCAGCCATTGGCTGTAAGCCACTGCGCGGGCTTTCGGTGTAGCGCCGAGGGCGGTGTAGCCGGCGTGGGGTGTCAGCATCGGGTTGTACTCAAGCCCCAGGTACGCCCGAGCGCTGGACCATCGATAGCTCTCGGGGAGGGCCACCAGCGCGGCCCGCACCGGATTCAATTCTATGTAGCGATGGACCATCAGCAGGTAGCCATCGGAATCCACCAGGCACGACTTGAAGCGGCCCTGCAGCAGCGTTCCGCTCCGAACATGTCGCTTGTTGAAGTACTGGACGTAGTTCTGCCCGCACCTCCGCATCGCTGAAGCCAGCCCTTCGGCCACCATCGGCGTTACCAGGAGATGCACGTGGTTGCCCATCAGTACGAAGGCGTGGATCAGGACGCCATGCCTTCGGCAGGCAGAGCGCAACAGACGCAGGTAGTGGGTCCGATCATCGTCGTCGATGAACAGCGCAGCGCGATTGACGCCACGCTGGATGACATGGAGGGGAATGCCAGGCAGAACCAGACGAGGGGAGCGGGGCATGGTCGCAACCGGGATGGCGAGGCATCACTCTGCAGAACCGCACATCAAAACGCGCTAGGTCGGCGGCGCGGAACGCGGTAAGGGAAGTGCGCTTAACTACCTCCGTCCCTGTTATTAACTACCTTCGTCCCCATTAAAAAAGGCCCGGATCGCTCCGGGCCTTTCATCATCCAGCAGTGCGTTGCGATCAGCCGCCTTCAGGCGCGAACGCGAGCGTGCGGCGGGTCGTGACCGGGGCGCCGACCGGTTCGAACTTCCAGCGTTTGACCGCGTTGAGTGCTTCGCGGTCGAACACGCGGGCCGGGGTGGCGCGCAGCACGCGGGCGGCGGTCACCGAGCCGTCCGTGCCGACCGTCAGTTCGACCAGCACTTCGCCGGCGGTGCCCGAACGCAGGGCGTCGGCCGGGTAGCGCGGGGCCGGGGTACTGACCGGGCGCAGGGTCGATGCCGGCGCGGTAGCAGCCGGGGCCTGGCGGGCGGCGGCGGCCTGGGCGGCGGCGGCCTGCTGCTGGCGCTGTTCGGCCTCGCGGCGGGCGGCGGCCTGGCGCTCGGTGTCCTGGTTGTCGATGCGGGCGGCGGCTTCCTGCTGCGCGGCGATCTTCTTCGCTGCTTCGGCTTCCGTGGCCTGTTGCTGGGCCAGTTTCTGCTGTTCCACCAGCTGCTTGGCGCGGGTCTCGGCGTCCTTCTTGACCTTGTCGGTCTCTTCCTGGGTACGCTTGAGCGCGGTCTGCATGCTGCCGCTGATGCCCTGCTTCAGGCGCGGCAGCGCCGGGGCGGTCGGGTCGACCTTTTCGATCAGCGCGACCAGGCGCTGGGTCTCGGCGAAGTCCTCGCGGCCCAGGTTCTGCTCGGCGGCGATCAGGGTGTAGGGCAGAAGATCGGTCAGCGCGCTCTTGACCGAGGCGTCATCCGGGGTCTTGTCGCGCAGTGCCAGGTAATACTCGATGGCGTTGTCGCCGGCCGGGGCATACATGCGGTTCTCGCGCAGCGCCTTGCTGGCCAGCTCCCGCAGTTCCTCAGTGCCCAGCGACTGGACCTTGGCCGACACCGCCGGTGCGGCCGGGGCAGCAGTGGGGGCCGCCGGTGCCGTGGGCGTGGCCGGTGCGGTGTCGTCCTTGCCCGAGCAGGCGGACAGGGCGACCAGCAGGATCATCGGCGCGAACAGGCGCGCCGGGCCATGAGTCTTGACGTGCGACATCCAACTCCCCTTTGAAGACGACGATACGTAGGGCCTGATGCGGTCAGGCCGACCGACGGCCATGGACGTTTCCCGACGCCCATGGCGGACCCGCAGGTGTGCAATCTAGCATCACCCCGCCCGGCCCGGGGGCCAGGCGGTGAGGGCAGGGGGCATCCTCACCGATGCCGCCACTGCCGGGCAAGCCTCAGTGCGACAGCGCCTTGCTCGGCGTGCCGTTCATCAGATTGTCGGTGTAGGCGATGCCGATCGCCGACAGGATGAAGGCGGCATGGATGATGGTCTGCCACATCACGCCGGTCGAGGTCAGCCCACTGGCGCACTTGAAGACCTCGGCCGCGGCCGGACCCTGCGCGGCCACGACGGAGGCGACTGCCTGGATGTAGGTATCGCTGTTGCATGCGGGCAGCGAGTCAAGGCTGCCCGCCGCAATGAACGTCTTCAGCAGGTGGATCGAGGAGATGCCGATGATCGACAGCGCCAGCTTCACCTTCAGCACGCTCGCGTTGACGTGGCTCAGCCACTCCGGCTGGTCGGGGTGGTTCTCCAGGCGCAGGCGCGACACGAAGGTCTCGTAGCCGCCCACGATCACCATCACCAGCAGGTTGGAGATCATCACCACGTCGATCAGGCCCAGCACCAGCAGCATGATCTGCTGCTCGCCCATCTCGTTGGCCTGGTGCAGCAGGTGCCACAACTCCTTGCCGAACAGGAACACATAGACGCATTGCGCCAGGATCAGGCCCAGGTACAGCGGCAGCTGCAGCCAGCGCGAGGCGAAGATCAGGGAGGACAGGGGACTGATGGGGGTCTGGGTCGAACTCATGCTGGAATGCTGCGTTGCGGGGACGGCGCAGCGTAACGGTCCAGCTTGACCCTGCCAAGCCGAGCGACGGACTAGACTCGGGATTCCTTGTCCGCGAGCCCTCGCCATGATCGACCTGTACTACTGGCCTACCCCGAATGGCCACAAAGTCACGCTGATGCTGGAGGAAACCGGCCTGTCGTACCGGATCCAGCCGGTGAACATCGGTGCCGGGGACCAGTTCAAGCCCGACTTCCTGGCGATCTCGCCGAACAACAAGATGCCGGCCCTGGTCGATCACCAGCCCACCGATGGCGGGGCCGCGCAGCCCGTGTTCGAGTCCGGCGCGATCCTGCTGTACCTGGCCGAAAAGACCGGCCGCTTCCTGCCGGCCGACAGCCGCGGCCGGGTGGCGGTGCTGGAATGGCTGTTCTGGCAGATGGCCGGCCTCGGCCCGATGAGCGGCCAGATGGGGCATTTCAACGTCTACGCGCCCGACAAGATTCCCTATGCGATCGAGCGCTACGACAACGAAGTGCGCCGCCTGCATGGGGTGATGGACAAGCGCCTGGCGCAGGCCGCCTACCTCGGCGGTGACGAGTACAGCATCGCCGACATGGCCAGCTACCCCTGGATCGGGGCCTACGACACGCTTCCGGTCGATTTCAGCGCCTTCCCGAACCTCAAGCGCTGGCATGATGCGATCGCAGCACGCCCGGCCACCCAGCGTGCCTATGCCCTGCGCGAGAAGGTGAACCCGCAGGCCGGCAAGCCGCTCAGCGATGAAGAGCGCAAACACCTGTTCGGCCAGCGCTGAGCAGGTGCGTAGTGCCGGCCGCTGGCCGGCTCCCCGGAACGCTTGGCGCGCCCGGACGCCGGCACGCCCCCGGCACGACCGGAACGGTTTTGGTTAGGATGAAGCGTTCCCCGTGCTGCACCCGCGGCCGGGGACTGCCCAGACGCTGCCGGAATCCTTCATGCGCCACCTGTTCGCTTCGCTTGCCCTGATGCTCGCCTCGACCTCGATCGCCCACGCTGAAAAACTCACCCTGGATGCCATCACCGGTCCGCTGCCGTTGTCCGGTCCGACCCTGATGAAGCCCAAGGTGGCCCCGGACGGCTCGCAGGTCAGCTTCCTGCGCGGCAAGGACGCCGACCGCAATCAGCTGGACCTGTGGGCGTACGACATCGCCAGCGGCCAGACCCATCTGCTGGTCGACTCCAAGGTGGTGCTGCCCGGTACGGAAACCCTGAGCGACGCCGAGAAGGCCCGCCGCGAGCGCCAGCGCATCGCCGCGATGACCGGCATCGTCGATTACCAGTGGTCGCCGGATGCACGCACGCTGCTGTTCCCGCTCGGCGGTGAGCTGTACCTGTACGACCTGAGCAGGCAGGGCAAGGCCGCGGTGCGCCAGCTCACCCATGGGGAAGGCTTCGCGACCGATGCCAAGCTGTCGCCGAAGGGCGGCTTCGTCAGCTTCGTGCGTGCCCGCAACCTGTGGGTGATCGACCTGGCCAGCGGCGAGCAGATCCAGCTCACCCGCGATGGCAGCGACACGATCGGCAACGGCGTGGCCGAGTTCGTCGCCGATGAGGAAATGGACCGCCACACCGGCTACTGGTGGGCACCGGACGACTCGGCGATCGCCTTCGCCCGCATCGATGAATCGCCGGTGCCGGTGCAGAAGCGCTACGAGATGTATGCCGACCGCACCGAGATGATCGAACAGCGCTACCCGGCGGCCGGCGACCACAACGTCACCGTGAAGCTGGCCGTGATCGCGCCGCGTCAGAACGCCACGCCGACCTGGATCGACCTGGGCCGCACTCCCGACATCTACCTGGCCCGCGTCGATTGGCGTGATCCGCAGCGCCTGACGTTCCAGCGCCAGTCGCGCGACCAGAAGACGCTCGAACTGATCCAGACCGAGCTGGCCAGCGGCCAGCAGCGCACCCTGGTGACCGAAACCTCGCCGACCTGGGTGCCGCTGCACAACAGCCTGCGCTTCCTCAAGCAGGGCGGCTTCGTGTGGTCGTCCGAGCGCAGTGGTTTCGAGCACCTGTACCGCATCTCCGATGACGGCAGGACCGTCACCGCGCTGACCGCCGGCACCTGGCCGGTGGACGAACTGCTGGCCGTCGACGAAGACGCGGGCAAGGTGTATTTCCGCGCCGGCGTGGACAGCCCGCGCGAAAGCCAGCTCTACGCCGTGTCGCTGCAGGGCGGCACGCCGCAGCGCCTGTCGCAGGCCCCGGGCATGCATACCGCCAGCTTCGCGCGCAATGCCAGCGTCTACGTGGACAGCTGGTCCAGCACCACCACGCCGCCGCAGATCGCGCTGCACCGTGCCAACGGCGAGAAGATCGCGACCCTGGTCGAGAACAACCTGGAAGATCCCGCGCATCCGTATGCGCGCTATCTCGATGCGCAGCGCCCGGTCGAGTTCGGCACGCTGACCGCCGCCGACGGCAAGACGGCACTGCACTACAGCCTGATCAAGCCGACCGGTTTCGATCCGGCCAAGCGCTACCCGGTGGTCGTGTACGTCTATGGCGGCCCGGCCTCGCAGACGGTCACCAACAGCTGGCCCGGCCGTGGCGATCATCTGTTCAACCAGTACCTGGCCCAGCAGGGCTACGTGGTGTTCTCGCTGGACAACCGCGGCACCCCGCGTCGCGGTCGTGATTTCGGCGGCGCGCTGTACGGCGTGCAGGGCACGGTCGAAGTGGCCGACCAACTGCGCGGCGTCGCCTGGCTGAAGCAGCAGGCGTGGGTGGACCCGGCGCGCATCGGCGTGCAGGGCTGGTCCAACGGCGGCTACATGACCCTGATGCTGCTGGCCAAGGCGTCGGACAGTTACGCCTGTGGCGTGGCCGGTGCACCGGTGACCGATTGGGGCCTGTATGACACCCACTACACCGAGCGCTACATGAACCTGCCGGGCAACAACCCGAAAGGCTACGAAGAAGCGCGTGTGCTGGCACACATCGATGGCCTGCGTTCGCGCCTGCTGCTGATCCACGGCATGGCCGACGACAACGTGCTGTTCACCAACTCCACGGTGCTGATGAGCGCCCTGCAGAAGCGCGGCCAACCGTTCGAACTGATGACCTATCCCGGCGCCAAGCACGGCCTGTCGGGCAGCAACGCGCTGCACCGCTACCGCCTGGCCGAGGACTTCCTGGGGCGCTGCCTGGCGCCCTGATCCCCCGTTCCTGCCACCGGCCTGACAAGGAGTTCGCCGATGACATTGCCGCCCGCGCTTCCTGGTTCGACCGTGCCTCCCGGCTGGTGGCACCGCCACTGGCGCTGGGCCATGCCGCTGGCCGTGGTGTCCGGCCTTGCGGCGGCAGTGGGCGCGGTGTGGTTCGCGCTGTATCAGTGGGCGTACTGGAGCAAATCCAGTACGCCCTACCAGGAGGCCATGCGTCGCGCACGCTGCAACATCGAGCTGGTCGAAGCGCTCGGTGAGCCCCTGCGCGATGGCTACCTGCCCGCAGGCTCGATGCACTCCAATGGCCAGAGCCAGTTCGTGATCGCGATCTCCGGCCCACAGGGCAAGGGCCGCGTGTTCCTCAACGCCAAGCGCTCCGGCGACCACTGGGACTACCCGATGCTGTACGTGGTGACCGACAGCAAGGACGCGATCGATCTGGCGGCGCTGGACGACATCGAAGCTGCGGATAGGTGCGCGCTGGACGAATGCCGGGCGAAGGGGGAGTGCCCGCCGTCAACGGGCGGGTTGCAGATCTGAGCGGCGCATGACCTCCGGCCAATTGCCCCCGGCCCGCCAAGTGCGTAGGGTCGCAGGCATCCTGCCCTGGAGTTCCTGCATGAAGCCGCTTGTCCTCGCTGTCGCGTTGGCCCTGTCCGTTCCCGCCGCGTTGTCGGCCCCGCCGGCCCTGGCCGCCCCGGCTGCCGCCAAGCCTGCCGCCTCGCCCGGCTGGGTGACCCGCAGCAACCAGCTGGCGCAGATCCTGCTCGATGCGCAGGGCCCGTTCCAGCCGGAAGAAACCGGCTTCTTCGGCGTACCCGGCTACGACGACAAGGTGGCCGATTTCGGCCCGGACAACGGCGCCCGCTACCGTGCGGCGATGGCCAAGGCGCGCAGCGAGCTGCAGGCCAGGCTCGCCACCGAGCGCGATGCCAACGTCCGCCAGGACCTGGCGATCATGATCGCCGCCGCCGACCAGAACATCGAAGGCAGCGAGCTCAACGAGAAGTACCTGCTGCCGTGGAGCGATACCCCGCAGACGGTGTTCAGCGGCCTCAACCTGCTGCTCTCCGACCAGGTGCCCGCCGAGCGCCGGGCCAAGGCGCTGGATCGCCTGAAGGCCTACGCCGGGCTTGCCCCGGGCAGCCAGCCGGTGACCACGCTGTCGCGCCAGCGCTATGAAGAGCGCCTCGGCGACAAGACACTGCTGCAGCCGACGAAGATCGAAGTCGAGCAGTCGCTGGCCAATGTGGACACCTACATCACCGGCATCGAGCAGCTGTTCGGCAAGTACAAGATCGCCGGCGCCGAGCAGGCGCTGCAGACCATCGCCAGCCAGCTGCGCGAATACCGCGACTGGACCCGCCGTGAAGTGCTGCCCAAGGCGCGCACCGACGCGCGCCTGCCCGAGCCGCTGTATGCCTACCAGCTCAAGCGCGTGGGCATCGACATCGCGCCGGCGCTGCTGATGCAGCGCGCCCAGCTGGAATTCATGGAAACCCGCTCGGCGATGCGCCAGCTGGCGCCGCTGGTGGTACAGGCCAAGGGCCTGAAGGTCACCGACAGCACCGATCCGGTGGCGGTGGTGCGGGCGCTGAAGGGCGACAAGATTCCTGACGACCAGCTCGAGCACCACTACCGTGGCGTGATCGATGCGATCGACCCGATCATCCGCAAGGAAAAGATCGTCGACGTGCCGCAGCGTCCGATGCAGATGCGCCTGGGCTCGGCCGCCGAAAGCGCCGCCTCGCCGGCACCGCATTTCCTGCCGGCGCCGCTGGTCGGCAACACCGGGCAGCAGGGCACCTTCGTGCTGCCGCTGGGCAACCCGGCCGCCGGCGACAAGGCCGCGCAGTACGACGACTTCAACTTCGGCTCGGCTGCCTGGACCCTGAGCGCGCATGAAGGCCGCCCCGGCCACGAGCTGCAGTTCACTGCGATGGTCGAGCGCGGCATCTCGCTGGCGCGCACGATGTTCGCGTTCAACTCGGTCAACGTGGAAGGCTGGGCGCTGTATGCCGAGGCGGAGATGGTGCCGTACGAGCCGCTGGACGGGCAGCTGATCGCGCTGCAGTTCCGCCTGTTGCGTGCCGCGCGCGCGATGCTGGACCCGATGCTCAACCTGGGCCAGATCGACCGTGCCAACGCCGAGCGCGTGCTGATCGACGAGGTCGGCCTGTCCAAGGCGATGGCGACCCAGGAACTGGACCGCTACATGGTGCGGATGCCCGGCCAGGCCGGCAGCTACTTCTACGGCTACACCCGCATCCTGGAACTGCGCATGCAGACCGAGCTGGCGCTCGGCGATCGCTTCGACCGCCTGGCCTTCAACAACTTCCTGCTCGACCAGGGCCTGCTGCCGCCGGACCAGCTGGCCAAGGCGGTCAATGACGTCTTCGTGCCGAAGTACAAAAGCGCCACCAAGCGCTGACGGCTGTCGCGCAGCCACCGACCATCCTTTGGTAGGCACCGACCATCTTCCGGTAGGCACCGACCGTTGGTCGGTGCATTGTTCCAGCAGCCACGACCAACGGTCGTGGCCTACCCCGGTCTGCGTTACCGCGGTTCTCGTTACCGCGTCGGCGTGATCGTCTGCGTCGGCAGGCGCGGGGCCGGCGGCGGATTCGGGACCCAGATGGCCACACCGGCCGCGCGCTTCTGCGTGGTCGGGATGCCGATGCCGACGCCACCGCCCACGTGCGAGCCGTAGCTGCCGGCACCGACGGACATGCCGACCGGCGATCCGCTGGAACCCACGCCCATCAGGATCACGCCATTGGCGCCGAGTGCGGCGGCCTCACGCTTGAGCCGCATCACGGCGGCATCGGTCTGGCCCTGCGTGCCGAATCCGACTGCGCTGGCCGATTCGAGCTGGGCGATTTCCTGCGAACCGGCCGGCGGCGTGGAATAAATCTGCACCGTGGCCGGATCGACTGGCGCGCGCGCCTGGCCGAGCATGACCTTGGAGGTGCTGGCGCAGCCGGCGCTGAGCAGCGCCAGGCCCAGCAATGCAGCGCATCGGATGTTCATGGCGTTACCCCTGTGTGTGATGGCTGGGATGATCGGTGCTGGCGACTGAATCGGTCCCAACCCCTGCCAGCGCACCCTAGCACCGGCCCGGTGAGGCCTCCGCCAACGGCGTCTCGCCGGCGCTTGCGCCTGCGCCGGGAACCGCTATGGTGGGCCACGCATTCACCTCAAGGAGCCGGGCATGGGATTGATCAGTCTGTTGTGGGGCATCGTGTCGCTGCTCTGGATGATTGTGGCCCTGATCCCGCTGCTGGGGTGGGGCAACTGGTTCCTGATCCCGTTCGCCGCGGTGGGCGCGGTCATCGCCGCGATCGGCATCCTGTTCACCCACGCCAGCAAGCGCGGCCGGGCCTGGACCGGGCTGGTGCTCAACGGCATCGTGGTGGTGGGCGGCATCGTCCGGCTGGGGCTGGGCGGCGGCATCATCTGAGCTGCCGGCGTCTGCGTCGCCGGGTGCGACCGACCGTCGCAGCTCACGGCCGCCGGGTACCATCGGCGTAGAATGACCGGCTGCCGCATCCGGCTCCGCCGGCGGTCCACGCCCCTCCGGGCGCTCTCCCTGCACCGATGATCATTCGTCCTCGTCCCCACGGCTGGCAACTGCTCTACATCCTGCGCGGCTCCATCGTTCCGGCGGTGGCGCCGAAGGTTGTGGCGATCCTGCTGTTGTCGGTCGCCGTCGCCGCCCTGGCCGAGCTCTGGCACCCACCGGGCATCGAGCGCGTCTCGGTGGCACCGTTCACCCTGCTGGGCCTGGTGCTGTCGATCTTCCTCAGTTTCCGCAACAACGCCTGTTTCGAGCGCTGGTGGGAAGGCCGCAAGCTGTGGGGCCAGCTGATCTACGAATCACGCAGCCTGGCCCGGTTGTGCCAGGCGCTGCTGGTCGACGATGCCGCGCTGCGCGACCGCGTGTGCCGGCTGTGCATCGGCTTCGCGCATGCGCTGGCCGCCCGCCTGCGCGGTCGCGACATGGCGCTGGCCGCGCTGCCGTGGGTGCCCGAGGCCGACCGTGCGCGGTTCGGCCAGCGCCTCAATGCGCCGGATCAGCTGCTGGCCATGATCGCCACCGACCTGGCCCAGGCGCTGCGTGCCGGGCAACTGGATCCTTACCTGTACACCCAGTTCGAAACGCGCCTGCATGCGTTGTCCAGCATCCAGGCCGGCTGCGAGCGCATCCTGACCACGCCGCTGCCGTTCGCCTACACGTTGCTGCTGCACCGCTGCGCCTGGCTGTTCTGTGTGCTGCTGCCGTTCGGCCTGGCCAGTTCGCTGGGCTGGGCGACGCCCGTGGTGTCGGCCGTACTGGCCTATGCGTTCTTCGGTCTGGACCAGCTCGGCGAGGAAATGGAAGAACCCTTCGGGCTGGAATCCAACGACCTGCCGCTGGATGCCATGGTGCGCATCATCGAGATCGACCTGCTCGACAGCCTGGGCGTCCAGCCGCTGCCCGAGCCGCTGCAACCGCGGCAGTACCTGCTGCAGTAGTTCCTGCACTCCTTCCTGCATTCCGTTCCGGAGTTCCTCATGGCACACCCCGACTATCGCCCCCGCCGCATGCGTCACGACGAGTTCTCGCGCCGCCTGATGCGTGAGAACACGCTGACCACCGACGACCTGATCTACCCGGTGTTCGTGCACGAACTGGCCGGCCGCGCGGCGGTGGCCTCGATGCCGGGCGTGGAGCGGCTGTCGATCGACGAGCTGCTCAAGGTGGCGGAAGAAGCGCTGGAACTGGGCATCCCGGTGATCGACCTGTTCCCGGTGATCGATCCGGCCGGCAAGTCGCTCGATGCGGCGGCGGCATGGGACGACAACGGCCTCGCGCAGCGTGCGATCCGCGCGCTGAAGTCGCGTTTCCCGGAACTGGGCGTGATGACCGACGTCGCGCTGGATCCGTACACCACGCATGGCCAGGACGGCATCATCGATGACAAGGGCTACGTGCTCAACGACATCACCGTCGAGGCACTGGTGAAGCAGTCGTTGTCGCATGCCGCGGCGGGCGTGGACATCATTTCGCCCTCGGACATGATGGACGGCCGCATCGGTGCGATCCGCCGCGCGCTGGATGCCGCCGGCCACGTCAACGTGCGCATCATGGCCTACTCGGCCAAGTACGCCTCGGCGTTCTACGGTCCGTTCCGCGATGCGGTCGGCAGCTCCACCGGCCTCGGCAAGGCGGACAAGAAGACCTACCAGATGGACCCGGCCAACGGTGACGAGGCCATGCGCGAGATCGCGCTGGACCTGGAAGAGGGTGCGGACATGGTGATGGTCAAGCCCGGCATGCCCTACCTGGACCTCGTGCGCCGGGTGAAGCAGCAGTTCGGCGTGCCGACCTTCGCCTACCAGGTCAGCGGCGAGTACGCGATGATGAAGGCCGCCTTCGCCAATGGCTGGCTGGACGAGCGGGCCTGCGTGATGGAGTCGCTGATCGGCTTCAAGCGTGCCGGCGCCGATGGCGTGCTGACCTATTTCGCCCCGCAGGTGGCGCGTTGGCTGCGCGAGCGCTGACAATACGCGCCCACCCCGAGACAGGACGACGATGATGCAGACGATGGGATGGCTACAGTGGGTGACCTGGAGTGCCGGTGTACTGGCCTTCGCCGTGGTCATCGGGCTGGTGATCCGTGGCGTGCGCCGCGCCGCGCGGCAGGCACCGGAGCAACCCTCCGCCGCCGCCCGCATCGCCCGTGAGGCGCAGCTGTCGCCCGCGTTGCAGGCGCAGCTGGCCGCGTTGAACCAGCGCAAGGACCACGGCGAGATCAGCGAAGCGCAGTACGAGCAGCAACGTGCGGCGCTGCTGCAGGGCCATTGACGCTGGGCGACGCCGCCTCCACGGGTAGAGCCACGCCACGCGTGGCTGCCTTTCGGCCCCGCAACGTCAACCGCAGCCCGGACCCCGGGGCGCTGACGGCGTCTTGATCCGGTACAGATCCAGCCCGCCGGCACGCGGTGCGCGTGCCACGCCAGCCAGGACCATCTCCGACGGCTTCGAGGCGTCCACCACCGGCGCGCCGGTCTGGCCGTCGGCGGTATTGAATGACAGCGTCAGCGGCTCCGCCGCCTGGCGGTGATCGCAGCCCACCCGCCACACCTGCGAATGCCCATCGGTCGCGCGGGTGAAGGCCAGTGCGCCCTCATTGTCCAGCCAGGCGGCACCGAGTTCGTCGGCCGCGGTATTGAGCGGAGCAGGCAGGGCCTGCGCGGTGCCGAAGCCCTCGCCCTGCACGCGCGCCAGATACAGATCGAAGCCGCCCTGGGTCTGCTTGCCATGGCGTGAGAACAGAAGGGTGCGTCCATCCGGTCGCAGTGCGGGCGCACGTTCGTCATCGCGGGTGTTGAGCGGTGCTGGCAGGGCCTGGACGGGGCCGAGGGTGCCATCGGCACCCACCGGGACGCGGTACAGATCGAACCCGCCCCGGCCGCCGCTGCGGTCGGAGGCGAAGTACAGCCAGTGGCCATCGTGGCTGAAGTAGGGATCGCGTTCGTCGCGTGCGCTGTTGAGCGCGAGCGGGGAGGCATCCTGCCAGCGGCCATCGCGCAGCACCGCCTGCCACAGGTCCCAGCCGCCGCTGCCCCCGGCGCGGTCGCTGGCCCAGACGATGCGCTGGCCGTCCGGCGCGATCGTGGCCTGGGCCTCATTGGCCTTGGTCGAGACCACGCCCATGCCCTCGATGCCGAATTCGGAAAGCGCCATCGCGGCGGGTGTGCAGAGTAAACTGGCGCTCAGCGCGAGCAGAGACAATGGAATGCGCATCATCGCGTCCGTTGGGGTTTGCGTTCCATTCTAGGCCCGGAGCAGAAAACCCATGACCGACCGTTACGCCGTATTCGGCCAGCCCATCGCGCATTCGCAGTCGCCGCACATCCATGCCACGTTCGGCCGGCAGGAAGGCCTGGCGCTGGATTACCGCGCGATCGAGGCATCGCCGGCTGAATTCCTGGCGGCCCTGGAGGCCTTTGCCGCCGAGGGGGGCGTGGGCGCCAACATCACCGCGCCGCACAAGGAAGCCGCCTTCGCGCTGTGCACCACGCTGACCTCGCGCGCGCGCCGCGCCGGTGCGGTCAACACGCTGCTGCGCAAGGGCGACCGCTGGCACGGCGACACCACCGATGGTATCGGCCTGGTCCGCGACCTCACCGACCGCCACGGACTGGACCTGCGTGGCCGCCGCACCCTGCTGATCGGCGCCGGCGGCTCGGCCCGCAGCGTGGCCCCGGCCCTGCTGGATGCCGGCATCCTGGAGCTGGTCGTGGTCAACCGCACGCCGGAACGCGCCGACGCGCTGATCGACGCGATGGGCGAGCCGGGCCGCGCGATCACCCGCTACTGGGAAGACATCCGCGAACTGGGCGATTTCGAGCTGATCATCAACGCCACCTCGGCCGGCCGCGACCGCGCCGCGGAGTTCAAGCTGCCGCTGTCGCTGGTCAACAGCATGACCACCGCGGTGGACCTCAATTACGGCGAGGCGGCCATCGCCTTCACTGCGTGGGCGCGCTCGGCCGGCTGCCGCAACATCGTCGATGGCCTGGGCATGCTGGTCGAACAGGCCGCCGAGAGCTTCCTGCAGTGGCACGCGGTGCGTCCGCAGACCGATGCGGTCTACACCGAACTGCGAACCCAACTGGCGCCGCTGGTCGGCGAGGACTGAGCCGGTGAACATGGACCTGCTGATTTCGATGCTGGGCATGGTCGGCGTACGCCTGCCCGTGCTGATCGCGCTGGCGATCGCCGTGGTCTGGGTGGTGGATACCCCGCGCGGGTCGATCCGCAGCGTGGCCCTGTGGGCCCTGGGCGTGCTGGCCCTGACCACCCTGGCAAGCCTGGTACTGAACGTGGTGCCGATGTGGCTGGTGCAGCAGGGCAACTACGAGAACCTGCAGCTGATGTCGACGCTGCTGGGTGTTGGCCACTTCGCGCTCAACCTGTTCGAGGCGCTCGCGCTGGTCCTGCTGGTCTGGGCGATGACCCGCGCGCTGCGCGGCCGCGCCGTCCAACCGCTGCCGCCGCTGCCGCCGCGCTGAGCGGGTACTGCCGCCTGTCGTGGTCCACACCTTTCGCGTGGGCCGCGTCACGGATATGAACCGGCGCGGAAAATGGCGCCGGTCACGGCACCCGGGTCGTGAGAAAATGGGGACCGTGATCCAGTCAGGCAGTCCCCCGGCGTGACCGAAAAAGTTGAAGCCCCCCGCGCCCTGAACGACGAGCTCAAGGCCGGCATCCGCGACGCCTACGCCAAGCTGCAGGCCAATACGCCCGGCTTCAGTACCCGGCGCTCGCAGAGCCAGATGATCGGCGTGGTGTCGCGTGCGCTTTCGCACAGTGGCGGCGTCGGCGTGGTCGAAGCGCCGACCGGCGTCGGCAAGTCGCTGGGCTACCTGACCGCCGGCGTGCCGATCGCGCTGGCGACCAAGAAGAAGCTGGTGATCAGCACCGGCACCGTGGCGCTGCAGTCGCAGCTGGTCGAGCGCGACATCCCCAATTTCCTCAAGGCCACCGGCATCGAAGCGACCGTGGCGCTGGCCAAGGGCCGCACCCGTTACCTGTGCACCCGCAATGCCGCCGAAGCGCATGGCGACGGCGCGCAGGAAGGCATGTTCGAGGACGAGCAGCCGCTGTTCGATCGCCCGCTGGCACCGATTGAAATGGACCTGGCGCAATCGCTGAGCAAGGCCTTCCTCGAAGGCCGCTGGAACGGTGACCTGGACAACGCCCCGGAAACGATCAGCAACACCCTGCGCTCGCGCATCACCACGCCGGCCTCGGGCTGCGCCGGGCGCAAGTGCGCCTACTCCGCGCAGTGTGCGGTGCTGCGCTCGCGCAACACGGTGCGCGAGGCGCAGATCGTGGTGACCAATCACGCGCTGCTGTTGTCGGCGCTGTCGATCGGGGAGAGCGACAACGGCCAGCCGCTGATCGCGCCGCCGTCGGACATGCTGCTGGTCCTCGACGAAGGCCATCACATCGGCAACGTCGCCATCGACCAAGGCGCGGCCAGCCTCGCGCTGGACGAGATGGCCAAGCGTACCGGCCGCCTGCAGGTGCTGATCGCCGCGTCCTACCGCGCGGTGGACAAGGACAAGCTGGGCAACCTGCTGCCCAACGAGGCCATCGAGGCCGCCGCCAAGGTCAGCAAGCAGCTCAAGGCCTTCCGCGACGTGATCGACCGCAGCTGGCGGCCGGACCCGTCCGCGCAGGAGCCGATGTGGCGCGCCCCGAACGGTCGCCTGCCGGAGATCTGGATGCCGGATATCGAGGCCATCGCCGACGATACCCGCGCGCTGTTCAACTGGGCGCACGCCGCGCTGACCCAGGTGGCCAAGGGCAAGCCCGAGGATGCCGCGCGCGAGCGCCTGCAGCGCAACCTCGGCATGGCGCTGGAGATGATCGAGCAGCAGCACAACCTGTGGACCGGCTGGCGCCGCGAAGACAAGGACGGCCAGCCGCCGACCGCGCGCTGGATCACCCTCTCGCGCGATGGTGACCTGGTCCTGCATGGCTCGCCGGTCTCGGCCGCGAACGTGCTGCGCAAGCTGCTCTGGGATGAAGTGGATTCGGTGGTGATGACCTCGGCCACGCTCACCGGCGGCGGGGACTTCCAGGCGCTGGCGATCGACAACGGCATTCCGGCCGAGGCCGAGATGGTCTCGCTCGCGTCGCCGTTCGATCTGCCCAACCAGGCGCAGCTGATCGTGCCGGCATTCCCGGTCACCCCGGATGACAAGGAAGGTCACCCCAAGGAAATCGCCAAGTACCTGGTCAAGGAACTGGACTGGGACAAGGGCAGCATCGTGCTGTTCACTTCGCGCTGGAAGATGGAAAAGGTGGCCGAGCTGATGCCGGCCGCGCAGCGCAGACAGGTGCTGGTGCAGGGCGAAACCGCCAAGCAGAAGATGATCGACGAGCACTTGCGGCGTACCTCGGCCGGCGAGGGCTCGGTGCTGTTCGGGCTTAATTCCTTCGGCGAAGGCCTCGACCTGCCGGGCGAAGCCTGCACCACGGTGGTCATCACCCAGGTGCCGTTCGCGGTCCCGACCGACCCGCAGACCTCCACCCTGAGCGAGTGGTTCGAAAGCCGCGGGTTGAACGCCTTCAACCTGATCGCGATCCCGCACGCGTTGCGTACGCTCACCCAGTTCTCCGGCCGGTTGATCCGCACCTCCACCGATACCGGCCGCGTGATCATCCTCGACTCGCGGCTGCTGACCCGCCGCTACGGCAAGCGCATCATCGATTCACTGCCGCCGTTCAAGCGGGTGATCGGGTAGGGATGCATCAGACAGCCACGGGGTCGTGGCGTTCACAACGGTAGAGCCACGCCGTGCGTGGCTGCTCTCCGATGAGAACGCGCCGCAGCCTGAAACTGCACGCGTCCACGCATGGCGTGGACCTACTCTTCCAGCTTCGCCAGGTCCCGCACCGCACCCTTGTCGGCACTGGTGGCCAGCAACGCATAGGCCTTCAGCGCGCCGGTGACCTTGCGCGGGCGGGCCTCGCGCGGCTTCCAGCCCAGTGCATCCTGCTCGGCGCGGCGTGCGGCCAGCGTGGCGTCATCGAGCAGCAGATCGATGCGCCGTGCGGGAATGTCGATGCGGATGCGGTCGCCGTCGCGGACCAGGCCGATGGTGCCGCCCGAGGCCGCTTCCGGCGAGGCATGCCCGATCGACAGGCCCGAAGTGCCGCCGGAGAAACGACCGTCGGTGAGCAGCGCGCATTGCTTGCCCAGGCCCTTGGATTTCAGATAGCTGGTCGGGTACAGCATTTCCTGCATGCCCGGGCCGCCCTTCGGGCCTTCATAGCGGATCACCACCACGTCGCCGGCCACTACCGTGTCGGCGAGGATGCCGGCCACGGCGGCGTCCTGGCTTTCGAACACACGCGCGTTGCCTTCGAACACATGGATCGATTCATCGACGCCGGCGGTCTTCACCACGCAGCCATCGACGGCCAGATTGCCACGCAGCACCGCCAACCCGCCCTCGGCCGAATAGGCATGCGCCACGGCGCGGATGCAGCCTTCGGCACGGTCCACGTCCAGCGTCGGCCAGCGCGTGGCCTGGCTGAAGGCGACCTGGGTCGGGATGCCGGCGGGCCCGGCACGGAAGAAGTCGTGCACCGTTTCATCGGTGCTCACCGCGACATCCCAGCGCGCGATCGCCTCGGCCAGGGTGCGGCTGTGCACGGTCGGCACGTCGGTATGCAGCAGCCCCCCGCGCGCGAGTTCGCCGAGGATGCCGAACACACCGCCAGCTCGATGCACATCCTCCATGTGGTACTTCGGGGTATTCGGCGCGACTTTGCACAGCTGCGGCACACGGCGCGACAGCGCATCGATGGCATGCAGGTCGAAGTCGACTTCCGCCTCCTGCGCGGCGGCCAGCAGGTGCAGGATGGTGTTGGTGGAACCGCCCATCGCGATATCCAGCGTCATCGCGTTCTCGAACGCCGCGCGGGTCGCGATGCCACGCGGCAGGGCACCGATCTCCTCACCGCCATACCAGCGATGGCACAGCTCCACGATCAGTCGCCCGGCGCGGCGGAACAGCTGCTCGCGGTCGGCATGCGTGGCCAGGGTCGAGCCGTTTCCGGGCAGCGACAGGCCCAGCGCTTCGGTCAGGCAGTTCATCGAGTTGGCGGTGAACATGCCCGAACACGAGCCACAGGTAGGGCAGGCGCTGCGCTCGTACTCGGCGACCTTCTCATCGCTGGCGCTTTCATCCGCGGCGATCACCATCGCATCGACCAGGTCCAGCTTGTGCTCGGACAGGCGCGTCTTGCCCGCTTCCATCGGCCCACCGGAGACAAATACCACCGGGATGTTCAGGCGCAGCGCGGCCATCAGCATGCCGGGGGTGATCTTGTCGCAGTTGGAGATGCACACCAGCGCATCGGCGCAGTGCGCGTTGACCATGTACTCCACCGAGTCCGCGATGATTTCGCGGCTGGGCAGCGAATACAGCATGCCGTCGTGGCCCATGGCGATACCGTCATCCACCGCGATGGTGTTGAACTCCTTCGCCACGCCGCCGACCTGCTCGATCTCGCGCGCCACGAGCTGGCCCAGGTCCTTGAGGTGCACGTGGCCGGGCACGAACTGGGTGAACGAGTTGGCGACGGCGATGATCGGCTTGTGGAAGTCGCCGTCGGTCATCCCGGTGGCGCGCCACAGGGCGCGTGCACCAGCCATGTTGCGGCCGGCGGTGGAGGTGCGGGAGCGGTATTCAGGCATGGTGGCTGGCAGGATCTGGCGGGCCGTGGGGGCGCGTTTCACCTCGATTCTGCCGAAAAATTCCGGTTGCGTTTGCAACCACCTTCGCCGCTGCCGCGCGATCGAATCCTGAAACGCTGTTCATGTTTTGGACTTTGCCGGTTTTGGTTGTTCGCCCCGATCAGGCATGATTGGGGAGATAACCGTATTAGGGGGCATGACGCCATGAAACGTTCCAGGACCACTGCGCTGCTGCTGATGAGCGCTGCGCCGCTGCTGTTCACCGCCTGCCAGAAGAACGAGGCCGTGCAGGTGCAGGAAGGGCTCTACACCTCGGTGCAGGCCTGTACCGAAGCCACCGGCGATCCGTCCAGCTGCCGCACGGCCTTTGCCGAAGCGCAGAAGCAGTCTGCCGATGCCGCCCCCAAGTACGCCTCGCGTGAAGCCTGCGAAGCCGAGTACAACGCCGAGCAGTGCGTGGAACAGAAGACCTCCACCGGCCATTCGTTCATCGGCCCGATGATGATGGGCTTCTTCATGTCGCAGATGCTCAGCAACCGCGGCGGCGCAGGCCTGGCCCAGCAGCCGGCCGCGAGCCCGGCCTATCAGGACAAGGCCAAGGGCTGGGCACGCCCGGGTCCGTCGACCGGTGGCATGAACACCGCCAGCGGCATCGGCGCCGGCAAGGCCGGCCTGGCCCCGGTCAATGCCACCCCGAACCGGGCGGTCACCGCCAGCCGCGGTGGCTTCGGCAACACCAGCAGCAACCGCAGCAGCGTCGGCGGCTGATCGATGCAGCGCGTGCGTATCGCCGAGCGCAGCCAATGGCGCGCCCGGGCCGAAGAGTCGGGGTTCCGTTTCCACACCATCGATGGCCTGCCGTACTGGGATGAAACCGCGTACTACGCCTTCACCCTGCGTCAGATCGAACAGGACATCGAAGATCCCAGCGCCGAGCTGCATGCGATGGCGATGGATCTGGTCGACGAGGTGGTGGGCAGCCAGCAGTTGATGGACCAGCTGGCGATCCCGCCGCAGTTCCGCGACTGGATCGCGGACAGCTGGCGCCGCCGCGAGCCGCATCTGTATGGGCGGCTGGATTTCGCCTACGACGGCAGCGGCCCGGCCAAGCTGTACGAGCTGAATTACGACACGCCCACCTCGCTGTTCGAGGCCTCGTTCTTCCAGTGGCAGTGGCTGGAGGACCAGCGCAACCAGAACCGGTTGCCGCCGCATGCCGATCAGTTCAACGCGATCCATGAGGCGCTGGTCGAACGTTTCGGCGAACTGGCGGCCCAGTTGCCGCCGCCGCTGTATTTCAGTGCGGTCGGTGCTTCGGAAGAAGACCAGGGCACCGTCGCCTACCTGCGCGACTGTGCGGCCCAGGCCGGCCTGCGTGGCGAAGCGATCGCGATCGAGGATATCGGCCTGTCCGAGGACGGGCGCTTCACCGCGCTCGACGACACCGTGATCGGCAGCCTGTTCAAGCTGTACCCGCTGGAAGACCTGATGACAGAGTCGTTCGGCCAGGCGCTGCCCGCCTCGGGCGTGCAGCTGCTGGAACCGGCCTGGAAGGCGATCCTCAGCAACAAGGGCGTGCTGCCGCTGCTGTGGCAGCGTCACCGTGGCCACCCGAACCTGCTCGCCGCCGAGTTCGACGACGGCAGCGAGCTGCCGCGCGGCTGGGTGCGCAAGCCCTTGTTCTCGCGCGAGGGCGCCAACGTGGCCATGCACCTGGCCGACGGCAGCTGGCAGGAAAGCGAAGGCCCCTACACCGGCCCGGCGATCCGCCAGGCCGCGCATCCGCTCACCGCGTTCGATGGCGGCTATCCGCTGATCGGCAGTTGGATCGTGGGCGACCAGGCCTGTGGCATGGGCATCCGCGAAGACAACAGCCGGATCACCCGCGACAGCGCCCGCTTCGTACCGCACGCGATCATCGACGAAGCGCCGACGCGTATCTATCTTTGATGGCTGTTCAACGTCGGCCCGGCTCGCGCGGGCGCACAACACCTGTTGCCGGCCGTCACTTCGATGACGGCCGCAGCCTGCAGGCGTTTGCCGATCGCGTGGCTGTACGCTGCCACCGCTGCGATACGCCTGGCTGGGTGCTGGCGAGCTGGGCACCGTATCGCTGGACCGCACGCTTCCGCTGCACCGGTTGCAGCGCGGCATTGGACAGCGTCGACAACCCCTGGGTGGGCCCGGTCCGCCTGGATGGGCGTCGGCCCTGTGGCCACTGCGGACATCAATGGCTGTCCGTACACCAGCACCGACCATCTGCGACCACCGGGGTGCCGGGCACGTTGCCTGCGGAGTGCGCGCAATGCGGGCGCAGCAGCGAGGTCAGCGTCACGGTACGCCCACTGCGGGCTGGGGACCCGGCCGATCCGCATTTCGGCCTACCCCTGCGCCTGGTCGAGCCGACCCGCGCCGGTCTGCTATGGGCGTACAACACAGCGCATCTGCAGGCCCTTCTGGATTACGTCAACGCGTCACTGCGCGAAAGCCGTGGCGTGCATCGTTCAATGTTCTCCCGCCTGCCGGGGTGGATGAAGCTTGCCCGCAATCGTGCGGTCGTGCAGAAGGCGATAACGCGCCTGATCGTCAGCGCCCGCATCGCTGAGTAGGTACCGACCGTTGGTCGGTACGCGTTACAACAACCCATCCCGCTTGACCGCCAGATAGCGCTCCACCAGCGCGCCGGGAAGCGCATCGGCGGTGACGTCCAGCACCATCACCCGATGGCTGCGCAGCGCGTCATGTGCGTCGCTGCGCTGCTGCAGGTAGCGGGCGATCGCACCGGCCTGGGTGGCGTCCTGCAGGGTCTCCACCGGCTGGGCCAGCGCATCGTCCAGCGCGCGTTCGCGCAGGCTGGCCACGCACACCAGGTGCTGGCGCTGCAGCAGGCGCACGGCCGCGAGGAGGTCTTCGATGTCTTCATCGCGCACGTTGGTGACCAGCATCACCAGCGAGCGCCGGCGTTGCCGCAGCGAAAGCTCGGTGGCCGCGGCGAGGTAATCAGTGGCGACCGGTTGCGCCTGCAGGTCGTAGCTGGCGCGCAGCAGAGTATCGATGGTGCCCATGCCGCGTTTCGGTGCGACCCAGCGGCTTTCGCCACCGGCGGCGAACAGGCCCACGCCGTCACCCTGGCGCAGCGCGAGGTAGGAGACCACCAGCGCTGCATTGAGCACATGATCGAAGTGCGACAGGCCGCCTTCGCTGGCCATCATGCGCCGGCCGGTGTCGATCATGAGCACCAGCTGCTGGTTCTTCTCGTCCTGGTATTCGCGTGAGATCAGCTTGCGCGCCCGCGCGGTCGCCTTCCAGTCGATCTGGCGCAGGCTGTCGCCGATGCGGTACTCGCGCATCTGGTGGAAATCGGTGCCTTCGCCGCGACGGCGCTTGAGGTGGGCACCGACCAGGCGCGAGGCCTGTTCGGCACTGAACAACGCAAAGCGGGTCAGCGGTGCGAAGTTGGGGTACACGCGCACCGTCATCGCGGGCGGCAGCTGCCGCCGCTGATGCCACAGCCGCCAGGCGCTGTGCACGCGCAGGTGCACGCCCTCGAACACGAAGCGGCCACGCGCGGTGGGCGTCAGCCGATACGCCACGCTGCTGCTGACCATCGGCTTGAGCGCCAGCGCACGCGGCAGGCCCTGCAGGGCCCAGCCACCGGGCACCAGATCGAACACCTCCACGCGCTGGTGCCGGCTCGATTCCAGCCGCAGCGTGGCCTCGCGCTCGACGTTCAGCGCCAGCGACTCCGGCAGCGCGCGGTGCACGCTGGGCGAGGGCTGGCGGCGCAGGCGCAGCAGGTCCACCAGTGCGATCAGGCCCACGCCGGCACCGATCGCCCACCAGGCCGCGTGCGGCCAGGCACCGAGCACCACCGGCACGCCGAGCAGGCCCCAGCCGGCCAGCAGTGCCAGCAGCAGCGGTCCCGGCCTCATGCCGGTCGCCCGCGATGGACGGCGCGTGCACTCATTTGCGTGGTGCGTCCACCTTGGCCAGCAGTGCGGTCAGTGCATCGTCGGCGCTTTGTCCTTCGATCTGCAGTTCCGGTGCCAAGGCGATGCGGTGGCGCAATGCCGGCTTGGCGATGTCGCGCACGTCGTCGGGGGTGACGAAATCACGGCCGGACAGCACCGCCTGCGCACGCGCCGCACGCACCAGCGCGATGCTGCCGCGGGGGCCGGCACCGAGCGCGATACCCGGCCACTGCCGCGTGGCGGCGACGATACGCACCGCGTAGTCGATCACTTCCGGATCGACCGTGATCGCCGCGGTCGCCTGCTGCAGCGCGACCACCTCGGCCCCGTTCAGCACGCGTGGCACCTGCGAGAGATCGAAGTCGGCCGCGCTGCGGCCGGTGGTGATGGCATCGACCATGCGCTTCTCGTCGTCCAGCGTCGGGTAATCGATCAGCACCTTGAGCAGGAAGCGGTCCAGCTGCGCTTCGGGCAGCGGGTAGGTGCCTTCCTGCTCGACCGGGTTCTGCGTGGCCAGGGTCAGGAACGGCGGGGTCAGTGCGAACGCCTTGCCCTCGATCGTGACCTGGCCTTCCTGCATCACTTCCAGCAGGGCCGACTGGGTCTTGGCCGGGGCGCGGTTGATTTCATCGGCGAGCAGCAGGTTGGTGAACACCGGGCCGCGACGGATCTTGAAGCTCTCGGTCTTCGGGTCGTACACCGCATGGCCGCTGACATCGCTGGGCATCAGGTCCGGGGTGAACTGCACGCGGCCATAGTCCAGCTCCAGCGCCTGGGCGAGGGCACGCACGAGCAGGGTCTTGCCCAGCCCGGGAACGCCTTCGATCAGCACATGGCCACCGGCCAGCAGGGCGATCAGGATCTGGTCGAGCACCTCGGGCTGGCCGATGAAAGCGCGGCCGACGGCGTCGCGCACGGCATCGACGCGCTCGGACAACGGCGACGGCGACGGCGGCGCGGTCACGGCAGGAGGGGACAGCGGCGGCGGAAGCGTCGGCTCGGTCATAGCAGGTTTCTCATCTGGATCAGCAGGCGGATGCGGTCGCGCAGGCCGGCGACGTCGTGGGAAGCGGGTGGGGTCAAGGCGGTCTGCACGCGTGCGTGCGACCACTGCAGCAGCGTGGCGATGGTGTGCACCTGGGCCTCGCCGGCCAGCGCGGCGGCCGTCGGTGAGCGCCGTCGCAGGCGAGCCAGGAAGGCACGGCGGACCGCGTCGTACAACAGCGGCGCTTTGCCGAAGCGCAACAGGTGCTCGCCGCTGGCGCGGATGTGTTCCAGCAGGGAGCGGCGTTCGGCCGGCAGCGAAGGCAGTTCGCTGCCCAGCCGCTGCGCACGCTGCCACAGCCAGCCGAGCAGGGCCAGCAGCAACGGTGCCCACACCGGCCAGCCGAGGTAGAACACGCGGTTCCACAGCGAGGGCGGACGGGAGGCGTAGACCAGCCACATCGTGCCCTTGCCATGGTTCGGCGCCAGCACGTAACGGGTCAGATCGCGGTGCGCCTTGTCGTGCAGGCCATCGATGATCGCGTTGGCAGCGTTCGGGGGGACCGCCGGGTTGGGTCGGCCCTTGCCGTGCATGAAGGCCATGTCGGCCAGCACATCGATGCGGCCATGGCCGTGGCGCAGGCGGGCGAAGACCCGGCTTTCCTCTTCTCCCCAGCCCCGCTCGAGCGTGATGCCGGTGGGCGGCGCGACCGCGAAGCGGCGTCCATTGCAGAACTCGACATGCTGCGGGTCATCGCGCACGTGGAACGGCTGGCAATAGCTCTCTTGGCCTTCGCTGTCCACGCCGAGCGCTTCCAGCAGCGGCCCGTTGCGCGCGTCGTCCTTGCCGATCGGTGGCGTGCGCACGATCAGATGCCCGCCGCGTGCCACCCAGGCCATCAGGGCGGCCACGGCGGGTGCGGGGACCTCCGCACTGTCCTGCAGCAGCACGACGGTATCGCCCGGCGCCAACGGCATCCGGGTCAGGTCCAGGCGCGGTCGCGACTGCACCGTGAGGCCGTCCGCACGCAGCGCCTGGCCGAGCACATACAGAGGGTTGTAGCTCGCTTCGCCCTGCGGGGGCAGGCGTTCCACTTCGGTCACCCGCTCGTGCGTGCGCAGGAACAGGATCGCCAGCGGCACCGCGATCACCAGCAGCACGAGGCCAACCAGCAGCCAGCGCAGGCGGGCGCTCATGCGCGCCACCCGAACTGGGCCTGCAGCGTGGAGGCCAGCGTGTCGAAGTCGTCATCGCTCGGCAACTGGCCCGCATAGGCGGCGTACTGCCAGACCCGCACGATGCGCGCGAACAGGCTGCGGTCGGCCTCGACCGGCATCCGTCGCGAGGCGCGCAGGCACTGCGCTTCGGTGGCCCCCGGTGGCAGGCTGACCTGCGCGCGTTCGCTCATGGTGTCCACACTGGCGCGATACAACAACGCCAGCGCCTGGCGGGGGCGTCCCTCCTGCCACAGCGCACGCGCACGTGCGGCGGGATCGGGCGGTGCCACGTCCGGTATCCGGATCGCGTCTTCCACGACCGCCGTCGCCGTTGCGCGACGGCGCTGGCCAGAGCCGCGCAGCCACGGCAGCCAGCGCGGCGCGGTGGCCAGCAGCAGCACCACCAGCAGCCCCACGAACGCCCACAGCGTCCACTCGGCGATCTGTGCCGGCAACAACGGACCCTTGGCACCGCGTTGAGAGGTGCCCTTGGTCGCGGCCTCGCGCTTGGCCTTCTCGACATCGACTGCGTCGGTGTCCGTGCGCTTCCACTCGGTCACCTCGCGGGTCGGGCTCTGCAGCGGGTCTTCGTACGCGCGCTGCACGGCCTGGCGGAAGCCGGCCGTATCCACCGCATCGCCGCCGAAGATGCCGACCGGTGTGTTGGCCGGATCGTTGTCGTAGGTCAGCGGTGGATCGTCTTCTTCGTCTACTTCTTCGCCGTCTTCGTCAGCGGCGTCGGCCGCATCGGAGGCGGGCGCCAGGCCGTCCTCGAGCGACGGCGTACCATCGGCCGGTGCCGCCACCGCGCCCTTGGCGTTCGACGGCGGCACCTGCTGGGCGTGCAGCGCCGCGCCCGGCCAGATCAGCACCAGGGCCAGTATCAGCAACGGCGCCGCCTGCTGCAGCCGTACGCGCAGGCGCCGGAAGGCGATCTCCAGATCCCACGCCTCCATCTGCGTACGCCGGTCCAGGTACAGCCCGAAGCCCGCGCCGGCGTAGAACGGACCGATCACCGTGGCCGCGACCCAGAACAGCAGGTTCACGCCCAGCTGCATCCACGCCGGCATGTCCTGCTTGGCCAGCTCCCACGCCGCGCGCCAGGATTCGGACAGCAGGTCCACCGGAATGAACAGGAATACCGCCGCGATGCCGCCGGCCACCAGCACGATCTCGAACACCATGCACACCAGCGTGAGCAGCAGCGCATGGCCCATCGCGCCCCCGGCGATCGCACGGCGCCGCTGGCGCCGCTGGCGCCGATGCGCCGGATCAGCACCTTCCAGCAGGTTGACCGGCAGCAGCACCGAGCGCAGCGGGCTCAGGCGTCGCCAGCCGAGATAACCCCAGAAGCCCTGCCAGCCCCAGGAGCGCTGCGCGCGCAGGGTCTGCCGGGTCGTCGACGCATCGCCGAACACCCCGCGCGAGATCACGTACAGCGCGATGCGCTCGAACAGCGGCTTGAGCCACCACATCGCCAGCCAGGCCCAGCCGAAGCTGTCGGTCCACCACGCCACGGCGTTGAGCAGCACGAACACCGGCAGCGACACGGCCAGCCAGGGGGCCCAGACCGCGGCCGCATGGCGGCGCACCAGGGCCATGCCCAGCTCCATGGCTTCCCAGCCCGAGCGTGCGCGCAGCACGACGTTGAGCCGATCAATCTGCATCGGCCGCCCCGCGCCCACCGCGCCACAACCAGACGAACACCGTGGTCCACAGCACCGCGGCCACGCTGTATTTCCCCCAGGCCGGGATCGCCGCGATCGAGGACCAGAAGGCTTCGATGAAGGCGGCGATCAGCAGCATCGCCGCGACCCCCACGCACAGCTTGGCCCCGATCACGCCGCCCTCGACCAGCGCATCGATGCGCCGCCGGCGACCGGGCGCGAGCAGTTTCATGCCCAGCTGCAGGCCGGCGCCGCCGGCGATCACGATCGCGGTCAGCTCGAACGCGCCATGGCCGGCCACGAAGCGCCAGAACGGATCGCCGTGGCCGATGTGCTGCAGATGGCCGGCGACCGAGCCGATGCCGACACCGTTGAACAGCATCACCAGCACCGTGCCGACGCCGGCGATCAACCCGAAGGCGAACGTGCGCAGGCCGATGCTGATGTTGTTCATGATGTAGTAGCCGAACATGGTCCAGTTGGTGCCGCTGTCGCGGCCCAGGTTCGGCGAGGCCGGATCGTACATGCGCTCGAATTCGGCGATGCGCGCGTTGTCCAGCAGCAGGTGGATCAGCTCCGGGCGCCACAGCACCAGCGCGAAACTGCCCACCAGCGGCACCACGAACAAGGCCGCGGCCACCCACATGCTGCGCGCCTGGCTGCGCACCAGCTGCGGGAAGTCGGCGAACAGGAAGGCGAGCGCGCGCTGCCACTGCGGTCGCGGCGTGCGGTAGAGCAGGGTGTGGCCCTGCTGCATCAGCTGCTGCAACCGCGCGACCAGCTGCGGGCTGTAACCGCGTCGGCGCGCCAGTGCCAGCTGCTGGCACAGGCGGCGGTAGCGCTGCGGGAAATCACCGTCGTCCAGGCCTTCGGGGGCGGATTGCCGACGTGCTTGCCGTGGATGCTCGCCGCGCTGGGTCAGCCACTGCTCCAGCGCCTGCCATTCGGCCTGGTAGCGGGCGACGAACTGTTCCTGTCTCATCGGCGTCCCAACAGCCAGTTGGCCATCGCATACAGGCGCAGCACGCCGACCTGGCCGCGGCTTCCGGTGAGCGGCGCGGCGATATCGGCCAGCTCCTGCTGGCGCGGGGTCGACAGCCGCGGCGCACGCTCGGCGAAGGCGACCACGGCCGCCTGCTCGGCCGGCTGCAAGGGGTGCGGTGGCACCAGCACGCTGCCGACCGGCACGCTGCCGCCCAGCGGCGGCGCACCCTGGTGGATCACCACGGTGCCGGCGACCAGATCGCCGAGACGGCGGCCATGCGCATCGAACAGACTCGACAGCAGGCCGAGCGCGTAGCCGAACGGCAGCATGTCCACGGTGCGCAGCAGGTTGCGGGTGATCGCGCTCATCCAGCCGATCGGTCCGCCATCGCGCGCGACCACGCGCAGGCCCATGGCGCGTTTGCCCAGGGTGCGGCCCCAGCACGCTTCCTGGACGATGGTATAGGCCCACAGCAACAGGAACATCAGGCCCAGGTAGAGGCCTTGGCCGAAGCCCCCGAGGAAGGCCAGCGGAATGCTGAGGATCATCAGCGCGCCGATGCGGATCACGAAGTCGATCGCCCAGGCCAGCGCACGCGGCAACGGACCGGCCACGGGCAGGTGCAGGGGCACGCCTTCGGGGGTGATGACCTCCCGGTAGGTGTCCAGCATGGGCGCGCTCATCGGCGGCACGTCACGGTGGATCGTACGGAAGGCCACAGGGGACGCCGGATTCCTCTCCGGTCTGCCAGCGGGGGCATGCGGGTCTCGACTGCTTCCTGGTCGGCTGAGGACTTTACCGCAATCAACCGCGGTACTGATCCTTCAGGCGCACATAGTGATCGGCCGAGTAGTGCAGCGACTCGATCTCCTTGTCGCTGAGCCTGCGCGCCAGCCGCGCCGGGTTGCCCAGCCACAGCTCGCCTTCGCCGACCACCTTGCCGGGGCCGAGCACCGCGCCCGCGCCGAGGAAACCGTGCGTGCCCACCTTGGCGCCATCGAGGATGCAGGCACCCATGCCGATCAGGCAGTAATCGCCGATGGTGCAGGCATGGATGATGGTGCCGTGGCCGACCGTCACGCCTTCACCGATCAGGGTCGGGTAGCCGCCCTTGTTGAACGGGCTGTGGTGGCTGACGTGGATGATGGTGCCGTCCTGGATGTTGCTGCGCGCGCCGATCCGCACGTGGTTCACATCGCCGCGGATCACCGTGCCCGGCCACACCGAGACGTCATCGCCCAGCACCACGTCACCGATGATCGTGCAGGCCGGGTCGATGTAGACGCGCTCGCCGAGCGCGGGGAGTTTGTCGAGGAAGGGGCGGATCGGGGGCATGCGGGCTCCAGGCAATGACGCGCCCTGCTGGGCGCGGGGTCATGATACCGGGCGCTGTTGTTACGCGACTCTGCTGCGACGCGCGCGTTCCAGGTGCACCAGCAGCAGCGAGATCGCCGCCGGCGTCATGCCGGGGATGCGCTGGGCCTGGCCGATGGTCTGCGGCCGCACCCGTTCGAGCTTCTGCTGCACCTCGGCCGAGAGGCCGCGCACGCCGGCGTAATCGAACTCCGCGGCGATGGCGGTGTTCTCGTGGCGCTGCTGGCGCGCGATCTCATCGCGCTGGCGGTCCAGGTAACCGGCGTACTTCACCCCGATCTCGACCTGCTCGGCGACCTTGGCGTCGGCCACGGCCGGCCCGAGCGAGGGCACCTGCATCAGCGTGGCGTAATCCAGTTCGGGACGCTTGATCAGGTCCAGCACGTTGGTTTCGCGGCTGACCGCCACGCCCAGGGTGGCCTCCACTTCGCGGCCGAGCGCATTGCCCGGCGTTGCCCACAGTGCACGCAGGCGCGCGGTTTCCCGTGCGACGGCATCCTGTTTGGTCTGGAACGCGCTCCAGCGACGGTCATCCACCAGGCCCAGTTCGCGGCCGGGGCCGGTCAGGCGCACGTCGGCATTGTCTTCGCGCAGCTGCAGCCGGTACTCGGCGCGGCTGGTGAACATGCGGTACGGCTCGTTGGTGCCATGGGTGATCAGGTCGTCGACCAGCACGCCCAGGTACGCCTCGTCGCGCCGCGGGCACCAGCCGGCGTCGTCGCGGGTGAAGCGGGCGGCGTTGAGGCCGGCCAGCAGGCCCTGCGCGGCGGCCTCTTCATAGCCGGTGGTGCCGTTGATCTGGCCGGCGAAGAACAGGCCGCTGACGGTCTTGGTCTCCAGCGTGTTCTTCAGCCCGCGCGGATCGAAGAAGTCGTACTCGATCGCGTAGCCCGGCCGGGTGATATGCGCGTTCTCGAAGCCGCGCATGCTGCGCACCAGCTCCAGCTGCACATCGAAGGGCAGCGAGGTGGAGATGCCGTTGGGGTAGATCTCGACGACGTCCAGCCCTTCGGGCTCGACGAAAATCTGGTGGCTGGCCTTCTCGGCGAAGCGCACCACCTTGTCCTCGATGGATGGGCAGTAGCGCGGGCCGATGCCTTCGATCTGCCCGCTGTACAGCGGCGAACGGTGCAGCGCGTTGCGGATGATCTCGTGGGTGCGCTCGCTGGTGTGGGTGATCCAGCAGCTGACCTGCGCCGGATGCTCGGCCACGCTGCCAAGGAAGGACATCACCGGGCGCGGGTCGTCGCCGGGCTGTTCTTCCATGAGGCTGTAGTCCAGCGAGCGGCCATCGATGCGCGGCGGCGTGCCGGTCTTGAGGCGGTCGAGCACGAACGGGCGCTCGCGCAGGCGCGCGGCCAGCGTGGTCGCCGGCGGGTCGCCCATGCGGCCGGCGGCGTACTGGGTTTCACCGACGTGGATCTTGCCGGCTAGGAAAGTACCGGCGGTGAGTACCACGGCCGCCGCGCTGAAGCGCAGGCCGGTCTGGGTGATCGCACCGCGCACGGCGTCGCCTTCGATGATCAGGTCATCGACCGCCGCCTGGAACACGGTCAGGTTGGGCTGGGCCTCGACGATCTGGCGGATCGCCATGCGGTAGAGATTGCGGTCGGCCTGGCAGCGCGTGGCGCGCACAGCCGGGCCCTTGGAGGCGTTGAGCGTGCGCCACTGGATGCCGGCGCGGTCGGCGGCATGCGCCATCGCGCCGCCGAGGGCATCGATCTCCTTGACCAGGTGGCCCTTGCCGATCCCGCCGATGGCCGGGTTGCAGCTCATCGCGCCGATCGTTTCCACGTTGTGGGTCAGCAGCAGGGTGCGCGCACCGCTGCGCGCGGCCGCCAGCGCGGCCTCGGTGCCGGCGTGGCCGCCGCCGATGACGATCACGTCGTAGCGGTAGAAGGAGTCAGTCATGGCGGAGGAGCTCGGGACGGGGCCGGGCGGCCCGGATCAGCCCTGGCGACAGGGCGCGGGTGGCGATTTTAGCGCCATTCGTCGGGGGCCATGAAATCCACCCTCAAGTTGGCACGTTTTCTGCAGATAACCCAATAGCACCCAGGATGGCATGCGCCTTGTGCGCAACGGACCGGAATTGGAACAGGGGCCGGTCCAAGCGCATCGTGGGGAAGCAGAGGGGCCGGCAGTCGGGGGACTGCCGGCCCTGTTTTTTTGCCGTTCCCGGCCGGGCCGGTGGCCCAAATACAGAAGGCCCCGCCAGTAGCGGGGCCTTCTGCGTTTAAGGTGCCGACATCCGACAGGGCCGGAACAGGGGGGATCCAGATGTTCCTGGCGGATATCGACATAGAGCCGAATGTGACGCCACTTGTCGCTTTTGACACTTTGTGACCGTGGCAGTCACCGCCCGGCTAGAGTGAACCGCCGGGCGCGTGAAAATCAAGCGATCTCAGGGCTCAACTGTGCGTTGGTTCGCATTGTTGAGATTCCGCCACGGGGAGCCGTTCATCCTCGGCGCAGCCGGACGCGGGGCCTGGGCCGGGCGTGCCTGCGGCGGACGCGAGGGTCGCTGCTGCTGCTGTTGCTGCGGTCGGCGCGGGCCACCCACCGAATCCATGTTCCGCCACGGCGAGCCGCCGTTGGTCGGACGCGGACGATCCGGCGGACGGGTCGGATGACCCCCATTGCCGTTGCCGGGACGCGGCGGCGGGCGATGATTGTGCGGCGGACGGTAGTTCGGATAAGGGCGATACACCGGGTAGCCGTAACCACCGCCATAGCCGCCGCCATAACCGTAATACCCGCCACCGCCGTAGTAGCCGCTGCCGTAGCCATAGGGATAGCCGGCCGGGTAGCGGTACTCGACCGACGGTGCGCCGTGGTAGTAGCCACTGCCGCCACCGCCACCGCCGACATAGTCGTACGTCGCGCAGCCGGACAGGGCCAACAACAGGCCACCGGCAAGAACAAGGCGCATTTTCATGATGGGTCCCCCCAAAGGGCTGTAGGGCCAGCTTCGGCCCACGGCATTGAATCGGCCCTTAACTCGGCCCGATCCGAATGAATGGTTGCCATGCTGACACGTTCATCAGGGCGCATGTGGCCGTGGGGCATACGTTAATCTTGCGTCATGAGCGATTCACCCTTGCCCTGTGTTGACGACGTGCTGGCGGCGGCGGCGCGCATTGCCGCGCACGCCTGCGTGACCCCGGTGCTGCGCTCGCGCACGCTGGATGCGATGACCGGCGCCACGATCTTCTTCAAGGCCGAACACCTGCAGCGCAGCGGAGCCTTCAAGTTCCGCGGCGCGTGCAATGCCGTCTGGGCGCTGGACGATGACCAGGCCAGGCGCGGGGTGGTCACCCACTCCTCCGGCAACCATGGCGCCGCCCTGGCGCTGGCCGCGCGTACCCGCGGCATTGCCTGCCATGTGATCGTGCCCGAGGGCGCCGTGGCGGCCAAGCTGGCCAACATCGGTCGCCACGGGGCCACGCTGTGGCGCTGCGATGCCTCGATCGCCGCGCGCGAAGCGATGTGCGCGCAGGTCCAGGCCGAAACCGGGGCGACCCTGGTGCATCCCTACACCGATGCCCGGGTGATCGCCGGCCAGGGCACGGCTGCGCTGGAGCTGCTGCACGCCACCGAAGGCGTGGACATGATGGTGGTGCCGGTGGGCGGCGGTGGCCTGGCCTCGGGCACGCGGCTGGCGCTGCAGGCGGTCGCCCCGGCGACCGGGCTGGTTCTGGCCGAACCGCTGGGGGCCGCCGATACGGCGCGCTCGCTGGAGGCCGGCGAGCGCCGCATCGATTTCACCCCCGATACCGTCTGCGATGGCCTGCGTGGCACGCTGGGCACGCCGAACTTCGCACTGCTGCACGGCGCGGCGCAGGTGATCACCGTGGCCGATGACGCCACCATCGCCGCGATGCGGCTGATCTGGCAGGTGCTCAAGCAGGTGGTCGAGCCGTCCTCCGCGATCGCGCTGGCGGCGATCCTCGCCGAACCGGCGCGCTTTGCCGGCAAACGCGTCGGTGTGGTGCTGTCGGGCGGCAACGTCGACCTGGACGCCCTGCCGTGGAGCGCGGCATGAGCCGGCGCACCGGGGTGGGGTTCTTCGGCTGGCTGTGGCGGCTGTGCATCGTGCTGGCCGTGTGGCTGCTCGGGGTCACGGCGTGGATTGTCTGGATCGGCGAGCGCGACCAGGCACAGAAGGCCGACGCGATCATCGTGCTCGGTGCGGCGGCGTATGACGCCAAGCCCTCGCCGGTGTTCGAAGAGCGCATCCGGCACGGCCTGGATCTGTACCAGCAGGGCTATGCGCCGCTGCTGATCTTCACCGGTGGCTACGGCGGCACCGGCGCGCGCTTTTCCGAATCGCAGGTGGCACGTCGCTACGCGCTCAAGCAGGGCGTACCGGATGACGCGATCCTGATCGAGACCGCCTCACGCACCACCCGGCAGAACCTGATCGAAGCACGGCGACTGATGGACCAGCGCAAGCTGCACCGCGTGATCATCGTCAGCGATCCGCTGCACATGGCGCGCGCGCTGCGCCTGTGCCGGGAACTGGGCATCGATGCGCTGGCCTCGTCCACGCCGAGCACGCGCTTCCGCAGCTTCCACACCAGCTGGCGGTTCCTGGCGCAGGAAATCTACTTCTTCCACCGCGACCTGTTTCCGGCGTCCTAGCGCAGCGCTTCGCCCCGGCCCTACGCCGTAGCGCCGGCCAGACGCCGGCGCATCACGTCGTCCGCCGACGGATCGGAATCGCCGAGATCGGCACGGTGGCGACATCGTGGCCGCGCTCGCGGATCGGCGCGCCGCCCTCCGGTGCCCAGGCATGGGCGTAGATCACTTCCCAGCTGCTGGGCAGCTTGCCATCCTCGCGGCGCAGCGGCTCGTACGCCGCCCGCGCGGCATCGAAGCGCCCGCGCCCGGTCAGGGTGTGGCGGCGGTCCTGGCGTGCGTTGGTGGCGCCGATCGCCTGCAGCTCGCGCATCAGCGCGGTCAGGTCGTCGTAGGTCAGGGTGAACAGGTCGCGGTCCAGCACCGGATCGCGGAAGCCGGACATCATCAGCGCATCGCCGAACTGCGCGATCGGGGCGAAGCGGCTGACATGCGGCACGTCGTCGGCGGCGGCGAACGCATCGCGCAGTTCGATCAGGGTTTCCGGCCCGAACGTGGAGACCAGCAGCAGGCCACCGGGCTTGAGCGCGCGGCGGAACCCGGCGAACACCGCCGGCAGATCCTCCACCCACTGCAGGCACAGGTTGCTGAAGATCACATCCACGCTCTGGTCCAGCACCGGCAACGCCTGCGCATCGCCGCATACGCGCGAGAACGGCTTCCACCAGCCGGCCTGCTTCTTCGCCTCGCGCAGCATCGGCTGGGCCAGGTCGAGCGCGATCACCTGCGCCTTCGGCCAGCGCTTCTTCATCACGGCGCTGGCGTGGCCGGTGCCGCTGCCGACATCGAGCACCACCTGCGGCTGGCGGCTTTCCAGGTAGTCCAGCGATTCGAGCAGGCGCTTTTCCACCTCGCGCTGCAGCGCCGCGGCGGCGTCGTAACTGCTGGCGGCGCGCGAGAAGGCGCGGCGGACGTGATGGGGATCGAAGCTGGACGTCATGGGGTACTCACGGCTCAAAACGGTGGTGCGGGTGGACTCAGAAGGTGCCCGGGTAGGCGCCGCCATCGATCAGCAGGTTCTGCCCGGTGATGTAGCCGGCCTGCGCACTGCACAGGAACGCGCAGGCGGCGCCGAACTCATCGGCGGTGCCGAAGCGGCCGGCGGGAATGTGGGTGCGCTTGCGTTCGGCGAGCTGACCGGCATCGATGCCCTGCTGCTGCGCCAGGTAGGCGAAGTTGCCGCGCAGGCGGTCGGTATCGAACTGGCCCGGCAGCAGATTGTTGAGGGTGACATTGTGGGCAACGGTCCTGCGTGCCAGCCCGGCCACGAAGCCGGTCAGCCCGGAGCGTGCGCCGTTGGAGAGCCCGAGGATGTCGATCGGCGCCTTCACCGAGGACGAGGTGATGTTGACCACGCGGCCGAAGCCGCGCTCGATCATGCCGTCCACAGTGGCGCGGATCAGCTCGATCGGAGCCAGCATGTTGGCATCCAGCGCGGCGATCCAGTCGTCGCGGGTGAACTGGCGGAAATCGCCCGCCGGTGGTCCCCCCGCGTTGTTGACCAGGATGTCGACCTGCGGGCAGGCGGCCAGCGCCGCGGCGCGGCCCTCCGGCGTGGTGATGTCGGCGACCACGCCGATCACCCTGCGGGCGCCCGGCAGGGCCTGCAGCTCGAGCACGGCGCGATCCAGCGCCGCTTCACCGCGCGCGGCGATCACCACGTTGACGCCTTCGCGTGCCAGCGCACGCGCACAGCCCAGCCCGAGGCCTTTGCTGGCGGCGCAGACCAGGGCCCAGCGGCCGGCGATTCCAAGATCCATGGGTCAGTCCTGTGGCATGAGGCAGGCGTACATGATCGGCGATGCGTGGCCGGGAGAGGTCAAGACTGGGCGGCAACAAAGTGTTGCAGCTGCGCGGCGACCTCGTCGGCGTGGCCGAGGAACGGGGCATGCCCGCCGTGGGCGACCACATGGACCTGCGCGGCGGGCGCCAGCGCGCCGGCAGCCTGCATGGCCCGCGCCGAGACCAGCCGGTCGCGCTGGCCGGCCAGCCACAGGCTGGGTTTGCCCAGCGGGGCCAGGGCGCCGCGGAGATCGGTGTTCTCCAGCAGTCCCAGGCCTTCCTGCAACGCACGGGGGGCCGGTTCTCCGCGCGCGACCAGCATCTCGCGCAGCGTGCGCAGTTCCTGGCGGGCGTGTTCGGACCCCATCGCGTCCAGCGCGAGGAAGCGCTCCAGCGTGCCGCGATAGTCCTTCGCGAGGTCCTGGCCGAACTGGCCGAACACCGCCGGCTCGACCGCATGCGGCCAATCGTCGCCGCGAACGAATCGCGGGGTGGCGGCGATCATCGCCAGGGCGCGCACCTGCGGCAGCGTCGCGGCGGCATGCAGGGCGAACAGGCCGCCGAGCGACCAGCCGCACCAGACCGCCGGCGGCGTCGCAGCGGCGATGGCGTTGACCACATGCGGCAGGCGCAACGGGGTGGTGTCGTCGCGGCTGGCACCATGGCCGGGCAGATCGACCAGGTGCAGCTGGAGGTGCGGCGACAGCCGCTCCACCAGCGGCGCGAACACGCCGCCATGCAGGGCCCAGCCGTGGATCAGGACCAGTGCCGGGCCCTGGCCGATGACATCGATATGCATGCTCAACTCTGTGGCGTCACGCGGTCAGGGCATTCAACGCGTGCTGCTGCCCCACGGTATCGCGGGCGTGCGCGATCGCATCGACCAGCGCGCGCACCTGCGCCGGCGCATGCAATGCGGACAGCGTCACGCGCAGGCGCGCCTTGCCCTCGGGCACGGTCGGCGGACGGATCGCGCTGACCAGGAAACCCGCCGCCTCCAGCGTGGCCGACATCGCCATCACCGTCGACTCGGCGCCGCACAGCAGCGGTTGGATCGGCGTATCGGACGGCATCAGTTCCAGGCCGTGCTGGCGGGCACCGGCGCGGAAGAGGCCGATCAACTCGGTGAGCTTCTCGCGGCGCCAGTCGTCGCGGCGCGCCAGCTTCACGGCGGCCAGTGCCGCGGCGGCCTGGGCCGGCGGCACGGCGGTGGTGTAGATGTAGGGCCGCGCGGTCTCGGCAAGGTGCTGGATCATCGCCTCGTCGCCGAGCACGACCGCACCACTGCCGCCGAGTGCCTTGCCGAGCGTGGCCAGCTGCAGCGGCACATCGTCGACGCCCAGACCCGCATCGGCCACGCAGCCGCGGCCGTGTTCGCCGACCACGCCGATACCGTGCGCATCATCGACGTACAGCAGCGCTTCCTGCATGCGGGCCACCAGCGACAGCGAGCGCAGCGGGGCGATGTCGCCATCCATGCTGAAGACGCCGTCGGTGGCCAGCATCGCCGCGCCGTTGGGCGCGTGCTTGAGTTGGCGCAGCGCGCCTTCGGTATCCAGGTGCGGATAGCGCCGCAGCCGGCAACCGGCCAGGCGCGAGGCATCGAGCAGGCTGGCGTGGTTGAGCCGGTCCTGCACGCAGACATCGTCTTCTTCGCCGAGCAGCGCCTGCTGCACGGCCAGGTTGGCGGCAAAGCCGCTGCCGAACAGCAGTGCGCGCGGATAGCCGAGCCAGTCGGCCATTTCCTGTTCGAGCGCTTCATGCAGCGCATGGTGGCCACAGATCAGGTGCGAGGCGGTCGCGCCGGCGCCTTCGCGCGCGGCGGCATCCTGCAGTGCGCTGACCACGCCAAACTGCTGCGACAGACCCAGATAGTCATTGCTGCAGAAGTTGGTCAGCCATTGGCCATCCACTTCCAGCTGCACGCCATCGCGCCGGCTCACCACGCGGCGGACACGCAGGCGCCCCTGCGCGTCGCGGAGCTTGCGCTGGGCCTGGATGCGGTCGTGCAGGTCAGGACGGGCCATGGTCGTCAGGGGGTCCGGGTGGGCCGTTAGCGTACCCGGTTGCCGGGCCCGCTGCTCGGGGCTCAGGCCGCCCGCCCACAGCCGCCGCCAGTGGTGATGTCGGCGTGGACCGTGGCCGGGTGATCGTGCCCCGGCGCCTCTACGGTGATCGCCATCGGGCGCAGCCCCAGCCGTTCGAACAGGGCCAGGTCGCGCTCGGTGTCCGGGTTGCCGGTGGTCAGCAGCTTCTCGCCATGGAAGATGGAGTTGGCCCCGGCCAGGAAGCACAGCGCCTGCAGCTCGTCGCTCATCGCCTCGCGCCCGGCCGAAAGCCGCACCATCGAACGCGGCATCACGATGCGGGCCACCGCGATCATCCGCACGAACTCGAACGGGTCCAGCGCGGCGGTGCCGTGCAGGGGGGTGCCGGCAACCTGCACCAGGCGGTTGATCGGCACCGAGTCCGGGTGGGCGGGCAGGGTGGCCAGCGCCAGCAGCAGGCCGGCACGGTGTTCGCGCGTCTCGCCCATGCCGACGATGCCCCCGCAGCAGGTCTTCAGCCCGGCATCGCGCACGTGCGCCAGCGTGTCCAGGCGGTCCTGGTACTGGCGCGTGTGGATGATCGAGTCGTAGTAGTCCGGTGCGGTGTCCAGGTTGTGGTTGTAGTAGTCCAGCCCGGCCTCGCGCAGGGCGGTGGCCTGCGCGCCGCTGAGCATGCCCAGCGTGGCGCAGGTTTCCAGGCCGAGCGCCTTCACCTCGCGGATCATCGCCGCCACCTTGGGGATGTCGCGGTCTTTCGGCGAGCGCCAGGCCGCGCCCATGCAGAACCGCGAGGCGCCGGCGGCCTTGGCCTGGCGCGCCTTGGCGACCACATCGTCGGTGGCCATCAGCTTCTGCGCGTCCACGCCGGTGCTGTAGCGCTGTGCCTGCGGGCAGTAGGCGCAGTCTTCCGGACAGCCGCCGGTCTTGACCGAGAGCAGGGTCGAGATCTGCACTTCCGCCGGATCAAACTGCTCGCGGTGCACGCTGGCCGCGCGGTGCAGCAGCGCCGGGAACGGCAGTTCGAACAGCGCCAGCAGCTCCTCGCGGTGCCAGTCGTGTCGGATGACAGAAGCCATGGGGATGTCCTGACAGATAGGGGAACGAAAGGGCGGCAGTCTGGTGAGGAGGTCGCCATCTGTCAACCACATGATCATTTCAAAAGTTTACGGAGCCTTGGGGTGGCTGCGCTGGCAGATGCTGCCGCTGCGCTGCCTGGTCTGCGAGTGCCCCGGCGAGGATGGAATGGACCTGTGCCGCGCCTGCCATCGGGCGTTGCCCTGGAACGACCATGCCTGCCGCCGCTGCGCGCTGCCCTTGGCGGCGGCCGACCGCAGCGAAGAAACGGACGACCACTGCGGGCGCTGCGTCGACGAGCATCCCCGCCAGGCCGCCGCCAGCGCGGCGTTCCTGTATGCGGCGCCGATCGACCGCCTGCTGATCCGGTTCAAGTTCCACCAGGATCTGGCTGCCGGCCGATTGCTGTCGCAGCTGATGCTGCAGCGCGTGCCGCCGTTCCTGGCCGGGCCGCTGCAGCCGATGCCGCTGCATCGCCGGCGGCTGCGCCAGCGCGGCTACAACCAGGCGCTGGAATTGGCCCGGCCGCTGGCGCGCGGGCTGTGCTGCCCGCTCTGGCAGGGTCTGCAACGGACCCGCGAAACGGCCGCGCAGTCGAATCTGGATGCCGATGCCCGCCGCTGCAACCTGCGCGATGCGTTCGCGGTGCGGGGGCATCCGCCCGCCGGGCTGACCGTGGTCGACGATGTGATGACCACCGGGGCGACCACCGATGCCGCGCTGCGCGCGCTGCAGTACGCCGGTGCCGGGCCGATGCAGGTCTGGGTCTGTGCGCGCGTGCCGTGAGCGCCGTTGTACGGCGTCTTCGCCACCCGCTGCGCCCACGCAGCAGCGATACTGCTGTCATCCCCTCATGGAGAGACACGCATGCGAAGTTCCCTGTTGATCATGACGATGTTGCTGGGGTCCGGCCTGGGCGCCTGCACGCAGACATCCCCGCCTCCGGCGGCGGCAGACGTGCCGGCGGGCGTCTCACCGCTGGCGCAGGCACGCATCCAGATGCGTGAGGTCGCCGCGGAGGCAGGTGGCTCCAACAGCACAACGCTCACGGACCGCGATGGCAACGCCCTGCCGCTGCTCGAACCGGCGTTCATCACCACCAGCGACATCGCCTCGGTTGCCGTCGGCACCGATGGACACAACGGACAGGACACCCTTGTCCTGCGCTTCACCGATGCAGCCGCACCGCGCATTCTTGCCGCGACCGAAGCACGCGTGGGCAAGCGGGTGGCATTCACCATCGGCGACCAGGTCCTCAATGTCGCCGTCATCGCCGGTCCGTTCGCGCAGTCCATGCAGGTGACCGGACTGGATGGCAGCGACGAAGCCCACCGGCTGTTCACCGAGATCACCGGCAAGGCGCCCTGATCCCGTCGGGCAGGGCAGCTGCCGCTCAGCGGAAGTTCGCCTCGATCTGCTCCAGCGACTTGCCCTTGGTCTCCGGCAGCCAGAACGCGGCGATCAGGAAGTACAGCAGCGTGCAGCCGGCCCAGAAGAAGAACATGCTGGCGTAGCCGTAGTGACCGACCGTGGGCAGGAAGATCGCGGCGATCACCGTGGAGACGAACTGGTTGATCAGCAGCGCGATGCTCATGCCGTTGGAGCGGATGCGGGTCGGCATCAGCTCGGACAGCGCCAGCCACACGCACACGCCGGGGCCTACCGCGAAGAACGCGACGAACAACAGGATGCAGCCGGCGACGAGCCAGCCGTGCGTGGGCGAGGGCACCGGGCCGATCACCGCGCGTTCGATCACCAGCGGTGCGTTGGCGGCCTGCGCGGGATCCGGGAACGGGTTGAGGTGCAGGGTACGGAAGAAGCGGCCGATCACGCTGTCGGCCGAGACCGCGTCCTCGCGGCGGATCTGCAGGGTGGCATCGATCGGGTTGTCGCTGCGCAGCGAGCGCACATTGCTGAAGCCGCCGTAGGCATAGGACACGGTCAGCTGTTGCGGCGCGGTGCCGGCAGTGCCGTCCAGCCGCTGCCATTGCGCGGCATCCAGCGGCAGCGACAGGGTGGTGCCGCTCACCTGCTGCTGCAGCGTGGCCTGCACATCCAGCCGCCCGCGTTCGCTCTGCACGAACAGCAGGGCGGCCGCCAGCAGCGACAGCGTGATGCCGCCACTGCCCAGCATCAGCAGGAACTTGCGGCCCTTGCGGTCCACCAGCACCAGCGCCACCACGGTCATCACCGCGTTGAGCAGCTTGATCGCCACATCCGCACCATTGGCCACCGAGCCGGGCAGGCCGGCCTGGTTGAGGATGTTGACCGCGTAGGCCAGCACCGAGTTGATGCCGGTGGCCTGGGTGAACGCCAGCACCAGGCAGGCCAGCACGAAGGGCCACACGTAGCGGCGGCTGAGCAGTGGATCGCGTTTGCCGTTGCGGCCGATCTGGCGTTCTTCCGGCGCCTGCATGCGCTGCAGGGTCGGCTCGACGTCGGCCGCGGCGACCGTGCGCTGCAGCGCGCTGCGCGCCTTGTCGATGCGGCCACGGCGCACCAGCCAGCGCGGTGATTCACTGATCAGCAGCACGCCCCCGGTGAACACCAGGCCGGGCAGCAGGCAGCTCCAGAAGATCGTGCGCCAGGCATGGTCCTTGACGTCGAACAGCAGGCGCAGCTGTTCGGCACCGGGCAGATGGCGCACCGCGGCGGTCGCCGCATCCACCGCATGGGCGTGGTACAGCCCGATCACGGCGGCCAGTACCAGGCCGATGGTGAGCAGCAACTGGAACATCGCGGCGCCGCGACCGCGCCGTTCCGGGCTGAGGACTTCGGCGAGGTACAGCGGCACCACCACGCCGATCAGGCCGCCGCTGATGCCCTGCAGCAGCCGCCCCATCAACAGCGCGCCGTACCCATCGGACAGCGCCATCACCGGGATGCTGGCAGTGAACAGCACGCCGGCCAGCAGCATCGCGCCGCGACGCCCGATCAGGTCGGCGACCATGCCGGCGAACAGCGAGGACAACACGCTGCCGAGCAGCACGGCGGCGACCACGAAGCCCAGCTGCTGGCTGGTCAGATGCCAGCTCGCGGTCGCGGTGGCCTCCAGGTAGGGCAGGGCACCGGCGATGATGCCGATGTCGATGCCGTAGAGCAGCCCACCCATGCCGCCGATGAACAACAGATAGCGTACCGGCCAGCGCGGCGCGGAGGCGCCGGCGTGCACGGGAAGGGCTGCGGAAACGTCGTTCATCATGCCGGTCCTGTCTGCAACTGCGTGCGCCGTGGCGGCGCGGGAGTCAACGCTCAGTCGAGCGCGATGTCGTCGCCTTCCACCACCACGCCGTGCACGCGCAGGTCGTGGTCAAGCACCACCAGGTCCGCCCAGGCACCGGTCGCGAGACGGCCGCGGTCGTCGATGCCGAGATAGTCGGCCGGATAGCGCGACAGCCGGTTGGAGGCATCGGCGATGCCCAGGCCGAGCGAGACCAGGTTGCGCAGCGCCTGGTCCATGGTCAGCGCACTGCCGGCCAGCGAGCCGCTCGACAGCCGCACGCAGCCCAGGCATTTGTGCACGCGCTGCACGCCCAGCGCGTACTCGCCATCGGGCATGCCGGTAGCGGCGGTCGCATCGGTGACGCAGTACAGGCGAGGGATCGCGCGCAGGGCCGTGCGGATCGCGCCGGGATGCACGTGCTGCAGATCGGGGATGAGCTCGGCGTACTCGGCATGCGCGAGCGCGGCGGTCGCGATGCCCGGGTGGTAGTGGTCCACGCCGGTCATGCCGTTGAACAGATGGGTGAAGCCGGCCGCGCCTGCGTTCAGTGCGGCAACGCCATCCTCGTAGCTGCCGGCGCTGTGGCCGAGCTGCACGCGGATGCCGAGCGTGCTCAGCGCGGGAATCAGCGCCAGGTGCTGGCCGATCTCCGGGGCGAGGGTCAGCACCTTGATCGGTGCGATCGCATGCAGGCGCTGCACGTCGGCCAGGGTGGCCTCGACCACCAGCGGGGGCTGTGCGCCCAGACGCTCGGCACTGATGAAGGGGCCTTCCAGGTGGACGCCGAGCACGCGCGCCATGCCGGGTTCGCGCGTGGCGATCGCAGCGGACAGGCCTTCAAGTGCGCGGGTGATGTCGTCCTCCTGCGCGGTCATGGTGGTGCCCAGCAGCGCGGTGGTGCCGTGCCGGGCATGCGCGCGCGCCACGGTCTGGGCGGTCGTACCGCCCTGCATGATGTCCACCCCGGCGCCGCCATGCACATGCAGGTCGATGAAGCCGGGCAGGATCAGCGGGACCTCATCGTCGCCACGCGGATCGGCGTGCGCGGTATCGATGGCGGTGATGCGCTGGTCGAAGTGGATGTCGCCGCGGACCCAACCGGTGTCGGTGAGCAGGCGGCCGTGCAGGGAGCGGGACTCGGTCAAGGCGGGGACTCGGCGATGATCACTTCGACGCCCAGCCGCTGCAGCCCTTCCAGGTACTCGGCCTCGATGCTGGCGTCGGTGATGATGGTGTGGACCTGGTCCAGCCGCGCGATGCGGTGCAGGCTGACCCGGCCGAACTTGGAGGCGTCGGTGAGCACCACGATGCGGCGTGCACGCTCGACCATGCGGTGGTTGAGGCTGGCTTCGGCCTCGTGGTGGGTGGTGAGGCCGAACTGCAGATCCAGGCCATCGACGCCCAGGAACAGGGTGTCGAAGCTGTAGGTGTTGAGGCTGGCCTCGGCCTGGCTGCCGTGCAGCGACAGCGACTGCTTGCGCAGCAGGCCGCCGGTGAGCAGCAGCTCCACGCCGGGCGCATTGGCCAGCTCCCAGGCGATGTTCAGGCCATTGGTCATCACCGTCACATCGCGATGCCCGCGCAGGTGCCGCGCCAGCGTCATCGTGGTCGAGCCCGAGTCGATGATGATGTTGTCGCCGGCCTTGACCAGCTTGGCCGCCTCGATGCCGATCCGGTCCTTCATCGGCAGGTTCAGCGCATCCTTCTCGTGGATGTCCTGTTCCTGCGGCGGCGTGCGTACCAGCGTGGCGCCGCCGTGGGTACGGGTGGCCAGCCCCTGCGATTCGATGTGGGTCAGGTCGGCACGGATCGTGACCGCCGAGACCGAAAAACGCGTCACCAGCTCGCTGACCTGCACGTTGCCGTGCTCGACTAGGGTCTGGAGGATCTGCTGGCGACGCTGCCGGGTGTTCCGCATGGGGGCGATTCCGTTCGAAAGGGAAAGCCGAAGCTTACCGTTCCGAAAGCTCCTTGGCCTGCCGGGTTTCGTTATGCGTGCCTGAGAGGTTGCGATTGCAGGCCCGGGCATATTCGGCCAGGCGCAGCGCGACCTTGTGCTGGATCAGCGCCAGCGGTGCGGGCTGCAGTTCATCGGCTTCGATCGCCTTGAGCTGTTCGGGCATGAACTGGCTGAGCAGCATCTGCGGCGGCACCTGCGCGGTGAGGTTGGCGACCAGCGTGTCCAGCGCGGCCTGCACCGCCGGCTCACCCCAGTAGTAACGGCTGCGGTCACTGAGCGAATAGGCGCGCAGCAGGCGCAGCTCGTGTTCGTCGCCCTGGTAGTAGCTGCGCCAGCTGCCCGGCGTGTCGACCATGCAGCGGTCCAGCACCTCGATCAGGTTCGAGCGCTGCGCGGCGGGGAGCAGTTCGCGCTCGATCATGGCCAGCGCGAACACGGCTTCGCGGAAGGCATAGGTGGCCGCCGGCCCGACCTTGAGGATCGCGAAGTGATCGCGGACCAGCGCGTGCAGGCCGGCCTCGGTCTGGTAGTCGGTGGAGTGTGCTTCGAACACGATGCGCGGCTGCCGTTCGACGAAGGCCGAGAGGTTCGCGGCGGCGGCAGGGTCGTAGTAGTGCACGCTGCTGTGGTCGAAATCCACGCCGGGCTGCACCACCATCGCGATCACGCGCTCCCACGCCGGCAGCAGGTCCGGGGCGGAGAACGCCTCGCGGTGGATGTCCAGCGTGGTCGCGGCCGCGGCCGGCGTGGTGACCTGCAGGCCACCGGCCAGCGAAGCCTCACCCCCGGGGATCGGCACTTCGGTGCCGATCACGTAGACCGGCGGCGGCAGGCCGTGTTCGGCGGCGGTACGTTCGGCGACCCGCGCCAGTTCGGCCGAGCGCGCGGCGACGATGGCGTCGGGCAGCGGGGTCGGGTCATCGGCGCAGGACATGCTGCAGTCCAGGTGGATCTTGTGGAAACCGGCGGCGACATACGCGGCGATCAGATCGCGCGCGTTTGCCATGGCGGCGTCTGCCGGGCCTTTCTGCCAGGCGTTGGGGCCGAGGTGGTCGCCACCGAGCACCAGCCGCTCGGCCGGGAAGCCGGCATCGCGCGCCAGCTGCAGTACGTAGTCGCGGTACTGCGGCGGGGTCATGCCGGTGTAACCGCCGAACTGATCGACCTGGTTGGAGGTCGCCTCGATCAGCAGCAGGGTGTCGTAGCGCTGCGCGACCTGCATCGCCGCCAGCAACACCTGCGCGTTGCTGCAGCAGACGCTGTACAGCCCGACGGGTTGGCCCTGGCGGTGGGCGGCGATCAACGATTGGACGGCGGACATGGCAACTCCAGTAACAACGGTGTTCAGGGGGAGGAAAAATGCTGGCGTGCGAGCAGGGCGGCGCCACGCGCACCGCCGGCATCGCCGAAGGTGGGCGGCAGGATCGGGGGAACGCGTACGCCGGTGAACAGGTAGGGCGCGATCGCGGCCGGCAGGTCGCGGTAGAGCTGCTCCAGCTTGGACAGCCCGCCGCCGAGCACGATCACGTGCGGGTCCAGCGCGAGGATCAGGCTGGCGAAGCTGTAGCCGAGCAGGTCGCGGTGGATCGCCAGGGCCTGCTGCGCGATCGCATCGCCGGCCTGCGCACGGGCGACCACCGCAGCGGCATCCAGGGCCGCGCCACCGCGGCGCTCGTGGATCATCGCCAGCCCGCTGCCGGAGACGTAGCGCTCCAGGCAGCCCCGCAGGCCGCAGCCGCAGTCCAGCACCGGCAGATCGTGGCGCTGCTGCAGGGTGGCGGGGAGGCTCCAGTGCCCCCATTCGCCGGCGATGCCGTTGTGCCCGGCGATCAGCCGGCCGCCCACGCAGAAGCCACCGCCCGCGCCGGTGCCGAGGATCACCCCGAACATGCTGGGGTAGCCGGCGGCAGCGCCGTCGTGCGCTTCGGACAAGGCGAAACACTGCAGGTCATTGCCCAGTTCCAGCGGGCGCTGCAGGCGTGCCTGCAGGTCCGCACCGACCGTCTGGCCGGTCAGGCTGGGCACGTTGGCGCTGAGCTGGCGGCCACTGGCACGATCACGCACGCCGGGCAGGCCGATGCCGACGGCCACGCCGCGCTCGCCGAGCGCGCGGTCGGCGGCATCGACCAGATCGACGATGGCCTGCAGGAACGCGGCGTAGTCGCGGGTGGGTGTCGCCACGCGCTGGCGGTGATGCACCACCAGCGCCGCGTCGCATGCGACCAGTTCGATCTTGGTGCCGCCGATGTCGATGCCGTACCAGGTCTGCATGCGTGTTCAGCCGTGGGGATGGATGATCACGCCCTGCACCACACGGTTGACCGTGCCGTCGGGGAAGGGATTGTCCGGGGTCATGCCGAGTGCGGCCGAACGCTGCAGCGCATAGCACTGCGGCACCAGCAGCCACAGCGGGGCCAGCCACGGATCGGGCAGCGCGGGCGCATCGAGCACGAAATCGTCGTCGGCGCGGTCCGCATCGTCGGGCCCGATCGACAGCACCCGGCCGGCGATGCCGTCCCGGCGCAGTTCGTTCAACAAGTCCTGTTCGTAGCGGCGGGCCAGCGGCTGTGCGCTGCGCAGCATCACCACCAGGGTCTCGCCGTTGAGGGTGGACTTCGGCCCATGGCGGAACCCCAGCGGGGTGTTGGCCAGCGCCAGCACGCGGCCGGCGGTGAGTTCGAGCACCTTCAGCGCGGCCTCGCGCGCAACGGCTTCCAGCGGACCGCTGCCGAGATAGATGACGCGCGCGTACGGCGCCTGGGCAAGGGCAGCCACTGCGGCGTCCCAGGCGTCCAGCGCACGCGCGCCGTGGGTGCCCAGCGCATGCAGGCGTTCCAGACGCTGCGCCCACGGAGCGCTGTCGAATGTGCTCAGCGCGGCCAACAGCATGCAGCTCAGGCTGCTGGTCATGGCGAAGGCGCGGTCGCAGCTGGCCGGCGGCATCAGCAGCGACAAGGTATCGCTGCGGCCCTGGCCACGCGTGGCCAGTTCACCCGCGGCGTTGCAGGTGATGTCCAGGAAGCGCGCGTGGTCGACCTGGTCGCGGACCAGGTCCACCGCTGCCACGCTCTCCGGGCTGGAGCCGCTGCGCCCGAACGACACCAGCAGGGTCGGTCGATCGCGGCGCAGGTAAAGCGCCGGATGGGTCAGCAGGCTGGTGGTATGCACGGCGCGGACCTCGGCGGGCCACTGCGCATTGATCTGGTCGGCCACCATCTCGGCGATGAAGCCCGAGCTGCCGGCGCCGGTGAAGATCACCAGCTGGCCGGGATCGCGCAGGGCGTCACCGAGGAAAGCATCGATGCGCGCCTGCGCGTCGTCCAGAAGGTTGGCCAGCGCCGTCCACAGCCGAGGCTGCTGGGCGATTTCTTCGGCGGTATAGGCGCCACCGAGGCGCTGCCACGCGGGCAAATCAGGGAGCAGAGAAGCGTCCATTCGCAATTCCTGTTGGGCGAACGCACCTTCTGCGTTTTCTTTCGAAATGTCAAATATCGAAAGATAAAGAAAAGGTAGTTCGATCACACTTTTTACCGATTGCCTGATGGACCATCCTCATCCGCGCTGTTGAATGCCGCGTCGCAGCAAGGTTTCAGGCGAAATCAAAGTGCGCATTCAGGTGGCGTTTGGAAAGTGTTGCTGTGCCGCATCTTTCGTTTGTACGAAAATATCCTTCCTTTTTCTTTGCAATTTGTTGACATCTTTCGAGACCCTGCCCTAGAGTCGGCCGCACTGGTTTCAGTTTCCCGCTGACCGCGGGCTTGGGGGCAAGGTGGACTTCCGGTTACGACGCACTGGTCTGACGATCGCACTGCTCGCTGCAGTGGCCCTGGCCGGCACTGCCAGCGCCGCGCCGGTGGGCAACCTGCGTGCGATCAGCGCGACCCCGGGCAAAGACGGCACCGCCAGCTGGACGCTCAGCAGCGATACCGGCGCCACCCTGCGCGTGGAGCTGCTGCGCGAGGACGTACTGCGCGTGCAGGCCGGCCGCAACGGCACGCTGACCGCTGCCGGCGACAAGGCCGCACCCATCGTCCTGCCGCAGCCGGTGACGAAGGTTGCCTTCCAACTGGAAGAAGACGCCAACGAGGTGCGCATCCGCACCGATGCGCTGGTCCTGCATATCCAGCGCCAGCCGCTGCGCCTGTCGCTGGATCGCCGCGAGGGCGACCGCGATGTCGCCCTGTGGCGCGAACTGCAGCCGCTGGACCTGGACAAGGACCAGAGCGTGCAGGTGCTCTCCAGCGAGGCCGGTGAACACTTCTACGGCGGTGGCCAGCAGAACGGCCGCTTCGAATTCAAGGGCCGCGAGCTGGAGGTGTCGTACTCCGGCGGCTGGGAAGAGGGCGATCGGCCCAACCCCGCGCCGATGCTGCTGAGCTCGCGCGGCTGGGGCATGCTGCGCAACACCTGGAGCGATGGCACCTACGATCTGCGCCAGGCCGACCAGGCCACGCTGCTGCATCACGAAGACCGCTTCGATGCGTACTACTTCGTCGGGGCGAGCCTGCACACCCTGCTGGACCGCTACACCACGCTGACCGGCCGCGCCGGCCTGCTGCCGCGCTGGGCGTTCTCCTATGGCGACGCCGACTGCTACAACGATGGCGACAACATCAAGAAGCCCGGCAGCGTGCCCGACGGCTGGAGCGACGGCCCGACCGGCACCACGCCCGACGTGGTGGACAGTGTGGCCAGGCAGTACCGCGACCACGACATGCCCGGTGGCTGGATCCTGCCCAACGACGGCTACGGCTGCGGCTACACGAAGCTGCCCGAGACCGTGCAGGGCCTGGCGAAGTACGGCTTCAAGACCGGCCTGTGGACCGAGAACGGCGTCGACAAGATTGCCTGGGAAGTGGGCACCGCCGGCAGTCGCGTGCAGAAGCTGGACGTGGCCTGGACCGGCAAGGGCTACCAGTTCGCGATGGATGCCAACCAGTCCGCGTTCAACGGCATCCTGCACAACTCCGACTCGCGCCCGTTCCTGTGGACGGTGATGGGCTGGGGCGGCATCCAGCGCTACGCGGTGGCCTGGACCGGCGACCAGAGCAGCAGCTGGGACTACATCCGCTGGCACATCCCGACCCTGATCGGCTCCGGCCTGTCCGGCATGGCCTATGCCAGTGGTGACGTCGATGCGATCTTCGGTGGCAGCGCCGAAACGTTCACCCGCGACCTGCAGTGGAAGAGCTTCACGCCCGTGCTGATGGGCATGTCCGGCTGGTCCGGCAATGCGCGCAAGCACCCGTGGTGGTTCGACGAGCCCTACCGCAGCGTCAACCGCGACTACCTCAAGCTGAAAATGCGCATGACCCCGTACATGTACGGGCTGGCGCATGACGCGGCGACCACCGGTGCCCCGCTGCTGCGCGCGCTGATGTGGGACTACCCGCAGGATCCGCAGGCCTATACCGAAGCACACAAGTACCAGTTCCTGCTCGGTCGCGAGCTGCTGATCGCGCCGGTGTACCGCAGCCAGGCCGCGAGCCGTGGCTGGCGCCGCGACATCCACCTGCCGCAGGGCCGCTGGATCGATTACTGGGACGGCCGCCAGCTGCAGGCCGGTGCGGAGGGCCGCGCGCTGGATCGGCCGGTCGACCTGGCCACGATCCCGGTGTTCGTGCGTGCCGGAGCGATCATCCCGATGTACCCGGCGATGCTCTACGACGGTGAGAAGCCGCTCGACGAAGTGACCTTCGATCTGTATCCGCAGGGCACCTCGCAGTACACGCTGTACGAAGACGATGGCGCCACCCGCCGCTATGAGAAAGGCGAGTCCAGCACGCAGGCGATCACGGTGCAGGCCCCGGCGCAGGGCACGGGCCCGGTGCAGGTGCGCATCGATCCGGTGCAGGGCCAGTACGCCGGCCAGCTGCCGCAGCGTCGCTATGCGCTGCGCGTGCTCAGCCGCCAGCGCCCGGCCGCGGTGACGCTGGAGGGTCGCGCGCTGCCGATGCTGGCCGACCAAGCAGCGTGGCAGGGTGCGGGCGAGGGCTGGTACTTCGATGCGGCCGAGCGCCGCGGCACCCTGCACGTGCGCACCGCGCCGACCGACATCCGCCAGGCGATCGCGCTGCAGCTGGATCTGCCGATCGCCGCCGCGCCAGCCGACGATGCCTTCCCGGCCGCCCCGGAACTGGGCCGCGCGCTGCCCTCCGACAGCCTGCTGCTGGTCAGCCGCCCGGCCGAGGAACAGGGCTACGAAATGGAGAAGGCCTTCGACGAGGATCCGGCCACGTGGTTCCGCACCGTGCGCAACCAGGCGGTCAAGACCGGCGCGCACGAGTGGGTGCTCGGCTTCGGCGAACGCAAGCTGATCGACGGCATCGAACTGGCGCCGCGCAACGACCAGCACTGGAAAAACGGCCAGATCCGCGACTACGAAATCTACATGGCCGACAGCAATGGCGAGTGGGGTGAACCGGTCAAGCGTGGCCGCCTGACCCTGCAGCAGGGCATGCAGCAGATCGACTTCCCCGCCCATGCCGGCCGCCTGCTGCGCTTCCGCGTGCTGAGCACGCAGAACCCGGAAGGCGATGGCGCCAGCGGTGCCGATCCGATGGTGACCGCGGCGCAGGGCAGCGTGGCGCGGGCGGTCGATGCGCTGCAGCCGCGCGATGTCGGTCCGATCGTGCTGTCCACCTTCCACGTGCTGGAGCACCCGCAGCCGGAGGGCCCCGCACAGCAGCTGTACCTGTCCGCGCTGCCGCTGCCGGCCCCGTTGAAAGCCAGCGTCGCTGCCGACCATGCCTTCGGTGGGCAGGCGGAGATGCGCATGAACGGGCTGCATTTCCGCCGTGGCCTGGGCGTCAACGCCAGCAGCCGGATCGATCTGCAGCTGGGCGGCGGCTGGCGCCTGCTGCGCGCCGACCTGGGGATCGATGATCAGTGTCGCACCGCCGGCGGCATGCAGTTCCAGGTCTGGGGCGATGGTCGGCTGCTGTATGACAGCGGCCTGGTCAAAGCACCCGGCGTGGTCAAACCGGAGCTGGACGTGCGCGGCCTGCAGCGGCTGAGCCTGCGCACGCTCGGAGCGCAGGGCGATCACCCCGCGCAGGTCTGTGGCAACTGGGCCAATGCCGCCCTGATCGGACAGGAGGGCGATACCGCCAGCATCGTGTCGCCGTAACCGAACCGCCTTTCGAAACACCGCTCTCTCCCGTTTCCCGTCTGCGGCCGTTTGGCCGCGGCACGGGGGACGTTTGCCCGAACACACCCATCCACCGCCAGCCCCACGCTGCGGATCGAACAAGGAGCCCAAGATGTTGACCGAACGCCATCGCCATCGCCGCATCACCGCCACCCCCTTGTCCATCGCACTCGGCCTGGCCGTTGCGGTGGTCGGCAGTGCCAGCGCCCAGGACGCAGCGCCCGATACCAAAGCCACCGAGCTGTCGCGCATCGAAGTGACCGGCTCCAACATCCGCCGCAGCGATGTGGAAACCGCCTCGCCGGTGCAGGTGATCAGCAAGCAGGACATCGAGAACATGGGCGCGCGCACGCTGTTGCAGGTGCTCGACAACCTGCCGGCGGCACGCCCGGGCCAGCAGGATGCGCGCTCGCTGTTCACCGGCTCGGACGGCGCCTCGCAGGCCAACCTGCGCGGTCTCGGCGCGCAGGGCACGCTGGTGCTGTTGAATGGCCGCCGCCTGTCCTACTACGGCGCGCCGGCCGGCTTCCAGACCCAGTTCGTCAACATCGATGCGATCCCCGCTGCGGCGATCGAGCGCATGGAAGTGCTGACCGACGGTGCCTCGGCGGTGTACGGCACCGACGCCGTGGCCGGCGTGATCAACGTGATCACCAAGCGCTCCTACCAGGGTGCGGAGATCAATCTCACCACGGACAAGTCCTCGCGGATCAGCTCCTACGGCGAGCACCAGGGCAGCATCACCGCCGGTTTCGGCGACCTCGATGAAGACCGCTACAACGTGTACGCCTCGGTCAATCTGTACCGGCGCGATGCGATCCCGCTGAGCGATTTCTACGACAAGCGGCCCGACCAGTACTACGTCAACAACCCCAACTACCTGCCCAACCTGCGCCTGGGTACCGGCAGCAAGCCGGGTGAGTTCAACCCGGGCAGCTACTTCGCGTTCGATCCGGTCACCGGCCGCCGCGTGCAGGAAGCCGCCCCGGGCTGCAACAACGTGCTCACCAGCGAAGCTGCCGGCCCGCGCTGCATCTGGGAGACGTGGATGAACAACGAGATCGACGCCGGCGCCAAGTCCGAGCGCAATACCGCGTACGTCAACGCGCATTTCCTGATCGGCGACAGCACCGAAGCCTTCGCCGAGGCGACCTACACCGACATCGACCTGACTGCCAACGGCGGCACGCCGCGCGCCTACGGCACCACCACCGGGAACCCGACCAGCTGGTTCTCGCGCAACACCGGCACCACGGTCAACCAGTTCCTGTATCCGTACCTGGGCCAGAACAACGAATACAACAACGCCTCGCCCGAACTGAAAGCACTGATGGGCGGCGTGGTCGGCCTGCAGTACCTGCTGCAGGACGTGGGCGCCAACCACTTCGGCCAGCGCAACACCGACCAGAGCTACCGCGTGGTGGCGGGGCTGCGCGGTGACATCGGCGACTGGAACTGGGAAACCGCCTTCGCCACCGCCGGCAGCCACTCGGTCACCTACCAGACCACCAACGTCAACCTGGCCGGCTTCGAGAAGGCGTTCGGTCCGTACTCCGTCGACCCGGGTACCGGCCGCGTGATCATCTCCGATCACCCGGCGTACAAGTTCGGTGAGATCAGCGAAGCCAACGCCGCGCTGATCCGCGAAGCGTTCCCGACCTTCGACATCCAGTCCTGGACGCGCCTGCATACCCTCGACGGCAAGATCGAAGGCCCGCTGTTCCAGATGCCTGCCGGCGAAGTGCGTGCGGCGTTCGGTTTCAACGCCAGCCGCGAAACCTTCTATACGCCCGGCAATCCGGATGCGGCCAATGGCCTGATCACCCAGCAGGGTGGTTCGTGGTTCGACGGCAAGCGCAACACCTACGCGCTGTTCGCCGAGACGGTGGCCCCGCTCACCGAAAAGCTGGAACTGGACGCCGCGCTGCGCGTGGACAAATACCCGGACTTCAGCGCCAACCTGGCGCCGAAGATCGGCCTGAAGTACCAGATGTTCGACCAGCTGATGCTGCGCGGCACTTACTCCACCGGCTTCCGCGCGCCCAGCTTGGCCGAATCCGGCAACGGCGGCGTGTTCGCCCAGCTGGGCGGCTACCGCGACGAGGTGCGCTGCAACGAGACCAACGCGATCGCGAACCTGCTGTTGCGATCGCAGCGCGGGGGAGATGTCGACCTAGGCAAGACCCTACTCAACACCGACTGCAGCCGCACCGTGGCGCGCATGACCCAGCCCAACCCGGACCTGAAGCCGGAGAAGGCCAAGATCACCACGCTGGGCTTCGTCTACGAACCCACGCAGTGGCTGTCGGTGTCGGCCGACTACTGGTTCATCTACCGCAGCAACGAGATCGTCGCCCCGGACTTCACCCGCGACGAGGACATCATTTCCTCCACGCGTTCGCCGATCACTGAAAGCGACCGCGCCAACCTGGCCGCCCTGGCGGCGATGTGCGCCGACCCGGCCAGCGGCGTTGCCTGTCCCGGCACGCTGCCCGGCTACAGCGTGGGCAATGTGGCCAGCGTGGTGGGCCAGTACAAGAACCGCGGCAAGACCCTGATCGACGGTTTCGACATCGACGCCCGCAGCCGCTTCTCGCTGGGCGAGTGGGGCAACCTGAACATCGGCGTGGCCGCCACCATCGCCAACCGCAACCGTTCCTACCTGGACGACGAAAGCGGCTGGTACTACGGCGACCTGGTCGGGTATTACAACAACCCCCGCCTGCGCGCCACGTTGAACGCGGACTGGAGCTACAAGCAGGTCACCACCAGCGTCTTCGTCAACTACGTCGGCGGCACCAAGTGGGCGCTGCAGCAGATCGATGAAGAAGACAACAACCCGCAGACCTGCACCGCCGGCTACCTGCCGGTGGAGCAGAGCAAGTGCGACGGCGCACCGTCGTGGTGGACGGCCAACCTGAGCGTGGCCTGGCGCCCGGACGCGCACTGGAATGTCGGTTTCACCATCAAGAACCTGTTCGACCGCCTGCCGTTCTACGATCCGAACAGCTTCCTCGGCGATTCCAGCGATTACGCCACCATCTTCGGGCGCGGCTACAGTCTGACTGTCGGCTACACGTTCTGATGCTCCCCTCGCGCCGGTTCCGGCCGGCGCGATCTTCACACGAGGTACTGTCCATGAAACGCAGAGAATTCATCGCCGCCAGCGCGGCCGTTGCCGCCACCAGCCTGCTGCCCAACACGCCCGCCTGGGCGCGCGGACGCAAGGTGCGGCTGGGGCTGATCGGCACCGGCATGCGCGGCCAGGTATTGCTGAAGGAACTGGTCCGCCGCGACGACGTGGAGGTGGTGGCACTGTGCGACATCGAGCCGATCATGCTCAAGCGCGGCATGGACATGGTCGCCAAGGCCGGCAAGCCGGCGCCCAAGGCCTACGGCCAGGACGGCGACGTCAATGCGTGGAAGCGGCTGATCGAACAGCGCGGGCTGGACGGCGTGATCATCGCCACACCCTGGGAATACCACGCGCCGATGGCGATCGCGGCCATGCAGACCAAGGTCGCGGTCGGCTGCGAAGTGGTCGCCGGCATCACCCTGCAGGACCACTGGGATGTCCTCAAGACCCAGCTGTCCACCGGCACCCCCTACATGCTGTTGGAAAACGTCTGCTATCGCCGCGACGTGATGGCGGCGCTGCAGATGGTGCGGCAAGGCCTGTTCGGCGAGCTCGTGCATCTGCAGGGCGGCTACCAGCACGACCTGCGGGGCGTGAAGTTCAACTCCGGCGATCCCAGCCAGCCCTATGACAGCGGCGTGGAGTTCGGCGCCAAGGGCTGGTCCGAGGCGCGCTGGCGCACCGAACATTCGGTGAAGCGCAACGGTGAGCTGTACCCCAGCCACGGCATTGGCCCGTGCGCGATGTACACCGGCATCAATCGTGGCAACCGCTTCACCCACATCAATGCGTTTGCCAGCAAGGCACGCGGCCTGCACGACTACACCGTGGCCAAGAGTGGCGGCACCACGCATCCGAGCACCAAGGTCACCTTCAAGCTCGGCGACATCGTCACCACCACGCTGGCCTGCGAAAACGGCGAGACGATCCTGCTGCAGCACGACACCTCGCTGCCGCGCCCGTACTCGATGGGTTTCCGCGTGCAGGGCACCAAGGGCCTGTGGATGGACGTGAACCAGTCCATCCACATCGAAGGCCGCAGCCCGCCGCACAAGTGGGAGCCGTTCCAGGCCTACCAGGACCAGTACGAGCACCCGCTGTGGAAGCAGCACGCCGATACCGCCGCCAGCGCCGGCCACGGTGGCATGGACTGGTTCGTCATCCATGCCTTCGTGGAAGCCCTCAAGGCCAAGGCACCGATGCCGATCGACATCTACGATGCGATCACCTGGAGCGCGATCACACCGCTGTCCGAGCAGTCCATCGCCAACAGCTTCCAGACGCTGGAGTTCCCGGACTTCACCGCCGGGCTGTGGAAGCAGCGCAAGCCGATCTTCGCGTTCGACGGCACGTACTGAGCCGCACCGCCCGCCATCGTTCTGTCACGGACGCATGGCACGGTAATCGCCCACCGGGCCGCCCTGTGCGGCCCGCTTTCTTTTTCGGGGTGGGCAACATGACGGTGGTGGCAGTACACACGCATGCGTGGCGACAGCGGCTGCAGCGGTGGTGGCGGCAGGCCCGTCGCTTGGGCGTGCTGGGTGGGATGGTCGTGGCCAGCGGGGCCACGGCAGCCGATGCCGCACCGGCGCACTGGATGGCCTACGCCGCGCAGGCCGGTGAGGTGGTGTCGCAGCGCCTGGGCGACCCGGAGGATCCGCGCGTCGAGCGCTTGCAGGCCCGGCTGGCCGAGCGCAGCGATCCGGCTGCTGCGTTGACGGTATCGCTGTGGATCGATGCCAGTGGCACCATCACCGACAGCCGTTTCGCCTCGCTGGGTGATGCCGTGGCGGATGCCGATCTGCGTGCGCTGCTGCGCGACACGCCGTTGCCCGCCGCGCCCCCGCCGGACATGCGGCAGCCGTTGAACCTCGGGCTGTCCCTGGCATCCCCTGCGGCGGGCGACGCGCCCGTCCCCTGAGCGTCATCGCCCCGGCCGGACCGGTGGCGGCGGTGGCGGCGGGCGCTGCGGCTGCGTCGACATCCCGAACGCAGTGCCCATGCGCTGCTGGGTAGCAGCGCGATGGGCCAACCCCAGCGCCGAGGGTGGCTGGCGGACGATCAGCAGCGAGCCGGATGCCTGTGCGGGTGCCACCGAGGCCGGCGCAGGCGCGAGCAGCCGGCTGAAGCAGTCGTAATCGCGGATGCGCTCGCCGTTGACCTCCACCTCGATGCAGGCCGGCGCGGGGTCTGCCTGCGCGCGGGCGACCCAGGGCACGGCCAGCAGGGCGATGCACAGGCCCGCTGCGGTGGGTGATCGAAGGTCCGGCATGACTGTCACCGCTCTGCAATGAAACCGACCTAACGTGACCGGCTTGGCGTTGTGATGCTGGCGCGTCTTGCATGCAGTTTGATGACACCGGGGCGCATGACCAACAGGGGCGGGCAGGCAAGCGCATCGGCGGCCGGCGCAGGAACTCTCTGCGCCCGTGTGGCTGGCTGTTTCTCCTGCTCGCGATGACCTGGCCGCCGGCGATGGCGCTGGCCCAGGACACCGTTGATGCCGCGCACACGCAGTACACGTTCGATGTTCCGGCGCAGCCGCTGCCGGAGGCCTTGCAGTCGTATGGGGAGATCACCGGGGTGGCGGTACTGATCGATGCCCGCTTGTTGGGTGGCCTGCGTTCGACCGCGCTGTCGGGGCGGTACGCCCGGCGCGACGCGTTGCAGCGGATGCTGGGCGGTACCGGGCTGGCTCCGAATTTCGTGGAGAACGGTGCGTTCACCCTGGTGCCGGTGGGATCCGTGGACGCCGACGAGGTGCTGCCCGATGCCACACCCATGCCTGCACCGTCGCTGCCCGAGCGGACCCGCCAGCGCGGCGCCCAGGTGATCCAGCACTCGCTGGAGCAGGCGCTGTGCGCTACGGCACTGACCCGGCCGGGCACCTATCGGGCCAGCCTGCGCTTCTGGTTGACCGAACCGGATCGACGCATCCGCGCGCCGGAACTGCTGGCGTCCACCGGCGACCCGGTGCGCGACGCGGCGATCGTCCGGCGGGTGCGCGACCTGCCGTTGCCGGGCCTGCCGGCCGACCTGCCTCAACCGATCACGCTGCTGTTGCTGCCGGAAGCGACCGGCGCGACGCCCCCGTGCCGGAGCCGGTGATGGCGGGCCTGCGCAGCCTGTTCCTGGATCACTACGAGGCCTTCCGCAAACGCCTGCGGCGCCGGCTGGGCTCGGACGATCTGGCCATGGATGCGCTGCAGGAGACCTGGTTGCGCGTGGAACGCATGGGCAGCACGCAGCCGCAGCGCAATCCGGTGGCGTATCTGTTCCGCATGGCGCTCAATGCCGCCACCGATCAGCGCATCGCCCACGGCCGGGTGTTGACCGGTGCCGAGGTGGAGGCGCTGATGGAGGAAACGCCGGATTCCCTGGACCCGTCCGACGTGGCGCATGGCCAGGCCGAGATCGCGGCGCTGGCCGAGGCCCTGCGCGAGTTGCCCGAGCGCCAGCGCGCCATCCTGATCGCCGCGCGCATCGACCAGCAGCCGATCGACACCATCGCCGACCAGCATGGGGTCTCCTCGCGGATGATCGGCAAGGACCTCAAGAAGGCGCTGCAGCATTGCGCAGGTCGGCTGGACCGGCCGCTCGTGCAGCGTTTCGGTCCCGGGGCGGGAAAACCGTCATGACAGATATGAAGACCACGCCCGCCCCGATTTCCGCCGACCTGCAGGCGCAGGCGCACGACTGGCTGCTGCGCCTGCAGACCGGCCCGGTGACGGCCGCCGATGCCGAGGCATTCCGACGCTGGCGCGCGCAGGACCCCGGCCATGCGCTGGCCTTCGCCCAGGCACGCCGGCTGTGGGCAGCGCTGGCGCCGGCGCTGCAGGCCAGTGCCGCGCCCGCGGAGGCACCCGCGGCGAACGCTGGCGTGCCGCTGAGCGCATCCGCAGCCGCCCTCCCGGTGCGGCAACGCCCCCGTCGTTTCAATCCCGGCCGCCGTGCGTTCCTGGGCGGCGCTGCGGCCGCCGCCGCGGTCGGCTGGGTGGCGGTGCAGTCGCCGCTGGGGCTGTGGCCGGCGCTGGACGCACTGGGCGCCGACTACCGCACCGCCACCGGTGAGCGCCGCGATATCAGCATCGGCAGCGTGGCCGTGGCCATGGCCGCGCGCACCACGATGCGTCGTCCCGCCGACGGTTCGGCCGGGATCGTGGTGACCGAGGGCGAAGCGCAGTTCGCGTTGCCGGCGTCGGCGGCCACCGGCTTCGTGATCGGTGTCGACGGTGCCCGGTTGATGCCGGCGCCGGGCGCGCGGGTGAATGTGCGCTGCGTCGGCGGCGATACCCGCATCACCTGCCTGGCCGGGCGGGCCGAACTGGTGCGTGGTACGCGCACCGTGGTGCTGCAGCCCTCGTGGCAGGCACGCCTGACAGCGGACCGGATCGCCTCCGTGGCACCGGTGCCGACCGACGGCATCGACGCGTGGCGACGCGGCTGGCTGGTCTTCGACGATCAGCCGCTGCAGGACGTGGTGGACGAAATCAACCGCTACCGCACCGGCCGGATCGTGCTGACCGGCAGCGCACTGCCCGCAAGGCGCGTACAAGCGCGTATTCCACTCGCGCGCATCGATACCTTCATCGATCTGGTGCGCGACGCCTATGGCGCGAAGGTGGTGAGCATGCCCGGTGGAGTCGTTCTGCTGAGTTGATCAGCGCGTCGTGCAGTGCGTGATCGCGCGTGATCCAAGCACGCGGTGATGACACCGGCATGACGAGGAGCCACTGCATCGCGATGGCGTCGTGCGCAGATGAATTTTTTGTTGCAACGGTTCAGTCGTTGTCACCGGCCCCCGTCTTATCCCTCGTAACAAGCGCATCGCATTGCACTGCCACGCTCGCTCCTGCCATGGACGGGATCGCGCTGCAGGACGGAAGCACGCGCTTGCCCTTATCAGCGAACGATATTGTGACGGGTGACAGCGATGGTGAAGCAGCAGAGCGGTTCGATCGGATGCACGACCCCGCAGGTGCCGCAGGTGCGCGCGCTGTCGCAGGCCATCGCGGTGTTGCTGATGGCTGGTGGCGTCGCGGCGGGCGTCAACGCGCAGCAGGCCTTCAGCCCGGCATGGTTCGCCAACAAGGGCGTGCAGCAGCAGACCGCCGCGCAGACCGGTCGCCTGCCGAACGGCATGCCGTCCAACTTGGTGCGTACCGACCAGCAGGCGCAGCAGGCCCGCGACACGCTGAAGACCTCGCTGGAGAACCTCAACACGGCTGCGCAGGCGATCGCCATGCAGCAGCGCATGCAGCAGACCGCGCGCGATGCCGCGCGGCTGCGCGCCGGCCAGGTGCCCGATGGCCTGGGCGAGGGCGGGCTGAAGATCGATGACGACACCCTGACGCGCGGCTGGTTCAACGCCAGCGCCCCGACCCAGAGCAGCAAGGACGGCACCACCACCGTCAGCATCGCCCAGACCGGCGACAAGGCCATCCTCAACTGGGAGACCTTCAACGTCGGCCGCAACACCGTGGTCGATTTCGACCAGCAGGCGAGCTGGTCGCTGCTCAACCGGGTCAATGATCCCAACGCGCTCCCGTCGCAGATCCTCGGCCGCATCCAGGGCCAGGGCACGGTGATGCTGGTCAACCGCAATGGCGTGGTGTTCGACGGCAGCAGCCAGGTCAACGTCAAGAACCTGGCCGCCTCGGCGGTCAACATCAGCGACGCGCAGTTCCGCAAGGGTCTGTACAGCGACGCGCAGGGCAATGCCTTCATCCCGACCTTCGGCAACGAACTGACCACCACCACCAACGGCTTCGCCCATGGTGCGGCCACCGGTGACGTTGTGGTGGAGCGCGGTGCGCAGATCACCACGGCGGTGCCCACCTCGGTCACCGAAGGCGGCGGCTACGTGCTGCTGCTCGGCCGCCAGGTGCACAACCGCGGCCAGATCACCACCGCCAATGGCCAGACCACGCTGGCCGCCGGCGATGCGTTCGTGATCCGCAAGGGCATGGGCACCGACCAGAACCAGACCTCCACCACCCGTGGCAACGTGGTCACCACGCTGCGCAAGCCGGTGGCAGCCGATGCCGTCGTGGCCACCGCCAGTGGCGTGGTCAGCAACAGCGGCCTGATCCAGGCCAGCACCGGCGACATCACCTTGGCCGGCCATGACGTGCGCCAGCAGGGTGCACTGATCTCGACCAGCTCGGTGCATACACGCGGCACCGTGCATCTGCAGAACGAACGTGCCGACACCAACGGCAGCGTCCTGCTGGACCAGGGCAGCACCACCGCGATCGTGCTCGACGCCAGCGCCACCACCGCGCTGGACGTCCAGCGCGAAACGCTGGTGCAGGAATCGGACAAGGTCGGCGACGGCATCGCCCATCGCCGCGACCAGTCGCTGGTGCAGATCAGCACCGGCGGCAAGGTCGCCTTCGATGACGACAGCCTGACGCTGGCGACGGGCGGGCAGATCTTCGTCGACGCCGCCGACAGCGAGGTCCGCCAGGGCGCGCGCCTGGACGTGGCCGGCTACGTCGGGGTCAAGATCGCGATGGAGGCCAACAACGTCCAGATCAACGTGCAGGGCAACGAACAACGCGACGCCGCGCTCAACCGTGACGACAAATCGCTCAACAGCAGGAACATCTGGCTTGACCGCCGCGATCTGGTCCTGGTTCCGGCCGGCACCAACGGCTATGAGACCGATCGCTGGTACACCGCCGGTGGCCTGCTGGAAGTCGGCGGCTACCTCGGGGTGACCGGCCATGGCATCGGTGAGTGGTCGGCGCAGGGCGGGACCGTGCAGTTCTCCGGCGGCAACGTGACCACGCAGCGTGGCTCGAGCATCAACCTCTCCGGTGGCGCGCTGGACGTGCAGACCGGCTACGTCAACCCGACCCACCTCAAGGGTGCCGACGGCAAGCTCTACAACGCCTCCACCGCGCCGGGCGATCTGCTCTACAGCGGGCTGTACCGCGGGTTCGAAGATACCCACGCGCGCTGGGGCAATACCGAGTTCTACTACAACCCGTTGATCGCACCACAGCGCAGGCTGGAGAACGGCTACACCGTGGGCCGCGATGCCGGCCGGCTGATCGTCGCCACCCGTGCAGCGCAGCTGCAGGGCGACGTGGACACCACCACCTTCCAGGGCGACCGCCAGCAACGCGCCCGCGATGCAGCGCTGGATGGCTACCAGCAGGGACAGACCACCGTTGCACGCCAGGGTCAGCTGGTGATCGGCAGCTACCTGCCGTACTACGACAAGAACAGCGGCCAGCAGCGTTTCGGCCCGGCCGCATTGGCCGAACATGTGGCCATCGGCGGCGATGCAGCCAGTGTCTCCGGCATCGGCGTCATCGGTCTGGACGCGGCCTGGCTCAACGCGCAGCGCTTCGGCGGCGTGGAGGTGTACGCGCACGCCGGCATCGATGTCGACCAGGCGCTGGAGGTTGCGCTGGGCGGCACGATCGCCCTGCATGCCAGCGATGTCCGCATCAACGCCGACCTGCGCGCCCGGGGCGGCAGCATCGCACTGGGTGACATGGTCGTGCAGCGTACCTCGAGCGGCATCGAGTGGCAGGATCTGCCGATCAGCGCGCGTCCCGGCGATACCCTGCTGCACCAGGTGCTGGTTGGCGATGGCGTGACCCTCGATGCGCGTGGCCTGTGGACCAACCAGGCGCAGGACCCGGCGGCCATCGGCGGACTGCCGTTCCTCGATGGCGGCAGCGTGGCGGTGCGCAGCACCGGCAACGTGGCCCTGGGCAAGGGCAGCGTGATCGACGTGTCCTCCGGTGCGGCCATGGGCGAGGAAGGCGCTGTAACCGGTGGCAAGGGCGGCAGCGTCACCCTGGCCGCAGGGCAGAACATGGGGAGCGGCGTGCTGTCGCTGGATGGCAGCGTCCGCGCCCACGGCGTGAAGGGCGGCGGGGCGCTCAACATCGAGAACGGCACGATGGTCAGCATCGGTGGCGACGTGCCGGATGCGATCGAGCAGTTGGCCGCCGGCCAGGCCAGCACGCTGCCGGTACGCTTGGCCGCCGACGTCACGCTCCAGCCGGGCGACGTGATCCCGCTGAGCTTCTCCATCACCATTACCCATGTGGCCGGCGGCAAACCGATGCCGCTCACGATCCGGCCCGAGGTCAGCAGCACCAAGCCGGTGACCACCCAGGCACCGTGGCTGTTGCCGGCTGCCGTGCAGCTGGCCGACTACGGCCCGGTCCGGTCCGCCGGCGAGATCCTGCCGGCAGGCACCACCCTGTGGACCATCACCGACCTGCCGGCCGGCTATGTGGTGCCGGCCAATGTATTCCCCGGTGGTCTGCCGATTCCGGCGCAGACCTCCCGTTACGTCGCGGGCACCGTGGCCACTGCCGCGATCACGGTCCCGGCCGGCACCCGCCTGCCGGTCGGCACGGTGTGGCAGCGCGATGTGCCGGTGCAGTCGTTCCTGGCGCTGGACAGCAGCCTGTTCCAGAGTGGCTTCAAGCAGTACAACGTGGTGGGCCGCGATGGCGTCAAGGTGGTCGAGGGCGCGCACTTGGACGTCGCGATGCCGCTGCTGCAGGTCGACCTCGCGGCCGCGCGTGCGCTGGCCACCGGTGCCGATCCCGATGGTGCGTTGTCGGTGTGGCTGCCACCGCTGCAGCAGGACGATCCGAAAAGCGGCGAGGTCACCCTGCGCAAGGGCGCCGGGCTGTCACTGACCGCCGGCACGCCGCAGAACGCCGCCGACTTGGAGATCGGCCGCAACAGCCGGATCAACGTCGATCCCGGCCAGGCCATCACCCTGACCGGCAATGCACAGATCACCCTCGACGGTGCCCTGCAAGCCCGCGGTGGACGCATCACGGTACTTGGCGGTGACCTGGGCGAAGGCAGTCTGCTCAACCTGCCCAAGGGCACGCCCAACGCGCGCTCGATCTGGATCGGTGAGCAGGCCGTGCTCGACGTGTCCGGCATGGCCTATACGGCCCTGGATGAAGCCGGCGGTCGGCACGGCCAGGTGCTGGCGGGCGGCACGATCGAGGTCGGCGCACGGCATGACCTCGCATCGCGCAACCTCCCGGCGATCGATGCATTCGTGGTGGTGCGCGAGGGCGCCCGCCTGGACGCCTCCGGTGCGCAGGCGGTGCTGGACCTCCCCGATCTCGGCACTACCACCCTTGCCAGCCACGGCGGCGTCATCGCGCTGAGTGCCAGCAATGGACTGTTCGTAGACGGCACCCTGCACGCCGCCGCCGGTGGCAGCGGGGCGCGGGGTGGCACGTTGGCGCTGAATCTTGAAACGCCGATCTACGGGCCGGTCGAGCGCTTCAGCGGCAAGGGCATCGAGGTCGCCGACGGCGTGCGCGTCCCGCGTGAGCTGGTGATCGAACAGCACTACAGCGGCAGCGGCCTGGGCACGGAGGCCGTTGCCGGCGAGCTCGATCCAACCCTGGTCTATGGCAAGGCCCGCTACGGCGTGGATGCGATCCAGGCCGGCGGCTTCGATACCGCTTCGCTGTACGTCAATGGCCTGCTGAGCTTCGATGGCGACGTAGCGCTCGACATGCGCCAGGCGTTGTACCTCACGGCGAGCGCGCTGGGGCTGTCCACGGATGCCACGCGCGACAGCCAGGTGCAGCTGTCCGCACCGTACCTGCGCCTGGCCGGCTCGGCGCGCCGCCAGCCGGACAGCACCATCATGCCCAACCCGGTCACCGGCTCGCGCAACATGAGCCCGGCGTCGGGTTCGCTGGGCGTGGCCGCGCTCGCCGACGCGGCGTCGATCACGTTCGCAGGCAGCCTGGTCGATGTGGTCGGCATCGTCGGCTTCGGCGCGAACGGTGAAATCGTGCAGAACGCGGTCGACCCGCTGGCGGTCAAGCGCGACGCGTTCGGCGCGGTGCGCATCGAAAGCCAGGGCGACCTGCGCCTGCGCGAGGCCGACCTGTTCTCGCCCGGCGACACCACCCTGGCGGCGGCGCAGATCTACGGCAGCGGCAACGTCACCGTGGGCCTGCGGACCCTGCTGAACGAATGGGGCACCCTCACGACCGAGTTGGATCCGGACCGCATGCTGGACATCCAGCGCATCGGCAATACCTTGCCGCCGCAGCCCTACAGCGTGTTCGGCACGATGACGTTCAGTGCCGCCACCATCAACCAGGGCGGGGTACTGCGCGCGCCGCTGGGCAACATCATTCTGGGTCGCGCCGATGGCACCGGCTACACCGGCGTGGTCAACCTGCTGCCGGGCAGCGTCACCTCGGTCAGCGCCAACGGCCTGGTGATGCCCTACGGCGGCACGGTCGACGGGCTGGTCTACAACTACAACGGCGTCGACGTGGCTTACCAGGGCGTGGGCGGTGAACCGGCGGTGGAGTTCCGCTCGCACGCGGTGAACGCCCAGGCCGGCGCGGTGCTGGATCTGTCCGGCGGCGGCGAACTGACCGGCGCGGCGTTCCTCTCTGGTCGCGGTGGCTCCACCGATGCGCGCCTCAACCCGCTGGTGCAGATGGACCGCGATGGGTTCACGCTGCCGGGCCTGTCCACCAACCCGGTATATGCCATCCTGCCCGGGATACAGGCCGGGCAGGCCCCGATCGGTGCCGAGCGCGGTGCCGGTGATCCGGCCATCGGCCAGCAGATCACCCTCGGCGCCGGCATCCCCGGGCTGCCGGCAGGCACCTATACGCTGTTGCCGTCCAGTTATGCGCTGCTGCCGGGCGCGTTCCGGGTCGAACTCAACGGCCTGGCCGGAAGCTCGGCCGCATTCGGCACTACGCAGGCGATGCGCAACGGCTCCTGGAGCGCCTCTGCGCGCTTGGGCGTGGCCAACACCGACAGCCGCGACGTACTGCCGACGCAGGTGCTGGTGACCGCCGCCGACACCCTGCGGACCTATTCGCAGTACAACGAAACCAGCTACGCCACCTTCGCGCTGCAGCAGGCCGCGCGCGAAGGGGCGCCGCGCCCGCTGCTGGAACGCGACGCCAAGGCGGTCAATTTCATGGTGACCAGCCCGGATGTGGCCGGCTCGCTGGACCTGCCTTCGCTGCGGTTCAACGCTACTGTGCTGGATGCTCCCGCCACGGCGGGCACCGGTTCGGTCGCGCGTCTGTTCAATGCAACGAACTACGAAATTCTCGCCGACGGCACGGAAGCGACCGAGGACTTCGCGGGTATTTCCGTGCATGCCAGCGAGCTGAACCGGGTCGGCGCAGCGCGTCTGGAAATCGGCGGCCGCCTGCGCAGCACGTATGCCAACCCGGCCAACGGCTCGCTGCAATCGGCCAACGTGATCAACATCGAAGGCGGCGGGTCCAGCAACAGCATCGTGATGCGTGCCGGTGCGCAGCTGGAGGCGGCGGAGGTCTTCCTGATGACCGGTCGCCAGGCGGGTGGCATCACCCTGGAACAGGGCGCGGGCATCAACACGCTGGGCCAGGGTGCCGCCGCCTATGATGCCGCGCAGGGCTACATCTATACACCGGGCCGCTCTGCGCTGCTGGCCGTCTCCAACGGCCAGATCAACCTGCTGGCGCCGGAAGCGGTCGACGGCCAGGGCAACGGCGCCGGTGCGATCGAGATCGGCGCCTGCGCGGTGCTCAGCGGATGCGCGGGCACGACCCGTCTGTACTCCGAAGGCACCATCGCCACGGCGACCGACAACCGCTTCGTGCTGGGCGATGCGGTGCGCTATGGCACCCGCAACCTGGCACTGGCGGTCGGTGGCATCAACGTCGGCAGTGCCGAGGCGATCGCCGACGCCACCGCGCGCGGCACGCTGCCGGCCGGCATGACGCTCAACCAGGACGTGCTCAGCCGCCTGCTGTTGGGCGACACCAGCGTCGGCGCGCCGGCACTGGAAGCGCTGTCGCTGACCGCCCGCGAGTCGGTCAACTTTTATGGTGATGTAAAGCTGTCCACCTACGACGCGATCACCGGCAAATCGGCGCTGCAGCAGCTGGTGCTGGGGACGCCGGCCATCTACGGGTATGGCGACGCCGACGCCGTGGCCCGCATCCACACCGATACCCTGATCTGGAGCGGTGCGCTTGCACCGGCTGGCAGCATCGTCGCCGACGGCCCGGGCACCGGTCACGGCCAGCTGGTGGTGGATGCCCGCGACATCGTGTTCGGCTACGGCCCGCGTACCCAGCCGGATACCGTGCGCACGCAGGACCGTCTTGCGCTGGGCTTTGCCGGCGTGCACCTCAACGCCAGCGGCCGCGTGACCGCCAACCAGAAGGGCAGCCTGAGCATCTTCGAGACCCAGGGTGACTGGAATGCGGATACCCGCTCCTACGCCCGCAGTGGCGGCGAGCTGTTCATCAACACGCCGCTGCTGACCGGCGCAGCCGGGTCGGTCAACACGATCACCACCGGGGGCAACCTGCATGTCACCGGCAACGGCGCGCCCGTCGCGCCCGACAACGCGACTCTGGCCGCCGCGCTGGGCGCGGAGATCGCGCTGGACAGCCGCGACGGCAGCCTGCTGCTGGACACCGCCGTGCTGCTGCCCAGCGGCAAACTGCGCCTCGCGGCGCAGGGCGACGTGCGCCTCGCCGATGGCGCGCAGCTGGACCTCGCCGGCCGCCGCATCGCCTTCTTCGACACCGCCAAGTACAGCTGGGGCGGTGACGTGCTGATCGACAGCCGGCAGGGCGACGTGCAGCAGGACAGCGGCGCGAAGATCAGCCTGGCCGCGCAGAACAACCGCGCCGGCACGTTCACTGCACACGCCGCCGCAGGCACCCTCGATCTGGCCGGCCAGCTGCTGGGCAGCAGCAGTGGGCATTACGACGCCGGTGGCACCGAGGTGCCGTACAGCGCCGGGCGCATCGACCTGCACGGGCAGGGGATCAACGATTTCAGTGGGCTCAATTCGCGCTTGACCCGCGATGGCGTTACCGGTGGGCGCAGCTTCCGCATCGGCCAGGGTGATCTGGCGCTGGGCGACGAAGTGGTGGCGCGCGAGGTGAACATCGCGCTGGACAACGGTCAGCTGTGGGTCAACGGCACCGTCGATGCCAGTGGCGAACAGGCCGGCAGCATCCGTCTGGCCGCGCGCAATGGCGTCACCCTCGGCAGCGCGGCTGTGCTGGATGCCAGTGCGAGCGTGCTGCGCCGCGACAGCTACGGGGCGGCGATCGATGCGCCCAACCGCGCCACCATCGAGATCGATTCGGGGCGTGGCACGTTGGCCATCGCCAGTGGCGCACGCATGGACCTGCGCGTAGCCGGCAGCAGCAGGAATGTCGGCACGGTGGCGCTGAACGCGCCGCGCGTGGGCGGCAACGACGTGGCGATCGCGGCCGGCGGCCCGATCAGCATCGACGGTGCGAAGACGATCCAGCTCAATGCCTTCATCACCGACAACAGCGCAGCGGCAGGCGCCGAGACCAGCACCAGCGGCGAGAGCTACCAGGTCATCGACCAGGCGTACCTGGACCGCCTGCATGCGCAGAGCACCACCTTCATCGACGCCGCACTCGCCAACAGCGCACTGGTCGACCAGCGCCTGGCGGGCCTGCGCGCGTACGGCGATGCGTTCCACCTGCGCCCGGGCGTGGAGGTCGTGGCCGACCTGGCGGTGAATGCAGACGGCAATCTGCACGTGGATGGCGATCTGGATCTGTCCGCGCACCGTTACGCCAGCCTCAACCCCGGCAGCCAGCGCACCGGCGTGCGCGGCTCCGGTGAGGCCGGTGCGCTGGTGCTGCGCGCGCAGGGCGACCTGGAGGTGTTCGGCAGCATCAGCGATGGTTTCGATGGCAGTCGCCTGGGCACCACGTTCGACGACAACGGCTGGTACCTCACCGCCGGCCGCCAGCTGTTCGGCAGCGACGTGGTGGTTCCGCATGGCGGCCTGGTCACGCTCGCCGCCGGCACCGTGTTCAATTCGGGCAAGGTGCTCAACTACGACCTGCCCATCGGTGACATGCAGATGGCCGCCGGCACCCTGTTGCCCGCCGACGCCCGTCTCGCGCTGCCGCTGGCGCTGGCCAAGGGCACCGTGCTGGGCGCGGCCGTCCACGATGCCTCCGGTGCGCTGCTGTATGCGGCAGGCACGGTCCTGGCCGATGCGGTCACGCTGCCACAGGGCGCGCGTCTGTCGGCCGGCCTGCGCCTGCCGCTGGCCGCCCGCATCGCGGCGATGACCTGGCCGGCCGGTGTGGCCCTGCCGGCGTCGCCACTCGGCAATCTGGTCACCCTGGCCGCTGACCTCGGCCTGGCCAAGGGCGCCTTCATTCCCAGCGACACCGAGGTCAAGCTGCCCGGCGACGCCACCACGGTGAACCTGCGACCGGTGGACGCCGATGGCAACCAGGGTCGCATCTGGGCACTGGCGCCGATGCTGGCGGCCGGGTCGCAATCGTGGGACATCAGCCTGGTGGCGGGCGCCGATATGGCGGCCGCGGATCGCCTGACGGTGGATCCTGCCGGCACCGGCAGCCTGCGCCTGTCCGATCCGCATTACGGCCAGGGTGGCGCCGTGGTGGAGATTCCCGGGACCGGCTCGCCGGCGACGTACATGTGGGGAGATGTGGCCACGTTTGAACAGATGGTGATGGGATTCTTCGGCGAGTACATCCTCAGCTTCGTGCCGGTCGCGGGTGCGACATTCACCGCCGATGAAATCTCCGAGCTGATGATGTGGGGCTTGATCTGGAGTGGTCCGGAGAACCTCAACGACCTTGGATTCGACGGTCTGGCCGCCATCGACTCCCCAGAGGTTCCGCCGGACACCGAGTTCAGGACACTGCCCGGGCGTGAACAGTTGCCCAGCGTGGTGCGCACCGGTACCGGCGACCTGCGTCTGGTCTCCGGCAAGGACATCGCCACCACCTCGCTGTATGGCGTCTACACCGCCGGTACTCCGTCGGCTGCCTTGGCCGGCAACGGGGGCGATCCGTACAACCAGGCGCGCGCGCGCGTCGCCCCCGGCAATGCCAATCCGCTTGGAAACAGCGTGCTGGGAGATGCCGGCGAGGTGTTCGAGCACCTTGTCGATGGCGGCAGCCAGAGCCTGTACCAGGCGTGGTATCCCGAAGCAGGTGGCAACCTGCTGCTGCGCGCCGGTGGCAACATCTCGGGCGACAGCATCGGGCGTCAGGGAGCGCTGACGCGTACGGAAACGCTGGGAATCGCCACACCGCGATTGAGCACCAGCGCATCGGTGGGCAACTGGCTGTGGCGACAGGGTACCGGCAGCGTGCAGCCCGGTGCGGAAGGCCTGCCGACCGCCTGGTGGATCAACTTCGGCACGTACGTTGCCGCACCCGACAACGCGAACTACAACAACAATTTCGTCAACATGCCGCAGCTGATCGGGTTCACCGGCTTCGGCACGCTCGGTGGTGGCAACCTGCTGCTGGAGGCGGGCGGCGATGCGGGCATGTTGCAAAGCCGCGGCGACCATGGCGCGGCGTACATCACCCGCAGCACGGGCCTGAACCTGGCCGTTGCCAGCACCGGCAGGGTCGGCGCCGATGGCGCGCTGGTACAGACCGGCGGCGGCGATCTGGACATCCGCATCGGCGGCGGCCTCAATGCCGACCCCGCGCTGCGCTCCTTCACGGGCAGCAACAGCGCCCCGGTGGCCAACGAAATCACCGTCAACGACGCGCAGCGACTGGACGTCAACGGCAGCTTCACCAACCTGCGCGGGGCACTGCGGCTGGAAGCCGGTTCTGTGGGTGGTGTGGAACTGCGCTACGGAAAGCGCCAGGATGCCAAGGAGTCGCGTCCCTATGACGTGTACACCGCAACGGCCGCTACCGCAGCCGGTGGGCCGGTGCTGGTGCTCGGTGATGCCGGCGCCCGTCTGGATGCGCGTGGCGACCTGGTGCTGGGCACCGTCTCCGATCCGGGGCGCGTCGCCCAGTTCAACAATGGCACCCCCTTCAGCGTGGGCGGCAACACTTACCAGGACGGTGGCTGGAGCTGGTTCTCGCTGTGGACCCCGTCCACCGCGGTGGACCTGATGGCCGCCGGCGGCAACCTGACGCCGTCGCTGGCGATGCAGGACCGCAACGCTGGCACCGACGCCCGGGCGACCGACGGCAATCACGTGTATCCGTCGGTCCTGCGCGCGGTGGCTGCCAGCGGCAGCATCTACTACGGTCGCGCCCGCACGGCCCCGACCGCCGGCACCAACAACGAGGACTTCGTGGCGGGCGTGGTACTGGCGCCGTCGCCGGTGAACGGGCAGTTCGACGCACAGGGCACCGGTCAACTGGAACTGCTCGCGGCCGGCTCGATCTACGCCAACGGCACCGGCTTCGGCACCTCCGGCGCAGACCCGACCGCGTTGCCCAATCCCTGGAATCCCGGCTTCGTCGGGCTGGGGCAGGAGATGTGGTACGGGCGTCAATTCCTGCACAACGTCAGTACCGGCGCCCTGGCGCCCAGCGTGCTGATCTCAGGCGAACGCGCCAACGGCTCCCTGCAGATCTATCCGCTGTTCTCCTTCACTTCGCCGACCGCGTCCGGTTACGTGCACGTGGGCCAGACGCCTTCGCGCTACTACGCGCTCCACGGCGACCTGGTCGGGCTGCGCAGCGGCAGCGTGGTCGATACCCAGTACGGCGTCTTCAACAACGGTGTCACCACCAATATCACCAACACCTGGTACGACGGTGGTGGTGCCGTCGCCATCCGTGCCGGCCGGGACATCGTCAACTCGGGCACTCCGCTGGGTGCCTTCGACAACGTCGGCACGGTGTTTGGCAATGCCGATGGTGCGCTGGGCTGGATGGGCACCATCAACCGCGGCGATCCTGCCGCCGAGCCCCGGCCCACGGCGATCGCCAGCGGTACCGCACGCGGCAACCTGATCGTGCATACCAGTGCCGATGACGTGTCGGTCGTGCAGGCCGGGCGCGACATCCGCTTCAGCACGTTCTACGTCGCCGGCCCCGGGTTGCTCGACATCAGCGCCGGGCGCGACGTGTACATGGCCGACAAGGGCGAACTGCGCAGCCTGGGACCGGTCACCGGCGCCACGCCCGGCGACCGCAGCAGCGGCGCCAGCATCGCGGTGGCGGCCGGTCTTGGCGAGCACGGCGCGGATTGGAACGCCTTCGCCGCACGCTATCTGGATGCGGCCAACCTCGCCGATCCCGGCCGCGCGCTGGGCGATCAGGACGGCAAGGTGGTCCGTGTCTACGGCGGCGCGGTGTCGCTGGCGCAATGGCTGCAGGCGCAGTTCGGCTACGGCGGCGATGAGGCCGGTGCCGCCGCGTTCCTGGCACAACAGCAGCAGGCCCTGGACCAGGCGCACGCCACGGCGGTGGCCAGCGGCGGCACGGCCGCCAGCCGCGACCTCGCCCGGGAGTTCAAGCTGGAGAGCCAACTGCACCTGGTCAATTGGCTGACCGGCCGCTTCGGAGGCGCCAACGGACACGGCCTGCACTTCGACGCCGCCAGCATGGACGCGCAGGCTTTCTTCGCCGCGCTGCCCGCCGAGCAGCAGAGCGCCTTCCTGCGCAACGTGTACTACGCGGAGCTGAAGGCCGCCGGCCGTGAGTACACCGCCGTCGACGGACCGCGCGAAGGCAGCTATCTGCGTGGCCGCGAGGCGATCGCCACGCTGCTGCCGACCAAGGATGCCAAGGGGGGCGAGATCGCCTACCAGGGCGACCTGACCATGTTCAGCAGTGCGCTGTACTACGAGGGCGTGCTCGAATCGGCGGCGGGCCGCCGCCCGAAGCCGGGTCAGACCTACCTGAGCGAAGCGGACTGGATTGCCGCCGGCCGCCCCACCACCGGGGTGCGCTACTACCGTGTCAACGACGCCGGTATCCACACCGATTTCGGCGGCGACATCCATCTGCTGGTGCCCGGCGGTCGCACCCTGGTGGGCGTGGATGGTGGCTTCCTGCCGGGGGCCGGTTCCGGTGTGCTCACCCAGGGCGAGGGTGACATCAACATCTACTCGCGCGGCAGCCTGCTGCTCGGCCAGAGCCGCATCTTCACCACTTTCGGAGGCAACATCCTGGCGTGGTCGGCCGAGGGCGACATCAATGCCGGCCGCGGCAGCAAGACCACGGTGGTCTACACCCCGCAGCGCCGCGTCTACGACACCGTCGGCAACGTCGCGCTGTCGCCGAACACGCCCAATACCGGCGCGGGCATCGCCACGCTCAACCCGATCGCGGAGATTCCGCCCGGCGACATCGACCTGATCGCGCCGCTGGGCACCATCGATGCAGGCGAGGCCGGCATCCGTGTCTCCGGCAACGTCAACCTGGCCGCGCTGCAGGTGCTCAACGCTGACAACATCCAGGTGCAGGGCAAGGCAGTGGGCATTCCGGTGGTCGCGGCGGTCAACGTCAGTGCGTTGACCTCGGCCAGCGCGGCGGCGAACACCGCAGTGCAGGCCGCGCAGGAGATGGTCAAGCGGCAGACCCAGCAGACCCGTCCCTCCACGATCAGCGTGCAGGTGCTGGGCTTCGGCAGCGAAACCAGCAGCGTGGCACCGCCGAAGCACGAGGATCGCTACGACCCGGACAGCGTGGTGCAGGTGGTCGGCATGGGTGAGCTGAGCACCGAGCAGCGCGCCCGCCTCGACGCTGCGACGACGAAGCGACAGTGATGACGACGTCTTTCCTGCCCTTGGCCAGCGCGCATGGCCAACGCCATGCGCGCGCACGCAACTGCCTTGCCGGTGCAACGGCGCTGTTACCGCCGTTGCGCACGCTCAGCTCCTGCGCATCTGAATCCCTTTCCGCATTGAGAAGCCACTGATGTCTTCAATCTCCCCGGCGCTGGCACGGGCATCCCTGCCACTGGGCCTGCTCTGCGCGATCTCGCTGGCCAACGCGCAGACCGCGCCTGCCGACGCCGATGCCGTCGCTGCCCCGATGGCGGCCGCGGCGGCCCCGGCTGCCCGCGTCAACATCAACGAGTACCTGGTGCGCGGCAACACCGTGCTCGGCGCGCGCGACATCGAGCAGGCGGTCTCCCCGCATCTCGGCCCGGACCGCACCCTGCAGGATGTCGAAGCAGCGCGCGTGGCGCTGCAGTCGGCCTACCAGGGCAAGGGCTACCAGTCTGTCTATGTGGATCTGCCCGAGCAGCAGGTCAGCGGCGGCGTGGTGATCCTGCAGGTCACCGAGACCCGCATCGGCCAGGTCAAGGTGGTCGGCGCCGAGCACAACGATCCCGCACGCCTGGCCGAGCGCGTGCCGGCACTGCAGGCGGGCGCCGTGCCGGACTTCGAACGCGCGCAGGCGCAGCTGACCGAACTCAACCGTGGCGGCAAGCGCCAGGTGGTGCCGCTGGTCAAGCCCGGCGCCGCCGAGGGCACGATGGATGTGGAGCTCAAGGTCGATGACACGTCGCCCTGGCGCTACAGCGCCACGCTCAACAACGACCACAGCGTGGACACCGAGCCACTGCGCAGCATCCTCACGGTCGGCCACGACAACCTCTGGCAGCGCGAGCACACCGCCTCGCTGACGTTCTTCGCCGCGCCGCAGGACCTGGACCAGGCCAACGTGTGGTCCGGTGCCTACGGTCTGCCGCTGGGCAGCCCGGACTGGATGCTGGATTTCTCCGGCTACCGCTCCGATAGCAACGTGGTGTCCACCGGCCAGACCAATGTCACCGGCAAGGGCCACGCGGTCGGCGTCAAGCTCAGCCACACCTTCCCGATGACGGGCGCCTGGTGGCACCAGCTCTCGGCCGGTGTCGACTTCAAGGACCTGGACGAATCGGTCGCGATGGTCGGCCAGGCCTCGGATTTCGCCCCGCTCAAGTACGCGCCCGTGACCGTGGCTTACAGCGGCTTCCGCCAGGGCACCAGGCACCAGCTCAACGTCGGCGTGCAGGCGGTGTTCGGTGCGCGCAGCCTGTTCGGCTACGGCAGTACCGATGATGAGTTCGACTGGAAGCGCGCCTACGCCGATCCCAGCTTCTTCGCGCTCAAGCTGGAACTGAGCGACACCTACACGCTGGAGAGTGGTGCGCAGTGGTTCGCGCGGCTTTCGGCGCAGATGACCGACCAGCCGCTGGTCTCCGGCGAGCAGTTCGCCGCCGGCGGCATGTTCACCACCCGTGGCTACCGCTCGGCCGAAGGCATCGGCGATTACGGCGCGCTGGCCACGCTGGAATGGCGCACGCGACCGCTCGGCCTGTGGGGCCTGCAGGAGTGGCGCTTCTACGGCTTCCTCGACGGTGCGTGGCTGGGCCTGCGCCGGCCGCTGCCCGAACAGGCCGACAGCGCCGCGATGAGCGCGGTCGGCGTGGGCAGCAGCCTGCGCATCGGCGAGCACTACAACCTCCGCTTCGACTACGGCCGGACGCTGCACGACGGCCCGACCACGACCAAAGATGCCAACCGCCTGCACCTGAGCGTCGGCGCCAGCTACTGAGCCTGACTTTCCCAAGCATTTTCCGGAGATACCGTCCATGCAACGCCTTCTTGCCCTGTTGTTGTTCTGCCTGAGCATGTCCACGCTCAGCGTCGCCCACGCCGAGACCGCGTGGTGGCAGGCCGACTGGAAGTACCGCAAGCCGATCACGCTCGATGCCAGCCCCAACGGGGCCGCGCTGGGCGGCAATCTCGGCCGTACGCCCGTGCTGATCCGCCTGCACACCGGCAACTTCGCCTTCGACGGCGTCGCCGAAGGCGGCAACGACCTGCGCTTCGCCGGGGCCGATGGCCACACCGTGCTCAACCACCAGGTCGAGCAGTACGACGCGGCGCTGGGCATGGCCTTGATCTGGGTCGACGTGCCCACGCTCAGCGGCACCGCGGCGCAGACGATCTGGATGTACTACGGCAACGCCGGCGCGCCGGCGGCAGCCAACGGCCAGCGCGTGTTCGATCCGGACTACAGCGCGGTCTACCACTTCGCCGACAGCGGCACCGAGGCACGCGACACCACGGCGTACGTCAACACGCTCACCGGTGAGTTCAAGCCCGCCGACGGCGCGATCATCGGCCGCGGTGCACAGCTGGCCGGCGCGCCGCTGCACCTGCCGGGTGCACCGTCGCTGGCGGTGGCGGCCAACGGTGCGATGACCGTCTCGGCCTGGATCAAACCGGACCAGCTCGGCCCGGACCAGGCGATCTATGCGCGCCGCGAAGGCGGCAACGTCTTCCTCGTCGGCCTCGACAACGGCGTGCCCTACGTGCGCGTCAACGACCAGCGCAGCCAGCCGATCCCGGCACTGGTGGCCGGACAGTGGGCACACGTGGCGGTGACCAGCACCGAGAATGCGGTGATCCTGTATGTCGCCGGCCGCGAAGCGGTGCGTCTGGCCACCGGCCTGCCAGCGTTCAACGGTGAGGCCCTGCTCGGTGGCGACGCCCTTGCCACGGGTGCGGCGGGCGAGGCGGCCGCCCTTCCGGCCGCGCAGCCCTTCCTGGGCGTGATCGATGAAGTGCGCGTGTCCAAGGTGGCCCGCCCGGCCACCGTGCTGCTGGCCGATGCCACCGCGCAGGGTGCCGAATCGCGCCTGATCGCCTTCGGCGAAGACGAGCAGTCGGCAGGTGTGAGCCACTTCGGTTTCATCCTCAAGGCGATGCCGGTCGATGCCTGGGTGGTGGTGATCGTGCTGGGCCTGATGCTGCTCCTGTCCTGGGCGATCATGATCGCCAAGAGCCGCTACTTCGGCACCGTGGCCAAGGCCAACGAGGCCTTCACCGTCCAGTACAAGAAGGTCACCGGTGCACCGGTCGCTTCGCTGCAGGCACTGGAACGCACCGGCAGCCTGGCTCCGCAGATCCGCGACAACTCCACGCTGTGGCGGCTGTACCGCATCGCCATGGAAGAAATGGACGGGCGCGGCTCGCACCACCATGGCCTTACCGCCGCGGCGATCACCTCGATCCGCGCCTCGATGGATGCCGAAGTCACGCGCGAGACCGAGCGCATGTCCAAGCGCATGAACTGGCTGTCCACCACGATCGAAGGCGCGCCGTACATCGGCCTGTTCGGCACCGTGATCGGCATCATGCTGGTGTTCGCGGTGGCGGCGATGGCCGGCGCGGTGGACATCAACTCGGTGGCGCCGGGCATGGCGGCGGCGCTGCTGTGTACGGCGGCCGGTCTGGGCGTCGCGATCCCGGCCCTGTTTGGCTACAACTGGCTGGCCTCGCGCGCTGAAGCGATCGCGGCGGACATGTCGGTGTTCGTCGACGAGTTCACCGCGCGCCTGGCCGAAGAGTTCGATCGCACCGCACCGGCCGCCGCAGCGCGCCCGGCACTGGCCTGAGGAGACCACCATGGCCAGGGCAAAGCGGTTCGGCATCAAGAAGCGCGAGAAAGGCATCAACGTCACCCCGTTCGTAGACGTGCTGCTGGTGGTGCTGGTGATCTTCATCCTCACCAGCAACGCCACCATTCCCGGGATCGAGGTCAACCTGCCGAAGGCCAGTTCCAGCATGGCGCTGGAGAAGCCCAAGACCAAGGCGATCACGGTCGACAACGCCGGCCAGATCTTCCTGGACGCCTACCCGGTCAGCCTGGCCGAGCTGGAGGATCGCCTGCGCACGGAGAAGGCACTGAACCCGGATATCCCGGTGATCGTGCGCGGCGATGCGCAGGTGCAGTACGCGCGCGTGGTCGAAGTGCTCGACCTGCTGCGGAAGATCGAGCTGACCCAGGTCGGCCTGGTCACCGGCAAAGTGCAGGGGTGAGGGCGTGACTTCCCTCCACTCCCGCAGCGGTGACAGCGTGCCCGCGTGGCGCCGCTGGTGGCCCGTGGCGGCGTTGATCGTCGGCCTGGCGGCCGCGGCGTTGCTGCTCTGGTACCTGCTGTTCAAGGACACCGCCAGTACGCGCCGGCCCGTGGCCGAGATCCCGATGGTGATGTTGCCGCCACCGCCGCCGCCGCCCCCACCGGAGCCCGAGCCCGAGCCGGAGGTGACCCCTGAAGAGGTCATGCCCGAGCCCGAGCCGCTGGACGAGGTGCCCAAGCCCACCGAAGAAGCGCCGACGCCCGACACCGCCGACCCGGTGACGATGGATGCCGACGCGCAGGCCGGCGGCGACAGCTTCGGCATCCAGTCCGGCTCGGGCGGCGGGCGCAGCGGTACCGGTGCCGGTGGCGCCGGCAATGCGAGCTACGGCCGTTACCTGGGCTACGTGCTGCAACAGGCCGTGGCACGCGACGCCAAGGTGCAGCGCCTGGCCTTCCAGCTGACCGTCAACGTCTGGCTGGACGAGGCCGGGCAGGTGACCCGCGTCGAGCTCGCGCGCGGCAGCGGCAACACCGAAGCCGATGAAGCGGTGCTGCAGGCGATCCGCGCGATCGGCCGCATCGATGAGCGGCCGCCGGCGTCGTTGGGCTTCCCCGCGCGCGTGCTGGTGCAGGGCCGTCGTCCGGCCGGATGAGCTGCGCTGTCTTTCTTCTTCCCTGATCTTTCCTTTCTGCGAGCAAGCCGATGACCCGTTCAACCCTCCACTCCGCGCTGCTGGGACTGCGCAGCACCGCCATCGCCACCGGTGTCGCCCTGGTCCTGGCCAGTGGCGGCGCCCATGCCCAGGCAGCGGGCGGCGAGAGCACCATGATCAAGCTGATCCGCGGCCTGATGGACAGCGGCGCGCTCAAGCCCGAGGCCGGCCAGGCGCTGTTGCTGGAGGCGCAGCGCGAATCGGCCGCAGCCCCCGCAGCGCCGGCGTCCACCGCGATCGCCGCGCAGCCCGGCGACGTGCGCGTGCCCTACATCCCGCAGACCGTGCGCGATGAGATCCGCGAAGAGGTCAAGGCCAGCGTCATGGCCGAGGCCAAGGCCGAGCGTTGGGCGGCGCCTGACCAGGTGCCCGAGTGGACCCAGCGCCTGCGCGTGCAGGGTGACGTGCGCGTGCGCAACGAGAGCCGCCTGTATTCCGAGCGCAACAGCGACATCGAAGTGGACTGGGCGCGGATCAACGCCGGCAACGGATACGACGTCAACGGCAACACCAACCTGGATCTGCCGCCGCTGCGCAACACCCGCCAGGACCGCAACAATTCCTGGCGGATCCGCGCACGCCTGGGCGTGATCGCCGAGCTGGGTGAGCACACCCGTGCCGGCGTGCGCCTGGCGACCGGCAACGACAACGGGCCGGTGTCCTCCACCCAGACGCTGGGTGGTGGCCTGGCCAAGAAAGACGCCTGGCTCGACCAGGCATGGCTGTCGTGGTCGCCGGTGGCGGGCCTGGACATCCTCGGTGGCCGCTTCGGCAACCCGTACTGGTCCACCGACACGCTGTTCTCCAACGACCTCAACTTCGACGGCCTGGCGTTCAAGTACGCACAGCCGATCGGCGATGACGGCCTGTCCTTGTTCGCCACGCTGGGCCTGACGCCGTTGGAGTACTCCTCCGACAGCTTCCCGAACACCAGCCAGGACAAGATGAAGAGCGAGAACAAGTGGCTCAACGGCGTGCAGGTCGGCGCCGAGTGGCAGTTCGGCGATGCGCAGAAACTGCGCGCGGCGGTGGGCTACTACGATTTCCGCAACATCGCCGGCGAGTACTCGCAGCCGTGCGCGCTGTATGCCGGTGCGGACTTCTGCAGCAGCGACTGGTCGCGCCCTGCGTTCATGCAGAAGGGCAACACGCTGATGCTGCTGCGGAACATCGCGCTCAATCCGCTCGACCCGGCCAACACCCCGATGCCGCAGTACGTCGGCCTGGCCTCGGAGTTCGAACTGCTCGACCTCAACCTGGCCTGGGAAACGCCGCTGTTCGCGGGCAATGCCCTGCGCCTGGAAGGGCACGCGATCAAGAACCTGGCCTACGATCCCAACCGGATGTGGGAACGTGCGCAGGGCGGCATCGTCACCAACCTGGGCACTGCCGCCAACGGCGTGGCCGGGCCGCAGGACATCCAGAGCGGTGACATGGCGTACATGGCGCAGGCGACCTTCGGCCAGCTGGCGATGAAGCAGACCGGCGACTGGAACCTGGCGCTCGGCTACAAGCGCCTGGAAGGCGATGCGTTGCCCGACGCCTACAACGATTCCAACTTCCACCTCGGTGGAACCAATGCCAAGGGCTACTACCTGAGCGGCTCCTACATGTTCGACAGGAACGTGTGGCTGACCGGGCGCTGGATGGCCGCCAAGGAGGTCACCGGCGCCCCGTTGTCGATCGACGTCTTCCAGCTGGAAGTCAACGCAGGCTTCTGACCGACGCAACGCCTGTCTCCGGGAGGCGGCGTGCCGCCTCCCTTGCTGCCCACATTGGATTTTCACCATGAACACCGACACTTCCCTTGCGCCGGATACCGGCGACGAGGTCGATGCCGCCTCGGCAGCGGCCGACAGCATCACGCCGCCGGCCAGCTGGCCCATGCTCTACCGCCGCCCGGTCGTGCTGTCGTCGCAGCTTCATGCCCACTGGCGCGTGCGCCAGACCGGCGCCGCGTTCGCCGCCGGCAGTCACTCGATTCCAGTGATGAGCGGGGAATTCGCCGCGGCCTCGCGTGCGTATCCGCTGGTCTTCGCCGGTCCCGATCATCTGCCGATCGCCGTGCTCGGCCTGGAGGCGGAGCAGAACCGCTTCGTCATCGCCGACCAGTGGCAGGCCGGCGCCTACATTCCCGCCTACGTGCGGCGCTACCCGTTCGTGTTCGCGCGCACCACCGATCCGGATGGCTACGTGCTGGCCATCGATGCCGATGCGGACATGATCGTGCGGGAGGGCGAGGAAGGGCAGCCGCTGTTCGAGGGCGACCAGCCTTCGGCGATGACGCGTCACGCCCTGCAGTTCTGCGAAGCCTTCACCCGCGAAGACATCGCCACCCGCGCCTTCAGTGCCGCCCTGGCCGAGGCCGGCGTGCTGATCGAGCGCCAGGCTGACGTGGTCCTCGCCGATGGCCGCCGCCACAGCCTGCAGGGCTTCCATGTCGTCGATCCCGCGCGTCTGGACGCGCTGCCGGATACCACCCTCGTGCACTGGCATCGCCAGGGCTGGCTGGCGCCGGTGTATTTCCACCTGGCTTCGCTGGGTCGCTTCGCCGACCTCGCCACAGGCTGACCTGTTCTACCGGGGCGCCGTGCAGGTGCCGTCACTCCAGGCCGGTGGGAAGACCAGCCCTTCGAGTGGCGTCACCTGTTCGGCACCCGATCCGGTGCGTTCGCGCGCGGCAGCCGGCACGGCACTCCGTCCGAGCGCACAAAGGCGCGCAGCAGCGGAACTACCTGCAAGGGAAGATGGCGAAGATGGTGCGCCCGGAGGGATTCGAACCCCCGACCAATGGCTTCGGAAGCCACTACTCTATCCGGCTGAGCTACGAGCGCGTTGTGTCCTGCGTCCCGCCTGGCCGCCTGGTGGGGCCACGGACCGCCAAAGCGGCGCGGGAGGAGCATTCTATCCGTAAACGCCGCGCAGGTCTGCCCCCCGCACCGATGCGCCGGGCGACGGCGCGCCCGGCCAGCCCAGGCGGTATCCTTTACCGATGGCTTACGAACGTTTTGAGGCGCCCGAGGCGGCGCCCCCGTCGCGCTGGCGGCACTACTGGAAGTTGATGCGCGCCGACCGTCCGATCGGTACCCTGCTGCTGCTCTGGCCCACCTGGTGGGCGCTGTGGCTGGCCTCCGGCGGGCTGCCGCCGCTGTGGACGCTGTTCGTGTTCACCGCAGGTGTCTGGTTGACCCGCTCGGCCGGCTGCGTGATCAACGATTACGCCGACCGCTGGCTGGACCCGCACGTCAAGCGGACCAAGGACCGCCCGCTGGCCAGCGGCGCCGTCTCCGGCCGCGAGGCGCTGGCCCTGTTCGCCGGGCTGATGATCGTCGCCTTCGCCCTGGTGTTGACCCTGAACTGGCTCACCATCGGCATGAGCTTCATCGGCGTGTTCCTGGCCGCCAGCTACCCCTACCTCAAGCGCTACACCCACCTGCCGCAGGTCTACCTGGGCATGGCCTTCGGCTGGGGCATCCCGATGGCGTTCGCCGCAGTGCAGGGCGAGGTGCCGGTGATCGGCTGGCTGCTGTACGGCGCCAACATTCTGTGGTCGACCGCGTATGACACCTGGTACGCCATGGTCGACCGCGATGACGACCTGAAGATGGGCTCGCATTCCACCGCGATCCTGTTCGGGGATCTGGACCTGGTGATCCAGGGCATTCTCTACGCGCTGTTCCTGGGCACGATGGCGCTGGTCGGCCTGCGCGCCGGGCTGGGGTTCTATTACGGCGTCGGCGTCGGCGTTGCCGCAGGCTTGATCGCCTACGAGTTCTGGATCGCCCGCAAGCGCGAGCGCGACCCGTGCTTCAAGGCCTTCCTGCACAACAACTGGGTCGGTGCCGCGTTGTTCGCCGGTATCGCGGTGTCGTTGGCGGTGCGCTGAGGGGGCCACCCGACCAACGGTCGGGTGCTACCGGTAACGCGCACTACGACCATTAGGCGACTGACAGCGCCGTTCGCAACGCCCAGAATCCCTCCCATTGAATGATCGGGGAGGGCGGGACGATGAACACGTCGACGGTGGTACAGGACGGCTGGATGGCGCGCGCGGCACTGCGCTCGGCGGCCTGGGCGGAAAAGTGGTTCCCCGATGCCTACGTGTTCGCGGTGCTCGGCGTGGTCATCGTCGCCGCCGCCGCGATGGGCTTCGGCGCGACCCCGCAGGCCACCGCCACCGCGTTCGGCGAGGGCTTCTGGAGCCTGATCCCCTTCACCATGCAGATGGCCTTCGTGGTCATCGGTGGCTATGCGGTCGCTACCGCGCCGATCGTCGCGCGCTTCATCAATCTGCTGGCCCGCGTCCCCAAGACCGGCCGGGGCGCGGTGGTCTATGTTGGCCTGATCAGCATGCTCGCCTCGCTGCTGAGCTGGGGCTTCTCGCTGGTGTTCGGCGGCCTGCTGGTGCGCGCGCTGGCCCGCCGTGAATCACTCAACATGGACTACCGTGCCGCCGGCGCCTCGGCCTACCTTGGCCTCGGCGCGGTCTGGGCGATGGGCCTGAGCTCCTCGGCCGCCCAGCTGCAGGCCAACCCGGCCAGCATGCCGCCCGGCCTGGTGGAAATCACCGGCGTGCTGCCCTTCACCGAAACCATCTTCCTGTGGCAGTCGATCGCGCTGACGTCCGCGCTGATCCTGGTGTCGCTGCTGATCGCCTGGCTGACCGCGCCCGGAGCTGCCACCGCGCGCACCGCCAAGGACTTCGAAGGCGCCGCACGCGCCGAGGCCGAGCCGCTGCAGCCGCGCACCCGCCCGGGCGAGTGGCTGGAGTACAGCCCGCTGCTGACCGTGCTGCTCTCGCTGCTCGCGTTCGGCTGGCTGTTCGGCGAGTTCGCCAGCAAGCCGGTGGTCACCGCCATCGCCAACCTCAACACCTACAACTTCCTGTTCATCTCGCTCGGCCTGCTGCTGCACTGGCGCCCGCGCAGCTTCCTCAACGCCGTGGCCAAGGCGGTACCGAGCACCACCGGCGTGCTGATCCAGTTCCCGCTGTATGGCGGCATCGCGATGATCCTCACCCACGCCACCGGCACTGGCGATGAGACCCTCGCGCATCGCCTGTCCACGCTGTTCGTGCATATCGCCACCACCGACACCTTCGCGCTGGTGATGGGCGTGTACTCGGCCGTACTCGGCTTCTTCGTGCCCTCCGGCGGCGGCAAGTGGATCATCGAAGCGCCGTACGTGATGCAGGCCGCCAACGAACTCAAGGCCCACCTGGGCTGGGCGGTGCAGGTCTACAACGCCGCCGAGGCGCTGCCGAACCTGATCAACCCGTTCTGGATGCTGCCGCTGCTGGGTGTGCTCGGCCTGAAGGCGCGCGACATCGTCGGCTTCACCTTCATCCAGTTGCTGGTGCACATCCCGCTTGTACTCGGCCTGCTGTGGCTGCTCGGCATGACGCTGACCTACGTGCCGCCGGTGATGCCGTGATCGTCATCTGCGCGTCATCCGCACCGGGAGGTGCCGGGATGGCCTGTTCAGTCGCACGGAAAGCCGGTTGGCGCGTAGCGGCATAAGGGAATTCGAACCGTTCATATGCAGGCCAACGCCTACTGCGACATGGGCTCCTGCACGGCACGAAACGTCGGAACGGACGCGTTGACGTTTCCGTATGCAAACCCGCACACGTCGTTAACCTGCCGCTGCAGAGGATGGCCCCGACCGCGACATTCCGTTTGCGGCAACCGGAGAATCGAGATGGCTCAGCAGAACCAGCAGAACCCGAATCAGCGCGGTGAGCAGCAGGAACGCGTTCGCGACCAGCAGCAGCAACAGCAGCAGGAACAGCAGCAGCGCAACCAGAACCAGCAGCAGGGCGGCCAGCAGGACGAGGAAGAGTGAGCCCAGCCGGCTGTTGTGTGAACTGAAGCCCCGCTCCGGCGGGGCTTCGTTCGTCCGGGCCTGCTCAGGCAGAGCGCAGGTGCCAGCCCAGTGCGTCGTCTTCGACAACCGCGCCAGGCACCACGTCATGCAGCACGACGCGGATGCCGCGCGCATTTGGCAGCACTTTCTGCTCGGGGAACCAGCGGCGCGTGGCATCGACCACGATCAACAGGCCTTCATCATCGCCGAGCGGCGCGAAGTGCGGCGTCGGCTGTGACAACGGCGCCAGCCCGAAGGCGTTCTGTGCGTTTGCCTGCACCTCGCCCACGTGTTCAGCGGGCAGGCCGACCTCGCTGATGCAGGTCATCTCGCTGCCATGGAATTCGCCCTGGCGCTCGCCGGCAGGCAAGCGCCGACGCGCGATCAACTCCAGGATCAGGCCGTCCGGCCCGGTGAAATAGATCGACTCTGAATCCCAGCGGCCATCGAAGGTGAAGTGGTCATGGCCCTTCAGATCGCGCTGCAGGGTGGCGCGTGCTTTCAGCCAGTCGGTGGCCGCTTCGAATCGATTGGCCGGGACGTTGAACGCCAGGTGCACACCGCCGACCGGATTCGATCCTGCGGGTTGCAGCTGCAGGGTGCTCCAGCCGATGCGCACGGCCGAGCCGTCGACCGGCAGCTGAAGTTCATCGCGGAAGTACACCACGGTGGCGGCGACATCGGACACGGGAAGATCGATCTGATGGATACGCATGATGATGGATGTCTCACGTAGATACATCGACATTCTGCCGCAGATGCGTGTGCTTCAGCGATGAACGCGATGAAACATGCACCGGCTGCGAAGGCCCATCACCGGGCATTGCCGATGCGTTTGCTACAACACGCTGTAGAAGCCGGGACGCACCACCGGCGCATCACACACCGCTATCAGAGGAGTACTCCCGCGATGGGCATGCTGGTCGATGGAACATGGCAGGAAGGCACCGCGGGTGCCGCTGACAAGGACGGTCATTTCAAGCGCGAGGAATCCACCTTCCGCGATTGGTTGAGCGCCGACGGCAGTGCTGGCCCGAATGGGGAGCCTGGCGTCAAAGCGGCGCCTGGGCGGTTCCGACTGTATGTAAGTCTCGCCTGCCCGTGGGCACATCGCACGCTGATCGTGCGCGCGCTGAAAGGCCTGGAAGATATGATGCCTGTGTCGGTGGTCAACTGGCACATGGGTGATCAGGGCTGGACGTTTGAGCCCGGCCCGCAGGTGACGCCGGAGCCCGAACGCGGTGCGCGCTGTCTACATGAACTGTACGCGGCCGCCAAGCCGGGAATGACCGGCAAGGTGACAGTGCCAGTGCTGTGGGATCGCGAGCGCGGCAGGATCGTCAGCAATGAATCGGCGGACATCATCCGGATGTTCAACACCGCGTATGACGCACTGGGTGCGAAGGCCGGTGACTTCTATCCGGCCGCGCTGCGCTCCGGGATCGATGCGATCAACGAACGGGTCTATGCGACCGTCAACAACGGTGTGTACCAGGCGGGCTTCGCCTCAACGCAGAAGGCCTATGAAGAGGCTGTTGGTCCGTTGTTCGATTCACTCATCTGGCTGGACGAGCGCCTTCAGCAACGCGAGTGGCTGGTGGGCGATGCCATGACCGAAGCTGATATCCGTCTGTTCACCACCTTGATCCGCTTCGATGCTGTGTACTACGTGCACTTCAAGTGCAACGTGCGGCGCATTGCAGACTTCGCTGGCCTGCATGCGTTCGTGGCGCGGATGATGGCGATTCCGGAGGTGGCGGATACGGTGAACTTTGAGCACATCAAGCACCACTATTACGGGAGTCACCGGCATCTCAATCCGTCGGGGATCGTGCCGGTGGGGCCGGAGTGGGCTTATTGAGTCAGCATTCCGGGCATCACGGCGTCTGGCTTCACCCGCCACCACCCCGATCCAACTGCCGATACCCGATCGCCTCCGCCACATGCGCAGTCGCGATGTCCTGCGCATGACCCAGATCCGCCACCGTGCGCGCCACCCGCAGAATGCGATGCATTGAGCGCGCTGACAGCTGCAACTGCTCCACGGCATCCTCCAGCAGCTGCTGATCTTCCCGCGACAACCGGCAATGCTCGCTCAGCTCGAACGGCAACAGCTGCGCATTGGCTTTCCCACTGCGCAACAGCTGCACCTCGCGCGCGGCCACCACGCGGGCGCGAACACTCGCGCTGTCCTCACCCAGCGGCGCGTCATCACGCAGCTCGCGCGGGTCCAGTCGGGGCACTTCGACATGCAGGTCGATGCGGTCCATCAGCGGCCCGGAAACGCGCCCTCGATAGCGACGGATCACCTCTTCGGCGCAGAGGCAGCGCCCACTGCGATCCCCCGCCCAGCCACACGGGCACGGATTCATGGCCGCAACGAGCTGGAACCGGGCGGGAAAGCGCTCGGTGCGGGCCGCGCGGCTGACCACCGCAACCCCGGATTCGATCGGCTCGCGCATGACTTCCAGCGCATGCCGACTCCACTCGGGCAGCTCATCCAGAAACAGCACCCCGTTGTGCGCCAGCGAAATCTCCCCAGGCCGGGGATGCGAGCCGCCGCCTATCAGCGCCACCGCGCTGGCGGTATGGTGCGGCGCTCTATACGGCCGTTGCCGCCATCGCCCCGCATCAATGCCCTGGCCACTGCACGAGGCGATGGTCGCCGCTTCCAGCGCCTCCAGCTCGCTGGCGGCGGGCAGGATGCCGGGCAGGCGCGAGGCCAGCAGCGTCTTGCCGCAGCCGGGGGTGCCGAGCAGCAACAGGTGATGCCCGCCGGCCGCCGCGACCTCCAGCGCCCGGCGCGCCTGCAGCTGGCCGCGTACGTCGCGCAGGTCGGGAATGCTGACCGGCAGCGCAGCGGCGGCCACGGCGGGGGGCAGCGTACCGCTCTCAAGGGCGCTGCAGACTTCCAGCAGGGTGCGGGCGACGCGTACGTCGGCGTGCTGGGCCAGCGCGGCTTCCTCGCTGTTGGCGGCGGCCACGATCAGGCTGCGGCCGTCCCGGGCGGCGGCGATCGCCGCAGGCAGGACGCCGTCGACCCCGCGCAGTTCACCGGTGAGGGCCAGCTCGCCCAGGAACTCGAACCTGTCCAGCGACTGCGCATCGATCTGGCCGCTGGCGGCGAGGATGCCGAGCGCGATGGCCAGATCGAAGCGGCCGCCTTCTTTGGGCAGATCGGCCGGGGCCAGGTTGATGGTGATCCGCCGCTGCGGAAACTCGAAGCGTGCGCAGATCAGCGCGGCACGCACGCGGTCGCGGGACTCCCGCACGGCCGCGGCCGGCAGCCCGACGATCTGGGTATGGGGCAACCCGCCCGACAGGAATACTTCGATCCGTACAGCGGGGGCTTTCACGCCGGCACGGGCACGGCTGTGCACCAGCGCGAGGCTCATGCGGTTGTTTCCGGGGTCTGCGGCATGCCAGGAACAATGGCAGGGCACGGAGACCGCAATCCATCAGTGCTTGCCCCGCCGTGGGGTAGGCAAACCGTGCCGCAGTGTCCAGGCACTCCCGCTAGACTGGACGCCCCCACGCACCACGCCGTCGAACACCATGGATATGCACCACCGCTCCGGCCCGATCGAACTGGTCGCCATCGACATGGATGGGACCCTGCTCGATCCCGCGCACACGCTGACGCCCCGGGTCATGCAGGCCATCGCCCGCGCCCGCGCGCAGGGCGTCCAGGTGGTGCTGGCCAGTGGCCGCCCGGTGTCGGGGATGGCGCCGTTCCTGCAGCAGTTGGGTATCGAGGGCGAGCAGGACTACTGCATCGCCTGCAATGGCGCGGTGGTGCAGAACATTGGCAGCGGCCAGCGCGTCATCGAGTTTCCGCTGAGCTTCGAGGACTTCGTGTTCTGCGAGCGGATCTCGCGCGAGCTGGGCATTCACTTCCAGGCGCTCGATGGCCGGCGCATGTATACGCCCAACCAGGACATCAGCCTGTATACGGTGGCCGATTCGCACCTGTCGAACGTGCCGCTGTCGTATCGCCGGGTCGAAGACATGGACCCGGCCATGCAGTTCATCAAACTGATGATGATCGACGAGCCGGAGGTGCTGGATGCCGCCATCCAGCGCCTGCCCTCGGAACTGACCGACCGCTTCGCGGTGCTCAAGAGCGCGCCGTTCTTCCTGGAGGTCTTCGATCACCGCGCGGGGAAGGGGCCGAGCCTGGAGAAGCTGGCCGCGCACCTCGGCGTGGACCGCGCCAACGTGATGGCGGTGGGCGATCAGGAGAACGACCTGACCATGCTGCAGTTCGCCGGCACCAGTGTCGCCATGGGCAACGCGATTCCGGCGGTGAAACAGACCGCGCGCTTCGAGACCGCGACCAACGCCGAGGACGGCGTGGCGTTGGCGATCGAGCGGTTCGTGTTGCAGGACGCGTAAGCGAAGGCCAGCCCGACGGATTTACTCCCGAGGCGCAGCCGACCCGTCACGCGCTTCCAGCGCGGCCACCGTCTTCTCCAGCGCCTCCAGCTTCTCGCGGGTGCGCAGCAGCACCGCACGCTGCACGTCGAATTCCTCGCGGGTCACCAGGTCCAGCTTGCCCAGCCCGGCCTGCAGCGCGGTCTTGAAGGTGGCCTGCAGTTCTTCGCGCGACTGGCGCAGGCCCGGGGGGACCATGTCGCTCAGGCGGCGGGCGAGGTCATCCAGGTGGTTGAGGTCGATCATGCTGCGGCTCCGCGGGGTATGCGCCAAGGATAAGCCGCCACGCTGCCGGCGGCACGGACCACGCGCATCGCGTTCACCGGCGGACAGGCGTTATCCTCGCAGCCTGAGAGACAGGAGTGCAGACGGATGAAGATGGTCATGGCGGTGGTCAAGCCGTTCAAGCTCGACGACGTGCGCGAAGCGCTGGCCGAGCGCGGCGTCACCGGGATCACGGTCACCGAGGTCAAGGGCTTCGGGCGGCAGAAGGGCCATACCGAGCTCTACCGCGGGGCGGAGTACGTGGTCGACTTCCTGCCCAAGGTGAAGATCGAGGTGGCGGTCGTCGACAACCAGGTCGAGGAGGTGGTGGAAGCCATCGTCAAGGCCGCCGGCACCGGCAAGATCGGCGACGGCAAGGTCTTCGTGTACGACCTGGGCACCGTGGTGCGCATCCGTACCGGTGAGCTGGACGCCGACGCGCTGTAACGCGCGCCGGCTTTCCCGAGGGCACCCGCGATCAGGCGTGGCCCTTGAACCAGCGGTAGAAACGCTTCCAGGCCACGCGCACGCCGGCCACCCAGCGCGGATCGGCGACCTGGGCCGCCTCGGCGGGGCTGGGACGCTCGCCGGTCAGGCGTTGGCGCATCTTCAGCAGGTTCTTCATGTCGCTGCGGCGCAGCTGGCGCGACACCGGGTGCACCGGCAGCCAGCGCGGGCTGCGCCAGGCCGAGGTGAAATCGACCAGCACCGGCACGCCCCCGCTGACCATCACGTTGGTGCCGTGCAGATCGTTGTGGGTGATGCCCGCGGCATGCAGGCGCGTAAGGGCGTACTGCAGCTGCTCGAAGACCTCGATGCCGACCGACTGGGCCGCGCTCAGGGTCTGGCCGGGAATGAACTCCATGCCCAGCGCGAGCCCACCGATGGTGCCGAGCAGGGCAGGGGCATGTTTCCAGCCGCTCAGGCGCTGCAGGATGCGCGCCTCGCGGCGGACCAGCAGGCGGGCGATCGGCGACAGGGGGGTGCCGCGGTAACGGGTGTAATCCTTGACCACGGCAGGCTGGCCATTGAGGCAGGTCCGGTAGACGTCGGGTTCCAGGAGGCGTTCGCCGCGCTTGAGCAGCTCGGCGGGGGCGGTGTCATCGACACACGGGGCAACGAGTGTATTCATAGGGGTCTGTGCGACCCGGCGGTCGGCGCAATGCGTCAGGCGTACCGGTGCTGCTTAACGTGGGGAACTAAAGATTTCGTTAATTTTAGTACTCGGCAGTACACGAATCCAGATGATGTCGGAGAAATGTCGTAGCGCAGCGTGGAACAGTTCGTCACGCTGAAGCGGACAATCCTGTATCGTTTGAAAGAATTTTGTTTTCAATCAGAGGGTTGGAGGCCTGCCCTGGGGACGTGCGCGGCAGGCACGGCTGCCGTGCGTCCATGGAAGGGTTCTCCGGGGAGGGACGGCTGGCAGGGCCGCCCAGCCACGCCGCGCTGAACATCGCCCAGCCCGTGCTTGACCGCGACGCGGGCGCTGCCGACCATATGCTGTTGCTTGCGACATCGGCGGCCGCCCCTCCCCGGCACGTCCCCGCCTCCTGCCGCCCTATCGATGCCGGTCACTGCCGTGCATCGCCCCCACCATTTCGGGTCCGGCCATGCCGGAGGAAGACTGATGATCAAGATCGTGCTGGCAGGGCTGTTCATCGCCTGCGTGCTGTACATCCATTACCGCGGCAAGGTGCGCGCGCGCTGGTCGCGCCAGCTGCTGGACCACTCCAGCTTCATGGCCCCTATCAACGTGATCATGTACGCGTTCTCGAAGGTGCCGACCACGCCGTTCCTGGATCCGGGCAAGGAATTCCCGCAGCTCGAGCCGCTGCGCCAGAACTGGCAGATGATCCGCGACGAAGCGCTGGCCCTGCGCGATGCCGACAAGATCGCCGCCTCCAGCACGTTCAACGATGCGGGCTTCAACTCGTTCTTCCGCCGCGGCTGGAAGCGCTTCTACCTGAAGTGGTATGGCCCGTCACACCCGTCGGCCAAGGCGCTGTGCCCGAAGACCACCGCGCTGCTGGAATCGCTGCCGGACGTGCGCGCGGCGATGTTCGCCCAGTTGCCCTCGGGTAGTGAACTGCGCCCGCACCGCGATCCCTTCGCCGGCTCGCTGCGCCTGCACCTGGGCCTGGCCACGCCGAACGATGACGCCTGCTACATCGAAGTGGACGGCATCCGGAAGAGCTGGCGCGACGGTGAGTGGATGATGTTCGACGAGACCTACATCCACCACGCGCACAACGAGACGCCGGATGACCGCGTGATCCTGTTCTGCGATATCGCCCGCCCGCTGCGCTTCGGCCTGCCGGGCCTGTTCAACCGCGCCGTGGCTTCCACGCTGCTGGCCGGTGGCGCCTCGCCGAACCTGCCGGGCGACCCGACCGGTGGCGTCAACAAGGCCTTCGGCAGCGTCTACAAGGTGCGCCTGAAGGCCAAGGCGCTGCGCGAGCGCAGCGTGGTCGCCTACCAGGTGATCAAGTGGGGACTGGTGGTGGCGGTGATCGCCGGCATCTGGGCGATCTGAGCCGGGGTGCATGAGGTTGCCGGCCAGCGGCCGGTACTACCGGGCATGAAAAACCCGCGCTGTTGCCAGCGCGGGTTTTTTGTTGCCTGCATCAATGTGGTCCGCACCGACCAACGGTCGGTGCCTACCGCCATGGCCGGGTTTTCCGGTCAACGCCGAAGCCGACGTCGACCGGTAGGTGCCGACCGTCAATTGGCAGCCGCACGCACCGGTAGGTGCCGACCGTTGGTCGGCACGCCTTCGATCAGCCCTTCAGGGCTGCCGCCACGAACGGCGGGGTCACCAGCACGCCGGTGTGCAGCGCGGCGGTGTAGTACAGCGTCTCGAACGACTTGGCGGCCGAATCGGCCTGGCGGAAATCGAAGCTGCTCTCGCCCTTGCGGGCCAGGGTCACGCTCCACCAGCCGGTCGGGTAGCACGGCTGCGGGAACGGCAGGGTCTTGAACGAACCGAAACCGGCCTTGCCCATCTCGGCGCGCATTTCGTTGATCAGGTCCAGCTGCATCAGCGGCGACTCGGACTGCTGCACCAGGATGCCGTCATCCTTCAGGGCCTTGAAGCAGCTCTCATAGAACGCCTTGTTGAACAGGCCTTCGCCCGGGCCGACCGGATCGGTGGAGTCCACGATCACCACGTCCACGCTGCCGGCCGGGCAGTTGGCCATGTAGGCCACGCCGTCGTCGAACATCAGCTCGGCGCGCGGGTCGTCGTTGGAATCGCACAGTTCCGGGAAATGCTTGCGGGCCATCACGGTGACCTGCTCGTCGATGTCGCACTGGGTCACGCTCTCCACGCCCTGGTGCTTGAGCACTTCGCGCAGGGTGCCGCAGTCGCCGCCGCCGATGATCACCACGCGCTTGGGCGCGGCATGGGTGAACAGCACCGGGTGGCTGATCATCTCGTGGTAGAAGAAGTTGTCCTTGCTGGTCAACATGATGGCGCCATCGATGGTCATCAGGTTGCCCCAATCGGTGGTCGCGAAGATCTCGATCTTCTGGAACGGCGACTGCACTTCATCCAGCTTGCCGGTCAGGCGGTAGCCGATGGCCGAGCCGGTGCGCTCGAAGTGTTCGATGTACCAGTTGTTGTTGTCAGTCATGGAATAGCAGTCCTGTTCGGAAGGGTGTTGGAGCCGGGCTGGCGGCGGTGCCGCGTGGCGCAAGCCACGTCCGGACGGGTTGGCCCGTTCAGGTTTGAAGCCTGAGCACGGGCGCGGGCGCGCATGATAACGGAGCTGTCGCCACATAGGCGTTATCATGCACCCCCTTTTTTACCAACCAGGCCCACTGAAATGACCGATTGGTCCCTCGACCAAGCCCGCAAGACCTACTCGATTCCGCATTGGGCGGATGGTTACTTCGACGTGGATCAGGCAGGACACATGGTGGTGAGACCGACTGGCCAGGACGGCCCGGTGGTGTCCTTGCCCAAGATCGTGGACGCCGCCCGCGAGGCCGGCGCCAAGCTGCCGCTGCTGGTGCGCTTCCCGGACATCCTGGGCCAGCGCCTGGGCAAGCTGCAGGCCGCCTTCGCGCAGGCGCAGGCCGACTGGGACTACCCGGGCGGCTACACCGCCGTGTACCCGATCAAGGTCAACCAGCACCGCGGCGTGGCCGGCACGCTCGCCAGTCACCACGGCGAGGGCTTCGGCCTGGAAGCGGGCAGCAAGCCCGAGCTGATGGCCGTGCTGGCGCTGTCGCGCCCGGGCGGCCTGATCGTCTGCAACGGCTACAAGGACCGCGAGTACATCCGCCTGGCCCTGATCGGCCGCAAGCTGGGCCTGCAGACCTTCATCGTGATCGAGAAGCCCTCCGAGCTGAAGCTGGTGCTGGAGGAATCCAAGGCGCTGGACGTCAAGCCGGGCCTGGGCGTGCGCATGCGCCTGGCCTCGCTGGGCGCGGGCAAGTGGCAGAACAGCGGCGGCGACAAGGCCAAGTTCGGTCTCTCGCCGCGCCAGCTGCTGGACCTGTGGAAGTCGTTGCGCGATACCGAGTACGCGGACTGCCTGAGCCTGCTGCATTTCCACATGGGCTCGCAGATTTCCAACGTGCGCGACATCGCCAACGGCATGCGCGAAGCCACCCGCTACTTCGTGGAGCTCTCGCGCCTGGGCGCGAAGATCACCCACGTGGACGTCGGCGGCGGCCTGGGCGTGGATTACGAAGGCACCCGCTCGCGCAGCTTCTGCTCGATCAACTACGGCCTGAATTCCTACGCCAGCAACATCGTGCAGCCGCTGGCCAATGCCTGCGAAGAGCATGGCCTGACCCCGCCGCGGATCGTCACCGAGTGCGGCCGCGCGATGACCGCGCACCACGCGGTGCTGATCGCCAACGTCTCCGAAGTAGAAGAGGCGCAGGAAGGCCGCGTGCCGGACCAGCACGACGACGAGCCGGCGGCGATCCGCCACCTGCGCGAGATCCACGCCGAGCTCGATGAGCGCCCGGCGGTGGAGCTGTTCCAGGAAGCGCAGCATTTCCATGCCGAAGGCCTGTCCAGCTATGCGCTGGGCCAGATCGACCTGCCGCAGCGCGCCCGCATCGACGACCTGTTCTACGCCATCGCCCATGCCGTGCGTGCACGCCTGAGCTATGACGAGAAGAGCCATCGCCCGGCGCTGGACGAGTTGAACGAGCGCCTGGTCGACAAGTACTTCGTCAACTTCAGCGTGTTCGAATCGATCCCGGATGCCTGGGCGATCGACCAGGTGTTCCCGATCGTGCCGATCGAGCGCCTGAACGAGCAGCCGCAGCGCCGCGGCATCATCGCCGACATGACCTGCGATTCGGACGGCATGGTGAAAACCTACGTCGAAAACGAGAGCCTGGACACGTCGCTGCCGCTGCATGCGCTGAAGTCCGGCGAGAGCTACCGCATCGCGTTCTTCATGGTCGGTGCGTACCAGGAGATCCTGGGCGACATCCACAACCTGTTCGGCGATACCGACGCAGTGGAAGTGCTGGCCGACGCCGATGGCTACGCGATCACCCAGCAGCGCCGCGGTGACACCACCGATGTGATGCTGGACTACGTGGGCTACAGCCTGGCCGACCTGCGCGCGAGCTACGCCGCGCGCGTGGCGGCGGCGGACCTCTCGCCGGCGCGTGCGCAGGAACTGTCCGAGGCACTGGAGGCCGGCCTGACCGGCTACACCTACCTGTCCGACGAGCCGCTGGCCTGAGCCGGTGGCGACGGGTGTTGGCCTTCGGGCCTCACCCGGCCGTCCGTAGCGCCGGGCACTGCCCGGCGGTTCCTCCAAGGCACCCGGAACCCGCATGAGTGCGCGCGCGATCTTTCATCTGTTCCTGCATGCGGCCGTGCCGGCGTTGCTGGCGTGGATGTTCTGGCGCAAGCGTTTCCTGTCTGCCTGGGTGCTGATGCTGCTGGGCTGGATCATCGATCTGGACCACCTGCTGGCCGACCCCATCTACGCCCCGAACCGCTGCAGCATCGGTTTCCATCCATTGCACACGGCGCCGGCGATCGCGGTGTATGCCGGGTTGTGCATTCCGAAGAAGACGCGGCTGTTCGGCATCGGCCTGATCATCCATATCGTGCTGGATGCGATCGACTGCTGGTGGATGCACGCCGGCAGGTAACTCACGCCGGCCGGTAAATCCACGCCATGCGTGGATGACATACCGCATCAGATCCGCTGCACCTGACCGGTAGTGCCGGCCGCTGGCCGGCTCCACGCAGGGTCGGGAGCCGGCCAGCGGCCGGCACTACCCATGGCTCCACGCAGGGTCGGGAGCCGGCCAGCGGCCGGCACTACCAACGGCAAACGCAATGCCGTCTGCGACGGCGCGTTTACCCCGCCGGCAACGTCAACGTCGCGCTCAATCCCGGCGTGGCATTGGTCAGTACCAGCGTGCCGCCGTAGCTCTCGGCGATGTCCGCCACGATCGACAATCCCAGCCCGCTGCCTGCGGCACGCTCATCCAGCCGCACGCCGCGTTCCAGCACGCGCTCCAGCTGCTCTGGCGGGAGTCCCGGACCATCATCGGCCACGGTGATGCGCAGCTGCGTACCCTCCCGTGCCACGTCCACGCGCACGGCCTGCGCGGCCCACTTGCCCGCATTGTCGAGCAGGTTGCCCAGCATCTCTTCCAGATCCTCGCGCGCGCCTGCGAAAACACCCGCCGCGTCGCCGTCGCATTCGAAACGCAGCCCGCGCGCCGCATGCACGCGCTGCATCAGTCCGCACAGCGCGCTCATTACCGGTGCGACTGACGTGCGCTGCTGGCTGTCCGCGCCCAGGCCTGCGGCCAGGTAGCGATCGATGCTCGCCTGCATGCGCGCGGTCTCGCTGCGCAGGGTCTGCTGCCAGTCGCTGCCGTCGCCCTCGGCTTCAGTGGTGAGCACGGTCAGCGGCGTCTTCAGCGCGTGCGCGAGGTCTTCTGCGCTGCGGCGTGCGCGCATCATCATGCGCTGGTGATGATCGAGCAGCGCGTTGAGCTGGCCGGCCAGTGGCGCGACTTCCTTCACCAGGCCCTGCTGCGGGAAGCGCACGTTCTCGCCATTGCGGACCTGTGCGGCGATGCGGCCCAGTTCGGCCAGCGGCCGCAGGCCGTAATGCACCTGGGTCACCAGCACGCCGAACCACAGCGCGATCAGCACGGCCAGGGCAAGCGCGGTGCGCTGCCGGAAGCTGGCGACCTGGGCGTCCAGCTGGCTGCGGTCGGTGGCGACCATCACGATCACCGGCGCGGCGGCGCGGGGCAGGGTCACCTGCTGGGCCAACGCCCGCAGCGGTTGCTGCAGCGGCCCGGTGAGATCGATCACCTGCGCCGGGCCGGGGTGCAGCCCCACCGGGGCGGCGAGCGATTCGTCCCACAGCGAGCGCGACTGCCCGAGGGGCTGGCCCTGCGGGTCCAGCACCTGCCAGTAGTCGCCGGAGAACACACGCCGGTAGCGGTCGTCGGCCAGGGTCTGGCGCCACTGCAGCCGGCCGTCGGCATCGCTCTCGGCCAGTGCCAGGACCGCGATCAGATCGTTGCCCAGGCGCTCGTCCATCGCGGTACGTGCGGAGCGCTCGAACATCGCGCCCAGCCACCAGGTCGCCAGGGCCGAGACCAGCACCAGGCCCAGGCCACCGGCGACCAGCAGGCGCGTGCGCAGCGAGCCGGTGCTCATGGCGTCGCCGACAGGCGGAAGCCCTGGCCGCGGTGGGTATGGATCAGCTCGCTGCCGAGCTTGCGGCGGATGCGCCCGATCAGCACGTCGAGCGTGTTGGAATCCGGATCGAAGCCATCTTCATAGACGTTCTCGCCCAGCCGCGCGCGGCTCAGCACGGTATCGGGGTGGTGCATGAAGTAGCTGAGGATGCGGTGCTCCTGCGCGCTGAGCGCCAGCGGCGCGCCGTCCAGTTCGAAGCGGCCGGCGTTGACGTCCAGCACCAGTGGACCGCACTGCAGCCGCGGATGCGCGTGGCCGGCACTGCGGCGGATCAGGGCGCGCAGGCGCAGCAGCAGTTCTTCGGGCTGGAACGGCTTGGTCAGGTAGTCATCGGCACCGGCATCGAAGCCGGCCAGCTTGTCATGCCAGCGGGCGCGGGCGGTCAGCACCAGCACCGGGAAGTCACGCCCGGCCTGGCGCCAGCGCTCGATCACGCTCAGTCCGTCCAGGCCCGGCAGGCCGAGGTCGACCACCGCCGCAGCGATGTCCTCGATCTGGCCCTGGTATTCGGCATCCCGGCCCTCGGCGCTATGGATGACCACGTATCCGGCTTCCTCCAGCAGCGTCTGCAGGCGGCTGGCGAGCAGGGTGTCATCTTCGGCGAGCAGCACGCGCATCAGTCTTTTTCCATTTTCAGCAGGCGGCCGGTGGCGGCATCGTAATCCAGCTCCATCACCACGCCATCGGGGCCGAGGATCTCGATTTCATACTTGGCGTCATCCAGCTCCACTTCGATCAGCTTGCCGGGGTAGCGCCGCAGCGCATCGGCGACCACCTGTTCCAGCGGCACGAACCGGCCCTGACGCACCGCCTGGCGCACGCTGTCCTGCTGGCGGCTGCCACCGTCGAGCACCCGCATCGGGTCCTGCGGGGCGAGGGTCAACAGCAGGGGCAGCATCAGGGACAGGGCGGACATGCGGGCACGCAGGGCAGGGGCAGGCCACCGGTATACCGGGGATGTCTAAACAGTATCTAACAGTCGCCCTCATGGTCCGGTTAGGCGCGGTGGCCAGACTGGCGGTGCCGGAATGGACCGGCGCCCCCTCAAGGATTCCCATGAAGACGATGATTGCCGCAACCGCCCTGGCCGCCGCCCTGTTCGCCACCCCGGCCTTCGCCGCCAACCTCTCGGCCGCCCAGGTCCAGGCCAAGCTCAGCGCCGCCGGCTATACCCAGGTGCACGAGCTGGAGCACGACGATGGCGTGTGGGAAGCGGATGTGACCCGCAAGGACGGCAGCGTCGATGAAGTGCTCATCGATGACACCAAGGGCGAGATCTTCGACCCGCGCGACGGCCGCGCGCTGCTGGATGCCGGGCAGATCCTGGCGCTGGCCGGCAAGGCCGGGTTGAAGCAGATCGACTCGCTCGAGCGCGATGGCGCCACCTGGACCCTGGATGCGCGCAATGCCCGCAACCAGCGCGTGGAAGTACGCATGAGCGGTCACGACGGCCGCGTGCTGGCCAGCAAGCGCGATGGCTGGTGGGACTGATCCGGCCGCGCCACCGCGCGCTGGATGTACGAACGGCCGGGTTTCCCCGGCCGTCCGCGCACGTGCCTGAGGGCGGCAGCGCTTACCAGCGCGCCGGGTAATCCCAGTAGCCCGGGCCGCGGCCGTAGCCGCCGTAGCCATCGAACCCGTCATAGCCGTAAGGGCCGAAGAAGCCGGGGCCCTTGCCCTCGCTCACCCGGATGTTGACGTTGACGTTGCGGGTGTTGCCCTCGTCCGTGGTGTAGTTCTTGCTCAGATTGAGCTCGGCCGCGTTGTAATGGCTGTTGCCGTAATTCTCGGAATAGCCGATGCCGGTGGTGAAGCTGCCGTTGACCCGCAGCTTGTCATCGGTCACGTGGGCGATGCCGTTGGCCGCCCGGTCGGTGGAACGCCGGCCGGTCCGGTCGCCGTAGAAGGTGCCCGGCGGATCGCCACGCAGGGACTGATCGCTCAGGTACTGCAGCGGCGCATCGGGAATGCTCAGGTCCAGCCCGGTCGAGGACTGCGGGCCGGTGGCGCCTGCGGCTGACTGGGCCAGCGCCACGCCGGGCAGGGACAGGCACAGCAGCAGGGGAAGCAGGCGGATCATGAGAGGCTCCGGAGCAGACAGGCGGGACGGCCGACAGCGCTGACGCTAGCAGCCGTAGTTTGAATGATGCCTGTCATGGCGTGGGTTGCAAGGGGAACTCAGCGCAGTCGGTCGAATCCGAACAGCTCGGCGAGCGGATGCCGGCGCCGTTCGATGCGCGCGCGGAGCAGCCCGGCGCCGATCATCGAATAGGTGATGCCGTTGCCGCCGTAGGCCATCGCGAACAGCACGCGGGGGCCCCACTGCGCGTGCGGGCCAAAGAACGGCAGGCCATCGTGGGTCTCGGCGAAGGTGCCGCCCCAGGAGAAGGCCGGCTGCAGCGGCAGGTGCGGGAACAGCTTCGCGGTCTTCCTGAGCAGCTTGCCGGTCTTGCTCTCCACCCGCCGGTCGCGCCGGGCCGGGAGATCGATGGCGTCGTCTTCACCACCGATCAGCAGCCGGTGGTCGCCGGTGCTGCGCAGGTACAGATACGGCCGCGCCGATTCCCAGGCCATGGTCTCGCGCAGCGGGCCGAGCAGGTCCGGGTGGATCGGATCGGTGATGAAGGCGTAGCTGCTGCGGTTGCGGGCCACCGAGGGCTTCAACCAGCGCTGCCCGGCATAGCCGGTGGCCAGCACCACGTGGCGGGCACGGATGCGCGCGCCGCCCAAGGTGGTCGCGGTGACCCCGCGCGGGGTCGGGGTGAGCGTATCCAGCACGGTGCGGTCGTAGACGCCGCAGCCGCGCTTGTGCAGCCGCATCAGCAGCCGGTAGGTGAGCCGGTAGGGGTCGATGCGTGCGGCGAGTGCGCTGAGGATCGCGCCCGGTGCGCGGATGCCGTACGCGTCCGCGACCGCCTCGCTGTCCAGCCAGCGCACATCGAAGCCATGCCTGGCCCGCAGCGCGCATTCCTCGGCCAGTACCGCCTGGTGGCCACGCTTGCTGGCGTAGTACAGGCTGGCCATGCGGTGGCAATCCACGTCGCGGAACGGTGCGGCGACCTCGCAGATGGCCGGGATCGCCTCGGCACAGGCCTGGTAGGCCTGCACGGCGGCGTCCTCGCCATAGCGCTGGGCGAGATCGATGAGATGGGTGTCGATTTCGTACTGCAGCAGTGCAGTGCTGGCCGCGGTGCTGCCCCAGCCGATATCGCGCTGTTCGATCAGGGCGACATCGTGGCCGTGCGCGCACAGCTCGTCGGCGATCAGCGCACCGCTGATGCCGCCGCCCACCACCAGCACCTCGCAGTTCAGATCGTTTTCCAGCGGTGGAAACGCATGCATCAGGCCGTTGCGCACGGCCCAGAACGGGTACCCGCTCTTCAGGTCCATTGAAGCCTCAGGCGGTGGGGTGGCCGGTATGCGGGGTCTGGATCAGCGCGCTCAGGTCGAAGCCCTGCAGGCGCGCCTGGGCCAGGTAGTGTTCCTGCGTGGTGCGGTCGAGCGTGGGGGTGCGCGAAAGCAGCCAGAGGAACTTGCGGTCCGGGCTGCCGACCAGCGAGACGCTGTAATCCGGTGCGATCTGGATCACCCAGTAGTCGCCCTTGGTGAAGGGCAGCCAGCGCAGCCCCTTGGGCAGGAAGCTGACCTCCAGCCGGGCCGGGTCGTTGTCCACCGGGCAGGCTTCGCCGTCGGCTTCTTCGATCTCGTTGCCCATGCGGCAGCGGTTGAGCACGGCCACATGGCCGTTGTCCTTCAGGCTGTAATGCGCGGAGACATCCGTACAACCTTCCGGCTCGTGCTTCATCGGCAGGCGGGCGATCTCATACCAGGTGCCCAGGTAACGCGGCAGCTTGAGGTCGGGAACGGTTTTCAGGTCGGGATGTGTGGTCATGGGGGACGGCTGGTGGGAGTGCGATCCCACGATGCCGGGGCCGCTGCCACGGCCGGGTGAAGCCCGGGCGATTGCGGCGTCGAGACAGTCCGTTGTGGCCGTGTCATGTTCCGCTTCCGATGGCGGCGCTATGCTGGGCCGGAGCGCCGCGGGCGCTTCTTTCAACAGCGATGGAGATGCGGATGTACCAGGTGATTCTGCTCAAGAGCGAAACCGGCGTTGCCCGCCAGCAGCGGGAAACGGCCGACGATGTGATCGACCATGAGGGCGTGAGCTATACGCTGCGGGCCGGCCCACGGCAGCCGCTGCCGACCGATCACGCCTGGGACGAGATCGCGGTGTACGCGCCCGAGGAGATCACCGAGGAGGAGTTCCAGGACTGGTATGCCCGCCTGCAGCCGCAGGTCGAAGAACTCCGCCTGAAGTACTGAGGGCCGCATACCTGTTCTGAACGGGGCCCGGTTTATAGTCGCGGGCAGGCGCGGTGGTCCGCGCGAACCGTTGGTGCTGGCGTGTCGCTTCGTCATTCTTCGTTTGTGGTGCGGTCGTTGTCGTGGCTGCTGTTGTTCGCCTGGCTGGGGGCCGCGCCGATCGCGCTGGCCCAGGCCGGTGACGCGGATCCGGACCCGGCCAAGCAGCTGGCCGAGGCCGAGAAGACCTTCCGGTCCATCAATGATGACCTGGAGGATGCGGCTACCACCGAGACGCTCAAGACGCTGTCCGACCGCGCCCTGTCCGTCCAGCGCGATGCGGATGGCCTGCAGACGGCGCTGGACCCGCAGCTGAAGCAGGTCGATGCGCGCCTGTCCCAGCTCGGCGAGGTGGCCGAAGGCACCGTCGAGCCGCCGGAAGTCAGCCGGCAGCGCAAGGCGCTGAACCAGCAGAAGGCCGACATCAACGCGCAGATCGCCCGTGCCAAGCTGCTCTCGGTGGATGCCAAGCAGCTCGGCGAGCGCATCGAGAAGATGCGGGTCACCCAGTTCAGCGAACAGCTCACGCGCAAAGTCGCCTCGCCGTTGTCGCCGTCGCTGTGGCGCAGCTTCGCCAAGGATGTGCCGGACGACGTGCAGCGCTTGGCCATCCTGTACCGCATGGGTGAGGACGCCGCGCGCAAAGCCATCGCCAAGCATGGCTGGACCGCGCCGCTGATCGGGCTGGCGGTGGCCCTGATGATGTTCTTCCCGCTGCGGCTGTGGCTGCGCGCGCTGGGCCGGCGCTTCGCCGCCTCCGAGCGGGCGCCCGATGGACGTCTGCGCCGTTCCGGCCTGGCGGTGTGGCTGCTGCTGGTCGGCACGCTACTGCCCGGCCTCGCCGCGGTAGCCCTGGTCGAGTCGCTGGATGCGATCGGGGCGATCCCGCCGCGCCTGCAGTCGGTGGCCGAGACGTTCGAAGTCGCTACCTTCGTGGCTGCCTTCATCGCCGCGCTCAGCGCCTGCCTGCTGGTGCCCAAGCGGCCGTCGTGGCGCCTGCTGTCGCTCGACGACAGCGCGGCCTGGCGCCTGCGCAAATACGCCTGGGGCGCGGCTGGCCTGACCTGGCTGAGCATCATGCTGGTCGCCCTCGACCGTGCGGCGCGCACCAGCGCGGTGACCACGGTGGCCGCGGACGGGTTGATGGCGGTGACCTATATGGCGCTGATCATCGCGATCCTCGTATCGCTGGCGCGCATGCACAACCGCCAGGCTGCCGAAGCCGCCGAAGCCGAAGCGCGGGCCGATCCCCGGGCCGGTGGCGATGGCAAGGTGCGGGGCGCGCCGCGCCGCAGCGGCTGGATCGTGCTGGCGCGCCTGGCCGGCCATATCGCCGTGGCAGCGGCGGTGATCGCCACGCTGCTGGGCTACCTCAACTTCGCCCTGTTCGTCGCCCAGCAGCTGATCTGGGGCGCGGTGGTGCTGATGGCCGTCTCGCTGCTGCTCAAGTTCGCCGACGACCTGGCCACCTGGGTGCTCGCGCCCAGCAGCCGTGCCGGGCAGACCATCGTGTTGACTACCGGGCTCAGCGAGTCGCGGGTGGAGCAGGCCGGCGTACTGCTCTCGGCGGTGCTGCGCGTGGGCGTGATCGTGCTCGGCCTGCTGGCGCTGGCCGCACCGTTCGGCAACCTCAACGCGTTCCTCGGCGGGCTGGATTCGCTCACGGGGGGATTCAAGGTCGGCGAAGCGACGGTCACACCGAGCACCGTGATGTACGCCGTGCTGGTGTTCCTGGTGGTGTGGGCGGTGACGCAGGCGTTCCAGCGCTGGCTCAGCGATACCTACCTGCCCAAGACCGAACTGGACGCCGGCGCGCGCAACTCGATCAGCACGGTGACCCGCTACCTCGGCATCATCGCCGCGGTGCTGTGGGGTCTGACCGCGCTGGGGATCGGCTTCGAGAAGCTGGCGCTGGTGGTCAGCGCGCTGTCGGTGGGTATCGGTTTCGGCCTGCAGGCGATCACCCAGAACTTCGTGTCCGGCTTGATCCTGCTCGCCGAGCGGCCGGTCAAGATCGGCGACTGGGTCAAGCTGGGTGATCAGGAAGGCGACATCAAGCGGATCAGCGTGCGCTCGACCGAGATCCAGGTCGGCGACAAATCCACGTTGATCGTGCCGAACTCCGAGCTGATCACCAAGACCATCCGCAACATGACGATGGGCAACGCGCAGGGCCGGATCCAGATCCAGTTCTCGGTGCCGCTGAACACCGATGTGGCCGCGTTGCGCCAGATTCTGCTGGATGCGTACACCGAGCACCCGGGCGTGCTCGGCGATCCGGCGCCGTCCGTGTTCATCGACTCGATCGCCAACGGGCAGATCGCGATCAACAGCTTCGCCTACGTCTCCGGCCCGCGGGCGGTATACGGAGCGCGCAGCGAGCTGTACTTCACGATGCTGCAGACGTTCGCCGCTGCCGGGATCGCGCTGTCCTCGCCGACGGATATCCATCTGGTGCGTGACCCGGCAGCGAAGCCCGACCCCGACGCGTAAGCAGGCCGGTAGGTACCGACCGTTGGTCGGTATCGTCGCGATCCAGGTGTCGGTCGGTACCGCCGCGATGCAGGTAGTGCCGGCCGCTGGCCGGCAGCTGCACGATGCAGAGAGAATCGAGAGCCGGCCAGCGGCCGGCACTACCGATATCGACCGCCGACAGCCCCCCGATGTTGGCCGGGGAGGTGCCGGATCAGCCGCGGTTGCCGCGGCGCGACGGCACCAGCGCGAAGGTATCCACGGCGAGCTTCTCGGCATGGTTCAACCACGCCCGCACTTCCAGGTCATCGACCTCGTGGTCCAGGCCGAAGCTGAGGTTGATACGGCCTTCGGCGTCCGGCTGCACCCACTGCTGGGCGACCACCACCTTGCGCTGCGACGACACCGCCTCGATCCAGAAGCCACGGTCCGGCGACTGCTTGGTCACCAGCTGCACCATGTACTGGCCGGCGCGGGTGCGGCGGCCCTTCTGCGTGATCATGTGGGCCTGGCGGATGCTCGGGCGCGGGCCGTTGAACGGATCCAGCGGGCCATCCACGGCCACGCCACCGCGCAGCTGGTCATCGCGGAACAGCTTGATGCCCTTGTCCTGGTTGACCAGCATCGCGCACCAGTCGCCATCGGCCGAGCCATCCTCGAAGGCGGTGCAGCGGTCGACGTAGGCCAGCGTATTGGACGGATCGGCGAGATCGAACTGCTTGGAGGTGTTCTCCAGGTAGACCGATTTCAGGTCCCAATGCTTGTCGTACTCCAGCAGCACCGGCGGCTGTACATGCTGCAGGCCGATCACCACCTGGTTGTCGTCATCGATGCGCAGCTGGCGGGTCTTGTCGCCCAGCCACAGCGAGCGCGAGAACGCCAGGTAACGCGGGTAGTCCTTGCCGTTGTCGCGGAATACCGCGGCACTGGCACTGTCCGAACGTTCCGGGTGCAGCAGCGAGCGGCCGAAGCCGATCGAATCGATGGCCGGGTCGATCAGGCTCAGCAGGGTGGCGCCCGAGTCCAGCGTCGAGCCGGCCGGCGCGGCCAGCTGGCGAGGTGCGATGTCCTTGCCCAGGAACAGCAGCAGGTTCTCGCGGTCCTGCTTGGCCAGGATGTGGCTGAGATCGTTCGGCATGGCTAGGTGATCGGAGGCGATCACGATCAGCGTGTCCTCGCCATACGGGCTGGCCTGGATGCGGTCGACCAGCTTGGCGATCAGCCCGTCGGTGCACTTCAGCGCATTGAGCATGCCGATGTTGCCGTGCTCGCTCTTGTAGCGGGTGCCTTTGCAGGCCACCGGCAGGTGGCCGGCGGGGTGATGGGTGTCCATCGTCAGCGTGGTCAGCATGAACGGCTCGCCCTTGCGCGAGAGCTGCACGAAGCGGTCGTAGGCCTTGTCCAGCAGCACATCGTCATGCACGCCCCACGGCGAGAAATGCGCGCGGGTGACCTTCTGCTTCTTGAACCAGGCCAGGTCATCGACGGTATCGAAGCCGTGCGTGGCCAGGAACTGGCCCTTGCCGGCGAACTGGCCGTTGGCGCCGCCCAGGTAATGATTGGTGTAGCCCTGCTGCTTGAGGTAATCGCCCAGGCAGACCGCTTCGGGCAGGAAGCTGCCCATGCGGCCCATGCTGTTCTCATCTTCCTTGGCGGTGGTCAGCGGCACGCCGCACATCGAGGAGACCAGGCCGGCGATGGTCCAGCCACCGCCTTCGGCCGAGACCAGCCCGCGCACGTCCAGCGACTGCGCGGCCAGCCGGTTGATGTTGGGCATCAGGTCCGGGAACGTGTCTTCATTGAGATAGGTGCGCTCCAGGCTTTCGCCGTAGATCCACACGATGTTGCGCGGTTTGGTCAGCGGCTGCGTCGGCACGCGGTACTCGGCCTTGACCATGCTGTAGTCGACCGGGCGCATCTGCTGGTACAGGCGCTGGCCATCGCTGTAGAGCGGGCTCACCACGATGGCGACGAACCACATCGCCATGAAGCCGGCAAACACCGCCTTGCCATGCGCTGGGCGGTGCCGACGACGCAGGCGCGCCAGCAGCAAAGGGGTGAGCGAGACCAGAGCCAGTGCGATGAAGCCGGCAATGTAGTGCTTGAAGTCGGCGACGCCTGCGCCTTCCATGTCCGCGCCGAGGTGATACAGCGTGGCCGCGTTGAGTCCGTCACCGGACAACTTGTTGATCAACCACCATGCACTGAGCGTCAGCAGCAGCAATGACATCAGGCTTGCCTTCCACCACACCCATTTGTCAGATGCGAGGAACAGCAGGGTGAGCAGCAACAGCGACAGCAGCAGGATCCAGAGCATAAGCACTTTTGGCAGTGGAGACAGGTGGTGATGGACGCCATGACGACGCAATTCCCATCCGACCGGCTGTCCCAACCACATATGCATGACAGGCCGATGACTGGATCATGCCTGCACGAACCTGACTGAAATGTTTGTTGAAAACGACATTTCCCATCACGCATCGCACTGCGATATGCGACGTAAAACATGCGTGAAGAAGTGCGCGCGATGCTGCATTGCATCGCGCGTTTTTCAGGCGTCTAGCGCTTGTGTCTGAATGCGTGTCGCAGGCGCGCGAACGCGTCAACGGTGCCCGCGTTCTTCCTTCGAGCGCGCACGACGATCGAAGATCAACGCACTGAGGATGATGCCCAGCCCAAGGAACACGCCGATCAGCATCAGCGTGAATGCGATGGCGGGATAGCCGAACAGATGCCAGCCGGTATCGACCTTCATCATCATCGCGGCCGCAAGAATCAGCGCCGCGGTGACGATGCCGGCAGAGACGCGGTTGGCGATCTTCTGCAGGTTCTCCATCAGGCGGGATTCTTCCAGCCCGGTCACTTTCATCTGCAGGCGGTTCTCGGCGAGCAGCGCGAGGATGTCGGTCATCTTGCGCGGTCCATCGCGCAGCAGCTGCTGCATCTCCATGGCCTCGCTGGCGAGATTGGCAGCGGACAGGGATTTCTTCAGTCGCGCCCGCATCACGTGCTGCAGCTGTTTTTCCACGATGCGGCGGGTGTCCAGGTCCGGCGACAGCAGGCGGCAGACGGTCTCCAGATTCAGCAGCGCCTTGCCGAGCAGGCTCAGCTCCGGCGGCGTCCGCAGGCCGCTGGCGGTGGCGATGCGCACCAGGTCCAGCACCACGCGGCCTTCGGAGAAGCTGCTGTTGGCGGCATAGCGCGCGATGATCTGCCCGGTCTCGCGCAGGTAACGTTCTTCATCGAAGAACTCGAGCCGCGTGCTGATGCCGATGATCTCATCGGCCACTTCTTCGCCACGTCCATCCACCGCAGCGAACAACAGTTTCAGCAGGCGTTCGCGCAGACGCGGCGGCATGTGCGCGACCATGCCCAGGTCGAAGATCGCCAGGCGACCCGCCGGTGTGACACGCAGGTTGCCCGGATGCGGATCGGCGTGGATCTCGCCATGCACGAAGATCTGGTCGACATACCCGCGGATCAGCGCGGCGGCAAGCGGCGCCATCGGCTGCTCGGTGCGGCGCACGTCGGGGATCATGTCCACGCGCACGCCCTGGGCCAGTTCCATGGTCAGCACGCGATGGCTGCAGTAATCCCAGATCGGCTGCGGTACCCACAGCGGCTTGAACGGCTTGAGGTGCTGGCCGAAGCGCTGCAGGTTCTCCGCTTCGGCCTGGTAGTCCAGCTCCTGCATCAGGGTCTTGGCGAATTCATTGAGCCAGTCGCGCAGGCGTACGCGACGGCCGACCTGGGTGAGGTGGTCGGCGGCCAGCGCGAAGCTGCGCAGCACCTCCAGGTCCGAGCGCAGCTGCGCGGCGACCTCCGGCTTCTGCACTTTGACCGCCACCTGGCGTCCATCGTGGAGTTCGGCGCGGTGCACCTGGGCGATCGAGGCGCAGCCCAGCGGCACCGGATCGAAACTGGCGAACAGCTTGGACACCGAGGCCCCCAGCTCCTGTTCGATGATGGCCGCGACCCGCTCGACCGGGATCGGCGCGACGTTCTCCTGCATCCTTTCCAGCGCCGTGGCGAACTCCACCGGCACCATGTCGGGACGGGTGGAGAGCATCTGGCCCAGTTTGACGAAGGTCGGCCCCAGCGATTCCAGATCGGTGACGAACTGCTCCGGGTTGCCCTCCGGCGGCACATCGTGGACCGCGCGCGAGTCCAGGTTCATGCCGGAAAACACCCCGGAATTACGGTAGCGCAACAGCAGGCGCAGGATCTGGCTGCGGCGGTTCATGCCCTTGACCAGCGACGGCGAACCGGGGACGACGGGCGTGGTATTCAAGCAGGACTCCGGGGCGACGATCACCGGCAGTGTGGCGGGGCGGCAGTGGTGGGCCGGTGAATCCGTGCCCGCTACCGCGACAGGGGGCGGATCGGTCAGAATCGGCGCTCCTGCTTCCTCTTTGGATCCACCATGGCCGGTGCCAGTCTGTTCGCGTTGCTCGATGATATTGCGTCCCTGCTGGACGACGTGGCGGTGCTGACCAAGGTCGCGGCCAAGAAAACCGCCGGCGTGCTCGGCGACGATCTGGCGCTGAACGCACAGCAGGTGACCGGGGTCAGCGCCAACCGGGAGCTGCCGGTGGTGTGGGCGGTGGCGAAGGGCTCGCTGGTCAACAAGGCGATCCTGGTGCCGGCCGCGCTGGCGATCAGCGCGTGGCTGCCGTGGGCGATCACCCCGCTGATGATGATCGGTGGCGCGTTCCTCTGCTACGAGGGCGTGGAGAAGCTGGCGCACCGCTTCCTGCACTCGCGCGATGAGGATGAGCAGCGCAGGGCCGAGCGGGTCAAGGCGCTGGCCGATGAGAAGGTGGACATGGTCGCGTGGGAGAAGGACAAGGTGAAGGGCGCGATCCGCACCGACTTCATCCTCTCGGCCGAGATCATCGTGCTGTCGCTGGGCGTGGTCTCGAGCGCACCGTTCCTCAACCAGGTCACCGCCTTGGTGGTGATCGCGCTGGCGATGACGGTGTTCGTCTACGGCCTGGTCGCCGGCATCGTCAAACTCGACGACCTGGGCCTGTACCTGTCGAACAAGGGCGCGGCGCTGGCCGCGATCGGCCGGGGCCTGCTGGTGGCCGCACCGTGGCTGATGAAGTTCCTCTCGGTCGCCGGTACCGCGGCGATGTTCCTGGTCGGTGGCGGCATCCTGGTGCACAGCATCGCGCCGCTGCACCACGCGATCCTGGCGATGGGCGGCGACGGCAGTTGGGGCTGGCTGATCAATGCGCTGGGCAACGTGATCGTCGGCGTGGTGATCGGTGCGGTGGTGCTGGGGGCAGTCACCGCGTTCCAGAAGCTGCGCGGGGCCAAGCCCGCGCACTGAGGCGCGGCCGGGTCAGGCCGTTTCCCACCCGCGCAGGGCGTCCAGCTCGGCGCGGGCACGGGCCAGCCGGCGGCCGGACAGCGCGTCGATCGCGCGTTGCAGCCACGGGGATGCCGGTGCGCGCTGGACCCAACGGCGGGCCAGGACCAGCGCGGCCAGCATGGCCAGCGTCCCGGCACCCAGCGAGACCAGCAGCCACAGGGCGGCGAACGCGCCCAGGTCCACCCCCCACGCCTGCCAGGCCACCAGCACCGGCACCGCCAGCCACAGCCAGCACCACGGCAGGCCGAGCAGCAGTTCGGTCACCGCCGTGTGCCGGCGCAGCGCGGCCAGCTGCTGCGATTGCTCCAGCACCGTCTGCGTCGGCTGCAGCTGCCGGCGACGCTGCAGGCGGGTGATGCTGGCGATGATCGCCGCGATGCAATAGGCATGCAGCGCCAGCGCGCTGAGCATCACTGCCAGCGGCGGTTGCTGCCACCACTGGCTGCCGCAGTACACCGCCAACCCCAGCCAGAACACCAGCTGCAGTCCCTGCCACAGGCTGAAGAGGCCCAGCTGGCGCTGGACGCTGCGTTGCTGGTGGCTGCGCCACGCCGCCAGCGCGAACGCCTCCTGCGCATCAGTGGGGTTCCCGACGCTGTTCCACAGCTGCTTGAGTTCATCCGGTTGCATGGCGGGCTCCTCGGTCCGTGGGATTCAGGCGCGTGCGCAGTTGCTGGCGCAGGCGGTGCAGGCGGGTGGAGACGTTGGCGACGCTGATGCCCAGCACCTCGGCGATCTGGCGGTGGTCGTGGTCGTCCAAGTGCAGCAGCATCAGCGCACGGTCCAGCGGCGGCAGTGCATGGATGGCGACCTCCAGCTGATGCAGGGTGTGGCGCTGTTCGGGCGGAAGCGCCTCGTCGGTCGCGGGCAGATCGTCATCCAGGGGCGCGTGGTGCTGCTGCCTGTGCTGCTGCCGCCGCCATTGCGAGATCGCCACGTTGAGTGCCACCCGGTACAGCCAGGTCGAAAAGCGTGCCCGCGCCGGGTCGAACCCTTCGAACGCCGCCCACGCCTGCACGCTGATCTCCTGGACCAGATCGAGCCGATCCTCGGGATGATGGCAGTAGCCGCGTGCCACGTTCAGCACGATGCCGCGGTGCTGCTCCAGCAGCGCGGCAAAGCGCGGGCGCAGGTCGGTGTCGCGTGCGGGCAGTGTCATGTCCATACCCGGGTGATTCGCGCCGGTGCGCGGAATATCACAGCCACGGGATCAGCCCGCCGGGGGTTCGGCCGCCTGCACGCGGTTCTTGCCGACCCGCTTGGCCGCATACAGCGCCGCGTCGGCGCGCCGCAGCAGCGCGTCCGCCGCTTCGCCCGGCAGCCATTGCGCCAGGCCGGCGCTGAAATGCACCGGCACCCGCTGTCCGTCCAGCGGCAGCGGCCGCTGCGCCAGCGAGCGCTGCAGGCGCAGCAGGGTGGACATGCTGTCCGCCGCCGGCGTTTCCGGCAGCAGCAGGACGAACTCATCTCCGCCCAGGCGCGCGATCGCATCGCTGCTGCGCAGGTGCAGCTGGCAGACCTCGACCAGGTGGCGCAGCACCGCATCGCCGCCGGCATGGCCGTGCAGCGTGTTGGTCTGGTGGAAATCGTCCAGGTCGAGCAGGGCCAGCGCCAGCGGATGGCCGTGGCGCGCGGCGCGCGCGCGTTCGCGCTCGAGCAGTTCGTCCAGCCCGCGCCGGTTGAGCGCACCGGTCAGCGGGTCGCTGCGGATCAACCCGGACACCTCGCGCAGCTCGTGCTCCAGCTCGGCGATGCGCTGTTCGGCCTGCTCCACTTCGCGGCGCGCGTTGCCGAGGTGGTCGCGCGCCTGCAGGGCCTGGTCCTGGACCCGGCCGGTATCCTGCAGGACGTCCTGCAGCAGCTGGTTGAGATCGGCGATGCTGCGCGCCTCCTTCAGGGCCAGCGCGTAACTGCTGATCCGGTCGTGGTACTCGCCGGTGCTGACCGCCATGCCGTCCAGGCGCTCGATGAAGCCGCCCATGACGTTCTTCATCGCCGCCTTGGATTCGACGATGCCCTGCTTGAGCAGGCCCTGCTTGTAGATCACTTCGCGCAGGTTGGCGCGTGCCTGTTCCACCGAGTCGCGATCGAGCGGGCCACCGATCAGCGAGCGCACCGCGTGCACCTGGCCGTGCAGCCAGCTGCTGTCATCGAGCAGCTCGCTGATGTTGTCCAGCAGCAGATCGAACAGGCTCAGCAGCAGCTCCTGCTGTTCCTGCCAGCCATCGCTGCGCACGCCGATCTGGTGCGAGAGCTCGCGCAGCCGCTGTTCGATCGGCTGCAGCGGCTGGCCCGGATGCCAGTGGCGCAGTTCACCGGCCAGCTGCACCGGCTCCTCGCGCAGCTCGGGCATGTTCTGCAGCAGGCTGGCCACGGTCACCCCGACGGTGTGACGCAGCAGCTCGCGCAGGCGCAGGCTGTCCGGCTGGCCGTCCGGCGTTTCCTGTTCGATGGTGCGGATGTACTTGTCGATCAGCTGGCGCATCGCGCGGCCGTAGCTGACCCAGTCGGCGCTGCGCTGCGCCGACTGCAGGCGCAGGCCCATGTCGCCCAGCTCGCCGGGGAGGGTGGACATGCCGTTGGCGAAGGCGGCCAGCAGCGGCTCGGGCGCATCGATGCCGGCGAACAGGCGCTGCAGCATCGCGCTGCTGCCGCCCTTCGGCCCGGGCGCCGGCTCGCTGGCGGCGTCCAGCGCCGTGTCCGCGCTCTGCCGCCGCGACAGCAGCCGCCCGACGGCGGTGCCGGAGCTGGGGGGAGCATCGTGCGGGTCCGTCATGCGGCAGATCCTTGCAGGGCACGGCCAAGGGCCGGAGCGGTGGAGAGGTGGGAACAGTATCGGCGCAGTCGGGTCGGGCTTGAACCGGCCCTGCATGGCAGGATGGTAAGCACGGCAATGGCAGGAGCGTGCGATGAAGGTGATGCTGGTGGGAGCGACCGGACTGGTCGGCGGTCATGTGCTGCGGCAACTGCTGGACGACCCGCGCTGCGATGCGGTGGTGGCCCCGACCCGGCGGCCGGTGGGCGTCACCGACGCGGCGCTGCTCAATCCCGTGGTGGACTTCGCGCAGCTGCCGGCCGAGGCCGACTGGTGGGCGGTGGATGCCGTGATCTGCGCGCTCGGTACCACGATCAAGCAGGCCGGCAGCAAGGAGGCGTTCGCACGGGTCGACCATGATTTCCCGCTGGCCGTGGCGCGGCGGGCGCGTGCCCAAGGCGCGCATGCCTTCGCGTTGAACTCGGCGATGGGCGCAGACGCGGGCTCGCGGATCTTCTACAACCAGGTCAAAGGGCGGCTGGAACACGACCTGCGGGACCTGGGCTATCCGTCGCTGACCCTGGTCCGCCCCGGGTTGATCGGAGGCGAGCGTGCCGAGCGGCGTACCGGCGAGCATCTGGCCAGTGTGGTGCTGGGCATGCTGGGTCCGGTGCTGCCGCGCGCGTGGCGGATCAACCCGGCCGAGACCATTGCCGCCGCGCTGGTCGAGGCGGTGCTGGTGCCGACGCCCGGCGTCAGGATCGTGGGCTCGGCCGATCTGGCGGAGCGCTGAGCCGCTGACGGGCGGATGCGCGGCCACCCGGCCACTGCGCTACCCTTTCTGCCCCTCAAGCGGTCCCTGCCATGTCCGTCGACAAGAACCAACGCGATCTCGAAGCTGGTATCCATACCAATCTGGAGGGGCGGCTGACCTACGGCGGCTATCTGCGCCTGGACCAGCTGCTGTCGGCCCAGCAGCCGCTGTCCAACCCGCCGCACCACGACGAGATGCTGTTCATCATCCAGCACCAGACCTCGGAGCTGTGGCTGAAGCTGCTGGCGCACGAACTGCGCGCGGCGATCGGCTTCCTGCAGCGCGACGAGGTGTGGCAGTGCCGCAAGGTACTGGCGCGCAGCAAGCAGGTGCTGCGCCAGCTGACCGAACAGTGGTCGGTGCTGGAGACGTTGACGCCCTCGGAGTACATGGGCTTCCGCGACGTGCTGGGTCCGTCCTCGGGCTTCCAGTCGCTGCAGTACCGCTACATCGAATTCCTGCTGGGCAACAAGAACGCGCAGATGCTGCAGGTGTTCTCGCATGACCCGGCCGGCCAGGCCCAGCTGCAGGAGGTGCTCGATGCCCCCAGCCTGTACGAGGAGTTCCTGCGCTACCTGGCCCGCTTCGGCCATCCGGTCCCGGCCGGCTACCAGGGCCGCGACTGGCAGCAGCCCCACGTGGCCGACGATGCGCTGCACCCGGTGTTCGAGCGGATCTACCAGAACACCGACCGTTTCTGGCGCGAGTATTCGCTGTGCGAGGACCTGGTCGATCTGGAGACCGCGTTCCAGCTCTGGCGCTTCCGCCACATGCGCACGGTGATGCGGATCATCGGCTTCAAGCGCGGTACCGGCGGCTCCAGCGGGGTCGGCTTCCTGCGCCAGGCGCTGGAGCTGACCTTCTTCCCGGAGCTGTTCCAGGTGCGCACCACGATCCGCAACGACGATCCGATGCCGCCGGACGCCTGATCCGGCATCGACGGCAATAAGCCTATTCATATTTAGCGGCCCCATCCGCCGTACGGTGCGGCAGGCCCCGTCGTTGCTGCGCTGCCGGTCCAGGACCGGCAGTTGCAGATGCAAGTTCAGCGACCGTGCCGCCAGCGGTACACATCAGCGTGTATTTGACGTGAACGTGGTTGGTCTGGGATTCTCCCGCGCTGCTTTCGCACATCGGACGTGCATGTCTTCCACCGAACCCAGGAATCCCGCATGAGCGTAGACGCCGCCGCGAAATCCGTTCCCGATCCGGCGCTGCCGGAGTTCAAGACTACGCTGGGCCATCCGCGCCCGTTGTGGATGCTGTTCATGACCGAATTCTGGGAACGCTTTGCGTTCTACGGCATCCGTTGGGCCCTGGTGCTGTACATCGTCGCGCAGTTCTTCGACGGTGATTCGGCCGGCCAGGCCGCCGCCAGCCGGACCTACGGTGCCTATCTGGCGCTGGTCTACGCCGCCGCCATCTTCGGTGGCTACGTGGCCGACCGGGTACTGGGCTACCAACGCTCGATCCTGACCGGTGCGGTGATCATGGCTGCGGGCCTGTTCATGGTCGCCATGCCCAACAAGGAAATATTCGAGTTCGGCCTGGCCACGATCATCATCGGCAACGGCCTGTTCAAGCCGAACATCTCGACCATGGTCGGCAAGCTGTACGGCCTGAAGGATGAGCGCCGCGATTCGGGCTTCACCATCTTCTACATGGGCATCAACATCGGCGCGATGATCGCCCCGGTGCTGACCCAGTACCTGGCCGAGCGTGTGTTCGGTACCCAGGCGATGCCGTCCTACAAGATGGTCTTCATCGCGTCGGGCATCGGCATGCTGATCAGCCTGGCCTGGTTCTACGTCGGCCGCGCCGGCCTGAAGGGCATCGGCGCCCCGCCGGCCGGTGCCGAAGGCTATGGCCGCATCGTGATGGTGTTCATTGGTGCGATCGTGGCGATCCCGGTCGCGTTCTTCCTGCTCTCCACCGGCGCCACCGCGCTGGCCTGGATCCTGGGCGTGATGTTCATCGCGCTGGCGATCCTGCTCCTGGTCGAAGGCATCCGCGAAGGCAAGGTCCAGCGCGACCGCGTGATCGCGATGCTGATCATCTTCACCTTCAACGTGATGTTCTGGATGTTCTTCGAACAGGCCGGCAGCTCGTTCACCTTCCTGGCCGACAACATCGTCAACCGCAACCTGGGCGGCTGGGAATTCCCGACCGCCTGGTTCCAGTCGGTCAACTCGGTGGCGATCATCACCCTGGCGCCGATCATTGCCTGGATCTGGATCAAGCTGGGCCGCGCCAACCCGTCGATCCCGCGCAAGTTCGGCCTGGGCCTGCTGTTCAACGGTGCGGCGTTCGCGCTGCTGATGGTGGCCCTGTCGAGCATGGTCGTGGACGGCAAGATTCCGTTCTGGACGCTGTTCATGGTCTACGTCATCCAGTCCGTCGGTGAGCTGTGCCTGTCGCCGATCGGCCTGTCGATGGTGACCAAGCTGGCCCCGGTGCGCCTGGTCGGCTTCGGCATGGGCGGCTGGTTCCTGTCCACCGGCATCGGCAACAACATGTCCGGCATCTTTGCCGGCGTGGTCAGCGGCGAAGGCGGCATGACCGTGGAATCGGCGCTGAAGGGCTACACCTTCGGCTTCTGGGCGTTGATCATTTCCGGCGCGGTGCTGTTCCTGGTCGCCCCGCTGATCAACAAGCTGATGCACGGCGTCAAGTGAGGACTGCGATGCGCATGAAAGCCGTCGGGATGTCGATGATCGCGGCCGGCCTGCTGGCCGCCTGTTCGCCGTCGTCGGCGCCCAGCACTGCACCTGCGCAGCCGCTGGATACCTCCGAGCAGAAAGCCCCGGTCGCCGATCCCGGCGAACCGGTGGCCTCGGGCAACACCCCGGCCGCGGCGGACATCGCCGCGATCGCGGCGCTCAACGCCCAGTTCGATCCGGCGCGCGACCCGGTCGCCGACCTGGCTACGGCCAAGGTCGAAGCCCAGCGCGGCGGCAAGCGCATCATCGTGGACGTGGGCGGTGAGTGGTGCCCGTGGTGCCATCTGATGGACGGATTCATCGAAGGGGATGCGGAGATCCGCAGCTTCCGCGATGCGAACTACGTCTGGATGAAGGTCAACTACAGCGAAGAGAACGAGAACGCGGCCTTCCTGTCGCAGTTCCCGGCCGTGAAAGGCTACCCGCACCTGTTCGTGCTCGATGCCGACGGCAAACTGCTGCACTCGCAGTTCACCGGCGAGCTGGAGGCCGACAAGGGGCAGAAGAAGGGCTACGACCGTGGCCGCTTCTTCGCCTTCATGAAGCAATGGGCGCCCCCGAAGGCGTCGTGATCGAAGAGGCCGCGGATTTCGCGGCCTTTTTTTTGCCCTCAATTTCCGCGCCCTGCTGCCGCTACCCCCAAGGACCTCATGCCGCGCTGTTCGTGGCGGGCAACCGACGGAATTGGACGCATGCAGCCGGGCACCAGCGACAGCACCACCGATATTTCCCTTGATGCGCCGGCCGGCGTGAGCCTGCCGCCGGTCGATGTCCTGCTCGACGACCAGACCGCGCCGGATGCGCTCGATGGCGAGGCCGGGACGCCGGCACCGGGCGCGATCCGCTACCGCCTGCCGATGGTCTCCGTGCCCGACAACGTGCTGCTCAAGGCCGCGGTGCAGAAGCTGGTGGAGCAGAAGGCGCAGCTGGATGCACTGGCACGCCAGGGCAACCTGCCCGGCCTGATCCCGGCCGAGTGGCAGGGCAGCGGCATCCGCGGCGTGGACCTGCAGGGTTTCGTGCTGAGCGTGGTGCCGTTCCTGCAGAACGCCAGCAAGGACGAAACCGCCCCGGCACGCCTGCCGCTCAAGCACGTGCTCGGCGATGCCGGGCGCTGGGACCAGCACGACGTGGAGGAGCCCAGATCGCTGGCGTTCTTCCTGGCCAGCGATGATCGCGCCACTGCCGGCACGAAGGATCCTGCCGAGGTGTACCTGGTCGGCGCGCTCGGCCTGGCCTGGGCGCACGAAGGGCGCACCCGCCCGGGCTTCCTGCGCGCGATGGGGTACGACAGCATGGCCGCGCGCGTGCACCTGCTGCCGTATCCGGCGGCGGCGCAGCTGGCGCTGTACAGCGTCACCGCGCACGGGGTAACCCAGACCTGGTGCGTGCTGGACCGGCGCAAGGTGCGCCCGCTGCCGGCACCGTGGATCAGCGTGCCGCTGCTGACCGCGTACGGGGTGAACGCCCCGCAGACCTGGCCGACCAGTTTCCCGGCAGTGGAGGAGGTGGCCGCACTGCTGGCCGCCGCGCGGGGCGGCAAGGGGCCGGTCGAAGCGGACCTGGGCAAGGTGGCCGCCAAGGTCGCCCAGGACGCATCGGGCGAAGCCTGGATGCCGGTCAGCCTGCTCCAGGTCGGCACCTGGGCACCGCGCTGGCGCTACTTCATGGCCACCTTCATCGGCCTGCCGTCGCTGTTGCTGGTGGTCGCCGCGCTGGCCCTGCCGGGCGCGATCGAAGCCGCCGCCGTGGCCGCCTCGCTGGGTTTTGCCGGCGGCGCGATCGGTGCCCTGGCGGCGCCGTGGGTACATGCACGGCGCAAGCACCTGAGCTGAGGCGCAACGGAGGCGCAACGACCAACGGTCGTTGCCTACCGGCATCGCGCAGGTACCCACCGTGGGTGGGTACGCCTTGCGATCAGGCCTCGTCCATCCGTTGCAGGCCTTCGCCGGCCAGGCGCAGGATCAGCGTTTCCAGCATCTGCTCTTCCTCTTCGCTGAGCACGGACATCAGCTTGCGGGTGATGTCGATCACCAGCGGGGCGATGGTCTCGTACACCTCGAATCCGGCGGCCGACAGCGCCAGCACCGAACGGCGGCGGTCGTCGCCATGGGTTTCACGCTTGATGAAGCCCCGTTCGAGCAGTCTGGCCACGGCGCGGCTGACCGCGACCTTGTCCATCGCGGTGCGATCGGACACCTCGCTGGCCGACGAGCCCGGATAGAGCGCCAGGACCGTGATCACCCGCCACTCGGGGATCGCCAGGCCATAACGGTCCCCGTACAGCTTGGCGATATTGCCGCTGACCCGGTTGGACAGAACGCTCAGCCGGTACGGCAGGAACTGCTCCAGATCGAGCAGGGCGTGCGAGGCGCGGATGCTGTGACTGCTGGGATCGGGCGGGCTCATGCTGCGGTGCACCTTGATGGTGGTTTCATGTGAAACTATAACCTACGTTCCGGACTCCGCATTCTCGCGGGTCTGCCTTCCTACCGCACCTGGTTTTTTCCGATGCGGACTGCTTTGGAGCCACAGCATGACCAGCCAAACGAGCACCGCGTCCTACGCACCCGATCCGGGCATGCAGGTCACCACCTTCGAAAACCCGATGGGCATCGATGGTTTCGAGTTCGTCGAGTTCGCCGCCCCGGCCGGCCGTGGCGCGGAACTGCACGCGTATTTCCGCAAGATGGGCTTCACCGCGGTGCTGCGCCACAAGCAGCGCGCGATCACGGTCTATCGCCAGGGCGACGTGAATTTCCTGGTCAATGAAGAGCCGGATTCGTTCGCCTCGGACTTCGCCGAGAAGCACGGCCCCTGCGCCTGCGGTTTCGCGATCCGCTTCAAGAAGCCGGGCGACGAGGTCTACCAGATGGCGCTGGGCAACGGTGCCGAAGCGATCGATTTCAAGCCGGAGACCCGCGCCGTCGCCGCCCCGATCATCAAGGGCATCGGCGACTGCATGCTGTACCTGGTCGATCGCTACGGCGCCAACGGCAGCATGTTCGATACCGACTACGCGCCGATCGAGGGCGTCGACCCGCGGCCGAAGGGCTTCGGGCTGACCTTCATCGACCATCTGACCCACAACCTGTACTTCGGCAACATGCAGCAGTGGTCGGACTACTACGAGCGCCTGTTCAACTTCCGCGAGATCCGCTACTTCGACATCAAGGGCCTCAAGACCGGCCTGGTGTCCAAGGCGATGACCGCCCCGGACGGCATCGTGCGCATCCCGCTCAACGAATCCTCCGATCCGAAGAGCCAGATCAACGAATACCTCGACGCCTACAAGGGCGAGGGCATCCAGCACATCGCCTGCTTCACCGAGAACATCTACGAGACCGTGGAAGCGATGCGCGCCCAGGGCGTGGAATTCCTCGACACCCCGGACACGTATTTCGATGTGATCGACATGCGTGTGCCCAACCACGGTGAAGACGTGGCCCGACTGGCGAAGAACAAGATCCTGATCGACGCCGACCCGGAGACCCACCAGCGCAAGCTGCTGCAGATCTTCACCACCAACTGCATCGGGCCGATCTTCTTCGAGATCATCCAGCGCAAGGGCAACGAAGGCTTCGGCGAAGGCAACTTCACCGCGCTGTTCGAGAGCATCGAGCGCGACCAGATGAAGCGCGGCGTGCTGTAAGGCACTCGGCCGCCACCCGCGTTACGCTCCAACGGTGGCATCCGCGCCCGCGCGGGTGCCACCGGCTGTATTCCCTTGCCATCCACGCCTCCGGCGGAGCAGGACCATGAACAACCCGATGTCATCGCGCGGTTACCAGACCGGTTTCGGTAACGAGTTCGCCACCGAGGCGGTGCCCGGCGCACTGCCGGTAGGGCGGAACTCCCCGCAGCGTGTCGCCCATGGCCTGTATGCCGAACAGCTGTCCGGTACGGCGTTCACCGCGCCGCGCGGCAGCAATCGCCGCAGTTGGGTGTACCGCATCCGCCCGGCGGTGACCCACGGTGAATTCACCCCCTTTACCCAGCCGCATCTGCACGGCGACTTCGCGCATGGCGCGGTCTCGCCCAACCAGCTGCGCTGGGATCCGTTGCCGCTGCCCAGCACGCCCACCGATTTCATCGAAGGGCTGTACACCATGGGGGGCAATGGCTCGCCGGACGCCCACGGCGGTGTCGGCATCCACCTGTATGCCGCCAACCGCGACATGCAGGGCCGCTATTTCTACAACGCCGATGGCGAGCTGCTGATCGTGCCGCAGCTCGGCCGCCTCCGCCTGCTCACCGAGCTGGGCGTGATCGAGATCGAGCCGCAGCAGATCGCGGTGATCCCGCGTGGCGTGCGCTTCCGTGTCGAACTGCCTGATGGCGAGGCGCGCGGCTATGTCTGCGAGAACTTCGGCGCGCTGCTGAAGCTGCCGGACCTGGGCCCGATCGGCTCCAACGGCCTGGCCAATCCGCGCGATTTCGAGACCCCGCATGCGGCGTTCGAGAACCTCGACGGCGCGTTCGAACTGGTCGCCAAGTTCGAGGGCCAGCTGTGGCGCGCGGACATCGATCATTCGCCGCTGGACGTGGTCGCCTGGCACGGCAACTATGCGCCGTACCGCTACGACCTGCGCCGCTTCAACACGATCGGCTCGATCAGCCACGACCATCCCGATCCCTCGATCTTCCTCGTGCTGCATTCGCCCAGCGACACGCCGGGCACCAGCAACATGGACTTCGCGATCTTCCCGCCGCGCTGGCTGGTCGCGCAGGACACGTTCCGCCCGCCGTGGTTCCACCGCAACATCGCCAGCGAGTTCATGGGCCTGATCCATGGTGCCTACGATGCGAAGGCGGAAGGCTTCGTGCCGGGTGGTGCCTCGCTGCACAACTGCATGAGCGGCCACGGCCCGGACGCGGCGACCTTCGAGAAGGCCTCCGCGGCCGACCTGAGCCGGCCGGACGTGATCAAGGACACGATGGCCTTCATGTTCGAAACCCGCGGCGTGATCCGTCCGACCGCCCAGGCGATGGAGGCGGCGCACCGCCAGCGCGGGTATCAGCAGTGCTGGCAGGGGTTGAAGGCGAATTTTGCTGGGTAGAGCGGATGCTCAGATGCCGTCCGAGTGGCGGCGGGTCGGCAACACGCGGTCAATGTGAACGTCGTTGCCCGTGCGTTGGTAGGCGATCAGATAGCGTCCATCGCGCGTTGCATACAGAAACGTGCCTTTGATGGCATCGAGGCGATACAAGGCCGCGCCATCCAAGGCATCACCTTCGCTCTCAATCGCATTGTCGCGCGCGAGGGCTGCGGCAAACAGGTGCGGATCCGGCAGCGTCACGGCGCGCTCGAAAGCCGAAACGAGTTGTCTCGCTCGATCCTCGATGGCCTGCCGGCCCCACGCCACTGTCATTCCTTGGACGAGTGGCGCTTCAATGCCGTTTGCAACTGGTCACCGAGCCGCGTTTTCAGCGCCTCCATGTGCAGGTGTGCTTCTGTGCTGGACAGTGGCGGCCGTGGATCCGCGCGCGCTTCGGCCACCGCTTCACGGATGCGCTCCAGATAGGCCGAGTCTTCATGCAGCTGTTTCAGTGCGCGTGCCCGATCCGGTCGTGAGCGGCGCAGGGGCTCGGCACCCGCCGTCGCCGTGGCGTCCACGCGATAGCGTGTGATCCCCAGCTGGGCCAGCACACGCGCGGCCGCGTGGACGCCGGAGAACATGCGGGGCGTCCCATCTTTGGTGGCCAACGCGCGTTCGCTGTTCTCCAAGGCGAAGGTGACGACATAGCCACCCGGTTCCGCAGTCACCGTCGTTTCGCGCAGACTGCCGGCTTCAGCGAGTTCGCGGGCAGTCGCCAGTCTGATCGTGTCGACCACGCTCGACTCCCAATTAACTGTTATTTGGGAATCATACATGGGTTAAACCTCGCCAGCGGATGGACCTTCATCGTTGCGCCGAGCCCTTCGCCACGTCCAATTCAACCTCTTCATCGAAACCGGATTCCCGCAATACCGTCTCAAACCACGTCGATCTGGAACCGGTCGGCATGCTCCTTCGGCAGCACCTCCAGCAACCGCTGCCGCACCCGTTCGGCATAGCCGGTGGAGGTCAGCCCGGGCAGCGTCTCGAGGGCGGCGTGCAGCGCGGCCATGACCGCGTCATCGCTGCGCGACTGCTGCAGGGTATGGAACAGCGCCGCCGCCTGCGGATGACGCTGCAGTTCCAGGATGTCCAGCAGGTAGATGCGGGCGGCGACCAGCGAGCGGCGGCGTTCGGTCACCGGCACCGGTGCCACGGTCGGCATCACGCCAGGCGCGGGCGCGGCGGGCGCGACAACGGCGGCCTCCGCGACCGCACGCGACACCAGGTACCCGCTCTGGATCAGCTGGATCACCATCGCCGGGGTTTCCGGTCCGACCAGCTGGCCGAGCTGGACCAGGTCACGCTGGCCGTCGCACAGGATCAACAGCCGGCGCTGGCGCATGTCCAGGGGAGCACGGTGGGCCTGCAGGGCAGTGCGGGCGAGATCGGTCTTCTGCGGTTGCATGGGGGCGGGGTCGATGCGGTGCAGGCCGAGCCTGAACGCGGCAGGTGAAACGCGGATGACAGCGAGCCCGTGCATGTCGCCCACACGGCCCTCGCGCTAGGCTGCGCCCATTCAACGGGAGGATGCAGGCATGAAACAGCTTGGAAGCGTGATGGCATTGGGGATGGTGCTGGCCTTGGCGGCGTGCGGGCGCGCGCCGGAAACCCCGTCCAGCGATGCCGAGGCGGCCGTGCCTGCACCGGCGGCGGACACCGCACCCGCAGCGACCACCCCGGCGGCACCGGGCACGGCAACGCAGGGACCGGCGCGCCTGGATGGCTACGGCCCCGTGGCGCTGGGCAGCGCGCTGGACGAGGTACGGGCGGCCTGGAAGGAACCGCTGCAGGGCGAGGTCGCCGACGACTACTGCCATGCGCTGCGGCCCGAAGGCGCGCAGGCCGAAGACGTGATCTTCATGATCGAAGGCAGGCGCCTGGTGCGCTATGACGTGCGCAACGATCGCATCGTCGCCCCGGGCGGCGGCAAGGTCGGCATGTCGCTCGGCCAGCTGCAGACGCTGTACCCGGACCGCGGCGACCTGACGCCGCACAAGTACGACGAGAAAGGCCACAACCTGCGCGTGCGCCCGGCGACCGAGGGCGGCGCACTGGTCAACTTCGAGATCAACGGCAATGGCAACGTCACCGCCTGGCGGGTCGGCAAGACCCCGCAGGTGGACTACGTGGAAGGCTGCTCCTGAGCCACCGGCACCGCCCCGGCCACGGCGCCGGGGCGGGCCTTCACCGTTCGGCGTGGGCTGGCCCTAGAATCGGCTCACATCTGTCACCGGGGAGCACCAGATGATCGCTGCCACTGTTTGGTTCGTGCTGGGCCTGGTGCTGTTGGCACTGGGGGGCGATGCCATCGTCAAGGCCGCCTCCGGGCTGGCCCAGCGATTCGGCGCCTCGCCCTTCGTGGCGGGGTTGTTGCTGGTCGCCTTCGGCACCTCGCTGCCCGAGCTGGTGGTCAATGCCCGGGCCTTCGTGGTCGGGGCGGAAGAACTCGCGCTGGGCAACGCGGTGGGCAGCAACATCGTCAATGTCGGGCTGACCCTGGGCCTGGCGGCCCTGGCCGCGCCGCTGCTGGTCCGCGCGCGCCTGCTCTCGCCCCTGCTGGTGTGCCTTGCGGCGGCCAGCCTGCTGCTGATCCTGTTCGGCCTGGATGGGGTGATCGCGCGCTGGGAAGGGGCCGTGCTGCTGCTCGCCTTCGTCGCCCTGCTGGTGTTCCTGCTGCGTCGCGCGCGGGCGGAATCCGAGCCGGTGCGCGAGGCCATCGCCGGCTATGCGATGACCCGCACCGGGCTGTTCCTCAATATCCTGCGGCTGCTGTTCGCGGCGGTGTGCCTGTACCTCGGCGCGCGCTGGATCGTGCAGGCCGCACCGGTGTTCGGCGCCGGGCTGGGCTGGTCGCCACTGCTGGTCGGCCTCCTGCCGGTGGCGATCGGCACCGCGCTGCCCGAAGTCGCCGCGGCGGTCGCTGCGGCACGCCGTGGCCAGGGCGACATGGTGCTGGGCCACGTGATCGGCTCGAGCCTGTTCAATCTGCTGGTGGTGGTCGGCGGCATGGCCGCGCTGCGTCCGCTGGCGCTGCCCGCGTCGTTCGTGAAGCTGGAGCTGCCGGCGGCGATCGCCTTCGTGCTGGTGCTCTACCCGATGCTGCGCGGTGACCTGACGATCAGCCGGCGCGAAGGCGCGGTGCTGGTGGTGGCGTTCGTGGGTTGGATCGCGCTGGAGCTGGCGTTGATTGGCGGCGTGTGGGGTTGACGGCCAACCGTTGAAGCAGCCGGCCAGCGGCCGGCGCTACTGGCTGTCGCGGGAAATGGGCGCCTTCGCATCATCGGCGTCGTCGTCGTCGTCGCGGCGCGGTTCCGGCGGCGGCAGCTGTTCTTCCTTGGCGGTCTTGTGGCCCGGCAGCTCCGGCCGGGTTTCCATCAGCAGCGACAGCGCGGCCTTGGCCATCATGTGCGCGCTGATCGGCGCGGTGATGAACAGGAACACGGTGATCAGCAGCTCGCGCGGCTGCGGGTCTTCGCCGAGGAAGATGTGATAGCAGACCGAACCCACCAGCACGCAGCCCACGCCCAGCGTGCTGGCCTTGGTCGGTGCATGCAGGCGCTTGAAGAACGTGGACAGCTTCACCAGGCCGAGCGCGCCGACCAGGATGAAGAAGCAGCCGAACAGCAGCAGGATCGACAGCACGATCTGGATGAAGGTGATCATTCGACAATGTCCCGGCGCAGCACGAACTTGCTGAGCACCACCGTACTGCCGAAGCCGAGCATGGCGATGATCAGCGCGGCCTCGAAGTACACCGCCGAGTTGAGGTACATGCCGAACAGCATCAGCTCGGCGATGGCCGTTACCGACAGGGTGTCCAGGGCAAGGATGCGGTCGGGCACGGTCGGGCCGCGCAGCAGGCGCCAGGTGGCCAGCAGCATCGCCAGGCCGACCACGTGCATGCACACCACCATCGTGGTCTGGATGAACATATGTCCGGTCATGGGAAAATCTCCATCAGCGGGGCTTCGTAGCGGGATTTGATCTGCCGGATCAGCTCGTCCGGATCATCCAGGTGCAGCACGTGGACCAGCAGGTACCGGCGGTCATCCGACAGCGCGGCCGAGACGGTGCCCGGGGTCAGCGTGATCATGCTGGTCAGCGCGGCGATACCGTGGATGTTGGCGATATCCAGCGGCAGCCAGATGAAGCCCGGATGGATGCGGCGCTCCGGGCCCAGCACCTGGATCGCGACCCGGATGTTGGAGACCAGGATGTCCCACAGGGTCACGAACACCAGTTTGGGCAACGGCTTGAGCGAGCCGATCCGCGCGAACTCGCGGTCCAGCCGCGCCGCGAACAACGGCACCACCACGCCCAGGATCATGCCGAGCACGATCTGGCCGACGGTGAAGCTGTCGGACATCAACAGCCAGAACGCCACCACCATCACGCTCAGCGAGGGCGAGGGCAGGATGCGCTTGTACAGGGAAGGCTTGCGCGTCATGGCTGGCGGATCTCCGGCGTGGTGGCGCGCAGTTCACCGACGTAGTCCTGCGGCTGCAGCAGCTGTGTGGCCATCGCATCGGTGTGCTGCATCAGCGGGCCGGCGAACACGCTCATCGCGATGCCATAGCTGAGCAGCAGCGCGGCGGCGAACAGTTCCACGGTGCGTGTGGGGGCCTTGCGCGGTTTGGGCGCGCCTTCTTCGACGACCGGTACGCGCCAGAACAGGCGGATGCCGCCCCGGGTCAGGCCGACGATCACCATCAGGCTGCTGCCCAGCACTGCGGCCCACACCGCCCAGGTGTACTGCGCCGGCATGCCGGCCAGCAGCGCGGCCTTGGCCAGGAAGCCGGACAGCGGCGGCAGGCCGGCTACCGAGACGGCGCCGATCAGGAAGAGCACGGCAGGCGTTTCCTTGCCCGGCATCGGCGCGATGACTTCCTTGCGGTCGCTGGCGCCGCCACGACGGCGGCGGATCAGGTCGGCGATGAGGAACAGCGCGGCGGCCACGAAGGTGCTGTGCGGCAGGTAATACAGGCCGGCCGAGAGTACTTCCGGCGTGCGCACCGAGAAGGCGATGAACAGCGTCGCCGCCGAGACCACCACCAGGTAGGAGATCAGCACGCGCAGGCGCGCGGCGGCGAGCACGCCCAGGCCGCCCAGCACCAGCGTCGCCACGCCGGCCCAGAGCAGCCACTGGCTGCCGTAGCCGGCCATCGGGCCCGCGCCTTCGCCGAACCACAGCGTGCTGACCCGCAGCACTGCATAAAGGCCGACCTTGGTCATGATCGCGAACAGTGCGGCCACCGCGGCCGGTGCACGTGCATAGGCTTCCGGCAGCCACAGGTAGAGGGGCATCAGCGCGGCCTTGCTGCAGAACACCAGCAGCAGCAGGCCCATGGTCGCCTTGACCAGGGTCAGGTGCGAGGCCGGGACTTCGGCGATGCGCTGGGACAGCTCGGCCATGTTGAGCGAGCCCAGCGAGGCGTACAGCAGGCCGAGTGCGATCAGGAACAGGGTCGAGGCGGTGACGTTGAACACCACGTAGTGCAGGCCGATGCGCATGCGCAGGCCGCGCCCGCCGCTGAGCAGCAGGCCGTAGGAGGCGATCAGCATCACCTCGAAGAACACGAACAGGTTGAAGATGTCGCCGGTCAGGAACGCGCCGTTGAGGCCGACCAGCTGGAATTGGAACAACGCGTGGAAGTGTGGCGCGCGCCGGTCCCAGCCCGAGCAGGCATGCAGCAGGCAGGGGATGGCCAGCAGCAGCGTGGTCACCAGCATCCAGGCCGAGAGGCGGTCGGCCACCAGCGCGATGCCCAGGCGCGAGGGCCAGTCACCCAGCAGGTATACCGCGATGCTGCCGTCGGCGGTCTGCGCGAACAGCAGCGCGACGGCGGCGGCGAGTGCGGTCAGCGTGGTCCACGCCACCGTGCGCTGCACCTTCGGCCCATAGCGGCGATGCTCGACGAACAGCGAGCAGGCTGCGCCGAACAGCGGAATCAGGATGGGCAGGATCACCGCATGGTTCATGCGCCGCCCTCCCGGCCCGGCGCGGTGTCGGCGGGGAGTTCTTCTTCTTCGTGCGCGTCCACGTGGTCGCTGTGGTTGTCGCTGCGGCTGCGCATCGCCAGCACGATGCTGACTGCGGTCATCGCGAACGCGATCACGATGGCGGTCAGCACCAGCGCCTGCGGCAGCGGATCGGTGTAGTTGCCCAGGTCGCTGTCGATGCCCTCACGCAGCACCGGCGCCTTGCCCTGGACCAGGCGGCCGCCGGCAAAGATCAGCAGGTTGGTCGCATACGAGAGGAAGGTCATGCCGAGGATCACATCGAAGCTGCGCGCGCGCAGCAACAGATAGATGCCGATCGCGCTCAGTACGCCGATGGCGCTTGCCAGGGCCAGTTCCATCAGTGCATCTCCCCGGTTTTTGCCGAACGGCGGGTGGGATCGATCTCGCCTTTGCGGGCGTTGCGGGTGCGCGAGGGCTTGATCGTGCCCATCATCGAGAGCATCAGCATCACGCCGCCGAACACCACCAGGTACACGCCGGTATCGAAGCCGATCGCACTGGCCAGCGGTACCTCGCCGATCAGCGGAAGGTGCAGGTCCAGATGACCGCTGGTCAGGAACGGCACGCCGAACAGCATCGAGGCGCAGCCACTGAGGATGGCGATCAGCAGGCCGGCACCGATGCAGCGGATGTAATCGAAGCCGAAGCGCGATTCCACCGAGGTGGTGCCCTGGATGACGTACTGGATCAGCAGCGGCACCGCCAGCACCAGGCCGGCGATGAAGCCGCCGCCGGGCGCGTTGTGGCCGCGCAGGAACAGGAAGATGGAAACGGTCAGGGTGAGCGGGAACATGACCTGGGCCAGATCGGCCGGCACCGGCAGCTTGATCGGCGGGCCGGGCATGATCTGCTCCGGCGCCATCCGCGAACGGCGCAGCATGGCGTGCACCACCAGCGCGGCGATGCCGAACACGGTGATTTCGCCGAAGGTATCGAAGCCACGGAAGTCGACCAGGATCACGTTGACCACGTTCTGCCCATAGGCCTCCGGCAGCGCACGCGCCAGCAGCTCGCCGGCCATGGTGTTCGGCGGCAACGTCATGGCGGTGTAGGCCATCGCGGCCAGGCCGCCACCGGCGACGATCGCGATTACCGCATCGCGCCGCTTGCGCCAGACCGACTTCTCCGGCGGCGACTGGATCGGCAGGTAGTTCATGCCCAGCAGCATCAGCACCAGGGTGACCATCTCCACCAGCAGCTGGGTCAGCGCCAGGTCGGGTGCGGACAGGAACACGAAGGTCAGCGAAACCATCAGGCCGACGCCGCCGACCACCAGTACCGCCAGCAGGCGCTGCCGGTAGACGAACAGCGCGCCCAGCGCGCAGGCCATCATCACCAGCCACAGCGCCCAGCCCAGCAGCGGGATCGGCTGCGGCGAGGGCCAGTTGGGCGAGGCCGGGTTGGCCACGAACGGCGCGGCGGCGACGATGATCGCCACCACCACCAGCGCCATCAACATGCGTTGCAGGCTGCCGTTGGCCAGGCCCTGGGTGAGCCGGTGGGCGAAGCCGAACACCAGGTCCAGCTGCTTGTGGAAAATGTTGCGGCCGATGCTGCGGCTGACCACCGCATGCAGGTTGATCAGGCGGCGCAGGCCGAAGTACAGCGCGATACCGCCGATCACGCCGGCGATGCTCATCATCAACGGGGTATTGAAGCCGTGCCAGACCGAGAGGCTGTAGGCCGGCATCGCCGGGCCCAGGATCGACGACGCGGCGGCATGCAGCACCGGCGCGATGGTGATCGCCGGCGCGACGCCGACGGCCACGCAGACCACCACCAGGATCTCGACGGGCACCTTCATGAAGCGCGGCGGTTCGTGCGGCACCCGGTCCAGATCGTGCGGGCCCTTGCCGAAGAACGTGTCGTGCACGAAGCGCAGGCTGTAGGCCACGCCGAACACGCCGGCCAGCAGCGCGGCGATCGACATCACCACGCGCATGGTTTCCGGGCCGCCCGCGGTCAGCGCCTCGGCAAACAGCATTTCCTTCGACAGGAAGCCGTTGAGCAGCGGAATGCCGGCCATCGCGAGCGAGGCGATGATCGCCAGCGCGCTGGTGATCGGCATCAACCGCCGCAGGCCGCCCAGCTTGCGCATGTCACGGGTGCCGGTCTCGTGGTCGATGATGCCGGCGGCCATGAACAGCGACGCCTTGAAGGTGGCGTGGTTGAGGATGTGGAACACGCCGGCCACCACCGCCATCGGCGTGGACAGGCCGAACAGCATGGTGATCAGGCCGAGATGGGAGATCGTCGAATAGGCCAGCAGGCCTTTGAGGTCATGCTGGAAGATCGCGTTCCAGGCGCCGATCAGCAGGGTGATCGCCCCGATGCCGCTGACCGTATAGAAGAACAGATCGGTGCCGGCCAGCGCCGGATGCAACCGGGCCAGCAGGAACACGCCGGCTTTGACCATCGTCGCCGAGTGCAGGTAAGCCGAGACGGGCGTCGGCGCGGCCATCGCGTGCGGCAGCCAGAAGTGGAACGGGAACTGGGCGCTCTTGGTGAAGATGCCGGCCAGGACCAGGAACAGGGCATACGGGTACAGCGAACTGGCGCGGATCAGATCGCCGGCGGCGAGCACCGCGTCCAGTTCGAAGCTGCCCACGATGCGGCCGATCAGCAGCACGCCGCCGAGCAGGGCCAGGCCGCCGCCGCCGGTGACCACCAGGGCCATCCGGGCGCCCTCGCGGGCGTCCTGGCGGTGCGACCAGAAGCCGATCAGCAGGAACGAGCTGATGCTGGTCATTTCCCAGAACACCATCAGCAGCAGCAGGTTGCCCGAGAGCACCATGCCGAGCATGGCGCCCATGAACAGCAGCAGGTAACAGTAGAAGCGGTGGGCGCTGTCGCGGGCGCTGAGATAGTAGTGGGCGTACATCACCACCAGCGCGCCGATCGCCAGCACCATCCCGGCGAACATCCAGGCCAGGCCGTCCAGGCGCAGCGAGAAGGCCAGCCCGATCTGCGGAATCCACTCCCCGTAGCTGCGGACGATCCCGCCGTCCATGATCGCCGGGGTCATCGTCGCCAACAGCGCCAGTCCTCCCAGCGGAGCGGCCGCGGCTACCCAGGCGGCCGTGGAGCGGGAGGTGCGGCGGAATGAAGCGACGGCCACTGCCATCAGGAAGGGCAGGGCGAGCAGCAGGAGCAGACTAGGATTCATGCAGGGAATGCGGGATTCACGAGCAGGTCGTTCAGTCTAACAGGCAGGCAATTGCTGCCGATACACCCGAATACGCCCTCAATTGCATCTAACGTGCACTGATTCATTTTTTCGGGGCGGCGCATGGCCCCATTCGGGTCCGTCGAAGGCCGTATGGAGGCCCACCCTCGACTTTGCCGATTGTGGCCGCCCGGAGGCCATCGAAACGGGTCCGGAACCAGTCGTCGCAGGGGCTGCGGGACGGTCGGGGCGTGCACGAAGATGAACGGTGACCGACGCTCGAAAGGCCACTGCTGACGATGCTGGACGGTCCGGCGTGGAGTACCGGTGAGCGCGCCCGCTCGTTCAGGAAAAACAGGTCAGTAGCGCCAACCCATCCGGCGGTAGACCTTGGCCAGGACCCACAGCGGGCCGATCAGCAGATAGACCAGATCGGTCAGGAAACTCGGCTTGCGGCCTTCGTGCTTGTGCCCGATGAACTGCGCGACCCAGGCGACGGCAAAAACCCCCAAGGCCAGCCAGAACAGGTTCACCAGGCCGATCTCGGCTTCCAGCAGGCGGCACACGCAGCCGCTGACGAAGAAGATCGCCAGCATGCCGTAGCCCAGCGTGCGCGAGAGGCGGTTGTAGAAACACCAGGCGGCGAACATCGCCAGGCCGGCCCAGATCCCGTTCTGGAACCAGGTGATCAGCGGCGGGAGGCACCACAGCAGGCCGATCACCGACCACAGGATCGCCGGAACGGCCACGACGTGGATGCGCTGGTTCAGCACATTGCGGTGATCGTCGGAATAGCTGGCGAAGTAGCGGTCGATCGGGCGTGCGAGCTGGGTGGCGGTCTGCATACTGCGTCGCTTCCTCGGACAACGGTAGTGCCGGCCGCTGGCCGGCAACTCAGCATAGCCGAGTTCGTGAGGTTGCCGGCCAGCGGCCGGCACTACCCCGGCAACGCCCCCAGCCACGTCGGCCGGGGGCGCAGGGAATCAGTCGACCGAGATGCCGGCCAGGCGCTGCAGCGCCTCGGCGTACTTGGCGCGGGTGCGCTCGATGATCTCGGCGGGGATGCTCGGGCCGGGCGCGGTCTTGCCCCAGTCCAGCGTCTCCAGGTAATCGCGGACGAACTGCTTGTCGTAGCTCGGCGGGCTGGTGCCCACCTCGTACTCGTCGGCCGGCCAGTAGCGCGAGGAATCCGGCGTCAGCATCTCGTCCATGATGTACAGACGCCCGTCGGCATCGGTGCCGAACTCGAACTTGGTGTCGGCCAGGAGGATGCCGCGCTCGCGGGCGTACTCGGCCGCGAAGGCGTAGATGCGCAGGGTGGCGTCGCGCACGCGCTCGGCCAGGTCCGCACCGACCGCCTTGACCATCGCATCGAAATCGATGTTCTCGTCATGGTCGCCGACGGCGGCCTTGGTCGAGGGGGTGAAGATCGGTTCGGGCAGCTGTTCGGCCTGGCGCAGGCCATCGGGCAGCTCGATGCCGCTGATCTTGCCGGTGCGCTGGTAGTCCTTCCAGCCGCTGCCGATCAGGTAGCCGCGGGCGATGGCCTCGACCGGGACCGGCTTCAGCTTGCGGGTGACCACGGCGCGCTTGGCGTACAGGGCCGGATCCACGCCCTCGGGCAGCACGCTGGCGACATCGATGCCGGTCAGGTGGTTGGGCATCAGGTGTGCGGTCTTGGCGAACCAGAAGTTCGAGACCTGGCAGAGCATTTCGCCCTTGCCGGGAATCGGATCGGGGAGCACCACGTCGAAGGCTGACAGACGGTCGGTCGCGACCATCAGCAGGTAGTCCCCCGGCGGAGTGCCGGCGGGGAGCCGGTCGCGCGGAATGTCGAAAACATCACGCACCTTGCCGCGATGGCGCAAGGGCAGGCCGGGGAGATCGGATTGCAACAACGTGGTCGGCACGGGCACTCCTGAGGCTTCGTCATGACAGCTGTCCAGGGGACCCGGAGGGCCCGCACAGACAGCGGGCGGCCTAGTGTAAAGCGGGTTGGGCCCGCTGTGACGTAAAATGAGGATCCTTTATCGCCTCGGCTGCCCAGACCACCATGCGCTGGTACGGAAAACTGCTCGGATTCATCGCTGGCGCCCTGTTGTTCAGGCCCAATCCGCTGTTCGGGGCCGTGGTCGGGCTGTTGCTGGGGCATGCCTTCGATGCCGACTGGTTCCGGCTGAACAGGGAAAACCCCTACCGCGAGCTGGGGCTGACCTCCGAGGCGACCGATGCCGAGATCGACCTGGCCTACCGCCGGCTGATGTCCCAGTACCACCCGGACAAGGTGGTCGGCGCGGCGCCGGAGCTGCGCCAGCAGGCCGAGCGCAAGTCGCGCCAGCTCAATGCCGCCTACGACCGCATCAAGACCCTGCGCAAGCGCTGATTCCGCGCGGCGCCCCCTTTCAACATCCTGAAGGCCCCGGCCATGTCCAATTGCATCATTGCTCCCTCCATCCTGTCCGCCGATTTCGCCCGCCTGGGCGAGGAAGTGGACAACGTGCTCGCGGCCGGCGCCGACTGGGTGCATTTCGATGTGATGGACAACCATTACGTGCCGAACCTGACGATCGGCCCGCTGGTCTGCCAGGCGCTGCGCAAGCACGGCGTGACCGCGCCGATCGATGTGCACCTGATGGTGGAGCCGGTGGACCGGATCATCCCGGATTTCGCCGAGGCCGGCGCGACCTACATCAGCTTCCATCCGGAGGCCAGCCGCCACGTGCACCGCACGATCCAGCTGATCCGTTCGCTGGGCTGCAAGCCGGGCGTGGTGCTCAATCCCGCCACGCCGGTGGACATCCTGGACTGGGTGCTCGATGACCTGGACCTGGTGCTGGTGATGTCGGTGAATCCGGGCTTCGGCGGCCAGGCGTTCATTCCGTCGGCGCTGGACAAGGTGCGCGCCATCCGCAAGAAGATCGACGCCAGCGGCAAGGACATCCGCCTGGAGATCGACGGTGGCGTAAAGGCGGACAACATCGGTGCGATCGCGGCGGCCGGTGCGGATGCGTTCGTGGCCGGCTCGGCGATCTTCAATGCGAAGACGAGCTACCAGGACATCATCGCGCAGATGCGCGGCAACGTCGCCGCGGCGCGGGGCTGAGCCATGGGACCGGTGGCTGCCGTGACGATCCGCGTGGCCACCGCTGACGATGCGGCGCTGATCCTGCGTTTCATCCGCGAACTGGCGATCTACGAGAAGGCCGAGGCGTCGGTGCAGACCGACGAAGCGGGCATCCGCGCGAGCCTGTTCGGGCCGGAGGCGAAGGCGCACGCGCTGATCTGCGAGGCCGACGGCGTGGCGATCGGGTATGCGGTGTACTTCTACAACTACTCGACGTGGCTGGGCCGCAACGGGATCTACCTGGAAGATCTGTACGTGAGTCCGGAGCATCGCGGCAGTGGTGCGGGCAAGGCGCTGCTGCAGCACATCGCGCGGATCGCGGTGGCCGGGAACTGCGGCCGTTTCGAATGGTCGGTGCTGGATTGGAACGAACCGGCGATCCAGTTCTACGAAGCCGCCGGCGCGAAGCCGCAGAGCGAGTGGACGGTGTACCGGATGGAAGGCGAGGCGCTCAAGGCCTTTGCCGGCTAGGCTGCCCAGATGGCTGAGGCCTCAAGGACAAGCGCCATCGCCGCACTCCGCCAGGCGCTGCCGGCCTCCATCGCACTCTGCAGGCAGGCATTGGAGGCGTCGGGCGGCGATCTGCAGGATGCCCATGCGTACGTCGTGCGTCAGCTCGGCGCCGATTACATGCGACACACGGGTGTGGACGCCGCACAGGCTGCCGCCGATCTGCATGCAACCGGCCATGACGTGGAGCGCGCCATCGCCCTGTGGCGGCGTCAGCACCCCTTGCCGCCGTTCGCCGCGATCGCAAAGGGGCGCCCCATGGCTGCGGAGTTTGCTGCTGCGGAACCCGGGCTGCAGCGTTTCGCCCATGTTCTTCCGGGTGCGCAGGGTGTCCACGAACTGCGCTTGATCACCCATGCCGTGCGCTTCACCGAGACCGCCTACGGTTTCGATTACGACGTCGCCTTGCGCGACGCGCAGACCCGGGTGGAACGCTTGTTCGCGTCCGGCCTCCCGGCGCTCGCCGCCCTGCTGCAGGCGCAGGCGATCGACGAAGGGATGCTGCGCAGTCTCGATGCCTTTGACAGCTGTCTGTTGCATAGCGCCATCGAGGCCTATCTCTGAGCAGGCAGCCATGCCGCCCACAAAAAAAGACCGCACCATTGCTGGTACGGCCCTGGGAACTGCGGGAGGCTGATCCTGCCTCCATCCATCTTCCCTGCTATGGCCTTCCATTCTCCGGGGGATCGGTGACGCTTTGATGACGTTCACCGGCGGCCACGCCGTCCGCTGCTAGCCTTCGCTTCCCCACTCCCTGGAAGTACCGCATGACCCGTCCCCATTGGCGTTTGATCCTCAACGGAAAGGCCACCGGCAATGAGGATGTGCGCGAGGCGGTGGCGGCGATGCGCGAGCGCGGGGTGCAGCTGGAGGTGCGGGTGACCTGGGAATCGGGCGATGCCGAGCGCTACGTGGCCGAGGCGATCGCGCACGGGGTCGATACGATCATCGCGGCCGGCGGTGATGGCACGCTCAGCGAGGTGGCCGAGACGCTGGCGCATCGCGAGGAGTCCGCCGACGCGCTGCCTTCGCTGGGGCTGTTGCCGCTGGGCACGGCCAATGATTTCGCCACGGCGGCCGAGATTCCAGATGCACCGCTGGCAGCGCTGGAGCTGATCGCGCACGCGCCGGCACGCCCGGTCGATCTGCTGCGCATCGATGCCGATGGCAAAGTGTGGTGGTGCGCGAACGTGGCCAGCGGCGGCTTCGGCACCGACGTGACGGTGGAGACCGACGAGGGCCTGAAGAAAGTGCTTGGCGGGCTGGCCTATCTGGTCACCGGGGTATCGCGGCTGGGGCGCATCGATCCGATCCAGGCGCAGGTCCGGGCGCCGGGGTTCGCGTGGGCCGGCGGCTTCATCGCACTCGGCGTGGGTAATGGCCGCCAGGCCGGCGGCGGGCAGGTCCTGTGCCCGGAGGCCCTGATCGATGACGGACTGTTGGATGTCACCGTCATTCCTGAGCTGAGCGGGGAGGTGACGTCGACCCTCGCGGCACTGGTCAAGGGCGGCAAGCGCGGCGCGCTGGAGCAGGTGGCCGAGCGCGTCCAGGCGCCGTGGGTGGAGATCGAGGCCGAGCTGCCGCTGACGCTCAACCTGGATGGCGAGCCGGTCCAGGCCCGGCATTTCCGCATCGACTGCGTGCCGGGCCGGGTCAACCTGCACGTGGCGCTGGACAGCCCGCTGCTGTCGCGCGGCTGATGCGCCGGGCGGCGCCGGGTTCCATCCGGTGCCGTCAATGCGGTACAGTCGCCGGGTGTCCATTCTGACGACCCCGCATACCCTTTCTTCCGCTCGCCGTTGGTGGCGATGGTGGCCTGTTGCCGTCGTCCGTCCCGCCACCGCCGTTTCCCGGAAGGAAAGTCGTCTTGATCACGCTCGAGCAGTTCCAGCAGCAGGCCGCTGAAGGCCACACCCGCATCCCCGTCGTCCGTGAAGTGCTGTCCGACCTGGACACGCCGCTTTCGGTCTATCTGAAGCTCGCCGACGGCCCGCATACCTATCTGTTTGAATCGGTCGAGGGCGGCGAACGCTTCGGGCGCTATTCCATCATCGGCCTGCCGGCACGCCGGGTATATGCCTTCCACGGCCATACCCTGACCATCAGCGAGTCCGGCACGGTGGTGGAAACCCGCGAGGTCGCCGACCCATTCACCGAGGTCGAGGCGCTGCGCAGCGCCCACTCGGTGCCAAAGCTGGCCGGTCTGCCGGGCTTCACCGGTGGCCTGGTCGGCTGGTTCGGTTTCGAGTGCATCGGCTATATCGAACCGCGCCTGGCACCGCCGCGTGGCCGCGATGAGCTGGGCACGCCGGACATCCTGCTGCTGCACTCCGAAGAACTGGCGGTGTTCGACAACCTCAAGGGCCGCCTGTACCTGATCGTGCATGCCGACCCGGGCCAGCCCGGTGCATGGGAGGACGCCCAGGCCAAGTTGGATGCGCTGGTCGCCAAGCTGCGCGCCCCCGGCGCCGGCTACCCCGCGCCGATCACCCGCGATGTGCTGGACGAGAACGATTTCGTCTCCGGCTTCACCCGCGAAGGCTTCATCGCCGCGGTCGACAAATCCAAGGAATACATCCGCGCCGGCGACATCTTCCAGGTGGTGCTGAGCCAGCGCCTGAGCGTGCCGTTCAAGGCACGCCCGGTGGACGTGTACCGCGCGCTGCGTGCGCTCAATCCCTCGCCGTACATGTATTTCCTCGATACCGGTGATGTGCAGGTCGTGGGCTCCTCGCCCGAGATCCTGGTGCGGCTCCAGGATGGCGAAGTCACCGTACGCCCGATCGCCGGCACCCGCCCGCGTGGCGCCACGGTGGAAGAAGACAACGCACTGGAAGCCGAACTGCTGGCCGATCCCAAGGAACGCGCCGAGCACCTGATGCTGATCGATCTGGGCCGCAACGATGCGGGCCGCGTGTCCAAGGCGGGCACGGTGGAAGTGGGCGAACAGTTCGTGATCGAGCGCTACAGCCACGTCATGCATATCGTCAGCGAAGTGACCGGCAAGCTTCAGCCGGGCCTGAGCTATGCCGATGTGCTGCGCGCGACGTTCCCGGCCGGCACCGTCAGCGGCGCGCCGAAGATCCGCGCGCTGGAAGTGATCCGCGAGCTGGAGCCGATCAAGCGCAACGTCTACGCCGGCAGCATCGGTTACATCGGCTGGCACGGCGATGCCGATACCGCGATCGCGATCCGCACCGCGGTGATCAAGGACGGCCGCCTGCACGTGCAGGCCGGTGCCGGCATCGTCTACGACTCCGATCCCGGCAAGGAATGGGACGAGACGATGAACAAGGGCCGCGCGCTGTTCCGTGCGGTCGCGCAGGCTGCCAAGGGCCTGTAACGGCACGCAGCCGCACTGCCTGACCCGTGCACGGTGCCGTGCACGCCACTTCCCCTTTCAAGACGGATCCTGACCATGTTGTTGATGCTCGACAACTACGACAGCTTCACCTACAACCTCGTGCAGTACCTGCAGACGCTGGGCGCCGAGGTGAAGGTGGTGCGCAATGACGCGTTGAGCGTCGATGAGATCGCCGCGCTCGCACCCGAGCGCATCGTGATCTCGCCCGGCCCGTGCACGCCGAACGAAGCGGGCGTGTCGCTGGAGCTGATCCGTCGGCTCGGCCCGACCACGCCGATCCTGGGCGTGTGCCTGGGCCACCAGAGCATCGGCCAAGTGTACGGCGGCGATGTCATCCGCGCCACCAACATCATGCACGGCAAGACCTCGCCGATCCGCCATGAAGGCAAGGGCGTGTTCGCCGGCCTGCCGGACCGCTACCAGGCCACGCGCTACCACTCGCTGGTGGTCGACAAGACCACGTTGCCCGCGTGCCTGGAGATGACCGCCTGGACCGAGAACGAGGACGGCTCGATTGAAGAGATCATGGGCCTGCGCCATCGCGAGCATCCGGTCGAGGGCGTGCAGTTCCACCCCGAGTCGATCCTCACCGAGCACGGCCACGCCCTGCTGAAGAACTTCCTGCAGCGCTGAGCGCGCCGCACCTGCATCACAAAGGACCCCGCATGACCTTCTCCCCCCAGGAAGCCCTGCAGCGCACCATCGAGCACCGCGAGATCTTCTTCGACGAAATGGTCGACCTGATGCGGCAGATCATGCGCGGTGAAGTGTCGCCGGTGATGACCGCCGCGATCCTGACCGGCCTGCGGGTCAAGAAGGAAACCATCGGCGAAATCGCTGGTGCCGCCACCGTGATGCGCGAGCTCGCCCTCGCGGTACCGGTGGAGGACAAGGCGCATCTGGTGGATATCGTCGGCACCGGTGGGGATGGTTCGCACACCTTCAACATCTCCACCTGCGCGATGTTCGTGGTCTCCGCGGCCGGCGCCAAGGTGGCCAAGCATGGCAACCGCAGTGTCTCCTCCAAGTCCGGCAGTGCCGATGCGGTCGAGGCGCTGGGCGCGGTCATCGATCTGCGTCCGGACGAGGTCGCACGCGCGATCACCGAAACCGGCATCGGCTTCATGTTCGCGCCGATGCACCATCCGGCGATGAAGGTCGTCGCGCCGGTGCGCCGCGAGATGGGGGTACGCACGATCTTCAACATCCTCGGCCCGCTGACCAATCCGGTGGGTGCGACCAACGTGCTGATGGGCGTGTTCCACTCGGATCTGGTCGGCATCCAGGCGCGCGTGCTGCGCGAACTCGGCGCCGAGCGCGCGCTGGTGGTGTGGGGTCGCGACAACATGGACGAGATCTCGCTCGGCGCCGGTACGCTGGTCGGCGAGCTGCGCGACGGCAAGGTGCGTGAGTACGAGATCCATCCGGAAGACTTCGGCATCGCGATGTCGGCCAGCCGCAACCTCAAGGTCGACGGTCCGGAAGAATCCATCGCGATGCTGCGTGGCGTGCTCGACAACCAGCCCGGCCCCGCGCTGGACATCGTGGCGCTCAATGCCGGCGCGGCGCTGTACGTGGCCGGTGTCGCCGACAGCATCGCCGATGGCCTGGCCCGCGCCCGCGCGGTGCTGGCCGATGGCAGTGCGCGCTCGCGGATGGAGCAGTACGTGGCCGCCACCTGCCGTATCCGCGGGGCCGTCTGAGCCCGCGTTTTCAGAATTCAGCGGGGCTGGCCGATAATGGCCGGCCTCCAGGACCCCAATGACATGAGCGACATCCTCGATACCATCCTGGCCCGCAAGGCCGAAGAAGTCGCCGCACGCCGTGCCCAGGTGCCGCTGGAGGCGCTGATCGCGCGCGTGGAGCAGGCTCCGCCGGTGCGTGGCTTCGCCGATGCGCTGCGTGCCTCGATCGCCGCCGGCAACCCGGCCGTGATCGCCGAGATCAAGAAGGCCAGCCCGTCCAAGGGCGTGATCCGTCCGGACTTCCATCCGGCCGACATCGCGGTGAGCTACGAGTTCGGCGGCGCCAGCTGCCTGTCGGTGCTGACCGACGTGGATTTCTTCCAGGGCAGCGACGCCTACCTGCAGCAGGCTCGTGAAGCCTGCACGCTGCCGGTGCTGCGCAAGGACTTCGTGATCGATGCCTACCAGGTGTACGAAGCGCGCGTGCTCGGCGCCGACTGCATCCTGCTGATCGTGGCTGCGCTGGACGATCGCCAGCTGGCCGAGCTGTCCGACCTGGCCATGCAGCTGGGCATGGACGTGCTGGTGGAAGTGCACGACATCGACGAGCTCGAGCGCGCCATCCAGGTGCCGGTGCCGCTGATCGGCATCAACAACCGCAACCTGCGCACCTTCGAGGTGTCGCTGCAGACCACGCTGGACATGCGCCAGGCCGTTCCGCGCGACCGCCTGCTGGTCACCGAAAGCGGCATCCTCGGGCCGGCCGATGTCACCGTGATGCGCGAGGCCGGGGTCAACGCCTTCCTGGTCGGCGAGGCCTTCATGCGCGTGGAAGAGCCCGGCGAGGGCCTGCGTCAGCTATTCTTCAGCGCATGACAGCGATCTACCCAACGCCGCGCGACGACGCCCCGCTGGTGGTCTTCGACTTCGATCACACCCTGTATGACGGCGATTCCGGCAGCCATCTGTTCGCCTGGCTGATCAAGCGCAACCCGCTGCGGCTGCTGGCCGCCCTGGTCGCGACGCCGCTGCTCGGCCCGCTGGTGGCGTTCCTGCCGACCCGCCGCCGCGGCATCTCCGGCTACGTCTGGATTGCCACGTTCGGCCTGCACCGGGCGCGCGAGTTCAACAAGGTCATCGACCGCTACGTGCTCAAGCACGAGGCCGACATCCGCCGCCGGCTGCTGCCGGTCGCGCTGGAGGTGTTTGCCCGGCATCGTGCCGCCGGCGACCGCGTCGTGGTCGCCACCGGCGCCCCGCCGGAGCTGGCCCGCGCGATCCTGGCCTTTGTCGCCCACCAGGGCGTGCCGGTGATCGGCAGCGAGGTCGGCCCGTTGCTGGGCGCGGTCATCGCCACCCGTCACTGCCACAACGAAGAAAAGATGCGGATGCTGCGCGAGCGCGGTTATGGCGAGATCGATGTCGCCTACTCCGACAGCAGCGCCGACCTGCCGTTGCTGCTGGCCGCTGCGGCACCGGTCGTGGTCAATCCGAAGGCCTCACGCGTGGCGTATTTCCGCCAGGTGCTGCCACCGGGTACCCCGGTGCTCAACTGGGGCTGTGTCGACCGGGCCGGCGATCCGGTCTGATCCGGCGCTGAAAACACCCGGGAAGGGCTGAAAAGGTGTCGCGTCCGGCTCAGCCTGCGCGCCACTGCACGATGGCGTGGCCGATCTGGAACAGGCTGATGCCCAGCACCAGCACGCCGACGGCGACCAGCACCCAGCGTTCCTTGACCTTTTTGACCAGGATCGCGGCCACCGGCGCGGCCATCATGCCGCCGATCAGCAGGCCGGCCACGATGTTCAGGTACTGCACGCCCATGGTCAGCAGGAAGGTGATCGATACCGCCAGCGTCACCACGAACTCGGCCGCATTGACCGTGCCGATGGTGGTGCGCGCCTGGCCGCCGCGGGCGAGCAGGGTGGAGGTCGCCACCGGACCCCAGCCGCCGCCGCCGCTGGCATCCAGCAGGCCGGCCACGAATCCCAGCAGCGGGACGCGCTTCACTTCCTGGGCGGGCAGCATCCGTCCGGCCGCGCGCAGCAGGATGAAGATCGCCAGCACCAGCAGATACATATAGATGAAGGGGCGGATCACGTCACCGGGCAGCTGGGTCAGCACGTAGGCACCGACCACGCCGCCGACCGCGCCGGGCAGGGCCAGGCGCAGGAACAGCCGGCGGTCCACGTTGCCGGCGACCAGGTGCGAGACCCCGGAGGCCCCGGTGGTGAAGACTTCAGCGGTATGGATGCTGGCGCTGATCGCCGCCGGCGGCAGGCCCATGCTGAGCAGGACCGAGGAGGACACCAGCCCGAAGGCCATGCCCAGCGCACCGTCGACCAGCTGCGCGCCGAGGCCGATCAGGATGAACCAATAGAATTCGCTGCCCAGTTCCATCGCAACAGCCTAGCGGCAAATGGGCAGGTAGTGCCGGCCGCTGGCCGGCAACTTCGCCATCCCGCAGGAACCGATCAGCGGGTGCCGTACAGCACGACGGTCTTGCCGCGGGCATGCAGCTGCCCGTCGGTCTGCAGCTTCTTCAGCACGCGACCGGCCATTTCACGCGAGCAGCCGACCAGCCGGGCCAGTTCCTGGCGCGAGACGCGCAGCTGGGTGCCCTGCGGGTGGCTCATCGCCTCCGGCTCGCGCGACAGGTCATGCAGGGTGCGCACGATGCGGTCGGTGACATCCAGGAAGGCCAGGCGGCTGGCTTTCCTGCTGGTGTCGAGCAGGCGCTTGGAAAGCTGCTGGCCGATCGAATAGAGCAGGCGCGGGGCATCGGCCGAAAGCGGCCCCAGGAACAGCTGGTGCAGGCGCTCGTAGCTGATCTCGGCCAGCTCGCAGGGGGTACGGGTGCGCAGGATCACCTCGCGGCGGTCCGATTCGACGAACAGGCCCATTTCACCGACGAACTCGCCCGATCCGAAGTAGCCCAGCACCAGCTCACGATCGTCATCTTCCTCAGCCATTATTGAGACTGAGCCACTGATCACGTAGTAGAGGGTGCCGGCGGGATCCCCTGGACGGAACACGTCCGTGCGGGCGGGGTAACGGCGGCGGTGGCTGTGGGCCAGGAAGCGATCGATTGTTGCGATATCCAGGGCCAATGGGCTTGTGGCAAGGCGCACAGTTGACACGTTGAGGCGCTCCGATTGCTCATGAAGAATTCACGGCTATGTGCCGGGAGCTTAACGATCCGAATTGTTAAGGGCAAACCGAGCACAGGTATTCGTTTCAATGCAAGTTTCGCCACCGATCACTTTGCCCCATACTTGCTTCTTTCCCACCACACACAGGATCGACCGCCGTGGTCAAGCCGTTGCCTCGCCTGAGGTTGCAAGGTTTCAACAACCTCACCAAGGCGCTGAGCTTCAACATCTATGACGTCTGTTACGCCCGCACCGAAGAGGAGCGCCAGCGTTACATCGAATATATTGATGAAGAGTACAACGCCGATAGGCTGACTCAGATCCTGACCGACGTTGCCGAGATCATCGGCGCGAACATCCTGAACGTGGCCCGCCAGGACTACGACCCCCAGGGTGCCTCGGTGACGATCCTGATCTCGGAAGAGCCGGTGATCGACAAGAAGCAGGCCGGCAAGGAGTTGATCTCCGACGCCGTGGTCGCGCACATGGACAAGAGCCACATCACGGTCCATACGTACCCGGAAACCCATCCGCAGGAGGGCATCGCCACGTTCCGCGCGGACATCGATGTGGCCACCTGTGGCGTGATTTCCCCGCTGAAAGCGCTGAACTACCTGATCGAGAGTCTGGAATCGGACATCGTGATCATGGATTACCGCGTGCGTGGCTTCACCCGTGACGTGAAGGGTAAGAAGCACTACATCGACCACAAGATCAACTCGATCCAGAACTTCCTGGCCAAGAACATCAAGTCGCGTTACGAGATGTTCGACGTCAATGTCTACCAGGAAAACATCTTCCATACGAAGATGCACCTGAAGGACTTCGACCTGGATCAGTACCTGTTCGAAGAGAAGGCCAAGAACCTGTCGTTCAAGGAACGCATGAAGATCGAGGCGCTGCTGCGCCGTGAGATCGAAGAGCTGTTCCATGGGCGCAATCTGGCCGAGTAAGGCACGTTGCGATGTCGTCCCGGGCGCTGCCCGGGCGGCCTCGTCCAGGCGGGACGGCCCGCCCTGTGGAACCGGTGTTTGCGCAAAACCCGGTTTCACGGCAGCTACCGACGACGGTCCGGTGTGAAGACACCGGGCCGTTTTGCTTTTGTTAACCCAAGGAATCCCCCATGCCCTGGATCTATCTTCTGCTCGCCGGCCTGTTCGAGATCGGCTTCGCCATCGGAATGAAGTACTCCGAAGGCTTCAGCAAGCCGCTTCCCACCCTGGCCACCGTCGCCGCCGCCCTGGTCAGCCTGTACCTGATGAGCCAGGCGATGAAATCCATCCCGGTCGGCACCGCCTATGCGATCTGGACCGGTATCGGCGCGCTCGGCGTGGCGATGCTCGGCATCGCCCTGTTCGGCGACAGCGCCTCGCCGTCGCGGCTGGCCTGCATCGGCCTGATCGTGGCCGGCGTGATCGGCCTGAAGCTGGTCTCTGCCTGATCGTCGCCCGACCAACGGTCGGGCGCTACCGGTGGCAAGCCGGCCCGCAACCCATGCCGCGCGCGCCGTTCCGGTAGGTATCGACCGTTGGTCGATACGCCGTTACAACCGGTACGCGATGGTCTTCATGACCTTGGAGGCCAGCGCCATCACCGACGGGATCGGTGCGGGCAGCTTCCGCGCGCCGGCATGCTCGGCGTGGTCCGCGTGGCGGGCCTCGTCGATCTTCATCACCTTGATCACCTCGCGGCTGCGCAGGTCGGCCGGGGGCAGGGTGTCCAGGTGTTCATCCAGATGCGCTTCGACCTGGCGTTCGGTCTCGACCACGAAGCCCAGGTTCCAGCCGTCGCCACGCAGGCCGGCCAGGGTGCCGATGGTGTAGCTGCCGGCATACCAGATCGGATTGAACAGGCTGGGGCGGCTGTCCAGTTCGCGCAGGCGCTGGGCGCACCAGGCCAGGTGGTCGGTCTCTTCCTGGGCGGCATCGAGCAGGTGGGCGCGGGTTTCCGGCTCCCTGGCGACCGCAGCCTGGCCGAAGTACAGGCCCTGGGCGCAGACCTCGCCGACATGGTTGATGCGCATCAGCCCGGCCGCGTGGCGGCGCTCGGGATCGGCCATCTGCACGTCCGGGGTGGCCTCGGCGGGGTAGGGGCGGCTGGCCGGCGGGTTGCCGAACACGGTATCCAGGGCCCGCTGGGCTTCGGTCAGCAGGTGGTCGAGCGGCGTGATCTGGCGGAGCGCGGTCATGGCGGGCGGTGTCGCGGCGAGGGACTGTCGATTCTCGCCCCCGCGGACCGGCGTGCCAAGCCGGGATCCGGTCAACTTGCATGTGGTGGGCATGGCCAGTACAATCCCGCCTCTTCACAACGCGTGGCAGAGTTCCGGCCGTACTGCGCCGTAATGAGCCCGACCTACTAGAGTTCTTTCATGAGCACTTTCACTGCAAAGTCCGAGACCGTCCAGCGCGACTGGTATCTCGTCGACGCATCCGGCAAGACGCTGGGCCGTCTGTCCACCGAGCTGGCCCGCCGTCTGCGCGGCAAGCACAAGCCGGTTTACACCCCTCACGTTGATACCGGTGATTACCTGGTTGTCATCAATGCAGAAAAGATTGTCGTCACCGGCAACAAGCTGCAGGACAAGCTGTATCACCGTTTCACTGGCTACATCGGCAACCTGAAGACCGAAACTCTGGCCCAGGCGCTTGAGCGCCATCCGGAGCGTGTCATCGAGACCGCCGTCAAGGGCATGCTGCCGAAGGGCCCGCTGGGCCGCGCCATGTACCGCAAGCTCAAGGTGTACTCGGGTTCCGAGCACCCGCACGCCGCTCAGCAGCCTCAGGTTCTGGATATCTAATCATGGCTATCACGCAAAACTACGGCACCGGCCGCCGCAAGTCCTCCACCGCCCGCGTGTTCCTGCGCAAGGGCGCCGGCAACATCACCGTCAATGGCCGTCCGCTGGACGAGTTCTTTGGCCGTGAGACTGCGCGCATGATCGTGCGTCAGCCGCTGGAACTGACCAAGAACACCGAAACCTTCGACATCATGGTCACCGCCGCTGGCGGTGGTACCACGGGTCAGGCCGGTGCGATCCGTCTGGGCATCGCCCGCGCGCTGATCGAATACGACGAAACCCTGAAGTCCGAGCTGCGCAAGGCTGGCTTCATGACCCGTGACGCCCGTGAAGTCGAGCGTAAGAAGGTCGGCCTGCACAAGGCACGTCGCGCCACCCAGTTCTCCAAGCGCTGATCCATCGCGTCTGGCGTGGGATCCTTCGGGATCCCGCTGGGAGGTACGCAAAAGCCCGGCTTCGGCCGGGCTTTTGTCGTTTCCGCGATACGGGTTTCACCTGTGCGGATAGCCTGGCCGTCGGATCGGTGTTGCCACCGGTAGTGGTGGTGCCGACCGCTGGTCGGCTGCCTGGGCGGCGGCCCCCCATCCTCTTACTGGTGAAACAGCCCCCTTGGAGTCCAAGGGGGTGCGCCGGCAGGCGCGGGGATGTGGAGGGGGAGGGTTGGCGCCCACACCTTGCTGCGCAAGGTGTGGGGTCCGGGCGCGATGCGCCCGGACAAACGCCCAAACAAACAGAAAAGGCCGATCTTTCGATCGGCCTTTTCTGTTTGTTTGGCTGCCCCGGATGGATTCGAACCACCGAATGCCTGAGTCAGAGTCAGGTGCCTTACCGCTTGGCGACGGGGCAAAATGTGCGTGCAATTATTGCACTTTCTCCCTGAAAAACCAAGCGGACTTGGTGGCTATGGGTGGACTCGAACCACCGACCCCAGCATTATGAGTGCTGTGCTCTAACCGGCTGAGCTACATAGCCTCAGGGAGGCCGGTAATTCTGGAGATGTCTTCGGAATCTGTCAACACTTTTTCACCGCGCTTGTGAGTGGGCAGCGGGCGTGGCACAGTCCCGATCAGTAGATTTTTCTAGGAGTCCGCATCGTGATCGATCCGGACGGCTATCGACCGAACGTCGGTATTGTGCTGATGCGGAAGGATGGGCAGGTTTTCTGGGCACGACGTGTGCGCCGGGATGGCTGGCAGTTCCCGCAGGGCGGCATGAACACCGACGAGACGCCTGTCGAAGCCATGTATCGTGAGTTGCAGGAAGAAACCGGGTTGTTGCCGGAGCACGTTGAAGTGCTCGGGGCGACGCCGGGTTGGCTTCGCTATCGGCTGCCGGCACGGGCCATCCGCCGCAATGAACGGCAGGTCTGCATCGGCCAGAAGCAGGTGTGGTTCCTGCTCCGGCTGGCCGGGGACGAATCCCACGTCACCCTGGACCATACCGACAGCCCCGAGTTCGACCAGTGGCGCTGGGTCGATTTCTGGTACCCGGTGGAACACGTGGTGATGTTCAAGCGGGGCGTCTACGCGCGCGCCCTGCGCCATCTGGCGCCACTGGCGCGGGGGGTGGCCGGGACCGGGGTGGAATCGATGCCCAAGTCCGCGCAAGAGGCCTGGATGCCGGGCAACGCCGCCGGTCACGACCGGCCCCGCAAGCGCACCACGCCCAAGCGGGGTGGCGGGTACTGGCCGCGCAGCAAGGCCAAGGGCGAGCCGGGCGCGGTCTGAGCGATCTCTGGCGGCTCTGAACCGTATCGAGAATGATTCAGGTTCGAAATTGACAACCATTCGCATTTCCATTGGAATAGCAGCAGGCCAATCCGGGCCTGCCTGCCGAGTCCGCACGTGTACGTCTGCATCTGCAACGGGGTGACCGACCACCAGATCCGCGAAGCCGCGCAGAGCGGTGTCGTGAGCGTGTCCGAGCTGACGATGCGCACCGGGTGCGGCGCCACCTGCGGTTCCTGCCTGGACATGGCGGCGGACCTGCTGGCCAAATTCAGCGCCACCCACGATCTGCCGCTGCCCGTCCTGGGCCTGCAAGCCGCCTGAGATCGCTTCGCGCTCCGTGCTCGGCTGCGGGGCGCAACTGAGCACGATTCGCGTTCCTTCATGCCTGCGCGCGACGCGCTACAGTGCCCGCGATTCCACGCAGCAGGAGCACGCTCATGAAGGGCGACGCCAAAGTCATCGAATTCCTCAACAAGGTCCTCTACAACGAGCTGACCGCGATCAACCAGTACTTCCTGCACGCCAAGATGCTGAAGAACTGGGGCCTGAAGGAACTCGCCGATCACGAGTACAAGGAATCGATCGAAGAGATGAAGCATGCGGACATCCTGTCCGACCGCATCCTCTTCCTCGAAGGCCTGCCGAACTTCCAGGCACTGGGCAAGCTGCGCATCGGCGAGAACCCGGCCGAAATCCTGCAGTGCGACCTCAGCCTGGAACGCGATGGCGTGGTCACGCTGCGCGAGGCCGTGGCGTATGCCGATTCGATCGGTGATTACGTCAGCCGCCAGCTGTTCGTGAAAATCCTCGAGTCCGAGGAAGAGCACATCGACTGGCTGGAGACCCAGCTGGACCTGATCGAGCGCATCGGCGAACCGAACTACCTGCTGACCAAGATCGACGACTGAGTCAGCCCTGCAGCGGCGCGCGCAGGCGGGCGTGGTAGCCGGCCAGCGCGATCCGTGCACGCGCGAACTCGGCGATCAACAGCGCCACCGCCACGGCGGGGCGCTCCAGCGTGCCGGCGCGGGCATCGTGCTCGATCCGCCAGGCCGCGGCCGACAAGGCCATCGCACCCACATTCGCACTGGCCGACTTGAGGCTGTGCGCCAACGCACGCAGCTGGTCCAGGTCCGCCGCGACCGAGGCGTCCTGCAGCTGCCGGATCAAGGGCGGGGTGTCATCGAGGAACACGCCGATGATCCGCACGGTATCCGGGCCGATCACCTCCAGCAGTTCATCGAGCACCTCCTGGTCGAGCACCGGGGCGGGTGACGCGTCGCGTGCGGGAGGCAGTGCGGATGCGTCGGCGCCCTGCGGCGCGGGAGCCGGTGGCACGCGGGCCGTGTCGTCGGCCATCGCGTCGTCGGCCATCGTACGGCCCCAGCGCGCCAGCACGGCCTGCAGCGTTTCGCGGTTGATCGGTTTGGAGAGGTAGTCGTCCATGCCGGCCTGCAGACAGCGCTCGCGGTCGCCGGCCATCGCATTGGCGGTCATCGCGACGATCGGCAGGCGCGCCATGCGCTGTGCGGCCTCATGCGCGCGCCAGCGGCGGGTGGCCGCATAGCCATCCAGCACCGGCATCTGGCAATCCATCAGCACCACATCGAACGGCCGGGCGTGCAGCGCCTCCAGCGCCTGCTCGCCCTGCGTGGCGGTCTCCACCTCGCAGCCGAGCACCTGCAGCAGCCGCTGTGCGACCAGCAGGTTGACGCTGTTGTCTTCGACCAGCAGCAACCGCAACGGGAACTGGGGCAGCGCGGTGGGCGAGCCTGCGTACTCCACCTCAGCCAGCAATGCGGCTGGGCGCGCACTGGCCACCACCGGGCGCAGCAGCGCGTGCAGCTCGCTCTCGGCCGCCAACCGCGACAGCGCCCGTCCGGGGCCAAGCGCTTCGGGCGCGGGCGCCTCATCGCCATACAGCCACAGCAGCTTCGCCTCCGGATGCCGGCCAGGCTCCGCCACCGCTTTGTGCAGTGCGCCGGTGCCATGCCGCAGGCCGTCCGTATCCGCGATCACCCAGGCCAGGGCCGGATCGATGCCGGGGCGCTGCGGCGCGCGCAGGGCATCGATCGCCTCGGCACTGGTCTCCACTGTGTGCAGGCGCAGGTCATGATGCTGGGTCACCCGCTCGATGCGCTGGGCCAGCACCGGGTCGTGCGTGATCAGCAGGGCGCGGCGCAGGTTGCCGATCGCCGGCAGGTCGCCGATCACCTTGAGCAGGGGAATCTCGAACCAGAACGTGGCCCCGTGCCCGGGCGTGGAATGCACGCCGATGCGGCCGTGCATCAGGTCGATGATGCGCTTGCAGATCGCCAGGCCCAGCCCGGTGCCGCCATACAGGCGCGTGGTCGAGGCGTCGGCCTGGCTGAAGGACTGGAACAGACGCGCCTGCAGCGCGTCGTCTATGCCGATGCCGCTGTCGGCGATCTCGAACCGCAGCTGGTGCTGCGCGTTGGTCTCGCCTTGGCGCTGCACGCGCAGCCGGACCTGGCCACGCTCGGTGAACTTGATCGCGTTGACCAGCAGGTTGCTCAGCACCTGGCGCAGCCGCACCGGGTCGCCCCGGACCGACAGACGGACGGCCGGATCCAGCTCGAGCGAGAGCTGCAGGCCCTTGGGTTCGGCGGCGCGCTGCATCAACTGCACCAGGCCTTCGAGCAGCTCGCGCAGGTTGAAGGTGGTGATCTCCAGGTTGAGGCCTTTGGCCTCGAGCCGGGAGTAATCGAGGATGTCGTCGACGATGCGCAGCAGCTGCTGCGAGCTGGTCGCGGCGGTCTGCAGCATCTGCCGCTGGTCGCTGCCGAGCTGGCCGCGCGCGATCAGGTCGAGCATCGGCAGGATGCCGTTGAGCGGCGTGCGGATCTCGTGGCTCATCGTCGCCAGGAACTCCCCCTTGGCCAGCGCGGCGGCTTCGGCGGCCTGCTTGGCGGTGAGCAGTTCCTGTTCGAGCTGGTTCTGCTGCTGCCGGCGCTGCTGCAGCTGATCGCGCTCGAGCACGAGAGCCTCATTGCGCCGCTGCAGCAGCTCCAGCTGGTCCTGCGCTTCACGCCAGCGGCGTACCGCCTGGATGCCGGCGATCAGTGCCAGCACGCCGGTGCCGGCGGCAATGTGGATCCACGGCCCATTGGCACCGATGCGCGCCATCACCGCGGCAGTGGCACACAGGGCGGCCGCCGCGGCGCTGATCCAGAGCGAGGCCGGCGTGGGCAAGTGGGGTGGCCGTCCGTGGCGTCCCATGCTCAGAGCACCGAATTCTGGAAGTCGAAGTTCAGTTCGCTGCCGGCGGACTGGACCATGTTGCCCTGGATGAAATCGACCCCGCCGATCCACATGGCCGCCGCGGCCTGCGGATCCTCGATCTGCTGGCCGATGATGCGCAGCCCGGCGCGGTGCGCCCGGTCGATCGCCGCGCGCAGCTCGTCGCGGGTCTGCTGGTTGGTGTGGCTGTTGGAGAAGCGCGCGGCCATGCGGACATACGCCAGCGGCAGGTGCGCCATCAGTGCGTTGGCTTCGTCGCCCGGCTCGAACTGACTCAGGCAGAAGCGCACGCCGGCCGCATGCATGCGCGTGCAGAACTGCTGCAGGGTGACGGTGTGGATCAGCGCATCGGGCAGGCGCACATCGATGACCAGTGCGCTGCCATCGATCTGCCGGCTCGCCAGCGATTCCAGCAGCCAGTCGCCGAAGGCATCGCGGGCCAGCGTGCGCAGCGACTGCGAGACGAACAGGTGCAGCGGCTGCGCGGCGTGGCGGTAGAGATCGAGCAGGCCCAGCGCGTGGTCGAGCACCTGCTGGTCCAGATCGGCGATGCGCCCGGCCGCTTCGGCCGCGGGGATCACCTGGCCGGCGGCCAGCACGCTGCCATCGGCCTGCCGCAGGCGGAGCAGCACCTGGTACTGCGCGGTGTTGCCGCCGGCGACGGCCACGATCGGCTGGTAGGCCAGTTCCAGTTGGCCTTCGAGCAGGGCCAGGTGCTCCTGCGCAGCCACGTCTTCGCGGCGCACATAGGCGGCCACGCCGGCGGTGAGCAGGCGCGCCTGCAGCGTGGTGCGTTCGACCGCTTCCAGTGCGCTGCCCGCATCGGGGAAGCCTGGCGAGAGCTGGGCATGGCCGACCACGCCGCGCAGGTGCACCGATTCGTCATCGCGGATCACGAAGGCGCGCGAGGAGAGCTGTTCGCGCAGCGCATGTGCCATCGCATCCAGCGTGTCCTCGTCGACATCGCGGGCCAGCACCAGGAAGCTGTTGTCGTTCAGGCGCGCCAGCAGATGCGGCCGGGCGGCGTCGGCCAAGCGCTGGCCGGCCTGGGTCATCAGCCGTTCGAACGCGGCATAGCCATAGCGTTCGCGCAGACCGAGCGCGCTGGCGATCTCGATGAAGAACAGGCCGCCGCGATCGCGATGGCTGAGCGACGCGCCGAGCTGCTGCATCACGTGGTGGCGGGTCGGCAGCCCCGTTTCCGGGTTGTTGATGGCCGGCGCGCCATCCGTGCCCGCCTGCGAAGCTGCCTGTGCGCGTGCGCGGCGGATCCGGTTGGAGACCGCCGCGATCAGATGGCGTGGGCGGATCGGCTTGCTGAGGAAATCATCGGCGCCGCTGTCGAGCACTTCGAATTGACGCTCCGGATCCGGGTCGCCACTGAGGAACACGATCGGCAGCAGCTGCTGGCCGGGTTGCTGGCGGATCAGCGCGGTCAGGCGCATACCGTCCAGCCCGGGCAGGTGCAGGTCCATGAGGATCAGGTCGGGCCGATGCTCGGCGATCGCCTGCTGCACGCCCTCGGCATCGCTGTGCACCAGTGCCTCCATGCCGGCACCGTGCAGCACGCTCTGCGCGAACAGGGCCTGCGAACGGTCGTCTTCGACGATCAGCACGCGGTACGGAGGGTCGATGCCGGGCGGCGGCAGGGTGCCGGTCTCGGCGTGCATCGGGGGCAGCAGGGGCGGTGGGCTGGCCGGCGTCGGCATGAGCGCGACGACATTGCTGGGCGCCGCGGGGGCGGGCGAGGGCTGGCTGTGCCAGCGCTGCCAGTGGTCGGCCGGCGGCGTTTCAGCGCGCGCGGCGCGGGTGGATGCAACAACGTTGTCGTGAACGGCCATCAGTACTCCCAGTCTGCGCCGCAATTATGCGATGAACGCCCATGGGCAGGGCGCGCATTACCGTGGCAGGGTTCCCGGTTTGACCTGCGTCTGGCCGCTGTCGGCCTGACGCATCAGCCAGCGCATGCCTTTCCACAGCGTCCGCCAGATCATCCACACGACCAACGCACCGATCAGGCTGCATGCGACCACCAGGATCAGCGCCAGCCACGGGTGGGCCAGGGCGAGTGCCAGCCCGCCGACCACCACGGTGTCCTCCGCCGCAGAGGCCATCCAGTTGCTGGCCGGTTCGGGCGAGGTATTGAGCAGGGCACGGGTGCCGGATTTGAGTCCATGGCTGGCCAGCGCGACGCCGGCCCCGGCGACCAGCGCGGTACCGCTGAGCTCGCCAGTGGGCGAGAGCGTCGCGGCTGCCAGGAAGGCACCGGCCGGTACCCGGGCCAGGGTCTGAACCAGGTCCCAGACCGAATCGACCCCGGGAATCTTGTCGGCGAAGAACTCGGCGATGGCCAGTGCGGCCGAGGTGCCCAGCACCCACCACGATTCCGTGGCCTGCAGCGCAGGGGGCAGGTCGACCCAGCCGAGCAGCCCGGCCAGGCCGACGCCGAAGACGGTGAGGTAGACGCGGATGCCGGCCAGCCAGGCCAGCAGGATGCCGATCACGAACAGGTGGGCTTCGGTCATGGCACGCGCTCCGGCTGCAGAATGTGCACAGGCGCACACTATCGGGGATGACGTCCATGAACGCCACTGCCCCGATCCCGTGCCTGCGCGGACAAGGCCTTTTCCCTGACTTACACTAGCCCGTCGTTCCAGACAGGGGCCGTTGCGACAGCGCCCGCAGGCGCGGTCGTCCAGGACTGCCATGAATAAACCCGCACCTTCCCGCATCCAGATCCGCCGGCCGGGCATGCCGCCCGTGCAGGAACGCAAGCGCCTGCTGGTGCTGGGCGGGGCGTGGCTGCTGTCGCTGATCCTTGCCGTGCTGCTCGGCGCCTGGCTGGGCTCGCCCGGCGGCGACGTCGGCACCCAGCTCAAGGCGGCGGAGACCCGCAACGAGCGCCTCCAGCAGCAGCTCATCGAACTGCAGCAGCGCCAGGCGACCCTGCAGGCCTCCGACCGGATCAGCCGCGCCGCCAACAACGAGGTCCAGACGTCGCTGGGCGAGCGCGACGAAGAGATCGCCGGCCTGCGCGCCGACGTGGCCTTCTACGAGCGGCTGGTCGGTGCGACCAGCCAGCGCAAGGGCCTGAACACCCATTCGGTGGAGTTCTCGCCGGAAACGGGCGGCACCTGGCAGTACGCCGTGGTGCTGACCCAGAACCTGAACCGCGGGGCGATCAGCCAAGGGCAGATGCGCTTCACGGTGGAAGGGGTCAAGGACGGCAAGCTGACCTCGGTCAGCTGGGACGAGCTGCACCAGCGCACCAAGGTGCCGGGCCAGGAGTATTCCTTCCGGTACTTCCAGCAGCTCACCGGCAGTGTGATGCTGCCGCAGGGATTCACCCCGCAACGTGTGCGGGTCACGCTGGGATCGGGCGCGGGGGGCGCCACCCAGGTATTCGATTGGAAGCAGGCCGGAGCACCGGCGGCATCGGCAAAAGAAGGGGAGTAAGCCCATGTTTGGCAGCAACAAGTCCAACCGCGACGGACATCTGGTCGTGGACGCGCTGATCGGCGCGCAGGTGGTGATCCGCGGGGACGTGGAATTCAGCGGTGGCCTGTACGTGGAAGGCACCATCCTGGGCAAGGTGATCGCCCAGGACGGCGCCAGCAACGCCACCCTGACGGTGGCCGAGCACGGTGCCATCGAGGGTGAGATCCGCGCCCAGGTCGTGGTCATCAGCGGCCGCCTGGACGGGGACGTGCATGCCACCGAGCGGGTCGAGCTGACCCCGAGCGCCCGGGTGACGGGCAACATTCACTACCAGATGGTGGAAATGCACGCCGGCGCCCAGCTGACCGGCCGCCTGATCCACAGCTCGGCCCAGATGGCCCTGCCGCCGCCGTCCGGCGAAGCGGACGAGGGCAAGGGCAAGGACACCGCCGCCCGCAAGAAGCTGGCCGAGGCGATGGCCTGAACTTGAAAGCGTGCTCGTGCGCCCCCATGCTGGGGGCATGAGCACGCTTGTTTCCCTGCCCGGCGCACCCGCCGCCGCGCCGAACTACCAGTCCCTGGACCGTCCGCTGAACTTCACCGAGGCCGCCGCGGCCAAGGTCAAGGAGCTGATCCAGGATGAGGGCAACGCTGCCCTCGCCCTGCGCGTCTACATCGAAGGCGGTGGCTGTTCCGGCTTCCAGTACGGCTTCGAGTTCGATGAGAACCGGGCCCAGGACGATCTGGCGGTGGATACCGCCGGCGTCACCCTGCTGGTGGATCCGCTGAGCCTGCAGTACCTGATGGGCGCCGAGGTGGATTACACCGAAAGCCTGACCGGCGCGCAGTTCGTGATCCGCAATCCGAACGCGAAGACCACCTGCGGCTGCGGCAGCAGTTTCAGCATGTGATGCGCGCGCAACCGGCGGAATGCCGGTTGCCGCTTGCCAGTCCCGCCGAATGTGGGCAGGCTCTTGCGATGTCAAATTTCTCTTCGCAGCTTTCCGGTTTCGCCTTCGTCAGCGAGCCGCTGGAGCGCGCCGATACCCTGCGCGATGACGCCGATGCGTTGTCGCGGCTGTGGCCGGACGCGCGCGTACTGATACTCGATCAGGATGGCACGGCCCTGGCCGGCGATGACGGTCAGCCGCTGCCACTGACCGGCGCCGACCTGGGCGGTGGCCCGGGCACCGCGATCTTCCTCGGCCTGCGCGGCGAGCAGGCATGGTTCTCGATGGAGGCCGCCGGTCTGTCGGTGACGGCGCCGCAGCGGGTCGACCTGCGCCAGTCCGCCGCCACCTGGTCCATCGCCGATTCCACCGCCTTCTGTTACGCCCGCGGCATGTCCTACTGGCAGTCGCGCACGCGCTTCTGCGGGGTATGCGGTGGCGCGGTGACCTTCAGCCGCAGCGGGTTCGTCGGCCGCTGCAGCCAGTGCGCCACCGAGCACTACCCGCGCGTGGATCCGGCGGTGATCGTCGCCGTCGAGAACCAGGGCCGGCTGCTGCTCGGCCGCCAGGCCAACTGGGCCCCGCGCCGCTATTCGGTGCTGGCCGGTTTCGTGGAACCCGGCGAATCGCTGGAGCAGACGGTGGTCCGTGAGGTCTTCGAAGAGAGCCGGGTGCGCGTGCGCGAGTGCCGCTACCTGGGCACCCAGCCGTGGCCGTTCCCCGGCGCACTGATGCTGGGCTTCGCCGCCACGGCCGAAGACGACGTACCGACCGTGAACGGGGAGCTGGAAGATGCGCGCTGGTTCACCGCCGAGGAAGTGGGCGCGGCGCTGGCCCGGGATGTCGAGGACGACGGCGAAGGCATCCGCCTGTCCCCGCCGATCTCGATCTCGCGCAGCCTGATCGAGCACTGGTACCAGCAGCAGGTCGCCTGACCGTCGCGTGCCGTTGCCGCAGGCTGAACACGCGGCGCGGTACATTACCAACGGCCCGGGGAATTGCCGGGCCGCAAGGCATAGTAGCGGCGCGTTCCACGTCCCGAGCCGGAGGCTTACATGTTCACCACCCTGGTCGCCGTGCTGGTTGCCTTGGCCCTGGGCCATGTCGCGCCGGGCGCGGCCGTCGCGCTGCGGCGTTTCGGCCTCTATCGGCGCTGGCTGCAGTGGCTGGATCGGCATGCCGCCGAGGACGGGGCGTGGCGCGGCCGCAAGGGTGCCTGGCTGGCGGTGCTGCCGTTCGTGGCCGTGCTGGGCCTGCTGCAATGGCTGTTCGATGACCGCGTCTACGGCCTGCCCTCGCTGCTGCTGGGCGTGCTGGTACTGGTGATGTGCTGGGGCCCGCGCGATCTGGACCGCGATGTCGAGGCGGTGATCGATGCCGATGACGCCCACGCGCGCCACCTCGCGATCACGCGGCTGCAGTCGGCCGGCGGCAGCCTGCACGAAGACGTTCCCTCGCTGGTCGAGGCCACCGTGCTCAACGCGCTGCGGCGCTGGTTCGCGGTGCTGTTCTGGTTCCTGCTGCTGGGCCCAGTCGGCGCGCTGCTGTATCGCCTGCTGGCGCTGCTCGCGGTGGGTCCGATGCGGTCGCTGGCCAGCGTGGAGGCGGTTGCCGGTGCGCGCGTGGTGCTGTCCTGGCTGGAGTGGCCGGTGGCGCAGCTGATGTCGCTGTCGATGGCGCTGGTCGGCAATTTCGATACGGCCTTCAAGGCCTGGCGCGGGGCGCACGGCAATCAGTGGTCGGCCTCGACACACTTCCTCGGTGCGGTCGCGCGGGCAAGCGTGAGTGCCGAACTGCGCGAGGATGCGCACGATTACAGCGATGCGGGCATGGTGCCGGTGTGGCGTCGCCTGCCGGAACTGCGCGATGCGATGAGCCTGGTGTGGCGCATGCTGCTGCTATGGATGGCGGTGCTGGCGCTGCTGGTGATCGCCGGTTGGGTCACCTAGCCGTACCGGTCAGCCCGGCGCCAACCAGGTAAAGGGAACCCACGGCAGGTTGCGTGCGATCCAGTACGCGGGCAGCAGGATCAGCCAGAAGGCGGGCTTCATCAGCAGCGTGATCAACGGCTGCAGCGCGCGTGGCCGCCAGCCCAGCGCCCAACCGATCACCAGCGGGGCGATGGCCAGCATCAGCATGGCCAGGGGATTCATCGAGAACGCGGTGACCACATCACCATGGGCGAGCGCGTGCAGGGCACGCGTCAGCCCGCAGCCGATGCAGTAATAGCCGGTGACCGCCAGAAAGCTGCACGGCGGGAACGGGCTGCTGGCGCTGTTGGGGTCGTAGTGCCGCAGCACCCAGAACCCCGCACCGGCCGCCACTGCGGCCGGTGGCAGCAACGCCAGCAACCAGCGCTTGCCGTGCAGCGCAGGCATCAGCTGTTGCTTTCGATCTGCTGCTGGAACTGCTGCATCTGCTCCATGTAACCGTCCACGCCCATGAAGGCGAGCGAGATCACGAACAGCACGACGCCGGCGATCAGGAAGCCGGTGGTGACCCACGCCCAGATCTTGGCGTTCTTGGAGGCACGACGCGCGCCTTCCAGGTCACCCTGGTTGAGCAGGCCGTTGACCTTGCTGGCGAACACGATCGCGACCACGCCGGTGACGATGCCCGGGAAGCTCAGGCACGACAGGCAGCACACGAAGAACGCCAGGATGGTGACGACGATCGACCAGATCAGGTGATTCGGAACGCTGCCCGGGGCGGGCGGCAGGGGGGCAGTGGCATTCATCAGCGAAGCTCCATTTGCTTGGGTGGGTGTATCAGCGCGGGCGAGGTGCCCCGGGCGGTAATCTAACCGATGTGCCCGCGTCCATGTATACGGTTACATGCAGGCAGGGCGGGGCTCACGCCTGATCGCCTCGAAGCTGCCTCACCTGCGTTTCCAGCATCGGGGCGGTCGCGGCATCGCCAGGGATCGGCGCAGACGCAACCACCTCGACATGCGCACGGAAGCGGCGGGGCACGCGCATGCGGCCCAACCGCGTGTCGCGCCGGCTCCACATGCTCGACCACATCCCGCGCAGCGCCATCGGCACCACGGGGACCGGGCGGCGCTCCAGGATCTTTTCCACGCCCGACTTGAACGCGCCCATCTGACCATCGCGGGTCAATGCGCCCTCGGGGAAGATGCAGACCAGCTCACCCTCGGCCAGCGCCTTGTCCACTTCGTCGAACGCGGCCTGCATCAGCGCAGGATCCTCGCGCGCGCCGGCGATCGGGATCGCCTTGGCGGTGCGGAAGATCCAGCGCATCACCGGGATGTTGAAGATCTTGTAGTACATGACGAAGCGCACCGGCCGCGGGATCGTGGCCGACAGGATCAACGCGTCCATGTAGCTGACGTGGTTGCACACGATCAGCGCCGCGCCCTCGTCCGGCACGTGGGACTCGATCCCGTGCGGGCGCAGCCGGTACAGCGCACGCACCATCACCCAGCTGAGGAAGCGCATCAGGAATTCGGGCACGATCGTGAAGATGTAGATCGCCACCACCGCGTTGGCGATCGCCAGCGCCAGGAACAATTGGGGAATGGACCAGTCCAGCACGCGCTGGGTCAGCAGGCCAAGACCTGCCGCGAGCACGATGAAGCCGGAGTTCTGGATGTTGAGCGCGGCGAACACGCGCGACATCTCCGACTTGGCGGTGCGGCTCTGGATCAGGGCGAACAGCGGCACCACGAAGAAGCCGGTGAACAGGCCGATGCCGATCAGGTCGATGATGATGCGCGTGCTGCCCGGCGCCTGCACGAACTGCCAGATCGACAGCCCGGCGGCGGCCGATTCGCCGACGCGCGCGAAGTACAGGTCGAGCATGAAGGCGGTCATGCCGAAGGCGCCCAACGGCACCAGGCCGATCTCCACGGTCCGCCCGGACAGCTTCTCGCACAGCAGCGAGCCGGTGCCGGTGCCCAGCGAGAACAGTGCCAGCGCGAAGATGTACAGCGTGGAGCCGCCGCCCAGGTTCACCTCGGCGTAGGTGGGCAGCTGCGAGGTCAGCATGGTGCCGACGAACCAGAACCACGACACGCCCAGAATCGCGTTGCGCACGGCCTTCTGCTTCTTGGCCATGCGCAGCACCGCCAGCGACTCGGGCAGCGGGTTCCAGTTGATCTTCAGGTCCGGCGCGCCGGCATCGACCTTGGGAATCATCCGCGCCGTGAGGTTGCCCGCGATGGCGAGCACGATCACTGCCGTGGCCGCCACGATCGGGCCATGGCTTCCGGCCAGGGTGAAGATCAGGCCGCCGGCGATCATGCCGGTCAGGATCGACAGCGAGGTGCCCATCTCGACCAGGCCGTTGCCGCCGGTCAGTTCCTCGGGCTTGAGGATCGACGGCAGCACCGAGTATTTCACCGGCCCGAACAGGGTGGACTGCATGCCGGTGCAGAACAGCGCGACCAGCAGCACCGGCATGCTCTCGGTCAGGAAGCCGAGCGCGGCCAGCGACATGATCGCGATCTCCATGGTGGTGGTGATCACGATCAGCCGCGATTTCTCCAGCTTCTCCGCGATCTGGCCGGCCAGCGCCGAGAACAGGAAGTACGGCAGGATGAAGATCGCCGGGGCCAGGTTGGTATATAGCGAGCGCTCTTCGATCGGCGTGCCGAGGAAGAACAGCAGCGCGATGATGGCCTGGCGGTAGACGTTGTCGTTGAACGCGCCCAGCGACTGGGCGATGAAAAACGGCAGGAAACGGCGTTGCCTGAGCAGAGCGAACTGACTATGGCCGGACATGGAGACTCCTTGCGAACCGGCGCAGCCTAGCATTCTCCCTGTTGGCGCAGCATGGCAGCGCCGCGGAATGGTGCAGGCAGCCCCCCGTCTCGGGGTAGCTCACGACCGTTGGTCGTGAGACGTTCCATGGTCGTGAGACGTTCCATGGGTCGTGAGACGTTCAATATCCGTATCGACCAACGGTCGATACCTACCGCAGCGTGCGCGCGGCCTCGTTGGCGGCGCCGCGCAGCTTGGGCAGCAGGCGCAGCATCAGCCCCATCTGGGTGCGGATCAGCTGCAGCTTGGGCGGCATGTCGTCCGGGATCTGCTCCAGTTGCTCGGCCAGGGCGCGGTCGCCGTCGTTGGCGTCCTCGGCCACCGGCTCGCGCTGCTGCAGCGCGCTGGCGATCTGCTGCATCGCCTGTTCGACGCGTTCCCCACCGGACAGCGCCAGCGGATCCTGGCCGTAGCTGTCCAGCTGGGTGCGGTGGGCGCCCAGCGCGGAGAGATGGCCGAGCAGGGTGTTGGACAGCGCCAGGAAGCGGAACCCGGCATCCAGGTTGCGGCGCACGTGGCCGGGCTCGCGCAGCATGTTCGACAGTGCCGTGGACAGCGCCGCGTCTGCGTTATGCATGTCGCGCCGCGCGATCCGGTAGGCCAGATCGTCCTGCATGCCGCTGCCGTACTGGCCGAGCACTGCGTGCAGGTACTTCGCGCAGTTGTCGAGCACGCGTGCCATCACCAGGTTCAGGCGGCGACCCTGCCAGTCCGGCAGGATCAGGAACGCGGCGGCGGCGGCGATCGCGCAGCCCAGCAGCGTATCCACCAGCCGCGGCCAGATCAGCAGGAAGCCATCGCCGATCAGGTTGAAGCAGGTCAGCGCCATCACCGTGATCGCCGCCGAGGCCACCAGGTAGCGATCGCTGCGGGTGAAGAAGAACAGCAGCGCCGAAAGCAGCGCGATCAGCAGCTCGATGCGCAGGTCCTGGAACAGCTGCATCAGCGCCCAGGTCAGCACCAGGCCGATCAGCGTGCCGGCGATCCGCTGCGCCAGCCGTTGGCGGGTCGCGCCGAAATGCGGACGACACACGAATACGATGGTCAGCAGGACCCACGAGCCGTTCTGGGTATTGAACAGGCGGATCGCGGCGAAACCAACGATCAGCGCCAGCGCCATGCGCAGGCCGTGCCGGAACAGCACGGAGCCGGGGGTGAGCTGCTGGCGGATGCGCACGCCCATTTCGCGCAGCGTGTGCGGGTTGGTATCGCGCAGGCGGGTATCGACGTTGTCCAGGGTGGACTCGGACTTCTCGGCCTCGGACAGGCGGCGTTCGATGCTCTGCAGGTTGTGGCCGAGCAGTTCCAGCGAGGCCAGCAGGCGCTGCCACTGCGGGTTGTGCTGGGCGCGCAGCCAGGTCAGTGAATCGGTGAGATCGGCGGTGGCCTGTTTGGTGCGCTCGCCGTACTGGAACGGCTGGCGCAGGCGGATGGCCTGGCCGAGGTTGGCGCAGGCCTCGCCCTGCAGCGCGAGCAGGCGCTGGCAGCGGTACAGCACGTCGCTGTGGAAGAACGCCTCGGTGAGCGCGCCATACGGATAGTGGGAGGAGCTGGCGCGTTCGTGGAAGTCCTGCGCCATGTAGTACAGCCGCAGGTACAGGCCGGACTGCACGCCGGGCCGGCCGGAGCGGCCGAACCGGGCCAGGATCGCGGTCTTGGCGATGTTGAGCGCCTCGACCACGCGCCGGTTCTGTTCGGCCAGCGCCAGCTGGCGCTTCTGCACGTCGGCATCGCGGACCGGTTCGAACAGATCGGCCTTGAGCTGCAGGTAACGGCCCAGTTCCAGGTACAGGCGTGCCACGCGCTCGCGCACCGGCCGATTGGCGAACAGGGCCGTCCACAGGATCGAGAGCAGGGCGTACCAGACCGCACCGGCCAGCAGGTGGCTGACCGCGTTGATGGCCTGGGACAGGTCGGCCGCGCCGTGCTGTTCCAGCCCGATCATGGTGTAGATGGCCAGCGTCACCGTGGCCTGCGCGATGGAGGCATAGCGCTCGCCGAGCGCGCCGAGCAGGGTCAGCCCGAAGGTGGCCGCCGCCAACGCGGTGATGAACCACCACGGATGCGGGAACAACAGCACCACTGCGGCAGCCGCGGCCACGAAGCACAGCAGCGACAGCGCCACCGATTTGATCCGCCCCCACCAGTTGTCGTCGGTCTCGGCGATCGCACTGGCGATGATGCCCAGGAACACGCCGGGCAGGGCGGTCAGCTGGTCCAGGTACCAGCACAGCCCCATCGCCGCGGACAGCGCGATGAACACCCGCAGGCCATAGCTGGCCTTTTCATGCGCCCACAGGCGGCTGACGCGGGTTTCGAACGAAGGCATGGCGACTCGGCGGAAGAGAGGCCGCCATTATTGCCGGTGCGGGGTGAAGGGGACACCTTCACCGCCGACGGTAGTGCCGGCTGCTGGCCGGCGGTCCTGCATGGTTGGCAGCCCGGCATGGTCGGGAGCCGGCCAGCGGCCGGCACTACCTGTGGGTTTTCCGGTTACATGTCGAAGCGCACGCTTACCGCAAAGGTCCGTGGCAGGCCGACGCCTGCATTGGACCAGTACGTCCGGTTGGCGAGGTTCTCCACGCCGGCGCGCCAGGTGACGGGGTGGCCGGCGGCCTGCATGCGGTAACCCACGCCGGCGTTGACCAGCGTGTAGTCGGGCAGCTTGAGGGTGTTGTCGGCGTTGTAGTAGACGTCGCCGTAGTAGCGGGCCAGTGCATACACGCTCAGCCCCTCGACCTGCGGGACGCTGTAATCGGCATGCAGCACGCCCTGCCAGCGGGCGGCGCCGGCGGTACGGTTGCCTTCCTGGGCGGCGCTGCCCGGGGAGAGCTTGTCGTAGGTCGGGTCCAGCCAGGTGACACCGCCGCCGAGGGTGAACGCATCGGTCAGGCGCACGTCGCCGCTGGCTTCCACGCCTTCGTACAGGGTGATGCCGTCCTGCACCAGCCGCTTGCCGGCGGAGGTGATCAGATCGATGTTCGCACCACGCTCCAATCGGAAGGCGGCCGCATTCGCGCTCCAGCGCGGGTACTCGATCTTGGCGCCGATCTCGTACTGCTTGCTGATGGTCGGGTCGAGCACGTCACCGGCGTTGATGTAATCGCTGCCCACGCGGCTGCCGGCTTCCAGCGATTCGACGTAGCTGGCATACAGCGTCACCGCATCGGCCGGCTTGTACATCAGGGCGTAGGTCGGGGTGACCGGATAGGTGTGGTACGCGCCCTTGTTCTCGAAGTCGTTGTAGCGCGCACCGGCCAGCAGCGACCAGCCATCGGCGAAGCTGACGGTGTCGCTGACGAACACCGCCTGCTGCACGGTCTCGCTGCCGCGCGTCAACACGCGGGAGCCCACCGCGTCGTGGCGCAGGGTCGGGCGCTGGTAGATGTTGCCGCGGCCGAGGGTGTTCCATTCGTACGGGCGGTCCCAACCCAGGCCGGTCTGGTGGGAGACGCCGGCAACGACCTGGTGCGACAGCGGGCCGGTCTGGAAGCGGCCCTGCACGAGGGCCTGGGCCAGCTTCCACTCGCTCTTGCCGCCGAGCTCGTAGGTGTTGACGTCGTAATCGCCGTTTACGTCATCGATGTAGGCGAAGATCTTGTTGACGTCGTTCCAGGAGGTGGTCACGCCATAGCTCAGGCTGGCCTTCCAGTCGCTGTTGATCTGCCAGTCCAGGGCGGTGGAGAGCAGGCTGGAGCGGGTGTCGTAGTAGCTGCCGTCGATGCTGTTGTCGATGTCGCCCGCAAGCGGACGCGGCAGCCCGGTCAGGCCGATGAAGTAGTACTGCGGGGATTCGTTGCCGAGATCGCGCGACTGGAACACGCCATCGAAGGTCCAGGTGAGGCGGTCGCTCAGGCGCGCATCCAGCGACAGCGCACCGACCTTGCGGTCCACGTCGCCACCGTTGAAGGTCTCGCCCTTCTCCTGGTACGCATTGAAGCGGTAGCCGAACATGTCCTCGTTGCCGAAGCGCCCGCCCACATCGACCTGGCCGCTGACGATGCCGGCCTCGCGCCAGCCCAGCTGCGCCGACAGCGTGGTGACCTCGGTGGGCTTCTTGGTGACGTAGTTGACGATGCCGCCGGGCTGGCCGAAGCCGTACATGAAACCGCCCGGACCCTTCAGCAGTTCCACCTGCTCCATGACTTCCAGTGGCCACTCGGTGCCCCACGAGGACACCTGCAGGCCGTTGACGCGGTAGCTGTCGTAGCTCAGGTCGATGCCGCGGTTGCGGATCGGCGAGCTCCAGCCGCTGGCATAGGCGCTGACCTGGGTGACCACCGAAGGGTCGGTCAGGAAGGCCTCGCCGAGCGAGACCACCTGGCGCTTCTCGATGTCTTCCCGGCCCACCACCGAGATCGCGAACGGGGTGTCGCGCACGGCGCGGTCACCCAGGGCGCCGGTATCGGTGTGGGTGCGCTCGGCGATGACCTTGATGGCATCCAGGTCGGTGGCGGAGCGCGCCCGGGCGCCGCCGTCGGGCGCGGACTGGGCATGGGCGGCGCAGGCGAGCGGCAGCGCAACGGCCAGCGTGGCCAGGCGGGGCAGGGAGGACGACAGCATCGATGGGTTCCTTGGCGGACAGCACAACGCCGTCCGCGATCTACAGAGGGCGGGGGAGGGTCGATGGCTGGATCGCGCAGGCTGGCCGGGAACCGGCAGCGGGGACATCGCAGAGGGCGATGCAGGACCGTGGCTGGATGAGAATTGTTGTCGTTTTGTTACGTGGCGTCAAACCGGGGCGCACCTACCGGGCGTACCTACCTGACGTACCGACCAACGGTCGGTACCTACCGGGATGCGACGCCGCATCGGTAGGTGACGACCGTTGGTCGTCACGCCGTAACGCGGCCGGTGCCCAACGCAGGTGCCGACCAACGGTCGGTACCTACCGGGCGATGGCGCTGCGCTTCAGGGCGCGCTTCTCGCGGCGCCGCACCCGCCTGGCCACCCAGCGCTCGCGCAGGCACGAGAAGATCACGTACAGCGCCGGGGTGCTGAGCAGGGTCAGGCTCTGCGAGAACAGCAGGCCACCGATCATCGCGATGCCCAGCGGGCGGCGCAGCTCGGAGCCTTCGCCGAGGCCGATCGCCAGCGGCACCGCCGCCAGGATCGCCACCATGCTGGTCATCATGATCGGGCGGAAGCGCACGATGCTCGCTTCGCGTGCCGCTTCCAGCGGGGTCTTGCCGTGCTCGCGCTGCGCCACCACCGCGAAGTCGATCATCATGATCGCGTTCTTCTTGACGATGCCGATCAGCAGCACCAGCGCAATCATCGAGATCACCGACAGCTCGGTGTTGGTGCCGTACAGCGCCAGCAGCGCGCCCACGCCCGCCGCCGGCAGCGTGGAGAGGATGGTGACCGGATGGATCAGGCTCTCGTAGAGCATGCCCAGCACCAGGTAGACGGTGATGATCGCCGCCATCACCAGGATCAGCATCGCCATCGGGTCCGAATCGAAGCCGAAGCCCGCGTCCTCGGCCAGGCGGATGTCGCCGGGCATGCGCATGCCGTTGACCGTGCTGTCGATGATGGCCTTGGCCTCGCCCATGCTGGTGCCGGGGGCGAGGTTGTAGCTCAGCTCCATCGTGGTGTACTGGTTTTCGTGGGTGATCTGCGACGGGGCGAGCCCCGGCACCTGCTCGGCCACGGCCGTGATCGGCACCATCTCGCCATTGCCGGCACGCACATGGATCTGGTCCAGCGCCCCTGGTGTCGCGGTCTGTTCGGGCAGGGCGTTGACCACCACGCTGTACTGGTTGATGTCCGAGTAGATCGTGGAGATCTGGCGCTGGCCGAAGGCACCGTACAGCGCGCCGTCGATCGCACCGACCGACACGCCCAGGCGTGCGGCCTTGGCGCGGTCGATCACGATGTTCTGGCGCAGGCCGGCAGCGTCCACGTCGGTGCCGACGTCGGCCAGCTTCGGGTTCTTCTTCAGCGCGGCCTGCAGCTTGGGCAGCCACTCCTGCAGCTGGGCCAGGTCGTTGCCCTGCAGCGAGACGCGGTACTGCGCGCCCTGGCTGGCGCCACCGCCATCATTGCTGGGCAGGTCCTGGATCGCGCGCAGGCGCAGCTGCAGGTCAGGGTAGCGGTCGGCCTTCGCGCTCAGGCGGGCCAAAGCCTCGGCGGTGGTCTCGCGGCGGCCGTCCTTGCGCGACTTCAGTTCGACGTTGAACTGCGCGCTGGACCCCTGGCGGCCACTGCCCAGGCGCACGCCCACGGTCTTCACCGCCGGGTCGGCCATCAGCATGTCGGTGATGCGGCGCTGGCGGTTGACCATGTCTTCGAAGGAGACGGTCGCGCTGGAATTCGCGCGGCCCCAGATCAGGCCGGTGTCCTGGGCCGGGAACGCGCCCTTCTTGACCGCACCGAACAGGAACACCGTCGCACCGATCAGCAGCAGCGGGGTCAGCGACAGCAGCAGCGCGTGGCGCAGCGAGAAGTCCAGCAGCTTCACGTAGATGCGCAGCATGCGGTCGTGGCCGGCATCGAGCAGGCGGCCGAAGCGGCTCGGTGCGCCGGCATCGGCATGCGCGCTCAGGAAGCGGCTGCACAGTGCGGGCGTCAGGGTCAGCGAGATGATCATCGAGACCACGATGGCCGCGACCAGGGTGACGGTGAACTCCCGGAAGAATGCGCCCATCATGCCCTTGGCGAACAGCAGCGGGATGAACACCGCCACCAGCGAGGCGGTGATCGAGACGATGGTGAAGCCGATCTCGCGCGCGCCGGTGAGGGCGGCCTGCATGCGCGTCATGCCCTCGTCGAGGTGGCGCATGATGTTCTCGATCACCACGATCGCATCATCGACCACGAAGCCGATCGCGATCACCAGCGCCAGCAGGCTCAGGTTGTTCAGGGTGAAGCCCAGCACGTACATCACCAGCGCCGCGCCGGCCAGCGACAGCGGCACGGTCACCGCGGCGATCAGGGTCGGGGCGAGCCGGCGCAGGAACAGCGCCATGGTCAGCACCACCATGGCCAGCGCGATCAGCAGGGTGATCTGCACCTCGTGCAGCGAGGAGCGGATGGTCGGGGTGCGGTCGAAATACGGGGTGAGCGTGGTGCCCGGTTCCAGATAGTCGCGCAGGGTCGGGATCTGCGCCTTCACCCGGTCCACGGTTTCCACGATGTTGGCGCCGGCGCGGGTGAACACGTACATCACCACCGCCGGCTTGTGGTTGAACCACGCGGCCTGGTAGGCGTCCTGCTGCCCGTCGTAGACGTTGGCGATGTCCTGCAGGCGGATCACGCGGCCATCGTCGGCGGTCTTGATCACCAGCTGGGCGAAATCGGCCGCGCGCGCGACGGAGTCGTTGGCGATGATCGCGGTGGTGGTGTTGCCATCGGTGAGGAAGCCGGTCGGCGAGGTCACGTTGGCCGCGCGCACGGCGTTGCGCAGGTCATCGGCGGTCAGGCCGAGGGCGTTCATCAGGCGCAGGTTGACGTCCACGCGCACGGCCGGCGTGGAGGCGCCAGCGATATCCACCGAGGACACACCGGTGATCTGGCGGATGCGCTGGGCCAGCAGCGAATCGGCCACGTTGTAGAGGTCGTCGGCCGACTGCGTTTCCGAGGTCAGGGCAATCGCGATGACCGGGTCGTCGTTCGGGTTCGCCTTCTGGAACATCGGCGTGCCCAGCCCGGCGGGCAGGTCGGACTGCGCGGAGTTGATCGCGGTCTGCACGTCCAGCGCGGCCGAATCGATGTCGCGGTCGCTCTGGAAGATCATGAAGACCAGCGAGCTGCCTTCCGAGCTGGACGAGCGCATGCGGTCGATGCCCGGCAACTGGCCGAGGTGGCGCTCCAGCGGCGCGGTCACCGTGGAGGCCATCGTCGTGGCATCCGCGCCGGCCTGGTTGGCATGCACGAAGATCACCGGAATCTGGATGTTCGGCAGCGCCGACACGCCCAGTTGCAGGTAGCAGATCACACCCACCACGAACAGGCCGATGGCCAGCAGGGCGGTGCCGATCGGGCGGCGGATGAACGGGCCGGAGATGTTCATCGAACGCCTCCGCAGCGGTCTGCGGTGCTCATCATCACGCCTGCGGCTCCCGCACCGGGCCATGGCCGTGGCGCAGCGCGCGCTGTTCGCGACGCTGGCGCAGGCGCTCGGAGAAGCGTTCCATGTACAGGTAGATCACCGGCGTGGTGTACAGCGTGACCAGCTGCGACAGCAGCAGGCCGCCGACGATGGCGATGCCCAGCGGACGACGCAGTTCCGAGCCGATGCCGGTGCCCAGGGCCAGCGGCAGCGCACCGAGCATGGCCGCCGCGGTGGTCATCATGATCGGGCGGAAGCGCAGCAGGCAGGCACGACGGATCGCTTCATGCGCGTTGGCGCCGGTGCGGCGGGCCTCGATCGCGAAGTCGACCATCATGATGCCGTTCTTCTTGACGATGCCGATCAGCAGCACGATGCCGACGATGCCGTCCACCGACAACGGCAGCCCGCACACCATCAGCGCCAGCAGCGCGCCGACGCCGGCCGGGGGCAGGGTGGAGATGATGGTGAAGGGGTGGATGTAGCTCTCATACAGCACGCCCAGCACGATGTAGATCAGCACCAGCGAGGCCAGCAGCAGCCACACCACGTCGGTCTGGCTGCCGGTGAACTCGGCGGCCTTGCCGATGAACTGCGCGTGCACCTGCGAGGGCATGTCCAGGCTGGCCTTGGTCTCTTCGATCGCCTTCACCGCATCGGACAGCGAGTAGCCGGGCGCGATGTTGAACGACACCGTGACCGCCGGCAGCTGCTGCTGGTGGCTGACCACCAGGGGGGTGCTGGTGACCCGGCCTTCGGCCAGCGCGGCCAGCGGGATGATGTTGCCGGCGCCGACCGGGATGCCGGTGTTCTGCGCGCCGATGCCGGTGGCGGTGGACGAGTTGGACGAGGTCACCTGGCCGAAGTTGGTCGCATTGCTGCCCGTCAGCGCGCCGGCGCCGTTGGAGGCGACCGCCAGCTGGTTCATCAGCGCGGTGCTGGTGCGGAACTCCGGCGCCACTTCCAGCACCACGCGGTACTGGTTGAGCTCGGTGAAGATGGTCGAGATCTGGCGCTGGCCGAAGGCGTCGTACAGCGTGTCGTCGATGGTCTGCATCGGCACGCCGAGCACGCTGGCCTTGTCGCGGTCGATGGTCAGCTCGAGCGCGCGCCCTTGGTTGGACAGGTTGTTGTCCACGTCGGCCAGCTCCGGACGCTGGCGCAGCGCCTCGGTCATCCGCGTGGCCTGCAGCGCGACCTGGGCGCTGTCCACGTCCGACAGCGAATACTGGTACTCGGTGGCGGCCACGCGGGTATCCAGGGTGACGTCCTGCACCGGCTTGAGGTACAGCGCCACGCCGGGGATGCCGGCCACGGCCTTCTGCAGGCGCGGCAGGATTTCATCAAGCCCGTCGCGGTCGCCGCGCTCCTTCAGCACGATCGACAGCTGGCCCTGGTTGAGCGTGGGGTTCATGGTGCCGGCGCCGATGAAGGCCGACACGCCGGTCACCGCCGGGTCGCCGCGCAGCGCTTCGGCCACGGCCTTGGTGCGCTGCTCCATCTGTGGGAAGGCGATGTTCTGGTCGGCCTGGACCACGCCGGTGATCAGGCCGGTGTCCTGCTCGGGCAGCAGGCCCTTGGGGATCACGATGTAGAGCACCACGGTCAGCACCAGTGCGCCGGCGGCGACAGCCAGGGTCAGCGGCTGATGCTCGAGCACCCAGTCCAGGCTGCGTTCGTACAGGCCGACGGTGCGCGACCACACGGTGGTCTTGCCGGACGCGGCCGCCCGCTCGTGCGCGTCTTCGCCTTCGGGCAGCGCATCGGGCTTGAGCAGGTAGGCGCACATCATCGGGGTGAGCGTCAGCGAGATCAGCATCGACAGCGTCACCGCGATGCTCAGCACCCAGGCGAATTCGTGGAACAACCGGCCGGTGACACCGGGCATCAGCAGCAGCGGCAGGAACACCGCCACCAGCGAGATGGTCAGCGAGAGCACGGTGAAGCCGATCTGCTGCGCACCGATCTCGGCCGCTTCGGGTCCGCTCTTGCCCTGTTCGATGTAACGCACGATGTTCTCGATCATCACGATCGCATCGTCGACCACGAAGCCGGTGGCCACCACCAGCGCCATCAGCGAGAGGTTGTCCAGCGACATGCCGGCGAACGCCATCACGCCGAAAGTGCCGGCCAGCGACAGCGGCACCGCCACCGAGGGAATGATGGTCGCCCACAGGCGGCGCAGGAACACGAAGATCACCGCGACCACCAGGCCGATGGTGAGGATCAGGGTGAACTGCACCTCATGCACCGAGGCGCGGATGGTCTCGGTACGGTCGTTGAAGATTTCCAGATGCACGTCGGCCGGCAGCACGTTCTGCAGCTGCGGCAGCAGCGCACGGATGCGCTCGACGGTCTGCACGATGTTGGCGCCGGGCTGGCGGCGCACTTCCAGCAGCACCGCCGGCTTGCCATCGGCCCATGCGGCCAGTTGGTCGTTCTCCACGCCGTCGACCACGTTGGCCACGTCGGACAGGCGTACCGGGCGGCTGTTCTTGTAGCTGATGATGGTGTCGCGGTACTCGGCGGCGCTGGTCAGCTGGTCATTGGTGCCGATCGAGTAGGACTGGGTCTTGCCGTTGAGCGAGCCCTTGGGCGCGTTGACGTTGGCCTGGGTCAGCGCGCTGCGCAGGTCTTCCAGGGTCAGGCCCATGTTGGACAGCTGCGCCGGATTGACCTGGATGCGCACGGCCGGGCGCACGTTGCCGGCGATGGAGACCAGGCCCACGCCCTGCACCTGCGACAGGCGCTGGGCGAGGATGGAGTCGGCGTAGTTGTTGACGTCGCGCAGCGGGCGCGTGTCGGAGGTGAGCTTGAGGGTGACGATCGCCGCGTCGGCCGGGTTCACCCGGTTGTAGACCGGCTGATAGGGCAGCGAGGAGGGCAGGGTGGCCTGGCGGATCGCGGCCTGCACGTCCTGCGCGGCGATGTCGATGTCGCGGTCCATCGAGAACTGCAGGATGATCGTGGACAGCCCCGCCGACGAATCGGAGGTCATGATCTCCAGCCCGGAGATCTGCCCGAACTGGCGCTCCAGCGGCGTGGTCACCAGCGAGGCCATGGTGACCGCGTTGGCGCCGGGGTACTGGGTGGTCACCACCAGGCTGGGCGCATCGATCTCGGGCAGCGCCGACACCGGCAGCTGGCGGTAGCCGAGGATGCCGAGCAGCAGCAGGCCCGCCATCAGCAGCGAAGTGGCGATCGGGCGGCGGATGAAAATCGTCGAAAAGCCCACGGGCGGGTCCTTGCTGGTGCGTCGTGCTGCGTTGGATCAGGCGAACGCCGGCAGGTGCGCCGGCGTCAGGAACGTGGGGCGGGCGCGATCAGCGCGGACCGCCGCCGCGGCGTCCACCGCCACCCTGCTGCTGGGCGGCCTTGAGCTCGGCTTCGGTCGGCGCGGCCGGGGTTTCGCCCGGCTTGAGCGCGGTGACCTTGGCGCCCGGCTTGAGCCGGAACTGGCCTTCGCTTACGACCCGCTCGCCGCCCTTCAGGCCTTCGGTGATCTGCACCTGGCTGTCGCCGACTTCCACGCCGCTCTTGACCGTCTGCATGGCCACGGTGCTGTCCGGCTTGACGATATAGACGTACTCGCCATCCGGGCCGCGCATCACGGCCTGGGTGGGGATCACCACGCCGCCGGCGATGGTGCGCAGCTGCATGCGGACGTTGACGAACTGGCCCGGCCACAGCGAATTGTCTTCGTTGTCGAACAGGGCGCGCGCGCGGAAGGTGCCGCTGTCGCTGCTGATCTGGTTGTCGACCACGTCCAGCTTGCCGCCATCGGTGAGCACGTGCGCATCGTTGCGGTCCAGCGCGGCGATATCCACCGCGCCGGCGGCCTGGGCTTGGCGTACGGCCGGCAGCTGGCGCTCGGGCAGGTTGAACACCACGTGGATCGGATGGATCTGGGTCAGCGTCACCAGCGCGGTGCCGGCGCTGACGATGTTGCCGGCATCGACCGCGCGGATACCGGCGATGCCGGAGATCGGCGCGGTGACGCGGGTGTACTGCAGCTGCACCTGGGCGGCGCGCATGCTGGCCTCGTTGGCGGCCACGGCACTCTCGAACTGGGCGACCTGGTTGCGCTGGGTATCCAGGTCGGTCTTGGCCACGTACTGGCGGTACTCGGGCGAATTGGAGCGCTGGTAGTTGGAGCGCGCGGTGGCGAGCTGGGCCTGGTTCTGGCGCTTGGCCGCCGCGGCTTCATCAAAGCTGGCCTGCAGGGTGCGCGGATCGATCTGCGCGAGCAGGTCGCCCTTCTTCACTTCCTGGCCCTCCTTGAAGTTCAGGCTGATCAGCTGGCCGCCCACCTGCGGGCTCACCGTGACGGTGTTCATCGCCGCGACCGTGCCCAGCGCGCTGGCATAGACCGGTACGTCCTGGCGGACCGCATCGATCACCGTGACCGGCACCGGGCCTGCATTGGCCGGGTCACCGCCCTGGCGCCCTTCGGCTGCCGGACCCGCCGCGTCTCCCTTCTTGCCACCCATCAGGCGCACGCCGACAACGGCAACCACCAGCACTGCGACCACCAGCAGCACGATCTTCCAGAAACGCGACATTCAATAACTCCTGAGGGCTGGCGGAGGGCGGGGGGCCCCGGTTGGCTAGGCGCAAAGCATACCCGTCGCCCGTGGGCTTTCATGCATGACGGATGGGACGGGCGATCAGACCGGATGTGACGGGTGAGGTTCCCTCCATGAACGCCTGCCCGGGCAGAAAGTTACAGCGTGATCGGCGCCGATGCCCTACATTCAGGTTCGACCGCCGTCCTGACCCGTGGAGACCCTCAATGCCCCGTCTGTCGCTGCTGATGTCCGCCCTGCTGCTGGCCGCCCCCGGCCTGGCCGCCGCCGCCCCTGCCGAACGCCCGGAAGTGGCCGCCGCCGCGACCCGCCTGAAGGCCCAGGTGATCGACTGGCGCCGCGACTTCCACCAGCACCCGGAGCTGTCCAACCGCGAAGAACGCACCTCGGCCAAGGTCGCCGAGCGCCTGCGCGCCATGGGCCTGAAGCCGCAGACCGGCATCGCCCACCACGGCGTGGTGGCGATCATCAAAGGCGGCAAGCCCGGCCCGCGGATCGCCCTGCGCGCGGACATGGACGCGCTGCCGGTGACCGAGCAGACCGGCCTGCCGTTCGCCTCCAAGGCCACCAGCACCTATCGCGGCGAGACCGTCGGGGTGATGCATGCCTGCGGCCACGATGCCCACACCGCCACCCTGCTGGGCGTGGCCGATGCGCTGGTGAAGATGCGCGCGAACCTGCCCGGCGAAGTGATGCTGATCTTCCAGCCCGCCGAGGAAGGCGCGCCGCCGCCGGAAGAGGGCGGTGCGGCGTTGATGCTCAAGGAAGGCCTGTTCAAGGACTTCAAGCCGGAGGCGGTGTTCGGCCTGCATGTGTTCTCCAGCGTGCCGGCCGGCCAGATCGCGGTGCGTGGCGGCCCACTGATGGCCGCGTCGGACCGGTTCGGCATCAAGGTGATCGGTCGCCAGACCCATGGCTCGGCGCCGTGGAACGGGGTAGACCCGATCGTGGCAACGGCCGACCTGGTCGGCACCGCGCAGACCATCGTCAGCCGCCGCGCCAACCTGTCCAAGCAGCCGGCCGTGGTGACGTTCGGCGCAATCAAGGGCGGCATCCGCTACAACATCATCCCCGATGAAGTGGAGATGGTCGGCACCATCCGGACCTTCGACGAGGGCATGCGCCAGCAGATCTTCGCCGACCTGCGCAACGTGGCCGAACACACCGCCGCCGCCCATGGCGCCAAGGCGGAAACGGAGATCTACGAGTCCGAGGGCAACCCGGCCACGGTCAACGATCCGGCGCTGACCGCGCGGATGCTGCCGAGCCTGCAGGCCGTGGTGGGCGAAGGCAATGTCTACGAGCCGCCGCTGCAGATGGGCGCGGAGGACTTCTCGCTGTACGCCCAGCAGGTGCCCGGCATGTTCTTCTTCGTGGGCTCGACCAGCGAAGGGATCGATCCTGCCACCGCGCCGGCCAATCATTCGCCGAAGTTCCTGCTCGATGAGAAGGCGCTGGACGTGGGCCTGCGCGCGCTGCTGCAGGTGAGCCTGGATTACCTCAATGGGACGCCGGCTGCGGCGCCTGGCGCAGGCTGAAGTCAGCGGACGGCTGGCAGACGGTAGGTCCCGGCCGTTGGCCGGGGCGAAACCCGGCACGGGCGGGAGGGTTCCGGTCCTCCCGCCGACTGGGAACGCCATCATCTGGTCGCCGTGGCCTGTCGTTTTCGCCGCCGGACGCCGCGCGCCTACCGGCGTAAAATGGCGGCATGAATACCCCCCAGGACTCCAGCCTCGGTCGCGAGGTGGCTTACCCATCGCAGTACGATCCCGGCCTGCTCTTTCCCATCCCGCGCCGTGGCGCCCGCGAGGAGATCGGCCTGGACGAGGCGGCGCTGCCGTTCGTCGGCCATGACCGCTGGCAGGCCTATGAGCTGAGCTGGCTGGACGGTCGCGGCAAGCCGCGCGTGGCGGTGGCCACGGTCAGCGTGCCGTGCACCTCGCCGAACCTGATCGAATCCAAGTCGTTCAAGCTCTACCTCAACTCCCTCAACAGCACGCGTTTCGACGATGACGCAGCCGCACGGCTGTGCATCACCCGCGACCTGTCGGCCTGTGCCGGCGCGGTGGTGACGGTGGTGTTCGGCGTGCCGCCGCTGGTGGAAGACGCCGAGGGCGAATCGCTGGACGAACGCGATGTCGCCATCGAGCGCTACGGCCCGCCCGCACCGGAATTCCTGTTCGCCGATGCCGATGAGGTGGTGACCGAGACGTTGAGCTCGGCCCTGCTGAAGTCCAACTGCCCGGTCACCGGCCAGCCGGACTGGGCCAGCCTCAGCGTGCGCTACCGCGGCCCGAAGATCGACCGCGACGGCCTGCTCAAGTACCTGATCAGCTACCGCGAACACGCCGAGTTCCACGAGCAGTGCGTGGAGCGGATTTTCAGCGAGATCACCCAGCGCTGCCAGCCGCAGTGGCTGGAAGTGGAAGCGCGCTACACCCGCCGCGGCGGCCTGGACATCAACCCGTGGCGGGCCAGCCCGGGCATCGCCGCCCCGGCGCGCACCGTCCGCGACCTGCGCCAGTAGGCATCGACCGTTGGTCGATGCGATCAAGCAGGCATCAAGTCCACGGTAGAGCCACGCCATGCGTGGCTGCCCGTGGCAGTGACGTCGATCGGCCCCGCCAGCCACGCATGGCGTGGCTCTACCTGACGGCGGTGCCCCGTCTGTCAGGTTCCGCACGTCTTCACATCCACGCCATGCCCCATTAACAAGGGCTGTGACACCGTGCCTCCCATGTCGTCAATCAAGACGGGAGTGTATGGATGAGTACCGATAAGAAAGTCGACTTTTCCGGTGTCAGCGCCAGCGTCGATACCACCGCGCAGAAAGTCGATCAGGTTGATTTCTCGGGCGTGACCGCCTCGGTGGATACCACCGCGGAGAAGGTCGGAGGCACCTACACGGTGCAGAAGGGCGATTCGCTCTCGAAGATCGCCAAGCAGGAACTGGGCGATGGCAATGCGTGGAAGCGCATCTTCGAGGCCAACCGCGACGTGCTGGACGACCCCGACAAAATCCAGCCGGGCCAGATCCTGAAACTGCCGCCCAAAGCCTGATCCGCTGCACTGCCCACCATCTCACAGGGAGCAACCTCCATGAAGAAGTCGTCCATCAGTACTGCCGTTCTCGCCGCGCTTCTGGCCACCGTGGCCTTGGCCGGCTGCAAGAAGAAAGAAGACACCGCCGACAACAACGCGCAGCCGGCAGCGACCGCGCCTGCCGCCCCGGCCCCGATGACCGAAGCCGCCCCGCAGCCGATGACCGCTGCAACCGGTGTGATGGTCTCCGCGGTCACCGTCGGCAAGACCGCCGCGGCGGATAAGACCGTCACCTCGGCCGCGCTGTTCGCGCCGAAGGACGACATCATCGTCTCGATCCGCACCGATGGCAGCGCCAACAACGCCAACGTGGCGGCCAAGCTGACCTTCCAGAACGGCCAGGTCGCCGGTGAGCAGAACCAGGTGGTGAACACCACCGGTGCCGAGACCACCAACATCGCCTTCAAGAATGCCAATGGCTGGCCGGCGGGCAAGTACCGCGCGGAAGTCATGGTAGATGGTAAGGCGGCTGGATCGCCGCAGGAGTTCGAGGTCAAGTAAGCCCAGTCGCCGACTCTCTCCCGGCAACAGGCTCACGATGGACGCAGCCGCGAGGCTGCGTCTTTTTTATGGGCGCCTGCCGGACCACAGCGTTCCAGTACGTTTGCGTATGGGACGGCTTTGCTCCGGGGGGCTGAAAACGCGACAATGCGGAGGTTTCCCGCCGTGCGCGCCGCTGGTTGGCGCGGTCCCCGGGGAAAGTGCGGGCCATGCTCTGCGGGGCCCTGCACGCGACACGGTTGCACGCGGCCCGGCATTGCCGTCGGCCATCATTCACGAGATCTGCAAGAGAGCCCTGATCCCCCATGTCGAACACGCCCAAGATTCTCTACACGCTCACCGATGAAGCCCCGTTCCTGGCCACGCAGTCGCTGCTGCCGATCGTCGAGGCCTACACCGCCACCGCCGGCATCGCCGTGGAAACCCGCGACATCTCGCTGTCCGGCCGCATCCTGGCCCTGTTCCCGGATTACCTGAAGGACGACCAGAAGGAAGCCGACCACCTGGCCGAACTGGGCCAGCTGGCGACCACCCCGGACGCGAACATCATCAAGCTGCCCAACATCAGCGCCTCGGTGCCGCAGCTGAAGGCCGCGATCAAGGAAGTGCAGGACCAGGGCTTCGCACTGCCGAACTACCCGGACGTGCCGACCGACGACGTCTCGCGCGACATCAAGGCGCGCTACGACAAGGTCAAGGGCAGCGCGGTGAACCCGGTGCTGCGCGAAGGCAACTCCGACCGCCGCGCGCCGCTGTCGGTCAAGAACTACGCCCGCAAGCACCCGCATCGCATGGGCAAGTGGTCCACCGAGTCCAAGTCGCATGTCGCGCACATGGACGGCGGTGACTTCTACGGCAGCGAAAAGTCGGCCACGCTGGCCAACGCCGGCAGCCTGAAGATCGAACTGTTCAAGGCCGACGGCAGCAGCGTCGTGCTGAAGGAAAAGACCGCGGTCAAGGCCGGTGAGATCGTCGACGCCGCGGTGATGAGCCGCAACGCGCTGGCTTCGTTCGTGCAGGCGCAGATCGCCGATGCCAAGGCCAAGGGCGTGCTGTTCTCGCTGCACCTGAAGGCCACCATGATGAAGGTCTCGGATCCGATCATGTTCGGCGTGGTCGTCGAAGAGTTCTACAAGGATGTGCTTGCCAAGCACGCCGACGTGCTCAAGCAGGCCGGTTTCGATCCGAACAACGGCATCGGCGATCTGTTCGCGCGCCTGCCGCAGCTGCCCGAAGCCACCCAGGAAGCGATCAAGGCCGACCTGGCTGCCGAGTACGGCAAGCGCCCGGGCCTGGCCATGGTCAATTCGGACAAGGGCATCACCAACCTGCACGTGCCCAGCGACGTGATCGTCGATGCGTCGATGCCGGCGATGATCCGCGACTCCGGTGGCATGTGGAATGCCGACGGCAAGCTGCAGGACACCAAGGCTGTCATTCCGGACCGTTGCTACGCCGGTGTGTACCAGGCCGTGATCGACGACTGCCGCACCCACGGTGCCTTCGACCCGGCGACCATGGGCTCGGTGCCCAACGTCGGCCTGATGGCGCAGAAGGCCGAGGAATACGGTTCGCACGACAAGACCTTCCAGATCCCGGCCGACGGCACCGTGCGTGTCACCGACGACGCCGGCAAGGTGATCTTCGAGCATGCCGTGCAGACCGGCGACATCTGGCGCATGTGCCAGACCAAGGACGCCCCGATCCAGGACTGGGTGAAGCTGGCCGTCAACCGTGCCCGCCTGAGCGGCACCCCGGCGGTGTTCTGGCTGGACGCTGCCCGCGCGCACGATGCGCAGGTGATCGCCAAGGTCGAGACCTACCTGAAGGACCACGACACCAGCGGCCTGGACATCCGCATCCTGGCGCCGGTGGAGGCGACCGCGTTCTCGCTGGACCGCATCCGCAAGGGTGAGGACACCATCTCTGTCACCGGCAACGTGCTGCGCGATTACCTGACCGACCTGTTCCCGATCATGGAGCTGGGCACCAGCGCCAAGATGCTGTCGATCGTGCCGCTGATGGCCGGCGGTGGCCTGTTCGAGACCGGTGCCGGTGGTTCGGCGCCCAAGCACGTGCAGCAGTTCGTGGAAGAGGATTACCTGCGTTGGGATTCGCTGGGCGAATTCCTGGCCCTGGCCGCGTCGCTGGAGCACCTGGGCAACCGCTACGACAACGCCGGTGCCACCGTGCTGGCCAAGACCCTGGACCAGGCCAACGGCCAGTTCCTGGACAACGACAAGTCGCCGTCGCGCAAGCTGGGCGGCATCGACAACCGCGGCAGCCACTTCTACATCGCGCTGTACTGGGCCCAGGCCCTGGCCGCGCAGGATGACGATGCCGCGCTGAAGGCCCGTTTTGCTCCGCTGGCCAAGGCACTGGCCGACAACGAGCAGGCCATCGTCGGTGAGCTGGCGGCGGTGCAGGGCAAGGCGGTCGACATCGGCGGCTACTACCGTCCGGACGTGGCCAAGGCCAGCGCCGCGATGCGTCCGAGCAGCACCTTCAACAGCGCGCTGTCTGCGCTGTAAGGCAGCGGTACCGCACCTGCGGTGATCGATGAAGAACCCGCGCTCCGGCGCGGGTTTTTTTATGGGTGCCCGCTGGGCAAGCGCCCAGTCGCTGACGTATGGTGGCGGCAGGTCCTCTGGAAGTGGCTGCATGCGCGCCTGCTGTTCCTGCCGGTTCCATCATTGCCCCGTCCGGGGCGTCGCATGAACGCGACGCCGGACGCGCTCGCGCGGCTGATCCGCGATGGCTTCGAGGACTACCATGCGCGCTTCGCGTCGATCAGCCGGCGTGCGCGGCAGCGCTTCGAACAGCGCGACTGGGTGGGTGCGCGGCAGGACGCCGTGGAGCGCATCGTGCTGTATGACCAGTGCATCGCCGAGACCGTCGATACCCTGCGCCGCGCAGTCGGTGAACGTGTGGGTGAGCGCGCGCTGTGGCTGGAGGTTCGCGCGGCGTATGCCGCGCTGCTGGCCGGGTTGATCGACGCCGAACTGTACAAGACCTTCTACAACACGCTGGCACGTCGGCTGTTCGCCACCCGCGGCGTGGACGGGGCGATCGAGTTCATGGCGATGGATGTTGAGCCGTCCGACGCCATCACCCATCCCGTCGCGCGGCACAGCTACACCCTCTCACCGACGCGCCCGGCCGACGCGTTCATGCGCGTCCTCGGCGACTATCGCTTCCATGTGCCCTATGCGCACCAGCTGCGCTGCGCTGCCGCGATCGCGGTGCGGCTGCAGGATGATCTGGCGCACTGGGGCGACTACCCGGTGCGCAGCATCGAACTGCTCGACACCGTGTTCTACCGTGAGCGCCGCGCCTATCTGGTCGGGCGCGTGTTCGGCGAGCATCGCTTCTCGCCCTGCGTGATCGCGCTGGTGCATGACGAACGCGGCATTCGCGTGGATGCGGTGCTGACCCGGCGCCGCGATGTCGCCCATCTGTTCGGCGTCTCGCGCAGCTATTTCCAGGCAGATCTGGCGACCGTGGGCGATGCGGTGGTATTCCTGCGCAGCCTGCTGCCGGGCAAGCCGGTGGATGAGATCTACACGGTGCTCGGGCGCGCCAAGCAGGGCAAGACCGAACGCTATCGCACTTTCTTCCGTCACTTCCATGAGCAGCCTGGCGAGCAGCTCGTCCATGCCGATGGCACGCCGGGCATGGTCATGGCGGTGTTCACCCTGCCCAGCTATCCGCTGGTGTTCAAGCTGATCCGGGACCGTTTCGCCTGGCCGAAGACCATGACCCGGCGCCAGGTGGAAGAGAAGTATGCGTTGGTGTTCAACCTGGACCGTGTTGGCCGACTGCTTGACGCGCAGCCCTATCGGCACCTGCGCTTCCCGCGGGCGCGCTTCTCCGCGGCGCTGCGCGACGAGCTGCTGACCCAGTGCGCCAGCAGCGTGCATGAGGACGGCGACGAATTGGTGATCGCGCTGTGCTACGTGCAGCGGCGATTCCGCCCGCTCAATCTGTATCTGCGCGAGCAGACCGTGGAGTCGCGACGCGTGGCCGCACTGGACTATGCGCAGGCGATCACCGACATGGCGCGCAACAACATCTTTCCCGGCGATATGTTGCCGAAGAACTTCGGCGTCTCGCGGCATGGGCGTGCGGTCTTCTACGACTACGATGAGCTGTGCCTGGTCACCGAGTGCATCTTCCGATCCTGGCCGACCCCGCGCAACGAAGAGGAAGCGTTGGCCGATGAGCCGTGGTTCCAGATCGGTGCACGCGATGTGTTCCCGGAGCGCTTCTGGATGTTCATGGGCCTGCCGGCGGCTGAGCTGGCGGCGGTGCGCGAGCATTTCGCCCACTTGTTCGATCCGGCGTGGTGGCAGCGGCTGCAGGCGGGGTTCGCCGCCGGCGATTTCCCGGATACACCGCCCTATGCCGCGGTGCTGCGACTGGCGTGATTGGCTGCGTAGTCGCGGCTGCGCTAGGCTGTGGAGCATCCACAAGGAGATAGTGCGATGGGGTATTCCCGGATTCTGGCAGTGGCGCTGGCGTTCAGCGGGGTCGGCATGGCCTTGCCATCCGATGCGAGCGCGCAGACCAAGCGCGAGGTGCGCGAGCAGGCCGAGGCCAGCATGGTGCTCACCGGCGAGATCGACATCGGGACCGATGGCCGGGTGGAAACGTTCCGCCTCGACAAGCGGGGGCAGGTCGACGAGACCATCGTGCGATTCGTCGAGGGCGCGGTGCAGACATGGCGTTTCGCACCGGTGCTGGTGGACGGCCACGCGGTCAGGGCACGTACCCCGGTGAGCCTGCGTTTGGGCGCGAAGAACCGTCCCGATGGCAGCAGCCTGGTCACGCTGCTGGCGGCCAACTTCGAGCAGTACGACGAGACGGCAACGGACAGCGTCACCCGGTTGAAGATGTCGCTCCCGGCATATCCCGAGGATGTCTACAACGCGGGTGGGCGCGGCGACGTGCTGCTGCTGGTGCAGGTCGGGCGCGATGGCAACGTGCTGGATGTGGCTGCCGAGCAGGTCAACCTGCGCGTGATCGCCAACGAGGCGAACATGCGCAGGATGCGCGACAAACTGGCACGGGTATCGATGGGCGCTGCACGCAAATGGACGTTCAAGGTACCGAGCAGTGGCGACAGCAAGGATGACGCGAGCTGGACCGTGCGTGTGCCGGTGCGCTTCTCCTTCGGTAACGAGGTGGAGCGCTACGGCCGTTGGGATGCCTACATTCCCGGCCCGCGCCAGCCGGCGCCGTGGCGCAGCGACAAGGCGATGAGCGCCGATGCCAATGCCGATCTGCTGCCTGCCGACGGGGTCTTCATGGCGGACGCCCCCAGGAAGGGGCCAACGCTGCTGACGCCGCTCGGCGGCTGAGCCGCACAGGATCGCGGGCGTGCTGCGCCCGCGACCCTTGCCTCAACCGTTGCCCGGGCCTTCCGCCTGTGGATACACCACCGTGCGGTTGCGGCCCTGTTCCTTGGCCATGAACAGCGCCTTGTCGGCCAGCCGCAGTGCCTGCTGCGGATCGGCGTGATAGGTCGGGTAATGGGCCACGCCCAGCGACACGGTCACCGTGCCGACCTGCTCGAACACTTCGGCGGCGACCTGCACGCGCAGGCGCTCGGCCACCTGGGCGGCGTTGGTCGCATCGATACCCGGCAGCAGGACCAGGAATTCTTCGCCCCCGTTGCGGCAGAGCAGGTCGGTATCGCGCGCGTCATCGCGCATCAGCTGCGCGATGCGCAGGATCACCGCATCGCCGACGGCGTGGCCGAAGCGGTCGTTGATGGTCTTGAAGCGGTCGATGTCCAGCGCGATGATCCCGAACGGTTGCCCGCGCGCCTGCCAGTCTTCCAGCCCTTGCTGCAGGCCACGCCGGTTCTGCAGGCCGGTGAGCGGGTCGGTCATGCTGGCGCGGTTGAGCTTGCCGATGCGGTCCTGCAGGAGGTTGAAGCTGTAGAGCAGTGCGGTCCTGAGCTGGGCGACCTCGTAGTACCAGGCGCGGATGCCGGTGACATGGCGGATGGCGATGCCGGTGTCGCGGTTCTGCACGTTGCGCGCCAGCTGCCACAGCGGCCGCGAGATGCGCCGTGCGAACCACCAGGTGATCAACAGCGACAGGATGCCCAGCGGGATCGCGTTCCAGATCACCGAGGACATCAGCTTGGACAGCGCGGCCAGCGTGGCGGCAGTCGGGCGCTGGGCGACCACGCCCCAGCCCACGCTCGGCACCGGTGCATAGCCGGCCAGCATCAATACGCCGTGGCTGTTGCGCACCTGCTGCGCGCCGGAATGTCCCTGGGTGACCGCCTGCACGGCCGGGTTTTCCGGCGCGAACTGGCCGATCCGATCCTGTTCGATGTGGTACAGGATGCGGCCGTGGCGGTCGACCACGTACAGGTAGGAGCCATCGCGGTAATAGTGTTTGCCCAGCAGGGACTGCAGGATGCTGCGCTGGCGCAGGTAGATCGTCCCGCTGACGTAGCCCTGGTACTCGCCCTGTGCCGAGAAGATCGGGTGCGAGATCGCGACCAGCAGCCGGCCTGTCGCCGACTCGTACGGGTCGCTGATGAAGGGTACGCGGCGATCGAGGGCATCGCGGTTGCCGCTGCTCTTGAGCAGCACGCCCTGCAGCGCCAGGCTCTGCGGCGAGGTGGCCAGCACGGTGCCGCCCGCATCCACGATCAGCACCGAGTTGAAGCTGTTGGTCTGCAGCTGCAGGCGCGCGGCCTCGGCTTCCAGCGCCTCGCGATCGTGACGGCGCTGGCCGAGCAGGGTGGCGCTGTAAGCCACCTGCTGCTGGGCCGACAGCACGAAGTTCTGGGTCGACTCGGCAAGCTTGCTGGCGTACACGCGGTTGGCTTCCAGCGTATTGCCGATCAACTGCTCACGCTGCACGCGGTAGCTGGCATGCAGGGTGTTGGCCAAGGCGATGATCGCGCTGAGCAGGGCCAGGGCAAGGATCAACGTGCCGAGAGTGAGACGGGCAGACAACGGGCGCATGCGGTTCACGGGCAGCAGGGTGCAGCGCCAACCGGACAGGCGGGTGGAACGGCAACGGCGAAGCAGTCAGGAGCGCACGACATCGCCTGGAACCGGTGCGCATCCCGCGCCCGTCCGCCGACGACCCCGCCCCCGGGCGGTCAACAACACTTTCGGCGGCGATTATTGCGGATTACGCTGCCGCGTGGGTGAAGCGGTGCGTCCGCGGAGCAGCACGCTGCATCCCGCGGCGCTGGCGGCAGCCGGTGCATGTCGTGCCCGGAGCGCTGCCGTGTGTGCTGCCGACAGTGCTGGACAATCGAGGCGCAAGCGGGTTCCATGTCTGGCTGCCAATTGACCGGCACTCCCTATCTGGAAGGACACGCGATGGATACCCCCGCTGCCGTCCGCGGACAACATGTGCAAAGCAATCGCGTTGCACTGGCCGTGGTCACCGCCATTTTCTTCATGTGGGGCTTCCTCACGTGCCTCAATGACATCCTGATTCCGCATCTCAAGGCGGCGTTCGCGCTGACCTGGGTGCAGGCGATGCTGGTCCAGTTCACCTTCTTCGGTGCGTACTTCCTGATGTCGCTGCCCGCCGGGCGGCTGGTCGCGGCGGTGGGCTACAAGCGTGGCATCGTCGCCGGGCTGGCCATTGCCGGCGTCGGCGCGCTGCTGTTCTGGCCGGCTGCGCAGGCGCATGTGTACGGCCTGTTCCTCGGTGCGCTGTTCGTGTTGGCCACCGGCATCACGGTGCTGCAGGTGGCCGCCAATCCCTACGTCGCGCTGCTCGGGCCGGAACAGACCAGTTCCAGTCGGCTGACGCTTGCGCAGTCGATGAATGCGCTGGGCACGACTATCGCGCCGCTGTTCGGCGGGCTGCTGATCCTCTCGGCTGCGCCGCGCACCGCTGATGAGCTGGCCTTGCTGCCGCAGGCCGAGGCACTGGCCTATCGGGCCGCCGAAGCGCAGTCGGTGCAGCTGCCGTACTTCGGTCTGGCGGTCGCACTGTTCGTGCTGGCCGTGGCGATCTGGATGTTCCGCCTGCCGACGATCCCGGGCGTGGAGGACACGGCGGCCAGCGGTCGCGGCCGGCTGCGCGATGCGCTGCGGCACCGCCACCTGCGCTACGGCGTGCTGGCGATCTTCTTCTACGTGGGCGCCGAAGTCTCGATCGGCAGCGTGCTGGTCAACTTCCTCTCGATGCCGGGGATCGGCGAGGGCCTGACCGAACAGGAAGCCACGCGCTACGTGTCGCTGTACTGGGGCGGTGCGCTGGTCGGCCGACTGCTCGGTGCGGCGTTGCTGACCCGTCTCGACCCGCGCCGCATGCTGGGTGTGTTCGCGTTGATCGTGATGGCCCTGCTCACGGTGACGATGCTGGGCAGCGGCAACCTGGCCAAGTGGAGCGTGGTCAGCATCGGCCTGTTCAACTCGATCATGTTCCCGACCATCTTCGCACTGGCGATCGCACGGCTGGGTACGCTGACCGGGCAGGCGTCGAGCCTGCTGGTGATGGCGATTGTCGGTGGGGCGGTCATTCCCCTTGCGATGGGCTGGCTGGCCGACCACCACGGGCTGCAGCTGTCCTTCCTGCTGCCCATGCTGTGCTACGTCTTCATTGCGTTCTACGCGTGGCGTGGTTCGCGCCACGGCGGCTGAGGCAACGCGACGGCGGCTGGGTAGTCCAGCGTGCCGTTCCGTCCGGAAGATGCCGAAGTCAGGATCTCGATACGAAAAAGGCCCCGCACTGCGGGGCCTTTTCCTGTCCGGATGATGCGCCGATCAGCGCTTCATCGAACCGAAGAACTCGTCGTTGGACTTGGTGTTCTTCATCTTGTCGAGCAGGAATTCCATCGCAGCCATTTCATCCATCGGATGCAGCAGCTTGCGCAGGATCCAGATCTTCTGCAGCAGTTCCGGTTCGATCAGCAGATCTTCGCGACGGGTACCCGAGCGGTTGATGTCGATCGCCGGGAACACGCGCTTTTCGGAGATGCGACGGCTCAGGTGCACTTCGCTGTTGCCGGTGCCCTTGAACTCTTCGTAGATCACCTCGTCCATCTTGCTGCCGGTATCGACCAGCGCGGTGGCGATGATGGTCAGGCTGCCGCCTTCCTCCACGTTGCGCGCGGCGCCGAAGAAGCGCTTCGGACGGTGCAGGGCGTTGGCGTCCACACCACCGGTGAGCACCTTGCCGGAGCTGGGCACCACGTTGTTGTAGGCACGCGCCAGGCGGGTGATCGAGTCGAGCAGGATCACCACGTCCTTCTTGTGCTCGACCAGGCGCTTGGCACGCTCGATCACCATTTCGGCGACCTGCACGTGACGGGCGGCCGGCTCGTCGAAGGTGGAGCTGATGACTTCGCCGCGCACGGTGCGCTGCATTTCCGTCACTTCTTCCGGGCGCTCATCGATCAGCAGGACGATCAGGTGCACGTCCGGATGATTGGTGGTGATCGCCGTCGCCACCTGCTGCATCATCATCGTCTTGCCGGCCTTGGGCTGGGAGACGATCAGCGAACGCTGACCCTTGCCCTGCGGTGCCATCAGATCGAGGATGCGGCCGGTGATGTCTTCGGACGAACCGTTGCCACGTTCCAGGGTGAAGCGCTTGCGCGGGAACAGCGGGGTCAGGTTCTCGAACAGCACCTTGTTCTTCGACGCTTCCAGCGGCTCACCATTGATGGTGTCCACGATCGACAGCGCGAAGTAACGCTCGCCGTCCTTCGGGAAGCGGATGCGGCCGGACAGATGATCGCCCGTCCGCAGGTTGAAGCGGCGGATCTGGCTGGGCGAAATGTAGGTATCGTCCGGGCCGGCCAGGTAGCTGGCTTCGGCCGCGCGCAGGAAGCCGAAGCCGTCCGGCAGGATTTCCAGCACACCGTCGGCGGCAACGCCGTCGCCATGGCGGGTCAGCACCTTGAGCAGGGCGAAGATCACGTCCTGCTTGCGGGCGCGGGCGACGCCTTCGGAAATCTGCAGCTGCTCGGCGATTTCCAGCAGCTTCTGCGCCGGCATGCGCTTGAGGTCGCTCAGCGAGTAGACCGGGAAGCCTTCGGGCACGTTGGCCTGCTGGCTGCGCACGAACGGCTGCTGTTCACCGTTGTCCTGCGGCATGCCATCGTCGTTGTAGCGATCGCCACCGCGGTTGCGGTCGCGGCGATTGCGGAAACGATCGCGGCGGTTGCCCTGGCCTTGACCTTGACCTTGACCCTGGTTCTGACCCTGCTGGTACGGGTTCTGCCCGCCCTGCGGGTTCTGGTTGCGGCCGTTCTGGTTGCGCTGGCCACCGTCGCCGGTGTCCTGCTGACCACCGCCCTGCGAGGGCGATGCGTCGCCACCGGCAGAAGCCGCCGGTGCCGATGCCTGCGGAGCTGCCGAAGAAGCGGCAGCCGGCGCCGGCGCGTCAGACGCGGCAGCCAGAGGCAGAGCGGGTTGTGAGGGGGGGGAACCTGCGTCGGCACCGGTGTTGGCGGCGGCCTTGGCGACGCGCGGCTTGCGCACGCGCTTCTCGGCGGGCGCGTCGGCGCTCCCGGGTTCGGAAGTAGTGATATCGGACAAGTGCTGGATTCCTCGCTAGAAGGTGCGAGCGCCCGGCAGGGCGGCGAACGTTGGGAAAGGATCTGGAAGGAAACTGCGTCCAGAAGATGCGGCGCGCGAATGCGGCCGGATATGCCGACACTAACACCGGCTCGCGGCGGCGCGCAAGCCGGGTGGGGCAGGGTCATTCATGCGGGCGACGGGCCCGCGTGGCAGCCGGACGGGCCGGCTGCCTGCTGCGATCAGGCCAGAGCCTTGTCGAGCATGCCGGCCAGCTGGGCCTTGCCGACGGCACCGATCTGCTGGGCCTGGACTTCGCCGTCCTTGAACACCAGCAGCATCGGGATCGAGCGCACGTGGTACTTGGCGGCCAGTTCGCGCTGTTCGTCGACGTTGACCTTGGCGATCTTGGCGCGGCCGTTGTAGGCGTCGGCCAGTTCGTCCAGCGCCGGGGCGATCATCTTGCAGGGACCACACCATTCGGCCCAGAAATCGACCAGCACCGGTTCCTTGGAATCCAGTACTGCGCTTTGGAAGTCAGCGGTGCTGACGTGTACAACCTTGTCGCTCATCTTGGTTTCTCGTCTGGTAATGCACCCGGCAGGGCCGGAGGAAGTTGAAGTTGGGCAACGCCACCCGGGCGTCACCCGCGTCTGGTGCCTCGTGGCCGCGGGCGGCCAGCGGTGCGTTCGGCGGATGCCTGGACGCTCACGGGGCGCAGTGTACCGCTATCGCCGTGACCGGACAGACGCTGGTTGGAAAGAAGCATCCCGTGATCGCCTACCTTCAGTGTCGCGACGATCCCCTTCGATATGCGGGGGCCTGGACCCCGGTTCCACCCCCGTCAGCGGGGCCGTTCAACCGGCGTCAGGCCCGGTGAATGCGGGGTGCAGATCACTGCCGGGGCGCTGGACCGTCCTGCAACGGCGCGCCGGGCGGGCATTCTCATCAGGTTGTGCGACGAACTATCCCGGTTTGGCGCCGACATTGCGCTAAACTGGGGCATTGTGCGGCGCCCTGGACCTGGAGTCCGGCCCCGCCAATCCCGGCGCAGGGGCCGTTTGCGACGGTGCCCCCCAAGATTGCAAGCCACCCCGCACCTCTGCCGGGATGGCCTTACCAAGACGGACTCATGAGCGACAAACCGCTGACCGATTTGACCTTCTCCACTTTCGACCTGCATCCGGCGCTCCAATCCGGGCTTGAAAGTGCTGGTTTCACCCGCTGCACCCCGATCCAGGCGCTGACCCTGCCGGTGGCACTGCCCGGTGGCGACGTCGCCGGCCAGGCCCAGACCGGTACCGGCAAGACCCTGGCGTTCCTGGTCGCGGTCGTGAACCGCCTGCTGACCCGCCCGGCGCTGGCCGACCGCAAGCCGGAAGATCCGCGCGCGCTGATCCTGGCCCCGACCCGTGAGCTGGCCATCCAGATCCACAAGGACGCGGTGAAGTTCGGTTCCGACCTCGGCCTGCGCTTCGCGCTGGTCTACGGTGGCGTGGACTACGACAAGCAGCGCGAGATCCTGCAGCAGGGCGTGGACGTGATCATCGCCACCCCGGGCCGCCTGATCGACTACGTCAAGCAGCACAAGGTGGTCTCGCTGCACGCCTGCGAAATCTGCGTGCTCGACGAAGCCGACCGCATGTTCGACCTGGGCTTCATCAAGGACATCCGCTTCCTGCTGCGCCGCATGCCCGAGCGCAGCACGCGCCAGACGCTGCTGTTCAGCGCCACGCTCAGCCATCGCGTGCTGGAGCTGGCCTACGAGCACATGAACGAGCCGCAGAAGCTGGTGGTGGAGAGCGAATCGATCACCGCCGCCCGCGTCCGCCAGCGCATCTACTTCCCGGCCGACGAAGAGAAGATCCCGCTGCTGCTGGGCCTGCTCTCGCGCAGCGAAGGCGCCCGCACGATGGTGTTCGTCAACACCAAGGTGTTCGTCGAGCGCGTCGCGCGTTCGCTGGAAAAGGCCGGCTATCGCGTCGGCGTGCTGTCCGGCGACGTGCCGCAGAAGAAGCGTGAGAGCCTGCTCAACCGCTTCCAGAAGGGCCAGCTGGAAATCCTGGTGGCCACCGATGTCGCCGCCCGCGGCCTGCACATCGATGGCATCAAGTACGTCTACAACTACGATCTGCCGTTCGATGCGGAAGACTACGTGCACCGCATCGGCCGCACCGCGCGCCTGGGCGAAGAGGGCGATGCGATCAGCTTCGCCTGCGAGCGCTATGCGATGGGCCTGCCGGACATCGAGGCCTACATCGAACAGAAGATCCCGGTCGAGCCGGTCACCAGCGAGATCCTGACCCCGATCCCGCGCGCGCCGCGCGCTCCGCTGCCGGAAGGCGAGGGCGATGCCGAGGGCGACGAGAATGAGAGCGTCGGCCAGATCTTCCGCGAAGCACGCGAAGCGCGTGCCGCCGAAGAGCAGCGCCGTGGCGGTGGCAGCAGCAGCCGTGGCGGCAAGCCGTCCGGTGGACGCGGCGAGCGCCGCGCCCCGGGTGAGCGCAGTGCCGATGGCAAGCCCCGCCGCGAGCGCAAGCCGCGCGTGGAAGGCGAGCAGCCGGTCGCCGCCGTCGATGCGGTCGATGCCGAGGCCAAGCCGCAGCTCGCGCCGACCGCCGCCCCGTCTGCCGAAGGCAGCCCGGCGGTGGAAGGTGAGCGCGCGCCGCGCAAGCGTCGTCGTCGTCGCCACGGCCGTCCGGTCGAGGGTGCCGAAGGCGCGGCAGCGACCGGCCCGGTGACCCCGGTGCAGGTGACCGCCAAGCCGATGCGCGGCACGCCGGCCGCCGACCCGGGCGCCTCGTTCCTGACCCGCCTGGGCCGCAAGATCCGCCGGATGCTGTCCGGTTCGTAAGACCGGACGCGCGACCCGCGATGCCTGGGGGGTGTAGCCCCCTTGGTAAGGGGGCGGTCGCGAAGCGACGGGGGATCGGGTGCTGATGAGAGGGGCCCACGGTTTGCGCAGCGAACCGTGGGGCGACAGCGCGAATGCGATGGCGCTTCCCCCGGCCAACGGTCGGCACCTACCGTCTGACACCCCACCTCCACGCCGCCACCCTCGTCCTGCATAATCAGGGGATGAGCGTCCTGCGTTTTGACAATGTCAGCAAACAATATGCCGGCGGCCACCAGGCACTGGTGGACGTCAGCTTCGATGTCGCCCCCGGGGAAATGCTGTTCGTCACCGGTCACTCCGGTGCGGGCAAGAGCACCCTGCTCAAGTTGATCCATCTCGACGAGCGGCCCAGCCGCGGCGCGGTGATCTTCGATGAGCGCAACCTGCTGAAGGTGCGCGGCGGCAGCATTCCGCGGCATCGGCGCGAGGTCGGTGCGGTCTACCAGGACCACCGCCTGCTGATGGACCGCAGCATCGCCGAGAACGTCGCCCTGCCGTTGATCCTGCGCGGCACCCGCCGCAACGAGATCGGCAAGCGCGTGCGCTCGGTGCTCGAGCGCATGGGCCTGGGCCACCGCGAGAAGGCGCTGCCCTCGCAGTTGTCGGCCGGTGAGCAGCAGCGCGTCGGCATCGCCCGTGCGATTGTCGGCGAGCCCAAGCTGCTGGTCGCCGACGAACCGACCGGCAATCTCGATCCCACACTGGCGGCGGAGATCATGGCCTTGTTCGCCGAGCTGCCCGACCGTGGCACCAGCGTACTGGTGGTCAGCCACGATCTGGCCCTGCTGCGACGCATGCGCAAGCGCGTGCTGATCCTGGACCACGGCCGCCTGGTCGATGACATCTCGCCGCAGGACCTGGCCGAATGAACGCACCGGTGACCAAAGAAACCGCCGCGCCCTCACGCCTGGGCGTGTGGCTGCACCATCACGGCCACAGCGTGGTCTTCAGCCTCGGCCGCGCGTGGCGCAAGCCGTGGGCGACGCTGCTCACGGTGATGGTCATGGCGCTGGCGCTGGCCCTGCCGCTGGGCCTGTCGATCGCGCTGGACAACCTCAAGCACTTCGCCGGCAGCGTGCAGCAGTCGCGCGACATCAATCTCTTCCTGAAGACCGACGCCGGTGCCGATGCGGCCCGCCAGGTGGCCGAGACCCTGCGCGGTCGCGCCGACGTGGCCAACGTCACCGTGCAGACGCCGGAGCAGGGGCTGGCCGAGCTGCGCGAGAGCGCCGGGCTCGGCGAAGCCATCGATGCACTGCATGACAATCCGCTGCCGACCCTGCTGATCGTGACCCCGGGCGAGGGCACCGATGACGCGCGCCTGGCGCAGTCGCTGGAGGGCCTGCCGCAGGCCGACCTGGTCCAGCACGATGCGCTGTGGCGCAAGCGCCTGGATGGCTGGCTCGGCTTCGGCACGCGCCTGGTGCAGGTGCTGTCGGTCCTGCTCGGCCTTGGTGCCGCGCTGGTGGTGGGCAATACGGTGCGGCTGGACATCCAGGCCCGCCGCGATGAGATCGGCGTGCTGCAGCTGCTCGGCGCCAGCGATGGCTTCATCCGTCGGCCCTTCCTGTATCTGGGCGCGTGGTACGGCCTGGGCGCCGGCGCGGTCGCTTTGGCATTGATCGGTGCGGCCGGGTTGGCCCTGCGCCCACCGCTGGCCGCGCTGTCGCAGAGTTATGGCAGTCCGTTCGTGCTGCATGGTCTGGATCTGCTGCATTCCTCGTTCGTGCTGCTCGGCACCGTGGTGCTGGGCTGGCTGGGCGCCTGGCTGGTGACGGGGCATTTCCTGCGCCAGACCCGTCCGACCGAAACCTGAGGCCCGCATGCGTCCGCAAGCCCTCAAGCACCTCGCCGACGACGCACCGCGCGTGATGGTCGTCGACGGCTCCAGGCTGGTCCGCAAGTTGATTGCCGATGTGCTGCAACGCGAACTGCCGGCGGTGGAGGTGGTGGGTTGCGCGAGCATCGCCGAGGCGCGTGCGGCGCTGGACGCCGGGCCCGTCAGTCTGGTCACCACCTCGCTCACCCTGAGCGATGGCGACGGGCTGGACCTGGCGCGCATCGTGCGTGACGCGGCGGGCCAGGCCTACGTGCCGGTGATCGTGGTGTCCGGCGACGCGCAGCAGCATCTGGAGCAGCGCCGCTTCACCGAGTACGTCACCGATTATTTCGACAAGGCGCTCGGGCACGAAGCACTGGCCACCTTCATCCGTGGCTATGTGCAGCCGGAGACGATTCCCGGCGCGACCATCCTCTACGTCGAAGACAGCCGCGTCGTCGCCGAAGCGACCAAGCGCATGCTCGAACGGCAGGGTTTGAACGTGCTGCATGTGTTGACCGCCGAAGATGCCTTCGCGCTGCTCACGGCCGAGTCGCTCGGCCGCAGCAGCCACCGCATCGACCTGGTACTCACCGATGTCACGCTCAAGGGCGAACTCAGTGGCCGTGATGTGGTGCAGCGCGTACGCGTGGATTTCGGCTACGGCAAGCGCCGCCTGCCGGTGCTGGTGATGACCGGTGACGGCAACCCGCACAATCAATCCGGCCTGCTCCAGGCCGGTGCCAACGATCTGGTGCAGAAACCGATCGAAGAGCGGCTGCTCATCACCAAGGTGCTGTTCCAGCTGCGCCTGTCCCGCCTCAACGACAAGCCTGTAGTGCGATGAATGACGATGTAGTGCCCAGCATCCAGCTCGAACCGAGCTGGAAGACGCGTATCGGTGATTACCTGCTGCGCCCGGACATGCGCGAACTCTCCGCGTTCCTGCGCCAGCGCAAGGCGGCCGGGGCGCAGGTGTTCCCGCCCGGCCCGCAGATCTTCGCCGCGTTCGATGCCACGCCCTTCGACCAGGTCAAGGTGGTCATCCTCGGCCAGGACCCGTATCACGGGCAGGGCCAGGCGCACGGCCTGAGTTTCTCGGTGATGCCGGGCGTACCGGTGCCGCCATCGCTGCTGAACATCTACAAGGAGATCGAGGCCGATCTGGGCATTCCGCGCCCCGACCATGGTTGCCTGCTGCCGTGGGCGCATCGTGGCGTGCTGCTGCTCAACGCGGTGCTGACCGTGGAAGCGGGCAACGCCGGCTCGCATCAGCGTCGCGGCTGGGAAGGCTTCACCGATCACGTCGTGGACACCCTGAACCGCGAGCGCGAAGGCCTGGTGTTCCTGCTGTGGGGCAGCTATGCGCAGCAGAAAGGCAAGGTCATCGATACCGGTCGGCATCGCGTGCTCAAGGCGCCGCATCCTTCGCCGCTGTCGGCGCATCGCGGTTTCCTGGGCTGCCGCCATTTCTCGATGACCAACGAGTACCTGCAGCGCCGCGGCCACGACCGCATCGACTGGTCGCTGCCGCCGCGCGCCGCGCTGGAGTCCGCGGGCTGATCACCCGCGGCCGTCCGCTACACGGCCAGCATCTCGATGATCGATTGCGCGACCTGCCGCTTGCGCGGTGGCAGCCGCCGCAGCAGCGACAGAATGTTGCCTTCCAGGTCATCGCGCACGTAGTCCTGTGCGGGCGCGGTCATCGTGAGTTCCTCCCCGCTGGCCTTGCACACCCCGCGGCCGGTGGCCAACCACTCGAAGCGCACCCGCGTACTGATGGCGATATGTGCCAGATGCGACACACTTGGATGGGTGCCCCCACGCCGTTCCCACTGCGCCACCGCGCTGCGCTTGACCCCGGTTTCCACCGCCAACTGCGTTTGTGACATCCCTGCGCTGGTGCGTGCTGCGCGAATTCGATCCGACATCGCCAACATGGGGTTCCCCTTTATCGTTCCTTGAACGGTGGATGGTTATCGATACTTACCGGGCAGTGATTCTTTTCCCACTCTGTACAGAATGACTTGCCGCCCCTGTCGCGCCGAACGCTCCACCGTGAAACTTCTGGCCGACAGTGAAACTTCCCCCTGCACGCACCGTGGCCGGTTTGACGGGTTCCCTGCGTGCACGTAGTTAATCCCTCAAGCCGGCCATGACGCGCCGGGACATCCAAAACATCGGAAGCAGGCCGATGCCCTGTCGATCATGGTCGGTACCCACCGGCCCGTGAAAGACCGCTTCGGCCAGGACGCAGGGGATGGCCGATGGATAAAGTTTCTGTTGTGAAGTTGGCGTTACGGCGATTCAGTTTGAGGGCTGTTTCGCTGTTATTTGTGATGTTGATCGCATTAAGTGCGGGTATTTCAACGGCCAGCGCACAATCGGCCTGCACGGCGGGCGCATGCGTGAGCGCCGGGCCGCGCCTGGCCTCGATCGATTCCACCCAGAGCCCCGTGCTCAATCTCCTGTTCGGCGCGCTGCTGCCCGGCACCACGGTCAACCTCAGCGTGGCCGACTGGAACAACCTGGCGGGCGCCAACATCAATCTCAACGCGCTGCTGACCCAGCTCAACGGCGGCGTGGTGGTGAGTGATCCCAGCCAGGTGCTCAACGCCAACATCACCTTGGGCCAGCTGCGTGCGGCGATGGTGCAGGTGCTGCAGGCCGACGGGCAGACTGCGGCAGCCAACGTGCTCAACGCGCTCCCGCTCGGTGCGGCCGGGGTGAGCGGCAACATCCGCCTGGCCGACATCCTGCAGATCGCGCTGCCCACCGGCTCGCTGGCGACGGTGCGGCTCAACGTGCTGGACCTGCTGACCGGTGGCATCCAGCTCTACAACTTCCGCAACGTCCTCACCACGCCGGCGCCGATCACCGTGGATACCGCTGCACTCGGCCTCAACGGCGTCGCCAACGTGCGCCTGTGGCTGCAGGTGGTCGAGCCGCCGGTCTATACCTGCGGCGCGGCGGGCGCGGCATTCCACAGCGCGGCGATCCGCATCAAGCTGGATCTGGACCTGGTGCAGGGGCTCAACACCGGCACGCTCTCGGCGGCGTTGAGCGGCCTGAATCTGCTGGGTGTCACGCTCTCCAACACCAGCATCACCGCCGATGTCCTGCATCTGCAGGTGTACGCCGATGTCGCGCGTGCCGAAGGCGCGATCTCGGCCATCAACCTGGTCGGCAACGCGGTCACCCTGCAGGCGCGGCCGGGCCTGGTGAATCTCTACGTCGGCCAGATCAGCGATGCCACGTTCTTCAACCGCAGCACCGTGCTGACCGACACCGCATTGACCGCGGCCACACTGACCTCGCTGAGCGTGCGCGTGCGGGTTTCGGCCAACGTGCTTGGCCTGCTCACGCCGGTGGCCGACATCACCATTCCGCTGACGGTCACCATCCGCAGTTTCGCCACTGCCACGCCCGGGCTGCAGAGCGCCAGTTTCACCGGCCCATACCCACAGACACGCACGCTGAGCGCCGGCACCGTCAGTGCGGCGACGATGGTCTCCACCCTGGTCAATTCGCTCAGCATCCAAGTCACCAGCGGCAATCCCACGGTCACCCTGCTGAGCGGCATCCCGTTGCCGCTGCCGGTGGCCGACCTGGTCAACGGCATCGTCAACACGCTGCTCACGCCGATCCGCACGCAGGTCAACGCGCTGGTCACGCCGGTGTTGACCGCGCTGCTCGGCGGCGTGGTCGACAATCTGCTGGCCCTGCTCGGCATCCGCATCGGCCAGGCGGTGTTCACCGTGGAAGGCATCACCCAGGCCTGTGCGGCGACGCTGCAGCTGGTCAAGGACCTGCAGCCGACCAGCGACACCGGGCGCTTCAATCTCTCCATCACCTACAACGGCAGTACCGTCGGCTCGGCCAGCAACGTCGGCAACAACGGCGCCACCGCCGCGGTGATCACCGTCCCCGGTGGCAGCTACGCGCTGGCCGAAGCCGCGGCGGCCGGCACCACGCTCGCCCGCTATGCCAGCACCTGGCAGTGCACCGACCAGAACAACACCGTGGTGTCCTCCGGCAGCGGCGGCAGCTTCACCCTGCAGGCACCGGCCATGACCGCCACTGCGGTCACCCTGGTGTGCCGGATCACGAACCGGACGCGGCAAGCGGACCTGTCGATCACCAAGACCGATGGCAGCGGCAGCTACACGCCGGGCGGCACCGCGACCTACACGTTGCTGGTCCGCAACGACGGCCCGGATGCGGTGACCAATGCCGTGGTCGCCGACAGCCTGCCCAACGGCACCACGCTGCGCGGCGCCTGGACCTGCAGCGCCACCAGCGGAAGCACCTGCGCCGCGGCGAGCGGCGGTGCCGTCGGCGGCAACGCGGTGAGCGTGGGGGTGAACCTGATCAACGGCGGGCAGGCCACGATCAGCGTACCGGTCAGCTTCAGCAGCAACCCGGGCGCGTACTAGCGCCCGGTGCAGCACGGCGTGTGGCGCGGGGTGACCCGTGCAGGGGATGGACAGGACCACTGTTTTCGAGGATGAGCGCATGGCAGCAACCGGCACAAACAGCAGGGCAGGGACGGCCTCGGCCTGCATCGCGCGCGCGGTGGCCCTGCTGGCGTTGCTGCTGCCGCCGCCGCTGCTGGCGCAGAGCTATCCCAACCCGCTCAACAACACCGCCACGGTGACGGCGCCGGCCGATGTCGGCGATCCCGCGCCCGGCAACAACAGCGCCATCGACAGCAATGCACTGGCCCTGCAGGCGCAGCTGAGCGTCACCAAGGCGCTGCTCAGTGCCACACCGGTCGCGGCCGGTGGAGCGGTGCAGTACCGCATCCAGGTCAACAACGCGGGCCCGTCCGCCGCCTCGGGCGTGGGCGTGGTCGATACCGTGTCCGCGCTGCTCACCAATGTCAGCTGGACCTGCCAGGCCACCACCGCCGCCTCGTCGTGCGCGCAGGCCACCGGCAGCGGCAATGCGATCAACGTGCAGGTCACTGTCGGCGTCAACGACAGCGTGGTGCTGCTGGTCACGGGCACGGCCCCGACCAGCACGCCGGCCACGGTGCCGGCCAACAGCGTCTCGCTGGTGCTGCCGGTAGGCACCACCGACCCGACCCCGGGGGACAACACCGCGACCACGCCGGCGGTGCCGGTGCAGGCCAACGCACTGGTGGCCAACAACGACACCTTTGCCACGGCGATCTCTTCGACCACGGGCGGCAGCACGCCCACCGTGCTCGGCAACGACACGCTCAACGGCGCCCCGGTGAACGGGCCCGACCTGATCATCGCGCTGCAGAGCGCACCGTCCGGCTTCACGATCAACAGCACAGGCGTGATCACCGTGCCCGCGGGTGCGGCCGCCGGGGCGACCACGCTGACCTACCAGATCTGCGAGAACGCCTCGCCGACCAACTGCGCCACCGCGACGGTGAGCCTCATCATCGGCCCGACCGCGGTGAACGACAGCTTCAACGCGACCGGTGGCGCGCCCTCGCTGACCGCTACCGTAGCCGCCAACGACAACGCGCCGACGGGCGCGGTGTTCACCGCCGTCGGCGTGCCGCCGGCCGGTCTGACGCTCAACGGCGACGGCAGCTTCACCTACGCGCCTGCCGGTGGCATCGCTGCGGCGACGTCCTTCCAGTACCAGGTCTGCCTGCCGGCACCGAACGGGACCGTCTGCAGCACGGCGACCGCCTCGATCGTGGTCAATGCGAACGCGCTGGTCGCCGTCGATGACACCTTCACCACGCCCCTTCCGCCCGGCACCGGCGGGCTGACCCCGAGCGTGCTCGGCAACGACACCTTCAACGGCGGCACCGTGCCGCAGGCGCAGGTCACGCTGAGTCTGGTCGGTGCACCGGCCGGTTTCGCGATCAATGCCAACGGCACTATCCAGGTGCCTGCCACCGCTGCGGCCGGCCCGTTGGCGCTGACCTACCGCTTCTGCGAGAACTCCCTGCCGGCCAACTGCGCCACGGCCACGGCGAATCTGATCGTCAGCCCGGACGCGGTCAACGATACGGTCACCACACCGGGCGGTGGACAGCCTGCGACCGGCACCCTGGCCGGCAACGACACCATCGCCAGTGGCTCCACCTACACGCTGGGGACCGCGCCGACCCGGGGCATCGCGGTGGTCAACGCCGATGGCACCTTCAGCTATACGCCGACCAACGCCAACACCGGACCGGACTCGTTCACGTACCAGGTGTGCCTGCCGACGCCGAACACGACGGTGTGCGACAGCGCGACCGTCAGCGTCAACGTGCAGGGCAACCAGATCGCCGCCGTGGACGATCTGTTCGTGACACCGCTGCAGCCGGGGAACACCACGAGCGTCAGCCTTCTCACCAACGACACGCTCAACGGCGCGGCGGTTGCGCCGGGCGCGGTTGCCCTCACGCTCAGCAATGCGCCGGCCGATTACGCCGTCGACGCCGGTGGGCAGGTGATTGTTCCCGCCAGCGCCGCCGCCGGTGCGGTGAATTTCAGCTATCAGATCTGCGAACTAGCCACCCCGGGCAACTGCGCCACCGCCAACGTACAGCTGGTGATCGCGCCGGATGCGGTGGACGACGTCTTCTCGGCCACGGCGGGCATCGCCTTGACCGGAACGGTTGCCGGCAACGACAACGTGCCGACCGGTGCGCAGTTCAGCGTGCTGGCGGTGGCCGCGCACGGCAGCGTCACGCTCGCCGCGGACGGCAGCTTCAGCTATACCGCCCAGGCGGCCTACACCGGGCCGGACAGTTTCCGTTACCAGGTGTGCCTGCCGGCACCGAACGGCAACGTGTGCGACAGCGCCACGGCCACGATCAACGTCAGCCCCGGTGCGATCGTCGCCACCAACGATGATTTCAGCAGCGCGCCGCTGACCAGCGCCGGTGGGCTCACCGCCAGCGTGCTGGGCAACGACACCCTCAACGGTGTTGCGATCCTTCCCGCGCAGGCCGCGCTCTCGCTGATCAACGCCCCTCCGGCCGGCTACACCCTCGATGCCGCCGGCCAGTTGCAGGTGCCTGCCGATGCCGCCGCCGGCCCGGTCACGCTGACCTATCAGCTGTGCCAGGCCGGTACCAGCAACTGTGCCACCGCCACCATCGTCGTCGTGATCGCGCCGGATGCGGTGGCGGATGCGTACACCACCCAGGTCGCCACGGCGCTCAGCGGCAATGTGTCGGTGAACGACAACACCGCGGCCGGCACCACCTTCGCGGTGACGGGCGCGACTCCGCCCGGCCTGGCGTTCAACGCCGATGGCAGCTTCATCTACACCCCGCCGGCGCAGTACACCGGCACCACCACGTTCAACTACCAGGCCTGCCTGGCCGCGCCGCTGGCGGGCGTCTGCGATACCGCCACGGTCACGCTCAACGTCAATGCCGGCACCCTGGTCGCCAATGACGATGATTTCCGCAGCGCGATCATCACGCCCACCACCGGCGGCACCACCAACAGCGTGCTGGCCAACGACACCATCAACGGTGCCATTCCGCCTGCGCCGGCCCAGGTGATCCTGAGCCTGGTCGGTGCGCCGGCCGGGTATGTACTCAACAGCAACGGCACGATCTCGGTGCCGGGCGGTGCAGCCTCCGGGGCGCTCGACTTCTCCTACCAGCTGTGCGAAGCGGCGCTGCCCGGCAACTGCGCCACGGCGGCGGTGCGCCTGCTGCTGGCGCCGGTGGCGGTCAACGATACCTTCAGCACACCGGTGGGCGTGGCGGTGACCGGCAACGTGGCCGGCAATGACAACGTGCCGGCGAACGCCGCCTTCAGCCTGAGTGGCACCGCGCCGACCGGGCTGGTGTTCAATCCGGATGGCGGCTTCACCTATACCCCGCCGGCCGGCACCCAGGGCGCGATCACCTTCGCCTACCAGGCCTGCCTGCCTGCGCCGGACAACGCGGTGTGTGCGGGCGCGACGGTCACCCTCAACGTCAATGCCGGCACCCTGATCGCCAATGACGATGATTTCCGGGGCGTCCCGATCGACCCCGAGCTCGGCGGCAGTACCGCTTCGGTCCTGGTCAATGACAGCCTCAACGGCACCGTGCCGCCCGCCTCCGCGGACGTGCTGCTCAGCCTGGTCGGTGCGCCGGCCGGGTATACGCTGGCTTCCGATGGCAGCGTGACGGTCGGCAGCGGCGTCCCGGCCGGCGCGGTCACGCTGACCTACCAGCTGTGCGAAGCGGCGTTGCCGGGCAACTGCGACTCGGCGCAGATCCGGCTGCTGGTGGCACCGTCCGCGCAGGCCGACGTGTTCTCCACGCCGGCCGGTCAATTGCTGGCGGGCAACGTCGGCAGCAACGACAACGCGCCGGCCGGTGCGGTGTTCTCCCTGACCACCCCGGCGCCGGCGGGACTGCAGTTCGGCCCGGACGGCACGTTCCAGTACACGCCGCCGGCCGGCTTCACCGGGCCGGTGACGTTCACCTACCAGGTCTGCCTGCCGGCGCCGGACACCGCCCAGTGCCGCACCGCCACGGCGACCATCAACGTCAACGCCGGCACGCTGCTGGCGCGCGATGACGACTTCAGTGCCGCGCCGCTCGCGCCCGGCGGCACCACCACGGTCAGCGTGCTGGCCAACGACGCGCTGGATGGCGTCACACCGCCGGCCCCTGCGAGCGTGCTGCTCAGCCTGGTCGGCGCCCCGGCCGGCTACGCGCTGGATGCCAATGGTCTGCTGCAGGTGCCGCCCACCGCGGTGGGCGGTGCTGCGGTGCTGACGTACCAGGTCTGCGAAGCGGCGCTGCCGGGCAACTGCGCCAGCGCCACGATCCGTCTGGTGGTCTCACCGTCGGCGAGTAACGATGTGTTCTCCACGCCGGCCGGGCAAGCGCTCAACGGCGCCGTGGGGGACAACGACAACGTGCCACCGGGCGCGCTGTTCACCGTCACCGGCACCGCGCCGGCCGGCCTGGTGTTCAGCGGCAGCGGCAGCTTCACCTATACCCCGCCGGTCGGCACCACCGGCGCGGTCACGTTCGACTACCAGGTCTGCCTGCCGGCGCCCAACGCCACGCTGTGCGCGAATGCCAGCGCCACCATCACCGTCAACGCAGGCACGCTCGCCGCCAATCCGGATGACTTCAGCACGACCCCGATCAACCCGGTCACCGGCGGCAGCACCCCCTCGGTGCTGGCCAACGATGCGCTCAACGGCAGCACTCCGCCGGCGGCAGCCGATGTGCTGCTGTCGTTGCAGGGCGCGCCGGCCGGGCTGGCCATCACCGCCGAAGGTGCGGTGACGGTGGCACCGGGCACGCCGGCAGGCGTGAAGAATCTGACCTACCAGCTCTGTGAAGCAGCGGCGCCATCCAACTGCGCCATCGCCACCGCACGCGTGGTGGTCGCGCCGTCCGCCGTGGACGATGCGTTGTCCACGCCCTCGGGCCAGGTGCTGAACGGCTCGGTGGCCAGCAACGACAATGTGCCGGTGGGCGCCCAGTTCACCGTGCTCAACATCCCGCCGGACGGTCTGGTGCTCGCGGCCGACGGCACCTTCAGCTATACGCCCCCGGTCGGCTTCAGTGGCGCAATCCCGTTCACCTACCAGGTCTGCCTGCCGGCACCGGACGCAGGCGTCTGCGCGACGGCCAGCGTCACCCTCAACGTCAACAGCGGCACGCTGGTGGCGGTCGACGACAGCTTCGCCACGCCGCTCGCCCCCGGTACCGCCTCGCCGTCCGTGCTGGTCAACGACACACTCAATGCGGCCACGCCGCTGCCTGCCGAGGTCGTGCTGTCGCTGATCGGCGCGCCGACCGGTTTCGCCATCGCTGCCGATGGCACGGTCACGGTCGCCGCCGGGACCGCCGCCGGCGCCACCACGCTCACGTACCAGATCTGCGAAGCCGCTGCGTCGTCCAACTGTGCCACCGCCGGTATCGCGCTGGTGGTGGCGCCTGCGCCGGTCAACGATGCGTTCGCCGTGCAGGCGGGCCAGACGATCAATGGCGTGGTCTCGGGCAACGACAACATGCCCATCGGGTCGCTCTACACCGTGCCGGGCGCACTGCCGTCTGGTGTGACCTTCAATGCCGACGGCAGCTTCAGCTACACGCCGCCGGCCGGCACCACCAGCCCGACCAGCTTCACCTACCAGGCCTGCCTGCCGGCGCCGAACGCGGCCGTCTGCGGCACCGCCACGGTCACGCTCAACATCAACAACGGCGCCCTGGTCGCGGCCGACGACAGCTTCGGTGCGATCGCGCCGGGCGCTGCCACGCCCAGCGTGTTGAACAACGATGCGCTCAACGGCGTCAGCCCGGTACCGGCCGCCAGCGTCTCGCTGAGCCTGGTCGGCGCGCCGGCCGGATTCACGATCAACCCCAACGGCACGGTCTCGGTGGCGGGCAATGCGCCTACCGGCGCGACCACGCTGAGCTACCAGATCTGCGAAACCGCCGCGGCGAACAACTGCGCCACCGCGAGCATCGCGCTGGTGGTGCGTCCGGCCCCCGTCGATGATGCGATCGCCGTGCAGGCCGGCCAGCCCAACAGCGGCAACGTGTCGGGCAATGACAACATGCCGGCGGGCTCGACCTGGAGCGTGGCCGCGCCGCCCCAGGGGCTGGTGTTCAACAGCAACGGCAGCTTCACCTATACGCCGCCGGCCGGCACTGTAGGCCCGGTCACGTTCGCCTACCAGGCCTGCCTGCCCGCACCGGATGCCGCCCTCTGCGGCACCGCCACGGCCACCTTGACCATCGCCGTCAACGCCGTGGTCGCCAACGACGATACCTTCGCTGCGCCGCTCACCGGTGGCTCCGCCACGCCCAGCGTGCTGGCCAACGATTCGCTCAATGGCGTCAGCCCGCCGGCCGCGGCGACGGTGCAGCTGCTGCTGCTCGGTGCACCGGCCGGCTTCGTGATCAACAACGATGGCACCGTGCAGATTCCCGTCGGCGCCGCCGCCGGTGCCACGACGCTGACCTATCAGCTGTGCGAAGCCGCATCGCCGACCAACTGCGCCACCGCCGCGATCCGCATCGTGGTCACGCCGGCGCCGCAGAACGATGCCTTCTCCGTGCCGGCCGGTGGCACGCTCGTCAACGGCAGCGTCGCCGCCAACGACAGCATGCCTGCCGGGTCCACCTGGACCGTGCAGGGCACGCCGCCGAACGGGCTGCTGTTCAATGGCGACGGCACCTTCAGCTACACGCCGCCGGTGGGCACCACCGGTGCGGTGACCTTCACCTATCAGACCTGCCTGCCCGCACCCAACGCCGGTGTCTGTGGCACGGCGACGGTCACGCTCAACGTCAATCTGGGCACGTTGGCGGCCGCCGACGATAGCTTTACCAACATCGCGCCGGGTACCGCCACGCCCAGCGTACTCGGCAACGATGCGCTCAACGGCGTCAGTCCGCCGGTGCCGGCCACCGTGCAGCTGAGCCTGGTCGGTGCACCGCCCGGTTACAGCGTCGCCCCGGATGGCACGATCAACGTGCCGACCGGTGTTGTCGCCGGCGCGACCACGCTGACCTACCAGATCTGCGAAACCGCCGCGCCGTCCAATTGCGATACCGCCACGGTTGCGCTGGTGATCCGTCCGGCACCGCAGAACGACGCCTATGCGGTGCAGGCCGGTGGCACGATCAGCAACGGCAACGTCGCGGCGAACGATGGCATGCCGGCCGGCGCGAGCTGGACCGTGCAGGGCGCGCCTCCGGCGGGCCTCGTGTTCAATGTCGATGGCACGTTCACCTATACCCCGCCGCTCGGCACCACCGGTCCGGTCACCTTCACCTACCAGACCTGTCTGCCGGCCCCGAACGCGGCACTGTGCGCGACCGCCACGGTGACGCTCAACGTCAACACCGGCACCCTGGCCGCCGCCGATGACACGCTCACCGGCGTGCTGCCCGGCGCGACCACGGCCGGCAGCGTGCTGGCCAATGACAGCCTCAACGGCACCTCGCCGCCGACCGCGACGGATGTGCTGCTGAGCCTGGTCGGTGCACCGGCCGGCTTCACGATCAATCCGGACGGCACGATCAGCGTCGGTGGCGGGGTGACCGCCGGCCCGACCACGCTCACCTATCAGATCTGCGAAGCCGCTGCATCGAACAACTGCGATACCGCCAGCGTCACCGTGGTGGTGACGCCGCTGCCGCAGAACGATGCCTTCAGCGTGCAGCTGGGGCAGACGCTGGGCAACAGCGTGGCGAGCAACGACAACCTGCCGCCCGGCGCCAGCTGGACACTGCAGGGCACGCCGCCGGCCGGCCTGACCTTCAATGCCGATGGCTCGTTCACCTATACCCCGCCGGGTGGCACCACCGGGCCGGTGAACTTCACCTACCAGGCCTGCCTGCCGGCGCCGAACACGACCCTGTGCGGCACCGCCACGGTCACCCTCACCATCACCACCGGTGCGCTGCTGGCCGGCAATGACACCTTCAGTGGCATCGCCCCGGGCACCACGTCGGCCGCCAGCGTGCTGGCCAATGACAGCCTCAACGGCGTCTCGCCGCCGGCCGCGGCCAGCGTCGTGCTGAGCCTGGTGGGCGCGCCCGCCGGCTTCGCGATCACGCCCAGCGGCACCATCAGCGTCGCCACCGGCACGATGGCAGGCGCGACCACGCTCACCTACCAGATCTGCGAAGCCGCCGCGCCAGGCAACTGCGCCACGGCCACGGTGACAGTGATCGTCAGTCCCACGCCGCAGAACGATGCCTTCTCGGTGCAGGCCGGGCAGAGTCTGGGCAACAGTGTGGCGACCAATGACAGCCTGCCGCCGGGGTCCACCTGGGCGATCCAGGGCATGCCGCCCGCCGGGCTTGCGTTCAACGCCGATGGCAGCTTCACCTATACGCCGCCGATCGGCACGCCCAGCCCGGTGACCTTCGTTTACAGCGCGTGCCTGCCAGCACCGAATAGCAGCCTGTGCGGCACGGCCACGGTCACCCTCAACGTCAACAACGGCACGCTCACCGCCGGCGATGACACGCTCACCGGCGTGCTGCCCGGTGCGACCACGGGCGGCAGCGTGCTCGCCAACGACAGCCTCAACGGTGTCTCGCCGCCGGCGCCCGCCGATGTGGTGCTGAGCCTGGTCGGCGCGCCGGGTGGCTTCACCCTCTCGCCGGACGGCACGATCAGCGTGGGCACCGGTGTGGTGTCCGGTCCGACCACGATCACCTACCAGATCTGCGAAGCGGCGGCGCCGGCCAACTGCGATACCGCCAGCGTCACCGTGGTCGTCACCCCGGCACCGCAGAACGATGCCTTCGCAGTGCAGGCCGGACAGACGTTGGGCAACACTGTCGCCGCCAACGACAACACGCCGCCGGGTGCGGTGTTCACCCTGCAGGACACTGCGCCGGCGGGCCTGGCCTTCAACCCCGACGGCACGTTCACCTATACCCCGGCCGCGGGCGTGACCGGCCCGGTCAGCGTCGCCTACCAGGTATGCCTGCCGGCGCCGAACGGCAGCCTGTGCGGCCGCGCGATCCTCACCATCAACGTCAACAACGGCCTGCTGGTGGCCGGCGATGACACGCTCACCGGCGTCGCACCCGGAACCACCTCCAGTGGCAGCGTACTGGCCAACGACAGCCTCAATGGTGTCTCGCCGCCGGCAGCGGCGGATGTACTGCTGAGCCTGGTCGGCGCACCGGCCGGTTTCAGCATCACGCCGACCGGCACGATCACGGTGGCCAGTGGCACGACCTCCGGTGCCACGACGATCACCTACCAGATCTGCGAAGCCGCCGCGCCGGGCAACTGCGATACCGCCAGCGTCACCGTGGTGGTCAGCCCCGCCCCGCAGAACGACGCGTTCTCGGTGCAGGTCGGGCAGACCCTGAGCAACAGCGTGGCCAGCAACGACGCCATGCCCGCCGGTGCGCTCTACACCGTGCAGGGCACGCCGCCGCCCGGCCTGACCCTGGCCAGCAATGGTGGCTTCACCTATACGCCGCCGGCAGGTACGCCGAGTCCGGTCAGCTTCACCTACCAGACCTGCCTGCCTGCGCCGTACGCCACGACCTGCGCCACCGCTGCGGTGACGATCAACATCAACACCGGCACGCTGGTGGCCGGTGATGACGTGCTCACCGGCCTCGTACCGGGCACCACCTCCTCGCTCAGCGTGCTGGCCAACGATCAGCTCAACGGCGTCAGCCCGCCGCCGGAGGCAGCGGTGCAGCTCAGCCTGATCGGCGCACCGGCCGGTGTCAGCATCAACCCGGCCGGCACGATCAGCATCGGCAGCGGGGTCACCGCCGGCGCCACCGTGGTGACCTACCAGATCTGCGAAGCCGCCGCACTGGCCAACTGCACCACCGCCACGGTCACCGTGGTGGTGACCCCGGTCCCGCAGAACGACAGCTTCACCGTGCCTGCCGGGCTTCCGCTCACGGCCAACGTCGGCGCCAATGACAATGTCGTCGCCGGTGCGCTCTACACCCTCACCAGCGGCGCATTGCCGGGCCTGGTGTTCAATGCCGATGGCAGCTTCAGCTACACCCCGCCGTCGGGCACGCCGGGGCCGGTGAGCTTCAGCTACCGGGTCTGCCTGCCTGCGCCGTACACCGCGCAATGTGGCGACGCCACCGTGACGCTCACCTTGTCCGGCTCGGCCAACGTCGTGCTCGCGGTCAACGACGACTTCACCGGCACCCCGGTCGATCCGGCCGTGGGCGGCACCATCGCCCGCTCGGTCGTGGAGAACGACAGCTTCAACAACGTTTCGCCGCCGCCGCTGGGCAGCGTCGTGGCCAGCCTGACCGGCAGCACGCCGGGCTACACGATGAACAACCAGGGCCAGATCATGGTCGCGGCGGGTGTGCAGCCCGGCCAGGTGCAACTGGCCTACCAGCTGTGCGAGAACGGCGTGCCGACCAACTGCACCACCGCGATCGCCACGGTGCGGGTGCAGGGCCCCGTCGGTGCGCTGCTGGCGGTGGACGACAGCGGCGGCCCGATCGGTCCGTCCGGCCGCCCGCGCCTGTTCAATGTGTTCACCAACGATACGTTCAACACCGCGCCGCTGGATCCGGCCCAGGTGAGCTTCGCACCGGTCGCCACCAACGCCCTGGCCTTCAGCGCCGATGGCTGGGTGGATGTGGCTGCCGGGCTGGCGCCGGGCAGCTATGGCACCACGTACACGATCTGCCTGCTCAACCAGCCGACCGTCTGCGATACCGCAAACGTCACCGTCACCGTCATCGCCGGCGATCCAGGCGTGGATGCTGAAGACGACCGGGTGGAAATCCCGCAGGACGGCGTGATCGAGATCGACGTGCTCGGCAACGACCGCGTCAACGGCACGCCGATCGATCCGGACACCGTCACCGTGACCATCACCGCGCCGCCGCCGTATGGCACGGCCACGGTGCTGCCGCGTGCCCGCATCCGCTTCGCCGCGCTGGCCAACTTCTCCGGCGAGCAGACCTTCGACTACCAGGTCTGCGAGGTGGCGAATCCGGCGATGTGTGCCGGTGCCACGGTCACGGTCATGGTCGAGCCGAACGTGCTCACCCTGGCTGACGATGCCGTCACCGCGGAGAGCAGTGCGCCGCTGGCGATCAACGTGCTGGCCAACGACAGTGCGCGTACCGCGCCACTGGATCCGGCGTCGCTGCAGGTCGCGGTGGCGCCCACGCACGGCAGCGTGCAGTGCGCCAACGGCGTCTGCACCTATACGCCGGCGGCCAACTTCGCCGGCACCGACAGCTTCCGCTACCGGGTCTGCGATGTGTCCCTCCCGACACCACTGTGCGCCGAAGCGAATGTCGCGGTCACCGTGGCCGGCCAGCAGGCCGTACTGCGCCTGACCAAGGTGGCCGGCAAGCGCAGCGCGCAGATCGGGGACCTGGTGCGCTACACCGTCACCATCGACAATGTCGGCGAGGTGGATGCCAACGGTGCCACCCTGCTCGATACGCTGCCGCCGGGCTTCACCTTCGTGCGCGGCGGATTCGCGGTGCTCGATGCCGACAACGACGCACGCACCAGCGGCGTGCAGCCGCTGCGCATCGACGGCATCGACGTGGCCGCGGGGGAGCGTGCCACGGTGGTGTACTACCTGCGCGTCGGCGCCGGGACCGGCACGGGGGTGCACACCAACCGCATCACCGCCATCGACGGCGAGAACCGCACGATCGGCAACGTGGCCTCGGCCGAGGTGGAGATCACCACCGATCCGCTGCTCGATGAGAGCCTGATCGTCGGCAGCGTGTTCGACGACCGCAACGGCAACGGCATCCAGGATGACGGTGAGCGCGGCATTCCCGGCGTGCGCATCGCAGCGGTGGAAGGCCTGCTGATGGAAACCGATGCCTTAGGCCGCTATCACCTGGTCGGGATTCCGGGCGGCGAAGCGCGCGGGCGCAACTTCATCCTCAAGGTGGATCCGTCCACGTTGCCGGCCGGCGCGCGCTTCACCACGCCCAACCCGCTGGTCCGCCGCATCACCCCCGGGCTGCCGGTGCGCTTCGACTTCGGCGTGCGCATGCCCGAGGGTGCGCTGAGCACCGCACCGCCGACAGCGCCCACCGCATCGCGACCCGCGCGCATCGAGCTGGGCGAGGCCCTGTTCCCGACGGGCAGCGCGCAGCTGGGGGCCGACCGCGCACCGGTGATCGCAACGGCCGCGCAGGCCCTGGTGGCGCGTGGCGGCGGACGGCTGCAGCTCACCGCGCCCGCCGGCCAGGCAGACCTTGCACGGCAACGTGCACAGGCGTTGCGGGCAGCCCTGCGACCGCAGCTGCCGGCGCCGGTCGCCGCGGTGACGACGATCGAGGTGCTGGACGCCGATGGGCGCGTGCTGCAGCGCCTGCGCCTGGATGATCCCCCCGAGCCTGCCAGTCCCGGTCGCGCGACCGGGGAGGGGCGCTGACATGGACATGACCCTGATTCCGAGCCCGATCTCCCGCCGCCTCATCCTCGGCCTGGCCAGCGCCGTGCTGCTGGCAGCGCCTGCCGCCGCCCAGCAGTCTCTGCCGGCTCCTTCACCCGCGCCGATCCGCTGCGAAGCCGACAGCTGCCGCAGCGATGACGGGCTGCTGCTGCGCATCGGCGATGACGACGCGCCCGCGCTGCCACTGCCGGGCCGCACCGATCTCCCCGTGGTCGGCACGGTACCGGCGTCACCGGCAGTCACCCCGGACGTGGCGGCGCGCGGCGGCCAGTTCATGGCCGAGCTGCCCAACGGCGGCGTGGTGTGGGCGACCGAAGATCCGACCATGGTGCCGCCCAGCCTGAGCGTGCAGGCCGCCGCCACCGTGCCGTTCGAGAACGGCCGGGTGATCCGTCCGCTGCGCTTCCACAGCTACAACAACTACGCCTCCTTCATCCAGAAACTGGAGGTGACGCTGTATCGCGGTACCGATACCGATCTGGTCACGCCGCTGGCCCGCATCGAGTTGCCGGCCGACTACGTTGGCGATGCCGAGTGGAGCGGTGAGCTGCCGCCGCAGATCAAGCTGCGCACCGGTGACGATCTCATTTACGTCGCGCGCGCCTACGGTGCCGGTGGGGCGTTCGATGAAACCCGTCTCCAGCGCATCCAGCTGGTGACCCCGGCCGATTTTGACCGGGGCCTGCAGATCACCCGTGAGAACGTGCAGAAAACGCTGGGCCAGGCCCTGGATGGCGACAGCGCGCAGGACCTGCAGCTCAGCAACAGCATCTACGGGCAGAGCATGCTCCGCCTGCAGAACATTCCCATCCACGGCTCGCGCGTGCGTCTGTATGGCCGCAACCTGGAACCCAACAGCCGCGTGCGCATCAACGGCCAGGACTTCCCGGTCGACCTGGAGCAGAAGTTCGCCGCCGAGTTCCTCGAGCCGGTGGGCGAGCATCGCTACGACGTCAGTGTCGAATCCCGCGATGCGCCCTCCGCGCAGCGGCAGCTGGACGTGGATGTCACCGGCCGCTACCTGTTCCTGGTTGCCATCGCCGATGTCACCGTGTCCAAGAACAGCGCCAGCGGCAATCTGCAGCCCCTGGCGGCGGATGACCGCGACGACGACAGCTTCCTCAGCGAGGGCCGGCTGGCGTTCTACCTGAAGGGCAAATTGCGCGGCAAATACCTGGTCACTGCACAGGCCGACACCCAGGACCGCGAGCTGAAGTACCTGTTCCGCGATTTCACCCAGGCCGACGCGCAGGACGTGTTCCGCCGCCTGGATCCGGACCTGTATTACCCGGTGTATGGCGATGACTCCACCACCTACCGCGACGTGGATACGCAGGGCCGGCTGTACCTGCGCGTGGACTGGGACCAGAGCCAGGCCGTGTGGGGCAACTACGCCACTGGCATCACCGGCACCGAATATGGCCAGTACGTGCGCTCGCTGTATGGCGGTGCATTGAACTGGCGTTCGCTGGAGGCCACGCCGCTGGGCGAGGCACGCTCGCAGGTCAAGGTGTTCGGTTCGGAAGCGCAGTCCGCCCCGGGCCACAGTGAATTCCTCGGTACCGGCGGCAGCCTGTACTACCTGCGCCACACCGACGTGCTGCCGGGCTCGGAGCAGGTGGTGCTGGAAGTGCGCGACCGCACCACCGGCCGCACCGAAACGCGCGCCACCCTGCAGGAGGGCGTGGACTACGAGATCGACAACCTGCAGGGCCGCCTGATCCTGACCCGTCCACTGGCGCAGCTGACCCGCGAGAACGTGCGCAGCATCACCCGCGACATGCCCCTCGACGGCTACGACCAGTTGCTGCTGGTGGACTACGAATACGTGCCGCTGGGCTTCAGCAGCGATGACGTGACCTACGGCGCGCGCGGCCGGCAATGGATCGGTGACCACGTGGCGATCGGCGGCACCTGGATCGACGAGAACCGCAGCGGCGAGAACTACAGCCTCAAGGGCGCCGACCTCACCCTGCAGGCGGGACGTGGCACATATCTGAAGATGGAGCAGACCCGCACCGAAGCGACTGCCGCCCCGGTGTTCTATTCGGACAACGGCGGCTTGAGCTTCATCCGTCGCAATCCCTACGAAGGCCGGCGCTCGGGCACCGCCAGCGCGGTGGAAGCGCGTGCCAACCTGCGTGAGCTGGGCTGGACGACGCAGGACTGGAGCTTGGGGGCGTGGTGGCGCGACGTCGATGCCGGCTTCTCGGTCGCGCGCCAGGACACCGGTCTGCCGATCCAGGAATACGGTGCCGAATTCCTCGGCTACCTCACCGACGACGTCAGTCTGTACGGCCGGCACACCCGCACCGAGCAGGGCGAACTGGCGCTGGAGCAGAGCCAGCTGGCCGCGGAGTGGCGACTGGGCAACGACGGCCAGCTGACCGGTGAGCTGCGCCGCGTGCGCGAGGAACAGGAGCTGCAGAGCGTGGACGCCCTGCTGGCGGCGATCGGTTACCGCCAGCGCTTCGGCGCGTCGTGGGAACTGTACGGCACCGGCCAGGTCACGCTGGACGATGACGGTGGCGCGTACGAGAAGAACGACCTGCTCACGCTGGGCGCGCGGTATCTGTTCGGCGACCGCAGCAGTGTCGGCGCGGAAGTCAGTGGCGGCAGCCGCGGCCATGGCGCCAAGGTCGATGGTGAGTACCGCATGGCACCGGACCACAGCCTGTACGGCAGTTACAGCTACAGCACCGACCGCACCGTCACCGATCCGCTGTTCGATACCGGGTTGCAGAGTGGCTGGACGCTGGGCCAGCGCTGGCGGCTGAGCAACCAGGTCAACGTCTACAACGAGAGCCAGTATCTGAAGGACCGTCGCCAGGACAGCGCGGGCATCGTGCACACCTTCGGCATGGACTTCTATCCCGCGCAGGGCTGGAACCTGGGCTTCACGATCATGGACGGTGAGCTGGATTCCACCCTGGGCCGTGTCGATCGCCGTGCCTACAGCGTGAGCGGCGGGCGTACCGATGCCGTGGCGCAGTGGAACAGCAAGCTGGAGTATCGCCGCGACAGTGGGGCCGAGCAGCGCGAGCAGTGGGTGACCACCAACCGCCTGCTGTACAAACTCAACGACGACTGGCGCTTCGCCCTGCGCGCGAACTATGCCGATACCGAAGACCGCATCGACCGCCTGGCCGACGCCAAGCTGGTGGAGACCAACATGGGCTTCGCCTGGCGCCCGCACGACAACACGCGCTGGGCCGGCTTCGGCAAGTTCACCTATCTCTACGATGTGGCCTCGCTGGGGCAGGAGGGCGGCAACCTGTACGACCAGCGTTCGCAGATCCTCTCGCTGGAAGGGATCCGTCAGCTGGGCGCGCGCTGGGAAGTGGCCGGCAAACTGGCCTCGCGCTGGGGTGACTACCGCACCGGCCGCGGCGAGGGTGCCTGGCTGGACAGCCGCGCCGACTTCGCCGCGCTGCAACTGCGCTATCGCCTGTTCGCGCAATGGGAAGGGCTGGCCGAGCACCGCTGGTTGAAGGTGCGCGACGGTGGCGTGCGCAAGGGCTGGCTGGTGGGCGTGGACCGCCGGGTCGGGGAGAACTTCAAGGTCGGGGTGGGCTACAACTTCACCGAGTTCAGCGATGACATGACCGAGCTGAAGTACGACCAGAAGGGGTTCTTCCTGAATATGGCGGGGTATTACTAGGCTTCGGATGGTTTGGGCCTGCCACGCATGGCGTCGTTTGCGGCTTCGATGGGTTTGGGCCTGCCACGCATGGCGTGGCACTACCGGGCATCGCGGTATTGGCGGTCGGCTTCGGTGGTGGCCTGGGGGTAGAGCCAGGCCATGCCTGGCTGAACTGCCGACAACCTTTCCGGGATGAATGGGCGCTTTCGGCGGGCTGTTCAGCCAGAAAACACGCGATATCGCCCCATTCACCAGTCTATATTGTTGATTTCATTGGTTTTGCTGCGCCGGTCCCAGGCCCTCGCCACTGTCATCATTTCGCGGTACGTTAGCCGGGTGATCGGTGCCAGCATCCCATGAACAGAACGCTGGAACTTCTTTCCCCTTTAGCAGTCCAATTCCGGGACTGCTAAGATGAGTGCTATGAGCCAGAACACCTCTACTGCCCTTGTGGCAAACAATCTCCCGATTCCCAGTGCGCTCGGTTCGCTGGACGCCTACATCGGTGCCGTGCACCAGATCCCGGTGCTGTCGGTCGATGACGAGCAGGACCTGGCCCGCCGCTTCCGCGACGAGCTGGACCTGGACGCCGCGCGCGAGCTGGTCCATTCCCACCTGCGCTTCGTGGTGCACGTCGCCCGTGGCTACAACGGCTACGGCCTGGCGCTGGGCGACCTGATCCAGGAAGGCAACATCGGCCTGATGAAGGCGGTGAAGCGCTTCGACCCGGACATGGGCGTTCGCCTGGTGTCGTTCGCGGTGCACTGGATCCGTGCGGAAATGCACGAGTTCATCCTCAAGAACTGGCGCATCGTCAAGGTCGCCACGACCAAGGCGCAGCGCAAGCTGTTCTTCAACCTGCGCAAGTCCAAGACCCGTCTGGGCTGGATGAACGCGGCGGAAGTCAGTGCAGTGGCCAAGGACCTGAACGTGTCCGAGCGCGAAGTGCTCGAGATGGAGTCGCGCCTGTCCGGCCGCGATATCGGTTTCGATCTCTCCAGCGATGACGATGACGATCATGCGCCGCCGTCGCCGGCTGCCTATCTGCGCGCCAACGAAGAAGATCCTTCGATGGCGTATGAGCGGATGGACAGCGAAGACAATCAGCTGCAGCTGCTGCGCGAAGGCATGGCCGAGCTGGATGCGCGTTCGCGCGACATCATCCGCCGTCGCTGGCTGGACGCGGACAGCAAGGTGACGCTGCAGGAGCTGGCCGATGAGTACGGCGTGTCGGCCGAACGCATCCGCCAGGTAGAGGCGAACGCACTGAAGAAGATGAAGGCGCTGTTTACTGCGTGATGCAGTAAGCCGCTGGAGTAAATGATAAGGCCCGGCACTGCCGGGCCTTTTCTTTTCCGGCAGCGTTATACCGGTGTCTGTCCGGTGATCTTTCCGACAGCGGGGCACGCCGCCTTCTGATGTTCACGCCGTACCACTCAGTGGCACGGTATGATCATGCAACGTGTCTTCCGCACCCGGAGTTTCAACCGCAGCCTCCGAAGGTCTGCGCTCGGCAGCGAGGCCCTGTGCCGAGCGGTGGATGAGATGCGGCGAGGCCTGGTGGATGCTGACCTCGGCGGTGGCATCTTCAAGAAGCGGGTTCGGTTGCCCGGCCGCGGGAAGAGCGGGAGTGTCCGGACCATCATCGCGGCCCCGCGGGGCAGCAGTTGGTTCTTCCTTTTCGGCTATGAGAAGAACGAGCGCGCGACAATCAGCGGTACGGAACGGGATGCGCTCCAGTTGTATGCCTCGGAATTTCTGGGAATGAGCTCGACACAGTTGGATCGCGCCGTGAAATGCGGTGACCTGCAGGAGATCTGTCATGACAAAGACATCTGAGCGCCGGCGCCCGAAGAGCAGGCTTCTGGAGGCTGTGCACGATGCGGCCGTGAGCCTGCATGCACATGGGGTCATCGATAAGCGCCGGTTGAGCTGCTACGAAGCGCTTTGCCTGGAGCCGGTGCCCGCGTACAGCAGCGGCCAGATCCGTGCACTCCGCACGTCGCTTGCGCTCAGCCAGCCGGTATTCGCAGGCGTGCTGAACACCAGCGTTTCAACAGTGCGCAGTTGGGAGCAGGGCGACAAGAAGCCGAGTGGACCATCGCTGAAGCTGTTGAACCTGATCGACCGGAAAGGGCTCGACGCCGTCCTCTAGAACAAAGGCCCGGCAATGCCGGGCCTTTGCGCTACATGGCAGCCGTCGCTGCCCCCACGCTGTCTCAGCCCTGCTCGCGCGCAATCGCCCGCCAGCCGATATCGCGGCGGTGGAACTCGTGGGCCCAGTGGATCGCACCGACGCCGGCGTAAGCGTTGCGCTGTGCTTCGCCCACCGTGCCACCCAATGCCGCCACGCACAGCACGCGGCCGCCGGCGCTGAGCACCTGGCCCTGCGCGTCCAGCGTGGTGCCGGCATGGAACACCTTGGCCGTCGCGGCGACCGCGTCCAGGCCATGGATCACGTCGCCGGTGATCGGCGTTTCCGGATACGGCGAGGCGGCCATCACCACGCCGAGTGACGGGCGCGGATCCCACTGCGCCTCCACGGTGTCCAGGCGCTCGTCGATCGCCGCTTCGACCAGGTCCACCAGGTCCGACTGCAGGCGCAGCATCACCGGCTGGGTTTCCGGGTCGCCAAAGCGCACGTTGAACTCGATCACCTTCGGCGCGCCGCTGGCATCGATCATCAGGCCGGCATAGAGGAAACCGGTGAACGGAATGCCGTCGGCGATCATGCCCTGCACGGTCGGGTTGACCACCTCGCGCATCACGCGCGCATGCACCTCATCGGTCACCACCGGGGCCGGCGAGTACGCGCCCATGCCGCCGGTGTTCGGGCCGGTGTCGCCGTCGCCGACGCGCTTGTGATCCTGCGAGGTCGCCATCGGCAGCGCAGTCCTGCCGTCCACCATCGAGATGAAGCTGGCTTCTTCGCCGTCCAGGAACTCTTCGATCACCACGCGTGCGCCGGCATCGCCGAAGGCATTGCCGGAGAGCATGTCGCGCACCGCGTCCTCGGCCTCGGCCAGGGTCATCGCCACGATCACGCCCTTGCCGGCGGCCAGGCCATCGGCCTTGACCACGATCGGCGCGCCTTTCTCCCGCAGGTAGGCCAGCGCCGGCTCGACCTCGGTGTGCACGGCATAGAACGCGGTGGGAATGCCGTGGCGGGCCAGGAAGTCCTTCGCATACGCTTTGCTGCCTTCCAGCTGCGCAGCGGCGGCGGTCGGCCCGAAGATGCGGTAGCCGGCGGCGCGGAAGCGGTCGACGACCCCGGCCACCAGCGGCACTTCCGGGCCGACCACGGTCAGGCCGATGTCTTCGGTGCCGACCAGCGCCAGCAGGCCGTCCAGGTCGGTGACCTTGACGTCCACGTTGCGGCACTTGGGTTCGGTGGCGGTGCCTGCATTGCCGGGCGCGACGATGACCTCGCGGACCTTCGCGGACTGGGCCAGCTTCCAGGCCAGGGCGTGTTCGCGGCCGCCAGCGCCGATGACCAGGATCTTCAATGCAGTTCTCGCGTAAGAGGGCAGGAGGGTGATTTTACGCGGTGCGGGCGGCGGGTGCATTCGGGCGGTCGGTTGCCGTGGCAACCCACGGCCTCAGCTGTCGGCGCAGCCGTCGCGCTGGAGGTCATCCGGTACCGGATACGCGCGCTGCCGGGCATCGAAGATGAGGTGGTAGAACTCGGTTGCCGGGCCCGTGCAGTCGTGGCCGCTGGCACGCACCGTCAGCGGCCAGTAGCCATCCACGGCAGTGCTGTCGCCCACCGTCGTGCTGAAGTCGACTGCGAAGACCGTGCTTCCGCAGGCGGTCGGCTCGCCGTCACAGTGGTGCAGGGCGAGGTTGTCGAGATGATCGCGGTACCGGGCGACATCGCGCAGGCGATGGTTGTGCTCGGCGATGTAACTGCGCCAGATGCGCCGATGGCCGCGCCGGTGTTCCTCATGGGTGATCTGGAACGCGCGGCGCTGTGGGCCAAGCTGCGCGATCTGGACGGTGCCGGGTGCGCCGTGGCGGCCGTACGGGCCTTGCAGGCGCTGGGCCATCACCAGCAGCGGATCATCGGCGAGCAGTCGGGCGAACACGTCGCCTCGGTTGGCCTCTTCGTTGTCCTTGCCCACGCGCAGCACATACAGATCGACCCGGCCCGGCTCGACCGTGGCTGCGTCGTCCAGCGTCTGGCACACCGCCAGCAGGGTCTGCTCATGACCCTCGGCAGTGACCGTGTCACGCGCGCACACGCTGCGGGTGACCGGGCGCATCGCCTCGACCTCGGTGTCCTCCCAGTCGTCCTTCCATGGCGCATCCAGGACGGCCTTGTCGCCATAGCGCTCGCGAAGGAAGGCCTCCAGGCGCTGGGTCTGATCGCCCCTGACCCGGACGGTGTCTTCCGGTTGCGCCGTGGTGTCGAGCACACGGTGCGCTTTGGCGGGTCCGGAAGGCGCAGGTGTACGGTCACAGCCGGCCAGCAGCACGAGCGCCACGACTGCCAATGCGTATAAACGCATCACTCGCACTCTTCGCGCCTCAGTGCCTCGGGGAACGCATAGCTCCAGGTCGTCGGGTCCAGGGTGAAGCGGTGTTCGCGGCGCACCGGCTGCCCGCCGCAGCCCAGGCCGGTCTCCTCGATCAGCAGCGGCCACTGCCGTGCCGCCGGATCGCGGTCGTCGAAGCGCAGGGTGAAATCGAGGTTGAACAACCGCGCCTGGCAGTCCGGTTCCGCATCGGCGTCGTCGCAGTCGTAGGCGGCGGTGTTGTCGATATGGCTGCGCACGCCACCGGCTTCCACGAGCCCGTTCGGGCCGGGCAACACCAGCGTCTGGGTGATCAGCGAATAGCCTTGGCCGAACCAGCCGTGCTCGATGCGGAAGCCGTAGAAGTCGCTGCCGGCGCGGAGGATCTGCACGGTGCCGGGCTCGCCCCGGCTGCCGAAGTTCTGCCCGGTCAGCGCGGCGGCCACGGCAAAGCGGTCCGCCTCGGGGCGCAGCACGAAGAAGTCGATCGCGCCCGGGTCCGGGTGGGCACCGTCCAGCGGTGAACCGCAGACGGCCAGCAGTTGTTGCCAGCTGTCGCCGGTGACTACCGGTTGCTCGGCGCACACATGCCAATCCGTGAGGCGGGTGTCGCCGTCTTGGACCCAGCTGCCACGCCATTTCCCTGAGAGCTTGGCGGCCTTGCCGTAGCGCTCGGTCAGAAAGCCCTGCAGGCGCGTGCTGCGGCTGACGTGGGCGATCGGGCCGGCAGAGGGCGCGACGGTATCGGGGGCTGGCTGCGGCGCCGCCGGTTCACTGGCCGGCGTGCAGCTGGCCAGCCCCGCAGCGGTGGCGAGCGCCAGCGCTGCAAGGCATCGGGTCTGCCATGGAGACATCCGTGTCTTCCCGCGGATCAGTGACGGAAGTGACGCACGCCGGTGAACACCATGGCCAGGCCATGCTCGTCGGCGGCCGCGATCACTTCGCTGTCGCGCATCGAGCCACCCGGCTGGATCACCGCTTTGATGCCGGCGGCAGCAGCGGCATCGATGCCATCGCGGAACGGGAAGAACGCATCGGAGGCCATCACCGAGCCTTCCACCACCAGGTTCGCATCGGCCGCCTTGATGCCGGCGATGCGCGCGGAGTACACGCGGCTCATCTGGCCGGCGCCGACACCGATGGTGCGGTTGTCCTTGGCGTAGACGATGGCGTTGGATTTGACGAACTTGGCGACTTTCCAGGCGAACAACAGGTCGGCGAACTGCTTCTCGGTCGGCGCCAGCTTGCTCACCACCGTCAGTTCGTCGCGCGCCATGCCGCGGTTGTCGGCGCTCTGCATCAGCAGGCCGGAACCAATCCGCTTGGTGTCGTAGTTGTTGCGGCCGTCGCCGTGCGGAATGCGCAGCACGCGCACGTTGGCCTTCTTCTGCGCGTATTCCAGCGCGGCCGGTTCGAAGTCCGGGGCGATCAGCACTTCGACGAACTGCCGGTCCAGGATCGCCTGCGCGGTGGCGGCGTCCAGCGGCTGGTTGAAGGCGATGATGCCGCCGAAGGCGCTGGTCGGGTCGGTCGCATAGGCGAGCTCATAGGCATCGCCGTTGCCGGCGCCCACGGCCACGCCGCACGGGTTGGCGTGCTTGACGATGACGCAGGCCGGCACGTCGAACTGACGCACGCATTCCCACGCGGCATCGGCATCGGCCAGGTTGTTGTAGCTCAGTTCCTTGCCCTGCAGCTGCTGGAACGTGGCCAGCGTGCCCGGCACCGGGTACAGGTCGCGGTAGAACGCGCCGCTCTGGTGCGGGTTCTCGCCGTAGCGCAGGTCCATCACCTTCACGAAGCTGGAATTCATCTGCGCCGGGAACTCGCTGCGCAGCGGCACGGCGGTGTCGGTGGTGGTCACGGCGGAGAGGTAATTGCTGATCGCCGCGTCGTACTGGGCCACACGGTTGAACGCGGCCACCGAGAAGGCGAAGCGCTTGGCGGCCGACAACTTGCCATCGTGGGCGTCCAGCTCGGCCAGCAGTTCGGCGTACTGCGACGGGTCGGTCGCCACCGCCACGCGGGCGAAGTTCTTCGCGGCCGAGCGCAGCATGGCCGGGCCACCGATGTCGATGTTTTCCACGGCGTCTTCGAGCGTGCAGTCCGCCTTGGCGGTGACCGACTCGAACGGATACAGGTTCAGTACCAGCAGGTCGATCGCGCCGATGCCGTGTTCGGCCATGACCGCGTCATCCAGCCCGGCGCGGCCGAGCAGGCCGCCGTGCACCATCGGGTGCAGGGTCTTGACCCGGCCGTCCATCATTTCCGGGAAACCGGTGACGTCGGCAACGTCCTTCACTGCCAGGCCGGCCTCGCGGATCGCCTTGGCGGTACCGCCGGTGGAGAGCAGCTCCACGTTGCGCGCGGCAAGGGCGCGGGCCAGGTCGATCAGACCGGTTTTGTCGGAAACGGACAGCAGGGCCCGGCGCACGGGCAGCAGATCGGAACTCATGGGGGCAGGAGATCGAAGCGGAGCGGGGGCATATTGTAGGCTTTGGGCCTCTTGTCTGCTCAAGAGCGCCCCGCGCGGGGCCTGCGGCACCCGCCGTGCGCATCAACAGCTGCGCATCGTTTCTCTCTGCTCTGGAAGCCCCGATGTCCCTGCACGACGCTATCCGCTCACTGATTCGCACCAATGGGTACGTCGGTTTCCTGTCCATGTATCTGGGTTATGGGGGTGATGGCCCTCATGCGGCACCTTGGCACCGCAGGAACGACGCGGGGGCATTGAAGGCACAGGCGGATGAATGCTGGGGCGAGGGGGCGGATGTCGTGCTGTCGTACTTCGTCGATCTGCGTGAGCGGCGGCGCAATCTTGGCATCGAGTACAAGATCTATCTGGACGAAGGACAATGCGTCGGTGATGGGGTCCGGTTGTACCGGCGCACACCGAGCGTGGAACAGCTGCTGGTCTACCTCTCCGTGGTCGCAGATATGTATGCGATCGAGGTCTATCGGTTCGTCCCGTCGATGGACGAGGGCGCGATTCTGTTCTCGAACGGGGCCATTGCCCGTTTCCAGCGATCACCCGGCAACACCTTCAGGATTTTCGCGCTGGAAGGGCCAGCAGGCCATCCGGACCGCGTGGCACGCCAGGTCCTTGCCCTGCGCAACAGTCTTGAGCACGTCCGCGATGCGGGATGGCTCCGGAAGCACCTTGGCGGACGCTTCCCTTGGGACTCATGGCTGGCAGACCGCTGATCCGCGCCCGGGCAGCATATCGAAACGGAGGTGGGGACCACGCAGGTACCCCACCGGCATCAGGTGGTGATGCCGTATTCCTTCAGCTTCTTGCGCAGGGTGGCGCGGTGGATGCCCAGCATCGAGGCGGCGCGGCTCTGGTTGCCTTCGCAGTGATTGAGCACTTCCACGAACAGCGGAATCTCCATCTCGCGCAGCACGATCTCGTAGACATCGTCCGCATCGCAGCCATCCAGGTCCCGCAGATAGCGCCTGACCGATTGGGCGACGTGTTCACGCAGGGGTGGCTTGGGCGCGCCACGACTGTTGTCAGGACGAGAAAGGACAGCGTTCAAGGAGTTTCCCGGTGCAAGAGCCGGGGCGGACAACAGCCCACGGCGGAAGGGTGATGGGGTCAGTCTAGCGCGTGCGCCGGCTGCCTGCCACGCTCCGGCGGCCCCGGCGATGCCTCAGAGGAACTCAAAGGTGAATGCGACGGTAGACGCTGCAGGCTCGCGCACGCGGAAGCTGATCTGTGCGCTTTGTCCCGGTTCCAGCGTGGCGGCGGGGTCCATCGCGCGATCCAGATAGTCGGCCGGCGCGAACACATTGGTGCCGATCACGCGGCCATCGGCATCGGACAGCGACAGCCGCAGCGACGGCCAGGCCTGGGCCCACCGCGCGTCGTTGCGGATGCTCGCCTGCACCTGCAGCGCACCCGCCTGGCCCGGCACCGGGCGTACATCACGGCTGAGCATGCTGAAGGCCGCCGGCTCGCGCCACGCCGGCAATGAACACCGCAGCACGCTGCACAACCCGGCGATCCACGGGCGGGTACCGGCATCGGCGGCCAGCCGTGCGCGGTCCGCCACCGCGATCTGCACCAGCAGCACGGCAGCCAGCCCGGCCACCATGCCCCACTGCCAGCGTGGCGTGCGCAGGCGTGCACCGGGCAGGCGCAGGAAACTGGGTGTGGTGACCGCTTCGGCCGGCGGCAGGGCAGCGGTGGCCGGGCCGCGCGCGTCCTCATCGTGGGCGTGCACGTCATCCGGCAGCGGGTGCGACGGCGCCCCGGTCCCGGCGGCCGGTGCAGCTTCGCCGGCGTACGCATGTTCGACATCGGCTGCGCGTTCGTCGGCGAATCCAAATCGGGTCTGCGACACGGACGGCTGCGGCGCATGCACCGGCTGGGCGTCGATCACCTGTTCCACCGCCAGCGGTGCGATGCGATCGTCCATGGACGTTGTCGACGCCGCAGGCGTCTCCTCGTGGGAGAGGGACACCGGCTCAGCGGGATTGGCCGGCGCCTCCGCGGACGGACGCAGGAACGTGGCGATCGGGCGTCGCGGCGGCATCGGAGGCTCGGACATGGGCACGGGACCGGGCAGGAGACAGGCTATTCAAGCACGGCGGACGCCGGTGATGCGCATCCAGTCGCCATCCTGCGCCACGGCCAGCTGCTCGAAGGCCGGGGCGTAGCGCTCCAGCAGTTCCCCTTCCTGCCCGTGCAGGATGCCCGACAGCGCGATGCGACCACCCGGGGCGACGCGCGCAGCCAGCACATCGGCCAGCGCATCCAGTGCCGAGGCAAGGATGTTCGCCACCACCACCGGGTACGTCGCCTGCGGTTCGTCTTGCGGCAGATAGACCTGCACGCGGTCCTGCAGGCCGTTGCGCTCGGCGTTGTCGCCGGTGGCGAGCACCGCCTGCGGATCATTGTCCACGCCGACCGCGCGGGCCGCGCCCAGCTTCAGCGCGGCCAGGGCGAGGATGCCCGAGCCGCAGCCGAAATCGAGCACGGTGGTGCCGGCCAGCGCGCCCTCGGCGGCCAGGCCGTCCAGCCAGCGCAGGCAGAGCGCGGTGGTCGGGTGGGTGCCCGAGCCGAACGCCAGGCCCGGATCCAGGCGGACCACGGCAGCATCGTCGGCCTGTGCGGTCTCCGGCAGCTCATGATTCCACGGCACGATCCAGGTGCGATCACCGAAGGCCATCGGCTGGAACTGGTCGATCCAGGCGCGTTCCCAGTCTTCGTCGGCCACCGCGCGGAAGCTGGCGTTGGCCCAGTCCAGGCCCGGGTCGAAGGCGTCCAGCGCGGCCAGCAGGGCCAGCGCATTGGTATCGCCGGGGAACAGCGCGGTCAGCACCAGGTCGTTCCACAGCGGCGTCTCGCCCACGCCCGGTTCCAGGATCGCGCGCTCGTTGCTGGAATCGGCATCGGCATCGAGCAGGGTCACCGCCAGCGCGCCCACGTCGTCCAGCGCATTCTCATAGCGCGGCTGGGTGGCTTCGGTGCAGTGCAGGGTGAGTTCCAGGAAGGGCATGGGGGCAGGGACCGGCGGAAAACCGTGCATGTTAGACCAGTGCGGGGCGATGGTCCCGGCCGTGCCGCCGGACGCTCGTCTCGCCGGCCGGTAAGATCGGCCCGACGGCTGGTTCAGACACCGCTGCAGCCGCTTGCTAAACTTGAACTCCTGCTGTCCATCACGGACAGCGTGTGACTTCTGCCCATGGCGCTCGTGCCGACCCTGAAAACCTGGTTGCTGGTCGTACCGGCCCTGGCGTTGCTGGGGGTGGTGGGCTATCGCGCGGGCGATCGGGTGTTGCACGCCGATCCGTCCTCGTCGCATATGGATGAGCCGCAGGCCGGCAGCGCCCCCAACGCGGTCCCGGCCGAAGCCCGGCAACTGGCCCGGCGCCTGCTCGGCAGCGAGCGCGGCACGGCGGTGGCGTCCGGCCTGCCGCTGGACCTGCGGGCCGATATCGAAGGCGACACCGACCTGTTCGCCTATGCGCAGCGCCTGCAGCTGCAGGCGGCCAACGGCAACGCCGAGGCCGGGTGGATGGTCAGCCGCGTCTACGACTACTGCGCGATGTATGCGATGGACCCGGGCGGCTATCAGCTCGACAACACGCTGTTGACCGGTATGGGCATGAGCGCGTCGGCGCCGATGGTCGCTGCACGCGAGCGCGTCTCGCGGCGCTGCGCGGGCTTCGTCAGCAGCGACAACCTGGGCCGGCCCTTGATCCTGGCGCAGCGGCTGCAGGCGGCCAAGGCCGGCAACCTCGCCGCCGAGGCCTCGCTGTTCGCCGAGGGCCAGCCGCTGGAAACCGGGCCGGGCTATCGCCGCGGGTTGGTCGAGCGGGTGATGGATTCGCGTGATCCGGAAGCCTACATGGCGCTGGCGCCGGGCATGGGCCAGCGTGCCAGTGGCGACAACGCGATGAGCGGCCTGGTGGCCGGCGATCAGTTCAGCGAACTGGCCTGGCGGCTGGCCGCCTGCGAGCTGGGCATGGCCTGCGGGCCGGACAGCGTGCTGATGAATAATTTCTGCGCGAACGGAGGGATCTGTTCGCAGGACGGTGGGCAGGACTTTGCCACTTTTGTGTATGACGCTGCGGTATCGCGGCAAGGTGCGGGGAAAATGAACGTGTTGGTCGAAGAGCTGGTCAAGCAGAGGAATGGGCGATGAATTACCGTCGAATTCTGCACGGTGCCAAATTCTGGTTCTGGGTGGCGTTGTTTGTCGCGTACTCGGCCGGAGCGGTGGGCCTGGTGATGATCGATACCTATGACGATCGTTACCGAAGCCTGTCCAAAGTGCAGTTGACCTCGGTGAAGGCCGATGCCGAAGTGCGTCGCGCCGGTGCCAGCCAGGTCGCTGCGGTGTATCGCGCGCAGAGTGGCATGCCGTTCGCTTCGCTGCCCACCGGCAGCACCTTCCAGGTGGTGTGGCCGGATGGCTCCACCGAAACGATGGTGATCATGGACCCGACCTCGTCGCTGGGCGTGGAGCCGGTGAAGAACTCGCAGGTCACTGCGGCGGATACCGCCAAGTGACAGCCAGACAGGGGCGGCGGTGTCCGACCTGCCTGCGCTGATCGTATTGCCGGGCATGGATGCCACCGGCACGCTGCATACCGCCTTCATCGATGCGATGGCCGCGCGGGGCGTGGCCACCTCGGTCATCGCCTACCCGCGGGATGTTCCTCTCGATTACCCCGCGCTGTTGCCCTTCGTGCAGGCGGCGCTGCCGCGCGATGCGCCGTTCGTGTTGTTGGGGGAGTCGTTTTCGGGGCCGTTGGCGCTGACCGTCGCCGCCGCTGCGCCTTCGCGACTGCAGGGGCTGATCCTCTCCACGACCTTTGCCCGCGCGCATTGGCCCGCCGGGCGCGCGCTGCGCCCGCTGCTGCCGTATGTGCCGATGCGGGGCATGCCGTCGCCAGCGCTGTCATGGTGGCTGCTGGGTCGCTGGGCAACGCCAGCGTTGCGGGACGGCCTGCGGAAGGCGCTGGCCCAGGTCACTGTTCCGGTCCTGCGCGCGCGCCTGCGTGCCGTGCTTGACGTTGATGCGCGTGCGGCCCTGCCCGACATCGCAGTGCCGATGCTGTGTCTGCAGGCCTCGCATGACCGCCTCCTGCCTGCGCGGGCGGAGCACGAATGGGCACGCTTGCTGCCGCAGGCACAGCAGCACACCGTGGCGGGCCCTCATCTGCTTCTGCAGGCCAACCCGAAGGCGGCCGCCGACGTGGTGCGTCAGTTCATGGGCGGGCTCGGATAGGGCAGCGGAAAAACGCAGGCAAACAAAAAGGCGGGGAAATCCCCGCCTTTCTGCTGTCCAGCGTCCCGCGCGAGCGCGTCGATCAGGTCAGCGCGATCGACTTGTTCTTGCGTTCGGCCAGGCGCTTTTCCAGGTAGTGGATGTTCTGCCCACCGGCCTGGAAGCCCTTGTCGCGCATGATGCGCTGCTGCAGCGCGACGTTGGTCTTGATGCCGTCCACGACCAGTTCGCTCAGCGCCACGCGCATGCGCGCGATCGCGGTCTCGCGATCCGGGCCGTGCACGATCAGTTTGCCGATCATCGAGTCATAGTTCGGCGGCACGCGGTAACCACTGTAGATGTGGGTATCCACGCGCACGCCGGGGCCACCCGGCGGATGGAAGGCGGTGATCTGGCCCGGGCTCGGCACGAAGGTTTCGGCGTCTTCGGCGTTGATGCGGCACTCGATCGCGTGGCCGGTCAGCACCACGTCGCTCTGCTTGATGGTCAGCTTCTGGCCGGCGGCGATGCGCAGCTGCTCGCAGACCAGGTCGATGCCGGTCACCATCTCCGTCACCGGATGTTCCACCTGCACGCGGGTGTTCATTTCGATGAAGTAGAAACGGCCGTCTTCGAACAGGAACTCGAAGGTACCCGCGCCGCGGTAGCCGATGCGGATGCAGGCTTCCACGCAGACCTTGCCGATCTCATCGCGCAGCTCGGTGGTGATGCCCGGTGCCGGCGCTTCTTCCACCACCTTCTGATGGCGGCGCTGCATCGAGCAGTCGCGTTCACCGAGGTGGATGGCGTTGCCCTGGCCGTCGGCGAGCACCTGGATCTCCACGTGGCGCGGATTCTCCAGGAACTTCTCCATGTAGACCTGATCGTTGCTGAAAGCGGCCTTGGCTTCGGACTTGGTGGTCTCGATCGCCGCCTTCAACGAGGCTTCGGCATGCACCACGCGCATGCCGCGGCCGCCACCGCCACCGGAGGCCTTGATGATGACCGGGTAGCCGATCTCACGGGCGATCTTGGTGTTGGCCACGATGTCGTCGGTCAGCGGGCCGCCCGAGCCGGGCACGCACGGCACGCCGGCGGCCTTCATCGCGCGGATCGCTTCCACCTTGTCGCCCATCAGGCGGATGGTGTCGGCCTTGGGGCCGATGAAGATGAAGCCGGATTCTTCCACGCGCTCGGCGAAGTCGGCGTTCTCCGACAGGAAGCCGTAGCCCGGGTGGATGGCCTGGGCGTCGGTGACTTCCGCCGCGGCGATCAGGGCCGGGATGTTGAGGTAGCTCTCCGAGGACGGTGCCGGACCGATGCAGACCGACTCGTCGGCCATGGCCACGTGCTTGAGGTTGCGGTCGACCGTGGAATGCACAGCCACCGTGCGGATGCCCAGGGTATGGCACGCGCGCAGGATGCGCAGCGCGATCTCCCCTCGGTTGGCAATAACGACTTTGTCGAGCATGGACTAATCCTTAGCCGATCACGAACAGCGGCTGGTCGAATTCGACCGGCTGGCCGTTTTCGCCCAGGATGGCGACGATGGTGCCGGAGACATCGGCTTCGATCGGGTTGAACATCTTCATCGCTTCGATGATCGCCAGCGTTTCACCGGCCTTGACGGCCTGGCCGACCGACACGAAGGCCGGCTTGTCCGGCGAGGACGACGAGTAGAAGGTGCCGACCATCGGCGCGCGCAGCACGTGGCCATCGGGCAGCGCGTTGCCGGCCTTGGCGGTGCCACCGGTGGAGGCTTCGGTCGGCGACTGCATCGGCATCGCCGGGGCCGCGGGCTGTGCCGGGGCCGGGGCCATCATCATCTGCGGCTGGGCCTGCACCATGCCGTAGCCGGAGACGGGGGCGCGCGACAGGCGCACGGACTCTTCGCCTTCCTTGATTTCGATTTCGGCGAGGTTCGACTCTTCCAGCAGGTCGATCAGTTTCTTGATTTTGCGGAGATCCATAGGGGCCTCTTTAGCTCGTGGTGTCAGTGTGGTGGGAAGCGCGGTGCGCTCGGGTCAAAGCAATTCGTAGAAGTCGCGCAGCTGGCGGATACGGTCACGCGTGAGGGTGGTCAGGCAGCGCATCTGCGCGCCATTGCGGGCCGAGCCGTCGGAATTCAACAGGTACACCGCGTCGCAGTCGTGGTCGCGCAGTTCGACCCAGGCGCGCTGGGCCAGCACCAGCTGCTGCTCGGCGTTGCCGCACCAGCTGCAGGCACCGCCGTCGGCCGGGGAGCGCAGCTGCCGGCGCGCCTGCGCGTACACAGCATTGAGTTCGACGTCGGCGGCGGCCGCCACGTCCGAGGCGCACAGGTCGCGCTCCATCGTGGTGACCGGGTGCGCACAGTCGATGCCCTCATCCTCGCGGTCGCCGGCGACGGCGGCGCCACACAGGCAGCCCCACAGCACGACGCTGGCGAGGACACGCGGCAGTGTCATCACGCGGAGGCGGCCGCCAGCCGGGTCAGCGCCGCATCCATCGCATAGCGATAGCTGTCCGCACCGAACCCACAGATCACCCCGACCGCCTTGTCGCTGAAATAGCTGTGCTGGCGGAAGGGCTCGCGTGCATGCGGGTTGGACAGATGGATCTCGATGAAGGGCACGTCCACCGCGGCCAGCGCATCGCGCAGGGCCACCGAGGTATGGGTGAACGCCGCCGGATTGATCAGGATGAAGGCCGTACCATCGTCACGGGCCGCCTGGACCCGGTCCACCAGCACGTGCTCGGCGTTGGACTGCAGCGCCTCCACGGCGTGGCCGGTGGCCTGCGCCTGGGCCAGCAGGGCCTGGTCGATCTGCCCCAGCGTGGTGTGCCCATACACGCCCGGCTCGCGCGTACCGAGCAGGTTGAGGTTGGGGCCATGCAGGACCAGCAGTTTCGCCATGGGTGCCGAACAACAGGAAAGGGCGGAGTCTGGCGGAACTGGTGGATCGTGTCCAGTTCGACGAAGTTACGCGTGTTTCAAGCGTACGTTTGAAATTCGGCGGGGATCGTTGCGGCAGCAGGATGTCATCGTCCCCGCGGCGGCCGGTCAGGCTGGATCGCTGATGCGCAGTTGGGCGGTCAGCAACCGCGTCAGGTTCTTGCGGGCGAAGTACCCCTGCAGCTGGCGCGCCTTGATGGATTGGGCGCGAAGAAGCGGCTTGCCCTCGGCCGGATGGTCGATCTGGTAGCAGCGTGAGGCGCCGCAGAGCTCGGCCTGGCTCGCGGTGACCGCGACAACCGTCACCTCCAGTCCGTTGAAGGCGGTTCCGCTGCGGATGGCGGGGTTTTCCGTGCACGCGCGTTCGATCAGGGTCCGGAACCGTCCCAGGTCGCGCTCTCCTCCGCTGCTCAAGGTGCCGACATTGGTCGCGCGACGCGCATCGTCGTCTTCCTCTGGGCCCTCGCTCCATCGCTCGTTCCGCTCCGGGATGACGGCGCGCACCACGTTGCCGTCGGGGTCGATCAGGTCGATCACCACATCCAGCAGGTAGACCGGCTCCAGGCCCAGGTTGGTCACGAAGCAGTGGGCGTCCAGGTCCTTCCCAGCGCCCGAGGTGATCAATATCGACGGCCGCTGCTGGCGTCGGTAGCTCTGCAGGAAGACGCTGAGATACACGATCCAGATCAACGCGGTCACGCAGGTCATGGCCGCCGTGATCAAGGGCGCATAGTGGACGAGGTTCTGGATCATCACGCTTCCGCAGTCTGTCGAGCGCTCCGGTACCGGCGCTGCCAGAAGGCATGCGGCACCCGGCTGCTGAGCACCCATCATCGCGTGCGGCGCGCAGGCACGCCGTGAATGCCTGCGCATCGGCGTGCAACGTATCGCGCTCAGCGCACCTCGGCCAGCACCGCCCGCACCCGCAACGCCAGTTCCTCCAGCGTGAACGGCTTGCCGATCAGGTGGACATCGGGGTCGAGCACGCCATCGTTCTCCAGCGCATTGCGGCTGTACCCGGTGGTGAACAGCACTTTCAGTGCCGGTCGCCGCCTGAGCGCCTCATCGGCCAGCTGCCGCCCGTTGACCTCCGGCATCACGACATCGGTGAACAGCAGCGCGATGTCGGGATGGCGGTCGAGCAGGGTCAGCGCCGTGGCGGCTCCCTCGGCCGCGAGCACCGGGTAGCCCAGTTCGGTCAGCGCTTCGACGGAAAACTGTCGTACGCCGGGCTCGTCTTCGACGACCAGGACGAGTTCCCGACCCCCGCTCAGGGCGCGGTTGTCCTCTCTTCCGGCCGGGGGCGATGGCGCGACATCCACCCTGCGGCGCGGAAGATACAGGGTCACCGTTGTTCCCTGTCCCGGGGTCGAATCGATGTTCACGTGGCCGGCCGACTGTTTGACGAAGCCGTACACCTGGGACAGGCCCAGGCCGGTGCCTTGCCCCACCTTCTTGGTGGTGAAGAACGGATCGAAGGCCTTGGCGATGACCTCGGGCGGCATGCCGCTGCCGTTGTCCGCCACGGTGATCCGGACGTACTCGCCCTCGGGGACCTCTGCCGCTGCGGCACCGTCATCGGCGGCGATCATGCAGTTGGCCGTCTCCACTACCAGGCGCCCGCCACCGGGCAGTGCGTCGCGCGCGTTGACCGCCAGGTTGAGGATCACGTTCTCCAGCTGGTTGGCATCGGCGAACGTGCACCAGACCTGTGCGGCCAGCACGGTTTCCAGGCGGATGCTGCTGCCCAGCGAATGCACGAGCAGGTCCGACATCCCGGCCACCAACCGGTTCACATCCAACGGCACCGGTTGCAACGGCTGCTGCCGGGAAAACGCCAGCAGGCGCTGGGTGAGCTGCGCGGCGCGGGTCGCGCCGTCGATGGCCATGTCGATGTAGCGCTTGGCGCGCGGATCGCTGTCGCCCATCCGCATCGCCAGCAGGTCCAGCGGGCCGATCACGGTGGCAAGCATGTTGTTGAAGTCGTGCGCGATGCCGCCGGTCAGCTGGCCCACCGCCTCCATCTTCTGGCTCTGGCGCAGGGCATCTTCCACGCGCGTGCGCTGCGCCACTTCTTCCAGCACCCGGCTCTCCAGGTGCTCGTTCAATTCCTGCAGCCGGGCATCTGCCAGTTTGCGCGCGGTGATCTCGATCGCCACGCCCACGACCCGGACGCAGCGGTCGCCCTCGAAATGCCCGCGTCCTTTCGCCGCGACCCAGCGCACCACGCCGTCTTCCTTGCCGACGGTGCGGTATTCCACGTCGTAGAGCGCGCGCCGCGCCGGGTCGGCGGCCGCCGCAAACGCGGCGACAGTGGCGGCGCGGTCGTCGGGATGCAGCCCGTCATGGAAGTCGCACATCGACACCGGCACCTCGGGCGAGATGCCGAACATCGCCTTCGTCCGCGCCGGCCAGATCAGCGCGTCGCGCACGAGGTCCACATCCCAGAAGCCCATGTCACCGGCCTCCGTGGCAAAGCGCAGGCGTTCCTCGCTCTGGGCGAGCGCGGCTTCGGCCGCCTGGCGGACGGTCAGGTCCAGCATCGCGCCGATCATCCGCAGCGGCTCGCCCACGCCGCCGCGCAGCACGGTCCCGCGATCGAGCACGGAGGCGAAACTGCCGTCGGCGCGACGGAACCGGTACTCGCTGTTCCACGCGGTTCCACCGCCCTCGATCACGGCATGGATGTCCCTGTCCACGCGCGCCCGGTCGTCCGGATGGATGTGATCCAGCCACCACTGCGCGCTGGTCTCGCTCAGCGCATGGCCGAACAGGGTGGTCAGTGCTTCGTTCCAGATGACCTGGCCATCGGAGATGCGCCAGTCCCAGATGGCATCATTGGTGGCGTGGGCGGCCAGCCGATAACGCTCCTCCACTTCCAGATGGCGGGCCTCGGCGGCCTTGCGGTCGGTGATGTCCAGTGACGTGCCGACCAGCCCCACCACCACACCGTCGGCGTCGCGCAGGGGCGATTTGGTCGACAGCCAATGCGCACGCCGGCCATCGGGGAAACTCACTTCTTCTTCGAGCTGCTCGGTCTGCCCGCTGGCCATGACGCGCTCGTCGGTGGCCATCACGATGGCTGCCTGGGCAGGGTCACCGAGCAGCTCGGCGTCGGTGCGGCCGACGTAGATCTCCGGCGGCAGGCCGATCAGCTCGGTGGTGCCGCGGTTGCCGATCAGCATCCGGCCCTGCCGGTCCTTGGCGTACACCACGCCGGGTGCGGCTTCGACGAAGGAACGCAGCAGGGTCTGGGCCTGGTCGCGCTCCGCTTCGACCCGGCGGCGCTCATCGATATCGATCAGTACCCCGGGGAAGCCGACGGCCTGCCCGTGCGCGTCGAGGTCTACCCGGCCGATCGCCTCGATCCAGCGATAGGCGCCGTCGGCGCCGCGGGTTCGATACTGGTGGGCGTAGCGGCCACCGCGGCGGACCGCTTCGGCAATCGCCTCGGCCAGGCCGGCGCGGTCGTCGGGGTGGACGGCGGACACGACCTGCTCCAGGCGCAGCTCGGTGCGGGCCAGCGCCGGGTCGAGGCCATGGGCCAGGGCCAGGGCATCGTCGACGGTCAGGCTGTCCTGGGCAACATCCCAGAACCAGGTACCGATGATCGCACCGGCGGCCAGTGCCATCCTGACGCGCTCGGCATCACGCTCGCCGTGGGAACCGGGGGAAGGTGAAGAGCTCAAGCTGTACTCGCGGTCGGCAGGGGGTCGGATGCACCGGCCTCGGGACGGCAGGCGGCGCGGGGCGGACACCATAGGGTATCGGCGCGAGGCGAGCTGTGAAGCCGTCAGGCGGGCAGCTTGCCTGGGGACGTCGGCGCGCTGCAGCGCAGCCCGCGCAGCAGCAGCTCCAGCGCAACCCCGCTCTGTGCCAGCCGCGCATCGCCATCGTCGCCGTCGGCGATCCAGAACGCCGCCTCGGCGAGGCTGCCGTACACGAGGGAGGCGAGGGCCTGCGGATGGGCGTCGGCGACCACACCCAGATCGATCAGGTGCGCCAGCAGACGCTGCATGGAATCGATGCAGTGGCGCTGTGATTCCGGCGAGGCACCGCCCAGCACGGCGCGCGCATCGCGCAGCACGATGCGCTGGATGGTGGGTTCGCGGGCCATCTCCAGGTACCCGATGCAGCGCAGCCGGAATCCCTCCCACGGGTCCACGGCGGCGTCGGAGATCGCCTTCAGGCGCGCGTCCATCTCCGCGTCGAGCTCATCGACGACCGCCGCGAGCAGCCCCTGCTTGTCGCCGAAGTGGTGGTAGAGGGCGCCGCGGGTGAGGCCGGCCTGCGCGGTGAGATCGTCCATCGAAGTATCGGCGTAGCCCCGCTCGCTGAAGACCGCGCGGGCGGTCGCCAGCAGGGTGGCGCGGGTCTGCTCCATCTCGGCGCGGGTACGACGGGCCATCGGCCTCTCCTTGGATGCGGGGGCGGACGCTGGTTTACATCCGGAGCGTATGTATATAGGATTTTAAACATACGATGTGTATGTAAATTGAAAGAGAGCGGGTGAACCAACCCATGACCCACCCTTATCGCGCGCTGTTCGCGGCGCCGGGCAGCACCGGCTTCGCCCTGGCGGGCCTGCTGGCGCGGCTGCCCTTGCCGATGACCGGCATCGGCATCATCACGCTGCTCGCCCAGGTGCGCGGCAGCTATGCGCTGGCCGGCGCGGTGGCGGCTACCTTCGTGCTGACCTACGCGCTGCTGTCACCGCAGGTCTCCCGTCTGGTGGACCGGCACGGGCAGCGCCGGGTGTTGCCGGTGGCTACCGGCGTCAGCGTGTTCGGCCTGCTGCTCCTGCTCGGCGCATCGTGGTGGGCGGCGCCGGCCGCACTGCTGTTCTTCGGCGCCTTGCTGGCCGGCGCCATGCCCAGCATGTCGGCGATGGTGCGCGCGCGCTGGACCGCGATCTACCGCGGGCAACCGCAGCTGCAGAGGGCGTACGCGCTGGAAACCGTGTTCGATGAAGTCACCTTCATCGCCGGGCCGCCGCTGTCGGTCGGCCTGGCGGTCGCCGTGCTGCCGCAGGCGGGTGTGCTTGCCGCGGCCGTGCTGCTGCCGATCGGCGCGTCTGCGCTGATCGCGCAGCGCAGGACCGAGCCCCCGGTCGAAGCGGCACGACGGAATGCCGCGCCTGCTGCGTCCGTCATCCGTCTGCCCGGCGTGCGGTGGCTGGCCGTCCTGATGGTCGCCATGGGCGTGATCGTCGGCACCGTCGATATCGTCAGCGTCGCCTTCGCCGCACACCTTGGGCAGCCCGCTGCCGCCAGCATCGTGCTGTGCGCGTATGCCGCCGGCTCCTGCCTGTCCGGCGTGCTGTTCGGTGCGCTCACCCTGCAGACGCCCCTGCGCCGCCTGCTGCTGCTGGGCGGGATCGCGACCGCGGTGACCACGTTGCCGCTGCTGCTGGTGGGAAGCATCGGCGCGCTGGCCGTGACGGTCTTCGTGGCGGGCGTGTTCTTCGCCCCCACCATGATCGTGGCGATGTCGTTGACCGAGCAGCAGGTGCCGCCGCGCCAGCTCACCGAGGGCATGACCTGGCTGCTGGCGGCGCTGAACGTGGGCGTGGCGCTGGGCGCCGCGATCTCCGGTTACGGGGTGGATGCACACGGGCCGCGTGCTGGGTACCTGGTGGCGCTGTGTGCAGGAGGCGCGGTGCTGCTGGCGGCGGCGATCGCGCACGGCGTGTTGCGTCCGCGCGATTCACGCACCCTGGAGATCTGCTGATGCAGGCGCACGCGCCATCGACACCCCGCCACCCGTGGTGGGCGGTCACCGCGGTGAGCCTGGCGACCTTCTCGGTCGTCACCACGGAGATGCTGCCGGTCGGCCTGCTGACCCCGATCGCCGAGGCGCTGGACACGAGCACCGGCACCGCGGGCCTGATGATCTCGCTGCCCGCCCTGCTGGCCGCGCTGTTCGCACCGCTGGTGGTGATCAGCGCGGGCGGACTGGATCGGCGCTCGCTGCTGTGCGCGCTGCTGGGCCTGCTGGTGATCGCGAACCTGGGCGCGGCCTTCGCACCCACGTTGGGCTGGATGCTGGCGGCCCGCGTGCTGGTCGGGCTGTGCATGGGAGGCATCTGGGCGATTGCCGGCGGCCTGGCGGTGCGGCTGGTGGCAACCCGATCGGTCGGCCTGGCCACATCGCTCATCTTTGGCGGCGTGGCGGCTGCTTCCGTGCTGGGCGTTCCACTCGGCGCGCTGATCGGGGAGCTGTTGGGATGGCGTTGGGCGTTCGGCAGCATGGCGCTGCTGGGTGCCGCCGTGCTCGCCCTGCATCTGGCCGTCATCCCTGGTCTGCCGCCGTCCGGCACGACGACCCTGCGCCAGTTCGGTCATCAACTGGGCAACCGCGCGCTGCAGCGTGGGTTGATGCTGACCTTCCTGCTGGTCGCGGGACACTTCATCGCCTTCACCTTCGTTCGGCCGCTGCTGCTGTCCGTCCCGGGGTTCGACGCGCGCTGGGTCGGGCCGTTGTTGTTCGGCTACGGCGCCGCAGGCATGGCCGGCAATTTCCTGTCCGGTATCGTGGCGGCACGACGTACCCGACTGACGGTGTCGTTGATCGCAGCGGGTCTGGTGCTGGCGCCGTTGCTGTTCCTGTCCATCGGCGATTCGCGCCTGGGCGGTGCCATGGCGCTGCTGGCGTGGGGGTTGGCCTACGGCGGGGTGTCGGTGGGCTTGATGACGTGGATGATGAAGGCGGCGCCGGGGGCGGTCGAAGTCGCCTCCGCACTGTATGTCGGTGCCTTCAATGTCGGGATCGCATCCGGGGCGTGGCTGGGCGGTCAAGCGCTGGATCGCCTCGGCCTGACCGCCAATCTCTGGCTCACCAGCGGCTTCGCGGTTGCCGCAGTGGCGCTATGCATTGCTGGCCGCTCAGGCACTACCTTGTTCCCGTCGTCTCCAGCGCCGCCTTCTCAGCCTCGGTCAACGCGCGATGGCCGTAGCTGAGCACCCGGGTGAGCTGCCATTGCCCGTCCTTGTGCTGCCAGACCATCACGAACTTCGCGCTGCCTTCGCAGTTGCCGGTCGCGACCTCGCAGAAGCGGTGCTCGCCTTCCTCGATCGCGCCGAAATCCTTGATCGGGTACACCTTGAGCGTCCCCGGAACCCGTTCGCGGCGGACCTTGTGGCAAATGTACTTCCGGGTATTGGATACCACCGTGTCGCGATCGAAGGTGGCCCCGCCACTGTCGTGATAGAACTCGACGGTCGGCGAAAAGTAGCCGGCGAAGGTATCCAGGTCGCAGCGGTTGTAAGCGTCGAAGACCTGATCATCCAGCGCGGTGACGGTGCGCGTGAGGGCGGCTGCGTCCACGGCTTCCTCGCCAGCGTGCGCTGACACGGGCGCGAGCATGCCCGCAGCCACGAGCACGACGGCGAACGCAGCGGGGGAGTGCCTCATCGGGGTGCCTGCTTCCATCGGGCCAGAGTGGGCACCACTTTTCGCACGGGGCGGGGGGCCCTTCAAGTGTCATTCGGAAGGATGACGTACGGGGCTCGGCAGAGGGCACATTGGCCCCGGCCCGTTACAGGGTGCTGGAGTCCACCCGCTGGCGGCCGGCCTGGGTCAGGTCGATGTCGCCATCTTCCGCCTGGGCCGCGTAGCCGGCCTTGACGGCCCAGTTGGCCGCTTCATCGCTGACCGGACGCGTGGCGTTGATGTCGCGCAGGATCTGCCGCTGCTCTTCTGTCAGGTGGGTTGCCGCGTTCGTACCGGTGCCGCCGCTCATGGCGCGCGGGCCTCGACGCTGACCCCGCCCTGGGCCAATCGGGCGCGCTTTGCCCGCCGATGGTTCACCCACCACACCAGCCCCGGCAGGCCGTACAGCAGTGCACCGGCGAGCAGAAAGATCTTGAAGGCGGCATTCATGGCGGTGTCTCTCCGTGCGGTATGGCGTCAAGCGTCGTGATCAACCTGATGTGCGGTAGAGGGCTCACCCGGTCCTGCAGCGGCCCCGGCCGCGATCCCAGTGCTAGTTCAACGCAATCGCCGTGAAGGTGCTGTCCCTTCCTGCACTGTCGCACGTTCATGTGCCCCGGACCGCCGCGCGCCCCGCCAAGGTGGGCAGCCGTCGTACGGCGCTCGTCGCCGGATCGTCATCACTTCGTCGTCTGGCTCCCCTACAACGGGAGCCTCCGGCGAAGCCAGGGGCGCGCGTTGAGATCGGCGCTAAAGTTCACCGCGAACCCGCCGATATCGATGCGTCCTTCCGCCTGGAGTACGTGATGTCGGCCGTCCCCCGCCGCCTGTCGTTGTTCGTCACCCGCCTGGGTGACCGCTATCGAGTCCGCTTTTCCCCCCTGCGCCGGCTTGCCGCGCTCGGCCGTCTCAGCGTCGCACGGAAACTGACGGCCAGTCTGCTGATCTGCTGCCTGGGCTTGTTCGCGGTAGCGATGGCGTACGGCTGGACGCGCCATGATACCGAGCGCGCGGCCGAGGCGTTCGCCGCGCACCAGCAGGAGGCGGCGCTGGCCGCGACGCTGGCCACCGAGATCGCCGATGCACGGCGGCTGCAGACCCGCTATGCCGCCACCTTCGATGACGCCGACCGCGAGGCGTTGCAGACGGCGCAGCAGCGCCTGCAGGCGACCCTGACCCAGCTGCAGCGCGATCCCCACGACGCCGGCAGCGCCGATGCGCTGCGCGAGGTGTCCGCCCGCGCCGGTGACTTCGCGGAAGGCATTGCGGCCCTCAACACCCGTGTGGACGAAATGGGGCGCGGCGACGCCGGCCTGCGCGCGCAACTTGAGGCAGCGGCTGCATCGCTGGAAGCCACCGTGGAGGCAAGCGCGCGTCCCGCGCTGATCGCACAGCTGCAGAAGATGCGCCGCGAGGAGAGCCTGCTGCTGCTCACCGGGGAGTCGGCGCATACCGATCGCGCCAGCGAGCAGAAGCTGCCGTTCGATCTGTCTTTGGCCGACGCGCGCCTGGGCGTAGAAGCGCAGGAGACGTTGCGGACGCAGATGGATGCCTACCAGGGCGCGCTGCTGGCCTACACCGCCGCCCGTATCGGGCTGGATGTGGAGGCGCAGTCACTGGGCGAGACCGCCGCCCAGATCGGCCCGGGTCTGCAGGCGCTGCAGCAGGCACAGACGCAGGCCTTGGCGGCGGCGCGCGAGCGGCAGGCCGCGCGTGCCAGCACCATGGGCATCGTGTTCGCGCTGACCCTGCTGCTGGTGGCGGTGGTGCTGATCGCAACGCTGCTGCTGGTGCTGCGCGCGGTCCGTCGGCCGATCGCCGATACGCTGCGCTTCGCCGAGGACATCGCCGAGGATCGTCTCGACACCGTGCTGACCATCCACAATCCGCACGACGAGATCGGCCAGCTGGCTGCGCGCCTGCGCCACATGCAGCAGCGCCTGCGCGAGCGGATCGAGGCCGAGCGCGCCGTGGCGCGCGACAACACCCGCGCCCGCCAGGCGCTGGACAGTGCGCAGACCGGGGTGATGGTGCTCGATGGGGAAGGGCGGATCGGCTTCCTCAACCAGGCGTTGCTCACCGAACTGCGGCTGGTGCACGAGGACTGCAGCGGCCAACCCGCCGCCGCCCTGCATCCGGCTTTCGTCACCTTGCTGCCCACGCTGCAGGGCGGCCAGCGTGCCAGCCGGGAGATCGAGCACGCGGGCATCCGCTACCAGCTGGTGATCACCCCGATCGTGGAGCACGACCACCTGCTCGGTGCCGCCGTGGAGTGGCGCAGCCGCGCGCTGGAAACCACGGTGGAGAATGAAGTGGCCGCGCTGGTCGATGCGGCCGCCCGCGGCGAACTGCATGGGCGGATCGCAGTGGAGGGCAAACAGGGTTTCGTGAAGACCCTGGCGCTGAGCATCAACCACCTGCTCGATACCTTCCAGAGCAACCTGTCCGGCGTGCAGGGCCTGCTCTCGGCGCTGGCGCAGGGGGATCTGCGCGTGCGCATGCAGGGCGACTTCCACGGCGTGTTCGCGCGGCTGCGGGACGATGCCAACGCCACGGTCATCCAGCTCACCGACATCGTCGCGCGCATCCAGCAGGCCTCGCTGGCGATCAACGCCGCCTCCGGTGAGATCGTCGCGGGCAACCATGATCTGTCCGACCGCACCGAGCGCCAGGCGGCACACCTGGAAGAGACCGCCTCCTCGATGGAAGAACTCTCCGCCACCGTGCGGCAGAACGCGGACTCGGCGCAGCAGGCGAACCTGCTGGCGATCCGCGCTGCCGAGGTCGCCGCCCGCGGCGGCGAATCGGTCGCGCAGGTGGTGACCACCATGGCCGACATCGCGCTGTCCTCGCGCCGGATCGGAGAAATCACCGGGGTCATCGACGGGATCGCGTTCCAGACCAACATCCTGGCCCTGAACGCCGCCGTGGAAGCGGCACGCGCGGGCGAGCAGGGGCGCAGCTTCGCGGTGGTCGCCAGCGAAGTGCGCCTGCTCGCACAACGCAGCGCCGATGCCGCGCGCCAGATCAAGCAGCTGATCGAGGCGTCGGTCGAGAAGGTCGACGCCGGCACCCGGCAGGTCGACAGCGCGGGCGCGACCATGGGCGAGATCGTCGGCAGCGTGCAGCGGGTCACCGCGATCATGGCAAGTATTTCAGCGGCGTCGCAGCAACAGACGGTGGGCATCGAGCAGGTGAGCCAGACCCTGCTGCAGATGGACGGCAGCACCCAGCAGAATGCCGCGCTGGTCGAAGAGGCGTCCGCCTCGGCCCGCGCGCTCGAACGGCAGGCGACCGTGCTGGGCGACGCCGTCGATGCGTTCCTGGTGATGCCGACGCCGGGGGCGCGCATGTCGGCGGTAGCCTGACCGTCGCGTCAACGCGGTGCTCACCGGTCTTCACCGGCGGTGAGCCGGCGCTGTGGTTCGCTATTCTTCACCTATGAAGACATCCACGCGCCCGCGCCGCCCGTCGCCCAGCACTGCCCCGGATGCCTTCGTGCGGGTCCGGGGCGCACGCGAACACAACCTCAAGAACGTGGATGTCGACATTCCACGCGATGCGCTGGTGGTGTTCTCCGGCATTTCCGGTTCGGGGAAATCCTCGCTGGCCTTCGGGACGCTCTACGCCGAGGCGCAGCGGCGTTACCTGGAATCCTTGTCGCCCTATGCCCGCCGGTTGATCGACCAGGTCGGCGTGCCGGATGTGGATGCCATCGAAGGCCTGCCGCCGGCCGTGGCCCTGCAGCAGCAGCGCGGCACCGCCAGCGTGCGCTCCAGCGTCGGCAGCGTCACCACCCTGTCCAGCCTGCTGCGGATGCTGTACTCGCGTGCCGGTACCTATCCGGCACGGCAGCCCATGCTGTACGCCGAGGATTTCTCGCCGAATACACCGCAGGGGGCGTGCCCGAACTGTCATGGCCTGGGCTACGTCTATGAAGTCACCGAACAGTCGATGGTGCCCGATCCGTCGCTGAGCATCCGCGAACGCGCCATCGCCGCATGGCCGCCGGCGTGGCACGGGCAGAACCAGCGCGACATCCTGGTGACGCTCGGCTACGACGTGGATGTTCCCTGGCGCGACCTGCCCAAGAAGCAGCGCGACTGGATCCTGTTCACCGAGGAACAACCGGTGGTGCCGGTCTATGCCGGCTTTACCCCGGCCGAAACCCGCGCTGCCCTCCGCCGCAAGGAAGAGCCCAGCTACATGGGCACCTTCAGCGGGGCGCGCCGCTACGTGCTGCATACGTTTGCGACCACGCAGAGCGCGATGATGAAGAAACGCGTGGCGCGCTACATGATCGGCGCGCAATGCCCGGTCTGCGATGGCCGTCGATTGAAGCGCGAGGCACTGTCGGTGACGTTCGCCGGCATGGACATCGGCACCCTGTCACAGCTGCCGCTGAGCGCCATGGCGCAGGCACTGCGGCCAGCCGCCGAAGGCCACTTCGATGCGCCCAAGGCCACGGCCATGCGCAGCCGCAGCGCCGGCCGCCAGGCCACCGCCAAGCGCGTGGCGGCCGGCGGCAACGCGCATGCCGGCGGCAGCGACGTACGCCGCACGCCGGATCTGTCCGAGGAGAAACGCATCGCCGCCCAGCGCATCGCGCATGATCTGGTCGAGCGGATCGGCACGCTGCAGTCGCTCGGCCTGGGCTATCTGTCGATGGATCGCGCCACTCCGACGTTGTCGCCGGGCGAGCTGCAGCGCCTGCGCCTGGCCACGCAGATCCGCTCCAGCCTGTTCGGGGTGGTGTACGTGCTGGATGAGCCGACTGCCGGCCTGCATCCGGCCGATGGCGAGGCCCTGTACGACGCACTGGCGCAGCTCAAGGCCGGCGGCAATACGCTGTTCGTGGTCGAGCACGATCTGGAGATGCTGCGCCGCGCGGACTGGCTGGTGGACGTCGGCCCGGGCGCCGGCCAGCACGGCGGCCAGGTGCTCTACAGCGGCCCCCCCGAAGGCCTGCGCGCCATCAAGGCCTCGGTGACCGCGCCGTATCTGTTCGAGGACGATCACGGACCACGCCGCACGCCGCGGGCGCCGTCCGGTTGGCTGGGCCTGCAGGGCATCCATCGCAACAATCTGCATGGTGTGGACGCGCGCTTTCCGCTGGGCGCGTTCACAGCGGTGACCGGCGTGTCCGGCTCGGGCAAGTCCAGCCTGGTGAGCCAGGCCCTGGTCGAGCTGGTCGGCGAACACCTGGGGCAGGAGCCGGTGATCGAGGAAAACGACAGCGAACTGCCGCAGCCCAGCCGCATCGAACGTACCCGCGGCCGGTTGAACGGCGCCAAGGCGATCAAGCGTCTGGTCAACGTCGACCAGAAGCCGATCGGTCGCACGCCCCGCTCCAACCTGGCCACCTATACCGGCCTGTTCGATCATGTGCGCAAGCTGTTCGCCGGCACGCGCGCGGCCAAGGCGCGCCGCTACAGCGTGGGTCGTTTCTCATTCAACGTCGCCGCCGGGCGCTGCGAGACCTGCGAGGGCGAAGGTTTCGTCCATGTCGAACTGCTGTTCATGCCCAGCGTCTACGCGCCGTGCCCCACCTGTCATGGCCAACGCTACAACGCCAAGACGCTGGAAGTGCAGTGGAACGGCCGCAACATCGCGCAGGTGCTGGCGATGACAGTCGAGGAGGCGTTGGCCTTCTTCGCCGACGAGCCGCCGGTGCAGCGCCCGCTGCAGCTGCTGCGGGATATCGGCCTGGGCTATCTGCGCCTGGGCCAGCCGGCGACGGAACTGTCCGGTGGCGAGGCGCAGCGCATCAAACTGGCCACCGAGCTGCAGCGCAGCCAGCACGGCAACAGCCTGTATGTACTGGACGAGCCGACCACCGGTCTGCATCCGGCCGACGTGGACAAGTTTATGACGCAGCTGCACGGGCTGGTCGATGCCGGCAACACGGTCGTGGTGGTCGAGCATGACCTGCGCGTGGTCGCCGACGCGGACTGGGTGATCGATGTGGGACCGGGTGCAGGCGAAGAGGGCGGCCAGATCGTGGCCGAAGGCATCCCCGCGCAGGTCAGCCGTGCCGCGCAGGGCGCGACCGCCCGCTATCTGCGTCGCTGGTTCGGGTAAGCATCACGCCTCGCGCGGTGGTCGCTGGCCGATGCGGCCATCAAGCATGTAGACCTCGCGTTGCGCGCGCGCAGAGTAACGGGGATCGTGGGTCACCATGCAGATGGTGGAACCTGCAGCATGGAGCTCTTCCAGGAGCTGCATGACGGCCTCGCCGTTGTGCGAGTCGAGGTTGCCGGTCGGCTCGTCGGCGAGCAGGATCGAAGGGCTGCCGACCAACGCACGTGCGACCGCAACCCGCTGCTGTTGGCCGCCGGACAGCTGCGCCGGGAAGTGCATGCCGCGGTGGCCCATGCCCACCCGTTCCAGCGCGGCGATGGCCATCCCGCGCCGCTTCGATTTCGGGATATCGTCGCGGTAGGTCAACGGGACCTCGACGTTCTCGAGAATGCTCAGGTCACCGATCAGGTTGAAGGCCTGGAAGATGAACCCGATCTGCCTACTGCGTACCCAGGCGCGCTCAGTCTCATCGAGTTCCTCCACTTCCACGCCATCCAGGAGATAACGTCCGGAGGTAGGTACGTCCAACGTGCCCAGAATGGACATCAGGGTGGATTTTCCACAGCCCGAGGGTCCGGTGATGCTGACGAACTCGCCACGATCAACGTGGAAATCAACGCTCGACAACGCGTTCGTCTGCACCTCGTCGGTCAGGAAGGTCTTGCAGATGTCGCGCAACAGCAGCAGCGGACGCTCAGCCACGGCCGAGGGAACAGTGTCGGGCAGGGCGTTCACTGGATGGACACCTCGTTCGAATCGGAGAACTCGCTCATATCCGACAGCACGATCTGATCGCCCTGCTTCAGGCCGTCAAGCACCTGCACCTCGTTGACCGAATCTTTCCCGAAGCGTACCTCCACCCGGCTTGCCGCCCCGTTTCCGCTCAGGCGATAGATGGGATTGGTGCTGCCGGGATGAATGTTGACGGGTCGATTGACGAACAATGTTCCGGCAATGCGGTCGGTGGTGATTACGCCATCCACGGACTGCTCCGCGCGCGTGCCGGACGGCAACGCGCCGGCAAGGTCCACTTCCACCAGGATGGTGCCTTTTTCGACCGCCGGATTCACGCGCCTGACCTTTCCGGGCACGTTGGTGCGTCCGATCTCCAGCGTCGCCGACTGCCCGGCCGCGAGATCGGCGGCCTGGGACTCGGGAATTCTCAGCTCGGCAATCAGTTCGCCCGGGCGGGCAATACGCGCGATGTTGACGCCCGAAGCAACGCGCTGGCCTTCTTCCACCGTGATCTGCTGGACCACACCCTCCATGCCGGCTTTGACACGCAGGCCATCTGCTTCGGCCTGCCGAAGCTGGGCAGTGCTCTCCAGCTGCTGCACGCGGGCCCGGCTCGCGGTGAGCTGCGAGCCGATGCTGGACGCCGATTGCGCCACCCGCTCCCTGGCAATGCCCAATGCCTGTTCATACTGTCGGAGCTTGATGGCGATCTTCTTGTATTCGACCTCCGCCAACACGCCTTTTTCCAATGCGCGCCGCGCTGCCTGTTCCTCCACCTGCAGCGAGTCGCGTTCACCTTCGGTGCTGGAGAGTTCCGACTTCAACTGCAGCAGTTCGCCCTGCAGTCGTGCCTGGAGAGCGGCATGATCGCCTTGCGCCGCAGCGTGCTCGGCAGTGGCCACCAGCAGCCTGTCCATGACCTCGGGATTGGTCATCTCGATGATGTCGGTGTCGGCGCTGACGTTGGCACCGGGGCGGACCAGCAGGCGCTCGATACTGGCATCGGTCTTGGCCACCACCCAACGCATCTGGCTGGAGACCAGCTTGCCAGGGCCGCGTACCGATCGCACGAATTCACCCTGACGAACCGTATCGATGACGATGTCCGCACGCCGCACGGAGGGGTGGGAAGAATTGAGGGCGACGACGCCGCCGACGACAGCGATGAAAGAAAGAAGAGAGACCCCAATCACGATCCGCTTGCGCTGATGCTTCCGTTGCTTCATTTCAGGACGTGCGATATCCATGCGCGCAGATGTACCAGACAGAAGAACAGTATTTAGTCTTGACAGCGGGGTATTGGCATGTCAAGTATAAAAACACCTGCATCAGGGAAGTCCGCAGGTCGCAGTTCTTACCGACATGAGTTGTGACGCAATCGAAGATTCTGACGTTGGGAATCGCAGTGCGTCGCATGAACCAGGGATGGAATATGCTGTGAATGGACGTTGCGAAGGAAACGCGGAGCATCGCGTCAGCAAGACGACATGCCGTCATGATCTGATGACGCTGGCCGGGGAATTGCGCCGCGATGCGCGATGATCTTGCGGTCGCGCTGCGCAGGATCACGCGCAGCCCTGGCTCCAGTGTGCTGATTACCGCCCTGCTGGCGATGGTGATCTTCATCACAGCCTGCGTATTCACCGTCGCCTACGGCATGCTTTGGAAACCGTTGCCGTTTCCGGCGCAGTCGCGTCTGGTACAGCTCACCTCTTATTCGACCAAGATGGGAATGGACCTGGGGTGGTCCATCCCCTATCTGGATACCATCGCGCGCCAGAGTCGTGAACTTTCCGCGGTGGCCGGCTACCAGACCAGGGAAGTCAGCCTCGCCGACACTGCGGGTGGCATCACCGGCACGCTGGATGTCGTGATGGCGGAGCCTGCGTTGTTCGGCATGCTCGGTGCACGTGCGGGTGCTGGCCGGCTGTTCAATGGTGAAGATGTACTGCCCGGTGCGGAACCGGTCGCGCTGGTGTCTTCCCGTTTCTGGCGCGCGCGTTTCGATGCTCCCCTGGGTACCGAGGTGCACAAGCTGCACCTGGATGGTGTCGCCTACCGCATCGTGGGCGTGCTGGACGATTCCTTCGCGTTTCCTGATCGCAGTCGGCACGTCTGGCTGCCGCTGTCCTTCAGCGAGGAGCAGACGGCGCTGGGCAACGCAGGATCATTCGGCAACCTCAAGGCCATCGCGCAGCTCGCACGTTCCAACGGCCGTCTGGCCGCCGCCTCGGAGATGATGGGGCTGGTCTACGCGGTGCCGACCCTGGCCAACATTGGAAACCAGATCGGGCTGAAGGTGACCGCCGTACCGCTGCGTTCGCTGTGGCTGGAGGGCCGCCAGGGATCGCTGATTTCCATGCTGGTGGCGGCGCTGCTGGTGTTCGCCGTGACGGCCGCGAATGTCTACAACCTGTTCGTGCTGCGGCTGATCCGACGTCGCCAGGAGATGGCGCTGCTCGAGGCGGTGGGAGCGACCCGACAACGCCGGCTTCTGCAGATTGTCATGGAGTCCTCCCTCTTCGCGGTGGGCGCCTCGCTGCTGGCGGTGGGATTGATGCCACTGGGCCTGGCGGGACTGCGTCGCGTGGATGTACTGCCGCGGGATATCCCGCAGGTGATCGGCCCGGATCTGGTCACGCTGCTGGCGATCGTCGTGATGTGCGCAACCGCTCTGCTGATCCTGCTCGCCGCAGGCAGGGCATTCCGTGGCCAGAGCGTGTTCGAGGTGCTGCGACAGACCGGAAACGGGCAGACGGCAAGTGCGGCCGTGAATCGTCTGCGCCGATTGCTTGTGATGTTGCAGGTGGGCGTGACCTTCGTCCTGTTGTTCTGTACGGCGCTGCTGGTGCGCAGCTCGGATGCCTTGCTGCAGGAAGACGTTGGCTTCAACCGGGGTGGGTTGCTGGTCGGCACGCTTCAGTCCGCGACGTCCGGCGGCGGGGAGGCAGCGCGTGCGGAAGATGCGGCCGCTGACGAGGATGCAGACGCGGAGAACGTGCGGGCGCGTGCGCGGAGCTGGACGGAACGTGTACAGGCCCTGCCCGGGGTCCGTGCCGTAGCGCTGACCTCGTCGGCGCCCTTGAGCCGCAACGTGACGCTGGAAGCCTTCTCCGGACCGGTCACCAGCGGCGGTGGCCAGGGCGAGCAGCCCAAGGCGTACCTGGCCTACACCGGCCATGCGTATCCCCATGCGCTGGGCGTGCGCATCCTGCAGGGGCGCGCGTTCAGTGCGATCGAGTCCGAGCAGGGCGCGCCGGTTGCCCTGATCGACCGTGCCCTTGCCGAACGGTACTTTCCGGGCCAGGACCCACAGGGCCGAAGCCTGCGGGTCGCCGATGGCACGACAGGCGCACTGGTCGACCGGGTGGTGGTGGGTGTCATCGAGCGCGTGCGCCAGCGCGCCCTTGCGCAGCAGGACGAATATCCGACCATCTATCTTCCCGACGCGGCTCCGCTGCTGCGCCCGGAGGCGCCTTTGTCCTCGGCCGAGTTCGTCGTCCGTACCGACCATCCCGAGCGGATCGGAAAGGCACTGCAGCAACAGGCGCAGCAGGCGGGACTGATGCTGACCCAGACGATGACGATGGAGCAGCGTATCGAGGACACGATCATCGATCAGCTGCGCCTCAACGCGCTGCTCAGGATACTGAGTGGCGTCACCCTGATGCTGGCGTCGGTGGGGCTCTACGCCCAGCTTGCGCAGTCTGTGGCCATGCGCCAGCGCGAGTTCGGGGTTCGCCAGGCACTGGGCGCCAACCGCCATGACATCCTGCGCAGTGTGCTGCTGCAGGGCGCCTGGATGGTCGGCTGGGCATTGGTGGCGGCACTGCCCGTGGCCTTGCTGTTCGGTGCCCTGCTGCGAGAGCGCCTGCATGGGATATCGCCGTTCGATCCGGTATCGCTGTCGATCGTGGCGCTGATGCTCTCACTGGTGGCATTGATGGCCAATGCACTGCCTGCCTACCGTGCTGCACAGATCAAACCCATGTTGGCGCTACGAGCAGAATGAAGCTGGGCCACGCAGGTGCTGCGTGGGAGGGACTGTCGTTTTCCAGGAGGATGAAATGATCGCAGCTGATGAGGTTCGCTCGTACATCCAGGCCCAGCGCGGCACCGGCATGGCGTCGTCGGCGATCGTGGATGATCTCCTCCGGATGGGCTGGCATCCGGGCAGCATCGATCGTGCCATCAACGATGCGCTGGGCGAGCCTGCGATGCAGTCGTCGCGTCCCCGGCTACCGGACGGACATGCGACGCGCCTGCAGCTTGGGGATCGCACGCTGCTCGTCCAGGCGCGGTGGCAGCGTCCGGATGCGTGCCTGCTGTCCGGATTCCTTGACGCAGCGGAGTGCGCGGAGATCATCGGTCTGGCCGAGCCCTTGCTGCGGCGATCGCAGGTCCGGGTGGGCGATGGCCACGCCGCGGCCGGTAGTGTCACGTTGTACGCGCGAACCAGTGAACAGGCCTGGATAGCGCCCGGCCAGTCGATCATCGTTGACCGTATCCAGGCGCGGGTAGCGGACCTGACCCATTGGCCTGCCGGCTGGATGGAGCACCTGCAGGTGGTCCGCTATGGCGTTGGCGCTGACTTCTCGCCCCATCACGACTTCTTTCCGGCGAGCGACCGCGCTGAAGGGCAGGGACAACGCGTCGCGACGCTGATCATGTATCTCAACACGCCGGCCCAGGGCGGTGCCACCAGCTTTCCGGATATCGAGATGGAGATCTACCCGCAGCAGGGCAACGCGCTTTACTTCGCGTATCCCTGCGCGACGGCGGACAGCCTCACGTTGCATGCCGGTGTGCCGCTGGTGGCGGGAGAGAAGTGGATTGCCACGTTCTTCCTGCGCGATGGTACCTGGGAGGGGCGATGATCGATCTGATCGCCAGCCTTGCTCTCCCGGCGCTGGATGCGCCGCCAGACGACGCGTCCGCGCAGGTGGCACACGGCTACGCCACGCAGGTGCGGCGGCGTATCCAGTCGATGCTTGAGCGCACCGGTACGGATCCTCTCGTCCTCGATGCAATGATGCCCGCGTGTCTGAGGCCAGGTTGGCGGCCGGAGGTGGGCATGGCGGCACACCTGTGCACGACGCGCCCGCAACTGGCGGCACTGCAGTTCATCGCAGCAGTTGCAAGTCACGCGGTGCCTGCCGACGTGACGCTCGAGCTCGACGCGCCGGGCCGGATCTACGTGGATGGCCATCGCCTGGAAGTCGCCGGAACGACGACGGTGCGCGTCGAGACATCGACGCTGGAACTGGAGTCGCAGCGCGGTCACTGGTCGTTGCGCCACGACGGTACGCGGTTCTCCGTGCTGTCATCGCCGGTCGGCGGGGACCGATGTGTCCTCCGCTGGCGCCCGGGCAGCGGGCTGCGCTATCTGGTCGATGTGGGAAGCGGTCACACAGAAGGCGTGTTTCCCGATCCCCTGGCGTGTGCTGGCACCGTGCCGAGCCTGTCCAGGAACGATTTCCGCGTCGCGGTGCAAGGCATCACCGAGGCCATGGAGATCATCCACGAGGCATCTGCGAGCTACGCGGCCTGGATCGACACGGTCATCGATGGCGTCCTGGTAACGCGCGACGCCCTGGACTGCGGGCTCAGCAGCCCAGGCCATCCGGGACTGCTGGCAGTGCGCAGCGGGCGCGAGCCACTGGATTACGTCGAGATGATCGTCGCGGCAGCCGCGCAGCAGAAGCTGCTCCAGATCGCGATGATCACCCCGCTCGGTGAGCAGGGCAGGGAACAGCTGCACTACCTTCCGCATCGACGGTGGTACACCACCAGCCGGCGCGCGCTGGCCTCTGCCCACGAGCATCACAACGTCAGCCGGGTGCTTGCCTGCATTGCGGCCCGGTCGGGTGCCGATGGGGCGCTTCGGCGCCGCATCGCGCGCCGGCAGCTGATGCTGGCGCTGGATGGTCGGCAGCCGCTGCAGCGTGACCACGCGCTGAGCGTCGCCGGCGCACGGCTGCGACAGATGCTGGATGCCGGGTCACCATCGTCTTTGGCTGTATGAGGATATGTCCGGGTGCGCGGAGCGCGCGTCCGGCAGGAATCTGCGCAAGCAGATGCCCGTTGCCGGCTTTGGCAACATTACATGGAGATTGCAGATGAGCAACGAAACCAACGTCAACGACCTCGCAAAGGCCGCGTCTGAATTGGTACTGCGCGAGCTCGACGAGATGGAAGCTCGTGACATTTTTGGTGGTGACGGTGGCTGGGTGAAGGTCGGGCCGATCGAGCCCGCGGTGAACCAGCTGAGCTGATCACAGCGACGTGAACCCCGTGGCGGTGACGGCATCGTGTCGTCACCGCCACGCGCCAGAAAGCACGATGCCGGAGCCAGCTCATGCGTATCAACGCCCTGTACGTCATCATCAAACTGGTCGAGCGCTGCAACCTGAAGTGCTCCTACTGTTACTACTACACCGACGAGAACGCGGAGGTCTATCAACGGGCGACGTTGATGCCCGATGGCCTGCTGTTGGACCTGATCGGCTACATCCGTGAGGCGCTGGTCAGTGCCCCGGTCCGCCGGGTCGTCTTCGGGTTTCATGGCGGCGAACCCACGCTGGCCAAAGCTTCACGCGTCAGGGCATTCTGCGAGCAGGCCCGTCAGGACCTCGAGGGACAGGTCGAGGTGGGATTCGCGCTGCAGACCAATGGCGTGCACATGTCCAGGGAATGGCTGTCATTGATCGTGGAGCAGCGGATGGGCGTCGGCATCAGCATCGATGGCGACCGTCAACTGCACGACACGCATCGGGTCGACCACGCGGGAAAGGGATCCTACGACCGGGTCAGGCACACGCTGGACACCCTGCTTCCTCTCGAACGGGCCGGGCATGTCCGCGTAACGGCTCTGACCGTGATGGGCGAGACATTCGACGGCGTGGCCCAGTACCGCCATATGGTGGACACGCTCGGGCTCAACCATATCAAGCTGCTGTTCGTCGACCGCACGGCAGACATGCCACCCGGCGCACCGGTCCTGGACAAACTGGCTTCGGATCTCTGCGATATGTTCGATCACTGGCTGTTACATGACCGGAACCGCGTGGATGTGTCGCTGTTCACCAGCACAGTACGCGCACTGCTGGCGGTCGAGCACGGCCTGCGGGGCGCGCGTGACCGCATCACGATGGGCTTTGCGCTGCTGAGTGATGGCAGGGTCCGCATCCAGGACGACTTCATGATCGCCTCCGACTGGTTCTGGAGCCAGCAGGAGTTGAATGTCGTCGATACCGCATTCAAGGACTATGTCCAACAACCCCACCTTCAACAGCTCGTCCACGAACTGATCCACGTCCCGGATGCCTGCCAGGACTGCGAGTTCTCTGATGTGTGTGCGGGTGGCGAACCCGCCCACCGGTACACGCGGGCCCGCGGCTTCGACAACCGTTCCGTCTACTGTGACGCACTCATGCGCTTCCACCGGCACGTGCAGACGCGGCTGGCGGCCGGAAGTCGCGCGTTGCCTGCAGCCCTTCCATCGACGCTCGAGGCGGGCGTGGCGTGAACAGGAAAGACACGTCGTTGGAGACCTCGTCATCGCCCCTGTTGCGCCGGCAGGTCTTCGACAGTCCCGGGGCGGCCGACTGGCTGCGGGTCACCTCGGCCAAGGTGCCGTCCGGCGCCTGGCTGCTGCTGCCCAGCCTGCTCGCTGTTGCCGCGCTGGTCCTGGTCCTGGGCCATATCGAACACACACAGATGCGGTGGCAGACAGCGTCACTGCAGACTGATGCGTCCACCTGCGATGGCGCAGCCGGCTGCGCGCCCGTGCCGTGGATCGATGTGCCGCGAGGCGGGCGCCCCGGCTGGCTGGTCATCGCATTGCCTGCTGCGGAAGGGCAAGGCAGCCGTCGACGGCTTGAGGTCACACAGTGGTCCATGCCGGGAGATGCCAGGATGCAGCGGGCCATGCTGGCCTGGCCGGCCGACCTTCCTGTGCCGTCTGGACCGCTGCGCGTGTCCTTGCCGCAGCGCCACTCATTGCTCGGCTGGATGCTGCCCGCCTGGCGCCGTTTCGAGACCCATCGCTCATGAGCCAGAGAGGGATGGAGCGTCTCATGAGGCGTCGACGTCGCCGGGTCCCCGTGATCCTGCAGGCGGAGATGCTTGAATGCGCGCATGCCTGCCTGGCCATGTTGATGGAACATCACGGGCAGCCGTGGACGCTTGAGCAGATGCGCTCCCGCTTCGTGCCGTCGTCGCGGGGGACCAGCGTCAGTCAGATCGTGCGCATGGCGCAATCGCTCGGCCTGGATGCACGTATCTTCCGGGCGGAGCCTGATCATCTTGCCCAGCTGAAGATGCCCTGCATCCTGCACTGGGATGTCGTGCATTTCGTAGTGCTCGAGGGCGTCGCCGATGATGGATTCCACCTGGTGGATCCTGCGGTCGGGCGCATGGTCGTGGGGTCCCGCGAGTTCGATCGTCGTTTCACGGGGATTGTCGTGGAAGCCACGGTCGGTCTGGACTTCGGTCGGGTCCGCCCGGCCGCCGATCGAAGCGCGCTGGTACTGTTGCGCGAAGGCGTGCTGCAGCGCCGCGGAACGATCGCGGCCGTGGTCGGGATGGCCTTGTTGCTGGAGGTACTGGCCCTGATAGCGCCATTGTTCATCCAGGTCTCAACGGACTCGATCATCCCCGCAGGCGACAGTGGACTGTTGTGGATGCTGGTGGCCGCGTTCATGGTCGCGGCAGTGCTGCAGACGCTGGTATCGATGGCGCGTTCCTGGACGTTGCTGCGGCTGGGCGAGGAGCTGACGGTGGCGTGGAATGCCGCGGTGTGCAGCCGGCTTCTGCGGCTCCCGTACATTTTCTTCATGCGTCGCTCCATCAGCGACGTACACTCGCGCTTTGCGTCCATAGAAGAAATCCAGCGGGTGGTGACCAACAAGTTCGTCGAGGGTGTGCTGGACGGTGTCACCGCCCTGTTGACGTTGGTGATCATCCTGGCTTATTCGCCAACGTTGGCCCTGCTGACGTTCTGCTTCTGCCTGGCATACGGAATACTGCGAAGCCTGACGCTCTCGCGGTTGCTGGAGGGCACCGAGCGCGCGATCCGGGCCAGGTCCTCCCAGCAGGGACAGCTGCTCGAGATCCTTCATGGTGTGCACTCGATCAAGGCGGCCGGCGACGAAGAGAAGCAGGTGTCCAGATACAACAGGAAGACACGCGACGCGGCACAGGCGAGCGCCTCCGTGCAGCGCTGGGGCGGGATGGTGGACGAGATGGGTCAGGCGATCCTGCGCCTGCACTGGATAGCGGCGGTCGGACTCGGCGCATGGCTGGCGATCCGCGGGAGCATCACGGCGGGCATGCTGGTCGCTTACGTCACCTACGCCTATCAGTTCTCGCTCAGGTCGATCCGGATGCTGGATCTGGTCGCGCAGTGGCGGACGTTGCGGCTGCACAGCGTGCGTCTGGCCGATATCGTGTCCGGGCCAGCGCAGGCGCCGGGGGGCGACGAGCTGCCACTCCCGGGACGCAGCGATTTCTCCGTCCATGCGCTGCAGTTCCGCTACAACAGTGATGGCCCACTGGTACTCGCCGGCGTCAGTTTCGTGGTGGGCAGTGGCGAGTGCGTCGCCATCACCGGCGCCTCCGGCAGTGGCAAATCGACCTTGGCCAAAGTACTGGTGGGGCTGCTGGAGCCGGACCAGGGGCGTATCGAGCTGGGGGGGCGGCCGATGCAGGTGCTGCGGCGCGAGCATCTGCGTGAGCAGATTGCCTGCGTCCTGCAGGACGATCAGTTGTTCAACGGCACCATCGCCGAGAACATCGCCTTCTTCGAGCCTGGATTCTCGCGGGAACGCGTGAGCAGGGCGGCGATGCTGGCCCAGATGCATGACGAAGTGATGGCCATGCCACTTCGCTACGACACCCGCGTCATCGACCTGGGCGCGTCGCTGTCGGGAGGACAACGGCAGCGCCTGATACTCGCGCGTGCGCTGTACCGCGAGCCGAGGATCCTGATTCTCGACGAGGCCAGCAGCCATCTGGATCTGGAGAACGAGCGCCTCATCAATGAGGCGATCCAGGCCCTGAGCATCACCCGCATCATCATCGCGCACCGTCCCCAGACCATCGCCATCGCCGACCGCGTGCTGGAGATGCGCCAGGGATGCCTGTACGAGGTAACGCCGGCGAGGTGCGATGAACTACCCGCATGAGGCTGCAGGAGCGAGCACCTGCACATCCACGTGGATCGATCTCCATGACGCAGAAGGAGTTGAACAGATGTCGACACTACAACTCGATCGCCTTGCTCCCGCCCACGTGATGCCGGCGCACGGCGAGGTGCTGGTTCTTGAAGACAGCGTGCCGTTGGCGTTGCGGAGGGAGATCCTCGGGCTGGTCCGGCGCCCGATCTGGGCCTACGGCTGGAAATCGGTGAAGGACCATGATCGCTACGGATTCTGGCATGCGCATTTCGCCGGTGGGGGAGAGGACGACCAGCTCAGCTGCGAGCCGGCACTGGCCGCCAACGTGCAGGCCCAGCCGATCCATCGGCTGTGGCGGCTGCTTGCCTCCGGCATTCTCGAAGGGCACGTCCCGGTGCGTGTCTACGCCAACGGACACACCTACGGTGTCGAAGGGTACATCCATACCGACAGCGAGGAGGAGGACGCGTTCACCACCATCTATTACGCGCATGCCGCCTGGGACGCGAACTGGGCCGGAGAGACCGTGTTCTTCCCGCAGGGTGGCGGCGCTGGCAAAGCCGTGCTCCCCGAGCCGGGCAGGGTGATCGTGTTTCGCGGCGCAACACCGCATGTGGCGCGCTCGGCCAGTCGTGAATGTCCGGAGTTGCGTGTCTCGGTGGTGATCAAGACACGCCTGGCGCGTCCGGGAGACCAGTGAATGGAGGCCAGGCCGATCCTCTCCGCCGCGTCCGGGCCACTCACCACGCTGCTGCACCATCTCGGTGCCGCGGGTGTGACCCACAGCGGCAGAACGTTGCTGGAGCATCTGGCGGGAACGGCGGCGCTGCTCAGGCAGTGGGGTTGCTCCGAGCACGTGGCTGCCGCGGGCATGTATCACAGCATCTACGGAACCAACGCATTCTCCTTCGCCTGCCAGTCGCCGCAGCTGCGTGAGGAGATCGTCGCGGCCATCGGGCGGGAAGCGGAACATCTGGTGTATCTGTTCGCAATCAGTCACAGGCCCTCCGCCTGGTTGACGGCGTTCCATGAGGGCTCCGTTGTCAGTCGTCTGGACGGCAGTCGCCATCCCGTGACCGGCGAGCAGCTGCGCGAGCTGATCGCCATCGAGTGCGCCAACCTGGTCGAGCAGGGCGCGGTGGCGGGTTTTGTCGAGGCGCTGCTGAAACTGCCGGCGTCGCATCGGCAAGCGCTGATCAGCGCCGAGGTCCACGAGGGAATCATTCAATTGACAGAGGAGAGGACGAAATGATGGAACCGGCGCTGGCGATCGAAACGCCCCCCGCGACCGCCCTTTTTGAACAGCGTGGGTATGAGGTCGTCCCCGCACTCATCCCCCGCGAGGTCCTGGACATCGCGTTCCGGTACTACCTCTCGTTCACCAATTGCCTTGGCTACTACACGGTCAAGCCGGGCGTCCAGGCACTTGACCGATATGCCGACGCACTCGGCGAGGCGATGCTGCCCACCGTACAGGCCCGGCTGGAGACCCTGACCGGTTTGAAACTGCTGGCGACCTATTCTTTCGCACGGATTTACACCACCGCGTCAAGGTTGCGCAAACACGTTGATCGCGGGGCGTGCGAGGTCAGTGCCACCATGACGGTCGGCTTCCGGAATGCCGATGGACTCTGGCCCATCTTCGTCGAGTCTGATGGCGTCGACGTGGCCGTTCCCCTGGATGTCGGTGATGCCCTGGTGTACCGGGGAATGCAGGTGCCGCACTGGCGTGAACCGCTGGCCAAGGGCATCTGGTGTCAGCTGTTCTTCCATTTCGTAGAGGCGGACGGCGCCATGCGGGAGCACGCCATGGATGGTCGCGGACGGCTCGGCCCGTGGACGGGTGATCAGCTGCAGCAGGCCGACTGAGCCGGGAATCCCGGCATGCGCAGCACTGTCGTCAGTGCCTCGCCCAGGCCTCGATCTCACCGGCCGCGAACGGCCCCAGCTTCTGTTTCACGATCCGTCCCTGCGCATCGACCAGCACCGAGTACGGCAGCAGTCCCTGCGCGTTGCCCAGCCGCACGCTGGCATCGGCCGGCCCGGGCGTCTCGAGCACGATCGGATAGGTGACCGGAATGCGGGTCAGAAAATCGCGCACGCCCTCGGGCGTATCCAGCGCCAGCCCGAGCACCTGCACCCCGCCGGCACCCTCGCCGGCGGCAAACGCGGTCAGCGCGGGCATTTCTTCCACGCACGGGCCGCACCAGCTGGCCCAGACGTTGATCAGCAGCGGGCGCCCGCGGAAGCGGGCCAGATCCACCGGTTGGCCGTGGAGGTCCGGCAGGGTGATCGCCGGCAGCGGGTCGCCCGGCCGGGCCGGGGCCACCACCGGGCGCGGCGGTGGCGGGGCAGGGGCCGGACCGGTTTCCCGTCCCGGGAACCACACGCCGGCGCCGATACCGAGCACGGCGGCGATCACGACCACCACGACCGTCCGGCGTGGTGGCCGCGTCCTCATCGCGCGGTCCGCAGCAGCGCTTCTTCCACCAGCGCCTGGGTGAGCACGGTCGGCAGCACGGTCGGCGGTGCGCCGGGGCCGTAGACCACGTACAGCGGCACGCCGACGGCCTTGTGTTCATCGAGGAACGCGGTGATCTGCGGATCGACATTGGTGTAGTCGCCGCGCATGTAGACCGCGTTGGTCCGGCGCAGGGTGTCGCGGAAGGCGTTGGTGCCAAGCACGGCGCGTTCGTTGGCCTTGCAGGTGACGCACCAGTCGGCGGTCATGTTGACGAACACCACGCGGTTGTCCTGGCGCAGGCGATCAAGCATCTGCGGCGAGTACTCGACCACGTTGTCGCTGGCCGGCTGCGCAGCCTTGGCCGGCGGATCCAGGCGGGTCACGCCCCAGACCGGATACAGCGCGGCCAGGATCAGCAGCATGGCCAGCAGGCCGGCGACGCGCTGGCTGCGCCAGCGGCTGCGCTCGAACCACCACAGTGCCAGCGACAGGATCACCAGGCCGCCCAGCACCAGCGCCATCGCATCCACGCCGCGCTGCTTGCCCAGCACCCACAGCAACCAGATCGCGGTGCCGTACATCGGGAAGGCCAGCACCAGCTTGAGGGTCTCCATCCACGCGCCCGGGCGCGGCAGGCGACGGGCCAGCGAGGGCACGAAGCCGATCAGCAGGAACGGCAGCGCCAGGCCCAGGCCGAGTGCCAGGAACACCAGCATCGCCTGCAGGCCCGGGGCGGCAAACGCATACGCCAGCGCCGGGCCCATGAACGGGGCCACGCACGGGCTGGCGACCACGCAGGCGAGCACGCCGGTGAAGAAATCTCCCACCGGGCCGCTGCGCGAGGCCAGCGACTGGCCGACGCCGCCCATGCTGCCGCCCAGGGTGAACACACCCGACAGGCTCAGGCCGACGGCGAACATCAGGTAGACCAGCGCGGCGATGAACCACGGGTGCTGCAGCTGGAAGCCCCAGCCTGCGGCCTGGCCAGCCGCACGCAGCGCGATCACCAGCGCGCCGATGGCGGCGAAGGCGACCAGCACGCCGGCGGTGTACCAGAGCGCATGGCTGCGCGCACGCTGGCGGCTCTCGCCACTCTGCGCCACGCCCAGCACCTTCAGCGACAGGATCGGCAGCACGCACGGCATCAGGTTGAGGATCAGGCCACCGGCCACGGCGAACAGCAGCAGCACCAGCAGGTTGCCCGGTGCGGCCGCCGGGGCGACCGGCGGCGGCGTGCGCTGCGCGTTGTCCGCGCTCGCATCGGGCGTGGCGGCGGTGTCGCCCGGCACGGCCAGGGCAGGTTCGTTCGGGCGGATCAGCATCGGCTGGCTGCCGGCGTCGCCGCGGGCCAGGGCACGCTTGTCACGCGTGGGCAGCGGTGCGATGACCTCGCTCTTCTGCGCGACCTCATCGGCCTTGGCGTTGATCGTGCCTGCCGGGAGGGCCAGCTTTACCCGGCGCGTCATCGGCGGGTAGCAGATGCCATCGGTCTGGCAGCCCTGGAAGGTGATCACCAGGGTGGCATCGGAGGCACCGGCGGTGCTGCGCCGCAGGGGCAGCGGCACGTCGATCTGGTCGAAATACACCGCCACGTCGCCGAAGTGCTCATCGCGGTGGGATTGGGCGGCCGGCCACTTCGGCTTGTCCGCGCGGATGCCCGGGGCGCCTTCCAGCGCCAGCGAGGTGCGGTCGCGATACAGGTAGTAACCCGGCGCGGGGGTGAAGCGCAGCAGCACGGTATTGCCATCGCCGACGATCGCATCGAAGCCGAACGCGCGCTCGGACGGCAGCGGCAACGCCTGGGCGTTGCTGGTGCCGGGCAGGCGCAGCCCGGTGCCGGTGTTGCCGGCCAACGGGTTGTTGAACGGGGAGGCGGCAGCGCCGGCGGCGGCCGGGGCGCTGCTGGCCGCGCCGCTGCCACCGGCCGGCAGCTTCACCTGCAGCGTGCGCTTCTGCGGCGGGTAGCACACACCCGCATCGGCGCAGCCCTGGTAGCGCACTTCCAGCGTGACGGTGTCGGTGCCGTCGGCGGCCTTGCCCGGCAGCACGCCGGTCAGGCGTTCGCGGTAGGTCTCCACCTCGCCGAAGAAATCATCGTGGTGCTTCTTGCCGGCGGGCAACTGCAATGCCTCGGCGTCGAAGCCGGCAGCGGCCTTGACCGTGGTGCGATGGCGATACAGGTAATAGCCCGGGGCGATCTTCCAGCTGATCTCCACCCGGTCGCGATCACGCGCCTGTGCGGTGAGCCCGAAAGCCTCATCGACCGGGAGCAGGTCCTTTTCGCTGACCGCCCAGGCCGGCAGGGAGAGCACGAGCAACGCGCACAGCGCGGCAACACGACGAAACAGCGTCATCAATCACTTTCCTCACGGGTCTGGGCCCGAATCCAATCCAGGTACGCCGGCAGGCCGGCGCGGGTTTCGACCGCGATGCACTCAGGGAGTTCATACGGGTGCAGGGCCTGAACGCGCGCGATCGCGGCCTCCAGGCGGCTGCCGGTGGTCTTGATCAACAGTTGGACCTCATGGTCCTCGGTGACCTCGCCCTGCCAGCGGTAGGTCGAGTGCGCCCCGTCCAGGCGCGTGACACAGGCCGCCAGGCGTTCGTCCACCAGCGCATGTGCCAGCCGCGTGGCGCAGGCCACGTCGGGGCAGGTGGTGAACAGCAGGAAGACGGGATCGGCGATCGACATGACCGCCGAGTATAGGACCGTGGGAGGCCAATGGTCCGACCGGCGCCGCGAGGGGGCGCCGGTCGGTTGGGCTCAGTTGGCCAGCTGGCAGGTCGCCGGCTGGGCCGAGGTGAACAGCGCCGGGGTGGCCCACTCCGGGTGGTCGATGAACGGATTGCGGTTGCCCTGGAAACTGAAGATGACCTCGTTGCGGGCGCGTTCTGCCGCGTCCGGCGGGTCGGACAGGTGCCAGTCGATCAGGGTCGAGAGCAGGCCCATGTAGGCCGGCGAGGCCGAGGTCTTGACGATCCTGCTGCGGTCGTCGGTCAGCTCCAGGTCCGGCTCGGACTGCCCGGTTTTGGCATCTTTACCGCCTTCATAACGGATCGCCATGTACATCACCGCACGCGCCATATCGCCCTTGCGGTGGCCCCACACTTCGAACGAGCCGCCATTGCCATCCGGCGTGCGCACCCAGTTGGACGTGCCGGGGTAGCCGCCGCTGCCGCCGCCGAATCCGTTGTTGGCTTCGGTCGCGCGTTCACCGCAGTTGCTGTCGCATTTGGCAAAGGGCTTGTTGCCGCGGTCCGCATTCCACTGCGCATCGGTCAGATACAGCATGTGGGTGTCGGTGTAGGGCGCGTAGGGCAGGCCCTTGTCGCCGGTGGTGCTGGCAAAGCCCAGCGAGTTCGGCCAGGTGTGCTCGCGGTTGTAGGTCAGCCCGCTGCCGGTGCCCGCACGGCCGCTGACCTTGGTGTAGCTGCGGTTGCGGTAGGCATCGAGGATGTTGCCGCTGTTGTTGGGATCTTCGTCGGCGATCTCGAGGATGGTCCAGGTGCTGGTGCCCGAGCCGCTGTAGGGATAGGCGGTGTGGCCCTTGATGGTTTCGTGCAGCGAGCAGCGCAGCTGGCTGGGGGTGGAGGTGTTGACCCTGGCGTAGTACTCCCCGGGCGTGCCGGGATTGCCCGGATCGGGCGTGCTGGCGGTGGCCACGGTGAAGGCGATGCGCGTATCGGCGGCCGGGCGCGCGCCCTGGGCATCCTTCACGCGGGTGGCGCGGATGTCGAAGCGGCACGCTTCACCCGCCACCAGTGCGGTGTTGGTGGCCAGGGTGAAGCGGGTGCCGGTGGTCGGGTGGCTCAGCGCCACGCTGCCGGACTGGCCGCAGCTCAGCGCGAAGGCGCCGCTGGTGAGGGTGACCGGCTCACTGAAGGTGACGCTCAGGTCGGCGGCAGCCGGGAAGGTGCTGGCGCCCTGCTCGGGGGTGGTGGCGGTGACCGAGGGCGCCGTGTTCGGGCCGGTCGGGCCGCCGCCACTGAAGGTCTGGCCATTGTTGCAGGCGCCGAAGGTCTGCGCGGCCGAGGCGGTCCAGGTGAAATGCGCGTACTGGCTGCCGGCGCCGGTCAGCTGGAGGGAGGTGCCCGGGGCGGTGCCGTTGGTCTCGCTGACCGGGATGTTCTGGCTGGTCAGGCCCGCGGCAGGCCCCCCGGCGGCGGTGATGGTGCCCTCGTAGCTGAGGAACTGGACCACCCTGCCACTGGCATCGACCAGGGCGATGCCGTCGTTCGGGCCGTTCTGGATGCCGTTGGTCGGGTAGGTGACCGTGGCCAGCCGGGCGCTGCCGCAGCTGGCGGTGCCGGCCGGGACTGCGTTGTTGGCGTAGACCGCGGCCGCCGAAGGGTTGCTGCCGTTGTAGAGGTAGAGCCGGTAGCCCGACAGGTCTTCACCGGCGGTGGCGACCACCTCGATCGCCTCGCCGACGTCCCCGGCCGGGGTGCTGTCGTCGTAATGCAGTTCATTGATGAATACATCGGCCCGGGCCGGGCTGGTGGCCAGCGCCAGCAGGCAGGCCAGGGATAGCGGCGTCAGCAACCTCATCTACGGCTCCTTGTGATTGGTCAGTGCCGCTCGAATCTACGCAATCCAGATGACACATCCATGGGACCGTCGCGTTCGACCTTCCGCATTGAGAACTGCGTCAAACATTCACATCCAGGGGCGGCCCCGGAAAAAAATCCGACCGGCTGCCCTTGAAAGGGGAGGGGCCAGCACCATCTCTGCTTTGTCCCGCACCGTCGGGTTTTTTCGTGAGCGTGGCTGGCAGTCGCCCTGTGCGAGTGCTAACATCGCCAGACTTTCCTAGACCAATCAACAACTTAAAAGGGTCTCACATGAGCATCAAGCCGCTTCATGACCGCGTCGTAGTCAAGCCGATCGAAGCCGACGAAATCTCGTCCGGCGGCATCGTGATTCCGGATTCCGCCAAGGAAAAGTCGACCAAGGGTGAAGTCGTGGCCGTCGGCCCGGGCAAGCCCCTGGACAACGGCAGCGTGCGCGCGCCGTCGCTGAAGGTCGGTGACAAGGTCATCTACGGTCAGTACGCCGGCAGCAGCTACAAGTCCGAAGGCGTCGAGTTCAAGGTCCTGCGCGAAGACGACATCCTCGCCATCGTCGGCTGAGTGGGCGTCGCCGGGCCTGGCCTGGCGCTGCCGGATGTTGCTTCGTTCCGTCATTCATGAAGCCGGGCATGGCCCGGCTCTACATAAAAGGTAATCGCAATGGCTGCCAAAGATATTCGTTTCGGTGAAGATGCCCGCGCCCGCATGGTGCGCGGCGTCAACGTTCTCGCCAATGCCGTCAAGGCCACCCTGGGCCCGAAGGGCCGCAACGTCGTGCTCGAAAAGAGCTTCGGCGCGCCGACCATCACCAAGGACGGCGTCTCCGTCGCCAAGGAAATCGAACTGGCTGACAAGTTCGAGAACATGGGCGCGCAGATGGTGAAGGAAGTCGCGTCGCGCACCAACGATGACGCCGGCGACGGCACCACCACCGCCACCGTGCTGGCCCAGGCCCTGATCCGCGAAGGCGCCAAGGCCGTCGCTGCCGGCATGAACCCGATGGACCTCAAGCGCGGTATCGACAAGGCCGTGATCGCCGCCGTCGCCGAGCTGAAGAACATCTCCAAGCCGACCGCTGACGACAAGGCGATCGCCCAGGTCGGCACGATCTCGGCCAACTCGGACGAGTCGATCGGCAACATCATCGCCGAAGCGATGCGCCGCGTGACCAAGGAAGGCGTCATCACCGTTGAAGAAGGCTCGGGCCTGGACAACGAGCTGGACGTCGTCGAAGGCATGCAGTTCGACCGTGGCTACCTGTCCCCGTACTTCATCAACAACCAGCAGTCGCAGACCGCTGACCTGGACGATCCGTACGTGCTGCTGCACGACAAGAAGATTTCCAACGTGCGCGACCTGCTGCCCGTGCTGGAAGGCGTCGCCAAGGCCGGCAAGCCGCTGCTGATCATCGCCGAAGACATCGAAGGCGAAGCACTGGCGACCCTGGTGGTCAACACCATCCGTGGCATCGTGAAGGTCGTGGCCGTCAAGGCTCCGGGCTTCGGCGATCGTCGCAAGGCGATGCTGGAAGACATGGCCGTGCTGACCGGCGGCACCGTGATCTCCGAGGAAATCGGTCTGTCGCTGGAAAAGGCGACGATCAAGGACCTGGGCCGCGCCAAGAAGGTGCAGGTCTCCAAGGAAAACACCACGATCATCGATGGCGCCGGCGAGAAGGCCAACATCGAAGCGCGTGTCACCCAGATCAAGACCCAGATCGAGGACACCTCGTCGGATTACGATCGCGAGAAGCTGCAGGAACGCGTGGCCAAGCTGGCCGGCGGCGTTGCCGTGATCAAGGTCGGCGCCTCGACCGAAATCGAAATGAAGGAAAAGAAGGATCGCGTCGACGACGCCCTGCACGCTACCCGTGCAGCCGTTGAAGAAGGCGTGGTCCCGGGCGGCGGCGTTGCGCTGGTCCGTGCGGTCACCGCGCTGAGCGGCCTGAAGGGTGCCAACGAAGACCAGAACCACGGCATCCAGATCGCCCTGCGCGCGATGGAAGCCCCGCTGCGCGAAATCGTGGCCAACGCCGGCGAAGAGCCGTCCGTGATCGTCAACAAGGTCAAGGAAGGCACCGGCAGCTTCGGCTACAACGCGGCCACCGGCGAATTCGGCGACATGCTGGAATTCGGCATCCTGGACCCGACCAAGGTGACCCGTTCGGCGCTGCAGAACGCTGCCTCGATCGCTGGCCTGATGATCACCACCGAAGCCATGGTTGCCGACGCCCCGAAGAAGGATGACGGCGCTGGCGCAGCTGGCGGCGGCATGGGCGGCATGGGTGGCATGGGCGGCATGGACTTCTGATGTCGAGGCCGGCCTTTGGTCGGCACGCATCGGAGCGGTAGGTGCCGCAAGTAACGGCGAATGCCGTTGCTAACGTCGCTTGCGACGGCCCGAAGGGTGCCCGCCCGAAGGGAGGGCATACCGTTGGTCGGTACCCGCCAAGCGCCAAAGCAGTACGAAAAAACCCCGCCGGAAGGCGGGGTTTTTTTGTGCGTGTATTGCTGGCCATCCACTCAGCGTTCGGACCTGCTTATTTCAGCGGATCGACCTTGAGGAGTTCCGATCGGCCAATGACATCGCGGGCGATCCGCGCCGGCTCCGGATCGGACAAACCCTTGAAGCCCTCACCCATCTCCTGGGCAGGCAGGGCGTAGACCTGTTTGCTGCGGAGCACGCTCATGCCTTCCTGCCACGCCAGAAGCATGCGTTTGCCGATGTCATGGAAACCCGGGTGCCGCTCCATGGCCTCGCGCACCCGCGGCGCTACGTCGGCGACGGCTGCACCGATCTGTTCAACCAGCCGCGTCTGCTCCATGGCCGACACACCGAAGACCTTGGTGACCTCACGTTGAAGTGTCTTGCCCGGCTCCCATGTCTTGCGGCCCGCAAGCTGGATGGCGGGCGGATTCATGGCGTACTGCGGATACGCGGCCGTGGTGAGCATGTCGTACACCGGTGCCAGGTGGACATCCGCTCGCCCCGTGTAGAGCAGTGCTACGTTCTTTGCGTGGCAGTCCGCATTGCGCAGTGCGTGCGTCAACAACACCGTGGCGGCGAGTTGCCGGTTCACGGTGGCACGATTGCCACCGGGAACATGGTCGCGTACCGCCTTGGCGATCCGCTCCCACGTGGTCTGGTACTTGTTTGCGGGCCGCAGACCCAGCAATGCGCAGAAGTCCTCCATCCCGAAGTGACGGCGGCCCTGCACATCCACGTCGAAACGGTCGACCACCAGGGCCTGGCCGTCTTGGGAAATCTGTGTTGTCGCGGTGGGAATCACCTTCGCAGCCACCTGCATGCACAGGTGTTCGTTGAGGGAGACGAACGGAAGGTGCGGCGAGGAGCCCTTGATGATGTGGCGATGGGTGAGCAGCGTGCCTTTCTCATGGCCACCCAGGTCGACGTGCTCCTGCGCATTGTCGAGGAACTTCGGCACCACGCCCGAGACGCCGCTGACAGCATGCTCCCGTACCAGTTGGGCAAACGCCTCTGCCGAATTGTCGCCCTGCAGCAGGTGAGCGACGTCGATCGGTGCCAACGGCGTCTCCAGGTCAGTACCAGGCGCGGCGATCTGCACGCGACCGATCATGTTGCGACCAACCACCGACAAGAGGGCGAGCGGATCGGCGCCGATATGAGGGCCGAACTGTTCCTGGAGCACTTGCAGCAGATAGCCTTCTGGCAGATTCATCTGGAAGACCGGCGGCAACGGCTCGTCCCATGCCCATGGTTCGCGTTGGACATGCATCGTGAGCGATACGAAGTCGTCGGGGTCCACATTGGAGTGATAGACCAGTGCGCTCTGGAAATGGCCAATCTGTTGGATCGATGCCACCTCTCGACCGGACACGTAGACGGATGAAGTCATCGCCGGCGTGCTCCCGGCGTGCTTCCGGCACGCAATGGATCGTGGCCCTCTGCGCGTAGTTCCTCTCGGAGCTCGTCGAGCGACCCATGGCTGCCCTCGCGCTTGAACTCCAGCTCCATCCCCAATACGGCGAGGACAGCAAGGAGCTTTCGAGCGCCGAAGTCGGACACTTTTCCCAGCTCGAAACGGGACAGCGTGACCTGGGAAATACCGGCCTGCGCGGCGACGACACCTTGTTTCAGGCCCAAGCCGCGTCGTCGTTCGGCCACGGCTTCGCCCAGTTCTGCCAAGGTCTGCATTGATCGTATACGCCTAAATTGTGTAGATTTATGTGGATATTGGTCGAATACGACTAAATCACACATGCCGAGGTCGCGCAACCCCCAGCGGCTACGATGCTCGCGTCGGCGCTGCTGAACGGCCTCGCGCTTGTTGTCTGGCTGCAGAAGGCCTGGGCGATGGCGTCAGCCTGGGAGGGGGTCATCCATGCGTCCTTGCGGGTGATCCTGTTGCCGATCTTCACCTGTCACCTGCAGTGCGTAACGTGCGGCGGGTCTTCCAGATGCTCTGCAGTGACGATATGATTAGCCGCCGTACTATTCCGGATCCGCCTGCATGCTGGAAATCAAACACCAGGCCTTCCTGACCGAACTGGAGCGACGTGGCCAGCCGGACGCGGGTGAGTTGGCGTTGTGTTTCCAGGTGCTGTCGCTGGCCAGCGCGATCGACCAGGACTGCGCGAGTCGCCTTGCCCCGCTCGGACTGAGCGAAGGACGTTTCGTGCTGCTGTTCCTGCTGCGTGGCGCCGACACCGCGCTCTCGCCCCACCAGTTGGCCGAGCGTGCCGGGGTGACCCGCGCCACCATCACCGGCCTGCTCGATGGGCTGGAGCGCGAGCAGCTGGTGAGCCGTCACAGTGATCCGGAGGACAAGCGGCGCATCCATGTGCAGTTGACCGCGGCAGGCCAGACCCTGGCCGCGCAGCTCTTCGACCAGCAGACGCACTGGATCGCCTCGCTGTTCGCCGACATCAGCCCCAGGGAGCGCCGCACGCTCGGCACGCTGCTGCAACGCGTGTGGTCGCGCACCGACGCAGGGCGCGCCGCATGAAACAGCCCATCACCCGCGAGCGACGCGGGCAGCTGGATCGTGGTGAAACCGAAGCCACCCATCTGGCCGAAGTGCTGGCAGTGGACTTCGCCAAGCTCATGGCCAATATCGCGCCCGGTCTGCCAGCCTCGGCGATCACCCCGATGCGCAACGCGGCCAAGCGCGGCATCACGCTGCGCATGCAGGGGGCCGCGACCCTGCTGCGCGTGCACGGACACGGTGACCATGCGCCGTGGTCGCGGCACACCAGCGACACCGTACGGGGCTGGGCCTGCTATCTGATCGGCAGCGATCCCGCCTTGTCGCTGGAGCGCAAGCTGGATGCGCTGCGCCCGCTGGCCGATGACGCGCACTTCGGCGTGCGTGAGTGGGCGTGGCTGGGGGTACGTCCGCATGTGGTGGCCGAGCCGCTGCGCGTGCTGTCGCACCTGCACGACTGGACCACCGACGCCTCACCCAATGTGCGCCGGTTCGCCTGCGAAGCGCTGCGCCCGCGTGGGGTGTGGGCCGCGCATATCACGCTGTTCAAGCAGGAACCACAGCAGGCCCTGCCGCTGCTGCAGGCGCTGTGCCGCGATGCCTCGCGCTATGTGCAGGACTCGGTCGGCAACTGGCTCAACGACGCCGGCAAGACCCAGCCCGACTGGGTACGCGCGCTGTGCGGCGAATGGCAGCAGCAGCACGCCGACGATCCGGCCAATACCTACATCCGCAAGCGCGCGCTGCGCTCGCTCTGACCTCAAGGAATGCCATGTCGCACATGTTGATCGAGCTGTACACCGCCACCCCTGCTTGGACCGCGCTGGATCCGGTATCGCGCGGCGCATTCTTCGCCCGCATCGGGGCCGGCATGCAGCACGTGGATCCGGCACGGATCACGCCGGTGGCGATGGGCCGCATCGAACAGGACGTGCCGCACACCACGGCCGAGCAGTTCTATGCGGTGTGGCAGTGCGCCGAGCGGCTGGATGCCGATGCCCTGCTGGCGGCGATCGGCGCCACCGGCTGGCATGAGTATTTCACCACCACCCATGCGTTGGGTGCCGCGGGCACCCTGCAGCAGCACCTGGCCGAGCTGGCGGCACTGCCGCGCGGGTGATCGAGCGGTGGGGCGGATGACGGCTGAACGCTCATCGCAGTTGCGAATGAAACAGTTGGCACCTCCAAACCCCTGTGTTATCAATACTCCCCAATGAACGCACGCCCCGCCAATTCCTACTTTTGGTATTACTTTCCGAAGCCACCGGCGGAGGAAGGCATGCGCTCACCCTGAAGAAACCTTCAGACGCATTCCCGAAAGCCGCCAGCGCACCTGGCGGCTTTTTTGTTGCCGCCGCGCTGGGGACCCCCACTTCCAAGGAGTTACCCCATGCCCCCCCATACCGACGACCTGCGCATCCGCAAGATCGAACCGTTGACCCCGCCGGCACAGCTGCTGGCGATGCTGCCCTGCGACGATGAAGCCTCCGATACGGTCAGCGCCTCGCGCGCGGCCCTGCACGAGATCCTGCACGGCCGTGATGACCGCTTGGCCGTGGTGATCGGCCCGTGCTCGATCCATGACCCGGTGGCCGCCATCGAATACGCACAGCGCCTCAAGCCGCTGCGCGATGCCTACGCCGACGAGCTGGAAATCGTCATGCGCGTGTACTTCGAGAAGCCGCGCACCACGGTGGGCTGGAAGGGGCTGATCAACGATCCGGACCTGGACGGCAGCTTCAACATCAACAAGGGCCTGCGCGTGGCGCGCGGTCTGCTGCGCGACATCAACAAGCTCGGCCTGCCGGCCGGCGTTGAATTCCTCGACGTGATCTCGCCGCAGTACATCGCCGACCTGGTCGCCTGGGGCGCGATCGGCGCGCGGACCACCGAAAGCCAGGTGCATCGCGAACTGGCCTCGGGGCTGTCCTGCCCGGTAGGGTTCAAGAACGGCACCGACGGCAACATCAAGATCGCCGCCGATGCGATTGGTGCGGCCTCCAATCCGCATCACTTCCTGTCGGTGACCAAGGAGGGCGGCACCGCCATCGTCGCCACCGCCGGCAACCCGGATTGCCACGTGATCCTGCGCGGCGGCAAGACGCCGAACTACGATGCCGACCACGTTGAAGCGACCAGCCAGACCCTGGCCAGGTCGCACCTGGCCGCGCGCATCATGATCGATGCCAGCCACGCCAACAGCAGCAAGAATCCGGAGAACCAGCCGAAGGTCATCGCGGACATCAATGCGCAGCTGGCCAATGGGGAAGAGCGCATCGTCGGTGTCATGGTGGAGAGCCATCTGGTGGCCGGCCGGCAGGACCTGGTCGACGGCCAGCCACTGACCTACGGCCAGAGCATCACCGATGGCTGCATCGGCTGGGACAGCTCGCTGGCGGTGCTGGAAAGCCTGGCCGAAGCGGTGCGTGCGCGGAGGGCGGTGCGGATCAGCGAGGCCGCCTGAGGGGTGGGTGCGCCCCCATGCGCGGGGCGCATCGGTCGTGTCAGAGTTGCTCCTGTAGCGCCCAGCAAACGCCAAACGAGGACGGCAGGCATGTATCAAATCGGCATCGCTTTTGCGCATCCCTCGCATCAGACCTCTGGGCTGACCGGGCTCATCGAAACCAGTGCGCCATCCATCGAACACGGCGTGGATCGATTCTGGGTGGAGCTACGGCCGGGTCTGCAGCGCCTTGCCGCTCGCTTCAACTGGGGCTGGGTAGGCCGGCTCCCAGTGGACGTGGAGGGCGGTGCGACCGACTTCGCGCGCGTTGGCAGGCACGTGGTTGAAACACTGAAGGCGCTGTTGGACGTGGGAGAGGCGGTCGGCCACGAGGTATTCGTGTTCTTCATCCGCGACTGGCCTGAAGACGAACAGATCCGATACGGGAGCGGTAGCGTCGCGGATCTGGAAGGCTATCTCCGGCTCTTCGGGGACTGGGATGAATGGATCTACCGCGTCGACCGTAACTCATTCCAGCAGGGGTACGGGACACCACTGCTGGTTCGGCTGAAACGCGACCCCTGACCCCAGTGTCGGGTACGGATGCTGCTACCCATCGTTCAGCCCACCCGCCTCAGCTTCGCCAACGCCAGATAGATCGCCGGCGTGGTGTACAGGGTCAGCCACTGGCTGACCAGCAGGCCGCCGACAATCGCAATGCCCAACGGCTGACGCATCTCCCAGCCCTCACCGGTCGCCAGCATCAGCGGCAACGTGCCCAGCAGGGCCGCCACGCTGGTCATCAGGATCGGTCGGAACCGCAGTCGTGCCGCCTCGCAGATCGCGTCGTATGACGACAGGCCGCGCTCGCGTTCGGCCGACAGTGCGAAGTCGATGATCAGGATGGTGTTCTTCATCACCACGCCCACCAGCAGGAACAGGCCGAGCAGCGAGATCAGGTTCAACTCGTTGCCGAAAGCCATCAGCGCCAGCAATGCGCCTACGCCCGCCGAGGGCAGGGTGGAGAGGATCGCGAGTGGCTGTACGAAGCTCTCGTACAGCACGCCCAGCACCAGATACACCGCCAGCATCGCGCCGAGGATCAGCCACAGCTGGCGCTCGCGCAGCTTCTTGAAGCCACCGGCCTCGCCACTGAGCCGCGCCTGCACATGGGTGGGCAGCATGATCCTGGCCATGGCCTGTTCCACCGCTTTCACCGCCTGGTCGAGGGTGACGCCAGGCGCCAGCGCGAACTCGATCCAGACCGAGGCGAACTGCTGGCTGTGATAAATCCGGTCCGGTGCCATGCCGTACGCCCACCGCGCGATGGACGACAGCGGCAGGCGCTGGCCGTCCTTGCCGATCACATGGATCTGCTCCAGCGTGGAGGGATCCTGGGTGTAGCGCGGGTCCAGCTCCATCACCACGCGGTACTGGTTGAGGGTGTCGTACAGCGTGGCGACCTGGCGCTGGCTGAAGGCGTTGTTGAGCACCGAGGCGATCATGCGCATGTCCACGCCCAGGCGTGCCGCGGCATCGCGGTCGATGTCGAGCACCACCTGGCGCATGCCTTCATCGCCCTTGGATTCCACATCGACCAGCTCGGGCAGGGCGCGCAGTGCATCGGCCACCCTGGGCGTCCATTGCCGGAGCGGCTCCAGCTCGCCGGAGAGCAGCTGGAATTCGTACTGGCCGCTGTCGCCGCTGCCTTCCAGCTTGATGTCCTGGTCCACCCACAGGAACATGCCGCCGCCGGGAATCTTCGGCATGTTGGCGCGCAGGCGGTCGATCACCTGCTGGCTGGAGACCTTGCGCTCGGCCAGCGGCTTCATCTTGATCATGATGAAGGCGTTGTTGACCCCGCTGCGGCCACCGATGTACCCGATGATGTCGCTGATCGCCGGGTCCGCCAGCAGCAGTTTGCGGTAGGCCTCGATCTTGGGCTGCATGACCTGGAACGAGAGGCCGTCGTCGCCGCGCGCGAAGCCACGCAGCTGGGCAGTGTCCTGCTTGGGCACGATGCCCTTGGGCACCTGCTGGAACAGCCACACGTTCAACGCGATCACGCCGGCGAACAGCAGCAGCGGCAGCGCGAGCCAGCGCAGCATCGTCTGCAGGCTGCCCACGTAGGCGCCGCGCAGGCGCTCGAACAGCGCGGTGCCGGCGCGCTGCAGTCCATTGCCGGGGCCGGGTCGCGCCTGACCGAGCAGGCGCGCGCACAGCATCGGGGTCAGGCTGAGCGAGACCAGCAGCGAGACGCCCATCGCTGCCACCAGGGTCAGCGAGAACTCGCGGAACAGCTTCTCGACGAAGTCATCCAGGAACAGGATCGAGATGAACACCACGGCCAGCGCGATGTTCATCGACAGCAGCGTGGCACCCACTTCACCCGCGCCGCGCAGCGCGGCGGTCATCGGCGAGGCGCCTTCCTCGCGATGGCGGGCAATGTTCTCCAGGACCACGATCGCATCGTCGACCACCAGCACCGCCGCCACGATCAGGGCCATCAGCGAGAGCGTGTTGAGCGAGAACCCGAGCAGGGCGATGATCGCCAGCGCGCCCAGCAGCGAGACCGGGATCGCCACGGTCGGCACCAGCGCCGCGCGCCAGTGGCCGAGGAAGGCCAGCACCACCAGCACCACCAGGGCGATCGCCAGCAGCAGGGTCAGTTCGGCCTCGCGCAGGGTGGCGCGGATCACCGGCGAGCGGTCCATCACCACCTGCATGTCGATGTTGGCCGGCAGCAGTGCCTGCAGCGTGTCCATCTGCGCCTGGATGGCGTCGACGGTCTCGATGATGTTGGCGTCCGGCTGGCGGCTGACGATCAGCAGCACCGCCGGGCGCTCGTTGTGGAAGCCGCTGGCGTAGCGGTCCTCGACGCCTTCGCTGATCCCGGCCACGTCCTCCAGGTAGACCGGGCGGCCATCGCGCATCGCCACGATCAGGCGGCGGTACTCGGCGGCGGTGCGCAGTTGCAGCGTGGCTTCCAGCTGCCACTGCCGGGCCTGGCTGGCCACCGTCCCCAGCGGCTTGAGCGCGTTGGCAGTGCGGATCGCCGCGGCGATGTCGTCCAGCGCGATGCGGTGGTGGTTCAGTGCATTGGGATCCAGCGACACGCGCACGGCCGGCAGCGAACTGCCGCCCACCTGCACCTCGCCGACGCCGGGAATCTGCGCCAGTTTCTGCGCGATCACGGTGGAGGCCACGTCGTAGATCTGCCCCGGCGCGAGGCTGTCCGAGCTCAACGCCAGCGCCATGATCGGCGCCTGCGAGGGATTCACCTTGCGGTACTGCGGCATCCCCGGCATGCCACTGGGCAGCTGCGCGCGCGCCGCGTTGATCGCCGCCTGCACGTCGCGTGCGGCATCGTCCACGTTGCGGCCGAGCGCGAACTTCAACTCGACCTGGGTCGAGCCTTGGGTGCTGGCGGAGTCGATCCCGGTCAGCCCCGGGATGGTGCCCAGGGCACGTTCCAGCGGCGTGGCGACGTTGGCCGCCATCGATTCGGGGCTCGCGCCGGGCAGGCTGGCACTGACGTTGATCGCCGGGTAGTCGACCTGCGGCAGCGGCGCGACCGGCAGCAGGCGCAGGCCGAGCAGGCCGGCCAGCACCACCGCCACCGCCAGCAGCACGGTGGCCACCGGATGCTGGACGAACCAGCCGATCGCCCGCGACAGCGGACTCACGCCAGCGCCTCGTCAGCCTCGTCGGTCACCGGCGAGGGGCGCTGGCGGAAGCGGTCGAAGAACAGATAGATCACCGGCGTGGTGAACAGGGTCAACACCTGGCTGACGATCAGCCCGCCGACCATCACCAGGCCCAGCGGCTGGCGCAGCTCCGCGCCCGAGCCGCTGGCGAACATCAGCGGAATCGCGCCGAACAACGCGGCCAGCGTGGTCATCAGGATCGGGCGGAAGCGCAGCAACGCGGCCTGATGGATGGCCTGACGCGGCGCCATGCCGTGCTCCCGCTCGGCCTCCAGCGCGAAGTCGATCATCATGATCGCGTTCTTCTTGACCAGCCCGATCAGCAGCACGATGCCGATCACCGCGATCAGGTCCAGGCTGCGCCCGCTGACCAGCAGGGCAAGCAACGCCCCCACCGTGGCCGAGGGCAGGGTGGAGAGGATGGTGATCGGGTGGATGAAGCTCTCGTAGAGCACGCCCAGCACCAGGTACATCACCACCACCGCCGCCAGCACCAGCCACAAGGTGCTCGACAGCGACGCGCGGAACGCATCGGCAGCACCCTGCAGGCGCAGCTCCACGCTGGTCGGCAGTCCGATCGCCGCGCGTGCGCCCTCGATCGCCTCCACCGCTTCGCCCAGCGACGCCTCCTGGGCGAGATTGAACGAGAACGTCACCGCCGGGAACTGGCCGACGTGATTGATCAGCAGCTGCGCGGGGCGCTGCTCGATCCGCGCGATGCCGCCCAGCGGCACCTGCCGTCCGTCCGGCCCGGTGACATGCAGGCGGGCGATCGCATCCGGGCCGAAGGCCACGTCCGGGCGCGCTTCCAGCACGACGCGGTACTGGTTGGCCTGGGTGAAGATGGTCGAGATCTGGCGCTGCCCGAACGCGTCGTACAGTGCGTCGGCGATGGTCTCCACGCTGATCCCCAGGCGCGCGGCAGCCACGCGGTCGATCACCACGTGCGCCTGCAGACCCTGGTTCTGCAGATCACTGGCGACGTCGGCCAGCGCCGGTGCCTTCTTGAGGTGGGCGAGCAGGCGCGGTGTCCAGGTTTCCAGCTGCGCGATGTCCGGGCTGGTCAGGGTGAACTGATACTGCGTCCGGCTGATCCGGTCCTCGATGCCCAGCTCCTGTACCGGCTGCAGGTAGAGCTTGATGCCCGGCACGCGTGCCACGCGCTGCTGCAGCCGCGCGATGATCGCCCGCGCATCGGCGTCGCGCTGCGCGTGCGGTTTCAATTCGATCAGCAGGCGCCCGCTGTTGAGCGTGGCGTTGTTGCCATCCACGCCGATGAACGAGGACAGGCTGGCCACGTCCTCGTCGTCCAGCAACGCCGCCGACAGTGCCTGCTGGCGCTGCGACATCGCCTGGAAGGAGATCGACTGCGGTGCCTCGCTGATGCCCTGGATCAGCCCGGCATCCTGCACCGGGAAGAAGCCCTTGGGCACCCACATGTACAACAGCGCCGTCAACACCAGCGTGGCCACGGTCGCGGCCAGCATCAGCGGCTGGCGCTGCAGCACCCAGTGCAGCTGGCGGTCGTAGACCGCCACGACGCGGTCGAAGGGATCGCCCTGCTGCGCAGATTCGTGCCCGTCGGCATCGCGACGGGTGGCATGCCCGGCCTTGAGCAGGCGCGCGCACATCATCGGCGTCAGCGTCAGCGAGACCAGCAACGAGATGCCGATCGCCACCGCCAAGGTGATCGCGAACTCATGGAACAGCTTGCCGACCACGTCGGCCATGAACAGCAGCGGGATCAACACCGCGATCAGCGACAGGGTCAGCGAGATCAGGGTGAAGCCGATCTGCCTGGCGCCCTTGAGTGCCGCCTGCATCGGCGTGGCACCGCGCTCCAGGTGGCGGGCGATGTTCTCCAGCATCACGATCGCATCGTCCACCACGAAACCGGTGGCGATGGTCAGCGCCATCAGGGTGAGGTTGTTGAGCGAGAAGCCGGCCAGCAGCATCACCCCGAACGTGCCGACCAGCGACAGCGGTACCGCGATGCTGGGAATGATCGTGGCCGGGATGTTGCGCAGGAACACGAAGGTGACCATCACCACCAGTGCGATCGCGATCAGCAGCTCGTGCTGCACGCCGCGGATCGAGGCGCGGATCGATTCGGTGCGATCGCTGAGGATGGCCACATCCACACCGGCCGGCAGCGAGGCCTGCAGCTGCGGCAGCAGCGCACGCACCTGGTCGACCACGGCGATCACGTTCGCGCCGGGCTGGCGCTGGATGTTGATCAGCACGGCCGGGGTGGTGCCCGACCACGCGGCCAGCTGGCGGTTCTCGGCGCCGTCCTCGATGGTGGCGACGTCGCCCAGGCGCAGCGGTGCGCCGTCCTTCCAGGCCAGGATCAGGGCACGGTACTCGCCCACCGAGCGCATCTGGTCGTTGGCATCGAGCATGATCGCGCGGGTCGGACCGTCGAAGCTGCCCTTGGGCATGTTGACGTTGGCCGTGCCGATCGCGGTGCGGATGCTGGCCATGCTCAGGCCGTTGGCGGCCAGCGCGGACGGATTGACCTGGATGCGGACCGCCGGACGCTGACCGCCGGCCAGGCTGACCAGGCCGACGCCGGGCAGCTGCGAGAGGCGCTGCGCCATGCGCGTATCGACCAGATCGTGCACCTGCGGCAGCGAGAGCCCCTGCGAGGTCACCGCCAGGGTCAGGATCGGGGTGTCGGCGGGATTGACCTTGCGATACACCGGTGGCACTGGCAGATCGTCAGGCAGGAAGCTGTCGGCGGCGTTGATCGCGGCCTGCACTTCCTGTTCGGCCACGCCGAGCGCGACCTCCAGCGAGAACTGCAGGGTAATCACCGACGCCCCGCCGGAGCTGGTCGAGGACATCTGTTTCAGGCCGGGAATCTGCCCGAGCTGGCGTTCCAGCGGCGCAGTGACCGCGCTGGTGGTGACCTCCGGGCTGGCGCCGGGATACAGCGTGGTGATCTGGATGATCGGGTAATCGACCTGCGGCAGCGCCGCGACCGGCAGCAGGCGGTAGGCCATCACGCCGGACAGCAGCAGCGCCACCATCAGCAGCGTGGTCGCGACCGGGCGCTCGATGAAGGGGCGCGAGAGGTTCATGCGCCGGTCCGCGGCGGGTCCTGCTCCACCACCTCGACCTTGGCGCCGTCGCGCAGGCCGTCGATGCCTTCCACCACCACACGCTCGCCGGCTTTGAGTCCTTCGCGCACCGAGACACGCTCGCCATCGGCCGGGCCGAGCACGACGTTGCGCAGGTGCGAGGTGGCATCGGCGGCGATCACGTAGACGTAGCTGCCCTTGCTGCCGAACTGCACGGCCGCGTTCGGAATGACCACCGCATCGCTGCTGCTGACCTGCAGGCGCACGTTGACGAACTGGTTGGGGAACAGCGACTCATCGGCATTGGCGAACTGCGCGCGCAGCTTCAGCGTGCCGGTGGCGGTGTCGATGCGGTTGTCCAGGCTGGAGAGCACGCCGTCGCCGAGCGCGGTGCGCTCTTCGCGGTCCCAGGCTTCCACGGTCAGCTGCGGATTCGCGCGTGCCGCGGCGACCACCGCCGGCAGGTCCGGCTCGGGCACGGTGAACAGCACGCTGATCGGGATGGTCTGGGTGATGGTGGCCAGCGGTTCGGTATCGCCACTGCGTACCAGGTTGCCGACGTCCACGTTGCGCAGGCCCATGCGCCCGGCCACCGGCGCGGTGATGCGGGTGTACTGCAGTTGCAGGCGCGCTTCATCCACGGCCGCCTGGTCGGTCTGGCGACGGCCCTGCAACTGGCGCACCTTGCTCTGCTGATCACTCAGGTCCTGCGCGGAGACGAAGTGCTTGCTCTGCAGTTCCGTGAAGCGCTTGAGCTGGCTCTCGGCATTGTCGAGCTCGGCCAGGTTCTGCTGCTGGGTGCCCAGCGCACGCGACAGCTGTACCTGGAACGGGCGCGGATCGATCTCGGCCAGCAGCTCGCCGGCCTTGACGTGCTGGCCCTCGGAGAACGCCAGCCGCAGCAGCTCGCCATCCACGCGGCTGCGGATGCCCACCGTATGCAGCGGCGTCACCGTCCCGAGCGCCTTCAGGCGCACCACCAGATCTTGCTGCGTTGCGGTGGCCACGCGTACCGGGGTGGCGGTGCTCGCAGGCGCGGCCTCGGCGGTCGGCGCGGGCGACAACACCCGCCAGGCGATCACGGCAGCGGCCAGTACGGCCACGAGCAACAGCGGTTTGAACAGACGACGGGAACGCGAGGGGAGCGGGGCAGACATGGGGCATCCTGCGCGTACGCCACACGGCGAACGCGTCCATGGTTTACCGGCCCGTGTGGGCAGGCGGGGCGAAGTGGGGTTGTCTGGCGGGGCCGCTGGTCGAATGCCGCAGCGTGGCTGGATACCGACCCGGGAGGGGCGGGGGCGTCATGGTACCGCGTGTGGGAGCCTGCACTCACATGCCCTTGGTCATGGGGCAGGCCCGGGTGGGTGGGTGCATTGCGTCATCCGACCAAGGTGGTCACGGGAAGGCGCATGCATGCCGTCGGTAGGTACCGACCGTTGGTCGGTACATGCCGCCACCCGACCAACGGTCGGGTGCTACCGGTGCATTGAACGTGTGTCAGGCCACCCGACCAACGGTCGGGTGCTACCGGTGCATTGAACGTGTGTCAGGCCACTCGACCAACGGTCGGGTGCTACCGGTGCATTGAACGTTCCGTTCAATGCACCTCGTCGCGGTACACGAACTTCGGCATTTCCCATTTGAAGTGGATCGCCAGCAGGCGGAACAGGAAACCGCCGCCCAGGCACCACAGCGTCGCCGCGTTGAGCGACACGCCGAGTTCCAGCAGCGCCAGGTACGCCGCACCGGTGAGCAGTGTGATCACCGCATACAGTTCTTTCTGGAAGATCAGCGGCACCTCGTTGCACAGCACATCGCGCAGCACGCCGCCGAACGCACCGGTGAGCATGCCGGCGATCAGGATGATCGGCACGGTGTGCCCGCCCTCGCGTGCGACCGCGCAGCCGATCAGGGTGAAGGCGATCAGTCCCAGCCCATCGAGCACCAGGAAGGTCCGGCGGAAATGATGCATCCAGCGGGCGACCCAGGTGGCGATCAGTGCCGCGCAGATGGTGAAGCCCAGGTACTCCGGGTGTTTCACCCAGCCCAGCGGGTAATGGCCGAGCACGATGTCGCGCAGCGAGCCGCCACCGAGCGCGGTGACGCAGGCGATGATGACCACGCCGAACAGGTCCATGCGGCGGCGGCCGGCCGACAGGGCGCCGGTCATGGCTTCGGCCGAGATGGCGATGAGGTAGATCAGGGAGAGCAGCATGGGGGTGGCTCCGGGGACACGGCAGGCGGGGACGGAAACGCGCACGCGTCACGCCAGCGCTGCTGCACTGTCGTGGGTGGGATTCCGTTGCCGCTCCCGCTGTCCTTTTGCCTGAGAGTTCGGTGGCCAAGGCCACGTGCCCCTTCGGCGGGTCATTGAAGACCTCTCTCCAGATCGGCGTGTCGGATGCATGGTTGGTGGCTGTGCAGCCACCGGCCTGAGCGATTATGGGAGCCTGCGCCTTCGGCGGGCGCCAGCGCGGCGCCTCTCTCCTGCATCCGGGGCGGATTCTAGCAGCCGCCGGGCCTGCACCGGGCGATAATCCCGGTATGCCCGCTGAACCCGCCCTCTGGTACCTGTACCTGCTTGAATGTCGCAACGGCAGCTATTACGCCGGCATCAGCAACGACGTGGACGCGCGCTTCCAGGCCCATCTGGCCGGAAAAGGGGCGAAGTACACGCGGGCCAACCCGCCGGTGAAGGTGCTGGCGATGCGTGCCTACCCGGACCGCGCAGCGGCCTCGAAGGCCGAGTGGCAGCTCAAGCGGCAACCGCGGGAGCGCAAGCTGGCATGGCTGGCGCTGCCTGATTCCACGTAGCTCCGCGCGCGGGTTGTTCGGGGCTCCGCTGGGGGCATACCATCGAGCATCGTTCGTTGATCCGCTTGCCCAAGCCCTGGAGTGCCATGTCCCGCGATCTGTCGTTGTACCCGGAAGATGAGAATGGCGATGTGCTCTGGAACATGCTGCAGGACGGCGACGATCTGACGATTCCGCGCGAGGTGGATTTCGCGCTGATCTTCCCGACCCAGGACGTGGCGATCGCCTTCGCCGTGCACCTGCTCAAGAACGACCAGAAGGTGTCCTTCGCCGCGTACGAGGGCAACGACGAGTTCCCGTGGCAGGTGGTGGTGCATCCGCTGATGCTGCCGACGCACCAGAACATCTCGGGCTTCGAAGGTCTGCTGGCCAGCGAGGCGGTCTCCTACAGCGGCCAGGTCGACGGCTGGGGATGCCTGTCCCAAGGGTGAGCCACCGCAACGCTGCGTGATCCATTCGAAGGTCCGCCTGCCGGAGAGAATCGATGTCGACGTTGTCCCTGATGCTCGCGGTTGCCACGGCCGCCACACCGGCGGTCCATGGTCCTGATCCGGCCACGGTGGCCGCCATCGAAGCGACCTGTTTCGATTATGTGGATGGGCAGCTGGAAGGAAATCCCGAGCGCGTGGCGCGCTCGCTGCACCCGGACCTGGCCAAGCGCGCGATCCTGGGCGATACGCCGGACGAGCGGCTTGGCCTGCGCCGGATGTCGAAAGAGGAACTGGTCGGGTTGACCAGGGCCGGCGCGCTGAAGACGCCGAAGGCCGCGTGGAACCGGCAGTGCAAGGTGCTCGATGTCGTTGGCAACGCCGCTTCGGTGCGGCTGGAAACCCCGTGGTTCGTGGATTATTTCCACATGGGGCGGTTCGGCGAGCGCTGGGTGATCGTCAACGCGCTGTGGTACAGCAAGCCGAAGTGAGCGATGGCAGCCAGGCACGGCCGGCTGCCACTGTTGCGGCACGGACGATCAGGGCGTCGGCGGCCGTTTCGGCCGACGATCATCCTGTGCATCGCCGAAGATGATCCGCGCGCTGCGCTGGTAGCTCCAGTACGCCACCGCCCAGTTCAACAGCACCACGACGCGGTTGCGGAAGCCGATCAGGAAGAACACGTGCGCGGCCAGCCAGAACCACCAGGCCAGCACGCCGGAGAGCTGCAGGCGTCCGAGGTGGACGATTGCGGCCATGCGGCCGATGGTCGCCAGGTTGCCGAAGTCCTGGTATTTGAACGGGCCCGGTGCAGGCTTGCCAGCCAGCCGTGCCTGGATCGTGGTCGCCACGTGCTTGCCCATCTGTTTGGCCGCCGGCGCGACGCCGGGTACCGGCTTGCCATCGGCCTGGGTCAGTGCGGCGAGGTCGCCGGCGACGAAGATCTCCGGGTGGCCGTCCAGCGTGAGATCGGGCTGCACCGGCACGCGGCCGGCGCGGTCCAGCGGAACGTCCAGCGTACGCGCCAGCGGTGAGGCGGCGACACCCGCGGCCCAGACCACGGTACGGGCCTCGACGAAGCGGTCGCCGAGCTGGAAGCCTTCGGCATTGATGTCGCTGACGGGGGTGCCGGTGAGCACTTCCACGCCCAGCTTCTCCAGCTGCCGGCGCGCCTTGAGCGAGAGCACCTCGGGGAACGTCGACAGCACGCGCGGGCCGGCCTCGACCAGGCGGACCTTGGCCGAGGCGGGATCGATATGGCGGAACTCATTGCGCAGCGTGTGCCGTGCGATCTCGGCCAAGGTACCGGCCAGTTCCACGCCGGTGGGGCCACCGCCGACCACGGCGAAACTGAGCCACGCCGCCTTGCGCGCGGGATCGGGTTCGGCCTCGGCGCGCTCGAAGGCGAGCAGCAGCTTGCGGCGTAGGGCGATGGCATCGTCCAGCGTCTTCAGGCCCGGCGCATCGGCGGCCCATTCGTCGTGGCCGAAATACGCGTGGGTGGCGCCGGTGCACAGCATCAGGGTGTCGTAGGCGATCTGCGTGCCATCGGCCAAGGTCGCGGTGCGCGCCGCCTTGTCGATGTCGGTCACTTCGCCCAGCCGCACTTCAACGTTGCGCTGGTCGCCGAGGATGTGGCGCAGCGGCGCGGCGATATCCGGGGCCGACAGTCCCGCCGTGGCCACCTGGTAAAGCAGGGGCTGGAACAGATGGTGGTTGCGACGGTCCACCAGGGTGATGCGCACGTGCGCCGAGGCGAGGGCACGGGTGGCCCAGAGGCCGGCAAAACCACCACCGATGATGAGCAGGTGGGGCGTGGGATCGCGGGTCATGCTTCACTCCTTGGCGGGCGCCGGAGGGGGGCGGCGCAGGTCGTCTCGTGATGCGGCCCATGGTCGCACATGAAGCGCGATGTTCACGTCGATGGCCGATACTGGGTTCAGGGGCCATCGCGCTTGCCCGATGGCCGATCCGATCCCCCGCTGGAGACCGAGATGTCCGAACCGGAAAAGCGCATCGCCCTGCTGATCGATGCCGACAACGGGCCCTCATCCAAGATCGATGCGGTGCTGGCCGAAGTCGCCCGCTACGGCGTGGCCAATGTCCGCCGCGCCTACGGCAACTGGAAGAGCCCGCGCCTGAAAGGGTGGGAATCGGTGCTGCACGAATACGCGATCCGCCCGATCCAGCAGTTCGCCTACAGCCGCGGCAAGAACGCCTCGGACATGGCGATGGTGATCGACGCGATGGACATGCTGTACGCCCGCAATCTGGACGGCTTCGCGATCGTCTCCAGCGATGCGGATTTCACCCCGCTGGTGATGCGCCTGCTGACCGACGGGGTCAAGGTATATGGCTTCGGCGAGAAGAAAACGCCGGAGCCGTTCGTCAACGCCTGCTCGAAGTTCACCTACATCGAGGCCCTGGGTCAGCCGCATGCAGCCGATCAGGAGGTGGAGCAGGACAACGAGGAAACCCGCCCGCGCAAGAGCGGCCCGGAGCTGCGCAACGACACCCGGCTGGTGCAGATGCTGCGGCGCGCGGTGACCTCGGCCGAAGCCGAGGATGGCTGGTCGCATCTGGGACCGGTCGGCAGCCAGATCGGCAACCAGGCCTCCTTCGATTCGCGCAATTACGGGTACGGAAAACTCAGTGATCTGCTGGCCGCGACCGGCCTGTTCGAGATGAAGAAGGACGGCAAATCGACCTATGTGCCCGCGCTGCCCAAGAAGAGTGCGGCGAAGACGGCGAAGTAACGGCGTGCGGTTGGGCGTATCGTAGCGGCACCGCGCGACCCCGGTGCCGCGCATCGCCCGATACGAGAGTCCGACCATGCTGAAAATCTGGGGCCGTCGCAATTCCAGCAACGTGCGCAAAGTGCTGTGGTGTGCCGAGGAGATCGGGGCGCCGTACGAGTCGATCGAGGTCGGCGGCGCATTCGGTGGCACGCAGTCGCCGGAATACCGTGCGATGAATCCCAACGGACTGGTGCCGGTGATCGAGGACCATGGCTTGCCGCTGTGGGAATCCAACACGATCGTGCGCTATCTCTCCGCGCGCTACGCGCTGGGCACCTTGTACCCGGAGGACGTGGTGGCGCGCGCACAGTCGGAGAAGTGGATGGACTGGACGACCTCGACCTTCGCCGGGGTGTTCCGCGATCTGTTCTGGGGCACGCTGCGGACGGCCCCGGCCGACCGTGACGAGGCCCGTATCGCGGCGGCGCTGGTGCGCTCCGGCGAGCTGCTGGCGATGGCCGATGACGCGCTGTCGCGGCAGCCGTATCTGTCCGGCGAGCAGTTCGCGATGGGGGATATCCCGCTGGGCGCCTTCATCTACGCCTGGTTCGAGATGCCGATCCAGCGCCCGGACCTGCCGCATCTGGCGGCCTGGTACGAGCGGTTGAAGCAGCGGCCGGCGTACCAGCGTGGGGTCATGACGGCGTTGACCTGATCGGGTTGCCGGCCTAATACAGATCCATCGGATCCACATCCAGCGACCAGCGCACCTTGCGTGCCTGGGGCAGCGCGGAAATCTGCGGCGTCACCTGATCCAGCACGCCATGCAGTGGACGCCGGGCGGGTGAGGACAGCAGCAGCTGGGTGCGCTGGTAGCCGGCGCGGCGGGGCATCGGTGCCGGCATCGGGCCATAGCGTTCCACGGCGGCATCGTCGGGAATCAACGCGCGCACGGCACTGAGCATCGCGTTGGCATGCTCCACCTGCTGCGCTTCGGCACGCAGCAGCGCCAGGTGCGCGAACGGCGGGAAACCGGCCGCTTCGCGCTGTTGCAGTTCGGCCTCGGCGAAGGCGTGGTAGCCGCCGTTGACCAGCGTCTCCAGCAGGGGATGCCCGGGGTGATGCGTCTGCAGCCAGACCTCACCGGCATCGACCGCGCGCCCGGCGCGGCCGGCGACCTGGATCAGCTGCTGCGCGAGTTTTTCGCTGGCGCGGAAGTCGGCCGAGAACAGGCCTTCATCGATCCCCACCACCACCACCAGGGTCAGCTTCGGCAGGTCGTGGCCCTTGGCCAGGATCTGCGTGCCGACCAGGATGCCCGCGCGATCGCCGAGCGAGGCCAGCTGGGTTTCCAGCGCATCGCGCTTGCCGGTGGTGCCCCGGTCGATGCGGATTACCGGGAAGTCCGGGAAGGCCTCGACCAGGTGTTCTTCCAGCCGCTCGGTGCCGATGCCCTGCGGCTGCAGCGCGAGGCTGCCGCAGTCGGGGCACGCCAGCGGCGCGGACTGGCGTGCGCCACAGTGGTGGCATTGCAGGCGGCGGCCGCCGGCGTGCACGGTCATCGGCGCATCGCAGCGCTGGCACGGTGCGGTCCAGCCGCAGTCGTGGCAGAGCAGCACGGGGGCGTACCCGCGGCGGTTCTTGAAGACGAGCACCTGGTGCCCGGCCTGCAGGTGCTGGGTGATGCCGGCCAGTACTTCCGGCGAGAGCCCATCGCGCAGCGGCCGTTTGCGCACGTCGAGCACGCGGACCACCGGCGGTCGTGCGGCGCCCGCGCGCTGCTTCAGGCGCAGGTGGGCGTACCGCCCGGCCTGCGCGTTGTGCAGTGATTCCAGTGACGGCGTGGCGCTGCCGAGCACCACCGCCACGTCCAGCGCCTTGGCGCGTACCAGCGCGAAATCACGCGCGTGGTAGCGGATGCCGTCCTGCTGTTTGTAGCTGCCGTCGTGCTCCTCGTCGATCACGATCAGGCCCGCATTCGGCAGCGGGGTGAACACCGCCGAACGCGTGCCGACGATGACCTGTGCTTCGCCCCGCGAGGCGGCCGCCCAGACGCGGGCACGCTCGTTGTCGTTCAGGCCCGAGTGCAGCACATGCACCGGAATGCCCAGGCGGTTGCGGAAGCGCGACAGCGTCTGCGGGGTCAGCCCGATCTCCGGCACCAGCACCAGCGCCTGCTTGCCCCGCGCCAGGCAGGCGACGATGGCCTGCAGGTAGACCTCGGTCTTGCCGCTGCCGGTCACGCCATCGAGCAGGTAGGCGGCAAAACCGTCGGCGGCGGTGATCGCGGCGATCGCGTCGGCCTGTTCGGCATTGGGGGCGGGGCCGCTGGCCGACGATGCCACGGCCGGCGCGTGCGCCAGTGCGACCCGTTCAACGAGATCGCGCTTGGCGAGCGACCGGGCAGCGCTGCGCCAGTCGTCCATCAACGTATCCAGCCGGTCTTCGTTCACCACGCCCTCGGCCAGGCATTCGGCCAGGCGCTGCGGGCGGGTACCGCTGCGCAGCCTGGGCTGTGGGTCGCGGCCAGCGTCCGTCAACTGCCAGCCCCACTGATGGGTATCCGGCACGGCCTCCCCGCGCCGCAGCGGGCCGGGCAGGGCGGTGCTGATCACTTCGCCCAAGGGGGCATGGGTGTAGCGCGCCAGCCACTGCAGCGAGCGCCACAGCTCGCCGGTGACCAGCGGGGTAGTGTCGATCCACTCGATCGCCGCGCGCAGGCTGCCCGGGTCCTCCACCTGGCCGATCCCTGCCACGACCCCGACCAGTTCCCGGGAGCCGAACGGCACCCGGACCCGCTGCCCGGTCATCGCCGGATCCGGGGCCGGGCCGGGCGGCGGGGCGTAGTCGAACAAGTGCGGCAGCGGCACCGGGAGGGCGACGCGCAGGGTCGAAGACGAGGAGGTCATCGGGTCAGTGTAGCGGGCGGCGGCGGACCCGATCACGCCCATTCACCGTCTCAGCGGGGTGCGCGCCGAATCATAAATCCCACCTAAATATCCGACTTGATTGGAGATTCAGGCTTATCCACATCTTCTGTGGATAAGTCTGTGTGCCATTGCGTATGTGACCGCCCTGCGTCAGGAACTTCCGACGTTCTTCTCAGGTTGGTCAAAAAATAGCCAAGCGACAATGATCAATGAAAACAACAAGATAGCTGTGAAACAAAGTTGAAACAGACTTGACGCGGGGCTCACGTGTGGTTCTATCCCGGTTTTCCGTGGTGCTGTGCACAACCTTTTGCGCCGGAAGGCTTTGCAGACCGTGGCCGCTCACAGGGAATGAACATCCGCGCGCCGCTGGAGTGACGCAATCGCTATCATTTCCACACAATGATGGAGTTGCTATGACGGCTGCGCCCGCCCCTGTTTCCTCTACCGCAGCCGGCGCGCTGTCGGCGTTTCTCCGTGGCGTTGAACGCCGCGCCCTGGTCGTGGCCGAGCTGCAGTGCGGCGACCCGACCGTCGCCGAGCAGGCCCTGGTCGCGGTCATGCGCGCCTTTGCCGGAATCGCCAGCGACCTGCCCATGGCCCAGTGGCCGGAGCGCTTCTGGTCGCTGCTGGTGCACCGCGCGCCGCTGCGCGAACCGGCCGCGGGCCGTTGGCCGGCGCCGATGGAGCACCTGGCTGGCCTGACCCCGTCGGCGCGGCTCGCGTTCCTGTTGCGGATCGGCGGCGGTCTGGACGAAGCGGCGGCCGCACAGATCCTGGATCTGCCGATGGCCGACTACCAGCACGCCCTGGCCGATGCCTGCCCCCGCGATGCCCATGGCAACCCGGATGCCGCCGGCTGGCGCGCCCTGGCCGAGCAGGTCCAGCTGCGCATCCGCGATCTGCCCGCCAGCCGGCTGCAGCGCCTGCAGCAACCGGTCGCGGCGCCGGCCAGCCAGCAGCCGGATACCGCCTCGTGGCGCACCCCGGTCAAGTCCGACGCCCCCGCCCAGCGTCGACCGGTCAGGCGCCCGCGTGGCCGTCGCTTCCCGTGGAAGGGCGTGCTGATCGTGGCCGTCACCGCCGGCGTGCTGATTGGCGGCGCGGCGTGGTGGAAGCACGCCCGCCAGGCCGGCGGCCCCGTGGTGGCGACCCCCGAAGGCGCGGTCGCCGATGCGGGCCCGGTCACCGTGGAAGCGTTGCCTGCCGACGACCTGCCGACCGTGGCCCCGAGCGCGTCGCCCTACGCTGCCAGCGATGCGGCGATGCTGGCCGATCCGGACCTGCCGACCGCCCGCGATGCCGATCTGTATGCGTGGTTCGCCGCTGGCGGCCCCGTCCCGGTCGACGAATCGCAGGCTCAGCCGAGCCGCCCCGAACCCGCCACCGCCGGCCTGGAGACGGCTGCCGCCGATGAGTAAGCCTGCCTTCCTGCTGATCGCCCTGGGGCTGTCGAGTGCCGCCAGCGCCGCCCCCAACCGGGTCGAGGTTCCCCTCGCCGTGCCCGCACCGACCAGTGCCACTGCGCCGGCCATCCCGGCAACCCCGGCGGCGCTGGACCCGGCCCAGCTGCGCGAGCTGCGCAGCCGCTATGCCGCCTGGCAGGCCATGGGCGAAAGCGAGCGTGCCCGCGTCCGTGCGGCCGCAGCGCGGGTTGCGGCGCTGCCCCCGGCCCAGCAGCAGGCGCTGCGCCAGCGCTTCGCCGAGCAGGACCAGCGCTTCCGCGACGGCTGGCTGCTCGGCCCGCAGCTCGGCCATGAATTCACCAAGCTGCAGGGCCTGTTCGGGTATCTGCCGGCCGAGCAGCGCCCGACCGCGTTGGCGGTGCTGCGCCAGCTCACGCCGTCCCAGCTCACCCAGTTGACCCTGGTCGCCCAGCGCACCCCGCCGCAGGACCGCGACCGCGTGCGCGGCGAGTTCTTGGCCGTGGCCCCGGGCGCGCGTGATACCTGGCTGCGCGAGCACGTCGGCCACTGACGGCGTCACCCCGTTTACCTGAAAGCGCGGCTTTTCGCCGGCCGCGCGCGTAAGATGTCGGGCCGCAACCCGGTGCCTGTGCCCTCCGCGCGCGACCGTAGTTGCCGTCTGTGACGTCCATGTCTACCGCTTCCTCCACGCCGCGCCTCTCCCGGGAAGTGCGCGCCACCGGTCTGCTCGCGCTGCCGCTGGTTCTGGGCCATGTTTCCACCGGCCTGATCTCCTTCGTCGACAACGTGATCGCCGGTCACCACGGCACCGACACGCTCGCGGCCGTCACCATCGGCACGGCGCTGCTGTGGCTGCCGATGCTGATCCCGATCGGCACCCTGATCTCGCTGACCGCCTCGGTCTCGCAGCTGCACGGCGCGGGCCGCGAGCGCGAGATCGGTCCGTTGTTCCGGCAGGCGTTGTGGCTGGCGCTGGGCCTGGGCCTGATCATGTTCACCTTCCTCACGGTGGTGCCGCCGCTGCTGCCGGCGTTCGGCATCGCGCCCGACATCGTGCCCGGCGCGACCGCGTTCCTGCATGCGGTGCGCTGGGGTGGCCCGGCGCTGACGCTGTACTTCTGCATGCGCTACCTGAGCGAGGGCATGCACTGGACGCTGCCGACGATGCTGCTCGGCTTCGGCGGCCTGTTGGTGCTGGCCCCGCTGGGCTACGTGCTCTGCTACGGCAAGCTTGGCTTCCCCGAGCTGGGCGCCGAAGGCCTGGGAATGGCCTCGGCGATCATGATGTGGCTGCAGGCGCTGTGCTTCGCCGGGTACCTGTGGAAGACCAAGCGCTTCGCCCACCTGCAGCTGTTCTCGCATTTCGAGGCACCGCGCTGGAGTGCGATCTGGGACCTGCTGCGGACCGGCCTGCCGATCGGCATCACCGTGCTGATGGAAGGCGGGCTGTTCATCGTCACCGCACTGCTGATCGGTCGCCTCGGCGCCACCGAAGCGGCCTCGCACCAGATCGCGATCAACGTCGCCCAGCTGTGCTTCATGATCCCGATGGGCGTGGCCGAGGCCACCACGGTGCGGGTCGGCCATGCGGTCGGCAGCGGCAACGGGCTGGGCGTGCGCCGCGCCGCGATCGCCGGGCTGCTGATCATCCTGGGCACACAGACGCTGTCGGCGCTGGTGCTGCTGTTCGGCCATGACGCCATCGTCGGCGTCTACACGAACGACCTGGGCGTGGCCGCACTGGCCTCGACCCTGCTGCTGTACGCGGCGGCGTTCCAGTTCCCGGATGGCATCCAGGTGCTCTCGGCCGGCGCGCTGCGCGGGCTGAAAGACACCCGCGTGCCGATGTTCATCGCGATGTTCTCGTACTGGGGCCTGGGCATGCCGCTCGGCGCCGGGCTGGGACTGGGGCTGGGCATGGGCCCGCAGGGCATGTGGCTGGGCCTGATCCTGGGCCTGACCGCCGCCGCCATCCTGATGGCCTGGCGGCTGCGCGTGAGCAGCGCCCGCGCCGGGCTCCCTTCGACCCCCTGACTTGTGTCCGATGCCGGCGCGCCCGGCACCGGCTATTCTGGCACCACGGCAAGAAGCCACTCTGGAGTTACCCCCATGAACCAACCCGCGCGTCGCAATCCCGTCGCCAGCTTCTTCATCGGGCTGTGGGATGTGATGAACTTTACCCGCCGGCTCATCCTCAACCTGGTGTTCTTCGGCCTGCTGTTCCTGATCCTGATCCTGTTCATCGTCGCGATGGGCAAGAGCGCGACCTCGAAGGCATCGCTGCAGGACCGCACGACCCTGGTGATCGCACCGGAAGGTCGTCTGGTCGAGCAGTTCAGTGCCGATCCGGTCAGCCGCGCGCTGGGCAAGGCGGTCGGTGACAAGGGCGCCGAAGAAATCCAGCTGCGCGATCTGATCCGCGCGCTGGAGGCCGCCAAGACCGACAAGAAGATCGAGCGCGTGGTGCTCGAGCTGGACAAGCTGCAGCCCAGCGGTTTCGCTTCGATGCGCGAAGTGACCGTCGCGCTGCAGGAACTGCGTGCCGCCGGCAAGCAGGTGGTCGCCTTCAGCGAAAACATGAGCCAGTCGCAGTACCTGCTGGCCTCGCAGGCCAATGAGGTCTACCTGGACCCGATGGGCGGCGTGGTGCTCGAGGGCCTGGGCCGCTACCGCCAGTACTTCCGCACCGGCCTGCAGGACAAGCTCGGCGTGGACGTGCACCTGTTCAAGGTGGGCGAGTACAAGTCGGCTGCCGAACCGTACGTGCTGGATGCCGCTTCGCCGCAGGCCAAGGAAGCCGATCTGTTCTGGATGAACGATGTGTGGCAGCGCTACCTGGCCGACATCGCCAAGGCGCGCAAGCTCGACCCGGCACAGCTGGCCGCCGGCATCGACACCATGCCCGAAGGCATCGCCGCCGCCGGTGGCGACCTGGCCAAGTTCGCCCTGCAGCAGAAGCTGGTGGACGGCCTGAAGACGCGCGAGGAAGTGGACACCCTGCTGACCGAACGCGGCATCGCCGACGATGACGCCGATGGTGGCTACCGCAACGTCAACCTCGATGCGTACCTGAGCGTGCTCGACAGCCGTCGCTCGCCGGTGGACTCGCGTCCGCAGGTGGCGGTGATCGTGGCCTCCGGTGAAATCTCCGGCGGCGATCTGCCGGCCGGCCGCATCGGTGGCGAGTCGACCTCGGCACTGCTGCGCGAAGCGCGCGACGACAAGGACGTGAAGGCCGTGGTGCTGCGCGTCAGCTCGCCGGGCGGTGAAGTATTCGCCTCCGAGCAGATCCGCCGCGAAGTGGTCGCGCTGAAGGAAGCCGGCAAGCCGGTCGTGGTCTCGATGGGCGATCTGGCGGCCTCGGGCGGTTACTGGATCAGCATGAACGCCGATCGCATCTACGCCGACCCGTCCACGATCACCGGTTCGATCGGCATCTTCGGCATGATCCCGAACGTGGCCCGCTCGCTGGACAAGATCGGCGTGCATACCGATGGCGTGGGCACCACCCGCTTCGCCGGTGCGTTCGACATCACCCGTCCGATGGACCCGGCCGTAGGCCAGGTCATCCAGTCGGTGATCAACAAGGGTTACGCCGATTTCACCGGCAAGGTCGCCGCCGCGCGCAACAAGCCGGTGGAAGCGGTCGATGAAGTCGCCCGGGGTCGTGTGTGGAGCGGTGCGCAGGCCAAGGAACGCGGCCTGGTCGATGAGTTCGGTGGCCTGAAGACCGCCGTCGCCGATGCCGCCAGCCGCGCCAAGCTCGGCGAGGCCGGCAAGTTCCGCGTGCGCTACATCGAGAAGGCGGCCACCCCGTTCGCGCAGTTTCTCAGCGGCTTCGCCGGCAGCCATGCCGGTGCCTGGATGCTGGGCGAATCGGGCATGGCCCGTCTGATGCTGGCCCGTTCGATGCCGGAGCTGGACACCCAGCTGCGCTTCGTCGAAGACGCCGCGCGTGACCCGCGCAACAACGCCGCGCCGGTCAAGACGCTGGTGTACTGCTTCTGCGGTCTGTAAGCGGGCTCAGCGGCACCGTGTGACACCCGAACGCCCGGCCTGTGCCGGGCGTTCTGCTATCGGGTCGCTGGGCTCACGGCCGGGGCGGGGTGTCGCCGCCGGTGGCGCGGTCCACCTCGGCAGCTTGCGCGTCGGCGGTCTTCTGCAATGTATCGCCCACGGTCCTGGCGCGGTCGATCGGCTGCTGGATGGCCTCGCGCAGTTCGGTGGCCTGCGGTTCCGGCGGTGTATCCGGTGCCGGCGGCACCGGGCGGTTGCAGGCGCTCAGCGCGATCATCGCGAGCAGCGGCAGGGCAATACGGATCGTCATGGCAACCTCCCTCGTTGAGCCGGTAGCGGAGGACCAGTGTCCCACCGCCTCGCGCATCGCGCGTGATGGCCGCCGGTGCGTGGGCCATCGCGCGTTATCCTATCCGGGCAGCACCGTGGGTGCCGCATTCCATGGATCACCGCAGGAGAAGGGCGTGAGCGCGCAACGTTGGCGACTGGATGGACAGACCGCATTGATCACCGGCGCCAGCGCCGGCATCGGCTTGGCGATCGCGCGCGAACTGCTGGGCTTCGGTGCGGACCTGCTGATCGTCGGCCGCGGTGCCGATGCACTGGAAATGGCCCGCGACGAACTGGCCGACGCCTTCCCGGACCGTGAGATCCACGGATTGGCCGCTGATGTCTCCGATGACGAGGATCGTCGCGAGATCCTGGACTGGGTGGAAGACCACAGCGATGGCCTGCACATCCTGGTCAACAACGCCGGGGGCAACATCAGCAAGCCGGCCACCGAATACACCGAAGACGAGTGGCGCGGGATCTTCGAGACCAATCTGTTCTCGGCGTTCGAGCTGTCGCGCTACGCGCACCCGCTGCTGGCCCGGCACGCGGCCTCGGCGATCGTCAATGTGGGCAGCGTCTCCGGCCTGACCCATGTGCGCAGTGGTGCGGTGTACGGCATGACCAAGGCCGCGATGCACCAGATGACCCGCAACCTCGCCGTGGAATGGGCCGAGGACGGCATCCGCGTGAACGCCGTGGCGCCGTGGTACATCCGCACCCGGCGCACCTCCGGCCCGTTGTCCGATCCGGATTACTACGAGCAGGTGATCGATCGCACCCCCATGCGCCGCATCGGCGAACCGGAAGAGGTGGCTGCGGCCGTGGGCTTCCTCTGCCTGCCGGCGTCCAGCTACGTCACCGGCGAGTGCATCGCGGTGGATGGCGGGTTCCTGCGCTACGGGTTCTGAGCCGGCCAGCGGCCGGCACTACCGGTGACAGGGTGCGCGGCCGGAACGCGGTCATGGCATACGGTGTATCCAGTCACGGCACCGGGCAATCGCTCTCGACCAACACCGCTTCCAGGCGCGCGCGCTCGGCGGTCGCGGCGGCCTCCTTCTCCGGCGCGGCGAAACGCTCGCGGCCCCGCGCATCGCGGAAGCGCTGCTGCCAGCTGCTGCAGCGCTGGGCCTCCGCCACCGGCGCGCAGACATCGCGCACGACTTCGCAGCTGGCCGCATTGCTCGGCGCGCTGCTGCCGCCCAGGCCGGTGATGGCCAGCGACTCGCAGCGCGACGGCGCCGGTTCGTGTTCGTGCAGGTAGCGGCTGCCCTCGGCGGAGACGCACTGATAGATCTCTGGCAGCGGGGGCTTGGCCGGCGCGTCGTCGTCGGGCCCGGCCGTCGGCGCTTCCGGGCGCAGCGCCGCGCTGTCGAGCAGGCCGCTGTCCTCGTCACCTTCCTGCGGCAACGGCGGCATGATGTGACGGGAGGTGGGTGCGACCGGTGCGGACGGCACGTCGGCCGGTGCGCGGACCGGTGCGCTGATCCGCTGGATGCGCTGCTCGCTGCCGGCCGGGCAGGCCACGCTCTGGATGGTCAGGTTGCCGCCCGCATCGGTGCAGCGGAAGAACACCGCATCGTCGGCCGCCGCCGGCAGGGGCACGAGCAACAAGAGCAGCAGGAACCGTCGTTTCATCGCATCAGTGTAAAGCGCAGCGCGCTCAGTGGCCGCCGCAGTCCTGGTCCAGGCGCGCATCGATCCCGCGCTGCTCGCGGGTCAGCGCGTCGCGCTCGCCCTGCAGCGCGCTGTTGTAGCGGCGGATCAGGTCCCAGCGCCGGTCTTTCAGCCGCGAGCAGACTTCCTGCGCGGGCAGCGCATGGCATTCGTCGCGGACCAGCACGTTGCCGGCCGGTACCACCACGCTGTTCTCCACACCCGGGTACGGATAGCCACCGCCTTCCCACTGCGAGCTGCCACCACCGATGTTGATGCTGCCGCCGACCCGTGAGCCGCCGCCACTGACGGAGAGCGAGCCTCCACTGCTGCGCACCGAGCCGCTGCCCATCGGCATGATCGGTGGCAACGGCCGTGAGGGCGGGTAGCCACCGGGCGGTGGCCGCGGGCCGGGCCGGTAGGGCAGATAGGCATTCGTCCAGATCGGCACCCAACGCGGATTACCTTCGTTGCTGTCGCTCACATAGGTATCGCCATCGCTGGTGGTGCATTCGTACATCGGCTGCGGCGGCTGTACATGCACGTAGCGCACTTCGCGTTCGGGCGCGCGCGGGGCAGGCGCCGGGTCGGGCGTACGGTCGCTGCGCACCACCTGCGGTGCCGGGTCGCGCGGGCGCTGCAGGTCGCGGACTTCCTGCCGGCCCTCGCGACACGGTGCGTCCTGCAGCGAGACGGCGCCGTTGCTGCCCACGCAGCGGTAGACGCGCACATTGTCGGTCTGCGCCGCGGCGGGCACGACAGGGCTCAGCAGTGCGAACAGGAACAACCACAGGGCAGGGCGCAGGGTCATGCGCGCAGTGTGCGGGTTTGGTCGCCGCCGCGCAAAAGCCGGCTCAGCTGCGCAACACCTGGCCGCTGAGCGCATCGCGGATCGGCGTGGGTTGCGCCAGGCCACCGGTGTGGCCATCGATCAGCCCATCGAGCAACGCCAGCAGGCGCGGGTCCAGCTCGGCACGGGTGCGGGCCGGTGGCTCGCCGGCGAGGTTGGCGCTGGTGGAGACCAGTGGCCCGCCCCAGGCCCGGCACAGCGCCGCAACCAGCGGGTGTGCGCTGATCCGCACCGCGATGCCGCTGTGCTCGCCGGTGATCCAGCGTGGCGCACGTTTGCCGGCCGGCAGGATCCAGGTGTTGGCGCCGGGCCAGCTGGCCAGCACCACGTCCTGGCGGTCCGGCGGCAGGGCATCCATGCGCACCCAGCCGTCCAGCTGGGCCGGATCGGCGGCGACCAGGATCATGCCCTTCTCGACCGGGCGCTGTTTGAGCTGCAGCAGCTTCATCACCGCCGCCTCGTGCGCGGGATCGCAGCCCAGGCCCCAGACCGCTTCGGTCGGATAGGCGATCACCCCGCCGGCGCGCAGCGCAGGCAGGGCGGTGTCCACAGTGAGTTCGTTCATGACAGGCGGGCCGGATGCATGGCCCGCATTATCCTCCCGCCGTGGCGGGAGGGGTCAACCGGGCTCAGGGAGCCGCGACCTTCTTGACGGCTTTCTTCACGGCCTTCTTGGCCGCTTTCTTGGTGGCCTTCTTCGCCGTGGCCTTCTTCGCGACCTTCTTCACCGCGGCCTTCTTGGTGGCGGTCTTCTTGGTCGCCTCACCCGCGGCGGCTTTCTTGGCCGGTGCCTTCTTGGCCACGACCTTCTTCGCGGCCTTCTTGCCGAAGCCCTTGCGCACCGGCTTGCCGGTGTCTTCCATCAGCTTCTGCACTTCCGCCAGGGTCAGCGACGCGGGTTCGCGATCCTTCGGGATCTTGCCGTTCATCTTGCCGTCGCTGATGTACGGGCCGAAGCGGCCGTTGAGGACCTGGATCTCGCTGCCCTCGAACTCCTTGATGATCCGGTTGCGCGCGATCTCTTCCTTCTCTTCGATCAGGAACACGGCGCGGGCCAGGTCGATGGTGTACGGGTCGTCTTCCTTCTTCAGCGAGGCATAGGTGCTGCCGCGCTTGGCGAACGGGCCGAAGCGACCGATGCCGACGCTGACATCCTCCTCCTTGTCCTGGCCGAGCGCGCGCGGCATCAGGAACAGCTCCAGCGCGTCTTCCAGGGAGATGGTGTGCATCGACTGGCCCGGGCGCAGCGAGGCGAACTTGGGCTTGTCCTCGGCGTCCTCGGCGGTGCTGCCGATCGCCGCGTACGGCCCGAAACGGCCCAGTCGCACGCTGACCGGCTTGCCGGTCTTGGGGTCGGTACCGAGCTCGCGCGCGCCACTGGCTTCGGCGCGGTCGACCGATTCGTTCTTTTCGCCGACCAGCTTGTGGAACGGTTCCCAGAACCGTGCCATCAGCGGGATCCAGTCTTCCTCGCCACGCGACACCGCATCGAGCTCGTCTTCGAGCTTGGCGGTGAAGTCGTAATCCACGTACTGGGTGAAGTGGCTGGACAGGAACTTGGACACCGCACGGCCCACGTCGGACGGGCGGAAGCTGCGGCCTTCCATTTCCACGTACTTGCGGAACAGCAGGGTCTGGATGATCGAGGCGTAGGTCGAGGGACGGCCGATGCCGTATTCCTCGAGCGCCTTGACCAGCGCCGCTTCGGTGAAGCGCGGCGGCGGCTGGGTGAAGTGCTGTTCGGCCAGGATGCGCTCGAGCGGCACGCGGTCGCCGGGCTTCATCGCCGGCAGCTTGCGGCCTTCATCGTCGTCCTCGGCGCTCTTGTTGTCCTTGCCTTCCTCGTACACGGCGAGGAAGCCGGGCACGACCACGGTGGTGCCGCTGGCGCGGAACACGTGCTCGCTGCCGGCCGAGAGGTCCACGCTGACGGTGTTGAGCGTGGCCGGGATCATCTGGCAGGCGACGGCGCGCTTCCAGATCAGCTCGTACAGCTTGCGCTCGTCATCGGTGAGGAAACGCGCCACCTGGGCAGGCGTGCGCAGCGCCGAGGTCGGGCGCACGGCTTCGTGGGCTTCCTGGGCGTTCTTGGATTTGGTCTGGTAGGTGTTCGGCTGGTCCGGCAGCGAGCCGATGCCGTAGTCGCGCGCGATCACATCGCGGATCTCGGCCAGCGCGTCCTGCGAGAGGTTCACCGAGTCGGTACGCATGTACGAGATCAGGCCGACGGTGCCTTCTTCCTCACCGATCGCCATGCCTTCGTACAGCTTCTGCGCGACCTGCATGGTCTTGCGCGTGGTGAAACCGAGCTTGCGCGAGGCTTCCTGCTGCAGCGTGGAGGTGGTGAACGGCGGGGCCGGGCGGCGCTTGCGCTCCTTGCTGACCACGTCGGTGACATGCAGGGCGCCCTGGGCGGCCTGCTGGATGCGCATGCGCGCGGCCTCGGCGGTGTCGCCGTCGGTCACGGTGAACTGTTCGAACTTCTGGCCGTCCAGCTTGATCAGGCGCGCATTGAAGTGCTGCGAGGGATGCGCGCACAGCGCATCGATGCTCCAGTACTCGCGGGCGATGAAGGCTTCGATCTCTTCTTCGCGCTCGACGATCATGCGCAGCGCCGGGCTCTGCACGCGGCCGGCGGACAGGCCGCGCTGCACCTTGCGCCACAGCACCGGGGACAGGTTGAAACCGACCAGGTAGTCCAGCGCGCGGCGCGCCTGCTGGGCATCGACCAGGTCACCGGCGATCTCGCGCGGGTGGCCCATCGCTTCCTTGATGGCGCGCGGGGTGATCTCGGTGAAGACCACGCGCTGCATCGGCTTGTCCTTGACCAGCCCGCGTTCCTTCAGGATTTCGGCGATGTGCCAGCTGATCGCTTCACCCTCGCGATCCGGATCGGTCGCCAGGAAGATGTCGTCGGCGGTTTTGGCCGCCTTGACGATGGCATCGACATGCTTTTCGTTCTTCTCGATGAGGTCGTAGCGCATCGCGAAGTTGTTGTCGGGATCGACCGCGCCTTCCTTGGGCACCAGGTCACGCACATGCCCATACGAGGCCAGGACAGTGAAGTCCTTGCCGAGGTATTTGTTGATCGTCTTGGCCTTGGCGGGCGATTCGACGATGAGCAGGTGCTTGGGCATGGCGTCAGGATTCTATGGGCAGGGCCCCGGGGAGGGCCGCTAGGGTGGAGCAAATGGCCGCATTAGTGAAGCGGCGCGGGCGATATACATAAACCGAACGCCCGGGGGTGGGCCGGGCGTTCAGCTTTCTGCCTATTAGTGGAATCACGCCGGGACCGCTCATGTCAAGCGGCCCGATGTGAGGACGGCTCAGATCAGGACATCGAGGCGATGACGCCGATCATGGCGATCATCACGCCGAACAGGGCCACCACGGCCAGTGCGGCGATCACCAGGATCACGATGGTGACCGTGCCCAGGCCGCGCTGCTGCAGCTCGGGATGCTCGGTGAAGGCCCACTTGTCCACCACCAGGGTGTCGCACATCATGTCGTGCAGCGCCTGCTTGCGCTCGGTGAAGGCGGCCATGATGAAACCGATCATCAGGATCAGGCTGCTGACGATGGTCGCCAGGTAGCGGCAGAAGGCCCGCAGGAAGCTGATCCGCTCGCCGTTGCCGCGGACCACCTTGATGCCGACCGCCATCTTGCCCAGCGTGGCCCCGCCGCGCGAGGCGTGGAAGCCGGCGTAGTAGCCGATGCTGATGACCAGGCTGAGCAGCATCACCACCAGCGTCAGCGCGACCTGCACGCCTTCGTTGCCCGAGCTGGCGCCCATCACGTTGATGATCATGCTCAGCGGCAGGGTGACCACGGTGAGCAGGATGTAATCGATGAAGTAGGCGGCGTAGCGCTTCCAGAAACCGGCATACACCACGTCCTGGCCGTCGACCACGGCGGACCCGGCATAGCCGGTGGCCGCGGCAGGCGCGGTATACGGCGAGTAGGTGCCCCCACCGGTGCCCGGCAGCGGCGCGGTGCCGTTGTCGATCGCGGTGTAATCCCCGCGCAGATCGATGCCGTTGCCGAGGTTGCTGGCGGCCGAGGCCAGGTTCTGCAGCTGCAGCTCATCGACGGCCTCGGACAGCGGCGCCCACTGCGCGAACCCCTCGCGCCACACCAGCGTGGCCAGGGTGATGTCACCCCGCTGGAAGCGCTGGCGCATGTCCTCTGCGCTCAGCGGACCCTGACGTTCCTGGCCATCGGCGAAATACCACTCAGTCATTGCTTCAATCCCCTGTTGGGTGCATCCATGGACATGCGTCCGTTATCAGCCGTGGCATTCCAGCGGCAGGTACTTGTCATCGGGCTCGCCGCTGCATTCCCAGTGCCCGGCGCCGTTGTAGTCCAGCCACAGCAGCTTGCCGTCCAGCGAGGGGCTGCCCGGGACGGTCAGCTCGGCTTCCACGCCGCAGTGGCCGTTGTCGAAGCGACCGATGCGCACCGCACCGATGGCACCGTCGGCATAGCTTTCGGCCGGCAGGAAGCCTTCGTCATCGTTGACCGGGCAGCGGCCGTACTCGCCGTGGAATCCAGCGACCGCGAGCTTGATCGGGGCCAGCGTCACCAGCGCCTCGCTGGTCTTGGACCGCGCGACGTACTCCTGATAGACGGGAAGGGCGATCGCGGCGAGCACCGCACCGACGATCAGCACCAGCACCACGATCACGGCCGCGACGATGCCCACGATCGCGCAGCCGCTCAGTCCCTTGCGGGGCGGCGGAACGGCGACGGGCGGCGCGGGCGTGACGGGCGCGGCCGGCGTGGCGGGAAGTGCCGGCGGCACGGCGGGGCCGGGGGCCGGGGTTTCCACCGTGTCAGCGACAGGGGGGATGTCCAGGCCGATCTCGGCCGCCACCGTTTCCAGCGGCTGCCACTGGGCCATGCCGTCGCGCCAGACCAGCGTATCCAGCGCGATGCGGCTGGAGCGGTAAAGCGCAATCAGTTCGTCAGCAGGCAGCGGACCGCGCTGCTGACTGTTTCCTTCTGCAAAGAACCACTGGTCCACCGGCCCGCTCCTGAATGCGCAAGGCGCTCAGTGTACGGTCAGTGAAGCGGTTCCGGCTCGTCCACGAACATCTGGGTTTCCATCCAGGCGTACGCGGCCTCGGCCCCGGGCTGGTTGAACAGCACCATCAGCACGACCCACTTGAGGTCGTCCAGGTCCAGTTCGTCCTGGTCCAGCGCCATCGCCCGGTCCAGCACCAGCTCGCGCTGGCTGGCGTCGAGGATGCCGTGCTGCTCCAGGAACATCAGGAAGCCGCGGCCTTCCACGTCGAGCTTGTCCAACTCGGGACCATGGAAAATCCGCACCGGGCCATTGACGCGGCCCAGCACGACGGCCGGCCGCTGCTCGGCGAGCGCGTCCAGCCAATCGAAGGCTTTGTTGATCTCGGTGGGGCTGAAGCCAGCCTGGATCAGGCCGTTCTGGAGGGAGTCGCGGTCGCGGATGAGGTCCGCGTCTTCGCTGAAATAGTGTTCGAACAGGTACAGCAGGACATCCAGAATGCTCTCTTTCATTGCCCCTCGGCCTGCGTCAACGACGCTGTGGAGGTGAAGAAACTAGGGTTTTCGACAGTAGCGACCATGGGCGGCCATTACCTTTCCATCCAGTTCCATGACCAGCAGCATGGCCGACAGCTGGGCCGCCGTCAATCCGCTGCGCTGGATCAATGAATCCATACCCGTTGGGTCGTGATCCAGGGCTTTCCACAAGCACTGGTAGTCCGGGTCGGTGTAGGAAGGGGCGCGCTCGGGCGCCGGTCGTGCCTGTTCAGTGGGGGCGTCCAACCGGGTTCGCAAGGCCCCGGCCAGGGTCTGGGCCAGGGCAGCCAGGCCGGCAGTCACCTCGGCCGGTTCCTCGACCAGCGCCGCGCCCTGCCGGATCAGCCGGTGGCAGCCGCGGGCCCGCGGGTTGCGGATCGAGCCGGGCAGGGCGAACACCTCGCGGCCCGCTTCGGCGGCGCAGCGGGCGGTGATCAGCGCGCCCGAGCGCTGGGCGGCCTCGATCACTACGGTGCCGAGGCTGAGCCCGGCGATGATCCGGTTGCGCGCGGGAAAGTGCGCCTGGGTCGCCGGCATGCCCGGCGCGTATTCGCTGACCACGGCCCCGATAGCGGCGATCCGTTCATGCAGGGCGGCATGCCGGGGCGGATAGGTCTGGTCCAGTCCAGTGGCGACGACGGCCACGGTCATGCCGCCGGTCACCTGCAGCGCGCCGTCATGGGCCTGGGCGTCGACCCCGGTCGCCAGTCCGCTGATGACCGACCAGCCGTCCGCCGCCAGCGCGGTGGCGAAGGCGTGCGCGTGCTCGCGGCCGCCGGGGGAGGGCGAGCGGCTGCCGACCACCGCCACGGCCGGATGCCAGAGCCGCGCCGGGTCGCCGTCGACGAACAGCGCCACCGGCGGTTCCTCGATCTGGGCCAGCAGGGCCGGGTAGTCCGGATCGGTCAGCCCGAGCAGGTGATGGCGGTCATCGACCAGCCACGCCAGGGCATGCGCCAGATAGCGCTCGTCCGGCAGGGCCAGCCGGGCGCGTTGCGCGGGCGTGCAGCCGGCGGCCCGCCAGGCGGTCGGGCCGGCCCGCAGCGCCGCTGCGGCATCCGGAAACTGGCGCAGCAGGCGCAGGCGGGACGGCAGGGCACCGCCGGCGAGGGCCAGGGTGAGCAGGGCGGTGGACGAGGCCAGGCAGGGAATAGACATCCCTGCAGCGTGCGGCGCAGACGACGACGGCGCCCTAGGGCGCCGTCGAATGGAAGCGTAGGACTCTGCCGCGCTTACTGCTTATCGGGATGCAGTGCCGAATAGCCGACCTTGACCGGCTTGATCCCTTCCATCACCAGCGCGTAGCTGACGTTCTCGAAGGTGCGGAACACCATCGCGTGAGCGGCGTACTCGTCCGGCAGGGTGACCCGGCCGGCGCCGCTGGTCAGCGCATCGTCCATCCGCGACGCGTTCGGGTAGTCCATGCGGTGGGCGACATGGCGGCCCTGGCGCCACAGCGAGAACACCGTGCCGTTGTCGACGCCGTTGGCGCTGCCGGCGGAGATCGCGATCACGTCGCGCGGGCCGCCTGAGGTGAAGGTGTCGGCCACCGCGAGCACGCGGACATCCAGATCGGCGGTCTGCGGTGCGGGCACGTGCGGCACGAACTGCAGGTCGTAGGGGCGGGCCTCGACCGGGACCAGGCGGTCGCCGGCGCGGACTTCACGGCCGTCGACCTGGCCCTGCAGCACCAGCGAGGTCACCTCGACGTTGCCGCTCTGCACACGGCTCACCGTACCGACGTTGATCTGGGCCAGTTCGTAGCCCAGCGTCTGGTGGCGCTTGCTCGGCACGATGAAGGCCTTCCAGACGTTGCCGCTGCCGGGCGTGGTATCGCCGCGGGCGTTCAGGTCTTCGGTCGGCTTGGGCAGGGCGTACTGCACGGTCGGGCGGACCACGGCGTAGCGCTGGCCGACCTGGGCATTCTCCAGGCCCCGCACGTAGGCGGTCTGGCCGGTGGTCGCGCGCAGGCGGTTGTCTTCCAGATTGACCACGTAGGGCAGCGACTTGACCTCGTCGACCACGCTCAGCTGCTTCAGGAAGGGCTCGACCTGTTCCAGCGGGACGCCGTTGATCGGGGCCTCCTGGCGCGGGCCGGGCTGGGCCACGACGCGGTCCAGATAGGCCAGGCTCAGCACGTCACCCGGGTAGATCAGGTGCGGATTCTTGACCTGCGGGTTGGCCTGCCAGATCTCCGGCCACAGCCAGGGCTTCTGCAGGAAACGCGCCGAGATGTCCCACAGCGTGTCCCCTTTGCGCACGACATAGGTATCCGGGTGCCCGCCATTCATTTCCACGGCGGTAGCATAGGTAGCGACGGTCAGCATCGCCACGGCGACGACCGTACGAGTTCGTTCAAACATAGATGTGGTGCCTGATTCCCCAACAGGTTCGCGCACTATAGTCCAGAAACCGGGGCGCGGGGCAAGCGTTGGCGATAGAATCGCCCTGTACGCCGCTTCGACCGGCGCCCCCTACCGGTATTTGCCATGGCTCTCCTGCCCATTCTCGAATTTCCCGATCCGCGCCTGCGCACCAAGGCCGCGTTGATGGATGCCGCCGACGTGACCACGCCGGCGTTCCAGACCCTGATCGATGACATGTTCCACACCATGTACGACGCCCCGGGCATCGGCCTGGCCGCCAGCCAGGTCGACGTGCACAAGCGTTTCATGGTGATCGACGTCAGTGAGGAGAAGGACACCCCGATGGTGTTCATCAACCCGGAGATCGTCGCCAACGAAGGCGGCCAGGTCTACCAGGAAGGCTGCCTGTCGGTGCCGGGCATCTTTGCCGACGTCACCCGCGCCAACCAGATCACCGTGCGCTACCTGGACCGCCACGGCGTGGCCCAGGAGCTGACCACCGATGGCGTGCTCGCCGTGTGCGTGCAGCACGAGATGGACCACCTGGACGGCAAGCTGTTCATTGATTACCTCTCGCCGCTCAAGCGCGAGATGGTGCGCAAGAAGCTGGCCAAGCAGCGCAAGCACGTTGCCTGAGGTGTCTGCAGAGACCGCCGCGCGGGTTGACCGCGCGACGGTGCCTGTCGCGCGGCGCCGGACATCGGCGCCGTTTTACGTTCTGTTAGTGGGGTCGCCATGAAGATTGTCTTTGCCGGTACGCCGGCGTTCGCCGTGTCCTCGCTGCGTGCCGCAGCCCGCCACCATGAAGTGGTCGCGGTGTATACGCAGCCTGATCGCCCTGCGGGCCGTGGCCGAGGCCTGGCGCCGTCACCGGTCAAGCTGGACGCGATCGCACGCGGCATCCCGGTGTTCCAGCCGGACAGCCTGAAGACCCCTGAAGCCCAGCAGCAGCTGCGTGACCTGGCCCCGGACCTGATGGTGGTGGTGGCCTATGGCCTGATCCTGCCCAAGGCCGTACTGACCATCCCGACCCACGGCTGCTGGAACGTGCATGCCTCGTTGCTGCCGCGCTGGCGCGGTGCCGCGCCGATCCAGCGTGCGATCCAGGCCGGCGACGCCGAGACCGGCGTGTGCCTGATGCAGATGGAAGCGGGGCTGGATACCGGCCCGGTACTGCTGAAGCAGCACATCGCGATCGGCCCCAACGATACCGGCGGCCAGCTGCACGACCGCCTGGCCGCGCTGGGCGAGCAGGTGCTGTCCGATGGCCTGGGCCTGCTGCGTGCCGGCATCAAGCCGATCGCGCAGCCGCAGCCCGAGGCCGGCGTCACTTACGCACACAAGCTGGACAAGGCCGAAGCGCGCCTGGACTGGGCGCAGGACGCCCACGCGCTGGCGCGGACTGTACGTGCCTTCAATCCCTGGCCGATCGCCGAGGCGATGCTGGCCGGCGAACGCGTGCGCATCCACGGCGCGATCGCGCTGGATGACAACCAGGGCAAGGCCCCGGGCACGCTGCTGGGCGCGTCGCGCGACGGCATCGACATCGCCTGCGGCCAGGGCGCGCTGCGCCTGCGCGTGCTGCAGCGCGAGGGCGGCAAGGCGATCACCGCCGCCGACTACCTCAATGCCCGTCGCGACCTCGGCGTGGGTGCCTGAGATGACCAACGCGCGCTCCGGCAAGCCTGCAGGCCCCTACACCGCCCATACCGCCCCCGGCGTGCCCACCCGCGTGCTGGCTGCGCGCGTGCTGGCCCAGGTGATCGGCCGCGGCCGTTCGCTCAAGGCCGAACTGGCCACCGCCCTGCCGACCCTGGATGACAGCCGCGACCGCGCGCTGCTCGAAGCGCTGTGCTTTGCGGTACTGCGTCGTCGCGCCGCCTATGACGCCGCGCTGGCGCAGTGGATGCCGCGACCGCTGAGCGTGCGTGAGGACGAACTGCGCGCGCTGCTGCTGGTCGGCTTTGCCCAGCTGGATGCGCTGGAACTGCCGGCGCATGCCGCGCTTTCGGCCACGGTCGACGCTGCGCGTGCGATGGGCCGTGATCGCCAGGCCGGCATGGTCAATGCCCTGCTGCGCCGCGCCCAGCGCGAAGGCATTCCGCCGCTGCCCGCGCGCGATGCGTTCCCGCTGTGGATGGCCGAGAAGATCGAACAGGATTGGCCGGAGGAGGCCGATGCCGTGTTCACCGCCAGCCTGCAGGCCGCGCCGCTGTGGCTGCGGGTCAACCGCCAGCACAGCAGCCGCGAGGCGATGCTGCAGCAGCTGGAGGCGGCAGGCATCGCGGCCGAGCCATCGAGCGTGGGGGCTGATGCGATCCGTCTGCCGGTGCCCGTCGCCGTGTCCGCGCTGCCCGGCTTCGCCGATGGCGCGCTGTCGGTGCAGGATCTGTCCGCCCAGCAGGTCGCCGACGCGCTGGCGCCGCGCCCGGGTTCGCGGGTGCTGGATGCCTGCGCCGCACCGGGCGGCAAGGCCGCGCATCTGCTGGAGCGCGATCCGACCCTGCAGCTGCTGGCGTTGGACATCGATGCGCGCCGGCTCAAACGCATCAGCGAAACGTTCGTGCGTACCGGCGTCGGCCAGAACGCGAAGGTGCTCGCGGGTGATGCGACCGATCCGGCCAGCTGGTGGGACGGGCAGTTGTTCGACACCATCCTGCTCGATGCGCCCTGTTCGGCCACCGGCATCATCCGCCGGCAGCCGGATGTGCTGGCGCATCGCCGCGCGACCGACATCGAGGCGTTGATGGCCTTGCAGGCCCGCCTGCTGGATGCCTGCTGGACGATGCTTACCCCGGGCGGAACCCTGCTGTATGCGACATGCTCGATCCTGCGCGATGAAAATCAATTCCAGGTCGAAGCCTTCCTGCAGCGCACCCGGGACGCGGGCTTCCTGCCGCTGGGAGAGGCGTATGGCCACGATTCCTGGGCCGGGCGCCAGCGCCTGCCCGGTGAGGACGGTGCTGACGGCTTCTTCTATGCGCGTCTGCTAAAGAAGGGTTGAACCGAACCCGGCTAGAATCCCGCCCCATGCTTAAAACCCGCGCATCCCGAGAGTTCTGGCTGCTTGCCCTGATGGCCCTGCTCGTTCTGGGGGCCGGCCTGGGCATGCGTGACCCGTGGCCGTCCGACGAGCCCCGCTTCGCGCTGGTCGCCAAGCAGATGGTGGAGAGCGGCGACTGGCTGTTCCCGCATCGCGGTACCGAGCTGTACTCGGACAAGCCGCCGATGCTGATGTGGTCGCAGGCCGCGCTGTACTCGCTGATCGGCGACTGGCGCGTGGCCTTCCTGCTGCCTTCGCTGCTGGCCGCGCTGGGCACCCTGGCCTGCGTCCATGACCTGGGCCGGCGCCTGTGGACGCGGCGGGTCGGGCTGTATGCCGCCTGGGCGCTGCTGTTCGCGCTGCACTTCACGTTCCAGTCCAAGAAAGCGCAGATCGATCCACTGGTGGTGTTCTTCATCACCCTGGCCAACTACGGGTTGCTGCGCCACCTGCTGCTTGGGCCGGCCTGGCGCTGGTGGTGGCTGGGCTGGTTCGCCGCCGGGCTGGGCGTGATCACCAAGGGCGTCGGCGTGATCGCGCTGCTGATGATCCTGCCCGCGGCGGTGGCCTCCGTGCTGGGCTGGCCGCGGGTGAAACTGCATATCCGCGATTGGCGCTTCTGGGTCGGGCCGCTGGCCTTCGTGCTGGCGATCGCGCTGTGGCTGGTGCCGATGGTGGTGACCGCACTGGGCAGCGGTTCGGCCGAGTACCGCGCCTATCTGGACGACATCCTGTTCCGGCAGACCGCCAAGCGTTACGCGCAGTCCTGGGATCACCACCAGCCGTGGTGGTATTTCCTGGGCACGATGCCGTCGATGTGGATCCCGGCCTTCCTGGCGATTCCCTGGGCCATCCCCGCCTGGCGCCGACGCCTGCAGCGCCGCGATGCGCGCTACCTGCTGCCGTTGGTGTGGTGGCTGCTGATCGTGCTGTTCTTCTCGATCCCCAACGGCAAGCGCGACGTCTACATCCTGCCGGCGCTGCCCATGTTCTGCCTGGCGCTGGCACCGCTGCTGCCCGGGCTGCTGCGCAAGCGCGCCTTCCAGTGGCTGCTCGGGGGCTTCGTGGCCCTGCTGGCCTCGGGCCTGCTCGGCATCGGCATCTCGATGCTGCTCGGTCAGCCGGGTTTCGAGCGCAAGCTGATCCTCGACCGCGGCATCGACACCGCGGTGACCTCCGGCCTGGGCTGGGTGGCGGTGGCGCTCGGCTGCTGGGCCGTGCTCACCCTGTGCATCGCCGGCGTCCGCCGCTTCCATCTGGCGGTGGTGGCGACCCTCACCATGTCTTGGGTGGCATTCGGCCTGATCGGCTATCCACTGTTCAACGACTCCAGCTCGGCACGTGGCCTGATGCAGCAGGTCGGCCAGCGCATCGGCCCGGAGGCGGAACTGGGCCTGGTCGCGTGGAAGGAGCAGAACCTGCTGATGGCCGACCGCGATGCCGCGACGTTCGGCTTCAATCGGCGCTGGGACCGGCAGCTGGTCGATGGCGTTGCCTGGCAGGCGGCCCAGCCGCAGCAGCGCTGGCTGCTGGTGCAGGAAGACGCGCTGCTGGCCTGCGTGGACCGCACCAGTGCCGAACTGGCCGGCGTCGCCAACCGTCGCCGTTGGTGGTTGGTGAGGCCGGGCGATATCCATGGGCCCTGCGTGGCGAGCGCCGAAGAGCAGGCACGCGAACGCGCACTGCACCGGATCGACGGCGATGAATGAATTCTGCAATGCTGGCCGCCTCCCCGGGCACCTGCCGCAGGTCCGTGGGCGCCGGTCGCGTCCAATGCAATCACGGGCGTGCGTGCCTGGGTGTGGCAATCGAGGTTGGCAATGACGTTCTCCCCTGCATCCGAGCCGGCCCTGCCTGCCTCCCTGCCGCCACTGCAGGGGCGTGCCGGCGTGGCCCATTGGATCGCTACCGTGGGCCTGTTCTGCATGCCCGCCCTGGTGCTGACCCTGCCGCAGAACCTGCTGCCGTACGGCATCCTGTTGCTGCTGAGTACGCTGCTGGCGCCGGACTACCTGTGGCGCGCGCGTGGCCTGGCGGGGCGGCCGGTGAAGGTGCTGGCCTGGCTGGTGGTGGCCGCGATCGCCTTCGCGCTGCTCTCGATCTATCTGTTCGAGCAGGGACTGCGCGATATCGACAACCGCTCGCGGTTCGTGGTGATTCCGTGGATCGCGCTGTGGGTCTGCGCCCTGCGACCGGACATCCGCTGGTTGTGGGCGGGCGCCCTGGCCGGCCTGCTTGGCACGATGGTGCTGTCGATCCTGCAGGTGGCCGGCGGCGCCCCGCGTGCCGACCTGAGCACCAATGCCATCGTGCTGGCCGACATCGTGCTGGTGCTGATGGTGCTGCTGGTGTTCTGCCGGCCGCACCAGCGCTGGACCTGGGTGATCGTCGGCATGGTCGCCGGCTGCGTGACGATCGTGCTGAGCGGCAGCCGCGGGGTCTGGCTGGCCCTGCTGGCGCTGCTCGTGGTGATGGCGATGAGCCTGCGCTGGCGCACCGGCCGCGCGCGCCTGGGCGTGCTGCTGGCACTGGTGGCGATCGCCGGCACCCTGACCCTGACCATTCCGAGCCTGCGTGAACAGGTCCGGCTGACCGAGCTCAAGCACGACGTGGTGCGGATGGAGCGCGGTGACAGCGATTCCTCCGCCGGCGCGCGCGTGGAGCGCCTGCAGGTGGCCTATGAGACCTTCCTCGACCATCCGCTGACCGGGGTGGGCATCGGCCATTTCGACAGTGCCATGCAGCGCCTGCCGGTGTGCCGGGACGATCCGGGCGAGCAGCGCTGCCACCTGGGCCACGCGCACAACGATCTGGCCGAGTGGGCCGCGACCCAGGGCGCCCCCGGCCTGCTGTTGCTGCTGGCCATCTATGGCGTGCCGCTGTGGGTGTTCACCGGCCTGCACCGGCGCAGCGGCGAGCAGACCTTCCGTGGCCCGGCCGCGGCGGGGATCATGGTGGTGGTGACCTACGTGTTGTGCGGGATCACCCAGTCGATGTTCGCGCACCAGATCACGGCCAGCTTCTACGTCACCATCGTCGGCCTGCTGGCCGGCCTGTCGATCGTCCAGGGCCACACGCGCCGCCTGGCGCTGGCCCGGGCTCAGGCCCCGGGCTGATCCCGCGGCGGGTCGGTGACCGGCTGCCCGTTCTGCAGCATCCACAGCATGATGGTCTTCTGGCGCACGTAGTTGGCGCGCACGTAGGCGTAGACCAGCCCGTGCCAGCCATCGCGGAAGCCGCCACGCAGCAGCAGCCCGCGCCAGAACCGCCACGCCGGGGCCAGGATCAGCTTGGGTAGGGTGGCGCGCTTGCCGCGCGCGAACTCGTGCTCGGCCATCATCCGCGCATAGCGCTGGGTTTTGAGCAGCTGCTGCTCCAGCGAGCGGTAGGGGTAGTGGATCAGGTCGCCGCGCAGAGTGCCCACCGCGCCATCGACACTGGCCGCCTCATGGATCTCACGCTTGCCACGCCAGCCGCCGTGGCGGCGGTCGAACAGGCGCAGGACCCGGTCCGGGTAGGCATTGCCGTGCTTCAGGAATTTACCGAAGTACTCGGAGAGCCGTGCGAACCGGTAGCCGTGGTGGCCGGCGAACCCGCTTGCCTGGGCGGCCAGGATCGCCTCGCGCAGGGCGTCGCTGATGCGCTCGTCGGCGTCCAGGCACAGCACCCAGTCATGCGAGGCCTGCTCGACGCAGAACGCCTTCTGGCTGCGGAAGCCATCGAACGGCCGCTGCAGCACCCGCGCCCCGGCGGCCGTCGCGATCGCCACCGTGGCATCGGTGGACTGCGAGTCCACGACGACGATCTCGTCGCAGAAGGCCAGCGAGGCCAGGCAGTCGCCGATGCGGTCGGCTTCATTGAACGCGATAATGCAGGCCGAAATGCGAGGCCGTTCAGTGGGAGCGGTCGAGGAGGACATGATGGCCGAGTACCTGCTGTTTGCGACGGAGCGTTATGCGCTGCCCATTCTCGCCCCTCTGGCGCAGGCGTTGCACGCATCCGGTCAATCGGTGTCGGCCTGGTTCGCCGATGGCGCCGCTGGCGCGTCGCTGCCCGGCGTGCCCAATGTCGGGCTGAAAGAGGCCCTGGCCCTGCGCCCGCGCGCGGTGTTCAGCGCGGCCAACTGGGTGCCGCCGTTCATTGCCGGGGCCAAGGTGCAGGTGTTCCATGGCTTCAACGTGCAGAAGCGCGACAGCGCCCGTGGCCACTTCCGGGTGCGCGGCCTGTTCGATCTGTACTGCACCCAGGGCCCGGCCACGACCACCCCGTTCCGCGAGCTGGCCGCGCGCGAGGGTCACTTCGCCGTGGCCGAAACCGGCTGGCCCAAGCTGGATCCGCTGTTCCGCGACGACGGCGGCCTGAGCGCAGGAATGCGCGTGCCTGCACAGGGCCGCCCGGTGATCCTGTTCGGCTCGACCTTCACCGAGCGGCTGAGCGCGGCGCCGCATCTGTATGACGCGATCGCCGCCGACATCGCCCGCGGCGACCACTACTGGCTGCTGACCCTGCACCCCAAGTGCGCCCCCGAGCTGTTCGAGCGCTACCGCGCGCTGGCCGGCGCGCATGCGCGCTTCATCGAGCCGGAGCAGGTGATGGCCGCGCAGCGTGCGGCCGATGTGCTGGTCTCGGACACCTCCTCGATCGTGTCCGAGTTCATCGTGCAGCACAAACCGGTGGTGACCTTCCGCAACCGGGTTCCGCAGCCGCACATGCTCGATTTCGACGATGCCACGCAGCTGCCGGTGATGCTGGCCCAGGCGCTGAATCCCGCCCCGGCGTTGATGGCCGAGATCCGGCGCTATGCCGACACCATCCATCCATTCCGCGATGGGTATTCCTCCGAGCGGGTGATCGCGGCGACCGAGGATTTCCTGTCCGGCGAACTCGGCACGCTCAAGCGCAAGCCCTTCGGCGCGTGGACGCGCGGCCTGCAGATCCGCAGGGATCTCGGCTATTGGGGACCGGCAAGGCGGTAAGGCAGCGGTTGCGATGCCTGCCGGGATGGCGAGGAGCCGGGCAGCGGCCGGCACTACCGGGCAGATCGACGTGGATGCACGTCACCCGGTAGATCCACGCCATGCGTGGATGCTCTCCTACCAGCGCAGGCGGCGCTTCGCCAACGCGCGGCCCAACTGCTCATACACCGCACGCGCCTCCGCTTCCGGCAGATACTGCAGCACCAGCGGCGTGCCCAGCCCCGCGCCGGCGGTATCCAGCCACACGCTGGCGGTGCCCAGCCGGCGGTCCAGTGGCGATCGGGTCAATCGCAGCGCCTGCAGCTTGTCCAGCTCGGCAAAACGCCACCAGCGCTGCCACCAGCCGCCACGGATGGCCACGTAGCGCTCATCCAGGTAATAGCCGATACGCGCCATCTGCCGGTGCGCGCGGAACGCCGACCACGGCAGCCACGCGAGCACTGCAGCGCCCCACGGGCCGAGTTCCCATACCGCAGCGGCGGCCAGCAGCGGCACGATCAGCAGCGCCGGCAGGCACAGCCGCCACCACTGGCGCTGCTGCACCGGCTGCCACTGTGTGGGCGGCCAGGCCAGGGCGGGCAGCAGATGCTGGATCAGCGCGTCGCAGGCGGGCACGGTGGCCAGCGGCGCCAGTTCGCGCAGGTCGCGGCGTTCGTTCTCGCCGGGGTTGCCGGCGGCGATGTCGATGCGCAGCTGGCGGCGGCCAACCCAGCGCTGCAATGTGCTTTCGCGCAGGGTCCAGGCCTGGATGCGACGCCGTGCCACGCTGGTACGCATGCGCGTGAGCAGGCCGGTGGCCACGGTCAGCCGGCGCTCGCGCTCGCTCAGGGTGAAGCCGTGGTAGCGCAGCAGGGCCAGCACCACCGACAACACCCGCAGCAGCAGCCAGAACACCACCACCATCAGCAGCGCGGCCAGCGCCCAGCCCAGCGTGCTCACATGCAGGTCGCTGGCGTAGCCGAACAGCTGGCGGCCACCGGCTTCGATCGCGTCGGACATGCGTGCGCGCGGAAAGATCTGCAGCACCGCGCCTAGCGCGGCCAGCACTACCACCCAGCCGCGGTTGGAGAGCAGGCCGATGCGCACCACGTCGCCGGTACCCAGCGCCAGCAGCACGTCCGCGGCCGGTTCGGCCGGGGCGGCGGTTTCCGCGCTGCCAGCGGTGTCGGCGGCCTGCACGGTGCCGCGCTGGCGCACCAGCTGTTCCAGTGCCAGGGCCTGCTCCAGCTTGAGCACGCGCATTTCGGCCTCGGGGCGGTGGCCGCCGGCCGATTCGAGCTTGAGCTCGGCCACGCCGAACAAACGGTGCAGCGGGTTCTGGTGGACCACCACGTTGTGGATGCGCGCGAACGGAATCTCGCGCCGGTTGCGCGAGAGCACGCCACTGCGCACGGTGATCGCAGCCGTGCCGATCTGGTAGTGGTAGGTGAGGTACTGCAGGATCGACACCGCCACCAGCACCGCGATCACGATCACCGCGCCGACGTAGGACCACATCTCATCGCGGTCACCGCGCTGTCCGAACACCACCAGCGCGATCAGCGGCACCAGGAACTGGCGCAGCTGCATCAGCAGCACGAACAGCCATGACCAGGCATGCAGCCGCTGTTGCGGGGCGTCGTCGGCCGGCGCCACGGTACTCACAGCGCGTCGTCGTCCTGGTCCAGCTGGTAGGCCAGGGTGTCGCGCAGGCGCTCGGCGTCGTCGCTGTCCAGGCCGCCGATGGTCACCGCACTGAAGCGGCTGCCGGCGGTATGCACCACCAGCGTGCTGAGCCGCGCGTTGCGCTCGATCGGGCCGCGACGCAGGTCCAGGTGCTGCACGCGCGAGAGCGGCACGCGCGTTTCCTGCTGCCACAGCAGGTCACGGCGCAGGCCCAGGCCGTGAGCGTCCAGCCGCCAGCGGGTGCGGCGCTGGCGGCGGAAGCCGATCATCCCGCCGGCCAGCGTGCCCACCACCACCAGCGCAGCCACGCTCCACCAGCGCGCCGGCAGCTCGAACAGCACCCACAGCGCGCCAGGCACGATGCCGAACAGCAGCGCACCGCTGATCGCCCCGCTGACCGCAGCCAGCCAGGCCGAGCGCAGTGGCAACGGCTGCCAGTCCGGCGCCGCGGGAGCAGCGGGCAGGGGTGGTGGCAGGGGCGTGTCGAGGAAATCGGACAAGGCAGGCGCTCGGCAGGGAAACAGGCCGGGCGCATGCGTGCAGGTGCAACCGCCCGTGGCGCAGACGGTAGCAGTTGCCGCGGGCTATTGCGCGGCCTGGATCAGCGCGTCGACATCGAGCAGATGGCCGGCGCGTTCGGCCTTGGTGCGCAGGTACTGCTCGTTCTCGGCGGTGATGTCGCCGGTGACCGGCACGCAGTCCACCACGTCGATGCCGGCATTGCGCAGGCGCTGGGCCTTGGTCGGATTGTTGCTGAGCAGCTGCACGCGCGTCACGCCCAGGCCCTGCAGCATCGCCACGGCGCTGCCGTAGCGGCGCTCATCCGCGCCGAAGCCGAGCTGGGCATCGGCATCGATCGTGTCCAGGCCATCGTGCTGATACCCGTAGGCGCGCATCTTCGCGGCGATGCCGGTGCCGCGGCCTTCCTGGTCCAGATACAGCAGCACGCCGCCACCGAGTTCCTTGAGCTTGCGCAGGCCACGCCGCAGCTGGTCGCCGCAGTCGCACTTGAGCGAACCGAACAGGTCGCCGGTGAGGCAGGAGGAATGCACGCGTACCGGCACCACCGCGGACAGGTCCGGGTTGCCGACAATGATCGCGACCTGGTCGCGCTGGGCCACGCCGCCGCGGAACACCGCGAATTCGGTCATGCCGACCTCGCGCAGCGGCACCGGCGAGCGGGCCACCAGCTCATAGGCGTGCGCGGCCTGTTCGGCACCCTGGCTCAGGTCGCACAGGGAGACCTGCGCACAGGCGTCGAAGCGGCGGTCATCGGGGTTCAACAGCACGCCGACCATCGCCGGCAGCAGCAGGCCGAGGCGGGCGATCTCCACCGCGCCATCGTCCAGCGCGTCACCGCCGGTCCAGCCCGGCGGCATCGCACCGGGATCGCGCAGGTAGCTGAGCGAGGGCAGGGCATCGAAGTCGATCCCGGCCAGCGGCACGCGGGCGCCACGTTCGGCGCTGACCCCGAGCACGCGGGCACGGGTCGCGGTGAGGAACAGGTAGTGGCGGTCTTCCGCGGCGGTGGCGAAGGCGGTGAAGCTGGTGCGGGTGCTGCTGTCCAGCGCGATGAAGGCCAGGCGCTGGCCATGGCCATCGTCGATCACCACCGGGCGACCGGCACGCAGCTCGGCCACCGCGCGCTCGCAGCGGATCGCGGCCGGATCGCCGAACGGGGAAGAAACAGCAGAGGACATGGCAGGGGCCGTGGGGGACATCGTGGTTTCCACAGTGGGGACGGATCGCGCCGATTCAATCGCGCCAGGGGCGCGACGCTGCGTCGCAGTCAGTGCGGATGGTCCTCGGTGGCATAGGGATCGTCCTCGCCGCTCTCCGGTGGGCGCAGCGTATAGCGCTTGTAGGTCCACTGATACTGCGCCGGATCGCGCCGGGCGATGCGCTCGATCCCGGCATTGAGGGCGCTGGCGGCGGTGCGCGGGTCCGGATCGGCCACGGCGGGCAGGGTGGGTTCGATGTGCAGGGCGAACTCCATGTCCGGCCCGACCCGCTCGCACCAGCCGTACAGCACGGTCGCGCCGGTGCGCTCGGCCAGCCGGTTGACCAGGGTCATCGTCAGCGCCTCCACGCCGAAGAACGGCGCGAACACCCCGTCGCCGGCCTTGGGCTGCTGGTCGGGGAGGATGCCGGTGGCGCCGCCGTCCTTGAGCACCTTGAACAACTGGCGCACGGCGGGGCCCTCGGCGCGCACCTGCTGCACGTTGTCGCCCCCGCGGACCAGCTGCAGGAAGGCATCGCCCACGGCCTCATCCGGGGCCTTGTAGACGATCGCGATCGGCCCGCGCGAGGCCAGCCACTGGTTGAGCAGCTCCCAGTTGCCGTAATGCGGGGCGGCCACGATCACGCCCTTGCCGGCAGCCAGGGCCGCGTCGTACAGCGCCTCGCCGTGGCGCTCGGTCAGCCGGGCGAGGTTGCGGTCGCGGGGCTGGGTCCACAGGCGCAGGGTCTCGATCGCCTGCAGCGCGGTCGAGCGCAGCACGTTGCGGTGCAGGACGGCGCGCTCGGCCTCGCCCATCCCGGGGTAGGCCAGCTCCAGGTTGCGGCGGGTGACGCGGCTCTCACGGGCATTGAGACGGATCCACAGCCAGGCCAGCAGGGAGGCGAAGGCACGCAGCCAGGACCAGGGCAGGCGGGTGAACAGGGCAGCGGCGCGGTAGGCCAGGCGGGCAGTGGTGTGCGGTTTCATCACCGCAAAGTCTAGCCGCTGGCGGCCAGCCTGTCGGCGCGAAGGGGCGTTAAGGTAGTCCGCCTTCAGTTGCGGAGCCCCGTCCATGCTTGTCCTGATCCAGCGCGTCAGCGAAGCCAGCGTCCGTGTCGAGGGGGCCGTCATCGGCCAGATCGGGCCCGGCCTGCTGGCCCTGGCCGGCATGGAGCCGGGCGATACCGAGGCCCAGATCGCCCGGATGGCCGATCGGCTGCTTGGTTATCGTGTCTTTGGCGATGAGACCGGGAAAATGAACCGGTCCCTGCGCGATACCGGCGGCGGATTGCTGCTGGTCAGCCAATTCACCCTGGCGGCCGATACATCCAGCGGGATGCGGCCGGGCTTCAGTACCGCCGCACCGCCGGCGGAGGCTGAACGCGGATTCAACCGGCTGGTCGACATCTGCAGACAAAAACATGCTCCGGGGGTGGAAACCGGCCAGTTTGGTGCCCATATGGTTGTCAGCCTGGTCAACGATGGTCCCGTGACCTTCCTGCTCAGACCCTAGCCCCCGGGACCACCGCCCGGGAACGCGGGGCGCCGGGCTGGTATAATGCTAGGTTCTATTCCCTCTCCCAGCCGGTGGCGCGAGCACTACATGGCCAACGAACGTCCTGCCCAGCAAAACGACATCAAGCTTCTGATCAGCAAGGGCCTGGAACAGGGCTACCTGACCTACGCCGAAGTCAATGACCATCTGCCCGACGACATCGTCGACCCGGAGCAGATCGAAGATATCATCGGCATGATCAACGGCATGGGCATTGATGTCCATGAAGTTGCGCCCGATGCAGAAACCCTGTTGCTCAACGATGGCAACACCGGCAACCGCGAAGTCGATGACACCGCGGCCGAAGAAGCCGCCGCCGCGCTGAGCGCGCTCGACACCGAAGGTGGCCGCACCACCGACCCGGTGCGCATGTACATGCGCGAAATGGGTACGGTCGAGCTGCTGACCCGCGAAGGCGAAATCGCCATCGCCAAGCGCATCGAAGAAGGTCTGGGCCAGGTCCAGGCCGCACTCGGTACCTTCCCGGTATCGGTGGAATCGCTGCTGGCCGACTACGACGCGCACAAGGAAGGCAAGAAGCGCCTGGCCGAAGTGATCGTCGGCTTCAACGACCTGGTCGAAGAAGTGCCGGCCCCGGTCGTCGCTGAAGACACCAGCGACGATGCCGAGGACGACGCCGACGAGGAAGAAGACGGCGACGACGTCGAGGAAGAAGCCGGCCCGACCGGTCCGGATCCGGAAGAAGTCGCACGCCGCATGCAGGCCCTGAGCGACGCGTATACCGCGTTCAAGAAGGCCGCTGCCAAGGGCGACCGCAAGCCGCTGGCCAAGCTGCGCGACGACATGGCCGCCGTGTTCGTGACCCTGAAGCTGCCGTTGCCGCTGACCGATGTGCTCGTCAAGCAGCTGCGCGACGTCATGGCCTCGATCAAGTCCCACGAACGCCGCGTGCTGAACCTGGCGACCGTGACCGCGCGCATGCCGCGCAAGGACTTCATCCGCTCGTGGGAAGGCAACCAGACCAACCTGGAGTGGGTGGAAGACGCACTGAAGCGCAAGCAGAAGTGGTCCTCGGCCCTGCGTGACGTGAAGGACCAGATCATCTCCGAACAGCAGGCGACGATCGACATCGAGAAGACCACCTGGCTGGAACTGGACGAGCTGAAGGAAATCAGCCGTGCCATGGCCTACGGTGAAGCGCGCGCGCGCAAGGCCAAGAAGGAAATGGTCGAAGCCAACCTGCGCCTGGTCATCTCGATCGCCAAGAAGTACACCAACCGCGGCCTGCAGTTCCTCGATCTGATCCAGGAAGGCAACATCGGCCTGATGAAGGCCGTGGACAAGTTCGAATACCGCCGTGGTTACAAGTTCTCCACGTATGCGACCTGGTGGATCCGCCAGGCCATCACCCGTTCGATCGCCGATCAGGCGCGCACCATCCGTATCCCGGTGCACATGATCGAAACGATCAACAAGTTGAACCGCATTTCCCGCCAGATGCTCCAGCAGTACGGCCGCGAGGCTACGCCGGAGGAGCTGGCCAAGGAAATGGACATGCCGGAAGACAAGATCCGCAAGGTGATGAAGATCGCCAAGGAGCCGATCTCGATGGAAACCCCGATCGGCGACGACGAGGATTCCCATCTGGGCGACTTCATCGAGGACACCAACGTGGAGTCCCCGATCGAGAACACCACCAACATCAACTTGTCTGAAACCGTGCGTGACGTGCTGGCCGGCCTCACCCCGAGGGAAGCAAAGGTGCTGCGCATGCGCTTCGGCATCGACATGAACACCGACCACACCCTCGAGGAAGTCGGCAAGCAGTTCGATGTCACCCGCGAGCGCATCCGCCAGATCGAAGCGAAGGCGCTGCGCAAGCTGCGTCACCCGAGCCGGTCCGAGCAGCTGCGCAGCTTCCTGGATATCGATTGATCGATACCGGCGCATCGCGTTGAAACCCGACAGACCCCGCGCAAGCGGGGTTTGTTTTTTGGGGCGGCAGGTGCCCGCCGCGTGTGCAGCGGGCAGCAATGCGGATGCGGTAGGATGCGCGTCGCTTTATACCTGTGGATCGATGGAATGACGATGAAAAAAGGCTTGCTTGTCCTTGCCCTGTGCCCCTTCGCCGCGCTGGCTGCCGAGCCTCAGCAGCCTGCCTGCAACGCAGCGGATTTCTTCCAGACCCAGCCCGACCTCGCAATCGGCCGGGTCGTGGATGCCGGCAATGTGGCGCTGGTGGGTGAGCGGCCCGGCTGCCTGGACAATCCGCAGGACAGCTGCCACAGCGGCGATGAGGTCGAACCGGGCAGCAGCCTGGTGATCGGCAGCCGCTGGAACGACTACTACTGCGTGCAGGTCCTGCCACCCGGCAAAGAGGTGGTGGGCTGGGCGCCGGAACAGCGCGTCATGAAGACCGGTCACATGGCCGACACCGACTTCAGCAGCTGGCTGGGGCAGTGGGACGGCAGTGCCGGGCGCGTGCTGGAAATCCAGGCCGAGGGCGACACGCTGCATCTGCGCATGCTGCCATCGGGTGGGAAAGGCGAGGGCACGCTGATCGGCAGCGCCGAGCCGGTGGGCGATGAGCTGTTCCTGGGCGAGGAGCCGTGCTCAGTGCGGGCCTCGCTGCAGGGGACGAAGCTGGTGCTCACCGACAACGGGGAGTGCGCGATCGGCGGCGCCAGCCCGGGGGGTGTGTACTCGAGCCGGGCGGCGGCGCAGCGGATGCAGCGGATGTTCGAGGGGTTGGGGGACCGCTAGGCTAATTGGGTGATTTCGTTGCTTGTTTCGTAACTTAATTGCTGCTGTGTTTGTGTTGATGGCCGGGATCATGTGGCCATTAATCAGTGACTTAGAAGGGAAATGAGGTTTCGGATCGCCGAAAACTGGCGTATGGATTCGTAACATAATTCGTCTCGACATCCAGAGCATGGGCCGTCCCCGCACCGTCCAGCTCCAGACGCTGTTCGACAGCCTGCCGGCGGGCGCGCCGCAGCGGCACTGGAAGGCGAAGACGTCGGATCGTCGCCCGGTGGCGAGCAACCGAAGTTCACTGCCACGGTGGAGCATGAGGGAGGGCGCTATGCGGCGCTGGTGAAGTTCGCGCAGCCCACCGCAGGCGAGGCCGCCGAACGCTGGGCGGACCTGCTGGTCTGCGAGCACCTCGCCCTGCAGTGTCTGCGCGACGCGGGCGTGCCCGCAGCGGCGTCCGAGATCCTCCAGACCGACACGCATACGTTCCTGGAGGTGCAGCGCTTCGATCGCACCGTCGACGTGCTCGGTCGGCGTGGCTTCGTCTCGCTGCTGGCGCTGTCCTCGGCCTTCGCTGGTGACGTGACCGTGGACTGGGGGACCGCGGCCGACGCGCTGCTGACGCAGGGCTGGGTCGATCGCGACGCGCAGGCCGCCATGGGCAGGCTGCACGCGTTCGGCCGGCTGATCGGCAACAGCGACATGCATCAGGGCAATCTGGGTTTCCACCTGGTCGATCGAGGCCCGCTGCCGTTGGCGCCCGCGTATGACATGTTGCCGATGTCACTGGCACCCTCGCGCACAGGGGTGCTGCGTGCAGCTACGCCGCTTGCTCCCATCGCGCCGGAGCGCAGCGGCCAGCTCGCGCATCTGCACTGGGCAGCGCCGCTGGCGGTGGACTACTGGCAGCGTGTGGCGGGTTCGGCGCTGCTGCGCTCGGGCGTGCTGCGTGAGCTGGCTGCAGAGAATGCGCGTCGGGTGCAGGCGATGGGGCAGCGTTTCGGCTGATGTGAGGGTTGCAGTGGAAAGCGCGCACGGGCCTCCACTACACTGTGCGACCGCGAGGGCCTATAGCTCAACGGTTAGAGCAGAGGACTCATAATCCTTTGGTTCCAGGTTCGAATCCTGGTGGGCCCACCAAAGAAGTCAGGTGCTTGGGGTGTCCCCGAAGCGTCTCGTAAGAGCTTGCGGAACAATGGCCGGAGTGACTAGCGGCGTCGCCGACGTTTCACGACGGGCAAGGCGTGGCCGTGGCGCCGTCTTGTCTGCGGCGCTCATGGGGGCTATTAGCGTCGCCATGAGGGCCCCCGCTAGCATCAGCTAACGGGGACCACTTCCTGAGTCAGGGACTTTTCCAACTCACTTTGATCAACCAATCAGTTTGAGCTGGAGCACTGAGTCTCGTCCCGTGATTCCTGACCTTCGGTCGACTTGATGATCGAAGTGCACACGACGCCGCCTCCGCCGCCCGGCGAGCCAATCGGGCCAACGAACACCGCGCCGAGGTTGCCTACGTGCTGAACGAAGCGCCTGAAGTCGTTGTCGTTGCCGAAGTTGTACTGCCTATAGCTTCCAACTCCACCCGTAATTTCAACTTTATTCGACGGGATGATATTTCCGCTTGAGTCGCGTGTTTCATCCGCCTGTCGGCGCCAAGTCTTGGTGTTTGGATCAAACACCAGGATGGCATTTGAATTGTCACTGGCAACCAACTTGATAGTGATTGTTACTTTCCCGAAGTCGAAGGGGCTGACTCTGAGGGCTGAAAGAAAATTGAGCAGAGTATTTGTCTGCGCCTCAGGGGTGTTCCTCGCGTACTCGGCGAGTGCATGATCAGCAGACGGGTTGTTTACCACGTCGTACATCGAGCCGGGAAGGCCTTGCGCGAGTGCGACGATTTGGCCGTTCACCATGATTGCTACGGAAAAATACTGTAGTTCGGGGGCGGGAACAGGCACCTCAGTCGCGGTCCCGTAGCCTGTGCTCCCGTCAGGAATTTGGTCCGGGATATCGCCGCCCCCGGCGGCTACCGTCACGATGAACTTTTTCATGAAGTTATCGGTCTGGTTGATGACGAAAACTTCGTCATAGGTGTAACCCTTCTGGGCTGCCTCCATGATCGCCCATTCCTGCATTTCGGCTGACGAGCAGCCGTCGCATCTGATCGTAGTGGCTTTTGCGTCTACCGATGCCAGGCTAGCGCCAGCCATGCCCAAGACCACCAACATTGTTGCAGCTTTCATTCACTAGCCTCCTTAGTTGATTCCCGCCTTCCATAACAGCTTTGAAGCTTGGCGGACCATGAATCTTCCATGAATCTTGCTGAGTGTCAAAGTGTGCGTTGGTGCCATCAATGCAGTCATTTCGAAAAATAAGAACTAGTTCTAAGCGCTCAGCGACATCTGCACAATTTGCTACCTAGCCGGCGACTGCACGTGGCGTTGCGGAATTTGAGAGCCCAACACGAATTCTGCTGCGAGTCTTCCGCCATGCAGCTATTCCCCATTTCATGACTGCAATTCGGCCCACGTGCTGGGTACAGGGTGGTGGGTGCTGAGGTTGGTCGCCCATGGGTCATTTCATGCATTGGGTTGGCTTCAGAATGATCGGCGAGGCCAGGATGAACACATCGCCTACTATGCCGGGCTATGCGCGCAGCTGAAGGTTCTCGGTTCAATTCCTGAATCTGCCTTACCGGGTTCACCACTGACGGATGGGGTGAACACCCCCACCAAGGTTTCTTCGGCAGCGGCCTATGACGTAAGGCGCGAGGTTTATCCTCTGTTGCGCGATGGTTTCATCACTGCAAATAGTGATGGCGGACGCGAGCTGGCTCAACGTTGCGAAGCACGGCGCCACCGGCTGCACAACTCCCGCGAGTAGCTCGGCGTTTACCGGCATGTGCAGGTACCTCCCATCCCATGACTTCTGCCACTCCACCCTGACTACAGCTGTAGTTAAGCTGTCTCCGTCTCCGGAGGAATGCGCATGCGCTTGAAATCGTGGTGGATGGCACTGAGCTGCCTGGTGTGCTGCAACGCGTTTGCTGCCAGCGGTGGGATGGAGGATGCCCTGGCCAATCTGAAGGTCAAGGCGGAGATGTCGCGCTCCGATGCGATGCTGATACAGCGCGATGGAAAGACGCTGCTCGAGACCCGCAGCACCGCTGCAGCGCAGCCGATCGAACTGATGTCGGCGACCAAGTCCGTGGTGGCACTGTCCATCGGGCTGTTGCTGCACAGTGGCGCGCTGGAATCGCTGGATCAACCAGTGAGCGCGATCTATCCAGAGTGGGCACAGGGGCGCAAGCGGGACATCACGGTGCGGATGCTGCTCAATCACACCTCCGGCCTGCAGAATGTTCCCAACGCAGGCATCGAGCTGGAAGGTGCACCGGATCTGGTCAAGCTGGCATTGGCGGCTGAACTCTCAACGGATCCCGGGTCGACGTTCTCCTACAACAACAAGGCGACCAACCTCCTCGCCGGAATCGTCGAGCGCGTCTCGGGGAAGACGATGGATCGCGTCGTCGAGAGTGGCCTGTTCCAGCCACTGGGCATCACGGACTACACGTGGCGCAGGGATGATGCAGGCACGCCGATCGGCATGGCCGGCCTGGCATTGTCCGCTGCCGACCTGGCCAAACTGGGCCGGTTGATCCTGGACAAGGGTGTCGCGCCGGATGGGCGTCGGCTGCTGGGAGAAGCGTTCGTCGCTGAACTCGTCGCCGAAAGCGCCCGCTCGAAGGAGGTGGGGCTGCTGTGGTGGAGAATTCCTGCCTGGGAGCGGTTTACGCTGAAGCCGGACGCGGCGTCGGTTCTATCGCGCAACGGCGTCGATACGGGCGTGGCAGCCGGGCTGTTGAAGGCGGGCAGTCGCGGATTTGCCGGCAAGGGCGAGCTGTTCGCGTTCTTCGGGGAAAGCCTCGGGCCTGCGTGGGCTGACATGTACGGCCGGGAGATCACCAGCCGGGGCATCAAGCTCACGGACCTGTTCGATCAGGTGCGCGGCCCGGTCGCCGCTTACGCTGCGATGGGTTACATGGGCCAGTACCTGGTCGTGGTGCCAGAGACCTCCCTGGTCGGCGTCCGCCAGATCGCGCGCAAGGAGGGCCACGATTTCGCCGTGGACGACTACGCAACGTTTGCCGCCGACCTCCTGACCTTGTCCAAGGCCCTGTAAAACGTTCTAACGCTTCTCCCCTGCAGGCGCGGCGCCCGCTTACAGCAACAGCAGCGCGGCGATCAGGGCGGGCGGCATCACCAGGATGCCGAGGCGCAGGAAGCTCAGCGGGCTGACGTGCTCGCCTTCGCGCCGAAGGGCGACAAGCCAGAGCATGGTCGCGAGCGAACCGGTCACCGACAGGTTCGGACCCAGGTCGACACCAATCAACAGCGCGGCTCTGACCTGGGCCGGCACGTCCGCCATCTGGCCCACCGAGCCGGCCACCAGGCCGATCGGCAGGTTGTTGGCCAGGTTGCTCAGCACCGCCGCCGCAACGCCCGCCGCCCAGCCCGCCTCGGTGGGCGATCGCCGCGCCAGATCCTCGAGTGCCTGGGCCGCCATCTGGATCACGCCCGTCTGTGCCACGGCTTCCACCAGGACGAACAACCCGGCGACCAGCGGCAGCACACCCCAGGACACATGCCGCAGCATCGGCAGCGGGCTGCGGCGCTGACGCAGGCAGATGAGGGCCAGCGTGGCCGCGCCGGCGCATAACGTGGTGAGCCCAAGCGGTCCCTTCATGGCCGAGGTGACCAGCAGGACGCTGCCGGTAACGCCGACCCCGATCGCGCATAGGCGTCCCCCCTCGGACAAGGCCGGCTGCTGCGCCAGTGCGGCCAGCGGTCGGGCGATCTGGCGCCGATGGGCCAGGCGCAGCACCAGGTACGTCGTGCCGATCGCGGCCAGCGAGGGCAGCGTGAACTGCCGCAGCCATTCCGGCAGGGAGGGCATGTGGCTGCCGAAGACGACCAGGTTGGCCGGATTGGAAATGGGCAGCACGAAGCTGGCTGCATTGGCGACGAACGCGCAGACGAACAGGTACGGCAGCGGATCGGCGCGGGCTGCCTTGCAGGCGGCATACACCGCCGGCGTCAGCACGACCGCCGTGGCGTCATTGGAGAGGAAGATCGTCACCACCGTGCCGACCAGGAACACCAGGTCGAACAGGCGGCGCCCCGAGCCCTTGGCGTGACCGACCGCATACGCGGCCAGCCAGTCGAACAGTCCTTCCTGCCGCGCCAGTTCGGCCAGGACCATCATGCCGATCAGGAACAGGTAGACATCGGTTCCCTCCGCCACCGCGGCGGTGGCGGTGCCGAACGGCAACAGGCCGGCGACCGTCAGCAGCGCGGCCGTGCCCAGTGCCCACGCATACTCCGGCACCCGCCAGGGACGAAACAGGATGCCGCAGGTGGCAACGGCGGTTGCCATCCAGATGATCATGGACGTGGTGGAAATCTGCATCGATTGCTCAGCGGGTGCTCAAGGGCCGGCGTCGGAGGGCATTGTCGTTGAACGAGTGGCCACGGCGCGAGGCGGATGGGGATGGTGGGTCTCCGGCACGGCCATCACCACCAGGAAGGCGATGGCTGCTATGCCTGCCAGGGTCAGGAACGCCGCATCATAACCAGCGAACTGGACGATCACCCCGGCCAGTCCCGGGCTGAACGCAGCGCCCAGCCCGAACACCGCGGACACCGCACCCAGCGTCACATTGAAGCGGCCGGTTCCCTGGGTCAGGTCGCTGATGATGACGGGAAGCAGTGCACCGAAGATTCCCGCGCCGACGCCATCCAGCAGCTGCACGCCGAGCAGCCACGCGGGCGCATCGGACAGCGGGTAGAGCACGCCCCGGATCGGCAGGATGAGGAAGGCTGCCAGCAGCAGTGGCTTTCGCCCCCAGGCGTCGGCGCGGGCACCGACCAGCATGGCGGCCGGCACCATGATCAGCTGGGCCGCGACAATGCAGGCCGCAGTCAGGGTCGTCGCCAGTGCAGGACTGGTCTGGGAGAGCTTCTGCCCGACCAGCGGAAGCATCGCCGCATTGGCCAGGTGGAAGAGCGCACAGCACGCCGCCAGCATCATCAGCGTCCGGTTGTGCAGCAGCAGGCGTGCCGAGGCCGGGGCGTGGGCCTCCTGGTCGGCGGAGCGCAATCCGCGCGCCCGCGCGTGGTCGATGGCACCGGAAGGAATCATCAGGACCGCCCCGATGCTGGCCAAGGTCATCGCCGCCATCAGGTAGAACACCACCACCGGCCCGCCCAGATAGGCCAACCCGCCCGCCAGCAACGCCGCCACGGCGTTGCCTGCGTGATTGAACGTTTCATTGCGGCCCATGCGCCGTGCGAACGCCCGTGGGCCACAGATCCCCAGCGATATCGCAGCGATGGCGGGCGCGAAAACGGTCCCTGCCACCGCGCCGATCGCCTGGGTCACCGCAACGACGGTGAAGAAGGTGATCCAGGGCAGCGCCAGGCAGCTGGCCGTGACCAGGACCGCGGCCGCGACGACCACTGCCCGCTTGGCCGTGATCCTGTCCATCAACGCCCCGGCCGGGGTCTGGGCGAGCAGGGCGGCGAGGCCTGCAACGGTCATGACCAGTCCGATGCTGGCCGGCTCCCAGTGATGCACGGCCAGCAGGTAGATCGCCAGGTAAGGCCCCAGTCCATCCCGGACATCGGCCAGGAAGAAGTTCACCCCATCCAGCGCACGGTCAGGCGACTGCGATGACGGCGGCAAAGGAGGCGAGGGAGTCACTGGCGCTGGCTCGAGGGGCGGGATGATCCGCCCCGGTGCGTGGCGTTGGCACGTTATGCGCGTGCGCCCGTGACGGCCGTGTTGCGTCGCCGACCCAACCGCGGGCGCCAGCCGTCAGTGAGGGCGCGCGCTGGTGCACTCAGGCGCGGCACGCGGCAAATAGGTCCAGCTCACGCTGGTAGGCCTGGCTGCGGATATCGAACAGCCCCAGCAGGGAGTGGTAAACGTTGTCGTGACTGTACGCCGTGCCCTCGGCACGGTTTCGCAGGCAGGCCAGGTTGAGGTTTGCATGGTGCGCGAACGCGGGCGAGAACCACATCACCATCGGGACGCGGGTCTGCTCCTGAGGCGCAATGAGGTACGGCGTGCCGTGCAGGTAGATGCCGCGCTCGCCAAGCGACTCGCCATGATCGGAGACGTAGATCATGGCCACGTCCCGCTGCTCCGCATAGCCCTGCAGCAGGTCAATGGTCCTGCCCAGCATGCGGTCGGTGTAGACCAACGTGTTGTCGTACGTATTGGTCAGCGCCGCGTTGGTGCACTTCTGGATCTGGTTGCTGTCGCAGGTTGGCGTGAAGACGTTGCCGTCGGCTGGGTAACGCTCGAAGTAGGTTGGGCCGTGGCTGCCCAGCTGGTGGAGCACGATCAGGCCGTCCCCCTGCATGGCGTCGATGCGCGCGTCCAGTTGATGCAGCAGCACTTCGTCGTAGCAGGTGCCGTCCTTGTTGACACACTGCCCGGCCACCTTGAAGGCCGGCATGTCATCGGTGGGCACGCGCGCGCACACGCCTTTGCAGCCACCGTTGTTGTTGTTGCGCCAGAGGATGTTCACACCGGTACGCTTCAGGATATCCAGGAGATTTTCTTCCGTCGCCGCGCGTACGTCATCGTACTGGGTGCGTGTCATTCTGGAGAACATGCACGGCAGGGAGATGGCCGTGGCCGTGCCGCACGACGAGACGTTCTTGAAGGCAATGATGTCGCTTCGCTTTGACAGCACGGGATTGGTGGCGCGCGGGTAGCCGTTGAGCTGGAAGCTCTGCGCACGCGCGGTTTCGCCCACCACGGCAATCACCAGCCTGGGACGCCTGTCCGTGCTCGTCGGCGGACGGGTGGCATCCTCGGCGACGGGCTGCAGCGGCCGTGACACCGCGATGTACTTCCGCTTGAGATAGCCGTTGGCATGGCGCACGAAGTTGACCGGCAGTACCTGGTCCCTGAGCTCGCGGTTGTTGCGCAGCAGGGAGGCATAGTCCTTGTAGAACAGCATGGAGATCACGGCCAGGATCGCCAGGGTCGCGAGCACGTTGACCAGCATCCAGGAAGTGGTCTGCAGCACGCACCCGCTGCGGATGCGCAGCGACATCATCGCGGCGGCTGGGAGCGCGCCCAGGAGTACGATGGTGAGCAGCAAGGGGACCGAGAAGTAAGAGCCGAGCTCGGCCTGGTTGGTCTCGAACACGTTCTGCACCATGCTGCGGTCGATCAGGACGTTGTAGTGCAGCATGAAGTAGGTGCTGGCGGCGCTGATGATCACCAGCAGCGCCAGCAATGGCTTGCGCAGGTAAGGCAGCGCAAGCACCGGCATGAGCAGCAGGTTGAACAGGCAGAAGAAGAAGACCGGCAGGCTCAGGAAGAACAGCACGCCGCGCACGCTGTCGAACTCCGCGTGCCTCCACAGCGCCTGCCACAGGGCAACGTTGCCGACGGTGGTGAAGAACAGTGCGACTATCCATGTCAGCTGCACCGGGTTGAGTCGCACGAACATAAGACGCTGAAACACGCGCATTCTTCCAATGAATGAAAAGTGCGCGCAGTATCAGAATGTGTTTATCAGGAAGTTGTCAGGTGCACTGCCGGGTGCTTTTCCGGGCTCTATCCGAGCAGGATGACCGCCCATACGGCGCCCACCATCAACAGCGCCGTGGCTTGAGCGGTACTGCCCATGTCCTTGGCATTCTTTGACAGCGGGTGAAGGTCGAGCGAGATGCGATCAACAACGGCTTCGATGGCGGAGTTGAGCAGTTCCACGATCAGGCTGATGAAGCTGACGGCCAGCATCAACGCCCGTTCCACCGGGCTGACGTCGAGGACAAACGTGCCTCCCATCAGAACGCCATGCAGAACCAGCAGCTGTCGAAAGGCGGCTTCGCCCCGCACGGTCGCGAGGAACCCGTCCCGCGAGTGGATCACGGTATGGACAATCCGGTTGAATCCGGTTCTTCCGTGGCGATACTTGCCGGCTCCCTCCGGGTCTGACCAGTGCATCTGCATCTCCTGCATGGATTGATGGGTGCACAGGATGGGAGAGGCGGCGTCAGGAAGCTGTCAGGAGGGGGCGCGAAAGCGCTTGGTTGCCGCAATGCGGTCGAGCCTATTGTTGCTGACCCTGCGTGCCGGACATGTCCAGCGTAAAGCGGCAACCGTTCTCCGAACTCTCCACGGCCATGCGCCAGCCCAGGTGGTCCACGATCCGTTGCACGATCGACAGGCCAAGCCCTTCCCCGCTCTCGCGCAGGCTTGGTGCGAAGCGCTGGAACTGCTGGGGATCCATGCTGGGTGGCAGGCCTGGACCGGTGTCGATAATGGACAGCGTGGCGTCCCGCACGGTGATGCGGATTTCGCCCTTGTCGGTGTACTGGCAGGCATTGCGCAGCAGGTTCCAGACCACGCTGCGCGCCAGCTCGGCGTTGGTGTGGATGCTGGGGTCCTGCGGCGTATCCAGCAGCAGGACGACCGGCTTGCCCGCCAGCCAGGGCTGGCAGCGCGTCATGCATTCCTCGATCAACGGACGCAGCGGGACGTTCTCCTTGGCAAGACGCTGTGGGTCACGCGAGAGCAGCAACAGGCAGGACAGCTGGCGCTGCATTTCCTGCGTGGTCCGAACGATACGCTCGCCGCTCGCTCGCAGGTGGCTGTCCTCGGGCAGCTGGTGAACGATGGTCTCAGCCGCGCCGGAAATGATGGCCAGAGGCGTGCGCAGTTCATGACTGGCATCCCCCACGAAGCATCGTTCACGCTGCAGGTACTGCTCCGCCTCGTCGCTGTGCTGTGCGAAGGCGCGCGCCAACACCCCGATCTCGTCGCGTGCCTCCTGGAAGGGAAACGGTGTCTGCCCGCGCTGCACGGCATCGGCCAGCTGGGTGATGGGGGCGATGACGCGTGCTGCCGTCAGTCGCCCGATCCAGAATGCGCAGAGGATGCACAACAGCATGACCACGAGCGCATAGCCATCGATCACGTGCTCCAGATACTGGTACCGCTCGGCATCCTGGCGGAGGTAGTAACGTTGGTCGCCGAGGTCGAACACCAGCAGATGCCAGACGTCGGGCGGGTCGGCGCTGTAATAGCCCGGTGTATACGGGCGCAGTGCATCGGGCACGTTTCGCCCATCATAGAGCTCACTGCCCGCAGACAGCGCCGGCGGCGTGCCATCGGCAAGGTCGGCCTGCAGGCGATCCATCTCGTCGTGCAGGCTTCTCGAAATGACGTAGGCCCTGAGCTCGTCATAATCCAACTGCTCGGCGGCGACCACGAAGCCCATGACGGCCACCATCAGCAGGACGAACGACACGGTGATACGCGTTCTGAGCGTCATCTGGCGGTAGATCGCTTTCATGACGGCAACTGCCCTCCTCGGGTCGTCATTCCGGAACAGACCTCGTTGGCGCACTCAAGCGCCATCCGATGCCGTGCACCGTCTCGATGAGCGGATACGTGAAGCTCTTGTCCGCATGCTGCCGAAGCTCGTGGATATGCGTCCGCAACGCACCGCTTTCCGGCGGATGGTCGCCCCACAGCAGGTATTCCATTTCCTGCTTCCTGACCACGCCGGGCGCGGCCCGCATCAGGCACAGCAACAGCTTATGGGTGCTGGGGGTCAGCGTAATGGTCTGGCCCTGCCGCCACGCCTGCGGTGCACGGGTGTCCACCCGCAGGTCCTGCCAGGTCAGCGTGCCTTGGACGCTGCGGCCCTGGGCACGGCGCACCAGCGCCTGGATGCGTGCATCGAGCTCTATCAACGAGAAAGGTTTGACCAGGTAATCGTCCGCGCCCAGTGCAAAGCCCTGCACGCGGTCATCCACCGGATCGCGCGCGGTCAGCATGATCACCGGTACGGGATTCTGGAATTCCTGACGAAGTTTGTGGCAGAGCGTCATGCCGTCCAGCCGCGGCAGCATCAGATCCAGCAGGATCGCGTCGTAGTCATTCCCGGTCGCCAGGCGCAGGCCCGCAGCGCCATCGCGTGCATCGTCGAGCACATAGCCCAGCGGCTCCAGGAATGCGTACAGGTTGGCCACCAACTCGGGGTTGTCCTCGATGATGAGCAGGCGTGTCATGGTGCAGTCGGATCTGGGGGCATGGGGGAACTGTGCGGGATCGCCGTAGTGTTGCCAAGCACCCCGCTCAGGCAGGGGCGCCCGGACCACAGCGGGCGCGCCTTACCTCAGCAGTGACGGCGCCTGGTCGATCCGCCACGCGCCATTCAACGCCAGCACCACCGCGAACTTTCCGCAGAGCACTACCTCGGCTTCATTGATGTCGCGGATGTGGCGGTCAGCACCCGGCAGCATGACCACCTCCACCTCGCCGATGAAGTCATGCCGCTCGTGATGCCTCGCGCGCACCATCACGCGGTACGGTCCACGCACCGTGCGCACTACCGGGCGGGTGCCTGCGGCCTGTGCCGCCTTGACCAGATCGATCACGTTCCCGCGTGGCATGCGCCAGACGATCCGCTCGGGTTGGCCGAACCACACCAGCGCCTTCACCTCGCGGGTGTGCAGGGCGCGCGTGGGGGGCGTGCGAGCCAACGCCAGCGCTGCCCGGCGGCCGCGCAAGGCGATCCAGGCGATGCTGCCCACGATGAACAGCCCGGTGCCCATCAGGTACACGAATACCAATCCGAACCACGGTGAACTGTTGGGGATGCCGAACAGCATGGCGAAGAAGATGAGCAGCATCACCCACCTGATCCACTCGTCTTTGCTGCTTTCGTCCGACATGCCTGGGTTCCTCAAGGTGTGCCCGCAGCAGGTGCCGGGCGCGCAATTCTGCCACCGTGTGGACAGCAACGGGTATCGCGATCGCCCCGATCGGCCCCCTGCCATCCGGCACGCGGCCGATGCCCTGCGGGCTGATAGAAAGGCGCCAACGGAATTCACTGGTGGTGATGCATGAAGCAGCTCCTGATGTCGACCAGCATGATGCTGATGGTGCCGATCTGCGCCCACGCACAGACCGCGCTGGCGGATCTGGACAAGGACATGGTCGGCCCTCGTACCGGGATTCTCGTGCTGGGCAGTGTGCACCTGAGCGAGTACAAGGATTTCGACCGGACATCGCTCGACCCCGTATTGGACAGGCTGGCCGCGTTCAAACCGGAGTTCATCACGATCGAGGCGCTCAGCGGAGAGCAGTGCGATCTGGCAGCGCGTCACCCGGGGGTATACGGCGAGGATTTCTGCGCGAGCACGGACGCGGCGAAGACGGCCACCGGGCTCGATGTGCCTTCCGCAATCGTTGAGGTCAATAACCAATTGAAGGTCTGGCCAGCTGCGCCCACGCACGCGCAGCGCCGCAGGCTGGCTGCCGTGTTCCTGGCGGCGGGTGAGCGGGCGTCGGCCTATGTGCAATGGTTGCAGCTGCCCCGTGCCGAGCAGCACCCAGGCGACGGATTGGACGACTCCCTGGTCGAGATGTTGCAGCAGCTCGACGCGCGCAACAACGAGGATTATCAGGTTGCCGCCCGCCTGGCGGCGCGACTCGGGCATCAGCGCGTGTATCCGGTCGATGACCACACCGGCGGCACCCATCAGATTCCGGATCGCGCGGCCTTTGGCAAGGCGGTGCAGGATGCATGGAGCGCGGATCGATCGCGCCTGCAGCCGGTCATTGACGAGCAGAAGCGCGTCGTCACCGCCAAGGACATGCTATCGCTGTATAGGCTCACCAATGCGCCACGGACACAGGCGCTGATGGCCGAGTCCAACGTGCGGCCGGCGCTGGCCGCCGTGTCCGTGCAGCACTATCCGCAGATGTGGGTGCAAGGGTGGGAGATCCGCAATCTCCGGATGGTCGCCAACGTGCTGGATGTGGTTCGCCTCCACCCGGGCTCCCGCGTCCTCTCCATTGTCGGCGCGTCTCACAAGCCGTGGTTCGATGGCTGGCTGGGGCAGGTCTCGGGGGTGGATATCGTGGATGTACAGGAAGTGCTCAAGGAGTAGGAGGGCACCGCCCGCAGCACCCTCCACGCTGCCTCAGAACCGATAGTCGACTTCCGCACCGACGATGCGCGGGCGGTCGATGGGGCCGTAGTAGTTGCCGTCTCGTCCGAACGCCAGGTTGTCGAAGATCAGCCCATTGATGCGCCGCTTGTCGGTCAGGTTGTCCACGAACAGACGCGCACTCCATGGCCCGGTCTCATAGCCGATCTGCAGGCCGATGATCGTCACTACAGATTGGTAGGCGCGATTGCGTTCGTCCAGCGCCATGCGGCCATTGAACGACGACTCCACGCGCGCGAACAGCCCGGAGCGGTGCTGGTAGCGGGCGGCAAGATACGCGGTGTACTGCGGGGTGAGCTTCACATCGTTGCCGGCCAGGCTTTCATTGGCGCCGACGAACAGCTTGCGGTACTCGGCGTCGACGTAACCCGCATTTGCCATCAGCGTCAGCCCGGGCAGGACCTCCAGCGCACCCTCCAGTTCGACGCCACGCGAGCGGATCGAGGCATCCGAGCCGACGTAGTCCGAGGAGATCGGTCGTCCGTTGGCGTCGGTGGCCAGCTGGATTTCCTGCCAGTTGTCGGAGGTGATGTGGAACACCGCGCCACCGATATGCCCGCGCCCGTTGAGCACGTTCATCTTGAAGCCGAGCTCGTGGCTCCACATCATTTCAGATTCGTAGCGCAGCACCTTGTCGTTGACGACGTCACTCTGCGCGGCCGCCAGATTGAAGCCGCCCGGGATGTAGCCCTTGGCCGATGCGGCGTAGAACGAGAGCGTGTCGCTGGCGTCGTAGCGCAGTGACACGCGTGGCAGTGTGGCAGTGAAGGTGTGTGCGAGTTCGGCGTCGCGATAGAACACCAGACCGCCCGGGCCCAGATCGAGCGTGCCTTCGCGCTGGCGGGTGGAGCGCTTGGCCTGCTCATGGCGCAGGCCAAGGCTGGCGGTCAGTTTCGGCAGCGAGGGTGGCGTGTAGCTGGCCGTGCCGAACACGCTGTAGTCCTGGCCATCCGAGCCCTGCAGCGGGGCGAGGTCATAGCTGCCGAGGCCGCGAAGCGGCGGGCCGACCAGGGTGCCGAGGATGGAATCCTTGTGATGCCGGTAGGTGGAGACGCCGGCGATGTAGGTCAGCGCCTGGTCGCTGGGCGAGCTGAAACGCAGCTCGCCGTTCCAGCTGTGCTGCTTGTCGTAGATGCGGCCGGCCAGCGCGGGTGTGGCGGTCATGTCGAAGTCGTAGCCGGCGGAGGTGTCTTCCTCCTGCCGGTAGGACAGCGCGGCATCCAGGGTGCCGCCGGAGAGCTGCCATTGCGCGCTGGTGCCGGCGACGGTTTCATTCCTGGTGGTGCGCTTGGGCGCATCGTTGATGTAGGTGAAGTCACCCGCACGGCGGCCGCCGTTGTAGAGATCGCCATAGGTGCGGTTGTACAGCCCCACATCCAACGGCAGGTACTCATACTCGAACATCCCGGGCGCACGCGTGCCCAGGTGGTAGGCGATCGCGTTGATGGCCAGCGTATCGGTCGGCTCCCAGCGCAGCTTGCCCTGCAGGTAGGTCTCCTTGACCTTGCCTTTGACCCCATTGAACGGCGTGAGGTTCTTGAGGTAGCTGTCTTCGTCCGAGGCCATGAACGCGACCGAGCCGAAGAGCCGGTCGCTGTTGCCCAGTGCGCCGCCGAGGAAGCCATCCACGCCGCTGCCATGGCCGTTGCCGAAAGAGGTCAGCCCGACATTCACCTCACCCTCGGTCGTCGCCGACGGTGCGCGCGTACGCACCAGCACCAGGCCGGACTCGCTGTTCGCCCCGTACAGCGTGCCCTGCGGGCCGCGCAGGATCTCCACCGACTCGACATGGTTCAACACTGCGTTGCTCAGTTCGCGGAACGGGATGCCGTCGATGTAGACCGAGGCGCGGTTGACCAGGAACGGGTTCGACTCGATCCCGCGGATGGAGATGAACATGTCGCTGAGCTGGCCCATCACGTTGAACTTCACGTTCGGCGCCAGCTTGTCCAGGTCGCGGAACTCGGTGACGTGCGCTTCCTTGAGCGCTTCGCGGTCGAGCACGGTGACCGACATGTCGCTCTTGAGGTACGGGGTATCGCGTTTGCTGCCGGTGACCACGATGCCGTCCAGCTCGGTGGCCTTGTCGGTAGGCGTGGACTGCGCGCGGGCGGGCGCGCTGGGCAGCAGATGAAGCGCGGCGAGCACGGCGCCGGCGAGTACAGCGTGTTTCACGAGGAGCCTCTGGAGGTGGTGGCGCGCACCACGGTGATGGGAGGGATCCTCGAATGTTATTGTGTAACAATCGGGCGCCGCCGCTCCATTTCCGGCGTGGCTGCTCCAGAACTGGACACCTGATGACCTGCTCCCTTGCCCCGCCACCGTCCGTCGTGGCCGAACGTCTGGCGGCCGAAGCCGGCCGTCCGCTGGATGCCTGCGTCGGCAACGCCGACGGCTCGGTGTTGATGCTCCGCCACGCGTTCCCGGCAGCGCAGGGCACGCTGGGCGAGGGCAGCGCGCTGCGCATCGGGCTGCTCACCGCGGGCGGCGGCGCGCTGTATCAACGCACGGCGCTTGGGCGCATCGCGCAGCCCTGGCGCACAGGTACGTTCAACGTGGTGTTGCCGGACTGCCCCGGCGAGTTCCGCAGCCCACCCTTGGCGCTGCTGGGCCTGGCGATCGACGCGCGCCATCTGCAGGGGCATGGCGTGCGCTTGGAGCAGCTGCATCGCGCGGCATCAGCGCTGCATGACGACCCGGTGATCGCCTCGGTGCTGGGGGCGTTGTGGCACTGTGCCGAGGCACATGCCGGGTCCGCCGCGTTCTTCGAGCACGGTGTCGAACTGGTGCTGAAGCGGTTGGCGGGGCTGCCGGTTGCGGCGCCCGCTACGCGACGCGCGCTGTCACCGACGCACCTCAAGCGCGTGCAGGAACTGATCGATGCCCATCTCGGCGACGATCTGGGCGTTGCCCGCATGGCGCAGGAAGTCGGGCAGGAGGCCAGTGGATTCAGTCGCGGCTTCCGCCTTGCGACCGGCATGACGCCCTACGCGTATCTCACCTGGCGCCGGATGGAGGCGGCCAAGCCGATGCTGCTGGCAGGCCGCAGCGTTACCGAGGTCGCGTTGGCGATGGGCTACGCCAACCCGGGCAAGTTCGCCGCGGCGTTCCGGCGGGTGACCGGGCAGGCGCCGTCGCGATGGGCAGACACTGCCACGCGGTGATCAGGGCTGCACCGCGTGCGTGCCCGTGCCGCCCACCGGCTCGGTCTCGAACCGCTCGCCGAACGCCGTGATCATCGGCCGCGCTTTCGCGATCGCCGCCTGGACAGACGGTAGTGCCAGCGAGGCACGGTGCAGTTCCTGGCTGTCCCAGACCTCGGTGATCCAGATCGCCTCCGCGGCGGTAGGGTCGCGCGCCACCACGTAGCTGTGGCAGCCGGGCATCGTGACGGTGCCCTCCAGGAGGATCGCGATGACTGCATCGCGCTGGCCGGGCGCGGTCAACATCTTGCCGATCAGACCGTACATGAAGGCACCTGGAAGGAGGACAGGCACCCATCGTGGGCGCACGCCGGGTGAAGGGTCAACCATCCGGGCCGGTTTGAGGCCGCCCGCGACTGCGCTATCCTGCGCGCCGCTTCCGCTGCCCCGGCAGGACCCTTGTGATGACGCCACCCTGATACCGCGTTGACGACGCGCCGGCCATTGCGCTGGCTCAGGGAGTGCCTTGTCCTCATCACACAACGCGCCGTGCGCATCGCCGGTGCGTGGAGTCTGTCCATGTCTGTTTCCTATCCGCTGCGCCAGCAATGGCTCGGCAATATCCGCGGTGATCTGCTGTCCGGCGCCGTGGTCGCCCTCGCGCTGATTCCCGAGGCGATCGCCTTCTCCATCATCGCCGGGGTCGACCCCAAGGTCGGCCTGTACGCGTCGTTCTGCATCGCGGTGGTCACCGCCATCGCCGGTGGACGGCCGGGCATGATTTCCGCGGCCACCGGCGCGATGGCGCTGGTGATGGTCGACCTGGTCCGCGATCACGGCCTGCAGTACCTGCTGGCCGCCACGATCCTGGCCGGGCTGCTGCAGATCGTCGCGGGCGCGCTGAAACTCGGCGCCCTGATGCGCTTCGTCTCGCGCTCGGTGATCACCGGCTTCGTCAACGCGCTGGCGATCCTGATCTTCCTGGCGCAGCTGCCCGAACTGATCGGGATGCCGTGGACGGTGTATGCCGTGTGCGCGGCGGGCCTGGCGATCATCTACCTGCTGCCACTGCTGACCCGGGCGGTGCCCTCGCCGCTGGTGGCGATCGTGGTGCTGACCGCGCTCTCGATCTGGCTCGGGCTGGACATCCGCACCGTCGGCGACATGGGCGCGCTGCCCGACAGCCTGCCCACCTTCCTGCTGCCGGATGTGCCGCTCACCTGGGAGACCCTGCGCATCCTGCTGCCGGTGTCGGCCACGCTGGCGGTGGTGGGTCTGCTGGAGTCGATGATGACCGCGCAGATCGTGGAAGACATGACCGACACGCCGAGCCAGCGCAACCGTGAGTGCGCCGGGCAGGGCCTGGCCAACATCACCGCGGGGCTGTTCGGCGGCATGGGCGGCTGCGCGATGATCGGGCAGTCGGTGATCAATGTGTCCTCCGGCGGACGCGGGCGGCTGTCGTGCCTGGTGGCCGGCGTGCTGTTGCTGCTGCTGGTGGTGTACGGCGCGGACTGGGTCCGGCAGATCCCGATGGCCGCGCTGGTCGCGGTGATGATCATGGTCAGCATCGGCACCTTCCACTGGCGCTCGTTCGCCGAGTTCCGGTTGCACCCGAAAAGCTCCTCGGTGGTGATGCTGGGTACGGTGATCGTCACCGTCGCCACGCATGACCTGGCCAAGGGCGTGCTCACCGGGGTGCTGCTGTCGGCCCTGTTCTTCGCCCGCAAGGTGGGCCGGATGCTGGACATCCAGGATGCCGTGACCGCCGAGGGCACGCGTGTCTACACGGTGAGTGGCCAGGTGTTCTTCGCCTCGGCCGGGCAGTTCGCCGCGGCGTTCGATCTGCTGCACGTGCCCGAGCGCGTGGAGATCGATCTGACCCATGCGCACTTATGGGATCTCAGTGCGGTCGGTGCGCTGGAGCGGGTGACCGGCAAGCTGCGCGCGCGCGGGGTCCACGTCGAGGTGATCGGACTCAATGCGGCCAGCCAGACGCTGGTGGAGCGGCTGGGGCGTGGCGAGCGCGGCGCGGGCGTTCACTGAACACGGTCAGGAAGCCGCGCTAAACATCGCGCGCATTGCGCCGTTATCCAGCTGAGTCCCTTCTCTGGGCCGGCGCCGTCACGGTGCGGGCAGGCGGCATCTCCACAGGGCAGGGCGGTGGCACCGTGGCGTACGACGCGGTGACCCCCAGCACAGGACCAGCGCAGCCGGGAGTGGCGGCGGGCTGCCTGTGCCGATCCGACGTTGCATCGATCCCTGCTGGCCGCGCCGTGATGACACCGCGCGCGTGCCGGCCCGCAATGGACTGCGTGTTTCCGTGGCGGCGCGTGACTGCGTCCGCCGGTATGCCCTTTTTCCGGAACCGCCCCCATGCCCGTGTCCCGCCCCACCGCGTCCAAGCGCCCCGGCAGCATCGCCAACCGACTGATGCTGGGTACCGCATTGATCGCCATGCTCTGCTTCGGTGTCACCGCCGCCATCAGCTACCGCGAAGCCAGTGCCTCCCTGGTCGACGCCTCACGCCACACCATGCAGAGCGAGGCCCAGGCCGAAGCGCTGCGGGTGAGCGGTGATCTGTCCAGCGCCTTCGCCACCAGCCAGGCGCTCGCGCAGAACCTGCTGGTCCAGCGCGCCGCGGGCACGCTCTCCCGGGCGACGGTGGCCGCGGTCATCCGCCAGCAGGTGCAGGTGCACCCGGAATGGGTGGGCTTCGGCACGTTGTGGGAGCCGGAGGCTTTCGATGGCAAGGACGCCGAGTTCGTCGGTGCCGAGGCGCACGACGACACCGGCCGGTTCATGAGCTACTGGGCCTGGCACGAGGGGGCCCCGATGCAGGATGCGCTGAAGGGGTACGACGTGCCCGGTGATGGCGACTGGTACCTCAAGCCGAAGGCGCTCAAGCGGCAGACGGTGGCCGAACCCTACACCTACGAGATCGCCGGGCAGAAGGTGCTGATGACCACGCTGTCCACCCCGGTGGTCGACGATGGCACGTTCCTCGGCGTAGTGACGGTGGACTTCGCGCTGGCCGCCCTGCAGAAGCACCTGGCCGCATTGCGCCCGATGGGCGAAGGCCACGTTGAACTGATCTCGCCCGGCGGCATCGTGTTGGCTGCGAAGGATCCGAGCGAGATCGGCAAGCGTCGCGAGGATGCGCTGACCACCCAGGTGCTGGCGGCAGTGAAGGCCGACAAGACCTTCGACGCCTTCGAACCGGATGCCGCGGGCGATGTGAAAACCTACGTGCCGTTGCGCATCGGCGGCAGCGAAGAGCACTTCGCACTCGGCGTGATCGTGCCGCATGCGCTGATCACCGAAAAGGCGCGCGCGCTGCTGTGGATCATCCTCGCCGTGGGCCTGGGTGCGGCACTGGTGCTCAGTGGCAGCGTGTACGTGTTGCTGCGCCGGCAGGCGATCCGCCCCCTGGCCGATGCTGTCCGTCTCTCGGCCGACGTCGCCGAGGGCCGTCTGGATACGCCGCTGCCGCCGGCGCGCAACGATGAGGTGGGCCGCCTGCTGGAATCGATGCAGCGCATGCGCGGCCAGCTGCGCGCGGTGATGGCCGCACAGGGCGAGATGGCCCAGCGCCACGAGGCAGGCGAGCTGAGCTACCGCATGGACGCGCAGGCCTTCCCGGGCGAGTACGGCAAGATGGTGGAAGACACCAACCAGCTGGTCGGGGCCAACATCGCGGTGACCCGCCGCCTGGTCGAGGTGATGCAGCGCTATGCGGTCGGTGACCTGAGCCCGGACATGGATCGCCTGCCCGGCGAACAGGCGGCCTTCACCGCCGCGATGGATACCACCAAGGCCAACCTGCGTGCGATCAACACCCAGATCGGGGAACTGGCCGGCGCGGCGGCGGTGGGCGATTTCAGCCAGCGCGGCGACGTCGTGCGTTTCGACCACGACTTCCGCGCGATGGTCGAGAACCTCAACACGATGATGCAGGTCAGCGATGACAATCTGCAGCAGATCTCCGCGCTGCTGCGCGCGATCGCGGCGGGCGACCTCACCGCGCGCATGCAGGGCGATTTCCATGGCGTGTTCGCGCGGATGCGGGACGATGCCAACACCACCGTGGCCCAGCTGACCGACATCGTCGGCCGCATCCAGCAGGCGACCGGCAGCATCAATCTGGCCGCCGGCGAGATCGCCGCGGGCAACAGCGATCTGTCGCGCCGTACCGAACAGCAGGCGGCCAGCCTGGAGGAGACCGCGGCGTCGATGGAGGAGCTCACCTCCACCGTGCGCCAGAACGCGGACCATGCCGTGCAGGCGAACCAGCTCGCGGCCGGCGCCGCCGACGTGGCCTCGCAGGGCGGCGTGGTGGTCGGCCAGGTCGTGACCACGATGGCCGGCATCGAGGCCTCGTCCAAGCGCATCGCCGAGATCATCTCGGTGATCGACGGCATTGCGTTCCAGACCAACATCCTGGCCTTGAATGCCGCCGTGGAAGCGGCGCGCGCCGGCGAACAGGGCCGCGGCTTCGCGGTGGTGGCCACGGAAGTGCGCGCGCTGGCGCAGCGCTCGGCGGGAGCAGCCAAGGAGATCAAGACCCTGATCGACGACTCGGTCACCCAGGTCAGCGCGGGCTCGGCGCTGGTGCACACTGCCGGCCGCACGATGGAAGAGATCGTCACCGGCGTGCGCCGGGTCAACGACATCATGGCCGAGATTTCGGCGGCCTCGAAGGAACAGTCCGCCGGCATCGAGCAGGTCAACCAGACCATCACCCAGATGGACGAGACCACGCAGCAGAATGCGGCATTGGTCGAGGAAGCCACGGCTGCGGCGCGCGCGATGGAAGAGCAGGCGCAGCAGCTGGGCACTGCCGTGGCGATCTTCCGCCTGCAGTCCAGTGCTGGCCCGGCCAGTGCATCGGCACGCCGCGCCGCGCCGGCGCGCAGCACCGCGCGGATGCCCGCAGCGGCCGTGGCCGGGGACGACTGGCAGACCTTCTGATCCATCCGGCGTGCCGCATGCAGCGGCACGCCTGGTTCACCGGATGCTCACCGCCCTGCGTTGGTCATCGGCGCTATCCTGTCCGGGCATGGTGAGCACATGACCTCTCGTTCCGACCGGCTCGGCCTGACCGCGTTGACCGCGCTGGTGGTCGGCTCGATGATCGGCGCCGGCATCTTCTCGTTGCCGCAGAACATCGCGCGCAGTGCGGGCCCGGGGGTGGCCCTGATCGGCTGGACGATCAGCGGGCTGGGGATGTTGATGCTGGCGTTCGTGTTCCAGAACCTGGCCAACCGCAAGCCCGAGCTGGACACCGGCATCTATGCGTACGCGCGTGCCGGGTTCGGCGACTACATCGGCTTCTCGGCTGCCTGGGGCTATTGGGTCTGTTCGCTGCTCGGCAACGTCAGCTACTTCGTGCTGATCTTCAGCGGGCTGGGCTACTTCGTGCCGGCCTTCGGCGAAGGCAATACGTGGCAGGCGGTGGCGTGCGCGTCCGTGCTGCTGTGGGCGATGCACGCGATGATCCTGCGTGGCATCCGCCAGGCCGCGCTGGTCAATGCGGTCGTCACCGTCGCCAAGATCGTGCCGATCGTGGTGTTCCTGATCATCGCCGCGGTGGGCTTCAAGGCCGATATCTTCACCGGGCAGTTCTGGGGCACGGTGGAACTGGGCAGCGTCGGCGAGCAGCTGCGCGGTATGATGCTGATCACGGTCTGGGTGTTCATCGGCATCGAGGGCGCCAGCATCTATTCGCGCCGTGCGGCCAAGCGTTCGGATGTCGGGCGCGCGACCATCATCGGGTTCCTGTGCGTGCTTGCGCTGTTGATGCTGGTCAATCTGCTCTCGATGGGCGTGCTGCGCCAGGAGGCACTGGCACAGGCGCGCAACCCGTCGATGGCGTTCGTGCTGGAGGCCATCGTCGGCCCCTGGGGCGCCACGCTGATCATCATCGGCATGATCGTTTCGGTGCTGGGGGCGTTGCTGGCCTGGGTGCTGCTGTGCGCCGAAGTGCTGTACGCCGCGGCGGGGGATGGCACGATGCCAGCCTTCCTCGGGCACGAGAACGCGCGCCAGGTCCCGGCCAATGCGCTGTGGCTCACCAACGGGCTGATCCAGCTGTTCCTGGTCATTACCCTGTTCAGTGCCGGCACCTATACCAGCCTGGTGCTGCTGGGCGCATCGATGAGCCTGGTGCCGTATCTGTTCTCGGCCGGTTACGGCGCCCTGCTCGCGTTGCGCGGGGAAACCTATGCCGGGCAACCTGGGTTGCGCGCCCGCGATCTGCTGGTGGCCGGGCTGGCAACGGTCTACGCGCTGTGGCTGGTCTATGCCGGCGGACTGTCCCAGGTGCTGCTGTCGGTATTGCTGTACGCGCCGGGCATCGCCATGTTCGCGGTCGCCAAGCACGGGCATGGGCAGCGGATATTCACCCGGGCGGAGCAGGTGATCGTGGCGGTTGTGATCGTCGTTGCCGGTTGGGCGGCGTGGGCTCTGTACCAGGGCCATCTGCACCTGGCATGAGCGCCACGCGATGGGCGATCACGGTGACCGCACGTCCGGGCTCGCCGGAAACCCGCGGCGCCCCAGCCGCAGCGCCAGATGCACGAGCACGATCAGCACCGGCACTTCCACCAGCGGCCCGATCACAGCGGCGAAGGCGACCGGCGAACCCAGCCCGAACGCGGCGATGGCCACCGCAATGGCCAGTTCGAAATTGTTGCCGGTGGCGGTGAATGCGATCGCGGTGGTGCGCGGGTAGTCGCGTGCGATCCAGCGGCCCATGAAGAAGCTCAGCAGGAACTGCACGAAGAAGTAGATCGTCAACGGGATGGCGATCCGCACCGCGTCGAGCGGAATGTGCACGATGTCACCGCCCTTGAGGCTGAACATCGCCACGATGGTGAACAACAACGCGATCAGCGTGATCGGGCTGATGGCCGGCAGGAACCGCGTTTCGTACCACGCGGCACCCCGCAGCTTCAGCAGCCAGCGCCGCCCGAGGTAGCCCGCCGCGAACGGAATCCCCAGATACACCAGCACCGCGCCGGCGATGGTCCACGTGCTGACATCGATCACGCTGCGCTGCAGCCCGAACAGCGGCGGCAGCACGGTCAGGAACACCCACGCATAGACGCTGAAGAACGCGATCTGGAACAGCGAATTGAACGCGACCAGCCCAGCCACGTACTGGTTGTCGCCGCGCGCCAGCTGGTTCCAGACCAGCACCATGGCGATGCACCGGGCCAGGCCGATCAGGATCAGTCCGGTCATGTACTCCGGCCGGTCGTGCAGGAACAGCGCGGCCAGCGCGAACATCAACACCGGTCCCACCACCCAGTTCTGCAGCAGCGACACTGCCAGCACGCGCTTGTCGGCGAAGACGCCGGGCAGCGCCTCGTACTTCACCTTCGCCAGGGGCGGGTACATCATCAGGATCAGGCCCGCGGCGATCGGCAGGTTGGTGCCGCCGATCGTCATGGCATCCAGCGCGGCGGGCAGGCCGTCGAACAGGGTGCCCAAGGCCACGCCGAGCGCCATCGCCGCGAAGATCCACAGGGTCAGCCAGCGGTCCAGAAAGGACAGGCGGGAAGGGGAGGACGTCGTCATTGCCACGGGCCCGGTCACGGTGTCAGCGCGGCGGTGTGCACTGGCCGGCCGGACCGCAGTCCGCCTCGCCGGCGCAGCAGTTTTCGGTCAGGTAGCCGATCAGGCCATTCATCGCCTCGAAGTCGGCGCGGTAGCAGATGCTGCGGCCGCGTGGCTCGGCGCTGACCAGCCCAGCCGCGCTCAGTTCCTTGAGGTGGAAGGACAGGGTGGCGCCGGGCAGGCCCAGTTCGGTGGCGATCTCGCCGGCCAACCGGCCGCCATGCCCGGCCTGCACCAGCAGGCGAAAGACGCTCAGGCGGGTGGCGTGGCCCAAGGCGGCGAGAGCGTTGGTTGCGTTATTATGTTCCATGTTTCTAGAATAGTGGAACAATACGTCCGGAGCAACCCCATGTCCCTGCTGCCCCACCTGACCGATGCGGTCGTCGACCGTCCGGATGCCGTCCGGTTGTCTGCCCGTGTCAGTGCCCACCCGCCCCGCATCCTGGTGATGTATGGATCGCTGCGCCCACAGTCGTACAGCCGGTTGCTCGCCAAGGAAGTGGAGCGCCTGCTGCAGCACCTGGGCGCCGAGGTGCGGGTGTTCGATCCGCACGGGCTCCCGTTGGTCGACGCGGTGGACGCCAGCGATCCCAGGGTCCAGCAGCTGCGCGCCTGGTCGCAGTGGTCCGAGGGCCAGGTCTGGATCAGTCCGGAGCGTCACGGCACCCTCAGCGCAGTGTTCAAGAACCAGATCGACTGGCTGCCGTTGACCGAGGGCAGTGTGCGCCCGACCCAGGGCCGCACCTTGGCCGTGATGCAGGTGTCGGGCGGCTCGCAGTCCTTCAATGTGGTCAACGCATTGCGGGTTCTCGGGCGCTGGATGCGGATGGTAACGATCCCCAACCAGTCCTCGGTTGCCAAGGTCTGGCAGGAGTTCGACGGGGAGGGGCGGATGAAGCCGTCGGCGTACTACGATCGTGTCGTCGACGTGGTCGAGGAGCTGGTGAAGTTCACGCTGCTGGTGCGCGACCACAGTGACTACCTGACCGACCGCTACAGCGAGCGCAAGGATGATGCGGAAGCAGCGCGGTTGGCCCGCAATGCGGGCGTGTTCGAGCCGGTCACGCGCCCGTCGGCCGCTGCCGGAGACCGCGCATGAAGGCCATCATCTATCACAACCCGGCCTGCGCGACCTCGCGCAACGTGCTCGCGTTGATCCGCCATGCCGGCGTCGAACCGGAGGTGGTGCAGTACCTGCAAACGCCGCCGGATCGTGAGCGGCTTGTCGAACTGATTGCCGCCGCCGGCCTGCAGGTGCGCGATGCGCTGCGCCAGAAAGGCACGCCGTATGCCGAGCTCGGCCTGGACGATCCAGCGCTGGCGGATGCGCAGCTGCTCGATGCGATGCTGGCCCATCCGATCCTGATCAACCGGCCGTTCGTGCAGACCGCACTTGGGGTGCGTCTGGCGCGGCCGTCGGAGACGGTCCTGGAAATCCTGCCGCCGGTGCATGCGCCATTCCGCAAGGAAGACGGCGAGGTGGTGATCGACGCCGGAGGCCGACGCCCCCCGCCGCGCTGAAGCAGCACACGCGGCCGCCGCACCGCCGCCCCACGAAAAAGCCCGGTCAGTGACCGGGCTTTTGTGCTTCACGCCTGCGCGTTGCTTACCAACGCATGCCGGCGAAGGGGTTCCAGCTGGTGTCGCCCTTCACTTTTTCCAGGTAGTACGAATAGTTGGTGGTCATCCCGATCAGGACCGACCAGGCCATGCCGATCGCCCGGCCGACCACGTCCGGCAGGAACGCCAGGATCACCATCAGCACGAGGGTGATGCCCAGAATGGTGAGCGCCTTGCGCCACATGCCCAGGATCAGCAGGTAGATCCAGCTGAAGAACAGCGCGAAGAAGTTGAAGTTGATCTTGATCCGCTGGCCGAACGTCAACGTCTTGAACGCGGCCTTGAACGCCGGCGAATTGGGAGCGCCGTGCTGTTCGAAGAAGTTGAAGCGGAACTGCCACTTGGGGCTGTAGGGGGAAGCAGTATTGGAATCCATATCCGAATCATGTGTTGAAAACGATTACATGATACCGACAAGCTCTTGATAAGCGCCAATATTTCGACGCTTCCCAAGACCTCTGGCAAGGACTGAGGGCACCGTCACACATTCGTCCCGAATTTCCGCTAGGGTGCGCAATCCGCGCGGCCGGAAGCCCCGCAGGTCATGAGAAGTCAACGAGATGCCAGGCCAATGTCCATTGATGTGATGTCCCCCGAGCGCCCTGAAGCAGGACCGCAGATCACCCCGTGTCCGGTCGCCACCCAGGCACAGCACCTGCTCGCCCAGCTGCAGTTCTCGCAGGTGAGCGCGCGTGCGCTCGCCCGCCCGCCGGTCGCCACCGACCTGGCCGTGGCCGCCACCCTCGCCTGAGCTGACCCGGCGTCTGTCGCCAACGTCAGCGACGACCCGTCGCTGGACCGCTTCGCCGGTCGAAAACTGCGCACCACTGGCGCTCTCCTGTTCCGGCGGAGCCCCTTGGAAGTGCTGGCGTGGCGGTTTCGCGTCCCCCGCGTCGGTTCCAAGCTGAATGGGGAGACGCCCACGGCACAGGGCCTGCGGGCCGATCGTCGTTCAGGGGCTTCCAGTTGTCTCGATCCAAAAGCTGAATGCGGAGAAATCGACGCGCGGCCCTTCGCGCGCACCTTACATTTCGCGCCATAGACTGAGCCGCATTTTTCGTCTCAAGTCGGTTTGGAGAGTTCGTGGGTTCCGGTAGTCACAGACAACAGCTGCGTGCCGGTCTCCGGCCCGCGCCGACAGGACGAATGCGTGCCATCGCGCACGCCGGGCTCAGGATGCCCCTTTCCACACTTGGCACCCCCGGCCTGGCACGCCCTGCACAGGGACACCGCGCATGAGTACCCAGACCCTGATCGCCCCGCTGGACGCCGGCCGGGCGACGTTGCCGGCCGAGTCGCCGTTGCCGATGCCCGAGCAGTCGTTGCGCGACGGGCAGCTGCAGGTCCGGCGCCAGCGCACCTCGCCGCGGATGATCGGACTGCGCCGCTTTTACATCCTGGGCGGCACCGCGGCGATGACCATCGCTGCCAGCCGGATGATGTGGAAGGTGCTGGCCGTCAACGGCATCAGCGTGCTCGAGGCGTGCCTGCTGGTGCTGTTCGTCGGCCTGTTCGCGTGGATCGCGCTGTCCTTCGCCGGCGCCGTGGCCGGCTTCCTGACCGCGGTGTTCGACCGTGGTTACAAGCTGGGCATCGATCCGGACGCGCCGCTGCCGACCGTGCACACGCGTACCGCGCTGCTGATGCCCACCTACAACGAAGATCCGCGCCGGTTGCTGGCCGGTCTGCAGGCGATCTATGAGTCGGTCGCCGAGACCGGGCAGCTGGCGAACTTCGATTTCTACGTACTCAGCGATACCCGCCGCGATGACGTCGGGCAGGCCGAGGAAGAAGCCTTCCACGCGCTGTGCGATGCGGTCGGCGGCCATGACCGCATCTTCTACCGTCGCCGCGGCGACAACAGCGGGCGCAAGGCCGGCAACATCGCCGATTGGGTCCGCCGGTTCGGCGGCGCCTACCCTCAGATGCTGATCCTGGACGCCGACAGCCTGATGACCGGCGACACCATCGTGCGCCTGGTGGCCGGCATGGAGCACAACCCGGACGTCGGCCTGATCCAGACCCTGCCGGCAGTGGTCGGCGGGCGTACGCTCTTCGCCCGCATGCAGCAGTTCGGTGGGCGCGTGTACGGCCCGGTGATCGGCCGCGGCGTGGCCTGGTGGCACGGCGCCGAGAGCAACTACTGGGGCCACAACGCGATCATCCGCACCCAGGCCTTCGCCGAACAGGCCGGCCTGCCGTTGCTGCCGGGCAAGGAACCGTTTGGTGGGCATGTGCTCAGCCACGATTTCGTCGAGGCGGCGCTGATGCGTCGTGGCGGCTGGGCCACCCACATGGTGCCGTACCTCAAAGGCAGCTATGAGGAAGGTCCGCCGACCCTGACCGATCTGCTGGTGCGCGACCGCCGCTGGTGCCAGGGCAACCTGCAGCACGCCAAGGTGGTGGGCTCCAAGGGCCTGCACTGGGTCAGCCGCATGCACATGCTGGTCGGCATCGGCCATTACTTCACCGCGCCGATGTGGGCGATGCTGATGCTGGTCGGGATCGCGATCCCGCTGTTCCAGGGCGGCATCGACCTCAACGAAGTGCTGCATCTCTCGCCCGGCGTGTACTGGCGCCACCAGGACGAGACCCAGGTGATCCGCATGTTCGCGATCACCATGGTGGTGCTGCTCTCGCCGAAGGTGCTGGGCTATCTGGCGATGCTGCTGGAGCCGGTCGAACGTCGCGGCTGCGGTGGCACGATCCGCGCCTTCATTTCGATGCTGCTGGAGACCATCCTCGCCGCGTTGATGGCGCCGGTGGTGATGTATGTGCAGTCGCGCGGCGTGGCCGAAGTGCTGGCCGGCAAGGACTCGGGCTGGGACGCGCAGCAGCGTGACGATGGCGGCGTGTCCTGGCTCGCGCTGGCGCGCGGTTATGGCGGGCTGAGCGTGTTCGGTCTGTTCATGGGCGCGCTGGCCTACGCGGTCTCGCCCTCGCTGGCCGCGTGGATGGCGCCGGTGGTGATCGGCATGGTGCTGGCGATTCCGGTGGTGGGCTTCACCTCCTCGCGCACCGCGGGCGTCTGGATGCACCGGCTGGGCCTGATGGAAATCCCCGAAGAATCGGCACCACCGAAGGTGCTGGTGCGCGCGGCCGAGCTGCGCCGCGCGGCCGCCGAGGCGCATCCGCACGGCTGAGCGGTATGTCGCCGCGACCGATGCCCCATTGGCACGGGGCGCGGTCATAATGCGGCTTGAACGTACTGGAGCCGCCTGATGCTGGATACCGTGGAAAACGAAACCGGCGCCGACCCGCAGTGGTCGGTGCTGTGGCTGCATGGCCTGGGTGCCGATGGCCATGACTTCGCCCCGATCGTGCCCGAACTGGTGCGCCCGCACTGGCCGGCGATCCGCTTCGTGTTCCCGCATGCGCCGGTGCAGCCGATCACGATCAACAACGGCGTGCCGATGCGCGCCTGGTACGACATCGTCAGCATGGACTTCCGCTCGCGCGCGGACAGCGCTGGCGTGGAGGCCTCGATCGTCGAGCTGGAACTGCTGATCGAGCGCGAGATCGCGCGCGGCATCCCGGCCGAACGCATCCTGCTGGCCGGTTTCTCGCAGGGCGGGGCGGTGATCCTCAGCGCGCTGCTGCGCCGCACGCGCCCGCTGGCCGGGCTGATCGCGCTGTCGACCTACCTCCCGGATCCGGCCAAGGCGGCCGCCGCGCGGGTGGCCGATGCGATCAGCGTGCCGGTGTTCATGGCGCACGGCACGCAGGATCCGGTGATTCCGGTGGCGATCGCCGAGCACACCGCTCAGACCCTTGGCGTGCTCGGCCTGCCGGTGGAGTGGCACACCTATACGATGGCCCACCAGGTCTGCGCCGAGGAACTGCACGCGCTGGGCGAATGGCTCGAGGCGCGCTTCGCCGCCTGATCCCATGAGCGACCCGCGCCAGCAGTCCTGGTTGCCCGAGCTGTGCCGCCTGCCGCGGCTGGCGGCGATGCTCGGGTTGGCCGAACTGGTCGTGGTGGTGGTCGCGCTCGCACCCGATGGGAGCCGCCATTGGACCGCGACGGATTTCCTCTCGGCCAGTGGTTTCGCGCTGTGGCTGGCGCTGGCGGTCACGGTCTGCCTGTGCAGCGTGCGTGCGATGCTCTCGCGCCTGCCCGAAGTGCCGGGCATGGTGCTGGTGGTGCTGATGACCGGCCTGATCGCCGCTGCCTGTGCGGCGATCGTGCACGCGCTGTACGGCGTGCTCGGTGGCAGCAGCTTCGCCCAGACCGTCGGGTTCTGGCGGTTCACGCTCGGCAGCGCGGCGATGACCGCGCTGATTTCCGCGCTGGCGCTGCGCTACTTCTACGTCAGCGATCGCGGCAGCGCGCAGATGCTGGCCAACGCGCAGGCGCAGGCCGATGCGCTGCAGGCGCGCATCCGCCCGCACTTTCTGTTCAACAGCATGAACCTGATCGCCAGCCTGCTGCGCCGCGATCCGGACGTGGCCGAGCGCGCGGTACTCGACCTGTCCGATCTGTTCCGCGCGGCGTTGGGCGCGGGCGAGGGCGATTCCACCCTGCAGGCCGAGTGCGAACTGGCCGAACGCTATCTCTCGATCGAATCGCTGCGCCTGGGCGAACGCCTGAAGGTGATCTGGCTGCGCGACGAACCGTTGCCGTGGTCGTTGCCGATGCCGCGGCTGGTGCTGCAGCCGCTGGTCGAGAACGCGGTGCTGCACGGCATCTCGCGGGTGCCGGCCGGCGGCACCATCGTGCTGGCGTTGTCGAGCGATGGCACCAGCCTACGCATCCGCGTGCGCAACCCGGCGCCGGACCCGGCCACGCGCGGGCTGCCGCTGCTCCAGGGCGCGGGCCACGCACAGCGCAACATCGCCCATCGCCTGGCCTGGCGCTTCGGCCCGGCGGCGCGGATGACGGGGGCGTGGGCCGACGGCTACTATGCTTGCGAAATCACGGTCCCGGTCCAGTGAGGAAACTGTCTTGAAGGTGGTGATCGCCGACGACGAACCGCTGGCCCGCGAGCGCCTGCGCTCCCTGCTCGCCGACCAGGCTGGCATCGAGGTCGTGGCCGAGGCCGAGAACGGCGAGCAGGCGCTGCATGCCTGTGCCGAACTGCAACCGGACCTGGTCCTGCTTGATATCGCCATGCCCGGCCTGGACGGGCTGGAGGCCGCGCGTCACCTGGCGACCTTCGAGCCGCGCCCGGCGGTGGTGTTCTGCACCGCCTACGACGCGCATGCGCTTTCCGCGTTCGAGGCCGCCGCCATCGACTACCTGATGAAGCCGGTGCGCCCCGAGCGCCTGGCTGCGGCACTGGAGCGCGCGCGGACCTTCCTGGCCGGCCGCAGCGGACCGGCGGCGGCCGCCAGCCAGCAGGCCCGCACACTGCTGTGCGCGCGCCTGCGCGGCAGCCTGCGGCTGATTCCGGTCGAGGACATCCACTATCTCCAGGCGGAGGAGAAGTACGTCGTGGTGCACCACGCCCGCGGCGAAGACCTGCTGGAGGAATCGCTGAAGTCGCTGGAAGAGGAATTCGGCAACCGCTTCGTGCGCATCCACCGCAATTGCCTGGTCGCCCGCCACGAGCTGGTCGAGCTGCGACGAAATGGGGCAGGCCAGGTCCAGGCCGTGCTGCGGCACGGGCACGCGCCGCTGGAAGTCAGCCGCCGCTGCGTGGCCAGCCTGAAGCAGGAACTCAAGCACCTGTAACCCGGCGGCCGCACGCCATTGGTCGATACGCCCCTGTGCGTCGATAATGGCGCCATGAAGACCCTGCGCATCGCCACCCGAAAGAGCCCGCTTGCCCTCTGGCAGAGCGAATACGTCGCCGACCGCCTGCGCCAGGCCCATCCCGGGCTGGACGTGGTGCTGGTGCCGATGAGCACGCGCGGCGACGAGGTGCTGGACCGCTCGCTGGCCGCGATCGGCGGCAAGGGCCTGTTCCTCAAGGAACTGGAGCTGGCGATGCTGCGTGGCGAGGCGGACTGCGCCGTGCACTCGCTCAAGGATGTGCCGATGGAACTGGATGCGCCGTTCGCGTTGCCGGCGATGCTGACCCGCCACGACGCGGCCGACGGATTCATTTCCAACCTGTACGCCTCGCTGGAGGCACTGCCGATCGGCGCGCGCGTGGGTACGTCATCGCTGCGCCGGCAGGCCCAGTTGCGCGCGCTGCGTCCTGATCTCGAGCTGTCGGACCTGCGCGGCAACGTCAACACGCGCCTGGCCAAGCTCGACAACGGCGGTTACGACGCGATCGTGCTGGCGGTAGCGGGGCTGGAGCGGTTGGGCCTGGGCAACCGCATCGTCGCGCGGCTGGCTGCGCCGGCGTGGCTGCCGGCGCCGGCGCAGGGCGCGGTGACCGTCGAATGCAATGGCGAGGATGCGCAGGTGATGGCGCTGTTTGCTGCACTGGACGATGCCGATACGCGTGCCTGCGTGGAGGCCGAGCGCGCCATGAACCGCGCACTGCACGGCAGCTGCCATGTGCCGGTGGCCGGGTTCGCGCAGTGGGAAGGCGAGGATCTGTTCCTGCAGGGGCTGGTCGGCGGTGTCGCCGACGGTCGCCTGGTGCGCGCGGAAGCGCGCGGGCCGGCAAGTGATCCGGAAGGCCTGGGCCAGCGCGTGGCGCGCGGCCTGCTCGATGCCGGTGCCGGCGAACTGCTGGCGGTGTAGTGCCGGCCGCTGGCCGGCAGTCCAGGTCGCGCAAGGTTCCGGGTAGCCGGCCAGCGGCCGGCACTACCTGACGCGATGGGTGTGCAGTGAGCCGGCCAGCGGCCGGCACTACATCACGACGGCGGGCGCACAGGCGCCCGCGGCGATCACTTGAACTTGTAGACCACGTTCATGGTGGTCAGCGTATCGGTCTTGCGCTTGTCTTCGGCGACGTCGCTGTTGTGGCGCGCCTGCCAGCCGGCCTTCAGTGCCAGGTGCTCGTTCATGCTCACGGACACGCCGAAATCGTTTTGCGCGAAGGTGTTGTACGAGCCCGACTCGACCAGCAGCGTGTTGACCAGATCGGTGTTCGGGGTCAGCGTGTACTTGAGGTCGAACAGGCCACGACCGATCAGGCCGGTGCGGGTCGCGTCGTCTTCGGTGTTGTGGGTGCGGCGCACACCGGGGCCGATCTGCGCGTCCATGTAGAAGCGCTCGCTGTCGATGATCCGGGTGCCGTAACCCAGACCGAACGAACTCTGGCGGTCGTAGGTGGCGAAATCGTCGCGCTCGTAACGCACCGTCGCGGTGATCTGGCGGTGTTCGCCCAGCTGCAGCGCGCTGCCGGCACTGCCGGTGTAGCGGTTGGCGGTGGTGTTGCGGCGGCGGATGGTGGTGCCGTCATCGTTGGTATCGGTGTACTCCGAGCGCGAGCGCAGGCCGAACAGGTCCATGCTGTGCACCCAGTCATCGTCGGTGTAGCGCAGGCGCAGACGACCGTTGAAGCTCTCGGTATTGCTGTTGCCACGGGCCGAGGCAAAGCCCAGTTCACCGCCACTGCCGCTCCAGGGGGAGGTCATCGCCGCCAGTTCGGCAACGTCCTGTGCATAAACCGCCGGGGCGCAGAGCAGCAGGGGAACAAGCAACGAAACGCGCAGGGACATCAACGGTTCTCCGTGATCGGACAAGGGGGGAGGGACAACAAGGGGGGGATGATACTTGATGCGTTCTGCGTCACATTCGGCGACGGGCCCCGGCTTTAGGGCCCGTTCGGCCTTGATCCCTGTTCAGGGAACGTCGATCCGCAGCGAGGCATCGTCGAAGCGCGAATAGGTCACGGTGATCCGGAACGGCTGCCCGTTGGTCTGGCCCTTGCGTTCGATCTGCACCGGCAGGCCCTGCGCATTGACCCAGTAGAGCAGGCCATCGGGCGCGGCGGTCGCGTGGCGCACCTCGTATTTGTGGGCGCGCTGGCCGCCGGCGCGTTCTTCGCCGAGGTCGCGCACCTGCAGCTGCGCCGGCTCCAGATCCGCCGGCAGCGGATTGCGCCACTGGGCCAGCATCCCTTCGGGCACCGGGACCTGGCGCACTTCGCCGGCGCGCTGGAGGAAGAAGGTGCCGCCGATGATCGTCTGCGGGCCATCGTCGGTGATCAGCCGGTAGCGGTCCGGGGCCACGTAGTCCATCTGCGCTTCGAGGGCGCGCGGGCCCTGCATCTTCATCACCGCGTGGAAGCTGCGCAGCTGGCCGAAGCGCTGGCTGGCGGCCAGCACGGTGCCGACCGGGTCGGCGGCCGGTGCCGTCGCGGCAGGCACGGTGGCCGCGGGCGTTTCAGTGCGCCCACAGCCCCCCGACAGCAGGGCGGCGGCGGACAGGGCAAGGGCGGGCAACAGGCGCATGACGGGCAGAAGCAGGCGATGGGGCCCCACGATAGCCGAAGATGCCGCTGAAGCCGCCACAACGACGGCGACTCGGACATAATCGGGTCATGGACCGATATGAACGCATCAACGCCCTGCATCGCCTGCTCAAGTCCGCTCGTTATCCGGTAACGGTGGCGGCACTGCAGGAAAAACTGGAGTGTTCCCGCGCGACTGTCTACCGCGACCTGGCCTTCCTGCGCGATGCGCTGATGGCCCCGGTGGAAGGCGATGGCGAGGCGGGATTCCGCTACCAGGCCGACGAAAGCGACCGCTTCGAGCTGCCGGGCCTTTGGCTCAGCTCGGAAGAGCTGCACGCGCTGCTGGCCTCCCAGCACCTGCTCTCGCGCACCGGTGGGGGCGTGCTGTCTTCGGTGCTGGCCCCGCTGCAGCAGCGCATCGAAGGCCTGCTGGCGGCACAGGCCGGCGTCTCGACCTGGCCGGTCGACCGGGTCCGGGTCATCCCGCACCGCGGCCGCAAGTTCGATGAAGCCAGTTTCCGCGCGGTGGCCTCGGCGGTGCTGGAGCGCAAGCAGCTGGCGTTCGAGTACCGGGCCCGCTCCACCGACGAGGCCACCCAGCGCACCGTGTCGCCGCAGCGGATGACGCATTACCGCGACAACTGGTACCTGGATGCCTGGGACCACGGCCGCGAGGGCCTGCGCAGCTTCGCGGTGGACCGCATCTACAAGGCTCGCGTGATCGATACCACCGCGCGCGACGTGGACGAGACCGAGCTGGACGAGCAGCTGGGCGCCAGCTACGGCATCTTCTCCGGTCCGCCCAAGGGCTGGGCCACGATCGTGTTCAGTGCCAAGGCCGCGCGCTGGGTGGCCGATGAGCATTGGCATTCCAAGCAGCAGGGCCGCTTCCTGCCCGATGGCCGGTACGAACTCAAACTGCCTTACAGCGTCTCGCGCGAGCTGTTGATGGATGTCCTGCACTACGGCTCGGACGCGGAAATCGTCGAGCCGGTGATGCTGCGCGAACAGGCCAAGGCGCTGCTGGCGCTGGCGCTGACCAGCTACGAGTAAGCCGGCCGGGCCGGCATCGGCTCATGCCGTGGGGTCATATGCCCCGGATTCCGCAAGGGCCGGGGCGTGCGGTATCGTGGGGCGTTGCTGCCCTTACGGATTCCGCTGCCCCCATGAAAAAGTACCTGCTGCTCCCGTTGCTCGCCGCCTCGCTGGCCCTGGCCGCCTGCGGCAAGCCGGCCAACGACTCCAAGAAGCTGGTGGTGGCCGCGACCGCCGTGCCGCACGCCGAGATCCTCGCCGTGGTCAAGCCGATCCTGGAGAAGGAAGGCTTGACCCTGGACGTGCGCGTGTTCAACGACTACGTGCAGCCCAACGACCAGCTGGTGCAGAAGCAGGTCGACGTGAACTATTTCCAGACCGAGCCCTACCTGGACGCCTACAACCGCGACCGCAAGACCGACCTGGTCAAGGTGATCGGCGTGCACATCGAGCCCTTCGGTGCGTACTCGCGTCGTTTCAAATCACTGGATGCGCTGCCCAACGGCGCCGATGTGGTGATCCCCAACGACCCGAGCAACAACAGCCGCGCGCTGATCCTGCTGCACAAGGCGGGTGTGATCACGCTGAAGGATCCGACCAACGCACTGGCCACCCAGCGCGACATCATCGCCAACCCGAAGCAGCTCAAGTTCCGTGAGCTGGACTCGGCGATGCTGCCGCGCGTGCTGGACCAGGTCGACCTGGCCCTGATCAATACCAATTACGCGCTCGATGCCGGACTCAACCCGACCGAGGACGCGCTGGCGATCGAAAGCAAGGATTCGCCGTACGTGAACTTCCTGGTCGCGCGTCCTGACAACAAGGACGACGCCCGCGTGCAACAGCTGGCCAAAGCCCTGACCGGTCCGGAAGTGAAGGCCTTCATCGCCGAGAAGTACAAGGGCGCGGTCCTCCCGGCATTCTGAGGGGTCACCCCACGCGGAACCCCATCGTCGCGTCCACCGCCTGCTGCCATCCGGCGTACAGCGCCTCGCGCTGGTCCGCCGGCATCTGCGGGGTGAAGCGTCGGTCCACCGCCCATTGTTCGGCGATCTCGGCCCGGCTGCTCCAGAACCCGGTGGCCAGGCCGGCCAGGTACGCTGCGCCCAGCGCGGTGGTTTCGGCCACCTGAGGGCGCAGCACCGGCACGCCGAGGATGTCGCTCTGGAACTGCGCCATGAAGTCATTGGCGATCGCGCCGCCGTCGGCGCGCAGTTCCTTCAGCTCGATCCCGGCATCGGCCTGCATCGCCGCCAGCACGTCGCGGGTCTGGTAAGCCATCGATTCCACCGCGGCGCGGATGAAATGCTCCTTGGTGGTGCCGCGGGTCAGGCCGAACATCGCGCCACGGACATCGCTGCGCCAGTACGGTGCACCCAGCCCGACGAAGGCCGGCACCAGGTACACGCCGCCGTTGTCGGCAGCGCGCTCGGCGTAGGCCTGGCAGTCGCTGGATTTGCCGAACATGCGCAGCCCGTCGCGCAGCCACTGCACGACCGAGCCGGCGACGAAGATCGACCCTTCCAGCGCGTACTCCACGTGCCCATCGATACCCCAGGCGATGGTGGTGAGCAGGCCATTCTCGGAGGTGACGGCCTTGTCGCCGGTGTTCATCAGCATGAAACAGCCGGTGCCATAGGTGTTCTTGGCCATGCCCGGCTCGAAACAGGCCTGGCCGAACAACGCGGCCTGCTGGTCGCCGGCGATGCCGGCGATCGGCAGATGCTGATCGAAGAAGAACTGCGGCTGGGTCGTGGCGTACACCTCGCTGGAGCTGCGCACCTGCGGCAGCATCACGCGCGGGATGTTGAACAGCGCCAGTAGCTCGTCGTCCCACTGCAGTGCATGGATGTCGAACAGCAGCGTGCGCGCGGCATTGGTGACGTCGGTGACGTGCGCCTGGCGACCACTGAGGTTCCAGATCAACCAGCTGTCGATGGTGCCGAACAGCAGTTCGCCGCGTTCGGCCCGCGACTGCGCGCCCTCGACGTGATCGAGGATCCAGCGGATCTTGGTCGCCGAGAAATACGCATCGATCAACAGCCCGGTCCTGCGCCGGATCAGCGGCTCGTGGCCGGCGGCCTTGAGCTGTTCGCAGATCGCGTGGCTCTGCCGTGACTGCCATACCACCGCGTTGTGGATGGGCTGGCCGGTGGCCTTGTCCCAGACCACGGTGGTCTCGCGCTGGTTGGTGATGCCGATGCCGGCGATCGTGCGCGGGTCGACCTGGTACCGGTTCAACAGCTCGGTGATCGTGGTGTAGACGCTGGTCAGGATGTCGCGCGGGTCATGTTCGACCCAGCCCGGCTGCGGAAAAATCTGGGTGAACTCGCGTTGCGCGCTGCCGGCGATGCGCCCGGCGCGGTCGAACAGGATGGCGCGCGAGCTGGTCGTGCCCTGGTCGATGGCGAGCACATATTGCTTGTCCATGGTCTGCTCCGTGGAAACCGATGCCTTGCGGTGGTGCCTGCACACAGCCTACGGCATCGAAACACGCGCCTGCAGGGTGGCTGCCAATGCCGCGTGCTGGCCAGCATCCAGGCGCAGGCCGAGATGGCTGCGGCGCCACAGCACGTCGTCGGCGGTGCAGGCCCATTCGTGCGCGATGAGGTAGTCCAGCTCGCGGTCGTGGAGGCCGCCGCCGTGGTCCGGGCCCAGCGCCTCGAGCGTCTGTGCACCCGCCAGGAGATCACGCGCACGGGTGCCATAGCTGCTGGCCAGGCGCTGCAGCAGGGCAGGCGGCAGGCGAGGGTGGTCGTGCTGCAACGTGCCCGCCACCTGGGCGGCATCACCGCCATCGCCACCCGGCAGCGGCGGTCCACCGGCCGTCCATGCCGACCCCATCTCCGGCAGCGAAGGCGAGAGGCGCCCAAGCGCTTCCTCGGCCAATGCGCGGTAGGTGGTGAGCTTGCCGCCGAGTACGCTCAGCAGCGGCGCGCCGGCGATGTCCAGTTCCAGCCGGTAGTCGCGGGTGACCCGCGACGCATCGCGGTGATGATCGGCCAGCAGCGGGCGCACCCCGCTGTAGCGCCAGACGATGTCCTCGGCGCGCACCGGGAGGCGGACGAAGCGGTTCACCGCAGCGAGCAGATACGTTTCCTCGTCCGCACGCGGCCGCGCCTGCGCGGGGTCGCCGTCGTAATCGGTGTCGGTGGTGCCGATCAGCGTGAAGTCCTGTTCGAAGGGAATCGCGAACACCACGCGCTGGTCGGGTTGCTGGAACAGGTAGGCGCTGTCGTGCGCGAACAGCCGCGGCACCACCAGGTGGCTGCCCTGCACGAGGCGCAGCCCGAGCGGCGCATCCAGCCCCGCACGTTCCAGCACCGTGCCGGCCCACGGGCCACTCGCGTTGACCACGCACCGGGCACGGATCCGCTGTACATCGCCGTTGGTACGGCGCAGCACGGCCCACCAATGGTCGCGGTGGCGGATCAGTTGTTCGCAGCGGGTGCGTGTGCGGATGTCGGCGCCGCGCTCATGTGCATCGAGGGCGTTGAGCAGCACCAGCCGCGCGTCGTTGACGCGCGCATCGGCATAGGTGAAACCGGTCCGGTAGCTCGCCTTCAGCGCCGCACCGCGCGGGTCGCGCTGCAGGTCGATGCGCTGCGACGGCGGGAAGTGGGGATTGGCCTGCCCGAGATGGTCATACAGCCACAGCCCGGCACCCAGCATCCACGCCGATCGCAGATGGCGCGCGTGCGGCAGGACGAACGCGGTGGGCGCGATGAGATGGGGTGCCAGCCGGCGCAGTGTCTCGCGCTCGTTGAGCGCCTTGCGTACCAGGGCGAACTCGCCCTGCTGCAGATAACGCAGGCCGCCATGGATCAGCTTGGTGCTGGCGCTGGAGGTGTGGGCAGCCAGATCATCCTGCTCGCACAGGCACACCGAGAGGCCCCGCCCGGCGGCATCCCGCGCGATGCCGGCGCCGTTGATGCCGCCGCCCACCACCAGCATGTCGAAGGACTCGCGCATTGGCTCCCCGGGGCGGACCGGCGGGGTCCGTCGTGGGGTCCAGTCTCGGCCAGCGGCCGGCAACGCCCGATGAAGGTCGCTGCTCCACAACGACAACGGGCCCGCGAGGGGCCCGTTGTGCGTACTGCATGGTGCGGAACGGCGTGCTTAGAAGCGCGCGCCGATGCCGAAGCCCACGGTCCACGGATCCAGCTTGGCCTTGTCGCCGGTGCCTTCGCCGTTGACGGTCAGCTCCGGGCGCGAATGCATGTAGCGGGCATCGGCGCGGGCGAACCAGGTGCTGTTGATGTTCATGTCCACGCCGACGGTGCCGATCGCGCCCTTGGCGGTCTTGACGCCGATGTGGCCGATGTCGCTGGCGAGGTCTTCATTGCTGAAGTTGGACTCGTAGTAACCGGCGCCCACGAACGGACGGAACACGTTGTCGGCCTGGCCGAAGTGGTACTGGCCGCTCAGCGCGATCGGCTGCTGCTCGACGGTGCCCAGGCGGGCGCCATCGGTGCCGCGCACGCGGTGGTCGAACTTGTCGGCTGCGCCCCACAGTTCCACGGCCCAGTTGTCGTTGATGTAGTAGCTGAAGCTCAGGGTCGGGGCCGGGCCGCCGTCCACCTTGCGCACGCCATCGAGCGGATCGTTCTTCGGCTGCAGCAGCGAGACGCCGCCGACCACGGCGAAGTGCTTGCCGGACGCGGTATCAACAGTGCTGTCCTGCGCGAAAGCAGCCGGCGCAAAAGCAAGAGCAGTCAGGGTAGCCAGGGTCAGGGTACGGATGGAGCGCATGGGGGAATCTCCTCAGGATGTTTTTGTTCTGGGCCCCGGTGTTGTGGGGCGAGGCAACCGTAGTCCCCGCAATATGAATCGCATCCGACGCACGTTAAAATTTAGTTGTTTCCATTCAGCGATCAGTGCGAAACCGCTGTAGTTACGGGCGATCATGCAACGCTTGGCATTCATGCATCTGGTGATGGTGTGATGGAAACAACAACGTGCATCGGCTTCCCTGCGCAGCTGAACACCGACTGCCGCGTGCTGGTCCTCGGCTCGATGCCGGGCGTGGCATCGCTGCAGGCCGCGCAGTACTACGCACATCCGCGCAATCGGTTCTGGCCCCTGATGGGCGTGGTGTGCGGGATCGACGCGACACGTCCTTATCCGGATCGCGTGCGCGCACTGAACGCGGCCGGGGTGGGCGTGTGGGATGTGATCGGGCAGTGTGAGCGGCGCGGCAGCCTGGATGCGTCGATCGTGCGGGGCAGTGAAGTGCCCAATGCGTTGAGTGCACTGATCGAGAAGTTGCCCGCGCTGCGTGCGGTCGCCTGCAATGGGGGAACCGCATACCGCGCGTTCCAGCGTTTCATTGCCCCGGCGCTGATCGGCCCGGCGCGGGCGCTGCCGGTCTGGTCGCTTCCCTCCACCAGCCCCGCCAACGCTGCCTGGCCATTGCCCCGGCTGGCGGAGGCATGGCAACCGCTGGCCGATGCCGTGCGGCGCTGAGGCGGGGACAGCCGCGGACAATACGGTACCGACTGGAAAATTCCGCTTTGCGCTGCGCGAAGCCGAATCCGGCCAAAGCAGATGCCTGCAACAGCCTGTCCCGGGACAGCGGCGCTGAAAATTCGCCAAGCCGGTTGGCGCTGGCGCGCGAAGCCCCCACAATAGGCGATTCCCTACACCAGATTGCCGGAGTTTTCCCCATGGCCGAAATCAAGGAAGCACTTGTCCCCGATATCGGTGACTACAGCGATATCCCGGTAATCGAGGTGCTGGTCGCCGTTGGAGATACCGTCAAGAAAGACCAGGGTCTGGTGACGCTGGAATCGGACAAGGCCACGATGGAAGTGCCGTCCTCGGTGGCCGGTATCGTCAAGGAAATCAAGGTCAAGATCGGCGACAACCTCTCCGAGGGCAAGCTCGTGGCCCTGATCGAAGTCAGCGAAGAGGCCGCCGCGCCGGCCGCTGCTGCTGCGCCGGCCCCGGCCGCCAAGGCGGAAGCCGCCGAGACCGCGACCAAGGTCGAGCCGGTCGCCACCCAGGCTGAGCCGGACAAGCTGGCCGCCCGTGATATCGAGCAGTCCGCCGCCAAGCCGACCCAGCCGGCCCCGGCCGCCGCTGCCCCGTCGGGTGGCTCGCCGACCAGCCCGCCGGTCGCCTTCAACGCCGACAGCGTGCTGCCACAGAAGGTGCCCTACGCGTCGCCGGCCGTGCGCGTGTTCGCCCGCGAGCTGGGCGTGGACCTGAACCAGCTGAGCGGTACCGAAAAGGGTGGCCGCATCACCAAGTCCGACGTGCAGAAGTTCGTCAAGTCGGCCCTGGCCGGCGGCGGCGCTGCCACCGGCGGTACCGTGGCGGCGGGTGGCGGTCTCAACCTGCTGCCCTGGCCGAAGGTCGACTTCAGCAAGTTCGGTGAGGTCGAGGTCCAGCCGCTGTCCCGGATCAAGAAGATCTCCGGCGCGAACCTGGCCCGCAACTGGGCGATGATTCCGCATGTCACCCAGTTCGAACAGGCTGACATCACCGAGCTGGAAGCCCTGCGCGTTGCGCTGAACAAGGAAAACGAGAAGGCCGGCATCAAGCTGACCATGCTCGCCTTCCTGGTCAAGGCCAGCGCCGCGGCGCTGAAGAAGTTCCCGGAGTTCAACGCCTCGCTGGATGCCAGCGGCGAGAACCTGACCCTGAAGAAGTACTTCAACATCGGTTTCGCGGCCGATACGCCGAGCGGCCTGGTCGTGCCGGTGATCCGCGACGTCGACAAGAAGGGTGTGGTGCAGATCGCGCAGGAATCCGGCGAACTGGCCAAGAAGGCCCGTGACGGCAAGCTCGGCCCGGCCGACATGAGCGGCGGCTGCTTCTCGATCAGCTCGCTGGGCGGCATCGGTGGCACCGCGTTCACTCCGATCGTCAATGCACCGGAAGTGGCGATCCTGGGCGTGTCCAAGTCGTCGATCCAGCCGGTCTGGAACGGCAAGGAATTCGCCCCGAAGCTGATGCTGCCGCTGTCGCTGAGCTATGACCATCGCGTCATCGACGGCGCACTGGCCGCCCGCTTCACCACCTACCTCTCGCAGGTGCTGGCCGACATGCGGCGCGTCCTGCTGTGAAGCAGGGCCTGGTCCTGGCCGGGCTGCTGATGGCGCTGCCGATGGCGCAGGCGAGCGCGCGCGAATGCGCGTCCGACCTGGGCCATGGCTGGCCACCGGCGGTCGGCAACTACGGCCAGGCAGTGGAAACCCTGTTCGACGGCAAAGCGCAGCGGGCGTTGTCGCTGGTCAGCCTGCCCAAGAGTGGCGTGGAGACCGGCGTGGCGCTGCTGCCCGGTCCCGGGGACCAGGCATGGACCCTGCGCTACAGCCGGGCCGACAAGCGCGTCTACAGCTGGAACAGCGGCACCCGCCAGGGCGGCGTGGAACTGCGTGTGGACCAGCAGCCGGACCAGTACCAGGTCAGCATCCCGGCGCCGTTGGCGCAGCGGCTGCTGCACAGCTGGCAGGCCGCGCTGGCCGCGCAGGTGCCGGGCGACCGCAAGGCGCCGGTGCTGGACGGTGACGTGCTGTCCTTCACCGTGGATGGCCAGCGTTACAGCGGCACCCGGCCGGAGTGCGGTGCGGGCCGGCTGATGATGAAACAGGTGGCGCTGCTGATCGAAGCCAGCGACACCAAGGAAAAGAAGCTCGACCGTCGCTGGAAAGATCTGGACGAGTCGCTCGACGAACTGCAGCAACTGCTCGGCGGCAAGGCCGGCTGAGCACCAGGAGAACACGAATGGCCGCAATTGAAATCAAGGTTCCCGACATCGGCGATTACAGCGGTGTCCCGGTGATCGAACTGCTGGTCGCCGTGGGTGACACGGTGAAGAAGGACCAGGGTCTGGTCACGCTGGAATCGGACAAGGCAACGCTGGAAGTGCCGTCGTCGGCCGCCGGTGTGGTCAAGGAAATCAAGGTCAAGCTCGGCGACAACCTCTCCGAAGGCGACGTCGTGCTGGTGCTGGACGCCGAAGGCGAGGCCGCCGCGCCTGCCGCGCCGGCCAAGGCGGAAGCGCCGAAGGCCGAGGCTGCTCCGGCCAGCAAGCCGCCGGTGACCCCGTCGCACCGCGCCCCGGCCGAACCGGCCGCGCCGCAGCCGGCGCTGTCCTCGGGCAAGCCGGCCGACATCGAATGCAGGATGGTGGTGCTGGGCGCAGGCCCGGGCGGCTACACCGCCGCCTTCCGCTCGGCCGACCTGGGCGTGGACACCGTGCTGGTCGAGCGTTACGCCAGCCTCGGCGGCGTCTGCCTCAACGTGGGCTGCATCCCGTCCAAGGCGCTGCTGCACGCAGCCGCGGTGATCGACGAAGTCGCCCACGCCGGTGATTTCGGCGTCGAGTTCGGCAAGCCGACCATCACCCTGGACAAGCTGCGCGGCTACAAGGAAAAGGTGGTCACCCAGCTGACCAAGGGCCTGGCCGGCATGGCCAAGCAGCGCAAGGTGCGCACCGTGCAGGGCCTGGCGAAGTTCGTCTCGGCCAATGAGCTGGAGATCGTCGGCGACGACGGCAAGACCCAACTGCTGCGTTTCGAGCAGTGCATCATCGCCGCCGGTTCGCAGGCAGTGAAGCTGCCGAACTTCCCGTGGGACGACAAGCGCGTCATGGACTCCACCGATGCGCTGGAGCTGGCCGAAGTGCCGGGTTCGCTGCTGGTGGTCGGTGGCGGCATCATCGGCCTGGAAATGGCGACGGTGTATGCGGCGCTGGGCAGCAAGGTGACCGTGGTCGAGTTCATGGACCAGCTGATGCCGGGCGCCGACAAGGACCTGGTCAAGCCGCTGGCCGATCGCCTGAAGAAGCAGGGCGTAGAGGTTCACCTGAAGACCAAGGCGACCGACGTCAAGGCTGACAAGGCCGGCATCACCGTGTCCTTCGAAGCCGCGGTGGAAGGCGAAAAGCCGGGTCTGGACGCCAGCACCTTCGACCGCGTGCTGGTCGCGGTGGGCCGCTCGCCGAACGGCAAAAAGATCGATGCCGAGAAGGCCGGCGTGCAGGTCACTGACCGTGGCTTCATCCCGGCCGACCGCCAGATGCGCACCAACGTGCCGCACATCTTTGCGATCGGCGACATCGTCGGCAACCCGATGCTGGCGCACAAGGCCACGCACGAGGGCAAGCTGGCCGCGGAAGTGGCTTCCGGCGAGAAGAAGGAATGGGTGGCGCGCGTGATTCCGTCGGTGGCCTACACCAATCCGGAAATCGCGTGGGTCGGCGTGACCGAAACCGAAGCAAAGGCCAAGGGCCTGAAGGTCGGCGTGGCCAAGTTCCCGTGGGCCGCCAGCGGCCGTGCGATCGGCATCGGTCGTACCGAGGGCTTCACCAAGCTGATCTTCGACGAAGAGACCCACCGCATCATCGGTGGCGCGATCGTGGGCGTGCACGCCGGCGATCTGCTGGCCGAGATCGGCCTGGCGATCGAGATGGGTGCGGAGGCCGAAGACATCGGCCACACCATCCACGCGCATCCGACGCTGAGCGAATCGGTGGCGATGGCCGCGGAAATCTACGACGGTACGATCACCGATCTGTACATGCCGAAGAAGAAGTAGGTCACCACCGTTGGTGGTGACACCGGTTCAACGAAAAACCCCGGCGAAAGCCGGGGTTTTTTGTTGCCCCACGGGAAGGAGGCGCACAAAAAAACGCGGCCCCCGATACATCGGAGGCCGCGCTTGGAGAGAGGCAGTGCGAAGGGCTTAGAAGACGAAGCTGACGCCCGCCACCGGACCCTTGAACTCCTGCTTCAGACCGATCGTGCCATCGCTGCCGCTCTGGTCGACGTCCAGCTTGAACCAGTCGTAGCCGGCGAACACGCCGAAGTTCTTGGTGAAGCGGTAATCGACGATCGCATTGGCGCGGCTCAGATCACCGTCGTAATCGTCGAAGTTGCCCCACTTGGTGTTCAGGTACTGGCCCTGGAACGTGATCATCCACTTCTCGGACGGGGTGAAGCTCAGGCGAGCACCGACCACCGGCGCGACACCGTCGGCCTTCTCGTCCAGGAATTCGCCCTGGTACAGATCACCGACATCGGCGTAGGCCTTGGTGCTGACCTTCGCGTACTCCGCACCCAACTGCAGGCCGAGGTCGAACGTGTCGGTGTCCACCACCGAGTAGTCGTACACCAGGCTGGCGACCTGATACTTCAGCTCACCCTTGATGAAGCTGCCGGCCGGCACGTTGGTGTCGCCGAAGCTCACGCCCTGGTCGAGGGTCTCGCGGCGATCCTTGTCGTACTTGAAGTAGTTGAACAGCAGGCGCTGGCGGTTGCTGATGCGGAACATGCCCTCCACGCGCGGCTCCCATTCCTTGCCACCCAGGCCGAAATCTTCGGAGAAGCCCACATCCTGGCCAGCGATGTTGGTGTTGCCGCGGATCGTGTTGTCCGAATCAATCTGCATCGCACCCAGGCGAAGCGCGAAGCGGTCGTCGCCTTCGGCAGCATGGGACGTAGCGGCGTAGGAAAGTGCGGCCAGAGCGACTGGCACGGCAAGCAGGGAGAGCATCGGGCGCATCGGGGGTCCTTGCGGTGGTTCTAGTGATGTGCCGTCACATTGCCCACTGCGACGTCCACCATTCGTGAAGGTATGGTGGAGGCTGTGTGTACCGTTCATGCGCGCGGCTGGACCGCGGGTCCGTGCGGTGGCCGTTTTCCGGGCGGATTGCCGTTACCCGCGGGCCACGGGCGACCCTGTTCGGCGGCGACGCCGCGCCGGCCGGAAAAAAGAGGGTGGCCCCGGAGAGGGCTTCGGGGCCACCCTGTACCAGCCCGCTCGCGGGACGCCGACGAGGATTCAACGGCAGGCTCATGGATCTGACCGGGGCAAGGGGCCAAAGTTCAACATGTTGCACTGCCGCATCGCGCTCCTCCTGCGCAAACCGATTGGACCGCAGGTGGCACAGGTGCGCAGGAGGCCCCAACGGCGGGCTTACATCCGGGATGAACAGGCAGCGGTTGTCTCTCAAATTGTCCCATTGCTATAATTTGGCGGCTCGACGAGGCGTTTGCTTGCGGCCTCGGCCTTTCTACTCACAACCATGCAGGACATTCACGTGCTGAACTCCGTTGACGCGGGTCGGCGACTGATGCTGCGCGCAGCGGTTTACCCGCTCGCTGCAGTGGCTGTCCTGGCTCTTGCCCTGCTTCTGTGGGGAGGCCCGAAGGCCGCTCTGGGGGCGCTGCTCTCCGGTGTGGCGGTTTCTGCAGCCGGCTGGGTCGCCGCGCGGATGGCGCTCGGCGGCGGGGTGCAGGCGGCAGGCTCGGCGATGACCCGCCTGATCCTGGCGGTGGTGGCAAAGTGGGTGCTCGTATTCGGCGTCCTGATGGTGGGGTTCCTGGTCTTCAAGCTGCCTGCACTGGCGCTGCTGGCCGGTATCGCCGTCGGATTGATGTTCCAGGTCCTGGCTCTTGCCAGGCGCTGATCCAATTTATTTAACTCAAGGTTCCGGACACATGGCAGGCGAGGCGCTGACACCCACCTCCTACATCCAACATCACCTCCACAACCTGACGTTCCATATGCAGGAAGGTGGTTTCTGGGCGATTCACGTCGACACCATTGTGACTTCGGTCCTGATGGGTTTGTTGATGGTGTTTGGCTTCTGGATGGCAACCCGCAAGGCGACTGCCGGCGTCCCGGGCAAGTGGCAGGCGTTCGTCGAGATCTGCCTGGAGTTCGTTGACCGCCAGGCCAAGGACACCTACCACGGCACCAGCAAGCTGGTGACCCCGATCGCGATCACCCTGTTCTTCTGGATCCTCATGATGAATCTCATCAAGATGATCCCGGCCGACTTCATCGCCAAGCCGCTTGAGATGATGGGCGTGCCGTACTGGAAGCCGGTTCCCACCGCCGACGTCAATGCCACGCTGGGCATGTCGATCAGCGTGTTCTTCCTGATGCTGTTCTTCGCGCTGCGCTCCAAGGGCCTGGGTGGCTTCACCAAGGAATTCCTGACCGCGCCGTTCGGCAAGTGGATGCTCCCGTTCAACCTGATCCTCAACATCGTCGAGTGGCTGAGCAAGCCGATTTCGCTGGCGATGCGACTGTTCGGCAACATGTTCGGCGGTGAGATCGTCTTCCTGCTGATCTGGGTGCTGGGCGGTGCGGGTATCGCCGGTGCCATCGCGGGCGGTGCATTCGGCCTGGGCTGGATGCTGTTCCACCTGCTGGTGATTCCGCTGCAGGCGTTCATCTTCATGATGTTGTCCATCGTGTACCTGAGCCTGTCGGAAGACGCTCACTGAGTTTCGCTTCACCCTTCATCCGTTTGTTTCTAAACCCTTAGTTATCCAAAGTTCCAGGAGAAAACCATGTACTTCGCCGTCCTGACCAACCTCGCCCAAGTCCAGAGCTCCACCGTCCTCGCCGTCGGCATCATGATCGGCCTGGCCGCGCTGGGTGCAGGTCTCGGTCTGGCCATCATGTCCGGTAAGTTCCTGGAATCGGCCGCGCGCCAGCCGGAACTGATTCCGGTGCTGCAGGTCCGCATGTTCATCACCGCCGGCCTGATCGATGCCGCGTTCATCATCTCGGTCGCCGTCGGCCTGCTGCTGGCCTTCGCCAACCCGACCATCGGCGAGTTCGTTGCACGTCTGCCGGCCGTTGCGGGCTGATCCAGCGAAAGCGAAACGATCAGGCGCCTTGTGCGCCTGATCGCGGATGAAGGACGGCTGCGCCGCTTCGGGCGGCGCAACCACCCCATCACCCCAGATTGAGCGAACCCCATGGATATCGGTTTTACCCTCGTTGCCCAGGCACTGGCGTTTGCCGGTCTGATCTGGATCATCGCGACCAAAATCTGGCCGCCGTTGATGAACGCCATCGAAGAGCGTCAGCAGAAGATCGCTGAAGGCCTCGCCGCTGCCGACCGCAGCCAGAAAGATCTGGCCCAGGCGCAGGAAAAGGTCAACGATGCACTGAAGGATGCGCGCACCAAGGCCAACGAGATCATCGATCAGGCCCACGCACGCGCCAACCAGATCGTTGATGCCGCCAAGAATGAAGCCATCGTCGAAGCCAACCGCCAGAAAGATCTGGCCCACGCCGAGATCGAAGCTGCCGCCAACCGTGCCCGTGAAGATCTGCGCAAGCAGGTGTCCGCGCTGGCCGTGAGCGGTGCCGAAAAGCTGCTCAAGCGCGAAATCGACGCCAACGCCCACAAGGCGCTGCTCGACGAGCTGGCCTCGGAGATCTGATCAATGAGCCAGGCCCTCACGCTTGCACGCCCGTATGCCCGCGCCGCGTTCGCGACCGCGCGCGACGAAGGCACGTTCGCGCCGTGGTCGGACGCGCTTGCGTTCTCCGCCCACGTAGCTGCCGACCCGCGCGTGGCGGCCTTGCTGTCGAACCCGGAACTGGACCGCGACGATGCCGTCGCGCTGCTGGTGCCGGAATCGTCCAGCGAGACCTTCGGTCGCTTCCTGGCCATCCTGGCCAATGCGCATCGTCTGCCGCTGCTGCCGGAAATCGCCGGCATGTACGACCAGCTGCGCGCTGAAGCCGAACACGTGGTCAAGGCCACGGTGACCTCGGCCACCGAACTGTCCGGCGCCGAACTGGACGCCATCAAGGCCGCGCTGCGCAAGCGCTTCGGCGGCGAGGTGGATGTGACGACCGCGGTCGACGCGTCGCTGATCGGCGGTGCCGTGATCGACGCCGGCGATGTGGTCATCGATGGCTCGCTCAAGGGCAAGCTGTCGCGCCTGCAGACCGCGCTCGCTAACTGAATTCATTTAACGTCCGGCGTGATCGCCGGCACTAGGACTTGACGATGGCAACCACGCTCAACCCCTCCGAAATCAGCGAACTGATCAAGAACCGCATCGAGAAGGTCAAGCTGGCCGCGGAATCGCGCAACGAAGGCACCGTGACCAGCGTGTCCGACGGCATCGTGCGCATCTTCGGTCTGGCCGACGTGATGCAGGGCGAAATGATCGAACTGCCGAACAACACCTTCGCTCTGGCCCTGAACCTGGAGCGCGACTCGGTCGGCGCCGTGGTGCTGGGTGATTACCAGAACCTCCGCGAAGGCGACGTTGCCAAGACCACCGGTCGCATCCTGGAAGTGCCGGTCGGTCCGGAAATGCTGGGCCGCGTCGTGAACGCGCTCGGCGAGCCGATCGACGGCAAGGGCCCGATCGCGGCCAAGGCCACCGCGCCGGTGGAGCGCGTTGCCCCGGGCGTGATCTGGCGCAAGTCGGTCGACCAGCCGGTGCAGACCGGTTACAAGTCCGTCGACTCGATGATCCCGATCGGCCGCGGCCAGCGCGAGCTGGTCATCGGTGACCGCCAGACCGGCAAGACCGCCCTGGCCATCGATGCGGTGATCAACCAGAAAGAAACCGGCATCAAGTGCGTGTACGTCGCGATCGGCCAGAAGGCCTCGACTGTGGCCAACATCGTGCGCAAGCTGGAAGAGAACGGCGCCCTGGCGCACACCGTGGTGGTCGCTGCGACCGCGTCCGAATCGGCCGCGATGCAGTACATCAGCGCCTACTCGGGCTGCACCATGGGTGAGTACTTCATGGACCGCGGCGAAGACGCCCTGATCGTGTACGACGATCTGTCCAAGCAGGCCGTTGCCTACCGCCAGATCTCGCTGCTGCTGAAGCGCCCGCCGGGCCGTGAAGCCTACCCGGGTGACGTGTTCTACCTGCACTCCCGCCTGCTCGAGCGCGCTGCCCGCGTGTCGGAAGAGTATGTGGAGAAGTTCACCAACGGCGCCGTCAAGGGCAAGACCGGCTCGCTGACCGCGCTGCCGATCATCGAAACCCAGGCCGGTGACGTCTCGGCCTTCGTGCCGACCAACGTGATCTCGATCACCGACGGCCAGATCTTCCTGGAAACCGATCTGTTCAACTCCGGCATCCGCCCGGCCGTGAACGCCGGTATCTCGGTGTCGCGCGTCGGTGGTGCGGCCCAGACCAAGATCATCAAGAAGCTGTCCGGCGGCATCCGTATCTCGCTGGCCCAGTACCGTGAGCTGGCGGCGTTCGCGCAGTTCGCCTCGGACCTGGACGAAGCCACCCGCAAGCAGCTGGAGCGCGGTCAGCGCGTCACCGAGCTGATGAAGCAGAAGCAGTACGCCCCGATGTCCATCGCCAACCAGGCGCTGTCGATCTACGCCGTCAACGAGGGTTACCTCGACGACGTGCCGGTCAACAAGCTGCTGGCGCTGGAAGAAGGTCTGCATGCCCACTTCGCCAACACCCAGGGCGAGCTGATCAGCAAGATCAACGCGACCGGCGGCTGGGACAACGACATCGAAGCTGCCTTCAAGAAGGGCATCACCGAGTTCAAGACCACCGGCAGCTGGTAAGCCGCATGTGTGGCGGGGCCTGACGGCCTCGCTTCACCGTTGAATGGCAGCGGGGCAGAGCCCCGCTCTACGGGAAGAAGAGATGGCAAGCGGACGCGAAATCAAAACCAAGATCAAGAGCGTGCAGAACACCCGCAAGGTGACGCGTGCGCTCGAAATGGTCTCGGCCTCCAAAATCCGCAAGGCGCAGGAGCGGATGAAGACGTCGCGTCCGTATGCGCAGGCGATGAAGCAGGTGATCGGTCACCTGGCCCAGGCCAGCACCGACTACCAGCATCCGTTCCTGGTCCAGCGTGACGAGGTCAAGCGCGTCGGTTACATCGTGGTCTCTTCCGACCGCGGTCTGGCGGGCGGCCTGAACAACAACCTGTTCCGCAAGATGCTGGGCGAAATGCGCCAGTGGCAGGACAAGGGCGCCGACATCGACGTGGTCACCGTCGGCCAGAAGGCCTCGACCTTCTTCCGCCGCGTCAAGGTCAACATGGTCGGCACCGTCACCCACATGGGCGATGTGCCGCACCTGGAACAGCTGATCGGCGTGATCAAGGTCATGCTCGATGCCTTCACCGATGGCAAGGTCGACCGCGTCTACCTGGTCTACAACCGCTTCATCAACACGATGACGCAGAAGGCCAGCTTCGATCAGCTGCTGCCGTTGCCGGCCGCTGAGAAGCAGGTCGCGCATCACGACTGGGACTACCTGTACGAACCCGACGCCGCGACCGTGCTCGAGCACGTGATGACGCGTTACGTCGAGTCGCTGGTGTACCAGGCCGTGCTGGAAAACGTCGCGTCCGAGCATGCAGCCCGCATGGTCGCGATGAAGTCGGCCAGTGACAACGCGAACAAGCTGATCGGTACCCTGCAGCTCGTCTACAACAAGGCGCGCCAGGCAGCGATCACCCAGGAAATCTCCGAAATCGTCGGCGGCGCGGCAGCAGTCTGACGCGCACAGTCAAAGCACACATTAGAGGATTGCAGCAATGAGTCAGGGCAAGATCGTTCAGATCATCGGCGCCGTCGTCGACGTCGAATTCCCCCGCGAGTCGGTGCCGAAGGTGTACCACGCGCTGAAGGTGGACAACACCGAAATCACGCTGGAAGTGCAGCAGCAGCTCGGTGACGGCGTGGTCCGTTGCATCGCGCTGGGCTCCACCGACGGCCTGAAGCGCAACCTGGTCGCCACCAACACCGAACGCGCCATCTCGGTGCCGGTCGGCGCGGGCACGCTGGGCCGCATCATGGACGTGCTGGGTCGCCCGATCGACGAAGCCGGTCCGGTCACCGCCAGCGACACCTGGGAAATCCACCGTGCCGCTCCGTCGTACGAAGACCAGTCCCCGGCCACCGAGCTGCTGGAAACCGGCATCAAGGTCATCGACCTGATGTGCCCGTTCGCCAAGGGCGGCAAGGTCGGCCTGTTCGGCGGCGCCGGCGTCGGCAAGACCGTCAACATGATGGAACTGATCAACAACATCGCCAAGGCGCACAGCGGTCTGTCCGTGTTCGCCGGCGTGGGTGAGCGTACCCGTGAGGGCAACGACTTCTACCACGAGATGAAGGACTCCAACGTCCTGGACAAGGTCGCGATGGTGTACGGCCAGATGAACGAGCCGCCGGGCAACCGTCTGCGCGTCGCGCTGACCGGCCTGACCATGGCCGAGTACTTCCGCGATGAGAAGGACGAAAACGGCAAGGGCAAGGACGTGCTGCTGTTCGTCGACAACATCTACCGCTACACCCTGGCCGGTACCGAAGTGTCGGCGCTGCTGGGCCGCATGCCGTCGGCCGTGGGTTACCAGCCGACCTTGGCCGAGGAAATGGGCGTCCTGCAGGAGCGCATCACCTCGACCAAGAATGGCTCGATCACCTCGATCCAGGCCGTCTACGTGCCCGCCGATGACTTGACCGATCCGTCGCCGGCCACCACGTTCGCCCACTTGGATTCGACCGTGACCCTGTCGCGTTCGATCGCCTCGCTGGGTATTTACCCGGCCGTGGATCCGCTCGACTCGACCAGCCGCCAGATGGATCCGCTGGTCATCGGCCACGAGCATTACGACACCGCCCAGCGCGTCCAGCAGACCTTGCAGAAGTACAAGGAACTGAAGGACATCATCGCGATCCTGGGCATGGACGAACTGTCCGAAGAAGACAAGCAGGCCGTGACCCGCGCCCGCAAGATCGAGCGCTTCTTCAGCCAGCCGTTCCACGTGGCCGAAGTGTTCACCGGCTCGCCGGGCAAGTACGTGTCGCTGAAGGACACCATCCGTGGCTTCAAGGCCATCGTCGATGGCGAATACGACCACCTGCCGGAACAGGCGTTCTACATGGTCGGCAGCATCGAAGAAGCGGTCGAGAAGGCCAAGAAGATGGCTGAGAAGGCCTGATGCGGCGGGGACGGGCGACATGCCCGTCCCGACCCGTCACACGGGGTGGGCGCATGCCCACCGCTGAGGACATCCTGCGGTGGGCCCACGCCCGCCCTAAAGCGAGAAGAGTTTCATGAGCACCATCCGTTGCGACATCGTCAGCGCCGAGCAGGAAATCTTCCGTGGTGAGGCGACCCTGGTCGTGGCCACCGGTGAGCTGGGTGAGCTGGGCATCGCGCCCAAGCACGCCCCGCTGATCACCCGGCTGAAGCCGGGCAAGGTGGTGGTGACCACGCCGAGCGGCGAGCAGATCGACTTCGCCATCTCCGGCGGCATTCTCGAAGTGCAGCCGCAGGTCGTGACCGTGCTGGCCGACACCGCGATCCGTGCCCAGGACATCGACGAAGCCTCGGTCCGCAAGGCCAAGGAAGAAGCCGAGCGCATCCTGGCCAATCGTGGTGAAGCAATGGAAGTGGCCGAAGCGCAGCAGCGCCTGGCGGAAGTGTCCGCCCAGCTGCAGGCGCTGGAGCGCCTGCGCAAGAACCTCAAGCACTAAGCGGTGCGGCGCGACGGCGCCTTCCGCGAAGGGGAAAACGCCGGCTTGCCGGCGTTTTTTTTTGCCTGCCTCCCGGTACGCCGGATCAGCGGAAGATCAGGGTCCGCATCAGCAGGAACGACAGACCGGCCAGTGCGCCTTCGACCAGCGGCTTGGCCAGCCATGCATAGCGCAGCCCCAGGTGCTCGGCCGCCAGCGTCACCAGCAGCGTGCTGATCGCGGTCAGCACCGCCCAGAGCAGCAGGAAGCGCACGAACCGCGGCCAGCCCAGGCGGTGCTCGCCATCGCGGGCGAAGGTGTAGCGGCCGTTGAGCCAGAAGCCGAGCAGCATCCCGCTCACGCGCCCGAGCAGGTTGCCCGGGGCGGCCGGCATGCCGAGCGCGGTGGCGGCCACGAACACCGCCCAGTCCACGACCAGTTGGACCAGGCCGACGACGAGGTAGCTGCTACCTTGGCGGAGGAGACTCACGGGAAATCCGGGTGCGGACAATCCCACATGTTAACGAGCGTCGCACTAGAATTCCCATCAACGATTCCCGGAACGTGATCTACCCATGACCCAACCCCTGCACGTGATCATCCTGGCCGCCGGTGCCGGCAAGCGCATGAAGTCGGCCCTGCCGAAGGTGCTGCAGCCCATCGCCGGGCGCCCGATGCTTGCCCATGTCATCGACACCGCGCGCCAGCTGCAGCCGGAAGCGATCCACGTGGTGTACGGCCATGGCGGCGAAGCGGTCCGGCAGGCGTTTGCCGACCAGCCCGACCTGCGCTGGGCCGAGCAGGGCCAGCAGCTGGGCACCGGCCATGCCGTACTGCAGGCGATGCCGGAGGTGCCCGATGCGGCGACCGTGCTGGTGCTCTACGGCGACGTGCCGCTGATCCGCGCCGAGACGCTGCGCCACCTGTTGTCGCAGCCGGGCCGGTTGGCCGTGCTGGTGGCGGAGGTTGCCGACCCGACCGGTTACGGCCGCATCGTGCGCAATGCGGAGGGCAAGGTCGGCGCGATCGTCGAGCAGAAGGATGCCAGCGACGAACAGCGCAGCATCCGTACCATCAACACCGGCATCATCACCGCCGAATCGACCGCACTGCGTCGTTGGCTGTCGCAGCTCTCCAATGCCAATGCGCAGGGCGAGTACTACCTGACCGACATCTTTGCCGCGGCGGCGAGCGATTACACCCCGGCCGAGATGGCCTTCGTGCAGGAGCCGCAGGACGCCGAAGGCGCCAACGATCCCTGGCAGCTGGCCCAGCTGGAGCGTGCCTGGCAGCTGCGTGAAGTGCGTGCGCTGTGCGCGCAGGGCGCGCGCGTGCTGGACCCGGCACGGCTGGATATCCGCGGCACGGTCACCGTCGGCAGCGACGTGCAGATCGATGTCAACGTGATCCTGGAAGGGCGCGTGGTGCTGGGCGATGGCGTCAGCATCGGCGCTTTCACCCGGCTCAAGGATGTCACCCTGGCCGCCGGTACCGTGGTCAAGCCGCACTGCGATCTGGACGGCGTGGTCAGCGAAGGCGCGGCGGACATCGGTCCGTTCGCCCGTCTGCGACCCGGCACCGTGCTGGCCGAAGGTTCACACGTGGGCAATTTCGTGGAGACCAAGAAGGTGGTGCTGGGGGCGGGCAGCAAGGCCAACCATCTCACCTATCTGGGCGATGCGGTGATCGGCAGCAAGGTCAACATCGGCGCGGGCACCATCACCTGCAACTACGACGGCGTGAACAAGTCGCAGACCACCATCGGTGACCGTGCCTTCATCGGGTCCAACAGCTCGCTGGTCGCGCCGGTGGTGATCGGGGAAGGTGCCACGGTCGCGGCAGGGTCGGTGATCACCCGCGGCGCGCCGGCGGACAAGCTGACTGTCGCCCGTGCCCGCCAGGAAACGATCGACGGCTGGAAGCGCCCCACCAAGAAGTAGTGCCGGCCGCTGGCCGGCACCCCGGCAGTCCCGAGAGCATCACGGTGCCGGCCAGCGGCCGGCACTACCGGGCGTCGGCCGGCAGGAACACCGCCACGCACAGGCCGCCCTCGCGGCGGTTCTGCAGCGAAATGCGGCCACCATGCGCTTCGACGATCTCACGGGTCAGCGCCAGGCCGAGCCCGGTGCCGTTGCGCTTCGTGGAGTAGAACGGCATCAACGCGTTCTGTAGCACCGCCTCGTTCATGCCCTTGCCGCGATCCAGCACTTCCAGCCGCAGCCACTGCGGCAGACGGGTCAGGCGGACCTCGACGTCGTCATTCGGCGGCTCGGCTTCGCCACACGCTTCATGGGCATTCTTGAGCAGGTTCAGCAGCGCCTGCCCGAGCTGGGCGATGTCCACGCGGCTCTGCAGATCGTCGGGTACCTCCGCCATCCGGAACGGAATCTGGTGCTGCAGCCCGCCCAGGAACAGGTTCCACTGCACGGTCTGCAACTGCGGCTGCGGCAGCTTGGCGAAGCGCGCATAGCCGCGGATGAATCCTTCCAGGTGGCGGGCGCGCTCTTCGATGGTGGTGAACACTTCTTCCAGCCGTTCGGTCTTGCCGCGCCGGACCAGCTCGCCACCGGAATGCGCCAGCGAGGCGATCGGCGCCAGGGAGTTGTTCAACTCGTGGCTGATCACCCGGATCACCTTCTTCCACGTCTGCACTTCCTGGCGGCGCAGTTCGGCGGTCAGCAGGCGGATCAGCAGCAGGTCGTGCGGGCGCCCGTTGAGATGGAAGTTGCGGCGTGACAGATGGTAGATCTGCTCATCGTCTTCATCGTGCTCATCGTCGCTGTCCTGGCCTTCGCCGCGCACGGCGAACAGGCTGTCGCCGCCGCGGGCGATGGCATCGCGCAGTTCGATCGGCATCGTCGCCATGACGTCGTGCATGCGCTGGCCTTCCAGCTTCCAGCCGCTGTGCAGCAGCTTGCGCGCCGCCAGGTTGGAGAACACCACGCGCTGCACGCCGTCGCCCCCGTGCGCCAGCAACAGCATCGACACCGGCGTGTTCTGCACCATGGTGTCCAGCAGCAGCTCGCGCTGGACCAGGTCCTGGCGCTGCGCGCGCAGCACGTCGCCCAGCTCGCGGTGGGCCTGGACCAGATCGCCCAGCTCATCATTGGACGGCCAGTAGATGCCGAAGTTGTATTCGCCGTCGCGGTAGCTGCTGGTGGTACCGGACAGGGCGCGCAGCAATGAGCGGATCGGTGCCGTCGCGCGGCGCAGGCTCCACCACATCAGCGCCAGCAGCACGACGACCGAAATGCACGTGACCGCCCAGCCATGGTCCAGCCAGTACGCGAGGTACCAGGGGAACGCGGCCGCCAGTGCCAGCACCGGCAGCAGGCGCAGGAACAACCGGAAGGTGAAGGAGCGGCGTTTCATTCGCGCGGAATGCCGTAACGGTCCATGCGCCGGTACAGCGCCTGGCGGCTGAGCCCGAGTTCGGCAGCGGTCTGGGCGATGATGCCGTGGTTGTGGGCCAGTGCGGTCTCGATCCGGCTGCGGTCCGGGTCCACCGTCGGGGCGGCCGCGCGCGGTGCGGCGGTGCGCGGCAGGTTGAGATCGGCGACCTCGATGCGCGGGCCGGTGGCCAGCAGGTCGGCGCGCTGCAGCACGTTGCGCAGTTCGCGCACGTTGCCGGGCCAGGGGTGGCGTTGCAGCGCGGTGGCGGCGGCGGTGGACAGCGGCTTGCCACTGCCCAGGAAGCGTTCGGCCAGCGGCAGGATGTCGCCGGGCCGTTCGGCCAGCGGCGGCAGCGCCAGCTCGACGGTGTTGAGGCGGTAGTACAGATCCTCGCGGAACTGACCGTCGCGGATCATCGTCGGCAGGTCGGCATTGGTCGCGCTGATCACCCGCACTTTGACCTGGCGCTCGCGGTTGGAGCCCAGCCGTTCGAAGCGGCCGGTCTCGAGTACGCGCAGCAGCTTCATCTGTCCGCTGGAGGAGAGGTTGCCGATCTCGTCCAGGAACAGCGTGCCGCCGTCTGCCGCTTCGAACTTGCCTTCGCGTGCCTTGTTGGCACCGGTGTAGGCGCCGGCTTCGGCACCGAACAGCTCGGCTTCGATCAGCTCGGCGGGAATCGCCCCGCAGTTGAGCGCGACGAACGGTCCCTTTGCGACCAGCGAGTTGGCCTGGATGATCTCGGCGATCTTCTCCTTGCCCGCACCGTTGGGACCGGTGATCAGCACCGGCAGTGCCGAGCGTGCGACCTGGCAGGCCAGGCTGACCACGCGCTCGCTGGCAGGATCGGCCACCACCGCACCGCGCAGGTCGTAGCGCGCCTCCAGCGCCGAACGGTCGCGCTGTTCGCGGTCGCGGCGGCGATCGAGTTCGCGGCGGGTTTCGGAGAGCTCCAGCAGGTTGTTGACCGTGATCAGCAGCTTGCGGTCGTCCCAGGGCTTGGCCAGGTAGTCCGCGGCGCCGGCCTTGACCAGATCGACCGCGCTGCTGAGATGCGTCCAGGCGGTCAGCAGGATCACCGGCAGGTCGGGGTGGCGGGCGCGGATCTGCTGGAACAGCGCTTCGCCTTCCTCGCCGGAAGTGGTGTCCTCGGTGAAGTTCATGTCCTGGATCACCAGGTCCACCGGCTGTTGTTCCAGCAGCTCCAGCCCCTGTTCGGGCGAAAGCGCGTGCAGGGTGTCGATGTCGTGCAGCGAGAACAGCACGTCGAGTGCCGTGCCGACGCTGGCGTTGTCGTCAATGATCAGGATCGAGGGCATGCGGCAACGAAGGACCAGGAAGAAGGCAGAGAGTACCGGAGCCGTGGGCCCTCGTGCAGGGCGGGGCCTTGCTGGCCGCTGCCGGACTGCGGCCCCCGCCCTTGCGGGGACCGCCTTCGGAACGGGCCGTCAGGCACTCCGGGTGGCGACGGCGGGGGGCACGGACGCGGCGCGGCGGGCCGGGCCGAACACCGCGATCTGGCCGAGCAGCCACAGCAGGACCGCGCCGATCGGCAGGTAGCTGATGGGCATGCGCGGCAGCTCGTAGTTGTTCATCAGCCACAGGTTGATCGTGTAGGCCATCAACATGCCCAGCACGATGCCGACCGTGGTCAACAGGAAGTTCTCGGTCTGGAAGTAACGCAGGATCTGGCTGCGGGTGGCGCCCAGCGCACGGCGGATGCCGATCTGCTTGGTGCGCTGCTGCACCCAGAAGCTGGCCAGGCCGACGATGCCCAGTGCGGTCACCACCAGCAGTGCCACGCACACGGTGATCAGCAGGCCGACCATGGCGCGGTCGTTGGCGAAGTACTTCCTGCGCTGTTCCTCGTAGGTGGATTTGCCGCGGATCAGCCGGCTCGAATCGACACGTTCCAGTGCCGTCACCGCTGCCTTGATCACTTCGTCCCGGCGCGCGGGATCGGTGACACGGATCAGGTAGAAGCCTTCGTCGTAGGTCGCCCGCAACGGCAGCATGATCGAATACTGGATGTCGCCGCCTACCGCATTCGGGCGGGCCAGCACCTTGACGATGCCGACGATGCGCAATGGCATGGAACCGCTGTAGACCGTCTTGCCCAAGGCATCACCGCCGGGGAACATCTTGTCGGCAATCGCCTTGGTGACGATGATCGCCGAGCCCGTTTTTTCGGCGTTCTCGTCGGTCAGGGCATCCGCCGCGTCGCGGTATTCGTCGCTCTGGAAATCACGGCCGGCGATCAGCTCCACGCCCAGGGTCTCCAGCGCGCCTTCGCGAGCGAAGTACTGGGAGGTGCTCAGCGTCGAGCGTTCCTGGTTGGGGGTCAGCCCCAGGCCCGTGTTCCAGGAGCTGTTGCGGAACGGAATCTGGTTCAGGGTGACTGCACTCTTGACGCCCGGAATGGCGTGCAATGCCGCCAGGTCTTCGCGGGTGCGCGCTGCGGCATTGACCTGGGTGCCGATGCCGCCCAGGCGGACTTCGATCAGTTCGGTTTCGGCGATGCCACTGGGCTGGTTGATCTTCTCGATGCGCTGCCCGATCAGGAACAGCGCATTGCAGACGATGGCGCAGGTCAGGGCGATCTCGAGCACGATCAGCGATGCGGCGGTTTTATGCCGGCGGAGCGTGGAGAGGATGGGACGGATATCCATGGTGTACTCCGGATCCTTACTGCGATTTGAGTTGGATGGCGGGCGCGACCTGCATGGCGCGCAGCGCCGGCAGGAAACCGGCCAGCAGGCTGGCGACCAGGGTCAGCGCGAAGGTCATCAGCAGCATCTGCCCATCCAGCGTGGCCAGCTTGGCGTAGTCCACCGGTTGCTGGCGCACCGCGTACAGCCCCAGCATCGCCAGCACCAGGCCAAGCAGGCCGCCGGCCAGGCCGACCGTACCGGCCTCGATGAGCGACTGCAGGAAGATCTGGCCGCGGCTGGCACCCAGCGCCCGGCGCACGCCGATCTCGCCGCTGCGGCGCAGGAACTTGGCCAGCAGCAGGCCCACGGTATTGATCAGGCAGACCAGCAGGAAGCCCATCGCCAACCACAGCTGCAGCCGTACGTCACCGGGGACCACCTTCTTGTAGTCCAGCCACTCCATGACATTGCGCAGACGGACGTTGTTGGGACGCTCGAAGCGGCCGGCCGCACGCTGCTGGTCGGAGTAGTTTTCCAGGTAGCGGCGGTACTCCGCAGCCTGCCCGGCATTCTCCAGCTCCACCCAGTACTGGATCCATGTGCAGCTGGCGGTCGGGCCGGTCGGATCGGGCTCGTTGCGGCGGCCGAAGCAGTCCATGCTGCCGCTGCGGTCGAACTTCAGCTCGATGGCCGTGGTGAAGGGAACGAACACATCTTCGCTGTCGCCATAGCGACCGGTATTGAGATCGTAGAAGTGCGGGTTGGGGTGCCACTCGTCCAGCACGCCCACCACGGTCATCGTGTTGCCATTGATGCGCAGCGACTTGCCGACGCTGTTGGCGCCATCGAACAGCTTCTGGTTGAGTGTCTTCGTGATCACCGCGACCCGGCCGCGGCCTTCGTCATCGGATTCCTTCCATCCCTGGCCGTACTGGAACGGGGTATCGAACATCGGGAAGAAGTCGCCCGAGGTGTAGCGAGAATCCGTGACGAACGGACGCAGCGTGCTGCTGTCCGGCTCGATGGTGACGCCGCCACCGGTCATCATCGCCTGGCGCTTGGCATGTTTCTCGCTCAGCAGTTTGGTGGCATCGAAGCGGGTCAACTGGTCGGCCGGTTCTTCGCCAGGCTGATAGCCAAGCGCCGACTGTGGATCAATCTGCACGCTGAAGAGCCGGTCGCTCTTCTGCGGAATCGGATCACCGGACAGCACGTGGAACACGGTCAGCGTGGTCATCGACGCGCCGATGCCCAGCGCGATGGCGATCACCATCAGCGCGGTCAGCACCTTGTTGCGCCGGAAGCTGCGCAGGGCCAGTCGGAAGTAGTAAGCGATCATGGCCGGCCTCAGTCGTTGGCGATGGCGGCGGCAACCGCGGGGCGCGGCGTGGAGAGCACCGGATCGCGCAGCAGGTCGGTGACCTGGCCGTCGACGATGTGCACGTTGCGCTTGGCACGGGCGGCCAGTTCGGGGTCGTGGGTCACCATCACGATCGTGGTGCCCTTGGCATTGATTTCTTCCAGCAGCTCCATGACGCCACGGGCCATCTGGCTGTCCAGGTTGCCGGTCGGTTCATCGGCCAGCAGCAGGCGCGGGCTGCCCGCCAGCGCCCGCGCGATCGCGGCGCGCTGCTGCTGACCGCCGGAGAGTTCGGCCGGGTAGTGCTTCATGCGCGAGCCCAGGCCCACCTGGGCCAGCGCGTGCTCGATGCGCTCCTTGCGCTCGGCGGCGGGCATGCCGCGGTAGCGCAGCGGCACATCGACGTTGTCGAACAGGTTCAGATCGGAGATCAGGTTGAAGCCCTGGAAGATGAAACCGATCTTCTGGTTGCGCAGGCGGCTGCGCGCGTCATCGCCGAGCTGGCTGACGTCCTGGCCATCAAGCAGGTAGGTGCCGCTGGTGAAGGTCTCCAGCAGGCCGGCGATGTTGAGGAAGGTGGTCTTGCCCGAACCGGACGGACCGGTCACGGCAACGAACTCGCCTTCGCGGACGTGCAGGTCCAGCGACCGCAGGGCATGGGTTTCCACCTGTTCGGTGCGGAAGACTTTGGCGACCGAGCGCATTTCAAGCATGGCTGTTTTCCTTTGAAAGTCGAGAGGATCGAAAGGGAATGATTCAGTTGACGGACACGCGCTCGGCATCGCCGAACAGATCGCTGCCGGAGACCACGACGCGGTCGCCGGGCTGCAGGCCGGAAAGGATTTCCACTTCACCCAGGCTGCTCACGCCGAGCTTGACCGGGCGGCGGATGGCATGGCTGCCCTCCATGACGTAGGCGTAGCCGTTGCCCTGTTCGACGAACGGGCCGCGCTCGATCTTGAGTGCGTTGCGGCGGGTATCGAGCAGCACGCGGGCCTGCATCCGCTGGCTCTGGCGCAGGCCCTGCGGCTGCTTGTCGGCGAAACGGATGCGGGCATTGACCTCGCCGGCGACTACTTCCGGGGAGACGGCGGAAATCTCGCCGGCGAACTGGCCGCTGCCGCCGGTCAGCTGCGCAGGCATGCCGATCGTCAGCTCGCGGGCGAAGCTTTCCGGCACCTTGATCTCGATCTCGAAGCGCGACAGGTCGACCACGCCCAGGATCGGCGCATTGGCGACCACGTTGGTGTGCTGGGTCGCCTGCACCTGGCCGACCTGGCCATCGAACGGCGCACGCAGCGTGAGGGCGTCGACCTGGCGCTCGACCTCGGTCACCACCGCACGCTGGCGGTCGGCGAGCAGGCGCTTGTTGCGCGCATCGAGGTCGGCGCCCTGGGCTTTGAGCATGGCATCCTTGCGGGCATGTTCGAGCTGGATGTCGCTCTTCTTGACCGTGTCTTCGGCCTTGGCGACATCGACCTGCGGCACCGCGCCCCCATCGAAGCCACGCTTGTAGCGCTCCAGATCGCGCACGGCCGCCTGGCGTTCGATCACCGCCTGGTCGGTATCCTTCTGTGCCGTGGCGCGCGCCAGGGTCGCATCCAGGGTGGCGCGGCTCGCCTCGGCCTGCAGGCCGGCCAGGGTGGCCTGTTCCTGGGCCAGCTTGCTGCGCAGTTCGGGGCTGTCGATCACGGCCAGTTCCTGGCCCTGCTTGACCACGTCACCGGCCACCACCTTCAGGTTCACGTTGCCGGCGGAAATCGCATACAGCACCGGGTTGTTGGCCGCGATCACGCGACCGTCCGCGGCAATGTCGCGGACCATGTCGCCGCGGGTGACCTCGGCGATGCGGACGCGGGCGCTGTCGAAGGAGCGGCTGGCCCCGAGCCAGGCACGGGCGGCGAAGCCGATCGCCAGCAGCACGACCAGCGCGGCGACCGCCGGCCACAGCCAGCGCTTCCACGGGGCGGGCGCGGCATGCGAGGAAAGGGTCTGGTCCTGGGCGGAAGTGTCGCGGATCATCGGGCTCGTTCGCGGTTGGGTTACGAAGTACCAAGCAGACTCCGTGCCAAGTTTTCACCCTTTGAAAACAAGGGCTTGCGAAATCGGCCGCGTGTCCGTGTGTCCGCGGACACCGGGCCGGACACTTTCGTTAAGCGGACAGCGCCCAAGCGTCCGGGGCCGCCGCGCTAGAATGCGGGGCTTACCAGCAGGGATCTGAATCTATGTGCGGCATTGTGGGAGCGATCGCCCATCGCGACGTGGTACCGGTACTCATCGAAGGATTGAAGCGGCTGGAATACCGGGGCTACGACTCCTCCGGCATTGCCGTGATCGACGCCTCTGCCGCCGCACCCGATGTCCGCCGCGTGCGCCGCACCGGCCGCGTGGCCGAGATGGAGAAGGCCGCCGCGAGCGAAGGCTTCCAGTCGCTGCTGGGCATCGGCCACACCCGCTGGGCGACCCATGGTGGCGTGACCGAGGCCAATGCGCACCCGCACATCAGCCACGGCGTGGCGCTGGTCCACAACGGCATCATCGAGAACCATGAAGAACAGCGCGAGAAGCTGCGCGCGCTGGGCTACGTCTTCGAGTCGCAGACCGACACCGAAGTGATCGCGCATCTGATGCACCATCATCTGAAGGCAGGCGACAGCCTGCTGTCGGCGCTGCAGCGCACGGTCAAGGAGCTGACCGGTGCCTACGCGTTGGCGGTGATGAGCCGTGCCGAGCCGGATCACTTCGTGTGCGCACGCATGGGTTGCCCGCTGCTGATCGGCGTCGGCGAGGGCGAGAACTTCGTCGCTTCCGACGTCTCGGCGATCCTCCAGGCCACCCGCACGGTGATCTTCCTGGAAGAGGGCGACACGGCCGATATCCGCCGCGATGGCGTGCAGGTGTATGACGAGCACAACCAGCCTATCGTGCGCGACGTGCATCTGTCCGACGTATCGCTTGCCTCGCTGGAGCTGGGCCCGTACCGCCACTTCATGCAGAAGGAAATCCACGAGCAGCCGCGCGCACTGGGCGACACCATCGAAGCGGCGATCGATGCCGGCGGTTTCCCGGCCACGTTGTTCGGCAAGAATGCCGAGGCTGTGCTGTCGGGTATCGAAGGTGTGCAGATTCTTGCCTGCGGTACCAGCTATTACGCCGGGCTGACCGCGCGCTACTGGATCGAAGCGATCGCCGGGCTGCCGTGCAGTGTCGAGATCGCCAGCGAATACCGCTATCGCGCGGCCTATGCGAATCCCAAGCACCTGATCGTCACCATCTCCCAGTCCGGCGAAACGCTGGATACGATGGAGGCGCTCAAGTACGCCAAGTCGCTCGGCCACCTGCATACGCTCTCGATCTGCAACGTGCCCGAGAGCGCGATCCCGCGCGCCAGTGAACTGGTCTGCTACACCCGTGCCGGTGCCGAGATCGGTGTCGCGTCGACCAAGGCCTTCACCACCCAGCTGGCCGCGCTGTTCCAGCTCACCGTGGTGCTGGGCAAGCTGCATGGCCGCATCGATGCCGCCCAGGAAGCGGACCACCTGGAGCAGCTGCGCTTCCTGCCGGGCAGCGTGCAGCATGCGCTGAACATGGAGCCGCAGATCGCCGCGTGGGCCGAGCGCTTCGCGCGCAGGAACAGCGCGTTGTTCCTGGGCCGTGGGCTGCATTACCCGATCGCGCTGGAAGGCGCGCTCAAGCTCAAGGAAATCTCGTACATCCACGCCGAGGCCTATCCCGCCGGCGAGCTCAAGCATGGCCCGCTGGCGTTGGTGGATGAAGAGATGCCGGTGGTGGTGATCGCCCCGAACGACAGCCTGCTGGAAAAGGTCAAATCCAACATGCAGGAAGTGCGTGCCCGCGGCGGTGAGCTGTTCGTGTTCGCCGACCAGGACAGCAATTTCGTCGAGTCCGAAGGCGTGCATGTGATCCGCACGCCGCGCCATGCTGGTGTGCTGAGCCCGATCGTGCATACGATTCCGGTGCAGCTGTTGGCCTATCACACCGCGCTGGCCCGCGGGACAGACGTGGACAAGCCGCGCAACCTGGCCAAGAGCGTGACGGTGGAGTGATGCGTCCGCCGCCAAGGCGGCGCTGATGCGTATCGAGGGTGGTCCTGCGGGGCCACCCTTTTTTGTGCGCCACCCATGGGGTGGCTCTACGCGGCCGCCGGCACTGGAACTTTAGTCGTGCCCTGCGGCGGCATTCAGCGACGGTTTTACTGGCGGTGCCATTCTCAGGGTCGTCCCCCGCTTCCACGACGAACCGTCCCAGATTTGCAAACTCCTGGGCCGGGGTGCGGACGTAGAATCGAATGACCGAGGACCGCGTGGCGATGCCACCGACCTCGCTGCAACCAGGCGCATCTCTCGACTTCAGTAACCTGTAACAGGAAACAAGAATGAACGTCCGCGAACTCCTGCAATCCAAGAAAGAAGCCATCGTCACCATCGATGTGGAAGACACCATCGGTGCCGCGGCCCACAAGATGAGCGCGCACAAGATCGCCGCCCTCGTGGTGATGAAAGACGATGCACCGGTGCGTATCGTGTCCGAGAAGGACATCGTGCGCAGCCTTGCGGAAGATGGTCCCCAGGCGGGCAGGCGGGTCATCTCCACGCTGCCGTCGGCAGGGCTGGAAGGCATCGGCCCCGATGCGAGCCTCAAGCAGGCGATGGCGCTGATGACGTACTCCCGCCATCGTCATCTGATGGTGACCGAAGGCGCCACGCTGGTCGGCATCCTGAGCCTGGGCGATATCGTGAAGAATCTGCTCAGCGAGCTGGAGCTGGAAAAGGCGGTCCTGCAGGACATCTACATGGCGGCGCACTGACGCTGCCCGATCTGCGTTGACGGGCATTGCCGGCCATCGGCCGGCAACCCCATGCGAGGTCAACGTGTACGTTGGACCTCGACCAGGTGCTGGAGGTCGTCCTTCAGCAGCCGATAGGCGCCCTCGCGCGCTGCATCGCCGGTCTGCCGCAGTACCCACGACGGATGCACCGTGGCAAACGCCCGCGTGCCGTCGTCCAGCACGTGCCAGCGTCCGTGGTTCTCCATCAGATTGAAGCCGGCCCCGAACACGGCCGTGGCCGCGCTCGCCCCCAGGCAGACGATCACCTGCGGTCGCACGTTCTCTATCTCGCCCATCAGCCAGGGCCGACACGCGTTGATGTGGGTTATCTGCGGCTTACTGTGGATGCGCCGCTTGCCGCGCCGCTCGAAACGGAAGTGCTTGACCGCATTGGTCAGGTAGAGCGCGCTGCGCTCGATGCCGAGTTCGCGCAGCGCACGATCCAGCAGCTGCCCGGCGGGGCCGACGAACGGATGCCCGCTGAGGTCCTCGCTGTCCCCGGGTTGTTCGCCGACCAGCATGATCGATGCATTCGGTGGACCTTCACCGAACACCGTCCGCGTGGCCGGTTCCCACAGCGGACAGCGGCGGCACGCCGCGGCGGCATCGCGCAGCGCGTCGAGCGTGGCAGGCGTCGTCTCTGTGGCGGGCTCCAGTGCCGCGATGGCCTGGGGAATGCGCCGCCGCGGGGCCTGCGCTTCACGGTCGTGCATCTCCTGCACCCGGCCACCGGCATCACGCACCAGCTGTGGCAGCAACGAGGCTTCGGGCAGGTGTTTCCAGTATCTGGCGGGCATCTCCTGCTGCATCATGCGCGTGTTGAGCCGGGCCGGATTGAAGATGTTGGCGTAGTAGGTGCGCCATAATTCTTCGCGTGCGTCTTCCATCGGCGCATCGCTTTGGCGGCCGCCCGGGCCGAACGACAGGTGCTGCCCATCCCAGTGCACGCTGCGGTACGGCGTCAGGATCGCCCAGCGCATGCCGGCGAATCGTCGCGCGAAAAACGGTGCGACGCGGTCGACAATCTGGTGATCCGGTTCGAACCAGGCGATGAAGGCATCCTGTTCGCCGGGGACTTCGCGGAAGCGCACGAAGGCCTTCATCTTGTGCGTGTCGCGGCGTACCGCCTGGCTCAAGGCCATGGCGCGAAGCACGTCGGCATCGGCGGGATTGGACAGCAGGCTGCGTTCGCCATGGGTGATGCGCCACAGCATGCGATAGAGCAGTGACATCCGCTGCGGATCGCGATGGCACAGGCAGATGGCAGCCAGCTCGACAAAGCTCTTGGGGACATGGACCTGCGGCTCGGCCTGTGGCGCGCTGTCCTCCACCGAGGTCAGCGATGGCGCATCCAGCAGCGACGTCTCGCTGCCAAGCAACCAGTCCAGTTGATCCGGCGCGACCGCGTGGCGCAGGGCCAGGCGCGCGGCGGTGCGCCACGCTTCCAGAGACCACGCCGGGTCGACCCGCACACTCCAGCGCGACATGTCAGTGGGCGGCCGCGTCGGGGAACAACGCACCCTGTCGCGGTGGTGGTGCCAGTCGGGCACGTAGTGCCGCCGGGTCATCCAGTGCACGCCGCGGATGATGGTCGGCCAGCTGCACGAACGGCAGCAGCTTGCTCATCGGTGCACGCAGTCGGGCCACATCGGCCACGCGCAGGCGTCCATGCCGCCGCGCCATCAGCACGCGCTTGACGTTGCGCACGCCGAGCCCGGGCACGCGCAACAGCAGCTCCTTGGGCGCGATGTTGAGATCCACCGGGAAGCGCTCGGGGTGGCGGATCGCCCAGGCCATCTTCGGGTCGATGTCCAGATCCAGCATGCCGCCCTGGGTGGTATCGGTGATTTCCTCCACGCCGTACCCGTAGAAGCGCAGCAGCCAGTCGGCCTGGTAGAGGCGGTGCTCGCGTGCCAGCGGGGGCGCCTGCAGGGGCAGCGCCTTGCTCGCATCGGGGATGGGGCTGAAGGCCGAGTAGTAGACGCGGCGCATCCGATAGTTGCCGTACAGATTGTCGGCCGCGCTGAGGATCTGGTTGTCGCTGGCACCGTCGGCCCCCACGATCATCTGGGTGCTCTGCCCGGCCGGCGCGAAGCGGGGCGCGCGTGCCCGGCGGCCGCGCAGGGCCGGCGCGGGGGACGCTGCGGCGGCTGCCGAGGATGATGGCGCGTCAGGGTCCGGATGGGACGTGCGCGCTTCCTTGGCTTCCTCGATGCGCCAGCGGAGCTCGCCCATCGCGCCGCGGATCGACGGCAGGGATTTCTCCGGCGCGAAACTGGCCAGCCCGGCCTCGGTCGGCAGCTCGATGTTGATCGACAGCCGATCGGCATGGCGTCCGGCAAGCGCAAGAAGTTCCGGGGAGGCTTCCGGAATGGTCTTGAGGTGGATGTAGCCGCTGAACCGGCGTTCTTCGCGCAGCACGCGCGCGATCTCCACCATCTGCTCCATGGTGTAGTCGGCATTGCGGATGATCCCGCTGGAGAGAAACAGCCCCTCGATGTAGTTGCGCTTGTAGAAGTCCATCGTCAGCGCGACCACTTCCTCCACGCTGAAACGCGCCCGCTGCACGTTGCTCGATACGCGGTTGACGCAGTACGCGCAGTCGTAGATGCAGAAGTTGGTCAGCAGGATCTTGAGCAGCGACACGCACCGCCCATCGGGCGTGTAGCTGTGGCAGATTCCCATCCCCTCGGTACTGCCGATGCCGCCGGATGCACGCGAATCGCGCTTGCCCGCGCCACTGGAGGCGCAGGACGCGTCGTACTTCGCGGCATCGGCAAGGATGGCCAGTTTGCGGATCGTCTCCATGGAAGGACCGTACCGAGGCACGATCTCATCCAGTGAGACGCATCAGATGGTCCCTGAAGAATTCAGGTTCCGACTCAGCCTTCGAAGGTCACTTTCACCGAGTCCGCGCTGTAGGTGGCCGGCCCATGGAACACCACTTCGATGTTGTTGCCATCCGGATCCAGCGCGAACGCCGCGTAGTAGCCCGGATGGTAAGGACGCTCGCCCGGGGCGCCGTTGTCCTTGCCACCGTTGGCCAGCGCCGCCTGGTGGAAGGCCTCGACGGTGGCGCGGTCGCGCGCCTGGAAGGCGAGGTGGTGGCGACCGGTGAGCTGGCCCAGCGCCGCGTCGCTGTCCGGCGTGGAGATGAACAGTTCGTCGGCCCAGAAGTAGGTGTCGCCTGCGCCGGCGATCGGAATGCCGATCGTGTCGAACACAGCCTGGTAAAAGCGGCGGCTGGCGGCGAGATCCCTGACCACCAGTTGCAGGTGATCGATCAGGCGGCCGCGGTGCAGTTCCATCGTTTCCATACCGGCTCCGTTGGGTGGTGGGACGGGGCGCAGATATACCACTGGACGCAGCGCGACGCATCGCGGCGGTGTCGACCTTGCTGACTACGCGCAGCGGTCTGTCGGCCACGGCCCTTCCGGCGGCCCGCACGCTGACCTACGCTGCGCGCTGGCGTCATGAACGCGCAGGCGGAGGAGGCACGATGCTGTGGATGGTGATGATGGCCCAGGCGGTCGCAGGCGACGCGGGCTATGAACAGGTGCGGGCGCTGGCGCAGCGCGATGAGGCCAGCCTGGCACCGGCGGCGTATGCGGAGATGCTGGACAGCATGAGCCGGGTCGGCGGGGCCAGCTTCACGCGCTGCATGCCCACGCCCGCGCCGCAGGCGCTGGCGCCCTTCACCGTGGTGCTGCAGCTGGATGCGCAGGGCAGGGTGGTGCGGACATGGCGCGAAGGCGAGGAGGCGGTCGCGCGCTGCGTTGATGCGGGGTTCGCCGGGAAAACGTTGTTCGTGCCGCCGAAGGCGCCGTTCCATGCGGCCTTCGAGTTCCAGGTCCAGCCCTAGCCTCGACAACGCGCCGGCGGGGCCGGCGCGTCGTGGAGAGGCGGGATCAGGCGATCGGGGTATTGGAGATGATCTCCACCCAGTAGCCGTCCGGATCCTTGATGAAGGCCAGTTGTTTCATGCGGCCGTCTTCCAGGCGCTTCTGATAGGGCACCTGCAGGGCGTCGAAGCGGTTACAGGCGGCCTGGATGTCCGGCACGGAGACACAGATGTGGCCGAAGCCGCGCGGGTCGGTATTGCCGTCGTGGTAGACCGGGCCGTCCTGGTTCTCGGTGCCATGGTTGTGGGTCAGCTCGAGCACGCCGGGGATGCCGGCCATCCACACCCGGCGCGCGTCGTCGCCCTCGGGAATCTGGGTGCCGGCCGGCAGCAGGGCCAGGAAGTACAGGGTGAACTGCGCCTCGGCGAAGTCGCGCTGGTCGATGAGGCGGAAGCCGAGCACGCGGGTGTAGAAGTCCAGCGACGCGGCGGCGTCCTTGACGCGCAGCATGGTGTGGTTGAACACGAAGCCGGTGGTTTCGGCGGGCACCTGGGCGGCGACACCCGGCTGGTTCTGGAAGGCGGCAAGGCTCATGGGGGATCCTGGGGCGGGGCCGCATCGGCGCGGCGGACGCGCCATTTTAGCGGTCCCGGCCGGACGGGGTGGCGGGTAGAATGGTGTGTCTCCCTGAGCAGCGTTCATCATGTCCCAGCGTGAATGGGTGGCCGCCGCCATCCGCAAGATCGAAGCCGACTTCAACCGTTCGGCCGATACCCACCTGATTCCGATGGACCTGCCGGGGTTCGAGGGCATCGACCTGTACTTCAAGGACGAGTCCAGCCACCCCACCGGCAGCCTGAAGCATCGCCTGGCGCGCTCGCTGTTCCTGTATGCGCTGACCAACGGCTGGCTGCGCGAAGGACGTCCGGTGATCGAAGCCTCCAGCGGCTCCACCGCCGTGTCCGAGGCGTATTTCGCCCGCCTGCTGGGCCTGCCGTTCATCGCGGTGATGCCGGCGACGACCTCGCCGGAGAAGATCGCGGCGATCGAGTTCCATGGCGGCCGTTGCCATCTGGTCGAGCGTGCCTGCGACCTGAACTGCGATTCGGAAACGCTGGCCCGCGAAACCGGCGGCCACTTCATGGACCAGTTCACGTATGCCGAGCGTGCGACCGATTGGCGCGCGAACAACAACATCGCGGAATCGATCTTCAAGCAGATGGCCGAGGAGCCGCATCCGGTGCCCGAGTGGATCGTGTGCAGCCCGGGCACCGGCGGCACCGCGGCGACGCTCGGCCGCTACGTGAGCTACCGCCGGCATGACACCCGCATCCTGTGCGCGGACCCGGAGGTCTCGGTGTTCTATGACGGCTATTGCGCCGCGCTGGCCGGGCAGCCCTGGCGCGAGCTGACCTGCAGTGGCGGCTCGCGGGTGGAAGGGATCGGCCGGCCGCGGGTGGAGTCCAGTTTCATCCCGACCAGCGTCGATGCGATGGTCAAGGTGCCCGATGCGCTGAGCCTGGCGGCGATGCGCCACGTCAGCCGTCAGCTGGGCCGCCGCGTGGGCGGCTCCACCGGGACCAATTTCATCGGCGTGCTGCAGGCCGCGCAGCTGATGCGCGATGCCGGCCGCAGCGGCTCGATCGTGACCATCCTGTGCGACAGCGGCGAGCGCTACGCGCACAGCTATTACAACCCTGAGTGGTACCCGAAGCAGGGCATCGACGTGGAGGGCGCCGATGCTCTGCTCGCCGCTGCCGTGGCCGGGCAGGGGCTGCCGGTGCTGCCCTGCGTCTCGCTGGAAGCGCTGTACTGAGCGGGGCGCCGGATCTGGCGTGAACCTGGCCTATCGGCGCACGCCGGGGCCTTGTGCGGGGTGGGGGGCAATGCCATATCGTGGGGTGATGCCGCTGCGGCGGCCCCGTTGTCTGGAGATGCCTGTGACCCCCACCAACCCCCTGCTCGATTTTTCCGGCCTGCCGCGCTTCGATGCGATCCGGCCCGAGCACATCGCCCCGGCGATCGACGCGCTGCTCGCCGAGGCCGAGGCGGCGGTGAAGACCGCCGAGACCGTCACCCCGGTGACCTGGGCGAGCTTTGCCGACCCGCTCGACGATGCCACCGAGCGCCTGTGGCGCGCGTGGGGCCAGGTCGGCCACCTGCAGGCCGTGGTGAATACCCCGGCGCTGCGCGAGGCCTACAACGCCAACCTGCCCAAGGTGACCCGCTTCGGCAGCGCGCTGGGCCAGAATCTGGCGCTCTACCAGCAGTACCGGGCCCTGGCCGCCGCGCCGGAAGCGGCGCAGTACGATCCGGCACGCCGCAAGGTGCTGGAGAACGCGCTGCGCGATTTCCGCCTGGGCGGTGCTGAACTCGATGACGCCGGGAAGGCACGCTACAGCGCGATCCGCGAGGAACTGTCCGCGCTGTCGGCGACGTTCTCGCAGAATGTGCTGGACGCCACCGATGCCTGGTCGCTGCACGTGGAAGACCCGGCCGAGCTGGCCGGCCTGCCGGACGACGTGATCGCCGCCGCGCGTGCTGCCGCGGAGAAGGACGATCTGCCTGGCTGGAAGCTGACCCTGCAGATGCCGTGCTACCTGCCGGTGCAGACGTATGCCGAGCATCGCCCGCTGCGTGAAGCGCTGTACCGCGCCAACGCGATCCGTGCCTCCGAGTTCGGCGATGCCGCGCTGGACAACAGCGGCAACATCGATCGCGTGCTGGCGCTGCGTGCGGAGCTGGCCACGCTGCTGGGCTTCGCCAACTACGCCGAGTATTCGATCGCGACCAAGATGGCCGAGGATGCACCGCAGGTGCTGGGTTTCCTGCGCGATCTGGCCGCGCGTGCCAAGCCGTACGCACAGCGCGACCGCGCCGAGCTGGACGCGTTTGCCCGCGACGAACTGGGCATGCCCGCGCTGGAGGCCTGGGATCTGGCATTCGCCGCGGAGAAACTGAAGCAGGCGCGTTACAGCTATTCCGAGCAGGAGGTGAAGCAGTACCTCACCGAGCCGAAGGTGCTGGACGGCCTCTTCAGCGTGATCCGCAGTCTGTATGGCCTGGAGGTCCAGCCGGACACCGCGCCGGTCTGGCACCCGGATGTGCGCTTCTTCCGCCTGGTCGACGCACAGGGTGCGCTGGTCGGCCAGTTCTATCTGGATCTGTACGCACGCGAAGGCAAGCGCGGCGGCGCGTGGATGGACGATTGCCGCAACCGCCGCGATACCGCCGCCGGTGTGCAGACGCCGCTGGTGTACCTGGTCTGCAATTTCGGCAAGGGCGCCGCGGGACAACCGGCGACCTTCAGCCACAGCGATGTGACCACGCTGTTCCATGAGATGGGCCATGGCCTGCACCAGTTGCTGACCCGCATCGGCGAACTCGGCGTGGCCGGCATCAATGGCGTGGAGTGGGATGCGGTGGAGCTGCCGAGCCAGTTCATGGAGAACTTCTGCTGGGAATGGGAGCGCGTGCAGGCGATGACCGCCCACGTGGGCACCGGCGAGCCGCTGCCTCGCGCGCTGTTCGACCGCATGCTGGCCGCGCGCAATTTCCAGAGCGGCATGTTCACCGTGCGTCAGCTGGAATTCGCCCTGTTCGACATGCAGCTGCACAGCGATTTCGATCCGACCCAGGACAGCGTGCAGGCGTTGCTGGAACGCGTGCGCGATGAAGTGGCGGTCAACCGCCCACCCGCCTGGAATCGCTTCCCCAATCAGTTCAGCCACATTTTTGCCGGTGGCTATGCGGCCGGCTATTACAGCTACAAATGGGCCGAAGTGCTCAGCGCCGATGCCTATGCCGCGTTCGAGGAAGCCCCGGACAAGGTGACCGAAACCGGCCAGCGCTTCCGCGATGAAGTGCTGGCGCGTGGCGGTAGCCGTAGTGCGGCGGAAAACTTCGCTGCGTTCCGCGGTCGCGCGCCGACCGTGGATGCGCTGCTGCGCCATAACGGGATGGCGTAATAGAGGGAGCGTGGTTCCATGCAATACGGGGAGCCGGCCAGCGGCCGGCACTACGTTGCGTGGAGATTACGTGCCTGGAGTGGCATGTGACTCACTCCGCGTAGATCATCTTCCGGGTCATGCCGCCGTCGACGATGTGGTCCTGGCCGGTGATGAAGCCGGCCAGATCCGAGAGCAGGAAGACGGCCAGCGCGCCGATGTCCGGCGGCTGGCCGACACGGCCGACCGGATGCTGCGCATGATCGCGGGGCGAGAGCTTGGGCGTGCGCCGGCGTGACGGTGCCTGCCAGGCATCGGTGGTGATCCAGCCGGGGCTGATGCTGTTGACCCGTACCGCCGGCCCTTCGCTCAACGCGAGCGCATGGGTGAAGGCGACCAGCCCGCCCTTGGCGGCGGCATAGGCTTCACTGTCCGGTTCGGACTGCCACGCGCGCGTCGAGGCGATGTTGATGATCGCGCCCGTATGTTCGCGCAGGGCCGGCAGCGCATGCTTGCTGCACAGGAAGGCACCCTGCAGGCTGGAGAGGCGGCGTTGCCACTCAGCCACCGGCATGTCCGCCAACGGCGTGCCATGTGCGCTGGCGATGCCGGCATTGTTGACCAGACCGTCGATGCGGCCAAAGCGCTTGAGCGTGGCCTTCATCAACGCCTGCACGCTGCGCTCGCTGGCCACGTCCGCGCGCTGGAACGCCGCGCGTTCGGGCAGCGCCCATTCCTTCAGGCAGGCCTTGCCGGCATCGGCATCCAGATCGGCGATCATCACGCTGCCGCCGGCGCCGAGCACGGACTGCGCGATGCCGCGGCCGACGCCCTGCGCACCGCCGGTGATCACCACCACGCGGTCGCGCAGCGGCTGTGCCGGCCAGTCGAGGATCGGCGGCGTCAGTGACACGGCGGCATGTCGTTGCGGCCCAGCAGGCGCGTCCAGCCTTCGATGCCGAGTTTGTCCAGCGTTTCGATGTTGCGCTCCACGATCACGTCCGGATCCGGGAACGCGGCGACCGCACGCTCGACGCTGTCTTCGCGCAGCAGGTGCAGGGTCGGGTAGGGCGCGCGGTTGGTGTAGTTGCTCACGTCATCCGGCGCCGCGCCGGCGAACTGGTACTGCGGATGGAAGCTGGCCACCTGCAGGATGCCCTGCAGATCCAGTGCTTCGATCGCCGCATCGGCGTTGTCGAGGAAATCGTTGTAGTCCAGGAAATCGGTCAGCACGTCCGGGTGCACGATCAGCGTGGTGTCGATCTGCTCGGCCGGGGTATCGCGCAGCAGGATCAGCTCTTCGGCCAGTTCTTCGACCAGTGCCTCGGGGGTGGTGGCATCGCTGAGCACGAACCGCACCTGCTCCTTCACGTACACCGCTTTGGCGAACGGGCACAGGTTCAGGCCGATGACGATCTGCTCCAGCCATTTCCGGGTCTCGGCGATCGGGTCGTGGGTGGCGGTGAGGGACGCATCGTTCATGGCGGGCGGTGTCGCTGGCTGGGCTGTTGATTGTACGGCGCGGCGTGTGGGTGCCGGTGTACGCACGCTTCCACTGTCCATTAACTGGACACTCGTCATGCTGATAAATCCTTATCCGGCAAGCACTTGCAGCATGCCAGCCACTGGCCAATAGGCAGTGGCCCGCCGCAGGTATCCAATGGCCGGGTACACGACGCAAGGAGTTATCAGCGATGGCAACACATGCATTCCTGCCGACGGCCACCTGGTCCGGCAAGCTCTTCGATGGCCAGTGGACCTCGGGTGCAGGCACCCAGGACGTGGTCGAACCGGCCACCGGCGAACGCCTGGGCGAGATCGCGATGGCCGACCCGGCGCAGATCGCGCGCGCCGCCGCCACCGCCGCCAAGGCGCAGCGCGACTGGGCCAGCGCCCCGTATGACACCCGCGCGCAGATCCTTCGCCGCGCCGCGCAGCTGGCCGAAGAACACAACGATGAGATCGTGCAGTGGCTGGTCCGCGAAAGTGGCTCGACCCAGCTCAAGGCGGGCTTCGAGGCCAAGGTGAATACCAAGGCGCTGCATGAAGCGGCGGCACTGCCCTCGCGCAGCATCGGCGAAGTGCTGCCGTCCGAACCGGGCCGGTTGAACCTGGCGCGTCGCCGCCCGCTCGGCGTGGTCGGGGTGATCGCGCCCTTCAACTTCCCGCTGTACCTGGCCATGCGTGCGGTCGCCCCGGCGCTGGCGCTGGGCAACGCGGTGGTGCTCAAGCCGGATCCGCGTACCGCCGTGTGCGGTGGCTTCGTGATCGCGCGCCTGTTCGAACTGGCCGGGTTGCCGGCCGGCCTGCTGCACGTGCTGCCCGGTGATGGCGCGGCCGGTGCGGCGCTGACCAGCGACCCGAACATCGCGATGATCCAGTTCACCGGCTCCACCGGCGCCGGGCGCAAGGTCGGCGAAGCGGCCGGCAAGCACCTCAAGAAAGTGTCGCTGGAACTGGGCGGCAAGAACTCGCTGATCGTGCTCGATGACGCGGACATGGATCTGGCCATCGCCAACACGGCGTGGGGTGTCTACCTGCACCAGGGCCAGATCTGCATGGCGACCGGCCGAGTATTGGTCCAGCGCAGCATCCATGCCCGCTTCCTGGAGAAGCTGGTGGCCAAGGCGAAGTCGCTCAAGGTCGGCAATCCGGCCGATGGCGAGGTGGCGATCGGGCCGCTGATCAACGCCCAGCAGCGCGACCACGCCGCGCGCATCATCGCCGAGGCGCAGGCCGCCGGTGCCACGCTCGCGACCGGGGGTGGCTACAAGGATCTGTTCTTCGAGCCGACCGTGCTCAGCGATGTGAGCCGCGACAACCCGGCCTTCCACGAAGAAATTTTCGCGCCGGTCGCGGTGGTGGTGCCGTTCGATACCGATGATGAGGCGGTCGAGCTGGCCAATGACAGCGAGTACGGCCTGTCGATGGCGATCGTGTCCAGCAATGTCGGCCGCGCACTGAAGCTCGGCGAACGACTGCGCACCGGCCTGCTGCACATCAACGACCAGACCGTGAACGATGAGGTGATCAATCCGTTCGGTGGCGTCGGCGCATCGGGCAACGGCACCAGCATCGGTGGCCCGTCCAACATCGACGAGTTCACCCAGTGGCAGTGGATGACCGTCAAGGGCGAAGCGCCCGCGTATCCGATCTGAACCAGGAGACCCTCATGACCGCAACAGCAGAACTGCGCGACATCACCGTGGCCGTGGTGCGCGAAAAAGAACAGCCCTTCACGATCGAGAAGGCGCGCATCCGTGGCCCGCAGGACGATGAAGTCCTGGTCCGCGTGGTCGCCACCGGCCTGTGCCATACCGACCTGATCGTGCGTGACCAGTACTACCCCGTGCCGCTGCCGGCGGTGCTCGGCCACGAAGGCGCGGGTATCGTGGAAGCGCTCGGCCCGGGCGTGAAAGACCTGAAGGTGGGCGACCACGTCGTGCTGACCTACGGCGCCTGCGGCCACTGCAATCCGTGCAGCGGCGGACACGGCGCGTACTGCAAGGACTTCTTCGGGCTCAACTTCGGTGGCGGTGCGCTGGACGGCTCCACCGCGATCCAGGACCCGGACGGCAACCCGCTGCACGATCACTTCTTCGCGCAGTCCTCGTTCGCCACCTACGCACTGAGCCGCGAGAACAACGCGATCAAAGTGCCCGACGATGCGCCGATCGAACTGCTCGGCCCACTCGGTTGCGGCATCCAGACCGGCGCCGGTGCGGTGATCAATTCGCTCAAGGTGACCGCCGGCAGCAGCTTCGCCAGCTTCGGTGCGGGCGCGGTCGGCCTGAGTGCGGTGATGGCCGCGCGCGTGGCCGGTGCGACCACCATCATCGCCATCGACGTGGTGCCTTCGCGCCTGGAACTGGCCACGGAACTGGGGGCCACGCATGTGATCAACAGCCGCGAGGTCGATGTGGTCGACGCGGTGCGCGGGATCACCGGCGGCGGCGCCAACTTCGCACTGGAATCCACGGGGCGTCCGGAGGTGTTGGCACAGGGCATCGAAGCGCTTGGCGGGCTGGGTGTGATCGGCGTGGTCGGCGCCCCGAAGCTGGGGACCAAGGCCGAGTTCGACGTCAACAACCTGCTGCTCGGCGGACGCAGCATCCGCGGCATCGTGGAAGGCGACAGCGTGCCCAAGGTATTCATCCCGCAGCTGGTGCAGCTGTACCAGCAGGGCCGCTTCCCGTTCGACAAGCTGGTGAAGTTCTACCCGCTGGACCAGATCAACCAGGCCGCCGAGGACAGCACCCGCGGTGTCACCCTCAAGCCGATCCTGACCATCGGCGGGTGAAACGGTCCGTCGCGGGCATGCGTGCCTGCGACGACGTATCAGTCAGCTTTGCAGGAGTAGGCTGTCGGTCCGAGGTGGAGATCGACCGATGGCCGCGATGGTTCTGGAACAGCAGCAGGTACTGGCCGCCGCCCGTCAGCGCTTCGCCGAGGGCGGCGCGCTGATGGACAGCGTGGTCAGCCCGCCGGTACTGCGCTCCTGGGAGCGCTCGCGCCAGGCCGGCGTGCAGCCGCGGCAGGAGCCGTATTACGCGCCCCTTGCCCCGGCGGCCACGCGCCTGGATGACCCTGGCGACCGCCGCCTCGCACGCTGCGTGCGCGAGGACATGGACCATCTGTGGGCCGCCTTCGGGGGTCGCCAGTGGACCCTGTTCTGCGTCAACGCCGAAGGCCTGGTCATCGCCCAGCGCGAGCACGGCCTGGCCGACGTGCCGGTACTGCGCCCGATCCAGGTCGGGCGCCGCCTGCGCGAGATCGACATCGGCACCACAGCACCGGCCTGCAGCCTGGCCGAAGACGCGCCCGCCCTGGTGCGTGGCAATGAACACTATCTCGACCGCTTCGCCACCGTGTTCTGCCTGAGCGTGCCGCTGCACGGCCTGGACGGCGAGGTACTGGGCGCACTGGACATCACCGGTACCGGCGAACGCGACGCAGAGCTGCTGCACGGCTACTTCCGGCAAGCGGCCCTGTCGGCCGAGAACCGCCTCATGCAGGATCATCGCCCCTGCCATCTGCTGGCCGTCCAGCACGACGCGCGCTGGCTGCACTCACCGCTGCAGGGCCTGTTGGCCATCGAAGAAGACGGACACGTGCGCGCCGCCAACCGTGTGGCCCGGCGCCTGTTCGGACTGCCGCGTCGCGGCCCCTTGCCCGTCCTCACCCTGGACGGCCTCTTCGCCGGCGCCAGCGCCCACCAGCGCCGCCGCCTGCTGCAGGCCGGCCCCGCCCATCGCGTCCGCCTGGACGACGACACCGCCGTGCACGTGCAGTACCTGCGTGGACCGCTCGCACCGCATGCGAGCCTGAAGATCGACGCGGCCGGCGCCAATGCAGTAAATGCATCGCTGCGCACGCACACCACGCAGCACGTGCGCGACGCCGTGGCCGCCCATCAAGGCAATATCAGCGCCGCCGCACGTCAGCTCGGGATCTCACGCACGACGCTGTACAAACTGCTGCGCGCGTAGCGACCAACGCCTGGCCCTACCCGACGCAGCGCACCAGCAATGAATCACCAGCGCTTTGCACTACAACCGTTCCGCCAAAATCAATCGCGGAAATTGTCGAACTGCAGCGGAACCTCGAACGTCTCCTTCCTCAGCAGCGCCATCGCATCCTGCAGATCATCGCGCTTCTTGCCCGTCACCCGCAGCTTGTCGCCATTGATCTGGCTGTCCACCTTCAACTTGGCCTCCTTGATCTTCGCCGCGATCTTCTTGGCCACCTTCTGCTCGATGCCCTGCTTGACCGTGATCTTCTGCCGCGCACCCGCCAGATTGGTCTCGATATCGCCGAACTCCAGGCAGGCCGCATCGATCTTCCGCGCGATCAGCCGCTGGCGCAGGATGTCCGTCATCTGCTGCAGCTGGAAATCGCTCGGCGCGGACTGGCTGATCACGCTGTCTTCCAGCACGAACTTCGCGTCCACCCCCTTGAAATCGAAGCGCGTGGACAGCTCGCGGTTGGCCTGGTCGACCGCGTTGGTCAACTCGTGGATGTCGACTTCGGAAACAACGTCAAAAGAGGGCATGGGCAAACTCCAACGGGTGAATGCCCCCATTCTACCAAGCCACCATGGACGGGCCGGCCAAGCCGGCGATAATGGGCCATGAACACGCAGAAATCCCCCACCCGCGCTGTCGCCTGGATGCTGATCGCTGTCGCCTGCTTCTCGCTGATGGATGCCGGCATGAAGCAGCTGTCGGCCAGCTATCCCACCCTGCAGGTCACCTTCCTGCGCGGCGCGGCCTCGCTGCCGTTCGTGCTGGTCTGGGTCCTGGCCACCGCGGGCCCGCGCTCGCTGGTGCCCAAACGCTGGGTCCTGCACCTGCTGCGCGGCGTGCTCGGCATGGTGATGATCGGCTGCTTCGTCTACGCCCTGCGCAGCCTGCCGCTCTCCACCGCCTACACCATCTACTTCGTCGCCCCGCTGCTGATCGCCGCGCTCTCCGTGCCCCTGCTCGGCGAGCACGTCGGCCCACGCCGCTGGATCGCCATCGGGATCGGCCTGATCGGCGTACTGGTCGTGCTGCGCCCGGGCGTTGGCGGCATCATCTCCTTCCCTGGCCTGATGGTGCTGCTCGCCGCCACCGCCTACGCCCTGGCCGCGATCACGGTCAGCATGCTGACCCGGACCGACACCCCGCAGTCGATGGTGGTGTGGTTCCTGGTGATCATGGCGGTCGGCGCCGGCCTGCTCGCGATCCCGGACTGGCAGCCGCTGCAGCTGGGCCACGCGGCGCTGATCGCCGGCATGGGCCTGGCCGGGGCAGGAGGCCAGGTCGCCCTGACCCGCGCCTTCCAGCTGGGCGAAGCGTCGATGATCGCGCCGCTGGAGTACACCGGCCTGGTCTGGGTGATCGGCTGGGACCTGCTGTTCTGGGGCGTCCTGCCCGACCAGGTGACCTGGCTGGGCGCGGCGATCATCGTCGCCTCGGGCCTGTACCTGCTGCACCGCGAGCGGATCCGCCGGGTCCAGCCGCCCCGGCCGCTGGACCATCCCTGAGCCCGGCCGATGACCCGGGCGGGCCGGATCACGTTCCCTTAGAACCAAACGGAATATCATTCCGCGCAACCGCACGGGCCAGGGCCGCCCCGCGCTGGTAGGCTGCACGCCCCCTCCCGTCGATGCCCCGGTTGACCGCGAAGTGATCGAGTTCCAGCGCCTGCACAAATCCTATGCCGTCGGCGGCCGCGCGATTGCCGCGCTGCAGCCGCTCGACCTGACCATCGAGGCCGGCGAAGTCTTCGGCATCATCGGCCATTCCGGCGCGGGCAAGTCGACCCTGATCCGGCTGATCAACCGGCTGGAGGAACCGACCGGCGGCCGCCTGCTGATCAACGGCGAGGATGTCACCGCGCTCGATGCCGAGGGCCTGCGCGTGCTGCGCCGGAAGATCGGCATGATATTCCAGCACTTCAACCTGCTGTCCTCGCGCACCGTCGCGGCCAACGTCGCTTTCCCGCTGGAGCTGGCCGGTACGCCGCGCGCGGAGATCGATGCGCGCGTCGACGAACTGCTGCATACCGTCGGCCTGGAAGCGCACGCCAACAAGTACCCGGCGCAGCTGTCCGGTGGCCAGAAGCAGCGCGTCGGCATCGCCCGCGCCCTGGCCACCCGCCCGCAGATCCTGCTGTGCGATGAGGCCACCAGCGCGCTGGACCCGCAGACCACCGCCTCGGTGCTCAAGCTGCTCGGCAGGATCAACCGCGAGCTGGGCCTGACCATCGTCCTGATCACCCACGAGATGGATGTGATCCGGCGTGTCTGCGACCGCGTCGCCGTGCTCGATGCCGGCCACCTGGTCGAAACCGGCCCGGTCACCGAGGTGTTCCTGCACCCGCAGCACCCGACCACCCGCCGCTTCGTCAACGAGTCCGAACAGGTCGACGAGGGCGAGCTGCACAAGGATTTCGAGGCCGTGGCCGGGCGTATCGTGCGCCTGACCTTCCTCGGCGCGGACACCTACGAACCGCTGCTGGGGCGCATCGCGCGCGAGACCGGCGTGGACTACAACATTCTGTCCGGCCGTATCGACCGGATCAAGGACACTCCGTATGGCCAGCTGACCGTGTCGCTGGTCGGAGGCGACGTACAGGCCGCGCAGGCGGGCTTCGTCGCCGCCGGTGTCCACCTTGAGGAGCTGCGCCGATGATCCTGGCCACCGCAGGCGGGTTCTTCCGCCATCTCGACGCCGAAAAGTGGGCCGATATCGGCCAGGCCACGTTGGACACCCTGCTGATGCTCGGCGGTTCGCTGCCGCTGACGCTGCTCATCGGCCTGCCGCTGGGCGTGCTGCTGTTCCTGACCGGCTCGCCGCAGCTGCACCGCAAGCCGGTGCTGTACGGCTCGCTCGCAGTGCTGGTGAACCTGCTGCGCTCGGTGCCCTTCATCATCCTGATGATCGTGCTGATCCCGCTGACGCTGTGGATGATGGGCACCTCGCTGGGCGTACGCGGCGCGATCGTGCCGCTGGTGATCGGCGCCGCGCCGTTCTACGCCCGCCTGGTCGAGACCGCGCTGCGTGAAGTGGACCGTGGCGTGATCGAAGCGACCCAGGCGATGGGCGCCACCACCTGGCAGCTGGTCACCCGCGTGCTGCTGCCCGAAGCGCGGCCGGGCCTGATCGCCGGCGCCACCGTCACCGTGATCGCCCTGATCGGCTTCACCGCCATGGGCGGTGCGATCGGCTCGGGGGGGCTGGGCGATCTGGCCTTCCGCGATGGCTATCAGCGTTCGCACACCGACGTGGCCCTGGTCACCGTGGTGCTGCTGCTGGTGCTGGTGCAGATCCTGCAGATGATCGGCGACCGCCTGGTGGAACACTACAGCCGGAAGTAATCGGGCGTACCGACCGTGGGTCGGTACGCCTCCCTCTGCGGCGGTGGGTCAGTCCCGGGTCACGCCGCCTTCTGGAATGCCAAGGCAGCAGCACGCGTAGATTCGATTGATCCAGTGTTTGCCCAGCGCATCATTGCGTGACAGGCATCTGTGTTACATTCCGTTTCGCGTAATACGCTGTGCGGAATGATTCAGTCCTTCCGATGCCGCCACACGTACGCGCTGTTTGCGGGACGATGCCCTCGACAATTCCGCGCGTTCCAGTTGCTGGCCGAGCGCAAGCTGCAGATGCTGGATGCTGCACAGACCCTGCAGTTCCTGCGCAGCCCGCCCGGAAATCGGCTCGAAGCGCTTTGCGGCAACCGACGCGGGCAGCACAGCATCCGCATAAACGCGCAGTGGCGACTGTGTTTTGTCTGGACCGACAACGGTCCGCGTGATGTCGAGATCGTCGATTACCACTGAGGTGCCACCCATGAGCCGCCCCACCAACAACCTCAGGGCCGTCCATCCGGGCGAAATCCTGCGCGAGGAGTTTCTGCTGCCGTTGCAGCTGAGCATCACTGCGCTGGCACGGGCGTTGGATGTGCCACCTACGCGATTGCATGCCATCGTGCATGAAACCCGCGGGGTCACGGCAGATACCGCAGTGCGCCTGGCGCGTCATTTCGGCGGGGACGCCGCGTCGTGGCTGGCCCTCCAGGCCGAGTACGATCTGAAGACGCTGCCGACCCGTCAGGAAATCGAGCGCAGGGTGCAGCCGCGCGAGGCGGCCTGACCGCCGCTCTTAGCGGACGTTCGGCACTTCAAAGCCCAGCCGGTCCACCTGTTCGGGGTGTTGCGGCACGCGCTTGAGCTTGTCGGTGTTGACCCCGTAATCGTCACGCAGGCGGGTGGCGAGTTCCTTGTAGAGCTCTTTGTCCATGTCCGGCTGGCGCGCGAAGATCCAGGCCATCTCGCGGCCCGGGTAGCCCAGCATCGCCCACGAATAATCCGGCGCGACTTCCAGCACGCGGGTGTGGGTCGGCACGATCTTGTAGAACCAGGTGCGCCAGTTGTGGTTGCCACTCTTCTCGTCCACCGAGGCGCGGACGGTGAGCTCCTGCTGCGGCTCGGAGAATCCATCGCGGTAGCGGTATCTGATCGACACCTTCTGGTCGCCGCGCAACTGGAACTCGTTGACGCTGGCGACGTGGCCGCGTTCGATCGGGTTCGGCACGCGGCCGATCACATACCAGGTGCCCATGAAGCGCTGCAGGTCGATCGGCGCACCGGCGCTGTCGACCGCGACCGGCGTCGGCGCGGGTTCCGGTTTGGTCTCATGGCGGAACGCACAGGCTGACAGCAACGCCAGCGAGGAGACCAACAGGACAGCGCGAAGCGGGCGGTTCGAAGACATGCGGCGGAAGGCTCCAGTGGCTGGCAGGGGCATGGTGGGTGGGACGGCGGAGAACGTCAATGGCGGCGCAGCGGTTGGGTGACCGATTCATGCAATCACGAAGGCGGGCGTCCTTCCTGCCACGCCCCGGACAAGGTCGCAGCCCTTGAGATGGCAGCGCGGCAAGGTGACGCATCACTTTCGCACGGAGCTGTGTCATGACCCTGTCGTCTTCCCCGCGTTCGTCCGACCGTCCCGATCCCCGTGTGCTGCGTTGCGTCAGGCAGGGGGCGCTGGCCGGGCTGGCCCTGGTCCTGGTGTGGCCGGCCGCACGGGGCCACAGCGAGTGGATCGGCTGGCTGCCGCTCTGGCTGGCCGGCATGCCGTTGATGGCCTGGTGGAGCCTGCATCGCTTCCGGCTGCCGCTGGCCGGCCTGCTCGCCCGGAGCGCCCGCCGTCGCCGGGGGCCGCAGGCGCGACGTCGCAGCCGCCCGCTGGCGCGTCCGGCCCGGCCTGACCTTCGACACGTGAGCCGCGGCCAGCCGGTGTGATAGCGTCCCAAGGCTATGACTGCCTGGAGCTGCAATGTCACGATTCGCTTCCGCCTGCCTGATGGCAGGTCTGATCTCCGCCGGTGCGGCGGGAACCGCCATGGCTGCTGACGCCCCGGCGGACAAGTACGCCTGGCTTGAAGACGTCACCGGCGACAAGCCGCTGGCGTGGGTCAAGGAACAGAACGCCAAGTCCGAAGGCCGCCTGGCCACGACCCCGGCGTTCAAGCAGATGGAGACCAGCATCCGCGAGGTGCTCGACTCCGACGCCAAGATTCCCGGCGTGCAGAAGATCGGCGACTATTACTACAACTTCTGGAAGGACAAGCAGCACGAGCGCGGCCTGTGGCGCCGCACCACGCTGGCCGAGTACCGCAAGGCCTCGCCGCAGTGGGAAACCGTGCTGGATCTGGATGCGCTGAACAAGGCCGAAGGCGAGAACTGGGTCTGGCACGGCGCGGACTGCCTGCGTCCGGACTATTCGCGCTGCCTGATCGCGCTGTCGCGCGGCGGCGCCGATGCCGACGTCACCCGCGAGTTCGACCTGGCCAACAAGACCTGGATCAAGGACGGCTTCTTCCGCCCGGAATCCAAGGGTGGCCTGAACTGGATCGACCGCGACACCGTATTCGTCTACACCGATTTCGGCACCGGCACGATGACCACCTCCGGTTATCCGCGCGTGGCCAAGCTGTGGAAGCGCGGCACCCCGATGGCCTCGGCCTCGGTGGTCTACGAAGGCAAGCCCGATGACATGTACATCGCGGCCATGCACGACGATACCCCCGGCTACGAGCGCAACCTGGTCAGCCGCACGCTGGCCTTCTACAACAACGAGCTCTACCTGCGCGCCGACGACGGCACGCTGACCAGGATCGATGCGCCGAACTCGGCGGAGAAGGGCCTGCGCAAGCAGTGGCTGACCCTGGAACTGCGCGAACCGTGGACCGTGGGCGGCAAGACCTACGCCGCCGGCTCGCTGCTGGCCACCAAGCTGGACGACTATCTCGCCGGCAAGCGTGACTTCGACGTGCTGTTCGCCCCGACCGACACCACCTCGCTGGCGGGCACCAGCTGGACCCGGAACCACCTGGTCCTGAACGTGCTGGACGACGTCAAGAGCCGCCTGAGCGTGCTGACCCCGGGCGACAGCGGCTGGAAGACGAGTGCCTTCACCGGCGCGCCGTCGTTCGGCACCGTGGCCGTCAGTGCGGTCGATGCCGATGACAGCGATGCGGTGTGGATGACCGTCACCGACTACCTGACCCCGACCACCCTGGCCATTGCCGAGATCGGCAAGCAGCCTGAAGTGCTCAAGACCATGCCGACGTTCTTCAACGCCGACGGCAAGGTGATCGAGCAGCACTTCGCCACCAGCAAGGATGGCACCCGCGTGCCGTACTTCGTGGTGCACGGCAAGGACATGAAGCTGGACGGCTCCAATCCGACCCTGCTGTACGGTTACGGCGGCTTCGAAATCTCGCTGACCCCGTCCTACTCCGGTGGCATGGGCCGCGCGTGGCTGGAAAAGGGCGGCGTTTACGTGGTGGCCAACATCCGCGGCGGTGGCGAGTATGGCCCGCGCTGGCACCAGGCGGCGCTGAAGCAGAACCGGCACAAGGCCTATGAAGACATGGCCGCGGTCGCCCGTGACCTGGTCAGCCGCAAGATCACCTCGGCCAAGCACCTGGGCGTGCAGGGCGGCAGCAACGGTGGCCTGCTCACCGGCAACATGCTGACCCAGTACCCGGAGCTGTTCGGTGCGGTCGTGGTGCAGGTCCCGCTGCTGGACATGAAGCGCTACAGCCACCTGCTGGCCGGCGCCTCGTGGATGGCCGAATACGGCAATCCGGACACGGCCGACTGGGACTTCATCAAGACCTTCTCGCCGTACCACCTCTTCGACGCCAGCAAGACCTACCCGCCGGTGCTGTTCACCACCTCCACGCGCGATGACCGCGTGCATCCGGCGCATGCGCGCAAGATGGCCGCGAAGATGATCGACGCCGGCAAGGACGTGACCTACTACGAGAACATCGAAGGCGGTCATGGCGGCGCGGCGAACAACGCCCAGGCCGCGCACATGCAGGCGCTGGCCTACAGCTTCCTGTGGGAGCAGCTGAGCAAGTAACGACGCCTCCGGGTGGTGGGGCGTCGAGTTGGCCTCACCCCATTTATGCGCCGCGCAGCAATGCGCGGCGTTTTTTTTGGCGGATCAACGCGCCCACGTTTCCAGCCCATGGGCGATCCGCCGCACGGCCTCTTCCAGCCGCGGAACTTCCTGCGTGTACGCCAGGCGCACATGCTCGTTCGCACGGTGGTGCCCGAAGTCCAGGCCCGGCGTGAACGCCACATGCTCGGTCTCCAGGAAATGCGCGCAGAACGCCTGCGCATCATCGGTGAACGCACTCACGTCGGCGTACAGATAGAACGCGCCTTCCGGTTCCACTTCGATGCGGAAGCCGAGCGCGCGCAGCGCCGGCAGCAGGTAATCGCGGCGCTCGCGGAACGCCGCACGACGCTGCTCGAAGATCGCGATCGATTCCGGCTCGAAACAGGCCAGCGCCGCATGCTGGGCGATGCTCGAGGCGCTGATGTACAGATTCTGCGCCAGCTTCTCCAGCTCCCGCACCGCCTGCGGTGGCGCGACCAGCCAACCCAGGCGCCAGCCGGTCATCCCGTAGTACTTCGAGAAGCTGTTGAGCACGAAGGCTTCGTCATCCACCTGCAGCACGCTGGCCGCGTCCATGCCATAGGTAAGGCCGTGGTAGATCTCATCCACCACCAGGTGCCCGCCGCGCGCCTTCAACGACTGCGATAGCGCTGCCAACTGCGCCGCGGAGAGCACGGTGCCGGTCGGGTTGGCCGGGGAGGCGACCAGCGCACCGACACTGTCGGCGTTCCACTGCCGTGCCACCAGGTCCGGCGTCAGCTGGTAGGCCGTCTCCGGGCCGACCGGCACCAGCTGCGCGGCGCCTTCCACCAGCCGCAGGAAGTGCCGGTTGCACGGATAGCCCGGATCGGCCAGCAACCAATGCTTGCCCGGGTCCACCAGCAGGCTGCTGGCCAGCAACAATGCACCTGAGCCGCCGGGGGTCACCAGGATGCGCTCCGGATCGATCTGCACCTGGTAGCGATCCCGGTAGAACCCGGCGATCGCCTCGCGCAGCGCGGGCAGGCCGCGGGCCGCCGTGTAGCGCGTATGGCCGGCCGCCAGCGCTGCCTGGCCGGCGCGTACGATCGGCGCGGCGGTGGTGAAGTCCGGCTCGCCGATCTCCAGATGGATCACGTCGTGGCCGGCCTGCTCCAGCGCCTGCGCGCGGGCCAGCAGCGACATCACGTGGAAGGGTTCGATTTCCTGGCTGCGGCGGCTGTAGCCGGTGCCGGTGGGGGGCGTGCGGGAAGTGTCCATGGCCTGATGATAGGCGCAGTGACCAACGACAGGCTTGCTGCTGGCCCACCCGCCGGCACAGACTGCAGGAACACGGACGCCATTGCATTCCCCCGCCAGGAGCCCTATCTCGTGAAACCCGCCCTTTGTTTACTGGTTGCCAGCCTCATGACCTCCAACGTGCACGCCGCCCCCGCGCTGACCCCGCCTGACGCCGAGAAGCACCCGCACACGGTGAAGGCTCCCTTTGGCGCGACCCGCAGCGATGATTACTACTGGCTGCGCGACGACAAGCGCGAAAACGCGAAGATGCTGGCCTACCTGAACGCGGAAAACGCCTACACCGATCAGGTCGTGGCCCCGCTGAAGCCGCTGGAAGACACCCTGTACAAGGAGATCGTCGCCCGCATCAAGCAGGACGACGCCAGCGTGCCCTCGCGTGACCGCGGCTACTGGTATTACACCCGCTTCGAAACCGGCAAGGACTACCCGATCCAGGCGCGCCGCAAGGGCAGCATGGAGGCGCCGGAGGAAATCCTGCTCGACATCAACACGATGGCCGAAGGCAAGGGCTACTTCAACGTGGGCGATGCCGATGTCAGCCAGGACAACCACCTGCTGGCCTGGGCCGAGGACGATGTAGGCCGCCGCCAGTACGTGATCCGCTTCAAGGACCTGCGCACCGGCGAAGTGCTGCCGGACCGCATCGAGAACGTCTCGCCCAACGTGGTCTGGGCCGACGACAACCGCACCCTGTTCTATGTCGAGAACGATCCGGAAACGCTGCTCACCGTGCGCGTCAAGAAGCACGTACTGGGCACCCCGGCCAGCAGCGACACGCTCGTTTACGAAGAGAAGGACGACAGCTTCTACATGGGCGTCGGCCGCACCCGCGATGACCGCTTCCTGACCATCGAGCTGCACAGCACGGTCAGCTCGGAAACGCGCTACGCCCCGGCCGCCGATCCGCAGGCGTTCACGGTGCTCGCCCCGCGTGCGCGCGACGTCGAATACGATGCCGACCACTTCAATGGCCGCTGGGTGATCCGCACCAACGATGCGGACGCGAAGAACTTCAAGCTCGTCACCGCGCCCAGCGAAGCCACCGCGCGCAGCCAATGGAAGGACTGGGTCGCGCACGATGACGCCGTGCTGATCGAGGGCTTCGAACTGTTCGACGGCTTCACCGCGATCGCCGAGCGCTCCAACGGCCTGGAGCGCGTACGCCTGCTGTTCCCGGACGGTCGCCAGGACTACGTCAAGGCAGACGAGCCGGCCTACTCGATGGGGCTGGCCGCCAACAGCGAGCACGACACCCCGTGGTTGCGTTACGCCTACACCTCGCTGACCACGCCGACCACCACCTACGAGCTCAACACCGTTACCGGTGAACGCCGCCAGCTGAAGCAGCAGCCGGTGATTGGTTACGACCCGTCGAAGTACACGACCGAACGCGTGTGGGTCACCGCCCGCGATGGCGTCAAGGTGCCGGTGTCGCTGGTCTACCGCAACGGCTTCAAGAAGGACGGCACCGGCGCGCTGTACCAGTACGCCTACGGCAGTTACGGCATGTCGATGGACCCGGGCTTCAACCAGACCGTGGTCAGCCTGCTGGATCGCGGCGTGGTGTATGCCATCGCCCACATCCGCGGCGGCCAGGAAATGGGCCGTGCGTGGTATGAGGACGGCAAGCTGCTCAAGAAGCAGAACACGTTCAACGATTTCGTCGATGTCACCCGTGAGCTGGTCCGCCAGGGCTATGCCGCCAAGGATCGTGTCGCCGCCTCCGGTGGCAGCGCCGGCGGCCTGCTGATGGGCGCGGTCGCCAACCAGGCCCCGCAGGACTATCGCGTGATGGTCGCCCAGGTGCCGTTCGTCGATGTGGTCACCACCATGCTCGACGCCAGCATCCCGTTGACCACCAACGAGTACGACGAGTGGGGCAATCCGGAGCAGCGCGAGTACTACGACTACATGCTCAAGTACTCGCCGTACGACAACGTCAGCAAGCAGGCGTATCCGGCCCTGTTCGTCGGCACCGGCCTGTGGGATTCGCAGGTCCAGTACTGGGAGCCGGCCAAGTGGGTGGCCAAGCTGCGCGATGACAACACCGGGCACTTCCCGATCGTGTTCCGCACCAACATGGAGGCCGGCCACGGCGGCAAGTCCGGTCGCTTCCAGCGTTACCACGAGCTGGCGGAGTCGTACGCGTTCGTGCTCGACCAGCTCGGCGTCACCCAGACCCCGTAACGCCGGCTGCTGCTGCACGCTGTACGCCGACGACCCCGTGTCGTCGGCTGCCGCAGGCGGGTGCCCATCGCGGCGGCCCGGCCGGGTCGCTATGCTGGGGGCATGTCCCGGCCCGAACACCCCGTGGTTTCCGAAGCGCCGGCTGAGCGGGGACGGGTGCGTTTCCGCTGGGCGTGGTGGCTGCTGGCCTATGTCAGCCTGGGCACCGGCATCGTCGGCATCTTCGTGCCGGGCCTGCCCACCACGGTGTTCATCCTGATCTCGGCCTGGGCCGCCTCGCGCGGTTCCGAGCGCCTGCACAACCGCCTGCTGGCGCACCCACAGTTCGGTCCGGCGATCCGCAACTGGCAGGCGCATGGCGCGGTCAGCCGCCGCGGCAAATGGATGGCGAGCCTGACCATGGCCGTGTGTGCGGGCATCATGCTGTGGTGCGTGCCGGTCGCCTGGGTGAAATGGCTCTCCATCGGCAGCATGGCCTGCGTGGCGCTGTGGCTGTGGACCCGGCCGCTGCCGCCTGGGGATGCACACCGGCCCCGGTAGTGCCTCCACGGGTGTGATTTCCGCGCTGCCCGTTCATCCAGCCAGCACCCAAGCGCTCAAACACCGCGGCTATACTCGGAGGATGAAGACATCCCCCCGTACCCTCATCTCCCTGACGCTGGCCGCCTCGGCGCTGCTGGTGCTGTCGGCCTGTGGCAACAAGGGCCCGCTGGTCCTGCCGCAGAAGCCGGTCCCGGTCGAAGAACAGCTGGTCGAACCGGCTGCCGACGATGCCACGCCGCCGGCCGCCGATGCCGATACCGATTCCCCGGTGGTTCCCGATCCCGTCGACGCCCCGGCGCTGAAGGCCAATGACGGGAATGAGTAAGTCGAACACCTCCGCAGCGCTGCGCTTTACCAAGATGCATGGGGCCGGCAATGATTTCGTGGTGTTGGACCTGCGCGATGGCAGTGCGCCGCCGGATGCTGCGCTGGCCGCGCGCCTGGCTGATCGCCACACCGGCGTGGGCTGCGACCAGATCCTGACCATCGAGCCGCCCAAGGCGGAAGGCTCGGTCGCCTCGTATCGGATCTGGAATGCCGATGGCAGCAGTTCCGAGCAGTGTGGCAACGGCGCGCGCTGCGTGGCGGCCTGGCTGGTGCGTGATGGCGCAGCGACCGGCAGCACCTTCGCGATCGACAGCCCGGTCACCACGCATGCGGTCGAACGCCTGGGTGACGACCAGTACGCGGTGGCCATGGGCGTGCCGCGTTTCGAGCCGGAGAACGTGCCGCTGATCGGCTTCGCCCGCGCCCGCGAGGAATACCTGTTGCCGTTGCAGGGCGACACGGTGCGCTTCGGCGCGGTGTCGATGGGCAACCCGCACGCCGTGATCGAAGTGGGCCTGGTCGATGCCGCCCCGGTCGAGCGCCTGGGCCCGTTGCTGCAGCAGCACGCCTCGTTCCCGAAATCGGTCAACGTCGGCTTCGTGCAGGTACTTGGCCCGCAGCACGCGCGCCTGCGCGTGTACGAGCGCGGTGCCGGCGAAACCCTGGCCTGCGGCAGTGGCGCCTGCGCCGCGGCCGTGGTGATGATGCAGCGCGGTCGCCTGCAGCGTGATGCCACGATGTCGCTGCCCGGCGGCGACCTGCGCATCCGCTGGCCGGCCGATGATGCACAGATCGTGATGTCCGGACCCGCAGCCTTCGTCTTTGATGGGGAGTGGAACGCATGAGCGAGACCGCCGAGAAAATCGGATCGCATGAAGTAGCCGCCTGGCTGCGTCGGCATCCGACCTTCCTTAAGCAGTTCCCGGACCTGGCCTTGACCCTGGTGGTGCCGCGCGATGACGGCCCCACCGCGTCGCTGGCCAGCTACCAGCTGGAAGTGCTGCGCGACAAGAACCGTGAGCTGTCGCGGCGGCTGGCCGATCTGGCCACCAACGCGCAGATCAACGAGCGCTTGGCCGTGCGCACGCACCAGCTGACCCTGGCATTGATGAAACAGGACTCGGCGGCGGACACCCTGCGGGCGATGGCCGCCTCGCTGGAAGAGGATTTCGCCGGTGATCTGGTCCGGCTGATCGTGCTGCATCCGATCGCCGGGCTGGAACAGGCGCCGTGGCTGCAGGTGATCGAGGAGAGCAGCCCGTTGCTGGGCGTGTTCCGCGATTGCCTGAAAGACGGCGAACCGATCTGCGGCCGCCTGCAGCCGGAAAAGAACACCGTGCTGTATGCCGGGCGCGCCGAAGAGGTGCAGTCCAGTGCGTTGCTGCCGCTGCCGGGTGTCGGCCTGATCGCGGTCGGCAGCCATGACGGCAATCGGTTCTACCCCGGCATGGGCACGCTGTTCCTGCGCATGATGGGCGAGTCGCTGGTCGTTGCCCTGCAGCGTTTCCCGTCGCCCTGATCGCCCGTCGAGCGGAGTCGTCGTGAGCACCGCGCAGGACTTCCTGTCGCATCTGCAGGTGGAGCGCCGCATGTCGGCGCACACGCTGGATGCCTATCGCCGTGACCTGGACGCCCTCGCGGCGTGGTCGGACGGGCAGGGGGCCGTCATCGACACGCTGGACAGCGCGCAGCTGCGCCAGTTCATCGCCGCCGAACACCGCCGTGGGTTGTCGCCCACCTCGCTGCAGCGTCGGCTTTCGGCGTGCCGCAGTTTCTATGCGTGGCTGCTCAAGCACCACCGCATCGCCGCCAATCCGGCCACGGGCCTGAAAGCGCCCAAGGCACCGCGCAAACTGCCGCAGGTGCTCGATGCCGATGAAGCCGTGCAGCTGGTCGAACTGCCGACCGACGCACCGCTCGGCCTGCGTGACCGCGCGCTGCTGGAACTGTTCTATTCCTCCGGACTGCGCCTGAGCGAGCTGTGCGCGCTGATCTGGCGCGACCTGGATTTCGATACCGGCCTGGTCAACGTGCTGGGCAAAGGCAACCGCGAACGCCGCGTGCCGTTCGGCTCGCACGCGCGCACCGCCCTGCAGGGCTGGCGGGCCGAAAGCGGCGGCGCGGCGACCGCACCGGTATTCCCCGGGCGCAAGGGAGGCCCCATCACCCAGCGCGCCGTGCAGATCCGCATACGCCAACTGGCCCAGCGCCAGGGCCTGTTCAAGCACGTGCACCCGCACATGCTGCGGCACAGTTTCGCCAGCCACATCCTGGAATCCTCCGGTGACCTGCGCGGCGTGCAGGAGCTGCTCGGCCATGCCGATATCGCCACCACGCAGATCTACACCCATCTGGACTTCCAGCACCTGGCCAAGGTCTACGATGCCGCGCACCCGCGTGCCAAGCGCCGCAAGAGCGGCAACGAAAGCTGAATCGATCCGCTGCGGCATCCGGGCGCAGGGCGGGGCGGGTTGAAGCGTCGGGCAGAGACCCCACCTCAGTCTTTGTCACCCCGGAGGCTCCATGGACCCCAGTCAGAACCCCAACGTATTTCATGCCACCACCATCATCTCGGTGCGGCGCAATGGACATGTCGCCGTCGCCGGCGATGGCCAGGTCACGCTCGGCCACACGGTGATGAAGGGCAACGCCCGCAAGGTGCGCCGTCTGGGTCGCGAGGGCCAGGTGCTGGCCGGTTTCGCCGGTGCCGCCGCCGATGCCTTCACCCTGTTCGAGCTGTTCGAGGCCAAGCTGGAAAAGCACGGCCAGCTGCAGCGCGCCGCGGTGGAGCTGGCCAAGGACTGGCGCACCGAGCGCCGCCTGGGCAAGCTCGAGGCACTGCTCGCCGTCGCCGACAAGGACACCTCGCTGATCATCAGCGGCACCGGTGATGTGATCGAGCCGGAAGACGGCATCATCGCGATCGGTTCCGGCGGCTCCTATGCCCTGTCGGCCGCCCGCGCGCTGATGGCGCACACCGAGCTGGACGCCCGCACGATCGCCACCGAGTCGATCAACATCGCCGGCGACATCTGCATCTACACCAATCGCAACGTGGTGGTCGAGGAGCTGTAAGCGTAGTGCCGGCCGCTGGCCGGCAACCTCGAAAAACCCAATTCATCCGTGAGCACACCCATGCCGCACAAGATTGAAGTTTCTTCCGCCACCATGACCCCGCGCGAGATCGTGCAGGAGCTGGACCGGCACATCGTCGGCCAGCACGACGCCAAGCGCGCGGTCGCCATCGCGCTGCGCAACCGCTGGCGCCGCATGCAGCTGCCGGCCGAGCTGCGCAACGAAGTCATGCCCAAGAACATCCTCATGATCGGCCCGACCGGCGTCGGCAAGACCGAGATCGCGCGTCGCCTGGCCACGTTGGCCAATGCGCCGTTCGTCAAGGTCGAGGCCACCCGGTTCACCGAGGTCGGCTACGTCGGCAAGGACGTGGAGCAGATCATCCGCGACCTCGCCGATACCGCGGTCAAGCTGTATCGCGAGCAGGCCAAGGTGCGCGTGCGCACCCAGGCCGAAGAGCGCGCCGAAGACCGCATCCTCGATGCGCTGCTGCCGCGCCGCAGCACCGGTATCGGCTTCGATGCCGAAGCCGCGCGCAATGAGCCGTCCGCGCAGGACAACGAGACCCGCATCAAGTTCCGCCGCATGCTGCGCAACGGTGAGCTGGACGAGCGCGAGATCGAACTGGAAGTGTCGGCCAACGTCAGCATGGACATCATGACCCCACCGGGCATGGAAGAAATGGGCCAGCAGCTGCGCCAGATGTTCTCCAGCATGGGCGGCGCGAAGGCGCAGAAGCGTACGCTGTCGATCAAGGCCGCGCGTCCGCTGCTGATCGAGGAAGAGGCCGGCAAGCTGGTCAACGAAGACGACATCCGCAGTGCGGCGATCGAGGCCTGCGAGCAGCATGGCATCGTGTTCATCGATGAGATCGACAAGGTCGCCAAGCGCGGCGACAACGTCGGCGGTGGCGATGTGTCGCGCGAAGGTGTGCAGCGCGATCTGCTGCCGCTGGTGGAAGGCTCCAACGTCTCCACCAAGTACGGCACGATCAAGACCGACCACATCCTGTTCATCGCCTCCGGTGCGTTCCACCTGGCCAAGCCCAGCGATCTGATCCCGGAACTGCAGGGTCGTTTCCCGATCCGCGTGGAGCTGGGGGCGCTGAGCAAGCAGGACTTCGTGCGCATCCTGACCGAGCCGAAGGCCGCGCTGACCAAGCAGTACGAAGCACTGCTGCAGACCGAAGGTGTCTCGATGAAGTTCACCGTCGACGCGGTGGACCGTCTGGCCGAGATCGCCTTCCAGGTCAACGAGCGCCAGGAAAACATCGGCGCGCGTCGCCTGCACACCGTGCTGGAGCGCCTGCTGGATACGCTTAGCTATGAAGCCCCGGACCGCGATGGCGAGACCATCAGCATCGACCAGGCGTATGTCGATGCGCATCTGGGTGAGCTGGTGCAGGATCCGGACCTGAGCCGCTACATCCTGTAACGGCACGCAACGATCGGGTGGTAGGAAGAACGGCGGCACTTCGGTGTCGCCGTTTTTTTTGCCTCAGACCTCGTCGTCGGTCGGCAGCGCCGTCGGCGGGGCGCCCGGGGTGAATACACCCGGTTTGACGAAGGCGCTGAAGATCGCATCCAGCGTCTGCATGCCGTCGCGCTGGATCTCGAACAGCTCAGGCTCCAGCATGGCGCTGTACAGCACGCCGGTCAGGCTGGTGCTGACGATCCGCGCCACGGTTTCGGCATCCACGTGGTCGCGCAGCTGGCCCAGCTCACGCGCGCGCTCGAGCGCGGCGGCGATGATCGCCAGCTCCTCGCGGGATGCCTCGCGCTGCAGTTCCTGCATCGCCTGGCTTTCCACCGACAGATCGTTGCGCAGCATGATTTCCATCATGTTGCGCAGCCGCTCGTCCTCGGCCAGCTCCCGGAAGGACACCAGCAGCGCCGAACGCAGGTCCAGGATCGGCGTGCTGCGCTTGGCCGAGGTGGTGCGGCGCATCCGCTCGATGAAGGGCACGCGCTCGCGGTCGATCATCGCGGTCAGCACTTCGGCTTTGTTCTTGAAGTGCCAGTACACCGCGCCGCGGGTGAATCCGGCGCGCGCGCCGATCATCGCCAGGCTGGTGCCGGCGACCCCGTATTCATGGAAACAGACCTGGGCTGCATCGAGGATGCCCTCGCGGGTGGCCTGGGCCTCTTCTTTGGTTTTTCTGGCCATTGCGCTGTGCAGTTGCTGGATGAAACCGGCCTGAATTGTACCGCTTTACAAACAAACATGCATGTATGTATATTTGCGCCCCACTGATCCTCAGCGAGGACTGCCTGCAGATGCCGGCGGGTCTCGTTTCGGATATTTGTCGTCATTTGCTGCCTGTTTGTCGTCATTCTTCGCTTTTATCGGAAGTTGGGCTGCAGGCGCGCCCTTTTCCGTCTGCGAGCCCCTACCGCCATGTCCAGAACCCCGTACCGTCTTCTCGCGCTGTCCCTCGCGATCGCCCTGACCGTGTCCGCCTGTGGCGGCGGTGAGCAGGAGGGTCCGCAGGGCGGCCCCGGCCAGGTCACCGTGGCCACCCTGAAGGCCGAGCAGGTCGGCCTGACCCGCGAGTTGCCGGGCCGCACCAATGCCTTCCTGGTCGCTGAAGTGCGCCCCCAGGTCAACGGCATCGTGGCCAAGCGGCTGTTCACCGAAGGCGGCCTGGTGACTGCGGGGCAGCCGCTGTATCAGCTCGATGACGCCAGCTATCGCGCCCAGGCCAACAGCGCCCGTGCCCAGCTGGCCCGCGCCGAAGCCACCGCCAATGCCGCACGCCTGAGCGCCAGGCGCATCGGCGAACTGGCCAAGGTCGAGGCGGTCAGTACCCAGGACAACGAGAACGCGATCGCCGCGCTGAAGCAGGCCGAGGCCGATGTCGGGGCCGCGCGTGCCTCGCTGGACGCCGCCAACGTGACGCTGGGGTATGCCCGCATCACCGCGCCGATCAGCGGCCGGATCGGCAAGTCCTCGGTCACCCAGGGCGCGCTGGTCAGCGCCGGCCAGGCTGAAGCGCTGGCGACCGTGCAGCAGTTGAACCCGATCTATGTCGACCTGACCCAGTCCGCCAGCGAGCTGCTGCAGCTGCGCCGCGAACTGGCCAGCGGTCGCCTGCAGGACAACCAGACCCTGCCGGTGACGATCCTGCTCGACGACGGCACCGAGTTCGACCACAAGGGCACGCTGGAATTCTCCGAAGTCAGCGTGGATCCGACCACCGGCAGCTATGCGCTGCGGGTCAAGGTCGAGAATCCGGACCAAGTGCTGATGCCGGGCATGTACGTGCGTGCCCAGGTCGGCAGCGGCGTGCGCGAGAACGCGATCCTGGTGCCGATGCAGGGCATCGCCCGCGATCCCAAGGGCGATACCAGCGCCATGGTGGTCGGCAAGGATGACAAGGTCGAAGTGCGGCAGGTCAAGGTCAGCCGTTCGCTCGGCGACAAGTGGCTGGTGGAAGACGGGCTCAAGGCCGGTGACAAGGTCATCGTCGAAGGCCTGCAGAAGATCCAGCCGGGCATGCCCGTGCAGGCCACCGAAATGGGCGCGGCCCCGGCCAAGCCGGCCGCCGCGCCGGCGGCTCCCGCCGCCCAGCAGTAACCGGAGAATTCCATGGCACGTTTTTTCATTGATCGCCCCATCTTCGCGTGGGTGATTGCGATCATCATCATGCTCGCCGGTGGCTTGGCGGTGCTCAAGCTGCCGGTGTCGATGTACCCGGAAGTGGCACCGCCGGCCGTCGAGATCAGCGCCAACTATCCGGGTGCATCGGCCAAGGTGGTCGAGGACTCGGTGACGCAGATCATCGAGCAGAACATGAAGGGCCTGGATGGCCTGATCTACTTCTCCTCCAACAGCTCCTCCAATGGCCAGGCCACGATCACGCTGACCTTCCAGAGCGGCACCGACCCGGACATCGCCCAGGTGCAGGTGCAGAACAAGCTGCAGCTGGCGATGCCGCTGCTGCCGCAGGAAGTGCAGCGCCAGGGCATCAACGTGGCCAAGTCGAGCAGCGGCTTCCTGCAGGTGCTCGGCTTCGTGTCTGAAGACGGCAGCATGGATGCCAACGACATCTCCGATTACGTCGGCTCCAACATCGTCGATCCGCTGAGCCGCGTGCCGGGCGTGGGCAACATCCAGGTGTTCGGTGGCAAGTATGCCATGCGCATCTGGCTGGACCCCAACAAGCTGCACACCTACAAGCTGTCCACCGCCGAAGTGATCGCCGCGATCACCGCGCAGAACGCGCAGGTCGCCATCGGCCAGCTCGGCGGCGCGCCGTCGATCAAGGGCCAGCAGCTCAACGCGACCATCAACGCGCAGGACCGCCTGCAGACCCCGGAGCAGTTCCGCAACATCATCGTGCGCAGTGCGCAGGACGGTGCCGAACTGCGCCTGGCCGACGTGGCCCGGGTCGAGCTCGGCGCGGAATCGTACGACTTCGTGACCCGTTACAACGGCAAGCCGTCCTCGGGTATCGCGATCACCCTGGCCACCGGCGCCAACGCGCTGGCCACCGCCAACGGCGTGCGCGCCACCCTGGATGAAATGGCCCCGAACTTCCCGGCAGGCCTGAAGGCGGTGGTGCCGTATGACACCACGCCGTTCGTGCAGGTCTCGATCAAGGGGGTCATCAAGACCCTGATCGAAGCCATCGTGCTGGTGTTCCTGGTGATGTACCTGTTCCTGCAGAACTTCCGCGCGACCCTGATCCCGACGATCGCGGTGCCGGTGGTGCTGCTGGGCACGTTCGGCATCCTCGCCGCGCTGGGCTTCTCGGTGAACATGCTGACCATGTTCGCGATGGTGCTGGCGATCGGCCTGCTGGTCGATGACGCGATCGTGGTGGTGGAGAACGTCGAGCGGATCATGTCCGAGGAAGGACTGTCGCCGCTGGAAGCCACGCGCAAATCCATGAGCCAGATCACCGGCGCGCTGGTCGGCATCGGTCTGGTGCTGTCGGCGGTGTTCGTGCCGATGGCCTTCATGAGCGGTGCCACCGGCGTCATCTACCGCCAGTTCTCGGCCACGATCGTTTCGGCGATGGCGCTGTCGGTGCTGGTCGCGATCGTGCTGACCCCGGCGCTGTGCGCGACCATGCTCAAGCCGCTCAAGAAGGGCGAGCACCACGTGGCCCACAAGGGCTGGTCGGGCCGCTTCTTCAATGCGTTCAACCGCGGCTTCGACCGCTCCAGCACCGGCTACCAGCGTGGCGTGCGCGGCATCCTCGGCCGTCCGTGGCGCTTCATGGGCGTGTTCGCTGCACTGGCGCTGGTGATGGGCCTGCTGTTCATGCGCCTGCCCAGCTCGTTCCTGCCCAATGAAGACCAGGGCATCCTGATGGCGCTGGTGCAGACCCCGGTCGGTGCCACCCAGGAACGCACGCTGGAATCGATCGACAAGCTCGAAAAGCACTTCATGGAGAACGAGGCCGACGCGATCGAGTCGATCTTCTCGGTGCAGGGCTTCAGCTTCGCCGGCATGGGCCAGAACGCGGGCATGGCCTTCGTCAAGCTCAAGGACTGGAAGGACCGCGATGCGGACCAGGGCGCGATGCCGATCACCGGCCGCGCGATGGCCGCGCTGGGCGGGATCAAGGACGCCTTCATCTTCGCCTTCCCGCCGCCGGCGATGCCGGAACTGGGCATCGGCTCGGGCTACACCTTCTTCCTGAAGGACACCAGCGGTGCCGGTCACCAGGCGCTGCTGGACGCACGCAACCAGCTGCTCGGCATGGCCGGGCAGAGCAAGCTGCTGGCCAATGTGCGCCCGAACGGTCAGGAAGACACGCCGCAGCTGCGCATCGACATCGACGTCGGCAAGGCAAGTGCGCTGGGCCTGTCGCTGGAGGCGGTCAACACGACGCTGGCGGCGGCTTGGGGCAGCAGCTATATCGATGACTTCATCGACCGTGGCCGGGTCAAGCGCGTGTATGTGCAGTCCGATGCGCCGTTCCGCATGAACCCGGAAGACTTCAACCTGTGGTCGGTCAAGAACACCGCCGGTGAGATGGTGCCGTTCTCGGCCTTCGCCAGCCAGCGCTGGGACTACGGTTCGCCGCGCCTGGAACGCTACAACGGCGTATCCGCGATGGAGATCCAGGGCGAGCCGGCCGCGGGCGTGGCCTCGGGCGATGCGATGAACGAAGTGGAGAAGCTCGCCAAGCAGCTGCCGGCCGGTTTCGACATCGAGTGGACCGCGCTGTCCTACCAGGAACGCCAGGCCGGTTCGCAGACGCCGCTGCTGTACACGCTGTCGCTGCTGATCGTGTTCCTGTGCCTGGCCGCACTGTATGAAAGCTGGAGCGTGCCGACCTCGGTGCTGCTGGTGGCCCCGCTGGGCATCCTCGGCGCGGTGCTGGCCAACACCATGCGTGGCATGGAGCGCGACATCTACTTCCAGGTGGCGATGCTGACCACGGTCGGCCTGACCAGCAAGAACGCGATCCTGATCGTGGAGTTCGCCAAGGAAAACCTGGAGAAGGGCGCCGGCCTGATCGAGGCGACGATGCACGCCGTGCGCGACCGTCTGCGCCCGATCATCATGACCTCGCTGGCCTTCGGCCTGGGCGTGCTGCCGCTGGCGATCGCCTCGGGTGCCGGTTCCGGCGCACAGCAGGCCATCGGTACCGGCGTGCTCGGCGGCATGCTGGTCGGCACGGTGCTGGGTGTGTTCTTCATCCCGCTGTTCTTCGTGGTGGTGCAGCGCGTGTTCAATCGCAAGAAATATGGCAAGAACGCAGGAGGTTCCGATGCGTAAGCCCTTGATGGCCAGCCTGGCGCTGGCCGTGAGCCTGGTGCTGTCCGGCTGCTCGACCCTGGAGCCGCGCAGCACCGAAGTCGCCCCGGCGATTCCCTCGCAGTGGCCTGCCACGGCCACCGCGGGAGCACAGACCGCAACGGCTGACGTTGCCGACATCGGCTGGCGCGACTTCTTCGTCGATCCGCGCCTGCAGGCGGTGATCACCCAGTCGCTGGACAACAACCGCGACCTGCGCGTGGCCGTGCTCAATGTCGAGCGCGCCCGGGCGCAGTACCGGATCCAGCGCGCCGATCGCGTGCCGGCCATCGGCGTGCAGGGGCAGATGACCCGCAGTGGCGGCGATGCCCCGGTGACCGAGCAGTTCAGTGCCAACCTCGGCGTGGTCGAGTTCGAACTGGACCTGTTCGGGCGCGTGCGCAATCTGAGCCAGGCCGCGCTGCAGCAGTACTTCGCCGAAGCGGCCAACCGCCGCAGTGCCCAGCTGTCGCTGGTCGCCGAGGTGGCCAACGCATGGCTGACCCTGGGGGCCGACAGCGAACAGCTGCGGATCGCCCAGGCGACGCTGGCGACCTACGAGGACTCGCTGCGCCTGACCGAGGCCCGTCGTCAGCTCGGCGGCGCCTCGGCGCTGGAACTGAGCCAGACCCGTACCCTGGTGGAGACCGCGCGCACGGATGTGGCGCGCTTCGCCGGGCAGGTCGCGCAGGACCGCAATGCGCTGGTGCTGCTGGCCGGTGGGCCGATCGATGCGTCCCTGCTGCCGCAGGCCGAGGTGACCGACGTGGCCAGCGTGCGTCCGCTGCCGGCCGGCGTGCCGGGCGACGTGCTGCTGCGGCGGCCGGACGTGATGGCCGCCGAGCACGTGCTGCTGTCGGCCAATGCCAACATCGGCGCGGCCCGCGCGGCGTTCTTCCCGTCGATCAGCCTGACCGGCAACATCGGTTCGGCCTCGTCGGAGCTGTCGGGTCTGTTCGACAGCGGCACGCGCGTGTGGAGCTTCATTCCGAAGCTCAACCTGCCGATCTTCCAGGGCGGCAAGCTGCGCGCGAACCTGGGCATGGCCACCGCCGATCGCGACATCGCGCTGGCGCAGTACGAAAAGGCGATCCAGTCCGGCTTCCGCGAGGCCGCGGATGCGCTGGCATTGAACGAGAGCCTGGATGCGCAGCTGTCTTCGCAGCAGGCGCTGGTGGCCGCCGCGGAGCAGGCGCAGCAGTTGTCGCAGGCACGCTATGACGCCGGCCTCGACAGCTTCCTGACCTTGCTGGATGCGCGGCGTACGGCGTACACCGCACGCCAGTCGCTGGTCAGCACGCAGCTGGCGCAGCAGTCCAATCAGGTGGCGTTGTACAAGGTGCTCGGCGGCGGTTGGCACGAGCGCGGCTGAGGTATCACGGGTGCGGCCATGCGGTCGCACCCTCGCGTCTGTTGGTACGGATCAGCGCATCGCGCTTGATCTGGATCGCGGCGGTCAGACGCGGGCGTGCAGCCGCGGGCGCGATGCCTGGTCCTGGCGGCCGGCATGGTAGATGTGTTCCCAGCACTCGTCGACGAACTGGCGTGCCTGTTCTTCGGACAGGCGCGGCATGATCTGCAGCGCGTAGTGGGTCTGGAACATTTCATCGCGCTGCTCATCGCTCGCACGCGGTTGCGTGATCAGCGAGTCGCAGGCGAATTTGATCCACGGCACGTAATGGCCGAACGAGCCCGTCCCGAGGTTGCCGTCGGCATGACGCTGGCGCCAGTGGCTGACTTCGGCGTCGACATCGATGACGGCAGGGATGGAGATCTGGGCGGAAGACATGGTCACTTCAGTTTGGGAAGAAGGGAATCTGGATGATGGCGTAGAGCGCGGTGCAAGCGATGTCATGGCGATGTGGAGCCTGTGTGGCGGCGTTGGCTGCGGTGTTCGCCGAGCAGATGCGCGTGCTCGACCACGCCGAGGCGTTCGGCCAGGGAGGCCAGACGATCGCAGACGGCAACGTGATGGTGCGGATGGGACCGCGTCAACTCATCCTGGATCGCCTGGTAGGCATCCCAGAAAGGCGCGGCGTTGTGGTGGCGTGCGTAGTGCACCTGCAGTCTTTCCCACGCGTCCATCAACGCAGGTTCGACGGAGGAGGTGCGGCGGGTTTGGGCATGCATGACGTCTCCTCGACGATGGTGCCCCCTGTGCAACCACCTTAAGACGTTCATGCAGCGCCGTTGTTAGCACCGCGTGTTCGCAGTGCCCGGCAACGGTCGACGGCGCGTGACGGCGTCACGCGCAGACACCCACGGCACAGGGGCCTGCACCCCGGCCGTGTCACTGAAGCATTCAGAACGTTGCAGCGCCCGCGCGCGCCGCAAGGGGAGCGCGCGGGGCTCTTTCGCGCGGATCCGCGCGAAAGGGGGCGTACTTACTCGCCGATGTCTTCGTTCCAGACCTCGGGATGGGCGTTGATGAAGCCGCCGAGCAGGTCGATGCAGGCCTGGCTCTGCATGTCGATCACCGTGACGCCGTTCTCGCGCAGCCAGTCGATGCCGCCCTGGAAGGTGACCGATTCGCCGACCACGACGGTGCCGATGTTGAACTGGCGGACCAGCCCGCTGCAGTACCAGCAGGGGGCCAGGGTGGTGACCATGATGGTGTCCTGGTACCGGCGTTGGCGGCCCGCCTTGCGGAACGCATCGGTCTCGCCGTGCACGGACGGGTCGCCCTCCTGCACGCGGCGGTTGTGGCCGCAGCCGAGCAGGCGGCCATCGTTGTGGTACAGCGCGGCGCCGATCGGGATGCCGCCTTCGGCCAGGCCCTGACGGGCTTCGGCGATGGCGGTCTCGAGCAGGGCGGCGTAGTCGGGGGTGGTGATCATGCGCAATCCAGGGACGTGAAGGCCTTCATCATAGTGGGCGGCCTGCCGCAACGGCGCCGGCGGTGCGATAATCGTCCCATGAGCGAATCCCCCTACAAGACTGGCACCACCCATTTCGGCTTCCGCGATGTCGCTGCGAAGGACAAGCAGAAGCTGGTGGGCGAAGTGTTCACCTCGGTCGCGCGCAGCTACGACCTGATGAACGATCTGATGAGCCTGGGCATCCACCGGGCGTGGAAGCGCTACTACGTAGCCACCGCGCAGGTGAAGCCGGGCGACCGCGTGCTCGACCTGGCCGGCGGCACCGGTGACATCGCCGCGCTGATCAAGGAGCGGGTCGGCGACGAGGGTGAAGTGGTGCTGGGCGACATCAACGCCGGCATGCTCTCGGTGGGCCGCGACCGGCTGACCAACCGCGGCCTGGTCGCGGGCCTGAACTACGTCCAGTGCAACGCCGAAGCACTGCCGTTCCCGGATGCGAGCTTCGACCTGGTCACGATCGCCTTCGGCCTGCGCAACGTCACCGACAAGGAAGCCGGCCTGCGCGAGATGCACCGCGTCCTCAAGGTGGGCGGCCAGGCACGCGTGCTGGAATTCTCAGAGGTCACCGCGGACTGGTTCAAGCCGATCTACGATTTCCACTCGTTCAAGATCCTGCCGAAGCTGGGCCAGCTGTTCGCGCGCGATGGCGACAGCTACCAGTACCTGGCCGAGAGCATCCGCAAGCATCCGCCGCAGGAGCAGCTCAAGGCGATGATGGCCGATGCCGGTTTCGAGCGGTGCCATTACAAGAACCTGACCGGCGGGATCGTCTCGATCCACTCCGGCTACAAGCTCTGACGCTTCGCGCAGCCAACTGAATGCGCAGACCGTCACGTACGGCCTGCGCGCGGTCCCGGGACAGGGGTAAACTGGTCGTTTCACCCCGATCGGTCCCGTTCATGCGATCTCCGTTCCTGTTGATTCCCCTGGCCGTCGCCCTGGCGTCCGGCTGCTCCAAAGAACCGGCGGCTCCGACCGTCGATCCCACTGCCAATGCGCCGGCGGGCACTGCCATGAAAGCGGACAGCCGCAGCCACGATGAAAGCTCGTACGCCGAGCCGGACAAGGTGGTCGTCAAGGACCTCGCGCTGGATCTGAAGCTGGATTTCGACAGCAAGCAGATCGGTGGCACCGCGACCTACACCCTGGAGTGGAAGGACAAGGCCGCCAAGCAACTGGTGCTGGACACCCGCGAGCTGAGCGTGGAGAAGGTCGAGGCGATCGCCGCCGACGGCAAGACCGCGCCGCTGCCCTTCGTGCTGGCCCCGGCCGACAAGGTGTTCGGCAGCAAGCTGAGCATCGAGACCCCGGACCAGCCGGCCAAGGTCGTGATCACGTATCACACCGCACCGACCGCCTCGGGCCTGCAGTGGCTGGAGCCGTCGATGACGGAGGGCAAGAAGCTGCCCTTCATGTTCAGCCAGTCGCAGGCGATCCACGCCCGTTCCTGGGTGCCGCTGCAGGACACCCCGAGCGTGCGCTTCACCTACAGCGCGCATGTGGTCTCGCGCCCGGACGTGATGGTGCTGATGAGCGCCGACAACGATCCCAAGGCCGCGCGTGATGGTGATTACACCTTCAAGATGCCGCAACCGATCCCGTCCTACCTGCTGGCCATCGCCGCCGGCGACCTGGTGTTCGAGCCGATCTCCGGCCGCTCCGGGGTGTGGGCCGAACCGACCATGGTCGGCGAGGCCGCCAAGGAATTCGAAGACACCGAGAAGATGATCGGCGCCGCCGAGAAGCTCTACGGTGAGTACCGTTGGGGCCGCTACGACATGCTGGTGCTGCCGCCGTCGTTCCCGTTCGGTGGCATGGAAAACCCGCGCCTGACCTTCGCCACCCCGACCGTGATCGTCGGCGACAAGTCGCTGGTCTCGCTGGTCGCCCACGAATTGGCGCACAGCTGGTCGGGCAACCTGGTGACCAACGCCAGCTGGAAGGACATCTGGCTCAACGAAGGCTTCACCACCTACGTGCAGGGCCGCATCACCGAGGCGCTGTACGGCCAGGAAATGGCCGAGATGGAGCGCGAGATCGACCAGAACGATCTGCTCGCCGAAGTGAAGGACATGAGCCCGGCCGACCAGGCCCTGGCGCTGCCGCCGCTGAGCGAGCGTGATCCGGACGAGGCACTGAGCAACGTGGCCTACGTCAAGGGTTCGTGGTTCCTGCAGTTCCTGGAGCAGCGCTTCGGCCGCGAGACCTTCGATCCGTTCCTGCGCGGCTGGTTCGATGACCACGCCTTCCAGAGCGCCAACACCGACCAGTTCGTCGAATACCTGAAGAAGAACCTGCTGTCCAAGAAGCCTGGCGCCGTCACCGATGCCGAGCTGAAGGCATGGCTGGACGAGCCGGGCATTCCGTCGTTCGCGACCAAGGCCCGCTCGCGCAACTTCTCCATCGTGGATACCGCACGCATCGCGTGGCAGGGCAGCAACACGTTGCCGAATGCGCAGATCACCGGCGAGTGGGGCACCCAGGAATGGGTGCACTTCATCGACGGTCTGGGCAAGACCCTGCCGGTCGAGAAGCTGGCTGCGCTGGACAAGGCCTACCACTTCACCGGCACGGCCAACGGCGAGATCGCGATGCGCTGGTATCCGCTGGCGATCCGCAGCGGCTACAGCGAAGCGAACGAGGCCGCCGGTGCGTTCATCGAGCGCGTTGGCCGCCGCAAGCTGATCCTGCCGATCTACGCCGAACTGGTGAAGACGCCGGAAGGCCTGGCCTTTGCCAAGGCGGCCTTCGCCAAGGCGAAGCCGGGGTATCACCCGATCACCACCGGCTCGGTCCAGGACATGCTGGACAAGGCCGAGGCGGGCACGGCCAAGCCGTAATCGCCAGACGCATCGGTTGAACGAAAAACGGCGGGGAAACCCGCCGTTTTTTCATGCCTCGGCGCCAGCGCTCACACCGCGCGCACCGCCAGGAACATGTCCACGCAGTCGTGCATCACCTGGTGCTGCTGCGCCGGCGCCAGCGGTGGCTGGCCGAAGGTGATCTGCGGCCAGAACGCAAACGCTTTGAGCATCGCCTGCAACTGGTGGGCCGCCTCGGCGGGCGGCATCTCCGCGCGCAGCCGGCCATCGGCCTGGGCGGCGCGGATCCAGCCGGTCAGGCCTTCTTCCTTCTCGGCCAGCTTGTCCATCATCGCGCGCGCCCGTTCGGGCGTATGCACCAGCTCGGCCATCGCCACCCGGGACAGATCGATGAAGCCGGGGTCGTCGAGCAGGCGCATCTTCCGCGCCGCGAACACCAGCAACTGATCGCGCAGCGGCCGTGCCGGATCGTACGGCACGACATCCATCGCCTGGCTGGCCTCGAACAGCTGCCACAGGATCGCGGTGAACAGTTCGTCCTTGCTGGCGAAGTGGTTGTAGACGGTGCGCTTGGATACCTCGGCCGTGGCCGCGATGCGGTCCATGCTGGTGCCGGCGAAGCCGAACGTGCGGAACTCGGCTACCGCCGCTTCGAGGATGGCCGCGCGCTTGCGGTCGGTCAGGCGGGCAGGGCGGTCGGAGGGGCTCATGCCGCCATTTTACACCGTTCAGTTTACTTTTCGGAAAAGGCAAGTACACTCGCCGGTGTACTTTCCAGGGCAAGCCCCGATGACGCGTCGCCTGCCTCGATTCCTCCTCCTTCTGACGGTATTGATCGCCATGTCCATTGGCCTGTTGACCTGCGGTGCCCGCCCGGCTGCCGCCTATGACCAGTCGCCGCAGTTCGGCGACGGGCGCTTCCACAATCCCGTCGGCAAGAGCGCGCTCGGCTTCGTCGGCACGCTGGGCGTGATGTGGAAGTTCCTGTTCGACAAGCCGGCCGATGCCAGCCCGCTGGCGCCGATCCCGGTGCAGGCGCTGACCCGCCAGGCCCTGCTCGACGCGCCCGATGACAGCCTCTGGCGGTTGGGGCACTCGACGATGCTGATGAAGCTGGACGACCATTTCTGGCTGACCGACCCGGTGTTCGCCGAGCGCGCCTCGCCGATGTCGTTCATGGGGCCCAAGCGGTTCCACGCCCCGCCGTTGAGCATCGACGAACTGCCGCCCATCACCGGCGTGATCATCTCCCACGACCATTACGATCACCTCGACCACGCGGCCATCCTCGCGCTCGCGCCGAAGGTGCAGCACTTCGTCACCGCGCTCGGCGTGGGTGACCGTTTGATCGGGTGGGGCGTGCCGGCGGCGAAGGTGGTGCAGCTGGACTGGTGGCAGGACACCCGCGTGGAAGGCCTGAAGATCGTCGCGACCCCGGCCCAGCATTTTTCCGGCCGCACCCTCGCCGACGGCAACCGCACGTTGTGGGCCTCGTGGGTGATCGACACCGGGCATACCCGCATCTTCTTCAGCGGTGACACCGGCTACTTCGATGGCTTTGCCCGCATCGGCGAGCGCTACGGCCCGTTCGACCTGACCATGATCGAGACCGGCGCCTACGATGCGCAGTGGCCGGACGTGCACATGCAGCCCGAACAGAGCCTGCAGGCGCACCTGGACGTGCGCGGCAAGGTGATGATGCCGATCCACAACGGCACCTTCGACCTCGCGCTGCACCCGTGGACCGAACCGTTCGAACGCATCACCACGCTGGCGCAGGAACAGGGCGTGGCGCTGACCGCGCCGCACATGGGCGAACGCCTGGATATCCGCGCACCGGCACCCTCCACCCAGTGGTGGCGGGAAGGGCAGCCGGCCACGCCGTGACGTTGGCGCCGAACGGCGTCGTGCCGGCATGACGCGCTTGGCGATAAAGTAGGCGCAGGCGCCTGGCGCGCCATCGTCCAACACGGAGCACCCAATGAAGCGACTGATCCTGGTAGTGGCCTGCGCCTTCGCGCTGGCCGCCTGCAGCAATCCCGAGGCCGAGCGCCAGGCGCAGGAAGCCGCCGCGGCCGCCGCCAAGGCGCAGCAGGAAGAGAAGGCCGAAGGCGTGGCCAAGCAGTACGACATGGCCGTCGCCGCGCAGGATTGGGAGCGCGCGCGCATCCACGGCGGCTCGCTGCTGGATCAGTACAAGGACACCGACGTGGCTGCCCGGATCGAACCGGGCTACGCCGAGGTCAAGGCCAAGGCTGAAGCCGCGCGCGAGACGCGCCGCCTGCAGGCGCTGTGGCAGTACAACAAGATCCCGGTCGGGACCAAGGGCATCCAGGCCTCCGCGCAGATCTACAGCAAGGAGCGGGTGGATGTGGACGGCAGCGGTGCCAAGCCGGTGCAGCTGGTCTTCCGCGACCATCCCGAGTGGAAGCGCCACGCCTACCTCGTGCTGCAGGCCGGCGATTTCCGCTGCCCGAAGTGCCAGGTCAACGTGACCGTCGACGACGGCAAGCCGGTCGCGATGGCGGCCTGGCGCCCGGATACCGATGAGGCGATCGCGATGTTCATCACCGACCAGAAGGCGCTGTGGAACCTGGCCCGCAAGGCCAAGGTGATCAGCATCGAATTCCCGGTCAAGGCCGGCGGCACGCGAACAGCCGTATTCGAGACCGGCGGCGTGGACGCCAGCCAGATGCCGCAGTGGTGGCAGTAAGCGGCCTGCCGGCCATCCGTCACTGGGTGTTCGACATGGACGGTACGCTGACCGTGGCGGTGCATGATTTCCAGCGCATCAAACGCGAGCTCGCGATCCCGCAGGAAGACGACATCCTGACCCACCTCGCCGCGCTGCCGGCCGAGGTGGCGGCGGAGAAGCATGACTGGCTGCTGGCACACGAACGCGCGCTGGCAGAGCACGCGCAGGCCGCTCCCGGTGCCGTGGCCCTGGTACGCGCGCTGCACGGTGCGGGCTGCCGGCTGGGCATCCTGACCCGCAACGCGCGCGAACTGGCCGAACTGACGCTGCAGGCGATCGGTATAGGGGACATGTTCGCCACCGACGACATCATCGGCCGCGACGAAGCCCAGCCCAAACCGTCACCGGCCGGGCTGCAGTACTTCGTCGAGCGCTGGCAGGCAGCGCCCGCCCGGATGGTGATGGTCGGCGATCACCGTTTCGACCTCGAATGCGGCCGCGCCGCCGGTACCCGCACCCTGCTCGTCAACACGCCGGACAACCCGTGGCCGGGCCTGGCGTGCTGGCATCTGGCCGACTGCGGCGAGGTGTTGGCGGCGTGGGAAGGGAAGCGGGTTTCGGCCTGATCGCAGCGGACAAGGCCTGTCGCATGCTCAACCGGCGACGGACCTGAAAAGCAGCCAGGCATGGCCTGGCTCTACCCTCATCCCCCCGATTTCCCTCTGGTGGAGAGCCCCCTTGATGTTCAAGGGGGCGCGCCAACGGCGCGGGGTTCAGGTGGAATGCGCGGGCAATTCGGTTACGCGCTTAGCGCGTAGCCGAATTGCTGCTTGAACTGCTCATTGAACTCATCAAACGTGAAGCGCTGGTTCTGGGTGCCCGGGTGCTCGACCTTCAGCGCGCCCATCAGGTTGCCCATGCGGCCGATGGTCAGCCAGTCGTAGCCCTTCTCGATGCCGTAGATCAGGCCGGCGCGGAAGGCGTCGCCGCAGCCGGTCGGGTCGACCACGCGGCGCTCGTGCGCCGGCGGGATGTCATAGGTCTTTTCCGGGGTGTGGATGACCGCGCCCTTCGGGCCACGGGTGGTGATGTAGGCCTTGACCCGGCTCACGATCTCCTTTTCATCCCAGCCGGTGCGTTCCTGCAGCAGGTTGGACTCGTAGTCGTTGACCACGACGTAGTCGGCCTGTTCGATGAAGGTGCGCAGCTCCGGGCCGTTGAACAGCGGCATGGCCTGGCCCGGGTCGAAGATGAACGGCACGCCGCCTTCGAAGAATTCCTGCGAGTTCTGGATCATGCCCTCGCGCCCGTCCGGGCCGACCAGGCCCAGGGTCACGCCCGGCACGTCCTTCACGTGGTTCTCGTAGGACCGCATCATCGCGCCCGGGTGGAAGGCGGTGATCTGGTTGTTGTCGTGGTCGGTGGTGATGAACGCCTGCGGGGTGAACAGCTCGTCGATCACCTTGACCCGGCTCAGGTCGATGCCTAGGCCCTGGAAGTACTCGCGGTACGGGCCGAAGTCCGAGCCCACGGTGCCCATCGGGATCGGCTCGCCGCCCAGCAGGTACAGGTTGTAGGCGATGTTGCCTGCGCAACCGCCGAATTCACGACGCATGCGCGGCACCAGGAACGACACATTCAGGATGTGCACCTTGTCCGGCAGGATGTGATTCTTGAACTGGTCCGGAAACACCATGATGGTGTCGAAGGCAAGAGAACCACAGATCAAAGCGGACATCGAGTAAGGCCTATGCGGAAGGGAGTTTGAGGCCCGTCTGGCGGGCAACGAAACGGCGCCTCGCGGCGCCCTGCGGCGCAAAGGTTAACGGGTGAGGCGGCTTTGGGCCAGAACCCGGGCTGTCCGGATTGGCCTGAATGGCCGTGAAGGCTGGCTTTCGGCCAGATTTGTCCTTGCTCGCGCACAGGGGGATTGCTAGGCTTGTCGACCTCGAATTCTGCCCATTTTTTCGCCATCCCGCGTTGGGCGCGACACCCCTCAGGATCAACTCCCAGATGTTCAAGAAACTGCGTGGCATGTTCTCCAATGACCTGTCCATCGACCTGGGCACGGCCAACACCCTCATCTACGTGCGTGGGCAGGGGATCGTGCTGAACGAGCCGTCGGTCGTGGCCGTGCGCCAGGACCGTGCCATCGGTGGTACCCGTTCCGTGGCTGCCGTGGGCGCCGAGGCCAAGCAGATGCTCGGCCGTACCCCGGGGCATATCACCACCATCCGCCCGATGAAGGATGGCGTCATTGCCGACTTCACCTACACCGAGGCGATGCTCAAGCACTTCATCAAGAAGGTCCACAAGTCGCGCTTCCTGCGCCCGAGCCCGCGTGTGCTGGTCTGCGTGCCGGCCGGCTCGACCCAGGTCGAGCGCCGCGCGATCAAGGAATCGGCCGAGGAGGCCGGTGCGCGCGATGTGTTCCTGATCGAAGAGCCCATGGCCGCTGCGATCGGCGCCGGCATGCCGGTGACCGAAGCGCGTGGCTCGATGGTCATCGACATCGGCGGCGGCACCACCGAAGTGGCGGTGATCTCGCTGAACGGCATCGTCTACTCGGCCTCCGTGCGCATCGGCGGCGACCGCTTCGACGAATCGATCACCAACTACGTGCGCCGCAACCACGGCATGCTGATCGGTGAAGCCACCGCCGAGCGGATCAAGGTCGAGCTCGGCTGCGCCTACCCGCAGGCGGAAGTGATCGAGATGGAAATCTCCGGCCGAAACCTCGCCGAGGGCGTGCCGAAGATGATCAAGATCAACTCCAACGAGGTGCTTGAAGCCCTGCACGAGCCGCTGTCGGGCATCGTCAGCGCGGTCAAGCTGGCGCTGGAGCAGACCCCGCCGGAACTGTGTGCCGACGTCGCCGAGCGCGGCATCGTGCTGACCGGTGGTGGTGCCCTGCTGCGCGACATGGACCGCCTGATCTCCGAGGAAACCGGCCTGCACGTGCAGGTGGCCGATGACCCGCTGACCTGCGTGGCCCGCGGTGGTGGTCGTGCGCTGGAGCTGGTGGACATGCACGGCAACGAGTTCTTTGCGCCGGAGTGAGCCGTACCGGCCGTGTATCGTAGACACGCCTCTGCGGCGTGATGCCTCCGGTGTGCCCCGCTCACCGGGCGTCACCCCGCCGGGGCGTTGTCGCATGCTGTTCCCGCTGCGCTCTCGTTCCGCGCGCTTCATCCACACTTTTCCCAGTCGACGCCTGTGCCGCCTTACGCCGGTCCTCCCGTAGCCTCCCGCCAGGGCGATGCCGCCAGTCCGCTGCGCCTGCTCGCATACCTGGCGTTGGCCATCACCCTGATCGTGCTCGATGACCAGGCCGGCTGGCTGTCGCGCCTGCGCGCGCAGGCCAACGTGCTGGTGCAGCCGGTGTGGGCGCTGGCCGGCCTCCCGGGTCGCCTGGGCACCCAGGTCAAGGACAACGCGGCCAGCCACGGCCAGCTCGTCACCGAGAACCGCGAACTGCGCAACCAGCTGCTGATCGCCAATGCGCGCCTGACCCGCCTGCAGACCGCCGCGCTGGACAATGCCCAGCTGCGCGAGCTGCTCAACGTGGCCGAGCGCAGTGGCCTGGACGTGCAGCTCGCCCCGATCCTGGATATCGACCTGGACCCGGTGCGGCAGCGTCTGGTGCTGGCCGCCGGCACCCGCGATGGCGTGCATGTCGGCCAGGCGGTGATCGATGCCGGTGGCCTGATGGGCCAGGTGATCGCCACCACCGGCAACAGCGCGACCGTGCTGCTGCTCACCGACCCCGACCACGCGGTGCCGGTCACCGTGGCCCGCAACGGCGTGCGCCTGATCGTCTACGGCCGTGGCGACACCCTGGAGCTGCGCGACATTCCGCTCAGTGCCGGGGTGGAAGTGGGCGACGAGATCGTCACCTCCGGTCTCGGGGGGCGCTTCCCGGCCGGATTCCCGGTCGGCAGCATCACCGCGCTGCGCCCGGATGACACCCATGCCTTCCTGGTCGGCGAGCTGAAGCCAGCCGCCCAGCTCGACCGCGGCCGCGATGTGCTGCTGCTGCGCCCGGGCGAGGCGATCCGCATCCCGCCGAACCTGCGCCGTGATGCCAGCGAAGCCGGTGGACCGGCCGCTGCGCCGCTGCAGGAGGGCACGCCGGCCGGCACCGCAGCGCCCGCCAATGCACCACAGGCCAACCGGCCCGGTCCGGCCGCACCGGTACCGGTGACCGCTCCGCGCCGTGCCGCAGCCGAATCCACGGTAGTGCCGAGCCATGCTCGGCAGACCGAACCCGTGGAGAACCGGCCATGAGCCGTCTGCGCGACAAACCCTGGGTGCTGCCGGTCAGCCTGGTGGTGGCCCTGCTGCTCGGCCTGCTGCCACTGCCGGCCCTGCTGCAGCCGCTGCGCCCGTACTGGCTGGCGCTGGTGCTGGCCTACTGGGTGATCGAAACACCGGACCGGGTCGGGCTGGGCATCGCCTTCGCCAGCGGCGTGATCGCCGATCTGCTCTATGGCGGCGTGCTCGGCGAGCAGGCGCTGCGGCTGGTGATCCTGACCTTCATCCTCCAGCGCTTCCGCGCGCGCATCCGCTTCTTCCCGATGTCGCAGCAGATCCTGGCGATCGGCGGCCTGCTGTTCAACGATCGCATCGTCAGCGCGGTGGTGCACATCGTGGTCGGCGAGCCGACCCTGCCGTGGTCGTACTGGTGGGCGCCGCTGCTGGGCATGGCGCTGTGGCCGCTGGTGTTCGTGTTGCTGGACGCCCTGCGCTTCGGGCGACGCGGGCGCTGACATGTACATGCGCCGCCAGGCCAAGAATCCGCATGCCGAGGCAGAACAGTTCCGGCGCCGCGCCGCGCTGGGCTTCCTCGGCGTGCTGGTGTGCCTGCTCGGCCTCGGCGGCTGGTACTTCAAGCTGCAGGTGATGGACCACGACATCTACGCCACGCGCTCGGAGGCCAACCGGATCAAGCCGCGGCCGGTGGTGCCGGGGCGCGGGATGATCTACGACCGCAACGGCCGGCTGCTGGCCGAGAACGTGCCTGCGTTCCGCCTGGACATCACCCCGGACAAGGTCAAGGACATGGACGCCACGCTGGCGGGCCTGTCGAAGATCCTCGCGCTGAGCCCGGAAGACATCGAGACCTTCAACCGGTCGCGCAAGGCCCGCCGCAGTTTCCTGCCGGTCACGCTTAAGCTGCGCGTCACCGATGAGGAGATGGCGCGGTTCGCGGTGGACCGCTGGCGTTTCCCAGGCGTGGAGCTGGAGCCGTACCTGACCCGTCGCTATCCGTATGGCGATCTGTTCGCGCACATCATCGGCTACGTCGGCCGGGTCGATGACAAGGACCTGGAGATGCTGGGCGAGGGCAATGCCGCGCTGACCCACATCGGCAAGTCCGGGCTGGAGCGCTATTACGAGCAGCAGCTGCGTGGCAAGGTCGGTTACGAGCAGGTCGAGACCAACGTACAGGGCCGGGCGATCCGCACCATCGGCCGGGTCGCGGCGCAGTCGGGCAGCGACCTGCGGCTGTCGATCGATGCCGACCTGCAGCGCGCGATGGTCGCCGCCTTCGGTGAGTTCGAGGGCGCGGCGGTGGCGATGGACCCGCGCACCGGCGAAGTGCTGGCGATGGTCAGCCTGCCGTCCTACGACCCCAACCTGTTCGTCAACGGCATCTCGCACGCCGACTTCAAAGCGCTCAACGACAACCCCTCGCGGCCGCAGTTCAACCGCCTGGTGCTTGGCGGCGTCGCGCCCGGTTCCACCATCAAGCCACTGATCGGGCTGGCCGGCCTGGACAGCGGCGTGCGCAGGCCAGAAGACAAGATTCTCTCCACCGGCATGTTCTATCTGCCGGGCACCTCGCGCGGCTGGGGCGATGCCAACCGTGGGGGCCATGGCTGGACCGATCTGCGCAAGTCGATCACCCAGTCGGTCAATACGTATTACTACAAGCTGGCGCTGGATCTGGGCATCGACCGCTTCGACCACTACATGGGCTACTACGGGTTCGGTGCGCCGACCGGCATCGACCTGACCGGCGAGATCGGCGGCATCCTGCCGTCGCCGGCGGCCAAGTTCAAGGCGCGCAAAGAGCGCTGGTATCCCGGCGACACCGTCAACGTCAGCATCGGCCAGGGTGACTGGAAGGTCACGCCGCTGCAGCTGGTGCATGGGGTGGCCGGCATCGCCGATGGCCAGCTGCGGCAGCCGCACCTGGTGATGCAGCAGCGCGCCGGTTTCGATGCGGACTGGACCGCTACGCCGCCGGGCGAAAGCAAGCCGATCAGCCCGACGCCGGGCAATCTGCAGGCCGTGCGCGAAGGCATGATGGGCACCATGCAGCCGGGCGGCAGCGGTGCGCGTGCTGCCGCCGGAGCCCCGTATGTCATGGCCGGCAAGACCGGCACCGCGCAGGTGATCAGCCGCCGCGGTACCGCGGCGGTCAACCCGCGCAGCCTGCCGCTGCATCTGCGCCACCGCGCGCTGTTCGTGGGCTTCGCACCGGCCGACCACCCGGTGATCGCGGTGGCGATCGCGGTGGAGGGCGGTGGTTACGGTGGCTCGGCGGCAGCACCGATCGCCCGCAAGATCTTCGACGCCTGGCTGCTCGGCAAGATGCCCGACGGCCTGGAACCGCTGGACAGTGAGCGCGGCACCACCGCGATCGGCATCACGGCGTTCGACGGGGGCGATGGTGCGGCACGTGAAGCGGGCGATGCCGCCGTGGCCGCGCTGGAGCTGCTGCCGGTCATGGTCGGTGTGCCTGCCGCGCCCGAGCCCGCACCGGCGCCGCTGCCCGGCGCCCCCGTGCCGAGTGCCACCGCGCCGCCGACCGCACCGGAGCGGACACGATGAAGGTCTTCCTGCGCTGGGCGGTCGATATGGCCGTCCGCTTCAGCAGCTCGCTGGACTGGGTCCTGTGCCTGGCTCTGGGCGCGCTGATGCTGATCGGCCTGGCGGTGCTCAAGAGCGCCGGCGGCGACGGCCTGGTGTTCGCGCAGGGCGCGCGCTTCGCGGTCGGCCTGGCCGCGATGTGGGCGATCTCGCGCGTGTCGATCCTGCGCATCCGCTCGGCCACGCCGTTGATCTATGCGGTCTCGATGATTCCGCTGTTGGCCGTGTTCGTGCTCGGCACCGGCAAGTACGGCCGGCAGTGGCTGGATCTGAAGCTGTTCTACCTGCAGCCGGCCGAACTGCTCAAGGTCAGCCTGCCGATGATGGTGGCCTGGTATCTGCATCGCATGCCGCTGCCGCCGCGCTTCTCCACGGTGCTGACCAGCGCGGTGATCATCGGCGTACCGACCGGGCTGGTGATGCTGCAGCCGGACTTCGGCACCGGCGTGCTGATCGCCGCCAGCGGTGCGTTCGTGCTGCTGCTGGCCGGCCTGCCGTGGTGGTGGGTGGGCGTGGCGGTCGGCGGTGTCGCCGCGGCCGCGCCGGTGGCCTGGTTCTGGTTGCTGCGGCCGTACCAGAAGGACCGCATCATGATGTTCATGGACCCGGAGAGCGATGCGCTCGGCGCGGGCTGGAACATCATCCAGTCCAAGATCGCGATCGGCTCGGGGGGGGTCGACGGCAAGGGCTGGGGGCAGGGCTCGCAGTCGCACCTGAACTTCATTCCCGAGCAGACCACCGACTTCGCCTTCTCCGTGCTCAGCGAGGAGTTCGGCTGGATCGGCGTGGCCATCGTACTCGCGCTGTACCTGGTGGTGATCGGGCGCTGCCTGTGGATCGCCTCGCAGTCGCGCGATACCTATTCGCGCCTGCTGGCGGGCGCGACCGGCCTGGCGTTCTTCGTCTACGTGCTGGTCAACGGCGGCATGATTTCCGGCCTGCTGCCGGTGGTCGGGGTGCCAATGCCCTTGATCAGTTACGGCGGTACCTCGGCGGTATCGCTGCTGGCCGGCTTCGGCCTGGTGATGGCGGTACGTCGCCACAACCCGGTGCACGGCGGCTACGGCTGAGCGTACGCGATGCGTACGCCGTGACCCTGCGGTACGTGTCGGCTAAGGTTTGCGGTGCCCACGCGTGTTACGGTCCTGCGCTCGCGCCGGCCCGCCTGTCGGGCCCGCTTTCTGTTCGCCGTGTCGCCTCCTGCTGTGCGTCGCGTCATCCACAGGAGTCGTCCGCATGGTCGAACTACTGCAGCGCGCACGCGCCGTGTTCCATTTCTTTTTCCGCACGCTGGACCTGCCGCTGCTGGGCGCGTTGTGCCTGCTGATGGTGGCCGGCCTGGCCGTGCTTCACAGCGTGGACGGTCCGGTGCATGCGCAGGCGATGCGCTACGGGGCCGGCCTTGCCGCACTCTGGGGGCTGTCGCGGCTGCCGGTGGTGGAACTGCGCGTGTGGTCGCCGTGGATCTACACGCTCTCCCTGCTGCCGCTGCTGGCGGTGTATGTGGTCGGCACCGGCAAGTACGGCCAGCGCTGGTTGAACCTGGGCGTGTTCTATCTGCAGCCTTCCGAGCTGCTCAAGCTCAGCCTGCCGATGATGATGGCGTGGTACCTGCACAAACAGCCCTTGCCGCCGCGGCCGCGCGCGGTGCTGACCGCCGCCGTGCTGATCGGTGGCCCGGCGGTGCTGATCCTGCTGCAGCCCAACCTGGGCACCGCGACGCTGGTGACCGCCAGTGGCGTGTTCGCGCTGCTGCTGGCCGGGCTGCGCTGGTGGTGGATGGCGGTGGCGCTGGGTGGCTTGTCGGTGGCGGCGCCGCTGGCGTGGTTCGGATTGCTGCGGCAGTACCAGAAGGATCGCGTGCTGACCTTCCTGTATCCGGAGAACGATCCGCTGGGCACCGGCTGGAACATCATCCAGTCCAAGATCGCGATCGGCTCGGGCGGCATGCACGGCAAAGGCTGGGGGCAGGGCACCCAGGCCACGCTGGATTTCCTGCCCGAGTACACCACCGACTTCGCCTTCTCGGTGCTGGCCGAGGAGTTCGGCTGGGTCGGGGTGGCGGTGGTGCTCAGCCTGTTCCTGTTCGTCACCGCGCGCTGCCTGTGGATCGCCAGCCAGTCGCGCTGTGGATACTCGCGGCTGCTGGTCGGCACCACCGGCCTGGTGTTCTTCGTCTACGTGCTGGTCAACGGCGGCATGATCTCCGGGCTGCTGCCGGTGGTGGGCGTGCCCATGCCCTTGATCAGCTATGGCGGCACGTCGGCGGTATCGCTGCTGGCCAGCTTCGGGCTGGTGATGGCCGCGCGGCAGCATCAGCCGGTGCATTCGACATGAGGCCGGCATCCGCCATGCATTGCGCACGCGCCCAGGCGAAAACGCTTCCACGTGCAGGCATCGTCAAGCTGTCGCCGCAAAAGTGAGAAGTGGCGCACAGATATGAAGTGACTTGATCTCGATCAATGGACTTGTCGCAAACGGCCTGCACAATGGCGGCCCGCCAACAACGACGCGCTGAGCCAAGCATCGCGAAGGGGGAGTCTGGCGGGGAGTAGTTGACCTCACAGGTAGAGAGGGCGAGGCGCGCGCTGGGGAGATGCGCGCCGCGCCGCTGCCGATCGGGTCCGGTTTGGCCGGTTGCGTCCGCGGGGATGGGGACGCAGCCGGCAGACCTCTTCGCCCGGTGTTGCCAGCGCACAAAGTGAGACGTGCGTCGCCGCCGCTGCCGGTCGTGGCGTCTGCCAGGCAGCCTTGCCGGAGGCGCGAGCGCGTTCCCGTTCCACCGCACGGTCGTCGTGCGTGAGGATCAACATGAATGGGGAAGTGAGCCGAAGCGTCCTACACGCGGCCTTAACGGCATCGGTGGAACTCAGGCAATCCGTTGAGATTCATGGTGTTAGGGGTTTTAATTCATCCATGACCTGCTAACCTGCCGCGATGATTCGACGCTCCCTGGCCTGCATGCTCACGCTCGGTTTGGTCGCTTGTGCGACCCAGCCGCAGACTCCTTCACCGTCGCCGCAGGCCTCGGGGGTTCCCGTCACTCCCGCTGCGGGGAACAAAGGGCCGGCCGAAGCCGCCCCCGAGGCAGCGGGTGCCAACGCGGCCCCGGTCGATCTGACCCCGGTCCCGTTCGAGGTGGCGCGCGCCAACTTCGTGCGCGATACCGCGTCCCGCTACGGCATTCCCGCCGCGCACATCGAGGCGACCCTGGCCCAGGCGCAGATCCGCGACCCGATCATCGCGGCGATGTCGCGCCCGGCCGAGCGGGTCAAACCGTGGAACGAATACCGGCCGATGTTCATCAGCCAGGCGCGGATCGAAGGCGGCAGGAAGTTCCTCGCCCAGCATCGCGATGAGCTGATGCGCGTGCAGCAGCGCACCGGGGTTCCGGCCGAGGTGATCGTGGCGATCATCGGCGTGGAAACCAGTTACGGCGGCAACACCGGCAATTACCGCGTCCTGGATGCGCTGTACACGCTGGCCTTCAAATACCCGCGCAGTGGCGATCCGGCCAAGCTCGAACGCGAAGTGCGCCGCGAGCTGTTCTTCCGCGACGAACTGGCGCGCCTGTTCGCGCTGACCCGCGATGAGAAGCTCGACATCACCGCGATCAAGGGCAGCTACGCCGGCGCGATGGGCATGGGCCAGTTCATGCCCTCCAGCTATCTCGATTACGCGGTGGACGGCAACGGCGATGGCCGTCGCGATCTGTTCAACAGCTATGACGACGTCTTCTCCTCGATCGCCAACTACTTCGTCAAGAAGGGCGGTTGGGTCCGCGGTGGCCCGGTCGCCGTGCCGGCCACGCTGCAGGCGGGTCGCGAGGCGTTCAATCCGACCGAATGGGCGCCGACCTGGAGTCTGTCCGAGCTGGCCCAGCGCGGTTACCAGCCCAGCGTTCCGGTCGCGGCCGGCCTGACCGCCACCCCGATCACGCTGGAAGGCAGCACCGGCAAGCAGTACTGGCTGGGCTTCCAGAACTACTACGCCATTACCCGCTACAACCTCTCGAAAATGTATGCGATGGCCGTGTACCAGTTGTCCCAGGCCATCGCCGGACAGGAGTTGCCGCCGGCATGAACACGATCGCACGCTCCAGATGGCTGATCCCGGGTCTGTTGATACTGGCACTGGCCGCCTGCAGCAGTGCGCCGAAGAAACCCGGGGGCGGCACCGCTTCCGGCAGCAGCAAGCCGTCCGGCGCGGTGGTGCAGGGCAAAGGCGGGCGTCCGGCGCATTGTCCTGATGGCTCGCCGTACAAAGCCGCGTCTGAAGACCCGAGCACGCGCGGCGACTATCGCGCCGGCGGGCTGTACAAGCCGGGCGTGAATGACAGCACCCCCACCTACATCCCGAACGTGGCCTGCATCCCCGAGCCGGAGGTCGTGGATCTGCCGCGTTCGCCGGTCGGCAACAAATCGCCGTACGTGGTGCTGGGCAAGCAGTACCAGGTGATGGACAAGACCCGCGGCTATGCCGAGAAGGGCACGGCCTCGTATTACGGCGCGAAGTTCCATGGCCGGCTGACCTCCAACCGCGAGGTGTACGACATGTACGCCTTCACCGCCGCGCACAAGACGCTGCCACTGCCGAGCTTCGCCCGGGTCACCAACCTGGACAACGGCGAATCGGTGATCGTGCGGGTCAATGATCGTGGCCCGTTCCATGACGGCCGCGTGGTCGATCTCAGTTACGCGGCCGCCGTGCGCCTGGGCATCACCCAGCGCGGTACCGGCAACGTGGAAGTCCGCGCACTGGCCCCGGGCGACGACAACCTCATGGTCGACAAACCCAGCCGCCGCGAACGCCGCGAGGTCGCCGCCGCTGCGGCTGCCGCGACGACGGCCAGCGCCACCGCGGCACGCCGCGCCAGCGACATGGATGCCCTGGTCGGCAAGCTGCCGGCCGCCACGGCCACGGCCACGGGCACCGCGGCCAAACCGGCCGGCGAGCAGTACCGCTACCGCGTGGCCGACTCGGCCAAGCCGGGCAACGCCGACAACTTCGATCACTGGATGCGCGACAACGGGGTGCGCGTGGCCACCGGCAAGCCGGCCACCACCCAGGCCGCCAGCGTGAACAGCGCCCCGGTGGCGGTCGCCGCACTGCCTGCCGCCGCCGCCGCCGCGCGCCCGGCACCGGCACCGGCACCGGCTCCCAGCGCCAGCCTGTCCCAGCAGGTGCTCGGCAGCGTGCTGCTGCAGGTCGCCAGTTTCGCCAGCCGCGACAATGCCACCCGCGCGCTCGGCCAGCTGTCCTCGGCCGGCATCGCCGGGGCCAGCATCAGCGACATCGTCAGTGGCGGGCGCACCTTGTGGCGTCTGCGCGTTCCGGCCCCCGACCATGCCAGTGCCTCGGAACTTGCCGGCCGGATTGCCGGTCTGGGCTTCGGGGCGCCGCAGATCGTGAAGGACTGAGCCTTCCACTGCCCGCGGCACGCCAGCGCGTGCCGCCGCTCCTTGGCCCTACAATGGCCGTTATCCCTCATCCCCCCCTTGGCGCCCTCCAGGAGCTTGCTGTCCGATGAAATTCCGCTTTGCCGCCGCTGCCATGGCCACGACCCTGTTCGTGGGCATGGTCTCCGCCCAGACCCCCCTGCCGACCCCGGCACCGGCGCCTGCTCCCGCCGCCGCCGCTCCGGCCACCGTGGCCACGCCGCCGGCACCCGCGCCCAGCATCTCCAAGGCCTGGATCCTGATGGATTTCGCCACCGGGCAGGTCCTGGCCGGTGAAAACGTGCACGAACAGCTGGCCCCGGCCAGCATCACCAAGGTGATGACTTCGTACGTCGTCGCCGCCGAGGTCAAGAACGGCAAGGTCCGTACCGACGACCAGGTGATGATGAGCGAGCGCGCCTGGCGCGAGGGCGGTGCCGGCACCGACGGCAGCTACAGCGGCTTCCCGGTCAACCAGACCGCACGCCTGGAAGACATGGAAAAGGGCATGGCGATCCAGTCCGGCAACGATGCCGCGATCGCCCTGGCCGAGCACGTCGCCGGCAGCGAAGAAGCCTTCGCCTCGCTGATGAACAGCTACGCCGCCAAGATCGGCATGAAGGACTCGCACTTCGTCAACGCGCACGGTCTCAGCGCCCCGGGCCACCACACCACCGCCTACGACCTGGCCCTGCTGGGCCGCGCGATGGTGCGTGACTACCCGGAAACGTACGCCTACAACAAGGTGAAGGAATTCACCGTCGGCAACATCACCCAGCCGAACCGCAACCTGCTGCTGTGGCGCGACCAGAGCGTGGACGGCATCAAGACCGGCCATACCTCCGAAGCCGGCTACTGCCTGATGAGCTCGGCCCAGCGCGGCGACCAGCGCCTGGTCGCAGTGATCCTCGGGGGCGGTTCGGAAAAGCAGCGCGCCGATGACAGCCTGGCCCTGCTCAACTGGGGCTTCCGCTTCTTCGAAACCCACCGCATGTACGAGCCGGGCAAGGTCGTGGCCGAGCACAAGGTGTGGAAGGGCAAGACCGACAAGCTGCAGCTGGGCGTCGCCCAGCCGATGCTGGTCAGCGTCCCGCGCGGCCGCTACAACGATCTCAAGCCGAGCATCGATGTTCCCAAGACCCTCGAAGCCCCGTTCACCGCTGGCCAGCAGGTCGGCACGCTGAAGGTGATGCTGGACAACCAGGTCGTCGCCCAGGCGCCGCTGGTTGCCGTGGCCGCCGTCGAAGAAGCCGGCTTCTTCAAGCGCCTGTGGGACAGCTTCTGGATGTGGTGGGAATCGGAGTAATCCGGTTCGACCGCAGTAAAAAAAGACCGGCGAAAGCCGGTCTTTTTTTGCGCGTCCGTTCTGGCTGCCCGGTGGTGCCGGCCGCTGGCCGGCGTTCCGTACTGGCGGCGTTACAGCGACCGGCTGATCGTGAAGCTGCCGAACACCGGCGCCTCGCGCTGCCCATCGAACTCGCGCGTGCTGTGGTAGCGCGCCAGTGCGAACTTCCAGCGCCCGCGCATCACCGCCAGCCCGTAGCCGGCCTGGCCGACCACATGCCGCTTGTCGACACTGTGGCTGTTGCGGAACGTGTTGCCATCCAGCGTGATATCGCGGATCACCCACGCCGCATCGGTCGTCGCGAACAGATGCCACGACCACCCGCTCGGCTTGCCACCGCGCGTCGGCGCCGTGTTCTCACCGGCCGGGCGCAGGGGGGTGCTGCCGAAATCGTCCGGCAGCTTCCAGCCGAAGCGCACTTCGCCACCGGCATTGAGGTGTGTGGCCAGGTTGCCCACCGCGCCGCCGTAATGGCTGATCGCATCCCAGCCCCAGCCGCCCAGGTTCTCCGTGGCATCGGCCGGCCACCGGCGCATCCGCTCGTGGGTCAGCATGAACACCGGCTCGTTGTGCAGCTGGTTGTCCCAGCCCTGGAACTTCTCATCGCCCAGCAGCTCGTGCACCGCGTTCTGCACTTCTTCGCCCTGCGCCCAGGGCCCGACCACGCCCAACGCCAGCTGCGTCGTCTGCAGCCGGTCGCCGCGGCGCGCGTTGTACCCGAAGCTGCCGATCAGCACGCCCGCATACGGGCGGTCATCTTCGATCAGGTCCTTCCGGGTGAAATCGGTCGGGGTGAAAATCCCCTGGGCCAGGCTGAAGATCATGTTCTGTTGTTCGAACTCGCCCGGGTGCAGCCGCTCCAGGTGGCTGTTGACCCAGCGCGCCAGGCGCGGCAGGCACGGATCGTCGGTGTAGTCGACCAGATTCGGCGACACGAAGGTGATCTGGGCACCGTTGGTATAGCCCTGATCCTGGTCCTTGCCGCCGAACAGATCGTTGTCGACGCGGAAGTTGACCTGCGGCGGATGCTCGCGCATCGCATCGGGCCCGCATTGGGAGGCGGCCTGGGCGGCAGGCGCCGCCAGGGCGAGGACACCGGCAAGCGCGGCCGGCAGCGCGAAGGGCTTCAAGGACATGGGATACCAGACAGGGATTTATTCTTTCTTAAGCTGGTACAGCGTAGTCAGAGCGTGATCCTGTGAACAGCACTGCGCACGCACTGCTGCGTATCAGTGGCGATACAGGCGTTTTCACGTGCCGTTCGGTACCGCTGTGCGCACGATCAAGCAACGCTTGGGTTCGGGCGCGGGCATCCCCATAATCCCGGACATGGAGATCAAGTCTGACAACCCCGACCACGGCTTCCAGTTCCCCGGCCAGTTCGAACTCAGCGCCATGGGCGCGGCCGGCAACGACCTGGAACGCGAACTGCCGCGCCTGCTCGAGCTCGCCGGCCTGGAAGTACTGACCGAACGGGTCAGCTGGAAACACTCGTCCAACGGCAAGTACGTGTCCGTGCGACTGGTGTTCAAGGCCGACAATCGCGAACAGTACGACGCCGCCCACAACGCGCTGCGCGACCACCCGGAAGTGAAGTGGACGCTGTAGCCAGCTGCGCCACCGCCGCGGCCCCGGGCGACCGGGCGCCGCAACCGGCCCTCGTGCGTGACCTCGGCCGCCAGCCCTATGCCCCGGTCTGGCACGCCATGCAGCGTTTCACCGATGCCCGCACCGATGCCACCCGCGACGAACTGTGGGTGGTCGAGCACGACCCGGTGTTCACCCTGGGCCAGGCCGGCAAGGACGAGCACGTGCTCGCCCCCGGCGATATTCCCGTTCTGCATGTCGACCGCGGCGGCCAGGTGACCTACCACGGCCCCGGCCAGCTGGTGATCTACCCGCTGCTGCAGCTGCGGCGGCTGGGCATCGGGGTGCGCGACTATGTCTGCCGGATCGAGCAGGCCATCATCGACACCCTGGACGAATGGAACATCGGCGCCGAGCGCCTCGACGGCGCCCCCGGCGTCTACGTGGGCGGGGCCAAGGTCGCCGCCCTCGGCATCCGTGTGCGCCGCGGCTGCACCTTCCACGGCCTGGCCTTCAATGTGTCCATGGACCTGGAACCGTTCCGCCGGATCAACCCCTGTGGCTATCAAGGGCTGCAGGTGACCTCGGTGGTAGACTTGGGGGGACCGTCCGGCATGGCGGCCGTCACGCCGGTGCTGCTGGGCCATCTGGCCCGCCAGTTCGGCCTGGCCCTCGAGCCGGCCGCTGAATTACCCGATTTGACTGACGCGGCGTGAACGCCGCCGACCAAGGCCATGACTGAAACCACCGCTCGCCTCATTCCCCTGCAGGTTGTGCAGGGCGACACGCCGTCCGCCGCCCCGTTGCAGACGGGCGTCAAACAGATCGGCGGTGACAAGATCGGCCGCTCGCCGGTGCAGTTCGCCGACGCGCCGGTGCTGCGCAAGCCGTCGTGGATCCGCGTGCGGATTCCGTCGGGCAACGCCGTGCAGAACCTCAAGGCCAAGCTGCGCGAGAACCGCCTGGTCACGGTCTGCGAGGAAGCCAGCTGCCCCAACATCCACGAGTGCTTCAGCCACGGCACCGCGACCTTCATGATCCTCGGCGAGGTCTGCACCCGCCGCTGCTCGTTCTGCGACGTCGCCCACGGCCGGCCCAAGCCGCCGGACGCCAATGAACCGGCCAGCCTGTCCCAGACCGTGGCCGACATGGGCCTGAAGTACGTCGTGGTGACCAGCGTGGACCGCGACGACCTGCGCGACGGCGGTGCCCAGCACTTCGCCGACTGCATCGGCGCCATCCGTGCCAAGTCGCCCAACACCAAGATCGAAGTGCTGACCCCGGACTTCCGTGGCAAGGGCCGCATGGAGCGCGCGCTGGAGATCCTGGCGACCAATCCGCCGGATGTGTTCAACCACAACATCGAAACCGTGCCGGACCTGTACCGCAACGTGCGCCCGGGCGCGGATTACCAGTGGTCGCTGACCCTGCTCAAGAAGTTCAAGGCCCAGCATCCGGAGATCGCCACCAAGTCCGGCATCATGCTCGGCCTGGGCGAGACCCTCGAGCAGGTCCAGGCCACGCTGCGCGACCTGCGCGAGCACGACGTGGACATGATCACGATCGGCCAGTACCTGCAGCCGACCGCCCACCACCACCCGGTGCTGCGTTATTGGACGCCCGAGGAATACAAGGCGCTGGAGGAGTACGGCAACGCGCTGGGCTTCAGCCACGTCGCCTCCGGTCCGATGGTGCGCTCGTCCTACCACGCCGACCGCCAGGCGGCCGACGCCGGCGTCGCCGGTTGATCCAACGGGCCCTTCGGGGCCCGTTCCGTCATTCCCCCTGTCTTCCCCCGGCCGCGGCCCTGAACCGCGGATGGCCGCAGGCCTGTGCCTGTCTGCCGATCCCGCCGGTATTCACAAATTTCTCCAACGGCCTCGGTAGGCTGAAGGCCCCGGTGACAAACGCGGCAACTTTCGGCACTGTCGTGGTGTCTGTAATGCACGCAGTCTCTCCCTTGGCAAGGTGCCACGAGCTAGTCCATGAAATTCAAAGCCCCCGCATTCCTGATGGCCCTGGCGCTCACCGCGCCGATGGCACTGGCCGCCTACGCCGATTCGCCCGCGCTGCCCTCGGCCGCCACGGCCGACCAGGTGACCACCTCCAAGCTGGTCTACGGACTGCTCTCGGACAGCCGATACGCCTACCGGCCGCGCGCACTCGATGCGGCGACCTCCAAGGACGTCTTCAAGCGCTACCTGGAGTCGCTCGACAGCAGCAAGCAGTTCTTCACCCAGGCCGACATCACCCGCTTCGCGCCGTTCGAGGCCAACATCGCCACCGCCATCCGTGGGGGTGAGCTGGAGCCGGCGTTCCAGGTGTTCGCGGTCTACAAGCAGCGCGTGGGCGAGCGCGTCGGCTATGCGCGCAAGCTGCTCAAGCAGGACTTCGATTTCAGCACCGACGAAAAGTTCGAGTACGACCGCAAGGACGTGCCGTGGGCCGCGAGCAGCGCCGAACTGGACGATCTGTGGCGCAAATCGGTCAAGAACGATTGGCTGCGCCTGAAGCTGGCCGGCAAGCAGCCGGCCGAGATCCGCAAGACGCTGGACAAGCGTTACGCCACGCTGGAAAAGTCGGTCAATGAGCTCAAGGGCGAGGACGTGTTCCAGTTCTTCCTCAACGCCTACACCAGCGCCGTCGACCCGCATACCGATTACTTCACCCCGCGCACCGCCGAGAACTTCAACCAGGCGATGTCGCTGTCGCTGGAAGGCATCGGCGCGCAGCTGCAGCGCCAGGACGACATGGTGGTGATCCGCGAGGTCATCGCCGGCGGCCCGGCCGCGGTCAATGGCACGCTCAAGCCCGGCGACCGCATCGTCGGCGTGGGCCAGGGCAAGTCCGGTCCGCTCGAAGACGTGATCGGCTGGCGCATCGATGACGTGGTGGCCAAGATCCGCGGCAAGAGCGATACCCAAGTCCGCCTGGAATTCATTCCGGCCGAGGAAGGCGTCGACGGCAAGCACCACACCCTGGTGCTGACCCGCCAGAAGGTGCGCCTGGCCGAACAGGCCGCCAAGGGCGAAACCCTGACCATCCCGGCCAAGGATGGGGAGCCGGCGCGCAAGGTCGGCGTGATCAAACTGCCGACGTTCTACCAGGACTTCGAAGGCCGCCGCCGCAATGCCGCGGACTACGCGTCGGCGACGCGCGACGTGGCCAAGCTGCTGGCCGGCTTCAAGGCCGACAAGCTCGACGGCGTGGTGCTGGACCTGCGCAACAACGGCGGTGGTTCGCTGGATGAAGCGATCGAACTGACCGGTCTGTTCATCGAACAGGGCCCGGTGGTCCAGGTGCGCGAGTCCGGTGGCCGCGTCACCGTCAACAGCGACCGCAGTGAAGTGGTGGCGTGGGACGGTCCGCTGGCCGTGCTGATCAACCGCGGCTCGGCCTCGGCGTCGGAGATCTTCGCCGGCGCCATCCAGGATTACGGCCGTGGCCTGGTGATCGGTGAGACCACCTTCGGCAAGGGCACCGTGCAGAACATCGTCGACCTCGACCGTTGGCCGAGTGGCGAGACCCAGCGCTTCGGCCAGGTCAAGCTGACCATCGCCCAGTTCTTCCGCGTCAGCGGCAGCAGCACCCAGCACAAGGGCGTGGTGCCCGATCTGGCCTTCCCGGCCAGCGTGGACGCCAGCGAGTACGGCGAAAGCACCTACGACAACGCCCTGCCGTGGACCCGCATCGCTGCCGTGCCGCACACCCAGTACGGCAATTTCGGTCCGCTGCTGCCCAAGCTGGAAAGCCGCCACGACACGCGCATCGCCGCCGACAAGGAGTTCCAGTGGTGGAACGAGGATGTCGAACAGTTCCGCGCCGAGAAGGCCAAGAAGTACATCTCGCTCAACGAGGCCGAGCGCCGCGCCGAGCGTGAGAAGCAGGACCGGCAGCGCACCGATCGCCAGGCCATCCGCAAGCAGCTGGGCCTGGATCTGGATCCGCTGGCCGATGACAGCAATGACGACGGCCTGACCGGCAACGAGCGCGACATCGTCAAGGATGCCGCCCGCGAGAAGGCTGCCGAGAAGCGCCCGGATCCGCTGCTGCGCGAGTCGGCCGCGATCCTGGCCGATGCGGTGAACCTGCTGGAGGCCGACCGTCCGCTGTCGGCGCAGGTCCTGCCGCAGTCGACCGGCGTCGGCCGCTGGGCGGACTGACCGCTTCGGCGGCCGCCAGCTGAACAGGTGACAACTCCACAGGCCGCCCTTCGGGGCGGCCTGTGCGTATCCACCTCCTGCCAACGCGCACAGGTCTATCCTTGGAGGCTGGATTTCCGCAGGAGCGGCCATGCGCTTTCGTCGTGTACGTTCGATCCCGCTGCTGGCGGTGTTCGCCGCGTTGACCGCCTGTGGCGGCCGCGCCGCCGACAGTACCCTGATCCGGGAGTCCTTCGACTCCGGCGATACCTATTCGCGCACCGTCCCCGGCCCGCCGGCCCAGGCCTGCGAAGCCGCCCGACGCACCCTGCTCAGCCAGGGCTATGCGATTGCCCGCGCCGGCGATGACGCGGTGGAGGGCAACAAGAACTTCCAGCCGAAGGATGAGGAGCACGAGCAGCTGGTGCTGCGGATTTCCTGTGCGCCGCGCGGCGACCAGGCGCTGGTCTTCGTCAGCGCCGTGCAGGACCGCTACGCGTTGAAGAAGAGCCCGACCTCGGCCAGCGTCGGCGTGGGTGCGCTGGGCTCGGTCTCGCTGCCGTTCGGCAGCAATGACGACTCGCTGGTGAAAGTGGCCAGCAGCACCGTGCAGGACGCCACCTTCTACCGCCGCTTCTTCGAGCGTCTGCAGCAGTACCTGCCGGCCGCCGCCGTGCCCGAGCCGACGCCGGCCGCCGCCCCGCCCGCGGCGCCCGCTGCAGCGGTGGAGACGCCGCCCACCACGGTGGTGAGCGATACCCCGGCATCGCTGCGCTGAGCGGGCAGGGGTGCGGCAGGCCATGGCAGCAGGATCGCAGCGCTGGCACCGCTGCGTGCTCGGCGCGCTGCTGGGACTGATCCCCGCGGCCAGCGCGTGGAGTGCGGCGTCCTGCGCGCAGAGCGTGCTGGAGGAGCTGGGCTGGCGGATCAGCGCCGCCGACATCGAGGCACCGATGCTGCAGGGCGGACCGGTCTGCGAGCGCGCCGACCTGCACCAGGCGCAGGCGGCCGGCGACCTGCGCGTGCAGCTGCCGCGTCAATGGTCGGAGGCGCAGCGGCAGGCCTGGCTGCCTACGTTGTTCGATGATCCGGCCACGGTCTGCGCCTACGCGTTCAAGCTCGGCGCCGCCACCCGCCGTGCCACCACCGCGCTGCAGGACAACGAGGGGTTCCGCTTCTCGGCGCTGCAGCTGGGCTGGATCGGCTTCGGTGCCGGTGGCGCCCAGGCCAAGGGTTGGGAGCGCTTCCGCAGCTTCGGCCGTGGCTATCAGCCGGCCGAGGCCAACAGCGCGGCACTGCAGACCTTCTACGACGGCCGCGTGCGCGCGGAGTGCGGGGTGGGCCGTCAGGTCGCGCAGCTGGCGACCCAGCGCGAGCTGTACGGCGATGCCGCGTTCGATCGCGCGTTCTCGGCTGAAGAGCTGTCCATCGGCACCTTCCTGACCCTGCACGAGACCGACAGCATCCTGCTCGGCCGGCATGCCGGCGAGTTCCTCGCCGATGGGAAGGCAACGAAGACCGCGCAACGCGGGCGGCAGGCGTTCGTGGGGACGCCCGGCTTCATCGAGCACGTGTTCGACCGCGCTTACCTGGACGACATCAACAACCAGGCCGAGAACTTCGTGGTGGTCGATGTCAGTGATGCGGCGGCGCGCGCGCTGCGCGAGCACGACGGCTTCGCGTACTACGACCGGATCAACCGGCGCATCTGGTCATTGGCCCAAAGCATGCCGGGCCCGGGCCCGCGCCGTTTCGAGCGCCTGCTGATCGAGCGTGATCCGATCTGGCGGCGCGAAGTGCCGGCCGCGCAGCAGCCGCTGCTGAAGGAACTGGACGCATTGCTGGACGATCCGTTCTACCAGGGGTTCCTGATTTACGTGCATCCACGCGGTATACGTCCTATCGGATATCACATCGCGCGCCTGCTCGACCGCAATCCGCGCACGCCGTTCGCGATCGAGCTGGGGCTGCACAATCTGCACACCACGTTGTACCGGCGCTGGATCGACGCACAGCTGCAGCAGTGCGCGGCCGCGCCGGTCTCTCCCGTTACACAACCGTATTCGCAAGCTGAGCAAAGGTGAGTCATGGATATTGCAATGATTGGACTGGGCCGCATGGGCGCCAACATGGCCGAGCGCCTGCACCGCGGCGGTCATCGCGTGATCGGGGTCGATCCCGGTGAGGCCGCACGCACCGCGGCGGCCGCGCGTGGTTTCGAGGTCAGCGCCTCGATCGCCGATACGCTTGCCGCGCTGCCGGTGCCGCGCGTGGTGTGGTTGATGGTGCCGGCCGGCGTCGTCGACCAGACGCTGGCCTCGCTCTCGCCGCATCTGTCCGAAGGCGACGTGGTGATCGACGGCGGCAACTCGTACTACAAGGATTCCATGCGCCGCAGCGAACAACTGCAGGGCGAAGACGTGACCTATATCGACTGCGGCACCAGCGGCGGCGTGTGGGGCCTGCAGGAGGGCTACAGCCTGATGATCGGCGGTGACAAGGCCGCGGTCGAACGGATCGGCGCGATCTTCCGCACGCTGGCACCGGGTGAAGACCGCGGCTGGGCGCATGTCGGCCCGAGCGGGGCAGGGCACTTCTGCAAGATGGTCCACAACGGCATCGAGTACGGGATGATGCAGGCCTACGCGGAAGGCTTCGCGCTGATGCAGCGCAAGACCGAGTTCAACCTCGATCTGGCGCAGGTCGCCAAGGCCTGGCAGCACGGCAGCGTAGTGCGTTCGTGGCTGCTCGATCTCAGTGCCGATGCGCTGGGCCGCAACCCGCAGCTGGACGGCATCGCGCCCCATGTCGATGACTCCGGCGAAGGCCGCTGGACCGTCGCCGAAGCGATCGACCTGGACGTGTCGGCTCCGGTGATCACCCTGTCCCTGCTTGAGCGGCTGCGCTCGCGCGAGAAGAACTCCTTCAGCGATCGCCTGCTGGCGGCGATGCGCAACGAGTTCGGCGGCCACGCGATCAAGTCGACCTGAGCCGACCGATGCGGGCCGACGGAACGTGATCGTCCGGCCCGCATCCACGCAGGGCGTGGATCTACGTGGACTGGCGTGGCCGACTCACAGGGTCACCCGCCGCCCGCTGCGTGCACTCTCTGCGCCCGCTTCCAGCAGGCGCATCAGCTGCAGTGCCTGCGCGGTGCTGACCGGCGCTTCGCCCGTACCCAGCATCGCATCGCGGAAGGCCGCGTAGAACGCGCGGTAATCGCCGGGCACGTTGTCCACGGTGCTGCGCTGGGTGTGTCCGTCCGCATCGGCCCGCACCAGGTGGCCATGCTGCGGGTCCAGCCCCCAGCCCGGCGCGCCCGGTGCAACACCGCGGCGCAGTTGATCTTCCTGCACGTCCAGCCCGTCCTTGAGGTAGCTGCCGGCATCGCCATGCACGATGAAGCGTGGGCTGGAGGCGGCGACCAGCGAACCGGCATGCAGGATCGCGCGGTGGCGCGGGTAGTGCAGCACCGCGTGGAAGTAGTCGTTGCCGAGCGCGTGCTCGCGCTGCGCCATGAGGTCCACGCTGATCGCGCCGGGCCAGCCGAACAGCTGCAGCATCTGGTCGAGCAGATGGGGACCGAGATCCATCCACAGGCCGCTGCCGGGGGCATCGCTCTCGCGCCAGCGGTCACGCACCTGCGGGCGGAACCGGTCGAAGTGGGAATGGCATTCGGCGACGCGGCCGACGCGGCCTTCGGCGAGCACCTGCTTCAGGGTGAGGAAGTCGGCATCATGGCGACGGTTCTGGAAGACGGTGACGACACGGTCCGCCTCCCGTGCGGCCTGCACCACTGCCTCGGCTTCGGCCACCGAGAGCGCGAACGGCTTGTCCACCAGCACGTGTTTGCCCGCGGCCAGCGCGGCGCGCGCCAGCGGTGCGTGCGCATCGTTGGGCGTGGCGATGACGACGGCGTCGACCGCGGGATCATCGAACAGCTGCTGCGGGTCGTCGCACAGGCGCACATCGGTGAAGCTGCGCAGCAACCGATCACGCTGCGAACTGACGATGCTGTGCAGGGCCAGCCCCGGCGTGTGCAGGATCAATGGCGCATGGAACACGCTGCCCGCCAGGCCGTAGCCGATCAGTCCCACCTGAAGTACGGCGGCCATGGTGCACTCCAACATAACGGGGCAGGACAGCGTAACGGCTGCGCGCGCGAGGCGGAAATCTGAACGGTTCGGCAGCAAGCTGAGTGGTTCACGGCAACGTTATGTGGTGCCCACGTCCCGTCCACGGCCCTGCACGGACACTGGCCCCACATCCGCAAAGGAATTCGAACATGACCAACACGACCCGTAATCTGCTTGCTGCTTCGCTGGCCCTGGGCATGGTGCTGGGCACCTCGTCCGCGATGGCCAAGGATCCGCCGAAGAGCACCGATCATGCCGCGATGACCCATGCCGATACGCACGATTCGGCCGAGCCGGTCACCGACAGCTGGATCACCACCAAGGTCAAGGCCGACCTGCTGACCAGCAAGAACGTCCCGGGTACCGAAGTGAAGGTGGAGACCGTCAATGGCGTGGTCACCCTCACCGGCACCGTGGCCAGCCAGGCCGAGCATGACAAGGCCGTCCGCGTGACCCAGCAGATCAAGGGCGTCAAGCGTGTCGACGCCGCTGGCCTGAAGGTCGCCGCAGCCGCTGCCAAGCGCTGAGTTCGGCCGTAATGTTGAACAGGGCGCGCCTTCGGGCGCGCTTTTTTTGTGGGGCAGTCCCCCCTCCGCCTGGCAAGCGTCGCGCGCCCTCCGAGCCTCCGCGAGCGCGTTCAGACAGGTGATTGCCTGCGTATTCACAAAGGGGTGGAGTATATTCAGCGCTTCGCCATCGTCGGCGCGGTGCACGGCCCGGTCATTCCGGTGGCTGGGCATGGCCGGTCTTGGCATCGAGCTGAAGAGGGACTATGGCGCTGGTGTTCAGTGATCAAATCTGGGACCGCTGGCGTCTGCCGGCCCTGGCCCTGGCGGCGGTAGCCATCATCGTGGTGCCGTGGCTCACCCTGCGCAAACTGGCCAACGACAACATCGATGCGATGAACTGGGTCACCCACACCCAGGATGTCGGCGTGGCCGTCTATCAGCTGCAGGCCGACGTACGCGATGTTGAATCTGCTGCGTTGACGATGTCCAAGGGCATCGACGCGCCGGGCCTGCGCGAGCGATTGGCGCAGGCCGATGATATTCCCGGGCGGTTGGACCGGCTGGCCGAACTGACCCGCGACAATCCCGATCAGCTGATCCGGATCGGTCGCATCCAGTCGATGCTTGAACGCCGCATGGAACTGGCCAAGCAGCTGGCCCGTTCCGCGCCCGACGCCGATCAGCGGCAGCTGGTGGCTGACCTGACCACCCGCTATCCGATCCGCCGCCTGGTCGAGGAACTGCAGGCCACCGAAGAGCAGCTGCTCGCCAAGCGCTCGGAACTGTTCGCCGCGCAGCAGCGCCAGGGCGAGCTCGTCTCCTGGTCGGCACTGATCGTGCAGCTGCTGCTGCTTGGCCTGGTGCTGTGGCTGCTGCAGCGGCAGATCCGCCACCGTCTCAGTGCGGAACGTGCCTCGCTGCGTGCGGCCGAGCGTGCGGCCTCGGTGCTGCACACGGTGCGCGAACCGATCGTGCTGCTCGACCGCGCGCTGCGCGTGCAGATGCACAACCCGGCCTTCGGCGAGCTGTACGGCCTGGACGAAGAGGCCCCGGCCGAAGGGCTGCCGCTGGACAGCATCGGCGACGGTGCCTGGGCCGATGCGGTGGTCCGCCAGCGCCTGACCGACGTGCTGCTGCGCGGCCGCGAGCTGTGGGATTACGAGCACGAGCAGCGCACCGCCGATGACGTGGTGCGGATCATGCTGATCAACGCGCGGCGCATGCCACTGCCGGACAAGGACGATGAAGTGGTGCTGATGACCGTCAGCGATGTCACCGTCCAGCGCGCCGTGCAGCTGCGCGTGGAAGAACTGAACCGCCAGTTGGAAGGCAAGGTCGAGCAGGTCTCCGAGGTCAACCGCGAGCTGGAAGCGTTCAGTTATTCGGTATCGCATGATCTGCGCGCGCCGCTGCGCCACGTGGCCGGTTTCTCGGACAAGCTGACCCGCCACCTGGGCGAGGGCGCGGATGAAAAATCGCTGCACTACCTGGGCGTGATCTCCAATTCGGCCAAGCGCATGGCCGCCCTGATCGACGATCTGCTGGTCTATTCGCGCCTGGGCCGGGCGGCGATGCGCCTGCAGGCCGTGGACATGCAGTCGCTGGTCGCCGATACCCGCGCCATGCTCGATGCCAACCAGCAGAGCGAGTCGGAAAGCACCGGCGTGCCGCACCATGTCGACTGGAAGATCGCACCGCTGCCGATCATTGTTTCCGATGAAAACATGATGCGGCAGGTCTGGCTGAATCTGCTCGGCAATGCGATCAAGTATTCTTCCAACCGCGAGCCGGCCCGGATCGAGGTCGACTACAAACTCCAGCCTGACGGCAGCCATCTGTTCACCGTGCGCGACAACGGCGCCGGATTCGACATGGCCTACGCCGGCAAGCTGTTCGGGGTGTTCCAACGGCTGCACAAGGCCAGCGACTACCCGGGCACGGGCATCGGCCTGGCCAGCGTCCGCCGGGTGCTGACCCGCCACGGCGGCCGCATCTGGGCCGAGTCGGCGGTCGATCAGGGCGCCACGTTCCACTTCGTTCTTCCACCCGCGCTCGACGCAATCAACAAGGGCTCCGCCGCATGACCGCTCTCCGCACCATCCTCCTCGCCGAGGACAGCCCCGCCGATGCCGAGATGGCCATCGACGCCCTGAAGGAAGCCCGCCTGGCCAATCCGATCGTGCACGTCGAAGACGGCGTGGAAGCGATGGACTACCTGCTGCGCCGTGGCGCCTTCGCCAACCGCGAGGAAGGCCTGCCGGCGGTGCTGCTGCTGGACATCAAGATGCCGCGCATGGATGGCCTGGAAGTGCTCAAGGAAATCCGCAACACCGAAGAGCTCAAGCGGCTGCCGGTGGTGATCCTGTCTTCCTCGCGCGAAGAAAGCGACCTGGCGCGCAGCTGGGACATGGGCGTGAACGCCTACGTGGTCAAGCCGGTGGACGTGGACCAGTTCTTTGGTGCGGTGCAGACCCTGGGCAAGTTCTGGGGTCTGATCAACCAGGCACCGGAGGTCGAGTAAGCCCATGCCGCTCACCGGCCCTGCGTTGGGTGCCCTGCGGATCCTGCTGATCGAGGATTCGCCGGAAGACGCCGAACTGATGTGCGAGCAGATGCTCGATGCTGGCCTGGAGGCCAGTTTCGAGCGGGTCGAGAGCGCGCAGGAACTGCGCGAAGCGCTGGAGCGCGCCGCGCCGGACATCGTGCTGTCGGACCTGAGCATGCCCGGCTTCTCCGGCAATGAAGCGCTGCAGATCGTGCGCGCCGCCTTGCCGGACGTGCCCTTCATCTTCGTGTCCGGCACGATGGGTGAAGAAAACGCCGTGGCCGCCCTGCACCAGGGCGCCAACGACTACATCATCAAGCACCAGCCGGCGCGCCTGCCCTCGGCGGTGGCGCGCGCCGTGCGCGAAGCGCGCAGTGCGATCGACCGCCAGCGGGTGGAAGCCGAGCTGATGCGCGCGCAACGGCTGGAAAGCCTGTCGCTGCTGGCGGCCGGGCTGAGCCATGACCTGCGCAACATCCTGCAGCCGCTGCTGATCATGCCGGACCTGCTCAAGGCGCGCACCGACGACCCGCAGCTGCACCATCTGGCCGACATCATCGCCGAGTGCGGCCGCCGCGGCCACGAGATGGCCGAGTCGATGCTGTCCTTCGTGCGCGGTTCGCGCAAGCCGAGCGAGCACATCTGCCTGGCCCACCTGTTCGAAGGCGTGGAACTGCTCCTGCGCAGCAACCTGCCGGCCAAGGTCACCCTGCACCTGGAGGTGGCCGACGGGCTGGCGGTGGATGCCAATTACACCGAGCTGCAGCAGGTGCTGCTCAATCTGTCCTTGAATGCCATCCAGGCCATGCCCGAGGGTGGCCGGCTGACCCTGCGCGCTGCCGCGGCCGCCGATACCCATGGCGATGACTGGCTGTGCATCACCGTGTCCGACGAAGGCATCGGCATGGACGCGCAGACGCTGTCGAACCTGTTCAATCCGTTCTTCACCACCAAGGCGACCGGCACCGGGCTCGGCCTGATTTCCTGCAAGCGCATCATCGAAGGCGCGCACGGGACCATCCAGGTCGACAGCACCCCGGGCGTCGGGACGCGCTTCGATGTCCTGCTGCCGATGCAGGTGATCGCCGATGCGGCCGAGGCGGTCGATGGGCCGATCACCGCCGGTACGGGGCAGTCGATCCTGGTGGTCGATGGCGAGGCCACGCGGCTGTCGTTGCTGGGCAATGCGCTTTCCAGCCAGGGCTATCACCTGCAGCTGGCCTCCGATGGCGCCGCCGCGCTGCGCTGGATGCAGCAGGAGACCATGCCCGCGCTGGTGATCGCCGATGCGGGCTCCAAGCTGCTCTCGGCCAGCCACCTGCTCGGCGAAATGGCCTCGCTGGGCTATCGCGGCCCGGCGCTGGTGCTGGAAGAAGCCGACGTCACCGTGCCGCTGGCGGTCTTCCCACCGGGCATCAACGTGCACGTGCTGCGCAAACCACTGGAAATGCAGCAGGTGTTCCGTTCGGTCGCCGAGGCGCTGGAAACCGCCTGATCAGGCCTCCCACGGAAACCGGGGGAGGCTGGCCACGGCCTGTTCGAGCTTGAAAGACCAATTGCCGTGGATTTCCGCGTACAGCGGGCTGTCGCCGGCCAGGCGCATGCGCTGGGTGATGCGCAGGTCATCCTTGCGGATCAAGACCAGGTCGACCGGCAGCCCGACCGACAGATTGGAGCGGATGGTCGAGTCCAGCGACACGATGGCCGTGCGCGCAGCGTCTTCCAGCCGGGTCTGCGGGCGCAGGATCCGGTCCAGGATGGGCTTGCCGTACTTGGACTCGCCGATCTGCAGGAACGGGGTTTCCGGCGACGCCGCGATGGCATTGCCGAGCGGGTAGATCATGTACAGGCCGGGATGCTCGCCGCCGATCTGGCCGCCCAGGATCAGCGTGGCCTGGGTCACGATGCCATCCTGCCCGGCCTCATGCGTGCTGGATTTGACCTGGCTGTCGAGCAGCACGCGGCCCACGTACTCGGCCACTTCGAACAGATGGCGGTAAGCGCGAAGGTTCTCGGGCCGCTGCTCCTCCACGTCGCGCCGCAGCCGCGAGATCAGCAGCTGGGTGGTCGCCAAGTTGCCGGCGGCCATGATGACGAAGGCCGCTTCACCGGGAAACTCGAACTCGTGCAGCTTGCGGTGCACGCGCACGTCGTCCAGCGACGCGTTGGTACGGGTGTCGGCGGCGAAGACCAGGCCTTCGTCCACCTCGATGCCGACGCAATAGGTCATGTCGGTGTCCTATGATGTGCACCCCGATTCTATGCGCTGGCCCCGTTGCCCCCGTGTGGAGTCGCCCCACGTACGCTGAATACCATGATCACTGCGCTCCTGAGCCTGGGCAGCAACCTGCAGCCGCAACAGCATCTTCACGCCGCGGTGGAGGCCCTGCGCGCGCGCTTCGGCGCGATCGCGGTCTCGCCGGCCTACCGCACCGCCGCGGTGGGCTTTGATGGCCCGGATTTCCTCAACAACGCCGTGGCGATCCAGACCGATCTGCCGCTGCAGACGCTGGATGACTGGCTGCATGCGCTGGAGGATGCCCACGGCCGCGACCGCAGCGGCCCGCGCTTCAGCGACCGCACCCTGGACATCGACGTGGTGTTCTACGGCGATCTGATCGTGGAGGGCCCCGGCCACCTGCGCATCCCGCGCCCCGAGCTGAAGCACGCCTTCGTGCTCAAGCCGCTCGCCGACATCGCCCCGGACTTCCGCGATCCGGTCAGCGGTTTGACCCTGGATGCGCTGTGGCGCGCGCATCGGCAGTTCGGCGAGCCGTTCGACACGATGGACCTGCTGCCCGGCTGATCGATGCGGTAGGTACCGACCGTTGGTCGGTACGGGGCCTGCACACGACCCAGCGTGCGGTCCAACCGGCGTTTACGACAACGTCCGCCCACCATCCACGCGCAGGGTGTGCCCGGTGACGAACGCGGCATCGGTGGCCAGCCAGTACACCGCCTCGGCGATCTCCTCCACCGTGCCGGTGCGTGCCAGCGGCGTGCGTGCCAGCAGCGCCTGCTGCGCGAAGTCATCCTTGCCCTGTTCCGGCCACAGGATCGCCCCGGGCGCGACCGCATTGACCCGGACCTTGGGCGCCAGCTCGAGCGCCAGCGAGCGGGTGACCATCTCCAGCGCGGCCTTGGCCGCTGCGTACACCGGGTGGTCGCGCATCGGCTGGGTGCCGTGCAGGTCGGTCAGGTTGACGATGCTGCCCTGCTGGCGGCGCAGGTGCGGCGCCGCGGCCTGGGCCAGCAGCAGGGGCGCGCGTGCGTTGACCGCGAACAGGTCGTCCCACTGCGCGGCGGTGATCTGGCCGAGCAGGGTGGGGTAGAAGTTCGAGGCGTTGTTGACCAGGGTGTCCAGCCGGCCGAACTGGGCCACGGTCTGGTCGACCAAGTCGGGCAGGGCCTCGGCATCGCGCAGATCGGCCTGCAGGGCCAGCACGCTGCCCGGGCGCAGCATGTCCATGTCGAAGGCCATCTGCTGCAGCTCGGCGGTCGAGGTGTGGGCGTGCAGCACCACCGACCAGCCACAGGCGTGGAACTGGCGGGCGATGGCCGCGCCGATCCGGCGCGCACTGCCGGTGATCAGCGCCACGGGCGCGGTATCGGTCATCGGGGGTACTCCCTGCTCAGGCTATGCTGTGCATTGTCACCGCAATCGCCCGCGCCATGCATTCCCCACTGCCCCTCCCCGAATCCGACGCCCTGGCCCACAGCGACGAGCTGGCTGCGGCGCTGCGCGCTGAAATCCTCGCCAACGGCGGCGCGATGCCGTTCTCCCGCTTCATGGAGCTGAGCCTGTACGCGCCCGGTTGGGGATACTACAGCGCCGGTGCCAGCAAGTTCGGCGCGGCCGGCGATTTCACCACCTCGCCGGAAATCGGCGCGCTGTTCGCCGCGACCCTGGCCAACGCGATCGCCCCGGTGATGCAGCAGCTCGGCCCGGAAGCGCGGTTCATGGAAGTCGGTGGCGGCAGCGGCGCCTTCGCCGAAGTGCTGCTCAAGCGCATGCTGGAACTGGACGCGCTGCCTGAGCGCTACGCGATCCTGGAGCCCAGCGCCGACCTGCGCGAGCGCCAGCGCGAGCGCCTGGAGAAGGCGCTGATCCCGCCGGTGTTCGCCCTGGTGGAATGGCTGGACCGCCCGTTCGATGACGACTGGGACGGCATGGTCTTCGCCAACGAAGTGATCGACGCGCTGCCGACGCCGCGCTTCCTCGCCCGCGACGGCATGGTCTATGAAGAAACCGTGGAGCTGGATGCCGACGGTGCCTTCGTGCGCGGCGCGCAGCCGGCCGATGCGATGCTCACGGCGGCGGTCCGCCACGTCGAGCATTACCGCGAGAAGCCCTTCGCCGATGGTTACCGCTCCGAACTGCTGCCGCAGCTGCCGTACTGGATCCAGGCGATCGCCGGCGGCCTGCAGCGCGGCGCGATGCTGTTCGTCGATTACGGCTACCCGCGCAACGAGTATTACCAGGACGACCGCGACGAGGGCACCGTGCGTGCGTTCTATCGCCACCACGTGCACAACGACCTGTACCGTTGGCCGGGCCTGCAGGACCTGACCGCTTCGGTGGATTTCACCGCGTTGGCCGAGTCGGGTACCGGCGCCGGTTTCGAGCTGGCTGGATACTGCACCCAGGCCAGTTTCCTGCTCGGCAACGGGCTCGATGCGCTGCTGGAAAAGGCCGACGCGCGTACCGACGAGATCGGCCGCGTGCGGCTGCGCGACCAGGTGAAAAAGCTGACGCTGCCGACCGGGATGGGCGAGCGCTTCCAGGTGATGGGCTTCCAGCGCGATGTCGATTTCGAAGCCGCCTTCGAGCTCGGCGATCTGACCTGGCGCCTGTAAGGTGGCCGCGACCACGCTGCTGAAGCCGCTGCGCTGGCCGCGGGCATGGCTGGCGCTGTGGTGGCTGGCGGTGCTGGGCACCCTCGTGGTCTGCCTGATCCCGCCGCCGCCGATTCCGTTGCCGGAGAACAGCGACAAGGTCGAGCACTTCCTCGCGTATTTCCTGCTGGCCGCATCGGCCGTGCAGATCTACCAGCGCCGCGCGGCCCTGGTCTGGGCCGCGGTCGGCCTGGTCGCGCTGGGCATCGGCATCGAGTTCGCGCAGGGCGCTTTGACCGTCAATCGCATGGCCGACCCGATGGATGCGCTGGCCAACAGCGTCGGCGTGCTGGCCGGCATGGCGATCGTGTTCACCCCGCTGCGCGACCTGCTGCTTCGCCTGCGCGGGTGACGCGGGACGGGTACTGCCGCCCGGACCCCGCATGACGGGTAGTGCCGGCCGCTGGCCGGCAATCTGGCGATGTCGGATTCATGAGGTGCCGGCCAGCGGCCGGCACTACCTCCTCCGTTTCGTTTGTGGCTGCGGCGTTACCGCGGCTGCAGCGTCATCTCATCCAGCACCCACATCGTCGGCCGGGTGTCGCCGGTGAAGCGCACGCACAGATTCTGCGTGCCCTTGAGCGAACGCGGCAGCGCCGCCTCCAGTGTGATGAACCCATCGGCACCCGGTGCGGCCGGCAGCGTCACGCTGGCCAGCGGCTTGCCATCGCACTGCCCGCCGAGGATGTCCATTTCCCCGTGTGCGCTGCGCTTGGGTGCGAAGCGACGGCTCGGCTCGTCGTGGGCCAGCTGGAAGTAATACGGAATCTGTCCGGCGCGGATGCGGACGCTGGCAATGCCGTCCACATCGGCATCCTTCCACAGCCAGCACGGGTTGAAGATGTCGACGTTGAAGATCGCACGTTCGCCGTCGGCCGGGCCATCATCTTCCAGGCGCAGCAGCAGCTGGCCTTCGCCCGGGCACTGCGCCAGATGCTCGTCGGTCCGCGACAGCAGCGAGGTGGCGGTGATATCGAAGCGGCTGGCGGCCTTGGCCAATGCCTGGCCATTGAAGAACGTCGCGGCCTGCAGCGCCACCGGCAGCGGCTGCTGCAGCGGGGCGGTGTAGCGCGGCGACTGGGCGGTGACCGCACTGCCATCCACGCTGTAGTGGATGTCGTAGCCGAGCGGATTGCGCAGTGCGAGCGTCGCGGTGCCGGCAGCGCGATCGTCATGGCTGTCCAGTTCCACCTGGAACGGGGTCTGCGCATACGCGATGCCCATCGCCTGGTAGCGCTGCAGCTGCGCCGGCAGGCGTGCCAGGAAATCGGCGTAATCGCGACGCTCGCGCGGCGACCAGCCGGTCTCGGCCACGGCAGCCAGGCGCGGGAACAGGTTGTGCTGCAGGCGCGCGTAGCTGCGCGTGTGCTCGGTGAACATGTTGGCCTGCAGGCCGAGGATGTGGTGCTGCTTGTCTTTGGCCAGCGCGTCCGGCACCGGCTCGAAGCCGTATACGCGCGCCAGCGGAATCGTCGCCGGGCGGCCCGGCGGCTCGTTCTCCGCGTTGGTCTGCAGGTAATCCATGTACATGTCGGTCACCGGTGACATCACCACGTCGTGACCTTCGCTGGCGGCCTTCAGGCCGCCTTCCGTGCCGCGCCACGACATCACCGTGGCTTCCGGCGGCAACCCGCCTTCGAGGATTTCATCCCAGCCGATCAGGCGCCGGTCGTGTTGTTCGAGGAACGTTTCCAGGCGCTTGATGATGTGGCTCTGCATCTCCATCTCATCGCCGGCGCCCACCTCGCGCATGCGTGCCTGCACCCGCGCGGAAGCCTCCCACTGGTCCTTGACCGCTTCGTCGCCACCCACGTGCACATACCTGGCCGGGAACAACGCGATGACTTCTTCCAGCACGTTCTCAAGGAATTCGAGGGTGCTGTCGTCGGTGTTGAACAGGTTCGGGAACACGCCCCATTCGCTCAGCGGCTTGAGCGGGGTGTCGATCGTGCCGAGCTCCGGATAGGCCGCGATCGCTGCGGTGGCGTGGCCGGGCACGTCGATCTCGGGGATCACCTGGATATGGCGCGCGGCCGCATACGCGATCACCTCGCTGATCTGTTCCTGGGTGTAGAACCCGCAGTAGGGACGCTCGGCGCCGGTGACCGGATCGCGGCCACCATCGCCGGCCGGAATGCGGCAGCTGCCGATGCCGGTCAGTTTCGGGTAGCGCTTGATCTCCATGCGCCAGCCCTGGTCATCGGTGAGATGCCAATGGAAGGTGTTGAGCTTCTGCTCGGCCATCGCATCGAGGACCTGCTTGATCTCGTCGAGGCTCTGGAAGTGGCGGGCCGAATCGAGCATCAGGCCGCGCCAGCTGAAACGGGGGGCATCATCGATGCGCAGCGCCGGAAGCGTGCCATTGCTGCCGCCGGTAAGCAGCTGCGAGAGCGTGGCCGCACCGTAGAACAGGCCGGCCTCGGTGGCGGCCTGCACGGTCGCGCCGCGCGCGTCCGAACGCAGCTGGTAGCCTTCGGCACCGGTCTTGAGCGTGGCGTCCAGCACGAAGCGGATGCCGTCCTTGCCGCGTCCTTCGCCCACCGTTACCGCCGGGCCACCGCTGTCGCGCAGCAGGGTGGCGAACTGCGTGGCGACGCGCTGGGCGACCGGGCCCTGTGCACGGACCGGCGTGGCCGCCGTCACCGCGTAGCCGGCGCCGTCGAGGCGCTCGGCCTTCGCCGGCGCGGGGATCAGCATCAGCGAACCGGGCAGGGCCTTCGGGCCATCCGGTGCCTGTGCGTCGGCGGCCTGGGCCAGCGGTGCGAGGGAGAGTGCCAGTGCGAAGGACAGCAGCGACAGCGAGGTACGACGGGTGCGGGTGTGCATCGGGTCATTCCTTTGTAGCGAATCGGGTTCCACCTGTGAAACGGGCCCGGAAATCCGGGCCCGTTTCAGGTGCGCAGCGTGTTACCGCGGCGATCAGTACTTGAAGCGGAAGTTCAGATAGTACTGGCGGCCGTTGGAGTAGAACGAGGTCGGAATCAACGCGCTCTGGTAGTACTTGTAGGTCGGGTTGTTGAGGTTCAGGCCATCCAGGCTGATGCTCAGCCAGTCGGTTGCCTTGTAGCTCAGCGACGCAGACAGGGTGCCGAAGTCGTCCTGGTAGTACGGGTTGGTACCGGACAGGCTGATCAGGAACGAGGAACGGCGGGTGTAGCTGACGCGGGCGCCGAAGCGTTCGTTCTCGAAGTAGGCACCCACGTTGTAGGTGTTCTTCGAGGTACCCAGCAGGTTGTTGGTGCCATCGGCCCAGGTGTGGTTGGTCCTGCCATTGGCGTAGGTGTAGTTGGCGTTGACGCCGAAGTACTCGCCGATCGGCTGCTCGTAGGCCACTTCCACGCCGGTGACCTGCCCATCGGCATTGATCGGGGTGGAGATGTCGTAGGTTTCAAGCTGGTTGGTCAGTTCGCTGAAGAGCTGGCGCTGGACCACGTCGAAGGCGATGTAGTCCTTCAGGCGCATGTGGTACGCGCCCAGCGACAACAGGCCGCGCGGCATGAAGTACCACTCCAGGTTGGCATCCAGGTTGCTGGACAGGGTCGGCTTCAGGTCGGGGTTGCCGCCACCGCCGGTCTTGTTCAGATCCGAACCCCACGAGGACGCACCCAGTGCCGAGTAGTCCGGCAGCGTCTGGGTCTGCGACGCGGCCACACGCAGCACCAGGTCATCGTCCAGGTCGAACTTGATGTTGGCGCTCGGCAGCACGCGGTCGTGCTTGTTCTCGAAGGCCTGGCGCTGCCACATGCCGAACAGGCTGCGCACGTCGGCGCGGGCCGGATCGCTGACGGCCAGGTAGGTGTCGATGTCCTGCTTGATGTTGACGTAGCGCAGGCCGATGTTGCCGCTCCACCAGTCACCGGTGAAGTTGGCCTGCACGTAACCGGCGAAGTTCTTTTCCTTCACCTTCCACTCGGCACCGTAGTTGTGGCGGCCGTCGGGACCGTCGTTGCCGGCCAGCCAGGTCGAGTTGTTGACGATGGCGTTCTGCAGCGCATCCGGGGTGTAGTACCAGATGTTGCGCGGGAAGCTGCCGCCCACGCCGCTGGCGAAGTTGCCCGGGTACTGCCCGGTGGCGCTGCCGCGCAGTGCGGACCAGATGTCGCCCGGGCTGGCGCCTTCCGGCGACAGGGCTTCACGTTCGTGGTCGGCGAAGCGCAGGCCGAAGTCGATCGAGCTCAGCGTGCCACCGTTGCTGAAGTACTGGTTGAAATCCAGCGACGCCCAGTCTTCCTTGTCCTCTGCCTTGACCAGCTGGTTGCCCCAGGTGCCGAAGCTGCTGACGCCTGCTTCGCTGAGGTCGCCACCGATGTTCCAGTCGACCGGGGAGCCGGCGCCGTGGCTGGCGTAAGACGCGCCGCCACCCTGGCCGACGGTGACTTCGGCGATGAACTGGCGCGGGGTTTCGCCGGTGCCCTTGGTGGTGCCGGCCTGGAACTTCGCGTTGAGGTTGTCGTTGATCTGCCAGTCCGCGTCGAAGGTGACGTAGCTGCTCTTGGCGGTGGCCTCGCGGTAGATCATGTCGTACACGCCGTAGTTCGTACCGGGAACGCCGGTGTACGTCGCGTTGGTGATCACGCCATCCACCACGGTGTAACCCGGGTCCGGGGCCTGCGTGCGGCCGAAGCCACTGCCGAACATCATGAAGTTGCGGTTGTAGTTGTTCGCTTCCAGTTCGGACGTGAAGCCGCTCAGGCCGAGGGTCAGCGTGTCGATCGGCTTCCACTGCACGGTGACCATGCCACCCTTGCGCTTGCGGGTCTGCTCGAACAGGGTCGAACCCAGCAGGCCGGGAATGGACAGGCCTTCCAGGTCCGGACGCGGCGCCTGCAGGAACTGGCCCGGATTGGCCGGATCGGGGATGCCTGCCACGACCGGATCGGTCGCCTTGAGCGCAAAGAAGCCGCCCGGGATTTCCTGCGCTTCACGGCGCAGTTCGCGCTCCTGGTAGAAGCCCTGCACCAGCACGCCGAAGGTGTTGGCGTCATTCTTGTAGTTGAACAACGCCGAGTACTGCGGATCGGTCGAGTCGGCCTGGTCCGAGCGCACGGCGCCGATCGATGCTTCGGCCGTGAACTGCTTGGCGAACTGCAGCGGGGTACGGGTGATGATGTTGACGGTACCGGTGGTGCCGCCGTCCTGCAGCTTGGCCTGCGAGGACTTGTTCACTTCCACCGAGCTGACCAGCTCGGACGGCAGCAGCGAATAGCTGACGCTGCGGCCGACGTTGTTGCCTTGGCTGAGCACGAACCAGTCGGCCGAGCCGACGCTGTGGCCGTTGATGAGGGTCTGGGTCAGGCTCGGGCTGGTGCCGCGCAGGCTGACACGGTCGGCTTCATCGAAGCCGCCTTCATCGGCGCTGGACGAGCTGATGTTCACGCCTGGCACGCGCTGCAGGGTATCGGCGACGTTGTGCGCGGGCAGCTTGCCCACGTCTTCGGCGGTGACCACTTCCAGGCGCGCATTCGCTTCGCGCTTGGTATCGAGCGACTTCTCCATCGAACCGCGGATGCCGGTGACCTGGATGGTGTCCAGGTCGGTTGCGGCCGGCGTGGAGGCCGGGGCTTGCTGCGCGTGGGCGCTGAAGGCCAGGCAGCTGACGATGGCTGCGGAAAGCAGGGTCTTGCGGGTGTTCATGATGTCTCTCCTCATCACTCGATGGTCGCCGGCGACGGCGTCTGTTTGCTTGCGTCTGGTACGACTGTGCCGCGCGCCTGTTGTCCGGTGCGCCTTGGGTGCTACGTACTGCGTGGTGCGTTGTCCGCAGCGCCGATCCCGGCGCCGCGGCAGATCAGGTGTCCGAGCGGCCGAGGTACCAGCTGGCGGCGCCGATGACGCCCAGCTGCCCGTGCTCGACCACCTTCACGGGAATGCGTTCCAGCGCCTCGCGCATCGGCCCCTTGTTGAGGTACCGCTCGACGAACGTGCTGTTCAACAGGAAGTCGCGGATCTGCGGCAGGATGCCGCCGGCCAGGTAGACACCGCCGGTGACGCCGTACTGCAGTGCCATGTCGCCGATCGTGCTGCCGAGCAGGCCGCAGAACACGTCCAGGCTCTGCCGCGCGAGCGGGTCGTGGCCGGCCATCGCGGCGGCGGTGACCGCATCGGGGGTGGTCAGCGTCGGCGCCTGGCCGTTCAACGCGCACAGGGCGCGATACAGATTCATCAGGCCGGGGCCGGACAGCGCCTGCTCGACCGAGACATGCGAGCGCTCACGCAGCATCTGCCGCACGATCGCCATCTCCAGTTCGGTGGTGGTGGCCAGGGTGGGCTGGCCGGCTTCGGTAGCCAGGACCACCGCGCCATGTGCGGTCGGGATCCACACGGCCGCGCCGAGCCCGGTGCCCGGGCCGACCACCAGGGTCGGGCCGCGCGGGGCGGTGGCCGGGCCGGTCAGCTGGAGCACGCCGCTGGCATCGACCTGGGCGGCGGCATAGGCCACGGCCTCGAAGTCATTGACGATGTAGACCTGGTCCAGGCCGACCTCCCGCTCGATCTGCCGCGCCGACAGCGGCCAGGGCAGGTTGGCGGTGATCACCGTGCCGTCGTCGCGGGCATAGCCGGCGGTGGCGACCACGCAATGCGTCGGGCGCGGGCCATCGGCCAGGAAGTCGGACAGGATCGCGCTGAGGCCGGCGTAATCCGCATTGCGGAACTTGCGGTAGTCCAGCAGTTCGACCGGATGGGCCGGATCGGCACTGGCCTGGACCCGGCCAACCCGGACATGCGTACCACCCACGTCGGCCGCCAGGAACGGCGGCATCGCGGCGGGCGGGGCATGGGCCGGAACAGCGTGGGCGGCGTTGGTCACACGGACTCCATCGGTTGGGCGTGGCCAGGGCGGACCCGGCGATTGAGGCGGAGTCTGTAATCGTTCTGACAACGATGTCAACGATAACCTCAGACTTTCGATGTTGCGTCGCAACGTGGGTTTGCGCACGAAAACGTTTTCATCACGGCGCCGTCATGTTTTTGCAAACTCCCGTGAATACGGGCTCCGCTCCTCCCGCCGCGAGCGTTGCCGCCAGATTGCGCAGGTGCAGCAAAGGAAAATGCGCGGGGGCGGCGTGAACCAGTTGTTGACAAACCCGGCGGCGGCAACGAATAAATGTGACAACGTTGTTCCCAGTCACTCTTCCGACGCCGCTCCGGTGCCGTCGATGCAGGAGCCTCCCTGATGTCTGCCGTGCCTGCTGCCTCCGCGCGTTCGAGCGTGCTCACCTCGATCCTGATCATCGGCGTGCTGTTCTTCCTGATCGGCTTCTTCACCTGGCTCAACGGCCCGTTGATCACTTTCGTCAAGCTCGCCTTCGAGCTGGACGAGGTCGGCGCCTTCCTGGTGCTGATGGTCTTCTACCTGTCGTATTTCTTCCTGGCGCTGCCGGCCTCGTGGATCCTCAAGCGCACCGGCATGAAGAAAGGCCTGAGCCTGAGCCTGCTGGTGATGGCGGCCGGCGCGGTGGTGTTCGCCCACTTCGCCCAGCAGCGCTGGTATCCGGGCGCGCTCAGCGGCCTGTTCATCATCGGCAGCGGGCTGGCCCTGCTGCAGACGGCGGTCAACCCGTACATCAGCATCCTCGGCCCGATCGAGACGGCCGCGCGCCGTATCGCGGTAATGGGCATCTGCAACAAGATCGCCGGCATGCTCGCCCCGGTGCTGATCGGCACGCTGGTGCTGCACGGCATCGGCGATCTGACCGAGCAGGTGGCCGCGGCCGACCCGGTAGTGCGCAATGCGCTGCTGGATACCTTCGCCAGCAAGATCCAGCTGCCGTACATGGTGATGGCGGGGGTGCTGGTGGTACTGGCGGTGGGTGTGCTGTTCTCGCCGCTGCCCGAACTGAAGACGTCCGAAGCCAACGCCACGCCGGCCCGCGCGCCGGGGGTGGCCGAGCGCACCAGCATCTTCCAGTTCCCGCACCTGTGGCTGGGCGTGCTGTGCCTGTTCGTCTATGTCGGCGCGGAAGTGATGGCCGGTGATGCGATCGGCACCTACGGCCACAGCTTCAACCTGCCGCTGGACCAGACCAAGATGTTCACCTCGATCACCCTGGGCGGCATGCTGCTGGGCTACCTGGCCGGCCTGGCGATGATTCCGCACCTGGTCTCGCAGTCGCGCTACCTGAGCATCTCCGCGGTGCTGGGGGTGGTGTTCTGCACGGGCGCGCTGCTCACCCACGGCTATGTCTCGGTGGGCTTCGTGGCGGCGCTCGGCTTTGCCAACGCGATGATGTGGCCGGCAATCTTCCCGCTGGCGATCCGCGGCCTGGGCCGTTTCACCGAAACCGGCTCGGCCCTGCTGGTGATGGCCATCGCCGGTGGCGCGATCATTCCGCAGCTGTTCGCCGTGCTCAAGCAGCACTTCGATTTCCAGTGGGTGTTCGCCGGGTTGATGATTCCCTGCTACCTCTACATCCTGTTCTATTCAGTGCGCGGCCACCGGATCGGCCTGCCCCGCGACGGGCAGTGATCGGCGATCATGGACGCTCCACGGAACCCGCAGGACAAAGCCATGCGCAGAGCGACCATCAAGGATGTCGCCGAACGGGCCAAGGTGTCATTGAAGACCGTCTCGCGCGTCATCAACAATGAGCCCTCGGTGATGCAGGCCACCCGCGCGCGTGTCCTGCGCGCGATTGCCGAACTGGACTACGAGCCCGATCCGGCCGCGCGCAACCTGCGCACCGGTACCACCCTGGTGATCGGGCTGGTCTACGACAACCCCAATCCGTACCACATCATCGGCATGCAGAACGGCGTCCTCGCTGCGTGTCGCGAGACCGGGTTCGGGCTGCAGATCCATCCCTGCGATTCCAGCTCACCGATGCTGGCCGAAGAACTGGCCGACTGGGTGCAGCGTTCGCGCCTGGCCGGGCTGGTGCTGACCGCGCCGATGTCCGAGCGCCGCGACCTGGTGGCGGCGCTGACCGGGCGAGGGATCAAGCTGGCGCGCATCATCGCCGGCACCGCCGACCCGGAAGATGGTGCCTGCGTGTTCGTCGACGACCGCGAGGCCGCCTACGAGGTCACCGAGCACCTGATCCAGCTCGGCCACCAGCGCATCGGCTTCCTGTGGGGCAGCAGTTCGCACGGCTCCAGCGTGGAGCGCCATGCCGGCTACGAGGCGGCGCTGCGCGATTACGGCATGAGCGTGGACAAGCACCTGGTGGTGCAGGGCGACTACACCTTTGACGACGGTTTCCGCGGTGCGCGCCGCCTGTTGGCGCTGCGCGAGCCGCCTACCGCGATCTTCGGTTCCAACGATGAAATTGCCGCCGGCGTGCTGGCCGCGGCCAAGTCGGCGGGCATGAACGTGCCCTACGACCTGTCCATCGCAGGCTTCGAGGACAGTCCGTTCTCGCGCCAGTCCTGGCCGCCGCTGACCACCGCCAAGCAGGCCACCGAAGACATCGCCCGGCATGCCGCGCGCCTGCTGATCGCGCAGCTGCGCAGCGATGCCTACGACGAAGCTCCGCTGCAGCTGCGCAACCAGGGCTTCGTGCCGCAGCTGGTGGTGCGTGGTTCCACCGCGCCGATGCGCCCGCAGGGTGCACGGCTTCCTTCTCCTGAAACGACCTGAGTCCCCATGTCCCTGCCTGCTCCCCACGACACCCTGATGTACCGCGAAGCCGCCGAGGCTGCCGATGTGATAGCCGCGCAGTTCGCGCGCAACCAGGTGGCCGTGGAGACGCTGGCGGCCAGCCTGCGCGCGGCGCCGCCGCCGTTCGTGGTGACCTGCGCGCGGGGCAGTTCCGATCATGCCGCCACCTATGCCAAGTACCTGCTGGAAACGCGGCTGGGGCTGGTGACCGCCTCGGCCTCGCCGTCGGTGGGCTCGGTCTACGAAGCGCCGCTGAAGCTGCGTGGCGCGCTGTACATCGTGATCTCGCAGTCGGGTAAGAGCCCCGACCTGCTGCGCAACGCCGAGGCCGCCCGTGCGGCCGGCGCGCGCGTGGTGGCGCTGGTCAATGTCGAGGATTCGCCGCTGGCGCAGCTGGCCGAAACGGTGATCCCGCTGGGCGCCGGCGCCGAGCGCAGCGTCGCGGCGACCAAAAGCTACCTGGCCTCGCTGTCGGCCATCCTGCAGCTGGTGGCGTACTGGACGCAGGACGTGGGCTTGATCGCTTCGCTGCGCGCGCTGCCCGATGCCCTGCGCGAAGCCTGGAACAACGACTGGTCGTCGCTGACCGAGGGCCTGGTGCCGGCGCACAACCTGTTCGTGCTCGGCCGTGGCCTTGGCCTGGCCGCCGCGCAGGAAGCAGCGCTGAAATTCAAGGAAACCTGCGGCCTGCACGCCGAGGCCTACAGCTCGGCCGAGGTCAAGCACGGCCCGATGGCGCTGGTCGGCCCGGGCTTCCCGGTGCTGGCGTTCGCCCAGCCGGATGAAACCGGTGCCGGCACCCGCGCGGTGCTGGGCGAGTTCGCCGCGCGCGATGCCCAGGTGTGGCTGGCCGATGTCGGTGGCGACCTGCCGCTGCCGGTCGCACCGCACCCGGCCTGCGCGCCGCTGCTGACCATCCAGAGCTTCTACCGCGCGATCAACGCGCTGGCGCTGCGTCGCGGGCACAACCCCGATCTGCCGCCGCATCTGAACAAGGTGACGGAAACCGTCTGATGAAAACTGTCCTGCGCAACGCCCGCATCCTGGCCGGCGACGACTTCCGCGATGACCTGGCGGTGGTGATCGAAAGCGGGCGGATCACCGCGCTGGTTTCCGATGCCGCGCCGATGCTCGGCCAGGCCGATGAGCAGGTGGACCTGGGCGGCGGCTGGCTGCTGCCGGGCTTCATCGATGCGCAGGTCAACGGCGGCGGCGGGGTGCTGTTCAACAACAGTCCGGATGTCGCCACGCTGCGCACGCTGGCGCAGGCGCACCGCCGCTTCGGCACCACCGGGCTGCTGCCGACCCTGATCAGCGACGACGTGCAGGTGATGCGCGCGGCCATCGCCGCGACCCGCCAGGCGATCAGCGAAGGCGTGCCCGGCGTGCTGGGCATCCACCTGGAAGGCCCCTACATCGCGCCGGCGCGCAAGGGCACCCACGATGCCAACAAATTCCGCGTCCCCGATGCCGCCGAGATTGCCCTGGCGGCTTCGTTGGACAACGGCGTCACCCTGCTCACGCTGGCCCCCGAACGGGTGCCGCTGGAGAGCATCCGCGCGCTGGTCGAACGGGGCGTGGTGGTGGCGGCAGGTCACACCGCCGCCAGCTATGAAGAGGCGCGTGCCGGCCTGGAGGCGGGCATCCGTGGGTTCACCCATCTGTACAACGCGATGTCGCCGCTGACCGGGCGCGAGCCGGGCGCAGTGGGAGCGGCGCTGGAAGACCGCGACAGCTGGGTCGGCATCATCGCCGACGGCGTGCACGTGCACCCGGCCAGCCTGCGCGTGGCGCTGGCGACCAAGCCGCGTGGCAAGGTCATGCTGGTGACCGACGCGATGCCGCCGGTCGGTGCGGAAGACCCCCGCTATGAACTGTACGGCGAGGTCATCACCGCCGTGGACGGCGTGGTGCGCAATGCGGCCGGCTCGCTGGCCGGCTCGGCGCTGGACATGGCCACGGCGGTGCGCAACAGCGTGCAGCTGCTGGGCGTTTCGCTGGCCGAAGCGGCGCGGATGGCCTCCACCTATCCCGCGCAGTTCCTGAATCTGGATGACCGTTACGGGCATATCGCCGAAGGGCATCACGCCGATCTGGTACTGCTCGATGACGCCCTGCAGGTGCGCAGCACCTGGATCGCCGGGCAGCGCGAAGACGTATGAGCGCCACGCCGTCAGGACGGATGGGGTCGATCGACGCGCTGCGCGGCCTGACCGTCGCGGCGATGCTGCTGGTCAACAACCCGGGCGACTGGAGCCATGTCTACGCGCCGCTGCTGCACGCGGACTGGCACGGCTTCACCCCGACCGATCTGATTTTCCCGCTGTTCCTGTTCATCGCCGGCGTCTCGATGGCCTTCAGTCTGGCCCCGCGCGCGGGCGATCCGGCCACGCGTCCGGCGCTGGTGCGTGGGGTTCTGCAACGCGCGTTGCGCATCCTGATCGCCGGTGCGCTGCTGCACCTGCTGGCGTGGTGGCTGTTCGAGCTGCCGGCGTATCGCCTGTGGGGTGTGCTGCAGCGGATCGCGCTGTGCGTGGCGGTGGTCGGCGTGCTGGCGATCTACACGCAGGCGCGGACCCAATGGGCGGTGATCGTGGGCCTGCTGGCGGGGTATGCCGCGATCCTGCTGTCTGCCGATTCGCTGCAGCCTTGGGTGAATCCGGCCAGCCGGCTGGATACCGCGCTGTTCGCCCCGTTCCTCTACAAGTATTCCGCGCTCACCGGCCTGGGGCATGACCCGGAAGGACTGCTGAGCAGCCTGGGGGCGATCGCCAGCACGCTGCTCGGCCTGCGCGCCGGTGCGTGGCTGCGGGCCGGTCGCATGGGCGCATTGGCCGCGTTGGCGGTGGCCAGCCTGGCGGGCGGTGCGTTGGCGATGCTCTGGCTACCCCTCAACAAACAGCTGTGGACCCCCAGCTACGTGCTGTGGAGTGGTGCGCTCTCGGTGGTGTTGCTGCTGCTGGCGCACCTGCTGATCGACCGTTGCGGCCTGCCCGCGGTTGGCCGCCGCTTTGGCGTGAATGCGATTGCTGCCTACCTCGGCTCGTCGGCGATGGTGCTGGTGCTGATCGCCAGCGGCGCCTGGGCCTGCCTGTACCAGGCCGTCGCCACAGCGCTGCCAAGCGCCCCCACGCTGGCGTCGCTGCTGTGTGCAGTGGGGTTCGTCGCGCTGTGGTGGGGCGTGGTGTGGGTGCTGGACGCGCGGCGGATCTACCTCAAGATCTGAGGCTGGCGTCCGATTCTTTTACCCCCCCGTCACGGCGCGGCAGTAAAAGTACTGATGCCGGTCTGGGTAGAAGCACGGGGCCGTTGCCGTACCCCCCTCTTGTTGAACAGGAAAGGCGTATGCGCTCCATGCCCGCTTCGCCGGCACACACCGTGCTGGCCGACCGCATTTCACATTGGCTGCGTCGGGGCTGTGGGGGCGCGCTTGGCACGGTCCTGCTGGCCGGTACCGCCCCGGCCTGGGCAGGCTGCGACAATCCCGCACCTGGCCAGGGGCAGACGGTGACCTGCTCGACCGCAGCGCCCAATCCCGATCCGGTGGCGATCATCACCGTCGGCGGCGCGTCCAACACCACCATCAACGTGCTGGCCAACGCGCAGCTCGGCATCGCCGCCGGCAATGCGATCACCGTGCAGGCCGGGACCGGACATGTCATCAACAACAACGGCAGCATCATCGCCACCGCAGGGCGCGCGCTGCAGCTCAACGGCGCAACCTACCTGATCAACCGCGGCACCATTGCCGGCAGTACCGGCGGGGTCGTGTCCGGTGCCGGCAACGACCGCATCGACATGCTCGGCGGCAGCATCCAGGGCGGCGTGCTGCAGGGCGCAGGCAATGACACCGTGGTGATCCGCGACGGGGTGATCGACAGCATCGACCAGGGCGATGGCGAGGACAGCCTGGAAATCAGCGGCGGCAGCGTCACCGGCACCGTGCAGCAGGGATCGGGCATCGACACCTTCCTGATGACCGGTGGCAGCCTGGGCGCGCTGCTGCAGGGCGATGCACTGGACCGTTTCCGCATGACCGGCGGGCGCATTGTCGGTGCGTTCGACGATGGGGACTACGCCGAAATGACCGGCGGCCGCATCGGCCGCGTCAACATGAAGCTGGACGACAACACCTTCCTGATGTCCGGCGGCACCATCGACGGCAACCTGGTCACCGGCTTCGGCCGCGACACCATCGTGCTGTCCGACGGGTACATCGGCGGCAACATCAGCGTCAGTGGCGGCGATGACGCGGTGACCCTTACCGGCGGCACCGTTCGCGGCGAGATTCGCCTGAGCTTCGGCAATGACAGCCTGGCCTGGAACGGTGGCGGCGTGGTCCACGGGGCGATCGATTTCGGTGAGGGAGATGACGTCGCGCAGCTGACCAACCTCAATACCGCCCACCTGGGCGCACTGCCATCCTTCGACGGCGGCCTGGGCAATGACGTGCTCCGCTTCGACAATATCAAGACCAGTGGGGTGTCGCGCTTCACCAACTGGGAGCAGGTCAGCCTGCGCGACGATACCCAGCTGGCCTTCGACGGCACCCTGGTGCTCGGCGACAGCGCCAGCGGCACCGGCCGCCTGGACATCGATGCCACCAGTGCCGTGTTCGGCGGTGGCAGCAACGGTGGCGTCGCCCCGTTCGTGGCCGGGCAGCTGGCCACGCTCACCAACGCCGGTCGCATCGACCTGAGCAACGGCGGCGGCGTGGGCGACACCTTCACCGTGGTCGGCAATTACGTCGGCAATGGCGGCGCGCTGTATCTCAACACGGTGCTGGGCGACGACAGTTCGGCGTCGGACAAACTGGTGATCTCCACCGGCAGCGCCAGCGGCACCACCGGCGTGGGCATCCTCAATGCCGGCGGCGCCGGTGCCTCCACCGTGGCCGATGGCATCCTGGTGGTGCAGGCGATCAATGGCGCCACCACCGCGCCCACCGCATTCGCGCTGTACAACCCGGTCGCCGCCGGTGCGTACGAGTACTTCCTGTTCAAGGGCGGGGTCAGCGGCGGCACGGCCGAGAACTGGTACCTGCGCTCCACCCTGGTGGCCAGCGTCACCCCGGCCCCCGCGCCGCCCCCGGGCGGCGGCACCACGCTGCCGCCGCCGCCGGACAGTACCGGCACGCCGCCGGTCGAGCTGCCGCCGGCACCGCCGCCGCCGCCAGACGTCAACCCACCGGATGACCCCAACCCGGCCGCGCCCGAGCCGGCCCCGCCGCCGGAGCCGGCCGATCCGGCCGACGTCGCGCCGCCCACCATCGATACGCCGCCGCCGGTGCCCACCGACGTGGCGGGGGTCCCCGGGCCGCTGGCGGTGCCGCCCACGCCCGGTGCGCGCGCCGCGCAGGGCGACATCATTCCGCTGTACCGCTTCGAGACCGGCCTGTACTCGGTGGTGCCGCCGCTGCTGCGCGAAACCAGCCTGGCCAGCCTGGGCACCTTCCACGAACGCCAAGGCGAGCAGCGCGTGCTGGCCGGCCAGGGCGGCGTGCGCGCGGCCTGGGCGCGGCTGGTGGGGCAGAGCCACGAACAGCAGTGGGACGGCGACGCGCAGCCCGGCTTCGACGGTGATATCCAGGGCATCCAGGCCGGTCTGGACCTGTACGCCAATGCAGCAGACACCCACCGCGACCAGTTCGGCGTATTCGTCGGCCGCACCCGCGCGCAGGGCAACGTGACCGGTTTTGCGATCGGCTGGGAGAACGTCGCGGTGGGCCGCACGCGGCTCGATGACAAGCACGTGGGCCTGTACTGGACCCGCGTAGGCAGCGAAGGTGGCTACCTGGATGCGGTGGTCATGCAGAGCCGCTACGACGGTGATGCAACCTCGTCCCGCGGCCTCGGCATCGACGTGCGCGGCGATGGCACCACCGCCTCGCTGGAAGTGGGCAAGCCGCTGCTGCGCTTCGGGCAAAGTGCGTGGTGGCTGGAACCCCAGTTGCAGGTGATCTGGCAGCGCACGTCGGTGGATGATGCCGGTGACGCGGTGTCCGCGCTGCGCTTCGATAACGACAACGCCTGGACCGGACGCGTCGGCCTGCGCCTGGCCGCCGACTACGACATCGCAGGCAACGGCTGGCAGCCGTACATCAAGCTCAATTACTGGCAGACCCTGGACGGCGAAGACCGCATCGATTTCGACAGCAACCGCATCCTCAACCAGCAGGATGCGCGCGCGCTGGAAGTGGGCGTGGGCGTGGTGGCGCGTTTCAACAGCAACGTCAGTGCGTTTGCAGTGGCCGATTACACGCGTGACCTGGAAAGCAGTGCGCGGAAGGAGCGCAAGGTGATCGAGGGCAACGTCGGACTGCGCTTCGACTGGTGAGCCTGCGCGTCCGGGACGCTGCGGGAGGCCATCCGCAGCAGGGAGAGCGCGGTGCGAAGCGGCCTGGATCAAGCGGGGCGGAATCTGCCGCCGAGGCATCGATCAGCGCGTACGCGCCGCGCTGATCGCCTTTACCCGCGCCTTGGCCAGCGCGTCACCCACCGCTGGCCCTTTCAATCCGCTCAGATCCAGATCGCGCGCCTGCACTGCCAGCGCCGCCTGGTGCAGGCGTTTCAGCGTTTCACCCTGCGGGTAGTCGCTGTCCTCGAAGCCGAGCCGGCCGCGCTTGTCGGCTTCGCAGCACAGTGCGATCTGCGCGATGCGTTCGGGGCGGCGGAAACCGTCGCAGCGGCCGAGCAGCTCGAGCACGGTGGCGTCGCGCAGCTCGTCGATGCGGTGCACGTTGAGGTGATCGCGGCAGACCGCTTCGGCCAGCTGGCGGTGATCGACCGGTACCTTCAGGCGTTCGGCCAGCGCGCGCAGCGGGGCGACACCGCGCTGCTCGTGCATGATGTGGCGCGGCCATTCGTCGGGCGGCGTGAGGCCCTTGCCGAGGTCATGGGTCAGCGCGGCGAAGCCGATCAGGTCATCGCCCGGGGCCAGCTGCGCGGCCATGTCGCTGACCATTTCCTGGTGCACGCCGGTATCGACTTCCGGATGGAACTCCGCGCGCTGCGGCACGCCGTACAGCGCCTCCAGCTCGGGCAGGATCGCACCCAGCGCATGGGCATCGTGCAGGGTGCGCAGGAAGGCGGACGGCCGGGCGGAGGCCAGCGCGCGGCGCAGTTCCTGCCAGACGCGCTCGGGCACAAGCGCCTCGAGTTCGCCGCTGGCGGCGATCTCGCGCATCAGGGCCATCGTCTCGTCCGCTACGGTGAAGCCGAGCGGGGCAAAGCGCGCCATGAAGCGCGCCGCACGCAGCACGCGCAGCGGATCTTCGACGAAGGCCGGGCCGACATGACGCAGCACGCGCTGTTCGATATCGCGCACGCCGCCATAGGGATCCACCAGGGCACCGGTGGCCTCATCGCAGGCGATCGCGTTGATGGTGAAATCGCGGCGCTGCAGATCCTCTTCGAGCGTGACCGAGGGATCGGCATCGACCACGAAGCCGCGGTAACCGCGGCCGGACTTGCGCTCGGTGCGGGCCAGCGCATATTCCTCACCGGTGTCGGGGTGCAGGAACACCGGGAAATCCCGGCCCACGGCCTTGTAGCCCTGCGCTTCCATCTGCGCCTGGGTGGCCCCGACCACGACCCAGTCGCGGTCGCCGGGGGAACGCTGCAACAGGCGGTCGCGTACGGCGCCGCCGACAAGATAGATCTTCATGCGCCCATGATGCCGCAGTGGGCCAACGCGACGCCAACCGGCAGTGCCGGCCGCTGGCCGGCTCGCCAAGAACCCGGGCAATAGCGTAGTGCCGGCCGCTGGCCGGCTCCTCATGATCGTCGGGAACTGTGCGGAGCCGGCCAGCGGCCGGCACTACCGGGGTGTTCTGACAGCGTCGGGAAGCCGGCCAGCGGCCGGCATACCGGAGACCGGTCAGTCGCCGCCCTTGTCGGCGTTGGCCGCGCAGGCGAACGTCTTGCGCTTGACCTGCAGGCGGCCGTTCATGCGGTCGGTCACCGGCAGCGCGTCGCCGTTCAAGCGCCAGTCGTAGATCACGCTGAAAGCCAGGATGCGCGCGACGTACTCACGGGTTTCCTTGTAGCTGATGGTTTCGATCCAGATGTCCGGATCGAAGCCCGGACGCTGCGACTGCCAGCGGGCGGTCGGGGTCGGGCCGGCGTTGTAGGCGGCGATGGTGACGTAGGGCAGGCCGTCGTACTTGTTCATCAGCTGGCGCAGGTAGGCCGTGCCGATCGCGATGTTGGTGTCCGCGTCGTACAGGCTGGCGGCACCCCCGTAGTTGGTCAGGCCGATCGACTTGGCCACGGCCGCACCGGTGGCCGGCAGGACCTGCATCAGGCCCATGGCGTTGGCCGGGGAGCGCGCCTTCGGATTGAAGATGCTCTCGGCGCGGATCTCCGCGGCGACCCAGGCCGGGTCGATGGCGTTGCGCGCCGACTCGCGGCGGATGCTGTCGTCGTGGTGCAGCGGGAAGCGCAGCGAATACAGGCGCTGCTCGTCCGGGGTCTTGCCCAGCGAGAACACCGCACGATCGAACCAGCCGTTGTCACGGGCGACTTCCACGGCGAGGCGACGCTGGGTGGTGTCGTAGCGGCTGAGGGCATCGTTCCACTCGGCCACGGCCCAGCCTGCCCGTTCGATCTTGAACAGCTCCATCGCCCGCACGATCGCCGGGTCCCGCGCGACCGCTGCCTGCGCCTGGGCGCTGTCGTTGGGTTCCCACGGGCACAGCGTGTAGTTCTGGCCGAGCTGGTCGGCGGCGAGGAAGCCATGGAAGGTGGCCGCACGGGCCGCCTCACGGAAGGCGGCCTGCGCTTCACTGCGCTTGCCGGTCTTGTCCAGCATGCGCGCTTCGAAATAGCGCCAGCGCGAGTCGGCGCGCTGGGTCGGGCCCATCTTGCGGATCGCCGTCAGCGCCGCCGGCCAGTCGCCGCGCGACAGTGCTTCGCGTGCGCGCCATTCGTGCAGGCGCTCGTCGTACGCCGATTCGGGCACGGCGTTGAGGCGGCGGGCGGATTCGGGACCGTACGAGGCCACCGTCCACAGCGCGATCTGGTACAGCACCTGCGCACGCTGCGCGGCGCTCAGCTGCAGCGCATCGGCGTACTGCGGCAGCTGCTGTTCGGTAGCGCCCGGGTCGGCCTTGGCCAGCTTGGCCAGGCCATCGGTGGCGATGCGCCGGCTGCGTTCGTTGCGCGGCCAGTTCAGTGCGCTGGCGTTGGGTTTGTCGACGAACGCGGCATAGGTGTTGGCCAGCGCCAGATCGGCCGCCGGCAGGCCGCGTGCGGCGCTGCGCATCACCGCAGGCTGCTGCTCATCGGCCGCAGCGTCGATACGTGCCCAGCGCAGTTCCGCGTTCAGGCCACCCTTGGCATCCAGGACCGCGAAGACCGGGTCGCAGGCATCGGGCAGCGATTTGCCGGTACTGCGCCAGATCGCCTGGGCCTCGCTGACCCACTGTGCATCGGCCTTGCCGGTGGCCTGGCGCGCATTGAGCTGGGCGCAGCGCAGGCCGACATTGGTGGTGTCGGTCCAGTTGGCCAGCAGCGTCGGCCAGTCCTGGCGCCTGGCCACGGCCGGCAGCCAGACGTTGCGGAAGCTGGTGGCCACGGCCTGGCCGCTGTAGCGCTTGAGGAAATCCTGGGCCTGCGCGTTGCTGACGGTATCGATGTTGCGACGCAGGTTGGCGAACTCCACCCAGCCATACAGCGGGTGCCGGCTCAATGCGGCCGCCTGGGCGGGGTCGAACTGGCCGCGCTCGGCGTTGTCGATGACGGCCTTGAGCTGCGCGCGCTGCGCATCCAGGTTCTGGGCATCGGCTACCGGGCTGACGCCGGTGCAGGCCAGCAGGACGGTCGCGCTGAAGAAATACAGGGGAAGTCGTGTCATGCCGAAAGCATAACGGGGGCGGGTGAAAGGCGGTGAGGGCAAGCCGACTCGAGGATGAACGAATCCCTGCCAGGACGCTGAAGGAGGAGGGCGCAGGCGTAGTGTCGGCTTTGGGGCAGCCGGCCCCCTGTCAAGGAGCAGACCATGGCCTTCCGCGCAGCAGGACATGCAGGACCGTTGGCTGAGATCAACGTGACCCCGTTGGTCGACGTCATGCTGGTGTTGTTGATCATCTTCATCGTGACCGCCCCGATGGTGGCGTTGCCGATTCCGGTCCATCTTCCCCAGCCCACCACCGTGGTGCCCCCGACGTTGCCACCGTCCCCGATCGAGGTGCGGGTCGACGCCGGCAACCAGGCCTACTGGAACGGCCAGCCGATCGCCGTGGAGACGCTGGCGTCGCGGCTGCAGGAACAGGCGCACGACCATGCGGGCAACCTGCCGACGCTGCGCATTGCAGCCGATCCCGACGCGCACTATGACGTGATGGCCAAGGTTCTGGCCGCGGCCAACAACGCCGGGATGGACCGGATCGCGTTCGTCCAATAGCGGCCCGACAGCCCCGTTGCTTCCCCTCGAACGCCCTTGGAAACAAGGGCGTTCTTTGTTGTATGCCGCCTCCCCAGGGGCTTTCAACGCAGCCCTCCCACGCAGTCGGCTTTGTCGAGTACGCGTGAAAGAGTGGCGTGCGTCACTCCTTCACATTTACAGGTTGTTTACAAAGGAGACACTGCCGCCATGCAGGGGGGCGCGGCAGGTCCGCCCACCATTCCTTTGGAGAGAGAGCGAATGAACAACCTGCATCACCGCCCGCTGGCGGTTGCCGTATCGCTGTGCCTGCTGCTGGCTGCGCCGGCCCTGGCCAGCGCGCAGGACGCGCCACGCAGTACTACCGACCTCGACCGGGTGGAAGTGACCGGCAGCCGCATCAAGCGGGCCGAGGTGGAAGGGCAGGTGCCGATCCAGACCCTGACCCGCACCGAGATCGAGCGCACCGGCCTGACCTCGATCGGCGATGTGCTGCAGCAGCTGACCGGTTCCGGTTCGGCGCTCAATGCGAAGTTCAATTCCTCGGGAAATTTCGGCTTCCCGCCGGATGGCAGCGGCGTGGGCGCGGGCTCGGCCCAGGTCGATCTGCGCCATCTGGGCGCCAAGCGGGTCCTGGTGCTGGTCGACGGCATCCGTTGGGTCAATGAGTCCTCCGCATCCGGCGTGGGCGCAGCGACCGATCTGAACACCATTCCGCTGGCCATCGTCGAGCGTATCGAAGTGCTCGAAGATGGTGCCTCTTCGCTGTACGGCTCCGACGCCATCGCCGGTGTGGTGAACATTATCACCCGCCGCGAATTCGACGGCGCGCAGGTGACGATGAACTACGGCGAGTACAGCAAGGGCGACGGCACCCAGAAGGGCGTGGACCTGGCGTGGGGCACCCGCGGCGACCGCTACAGCCTGTTCCTCGGCGCCAGCTGGACCAAGCAGGATCCGGTGTATGCGCGCGACCGCGAGCAGTCGCGCTTCCCGATCCCGGGCACCGGACTGGCGTTCGGCAGTGGCGGCATTCCGCAGGGGCGCTTCAAGATCATCGACCCCACTTCCGGATTGTTGCAGGACATCGTGCCCAATACCGGGGTGAGCAACCCACGTTACGACGGCAGTGCCGGCTGCACCCGCAGCGATGATTACCACTGCTTCACTTCCGCCGACCGCTTCAACTTCGCCGACTACAACATGGTGCTCACCCCGTCCGAGCGGAAGGGCATCTTCGGGCAGTTCCGTTTCGACCTCACCGATGACATCCAGTGGTACATCAAGGCACTGGGCAACCGCCGCGAATCCACCAACCAGGCCGCACCCGAGCCGCTGTTCTTCGGCCCCGATGGCGCCACCGGCAATCCGCTGGCGGACAATATCGTGGTCTCCGGGCTCAACCCGTATAACCCGTTCGGCTTCGATCTGGTTGCATCGGACAATATGATCTTGATCGGCCGCCGCCCGGTGGAAGGCGGCGCGCGCGTATACGAGCAGGAGGTCAACACCCAGTACTTCGCCACCGGTCTGGTCGGCCAGTTCCAGGCGGCGGACCGCAGCTGGTTCTGGGACCTCAACGGGATGTACAGCAAGAACAAGGCCGAGCAGACCAACTACGGCAGCTACGACATCTACAAGGTCAACATGGCGCTGGGCGATCCGGCGGTGTGCGCGGCCACGCCCGGCTGCGTGCCGCTGAACATCTTCGGTGGCGTGGGCTCGATCACGCCGGACATGCTGCGCTGGATCCAGCCGGTGGTGCGCGACCGCAGCCAGAACGAGTTGAGCCTGTTCACCGCCAACCTCAGCAGCGAACTGTTCACCCTGCCGGCCGGCCCGGTCTCGTTCGCCACCGGCTATGAGTACCGCAAGTACGAGGGCCGCTACGATCCGGATCCGCTGACCGTGATCGGCCACTACAACGGCGTGCCCTCGCTGCCCACGTCCGGCTCCTACGACGTCAACGAGGCCTACCTGGAGTTGAGCGTGCCGATCTTCGCCAAGAGCGCGCTTGGCGAGAAGCTCGACCTGAGCCTGGCAGGGCGCTACTCGGACTACTCGACCTTCGGTGGCGAGTTCACGCCGAAGTACGGCCTGCGCTGGCAGGTGACCAACGACTTCGTGCTGCGTACCAGCTATGCCGAAGGCTTCCGTGCACCGTCGATCGGCGAACTGTACGGCTCGGCCGCGCGTGCCGACCTGCAGCTGTTCGATCCCTGCTCGGTCGGGCTGGGCGGCACGCCGCCCCGCGGCAATGCGGCCAACTGCGCCGCCCTCGGCGTGCCTGGTGGCTTCCAGCAGGCCAACTCGCAGATTTCGGTCACCACCGGCGGCAACGCCGAGCTGGATCCGGAGCGCTCGCGCAGCTTCAGTGCCGGCTTCGTGTGGAGCCCGTGGTTCGGCAGCAATGCGTCCTGGTCGGAGCGCTTCGATGTCGAGGTGACGTTCTACCGCCACCACATCGAAGGCGCGATCCAGGCGATCGACGCCCAGACCCAGCTCGACCTGTGCGTGGATACGCTGGACCCGCTGTACTGTGCCGGCATCTCGCGGGCCTCCACCGGCGCGGTCAGCAGCTTCAACAACCGGCTGACCAACCTGGGCTCGATCAAGACCGATGGCTGGGATGTGGACCTGTTCTGGACCCTGCCGCAGACGGAGATCGGCCAGTTCAAGCTGGGCTGGCAGAACACCTTCGTCGGGCGTTACGAGGCCTTGGGGGCCGCGGGACAGAAGCAGCCGCAGGAGCCGGGCGTGGAAGTGGCCGACAGCTCGATTCCGGAATGGACCAGCAATGCCACGCTGAGCTGGAACCTGTCCAACTGGAACGCCTCCTGGACGGTGCGCCATATCTCCAAGCTCACCGAAGAGTGCGGCGATGTGGCCGCCTTCCCGATCTGCGGCAACCAGGCCGAGGGCACCAACGAACTGGCGGCGACCACCTTCCACGACATGCAGGTGGGCTACAAGGTCGACTGGATGAAGGGGCTGCAGCTCAGCGCCGGCCTGAACAACGTGTTCGACAAGGATCCGCCGATCTGCCTGTCATGCTCGCTCAACGGCTACGACGCCTCGACCTACGACATCCCGCGCGGACGTTACTGGTACGTGCGCGCGGACCTGCGGTTCTGATCGCGGGCTGATGCGGAGGTGATCCACCGGGGCGCCATCACGGCGCCCCGGTGGCGGCTTGCAGCAGTACCGGTCAGGCGCCCCGCTGCGTGCAGGGACGGACAAATGCGTTGCGCACACCGGCCATCGCGGGTGCCTGGCATGCTGGCGCATTCTGCGTCAGGCATCATGGGGAGCCGGCCAGCGGCCGGCACTACCCCTCTCCTGAACTGCATTGCCATGAACCTGCATACCTGGTGGATCTTCGCCGTCACCGTGTTCGTCCTGTGCGGCACGCCCGGCCCGAACATGCTGCACGTGATGACCCGCAGCGTGCGGGTCGGCTTCCGCCGCAGCATCGCGGCCATGGCCGGCTGCCTGACCGCGCTGGTGCTGGCCTTGGCGATCTCCGCCGCCGGGCTGGGCGCGGTGCTCAAGGCGTCGCCGATGGTGTTCGACGTGCTGCGCTATGCCGGCGTGGCGTATCTGGTCTACCTGGGCATCAAGGCCTGGCGTGGCGGTGATGCGCCGATCGACGTGGGCAGCACCACGGCGCTGGTGCCCAGTTCGCGCACCGTACTGTTCCGCGACGGCTTCATCATCGGCATCAGCAACCCGAAGCTGCTGCTGTTCGCCTCCGCGTTCCTGCCGCAGTTCGTCGATCTCGCCCAGCCGCAGCTGCCGCAGTTCGTGATCCTGGTGGGCACCTTCGCGGTGATGGAGATGTTCTGGTACGCGGTGTACGCCGCCGGCGGTCGCGGCCTGGCCGGTCATCTGGCCAAGCCGGGGCTGCGCAAGGTGTTCGACCGCGTGGTGGGCACGATCTTCATCGGGTTTGGATTGGCGCTGCTGCGCGCGCGACCGTAGTCGGGCTGATGTGACAGCCCGGACAGCAGAGACGTCAATGGCGCGCTAGTGGGCGGCATCAACGCAGAAACAACCTTCATTTCGAGGCATCGCTGCACTCCGACGCATCTAGTCTGCTGAATGCCAACTCGGCAAACCTTTAGGAGGACGCAATGAAGAAGACTCTCTCTGCATCGCTGCAGGCCGCAGCGCTGGGGCAAACAGTCTACGGGTGCATGGATATCTGGAACGGCGTGGCGATGCCGTGTGCAGCAATGACCGCGATCCTGCTGATGGCCCTAGGTCTCCATCTACGCACGCGGGCCGCGTGAGTGGAGGAGGCTGCGGGACGCGCGGATGAACGATGAAAATGCAAAAGGCCGGGAAACTCCCGGCCTTTTGTTTCTCATTTCATGGCTGTTCCGAACGTCAGAACGACCAGTTGAATGTGATCGACCCGTTCCGGCCATCGCCGTAGGCGCCATAGCCGGTGATCTGCGAGAGGTACTTCTTGTCGAGCAGGTTGTTGAGGTTGGCCTGCACGCTGAACTCCGGGGAGATGCGGTAGCGCACGAAGGCACTCACCAGCGCGTAGCCTTCCTGTTCGAAGCGGCCAAGGTCTGGGATCGGATAGTAGATCCGATTCTGCCAGTTGGCGCCGCCACCGACCGTCAGTGCGGTGAGCGACTGCGGGGTGTAGCTGGTGAAAAGCTTGATCGTGGTCTGCGGCAGGTTCGTGTTGATGTCCGCGCCGTCTATGTCCTTCGCCACGTACCGTGACGCACCGAAGGTGGCGTTCCAGCCCGGAGCGAGCTCGCCGTTGAGTTCGAACTCAACGCCTCGGCTTACGGTGCCGCGCGCGGCGATGTAGGCCGTTTCGAGTTCATTGCCGTCTACCTTGTCCATCGTGGGCTGGCCCACATTGTCCTGCTCGATGCGGAACACAGCTAGCGATGCGTTAAGGCGGTTATCGAACCACGCCCCCTTGACGCCCACTTCATAGCTCTTGCCATCGACCGGATCCAGGTAGCTGCCCGACTTGGTGCGCAGCGTCTGCGGCTGGAAGATCTCAGTGTAGCTGGCGTAGGTGGAGTATGTGCCGTTGAGGTCGTAGACCAGACCCGCATACGGGGTGGTGACCTTGTGCGAACGGTCGGCGCCTTCGCCTTCGCTCTTCCAGTCGGTGTAACGGGCACCAAGGATCAGCTTCAACGGATCGGCCAGCGAGAGGCGGGTCGCCGCGTAGCCGGCCTTCTGGGTGATGGTGCCCTGGCTGGCCAGGCTCAGCGGATTCCAGTTCGGTTCCGGGAAGTTGCCGGTCCAGTTGAGATAGTTGTCGATCGGACCCCACGCGGACCCGGCGCCGCCGATCTGGAAGTCACCGTAGTTGGCGTACTCGCGCTTGTTGTAGCTCAGGCCAGCCATGAACTGGTGCTCGCGGCCGAACAGCTGGAACGGACCTTCCACGAAGCCGTCCACGCTGTCGACTTTGCGCTCGGTGTTGTACAAACCGGCCATCGGCGTGATGCCGCTGCCGGTCACCTTGTCGAACGCGGTGTACGAAGGGTAGAACAGCTTGTCGTTGGCGTTGGTCTTGTCGTGGGTCGCGCCGACCTTGATCTTCCAGTCATTGGCGAAGGCGTGTTCCAGCGTGGCGAACAGGCGCTTGCTGGTGGTGTCCCAGTAGGTCCAGCCCGGGTTGGCGCTGAAGGACTCGTCGTACGGTGTGGGCGTGCCGTCGGAGTACCACATCGGGAAGCCCCCCCAGGTCGCGCCGTTGGCCCGCTTCTGCTGGTAGTCGTAGCCCACGCTCAGCTGAGTGTCCGGGGTCAGGTCGGCGTCGATCACCGCATAGCCCAGCGTCTTGTGCTGGTCGTAGCGGTCCATCTGCGATTCGGTGTCCAGGTAGCTGCCGATCACGCGCGCGCGCACCGAGCCGCTGGCGTTCAGCGGGGTGGTCACGTCCACCGTGCTGCGGGTGCGGCCCCAGCTGCCGACGTTGACCGACACGTTGCCGGTCAGCTCGGCGCTGTCGGCATGCTTGCGGATCAGGTTCACCGAGGCGGACGGGTTGCCGGCGCCGGACAGCAGGCCGGTGGCGCCACGCACCACTTCCACGCGGTCATACAGGGCCAGGTCCAGGCCGGAATCGCCGTAGCTCCAGTTCTGCACCATCTGCGTCGGCAGGCCGTCGAACTGGTAGCTGTCGATGTAGAAGCCGCGCGCGTAGAACTCGGTGCGCTCGGTATCGGACTGGGTGCTGCTCACGCCGGTGGTGTTGGCGAGGACGTCGATGATGTCATCGAGGTTCTGATCCTCGATGCGCTGGTGGCTGATGATGCTGACCGACTGCGGGATCTCGCGCGGGGCCAGATCGAAGCGGGTACCGGCCGAGGTCCTGCGGACCGAATAGCCTTCGGCGCGCTCGCCCTTGACCACGATCCTGTCCAGGGTGGTGGCGTCGGCGGTGGCATCCTGCGCGAACGCTGGCGCGACAGCGAGGGTGCACAGGGCCACCAGCAAGGCCTGCGGCAGCGGGCGGCGGTGCATCGACGGGCGGGACAGCGCGTGGGCGGAGCGGGTCATCGGCGTTTCCAGAAAGGCGGCAACGCGCATGGCCGGCGTCCTGGGTGGCCTGCGGCGGAGCGGAGTGGGGGCAGGCAGCGGCTGGCGGGGGGCGTGGACCCGACGCGGGCTCGATAACTGTTCGCGGGCGCGCATCCCTTACGCGACCCGGATCACACTATGGTAATAGCAATGATTCGCATCATCAACCGCATCGGGCCTCGGCACCGCTGCGCAAGGCCGGCAAGTCAGGCGCTCTCGTATTCATACTTCCCGCTGCCGAGCCTCCGCGGGCGCAGGCGCGCCTCGTGGGTCGCCGAAGCTACCCGCGCGCTGGGTTAACAGCTCCGTCGCTACCCTGAGCCTGCGCTGGGTGGACAGCCTGAGCCTTTGCGCGATCCGGCGGCCCCGCGCATGCCAGGCCGCCTTCCTCCGCTGCAGGAGATGCCCATGGTCAGCAAGAATACGATCTGCCTCTGGTTCGACGGCACCGCTCTGGAGGCCGCCACGTTCTACGCCGCCACCTTCCCGGACAGTGCGGTGCATGCGGTGCATCACGCACCGGGCGACTTCCCCTCCGGCAAGCAGGGGGACGTACTCACCGTCGACTTCACCGTCGCCGGCATTCCCTGCCTCGGGCTCAACGGCGGCCCGGCGTTCAAGCACAGCGAAGCGTTCTCCTTCCAGATCGCGACCGATGACCAGGCCGAGACCGACCGGCTCTGGAACGCGATCGTCGGCAATGGCGGCGAGGAAAGCGCCTGCGGCTGGTGCCGCGACAAGTGGGGCCTGTCCTGGCAGATCACCCCGCGGGTACTGACCGACGCGGTGACCAGCAAGGACCCCGCCGTGGCCCGGCGCGCGTTCGAGGCCATGATGACGATGCGCAGGATCGACGTGGCGGCCATCGAGGCGGCGGTGAAGGGCTGAGGCGGCCTGCGCGGCGAGCGGCAGCGGACAGCAAGAACGATCAAATGACACGCCGCGCGCTGGGTTACGCTGCGGACCCGTTCATCGGCATGGATCTGGCGGTATGGGTGCGGCACGCAGGGCCCTGTGGTACATCGAAAGCCACTTTGCTGAGAACCCGTCGCTGGCCGATATCGCCGGCGTGGTCGGGCTGTCCCCGTTCCATCTCTCACGCCTGTTCCAGCTCGGCACCGGCACCTCGGTGGCGCGCTATCTGCGTGGGCGCCGGCTGACCGAAGCCGCACGCCAGCTGGCGGCTGGCGCCGGTGACATCCTCGGTGTCGCGATGGCCGCCGGGTACGGCTCGCATGCAGCATTTACCCGCGCGTTCTCCGAGCAGTTCGGGCGCTCGCCCGAGCAGGTCCGCGAGCAGGGGCTGCCTGGCCTGGCGCTGGTGGAGGCCTTGAAGCTGGACGACGCCGCCACCCCCTGCATGATCGAGCCGCATCGCGCGTACCGCGGTGCCCTGCGCGTCGCCGGTATCGGTGCACGCCATACATCCGCGACCGTCGCATCGATTCCCTCGCAGTGGCAGCGCTTGGACGAGGCGCATGGCCTGGGCGCGGAGATCGCCTATGGGGTGTGCGGCAACAATGATGCCGACGGCGGTTTCGACTACATCGCCGGGGTGGAGATCCGTGCCTCCGCGCCCGTGCCCGCAGGCTGGCAGGCGATCTCGATCGCGCCCCGCGAGTACCTCATCGCCTGGCACGCCGGGCACATCTCGGCGATCCGTTCCACATGGTTCTGGTTGTTGAACGATTATCTGCCGGGCTCCGGCCTGACCCTCGCCGATGCACCGGACCTGGAGCGCTATGACGCGCGCTTCGATGACCGCAGCGGCCACGGCGGGGTGGAGATCTGGCTGCCCCTGGCCGACACGCTGCCCCCCAAGGAGATCGACCCATGCGAATGACCGCCCGTTGCTGCGCCGCGCTGTTGTGGCTCTGCCTGCCCACGTTTGCCGTGGCCGCCGCGCCGCCGGTCGGAGAGCGCCACGGCATCGCGCATACGCCGAGTGCGGCCGTGCGCGATGCCGACCACCGCGACAGCGTGCGCTATACCGTGTGGTACCCGGCCCAGTCCGGTGCGCAGGAAACCGCGCTGACGATCGGCCCGCCGGGCGCGCCGTTGTTCGAGGTGGGCACGGCCGCCGCCGATGCCGCCATGGCCAAAGGACGCTGGCCGGTCCTGCTGCTCTCGCACGGCAACGGCGGCAGCGCACGGATGATGGGCTGGTTTGGCACCGCGATGGCGCGGGCAGGGTATGTGGTGATCGCGGTGGATCATCCCGGCAACAACGGCGTGGACCCGATGACCGAGGCGGGCAGCATCCTGATGTGGAACCGCGTGGATGACCTCGCGGCCGCACTGGCCGCCGTGCAGGCCGACCCTGCGCTGGCGACGGACATCGACACCACGCGGCTGGGCATCGCGGGCTATTCGGCCGGTGGGTTCACGGCCCTGGTCGCCGCGGGTGCCCGGCCGGATGTGCAGCGGCTGCTGGCGTTCTGCCGCGCGCATCCCGCCGATGGAGTCTGCGCGCCCCAGGCGGAGAACCCGACGCTGACGCTGGCGCGCCGGATACGCGTGGCGGCCACCCCCGAACTCGCCCCGTGGGTCGCCACGTCGGGAGACGATCGCGCCCTCCCGGGTGTCCGCGCGGTGTTCCTGATCGCCCCGGCGATGGTGCAGGCCTTCGCGCCGGAGGAACTGGGCAAGGTGCCGTCGCCGGTCTCCATCATCGTCGGAGCGGGCGACACGGTGGCAGCGCCCGCCACCAACAGCGAGGTCGCGGCCGCGGCACTTCCGAAGGCGAGGCTGACCACCCTGCCGGCGGTCGGCCACTACGATTTCCTGTCCAGCTGCACCGCGCTCGGAAAGACGCGCGTCGGTGCACTGTGCCAGGTGGCGGCCGACCAGAACGCCACGCACGGCGCCGCGATCACCGAAGCCACGGCCTTGTTCGACGCGGCGTTGTCGGCCACGCGCTGATGCGGGGGCGTGCCCCGTCCCGGCAGCCCTCAGGATCAGCGGGAGAGCAGCGTCGGCCGACGATCCGCAATATCCTGTGCGGATGTCGACCTCCCGCCTCTCTTCCTTCTTTCCCGCCCTGGCCGTGCTCGGCTCGGTCACCTCGCTGGCCGTGGGCACCTCGTATGCCAAACAGCTGTTCCCGTTGATCGGCGCGCAGGGCACCAGCGCACTGCGCGTGGGCTTCTCGGCGCTGGTGCTGCTGATGGTGTTCCGGCCGTGGCGCTGGACCACCTCGCGTGCCGATGCCGGCGCGATCATCCGCTACGGCGTCACGCTCGGGGTGATGAACCTGCTGTTCTACATGGCCTTGCGCACGATCCCGTTCGGCATCGCGGTGGCGATCGAATTCTGCGGGCCGCTGGCGGTGGCGATGTGGTCCTCGCGGCGGCCGGTCGACTTTGTGTGGGTGGGCTGTGCGCTGGTCGGGCTGTTGCTGCTGCTGCCGTTGGGCCATGGCGAGCCGCTGGATCCGGTCGGGGTGATGTTCGCCCTCGGCGCGGCCGTGTGCTGGGCGATGTACATCATCTTCGGCAAGCGCGCAGGGCATCTGCCGGCCGGGCATACGGTGTCGCTGGGTCTGTGCGCGGCGGCATTGGTGGTGGTGCCGGTGGGCGTGGCGCACGCGGGCATGGCGCTGCTGGATCCGAAAATCCTGCTGTTCGGCCTCGGGGTGGCGATCGTGTCCAGCGCGATCCCGATGTCACTGGAGATGATGGCGCTCAAGCGGTTGCCGAAGGAGACCTTCGGCATCCTGATCAGCATGGAGCCGGCGATCGCGGCACTGCTGGCGATGGGGTTGCTGGCCGAACACCTGACCCCGCTGCAGTGGGCGGCGATCGGCTGCACGGTGGTGGCGTCGGTGGGCAGCACGGTGACCGCGAAACGGGCGGTGTCCGTGGTGCCGGGCGCGCCGGGGTGATCGTGATGCCGTGACCGGCGCGCCGACCAACGGTCGGCGCCTACCGATGGATCGCTGCGTACTCAGCGCCGTGCCGGGGCGTCTCCGGCCACGTAGTACGCCGCGGTGCTGCGCGGCAGCGGGGCACGCCCGCGGATCCGGTCGGCGATCTTCTCGGCGATCATGATCGTGGTGGCGTTGAGGTTGCCGGTGATGATGCGCGGCATGATCGAGGCATCGACCACGCGCAGGCTTTCCATGCCATGCACCCGGCCCTGGCCGTCGACCACGCTCATCGCGTCGGTGCCCATCGCACACGAGCACGACGGGTGATACGCCGTCTCGGCATGCGCGCGTACGAAGGCATCCAGTTCCGCATCGGTCTGGCACTCGGCGCTCGGGCTGATCTCGCGCCCGCGGTACTCGTCCAGCGCGGGCTGGGCGATGATCTCGCGGGTGATGCGGATCGCATCGCGGAATTCCTGCCAGTCCTGGTCGGTGGACTGGTAATTGAACAGGATGGAAGGGTGCTCGCGCGGGTCCAGCGACTTCGCGTGCACGCGGCCGCGGCTGGGCGTGCGCATCGAGCCGACGTGTGCCTGGAAACCGTGTTCCTTGACCGCGTTGGTGCCGTTGTAATTGATCGCCACCGGCAGGAAGTGGTACTGGATGTTCGGCCAGTCGAAGTCCTCGCGGGTGCGGATGAAACCACCGGCTTCGAACTGGTTGCTGGCACCGATGCCGGTGCCGTTGAACAGCCACTCCGCGCCGATCGCCGGCTGGTTCCACCACTGCAGTGCGGGATACAGCGAGACCGGCTTCTTGCAGGCGTACTGCATGTACACCTCCAGGTGGTCCTGCAGGTTCTCGCCGACGCCGGGCAGGTCGTGCACCAGCGGGACGCCGAGTGCGGCCAGCAGCGCGGGCGCGCCCACGCCGGAGCGCTGCAGGATCTGCGGCGAGGCGATCGCACCGGCGCACAGCAGCACTTCGCGGCGCGCGGTGGCATCGATCGGCTCGGCGCTGTTGCCGGCCAGGTAGCGCACGCCTACGGCGCGCTTGCCGGCGAACAGGATGCGGTCGGTGGTGGCATGCACCACGATCTCCAGCCCCTCGCGGTCCTTGGCCATGTCCAGGTAACCGCGCGCGGTGCTGGAGCGACGCCCACGCGGGGTCACGGTGCGGTCCATCGGGCCGAAGCCTTCCTGCTGGTAGCCGTTGAGGTCGTCGGTGCGCGGGTAGCCCGCCTGCACGCCGGCCTCGACCATCGCGTGGAACAGCACGTTGTTGCCGTTCTTCGGCGTGGCCACGCTGACCGGGCCGTCGCCGCCGTGGTAATCGTTGGCACCGATGTCGCGCGTCTCCGCCTTGCGGAAGTAGGGCAGCACGTCGTGGTAGCTCCAGTCTTCCAGGCCGTCGAAGCGGGCCCACTGGTCGAAGTCCATCGCGTTGCCGCGGATGTAGCACATGCCGTTGATCAGCGAGGAGCCCCCCAGGCCCTTGCCGCGGCCGCACTCCATGCGTCGGTTGTCCATGTACGGTTCCGGTTCGGTTTCATACGCCCAGTTGTAGCGGCGGCCCTGCAGCGGGTACGCCAGCGCGGCCGGCATCTGGGTGCGGAAGTCCAGCCGGTAGTCCGGACCGCCGGCTTCCAGCAGCAGTACGCTGACGCCGGCGTCTTCAGTGAGTCGCGCGGCCAGCGTGTTGCCGGCCGAACCGGCGCCGATGATGATGTAGTCGTATTCGCGCTTCATCGCGGTGTCTCCTGGTAAGGCCGGTTCAGAACACCGACGCGTAGCGGTCCAGCTCGATCTGGATGGATTTGGTGCGGGTGTAGGCGCGCAGCGTGGCCAGCCCGTTCTCGCGGCCGACACCGGACTGCTTGTAGCCACCCACCGGCATCTGCGCCGGCGACTCGCCCCAGCTGTTGACCCAGCAGATGCCGGCCTCGAGCTGGTGGATCACCCGATGGGCGCGCGCCAGGTCGGGCGTCACCACTCCGGCGGCCAGGCCGTAATCGGTATCGTTGGCGCGGCGCACCGCCTCGTCCTCGTCGTCGTAGGCCAGCAGGCTCATCACCGGCCCGAAGATTTCCTCGCGCACGATGCGCATGTCGTCACGGCAATCGCTGAAGATGGTCGGCGCCACGTAGCAGCCCTTGCCCAGCGCACCTTCGGTCAGCCGTTCGCCGCCGCAGACCAGGCGCGCGCCGTCGGCCTTGCCGCTGGCGATGTGCTCGAGCACGCGCTGCATGTGCGCGGCGCTGACCAGGGGGCCAAAGTTGGTGTCCTTGGCCAGCGGATCGCCGATGCGGATGCGCTTGACCCGTTCCAGCAGCTTGGCTTCGAACGCTGCCAGCCTGCCGCGCGGCACGAACACGCGGGTGCCGTTGGTGCACACCTGGCCGGAGCTGTAGAAGTTGGCCATCATCGCCACGTCGGCGGCCAGGTCCAGATCGGCGTCATCGCAGATGATCAGCGGCGACTTGCCACCCAGCTCCATGGTGACGTCCTTGAGCGTGGAGCTGGAGGCGCTGGCCATCACCTTGCGGCCGGTGGCGGTGCCGCCGGTGAAGGAGATCTTCTCGATCCGCGGGTGCTCGGTCAGCGCCGAGCCGACGCCGGCGCCATCGCCGGGCAACACGTTGAACACGCCATCGGGCAGGCCGGCCTCGGTGAAGATTTCCGCCAGCTTCAGCGCGGTCAGCGGGGTGACCTCGCTGGGCTTGAAGATCATCGCGTTGCCGGCGGCCAGCGCCGGGGCGGCTTTCCACAGCGCGATCTGGATCGGGTAATTCCAGGCGCCGATCGCACCGACCACGCCCAGCGGTTCCTGCCGGGTGTAGAAGAAGCTGCTCTCGCGCAGCGGCACCTGGCTGCCTTCCAGCCCGTGCATGACACCGGCGTAGTACTCCAGCACGTCCGCGCCGGTGACCACGTCCACGCTCAGCGTTTCACTCAACGCCTTGCCGGTGTTGCGCGATTCCAGCTCGGCCAGTGCGTCGTTGCGCTCGCGCAGCAGTTCGACCGCGCGCAGCAGGATGCGCGAGCGCTCCACCGTGGTCAGCGCGGCCCACACTTTCTGGCCGGCCTGGGCGCTCTCCACCGCAGCGTCGAGATCGTCGCTGTTGGCGCTGTGGACGTTGGCGAGCAGCTCGCCGTTGGCCGGGTTGATGACCTCGAAGGTCTTGCCGCCCTGGGAAGGAACGTAACGGCCGCCGATGTACAGCAGCTGGTCGGGGAAGGTGGGCATGTCGATGACTCCTTTGCAGCGGGAGACCAGCGGGCGTCAGCGCGTGAGATGCAGGAACTGCAGGTGACGCTCGTACTGGTCGATGATGTCGTTGATGATCTGCTGGCGGCTGTAGCCGACCAGCTCGTAATCCTGTCCGCCTTCGTAAAGATGGACCTCGGCGCGGTAGTAACGCTGGTTGCGGAAGCGCTGCGCGGCGAACGAAGGCGTGAGGTAGCCGCGCATGATCACCTGGTAGGTGAAGACCTGTTGTTCGCCGTGGTCCACCAGCAGCTCCATGTGACCCGGCTCGAACTTGGTCTGCACGTCCAGTCCCTGTTCGAGCAGCTGCGCGGCGACCGCTTCGATCGCCGGCTTCACATCGGTGTCCATGAAGCGGTACACCTCATCGCGCGCCGGGAAGTGCACCGCCTGGGTGATGCGCTGGCGCCAGCCACGCTGATGCCGCGATTGCCCGATCAACGGGATCGGCGAGTACTGCGAGGCTTTCTTGCGCTGTGACTCTTCGCCCAGCGCACGGGTCAGGCCCCACAGCATCAGCAGCAACACCACCGAGAACGGCAGCGACGCCAGCACCACCGCGGATTTGAGCGCGTCCATGCTGCCGGCCAGCAGCAGCCCGGCCGTGACCAGACCGGTCATCACGCCCCAGAACACGCGCAGCCAGCGCGGACCGTCGTCTTCCGGATTGCCGCCCTGCGAGGACAGCGTGGACAGCACCACCGTGCCCGAGTCGGCCGAGGTGACGAAGAAGATGAAGCTGACGATCACCGTGACCGCGATGACGGTGCGGCTCCACGGATAGCTTTCCAGCAGTGCATACAGCACGGTCGGCGGGTTCTCCACCGCCATCTGCGCCAGGTGCACCTGGTCGTGGTGCAGGATCTGATCCAGCGCGCTGTTGCCGAAGATCGACAGCCACGCCAGGGTGAAACCCAGCGGAATCAGTAGCACGCCCAGCACGAACTCGCGGATGGTGCGGCCCCGCGAAATGCGCGCGATGAACAGGCCCACGAACGGCGCCCAGCCGATCCACCAGGCCCAGTAGAACACCGTCCAGTTGCCCAGCCAGTCCGGCCGCCCGCCGTAGGCGTACACATCGAAACTCTTGCCGACCACGTTGCCGAGGTAGTCGCCCATGTTCTGGATGAAGGCGTTGAGCAGGTACTGGGTGGGCCCGGCGAACAGCATGAACAGCAGCAGCGAGATCGCCAGCAGCATGTTGATGTTGGACATCCAGCGCACGCCCTTCTCGACGCCGGAGACGGCCACGGTGATCGCCGCGCCCATCATCAGCACGATCAGCCCGACCTGCACCCAGGCCGCGTGCGGCACCGGGAACAGGGTGTTCAGGCCGGCGTTGAGATGCAGCACGCCAAAGCCCATGTCCGCGCCGAGGCCGAACACGGTGGCCACGATGCCCAGCGCATCCACGGTGTAGCCGATCGGCCCGTTGATGCGTTTGCCGATCAGCGGATACAGCGCCGAGCGCAGCGCGAGGGGCAGGTTGTGGCGGTACGCGAAGTAGGCCAGCGCCATCGCCGCCAGCGCGAACACGCCCCAGCCATGCAGGCCCCAGTGCAGGAACAGCAGCTGCATCGCCTGGCGCGCGCTGGCCTCGCCGCTGCCGGTGCCGCCCTGTGGCGGCAGCAGGTAGTGGGTCAGCGGCTCGGAGACGCAGAAGAAGAACAGGGTGATGCTGATGCCCGCGGCGAACAGCATGCCGGCCCAGGACAGATAGCTGAACTCCGGTTCGTCATGGTCCGCGCCCAGCTTGACGTTGCCATAGCCGGACAGCGCCACGCCGACCACGAAGACCAGGTACACGGTCATCGCCAGCAGGTAATACCAGCCGACATTGCGCGACGCCCAGGTCTGGGCATCGAGCAGCATCACGCCGGCATCGATCGGAAACACGGTGACCAGAATGGCGAATGCCGCCACGATCGTGGCGGCAAGCAGGAACACGGGTCGAAGCGTGCGCACCTCGGACAGAGGTGGCTCCACGGTACTCATGGGGTGGGGGATACTCCCGGTGCCGGAGCGGCGGACGGCGGGATTTATCGCACAGGCGCTGTGGACAGCCTGTTTACGCCGCTGCGAGGCCCGCCGCGCAAGGGCGGCGGGTGCACAGGGGTCAACGCAGCGCGCTGCTCGGCACGTCGATCGACATCGCCAGGGCGAGGTGATCGGAGAACGCGGCCGGCACCGCCTCGGCACTGCGTTGCTGCAGGCCGTTGCTGAGCAGGATGTGGTCGATCGCCCGATCCGGGCGCCAGCTTGGGAAGGTCGGCACCACGCAGTCCGGCGGCTGCAGCGTCGTCTTCTGGTACAGCACCTGCATTTCCGGACGTTCGGCCAGGCAGTTGAAATCGCCCATCAGCACCGCGTTGGGATGCTCGGAGAGCAGATCGGCGATGAAGGCCAACTGCGACATGCGCGAATTGGTCCCCAGCGACAGATGCGCCACCGCGACGGCCAGGCCCTGGCTGCCTTCACCGAACTTGGCCAGCAGCACGCCGCGCCCGCCGATCCGGCCGGGCAGGGCGTGGTCCTGGACCTCGACCGGCTCGAGCTTGCTGAGCAGGCCATTGGCGCTGGAGGCCACCCCGCCCATGCGGCGGTTGGGCTGGTGGCTCCAGTAATTGAAGCCGGCGCGCTCGGCCAGATAGTGGGTCTGGTTGGTGAAGCCCGAGCGCAGGCTGCCGGGGTCGGCCTCCTGCAGGCCGACGATGTCGTGCTCACGGGCCATCTGCGCGATGGCATCCAGGCTGGTCCGTTTGCGCCCGGCCGGCAGTGCGTGCGACCAGCTGCGGGTCACATAGTCACTGTAGCGGCGGGTGCTCGAACCGGCCTGGATGTTGGCCGTCAGCAGTCGCAGGGTCCGCGTGTGGGGGGAATTCACGACGGTTCGCGGGTGCTGGATCAGTTGGCCTTGCCGGCGCGTTCGCGCGCGATCAGGTGATCGGCGATGCGCAGCATGTCCGGGAAGCCCTTGCCCTTGACCAGGTACTTGCCGTTGACGATCACCGACGGCGTGCCGCTGATCTTGCTGCGCATGGCGAACTGCTTGGCCGAGTTGGTCTTGGCGTTGACGGCGAAGCTGCCCATCATCGCGGCGAACTGCTTCGGGTCGGCGCCGTGCTTGCCGTAGAAGTTGGCGATGTCTTCGACCGAATCACGGCCGCGCTCGCCCTTCAGGCTCTGCTCGGCGTGGATCGCGGCGTACATGGCTTCGTGGGTCTTTTCCTGCAGGCCCATCGCCTGCGCGGCGTAGAACGCACGGCCGTAGTCATCCCAGGTGCCGCCGAACATCGCCGGCACGTAGACGAAGTTGACGTCGCTCGGCAGGCCAGCCTTCCACGGCCCGATCAGCGGCTGGAACGCGGCGCAGGCCGGGCACACGTAACCGAAGATCTCGGCGACTTCGATCTTGCCGGTGGCCGGCTGGAACGGCTGGCCGTTTTCGATCACCACATAGTCGGTACCGGCAACCGGCTCCGGGCCGGTCGGGCGCGAGGAGGCCGGGGCCGGCGCCGGGGTGGTGGCTTCGGCAGCGGCGGTCTCGGCGGCGGCGGTTTCACCGCTGGCAGCCGGGGCCTGCTCGGTCGGCGTCGCCGTTTCGGTGGCCGGGGTGCTGCTCGGCGCGGCCGGTTCGGCCGGGGCGGTGGTGTTGGCGGTACCGTCCTGGGCCTTGCAGGCGGCCAGGATCGGCAGCAGGGCCATGAGCGTAATGGCGAAACGGGTCTTCATCGAAGCATCTCCAGCGGATGAGCATGTTGGGGCCGATGCTTGGAGCATCGGCCAGGGAAGCATGATGACACGCGGAAACGAGCGTCCCGCGTGCACGGTGCGTGATGGTTCAGCGAGCGCTGTCAGAGCGCCTTGCCGCTGCGCGCACGGGCGATCAGGGCATCTGCGTTGCGCAGCATGGCCTCGAACGAGTCGCCCTTGACCAGGTACACGCCATTGATGATCAGCGTCGGCGTGCCGGGCACCTTGGTGCGCAGGGCGAAGGCACGGGCAGCCTTCACCTTGGCGTCCACCGCATCGCTCTTGAGCGCGGCGATGTACTGCGGCGGGGCCACGCCGAAGCCCTGGTAGAACGCAGCCAGTTCATCCGGCGAGACGTTCTGCATCGGCAGCGAGCCCTTCTCATGCAGGGCGTCGAACATGGCGCGGTGGCTGCGCTTGGCGACGCCCAGCTGATCGGCAGCGTAGTAGGCGCGGGCGAACGAATCCCATACGCCACCGAAAGCGGCCGGCACCGGGGTGAAGCGGACATCCTTGGGCAGCTTGGCAGCCCAGGCTTCCAGCTGCGGCTCGAAGTGCGCGCAATGCGGGCAGGTGTAGCCGAACATCTCCACGACTTCGACCTTGCCGGCCAGCGGCGCGAACGGGCCGGCATCGGCGATGCGGTCGTAATCCTTGCCTTCCACCAGCGGGGTCGGGGTGGCGGCGAAGGTGCTCAACGGGCTCAGGGCCAGCAGCAACAACAACAGGCGGGGCATCAACGTCATCTACATCCATCTCCATACAGAAAAAACGACGCCGGCCCAGTCGCCGGCGTGGCAGTGAACATACCCCGCCAGCCACGGCGGTCGCATCTGTCATCCGACCAAGGGGATGCGCTGCGGTGCGGGCGGTGGTTACGGTGCCTGCGTGCCCCCGGCAACGGTGGCGGCAGCGGCGACATCATCGGCCCGGTTGTGCAGACCCTGCAGGTAGCTGGCCAGGGCCTGGATCTCCTGCTCGGTCAGCGACTTGGCGATTGTGGCCATGATCTGGAAGTGGGCCTTGTCGGTTTCCTGGGTGGTCCCGGCCTGGTACTCCTGCAGCCGACGGGCAACGTAGGCCGAGTGCTGGCCGCTGATGTGCGGGTAGGCCGGGCCCGGATTGCCGGCGCCGGTCGGGCCGTGACAGGCCATGCAGGCCGGGATGCCGCGCTCGGCATCGCCGCCGCGGTACAGCTGCTGGCCGATCTCGAAGAATTTCTTGCCGGCGTACGGGCCTTCGGTCACGGCGCCATCGTCGGCGATGCCGGCGGTGGCCTTCTGCGTGGCGAAGTAGGCGCCGATGTCGCGCATGTCCTGCGGGGTGAGGTCCTGCACGAACGGCACCATCGCCGCCGAGGCCCCGGAGGTGCGCTGGCCATTGGCGATCAGGGCCATCTGCTGGGCGCTGTAGCGCTCGCTCTGGCCGGCGATGCTCGGGTACATCTCCACGGTGGAGTTGCCATCGGCCGAATGGCAGGCCGCGCAGGCCGCGGCCTTGGTCTGCCCGGCCTTGGGGTCGCCCCAGGTGGTTTTGCTGAAATCGACCTCCAGCGAGGCGGTCTTGATCGGCCCGTTGTCCGGCAACGGGGTGATCGAGGTCTGGGCAACGGCAACGGCGGCGAGCAGCGAGACAGCAAGTGCGGAAACGGCAAGAACGCGAGCATGGCGCATGCGGAAGCTCCGTGTGGACCGGCCTGGCGGTTGCGGGACCGCAACCACGGGGATCGCCCGATTATCAACGCCGTTTCACGCCACGGTCAACGCAGGGTGCAGCAAAACCGAGCGCGGGCAGCGCGGATCGGGCCCGGACATGCGATCCTATACCCATGTCATTGCTCCTCGAACGCGCCCAATACCTGCTTTCGGCCCACAACACCCGGCAATTGCCGGACGACGTGGGCGCGGAAGTCGCCTTTGCCGGTCGCTCAAACGCCGGCAAGTCCAGTGCCCTCAACGCCCTGACCCGCCAGAACAGCCTGGCCCGGGTCTCCAAGACCCCCGGCCGCACCCAGCAGTTGGTGTTCTTCGAGGTTACCCCGGGGGCCAAGCTGGTCGATCTGCCCGGGTACGGCTACGCCAAGGTCCCGCTGGACCTGCAGGCGCACTGGCAGGCCTTCATCGACCAGTACTTCCGTACCCGCGAGGCCCTGCGTGGCCTGGTGGTGGTGATGGACATCCGTCACCCGCTGAAGGACTACGACCGCCAGATGCTCGCCTATGCGGTGCAGCGCGGCCTGCCGGCGCACGCGCTGCTGACCAAGGCCGACAAGCTCGGCCGCGGCCAGCAGGGCATCGCGCTGCAGAAGGTGCGCAAGGAGCTGCAGTCGTCCTTCGGCGATACCGTCAGCGTGCAGACCTTCTCCGGCCCCGCCCGCCAGGGCGTGGATGAAGCCCGTGGGATCATCGGCGGCTGGCTGGGCCTGAACAAGCCGGCGCCGGAAGCCACCTGACCCCCGGCGTTGCAGCGGTCCAATGGGCCGCATGGCGCCGGTAGTGCCGGCCGCTGGGCGGCTGCTCTTTCCATCAGATGTATCGGGTGCCGGCCAGCGGCCGGCACTACCGGAATGCGCCTGCCGCCCGTTGTAGGGCGCGGTCGTGTTCCCTCATTCCGCCGGCAACGGCGCGAATTCGCCCGGCACCCAGGCAAACGCCTCACCTTCGCGACGCACGTGCCCCAGCCCCGGGAACGGCAGGTGCGCGCCCGCCACCCACCAGCCCTGATCCGCCGCCTGCGCCATCATCCGGCGCCGGCTCGCGATCGCGGCCGCGCGGTCGCTGTCCGCTTCAAACGACGCCTGCGGCTGCGCGAACTGCACCGCGTGGAAATGCACGAGGTCGCCCCAGACCAGCAGTTGCTGGCCGGCGCCGCCATCGATGCGATAGGACACATGGCCGACCGTATGCCCATGGCTGTCCAGTGCGGTGATGCCGGCCGGCAAGTGGTCGCCAGGCGGAAAGCGCTTCAGTTTCCCGCTCGCCGCATACGGTGCCACTGCCTTGCGCGCCAACGCGAAGGCAAAGCGCACGCCCTGCGGCGCGGTCGCTTCGCTGGCCGGGTCGAGCCAATACGCGGCATCGGCGGCCGACAGCCACACCGTGGCATTCGGGTAGGCGAGCCTGTCCTGCGCATCGAGCAGGCCACACAGGTGGTCGGGGTGGGCGTGGGTGAGCACGACATCATCCACCTCGGCCGGGTCGTAGCCGGCCTTGCGCAGGTTGCCCAGCACCTGGCCCAGCCCGGGACCGAAGCACTGCGCGGTGCCGGTGTCGACCAGGGTCAGGTGATCGCCCTGCTGCACCAGGTAGGCGTTGACGGCGGTCTGCAGGCCCTTGCCATCCTCCGGCACGTAGCGGTGATCGAGCAGCCGGGTGACCGCGCCGGGCGCGATCCCGACCAGCGCCTGCCGACCCAGGGCGACGGTGCCATCGAACAACGCCGTGACCTGCAGCGTGCCGATCTGCTGGTGATACACGCCTGGCACCTGCTCGCGCGGGGCGCGCGTGGTGGTGGCCAGTGCGGGGCTGGCGACAGCGGCCAGCAGCAGGGCCGTGGCGAGCGTACGAACGCGGGGGAAGGACATGACGGATTCCGTACAGGGCGGCAGCGCCGCGGTGTCCCCATGCTGCGCGTCCTGCGGGCTGCGTTCCGCTCAGAATGCCGCGCGATCCGCTCGCGCTCAGCTGTTGCCGATCGCCGCCGGTTCCAACCCGTAGCGCTCGACGAAGCGCTTGCTGAAGCTGCCCAGCGAGCGGTAGCCGACGCGCGCGGCCACCGTCTTCAACGGCAGGCGGGTGGTGTAGAGCAGGCCCATGGCATGCGCCAGCCGTGCATCGGTGATCAGTTCGCGCACGCTGGACTGCTCGCTGGCCAGCCGCCGGCGCAGCGTCGCACCGCTGAGGCCGAGCTGAGCTTCGAAATCGCGCGACTGCCAGTCGCGCTCGGGCTGGGCGGCGATCAGATCGCGGATGCGCTCACCCAGGCTGGGCTCCGGGGGAACCAGCAGGCTGCCGTGCCCGCGCCGGCAGAACGCCACGGCAAGCGATGCCAGGGCCAGCCGTGCTTCGGTGTACTGGCCGTGTTCCAGCGCCTGCCGCCACTGCAGGAGGGTCGCGCCATGCTCGGCGAGCGGCAGCCTGGCCAGCGCGTCGCCGGCCTCGGGCAGCGGCTCGTTCCACAGCGCCCGCGCGGCCGTGAGCGCTTCGGCGCACATCGGCACGATCGCACTGAGGTAGAGGCCGCTGTGCGGATCGGGAATGTTGACCACATCGATGCGGCAGCGGCGGGTGATCAGGAACAGATCGCCCGGCGCGAATTCCAGGGACTGCTGCGCGGTGCGCACCTGTTTGCGTCCCTGCAGCAGGATCGCGAACTGCGGCTGTGGAATCTCCACCGACGAGGCGCCATGCTCGCGGCGCGCGGTGATGCAGGCGTAGCCGTCCGCGCGCTGGCAGTCCGCCAGGCTGGCCAGGGTCGCCAGCAGGGAGGTGGTTGGATCGATCGCCATGGACATCGCTCAGCCTGCCACGTCAAAGAGGCGGCCGACCAAGGCGGCCGCCGCCATTGCGATCGCGCCCCAGAAGGTCACGCGCAGCGCTCCACGCAGGCGCGAGGCGCCACCGGCATGCGCGGCCAGGGTGCCGGTGAGGCACAGTCCCAGCAGCGTGACGACGGTGGTCGCCTGGCCGACGATGGCATGCGGGGCGAGCAGCGCGGTCAGCACCGGCAATGCCGCACCACTGACGAATGCGCCCGCCGAGGCCAGGGCCGCCTGCATCGGGCGCGCGCGCAGCTCCTCGGTGATGCCGAGCTCATCGCGGGCGTGCGCGCCGAGCGCGTCGTGCGCGGTGAGCTGTGTAGCGACTTCATGCGCCAGTGCGGGAGTCAGCCCGCGGTGCCGGTAGATCGCCGCCAACTCCTCCAGCTCGCTGTGCGGGTCTTCGTGCAGTTCGCGCTTTTCCACCGCCAGGTCGGCCAGCTCGGTATCGGCCTGGGACTGCACCGAGACATACTCACCGGCCGCCATCGACATCGCGCCGGCCACGGTCCCGGCGATGCCGGTGGCCAGAATCGTCGAGGCCGAGGCGCCGCTGGCGGCGATACCGACCACCAGGCCGGCCACCGAGACGATGCCGTCATTGGCGCCGAGCACGGCGGCACGCAGCCAGCCGACACGGTCGGAGCGGTGGACTTCCGGATGTCGGGATCTGCTCATGGGGCTCAGTTTAGGGCCAGGGCAGCGTCAAGCCCATGCCAGTAGGATGCTGAAAACCGTCACGGTGACACGACGGCAGGGGACGCCACGATATAGTGCGCCCTTGCGATGCGGGGGCGCGAACCCCACATCCCCGCCCTGACCAGAATTCTGCGAGCCTCCCCTTGTCGAGCCCCAGCCACGTCGCCGAGACGCCGATCACCGACCGTAATGAACTGGTCGCCACGTTGGCCTCCGGCGAAAAGCCCAAGGCGCAGTGGCGCATCGGCACCGAGCACGAGAAGTTCGGCTTCCGCCTGGATGACCTGCGCCCGCCCACCTTCGACGGCGACCGCGGCATCGAAGCGCTGCTCAACGGCCTGACCCGCTTCGGCTGGGATCCGGTGCAGGAAGACGGCCGCACCATCGCGCTGCTGCGCGACAACGCCTCGGTGACCCTGGAACCGGCCGGCCAGCTGGAGTTGTCCGGCGCGGCGGTGGAAACCATCCACCAGACCTGCGTGGAAACCGGCACCCATCTCAACGAGGTGGCGCAGGTCGCCGGCGAACTGCAGCTCGGCTTCCTCGGCATGGGCTTCCAGCCGAAGTGGACGCGCGATGAGATGCCGTGGATGCCCAAGGGCCGCTACAAGATCATGCGCGAATACATGCCCAAGGTCGGTACGCTCGGCCTGGACATGATGACCCGCACCTGCACGGTGCAGGTCAACCTGGACTACGCCACCGAAGCGGACATGGTGAAGAAGTTCCGCGTGTCGCTGGCGCTGCAGCCGATCGCCACCGCGCTGTTCGCCGATTCGCCGTTCACCGAGGGCAAGCCCAACGGCTACCAGAGCTACCGCTCGCACATCTGGACCGACACCGACAACGACCGCACCGGCATGCTCGACTTCGTCTTCGAAGACGGCTTCGGTTACGAGCGTTACGTCGATTACCTGCTCGACGTGCCGATGTACTTCTCCTACCGCGACGGCAAGTACCACGATGCCAGCGGCCAGAGCTTCCGCGATTTCATGGTCGGCAAGCTGCCGGTGCTGCCGGGCCAGCTCCCCACGCTGCGCGACTGGTCCGATCACATGACCACTGCCTTCCCGGAAGTGCGCTTGAAAAAGTACCTGGAAATGCGCGGCGCCGATGCGGGCCCGTGGAGCCGTCTGTGCGCGCTGCCGGCATTCTGGGTGGGCCTGCTGTATGACGATGCCGCGCTCGATGCCGCGTGGGACCTGGTCCGCGATTTCAGCCTGGTCGAGCGCAACGTTCTGCGTGATGGCGTGCCGCGCCATGGGCTGAAGCTGCCGTTCCGCAATGGCACGGTGCTCGATCTGTCGCGCGAGGCACTGAAGATCGCCGTGGCCGGCCTCAAGCGCCGCGCCGCACGCAACGCCGATGGCCAGGATGAAAGCAAGTTCCTGGAGGTGCTGCAGGAGATCGTCGATTCCGGGTTGACCCCGGCCGATCGCAAGCTGGCGCTGTTCCATGGCGAATGGAACGGCAACATCGATCCGGTGTTCAAGGAATTCGCGTACTGAGCGGTTGATTCGGGGTGACAACCAACGGTTGTCACCTACCGCGATCGGTAGATGCCGACCGTTGGTCGGCATGCGCTTCAAAACGCGCCGGCAGGTGACGTGCCGGCCGGCGCGCGTGTATCAGGCCGCTTTTTCCAGCGTGCCCATGTCGATCACGAAGCGGTAGCGCACATCGTTCTTCGCCATGCGCTCCCAGGCCTCGTTGACGGTCTTGATGTCGATCACTTCCACATCGCTGACGATGTTGTGCTCGGCACAGAAGTCCATCATTTCCTGCGTCTCGGCCATGCCGCCGATCGCCGAGCCGGTGATGTGCTTGCGGCCGAAGATCACGCTCACGCCGGTCGGCGGCGGATCCAGCTCGGTCAGCACGCCGACCAGGCACATGGTCGCATCGCGCTTGAGCAACGCCATGTACGGGTTGGTGTCGTGCCCGACCGGGATCGTGTTGAGCAGGAAATCGAAGCTGCCGGCATGCGCCTTCATCTGCGCCGGATCGCGCGAGACCAGCACCTCGTCGGCCCCCAGGCGCTTGGCATCGGCACCCTTTTCCGGGGTGGTGGTGATCATCACCACGGTGGCGCCCATCGCCTTGGCGAACTTCACGCCCATGTGGCCCAGGCCACCCAGGCCGATCACGCCCACCTTCTGGCCGGGGCCGACCTTCCAGTGGCGCAGCGGCGAATAGGTGGTGATGCCGGCGCACAGCAGCGGTGCAGCGGCCTTCAAGTCCAGCGTCTCGGATACCTTCACCACGAAGCGCTGTTCGACCACGATGTGGTCGGAGTAACCACCGAAGGTCGGCTGGCCGCTGTCACGCTCGGTGCTGTTGTAGGTGTAGGTCGCGCCCTTCTCGCAGTACTGCTCCAGGTCTTCATCGCAGGCCGCGCAGTGGCGGCACGAATCGACCATGCAGCCGACGCCGGCGAAGTCGCCGACCTTGAAGCGGGTGACATTGGCACCGACCTCGGTCACGCGGCCGATGATCTCGTGGCCGGGCACCATCGGGAACTGGGCGCCGCCCCAGTCGTCGCGGGCCTGATGCAGATCGGAGTGGCAGATGCCACTGAAGAGAATCTCGATGCGCACGTCATCGGGACCGGCCGGGCGACGTTCGAAGGAGAACGGCACCAGCGGCGCGGTCTGGTCGTGCACCGCATAACCATGGGCGAGGGACATGGGGAATCCTTGGCAGGTTTGTAGAAAGGCGCTTTACAATACGCCCCGATCCCGTGCACAGAAAGTCAGGATATCGGCATGATTCATCAAGTGAAACGGGATAATCATGGCCACTGACAACCTGACCCATCTGGCCGCCTTCGCCGCCGTGGCCCGCCACCGCAGCTTCCGCAAGGCCGGCGCCGAGCTGGCGCTGTCCACCTCGGCGGTCAGCTACGCGATCCGCGCGCTGGAAGAGCGGCTGGGCGTGGGCCTGTTCCATCGCACCACCCGCAGCGTCGCCCTCACCGAAGCCGGCCAGCGCCTGCTCGAACGCCTGCAGCCTGCGCTGGGGCAGGTGCATGACGCGCTGGAGGAGATGAACCATTTCCGTGCCGCACCGGCCGGCCTGCTGCGCATCAACGCCACCCGCGCCGCGGTCCAGACCCAGCTCGGCCCACGCCTGGCGAAGTTCCTGCTGGCCCATCCGGATGTGCGTCTGGAGCTGGCCCAGGATGACGGTCTGGTCGATATCGTCGCCGGCGGTTACGACGCCGGTGTGCGCCTGCATGAATCGGTACCCGAAGACATGGTCGCCGTGCCGCTCGGGCCGGCACTGCGCGGCTTGATCGTCGGTGCGCCGGCCTACCTTGAAGGACGCGAGATACCCCGGCATCCGCGCGATCTGATCCGCCACGAGTGCGTGCGGTTCCGCTTCGCCAGCGGCCATCTGTACAAGTGGCAGTTCGAACGCGATGGCCAGGCGCTGGAAATCGATGTGCCGGGGCGACTCACCCTCGGCGACCAGAACACCATCCTGCAGGCGGTGGTGGACGGACTTGGCCTCGCCTATGTGCTTGAGGATTCCGCGCGTCCGTATCTGGATGATGGTCGGCTGGTTGCGGTACTGGAAGACTGGAGTGAGCCTTTTGCCGGTTTCGCGGTGTATTACCCGCGACAGCGGCAGATGTCGTCCGCGCTGCGGGCGTTCATCGATCTGCTGCGGGGGTAACACCGGCGGGAGAGGCCTGCACTGGTGGCGCGCGTCCCCGTTGGGTAGGCTGGTTCCGCGAGCGGAGGCCTCGTGGGCGCCCCGCAGCGATCACATCGCGGTATGACCAGAAGGAGATGGCACATGGAAGGGATGCACAATCGGAAGCTGTTCGACCTGCTTGTTTCCTGGGTGCTGGCGTATTTCGTCATCATCGGCGCACTGCTCCTGGTCTGCGTGGCGGTCACTATCGCCATGATGATCGGCGCCAGTTGGACGGTCACCGTGGCGGCCGCTCTGTTGGCGGCGGCGCCCGCCGTTGCGTTGCCGTTCTCCGCGCGTGCCGCCAAGTGGTTGCTGCTGCTGCCCTACTGCGGCCTGGCCGCCGCCTTTGTGTGGCTGGCGTTCTGGCCGCAGCCCGGCGCAGCGTCGGCGCCGCTGGTCAAGGGTGTGGTCGTGGCGTTCGCCGCCCTGCTGGTGGTCCGGTTGTGCCTGGCCTGGCGAAACGACCGAAAGGCCCGGCAGCACTGAGGAAGGCGGCGTTCTGACGCATTCCGCTGCACTGCACGGGATGCCATGCACCCTTCGTCGAATCACCGCGATCACGGGAATCACGGGTAGATCCACGCCATGCGTGGATGCTTCCGTGCCCGGGGGGCAGCCTGTCAATGACCCGGATTCCGTCGGTCCTGTATACTCACCCCCAGTATAGTTAACCGGCCCAGGTTCCATGCCCCATTCACCGCAGGAAAAAAAGCGCGTTCTCGCCCGGGTCCGTCGGATCCGTGGCCAGTGCGATGCGCTCGACCGCGCGCTGGACGCCGGCGCCGAGTGCGGGCCGGTGCTGCAGCAGATCGCCGCGATCCGCGGTGCCGTCAACGGACTGATGTCCGAGGTGATGGAAGCCCATCTGCGCGAAGAGTTCGGGCAGCCGGCGAAATCCGATGCGCAGCGCGACGAGCGCGTGCGCGAGATGAGCATGCTGATCCGGTCCTATCTGAAATAAGTATGCGGGCGACCGCGTGCTGCCCATCCTTGTTCCTTGCCTTGGAGTGCTCCCCATGAAATCCCGTGCCGCCGTTGCCTTCGCCGCTGGCGAACCGCTCAAGATCGTCGAGATCGATGTCGCTCCGCCGCAGAAAGGCGAAGTGCTGGTAAAAATCACCCACACCGGTGTCTGCCACACCGACGCGTTCACGCTGTCCGGCGATGATCCGGAAGGCCTGTTCCCGGCCGTGCTCGGCCACGAAGGCGCCGGCATCGTGGTCGAAGTGGGCGAGGGCGTCACCAGCGTCAAGCCGGGCGATCATGTGATCCCGCTGTACACCGCCGAGTGCGGCGAGTGCCTGTTCTGTACCTCGGGCAAGACCAACCTGTGCGTGGCCGTGCGTGCCACCCAGGGCAAGGGCGTGATGCCCGATGGCACCACCCGCTTCAGCTACAACGGCGAGCCGATCTACCACTACATGGGCTGCTCGACCTTCAGCGAGTACACCGTGGTGGCCGAAGTCTCGCTGGCCAAGATCAACCCCGACGCCAACCCGGAGCACGTGTGCCTGCTCGGCTGCGGCGTCACCACCGGCATCGGCGCAGTGCACAACACCGCCAAGGTGCAGGAGGGCGATTCGGTGGCGGTGTTCGGCCTCGGTGGCATCGGTCTGGCGGTGATCCAGGGCGCGCGCCAGGCCAAGGCCGGCCGCATCTTCGCGATCGACACCAACCCGTCCAAGTTCGAACTGGCCAAGCAGTTCGGCGCGACCGACTGCGTCAACCCGAAGGATCATGACAAGCCGATCCAGCAGGTCATCGTCGAGATGACCACCTGGGGCGTGGACCATACCTTCGAGTGCATCGGCAACGTCAACGTGATGCGTGCGGCGCTGGAATGCGCGCACCGTGGCTGGGGCCAATCGGTGGTGATCGGCGTGGCCGGCTCGGGCCAGGAAATCTCGACCCGTCCGTTCCAGCTGGTCACCGGCCGCTCGTGGAAGGGCACCGCCTTCGGTGGCGTCAAGGGCCGCAGCCAGCTGCCGGGAATGGTCGAAGATGCCATGAAGGGCGACATCGAACTGGCCCCGTTCGTGACCCACACGATGGGCCTGGATGAGATCAACGACGCGTTCGACCTGATGCATGAAGGCAAGTCGATCCGCTCGGTCGTGCATTTCTGAATCACTGAGGGCGGCGCGTGATCCGCGCCGCCCCTACGGAGAATCACCATGGAACGCATCGAACACCGCGCCGCCTCCGGCGGTTGGCAGGACGTCTACCGCCACACCTCGCAGGTGCTGGGCTGCGACATGAACGTCGCCGTCTACCTGCCGCCGCAGGCCGCCACGCAGAAGCTGCCGGTGCTGTACTGGCTCAGCGGGCTGACCTGCAACGAGCAGAACTTCATCACCAAGGCGGGTGCGCAGCGCTACGCCGCCGAGCATGGCGTGATCCTGGTCGCGCCGGATACCAGCCCGCGCGGCGATGACGTCGCCGATGCCGAGGGCTATGACCTGGGCAAGGGCGCCGGCTTCTATCTCAACGCCACCGAGCAGCCGTGGGCCGCGCACTACCGCATGTACGACTATGTGGCGGAGGAACTGCCGGCATGGATCGAGGCGCATTTCCCGACGACGGGCACGCGCAGCATCAGTGGTCACTCGATGGGCGGCCATGGGGCACTGGTGATCGCGTTGAAGAATCCCGGTCGCTACAGGAGCGTCTCGGCGTTCTCGCCGATCGTCGCGCCGACCCGCGTGCCGTGGGGCCAAAAGGCCTTTGCCGCGTACCTCGGCGAGGATCGCGCCCGCTGGGCGGCGTGGGATGCCAGCGAGCTGGTCGCCACGGCCACCGAGCGCCTGCCGTTGCTGGTCGACCAGGGCGGTGGCGATGAATTCCTGGACAGCCAGCTGCAGCCGCATTGGCTGCAGGCCGCCTGCACCGCCGCCGGTCACCCGCTGACGCTGCGCCTGCAGCCCGGTTACGACCACAGCTATTACTTCATCAGCAGCTTCATCGGCGAGCACATCGCGCATCACGCCAAGGCGTTGCACGCCTGACGCGCCACCGCCCACCCTTCCGCCGGGCAGTCGCCTTGCGGTGGGGAGCGCAGGGGCCGTGCCCGCCGTTGCCGGCATCCCGGTTGCGCGCGGGCCTCGCTCCGCGGTGTCAACGCGGGATGAATTGATCCCCATGTGCCGGGCAACCTTGTATGTTGGTCGCAACGCCGCATCGGGATGGGACGCCGCATGGTGGTCTGGCTGTCGGTGCTGTACCTGCTGTGCCACGGCATCGCACTGGTGCTGCTGCCCGGGCATGCGCTGCCGGTGTCCTATGCGTTCCTGATCGGGGCACCCCTGCTGGCCGCGCTGGCCTGTGTGTGGCGGGGCCGTCGCAGCGCATCGATCGTCGGCTGGTACGCGATGGCGCTGGGCATGGGGCTCTGGGCCGCGGGCATGGCGTTGAACATGTACCAGGAGGTCGGCCGCGGCAACGCCGATGCGACGCCGGGGCTGAGCATGCTGCTGTACGTGCTGTATGGCGTGCCGCTCACCTTCGCGATGGCCCATCCGCGCCACGAGCCGTGGTATCTCAGCCTGATCGATGCGCTGCTCGCACTGCTGCTCGGCTATCTGTTCTTCGTCTACACGTTCTCCTTCGCCACGCTCAACGATGCGGGCGAGGAGGGCATCGAGCACCTGCGGCTGATGTTCGACGTGGAGAACATCTTCATCGCCGGCTTCGCGCTGCTGCGCTGGCGGGCCAGCGAGGACGCGTCGCGGCGCGTGTTCTTCCGCACACTGTGCGTGTTCGCCTGGGTGTACCTGGGCGTGGCCGCGTACATCAACCATGTCGACACGGAAGGCAGCTACGGCGGGCGGGTCGATCTGCTGATCGACGTACCGTTCCTGTTGCTGGCGGTGATGGCGTTGCGACCTTCGCGACGCGGCGACGTGCGCGTACCGCGCACACTGGTGATGGCCGTGCGTGCCGGCAGCCCGCTGATCCTGGCGTTGTCGCTGATGGTGGTGTCGGCCCTGATGGTCCGCGACCATCCGTACCTGGCCGTGGCGGGGTTCGTGCTGGCCACGCTGGGCTCGGGCCTGCGCAGCGTGCTGATGCAGATGCATTCGTTCGCGCGCCAGGACCAGCTCGATGCGCTGTCGCGGATCGACAGCCTCACCGGCCTGGCCAACCGCCGGCAGTTCGACCAGAGCCTGCGTGATGCGTGGGAGCGGGCACGACGCAGCGGGCAGGGCATCGCATTGCTGATGGTGGATATCGACTGCTTCAAGGACTTCAATGACCGGTACGGTCACCCGGCCGGTGACCAGTGCCTGCGCCTGGTCGCCGCGACGCTGGCCGGCTGCGCGGTGCGCAGCACCGATCTGGTCGCCCGGTATGGTGGTGAGGAGTTCGCGGTGGTGGTGGCGTCGTCGCCACTGGACGGCGCGCCGGCCCTCGCCGAGCGCATGCGCCATGCGGTGGAACAGCTGCAGTTGCCGTCCGCCGAGTCGGGACGGCCGGTGACGATCAGCATCGGCGTCGGGACCGTGCGCCTCGTGCTGGACGCCGACCCGGCCGAACTGCTGGCAGCGGCGGACACGGCGCTCTACTCCGCCAAGCGGGGCGGGCGCAATCGGGTGGACGTGGACGGCGAACCGGGCTGAGTGGGGTCGCGCACTTCCACCAGCACCGGGCAGGGCGCGTGATCCACCGTCCATTGCCCGACCGAGCGGTCCAGCAGGCGCTCCATGCGCGAAAGATGGCGGTGGCCGATCACGATCAGGTCGCAGCCGTGCTGGCGGGCGTGATCGCAGATCACCTTCGCCGGCTCGCCGGCGGGGTGGTGGCCGATGCCGTCGATGCCGCGTTCGCGCAGGCGGTCCAGCGCGGTGGCGAGCAGGCGCTCGGCCTGATGGACCTGGTCATCGGCGGCCGGGTATTCGGCATGTTCGGCACGCGGTGCGTCGTCGGCCAGCGCGAACGCGGGATCCAGCACGCACAGCAGGTGCAGCCGGGAGGCGGGGCCGGCCAGCGACGCGGCCAGGTCCAGGACCTGCGCATGCTGCGGCCCGCCATCCAGAGCCACGAGTATCTTGGTGAACATCGGCATTCTCGATCGAGGGGGCATCAGGGTCGCCCAAGGTCCGCCCCCGACCCATGCCGCACGCCGCAGCTGAGGCGTGCGTCATGCGCACGAATGGCGCGTTTGGATTGCAGTAAAGTCACCGGCACACGTTGAAGGTGATACTGCCGTGACCATGCCCGATCTGAATCTGCTCATTGCCCTGGACGCCCTGATCGAGGAGGGCAGCGTCGTCGGCGCGGCGCGGCGGATGAACCTCAGTGCCCCGGCGATGAGCCGCACCCTGGGCCGGATCCGCGAGGCGATCGGCGATCCGGTGCTGGTCCGCGCCGGGCGCGGCCTGGCCCCGACGCCGCGCGCGCTGCAGCTGCGTGAGCAGGTGCGCGGCGTGATCGAGCAGGCGCACCTGGTCTTCAATGCCGGCCGCGAGGTCGACATGATGACGCTGGAGCGCACCTTCAGCATCCGCGCCAATGATGTGTTCGTCGGCACTTATGGTGGCCGCATGCGCGAGCTGTTCAAGGCGCAGGCGCCGTGCTCGGTGCTGCGCTTCGTGCCCGAGGGCGATGGGGACGACGATGCGATGGCGCAGGGCCGGATCGATCTGCACATCAGTGCGGTCAGCAAGCTGAGTGCCGATACCAAGGTGCAGAACCTGTTCAGTACCTCGTTCTTCGGTGCCGCGCACGAAGGCCACCCTATCTTCGCCGAGGAGATCACTGCCGAGCGCTTCGTGGCCTTCGACCACATCGCCGTATCGCGCCGTGGCCGCTGGTATGGCCCGATCGATGAAGACCTGGAAGCGCTGGGCCTGACCCGGCGCGTCGCGCAGATCATGCCGACCTTCCATTCGGCGATCTTCGCCGCGGCCGATTCGGACCTGATCCTGCCGCAGATGCCCAGCGTGATGCTGGGGCGTCTGGAACGCCTCGGCGTCCCGCTGCGCTTGTTCGAACTGCCGATTCCGGTACGCAGCGCGATTGTCGTGCAGGCATGGCATCCCCGCCTGGACAGCGATCTGGCGCATCGCTGGCTGCGCCGCAGCATCAAGGCGATGTGCGACGCGGAATCCACCCAGGCCTGACGCGCCGCGACCACGGCCACCTGCACGGTGATCGGTGAGGCGTGCGTCTGATGCACGCCAGCGATGGCCGGCACAGCATTTTTCGCAGCATCGGCGCTGCCTAGACTGCCGCTCCCCGTCGTGGAGTGGACCCATGTCCGTGTTGTTCCCACTGCACTGCCCGCGTTCCGGCGGTGCCCGATGAGTGCCGTCGCCGCCCCATTGCCGGCTGCGACTGCCGTGCCGACCGCACCACCCGCCCAGGCCGCGTTCGGCCTGCGCCTGGCGGTCGGCCTGTGCGGCGTGTTGCTGGCCGTGCTGATCTCCGGCATCAACGAAAACGTCACCAAGGTCGCGCTGGCCGACATCCGGGGCGCGATGGGATTCAGTGTCGATGACGGCAGCTGGATCATCGCGCTGTACACGGCGATGTCGGTCAGCGCGATGGCGTTTGCGCCGTGGTGTGCGGTGACCTTCTCGCTGCGCCGTTTCGCGCTGGTGATGATCGGCGCCTTCATGGTGCTGGGCGTGCTGTGTCCGTTCGCGCCGGACCTGCCCTCGTTCCTGACCCTGCGCGCGCTGCAGGGGCTGGCCGGCGGTGCACTGCCGCCGTTGCTGATGAGCGTGGCGCTGCGCTTCCTGCCGCCGGGCATCAAGTTGTACGGGCTGGCCGGCTACGCGTTGACCGCCACGTTCGGCCCCAGCCTGGGCACGCCGATGGCGGCGCTGTGGGTGGAGTACGTGGGCTGGCACTGGGCGTTCTGGCAGATCGTGCCGTGGTGCCTGGCCGCGCTGGGCATGGTGGCCTGGGGCCTGCCGCAGGACCCGTTGCGGCTTGAGCGCTTCGCACAGTTCAACGGCGTCGGACTGGCGCTGGGGTTTCCGGCGCTGGTGATGCTGGTGATCGGACTGGTGCAGGGGCCGCGGCTGGACTGGTTCGCCTCGCCGTTGATCTGCCTGCTGCTCGGCGGTGGCAGCGGTCTGCTGGCACTGTTCTTCTACAACGAATGGTCGCACCCGCTGCCCTTCTTCAAGCTGCAGTTGCTGGCGAACCGCAACCTGAGCTACGCGTTGATCACCCTGGGCGGCGTGCTGTTCGTGCTGCTGGCGGTGATCATGATTCCCTCCAGCTTCCTGGCCAAGGTGCAGGGCTACCGACCGCTGCAGACCGCACCGATGCTGTTGTGGGTCGCTCTGCCGCAACTGATCGCGCTGCCCCTGGTAGCGACCCTGCTCAACCAGCGCCGGGTGGACAGCCGCTGGGTGCAGGCGATCGGCCTGGGCCTGCTGGCACTGGCCTGCGCGCTGGGCGCGCAGCTGACCACCGAGTGGCACCGCGACAATTTCGTGTGGCTGCAGGTCATCCAGGTCATTGCCCAGCCGATGGCGGTACTGCCGCTGCTGATGCTCGCCACCGGCAGCCTGGCACCGACCGATGGCCCGTTCGCCTCTGCGTGGTTCAACACCGTCAAAGGCTTTGCTGCGGTGTTCGCCGGCGGCGTGCTCGAGGCGCTCACCACCGTGCGCAGCCATGTGCATTCCACGGTGCTGGTCGACCGCCTCGGCAACACGCCGTGGCTCGATGGGGGCGCGGCGGGCCTGGGCGCACGCCTGCACGCGCAGGTGGTGGCGCTGACCTCGGCCGATCTCTATCTCCTCGTTGCGTGGGTGGCGGTGGCGCTGATCGCGCTGATTCCGTGGCTGCCCACGCGTATCCATCCGCCACGTGCCGTGGCTTGAATTCAAGGAAGTCCCCCGTGTCCCTGCATCGCACCTCTGTTCCCTTCGTCGTCGCCGCCGGCGTGCTGCTGCTTGCCGGCGGCGCGTGGTGGCTGCTGCGCGACGGTCGCCACCAATCCACCAACAATGCCTACGTCACCGCGGACTTCACCGTGGTCGCACCGAAGATCGCCGGCTTCGTCAGCGAGGTCCGCGTGCAGGACAACCAGACGGTCAAGGCCGGCGATGTGCTTGCGCGCATCGACGACCGCGACTACCAGGTGGCGTTGTCGGCGGCGCATGCCGACCTCGCCAATGCGCAGGCGCAGCTGGCCAACGCACAGGCCGCGCTGGCCCAGCAGGGCTCGGTGATCGACCAGGCCCAGGCCAGCGTGGATGTCAGCCGCGCGGAGCTCAGCCTCGCCCAGGCCGATCAGCGCCGTTACCAGGCGCTGGCCAGCGACGGCGCCGGCACCGTGCAGAACGCACAGCAGGCGCAGTCGCGTCAGACGGTCGCCCGTGCACATCTGCAGCAGGGCACGGCCGCCGTGCTCAACGCACGCCAGCGCACCGCGCTGTTGACCGCCAGCGTGCAGTCCGCGCAGGCTACCGTGCAGCGGGCCGAAGCCGCACAGGCCCGTGCCGAGCTGGACCTGTCGCATACGCAGCTGCGCGCGCCGATCGATGGCATGGTCGGCCGCCGCGCGGTGCGCGTGGGCGCCTACCTCACCCCGGGCACGCCGGTGCTGGCGGTGGTGCCGCTGCAGCAGGCGTTCGTGGTCGCCAACTTCCAGGAAACGCAGATGACGCGGATGCGGGCCGGACAGCGCGTGGACGTACAGGTGGACGGCTTCCCGGGCCAACCGCTGCACGGCCGGGTCGACAGCATCGCCCCGGCCACCGGGGTCACCTTCGCCGCGGTCGCCCCGGAGAACGCCACCGGCAACTTCACCAAGGTGGTCCAGCGCATCCCGGTGAAGATCGTGCTCGACCGGGACCAGCCGCTGGCCGGCAAGCTGCGCGCGGGCATGTCGGTGGAGGCGCGGGTGGACCTGGACAGCGGTGGCCGCGCGCTGGCGGGGGAGGGCGCATGATGATCGGGCACATGCTGCGCGTGGGCGCCGGCAGTGCGCTGTGCGCTGCGCTGGCCGCCTGCACCCTCGGCCCCGATTTCGTGCGCCCCGAGCCGAGCCTGCCGGCGCAGTGGGAGGGCCAGGTGATTACCGCCGCCGCCTTCGCCCCGGATGCGGCATGGTGGAACGGCTTTGACGACCCGCTGCTGGCGGCGTTGGCGAGCCAGGCCATGCAGGCCAACCTGGATGTGCAGCTGGTCACCAACCGCGTGGCGCAGAGCCGCTCGCTGCGCGGAATCCGTGCCGCCGATCGTGCGCCCACCGTCAGCGCCACGGCCGGTGCCACCCGCGCGCGCAACAGCGAAGCGGGCCTGAACGACCCCTCCGGCAATGCCGGGCGCGAGGATTACGGGCTGTTCCAGGCCGGCATCGCGCTGGGGTGGGAACTGGACCTGTGGGGACGTGTGCGCCGCCAGGTCGAGATCGCCGACGCCCGCGTGCAGGTCGCCAAGGAGGACAGGCATGCGGTGCAGACCGCGGTGATGGCTGAAACCGCGCGCGACTACCTGCAGCTGCGCGCGACGCGGCAGTTGCTGACGATCACCGAGGACAACCTGCGCATCGCCCGCGACGTCCAGCGCCTGACCCTGGCCCGGCAGCAGCAGGGCGTGGCGACCACGCTGCAGGTGGCCAGTGCGGCGGCGCAGGTCGCGGCGCTGGACGCGCGCCTGGCCCCGCTGCAGCATCGTCAATCGCAACTGCGCAACGCGCTGGCGCTGCTGCTGGGGCAATCGCCCCAGGCCCTGGACGCACAGCTGGAGGGCGCACGGCGCGACTGGCCGGCCCTGCCTACGATGGCGGCCGGACTGCCCGGTGACCTGGTTGAACGCCGTCCCGACATCCGTCGCGCGGAAGCGGCCCTGCATGCCGCCACGGCCGGCATCGGCGTGGCCAAGGCCAGTTTCCTGCCGCGCATCACGCTCAATGGCGATGCCGGTTTCCAGGCCAAACAGCTCGACGACCTGGATGGCTGGAACGCGCACCGCTTCAGCATCGGCCCGGCGCTGAGCCTGCCGATCTTCCAGGGGGGCAGGCTCAAGGCGAATCTTGCGCTGAGTCGATTGCAGGAACGCGAGGCCGGCCTGCAGTTCCAGAAAGCCGTGCTGCAGGCCTGGCACGACGTGGATGATGCGATCGATGGATACAGTGCCGAGCAGCAGCGTGGGAAAGCGCTGCAGGTGGCGGTGGAAGAAAGCGATCGCGCGCTCGCCGCAGCGCGCCGCCAGTACCAGGCGGGTGTGATCGACATGCTGGATGTGTTGACCACCCAGCGCATCGCGCTGGACAACCAGGCCGCGCTCGCCGGCAGCCAGGCAGCGGCGGCGATCGCACGGGTGGATCTGTACCGCGCGCTCGGCGGTGGCTGGCACGATGACGCTGCCGGCGCCGCCGCCACTGGCAGCGCGTCGGCTGCCAGCGGGGCGGGCAACCTCACTCAGCGGACGTTGCGCAGTTCCCAGTGACTGCCGGCCAGCATGCGCAGCCGCTGCTTGAACACGTCGCTGTCGATGCTGGTGGTGGCGACGAGGTTGATCCGCAGATCGTCCTGCACACCGGTGACGGTGGCGGCCGGATCGGTCGCGCCCCACTGCGGATCGACTGCGTCGGGATCGTCCTGCTTGGCGCGCCAGCGGTCGAACAGGACCGTGGTGCGCAGGGCGTTCTGAAGTTCTTCGGCCAGTCCCGCCGCGCCCTGGGCGTGGAAGGACAGGTCCGGGTCGTTGCCGCGTGCCTTGGCCGGGTCCGGCAGGCTGATGTCATAACTTACGGGCATGGTTACCTCCATTGAATGCGGCAAGGCTGGCAGAGACGCGGTGCAATCCGCGTGCAGAACCGGCGGCCGTGCCGGGATCGTGGCATGGCCGCTGCGATGCTGACCAGTGTGGTCAGCCGCTGAAGGTGTGGGGGCCGTCGGCAAAGCCTATCGTCACCGCACCCTTGCCCACGTTGACCATGCCGGTGAGGCTCATCACCGCCTCGAATACATCCACGCCATGCGCCTGGCAGGTCTCGCGCAGCGCTCCGTAGCCGGGCAGGGCCTGCAGGTCGGCCAGTTCGCCGCCGTAACTGATGCACACCGTCGGCGTCATCAGGCCTGCCTTGACCCGCTGCCCGACGAAATCGAACAGCTTCTGCACGGCGTTGTCGAAGCCCTTGATCTTGGCCACCGGCCCGGTCTCGCCACGGTAGCCATGCAGCACCGGCTTGATGTCCAGCGCACTGCCCAGCGCGGCGCTGATCAGGCCGACGCTGCGGTCGCCCTTGTGCCGTGCACGGGCGCGCATGTAGTACAGATCGCGGGTGATCATGTAACCGTGCACGTTGTGCGCCAGCAGTTCCAGCCGCTCACGGATCTGCTGCACGCTCGCGCCGCTGTCGCGCAGGCGGACCGCTTCGACCGCGGTCACGCCTTGGGCGGCGAACAGGTTCTGGGTATCGAGCACGCGCAGCGCGAACGGCGAGTTGAAGCCTGCCGCCTGTCGCACCGGCTTGTAGTCGTTGAGGATCGCGAAGCTGGCCTGCATCGCGTTGTCGTGGATCGGGCTGCGGGTCTTGGTGATCGTCATGCAGAACACATGGTCGTAATCGATCACCAGCTTGCCCAGGAACAGATCCCGGATCTGATTGACGCTGAAGGGAATGGTCTCGGCCTCGGCGCCGTGCTCGGCGACGTGGGCATGCAGGAAACTCAGTGTGGCCTGTTCGTCGCGATGGTCGGCCAGCACGGCCTCGCCAATGCGGACGGTGATCGGCAGCAGCACGATGTTGTGTTGTTCAATGAAATCCTGCGGCAGATCGCACGCAGAGTCGACCACGATTCCGATGCGCATCCTGTGCCCCTCCGGCAGGTTGTAGGTTCGGAAACGTGAACGCTATCTCAAAACGAGATGCTTTGCCTGACCGGGGAGGCGGAACAACCTCAGCGGCTGCGTTCGACGGCCACCGGCAGGTCCACGATCCGGGCCCATTCGCCCTGCCCGAGCAGGCTGGGGTCGGCCAGTACGGCCTGCATCAGCGGGTGCGCGTCGTTGCCCCAGAACAGCTCGCTCCCGATCGCCAGCGTCGGGACGCCGAACACCCCGGCGGCCAACGCGGCGTCGGTGTTGCGCCGCAGGTCCTCCTTGACCGCGGGCGCGCTGATCGCCGCGGCGACATCGGCGATGTCCAGCATCGCCCCGGGCAGGGCGAGCGCCGCGGCGCTGTCGCCGGCATGACCGTCGCGCCAGATCCAGTTGAACAGGAGGTCGACCGTCTCGTGAGTGGCCCCGGCGGCCAGGCACAGGCGCAGCGCTGCCAGCGGATTGAACGGATGGCCCGGCGGAAAACGCAGCGTCACCCCGGCACTGCGCGCCTGCCACAACGCCTGCCGATAGGTGAAAAGCCGCTTGGCCGGAATCTCGGCCGGGCCGAGGTTGCCCAGGTGATGCAGCACCGCGCCGAAGGCGATCGGCACCGGCACGATGCTCTTGAACTGCGGCAAGGCCTTGAGCTGCTGCCAGTGCAGATAGGCGAACGGTGAGACGAAATCGAAATACCAGCGCAGGGCCATGGTCGGATACTCACGGGGCAGGGCGACAGGGTCGCCGAACGCAGGGCCGCCGCAGGCAGCGGCCCCGTGCAGGGACTCAGCGCGAGTATGCGCGCGGTTCGCTCGACGCCGGCGCCTGGTAGCGGTCGCGCAGCTCGGTCTGGCGCGACCGCATCGGCATCGCGCGACCGCCCAGCCAGACCTGCTCGGCGTAATGCCCGACATCCAGCGGATCGCCTTCCCACAGCACCAGATCGGCCAGCTTGCCCGGCTCGATGGTGCCAAGCCGGTCGCCGACGCCCAGCGCCTGGGCCGGCACCCGGGTCAGGCCCGCCAGGCCATCATCCCAGGGCAACCCGTTGGCGACGGCATTGCCGGCCAGCTGGCGCATCTTGCGCGCGTTGTGCGAGGCATCGTCGCGCTGGGCGAAGCTGACCGGCACGCCGGCCGCCTTCAGTCGCGCGGCGTTCTGCAGGGTCGCACCGAGCTGGTCGAAGCTGCTCGGCAGGTTGCCCAGCCCATCCACGAACACCGGCACGCCGGCCTGGGCCAGCTGTGGGGCCAGGCGCCAGGCCTCCGCACCGCCGGCGATGGCAATCCTGACCTTCTCACGCGCCGCCCAGCGCAGCAGCTGGCGGATATCGGCCGCGCGGTCGACCTGCACCACGATCCGGCCCTGGCCGGCGAGGTAGCGCCCCAGCGTGGCGCGCCCGGCAGGTGTCAGCAGCGCATGCGGAGAGTCCGCCGGCACGCGCCCGCTCGCCTCGCTGACCATCTGTTCCAGCAGCATCCACTGCGCGGCGCGCGAGGTGCCGGTGAGCTCCGCGCCGGACGCGCCGAGACGGATGAACAACGCCTGCGGGCCGACCGGATCGGCGCTGCCGTCCAGCCGCATCACGCCCCCTTGGCCGGCGATGAAACCACCGCCCGTGTTGGCCCCGAGCAGGGTGAAGCCGATGCCATCCAGCCGCGCGACCGGGATCAGCACCGAGTCCGGATTGAAGGCCAGGGTGACGTCGAACTCCGGGCGCAGCGGCTGGTCTTCCAGCTTGAGCGTGCTGTCCACCGTGGCCGATTCCCCGGAGACTTCTTCGATGCCGATGTCGGTGATGCCGCCGAACAGCGCCGGGGTCAGCGGCTTGCCCGCGGCGTCGACCACGGCCACACCGGCCGGTGCCGACAGGCCCGGGCCGACCGCGCGGATCACGCCGCCCTGGATCAGCACATCGCTGTGTTCCAGGCTGCCGCGTGCGGCGGCGGTGTGTACGGTGGCATTGCGGATCAGCAGGTCCTGCGCGAACAACGCCGGTGCCACGCACGCACCGGCGATCAACAGCAGGGCCCGCGGAAGCAGGCGCATCGAGACGCGGCGGCTCATGGGCGTGCCTCCTGGCCGAGCATGAAGTCCGACAGCGGCTGCCGCGTCACGTCCTCGCGGTCATAGACCTGGTGGCCATCGACGTAGACCTTCTCGGCCAGCGCATACGAACTGAAGGGGCTGCCGTTCCAGACCACCACGTCGCCCATCTTGCCCGCCTCCAGACTGCCGGTCTGCTTCTCCACGCCCAGCGAGCGCGCCGCGTTGGAGGTCAGCCACATCATGGCGCGCTCCGGGGCGATCTCGATCCCGGCGCGGCGTGCGTTGGCGATCACCTTGGCGGCTTCCTGGTTCAAGCGCTGGATGCCTTCAGGCGAATCCGAGTGCACGATCGCGCAGCTGTTGGCCGGGCGGTCGACCAGGGCGATGTTCTCCTGGATGCCATCGAAAGCCTCCATCTTGAAGCCCCACCAGTCGGCCCACAGCGCCCCGCACACGCCTTCCTCGGCGAGACGGTCGGCCAGCTTGTAGGCCTCCACCGCGTGGTGGAAGGCGGCGATCTTGAAGCCGAATTCCCTGGACAGATCCAGCATCGTGGCCATTTCATCGGCGCGGTAGCAGTGGATGTGCACGCGGATGTCGCCCTGGATCGCGCCGGCCAGCGTGTCCAGCTTCAGATCGCGCTTGCCGCCGCTGTCGCCGGCGCTGTCGCCCTTGTCATCGCCACTGAACCAGCGCTTCTTCTTCGGCTGCTTCGGGGTGTTCTTGGCGATGTACTCGCTGGCATCGATGAAGGCCGCGCGGTAGCCGGCGACATTGCCCATGCGCGTGCCCGGCGCGGTGCCCTTGCCGCCGTAGACGCGCTTGGGATTCTCGCCGCAGGCCATCTTCAGGCCCCACGGCGCGCCGGGGAACTTCATCTCCTGGTAGGTGGTGGCGGGCACGTTCTTCAAGGTCACGCCGCGGCCGCCGACCAGGTTGGCCGAGCCGGGCAGCACCTGCATCGAGGTCACCCCACCGGCCAGTGCCGCAGCGAACCCCGGGTCCTGCGGCCACACCGAGTGTTCGGCCCAGACGTTGGCGGTGACCGGCGCGGTCATCTCGTTGCCGTCGCTGTGCGCGCTCACCCCCGGGCTGGGATACACGCCCAGGTGCGAGTGCACATCGATGATGCCGGGGGTGACCCACTTGCCCTGGCCATCGACGCGGACCGCATCGGCCGGCGCACTCAGGCCGGTGCCCACGGCCGCGATGCGGCCGTCCTGCAGCAGGACATCGGCGTTGTCCATGCGCACGCCGGTGCCGGTGAGCACCGTGGCATTGCGGATCAACACCGGGGCCGAAACGATCGGCGCGTACGTACTGGGATAGGGATCCTGGACGAAACGGGAGGCCGCAGGCGCCGGCCCGGACACGATCGACATCAACGCCAGGCCAACGCCGACGCTCAACAACTTCTGCATGGTTCTCCCCGATGCGGCATGGACACAATTCCTTGACGCTAGCCGGGAGAGGGCCGGGTTGCCAAGTGACCTTTTGCATAGTCTTAGCAAATGAGGCCTAGCATTGTTATGAGAAACGATTGTGAACTTTTCATGAATTTTTCGGGTAGGCTCGAAGGGGCGGCGGGGACCGATGCCCACCCGCCGCAAGAGAGTCGCTGTGCATCCAGTTCCAGATTCCAACACTCGAACCAGATCAAGGAAGTTCTCAGTACATGACCCTGCATTCACTGTCCCGCGCGGCATTCCGTCGCCCTTCGCCGTCCCTGCTGGCCTCGGCCATCACCGGCACCCTGCTTGCCGCCATCGCCGTTCCGGCGCTGGCCACTCCTACCAGCGATGCCCTGCAGCGTTACCAGCAGCAGCGCGCCGAACAGTCCGCCGCTTTTGGCCGTGATCTGCAGACTGCCTCGCTGGCGGCGGCGTTTGCCGCGCCGACCGCCTCCATTGGCCAGACCGGTTACCTCACCAGCCCGCGCGTCAGCGCCGGTCCCGATGGCCCGATCATGGGCGAGCCGGGCGACCTGGAGAGCTGGCGCAGTGACGAGTTCGCTGGTGACTGGGGTCTGGCGGCGATCAATGCCGACTACGCCTATGCCCGCGGCCTGACCGGCCAGGGAATCCGCCTCGGCGTGTTCGATTCCGGTACCGGGCTGGACCACCCTGAATTTGCCGGCAAGGATCACCGGAGCATCCGCATCGCCGATCTACTGCCCGATGGCACCCGATGCACGAACACCACGGCCATCGACGGCGCAGGCGCCTGCTTTGCCAGCGACGGCGACGAGGTCCAGATCACCTACGTCGGGTTCAACGACAACGTTCCCGAGAACATCCGCGACGTCATCCGCAATGGCCCGTACGTACAGCCCGGCATTTCCTATGGCACCCACGGCACGCACGTGGGCGGGACCATGGTGGCCAACCGCGATGGCAATGGCATGCACGGCGTTGCGTTCGGTGCGGATCTGACCGCGGCCAAGCTGTTCTTCAACTCGGCCAGCGAGTGGCAGCGGACGGCCACGGGCTATTCCGTGGTCTCGCTGGCGGGCGTCGGACCGGATTCGACGGCCTTCGCCGACATGTATGACCAGATGAACGCCCAGGGTGTCCGCGCCGTCAATCACAGTTGGGGCCTGGCTACCGAGCCGGGCGCCGCCCTGATCGATCTGTACTACGGTGATGAGGAAACCCTGGAGTACCTGAGTACCTTCGCGGACGGCTCGCGCGCCAACGGCATGATCCAGGTGTGGGCGGCGGGCAACAGCGGCCCGAACGCCAGTCCCCAGGCCAGCCCGATTGCCGGTCTGTACGCCACGCTGCCGCGCGCGTTCGCCGATATCGAGCAGTACTGGGTGAGCGTGGTCAATGTCGACCAGAATGCGTTGCTCAGCAACCGCTCCAACAAGTGTGGGCTCAGTGCCAACTGGTGCCTGGCGGCCCCGGGTACCAATATCGCCTCCACCGTCTACGGTGATGATTCCCAGATCAACGCCGAGCTACTCGTTGATGCGGACGGCAACCTGTTGCTGGACGTCATTTCCCGGGTCCCGACGTACGCCTACGGCCTCAACAGTGGTACCTCGATGGCGGCGCCGCATGTGACCGGCGCGCTGGGCCTGCTGTTCGAGCGCTTCCCGTACCTGACCAACGCCCAGGTGCGCGACGTCATGCTGACCACGGCGCGTGATCTCGGTGCGCCGGGCATCGATGAGATCTACGGCTGGGGCCTGCTCGACCTGCGCAAGGCCATCGAAGGCTACGGTCTGCTGCGCGTGGACACCGACGTGGTCATGAACCAGAAGGCCGGCGGCCTGAAGGTGTGGGAGGGCGATGCGTGGGACGACTGGACCAATGACATCGGCGGCCCGGGCAAGCTGACCAAGTCGGGTATCGGCTGGCTGCGCCTGAGCGGTGACAACAGCTTCAACGGCGCCATCGTGCGCGAGGGTGTGCTGGAGCTGGACGGCGCCAACGCACTGACCTCGTCGGTCGACGTGCAGGGCGGCCAGTTCCTGCTCAACGGCAGCCTGGTGTCCACCACGCTCAACAGCCTGGGTGGCAGCAGCCTGATCACCACCACCGGCGTGCTCGAAGGTTCGGCACTCAACGTGACCGGCGGTTCGGTCACCTTCAACGGTCTGCAGCAGGATGCTGACACGACCGTCGGCAGCGGCGGCAGCTTCGTGCTCAATGGCCGGCTGGTCGACAGCACGCTGACCTCGGCCGGCACCACCGGCGTCAATGCCGGTGCACTGCTGGACGGGTCTGACCTGTTCGTCACCGGCGGCACGGTGTCGTTCAACGGTGTGCAGCAGGGCGGCTCGACAGTGGTCGGCGCCAAGGGCACGCTGAAGGGCGTGGGTACGCTGGGCAGCACCCGCGTCGAGGGCATCATCGCGCCGGGCAACTCGATCGGCACGCTGACCATCAACGGCGATTACGTGCAGACCGCCAGCGGCATCTACCAGGCCGAGCTGGCCCCGGGCAGCCGCAGCGATCTGCTGCGCGTCACCGGTACGGCCACGCTGGATGGCACCCTGAAGGCACTGCCGGAAGCCGGCGTGTACTACCTTGGTGAGCAGTTCAACTTCCTGCAGGCTGCCGGTGGCGTCAACGGCCAGTTCGCCACCACCGACTTCTCGGCCTTCTCGCCGTTCCTGAAGTTCAGCCTGGGCTACAGCGCCAATGGCGTGCGCATCGACGTCGCCCGCGGCAACGCGCTGGCCAGCGCCGCGGTCACGCCGAACCAGATCGCCGTGGCCACCAGCGCCGATGGCCTGGCCATCAACCAGGGCCTGCCCAAGCCGCTGACCCAGCTGTTCCCGGCCCAGGTCGGTGCGGCACTGGACGCGCTGAGTGGTGAAATCCATGCCGCCACGCCGATGGCGCTGGTGGAAAGCAGCCGTTACCTGCGTGATGCGGCGCTGAGCCGTGCCGTGGGCGTGCGTTCGCCGGGGGCTGCTGATGAGGCGGCCGGTAGCGGCGCGTGGGTGCAGGCGATCGGTGGCAGCGGCAAGCTCGACGGCGATGCCAATGCCGCGCGCACCGATTCCAACAGCAACGGTCTGCTGGTCGGTGCCGATCATGTGTTCGGTGGCGGTTGGCAGGTCGGTGGGCTGGTCGGTACCGGCCGGACCGACATCAAGCAGGCGGCCGGTCGCGGCGCCCGTTCGGAGATCGACAACACCCACTTCGGTGCCTACGTGGGCAACCAGTGGGGGGCGTTCGGCCTGCGCGCCGGTCTGGGTTACTCCCGCCATGACGTGGACAGCAAGCGTCAGCTGACGTTCGCCGGCTACCAGGACGCGCTGTCGGCCAAGTACGACGCCACCACCCGCCAGGGCTTCATTGAAGGCGCGTACCGCTTCGGCGGTCGCGAAGGTGGCCTGGAGCCGTACCTGCAGTTCGCGCGCGTTGAAGTGGACGTGGACGGGATCACCGAACAGGGCGGCGCTGCTGCACTGAACGGTCAGGTCGCCGACACCCGCACCAACGTGGCGACCGCCGGCGTTCGGTTCGACAAGGGCCTGAAGACCTCGTGGCAGCAGGAAAGCTGGTTGCATGTCCGCGGTGGCGTCGGCTACCGCCGTGCCTCGGGCGACCGCAGTCAGGTCGCCGATCTGGCCTGGACCGGGGGCAGCAGCTTCGCGGTCAGCGGTGCGGCGATCGCCGACAACGCCGTGGTCGCCGAGCTGGGCCTGTCGGCCTGGTTGAGCCCGCGCAACCAGCTGGAGCTGGGCTACAACGGCACCTTCGGTGATGACGCCCGTGACCGCAGCGTCACCGCGCGCTGGTCCGTGCAGTTCTGATCCAGCGGTACCGGTAAACCGAAAAAGGCGGCCACTGGCCGCCTTTTTCTTGCGTATTCGTTGATCTCGCTCAAAATTGCAGCATCAGCACGACCGCAGGCAATCCCCCATGAAAACCAAACAGGACATCGTAGAAAACTGGCTGCCGCGTTACACCGGCGTCCCCTTGGAGCAGTTCGGCCAGCACATCCTGCTGACCAATTTCGGTGGCTACCTGCAGACGTTTTCCCAGCTCACCGGGGCGCCCATCCAGGGCGCGGACCGGCCGATGGCCAGCGTCACCAGCGATGACATCACCCTGATCAACTTCGGCATGGGCAGCCCGAACGCGGCGATCATCATGGACCTGCTGTCGGCGGTAATGCCCAAGGCGGTGCTGTTCCTGGGCAAGTGCGGGGGGCTCAAGCGCAAGAACCAGCTGGGCGACCTGATCCTGCCGATCGCCGCGATCCGCGGCGAGGGCACCTCCAGCGACTACCTGCCGCCGGAAGTCCCGGCCCTGCCGGCCTTTGCCCTGCAGCGGGCGGTCTCGACCATGGTCCGCGACCTCGGCCATGACTACTGGACCGGCACCGTCTACACCACCAACCGCCGGGTCTGGGAGCACGACGAGGCGTTCAAGGAAAAGCTCCGGGTGATGCGCTGCATGGCCATCGACATGGAGACGGCGACCCTGTTCGCGGCCGGTTTCGCGAACCATATCCCGATCGGGGCCTTGCTGTTGGTGTCCGACCAGCCGATGATTCCCGACGGCGTGAAGACCGAGGTCTCCGATGCCAAGGTCAGCTCCCAGTTCGTCGAGAACCATATCCAGATTGGTATCGAGGCGCTTAAGCTGATACGGCGCAACGGCAAGTCGGTCCGCCACCTGCGTTTTGACGAGTAACGGCAATGGAACGGATGGACGTCTTGGGGCGTGCCATCCACAGGGGTAGTGAATGGACGTGGCGGCACAAGTAGTGGACTTCTGGCGCGACGCCGGACCGCAGCAGTGGTTCGCGCGCGATGACGCGTTCGATGCGCGGTTTCGCCAGCAGTTCCAGGAAGAGCATTTCGCCGCCGCCCGCCGCGCGCGCGAGCACTGGCTCGGCAGCGCCGATGGCGCGCTGGCGCTGATGATCCTGCTCGACCAGTTCCCGCGCAACTGCTTCCGCGAGACGGCGCATTCCTACGCTACCGATGGCCTGGCGCGTCACTACGCCATGCGTGCGGTGGAGGAGGGCTTGGACCTGCAGCTGGTCCCCAAGCTGCGGGCTTTCATCTACCTGCCGTTCGAGCACTCCGAGGATCCGCAGGACCAGGAGCGCTCGGTGGCGATGTTCGATGCGCTGGGCGACAAGGAATACCTGCAGTACGCAGAGCTGCACCGCGACATCATCCGGCGCTTCGGCCGCTTCCCGCACCGCAACGCGGTGCTGGGGCGGATGCCGACGCCGGAGGAGCTGGATTACCTGGCCGAAGGTGGGTTTGCGGGTTGAACGCCCCCCGCTGCCACCAATAAAAAAACGCCGGCAATGCCGGCGTTTTTCTTGTCCCGCAACGCGCCGAAGATCAGTACTTCGGCACGCCGTTGTCCACCTCGTTCGACCAGGCATCGATGCCGCCGGTGATGTTGGAGACCTTGGTGAAGCCCAGGGCGCGGAACTGCTCGGCGGCCTGCGCGCTGCGGCCGCCGTGGTGGCACAGGAAGGCCAGCGCGGTGTCCTTGGGCAGGGCTTCCAGACGGGCGCGGTTGTCGCCGTCGAAGGTTTCGAACGGGGCGTTGATCGCCGCGATCGCACGCTCGTCGGCCGGGCGCACGTCGACCACGGTGATGCTGCCGGCACGCAGCTGGTCGTCGGCGTCGCGCACGCTCAGTTCCTGCACGGCCTTCGGCGCGTTCGGGTTGTCGATCGCCAGGCCCTTGCCGCGGATGTCGTCGACCCAGTCGATGGTGATGCCTTCGGCGCGGCGCGCGCTGGCCAGGTCGAACTGCACGCGCAGGCCGTTGGACTCGGCGGCGATCGCGTTGTCGTCGTGCGGGGCGAGCTGGAAGTTCGGCTGGAAGCGCGCGTCGATGCCCAGCTGCAGCGAGGCACCCGGGGAATCGGCCAGCGCGCCACGCAGCATTTCCACGGCGGCCGGGGTAACGGTGATGCGCGGCGGGGTGCGGTCCGGCGCGGCCAGGCCGAGCACGCTGCTCAGTTCACCGTTGCCGGCCATCTGCAGGATGATGTCGCTGCCGCCGACCAGCTCGCCGTCGATGTACAGCTGCGGGATGGTCGGCCACTCGCCGTAGGCCTTGATGCCTTCGCGGATTTCCGCGTCGGCCAGCACGTTGACGTGGTCGAACTCCACGCCGAGGTCCTGCAGGGCGCCGACGGCCTTGGCCGAGAAACCGCACTGCGGCATGCTCGGCTGACCCTTCATGAACAGCACGACGCGGTTGGCGTTGAGAATGGATTCGATGCGCGAGCGCAGGGCGGGTTCAAGGGACATGGCGGTCGGGGTCCGGATATGCGAACCGCGTATTCTACGCGGCATGGCATCATGGGGCATGACCGTACCGGAAACGTTGTATCGCATTCCCCGGCGCCCCTGGCGCTGGCTGCCGTGGCTGGTGCTGTCGCAGCTGCTGGTGGTGCTGGTCTGGGTCGGTTGGGGCTGGCGCTACGGCCTGCCGTTGATGGTGGCGACCCACGCCCTGTTCATGGTGCCGGTATTCCTGCCCAACAGCCGCTTCTATGCCCCGGTGCTCAGCCGCCTGCCCGGCGATGCCCGCAAGGTCTGGCTGACCATCGATGACGGCCCCTCGGCCGAGACCCCGGCGGTGCTCGACCTGCTGGACCGCTACGAGGCCAAGGCGACCTTTTTCCTGGTCGGTGAACGCGCGCAGGCGCGGCCGGAGCTGGTGCAGGCGATGCTGGCCCGCGGGCACAGCCTGGGCAACCACAGCCACAGCCACCCGCAGACCCGCTTCTGGCGGCTCGGGCGGCAGGCGATGGCGGCCGAGATCACACAGTGCCAGCAGGCCCTCACCGCGATCGCGGGTACCCCGCCACGCTGGTACCGCTCGGTGGTCGGGATGACCAACCCGTTCGTGGCCCCCGCGTTGAAGCAGTGGCAGCTGACCCGGGTCGGCTGGAGCGCGCGTGGCTTCGACGGGGTGGAGTGCAGACCCGAGCAGGTGGTCGAGCGGATCACGCGTGACCTGGCGCCAGGTAGCATCGTGCTGCTGCATGAGGGCGCGGCGCATGGCCACAACCTCGCCATCATCGAAGCGGTACTGCAGGCGGTGCAGGCGCGTGGGCTGCACGCGGGTCTGCCGGACTGACGCCCGGCCGTCGGCCGGCGCAGGCCGGGCTCAGCTCAGGGAACCGATGATCATCAGCAGGACGACCCCGAGCATGCTGCCGACCGAGATCACCAGGCCGAGGATCGCGAACACGCGGCGGCGGCCCGTCTGCAATGCGCCGGCAACGCCCAGGCCGAAGGCCACCAGCTGCATCAGGGCGGTACACATCAGGCCAAGCCCGACCAGGATCGCCGACATCGAGGTCTCCTCCATGCCGCCCGGCGTGGTGGTCTCGATGATGCCGGCGATGACGATCAGGCCCAGCATCAGCACGGCGCCGCACAGGGCGGTGATGAATGCGGCAATACCCATGCCGGAATGAGGGGTGTGCATCAGGGCTCCTTGTCGATGCGGTGAAACGGAGGAATCAGGGGGCGAGGGGCTGCGCGGCCGCAGCGTCCGACGGCGGATGCGAGGCATGCCATTGGTCGCGGATCCAGCCGCCGAGCGACAGCTGCGCGATCAGCACGCCCAGCGTCACCAGCAGCGCGATGATCCCGAACAGGCGGCGCCGGCGCGGCTGCAGCACGCTGCCCAGGCCGAGCAGCAGGGCCAGGATCGCCAAGCCAACACTGCTGCCGAGCAGCGCGGCCAGCGACCACGGCAGCTCGCGCATGGCCGCGTGTTCGGGCGCATGCGCGTAATGCATGCTCAGCAGCAACATCACCAGGCCGCAGGCGCTGACGATCAGCGCGGCGATGCCCAGCGCGGAATGTCGGGTCTGTCGGGTCATGGGGGCTCCTTGCCGGAAGGGGGGCGCGAGTATGCGCGCGTGCGGCCGGCGGCGCGAGTCGTGGTGGCTAGGCGGCCGTGGGGCGCACGCCGACGATCAGCCAGTTGTTGAAGGGCGTGTTGCCGTACAGCGGCGTCATCCGCAGGTGCAGCCCGGCGGCGTCCAGTGGCGCGCGCAGGCTCGCGGCGTCCGGGTAGTGACAGGGGCGCGTGCCCATCCAGCCGACCAGGTGCGCAAGCATGTCGGTGATCCGCGTGGTGCGGTCGCGGCCGCTGTGGTCGGCGAGCGTGGTTCGAATCACCAGCCGCGCGCCGGGGGCCACGCGCGTGGCGGCGGCGTTCAGCAACTGCGTCTGTGCGGCTGCGGGCAGGTACTGCAGCACGTCGAGCAGGGCGACGTTGCCATGGTGGGCGGGCAGGGTGGCACTGACATCCACGCAGGTGAACGTGGCCTGCGACAACCCGGCGCGCGTGCTGGCGCGCTCGGCCCGCACGATCTTGTCGGCGTCGATGTCCAGCCCGTGGTACGCCAGTGCGCTGCCGTGCTGGCGCAGCACGTGGGCCAGCAGGCCCAGGCCGCAGCCGATATCCAGCAAAGGGAGGGCGGGCGCCTCGTCCAGCGCGGCGAGCACGCCGGGATACAGCGGATCGCTGCCGAGTTTGCCGCGGCTGTAGTAATAGTCGCGACGGTTGCCGAGCCGCTGCGCCGGCAGGAACGCCGTGGCGATCCGGCGGGCCTGCTCCCTGGCCAGCGGCAGCGTGGCCTCGCTCAGCGGGTCGGCTCCGCCCACAGCACGCGCGTCACTTCGAACGCGCGCTGGTGCCACAGCGTGTACATCGCGGCGGACGGATGCAGGCCATCCTCGGCCAGCATGACGGTCTCGCCGCCCCATTGGCGGCTCAGGTCGGTGATGTCGACGAAGGCCACGTCATGCTCGGCACAGATCGCCGCGGCGGCAGCGTTGTAGGCAGCCAGCTCATGACCGATCTGCCCGCGGTCGCGACCGGACGCCTCGGCGTACGGGGTCACGCCCCAATCCGGGATCGACAGCACCAGCACGCGCGGTGCACGGTCGCCGGCGAAGGCGAGCGCGCGCTGCAGCAGGGCGGTGAAGCGCGGGCGGTACTCCGCCACGCTGCGCCCACGGTATTGATCGTTGACCCCGATCAGCAGGCTCACCAGGTCGAACGGACCCTGTGGTGGGTCCGCATCGATGCCGGCCTCGAGCTCATCGGTGGTCCAGCCGGTGGTGGCGATGATCGTTGGATCGTCCAGCGCCACGCCGATATCGCGCAGGGCCGCGGCCAGCTGCATCGGCCAGCGCCCGGCGGGGTCAACGCCTTCACCGATCGTGTAGGAATCGCCCAGGGCCAGATACGGCAGGCCCATCAGGCGACCGCGCTGCGCGGCTTGATCGGGACCACCTTGGTATTGGCTTCGGCGCGGCGTGCCAGGGCACGGTCGATGCGGCCGAACACATCGCGCATCACGTCCGGCTCGGGCAGCAGGGTGACGCGGAAGTGGTGGCGGTAAGGCACGTTGAAGCTCGAGCCCGGCACCACCAGCACGCCTTCCTCATTCATCAGCTCCAGCGCGAAATCATGGTCATCGAAGCTGCGGGCAGCGGCCCCGACCACCGCCGGGAACGCGTACAGCGCGCCTGCCGGTGCCACCAGCGACAGATGCTCGCTGGCGTTGCAGGCCTCGATCACCGCGCGGCGGGTTTCGTACAGGCGGCCACCCGGTGCGCACAGCGGCGAGATGGTGTCCGGCCCGTTCACGGCGGCATCGATGGCGTACTGGCCCGGCACGTTGGCGCACAGGCGCAGCGCGCTGAGCAGGTCCATCGCCGCGCGGAACTCGCCCAGCCGCTCGCCCGCGCCGGACAGCATCGCCCAGCCCACGCGCCAGCCGCAGGCGCGATGCACCTTGCTCAGGCCGCTGAAGGTAATGCACGGATGGTCGCCGGCCAGCGGCGCGACGGCATGGAACTGCGCGTCGTCGTAGAGGATCTGGTCGTAGATCTCATCCACCATCAGCAGCAGGTTGTGCTTGGCTGCGATGGCGACGATGCGCTCCAGCAGCTCGCGCGAGTAGCTGGCGCCGCTGGGATTGTTCGGGTTGATCAGCACGATCGCGCGGGTGCGCGAGGAGACCAGGGCCTCGATCTCGACCGGGTCGGGCTGGAAGCCGTTCTCCGGCGCGCAGCGGTAATACACCGGGCGACCATCGTTGAGGATGGTCGCGGCCGACCACAACGGATAGTCGGGTGAGGGCACCAGCACTTCGTCGCCCGGGTTGAGCAGGGCGCGCAGCGACAGGTCGATCAGCTCGCTCACGCCATTGCCGATGAATACCCGGTCCGGGTGCGCATCGGGTGCGCCGCGCCGGGCGTAGGCGGCGGCGATGGCTTCGCGCGCCTCCGGCAGGCCCTGCTGGTGGGTATACGGATCGGTGCGGCCCATGTCGTCGGCGATCGCGCGCTGCAGGTGCTCCGGCGCACGGAACCCGAAGTTGCCCGGGTTGCCGATGTTGAGCTTGATCAGCTTGCGGCCCTGGGCCTCCAGCTCCCGCGCTCGTCGCGCCAGTTCGCCCCGGATCTCGTAGCGGACTTCGGACAGGCGCTCGCGGGTGGCGAGCGGCTTCAGCGGGGGCGTGGACATGAACGGGCCGTCATTCAGGCATGGAAACCGCATGGTAGCGGAATTGTTGCGTTGCAGGGCAAGCGTTTCCGGCCAAATGCCCGGCCCTGCAAGGCAGTTGCAGATGAAAGGATTTCCGCGGGTGCGGACCGGCGTCGGCCTGTGCGGCGACGGCCGGTCGCCACACCCTTTAGAATGGGCACGATGAGCGAACCCACTGATTACCTTGCCCTGCAGACCATTGGCTGGCCCTGGCCGGGCGGCCCGGAGCTGCCGGCCTGGCAGGCCCTGTTCGAACAGTTCCCGCAGGCGCGCCCCGGCCGGGTGATCGAGCAGCATCGCACCGGGTACATCGTCTCCGATGCGCCGGAAGCGGCGATCAAGACCGAATCCCCGCCGGAGTGGCAGCGGCCGCGCTTCCCCAGCCACGAGCGCGCGGCGGTCGGCGACTGGGTGCTGCTGGACGGCATCAAGATCGTCGCCCTGCTGCCGCGACGCACCGCCATCAAGCGTGGCGCCGCCGGCGAGCATTACCACCAGCAGGTGATCGCGGCCAACATCGATACGGTGTTCATCGTCTGTGGCCTGGATGCCGACTTCAACCCGCGCCGGATCGAGCGCTACCTGCTGCTGGTCGGCGGGGGCGGTGCACAGCCGGTGGTGGTGCTGACCAAGGCCGACCAGACCGAATACAGCCAGGACGCCCTGGATGTGCTGGAAGAACTGGCGGCGCAGAACATTCCGCTGCTGGCGATCAACGGCAAGGACCCGGCCAGCGCCTCGGCCCTGCTGCCGTGGCTCGCCGCCGGCCAGACCGTGGTGCTGGTCGGTTCGTCCGGTGCCGGCAAGTCGACCCTGACCAATACGCTGCTCGGCCACGAGCGCATGAAGACCGCGGATGTGCGCGTCAACGACTCGCGCGGCCGCCACACCACCACCCATCGTGCCTTGATTCCGCTGCCGGCCGGCGCCTGCCTGATCGACACCCCCGGCATGCGCGAGCTGAAGCCGACCGGTGAAGAGGCCCTGAGCGAAGGCGGTTTCTCCGACGTGGAAGCGCTGTCGGCGCAATGCCGTTTCCGCGACTGCGCGCACCAGCGTGAGCCGGGCTGTGCGATCCGCGCGGCCATCGACGACGGCACGCTGGATGAAGAGCGCCTGCTCAACTACTTCAAGCTGAAGGAAGAAGTCGCCGCCGCCGCCGCCAAGCTGGCCGTGCGCCAGGCGCAGCAGGCCATCGAGCGCAAGCACGTCGGCAAGGGCGCCCAGTGGCGCCCGGGCGGGAAGGGCGGCCGGCGATAGCTTTTGCTACTGTCCGTCCATGGACACGCCAATGACCGTGGATCGTGACGTTGCCCACCACACCGCGCTCGATGCCCAACTGGTCGAGGCGGTGGGCGGGATCAAACTGCTGGGGCTGACCAGTTGGCCGGCCGCGTTGCAGGCGCCGTTCCTGGCCAGCGTCGCCCGGGGCCAGCCGGTCCTGCCGCAGGTCGACTACCCCCGGCTCGATTTCGCCGATACCCGCCATCGGCTGGCCGCGATCAGCGCCCAATGCGATCCCGACCATCCCATCGGCCTGTATGTGCAGCGCTCGGCGCACAGCTGGGACCAGGCGGCCGGGCTGCTCGAATCGCTCGGAACCGCCGAAGTGGACCGTTACTCGGTGGAGCTGTTCGGCGCGCCCGAGCAGCCGCTGCCCGGCAACGGCCCCAGCACCCGCGATGCGGCCCGCCACTTCATCCAGATCGCGCAGGAGCTGGACCACGAACTGCTCGCGCCCGAAGAACAGGTGCCGGTCTCGGCCACGGCCCTGCAGCTGCAGTTGCAGAGCGATCTGGACGCCTTCTTCGAGTCGCGCATCATCACCGTGCAGCTGGATCCGGAGCTGATCTCCAAGGCCGCCGCCGGTCCCAACCGGATCCGCCTGCGCACCAGCGCCCGCTTCAGCGCCTACGATCGCGCGCAGCTGTTCCACCACGAGGCGCTGGTCCACTCACTGACCGCACTCAACGGCCGCGAACAGCCCCACCTGCCCAGCCTGGCGCTGTCGTCGCCGCGGGTCACCGCGACCCAGGAAGGGCTGGCGACGTTCGCCGAGCAGATCACCGGCAGCATCGACATCGAGCGCCTCAAGCGCATCAGCCTGCGCACCGAAGCCATCGCGATGGCACGCGAGGGTGCCGATTTCATCGAGGTGTTCCGCTATTTCTGCGATGCCGGGCAGAACAACGAAGAGAGCTTCGCCTCCGCCCAGCGCGTGTTCCGCGGTGTCCCCCCGAGCGGCGGCGCCGCCTTCACCAAGGACACCGTGTATCTGCGCGGGCTGGTCTCGGTGCATACTTTCTTCCGGCACATGCTGGCCGAAGACCGCCTGCAGGTCTGCCGCTGGCTGTTCGCCGGCAAGATGTCGCTGACCGATGCGATCGCTTTCGCGCCCCTGTTCGAAGAGGGCATCCTGCGGCCACCACGCTGGCTGCCGCACTGGGTCAGCCGCGCGAATGGGTTGGCCGGCATGCTGGCGTTCTCGCTGTTCGCCAACCGCATCCGCATGGATCAGCTCGCCCCCGAGTAGTGCCGGCCGCTGGCCGGCAAGCTCGCGCGCCTTCCACGTGCGCCCAGTGCGTTCGTGAGCACTGCATCGCAATTCATCTGCGATCACTCTTACCGTCAACATCCTTTCATGTTCCGCTCGCATGCTGGTCATGCACCTGCATTGCGCAGGTCATCTTCCCCCATGTAACGGACGACCATGCTTACCCGACCCCTGACGATCGCGGTGGCGCTCGCGCTGTGCGCCGCCAACGCCCACGCCGCCGATGTAGACGCCACCGCCGCTGCCAATGTCGCGCTCAGCGCGCAGACACTCGATACCGTTTCGGTGATCGGCCAAGGCGAGACCCGCCAGGTGCAGCGCATCACGGCAGTGGACAAGGAGGTGCTGCCGCCGGGTACCAGTGGCCAGAAGATTCTTGATCGCCTGCCGGGCGTCTCCGTGCAGTCCAACGATGCCTTCGGCGCCAATGAAGAATCGCAGACGATCAGCCTGCGCGGCTTCGACAAGAGCCGCCTGGGCTATACGCTGGACGGCATCCCGCTGGGCGACAACAGCTACGGCAACTACAACGGCCTGAGCATCGCCCGCGCGTTGATCGCCGAGAACCTGGCCGGCGCCGAACTGTCGCAGGGCATCGGCTCACTGGGCGTGGCGTCCACCAGCAACCTCGGCGGCACCATCCAGTACTTCTCGCAGGACCCGTCCACCGAGTTCGGCGGCAAGGCCAGCGTCACCGTCGGCGATGACAACCAGCGCCGCGGTTACCTGCGGGTGGACACCGGCGACCTCAACGGCTTCTCGGCGTATGTCTCCGGCGTGCACCAGGATTCGGACATGTGGGCCGAGCCGAACCAGAACCAGACCACCCGCCAGTTCAATGCCAAGGCGGTCTGGAACGTCGGCGACAATCGTTTCGGTGCCTTTGCCGCCACCTCGCGCGTGAGCCAGGCCAACTACGCCTATCTCTCCAAGAGCATGCTCGCGCGTGGCCTGGGCTGGGACTGGAACATCTACGCGCCGGACTGGGACCGCGCGGTCGCCGCCGCCTACTGTGCACCGGGCACCTACAACGCGCAGAAGTGCGCGTTCACCGGTGGCGTCAACAGCATCGACGATGCGTACTACCAGAGCCGCGCACTGCGCGACGACAACCTCTACTCGCTGGATGCCGACCTCGCGCTGGGCGACAACGCCCGCCTGAAGCTGCTCGGCTACCACCACGAGAACCGTGGCCAGGGCCACTGGTGGGCACCGGGCCAGCCGTCCAATCCCGGCACCCCGGAGATGCTGCCGATCTCGATCCGCAGCACCAACTACACCATCAACCGCCAGGGCATCACCGCCGCGCTGAGCTGGCAGTGGGGCATCCATTCGCTGGAAGCCGGCCTGTGGTACGAGCGCAACGACCACAATGTCGAGCGCAACTTCTACTACATCACCGGTCCGTTCCTGGATGACGGCTACCTCAACCATCCCGATCGCCGCCTGTTCGATCAGGACTTCGACATCCGCACGCGCCAGTTCTACGTGCAGGACCGCATGCGCTTCCTGGACGACCGCCTGACCGTGGACGTGGGCATCAAGAGCCCGAACACCCGCATGACCGCCAACGCCAAGCCGGGTACCGAAGCCAGTTACGCCTCGGGCACGCTGACCGCCAAGGAATCGGTGCTGCCGCAGGCCGGTATCGGCTTCAAGCTGAGCCCGAACCAGGAAGTGTTCGCCTCGTACTCGGAGAACATCGCTGCCTTCGTCGGCGGCGGCAGCGGTGGCCCGCTGCAGGTCTCGCCGGAATCCTTCGCGGCCAGCGCCGGGCTGGAGCCGGAGAAGTCGAAGACGCTGGAGGCCGGCTTCCGCACCTTCGGCGAGAAGTACCAGGCCTCGATCGCGGCCTACCACGTGGTGTTCGACAACCGCCTGCTCTCGCTCAATCCGTGCACCAGCATCGAAGTGGGCACGCGCCCGGAGTGCATCACGCGCTTCATCAACGTGGGTTCGGTGAAGAGCCGTGGTGCGGAGCTGACCTTCATCCTCAAGCCGATCGATGGCCTGCAGTGGTACAACGCGCTCTCCTGGAACAAGACCACCTACGAGGACAACTACACCTCGGGCGGTGCGATCGTGCCGGTGGCCGGCAAGATCACGGTGGACACGCCCGAGCGCATGGCCTCCAGTGAGATCAGCTGGAACCGCGATGGCTTCTTCGCCAGCCTGCGCGCGAAGTACACGGGCAAGCGTTACTACACCTACACCAACGACCAGTCGGTGCCGGGCGTGACGACGTTCGATGCGGGCATGGGGTATTCGTTCGGGCCGGGCATGGGCCTGCGCGACATCAAGGTGTCGCTCAACGCGACCAACCTGACCAACAAGCGCTACGCCGGCCAGCTCAGTTCGTTCGCCCCGACCGATCCGACCGGCACCCGCTACGCGATCCACGCCAGCGCGCCGCGCCAGCTGTTCATGACGGTCGCTGCGGAGTTCTGAGCTTCGCCTGCAAGGGCAGGGTAGCCACCGACCGGTGGTCGGTGGGCGCAACGCCTCTCAGATGGCCGGGCCAGGCGCGGGGTGTGTGGGTTCGCGGGACGCGCCGTAAACCCATCCATGGGGGCTCGTGAGCCGCATCCATGCGGCACAACGGTCCCGCCAACCCACACACCCCACGCCTCTGACAGTTGGCTGGTGGCCATGAAAATGAAGAGCCGGTGCCGAGCGGAGCGGATCCCTGCTGGGCTGAACGCTCTAAGCCGAGCAAGCCACGCACGCCAAGCGAGCCTGGCGAAGCAGGCAAGGCACGCCAGAGCAGGCGAGGCAAGCAGGCAAGTCAAAGCAAGCGAAGCCAACCGGCAAACAAGCACGCCAAAGCAAGCCAAAGCAACGGCGTCACCAAGAGCCTGCTCTTTCGTTGCGCACCAGTCCCCTGTCAAAGGGTGGGCACGGGTGGGTTGGCGGGACCATGTGTTGCCATGGACGGCAACACATGAGCTTACATGGACGTACTTGCAGCGGGTCCCGCCGACCCACCCGTGGCTACCCAGCGCGACGCGAGCCTGCCCACCAGCCTTTGACCTGGTGGCGCCGTTGCTGTTGCGCTAAAAAAGCAAAAAAAAAGCCGCGACGCCAACCAGCATCGCGGCTCACCCCGTGGGGGAGGTCACGCATCAAACGGGATGCGCAAAAACATCAGAACATGTGCAGACCACCATTCACCGCATAATCCGCACCCGTCACATACGCCGCATCGTCCGACGCCAACCACGCACACAGACTCGCCACCTCCTCCGGCTTGCCCAGACGACGGATCGGCACCGACCCCGCCAGGCGATCCAGCACATCCGGCGGAAAACTGCTGATCGACTGACTCGCGATATACCCCGGCGAAATCGTATTGACCGTCACGCCCCGCGTCGCCACCTCATTGGCCAACGCCCGGCTGAACCCATGCATCGCCGCCTTCGCCGTCGCGAAGTTCACCTGGCCGATCTGGCCCTTGTGCGCACTGACCGAACCGATGTTCACGATCCGGCCCCAGCCGCGCGTGCTCATCCCATCGATCACCTGCTTGGTGATGTTGAACAGCGCATGCAGATTCGAGCCCATCACCGCGTTCCAGTCGTCAGGACTCATCTGCCGGAACAACACATCGCGGCTGCCGCCGGCGTTGTTGACCAGCACGTCGATCTCGCCGACCTCGGCCTTCACCTTGGCGAAGGCGGCCACCGTCGAGGACCAGTCCGCGGCATTGCCTTCCGATGCGATGAAATCAAAGCCGAGCTCGCGCTGCTCGCGCAGCCAGGCGGCCTTGCGCGGCGAATTCGGGGCGCAGCCGGCGACCACGGTATGGCCGTTGCGGGCCAGCTTCTGGCAGATGGCAGTGCCGACACTGCCCATGGCGCTGGTGACGTAGGCGATGCGAAGAGTCATGGCGGAACGCTCCTTGGGAGACGGATCAGGACGCAAGCGGGTACAGGCCGAACAGCAGCCCACCGAACATCAGCAACAGCGAGATGGCGATGGCCCACTTCAGGGTGAACTTCTGGTGGTCGGCGAATTCCACCTTGGCCAGGCCGACCAGCAGATAGGTCGAGGGCACCAGCGGGCTGAGTAGATGCACCGGCTGGCCGGCCAGCGAGGCGCGCGCCATTTCCACCGGGGTGATGCCGTAGTTGCCGGCCGCCTCGGACAGGATCGGCAGCACGCCGAAGTAGAAGGCATCGTTGGACATGAAGAAGGTGAACGGCATCGAGGCCAGGGCGGTGATCACCGCCAGGTACGGGCCCCAGCTGTCCGGGATGATCGCCAGGAAGCTGTGCGACATCGCCTCCACCATGCCGGTGTTGTTGAGGATGCCGGTGAAGATGCCGGCCGCGAAGATCAGCGACACCACCGACAGCACGTTGCCGGCATGGTTGACCACGCGGCGGCGCTGCTCGGCCAGGTTCGGGTAGTTGATCACCAGGGCGATCGCGAAGCCGACCATGAACAGCACCGGCATCGGCAGCACGCCCAGGATCAGTGCGGTCATCAGCGCGATGGTCAGGCCAAGGTTCACCCACAGCAGCTTCGGACGCTTGGTGTCCTCGGCATCTTCCACGGTCGGCAGCGTGTTGCCGTCATCGGAGACGCTGTTGTCCATCCAGCTGCCGCCCTGCGGCAGGGTCACCACGCCCAGGCGACGGCGCTCCTTCATGCCGAGGTACCAGGCCAGCACCAGCACGCCGGCACAGGCGATCACCATCGAGGGGATCAGCGGCACGAACACGTCGGCCGGGTCCACATGCAGTGCCGTGGCGGCGCGGGCGGTCGGGCCGCCCCACGGGGTCAGGTTCATCACGCCGCCGGCGAGGATGGTCACGCAGGTCATGTTCAACGCGTTCATGCCCAGCCGCTGATACAACGGCAGCATCGCCGACACGGTGATCATGTAGGTGGTCGAACCGTCGCCGTCGAGCGAGATCAGCATCGCCAGGATGGCGGTGCCGAGCACGATCTTCATCGGGTCGCCCTTGACGAAGCGCAGGATGATCCGCACCAGCGGATCGAACAGTCCCGCATCGATCATCACCCCGAAGTACAGGATGGCGAACATCAGCATCACGCCGGTCGGTGCGATCTTCTTGATGCCTTCCAGCATCATGTCGTCGATGCCGGCCGCGAAGCCGCCGATCAGCGCGAACAGGATCGGAATGGTGATGAGGGCGACCAGCGGCGAGAGCCGCTTGCTCATGATCAAGTACATGAATGTAATGACCATGCCAAAGCCGAGGATGCTCAGCATCATCTGCATTCTCCAGAAGCAACGGGGCGGAAAGAGGGGATCAGAAGGCGTACTGCAGGCGGCCGGTCACCGCGCGGGTGCGATCCACGGTGGCGTCGGCCAGGCGGTCGCTGTTGCGGCTTTCGATCAGGTTGAGCATGAAGCGCAGGTTCGGGCGCATGTACCAGTTGCCGCCCAGCGTCCACGCCTCGGTCTGGCCATCGCGCAGATCGGGCTGGCCGATCAGGTGCTGGTCGCCGCGCATCTGGTCATAGCGCAGCGCCAGCTCGAACGCACCGGCCCTGTGCTGGAAATCCTTGACCCGGCCGAAGCGCCCGGTCTTGCGGTCGTACACGCGCGATTCCCCGGTGACGAACCAGCTGACCAGGCCGTAGCCGGCCAGCACCTTGCCGCGCTGGCTGCCGTCGTCGAAGGTAGCGCCGCTGAATTCGCCCTGCCACGAGAGCGGGCCGCGCACCTGCGCGTACTCCAGCGACCACTTGTTGACGTCGGTATCGCGGCCGGCCGAGAAGTCCACCAGGGTCAGGCGGCTGTTGTCGGAGAGGTGACCGGCCGGGCGCGGGCGGATCTTCAGCCCGGGCACGCCATCGGCGCCCGGGTTGTCGTAGCGCTCATGCGCCAGTGACAGGCCCAGGTGCAGTACGTCGCCGGCGGTGGCGCCGGGTGCCCAGGTCGCGCGGCCACCGGCGGCACGGCCCTTGACCTGCCACGCATCGATGCTTTCCAGGCTGTAGGCGCTGGCAGCCCAGGTCATGTCGCCACGTGCGGCCTGCCAGGAGGCGCCGAGGCGATACAGCGGCGCCAGCGTGGTGCCGGCATTGCCGCGCTCCAGGAAGGTGCCGTAGTTGGAACTGGTGCGGTCATCCAGCGAGAAGAACTGCTTGAACTGGCCCACGGTCAGCTTGCCGGCCTCGCCGAAGCTGCGGCTGACGAAGACATCCTTGGCTTCGACACGGTCGCCGGAGAAATCCGCTTCCAGCTTGTAGTCGACGGCAAAGAACTTGCCGGACACGTCAAGCCACGCGCGGCGGATCTCGGTGTCGTCCTTGTTCGGAATGCCGCGGCTGTCGTTGTGGAAATCGGCGAAGTCCAGGTGCAGGCGGCCGCCGAGGCTGGCCGTGACCGGGCGGTCCTCATCGCGGTCGGCGGCGGCCCAGGCCGGCGTGGCCAACAACAGGGTGCAGGCGGCAGGCATGCACCAGCGCAAGGCGTTCAGTTCCATGGACCCTCCCAGGTACCGGATGTTCGGGGGTGACGCGATGGCGCAGCCTAGTGCCGGGATGCTGTCATCCACCTGTCAGCCATTGTTGCGCCGCAGCGAAGCGCACGGAGGTGGCTGCACGCGCTAGCATTCCCGCACCTTTCCCCGATCCCGACCGATGCGCATCCTGCTGGTGGAAGACAACCCGGACCTGGCCGACGCGATCGTCCGTCGCATGCGCCGCAGCGGCCACGCCGTGGACTGGCAGAGCGACGGGCTGGCCGCGGCGAGCGTGCTGCGCTATCAGAGCTTTGATCTGGTCGTGCTCGATATCGGCCTGCCCAAACTGGATGGGCTGCGCGTGCTGGCCGGCATGCGCGAACGCGGTGACAGCACCCCGGTGCTGATGCTGACCGCGCGCGACGGGATCGAGGACCGCGTGCAGGCGCTGGATGTCGGCGCGGACGATTACCTGGGAAAACCATTCGATTTCCGCGAATTCGAAGCGCGCTGCCGCGTGCTGCTGCGGCGCACCCGGGGCCAGGCCAGCGAGGTGGTGCAGATCGGTGGGTTCCAGTTCGACAACGCCGCGCACCGGGTCAGCCTGGGTGGCCAGCCGATCGAGCTGCCCAACCGTGAGTACCGCCTGCTGGAAATCCTGATGGGGCGGCTGGGGCAGGTGGTCGGCAAGGACGAGATCGGCAATGGCCTGTTCGGCTTCGATGACGAGGCCGGTCCCAACGCGATCGAGCTCTATGTCGGCCGCCTGCGCCGCAAGCTGGCCGACGCGCCGCTGCGGATCGTCACTGTGCGTGGCAGCGGCTACCTGCTTGAAGCACATGACGCCACGCCCGATGGCGGCGCCGATGGCGACTGAGGCCCGCGCGCCGACCTCGGTCCGGCGCACGCTGTGGCTGTACCTGGGTGGCCTGATGGCGCTGTTCGCCGTGGCGTTGTTCTTCGGTGCGCGCGACTACGGCCAGCGCGCCGCCAACCGTTCCTACGATCACCTGCTGGTGTCCTCGGCACTGTCGATCATTGATTCGGTGGCGCTGGTGGATGGGCAGTGGCAGGTCGATCTGCCGTACGCCTCGCTGGACCTGCTGGCGATGGCGCCGGAGGACCGCGTGTTCTACCGCGTCTCCGATGCGCGCAACCAGACCGTGACCGGCTACGGCGATCTGCCCGCGCCGCCGCGCGCGCCGACCGATCGCCCTCAGTTGTTCGATGCGCCCTACAGCGGGGAGACCGTGCGTTTCGTGGTGGTGTCGCGCCGGGTCTCCTCACCGTCCGCACAGGCCGAAGTGCGCGTGCAGGTGGGGCAGACGCGACGGGCGCGCGAGGCGCTGGCGCAGGACATGGTGACCCGCGCGCTGGTCGCGATCGTGGTGCTCTCGCTGTTGTCGCTGGCGCTGGTCGCGCTCGGCGTGCACCGCGCGCTGCGGCCGCTGGTGCGGGTCGAACGCGAGCTGTCCAGGCGCGAGCCGTCCGACCTGCGGCCACTGGATGCCGCCACGCCGCAGGAGATGGACCAGATGGTCGGCGCGCTCAACCACTTCATGGGCCGGCTTTCGAGCAGCAATGAAACCCTGCGTGCCTTCATGGCCGAGGCCGCGCACCAGATGCGCACCCCCTTGGCGGCACTGCGTGCGCAGGCACAGCTGGCGCTGGACGACGAAGATCCGGAAGACATGCGGCGCAGCCTGCAGGCGATCGAGCGCAATGCCACCCACATGAGCCGCCTGCTCAACCAGCTGCTCAGCGATGCCAGCGTGATCCATCGCGCCAACCTGCAGCGTTTCGCCTTGGTCGACCTGGCCGAGATCGTGCACCAGGCCCTGCACGAGGCCTTGCCGCAGGCATTGCCCGCACCTCTCGTGCAGCTGGCGGTGACCAGCGATCCGGCGTGGGTCAACGGGGATGCACTGCTGCTGCGCGAAGCGATCAAGAACCTGATGGACAATGCGCTCAAATACGGCGGCGACGGTGTACTGCAGCTGGCGCTGACCACCGATGACAGCCACTGCGTGCTGACCATCGCCGACCACGGCCCGGGCATCGCACCGGCCGACGCCGAACGCGTGTTCGAGCGCTTCGCGCGTGGCGAAGGCGCGGCGGCCGGCGGCGCCGGACTGGGCCTGGCGATCGTCAAGCGCGTGGTCGACAGTCACGGCGGCCACATCGATCTGGCCAACCGTGTCGGTGGCGGGCTGGTCGCCACCATCCGGCTGCCGAGGAGGCACGCATGAAACGCTGGCATGGCCTGTTGATGTTGCTGTTCACCACCACGGTCTTCGCTGATCCGGGCGATGTGCAGCGCTTCCCGGCGCAGGGCGCGCCCACCGCGCAGCTGCGCATCCACGGCTCGACCGACATCGAAGTCTTCGCCACGGTGATCGCCGATTACCAGCGGCTGCACCCCGGCACCGAGATCGTCTACGAAGATGTGATCGCGCAGGAAATGTATGCGCGCTACCTGCGCGACCGCAGTGGCCCGTCCGCGCCGGACATGCTGATCAGCAGCGGCATGGACCTGCAGACCAAACTGGTCAACGACGGCCATGCGCTGGCGCACCGCTCGGCGCAGACCGACGCGCTGCCCGGCTGGGCACAGTGGCGGCACGAAGCGTTCGGGATCAGCTACGAGCCGGTGGCGATGGTCTACAACACCCGCACGCTGCCGGCGGCCCGGGTGCCGCATACGCGCCGGCAGCTGCTGGACCTGCTGCGCGCGCCGGATGCGCCGCTGCTCGGCCGGGTGGGGACCTATGACGCGCAGCGCAGCAGCGTCGGCTATCTGCTGGCGACCCAGGACGGCCAACGCGGCAGCATGGCCGGCGCCCTGCTCGGGGCGCTGGGCGACAACCGGGTGCAGCTGGAGGAGCGCACCGGGGTGCTGCTCGACAGGGTCAGCAGCGGCCAGCTCTCGCTGGTCTACAACGTGCTCGGCTCCTATGCGCAGGCCCGCATCGATGCGGGCGCGCCGCTGGGCATCATCGAACCGGAGGACTACACGCTGGTGATGCTGCGCACCGCGGTGATTCCGCGCGGTGGCCGGCATCCGGAAGAAGCCCGCCGCTTCCTCGACTATCTGCTGTCACCGCGCGGGCAGCAGGTGCTCTCCCGCGAGGCGCGGCTGATGCCGATCCTGCCGGCCGCGGGCCAGCGCCGTGGCGCGTCGCCGGAACGCAGCTACCGCCCGATCCAGCTCGGCCCGGGCCTGCTGGTCTACCTGGACGGCCTCAAGCGCCGCCAGTTCCTGGAGGCGTGGCGCGGCAGCATGCAGCAGGAGCGGTGATCACCGCTCCTGCTGCCCGCGCATTCCATCTGCGCTGCCAGGATGCCGGTAGTGACGGCCGCTGGCCGTCAACCTCATTACAATCGACGCCATGAGTGACATCACCGTTCTGGTTGCCGACGACCATCCCCTGCTGCGTGCCGCCGTCGTGCATTCGCTGCGCCAGGCGCTGCCGCAGGTCAATGTGATCGAAGTGGCCAGTGCCGCGACGCTGGAAAGCGCACTGGGCCAGCACCCGGAGATCGAGCTGGTCCTGCTGGACCTGACCATGCCCGGCGCACGCGGGTTTTCCTCGCTGCTGCATGTGCGCGGATCGCACCCGGACATCCCGGTCGTGATCGTCTCGTCCAACGACCACCCGCGTGTGATCCGCCGCGCGCAGCAGTTCGGCGCCGCCGGCTTCATCCCCAAATCGGCGCCCGCCGAGACCATCGGCCAGGCCGTGGCCGCCGTGCTCGACGGCGGCGTGTGGTTCCCGGCAATGGCTGCGGAACGTTCTGAATCCGATGCCCTGCTGGCCGCGCGCCTGGCCCAGCTCACCCCGCAGCAGTTCCGCGTGCTGCTGAGCCTGGCCGACGGCCTGCTCAACAAGCAGATCGCCTACGAGCTGGGCCTGGCCGAAAACACGGTCAAGGTGCACGTCACCGCGATCCTGAAGAAGCTCGAGTGCCACAGCCGCACCCAGGCGGCGGTGCTGGTGAAAGCGCTGGAGCCGGAAGGGGATGCCGGCGCGGGGCTGTAGAGGCACACCCTCAGCTGCGATGCCGCACCAGCAGCTGTGTCATCAACGCCCGCAACGCCGGTGGGCGTACCGGCTTGGACAGGAAGCCCCAGCCATTCTCCATCGTCTGCGCCTTCAACGCATCGTCGCGCTCGGCGGTGACCAGGATCACCGGTGGGCGTGCCTGCCACAGCGTGCACAGCGCTTCGTACAGGTCCGGGCCGTGCCACTGGCCCATGCGCACGTCCAGCAGCAGCAACTGCGGCGTGTTGAAGGCCGAGGCGATCTCCAGCGCCGGCTGCGGGCCATCGGCCAGCTCCACCGCACAGCCCCAGCGTTCCAGCAGCGCGCGGGTAGCCGCACATACGCGCGGGTCGTCGTCGATGCTCCATACCCGGCAGCCGCGCAGGGGGCTGTCGTCGCCCGGCTCGGCGTTCGGCACCGGGGCGGCGGCGGGCAGGGGGACGTCGGCGGCGGCGCCCAGCGGTACGTCCACCGCGAACACGCTGCCGCGGCCCAGGGTGGAGCGCAGGTGGATGCGGTGCCCCAGCAGGCGGCCGATGCGCTCGACAATCGCCAGGCCCAGCCCGGCGCCGCGCTCCTGGTCCACGCCGTCATCCAGGCGGCGGAACTCTTCGAAGATCTCGCCCTGCAGGCTCTCGGGAATGCCCGGGCCCTGGTCGTGCACTTCGATGCGCAGCTGATCGCCCACGCGCCGGCAGCCAATGAGCACGCGCCCGCGCGGGGTATATCGCAGCGCATTGGAGAGGAAGTTCTGCAGGATGCGGCGCAGCAGGGCTTCGTCGCTCACCACCACCGCGCGGGTGTCCACCCAGTCCAGCTGCAGACCACGGCCTTCGGCGGCAATGCCGAATTCGCGCGCCAGCGTTTCCAGCAGCGGCGACAGCGCGAATGCATGCACGTGGGTCTGCAACGTGCCGGACTCCAGCCGCGAGATGTCCAGCAGGCTGTTGAGGATGGAATCCTGCGCGGCCAGCGCGGCATCGACATGCTCGCTCAACTCCCGCGCATCGCCGCCCAGCTTGCCGCGCAGCACCGAGACGAACATGCGCGCCGCATTGAGCGGCTGCAGCAGGTCGTGCACTGCCGAGGCCACGAACCGTGATTTGTAGCGGTTGGCGCGCTCGGCCTCGCGCCGTGCTTCGTCCAGATCGCGGGTGCGCTCGGCCACCCGATGCTCCAGGGCATCGGCCAGCGAGCGCAACTCGCGCGCGGTGTTCTTGTAGCTGGTGATGTCTGCGTAGCTGGTCACGAAGCCGCCGTCGGGCAGGGGATTGCCGCGTATTTCCAGCACGGTGCCGTCGTCCTTCTCGCTCTCGCGCATGTGCGGGCGGCCGCTGCGCAGATGGTTGAGGCGACGCTCGATCGCTTCTTCGATCGGGCCGGGCCCGAGCAGGCCACGCCGCGCGTTGAAGCGGAAAATCTCCTCGATCGGTCGGCCGACCTGGATCAGGCCGGACGGAAACCGGAACAGCTCCAGATAGCGCGCGTTCCACGCCACCAGCTTCTGTTCGTTGTCGATCACCACCACGCCCTGCGGCAGGTGCGCCAGGCTGCGGCTGAGACCGCTGTCGGCCTGCTGGGCGGCCTGCAGCACGCCGTCCTGCGCGGTACGCAGCTCCTGCGCATGCTGTTTGAGTACGCTTTCCAGCTCACGCCGGCTGCGCTGGCGATGGGCGGCCAAGCGCCGCCGCTGCTGGATGAACAACACCAGGAAGCCCAGTGCCAGCCATGCCGCACCGCCTCCGATGGCGGCACTGCGCCCGGCGCTGGTGGCAGCGCCGGCATCGTGCAGCAGGTGCAGGTTCCACTGCTCCTCGGGCAGCGCCAGGGTCTGCCAGAGCATCTCGCCCGGCAGCACCGGATCGAGCAGGTGGACCATGCGGCCGCCATCGTCGAGCACGCTGCCGGTGCGTACCCGCAGCGGTTGCAGTGAGCGGTCGGCGTACTGGCGGCTGTCGAGCATCTCGCTGCGTTCGGCGGCGCCCAGCGGCCGCAGCAGCCGGTAGCGCCAGGCGTCGCGGTTGGCCAGGAACACCACATCGTGCTCGTCGCTGGCCAGCACCACGTCCGGGCTGGTCAGCCATTCCTGCTCCAGCGCGGCCAGTTCGATCTTGATCACCACCACGCCGATGCGCGCGCCGTCTTCCTCGATCGCCTGCGACAGGTAGTAGCCGGGCACGCCGGTGGTCATGCCGATGCCGTAGAAGCGGCCGTGGCCGGTGGCCAGCGCCTGGCGGTAGTAGGGGCGGTAGCTGTAGTCCTCGCCGACGTTGCTGCTGGGCTGGTCCCAGTTACTGGCGGCCACGGCCACGCCGTCACGCCCGACCAGGGTCAGGGTGGAGGCGCGGGTGACCTGGTTGGCGCGCTGCAGTTTCAGGTTCAGCCGCTGGCGGGCGGCGGCATCGGGGCGCCGCTGCAGCGCCCCACGCAGGTCCGGGTCCAGCGCCAGCACCTGCGGCAGCGTGCCGAAGCGGTCGACGCGCTGCTGCAGGCCCTGGGCGTACAGCTCCAGCTGACGCTGCACCTGGCCGCCCTCGGTGGCCAGCGCGCGGCGCCAGGCGTAGTGGCCGGCCGCGGCCGCGCACAGCACGGTGCCGCCGATCATCACCAGCAGGGTCAACAGCAGGGTGCGGTGGCGGCCGAGCCAATACATGGGCGGCAGTCTACGATCGCGCGGCGGCCGTGGTGTGCACGCCCGCCGCGCCGGTTACGGTCGGCGGCGCAGGGCTCAGAAGTGCATCTGCGCGCGCAGTTCGAAGATTTCCGGCTGGCTGCGCACGCCACGACGGCTGGCATCGACCTTGACGTAGTTCGCCTGGAACTTGAAGTGCGAGGTCAGGTACCAGTTGGCGCCGAGGGTCCAATCGTGCTGGCGGCCGCCGAACACATCGGCGTCATCCAGATCGATGCGGCTGTAGCGGGTGACCAGCTCGACCGCACCGTAGTCGTGGGCCGGCTTGACGTTGGCCACGGCGCCGGCGTTGTACGGGCGCGATTCCCCGGTGAGGATCCAGCTGGCCATCGCGTACTGGCCGTTGCCGGTGTAGTCCGGCTTGCCGTCACGGCTGACCGTGGTCTGCAGCGCTTCGCCCTGCAGCGAGAACGGGCCGCGGATCCAGATGCCTTCCAGGCCGGTGCGCACGATCTTGTCGGCGGTGGTCAGCGCACCGGAGTCGACCAGGCGGATGTCGGTCAGGCCGGCTTCCGGGCGTGCGCGCAGGCGGGCGCTGGCCGGGTGCGAGACATCGCGGCCATCGCGGTAACCGCGCGGATTTTCCTGCGAATAGGCCAGGCCCAGGTGGATCACGTCGCCTGCGGCCTTGACCGGGGTCCACACGGCACGCACGGCCTGGGTGGTGCCGGGGTTGTCGCCCTGCAGGTCCTTGCCGCCATAGGCGCCGGCCTGCAGCAGGTACTGCGGACGCTCCAGCACCCATTCGGCACCGGTGCGGCGGCCTTCGTAGAACGCCTGAACGGGCAGGGCGGTCTCTAGGAAGCTGCCGGCGCGCGAGGAGGTGCCCGCGTCCAGGCCGACCGGGGTCTTCATGTAGCCGAAGCGGAAGCGGCCGATATCGCTGCCGAAGAAGGCCTTGCTTTCGAAGCGGACGAACACGTCCAGCCAGGTGTCGGCCTGGAAGTCGTAATAGACCATGGCGTCGTACACGCCCTTCTTCTTCAGGGTGGCGCCGAATTCCTTGCGGCGCACGGCGTCGGCGTCTTCGATGCCGCTGTTGCCGGAGAAGTCGTTGAGGTCGTAGGCGATGTTGGCAGTCGCTGCCAGCTCGGTACCGTCACTGAAGGTGGTCTTGGTCGGCCAGTTGTCCCAGTCGGCCGCGGTGGCGGCGAGCGGGGCGGTGGTCAGGGCCAGGGCGATGAACAGGGGCGTAGGGCGCATGGGCGGTAGCTGCTAGATAAGGGTGGGGCAGAACAACAACGGCCGCGGACGGCAAATCTGAGGGGCTGTCGCCCCCTGATCCGCCGCTGGGCCACCCGCCGCCGTGGGGGCGCGGTGCCGGGCCAGTGTAGGCAGTCCGGCCAGCTGAACCGGGGGGCTAGTACCAATAGGTTATCTGCGTTGGCGAGATGCGGGCGTAAAAAGGCCACGCCAGATGCCGCCCAGCGCGGCCGGCATCCATCGTGACACTGCCGGAGCTTCCCATGCACGTTCCCACCACCGCCCCGCTGGCGGCCAAGCCGCTGCCGTTCTACCGCCAACTGTATTTCCAGGTGGTGGTGGCGATCGTCCTCGGTGCGATCCTCGGCCATTACGAGCCGGCCTTCGCCGAATCGCTCAAGCCGCTCGGCGACGCCTTCATCAAGCTGGTGAAGATGATCATCGCCCCGGTGATCTTCCTGACCATCGTCACCGGCATCGCCGGCATGACCCACCTGCGCACCGTGGGCCGGGTGTTCGCCAAGTCGATGGCCTACTTCCTGTTCTTCTCCACGCTGGCCCTGGTGGTCGGCATGGTGGTGGCGCACGTGGTGCAGCCGGGCGCGGGCATGAACATCAACCCGGCCGACCTGGACCAGACCGCGGTCAACGGCTACGTGCAGAAATCGCATGAGCTGACCCTGGTCGGCTTCGCGATGGACATCATCCCGGCCACCCTGGTCAGTGCCTTCGTCGAGGGCAACATCCTGCAGGTGCTGTTCGTGGCGGTGCTGTTCGGCATCGCGCTGGCCCTGACCGGCGAGAAGGGCCGCCCGGTGCTGACCTTCCTGGAGGCGCTGACCGCGCCGGTGTTCCGCCTGGTCCACCTCCTGATGAAGGCCGCCCCGATCGGTGCGTTCGGCGCGATCGCCTTCACCATCGGCAAGTACGGAGTGGGCTCGCTGGTCAACCTGGCCTGGCTGGTCGGCTCGTTCTACCTGACCGCCTTCCTGTTCGTGGCGGTGATCCTGGGCGTGGTCTGTCGCCTGTGCGGGTTCTCGGTGTTCAAGCTGGCCCGCTACCTCAAGGCCGAGCTGCTGCTGGTGCTGGGCACCTCGTCCTCCGAATCGGCGCTGCCCTCGCTGATGGAGAAGATGGAAAAGGCCGGCTGCAGCAAGTCCGTGGTGGGCCTGGTGGTCCCGACCGGCTACTCGTTCAACCTGGACGGCACCAACATCTACATGACCCTGGCGGCGCTGTTCATCGCCCAGGCGACCAATACCGAGCTGACCCTGGGCCACCAGATCGCCCTGCTGCTGGTGGCGATGCTCAGCTCCAAGGGCGCCGCCGGCGTCACCGGGGCCGGCTTCATCACCCTGGCCGCGACCCTGGCCGTGGTGCCGGAAGTGCCGGTGGCCGGCATGGCACTGATCCTGGGCGTGGACCGCTTCATGAGCGAATGCCGCTCGCTGACCAACTTCATCGGCAATGCCGTGGCCACCGTGGTGGTCTCGCGCTGGGAAAACGCGCTGGATCGCGACCGCCTGGCGATGGTGCTGGACGGCCGCGAAGCCGAGCTGCCGCCACTGGTGGTCGACGAGCTGCCGTCGAGCCTGCCGGCCCCGGCGCACTGAGCCCGATGGCCTGATTGTGTGGTGCATGGTCGTGCCGTTCCTGCCGGGGCGGGACGGCCATGTTTTGTTTTGAAGGCCTGGTGCGCGGTGCTGGATTATGTGCGGTTGCAGCATGACCGCGACAGCGTAGCGACAGGTCCGTCCACGCCAACGGGGGTATGATCCCCTGTTCCTCTCGCCCATTCATCTGCAGAAAGCGATGTCCAACGAAGATTTCAAACAGGCAGCCCTCGACTATCACCGGCTCTCGCCGCCCGGCAAGATCAAGGTCACCGCGACCAAGCCGATGTTGACCCAGCGCGATCTGTCGTTGGCGTACTCCCCGGGCGTCGCACACGCCTGCGAGGCGATCATGGCCGACCCGCAGCAGGCCAGTGAACTGACCGCCCGCGGCAACCTGGTCGCCGTGATCTCCAACGGCACCGCCGTGCTGGGCCTGGGCAACATCGGCCCGCTGGCCGGCAAGCCGGTGATGGAAGGCAAGGGCGTGCTGTTCCAGAAGTTCGCCGGCATCGATGTGTTCGACATCGAGATCGATGAGAACGACCCGGACAAGCTGGTCGACATCATCGCCTCGCTGGAACCGACCTTCGGTGGCATCAACCTGGAAGACATCAAGGCGCCGGAATGCTTCATCGTGGAGCGCAAGCTGCGCGAGCGGATGAACATCCCGGTGTTCCATGACGACCAGCACGGCACCGCGATCATCGTCGGTGCGGCCGTGCTCAACGCCATGCTTGTCACCGGCAAGAACATCGAAGACGTGAAGCTGGCCACCACCGGCATGGGCGCGGCGGGTATTTCCTGCGTCAACATGCTGGTCTCGCTGGGCCTGAAGAAAGAGAACATCCTCGCCTTCGACCGCGACGGCGTGATCCACACCGGCCGCACCGACCTGGACCCGGAGAAGGCGCGTTACGCGCGTGATACCGACAAGCGCACGCTGGCCGAGATCGTCGACGGCGCGGACATCTTCCTGGGCCTGTCGGCCCCGGGCATCCTGACCGCGGACATGGTCAAGACCATGGCCAAGGATCCGGTGATCTTCGCGCTGGCCAACCCGACGCCGGAGATCATGCCGGAAGTGGCGCGTTCGGTCCGCCCGGACGCGCTGATCGGTACGGGTCGTTCGGACTACCCGAACCAGATCAACAACGTGCTGTGCTTCCCGTACCTGTTCCGTGGTGCGCTGGACGTCGGCGCGACCGCGATCAACGAAGAAATGAAGATCGCCTGCGTGCACGCGATCGCCGCGATGGCGCGCCGTGAGGCCAGCGACCTGGGCTCGGCCTATGGCGATGAGACCCCGAGCTTCGGCCGCGATTACCTGATTCCGCGTCCGTTCGACCGCCGCCTGCTGGTGGAGCTGTCGGCCGCCGTGGCGCAGGCCGCGATGGATTCCGGCGTGGCCACCCGTCCGGTCGCCGACATGGGCGCGTACCGCGAGAAGCTGGCCCAGTTCGTCTACCGCACCAGCCTGATGATGAAGCCGGTCTACGACCGCGCGCGTTCGGACAAGCAGCGCGTGGTGTATGCCGAAGGCGAAGAGGAAGTGGTGCTGCGCGCGGTGCAGAACGTGGTCGACGAGGGCCTGGCGCAGCCGATCCTGATCGGCCGCCCGGACGTGATCGAATCGCGTATCGAGCGCCTGGGCCTGCGCATGAAGGCCGGTGTCGACTTCGACATCACCAACATCAACGACGACCCGCGCTTCAACGAGTACTGGCAGTACTACCACAACCTCACCGGCCGTCGCGGCGTGACCGTGGCCGCCGCCAAGAACCTGATGCGCTCGCGCCCGACGCTGATCGCGGCGGTGATGGTGGCGCGCGGCGAAGCCGACGCCATGCTGACCGGCGTGGTCGGCCGCTTCCACAAGAAGCTCGGCTACGTGCGCAGCGTGTTGCCGCTGGAAGCCAAGGTGACCTCCACCTCGGCGATGACCGGCGTGATCAACCAGCAGGGCGTGTTCTTCTTCGTGGATACCCACGTGCAGGAAGATCCGACCGCCGAGCAGATCACTGAAGCCACGCTGCAGGCGGCGTACCGCATGAAGCTGTTCGGCATCGAACCGAAGGTGGCGCTGCTGTCGCACTCCAACTTCGGCAGCCACGACTCCAAGGACGCGCTGAAGATGCGGGCGGTCCGCGAGATGCTGCTCAAGCGCAACCCGCGCTTGAACGTGGATGGCGAGATGCAGGGCGATACCGCATGGGATGAAGCCCTGCGCCAGAAGCTGCTGCCCAACAGCACGCTGAAGGGCCGCGCCAACCTGTTCGTGCTGCCCAACCTGGAAGCGGCCAACATCGCCTACAACCTGGTTCGCGTCTTCACCGACGGCGTGGCGATCGGTCCGATCCTGATGGGCGTGGCCAAGCCGGTGCACATCCTGACCACCAGCGCGACCTCGCGCCGCGTGCTCAACATGACCGCCATCGCGGCCGTGGATGCGCAGATCCGCAAGCAACTGGAAGCTGAGAAGAGCGCGTAAGGCGTTCTTTCCAGCGTCAGTTGCCAGAACGCGCCCTTCGGGGCGCGTTCTCGTTTCGCGCAGCGAAACGGGTAGCTGCCGACCGTTGGTCGGCAGGCATCAGTGAAAGGGACCGGCGCGACGCGCCGGTCCATTTTTGCCTTTGGCCTGCGGCCGTTGTGGCACCTGCATCTGCCACACGCGCGCCGCGCAGCCGTCACCCTCCTGCAACCTCCCAAGCGCCCAATACCCCCACGCGGCCCGGCCGTGGTGGCGCTCCGGTGGGAGCGTCGCCACCCTGGGCCCGACCAGATCCTCCACGGTCAGCCACGGGAACGATGTCATGCGCCATCGACGGACGAAGCGGTATTTCCAGCAGTTGTTCGCGCTGTACGCCGGGTTGGTCGGCGCGCGCTGAAGACCGTACCGACCCACGGCGGGTACCTGCCATCGCCCCGATGGCACCGGTAGTGCCGGCCGCTGGCCGGCTCCTCCCGGATGCCGGCCCACCACCTGCAATCAGCGTGCCCGCACGTACTGTTCCCACAACACCGGCAACGCCACGCCGCTGAGCGTTTCCCACAGCGCCGGCGTATAGCGCCCCTCGCGCAGCGCGCCATCAAGCGCCTTCACCAGCCCGGGATGCTGCGCCTCGCTCCAGGCCAGGAACGCACCGGTCACCCGATAGCCGGTATCGAAGTTCTGGTCCGGCTTGACCTGCGTCGGCAGCGCCCATCCCGCCCCGGCGTTGTCCTTGCCGTAGCGGTCGCGGGCGTAATCGGCGATGCCTTCGACCAGCCAACCCGGCACGCGCGCGTTGGCGTACTCCGGGTAGCCCTGCACGATGTGCATCGCCTCGTGGGTGACCAGATCGATGTCGCCCGGGTGCGTGTGCAACCAGGCCGGGTTGATCGTGATCGTCGCCGCCTGCGCCTTCTCACCGACAAAGGCGATGCCGTCGTACGCCGGATCGATGACGATGCCGACCTGCGTCGGCGCGGCCGGATGGAAGTCGGCACGTTCGCGCAGATACGCGCCGAAGAAGGTCTCGATGATGCGCTCGCGCACCGGCGCAGCCAGCGCATCGCTGGCGTCGCGGTAGTGCAGGGTCACGCCGTCGCGGGTCTGTGTGGTCTCGAATGCATGCGCATCGGCGACCCCGGCAGTGACGAGCAGGGCGGCCAGCAGGCCACGGGTGATCGGCAGGGCGGTCCTCATCGTGCCGTCGCCGGCGCGAGCAGCTCGACTTCCGCCAGTTGCAGGCGCCCCGGTGCACCGATGCGCAGCCGGTACTCGGCATAGCGTCCTGGCTGGGCGATGCGGAACGGACGGGTCTGCATCGCCCACGCGAACGCCTCGCCGCGGCGCTGGTCGAGCTGCACCCAGCGGCCACCGGCGGTGCGCGCCTCCAGGGTCCATTCACCGCCACGGATGGGGCCATTGCCGCTGGTCAGCGTGTACATCGACGGCGTGCCCGCGGCGACGTTGCTGAAGGTGATCGTGCTCGCTCCGCCCAGCGGCAGCGCCGTGGCGGCATCGTCATCGATCAGTGCCTCCGCCGCGCGACCATCGCCGAGCTGGGCGGTGGCCCCGCTGCCCAGCAGATCATGCAGCAGGGCCGGCTGCTGGCCGCGCGCGGTGAGCGAGCGCGGCGCATCGTCGGGACCGGTGCCCCAACGCGAGGGTTCCGGGCCCATGACGAAGTCCAGCGTGGCGCCCTTGGCGAGCAGGTCGTGCGGCAGCCAGGTCCTGGTCCACGGCGTGCCGTTGACCTTCAGCGACTGCACGTAGATGTTGCGGTCCGAGTTCTCCGGTGCGTTCACGGTCAACACCGCGCCGCCCTGCAGCTCGACGCGGGCGTGGCGGAACAGCGGCGAACCGATCACGTACTCCGGCGCGCCCATGCGCAGCGGGTAGATACCCAGCGAGGCGAACAGATACCACGCCGAGGTCTCGCCGTTGTCCTCATCGCCCGGGTAGCCCTGGCCGATCTCGCTGCCCAGGTACAGGCGCGACAGGATCTCGCGCACATGCTGCTGGGTCTTCCACGGCTGCCCGGCATACAGGTACATCCACGGGATGTGGTGCGCCGGCTGGTTGCTGTGCGCGTACATGCCCATGCGCACATCGCGTGCTTCGGTCATTTCATGGATGGTGCCGCCGTAGGAGCCGGAGAACGCGGCATCGGCGGTTTCCGGCGTGGCGAAGAACGTGTCCAGCTTGGCCGCCAGCTGATCGCGGCCGCCGTACAGCGCCGCCAGGCCTTCGCCGTCGTGCGCGGCGGTGAAAGCGAACGTCCAGCCGTTCGATTCGGTGTAGTCATGGCCCCACACGCGCGGGTCGTAGTCCTTGGCCGCCAGCCGCCAGCTGCCGTCCGGCTTGCGTCCCTGGAAGAACCCGGCGGCGGGGTCGAACAGCGTGGCGTAGGTGCCGGCGCGGTGACGGAAGTAATCCGCCTCGGTCGCATAGCGCTCGCGCGCGGCCGGCGTATCGGCCTGTTTGGCCAGCGCCTCGGCCATGTTGGCCACGCCGAAATCGTTGAGCGCGCCTTCCATCGTCCACGACATGCCTTCATGCACATCGGCGGTGGCGTAGCCACGGAACGTGGAGCGGTCCATGCCCTTGCGCCCGACATGGCGATCGGGCGGGACCACGGTCGCGTTCTTCAGTGCGGCCGCATAGGCCTCCTGCGCGTCGAAGCCGCCGATGCCCTTCAACCACGCATCGGCGAAGGCCACGTCCGAACTGGTGCCCACCATCAGGTCGGCATAACCGGGCGAAGACCAGCGGGCAACCCAGCCGCCGGCGCGGTACTGCTCCAGGAAGCCCTGCACCAGTGCGCCGGCATCGTCCTTGGTGAACAGTGCGTAGGCCGGCCAGGTGGTGCGGAAGGTATCCCAGAAGCCGTTGTTGACGTAGACCTTGCCATCGCGCACCGGCGCGAAGCTGCGCGTGGCGCTGCCGTCGGTGTTCTCATCCGAGGCGCTGGCCTGGCTGGCGTAGCGCCAGTCCGGCGCGGCCGCGGTACCGGCGTTCTCGTGCCCGGAGTTGGGGTAGAGGTAGAGGCGGTACAGGTTGGAGTACAGGGTGGTCTTCTGGTCGTCGGTGGCATCGCCCACGTCGAAGCGGGCCAGGCGCTGGTCCCAGGCATCCTGCGCGCGCGCCGCCACGCGATCCACATCGTCGGTGGCGGCCAGTTCCAGCGCGAGGTTGTGGCGGGCCTGCTCGACCGAGATCAGCGAGGTGGCGATGCGCATGGCGACGCGGCGGTCGGTGCCAGCGTCGAACTTGATGTAGCCGGTCGGGCGGCCGGTCTTCACCGTCCCGCTGCTGCGCCACGGGCGGTCGAAGCTGGCCACTACGTACATGCGGGTGGCGCCGGTGGACAGGCCGCTGCGCGTGTCGGTGTAGCCGGAGAGCGTCTGCGTCGCCGCATCGAGGGTCAGCCCGCCGCGCGCGTCGACGTTGTCGAACAGCAGGTTGGCATCACCGCCTTCGGGGAACTCGAAGCGGAAGATCGCGGCGTGGTCGGTTGGTGCGATCGCGGCGGCGATGCCGTTGTCGAAGCGCACGTCATAGCGGTACGGGCGGGCCTGCTCGTTGTCGCGGGAGAACGTGAGGGCGCGCTTGCTGCGGTCGGCTTCGGGCACGCCCCGGCTCGCCGACGGCATCACCTGGAAGGTCTGGCGGTCGCCCATCCACGGACTGGGCTGGTGGCTCAGCGCCAGCGCCTGCAGGCGAGGGCGGTTGGCGGCATCGTTCTGTTCGTTCCAGCGGTACAGCCAGGTCAGCGAGCCGGCATCGGTCACCGGCGTCCAGAAATTGAAGCCGTGGGGCACGGCCGTGGCCGGGAAATTGTTGCCGCGCGAGAAGGTGCCGTTCGCCTGGGTACCGCGGGTGGTCAGCACCCAGTCCGAGGGGCGCTGCGGGGTGCTGCGCGGCTGTGCCTCCAGGCGGACATCGTCGATCCAGCCGGCCACCGGTGCGCCGTCGGCGCTGGCGACCTCCAGCTCCAGCGCGACCACGCGGCGACCGCGCAGGGCCGGGACGCCGCCCAGACGGACGGCTTTGCGTGCCCATTGCTGCGGGTACAGCGTCTTCGAGTCGCCCTGTGCCCGCGCACCCAGCGCAATGCCGTGGTGATCGCGCGCGGCACTGGCCGAGACGCGGGTGCCGTCATCGAGCACCAGGTCGAGCGAGACGTAGGTGGAGGCCACGGTGTCCTTGCCGACGATCTCGGGCAGCACCAGCCAGGAGAGGGTGGTATCGGCGTCGATGGTCAGGTCGGTCTGGAACAGCGCGCGCCGCGCCGCGCCACCGGCGCTGGCGTAGTGCAGCGCGTGCAGCCCGCTGTAACCGACGCCGGGCTTGGCGGCGTAGGGGGAGGTGGGGCCATTGCCGATCCGCACCTGCAGCGCGCCGTCGCTGGCGGCCGGAGCCGGTTGGCCCGGCTCGAAGGAGGTCTGCAGGCCCTGCGCGGCGGCCGGCAGGGCGATCGATGCGCAGGCCAGCGCCAGGGCGAGGGGAAGGGCGCGGCGGGCGGGGCGCAGGTCGGACAGGGTCATGCAAGGGTCTCCCGGGAAGGGCAGGCGGCAGGCAGGACCCGCATCGATGGCCACGGCGGACGGCGTCGCCCCAGCCATCGGCAGACGGCAGGAAAGAGGCGATGCATGTCCGGTGGGGGTCGGGCAGGCGATCGGGTCGATGATCGGTACCCGGCTGATCCTGCATCACGACAACTGGCCCTGACAAGTGCAATTAGTTCGATCTAAATCCGGCAAATTCGTTTCATATCGAATTGTTGACAATGCATTTGGATCGATTTAAAAACAGCGGTGGTCCGTGTGGGCGCTGCGTCCGGTCCTGCACCGTGGCGTGCCGGGTCCGGCGGCCTTCCCCGGCCGTCAGATGCTAGAATCAGCGGTCTCGCAACCCCCTTTGTGTGTCCACGCCATGAGCCATACCGCCACCGCGCCCGCCAATGCCGAGAAGCGTTACACCGTGCACCGCAGCGACCTGCCGCTGAGCTGCCCGACGCCGGAAATGGCGCTGTGGAACTCGCACCCGCGCGTGTACCTGCCGATCGAAGACGAGCCGAACTGCGAGGCCGCGTGCCCGTACTGCGGCGCCGTGTTCGTGCTCGCCGACTGATCTGCGGACCACACTGTGCGCCGACTGACCGTGGTGCAGCTGCTGCCGGCGCTGCACTCCGGCGGGGTCGAACGCTCCACCCTTGAGATTGCCTCCGCCCTGGTTGCCGCCGGCCACCGGGCCATTGTCGTGTCCGCCGGTGGGCGCCTGGTCGAGCCGCTGCTCGCCAGTGGCGCCGAACACCTGACCCTGGACATCGGCCGCAAATCGCTGCTGACGCTGCGTCACGTGCTGACCTTGCGCAATCTGTTCAACGAGGTGGGCGCGGACATCGTGCATGCGCGTTCGCGGCTGCCGGCTTGGCTGGGGCTGTATGCCGTGCGCAACCTGCCGGTCGCCACCCGCCCGCACTGGGTCACCACCGTGCACGGGCTCAACTCGCCCGGCCGCTACAGTGCGGTGATGACCAGTGGCGAGCGCGTGATCTGCGTGTCCAACAGCGTGCGTGAGTTCGTGCAGACGCATTACCCCAGCGTTCCGGCCGAGCGCCTGCAGGTGATACCGCGCGGTGTCGATGTCGCGCAGTTCCCGCGCGTGGGTCGGCAGGATCGGCGTGCGCGCCTGGCCGTGGCCGAGCAGCATCCCGCGCTGGCCGGCGACGCACCGTTGCTGTTGTTGCCTGGCCGTGGCACCCGCCTGAAGGGGCATCGCCACGCGCTGACGCTGCTCGCCGGGCTGCACGCTTCCGGGGTGCCGGCCAGGCTGTGGATGCCCGGCACGCGCGAGCCGGGCCGTGAAGCGTATGTCACCGAACTGGAAACGCAGGCGCGCAGCCTTGGCGTGTTCGATGCGGTGCTGATGACCGCGCCGACCTCGCGCATCGCGCAGGCCTATGCGGCCAGCGATCTGGTGCTGCAGCTCTCGGACAAGGCCGAAGCGTTCGGCCGCACCGTGGTCGAAGCGCTGTCGGTGGGCCGCCCCGTGCTGGGCTGGAACCATGGCGGCGTCGGCGAGTTGTTGACTCAGCTGCAACCCTCCGGCGCGGTACCCTTGGGCGACGCCGATGCACTGCTGGCGCGCGCGCAGCAGTTGCTGCTGCAGCCGCCCTCACTGCCGACGCGGATCCCGTTTACCTTGCAGGCAATGCAGCGTGACACGCTCCAGCTCTATACCTCCCTCATCGGCTGAGCCCACCCTCGCACCGGGTTCGCCGGGCTCCCGCGCGGGCCGCTGGGCCCCGTGGTGGGTGATTGCGTTTGTCGCGTTGTGGCCGCTGCCCGGCATCGCCGAGGGCGTGCTCGTGCTTGGCGCGCTGTACGCGGCGGTACGCATGGTGCAGCTGCGCCTGCAGGGTAAACAGCGTCTGCTCAGCAGCCCTGCGTGGGCACTGACCAGCATCCTGTTCCTGGGCTACTGGCTGCCGCAGGCATTCTCCGCCTTCGATGCGATCGACCCCGGTACGGCATGGCGCAAAGCCGCCGCCGGCCTGCGCTATCTGCCCTTCATGTGGCTGGTGGCGATTGCCGTGGCGACCCCGCAGCGGCGTGCGCTGACCCTGGGCGGCCTGGCGGTGATCAGCGGGCTGTGGACAGTGGATGCGCTGGCCCAGGCAATCGTCGGCACCAGCCCCTTGTTCTGGTCGATGGACCAGCTCAAGTGGGCGTTCAGCGGGCACGGCCTGTGCGCGCCCGAAGAGATGGCCTTGGTCGATCGCCTCAGCGGCGTCCTCGGTCCGTGCAATCTCAAGTTCGGCCAGGTGCTGGCCAGTCTGTCGCCGTTCCTGCTGTTCGCCGCCTCACGTCGTGCCGGCATCCTCGGCTGGTCGCTGGTGGCGGCCGCGGTCGGTGTGGTGCTGGTATTGGCCGGCTCACGCGCGGCGTGGCTGACCTATGCGCTGGTGCTGGTGTTCTCCGGTTGGCGCCTGATCGGCGTACGCGGGCTGTTGGCCTGCCTCGCCGTCGGTGCGGTGGCGGCGGTCGTGCTCACCGTGAGCGTGCCCCAGGTCGGGGACCGCGTGGCGCGCACTGCCATGGCCTGGGAAGGCGAGAGTGATGGCGTCAACCAGGCCTTGTCTGGTCGCGCGCAGATCTGGTCGGCGGCCACCTGCATGATCGAGGCGCACCCGATCAACGGTGTCGGCGCGCGTGGGTTCCGCGATGCCTACCCGGGCTGCAACCCGGAACCGGCCGCGCAGGAAGTCTGGGGCGCGGGGCCGGCGTTGCATGCGCACCAGATCCTGCTCGAGATCCTCTCCGAAACCGGCATCCTCGGCCTGCTGCTGTGGCTGGCGGCCGTGGCCCAGGCCTGGCGCGCGTGGCGCTTCGCACCGCCCGAGGCCCGCGAACGTGCGCGCCCGGCGATGCTCGCGCTGGCGGTGACCGTATTCCCGCTCAACACCCATCTGGCGTTCTACTCCACCTTCTGGGGTGGCCTCACGCTGCTGCTGGCCGCGCTGTACGCGGGCAGTCTGTTGGCACGCGACGACGGATAGAGCCACGCCATGGGTGGCTGTTCGCGGTCTGGCACCCTGCAGCCACCCATGGAGTGGCTTTACCGGTAGTAATCGCTCCGCCCACCGGGCTGGCGCTTGAACCGGCGGTGGATCCACAGGTACTGATCCGGCGCCTCGCGCACCATCGCTTCGATGGCCTGGTTCACGCGCGCGGTGTCGGCCTCGACATCCTCGCTGGGGAAATTCTCCAGCGGTGCGCCGATCTTCAGGAAATACTTCCCGCCTTCGCGACGGTGGAAATACGGGATCACCGCACAGCCGGTCATCCGGGCCAGCTGGTGCGTGGCCGTGATGGTCGAAGCGGTGTGGCCGAAGAACGGCACGAACACGGTGTCCTTGCCGCGCATGTCCTGGTCCGGCGCATACCAGAGGAAGCCGCCCTTCTTGAGGTGCCGCACCGTCGCGCGGATGTCCTCGTTGGCGTACATCGCCTTGGCGTAGCGCAGACGGCCGAACTTCACCGCCCACTCGTACACCGGGTTGCGGTGCTTGCGGTACATGCCGGACAGCTCGACGTGGTCGCACAGCAGGCGGCCACACATCTCCAACGTCATGAAGTGGCCGGACACCAGCAGGACGCCGCGGCCCTCGGCCTGCATGCGGTGCAGGTGCTCCAGCCCTTCGATCTGCACCTGCGGGCGGATGCTGTCGATGCTGCCCCACCAGGCTCGCGCGAACTCGAAGATGCCCACGCCCAGGGCGTCGAAGGAGTCGCGCAGCAGGCGCTGGCGCCAGGCGTCGTCCTTCTCCGGGAAGCACAGCTTCAGATTGACCTCGGCGGCGCGCCGGCGGCTGCTGGCCAGCCGGTAGGCGACCGTGCCGACACCCCGGCCGAGCGCGCGCTGCAGCATCCACGGCAGGCGGGCGATCGCGAAGGCGAACAGCATGAAGGCGAAGGTCGGCCAGTGGCGCGGGTTGCGCAGGGACGGCCGGGTGGCGGTGGAAGCGTGATCGGACATGCCTCGATTCTAATGGATGCGCCCGGATGCGTCCCGGCGGGGCCCTCACGGCGGCGCGGCGTGTCTTCCCCGCGCCGCTCCCGTATCCTTTGCGCATGCGTAAAAGCCCTGTCGAATGGATCCTGCGCGGCCTGTACTCGGCCGTGCTGTACCTGCTGTTGCCGATCACCGTGTACCACCTGGTCTGGCGGGGCTTCCGGGTGCGCGAGTACTTCCAGCGCTGGGATGAGCGCTATGCCTCCTATCCGCACTCCAGCGGCCAGCCGCGGGTATGGCTGCACGCGGTCTCGGTGGGCGAGGTGAACGCCGCCGCGCCGCTGGTGAACGCCCTGCGCACGCTGCGTCCGGACATCCGCTGGGTGATAACCACCATCACCCCGACCGGCTCCGAGCGCGTGCGCGCGCTGTGGGGCGATGCGGTCGACCACGTGTATCTGCCTTACGACGTGCCGGGCAGCGTCGGTCGTTTCCTGGGCCACTTCAAGCCCAGCCTGGCCCTGATCCTGGAAACCGAACTGTGGCCGAACCTGCTGTTCGGCTGCCGCGACCGCCGGATTCCGGTCTACATCCTCAACGCCCGGCTGTCGGCGCGTTCGCTGCGCGGCTATCGCCTGCTGCGGCCGTTGATCGGTCGCGCGCTGCGCACCGTGACCTGCGTGGCCGCGCAGTCGGCCGACGATGCCGATCGCTTCATCCAGCTCGGCGCCCGTCCGGATCAGGTGCAGCCGCTGGGCAATCTGAAATTCGATATCGCCACGCCGAACGTGCAGGAGTTCATCGCGCGCTTCCACGACCTGGTGCCCGCCGAGCGCCCGGTCTGGATTGCCGCCAGCACGCACGAGGGCGAGGAGCAGGCCACCATCGATCTGCACCGCCGCCTGCGCGAGGCGGTGCCGGGGCTGCTGCTGTTGTGGGCGCCACGGCATCCCGAGCGCTTCCCGCGGGTGGAGGCGCTGGCCCGCGAGCAGGGCTGGAAGGTCGCCACGCGCCGCCAGCAGCAATGGCCGCAGGCCGATACCGATGTGTTCGTGATCGATACCCTCGGTGAGCTGATGTCGTTCTATGGCTGCGCACAGGTGGCCTTCGTCGGTGGCAGCCTGCAGGCCATCGGCGGGCACAACCTGCTGGAACCGGCGGCGATGGGCACCGCTGCGGTCACCGGGCCGCACCTGCACAACTTCGCCGAGATTTCCCGGCGCATGCGCGAAGCAGGGGCCGTGGTGATCGCGGAGGATGCCAACGGTGTCGGCGACGCGTTGCTGACCCTGCTGCGCGATCCCCAGGCGCGCGAAGACATGGCCCGCGCCGGCTGTGCCCTGGTGAGCAACGGCCGTGGCGCGTTGAAGCGCACCGTGGCCCTGATCGCGCCGCAGCTGCCGCCGCCGGTGGCCTGACCGGCGCAGGCCTGATCGCCCTGCCGGGTGACCAGACCTGACCACGCCTCAGCCTGCCGCGACCAGCAGGTCGCCCAGGAAGGCGTACGCAAACCCGAAGTAGATGAACACCCCGATCAGATCCATGACCGAGGTGATCATCGGTGCCGACAGCGTGGCCGGGTCCGCGCCGATGCGGCGTGCGGCGAACGGCAGCAGCGCGCCGATGATGCCGCCCAGCGCGGTGCACACCAGCATGCTCGAGCCCACCACCAGCAGCACGTCCATGCCCACGCCTTTGCTGAAGTACGCCAGGATCGCTTCGAGCAGGGCGATGGTGATGCCCAGCGCCGCGGCCACCGGCAGTTCGCGCTTGATGACGAAGCCCACATCGCGCCAGCGCAGTTTCAGCTCGCCCAGCGCCATGCTGCGGATCACCAGCGTGGCCGACTGGCTGCCGGTGTTGCCGCCCATGTCCACGATCGGGGCGATGAAGGCGGCGAGCACGATCACCTGCGACAGCAGTTCCTCCTGCGCGGCGACAAAGGTGCTGGTGACGATGCCGAAGCAGGTCAGGATCGCCAGCCAGAACACACGCACCCGGAACATCTGCTTCAGCGGCGTGCTGCGCACGTCCAGATCGTTGCCATGCGCACTCACAGTGCCGCCGAAGCGGGCCAGCTGCGAAGCAGCCTGTTCCTTCTCGATGTCCATCGCATCGTCGACGGTGACGATGCCGATCATGCGATCGCCGCCGTTGGTCACCGGCAGGGCCAACAGATCGTAGCGGCGGATCAGCTCGGCGGCCTGCAGCCGTGGCCAGTGCGCCTGCGCGGACACCGGCTGCTTCTGCATGATCGAGGCGACCGTACTGTTCTCGTTGGCCAGTACCAGGTCGCGCAGCGCCACGGTACCGCGCAGGCGCAGCGTGCGGTCGAGCACGAACAGGGTGTTCACCGTTTCGCTGTGCAGCGCGGTGGCGCGGATATGCGTGAGAGCCTGCGCCACGGTCATTTCCGGAGATACCCAGACATAGTCGGAGGTGGTCGCCGAGCCGACCGTGCCTTCGGGATAGGACGCCATCTTGAGGATGTCATCGCGTTCCGCCTTGGTCAGCGCGGGCAGCAGTTTCTGCTTGGCGTCATCCCCCAGCCGGTTGAACAGATCGGCGCGATCATCCGATGGCATGTGCTCGAACAACTGCACCACCGCCTCGCGCGTCATCGCGGCCAGCAGCTGATCCTGGCGGATCTCGGCGAAGTGCGCGAACAGCTCGGCGCGTGCCTGGGGATCGAGCAGCATCAGCAATGGCAGTGTCTTCTCCACGCTCAGTGCATCGAATGCATCAACCAGATCGGAGGGGGGCGTGGTCGCGGCGATGCTGACGAAGCCAGCCGCGTCGAGGGAGAGCGAGAGGGTGCGGATCGAGAACAGGAGGTCTTCGCGGTTCATGGTGGTGCTCCAACAGGCGGCGCAGTGCAGTAGCGATGCGCGGTAAACACGGATGCGGTTGTGTCAGTCGATGAGGTCAGCCGGCAGTCACGGCGCAGCGGCGAGAGTGATGCCGAGCGTGATCCAGTGGCCGTCGCGCTGGTGATGGACGCGTCCAGCGAGCAGGTCCACGCTGGCACCCCGCCAGAGCGCATGGCGCACGCCGAACTGACTGCTGCGCTGGCGCGTGGCATCGCGCGCGGTTTCAGCCAGCAGCGACCACTGCGGGGCGGTGTTGATTTCCATGCCGATGCCCTCGGTGCGACCGCGTGCCGCGGCCGTGCGCGCCCAGCCCAGGTTGACGTGCAGCAGGGTGTGATCGCTGGCCCCGAGTGCGATGGTCAACGGCGCATTGATGCCCCAGTCGTCGCCACGCAGGCGGTGCCAGTCGTTGCCGACACCGGCACTGAGCGCCATGCCCCAGCGTCGCTGGTCGATGTCGCGCAGCACGCGCTTGGCACCCAGCGCCCATTGCGTGTCCGAAGCAGCGCGTTGATGGCTGACACCGAGCGACCATTCGGTATCGGCGAAGGTGCAGGCTGGTACGGCGGTCCACTCGGCCCCGGCATGGGTATGACGGCCCCAGCTTTCCAGCTGGCAACGACCGACATCGGTGATGGAGGCGTCGTCCACCATCAGGCTGGCGGCGGCGCGGGTGTCGAACGGAAGCATCGCCACGGCCACGAGCGGCAGGGCGAACAGACGGGAAGCGTGCATGGGCAATCTCCAGGCAATCGGAAACGCCAGCGGCACCCCTCTCTTGGGGTCGGATGGAACTGCGGTGCGGATGATGCGAGGCGGGCGAGCGTGTCAGCTGCGCCGGAAGGCCCCGTCCTGTGCGGACGGAACCGACCTTGGGGTCAGTGGGTCCGTCGGCTCAGGAGCAGCAACGAGATCGACTATGACTGTCCAAGGAGGGCGCCTCTGGAGGGAAAGGGAAGGTGGTGCGGGGCGGACCATAGTCGTCCCCCGCCGAAGGGTCAAGCCATTTTCCACGACAGGTGCCGGGCGGTGGACCGGTTCACGGCGGAGAGTGTGCACGGGCAGTCGTTGCACGCGGCATCCTGCGTGGCGTTGATCGCGTGTGCGCCGCGTGCGGTGTGTCGCGATCGGCATGTTGCACGCAAAAAAAAACCACCCGCAAGCGGGTGGTTTTTCTGTCTCGCCGTGCGCCGTCGATCAGTTGACGGTGGTGCTCGGCGTGGCGGCCTTCTGCGTCAGCAGGCGGTTGATGTCCTGCAGTTCGGCGATGTCCAGCGTGCCGACGGCCTGGCCCAGCTGCAGGCGGTTCTGCAGGAAGGTGTAGCGGGCGTTGGCGTAGTCCAGCTGCGCGGAGAACAGGATGCGCTGGTTCTGGATCACGTCCAGCACGGTACGCGTACCGACTTCCAGGCCGACCTGCGAGGCGTCATAGGCGCTCTGTGCCGAGACCACCGCCAGGCGACGCGCTTCCACTTCGCTGATGCCCGCGACCAGGGTCTGGTAGGCATTGCGGGTGTTGCGGTCCAAGGCACGCTTCTGCTGCTCGTAACCGTCCTGGGCGATGTCGCGCTGGGCCAGGGCCTGGCGCACGCCGGACTGGGTGGCGCCACCGGAGAAGATCGGCACGTTCAAGGTCAGGCCGACGCTGTTGGTGCGACGGTCCGGGCTGAAGCTGTCAGCGCCGACCACATCACCCCAGCTGGCCGACTTGCCGGCGGTGGCACCGAGCGACAGGGTCGGGTAGTGCGCGCCGCGGGCGGCCGAGACGCCGGATTCGGCGGCGTTGACCTTCAGTTCCTGCGCCTTCAGCGCCGGGTTCTGCGCGACGGCTTCGGACACCAGCGTATCGATGGTGGCGTACTTGGCCGGCAGCTCCGGACGGAAATCGGCGGGCAGGGCGCGCAGGTCGGTGACCGGCTGGCCGGTCAGCTCGGTCAGCGCCTGGTAGGCGTCGGCCAGCGTGTTCTGCGCGATGATCGTGTTGGCGCGTGCCTGGTCGTACTGGGCGCGGGCTTCGTGCACGTCGGTGATCGGGGCCAGGCCTACTTCCAGGCGCTTGTCGGCGAAGTCGAACTGCTTCTTCGCCGCCGCTTCGTTGGTCTGCGCGGCCGACAGCGATTCGATGCCCACCAGCACGTTGAAGTACGCCGCCGAGGTGCGCACGATCAGGTCGTCGTTGGCCGAATCCAGGGTGAAGTCGGCCGCCTGGCTCAGCTCGCGCTGCGAACGCAGGTTGGCGAACTGGGTGAAGTTGAAGACCGTCTGGCTGCCGTTGATCGTGTAGTTCCGGCTCTTGGTGGTGAACGAGCTGGAGGTCAGATCATGGTTCGGGTTGGTGCGGGTGCGGTTGAGCGAGGCCTCGCCGTTGAGCTGCGGCAGCAGGGCGGCACGCGCCTGCACGGCGCCTTCCTTGTCGTACAGGCGGGTCGACTCGGCAGCCGAGAGCTGCGGATCGCCATTGCGCGCCATTTCGTAGACCTGCAGCAGGTCGGCGGCAGAGGCGGTCATCGGCAGCAGGGCGGCGGCCAGCGCAAGGGCGAGGGATCGGCGGATCATTGCGGCTTCCTTGGACTCAGAGTTGGAACTGGGGTGCCGGGGCGGCACCGCGCAGGTAATCGATATCGGTTTCGAACAGCGATTCAGTGGTGCCGTCCGCCTTGACCAGCACCGCTTCCATGACCGGCGACAGGCCACGGATCACGAACAGTCGACCGCCGGGACGCAGCCACTGGGTGAAACGTGACGGGATGACATCCACCGCGCCGGTGACGCAGATCGTATCGAAGCGTCGCTCGGTGTCCCAGGTCAGTGCGTCGGCGGTTTCGATGCGGACGTTGTTGCCCAGGCCGGCCGCGTCCAGGCGCGCGCGCGCGGTCGTGGCCAGGTCGGCATCGATTTCCAGGCTCAGCACTTCGCGGGCCAGCTCGCCCATGCAGGCGCTCAGGTAGCCGCTGCCGGTGCCGATTTCCAGCACTTCATCACCCGGCTGCAGATCCAGCGCCTGCAGGGTGCGGCCTTCGATGACCGGCTTCATCATCTTCTGGCCGTTGCCCAGCGGCAGCTCGATATCGGCGTAGGCCAGGGCCCGGTGCGATTCAGCGACGAACGCCTCCCGCGGCAAGCGTGCAAGTACATCGAGCACGCGGATTTCCAGCACATCCCAGGGGCGGATCTGCTGTTCGACCATCAGTTCGCGGGCGTGGGAGTAATCGATCGTCATGAGGTTCTATATCCAGCGCAGTGGGCCGGCCATTTTACCGGTGCCGGGAGCCGGCGGCGCGCTGAGAGCATCGCTGCCGTCGCGCCGGGGTCGCAGTGCCGGAAGTCACCGCGACCTCCGGTCCATTCAGTTTAGTGCCGCCGGGCATACGCCCGCAGGAAAAACTCGACGCTGGCGCTCACGTGGGCGTCGGCATCGCACTCGGCCGGGGCCGGCCGCAACCCGCACATCATATGCGTATGCAGCTCGCCCTTGATCAAGGTCAGGAACTGGATCGCGGCGGTCGGGAAGTCGGTGATCTCCAGCTCGCCGCGGGCGGTACGGGCACGCAGGAACTCGGCCAGCGCATCGGTGGTCCGCTGCGGGCCGGCCAGCCAGAACATCTCGCGGATCCGGTCGTCGGTATCGGGCGACATCATCACCCGCTGCACCGCCACCGCCGCATCGGAGGTGATCAGGCCGAAAAAGGCGTGGCCAATGCCCATCAACTGGTCGCGCAGCGGGCCTTCGATGTCGGTGACGAACAGTTCGTCAGGCAGCATCTCGGCGCACTTGGACTGCACAGCTTCGGTGAACAAGGTCTCTTTGTCGCCGAAATGGCTGTAAACGGTCAGTTTGGAGACGCCTGCCTGGGCGGCGATGCTGTCCATGCTCACGCCGTTGTAGCCTTGGTCGACGAACAGGGATTTCGCTGCCTCGAGGATGGCCGCACGCTTGCCCAGATCCTTCGGGCGCCCCGGTCCGGCGGCCTTGGCGGCCGGCTTGGAGGGCGATGTGGAGGAGGTCGGATCAGTCATCCAATCAATACTAGACCAATCGGTTCGATATTTATACTATACCGGCTGGTTCAATATTGAAGCGTTTGGAACAGAGCGTTTCCAGCCGCTTTTCCCGGGTTACTTTTCAGGTCCAGGATCTCATGAACAACATGCGATGGATGGGTGGTGGGTTGCTGGCGATCGCGCTGGCAGCATGTGGCAAGCAGGACGCCGAGCCGGTGGCGCCGATCCCGGTGCTGGTGGTCCACCCCGGCACCGTGGCCGGACAGGAACTCGCCGCGTTTCCCGGTGAGATCCGGGCCCGCCAGGAGAGCCCGCTGTCGTTCCGGGTCGGGGGCAACCTGATCAAGCGTCATGTCGATGCCGGCCAGCGCGTGCGCAAGGGGCAGCTGCTGGCCGAGCTGGATGCCGCCGACTACGCCTCCCAGGCCAGTGCCTCGCAGGCCCAGCTCGCTGCCGCCGAAGCCGATCTGATCCGCGCCCGCGATGATCAGAAGCGTTACGCGACACTTGCCGAGCAGCAGCTGGTCAGCCAATCCGCGCTGGACAGCCAGACCGCCGCGTTCAAGGCCGCGCAGGGCCAGGCCAATGCCGCCCGCGCGAATCTGGCCGTGGCCCGCAACCAGGCCGAGTACGCGCAGCTGCGCGCGCCGGCCGACGGCGTGATCGCCAGCCGCCAGGCCGAAGCCGGGCAGGTGGTCAGCGCCGGGCAGACCGTGTTCACCCTGGCCGCTGATGGTGGACGCGAAGTCGTGATCGCCCTGCCGGAAAGCAACATCCGCGATTACGAGGTCGGCCAGCCGGTGCAGGTGGAACTGTGGAACCGCCCGGGCCAGCTGCTGGCCGGCACGATCCGTGAGATCGCCCCGGCCGCCGATGCGCAGGCGCGGACCTACGCCGCCCGCGTCAGCCTGGCGCCGGAAGCACTGACCGAAGTAGAGCTGGGCCAGAGCGCACGCGTGTTCGCCGCGGCCGGCCGCCAGGGCACGCTGCAGCTGCCGCTGGCGGCAGTACAGCGCGGCGCCGATGGACGCAGCAGTGTGTGGGTGGTCGATCCGGCCAAGCGCACGTTGAAGGCCACGCCGGTGACGGTCGGGGCGTATGCCGTGGAATCCGTTCCGGTGCTGAGCGGGGTGAACGCGAATGATTGGGTGGTGGCCGCCGGCGGCCACCTGCTGCGCGAGGGCCAGCCGGTGACGGCGGTGGACCGTCAGAACCGCCCGGTGCTGGCACCGGCCGCCCAGCCTGCCGCGCCTGCCACCGGCAAGGGGAACTGATCCCGTGCGCCGCTTCAATCTCTCCGAATGGGCGCTGGGCAACCGGCCACTGGTGCTGTTTGCGATGCTGGCCTTCGCGATCATCGGCGCGTGGTCGTACAAGCACCTGGGCCAGTCCGAGGATCCACCGTTCACCTTCAAAGTGATGGTGGTGCGCACGAATTGGCCTGGCGCGACCGCCGAACAGGTCTCACGCCAGGTCACCGAACCGATCGAAAAAGCCCTGCTGAACACCGGGCAGTACGAGTTCATCCGTTCCTACTCGCGCCCGGGCGAATCGCAGGTGATCTTCGTGGCGCGCGACAGCCTGCGTTCCAAGGCGATTCCCGACCTGTGGTACCAGGTGCGCAAACGCGTGGGCGACATCAAGCCGACCCTGCCGCGCGAAATCGTCGGACCGTTCTTCAACGACGAGTTCGGCGACACCTTCGGCAACATCTACGCGTTGACCGGGCAGGGCTTCGACTACGCGGTGATGCGCGACTACGCCGATCGCATCCAGCTGGAACTGCAGCGCGTGCCCGACGTGGGCAAGATCGAGCTGGAAGGCCTGCAGGACGAGAAGGTCTGGATCGAGCTGTCCAACACCAAGCTGGCCACCCTGGGCGTGTCGCTGCAGCAGGTGCAACAGGCATTGGCCGACCAGAATGCCATTGCCGCCACCAGCTTCTTTGAAACCCCGACCGACCGGGTGCAGCTGCGCGTCTCCGGCCAGTTCCAGAGCGTGGAGGAGATCCGCAGCTTCCCGATCCAGGCCGGCGACCGCACCGTGCACCTGGGCGACATCGCCGAGATCAAACGCGGTTTTGCCGATCCGGCGTCGCCGAAGATGCGCTTCATGGGTGAAGACGCGATCGGCATCGCCGTGGCGATGAAAGACGGCGGCGACATCCTGAAGCTGGGCAGTACCCTGGATGCCGAGTTCGAACGACTGCAGAAGACGCTGCCGGCCGGCATGCAGCTGCGCAAGGTCTCCGACCAGCCGCATGCGGTGGAGGAGTCCGTCGGCGAGTTCGTGCAGGTGCTGACCGAAGCGGTGGTGATCGTGCTGCTGGTGAGCTTCTTCTCGCTCGGCCTGCGCACCGGCCTGGTGGTGGGCGTGACCATTCCGCTGGTGCTGGCGATGACGTTCTTCGTCATGCATTACTTCGGCATCGGCCTGCACAAGATTTCCCTCGGCGCGCTGGTGCTGGCGCTGGGCCTGCTGGTGGACGATGCGATCATCGCGGTGGAGATGATGGCCACCAAGATGGAGCAGGGCTACGACCGCCTGCGTGCGGCCAGCTTCGCGTGGGAGTCGACCGCGTTCCCGATGCTGACCGGCACGCTGATCACCGCGGCCGGCTTCCTGCCGATCGCCACGGCCGCCTCCAGCACGGGCGAATACACCCGCTCGCTGTTCCAGGTGGTGACCATCGCGCTGGTGGTGTCGTGGATCGCCGCGGTGCTGTTCATCCCGTACCTGGGCGACAAGATGTTGCCGGACCTGTTCAACCCGCAGCTGCCCAAGCCGGACAGCCTGGCGGGGCGCTGGCACGCCCGTCGCCTCCGGTGGGCCGACCGCCATCCCGCGTTCGCGCGCTGGATCGCGCCGAAGGTGCATGCGCACGACCACGATCCGTACCAGCGTCCGTTCTACGTGCGCTTCCGCCGTTTCCTCGATGTCTGCCTGCGCCATCGCTGGTGGGTGATCGCTGCCACGGCCGCCCTGTTCGTGTTCTCGTTGCTGATCTTCCGCTTCGTGCCCCAGCAGTTCTTCCCGGATTCGACCCGCCCGGAACTGATGGTGGACATCGAACTGGCCGAGGGTGCCTCGTTGCAGGCGACCCAGGCCCAGGCGGCCAAGCTGGAAAAGCTGCTCAAAGACCGCGAGGGCATCAGCAACTATGTGGCCTACGTCGGCACCGGCTCGCCGCGCTTCTACCTGCCGTTGGACCAGCAGCTGCCGGCCACCAACTTCTCGCAGTTCGTGGTGCTGACTGAAGATGCCAAAGCCCGCGAAGCGACCCGCGACTGGCTGCTCAAGGACGTGATTCCGCAGTTCCCGGACGTGCAGATGCGCGTGACCCGCCTGGAGAACGGCCCGCCGGTCGGCTACCCGGTGCAGATGCGCATCTCCGGCGAGCATATCGCGCAGGTGCAGGCCATTGCCCGGCAGGTGGAAGCCAAGGTGCGCGCAAACCCGCACGTGATGAACGTCAACCTGGACTGGAGCGAGCCGAGCAAAGTGGTACGGCTGGTGATCGACCAGGACCGTGCACGCGCACTGGGTGTGAGCAGCGCGCAGGTGAGCCAGCTACTGGGCACCTCGTTGTCGGGCATGAGCGTGAGCACCTACCGGGAGGGCAACCGCCTGATCGAGATGCTGCTGCGTGGACCGGACAACGAGCGTGTGCGGCTGGACATGCTGGGCAGCCTGGCCATTCCGACCGCCAGCGGCACCTCGGTGACGCTGTCGCAGGTGGCGCGCCTGGAGTACGTGTTCGAGGACGGCATCATCTGGCACCGCAACCGCCTGCCGACGGTGACCGTGCGCGCCGACATTGCCGACGCGAAGCAGCCGCTGGACGTGGTGCAGCAGATCCTGCCGACACTGGAGGGCATCCGTGCCGAGCTGCCGTCCGGCTACCTGCTTGAAACCGGCGGCACGGTGGAGGATTCCACCCGCGGCCAGGATTCGATCAAGGCCGGCATGCCGCTGTTCCTGATCGTGGTGGCCACGCTGCTGATGCTGCAGCTGCGCAGCTTCTCGCGTGCGGCGATGGTGCTGGTCACCGCGCCGCTGGGCATCATCGGCGCGACCCTGTTCCTGCTGCTGTTCCGCGCGCCGTTCGGCTTCGTGGCGCTGCTGGGGACGATCGCGCTGGCCGGCATGATCATGCGCAACTCGGTGATCCTGATCGATCAGATCCAGCAGGACATCGATGCCGGGCATGATCGCTGGCACGCGATCATCGATGCCACCGTGCGCCGCTTCCGCCCGATCGTGCTGACCGCGCTGGCCGCGGTGCTGGCGATGATCCCGCTGTCGCGCAGTGCGTTCTACGGCTCGATGGCGATCTCGATCATGGGCGGCCTGATCGTCGGCACCGTGCTGACCCTGGTGTTCCTGCCGGCGCTGTATGCCGCGTGGTTCCGGGTAAAGCCGGACGAGGCGAAGACCAGCGAAGGCTGAGGGACGATGAAGCCGGCCGATGGCCGGCTTCATTCTTTCGGCGCGACGTGACTGCCTGCCGTCTTCGCGATAGTGGCAAGCGTAAAATGCACATCGGATTCTCTTCGGTCGCGCATGATGCTGCTACGTTTTTTCTCTCCGCTCGCTGCTGCCGCGGCCGTCGCCATGTCGATGGCCGGTGCGCCGCCAGCGCAGGCGAACACCGCTGCCAGCTTCCAGCGCGATCTTATCGAGCTGCTCGAATGCCGCGCCTCACCGGCGGCAATGCAGGCGGTGACGACGTCGCTGCGTGGCGCACTGTACGGAACGCCGCGGGAGCGTCCGGCCCATCTGCAGGGCTGGGGCTTCACGCGCAGCGGTGACGGGGACGACACGACGACTTTCATCGACATGCCGGACGCGTTGACGGTGCACGGCATCACAACGCACCGCGTGGTGGCCGATGACACGGGCTTCTCGATTCCCGTCGACGCCGGGCAGCGTGCGCGCATCGTCAGTGGGAACGGGCTGCGGCTGCGGTCGAGCAACCTGCGTGAGCCGTTCCAGGTCTGGTCGGCACCAGAGGCATCGGGCGATGCGTCATTGCCTGCCGCACTCGTGGTGCGCAGCGATGGGGAGGGCTATCGGGTGGGATGTGACTACCCCGGTCCGATGCGCGAGGCGCGTGTTCCCCCTCGATTGCGGGAGACTGCCTCGGCCAGTGATGTTGGCGCCGCGCTCGAATGTCGGGCGGACGACGCTGCCATGCAGCGCATCGCGAACACGTGGGAGCGTGTTTCGGAACTGTCGCCGCTGGCGTGGCCGGACAATGTCAGCGCGGTGGCCGAGCGTGAGTACGGTGTCGGCGGACAGACGATGTCTCTCCTCGCCGTCACGCTGGACCACCCTGTGATGCTGCAGGGGCTGCCCGTACAGTCGCTCGGCATCGCCCAAGGGGGCTATTTCGCGGCGGACATGGGCGATGCGCCGCTGAAGGCGGTGCTCGATGCCACGCGCCTGGGGGTGGCGGATCGACAGGTAGAGGGGTATTGGATGCGCGAAGCAACGCGGGAGGCGTCCTCCGGATACACGCGCGTGCGGGCATTCAGCGTGATACCCACCGACAGCGGTGCCGTGCTGGCCGGCTGCATGACGAGCGAGGTCCGCTCGGCGGACTGATCGCTGCGCCCGTTCATCGGTCTGCCCTCAGTAAACACCCTGCGCCAGCATCGCGTCGGCCACCTTCACGAAACCGGCGATATTGGCGCCGTCCACGTAGTTCACGCTGCCGTCGGCGCGCTTGCCGTGGCGCACGCAGTTGGCGTGGATGTCCTTCATGATCCCGTGCAGGCGCTCGTCGACATCGGCGTGATGCCAGGACAGGCGCTGCGCGTTCTGGCTCATTTCCAGCCCCGAGGTGGCCACGCCGCCGGCATTGCTGGCCTTGCCCGGTGCGTACAGGGTGCCGGACGCGAGGAAGACGTCCACCGCCTCCAGCGTGGCGGGCATGTTGGCGCCTTCGGCCACGCACAGCACACCGTTGTCGACCAGGGCGCGGGCATCGTCTTCGTCCAGTTCATTCTGGGTGGCGCAGGGCAGGGCGATCTCGGCCGGGATGTGCCAGGGACGCTTGCCCTCCAGGTACTCGAAGCGTTTGTCGTCGGCCAGCTCGGACAAGCAACCACGGCGCTCGTTGCGCAGTTCCACCACCTCCTGCAGCGCCGCTTCATCGAAGCCATCGCGGGCGTACAGCGTGCCGCCGGAATCGGAGAGCGTGAGCACTGTCGCGCCCAGCTCGATGGCCTTGATCGCGGCATGCTGGGCGACGTTGCCGGCGCCGGAAATCAACACCTTCGCGCCATCGGTATCGCGACGGGCATGGTGCAGCATCTGCTCGACGAAGTAGACGGTGCCGAAGCCGGTCGCTTCCGGACGCATCAGGCTGCCACCGTAGGAGAGGCCCTTGCCGGTGAACACGCAGGAGGCATCGTTGGTGATCTTCTTCATCATGCCGGTCATGTAGCCGACCTCGCGCGCGCCGACGCCGATGTCGCCGGCCGGCACGTCAGTATCGGCACCGAGGTGGCGGTGCAGTTCCAGCATCAAGGCCTGGCAGAAGCGCATCACTTCGGCATCGCTGCGGCCTTTCGGATTGAAATCCGCGCCGCCCTTGCCACCGCCCATCGGCAGAGTCGTCAGCGCGTTCTTCAGGGTCTGCTCGAAGGCAAGGAACTTCAGGATTGACTGGTTGACCGACGGATGGAAGCGCATGCCGCCCTTGAACGGGCCTATCGCCGAACTGTGCTGCACGCGCCAGCCGCGATTCACATGGGTCCTGCCGGCGTCATCAGCCCAGGCCACGCGGAACTGGATCACCCGCTCCGGCTCCACCAGCCGCTCCAGCAGCCCTTGTTCGAAGTAGCGGGGATGACGCTCCAGGAACGGCCACAGGCTCTGGATCACTTCTTTCACGGCCTGCAGGAATTCCGGCTGATGCGGATCGCGCTGGGCCACGTGGTTGAGAAATTCGGCAGCGGAACGAGAGTTCAAAGGCTTTCCTTGTTGGGGGCCAGCCGCTGGCAGCGACGTGGCCGACGGGACAGGGAGGCCGTGCGGGATGTACAGACAGGAACGCGGCCTCAGGCCGCGTTCGTACGATCATTGCAGCTTGGCAAGGACCGCGTCGGTGGCTGCGGCGGTACTCACCGCAAAACCCTTGGCGGCAAGATCGGCAGTGAATACGCCGTCATCCAGCACGGCATATACCGCTGCCTCGACCGTAGCAGCCTCTTCGTCCAGCCCCAGTGAATGGCGCAGCAGCATGGCCGCGCTGAAGATGGTGGCGTAGGGATTGGCGATGCCCTTGCCGGCGATGTCCGGCGCGGAGCCGTGGATAGGCTCGTAGATGCCGACCGCACCCGGTTCGCCCAGCGAGGCCGAGGGCAGCAGGCCGAGCGAGCCGGCCAGCATCGAGGCTTCGTCGGTGAGGATGTCGCCGAACATGTTCTCGGTCACGATCACGTCGTACTCGCGCGGCTTGGCCAGCAGGTGCATGGCCATCGAATCGACCAGCTGGTGCTCCAGCGCGATCTCCGGGAATTCTTCGCGGCCGATCCGCGCGGCGACGTCGCGCCACAGGCGCGAGGTTTCCAGCACGTTGGCCTTGTCCACCGAGGTGACCTTGCCGCGTCGGGTCTGTGCCAGCCGGAACGCGGTGCGCATGACGCGCTCGATCTCGCCCACGCTGTAGCTGCACAGGTCGCTGGCGGTGTCGGCGGTGCGGGTCTTCTCACCGAAATAGATGCCGCCGGTCAGTTCCCGCACGACGACGAAGTCCACGCCTTCCAGCAGTTCGGCCTTGATCGGCGAGGCGCCGAGCGCGGCCGCGTGCGTGCGTACCGGACGCAGGTTGGCGTACAGCCCCAGCGCCTTGCGGATCGCCAGCAGGCCTTGTTCCGGCCGGACCTTGGCGTTGGGATCGGACCACTTCGGCCCGCCCACCGCACCGAGCAGGATGGCGTCCGCCTTGCGGCAGGCCTCCAGCGTGGTGGCCGGCAGCGGCTCGCCGTGGCGATCGATGGCGATGCCACCGATGTCGTGTTCCTGGAACCCGAAGGTGTGCCCGAAACGGGTGGCGACGGCCTCCAGCACCGCCACGGCGGCGGCGGCGACTTCCGGACCGATGCCGTCACCCGGCAATACGACAATCTCAGCGTGCATGTTCACTCTCGTAACGTTCAATGTCTGGGGTACGGCCCAACAGATACCCCAATTGGTCCACGCCTTCCAGCAGGCAGGTCTGCGAGAAGCCATCCAGCGGGAAGACATACACGCGCCCATCGGGCGTGCGCAGTTCGCGCGCGGCCACATCGATGGTCAGTGCGTCATCCGGGCGCTGCATCAGCGTCTGCACATCGGCTTCGTCCAGCACGATCGGCAGCAGGCCGTTCTTCAGCGAATTGCCGCGGAAGATGTCGGCGATCTCGCTGCTGACGATGGCGCGCAGGCCCAGGTCGGTCAGTGCCCACGGTGCATGCTCACGCGACGAGCCGCAGCCGAAGTTGCGCCCGGCCAGCAGGATGCTGCGGCCGGCGTTGTGCGGCTGGTTGAAGGCGAACGCCGGGTTCGGCACGCCCTCGCTCTGCCAGCGCCAATCATTGAAGGCGTACTTGCCCAGGCCGACGCGTTCGGTGGTGGACAGAAAGCGCGCCGGAATGATCTGGTCGGTATCGATGTTGGTCTCGCGCAGCACCACGCTGGTCGAGGTCAGGGTACGGAAGCCGCTCATCAGGCCACCTCCAGCGTGGCATACAGTTCGCGTGGGTCGGCCACGCGGCCGTTCACCGCGGCCCAGGCGGCCGTCATCGGCGAGGCCAGCAGGGTGCGCGAACCGGGCCCTTGGCGGCCTTCGAAATTGCGGTTGCTGGTGCTGACCGCCAGTTGGCCCGGCGCGACCAGATCGCCGTTCATGGCGATGCACATCGAGCAGCCCGGCTCGCGCCATTCGGCACCGGCCGCGCGCACGATCACATCGATGCCTTCGGCTTCGGCCTGGCGCTTGACGATTTCCGAGCCCGGCACCACCAGCATGCGCACGCTCGGGGCGACGCGGCGGCCCTGCAGCACCTGCGCCACTTCGCGCATGTCGCTCAGGCGGCCGTTGGTGCAGGAGCCGACGAAGACCACATCCACCGGCGTGCCGGCCAGGGTCTGCCCGGCGTGGAAGTGCATGTAGTCCAGGCCCTTCTGCGCGGCAGCGTCGTTGGCGGCCGGAATCGGCTGGTCCACGGCGATGGCGGTACCGGGGTGGGTGCCCCAGGTCAGGGTCGGGCGGATGTCGGCGGCCTCGATGTGGACCTCCACGTCGAAGCGCGCACCGGCATCGCTGCGCAGCTGCGACCACGCGTTGACGGCGGCATCGAAGTCGGCGCCCTTGGGGCCACGCGGGGTGGCGGCCACCCAGTCGAAGGTGATCTGGTCGGGGGCGACCATGCCGGCACGCGCGCCAGCTTCGATGGACATGTTGCACAACGTCATGCGCTGCTCCATGTCCATCGCTTCGATCGCGCTGCCGCGGAACTCCAGCACATGACCGGTGCCGCCGTTGACGCCGATCACTCCGATGATGTGCAGCACCACATCCTTGGCACCGACGCCCTGGGCCAGCACGCCATCGACCGTGATGGCCATGGTCCTGGCTTTGCGCTGCAGCAGGCACTGGGTGGCCAGCACATGGCCGACCTCGCTGGTGCCGATACCAAAGGCCAGTGCGCCGAACGCCCCGTGCGTGGAGGTGTGGCTGTCGCCGCAGACGATGGTCATGCCCGGCTGGGTGAAGCCCTGCTCGGGGGCGATCACGTGCACGATGCCGCGGCTGGCCGACTGCAGGTCGAACAGTTCGATGCCATGTTCCGCGCAGTTGGCGGCCAGCATCGCCACCTGTGCTTCGGAGGCGGCGCTGGCGTAGGGCAGCTTGCCGTCGGCACCGGCCGGCAGGGTCGGGGTGGAGTGGTCCATCGTCGCCTTGGTCCGGTCCGGCCGGCGCGGGGAGAGGCCGCGCTCGCGCAGTTCGGTGAAGGCCTGCGGGGAGGTCACTTCATGGATCAGGTGCAGGTCGATGTACAGCACGGCGGGCGCGCTGTCGGTCTCGGGAACGACGACGTGGGCATCCCACAGTTTGTCGTACAGGGTGCGGGGAGCTGGGGTCATGGACTGGCCTTGCTGCGGTTCGGGGTGCTTCATGGGTGCTCAGGCCGCGGCGGTGGCCGCGGGCTGTTCGGTCGTCGCGTTGCGCTGGCGCAGCAGGCGGTTGGCCACTTCCAGCCACGCCAGCGCGGAGGCTTCGATGATGTCGCGGCTGGTGCCGGTGCCTTCGTACTCCACGCCCTCGTGGCGCACGCTCAGGTTGGCTTCGCCGCGCGCATCGGCGCCGATGCCCACACTGTGCACGTGGTAGCTGTCCAGCATCAACTGCACGCCGGTGGCGGCCGACAGTGCACCGAACAACGCATCGACCGGACCATCGCCCTGCGCCGTCTCGGCGACGCGGTTGCCCTCCGGGTCGGACAGCTCGACCAGGGCATTGGCGCGGCTGCCGACATCGCTGATCGTCATCGAGGCCAGGCGGTAGCCGTTCTGGGTGGCGCTGCCCTGCATCAGGGTCTGCAGGTCGGCATCGGTCACCACGCGCTGCTGCTCGCACAGCGCCTTGAACTGCTCGAAGACCAGCTTCAGTTCTTCCTCTTCCAGCCAGAAGCCCAGCGCACGCAGGCGCTGGTCGACCGCGGCGCGGCCACTGTGGCGGCCCAGCACCATCTGCGAGGACTCCCAGCCCACGTCCTCCGGACGCATGATTTCGTAGGTGCCACGGTGGCGCAGCATGCCGTGCTGGTGGATGCCCGACTCATGCGCGAAGGCGTTGGCGCCGACGATCGCCTTGTTGCGCTGGACCGGCATGCCGACCAGGCGCTGCAGCAGCTGCGAGGTGCCGACGATGCGCGGCGTATTGATCCGCGTGTCTTCTTCGTAGAAGGCGTTGCGTACCTTCAGCACCATGGCGATCTCTTCCAGCGAGCAGTTGCCCGCGCGCTCGCCGATGCCGTTGATGGTGCATTCGACCTGGCGCGCGCCGCCTTCGATGGCGGCCAGCGAGTTGGCCACGGCCAGGCCCAGATCGTTGTGGCAGTGCGCGCTGAAGATGATGCGGTCGCTGTCCGGCACGCCGGCGATCACGCGCTGGAACATCCCGCGGATCTCTTCCGGCGTGGTGAAGCCCACGGTATCGGGCAGGTTGATGGTGGTCGCGCCGGCGGCCACGGCCACGCGGGCGACCTCGATCAGGAAGTCCTCCTCGGTGCGCGTGGCGTCTTCCGCGGAAAACTCGACGTCATCCACATAGCCACGGGCCAGGCTGACGTGCCTGTGCACCGATTCCAGCACCTGCTCGCGGCTCATGCGCAGCTTGTGCTCGCGATGCAGCGGGCTGGTCGACAGGAAGACATGCAGGCGCGCGTTCGCCGCGGCCTCCAGCGCCTTGGCCGAGGTTTCGATGTCGGCGGCCAGGCAGCGCGACAGCACGGCCAAGGTCGGGCGGCGCACTTCGCGGGCGATCATCGCCATGGCTTCGCGGTCCGACTGGGAGCTGGCCGGGAAGCCGGTTTCCATGACATCCACGCCCAGTTCGTCCAGCGCGCGGGCCATCACCAGCTTCTGCTGCGGGCTCATGCTGCAGCCGGGCGATTGCTCGCCATCGCGCAGGGTGGTGTCGAAAATTCTAATTCGGGGGGAGTTGGGCATGGTCACCAGGAGGTCTCCTCGACAGCAATGTCGGATGGAATGGCAGAGGTAGGAATCGAAACGGATATCGGGGGTGTCGCGAGCACGGTGGGTAGGGGCGGGCGTGTTCGCTCGCTGGCGCGGCGGCGCGGTTTGCGCGGGGGACGGGGGCGGATGTCGGCCAGCAGCTGGGCCAGTACCAGTGCATCGATGTTGCCGCCGGAGACCACCGCGCACTTGCGTTTGCCGGCCACGCGGCGGCCGGCGGCCAGCGCCAGCGCACCAGCCCCTTCGGCGATCACGTGTTCTTCCAGCGCCAGCCGCACCAGGGTTTCGCGCAGCTCGGCTTCACGCACGATCACCACGTCGTCCAGCAGCGCACTGCAGAGCCGGCGGGTCAGGAAACCGGGGATCTTTACCTTGACGCCGTCGGCCAGGGTGGCGACCGGGGCGATCTCGCGTACGTCGCCGCGCATGGCGCGGGCCATCGAATCGACGCCCTCGACCTGCGCACCGACGATACGCACGCCCTGCGATTTCAGCGCCAGCGCCACGCCGGACGCCAATCCACCGCCGCCGATCGGCACGATCACCACGTCCGGTGCGTGCGGCGCCAGCTCGATGCCCAGGGTGCCCTGGCCGGCGATCACGTCGGGGTCGTCGAAGGCGGACAGGAAGCGGTAGCCATGCTGGTCGGCCAGCGCGCGGGCGAAGGCGTAAGCCTCGTCGTAGCTCTCCCCGTGCTGGCGGACGGTGGCGCCCCAATGCGCCACGCCGGCGATCTTGGTGGCCGGCGCGCCGTGCGGCATCACCGTGATCGCGGGGATGTTCAAGCGGTAGGCGGCCCAGGCCACGCCCTGGGCGTGGTTGCCGGCCGAGGCACAGATGACCGGGCGGTCATCGCCGCGTTCACGGCCGGCCAGCAGGGCGTTCAGTGCGCCGCGTACCTTGTAGGAGCCGGTGCGCTGCAGGTTCTCCAGCTTCAGCCACACGCCGAAGCGCTCGGCGTAATGCAGCGGCGTGGGCGGCAGGAAGCGGCGCAGCCGTGCCTGCGCGGCCAGCACATCGGCGACGCTTACGTCGCCTACATCCGGTTCCTGCGGGGTACGGCTAGCCGGCATCATGCACCCGGCCATGGTGATCGTCGCGGAGCGACGCGCGCTGCCACGGCGCACGGTGCGACGTCGTGCCTCCTGCAGCGCGGTGCGACGTTGTGCATCCTGCAGCGCGGTGCGACGTTGTGCATCCTGCACGCGCACCATTTGCACATCCATGTGCTGCAAGAAGACACCTCCGTACCGGCACCGATGCAACGGTGCGGGCGTTCATGCGGATACTCCGGGTTCCAGCGCGCTGATGCGCACCGAAACACAGTCGTAGATCTTCTCGATCTGGCGGCGCAGCGTTTCCGGCGGACGCGTGCTGTCCACCACCAGCTGCAGGTGCCAGCGGCCGTCATCGGCGGCATTGGGCGCACCGGCGATCGCGCGCGGCGCGAAGCCGCGGCGTTCGGCCATGCCGATCACGCGCAGCAGCGCGCCTTCGGCGGGGGTCAGCACCAGGTCAAGCCGGTATTGCATTGGGGAACTCCTGGGACTGATGGGCGGGGTTGCTTTCCAGCATCGTGCTGTTGGCGTTGTTGGGCGGCACCAGCGGCCACACGTTGGCACGCGCATCGATGGCGACATGCAGCAGCGCCGGGCCGGGCTGGGCCAGCATCGCGGCCAGGCCACCTTCGACATCGTCACGTGCTTCGATGCGCGTGGCCGGAATGCCGAACACCTGGGCCAGCGCGGCGAAGTCCGGGTTGTCGGACAGATCGATCTCGCTGTAGCGCTCGGCGAAGAACAGCTCCTGCCACTGGCGGACCATGCCCAGCGAGCTGTTGTCCAGCAGCACGATCTTCACCGGCAGGCGGCAGCGGGCGATGGTGACCAGCTCCTGCACGTTCATCATGAAACTGCCGTCACCGGAGACCAGCACCACGGTGCGGTCGGGGCAGGCGAACTGCGCGCCCATCGCCGCCGGCAGGCCAAAGCCCATGGTGCCCAGCGCGCCGCTGGTCAGGTGGTTGCGCGGGTGGTTGAAGCGGCAATGCTGGGCGACCCACATCTGATGCTGGCCGACATCGCAGGCGATGATCGCGTCGCTCGGCGCCAGCTCGCTCAGGCGCTTCAGCAGCGCCGGGGCGTAGATGTGCTTGCCCGGTGCGTCGTAGCGCGGGGCGAAGCGTTCACGATGGCCCTGGCAGCGCTGGCGCCAGGCGTCCTGCGCGGCCGGTACCGTGGCGGCCGCCGTCAGCGCACGCAATGCGGTGCCGACGTTGCCGGGCACCGCGATGTCGGCGGTGCGCAGTTTGGAGATCTCGTAGGCATCGGCATCGATGTGCACGACGCGCGCAAACGGGGCGAACTCGTTCAACTTTCCGGTGGCGCGGTCATCGAACCGCGCGCCGACCACGACCAGCAGATCGCTTTCCTGCACGGCCATGTTGGCCGCGCGGGTGCCGTGCATGCCCAGCATGCCCAGGTAATGCGGATGCTGCGGCGGCAGCGCACCCAGCCCGCGCAGGGTCAGCACGGTCGGAATACGGGTCGCCTCGACGAAGGCACGGAAGTCCTCCACCGCATCGCCCAGCGCCACCCCACCACCGGCATAGATCACCGGCTTCTCTGCCTCGGCGATCGCCGCGATGGTCTGCGCGATGGCCTCGTCCTGCGGTGCAGGCGGTGCCACCACGGTGGAGGGCACGTGGTCGGGCAGGTGCGACGCATCGGCCACCTGCACGTCCTTGGGCAGATCGATCAGCACCGGGCCGGGACGGCCCTCGCGGGCGATCCGGAACGCATCGGCAACCACCTGCGGCAGGTCTTCGACGCGGCGCACCAGCCAGCTGTGCTTGACGATCGGCAGGGTCAGCCCGAACACGTCCAGTTCCTGGAACGCGTCGGTGCCCAGCAGCGGGGTGGCGACCTGGCCGGTGATGCAGACCATCGGCACCGAATCCAGCATCGCGTCGGCGATGCCGGTGACCAGGTTGGAGGCGCCCGGGCCGGAAGTGGCGACGCAGACGCCGACCCGGCCACTGGCGCGGGCGAAGCCGTTGGCGGCCAGGGCCGCGCCCTGCTCGTGGCGGACCAGGATGTGCTTCAGCCCGGAATCCACCAGGGCGTCATAGAACGGCATGATGGTGCCGCCCGGATAGCCGAACAGCGTATGCACGCCCTCGGCTTCCAGGGCCTGCGTCAACCAGCGTGCGCCGTTGCGGGGCGCGGTGCTGTGGGCGGAGGTATTCATGCGGTGACCTTTACGAAAGCGGGTGGGGGAGCCGCGCGTTTTACGCGGCTTGACTTTGCAACCAGACCATCTTGGCGCGCAGTTCCTTGCCTACCTTCTCGATCGGGTGCTCCAGGTCGGCCTGCTTGAATTTGTTGTAGTTCGGCAGGCCCGCTTCGTATTCGGCGACCCAGTTCTTGGTGAAGGTGCCGTTCTGGATATCGGTCAGCACGTCCTTCATGCGCGCCTTGGTGCCGGCATCGATCACGCGCGGGCCACTGACGTAGTCGCCGTACTGCGCGGTCTCGGAGATGAATTCCAGCATGCGGGTGATGCCGCCTTCGTAGAACAGGTCCACGATCAGCTTCAGTTCGTGCAGCACTTCGTAGTAAGCGATCTCCGGCTGGTAGCCGGCTTCGACCAGGGTTTCGAAACCGGCCTGCACCAGGGCCGAGGCACCGCCGCACAGCACCGCCTGTTCGCCGAACAGATCGGTTTCGGTCTCTTCCTTGAAGGTGGTCTGGATCAGGTTGGCGCGGGCGCCACCCAGGCCACCGGCGTAGGCGAGGGCGAACTCGGCGGCCTTGCCGCTCTTGTCCTGGTAGACCGCCCAGATGCACGGCACGCCGCGGCCGATCTCGTACTCGCGACGGACCAGCGCACCCGGGCCCTTCGGCGCGACCAGCACCACGTCCAGATCCTCGCGCGGTTTGATCATGTCGAAATGCACGTTCAGGCCATGCGCGAACAGCAGCACCGCCCCCTGTTTCATGTTCGGCGCAAGCACGTCTTCGTAGAGCTTCTTCTGCACCATGTCCGGGGTCAGCACGGCGACCAGGTCGGCGTCCTTGACCGCTTCGGCCGGGGCTTTGACGGTGAAGCCGTCGGCCTGGGCCTTGACCTCGGTCGGACCGCCCGGGCGCAGCCCGACGACGACATCGAAGCCGGATTCACGCAGATTCAGCGCGTGCGCGCGGCCCTGGCTGCCGTAGCCGACAACAGCGATCTTGATCTGGGGCAGGTCGTTGGTGCTCATGGGGGAGGTCCTTTGGAGGCAAGAAAAAAAGAGGGCCGACGGTCAGCGACGCGTCGGCCCATCAGGGGAAGGGGGGGCGCCGGCCTGGCCGCGACCACACGCCAACGCACCCGCCGTGGGGGCGGTGGGCATCGGCTGGCTCGCGGTGGGCTGGCGGGTCATGGTGGAAGGCAGCTCGGAGGGGAGGATGGAAATCGAAGGGTTCTGAAACGAAAAAACCCGCACCTGGTCGGGTGCGGGTTTTGATGGATACCTGGCAGTCTTGCTTACACGCCGGTCCGTCCCGCACCTGTTGGTTGGGTAATAAGTACGAGGACGAGAAGCGAATGGACGGAGGCCGCGCCGTGGTCGGCGTGCTCGGTGGATTCGCGGGTGGCTGTGCGCTGCAACATGAGATCGAGAAAACCACACGGGTTTTGGCGGTGTCAACCCTGGGAACGCAATTTCCATCAGTTTCGCCTGCATCCACTGCAAGCCCCCGCCCTGCAAGGATGGTTGCGGTTGAAAGCGTTCGGGTGAACCGGAATTCAGCATTTTGGGGCGCCGTTCTGCGCGGATTTGAGGCCTCGTTACGCCGGCACATGACCATGGTGGGATGTCATCTGGGGGCATCTGCCGCCACCATCGGGGGGCTGCTACCACCCATCAGGAACCACCCCGTGTCCTCACGCCTTGCCCGCGGCCTGCTCGCCGCCGCCGTCCTGTGTACGCTGCCCGTCGCCGCGATCGCCGCCGACCGGATCACCGGCCACACCTTCGCCACCCGCTCGGAGGTGATCGCCCCGCACGCGATGGCCGCCACCTCCCAGCCCCTTGCCACGCAGATCGCGCTGGACGTGATGAAGTCCGGCGGCTCGGCGGTCGATGCCGCGATCGCCGCCAATGCCGCGCTCGGCTTGATGGAGCCGACCGGCAACGGCGTCGGCGGTGACCTGTTCGCGATCGTGTGGGACCCCAGGACGCAGAAGCTCTACGGTTACAACGGCTCGGGCCGCTCGCCGAAGTCGCTGACCCTGGCCGAGTTCCAGCGCCGCGGGCTCAAGGAGATCCCGGCCACGGGTCCGCTGCCGGTCTCGGTGCCCGGCGCGGTCGACGGCTGGTTCGCCCTGCACGAACGCTTCGGCCGCAAGCCGATGGCCGACAACCTCGCCCCGGCGATCCGCTACGCCCGCGAAGGCCACCCGGTCGCCGAGGTCATCGCCTACTACTGGGACCGCTCGGTCCCGCGGCTGTCCAAGTATCCCGGCTTCACCGAGCAGTTCACGATCGATGGCCATGCCCCGCGCAAGGGCGAGCTGTGGAAGAACCCGAACCTGGCGCACACCCTCGAGCAGATTGCCCAGGGCGGCCGCGACGCCTTCTACAAGGGTGACATTGCCCGCACCATCGGTACCTACTTCAAGGCCAACGGCGGCTACCTGAGCTACGACGACCTGGCCAGCCATCATGGCGAGTGGGTCGAGCCGGTGAGCAGCAATTACCGCGGCTACGATGTGTGGGAGCTGCCGCCGAACAGCCAGGGCATCGCCGCGCTGCAGATCCTCAACGTGCTGGAAGGCTACGACTTCTCGAAGATTCCCTTCGGTTCACCCGAACATGTGCATCTGTTCGTGGAGGCCAAGAAGCTGGCCTTCGCCGACCGTGCGCGCTTCTACACCGACCCGGCCTTCCATCCGGCGCCGGTCGATAGACTGATTTCCAAGGGTTACGCCGCCGAGCGCCGCAAACTGATTTCGATGGACAAGGCCCTGAGCGAAGTGCAGCCGGGCACGCCGAAGCAGCTGAAGGAGGGCGACACGATTTACCTGACCGTCGCCGATGCAGACGGCATGATGGTCTCGCTGATCCAGTCCAATTACCGCGGCATGGGCAGCGGCATGGCGCCCCCGGGCCTGGGCTTCATCCTGCAGGACCGCGGCGAGATGTTCGTGCTGCAGAAGGATCACCCGAATGGCTATGCCCCGGGCAAGCGGCCGTTCCAGACGATCATCCCGGGTTTCGTCACCAAGGATGGCAAGCCGTGGATGAGCTTCGGGGTGATGGGCGGTGCGATGCAGCCGCAGGGGCATGCGCAGATCGTGATGAACATGGTCGACTTCGGGATGAATCTGCAGGAAGCGGGTGACGCGCCGCGCATCCAGCATGAGGGGTCGACGGAGCCGACCGGGCAGGCGACGGCGATGAGCGACGGGGGCGAGGTGAATCTGGAAACCGGCTTCCCGTATGAGACGGTGCGCGCGCTGATGCGCAAGGGCCACCGGGTGGTGTTCGCGGATGGTCCGTACGGTGGGTATCAGGCGATCCTGCGTGATCCGGAGACCGGGGTGTACTACGGCGCTTCGGAGAGCCGCAAGGATGGGCAGGCTGCGGGGTACTGATTCTCTCGTGCTCCACAGCGCCGGCCGCCGGCCGCTGGTCGGCAGGAGCGCAGGGCAGTGCGCAGGGCAGAAGCGTAGAGCAGGGCGGAAGCGTAGAGCAGGGCGCGTTCGAGGGTGGGGGTAGTGGGCCGGCCTGGGTGGGTTTGCGGGACACGCCGTGAATCCATCCATGGAGGCTCATGTCGCCGCATCCATGCGGCTCATGGTCCCGCCGACCCACCCTGGCCGACCCACCCACAGTGGGTCGGTGCGCATGGCAAAAGCGGTAGAGCCACGCCATGCGTGGCTGCTCTTCTCGTGCAATGATCCGACGTAGAGCCACGCCATGCGTGGCTGCTCTTCTCGTGCAATGATCCGACGTAGAGCCACGCCATGCGTGGCTGCTTTTCCTCAACCAGGATCCAAGGCGTCAGATGCACGCTGCGACACCGAGCTTCGCCCGGCGGCTCTCCCCAACACCACCTTGAAACCGTGAGCGGGACGGGGCGGGTGGGTTGTCGGGACCATGAGCGCCATGGATGGCGCGACATGAGCCTCCAAGGACGGATTCACGGCGTGTCCCGCCAACCCACCCGTCCCGGCCCGCCCACCGATAGCCCGGGAAGCGTGCCGCTCTAGGCGACCAATCCGACCAACCCGACCACCCTAAGGCGCTCGAGCCGCCTCGTCGCGCGTCTCTTCCTGCGCCGCGATCTCCCGCTCGATCCACTCGTCCATCAACCGTCGCGCACGCTGCGCACGGCGGCGCTGCAACGCATGCTCCATGTCCAGCACCCGGTACAACGACCACATCACCGCCAGCATCAACAACGCGAACGGCAACGCCGCGATCGTGATCATCCCCTGCAGCGCATTGAGTCCGCCGGCCAACAACAGCACGCCCGCGATCAACGCAATCGCCACGCCCCACACCATCCGGCGCGCCAACGGCGGATCGCCGGCCTCCTCCGTCGACATCGTCGCCAGCACCAGCACCGCCGAATCGGCCGAGGTCACGAAGAAGATCATCAGCAATACCAGCGCGATCACCGACAACACCGTCGGCATCGGCAGGCTGTCGAACATCGTGAACAACACCGTCTCGTAGCCATTGCCCAGCGCCTGCGCCAGGTCCACGTGGCCGAAGATCTGCGACCACAGCGCCGTGCCGCCGAACACCGAGAACCACAGGAAGCCCAGCACGCTCGGTGCGATCACCACGCCCAGCACGAACTCGCGGATGCTGCGCCCTCGCGACACGCGCGCGATGAACGAGCCCACGAACGGCGCCCACGCGATCCACCAGGCCCAGTAGAAGATCGTCCAGTCGGCCACCCAGGTGCTGCCCGAGAACGGCGACATCCGCAGGCTCATCGTCACCAGCGAATTGAGGTACGAACCGATGGTCGTGGTGAAGGTATCGAAGATGAAGCCGGTCGGTCCCAGCACCAGGATCAGCGCCAGTAGCAATGCCGCCAGGCCGAGATTGAAGTTGGACAACCACTTGATGCCGCGGTGGACACCGCTGGTGGTGGAGGCCATGTACAGCACGAACGCCACCGCGATGATGGTCAGCTGCACCGGCACCGAGGCCTGGATGCCGAACACGCGCTCGAGACCGGCCGCGATCTGGATCGTGCCGAAGCCCAGCGTCGTTGCCACACCGATCGCCGTGGCGACGACTGCAGCGACGTTGACGACCGTGCCCATCCAGCCACGGTGATGCGCACCGATGATCGGCTGCAGCAGATCGCTGATCAGACCGCGGCCATTGCGGTTGAACTGGAACCACGCCATCGCCAGGCCGATCAACGCATAGATCGCCCACGGATGCAGGCCCCAATGGAAGAACGCATAGCGCATCGATGCGCGCGCCGCCTCCATGCTCTGCGGCGCCAACCCTTCCGGCGGTTTCACGAAGTGCGAGATCGGTTCGGCCGCGCCCCAGAACACCAGGCCGATGCCCATGCCCGCGGCGAACAGCATCGACATCCAGCTCGCATTGGAAAAATCGGGTTCGGCGTCTTCGCCGCCGATGCGCAGTGAACCGAAGCGGCCGAAGGCCAGGTACATCAGGAACGACAGGGTGATGAACACCACCAGCAGGTACAGCCAGCCAGTGCTGCGGATGATGGTGGACAGGCCGCTCTGGACGACCTCGTTGAAGGGGCCTGGCGCGAGGCCGGCGATCAGCACCAGCAGTGCGACCAGTGCGATGGAAATGCGGAACACCATGAAGGCGTGTCTCCGATCAGTAGGGGCGAGCCGAGGCTTGCAATCTCCAGCGGCACAGCGGCAACGACTGGGGCGGATCAAGCCGGTCGAGGCCGGTCAGTACGGACGTCAATGGCGTCGAGCAGTGCGTGGTGCGCGCACGATCCGGGGTGTTCACCCCGGTATCGCACCGCATACCGCGCCGCAGCATGGTAGTGCATCGGGTGTCGGCGCTTTGTTCACATCAAACCCATACCCGCCAGCGTGCGTCTTCGCCCGGGTGCCCCTCGCGCTTGCCTTTGTGGTCTAATTCGCCCCGAAGCGGGGGTACCGCGGCCCAGTGGCCAAGGTTGAGACAGTCCCTTCGAACCTGATCCGGTTGATACCGGCGTAGGGAAGCTTCGCATCTGCAGATGCATTGCGCCGTAGGGCCACCGCGCCCGGAGACCGCCCGCAATCCGTCCGTCGAGCGCCGCCGTTTCGTCCCTCCCATGCGAATCCCTCGCATAGAACCGCACAGTCCCTGTGCGGGGATTGAACCTAGGACGATGCCTCGATGAACGCACAGCTCTCCGCCCTGCAGCAACAGGCCCAGCAACTCTCCGAATCGGTCACACGGCCGATTCCCGGCTCGCACAAGATCCACGTGCAGGGCTCGCGCAGCGATCTGCAGGTGCCGATGCGCGAGATCACGCTGACCCGCACGCCCACCTTGTTCGGTGGCGAAGAGAATGCGCCGGTCACCGTCTACGACACCTCCGGCCCGTACACCGACCCGGGTGTCGCTATCGACCTCTCCGCCGGCCTGCCTGCGCTGCGGGCCGCCTGGGTGGCCGAACGTGGCGATACCGAGGTACTGGATGGCCTGAGCTCCGCGTTCGGCCGTTCTCGCGAAACCGATGCCCGGCTCGATGCGGTGCGCTTCCCATCGCGCCTGCAACCGCGACGCGCGTTGGCCGGCGCCAACGTCACCCAGATGCACTACGCACGCCGCGGCATCATCACGCCGGAGATGGAGTTCGTGGCCATCCGCGAGAACCAGCGCCTGGACGCGATCCGCGATGCCGCGCTGCTGAAGCAGCACCCCGGCGAGTCCTTCGGCGCCTCGATCCCGAGCATCATCACGCCCGAATTCGTCCGTGACGAAATCGCCCGCGGCCGCGCGGTGCTGCCCAACAACATCAACCACCCGGAAAGCGAGCCGATGATCATCGGCCGCAACTTCCTCACCAAGATAAACGCCAACATCGGCAACAGCGCGGTGTCCTCCGGCATCGCCGAGGAAGTGGAAAAGCTGGTCTGGGCGATCCGCTGGGGCGGCGACACCGTGATGGACCTGTCCACCGGCAAGCACATCCATGAAACGCGCGAATGGATCCTGCGCAACTCGCCGGTGGCGATCGGCACCGTGCCGATCTACCAGGCCCTGGAGAAGGTCGATGGCCGCGCCGAAGAACTGAACTGGGCGATCTTCCGCGACACCCTGATCGAGCAGGCCGAGCAGGGCGTGGATTACTTCACCATCCACGCCGGCGTGCTGCTGCGTTACGTGCCGCTGACCGCCAAGCGCGTGACCGGGATCGTCTCGCGCGGTGGTTCGATCATGGCCAAGTGGTGCCTGGCACACCACAAGGAGAACTTCCTCTACACGCACTTCGAGGACATCTGCGAGATCATGAAGGCCTACGACGTGACCTTCTCGCTGGGCGACGGCCTGCGTCCGGGCTGCATCGCCGACGCCAACGATGCCGCGCAGTTCGGCGAACTGGAAACCTTGGGCGAGCTGACCAGGATCGCGTGGAAACACGACGTGCAGACCATGATCGAAGGTCCCGGCCACGTGCCGATGCAGCTGATCAAGGAAAACATGGACAAACAGCTGCGCGAGTGCGGTGAAGCGCCGTTCTACACGCTCGGCCCGCTGACCACCGATATAGCGCCGGGTTACGACCACATCACCAGCGCGATCGGCGCGGCGATGATCGGCTGGTACGGCACCGCCATGCTCTGCTATGTGACGCCGAAGGAACACCTCGGCCTGCCCAACCGCCAGGACGTGCGCGACGGCATCATGGCCTACCGCATTGCCGCGCACGCCTCGGATCTGGCCAAGGGCCATCCCGGCGCGCAGGTGCGCGACAACGCATTGAGCAAGGCGCGTTTCGAGTTCCGCTGGGAGGACCAGTTCCACCTTGGGCTGGATCCGGAGAAGGCCAAGGAATTCCACGACGAGACGCTGCCCAAGGACGCGCACAAGCTCGCCCACTTCTGCTCGATGTGCGGCCCGCACTTCTGCTCGATGAAGATCACCCAGGACGTGCGCGACTATGCGGCGGGGCAGGGGTTGGATACGCACCAGGCGCTGGAAGCCGGCATGGCGGAGAAGTCCGCACAGTTCCGCGATCTGGGGGCCGAGGTGTATCGCCAGGAGTGAGGCAGCGGCCGGGGCGGTGTGCGCCGCCCCGGCCATCATCCAGTGCCCGCGCGATTCCGGCTAAGCTCGGCGCGACCAGGCAGGGGTGGGGACAACGATGGCGATAGCACGCAGCACCAAATGGTTGGCGATCGCGCGCCGGCATCCCTCGGCGTGGCTGCTGGCGGTGCAGCTGCTGGGCGTGCTGCTGTACCCGGCGATGGACGAGGCCGGCGCAAGCCGCGCGCTGTTCGGTGCGTTCGGGATCGCGGTGCTCGGTCTGGCCCTGTGGGTGGTACGCCGCAGCCCGTTGGGGATGTGGGTGGCGCTGGTGCTGGCGATCCCCTCGGTGGTGTTCTCGATCTCGGGGGCGCTGTTGGGGCGTCCGGCGCTGGTCACCACCGCCCAGCTGCTCGAATGCCTGCTGTACTTCTATACCGCCGGCAGCCTGATCGCCTACATGCTGCAGGACCACAAGGTCACCCGTGACGAGCTGTTCGCCGCGGGGGCCACCTTCACGCTGTTGGCCTGGGCATTCGCCTTCGCATTCGCGGTGTGCCAGCAGTGGTACCCGGGCAGTTTCGTGGCCACCAGCGAGAGCGAACTGCGCACCTGGATGGAGTTGCTTTATCTGAGCTTCAGCTTGCTCTCCGGGGTCGGACTGAGCGATGTGGTGCCCATCCATGCGCAGGCACGGGCGCTGGTGATGCTGGAACAGTTCGCCGGCGTGATGTACGTAGCGCTGGTGGTCTCGCGCCTGGTCGGGCTCACGATGATCCGTCGCATACAAAGCTGAATCGCGCATAAAAAATTCGCGCCCGAAGGCGCGAATGCTGAATCAATTTATGTGGATTCGTCGGCGAGAGAGAGCCTGGTGTTGGCCACACGCACAGGTGCGGTTAACCCACATAGGCTAGTATTCGCGCGCTTCAGTGTTTTTGCGCTTTGCGCTGATGCCTTGTGCGGAATCTGGCGGTTCGTTCGGTCGTTGTCGATTGTGATGAATGCTGCGTTCCAGTAGTCCTGCATTCACTCGTGTCACCGGAATGATCATCAACGACAGTGAGCGAACGTCAGCCGATGTAGTTCGAATCGGCGATTGCACCGTCATTCTTTCCTCGCGGGAAGTGATGGTGGTGGGCGTGCGTCGCCCGCGTCGGTTGACGCCCAAGGCGCTGGGCGTACTGAAGGCATTGATGCGCTCGCCGGGCGCCGTGGTGACCCGCGACGAACTGTTCGCCGAGGTCTGGCCGGATACGCTGCCCACCAACGACGTGCTGACCCAGGCCGTCACCCAGCTGCGCAAGGCCTTCGCCACCGACGAAGAGGCCGGTACCGCCTATATCGAAACCATCGCCAAGACCGGCTATCGCCTGCTCGTGCCCGTGAGTGCGGTCGAGGACGTGCGGGGCCTGGCGGCGATGGACGGCGTCGACCCGGATGCGCTGGAGGCCACCCCGGTGCTGCCCCCGGCCACCGCGCCGTCGCGCAGGCGTGTTGACGGCCCGCTGCGTCGGCAGTGGCGCCGCACCCGGCGTTACATCCTGCTCGCCATCGGCGTGGCGATGTTGATCGCCCTGCTGGTCATGGCGGCCCTGCTGGTACAGCGCGAACGGCCCGCCACGGCGGTGGACGCCGCGATCGAGGACGGCACCCGGGTGATCGGCAGCCCGCAGCGGCCGTACCGGCTGATCACCGCCACCTCGGGCTTCGAGACGTATCCCACGCTGTCCCCGGATGGTTCGCAGGTCGCCTACGAGGCCGATACGCCGGCACGCCAGGGCAGTGTCATCAAGGTGCAGACCTCCGGCAACGCGCCGGCACGCGTCCTGATGGATACGCCGGCCACGTATTCCGACCGGTTCCCGAACTGGTCGCCCAACGGGCGCGACATCGCCTTCGCCAGGTTCGGTCCGGACGGCAGCGGCAGCTGCGAGGTCATCATCGCCAGCGCCACCGGCGGTGCCCTGCGTCATGTCACCCGCTGCGATGGCACCGAGCTGCTCAGCTTCGACTGGACCTCGGACGGTCGCGGCCTGCTGTTCGGCTCACTGTCGGGCAAGTACGCGCATCGCGGCATCCGTACCCTGAACATCGCCAGCGGCAGCTGGACCGCGCTCGACTACACGATCGATGCGGACAGCTTCGAGTACGCGCCGCGCTATTCGCCCGACGGGCGCTGGATCGTGTTCGTGCGCAATCCGCAGGTCGGCGACCTGTGGCGGATCCCGGCAGAGGGCGGTACGCCGGAACAGCTCACCAACGATTCCGCCGAAATCCGCGGCTGGGCCTGGCGCAGCGACAGCCGCCACATCGTGTTCGGCCGCCGCGTGGACAGCGAAGCGCGCCTGTATGAACTGGACACGCGCACGCGCACGCTGCGCGACCTGGGGCTCGACGATGCGCAGGCGCCGGCGTTGTCGCGCAGCAACAACATGCTGGCCTTCATGCACCGCCGGGCGCAGTTCGGGCTGTTCAAAGTGCCGATCAACGCCGACGGCCCGGGCGCGCCCGAACGCCTGTTCGCCTCGGGCGGGCGCGATGCACAACCCATGATCGCGCCGGACGGCCGGCAGCTGGTCTTCAGCTCCAACCGCTCCGGCAGCTATGCGCTGTGGTGGGCGGACCTGCAGCGGCCTGAATCGCTGCGGCCGATCGAAGGCCTGCGCCCGGAAACCCGCCAGATTCCGGACTGGTCGCGCGACGCCCGCCATCTGCTGGTGCTGGGGCGTGATGAACACGCCAATCCGGCCATCTTCGAAGTGTCCCCGCGCGACGAGCAGACCGTGCGCCTGGCAGTGCCGGTGGCGCAGCCACTGCAGGCCCTGTATGGGCAGCGGCCGGAACAGCTGCTGGTGGTCGAGCGCGATCGCGACGAACGCATGCGTCTGTCGCTGTTCGATCGCACCGCCACGCCCTGGCGCTTGCTCGGCAGTATCGATGGCGTCTCCCAGGCACGCTATGACGTGGCGGGCGAACGCGTGCTGTTCACCCGCCTGTCGGCCAGTGGCCTGTGGTCGGCCGATGCCGCGCTGACGCCGCAGAGCATCCGCCAGGTCCGCAGCGATCAGCCCTCGCGATGGCGGTACCGCGCGTGGACGGTCTCCGGCACGGGGCAGATCGATTACCTCTCCAACCGCGCCGACTGCGCCACCGTGTTTGCCCGGCTCAGCGCGACCTCGGGCGACGGCGCGCACTGCCTGGACGCGGATCGGCTGGGCACCGGCAATGGATTCAGCGCAAGTCCGGACGGCAGTGCGGTGTATGTGGCCCTTGCCGTGGCCGATGGGTCCGACATCGGGGTCATGAGCCTGCCTGAAGCGACCTCGTCGTTCTTCCCGGCATTCTCCAACCTGCTGTTTATGAAGGGAAAAGACCCTTCGTAAGTTCTTCGTGAGGTTGTCGTGGCGAATTCGGATCAATCTCGCCAAGACGTCCTGAGGGCAGTCGCCTGATTTGGCAAAACTGCACGCCAGCAAAGGCAAACTCACGGTGCAGTCATGCGTCAGCTCTCCCTGGCCGATCGCGGTCAATCTCTTTCCCTGGACAAGGCCATCGACGATGGCGCGTTGCCGAACTGCCTGGGCGTTGCCCGGTTGGGCAGCCTGCAGACCGCCGGCACGACGTTCACGGTCTGGATGCAGGTGCGTGGCAGCGCATGGGTGGAATCCAAGGAGGGCAAGTTCCGTCTGCGCCAGCGTGAGTGGATCGCCTTCGAGAAGGACTCCAAGCCGATGGTGCAGGCCGGACGTGATGGCCTGTGCATCGGGTTGAGCCTGTCGCCGGACGCGCTGCGCGCGCTGGGCGAACTGGCCGACTGCAATCTCTACGCGGGCCGCGGCACGATGACGCGCGGCGAAATGCGCGTGGCGATGCGCCTGTGGCGTGACGCACTGACCAGCGACCGGCCGATGCAGGGCCTGCGCCCGGCGTTGCTGCACCTGGCTGCGCTGCAGCAGGGCATGGCCACCGGCGTGCAGCGTTGCCCGGGCCGTTCGCGCAGCCGCAAGCGCCAGGTGTTCGGGCGCATGCAGCGTGCGCGCCTCTATCTGGAAGGCAACAGCCACCGCGTGGTGCGCATCGGTGAACTGGCCGAGCTCACCAACTTTTCCAGCTGGTACCTGTCCAAGACCTTCCAGAGCCTGTACGCGGAGAGCCCGCAGTCGCTCTCGGCGCGCCTGCGTCTGGAGCGTGCGGCCGATCTGCTGCGTGATACCGACATGATGGTGGGCGAGGTGGCCGCGGCCAGCGGGTTTGACAACTGCTGCAGCTTCGCACGGGCGTTTCGGGCCCGTTTCGGGTTGTCCGCGTCACGCTACCGTGAGGCAGGTGCGAACCTGTCGCCAGAGTCGGCAAAGTCTTTGGTTGCATCACGCAAATAATTAGCTGCAACGCAATCGTAACTTTCCGAGGCGGTTTAACACGCTACTAACGTACCTCGGAGAGATAAATGAATTTTCGTACTCCTGCAGTGCGGCTGGGCCTTCTGCCCGCCGGCATTGCGCTCGCGCTCGTGCCGAGCTTTGCCTCGGCGCAGGAAGCTGCTGCCGGCACCACTGACCTGGACCGTATTTCGGTCACCGGCTCGCGCATCCGCGGCGCCAACATGGAGACCCAGCAGCCGATCCTGACGATGACCCGTGAAGCCCTGGAAAAGCAGGGTTTCTCGAGCGTCGCGGACGTGCTGAACAACCTGACCTCGGCCGGTTCCCCGGCCATCTCGCGTTCGGATTCGCTGTCCTCCGGCGAGAACGTGGGCGGCTACTACGTCGACATCCGTAACCTGGGCGCCCAGCGCACGCTGGTGCTGATGAACGGCAAGCGCCTCGGCGCGTCCACCTCCGGCCTGCAGGATCTGAGCCAGATCCCGATGTCGGCGGTCGAGCGCATCGAGATCCTGAAGGACGGCGCGTCCTCGATCTACGGTTCGGACGCCATCGCCGGCGTGGTCAACGTGATCACCCGCAAGAACATCGACGGCGGCGAAGCCAGCGTCCGTGTTGGCCAGTTCGGCAACGGCGACGGTGACGAGCAGCAGTACTCGATGACCCTCGGTGCAAAGGGCGAGCGCGGCAGCCTGACGCTGTCTGCCGAGTACTCCAAGCAGGATCCGGTGTGGGCCAAGGACCGCTGGTACAGCCGTGACGGCTCGCTGGGTCCGAACTCGACCAGCGAAGACTGGAGCCCGATCAGCCAGAATGGCAGCTGGTGCAACCCGACCCTGTTCGACTGCACCAAGGGCACTGCCGTGTGGCAGACCCTGAACGCGGGCGGCAACCCGAAGAACGCCGGCGATTACCACGAGCTGACCTCCGACGAATTCGCCAACGCCAATGAGCAGATGACCCTGCTGACCGGCGTCAAGCGCAAGTCGGTGTACATCAACGGCACCTACGACTTCACCGATTCCATCAGCCTGAACACCGACCTGCTCTACAACGAGCGTCAGACGTTCCAGCAGATTGCCGGTTACCCGTACCAGTCCGCTGCATCGAACATCAACACCCCGCTGTCCGGTTCCAGTGCGTTCAACCCGCTGAGCCAGGACATCAGCTTCCGCCGTCGCCTGTGGGAAATGCCGCGTACCAGCGAAAGCCAGCTGAAGACCCTGCGCTTCGCGCCGACCGTCAGCGGCTACTTCGAGCTGGCCGGCAAGACCTTTGACTGGGACGTGGGTGCCCTGTGGAACCGCAACGAGTCGATCGTGACCCAGCGCGGCGACATGAGCCTGATCGCTTCCCAGCAGGCCCTCGGCCCGTCGTTCGTCGACGCCGGTGGCGTTGCCCGTTGCGGCACCGCCGCCAACCCGATCCTGGGCGATTGCCGCCCGTGGAATCCGCTGCTGCCGTACGGCGTTGCGGGCCAGGGTTCGCTGGCTGACCAGGAACTGCAGGAATTCCTGTTCCCGACCTTCACCACCCGTGGCGTGACCAAGACCACCAGCTTCACCGCCAACCTGGCCGGTTCCATCGTGACCCTGCCGGCCGGCGACCTGGGCTTCGCCATGGGCGTGGAGCACCGCAAGGAAGAAGGCAACTATGTGCCGGACGCCTTCGCGCAGTCGGGCAAGTCCACCGGCCTGGGCCAGAAGCCGACCCAGGGTGAGTACGATCTGAACGAGGTCTACCTCGAACTGAACGTGCCGATCCTGGCCGACATGGCGTTTGCCAAGGAACTGACCTTCAACGTTGCCAGCCGTTATTCGGACTACAGCAACTTCGGTGGCACCACCAACAGCAAGTTCGGCCTGACCTGGCGTCCGATGGACGAGCTGCTGGTCCGCGGTACCTATGCGGAAGGCTTCCGCGCTCCGACCATCTCCGATCTGTACGGTGGCCTGAGCTCGAGCTTCGAGTCGTACATCGATCCGTGCGGCGTCACCGCGCCGGGCAGCGTTGCCGGCAACGGCCCGTGCTCGGCCGCTGGCGTTCCGGCCAACTACACCCAGATCGGCCAGGGCAACAAGGTCTGCTCGACCCTGCCGTGCCAGTCGGGTGACCAGTTCGTTTCGGGTGCCAACCCGAACCTGACCCCGGAAACCTCCAAGAGCAAGACCGTCGGTCTGGTCTGGAGCCCGCGTTGGGTGCAGGGCCTGGACGTCTCGCTGGATTGGTACCGCTACGAGATCAGCGACATGATCATCGAAGACAGCGTCGACCGCATCCTGCGTGACTGCTACGTGCTGGGCAACTCGGCCCGCTGCGAAGGCGTCGTTCGTGCACCGGACGGCCACGTGAGCGCGCTGACCTACGGCACCGCCAACCTCGGCAAGATGGAAACCGAAGGTTACGACCTGGGCATCAAGTACCGCCTGCCGGAGCTGGCCATCGGCCAGTTCAACATCGATTGGCAGACCAGCTACCTGTCCAAGTACGACGAAGCCGGTGAAAACAGCAACGGCGACCCGATCATGATCGGCATGGTCGGCCAGTCGGGTGACACCACGCTGTTCCGCGTGCGCTCGAACCTGGGCGTCAACTGGGCGATGGGTGACTTCGGTGTCAACTACACCGCGCGTTACTACTCGGGCCTGAGCGAGTCGTGCATCTCGATCGGCTGCACCGACCCGAACCGCTTCGCCAACGGTGAAGCCGCTCCGCTGCGCAAGACTGGCTCCAACACCTTCCACGACCTGCAGGTCAGCTGGCAGGCTCCGTGGGATGCCACCATCGCAGTGGGCGCCAACAACGTGTTCGACCACAAGGGCCCGCTGATGTACTCGGCACCGAACTCGAGCTTCGCCTACTACGGCGGTTTCGATATCGGCCGCTTCCTGTACATGAAGTACACCCAGCGCTTCTGATCCATCGAAGCAGTGGTGCAAAACAAAGGAGGGCGGACCGCAAGGTCCGCCCTCTTTTCATTGTGGGGTAAGAAAATTCTGAGTTTTAGCGGATGGTGATCTGCTTCACATTATTGGGTGAATTTCAGTTGATACCGTCAATCGGTCCAATGACGGACGATGGAGGGCTCGATATGAAAATGACGTTCGCTCAGAAACTCGCCGGCGTGTTCCTCGGCACACTGGCTGTGGCGGGAAGTGCATCGGCCGGCCTCATTGTCTGCAAGGGAGGCCGCTACTGCGACACGCTGCGCATCGAGTGCGTCAACTCTGGCGAACTGCCCGCCGCCTGCGAGCAGATGTGGCGCCTGTGCGTGCTGGACGCCTGTCCGCAGCGCTGAAGCGACGATGGCGCGCCATGACGGCGCGCCATCCTTTTTACATACCCTCGCGCGCTCAGGCGTCGCTGGCAACCAACCCCATCAATCCATTGGCGTGATCGCGCCACTGCGGCAGCTTGTTGAGCACGCCGGCGCGCTGCAGGTATTCCTCGTCGACCGGGTCGCCATTGATCAGCGCCAGCGCCACGTGCACCGCGCCGGTTACCCAGAAGCTGCGGGTGTTCGAGCGTTGCGGCTGCAGGTGGAAGGCCACGGCCTCGATGATCGGCATCGGTAGGCCCCACAGCCCCAGCAGATAGGCGCCCGCCTCGGCGTGGCCCGGGCGATCGTCGGCCGCGTCGTCCGGCGTGCGCTCGTTGCGCACACCCGGCAGCAGCAGGCCAATGTCCGCCAGCAGGGCGGCGGTGGCGCCGAGTTCCGCGCTGGAGTCGGGCAGCAGCTTGGCGGCCAGGCGCGAAGCCAGCAGCGCGCGCTGCTGCAGTGAGTTGCGCTCGGCCCCGGACAGTGGCTGGGCGGAAAACACTTCGCTGGCCAGTACCAGGTCGCGCAGCGTCGACAGCCCCAGGCGGGTCACCGCCGTGCGCAGGTCGGAGATGATCCGGCCATTGTTGAAGAAGGCGGAGTTGGACAACTGCAGCACCTTGGCCGCGATGGCCGGGTCGGCCGCGACCAGCTTGGCCACGTCGGCGGTATTGGTGTCGTCGTCGTGTTCCAGCGCCTGGGTGAGGGTCAGGTACAGATGCGGCGGGGAGGGCAGCTTCTCGATCCGGCCGATGGCGCTGCGCAGGCGCGCGCTGTCGAGCAGTTCGCGCAGCTCTTCCAGGCTGGTCAGGGCCTCGAGCAGTACTTCCGGGGCCAGCGGCATCGGCAGGAAGCGATGGGCCACGCCGATCAGGCGTGCCGGCGGCGGGCGGTTACCGTGCTCGGCATCCACCAGCGCGATGCGGATGGTCTCAGGGCGCAGCGTGCGGATCTGGCCGAGCAGCGTGGTGGCGTTGAGATCGGGCAACTGCGGGCACACGATCACCGCATCCACGGGCGAACCGGCGACGATGCCCATGGCGCTCTGGCCATCGGTAGCGGTCAGTGGTTGCCACTCTTCCCCAAGATCGGCAATGAATTCCAACAGCTCAGCCGACAGGCTGGCTTCGTCCCCAACAAGCAGAATGCGCACGACACGGTCCCCTGGCTGACCACGGTGAAACGCACCGTGGACGGTGTGAAGAGACGCAATGTACCCAATCCGGCACGAATAGTGATGTGCCGCATTGAAAAAACGTGATGCGCATCGCTCCGGCAGCGCTGTGCCGGAGCGACGGGGTCATTCTCAGGCGATGTTGCCGAGGTAGCGCTGGTGCGCTTCGACCAGGATCTTCTTGGCTTCGGCGGCGCCGCCCCAGCCGTCGAGCTTGACCCACTTGCCCTTTTCCAGGTCCTTGTAGTGCTCGAAGAAGTGGCCGATGCGCTCCAGCCAGTGGCTGGACACCTGCTCGATGTCCTCGACGTGGGCATAGCCACTGAACACCTTGGAGATCGGCACGGCCAGGATCTTCTCGTCGCTGCCGGCTTCATCGCTCATCTTGAGCACGCCGACCGGACGGCAACGCACCACCGAGCCCGGGACCAGCGGCAGCGGCAGCACCACCAGCACGTCGGCCGGATCGCCGTCGCCACACAGGGTGCTCGGCACGTAGCCGTAGTTGCACGGGTAGCGCATCGGGGTGGAGAGGATGCGGTCGACGAAGATCGCGCCGGTTTCCTTGTCCACTTCGTACTTCACCGGCTCGGAATCCTTCGGGATCTCGATGATGACGTTGATTTCTTCCGGCGGGTTCTTGCCCGGCGAAACGAGTTCCAGACCCATGGGTGTGCTCCAGCTGAGAGGGGGTAGGGCGCAAAGTCCGCCATTTTATGCCTTTGCCGGCCGCCGTGCAGCGGCCGGCGGCGCAAAGGGTGTTTCACCGACCCTGCCGCGGGCGGGAGAGCCGGCACCACTGCCTGAAATCCCCACCCAGCGGCGCGGTTGGCGCCGATGTCCCCGCCCGGCGCGGCCGCCGATCATGGCAGCCAACCCGTCTGGAGCCTGGTGATGATGCTGATGAACCCGCTGGCGACCGTATCGCTGGCTTTGGGACTGCTGCTGGCAACCGGCGCCTGTGGCGCCTCCGGCCGGCAGGACGCCTATGTCGACCTGGTCGACTTCCCGCACCAGGAGGCCAACTGGGATCGCTTCTATGCCCTCGAAGACCACCTGATCCGCGCATTCCACGATATCTGTGGCGACACCTACTGCGAGGGCGAGTACAGCAACCACATTGCGCTGCAGTTCCGCTGCTCGGTCCATGCGCCCAGCGGCACGGTCCATGCCTGCAGCCTGGTGATCGGCGCCGGCAACCTCGAGGTGGACGGCGGCACCGGCCAGGTAGTCCCTGACAGCCGGACCTGGGCCTGCGCCACGCCATTGGGGGCCAACACGCCGGTGGAGGCGCTGCATGCGGTCCTGGCGCTGGGCGACCCGTTGCGCAGACCGTTGCCCGGGTCGGGCCGATCCATGCACGACGCCCTGATCGACTGCCTCAACTGACCGGTTGGGGCGTCCCTCTCACTTCGTACAGGAAGACTGCCCATGAAGAGCTTCATTCCGCGCGTGCTGCTGGTGCTTGCCAGCTGTACTGCCGTCGCCACCGGCCATGCTGCTGGCCCCTACGTCGATGCCCGGGTATACCCGACCCAGTCCGAAGGCTGGGAACGCTTCCGTGCGGTGGAAGCGCGGCTGCTGCGCGGCTTCGATGACATCTGTGGCGACACCTTCTGCGAAGGCGAATACCACAACCTGCAGGCGTTGCGTTTCCGCTGTTCGGTGGAGGCCGACACGGGGCGGGTGGGGGAATGCCTGTGGACGTTTACCGGCAGCACCGCCCGCGTGGACACCGCCACCGGCCGCATCGCGGTCGACGCACGGACCTGGGCCTGCCGGGCACCGCTGCAGGTCGACACGCTGCTCCCGGTTCTGCTGCAGACCCTGGAGGCGGGCGACGCACTGCATGTCGCGTTGCCGGGAACCTCGGACAGCATCTATGACGGGCTGACCGAGTGCCTGTAGTGCCAAGCGCTCAAACGTGACGCATTCTCATTTGGGGAGTAACATGCCGCGCCTTACGGATGGCCGCCCTCCGGCGGTCCCGCTTCGTGCATCGGCCTCATGTCCTCCAACGCCACCACCCTCACCGAGCTGTTGATCCGCGAGCGCCCGGCCCTGCTGCGTCTGGTCCAGCGCATCCTGGGCAGTGACGGCGGCGCAGAGGATGTGATCCAGTCGATCTGGTTCAAGGCCCGCAGCGTGGACGGCGGCCAGTCGATCAGCAATCCCCGCGCCTACCTGTATCGGTTGGCGGCGAACCTGGCGACCGATCATGGCCGTGAGCGGACCCGGCGCTCGCGGCTGTTGGCCGACCACTATCTGTGGGGGCCGGACGAAGTGCTCTCGACCGAAGAGCAGGCGATGGCGCAGGACGAACTGCAACGCGTGCTGGAGGCGGCCGAGCATCTTCCCGAGCCCACCCGTACCATCTTCCGTCTCAACCGGTTGCAGGGCATGACCCAGGTCGAGGTCGCCAGACGCCAGGGCGTGTCGGTGACAACCGTCGAGAACCACGTGCGCAGCGCGCTGCAGCGGCTGGCCTGGGCACGCAGCGGGCGCTGAGCGTCATGCACGCGGGCTTGGGGAAGCCCGTTTCCCATCCGTCTTGATCATAATGCCGTCCCTTCCGGCATCTTCCCTCGTCCGCGCGCGACCGCGCGACTCCCGCCAGCCATGAGCCCGCACGAACCGCCTCCGATGTCCCGACCCTTGCCGCCGTCCGATCCTGCTGCCGTCCAGGCCCGTGCCTGGATTGCCTGGCTGGCCTCCGGGGCGGTCGAACCGACGCAGATGCAGGCGTTCGAGCAGTGGCTGGCCGAGCCGGACAACCGCCGCACCTTCGAATACGAGCGCCAGCTGTGGCGCAGCCTCGGGCCGCGCCCGGCATCGGCCCCGGCAGGGGCACGGTCGCGGCGTCGCGGGCGCTGGCCCGTCGCTGCGGCGGCCACCGCAGCGCTGCTCGCACTGACCTGGGTGGCACCGGAGGCGTGGCTGCGGCTGCAGGCGGATCACCGCAGCGGGACGGGCATCCAGTCCGTGGCGCTGCCCGATGGCAGCCGCGCCGTGCTCGATGCCGACAGCGCGATCGCGGTCCGCTACGACGGCCAGGTGCGCCGCATCGCGCTGCTGCGCGGGCAGGCCTGGTTCCAGGTGACGCCTGATCCGGCGCGTCCGTTCCAGGTGGATGCGCAGGGCGGCGTGATCGAAGACATCTCCACGGCGTTCGCGGTTGCGCGCGAAGACGATCACGTGGAGACGATCGTCGAACAGGGACGGGTTCGCGTCGCGGCGGCCGATCGCACTGGCTGGACCTACCTGGATGCCGGCCAGCGCGCGCGTTTCGCAGCGGGCGAGCGGGTGACGCGGCAGGAGGACGTGGCGCTGGACCGGATCGCCGCCTGGCGTGAGGGTGAACTGTTGATCGAGGCGGCCGGTGTCGAGGATGCGGTCCGGCGCATTGCGCGCTATCGGCCCGGCGCTACGTTCGTGCGCGGGGATCTGTCGACCCTGCCGTCGGTCAATGCGGCCTTCCGCATCGACCGGCCAGAGCAGGCCCTGGACGCGCTGGCGGTGAGCGCTGGACTGACCGTCACCCGGCTGCCGATGGGCGTGGCGATCGTCGCACCCGCCACGACTACGACTACGACGGAGTAATACCGCACGCGGTGCCGTCATGGCATCCGCGCGCCAGACACGTCACGCACGCGCATTGGTCTTGGGGCTGCGCCCCGTTCGTTCGTCTTATCCGGCATAACGTACCCGCCGCCGCCACGTACGTCCGCTGCATCCGCACCTGCGTGCGGGTGACCCGCCTCTGCGGCACTGATCCTCTGACAGGTTTTTCCATGCGCATTTCCACCCGCGCGGGCCATCGTCCGCGCCCGTCACGTCTCTGCATCGCCCTGCTCACTGCCGGCCTGGCGGCCGCGCCCGCACTCCCGGCACTGGCCCAGTCCGGCCCGACGTCCGCTGCGGCGACCCTGCGTTTCGACATTCCCGCCCAGCCGCTGTCCGATGCGCTGCGCGCCTACATGCGCCAGTCCGGGATGCAGGTCGCCTATCCCGCCGCGCTGGCCGAGGGTGTGATCTCCAGCCCGGTGACCGGGCAGATGGACGCCCCGGCGGCGTTGCTGCGCCTGCTGCAGGGCAGTGGGCTGAGCATGCGCCCGGTGGGCCCCGACGCGGTGACCCTGGAGCGCGCGGCGGTGGCGGCCAGTGGCGATGGCCTGATCGTCACCGACGCGCTGAGCGTGGCCGGTGACCGCATCGACGGCGGCAGCGATACCGAGCGCGCGCTGGATGTGTACCGCACCGCCGGCTCCAGCGCCTACATCGCGCGCGCCACCATCGAACGCTTCCGCGGCACCTCCACTGCGGACATCGTCAAGGGCGTCGCCGGCGTCACCGCGGGTGACCCGCGTACCGCCAACGCGCTGGACGTGAACATCCGCGGCATCCAGGGCCAGAGCCGCATCCCGGTGATCATCGATGGCGGGCAGTCGACCATGGACACCTACCGCGGTTACGCGGGGCAGTCGCAGCGCACGTATCTCGATCCGGACCTGATCTCCAACATCACCATCACCAAGGGCCCGAGCCTGGGCGTCAACGCCTCCGGCGGCATCGGTGGCGTGGTCGAGATGGAGACGCTGAAGATCGAGGACGTGCTGCGCGACGGCCGCGATGCCGGCCTGCGCGTGCGCACCGGCATGGCCAATGCCAGCGCCAACAACGTACCCGCCTACGACGCCGCACCGCGTACCGACCGCAGCGCGTTGGGCAGCCAGTTCTTCAACATCGCCACCGCCAAGCACCGGGATCGTTTCGACCTGGTGGCGGCCTACGCATGGCGCGAGAACGGCAACTATTTCTCGGGCAAGCACGGCTACGACGATTTCCCGCAGACCCGCCGCACCCTGGCGCCGTTGAATCCGCCGGACACCGAAGTGTTCAACACCTCCTCGCGCTCGGAGTCGTTCCTGCTGAAGGGCACCTGGCGCATCGACGACAACCAGACGCTGGAAGCCGGTTATCGCCGCTATGAAGGCACCGCCGGCGAGATCATGGCCTCGCAGATCATCCGCGTCGACCGCGACCGCGTGCCGCAGTGGGATCCGGGCCATGTCGACATGGATGCCTACAACCTGCGCTACCGCTTCAACCCGGACAACGAGCTGATCGATCTGAAGGCCAACCTCTGGTACACCGACGCCGACAGCCTGATGTACAACGGCCTGACCGGAATCACGCCGTGGTACTTCGATCGCCGCACCGAGTGGTACGACGGTCCGTCGTTCAACACCGATCCGGGCTACAAGGATGCTTATCGCAACGAGCTGACCCAGACCCGGCTCGGCTTCGACGTGGGCAACACCACGCACCTGGATTCCGGTGCCGGCCTGTTCACGCTGGACTACGGCCTGTCCTTCAGCGACGAGGACGTCGGCCCCGGCCCGCACTCGCCGGCGATGCACGACGACCTGGTCAACAACCGCTTCCTGCGCAACGCCGAGCGCAAGGAATACAGCGCGGTGGCCTCGATCAAATGGCAACCGGACGAGCATTGGGAAGTGGTGCTCGGCGGGCGCTACAACCGCGTCAACGTGCATGACCGCAACCGCCTGGCCACGCCGGATAGCTACGGCGTGATCGGTCAGTACCGCTACACCCAGCTGCTGGATGGCAACCCGAACCTGCCGGCATGGCGGGCCAAGCGCATCGCCATGCTGAACTGGTATCCGGATGCCAATGGCCAGTTCACCGAGGCCTCGCTGCTGGCCTCGCCGTACGAGAAGGGCACGGTCGGCGACATCACCGGCTGGAACTTCTACGATGCGGATGACGCCGAAGATCTGCGCGTGCCGGTCAGCTGGACCTGGTCGCAGCCGATCCGTCGCCGCGACAGTGCCTTCATGCCCAGCGCGAGTGTTGCCTACCGCTTCGACGAAGACACGATGGTGTATGTGAAGTACGCCGAAGGCGTGAAGCTGCCCAGCCTGTTCGAAACCACGCTGGGCCTGTTCACCGCGGCCAAGCCGACCGGTGAGCTCAAGCCGGAGCGGGCAGGGACCTGGGAAATCGGCGCGAGCACGGTGCGGCACGGCCTGTTCACCGAGGGCGACCAGGCCGGGTTCAAGCTGGCCTACTTCAATACGCGCATCGATGATCTGATCACCCGCGACTACCGCACCTTGTCGGCCGGCCTGATCCGCAACGTGGACCGCTTCAAGGTCTCCGGCGTGGAGTTCCAGTCCAGCTATGACAGCGGCACGGTGTTCGCCGATCTGTCCGCGCATTACTACATCGAGGCCAAGACCTGTGCGCCGGACATCGCCGCCGAGCGCCGCGCCTACGGTATCCAGCGGAAGATCGAGGAACTGAAGAACACGCCGGACTGTGTCGATGGTGGCTTCGAAGGGTCGTACAGCAACACCCAGAACCCGCCGCGCTACAACGTCAACCTGACCTTGGGTTCGCGGCTGTTCGACCAGCGCCTGAGCTTTGGCACCCGGGTGATCCACAACGCCGGCCCGATCAGCAGGCTGGACAAGGAATGGAACGTCGGCCTGTCGGCGATCCAGCAGCTGTACCGCCCGGCGACCATCGTCGACCTGTTCGCCAGCTGGCAGGCCAGCGAGCAGTTCGCGGTGGACCTCAACGTGGACAACCTGACCGATCGCTACTATCTCGATCCGCTGGCGCTGGGTGTGATGCCCGCACCGGGCCGGACCGTGCGGCTGGCGCTGACCTACCGCTACTGATGCCCGGACACGACAGGGGCCGGCATTGCCGGCCCCTGCGTGCATCCGGCCGGCACACACCGTGCCCGGCCGCTGTCAGCATCGCGCGACCGATCAGCCGGCGTTGGCCTGCTGGGTCGCATCGGCGTGCAGGGCTTCGCTGAGCTCATCGACCACGATCGCCCATTCCGCATCCGAGCGCAGCTGCTCGGTGAGGAACTGGCGCTGTCCGTCGTTCCAGTACGGCGCTTCGATCAGGCGGATGTCGTTGGAGAGCTGGTGGTCGCGGATGAAGGCCGCGATCGCCGCCTCGCTGGCGTCCAGCCCGAGCTGCAGGAACAGGTTGGTCATGCGCGGTTCGGTCGTGATCATCGTGTCATTCCAGTGGCAGGGCGTGGTCCGTATTATCGGGGCAACGCCGTGACGGTGGCATGTGACGGACGCAACACGGATCCACGCTAAACGGGCTTGGGGTTGCACCCGTGCCAGACGTCTTCAACAGAGAACCGCGCCCACTTCCCCTGCAAGCACTGCCATGATCGTCATCGATACTCCCGAAGCCACCCGCAGCCAACGCCTCAAGGCCGCCACCCGCGACAGCCATGGCGCGCTGGACAAGCGCATCATGGCCGGCGACATCTTCGCCAGCCGCGACCTGTTCGCAAAATTCCTGCGCGTGCAGTACCGCTTCCACCGCGATATCGATGCGCTCTACGGCAACCCCGCGCTGGACGCGCTGCTGCCCGATCTGGATGAGCGCCGCCGTCTGCCGCTGATCGCCCGCGATCTGGCCGACCTGGAACAGACCCTGCCGCTGCCGGCGTCGACGCGCCTGGATGGCGATCTGCCGCTGCCGGCCGCGCTGGGCTGGCTGTACGTGGCCGAAGGCTCCAACCTCGGTGGCACCGTGCTGTACAAGATGGCGGCCAGGCTTGGTCTGGACAGCGATTTTGGCGCGCGCCATCTGGCCGCGCACCCGGATGGCGCGGCCCGCCACTGGCGCGAGTTCACCGCCGCACTGGATGGTGTGGCGCTGACCGCCGCGCAGGAGCAGCAGGTGATCGATGCGGCCGATGCAGCCTTCCGCAGCGTGCACGGCCATGTCGAGGAAGAATTCGCATGATCGCCGCCCGCGCCACGCCCGCGGTGCCGGACCCCCACGGCCGCCCGTGATGCGCTGGCTCTGGTTCGGCCTGGGCTGGATCATGGTGGCGCTGGGCGTCATCGGCGCCCTGCTGCCGGTGATGCCGACCACGATCTTCCTGATCCTGGCCGTCAGCTGTTTCGCGCGCAGCTCGCCGACATTCGAACGCCGGCTGCTCGAGCATCCGCGTTACGGGCCCCCGCTGCGCCTGTGGCGCGAGCAGGGCGCCATCAGCCGCAAGGGCAAGGCCTTCGCCGGCGCCGGCATGGCGTTCGGCTTCGTCATGTTCTGCTGGGGCGCGCATCCGTCCTGGCCGCTGCTGCTTGGCGTCGGGGTGTTCTTCGCGGCCAGCGCGGCATATGTGCTGTCGCGGCCCGCGCCGCGGCCGCCCGGCGTGCCGGTTCCCCCGTCGGAGCGCTGAACGCGGTGCCTCGCCTGCGCGGATCCACACCGCAACACCCCGATACTTCTCCGCCTCCCTCTCGCCTCCCTCTCGCCTCCGGCGCTGCCCCGCGCCGCGACGCCCCTGACAGACGACCCTGCTGATGACCTTGCCGATCGATGTTCCTGCCGCCGTGGCGGCATTGCCGCATGACCTGACCCCCTGGGGCATGTACCAGGCCGCCGATGGCGTGGTGCAGACCGTGATGATCGGGCTGGCACTCGCCTCGATCGCCACCTGGACGGTGCTGGTCGCCAAGACCTGGGAGCTGGGCCGGCAGCGCACGCGACTGCGCCAGGCCCGCGCGCTGCTGCTGCAGTCGGCGCACCTGCCGGCGCCCCGGACGCATGCGCTGCTCGACGAGGGCGCGGCCCACGCGCTGATCGACGCGGCCCGCACCGAGCTGCGCCTGTCGCAGGACGCGCACGATCCGGTCGGCATCAAGGAGCGCGTCGCCTCGCGGCTGGAACGCATCGAACTGGCGCACGCGCGGCAGTTGCGCACCGGGGTCGGCCTGCTCGCCAGCATCGGCGCGATCGCGCCGTTCGTCGGCCTGTTCGGCACGGTGTGGGGGATCATGAACAGTTTCATCGGCATCGCCCACGCCAACACCACCAACCTGGCCGTGGTCGCCCCGGGCATCGCCGAGGCGCTGCTCGCGACCGCCCTGGGCCTGGTCGCGGCGATTCCCGCCGTGGTGATCTACAACCACTTCACCCGCGTGCTGGGCGGCATCCGCGGCCTGCTGGGCGATCTGTCCGCCGGGGTGCAGCAACTGGTGTCGCGCGATCTGGACCGGCGCGGCAACGCCCCTGCCGTGCGCGACGCGCGCTGAGGAGCGGCCATGGCCATCAAGACCGCCCGCCACGACGACGACGCGCTGGAAGAAAGCCACGAGATCAACGTCACCCCCTTCATCGATGTGATGCTGGTGCTGCTGATCATCTTCATGGTCGCCGCGCCGCTGGCCACGGTGGATACGCCGGTGGACCTGCCGGCCAGTACCGCAAAGCCGCAGCCGCGCGATGGGGAACCGGTGTTCCTCTCGGTGCGGGCCGATCTGTCGCTGAGCATCAATGACGTGCCGGTCGGCACGGACGGGCTGAACGCCACGCTGGAACGGCTGACCGCCGGTGATCACGAGCAGCGCATCTACCTGCGCGCCGACCAGGCCGTGCCCTATGGCGAGCTGATGCAGACCATGAACGCGCTGCGCGCCGCCGGGTATCGCCGGATCGCACTGGTTGGCGTCGAGCAGCGCAGCGAATGAGCCGCGACACCCCTGCATCGCTGCGTTGGGCGGGCAGCCTGGCCCTGGTGCTGGCCGCGCATGCGCTGCTGATCGGCGGCGCGGTGTGGTGGCAGCAGCGCGCGCCGGTGCTGGTCAGTGATATGCCGGTGGAAGCGGTGATGGTGGAGCTGGCGCCGGTCCCGGAGGCGCCGACCGCGCCACCGAAGGAGATGCCGCCCGGGCCGTTGCAGCAGGAGCAGCATCGGCCCGAGCCCACGCCGGTGCCCAAGGTCGATCTCCCGCCGGACGACACGCCGGACGCGCAGGACGTCCTGCGTCGCGAGACACCCCGCGAAGAAGAACCGACCGACCAGCGCAACGTGGAGCAGACGCTGGCACCGCCGGATGTGCCGGCGCGCCCGTCCGAGCGCTACGCCGCCACGCAGACCATTGCCGGCCGCCAGGGCCCTGCGGCCGTCACCTGGCAGGGCCTGCTGCTGGGCCATCTGGAACAGTACCGCCGCTACCCGCGCCAGGCCGAGCGCCTGCGCCAGCAGGGCGTGGCCTATGTGCGCTTCTCGGTGGACCGGCAGGGCAACGCCTCCAACATCCGGCTGGGACAGAGCAGCGGCCATGCGCTGCTGGATGAGGAGACCCTGGCCACGGTGCGCCGCGGCAGCCCGTTGCCACCGCCGCCCGCGGAGATCACCGGCGATCCGGTGGAGGTGATGGTGCCGGTGACGTTCTTCCTCCGGCGTCGTTGAGGCGTGTGTCACGTCGGCAATGACTTTCGACCCGCGTGCAAATGGTGACTGCGTTGCAACACTCGAGCAACACCGGTACGCCCTGATCAATAGCATGGAGCACGTCGTATGGCCTGGAGGCACACCGTCTTATCCCTCTTCGTAGCTGCCGCATTCATGAGCGGCGTGGCTCACGCGCAAAGCACTGACGGCCGTCCGATTGCCGACTACCTGCTGATCGGTAGTTATCACATGAGCAATCCTGGCCGTGATCTGCAGAACATGACGGCCGACGACGTGTTGGGCGAAAAGCGTCAACAGGAAATAGCCGAGGTCACCCGGCTGTTGGAACGCTATCGACCAACCAAGATCATGGTCGAGGTCGACTCAGCTCGCCAAGCTACGCTCCAGGACAACTTTGCCGCTTCCTGTGCCGGCGAACGCGCGCTGTCGCGCAGTGAATCCGAACAGCTGGGCTTTCGTATCGCCTGCGCGCGGGACTTGGACAAGGTGTATGCCGTGGACTGGAACGGGCAGGGGCCGATCACCGACAAGGCGCGCATCGACTACACCGCCGCAGCCGACACGTACGGCCAGCAGGAAGAGTACGCTGCCTTCAAGGCAATGTTGAAGGCGCAGGTAGACAAGGATCAACGCCTGCTCGACAACGGAACCGTGGCGGAGGCGCTGCGCCACTTCAATGGCGCGCCTTGGCTGAATTGGAACGCCACCACGTATTACCGTCTTGGCCTGCTGGGCACGCCGGAAGATCCGGCCGGTGCCAACTGGGTGCAGTCGTGGTACGGGCGCAATCTTATGATCTTCAATGCAATCGCGCGTGCTACCAACCCCGGTGATCGCGTGTTGGTGATCTATGGAGCGGGACATGGCAACTTGCTTCGCCAATTGGCGGAGGATTCGGGCCTTTACCGTGTCCACGATCCTGCCCGGTGGCTGTCGGACACGGGGCTGGCTGCATCGCCCTGACTGGAACGGCACGCACGCACCACACGGACGCGCTGGCATGAGGCCAGCGCGTCCGTCATTCCTCAGAGCAGCGGCACCAGCAGCAGGGCCACGATGTTGATGATCTTGATCAGCGGATTGATCGCCGGACCGGCGGTGTCCTTGTAAGGATCGCCGACGGTATCGCCGGTCACCGCGGCCTTGTGCGCCTCGCTGCCCTTGCCGCCGAAGTGGCCATCCTCGATGTACTTCTTGGCGTTGTCCCACGCGCCGCCGCCGGTGGTCATCGAGATCGCCACGAACAGGCCGGTGACGATGGTGCCGATCAGCAGGCCGCCGAGCGCACGCGGCCCGAGCAGCAGGCCGACCACCACCGGTACCGCGACCGGCAACAACGACGGGATGATCATTTCCCGGATCGCCGAGCGGGTCAGCAGGTCCACCGCGCGGTCGTACTGCGGCTTGCCGGTGCCGTCCATGATCCCGGGAATCTCGCGGAACTGGCGACGTACTTCCTCCACCACCGCCCCCGCCGCGCGACCCACCGCTTCCATCGCCATCGCGCCGAACAGATAGGGAATCAGGCCGCCGATCAGCAGGCCGATGATCACCTCATGGTTGGACAGGTCGAAGGCGAAGACCTCGCCGGGATTGGCGGCCTGCAGGTTGTGCGTGTAATCGGCGAACAGCACCAGCGCGGCCAGGGCGGCCGAGCCGATCGCATAGCCCTTGGTCACCGCCTTGGTGGTGTTGCCGACCGCATCCAGCGGATCGGTGATGTCGCGGATTTCCGGCGGCAGTTCGGCCATCTCGGCGATGCCACCGGCGTTGTCGGTGATCGGGCCGTAGGCATCCAGCGCCACGATCATGCCGGCCATCGAGAGCATCGCGGTCGCGGCGATGGCGATGCCGTACAGGCCACCGAAATAGTGCGCCAGCCAGATCGCCACGCACACCGCGATCACCGGCAGGGCAGTGGACTTCATCGAGACACCGAGGCCGGCGATGATGTTGGTGCCGTGCCCGGTGGTGGAGGCCTGCGCCACGTGCTGCACCGGCTTGTACTGGGTGCCGGTGTAGTACTCGGTGATCCACACGATCAGCCCGGTCAGCACCAGCCCGATCAAGGCGCAGAAATACAGGTTCAGCGCACCATGCGCGTTGTCCGGCATCAACTGCGTGGTGATCGGGTAGAACGCGATCGCCGCCAGCACGCCGGACACGATCACGCCCTTGTACAGCGCGCCCATGATCGAGCCGCCGGGCTTCACCTTGACGAACAGCGCGCCGACGATCGAGGCGATGATCGACACGCCTCCCAGCACCAGCGGATACAGCACCGCGTTGGCACCGGCCTCGGCGATCATCAGGTTGCCAAGCAGCATCGTCGCGATCACCGTGACCGCATAGGTTTCGAACAGGTCGGCGGCCATGCCGGCGCAGTCGCCGACGTTGTCGCCCACGTTGTCGGCGATCACCGCCGGGTTGCGCGGATCATCTTCGGGAATGCCGGCCTCGACCTTGCCCACCAGGTCCGCGCCGACGTCGGCGCCCTTGGTGAAGATGCCGCCGCCCAGTCGCGCGAAGATGGAAATCAGCGATGAGCCGAACGCCAGCCCGACCAGCGCATGCAGCGTCTGCGCCACATCCAGGCCCAGCTTCAGCAGCAGCGCGTAATACCCGGCCACGCCCAGCAGGCCGAGGCCGACCACCAGCATGCCGGTGATCGCACCGCCGCGGAAGGCGACGTCCATGGCCGCGCTCAGGCCGTTGCGGGCGGCTTCGGCCGTGCGCACGTTGGCACGCACGGACACGTTCATGCCGATGTAGCCGGCCGCGCCGGAGAGCACGGCCCCGATCGCGAAGCCGATCGCGGTGTACCAGCTGAGGAAGAAGCCGACCAGCACGAACAGCACGGCACCGGCGATGGCGATGGTCAGGTATTGACGGTTGAGATAGGCGCGCGCGCCTTCCTGGATGGCGGCGGCGATTTCCTGCATGCGGGCATTGCCAGCCGGTTGCCGGAGGATCCAGCGTGCCGACACGATGCCGTAGAGAATCGCGAGAATGGCGCAGAACAGCGCCAGAGAAAGCCCGTAACGTTCCAGCATGTCCCCTCCCGGGTGATGGAATGACATCCAGTGAACGGATGAACTTCTCCACGCGGGGGCACAACGGGCTGCAACCATGAACCAACCCGTTCAGACCGTGCCCGGTCTTCAAGCGTGTGGCGGTGTTCAGCAATCCCTGGTGACCCGAGTATGCGGGCAAATCCTCGATGCATGCCAGCAAGGATTGCAAACCGCGTGCGCGTGCCCGGATCGCCAACGACGGAGGTAGTGCCGGCCGCTGGCATCGGTAGTGGCGGCCGCTGGCCGGCAACCAAGCAGATCCGGACGAAGAGCCGCCTTTGCCACGCCGTTCAGCCACCCACTGGCAGCCTCGGCCCATCCCCAGCCGTTGGAGCCCTGCCATGTCCCCCCGTCATCTGTTGTGGCTGGCCCTGTTGCCCGCCGTGTCCTCTTTCGCCGCCGAGACCCCCGAACTGCAGCGCGCTGCGGGCACCCCGCAGGCGGTGGGCGCGGCCCACACCCTGCGCCAGATTCCCGAAGCCTGCGCGCGGCTGGAAGGCGTGTTCACCGGCGAAGCGGCCCAGCCATACAAATTCGCCGTGGTGCGCACCAGCGAGCAGTGCCAGCCGCGTGCCCGTTTCGTCGACTACGACAAGGCGCAGCCCAGCGAAGCCAAGGGCTGGAAACTCAACGATGTGATCCGCGTGCCGAATGCGTCGTGCCCGGCGCAGCAGGCCGTCGTCCGTGTGTGGCGCATGCCGGTCACCACCAAGCCCGAGCTGGATGGCCAGGGCCAGTCGCGCATCTATCTGGAAGACGCCAAGAAGCAGGCTGCGGCCGGCAAGATCGCCCAGGTGCCGATGTTCGCCGCGCAGATGATGGTCGAAGGCAAGGCCTGCAACTGACTTGACCACACACCGGTAGTGCCGGCCGCTGGCCGGCTCCACGCGGACCGTCAGATTCCTGATGAAACCGGCCACTGGCCGGCTCCACGGAGTCGTGGCGGACACCGCGATGCCGGCCAGCGGCCGGCACTACCCGAGCGCCGGACAGCCCCAAGGTGCCGGCCAGCGGCCGGCAGTACCCGAGCGCCGGACAGCCCCAAGGTACCGGCCAGCGGCCGGCACCACCGGGCTCGTTCATGCCTCGAAAGCAGGCAGCTTCTTCTTGACCGCCACGTTCTTCAGCGTCACGTACTTCGGCAGTCCATCGGGGCCGTACGGCAACGGCGCTTCCCCCTTGATCAGCGGAGCAAGGTAGGCGCGGGCCTTCTCGGTGATGCCGAAGCCATCGCGCCGGATGAAGCCGGCCGGCATCTTCTTCTCGTGATTGGCCACCTTGTGCAGCGGCGCGGCCTCGATCTTCCAGCGATACGGTGTATCGCTGGTGCGCACGATCACCGGCATCACCGCGTTCTGGCCTTTCAGCGCGAACTGCACCGCGGCCTTGCCGACCGCCTGCGCCTGCTCCCAGTCGGTCTTCGAGGCGATGTGCCGCGCCGAGCGCTGCAGGTAATCGGGCAGGGTCCAGTGGACCTTGTAGCCCAGCGCATCCTTGACCCGCGCCGCCAGCTGCGAAGCGACGCCGCCCAGCTGGGTATGCCCGAACGAATCGGTGCCGCCGCCCGCATCGGCGACGAAGCGCCCATCGGCGGTCTGGATGCCTTCGGAAGCCACCACCACGCAATAGCCCACGCGCTCGACCACCTGCTTCACCTTGGCCAGGAACGCGGCCTCGTCATAGGCGCGCTCGGGCAGCAGGATGATGTGCGGGGCGTCGTCGACGCCCTGGCCGGCCAGGCCCGCGGCGGCGGCGAGCCAGCCGGCGTGGCGGCCCATGGCCTCGTAGACGAACACCTTGGTCGAGGTCTCGGCCATCGCGGCCACGTCGAGCGCAGCTTCGCGCACGGAGACCGCGGTGTATTTGGCCGCCGAGCCGAAGCCCGGGCAGGTGTCGGTCACGGCCAGATCGTTGTCGATCGTCTTGGGCACGCCGATGCAGGTCAGGTCGTAGTCGAAGGCCTTGGCCAGCTGGGAGACCTTCCAGGCGGTATCGGCCGAATCGTTGCCGCCGTTGTAGAGGAACCAGCGCACGTCATGGGCGCGCAGCACCTCGAGCAGGCGCTCGTACTTGCCGCGGTCGGCCTCCAGCGACTTGAGCTTGTAGCGGCACGAGCCGAACGCACCGCCCGGGGTGTGGGCGAGGGCGGCGATGGCGGCGGCGGTCTCCCGGGAGGTGTCGATCAGGTCTTCGCGGAGCGCACCGAGGATGCCGTTGCGCGCGGCCAAGACCTTGATTCCTTTGGCCCTGGCCGTGCTGATGACCGCCGAGGCGGTGGCATTGATGACGGCGGTGACGCCGCCTGACTGGGCGTAGAGCAGGGTACCGTTGGGCATGGTGCGACCTTGGTCTGGGGGAAGGACATTGCAGAGACATTACCGGTATGGGGTAAAGTGCGCGTATTGCGGTGCAGCGTGATTGTGGACAATCCCGGGGCGCGCGCCCTTCCATTTTCTTACCAAGTTGGAGTCAGGTTGATGCGATTGGTTCTGTTGGGACCGCCCGGTTCGGGCAAGGGGACACAGGCGACGCGCCTGAAGGAACACCTGTCGATTGCGCACATTTCCACCGGCGACCTGCTGCGTGCCGAAGTGGCCGCCGGCACCGAGCTGGGCAAGCAGGCCAAGGCCGTGATGGATGCCGGTAACCTGGTGTCCGATGACATCCTGCTGGGCATGCTCGAGTCGCGCCTGGGCCAGGACGACGTGGCCAAGGGCTTCATCCTCGACGGTTACCCGCGCAACGTGGCCCAGGCCAACGCGCTGGACGCCCTGCTGGCCAAGATCGGCCAGCCGCTGGATGCCGTCGTGCAGCTGGACGTGCCGACCGAACTGCTGGTCGAGCGCATCGCCGGCCGCGCCGCCGAACAGGGCCGCGCCGATGACAACCCCGAATCCGTGCGCCAGCGCCTGCAGGTCTACAACGACCAGACCGCGCCGGTGGTGGATTTCTATGCCGGCCGCGGCACGCTCGCACGCGTGGATGGCGTGGGCGAACTGAACGATGTGGAAGCGCGCATCCGCGCCGCGATCCAGGCCTGAGCCGGTCGGTGCCGCTGCGGCGGCACCGTACCCGCGCCGGGTGTGCAGGATCCCTGAAACACACACGCCCGGCCCCCGAAGGGACCAGGCGCGTGGTTTGAAGGTGCCAGCGAGCGGGCTTGCTCAGAGCCCCGCAGCATGAGCCCCCCTGGGGATGGCCTCTTGGGGAGTAGGACCAATGGGGTACTGCGGCTGGCCACGCGAATTGTGTCCGTCTTCACAGTACGGCGCTATCGGGAATTCCCCGACACCCTGCTGGATTTTTCTGATAGTCGACTAGGAGTTGTCTGACGGCGATCTCCATCGACGCTGGTGATCGGCGACAATCGTACGCATGAGCACGATCCATATTCTTGGCATTGCAGGCACTTTCATGGGCGGCGTCGCCGCGCTGGCACGCGAGAAGGGCCATACGGTCCGCGGCAGCGACCAGGCGATCTATCCGCCGATGTCCACCCAGCTCGAACGCCTGGGCATCGCGCTGGATCCCGGCTACCGCGCCGACAGCGTGGCGCCCGACTGCGACGAGGTGGTGATCGGCAATGCCCTGTCGCGTGGCAATCCCGCCGTGGAAGCGGTGCTGGACACCGGTCAGCGCTACATCTCCGGCGCCCAGTGGCTGTCCGAGCAGGTGCTGCCGGGCCGCGACACGCTGGCCGTGGCCGGCACCCACGGCAAGACCACCACCACCACCATCCTGACCTGGCTGCTGCACAGCGCCGGGCGCGAACCGGGCTTTCTGATCGGCGGAGTGGCCGAGGATTTCGGCGTGTCCGCGCGCGTGGGCAGCGGCCGCGAGTTCGTGGTCGAGGCCGACGAGTACGACACCGCGTTCTTCGACAAGCGCAGCAAGTTCGTGCACTACCGGCCGCTGGTGGCGATCCTCAACAATCTCGAATACGACCACGCCGACATCTTCCCGGACGTGGCCGCGATCCAGCGCCAGTTCCACCACCTGATCCGTACCGTGCCCGCGCGCGGGCGCCTGATCGTCAATGGCGAAGATGCCTATCTCGCCGAGGTGCTGGCGATGGGCTGCTGGACCCCGGTGGAGCGCTTCGGATTCGATCCGTCGCTGGAATGGCACGCCGAACTGGTGGAAGCCGATGGCAGCGTGTTCGTCGTGCACCATCGCGGCGCACGGGTCGGTGAAGTGCGCTGGTCGCTGCTCGGCCGCCACAACGTCCTCAACGGCCTGGCCGCCCTGGCCGCCGCGCATGCGGTCGGCGTCGAGCTGGCCACGGTGATCCCGGCGCTGGCCGCGTTCCGCAGCGTCAAGCGCCGGTTGGAAGTGATCGGCCAGGCGCGCGATATCACCATCTACGACGATTTCGCGCACCACCCGACTGCGATACGCACCACGCTGGACGGCCTGCGTGCCAAGGTCGGCGATGCCCGCATCGTGGTGGCGATGGAGCCGCGCAGCAATTCAATGCGGCTGGGCGCACACGCGCAGGCCCTGGCGCCGTCGCTGGACGGGGCCGACGCGGTGGTGTTCCTGCATCGCCCCGAGCTGGCCTGGGATGCCGCCGCCGTGATCGCCGCCGTGCGGGGTGAGGCGCATGCGGTGGCGGACACCGATGCGCTGCTGGCCCAGCTGGGCGCGATCGCCGCGCCGGGCGACCATGTGGTGTTCATGTCCAACGGCGGGTTCGACGGCGCCCCGCGTCGTTTCCTGGCGCAGCTTCAGCAGCCCTGAGTGCCGCTGGCCATGACCGAGACCGCTTCGCTGCCCCTGTTCCCGCTGCACACCGTGCTGCTGCCCGGTGCGGCGCTGGGCCTGCGGGTGTTCGAGCGCCGCTATCTGGACATGCTGCGCGAATGCAGCCGGGCGGGCACCGCGTTCGGTGTCTGCCTGATCCTGGACGGCGAGGAGGTCGGTGCGCCGGCCTTGCCCGCCGCCTACGGGGTCGAGGCGCGCATCGAGGATTTCGACGTGGGTGCCGATGGCGTGCTGGTGCTGCGCCTGCGCGGCCAGCGCCGCTTCCATGTCGAACGGACCCGGGTGCGCGACAACGGCCTGATCATCGCCGAGGTGACCTGGTGCGCGCCCGACAGCGACGACGAGCTGCAGCCCGAGCACGCGCTGATGGCGACCGTGCTCGAGCACATCATCGAGCAGGCGGGCGCCGCGTTCGCCCCGGTCAGCCCGGCGCAGATGGAGCAGGCCAGCTGGGTCGGCTGGCGCCTGGCCGAACTGCTGCCGCTCCAGGATGCTCAGCGCCTGCAACTGCTGCAGCGCGATGATCCGCACCAGCGCCTGCAGGCGCTGCTGGACTGGATGCCGTAACGCGCGGCGTGGCTCCGCTCCACGATCGGCCGGGGATGCCCCGGCGCTGCCTCATTCCGCCGGGGGCATGCGCACGCGCAGTACCGGCATCTCCGTGTCCGGATGGGTATCGACCTGCTGCGGCAGGCCCTCCAAGGCCTGGCGGACCGCATTGAGCGACGGGTCGATGCCGCGCATCGGCCGCCACATCCCGATCAGCTTGAAGTGCTGCTGGTAATGCAGCGTCTGCGCACTGCCCAGCCACAGCGGTTCGTTGTCCGGCGCCGCCAGACGTGCCGGTGCCGGCCACAGGCGCAGCGCGAAGATCTCGTTGGGCGCATTGCCCGCGCGCAGCATCAGCAGCGACTCGACCTGCGTGTCCAGGGTGGCCGGCAGTACCGGCACGGTGTCCTTGTCGCCGGACTTGTCGAGCATCAACAGCGCCTGCTCCCAACCGGCCTGCGGCTGCACGCGCCAGCCCTGGCTTTCCAGCCGACGCTGCAGCGGCGCCAACGGACCGGCCACCTGCACATCCAGCGGCCAGCGCTGATCGTCATCGAACTCATTGCGGCGCGAGGGCAGGTTCTGCCATTCGGTTGTCCACCAGGCCTGTGCATCGAGCGGCGCCGGGGTCGGCTGGGCCGGCTCGAAACGCGCCAGCTTGACCGGGATGTTGCGCGGGGCATACCAGAGCGCGGCGATGGCGAAGGTGCCGTAGAACAGCCATGCCACCGGCTTGACCCAGAACGAGCGGTTGAAGCGCCGACGGTACGCGATGCCCAGCACCAGCAGCCAGAACAGACCGAACAGCATGCCGCCGATCACATCGCTCAGCCAATGCGCGCCGAGGTAGATGCGCGCGAAGCCGATCAGGCTGACGATGATGCCCGAGAGCAGGTAAGGCCAGACGCGCGTGCGGCCCGGCAGCTCGCGCGCGATCAGCACGGCGAAGAAGCCGAAGGTGATCGTGGCCATCGTCACCGAGACCGACGGGAAGCCGAAGCCGCTGCTCGCATCCGGCGGGCGGACCACGTCCACCGTCGCGCCGAGCAGCTTGCACAGTGCAAGGCCGAAGGCGAGCGCGGCCAGCCAGTGGGCCGCCGCCATCCAGCGCCGGCGCCAGACCAGGTAGCCCATGCCGGCGACGGTGGCTGGCAGCAGGACCTGCCACGCGCCCAGCGAGGCCAGGGCGGCCATCGGGTAATCGGCCAGCGGATTGCGCAGCGCCAGCATCGCGTGGTGCACGGCCAGGTCGACCATCAGCGGCTCGCCGTGGGCGACCACCGCCATCAACAACGCGAACCAGCCCCAGCCGAGCAGCAGCAGCATCACCGCCAGCATCGCCAACGGCACCGACTCCCGCCGCTGCGGGTCGAACACCGCCACCGAATAGCGGCCCAGGGTCGGGTGCCGCTGCGACCAGGCCAGCAGGCTGGCGAGCCAGCTGTCCATGCGCGAGGCCGACCAGCGGTAGCCGTACAGGACGATCGCCCAGACCAGGCCCATGATCACGCCGAGCAGGGCCAGCACCATCACCAGCCGGCCGGCGACCGCAGCCACTGCGTCATAGGCCTCGCCAAGCACCCAGCCGGGCGCGAGGAACAGCACTGCCCAGGACAGGCTGGCGATGCCGCTGGCCTGGATGTAGCGCGACAGCGGCATCTTCATCATGCCGGCGATGGCGGGCACGAACGGGCGGATCGCGCCGACATAGCGCGCGACCAGGATGCTCTTGAACGCATTGCGGCGGAACATCGTTTCGCCACGGTCGAGCAGCTGGGGGTATTTGCTGAAGGGCCAGAAACCCCGCAGGCGATCGCCCCAGCGCCGACCGATCCAGTAGCTGATGCCATCGCCGGCAAACGCGCCGAGGGCTGCGCAGGCCACCGCATACGGTCCGGAGATCTGGCCCAGGCCGATGAACACACCGACCGCGAACAGCAGCGGCAACGCGGGCACGATCGCGCCCAGCACGATGACCGCATCGCAGAACGCGATGAGGAAAATGACCGCACCGGCAAGCACGGGGTGAGCTGAGATCCACGCAAGCGTGGCATCGATCCATGACGAGTCCATCGGGGGATTATAGAGGGGGCAAAGTGACTGACTGCCCGCCAGGCGCCGGGAATATGCGGCATCTGCAGTGAATGAACGCGATCACCCGCCTAGAATGGCGGCATGACACGCCCCGCCGACGCCGCCCCGACCGCCCTCAAAGCCGACAGCTTCGGCCGCATCCTGCTGATGGAGCAGGACGGCCAGCGCTTCGTGCGCCGTGATCTGGAAGCCACCCCGTGGTGGCTGCGGCTGCCGGCATGGTGGCTGGCCCGGCGCGAGGCACGCGCGCTGGCGCATCTGGATGGCATGCCCGACACCCCGCGCCTGCTGGACTGGAACGGGCGCTGGCTGGACCGCAGCTTCATGGCCGGTGATGCCATGTACCAGCGTCCGCCGCAGGGCGACCTGGCGTACTTCCGTGCCGCCCGCCGATTGCTGCAGCAGGTGCACCGCCATGGCATCGCGCACAACGACCTGGCCAAGGAAGCCAACTGGCTGGTACGCGAAGACGGTTCGCCGGCGCTGATCGATTTCCAGCTGGCGGTGATCGGCAACCCGCGCTCGCGCTGGATGCGCTTGCTGGCCCGCGAAGACCTGCGCCATCTGCTCAAGCACAAGCGCATGTACTGCCGGCAGTACCTGACGCCGGTGGAGAAGCGGCTGCTCAAGCGCACCTCGTGGGTGCGCGATCTGTGGTTCCGCACCGGCAAGCCGGTCTACCGCTTCGTCACCCGGAAGATCCTGCACTGGGAAGACAACGAAGGGCAGGGGCCGAAGCCGTGACGGCAGCGCGGGTAGTGATCGCGCCGCCAAGCGCGGCCAGCGTGCTGTGCGCGCAGCTCCCCGGTGCCGACTTCGTGCATGCCTGCCAGGCCAGCACCCGCCGCAACGGCCGCAGCGTGCTGCAGGCCTACCGTGACATGGCCGCGACCATACCCGGCTGGTTCGATGGCCTGATGGCGCTGCGCAACCGCGGCATGTGCCTGCTCGGCATGAAGGACCTGGGTTCGTTGCGCGCCGTGCAGCAGGCCACCGCGCCGCAGCCGGGCCAGCGGCTGGGCATCTTCACCCTGCAGTCGCTGGATGAGGACGCCATCGTGCTGGAAGACAACGACCGCCATCTGCGCGTGCAGGAGGGGTAAGTGATGCCTATGCGTGCAAAGCAGAAGTGGGACATCGGAAGCGTTTTTCTGCTTCCGCTTGAGGATGGCGATTCGTGTGTTGGCCAGGTCATCGGGCGTGAGGCACACGTTCTGAATAGTGCCGTGATTGCTCTATTTGATTTCAAAGGAGATTGGGCCGGGATGGAGATCCCCTCTCTGGAAATGGGTGCATTGTTTTCGGCTGTTTTTGTAACCCGCGACCTACTGGGTTTGGGGCGTTGGAAGGTGGTCGATCGTCGTGATACTGGTGGCGTGGTCGAAGCTTCCCCATATGAGACGTTGCGCACGAGCGGATTCATCGGTGCCAAAGTTCGAGGCTCCGGTATTGTGGAAGAGTTTGTAAATGCCTTCTACGGTCTTGCGCCTTGGGATGATTGGTATGTGCCGGACTATCTTGATGCCTTTTTGATGTCGGCTAACAAGAAACCGTCTGATCGACTTGTGTACTCGGGAAGGCACTCGATGTAGCTCACGGTGGCATCGGATACACGATCTGTTTCGTAGCGTCGAGCCTGCTCGACTGCTTCTGGCATTGAATAGCAGGAGGCACCATGGAGGTTCATGTGAAATCAACGGATGTGGCTGCGATCCTGGCGATGTACAGGCGCCTGCTCGCCGATAGCCATGACGAGGCGCGTATCGCTGACTTCATGGTGTTCTGCTGGCAGACCCTTGATCAGGGGTATGTCGCAACCACGGATCTGCGCGGCGATCTGTTCGACACCTCCGCCGGGCAGCTCCGCGAACTTCTTCAGTCGGTCGAAAAAACCTGCAGGCCGTGGAGTGCGCCTGCCTTCTGGAAGCGCTACATCGAGTGGGCTGACTACGCGGCCATGTTCAGCATCGAAGATCAAAGGGAATTCGCTCGGCATGATCCGGGCTATATCGAGCCAGCGTTCTCAGTGTTCTCGTTCACCGGAGGGCAGCAGATGCGGGCAGAGGCGATGACAGTGCTCGCCGGTTGTGCGGCGTCCAGCACCATGCGGGCATCGTATGTGAGGTCCGTCGTCGAAAGCCGCCTTCGCGTTGAAGCATTTGCGGCCCGCTCGCGTTGATTTCAGCACCAGTCAATTGATCGGGGTGATCCATGTGGTACTGCGCGCACGCCATCTTCTACTACGAAAGCGAAGGCCAGGAGTCATTCCTGGTGCATGAGAACGTCTACCTCCTCAGAGCGGATAGCGAAGGGCAAGCTCTCGACAATGCGAAAGCGCTTGCTTCTGAGTACGAGGATCTGAGCGGCCTTCTGGTGGGTGATGACGGTAAGCCGTCCTTCTATCGATTCGCCGGAATCCGCAAGCTGATGTCAGTGGAGACTGACGAGCACACTGCTGAGGGACGCCTGCACTCCGGTGTGGAGGTAACGTACTCCGTCATGGCGGTGGATACGTTGGACCAGGTGCAGGGTCTTGCCCGCGGCGATGTCATCGACGTTCTGTACCAGGAATAGACCAAGACCGCCGGGCATGGCCCGGCGCTACCTCAAGGGCACGTTGCGGATCGGTAGCGCCGGGCCATGCCCGGAGGGCACGCAACGTTCCGGCACTGCGGCGCCGCCGGCACCACCTGCTGGCCGATGAAGTTGCGCTTGCCATCGAAGTCATAACCGATCTGCAACTGGCCGACATCCGGGCAGGCATGGCAGTCGCGCAGCGGCGTGCGGTACAGCAGGCGGATGCCGCCCCCATCAAGCGGTGCGGTACCTGCCGCCTGTGCGGGTGCGAACGGGGTGGCCTGCGGATGCGCGGCCAGTACGGCCTGAACGCCAGGATCGGCGCGCAGGGTGTCGTCCAGCTGCACCGCGTCCACATCGATGCGCTTGCCACCGGCATCCACCAGTCGCGTGCCTTCGTTGGTGTTGGCGCGGAACGGGTATTCCACCGTGGCCACGCCCAGGCCATCGTGTTCATGCCAGGCCGTCACGTAGGCCAGCTCGCCGCCGGTGGACAGCTGCTCGGCAGCGGCGACGGCATCGGCGCTGGCGCCGGCGGACTTCATCGTCTCAGCCAGGCATTCGCGCGTTGCGCTGTTCTACCCCTGGCGGCATGCGTTGAGGTCGCCATCCCAGACCACCGACTCGCTCCAGCGCAGTGAACCATCGGCCGCCTTGTCGGCGGCAGGCGCATCGCCCGTGGCGGGTTCGGTGCCGGGTTCAGGCGAACGGCCCTGGCAGGCGGTGAGCAGGGCCAGGCCCAAGGCAGGCAGCAGCAGGCGGGAACGGCGCATGGCGTGTACCTCGTGCGTGTTACCGGGGCGCCAGTATCGTCAACGCGCGGTGAACTCCACGTCGGCGCGGCATACTAGCGGTTCATGGCATACGCTGGAGTGTGGAACGTGGGCAGTCTGCAGGGCAAAACCCTTTTCATCACCGGTGCCTCGCGGGGCATCGGCCTGGCCATCGCACTGCGTGCGGCGCGCGACGGCGCCAACGTCGCGATCGCGGCCAAGTCCTCGGTGCCCAATCCCAAGCTGCCGGGCACCATCCACAGCGCGGCCGAGGCGGTGACTGCCGCGGGCGGGCAGGGGCTGGCGCTGAAGTGCGACATCCGCGAAGAGGACCAGGTGCGCGCGGCGGTGGCCGCCACGGTGGATACCTTTGGGGGCATCGACATCCTGGTCAACAACGCCAGCGCGATCTGGCTGCGCGGCACGCTGGATACGCCGATGAAGCGCTTCGACCTGATGCAGCAGGTCAACGCGCGCGGCAGCTTCCTGTGCGCGCAGGCCTGCGTGCCGCACCTGCTGCAGGCGCCCAATCCGCACATCCTCACCCTCGCGCCGCCGCCGAGCCTGGACCCGAAGTGGTGGGCCCCGCACACCGGCTACACGCTGGCGAAGATGGGCATGAGCTTCGTCACCCTCGGGCTGGCCGCCGAGTTCGGTCCGCAGGGCGTAGCAGTCAATGCGCTGTGGCCGCGCACCATCATCGCTACTGACGCGATCAACATGATTCCCGGCGTGGATCCGGCCGGGTGCCGCACCCCGCAGATCCTGGCCGATGCCGCGCACGCGGTGCTGACCCGGGAGGCCGCCGGTTTCAGTGGCCAGTTCCTGCTCGATGACGAGGTGCTGGCGCAGGCGGGCATCACCGATCTGAGCGGCTATGCCGTCGATCCATCGCAGCCGCTGCTGCCGGATCTGTTCCTGGATTGACCCGCGGCCGGGCCGCGCCGCCCGTGCGATGACAGATGCTGCACACCGCGGGCTGGTATGGTGCGTGCCCCTCTTTGTATGGACACTCGCATGTCATTTCGCACACGGACCCCGCCGCTTGCCGCCGCCATCGCCTTGATCAGCCTGCTCGGCGCCTGCAGCAAGGGCCCGGGCAGCGTCGCCGATACCCAGGGCGTGGAAAAGGTGAACGCCTACATCGCCTGCTTCAACGCCGTCGAACAGCCGATCCATGAAGGCTTCCAGCAGTACATCGGCTGGATGCAGGATCCGGAAGCCGGCCCGACCGGCAACGAGAAAAAGGTGCGTGGGCCGGGTACGGTGCTGTCGCATCGTGTGGACGCGTGCAACGCCCCGATGGTCGCTGCGCTCGCGATGACGCCGGCCGAGCCGGCACTGGATCCGGCGGCACGCAACTACCAGAAGACCTTCGTCGACCTGTATGCGTTGATCGAGCAGGCCGACCGTTACTACAGCCGTGAAGACTACCTGCGCGACGATCATGCCGGGATGCGCACCCAGCATGCGCCGCTGATGAAAGCCTATATGGCCTTCTTCGACGCAGGCACTGCACTGGATGCCGCGCTGGAAAAGCGCGAAGACGAACGTCGCGCGGAACAGCTCAAGGAGATTGAAGCCTCCGAAGGCCGCTCGCTGGCGTACTACCAGATCAAGATCCTCGGCGATGGCAAGCAGCTGACCCAGCTGCTCAACAGCGAGACCCCGGATCTGGCGGTCGCGCGCACCCAGCTCGCTGCGTTCCAGGCCCTGTTGCAGCAGGCGCAGGATGACAAGGTCGGCAAGGGCGATGCGATGTGGGGGCACGTGGAGCGTGCGGCCGATGCGCTGGCCCGCGATGCCGGTCGCCGCATCGAGCGCGTGGAATCCAGGAAGCCGTACACCCGCAGCGAGCAGATGCTGATCGAGAGCGGTGGGCGGGTCAACAACCCGCAGGGCTCGGCCGAAGCGCTGCTGGTCAGCTACAACGACCTGGTCGACATGAGCAACCGCCTGGCACAGTCCAGCGGCGCACGCTGAGCGGTCACGCGGCGGGCTGCCTGGCGGCCCGCCGCGCGCTGATCAGACGTTGAACACCGGGGGCAGTTTGTCGCCGCAATGGCGACAGTGCACGGCATCCGGTTCGTGGCCTTCCAGGCCACAGTGCGGGCAGCCGCGTGCATCCCGGCGCGCGGCATGCTCGGCATCGCGCATGGTATTGGCCAGTTCGGCGGTGTAGATGCCGGTCGGCACCGCGATGATGCTGTAGCCGATCAGGATCAGCACCGAGGTGACGAAGCGGCCGAGCACGGTCTGCGGCACGATGTCGCCGAAGCCCACCGTGGCCATGGTCACCACCGCCCAGTACATGCTGCTGGGGATGCTGGTGAAGCCGTGGTTGGGGCCTTCGATCACGTACATCATGGTGCCGGCGATGATGGTGATGGTGATCACCGTGAACAGGAACAGCAGCACTTTGCGGCGGCTGCGCCACAGCGACTCCATCAGCACGCCGCTCTCTTCGATGTAGCGGGTCAGCTTGAGGATGCGGAACACCCGCAGGATGCGCAGCGCGCGCACCACCAGCAGGCTCTGCGCGCCGGGGATGAACAGCGACAGGTAGGTCGGCAGGATCGAGGCCACGTCGATGATGCCCCAGATGCTGAATGCGTAGCGCAGCGGGCGTTTGACCACCACCAGCCGCAGCAGGTATTCGCCGGTGAACAGGATCGTGAAGCCCCATTCGAGCACGTACAGCCAGTCGGCATAGGCCGCGTGGAAGCGCTGCACGCTGTCGAACATGACCACCACCACGCTGGCGATGATCGCGTAGACCAGCAGCAGGTCGAAATTGCGCGAGGGCCGGGTGTCGTGGCGGTAGATGATGTCGAACCACTGGCGGCGCCAGCCGGACTCGGTGGCGGGGTTGAGCTGGGGGGCGGTGAACGGTCGCATGGCCCGCATTGTGCCCCACCGGCCCAAAGCGCGAGAATGGGATCTTTCCCGAGCCCCTGACCGCCATGACCGCCGCTGCCACCGATCCGCTGTTGTCCCTGTCGCATTACTACCTGCCGGTCTACAAACCGCGCCAGGTGGTGCTCGAGCGCGGCCAGGGCGCCCGCGTCTGGGACACCCAGGGCCGCGAGTTCATCGACCTGGCCGCCGGCATCGCCGTGTGCGGCCTGGGCCACCACGATCCGGACCTGACCGCGGCGCTGATCGAGCAGGCCGGCAAGCTGTGGCACACCAGCAACGTGTTCTACAGCGAACCGCCGCTGCGCCTGGCCGAAGAGCTGGTCACCGTCTCGCGCTTCGCCGAGCGCGTGTTCCTGTGCAATTCCGGCGCCGAAGCGAACGAAGTGGCGATCAAGCTGGTCCGCAAGTGGGCCTCCTCGCTGGGCCGCCCGGCGCACCAGCGCGTGATCGTGACCTTCCGCGGCAGCTTCCACGGGCGCACCCTGGCCGCGGTGACCGCCACCGCCCAGCCGAAGTACCAGGAAGGCTACGAGCCGCTGCCCGGTGGCTTCCGCTATGTCGATTTCAACGATGAGGTGCAGCTGGAAACCGCGATGGCCGCCGGTGATGTCGCCGCGGTGATGCTCGAGCCGATCCAGGGCGAGGGCGGCGTGATGCCGGCCAAGCCGGGCTTCCTGAAGCGCGTGCGCGAGCTGTGCGACCAGCACAATGCCCTGGTCGTGCTCGATGAGATCCAGGTCGGCATGGGCCGCACCGGAACCCTGTTCGCGCACTGGCAGGACAACATCACCCCCGACATCGTCACCCTGGCCAAGGCGCTGGGCGGCGGCTTCCCGATCGGCGCGATGCTGGCCGGCCCGAAGGTCGCCGAGGTGATGCAGTTCGGCGCGCACGGTACCACCTTCGGCGGCAACCCGCTGGCGGCTGCGGTGGCCCGCGTGGCGCTGCGCAAGCTGTCCTCGCCCGAGATCGCGCACAACGTCAGCCGCCAGTCGCAGGCGCTGCGCGATGGCTTGGGCAGGATCAACGACGAGTTCAAGGTGTTCAGCCAGGTCCGCGGCCGCGGCCTGATGCTGGGCGCGGTGCTGGACAAGGACTTCGCCGGCCAGGCCGGGCCCATCCTCGACCACGCCGCCGACCACGGCCTGCTGACCCTGCAGGCCGGCCCGGACGTGCTGCGCTTCGTGCCGTCGCTGAACATCACCGATGAAGAAATCGCCGAAGGCCTGAAGCGGCTTCGCGCAGCGGTCGCTTCGTTCATCGCGTCGCGCTGATCGACGTCCCCGGCAGGTAGAGCCGACCGTTGGTCGGCTCTACCGCAGGGTGTACCGTTTCATGACCTTGCCGAACGCGCGGCTGTCCGTCGCGGTCTCGGCCTGCAGGCCTGCCTGTCGCGCACCGCGCACGTTGACGAACAGGTCATCGACGAACAGCGTGCGCTCGGCGCGCGCGCCCAGCCGTTCCACTGACTGGGTGAATATCGCCGGGTCCGGCTTGCGCCCGCCAAGTGCACCGCTGCACAGGATGCGGCCGTGCAGGGCATCGGCCAGGGTCGGCAGCAGCTGCGGAATCGTCCGTGCCATCAATTCGCCGTTGTTGGTCAGGATCGCGATCGGCAACGTCCGGGCGATCCGTGCCACACGCTCGATGACGCCTGATTCCGGTGCGCACGCCGCGATGCGCGCCGCCTGCCACTGCGCGATGCTGATCGTGGTCTGCAGCGCGTCACCCAGTTGCTGAAGGTACGCGTCCGTCGCCATGCCGCTGTCGTAGGCGCGCTCCAGCCCACTGTCGAACAGCGCCGCCTGCACCTGCGCCGCACTGCAGCCGATGCTCGCGGCGAGATGGCGCACGCGCAGATGCCGTGCATAGCGCACCAGCACGCCATCGAAATCCAGCAGCAGGCACTCGATCGCAGGGGGCATCGGGGAAGTCTCGTCCAGGTCCAAGGCTGACCGTAACCCAGCCGGGGGCTGCGCTGCGACATCGCGTCGCACGTCGCCTGCACGGGCGGTCACTAGAATCGCGGGGACTGCTCGATGGAGATCGCCTTGAAACTGCTTGCCCCCGTGTTGCTCGCCGGCCTGATGCTGGCCCCGGCCGCCCATGCGCGTGTCTGCGCGATCGCCCTCGACAGCACCGACCAGATGAGCTTCAGCCAGAAGGAACTCAAGGTTGCAGCGGACTGCACCCAGGTGAAGCTGACGCTGCGCCACACCGGCAAGCTCGCCGCGACCGCGATGGGCCACAACTGGGTGCTGACCCGCACGGCCGATTACCAGCCGGTGGCGATGGCCGGCATGCGCGCGACGTTGGCCGACAGCTACCTGCCCAAGGGCGATGCACGCGTGCTGGCGCATACGCCGGTGATCGGCGGTGGGCAGACCACCAGCGTCACCTTCTCCACCGCCAAGCTGACCAAAGGCGGCGACTACACGTTCTTCTGCTCGTTCCCGGGCCACTTCGCGATGATGAAGGGCCGTCTCGTGTTCGGTTGAATAACAGGGACGGAGGTGGTTATTAATTACCTCCGTCCCCGTTTTTGTCAGCCTTTCACGACCTTGAAGGCTTCGCGCGCTGCCTCCAGCGTCGCATCGATGATGGCGTCGTCGTGGGCGCTGGACAGGAACCCGGCCTCATAGGCCGACGGCGCCAGGAACACGCCGCGCTCCAGCATCGCGTGGAAGAAGGTGTTGAACGCGGCGATGTCGCAGGCGATTGCCTGGGCGTAGGTCTCCACCTTCTGATCGGTGAAGAACAGGCCGAACATCGCGCCGACCTGGGTCGTGGTCACCGCAACCCCGGCCTCGGCGGCGGCGGTTTCCAGCCCAGCGCACAGGCGTGCCGCCGCGGCGCCCAGGCGATCATGGAAGCCCGGTTCCTGCACCAGCTCCAGCATCGCCAGGCCCGCGGCCATCGCCACCGGATTGCCACTCAGGGTGCCGGCCTGATAGATCGGGCCCGCCGGGGAAATCTGCGACATCAGCTCGCGGCGACCGCCGTAAGCGCCCACCGGCATGCCGCCACCGATGATCTTGCCGAAGGTGGTCAGGTCCGGGGTCACGCCGTAATGCGCCTGCGCGCCACCGAGGGCCACGCGGAAGCCGGTCATCACTTCATCGAAGATCAGCACCGTGCCGTACTGCGTGCACAGCGCGCGCAGGTGCTGCAGATAGCCCTCGCGCGGGGGAATGCAGTTGGCGTTGCCGACCACCGGTTCGATGATCAGGCCGGCGATGTGTTCGCCCTGTTCGGCGAACAGCGCCGTGGCCGCATCGAAATCGTTGTACGGCAGGGTCAGGGTGAGTTCGCTCAGGCCCGCGGGAACGCCCGGCGAGGTCGGTACGCCCAGGGTCAGCATGCCGCTGCCGGCCTTGACCAGGAACGAGTCGCCGTGGCCGTGGTAGCAGCCTTCGAACTTGACGATGCGGCTGCGGCCGGTGGCGCCACGTGCCAGCCGGATCGCCGACAGCGTGGCCTCGGTCCCGGAGTTGACCATGCGCACCATCTCGCAGGAGGGCACCAGCCGGGTCAGGGTCTCGGCCATGGTCACTTCGGCTTCGCAGGGCGCGCCGAACGACAGACCGTTACCGATCGCCTGCTTGACCGCCTGGCGCACGGCCGTGTGGTTGTGGCCGACGATCATCGGGCCCCAGGAGCCGACGTAATCGATGTAGCGGTTGCCGTCCACGTCATACAGGTACGGGCCATCGGCGCGCTGCACGAAGAACGGCTCGCCACCGACCGATTTGAACGCGCGCACCGGCGAGTTGACGCCGCCCGGGAGCAGCTTCTGGGCGCGGGTGAACAGGGTGTGGGACTGGTCGTGGTTCATGCGGTCGATTCCTGGAAGCAAGCAAGGTAGGCGTGCAGCGTGGCGACCGGGTCGGGCGCGGCGTACACGCTGCTGATGACGGCGACCAGATCGGCGCCGGCAGCGATGAGCAGTCCCACATTGTCCGGGGTCAGCCCCCCGATCGCCACCCGCGGTACGCCCAGTGCGGCGCTTTGCCGCAGCAGGTCCGGTGGCGCCCGGCGGGTGGTGGCCTTGCTGGTGCTGGGGAAGAAGGCCCCGAAGGCGACGTAGCTGGCACCTGCGGCAACCGCGCGCTCGGCCAGCGCCAGCGTGTCATAGCAGGACGCGCCGATGATGGCATCCGGGCCAAGCAGGGCGCGGGCGTTGGCGATATCGCCATCGTCCTCGCCCAGGTGCACGCCGGCCGCACCGACGGCCTGGGCCAGGGCCACGTCGTCATTGATGATCAACGGCACCGCGTAGCGCTCGCACAGACCCTGCAGCGCTGCCGCCTGTGCGCGGCGCAACGCGGTGTCAGCGGTCTTGTTGCGGTACTGCAGCCAGGTCGCGCCCGCCGCCAGCAGCGGCGCGGTGCGCGCCAGCAGCCGCGCGGTATCGGGCTCGTCGGGGGTGATGAGGTAGACGCCGCGGGGCGGCGTGGGGGCTGAAGCGTGATTCATCAATGGCTACCGGTAGCGCAACGGGAGTGGGACAATGACCACTGTCAGCTCTTGTCCCGCCGTGATTATCCGATGACCGACGCTACCGCCACCACCTTCCGCACCTGGATGTGCGTTGTCTGCGGCTTCCTGTACCGGGAAGAAGACGGGCTGCCGGAAGAGGGCATCGCCCCCGGCACGCGCTGGGAGGACATTCCCGATACCTGGACCTGCCCGGACTGCGGCGTGACCAAGGATGATTTCGAGATGGTCGAAGTCGACTGAGGCACGACCCGGCGTCGTCGGCTGGCGGCCGTCACGGCGCGCTCAGTGCAGGCGCGGCACCGCACCACCCAGCCCGACCAGCTTCTCGCGCACGAACTGCGCGTCGCTGGCCTTGGCATTGCGCTTGAGGTACAGCCCCAGGTCGCTGCGCGCGCCGGCCTCGTAATCCAGCTGCAGGTAGGCCATGCCGCGATCGCGGAGGGCGTCGTCCTGCTCGGGCGCGAGCTTCAGCAGGCGGTCGGCACTGCGCGCGGCGCGGTCCCATTCCCCCCGTTCGACGTACACGCCATGCAGGTTGCGCAGCATCCGCATCAGGATCGCGCGCGCCGGGGCCGGGTCGAGGATCTGCGCCAGCACGTCGTCGTCGGGCACTTCACCGCCCAGGTGCGAGCGCGCGCGTTCGCGCAGTTCTTCCACCCCCAGCGGGCGGCCCCCGTTGAACGGGTCCATCACCAGCACGCCGTCGTTGAGCGGCAGGCGCACCAGGAAGTGGCCGGGGAAGGACACCCCGTCCAGCGGGATGCCGAGCCGGCGCGAGACTTCCATCTGCACCAGTGCCAGCGAGATCGGGTTGCCCAGGCGGCGTTCGAAGACCTGGTTCAGATAGCTGTTGCGCGGATCGTAGTACTCGCCGTGGTCGCCGCTGTAGCCCAGCTCGTCGAACAGGTGGCGATTGACCGCGGCGATCTTCAGCGGCCACATGTCGATCGTGGCGATCTCGGTGCGCAGGTGGTCGGCGTGGCTCTGCAGGACCGCGTCGTAGACGGCAGGGTCCAGGTCCGGGTATTCGTCCCGGGCGATCAGCAGCGCGGTCGGCAACAGAGGCAGCGCCTCGTCGTCCAGCTCGGCCAGTGATTCCCACGTCGGCAATGTGATCTGCCCCTGCATGGGACAAGACTGGCGACAAACGCGCCGCGATTCAAGGGCGCGGCGCGTTTATCAGACTGGTTCTACTTGTCGTCGGCGATGCCGGGGCCGAACTTCAGTTCGGTGCCGTCCTTCAGCGCCATCTTCTCGGCCTGCCCGGCGTTGAGTTCCAGCACGTAACGGGCCGGCTCGCTGCTGGGGTAGGGCGGGCAACGATCGCCCGCCGAGCACGGCGGCACGTCGCGCTGCTGGCTGACCAGGCGACGCTGCGCATCGAAGTACAGGATGTCCAGGGCGATCTTGGTGTTCTTCATCCAGTACGCCTGCAGCTCTTCGCGTTCGTGGATGAACAGCATGCCGTGGTCGTCCGGCATCTGGTCGCGGAACATCAGGCCGCGGGCGCGGGTGTCATCGTTGGTGGCCAGTTCAACGTGGTAACGGTTGCCGTCCAGTTCCACCCAGTGACGGGCGTTGGTGCTGGCGCAGCCGGCGAGGGTCAGCAGCAGGAGCAGGGGCAGCAGGCGCAGCAGGGACATGGGAGTGCCTCGTTGGGGCGGCCGTCGCGGGGCGACGGCCAAGGGATCAGATCACGATCGGCGGCTCACCGCCCACGATCACCACATCGGCCGGACGGCGTGCGAACAGGCCCACGCTCACCACGCCCGGCAGCTGGTTGAGCTCGCGCTCCAGCTTCACCGGATCGGTGATTTCCAGGTGGTGGATGTCCAGGATCACATTGCCGTTGTCGGTGACCACGCCCTCACGCCACGCCGGCTGGCCGCCGGTCATGTCCATGATGCGGCGGGCGACCAGGCTGCGCGCCATCGGGATCACTTCCACCGGCAGCGGGAATTTGCCCAGCACCTTCACCTGCTTGCTCGGGTCGATGATGCACACGAAGCGCTCGCTGGCCTCGGCGATGATCTTCTCGCGGGTCAGCGCGGCGCCGCCGCCCTTGATCAGGTTCTTGTTGCCGTCGCACTCGTCGGCGCCATCCACGTACAGCGACAGGGTGCCGGTGTGGTTGAGCTCGAACACCTCGATGCCGTGCTGCTTCAGGCGTGCGGTGCTCTGGTCCGAGCTGGACACGGTGCCCTTGATGCGGTGCTGGATCTTGGCCAGGGCGTCGATGAAGTAGGCGACGGTGGAGCCGGTACCGACCCCGACGATCATGCCGTCTTCGACGTATTCAATGGCTTTTTCAGCGGCCAGGCGCTTGGCTTCGGACATGGCGGGCAACTCTTGGAGGAAAGGGGGTCAGTGCTTTTCCAGCGACAGCAGCAGCTTCCACTGCGCGGCGGTCACCGGGAGGATGGAGAGGCGGTTGCCGCGCGCGGTCAACGGGAACCCTTCGCCCAGCGCATCGGCGTGCAGCTTGATCTGGTCCAGCGAAATGGTGTCGCGCAGTTTGCGCTCGAAGGCGACGTCCACCAGCATCCAGCGCGGTTCTTCACGGGTCGCCTTGGGATCGTAATAGTCCGATTTGGGATCGAACTGGGTGTCGTCCGGGTAGGCCTCGCTGGCCACCGTGGCCAGCCCGACGATGCCCGGCACCTTGGTGTTGGAGTGGTAGAACATCACCCCGTCGCCGACCTTCATGCCGTCGCGCATGAAGTTGCGCGCCTGGTAGTTGCGCACGCCGTTCCAGGGCTCGCGGCCTACGCGCTGCAGATCATCGATGGAAAAGGCGTCCGGTTCGGACTTCATCAGCCAGTAGCGCTTGCGTGCGGTCATGCGGAGTCTTTGATTACTGTAGGTGCCGACCATCGGTCGGTACGCAGACAAGGGTGGAGACGTCGGTGCAGATCGCATCCACCGCGACGTCCCACGGTTGTACCGGCAGGCCATCGACCTGCTGGACCGAGAAGCCGACCCCGACCAGCCACGGCGGCGCCGGGCGCTGGTGGCGGAATGCGAAGCTGCGATCATACCAGCCGCCTCCCATGCCCAGCCGGCGGCCCTGTGCGTCGAAACCGACCAGCGGCGCCACGACCAAGGCCATCTGTTCCGGCGCGAGCGTGTCCTCCAGCGCAACCTCGGGTTCGGGGATGCCGAAGCGGTTGGCGGTCAGCGCCTGGCCTGGGCGCCACGGCGCGAAGCGCAGCGTCTTCTCATGCAGCACCGGCAGGCAGTAGGTGAGCCCGGCGGGCAACTGCATCTGCCAGCGGTGCAGCGCGATCTCGCCATCCATCGCCCAGTAGCCGGCGACGTGGCCCTGGGTGGGCGCGAAAGGAAGGGAAAGCAGACCATCAGCCAAGTGTTCGGCGGCGGCCAGGCGCACGGCGGCGGGGAGATCACGGCGGCGTTGGCGCAGCTGCTGGCGCAGTGCGGAGCGCGGGTCGGTCATGCCTGGGTCCGGAGCGTGCGGGGGAAGCGGATAAAACAAGAGCGACGTCCCAAGGGAACGCCGCTCTTGCTGGAATATTGCATTCTCCGCCGTGACGATGCATGCGAAACGACCTTGAACCCGGGGTTCAAGTGGGTACGCTGGGGTTCCATTGGGCTTCCCGCTACAAGGCGGACTTGCACTCCCGGCGCCGTCGCGCACCCGTGGTCGTAATTAAGGGACAAGGCGAATGTTTGCACACGCCGTCGTTCACAGCAGAGAACGCGACGAGGATTATAGCCCTCTTGTGCGATTCGACCAGTCCGTTCGTCGGTCGGATTGCACGTCAATTCAGATCGATGAAGGCCATGCGATGTACTTGTGCAATCGGCCATCGCGTGGAACCCGTCGTGGATCACCCTGCGCCGTCGAAGGCGCGATCCAGACGGCGGTTCAGATCGCCCAGGGTCTGCTGCAGCGCGATCGCCTGGCGGGCGTGCTCATCGCGCAGCTGCTGAAGTTCGTGGGCCAGGTTCAGCGCGGCCAGTACCGCGACCCGGTCGACCGCGGCCATCCGGTTGCTGCCGCGGATCTCGCGCATCTTGGCGTCCAGCAGCCGGGCGGCGGCGGTCAGGCTCTCGCGTTCCTCCGCGCCCACGCCCACCGTGTATTCACGATCCAGGATGCGGACACTGACCGGTTCGGTCTGGCTCATGTGTGCTGCTCCAGGGATTTGAGGCGGGTGATCATCGCTTCGACCCGGGAGCGGGCCTGTTCGTTCTTGGCCAGCAGCTGGGAGCGTTCGGCGACCAGCTGTTCCTGCTGGTGGCGCAGGCTGCGGTTCTCGTCGGCCAGGCGCTGGTTGCGCTCCAGCAACGCCTCCACCCGGGCGGCGAAGGCCTGCAGTTGGGCGATGGCATCGGCGGGTTCCATGTCCGGCACGATAGGCAAGGGCGGATGGGGCGGTCAAGCGAATATTGACGGGGCCTGCGGGCGGTTGGCCCCTGGGCACCGGGGCGGGGCCCGGTGCCGGCCACCGCAACCCGGTGGACACGGGTGGATTGCTACACTGTGGCGCTCACAAACCGTAGCCCCAAGATGACCGAACTCCCGAGTGTCGACGACGTAAACCAGGCCAGCCAGGCCCTGGGCCTGGGCGCCAGCGCCGCTGAACTGCACGGCGGCCTGTGCGGCTGGCTGTCCGCCGGCGGTGCGCCGGTGCGTGAATGGCCGGCCCGCGTGCTGGCCGATGACAACCTGCCGACCCCGGCCGAAGGCGACGCGCTGTCGCGGCTGCTCGATGCCAGCGTGGCGCAGCTGGAAGACCGTGACTTCGCGTTCGAGCTGCTGCTGAGCGATGCCAGCGACACCGCTCAGCAGGCCGATGCGCTGTTCACCTGGGCGCGCGCGTTCCTCGGGGGCTTCGGGCTCGGCTCGGGCCAGAACCGCCCGGCGCTGTCCGAAGAGGGCGACGAGGCCCTGACCGATCTGGCCAAGCTGGCCCAGGCCTCCAGCGAAGACTTCGAAAGCGGCAACGACGATGACGAAGACGCACTGGCCGAGATCGAGGAGTTCATCCGCGTGGCGGTGCTGCTGCTGCACGGTGACTGCGTCATGGCCGCGCGCCATCGGCAGCGCCTGAACTGAGATGGATATCCGGCAGCTGACCGGCATCTCCGCCGCCGAATACACGCGTCGTCGCCAGCAATTGATGGAAATGGCCGGCGATGACGCGATCCTGGTGCTGCCGGCCGCGTCCGAGCGGGTGCGCAGCCTGGATACGCATTATCCGTTCCGCCAGGACTCGGACTTCTGGTACCTCAGTGGCTTCCCGGAACCGGAGGCCGTGCTGGTCCTGATTCCGGGCCGCCGCCATGGCGAGGTGATCCTGTTCTGCCGCGAGCGCGACGCCGACCGCGAAGCTTGGGATGGCGCGCGCGCCGGCCAGGAAGGTGCGGTGTCGCAGTACGGCATGGACGACGCCTACCCGATCGACGACCTCGACGACATCCTGCCCGGTCTGCTGGAAGGGCGCTCGCGGGTGTACTACCACTTCGGTCGCGATGCCGAGTTCGATCTCAAGCTGATCGGCTGGGTCAACCGGGTGCGCTCGCAGGTGCGCCATGGTGCGCAGCCGCCGCATGAATTCCTGGAGCTGGGCCACCTGCTGCACGAGCAGCGGCTGTTCAAATCGACCGCGGAAATCGCGGTGATGCAGCGCGCCGCCGACATCAGCGTGCAGGCCCACCGTGCCGCGATGCACGTGGCGCGGCCGGGCATCCACGAGTACGAACTGCAGGCCGACCTGGAGCGTGTGTTCCGTGCCAATGATGCGTGCGCGGCCTACAGCAGCATCGTCGGTGCCGGTGCCAACGGCTGCATCCTGCACTACCGCGACAACAACGCGCGCTCGCACGATGGCGATCTGGTCCTGATCGATGCCGGTGCCGAGTACCGCGGCTACGCCAGTGATATCACCCGTACCTTCCCGGTCAACGGCCGCTTCACCGCCGAGCAACGCGCGCTGCATGACCTGGTCGGTGCGGCGCAGGCGGCGGCGCTGGCCCAGGCCCGCCCGGGCAATGCCTATGAAGCCGGCCACCTGGCTGCGGTGGAGACCCTGACCGAGGGCCTGCTGCGGCTGGGCCTGCTCAAGGGCACGCTGGAAGAGAACATCGCCGAAGCGCATTACCAGCGGTTCTACCGGCACAAGACCGGGCACTGGCTCGGCCTGGACGTGCACGACGTCGGCGATTACCGGCTGGCCGGCGATTCGCGGATGCTGGAGCCGGGCATGGTGTTCACGATCGAGCCGGGCCTCTATGTCTCACCGGACGACCGCAGCGTGGAAGCGCGCTGGCGTGGCATCGGCATCCGCACCGAAGACGACGTGCTGATCACCGAGGACGGCCATCAGGTGCTGACCGCTGCGTTGGCACGCAGTGCCGATGAGATCGAAGAAGAAATGGCGAAGCGCTGATCCGCTTCACGGTAGAGCCACCCCATGGGTGGCTGCGGGGTGCGTGACGAAGGCACCGGTGGCCGTGCGGCGCATCACACCGGTAGTGCCGGCCGCTGGCCGGCTCCTCATGGAATCCAGGCATCGTGAGGAGCCGGCCAGCGGCCGGCACTACCGCGATGTCGGGATTGTCGGGGTGGTGCCGACCGTGGGCCGGCACCCGCATTCCCCCTCAGCTGGCCGCCGCGAACACCGGCCGGGTCAGGTTGTCGGCATCGCCTTCGGTGCACAGCACTTCATCCTCGATGCGCACGCCGCCATACGGACGGAAGAAGTCCACGCGGTCCCAGTTGATGCTGGCGCCGTTGCCGGCCTGCTTCACTTCGTCCAGCAGCATGTCGATGAAGTACACGCCCGGCTCGATGGTGACCACCATGCCCGGCTCCAGTGCGCGGGTCATGCGCAGGTACGGGTGGCCCTGCGGACGCTCGATGCGGCCACCGCGGTCACTGGCGGCAAAGCCGGCCACGTCGTGCACCTGCAGCCCGATCAGATGGCCGAGGCCATGCGGGAAGAACGCCGCGCTCACGCCGGTGGCCAGCGCGGCTTCCGGCGAGACGGTGAGCACACCGAAGTCCTTGAGGATGCCCATCAGCGACAGGTGCGCGTCGATGTGCAGTTGCTTGTAGTCCACCCCGGCGCGCACGCCGGCACCCATCTGCTGCTGCGCCGCGTCGACCGCGTCGATCAGCGCCTGGAATTCGTCATGGCCGCTGGCGGCATAGGTGCGGGTGATGTCGCTGGCATAGCCATGGGCACTGGCGCCGGCGTCGATCAGGAAACTGCGCAGCGGGGTCGGCGCGCTTCGGCCCAGGTCGGTGTAGTGCAGCACGGCGGCATGTTCGTTGAGGCCGATGATGTTGCCGTACGGCAGTTCATTGGCGTCCTGGCCGACCGCGCGGCAATACGCCATGTGGATCTCGAATTCACTGGCACCGGCGCGGAACGCGGCTTCGGCAGCGCGGTGGCCGCGCACGCCCAGCCGCTGCGCTTCGCGCATCAAGGCGATTTCATACGGGGTCTTGTAGCCGCGCTGCCAGTCCAGGTAGTCGATGACCGGTGCCGGATTGTTCGGCACGAACGCGCCCAGCGCGCTCTGCGGCTCGCCGAGAATGGCGCAGCGGGTGGGATCCTTGGGCAGCAGTGCCAGCGCAGCGTCCGGTGTGCGGATGATCTCGATGTCGACATGCTCGACCCACCAGCCGTTCGGCGCATCCGGCACCACGTGCCAGTAATCGAAGGGCTGGTAGAAGATCAGCGTGGGCCGCTGGCCCGGCGTGTAAACCAGCCAGCTGTTGGGCAGCTTGGTCAGCGGCAGCCAGGCCTTGAAGTTCGGGTTGACCGCATACGGGTAATCGCGATCATCGAATGCCTGGTAATGCTGGGTGCCGCTGGGAATCACCAGATGATCGAAGCCGCCACGGGCCAGTGCTTCGTCGGCGCGCTGGCGCATCACGCTGGCATGGTGGGAATACAGGGCGCCGAGGTCTGGATGGTTCATGGCATGAGGCTCGCTGACAGTGCGGAATGCAGCCCTAGATTCTGCCGCAATCGGGCCCTCGGCGCTGTGCCGGAACCGGCGCTCAGACTGCCGAAGTTTCCTCGGCGATCCACTGCCGCAGCTGCTCGCGCGATTCGCGCGCCAGGGTCAGGAAGCGGAAGCCCACCCAAGCCTGGCCGGGTGCATGGGTCTGCTCGCTCCACAGCAGATGCACACCGACATCGATCAGCAGAGGCTGCCCCTGCGGGCCGGTGATTGTGAACTGCAGCTGGTAGAGCGCGTCGTCCTGCATCGGCACCGACGCCAGCATCAGCATGCCGGTTTCGGAGACATTGCCCAGCCGACCGATCACGGTCTCGGCCATCCGGTCGGTCACCTGGACCAACTCGGCCACCTGGCGGCGGGGTGCGCGTCGGGTATCGGGCGAGGTCATTCGGCGTTCTCCGCAGGGGTACCCGCCAGCGAACGCAGCGTGCGCAGCGTCGCCTGCCAGGCGCGGTCGATCAGCCGACCCTTGTCTTCAGTGACGATCCGCACCTGGCCGTGCGCCATCAGCCGTGCCAGTGCGTCCAGGGAATGTTCGCCGACCTTCTGTCCGCGCTGATTGACGAACAGGGCGTTGTCGGTGATCAGGCTGTACCAGGACAGCCGCTGCCGGCGGATATCCCCCTGCTGGTTGGTGGTGAACTCGAACCAGGTGCCGAATGGCAGCGTGCGCAGCTGGCGATAGCAGTCGTCCTCGGCGGTGCTGCGGGCCAGCGGGGCGACCCTGCGTGGATCGCTGGCCTCGGCCTGTTCGCCCAAGCGCGTGCGTGCACGCAGGCGGGCAGTGAGTTCGGTGCGCGAGCTGCTGTCGTCCGCGCCGCCGGGCGTGGACAGCCGGCGTGCGATCGCGGCCGCTTCGTCCTGGTGGTAGCCGACCTGCAGCAACGCGGACTCGACCCGGGTGCCCAGTGCCTCGTCGCGTTCGGCCGCACCCGGCGCCAGGCAGGTGACCTCGGCGATCCGGGTGGTTTCCTGCTGGCGCTGCTGCCACTGCGGCGAAGTCTCGCCGTTGCGCAGCAGGGTGAGCGTGAGTACATCCGACCACGCCTGTTTCAGCAGCGCCTGCACGAAGCGGGGTGGCGCGGCCTGCGTGCAGAGCTGCTCGATGCTGGCGCTGGCCTGCTGCTTGGCCGCTTCCAGCCGCTCCTTGCCGCGGGCCGCTTCGACATGACGGCGCTCGGCCAGTTCGGCCTTGTGGGCGAGGGCGCGGAAGTGCTGCTGGATTTCTTCGTTGGCGGTGTCGAACACGGCGACGTCGCCGTCGTATTCGTTGACCACCTGATCCACGGCATGCCCCAGCTTCTGCACCAGCTGCGGATCCACGTCCTCCTCGCCCAGCCAGTTGGCGCCGGCCTCGGCCACCGCATTGAGCAGTTCGCGCGCAGGGTGCTGGTCGCGGACGAAGAAGGCCGGGTCGGACAAGGCCGCGCGGGCCACGGGGACCTGCAGACGGGTCAGCAGGTCGGCGGCCACGGCCTCGGGCCGGACCTCGCGCTGGATCTGCCCGTACAGCATGTCGAGCAGGTCGAAGGTGTCGCTGTCCTTGACCGTCAGGGCAGCGTGCGCGCCATGGTCGGCGCGGACCTGGGCGAGCAGGGCGTTGTGCAGGTCGGCCATGCTGCGGCGGGCACCCCCCGGAGCGACGGCCTGGCTCTGCAGCCTGGCCAGCGTGGCGTGCACGGCTTCGGCGGGCACGGCCTGTGCGGCGGGGGATTCGGGGGCGAGAAACGCACTGTCGGTCGGCTGCCCGGACTGCCCGGACTGCCCGGGCAGCTCGCTGGTCGCCGCGACGGCCTGCACCGCCATCGCGTCGCCGCCCGGCACCGTGCCGGCGGCATGCGCCTGGCGGGCGGCGCCGAGCAACTGGTGCAGGGCCGACATCGCCGGGGCGCCGAGGTCCGCCGTCGCAGGCGCGGCGTTGCTGGCCGGCGCAGAGGCGGACGACGATGCAGGTGCAGGTGCAGGTGCAGCGCCAGCGTCACCGCCGGGCGCGCTCCAGGCCGGGCCGGCGGCCGGGGCCGCCATCGCCATGGCCTCCTGGGTCATCGCCGCCCAGCCGGCGCTCGGCGCGCCGCCGTTCCAGCCGGTCAGCGGCCGCGCGGCGGCACCTCCGCGTGCGCCGGGCAGGCCGCGCTCGGGCCCGGTGATGATCCGGCGCGTGGTCGCCGAGCGCGCCAGGTAGGGGGTGTACACCAGCCCGGGCAGCACGCCCTCGTGCGCGAGCAGGATGTTGGCGCGTTCCAGCAGTTCGCCGAGCCGCTCCAGCAGTTGCCGGTCGAATACGCGGTACAGCGCCAGCTGCGTTTCCAGCCCCAGCGCGAACTGTTCGCCGAGCTCGCGCACGATCCGGCACAGCGCCTGCGGGCCGAACGGCAGGTCATCGGCATCGAAGGCGGGCCCGGCGGCGAGCACGCCGAAGCGCTGGCCAAGCAACTGCAGGGCACTGGCCGAACGCTGGGCTTCGCGGCGGATGATGTCCACCAGCACGATGTCGCGGTCCACGTCGGTGTCGTTGACGAGGGTCAGCGCGGTCGCCGGGACGGAGACGTCGGTCGGCACGATGCGCTGGGTATGGCGTGGGCCGCGCAGCGTGGCCAGGCTGTCGGCCAGCGCGTCCAGGAAGCGCGGGCCGAACTGCGCGTTGACCTCGTGCAGCTGGCGGGCCTGGGCAAAAATGTCGGCCTGGATCTGGCTGTTGCGCGCGCGTTCGGCGTCGCGGAACAGTTCGCGTTCGAGCTCCACGATGGTCAGCTTGAGCGGGGCGGTGAGGGTCTGCACCGCCAGCCCGTGCAGCGCGGCCAGCAGGCGGCGCACGCGCGGCGGTGCGGCCACGTCCGCGAAGCGGGTCATGTCGGGCTGGGACGACGAAGGTGCGGGCGCAGACATCCGATGTTCTTCCAGCTCCCCTGAGAACACGGAATCTAACGGTTTCGCGGGGAGCCCGCCATAACGGACGGTCGGGATGTCTGTAGCCGGCCAGCGGCCGGCACTACCGTTGAGGCAGGCGCCGTGCCTTCAGGGCAGGAACAGCTCGACGACGTCGTTGGTGAAGCGTCGGCCCAGTTCGGTCGGCGTAGCGCGGTCGCCGCTGACGGTCATCCAGCCGTTGGCCACGGCCACGCCCAGCGGCGCGGCGATCTGCGCGCGGTCCAGGCCGGTGCGCGATTCGAAATCCTTCAGGCCGAACCCCTCATGCAGGCGCAGCAGGTTGAGCATGTACTCGAACGGCAGGCGATCGGCACTGATCACATCGTCGCCGCCGATCGAGGCCGCGGTACCGGCGGTGTCCATGAAGGTCTGCGGGTGCTTGTGCTTCCAGCGGCGCAGCACGTGCTGTTCGGCACCGCTGCTGATCTTGCCGTGCGCGCCGGCGCCGATGCCCAGGTAGTCGCCGAAGCGCCAGTAATTGAGGTTGTGCTGGCTCTGCCGGCCGGGCCTGGCGTAGGCACTGACCTCGTACTGCGCGTAGCCGGCGTCGGCCAGCATCTGCTGGCAGTGCTCCTGGATGTCCCACGCCGAATCCTCGTCGGGGATGCCCTGCGGCGGCCGCGCGAAGAACACGGTGTTCGGTTCCAGCGTGAGCTGGTAATGCGACATGTGCGTGGGCTGCAGCGCGAAGGCGCGCTCCAGGTCATGCTCGGCCTGCGCCAGCGTCTGCTGCGGCAGCGCGTACATCAGGTCGATGTTGAAGTTGTCGTAGCCGGCGTCCTGCGCCAGTTTCACCGCACGCTCGGCCTCGTTGCTGTCGTGGATGCGGCCCAGGCGCTTGAGCGCCTCGTCGTTGAAGGTCTGGATGCCGAAGCTGATCCGGTTCACCCCGGCCGCGCGGTAACGGTCGAAACGCCCGTGCTCGGCGGTGCCCGGGTTGGTCTCCAGGGTCACTTCCAGGTTCGGCGCGAAGCGCAGCCGGGCCGAGGCGGCCTGCAGGAAGCGGTCGATCGCCTCCGGCGGGAACAGGCTGGGCGTGCCGCCACCGAAGAACACACTGCTCACCACCCGGCCCCAGACCAGCGGCAGGTCCTGGTCGAGGTCGCGGATCAGCGCGTCGATGTAGGCCTCGAACGGCAGCTCGCCCTTGGCCGCATGCGAGTTGAAATCGCAGTACGGGCATTTGCGTACGCACCAGGGCAGGTGCACGTACAGCGCCAGCGGCGGTGGCACCAGCCGCGGGGCGTGGTCGTGGTCCCCCGAACAGGCTTCGCCGGGCAGGTGGGAGCAGGAGGCGTGGGGCATCACAGCAGCTCGGGCAGCTTCTGCTTGAGCAGCTGCAGCGCCTTGGCACGGTGGCTCATCGCGTTCTTCAGGTCCGGCGCCATTTCCGCGGCGGTCTGTGCCAGCACCGGGTCCAGGAACAGTGGGTTGTAGCCGAAGCCGTGGCTGCCGCGCAGTTCATCGACGATCACGCCTTCCCAGCTGCCTTCGCAGATCAGCGGCTGCGGGTCATTGGCATGGCGCAACAGCACGATCACCGCGTAGAAGCGGGCGCTGCGGCGCTCGGCCGGCACGTCGCGCATCGCCTCGAGCAGCTTGGCGTTGTTGGCCGCATCGTTGGTGGGGCTGCCGGCATAGCGCGCGCTGTACAGGCCGGGCGCGCCGTCGAGCGCATCCACGATCAGGCCCGAATCGTCGGCCAGCGCGGGCAGGCCGGTGCTCTGGCAGGCATGGCGTGCCTTGATCAGCGCGTTCTCGACGAAGGTCAGGCCGGTTTCCGGCACGTCGCTGACGCCCAGTTCGCCCTGCGCCACGATCTCCAGCGGCAGGCCGCTGAGCATGGCCTGCAGTTCCTTCAGTTTGCCGGCGTTGCCGCTGGCCAGGACCAGTTTCATTGCTTGGGCTCCAGCAGATCCCACGTATTGCCGTACAGGTCGCGGAACACCGCGACCGTTGCGTAGACCTCCTCGCGTGGGGTTTCGAGGAAGGTCACGCCACGCGCGGTCATCGCCGCGTGGTCGCGCCAGAAATCATCGGTGTTCAGGAAGAAGCCGACCCGGCCGCCGGTCTGGTTGCCGATCCGCGCGCGCTGTTCGTCGTTGCTGGCGCGCGCCAGCAACAGGGCGGCCGCGCTGCCGTCGGTCGGCCCGACCACCACCCAGCGCTTGTCGCCCTGGTCGATGTCATCGATCAGGGTGAAGCCCAGCGCGCCGGTGTACCAGGCGATCGCTTCGTCGTAGTCGGCCACCACCAGGGTGGTCAGGGCGATGCGACGGTTCATGCCTGGGCCAGGGCCGCCTGCTGCGCGGCGAACAGATCCTTGATGCCCTTCTCGGCCAGTGCCAGCAGCGCATCCAGCTCATCGCGGCGGAAGGCATGGCCTTCGGCGGTGCCCTGCAGCTCGATGAAGCCGCCGCCGTCGTTCATCACGACGTTCATGTCGGTATCGCAATCGCTGTCTTCGGCGTAATCCAGATCCAGCACCGGGGTGCCGCGGTAGATGCCGACCGAGACGGCGGCAACCGCACCGAAGATCGGGTTGCGCTTGATGTCGCCGCGCTTGATGAGGAAGTTCACCGCGTCGACCAGGGCCACGTACGCACCGGTGATCGCGGCGGTACGGGTGCCGCCATCGGCCTGCAGCACATCGCAGTCGAGCGTGATGGTGCGCTCGCCGAGCGCGCCGCGATCGATGCAGGCGCGCAGGGTGCGGCCGATCAGGCGCTGGATCTCCAGCGTGCGGCCCCCCTGCTTGCCGCGGGCGGCTTCGCGATCGTTACGGGTGTGGGTCGAACGCGGCAGCATGCCGTACTCGGCGGTCACCCAGCCTTCGCCCTTGCCACGCAGGAAGCCCGGCACGCGGTTTTCCACGCTGGCCGTGCACAGCACGCGGGTCTCACCGAAGCTGACCAGGACCGAGCCCTCGGCGTGACGGGTGAAGGCGCGCTCGATGCGCACTTCGCGCAGCTGGTCGGCCTGGCGGCCGCTGGGACGGGAATCAGTCATGCTCAAGTTCCGGTAAGACGGGGGGATGCGGGGCCACGCCCGGGCCGGGGACCGGCGGGCGAGGAGGCTCTGAGGAGACCGCTAGGGTACCATTTGCACTTTGAGAGCACCGGAAACCCGCATGATTCGAAGCATGACCGCCTATGCCAACGGCGAGCGCGCCACCCGCTGGGGCACGCTGGCCTGCGAGCTGCGCTCGGTCAACCACCGGTTCCTGGAGGTCGGCGTGCGCCTGCCCGAAGAACTGCGTGCGTTGGAGCCGCACCTGCGCGAGCGCGTCGCTTCGCGCTGCAGCCGCGGCAAGATCGATCTGGTCATGCGCCTGCGCGCGCCGGAGGTCACCGGTGCCCTGGTGGTCAACGATGCGCTGCTCGGCCAGCTCGGCGAGCTGGCGAGCCGGTTGTCCTCGGGCTTCCCGAGCCTGCAGGTGAGTTTCACCGAGCTGCTGCAGATGCCGGGCGTGATGCAGGGTGAGGCGGTCGATGCCGCCGCGCTGCATGCCGAAGCCCTGGCCCTGCTGGATACCGCGCTGGACGGCTTCGTCGCCGCGCGTGAACGTGAGGGCGACAAGCTCGCCACCGCGATCCAGGAGCGCGTGGACAGCATCGAGCGCATCGCCGCCGAGGTCACCACCCTGATCCCGCTGATCCGCGAAGGCCAGCGCACCAAGCTGGCCGCCCGCCTGGCCGACCTGCCGCACCCGGTCGATCCCGGCCGCGCCGAGCAGGAGCTGGTGATGTGGCTGCAGAAGCTGGACGTGGATGAGGAGCTGGACCGCCTGGGCAGCCACATCGCCGAGATCCGCCGCGTCTTCACGCAGCGCGAGCCGGTCGGCCGCCGCCTGGACTTCCTGCTGCAGGAGTTCAACCGCGAGGCCAACACGCTGGGCTCCAAGTCGGTGGACAGCCGCACCTCCAATGCCGCCGTCGAGCTGAAGGTGCTGATCGACCAGATCCGCGAACAGGTGCAGAACATCGAATGAGCAGCCAGACCCCGCCCGTCGGTGCGCCTGCACGCGGCACCCTGTACATCGTGGCCGCGCCCTCCGGCGCCGGCAAGAGCAGCATCGTCAACGCCACCCTGGCCCGCGACCCGCAGATCGCCCTGTCGATCTCGTTCACCTCGCGCGCCACCCGCCCGGGTGAAATCAACGGCGAGCACTACCACTTCGTCAGCGCCGAGGAATTCGAATCGATGATCGCCGCCGGCGACTTCTTCGAGCATGCCTGGGTGCATGGCGACTGGAAGGGCACCGCGCGGCAGTCGGTCGAGCCGCAGCTGTCGGCCGGCCAGGACGTGCTGCTGGAGATCGACTGGCAGGGCGCCCAGCAGGTCCGCCAGCTGGTGCCGGGCACGGTCACGGTGTTCATCCTGCCGCCGTCCAAGCAGGCACTGCAGGACCGGATGCGCAAGCGCGGGCAGGACAGCGAGGCGGTGATCGCCCAGCGCCTGGCCGCCGCGCGTGAAGAAATGCTGCACTTCAACGACTTCGACTACGTGATCGTCAACGAAGTCTTCGAGACCGCGGTGGATGAACTCTGCGCGATCTTCACGGCCAGCCGCCTGCGCCGCGAGGCCCAGAAGGTCCGCCACGCGGGCCTCATCCAGGCCCTGCTGACCCAGGACCCGCCCACAAACGACTGATTCCAAACGGGGTGCTAGCCGGTTGGCTTGATTTTGTCCAGCCCTCACGGGTACAATCCGTCCCCTTTCCCTCATTCGATTGAGCAGCCCTCACCGGCTGCCGGGAGCCCGCATGGCCCGCATCACCGTAGAAGATTGTCTGGAAGTCGTGAACAACCGTTTCGAACTGGTCATGATGGCGTCCAAGCGCGCCCGTCAGCTGGCCAATGGCGTCCAGGCCACCCTGGACAACAGCGAAACCGAAGACAAGCCGACCGTGCTGGCGCTGCGCGAAATTGCCGCCCGCAAGATCGACAACGCCCTGATCGACGAAGTCGAGAAGTCCGAGCGCGAGCGTGCCGAGCGTGAAGCACTGGAATGGGCCGCTGCCGAAGTCGTCGCCGACGAAGACATGTCCAAGAACGACGACTGATCGCCTCGCGCGTCCGTTGTTGTTGCTGCGAACAGCCCGCCTTTTGGCGGGCTGTTTCGTTTGTGCCGGCAGTGGCCGCGGCCGGAGCGTGTTGTTGCAGGTGAAACTCCCTGTTCAGGGATTTGCCGATATCACGCCGCTGGCATAGTCTTTGAGCATGAACCCAGGCCCCACTGCCAAGGTCGCCACGCCCGCCGGCGCGGCCGTACCCGACTATGTCCTCCAGCTTGAGCGCGCAGCGCACTATCTGCCGCCCGATCAACTGCCGCTGCTGCGCCGCGCCTGGGAAGTAGGCGCTGCCGCGCATGCCGGCCAGACCCGCAAGTCGGGCGAGCCCTATATCACCCACCCGGTCGCCGTGGCCCAGGTGCTGGCCGAGCTCGGCCTGGACGTGGAGGCGTTGATCGCCGCGATCCTGCACGACACCATCGAAGACACGCCGCTGACCCGCGAGGAGCTGGCCGCCGAGTTCGGCGAAGCCGTGGCCGAGCTGGTCGATGGCGTCACCAAGCTGGACAAGCTGAAGTTCCGCGACCGCCAGGAAGCGGCGGCGGAGAGCTTCCGCAAGATGCTGCTGGCGATGTCGCGCGACCTGCGCGTGATCATGATCAAGCTGGCCGACCGCCTGCACAACATGCGCACGCTCGGCGCGCAGAGCCGCGAGGCGCGCGGCCGGATCGCACGCGAGACGCTGGAGATCTACGCCCCGATCGCGCAGCGGCTGGGCATGAGCCTGGTCAAGAGCGAGCTGCAGAACCTGGGCTTCAAGGCGCTGTACCCGTGGCGCCACGCGATCCTGGAAAAACACATCCGCAGCCAGCCGGTGGTCCGCCGCGAGGCGATGGCGCAGGTGGAGGTACAGCTGAGCCAGCGCCTGGCCAAGGAAGGGCTGGAACACCGCCTGGTCAGCCGCATCAAGACGCCGTGGAGCATCTACAACAAGATGTGCGACGAGAACAAATCCTTCGATCAGGTGATGGATGTGTTCGGGTTCCGGTTGGTGGTGCGCAACGTGCCCAACTGCTATCACGCGCTGGGTTCGGTGCATGCCACGTTCAAACCGCTGGATGGGCGCTTCCGCGATTTCATCGCGATCCCCAAGGCCAACGGCTACCAGTCGCTGCATACGGTGTTGTTCGGGCCGTACGGCTCACCGATCGAGGTGCAGATCCGCACCGAAGAGATGGACCTGATCGCCGAGCGTGGCGTGGCGGCGCACTGGACGTACAAGTTCGGTGGCGATTCACCCAACAGCGCGCAGAGCCGCGCACATGCGTGGATCGTGGAGTTGATCGATTCGCAGCGGGCCGCCGGCTCGTCGCTGGAGTTCCTGGACAACGTCAAGGTGGACCTGTTCCCGGACGAGGTCTATCTGTTCACGCCCAAGGGCAAGATCCTGGCCTTGCCGCGCAATTCCACCGCGCTCGATTTCGCGTATGCGGTGCATACCGACGTGGGCAACATGGCGGTGGCTTCGCGGGTCGACAAGAAGCTGGTCCCGCTGCGCACGAAACTGGTCAGCGGGCAGACGGTGGAAGTGATCACCGCCCGTTCGGCCACGCCGAAGCCGCAGTGGCTGGAGTTCGTGGTCAGTTCGAAGGCGCGTACCGCGATCCGTCACCAGCTCAAGCAGCTGGAACACGAGGACGCCGTGCAGTTGGGCCACCGGATGCTGGACCGCGCGCTGGAGGCGATGGACAGCTCGCTGGAGCGCCTGCCGAAGGGGCGCCTGGATGCCTTCCTGGCCGAACACCGGTACCCGCGCCTGGAGGCGCTGCTGGCCGAGGTGGCACTGGGCAACTGGATGCCGAACCAGGCCGCGCAGGCACTGATGGCGTATGCGGAGCTGCGCGGCGGGGCGCATTCCAAGCATTCGCAGGAAAAGATCCTGATCAACGGCAGCGAGCGCGGGGTGGTGAGCTTCGCGAACTGCTGCCAGCCGATCCCGGGCGACGACATCATGGGGTACCACACGGCCGGCAAGGGCATCGTGGTGCACCGGCTGGATTGCCCGAACCTGGCGGAACTGCGCAAGTCGCCGGAGCGCTGGATGCCGATCGGGTGGGATACGACGGTGTCGGGCGACTACGATACGTCGCTGATCGTGGAGGTCGAGAACGGGACCGGCGTGCTGGCACAGTTGGCGGCGGCGATCGCGCAGAGCCATTCGAACATCGAGCGCGTGGATTATCTGGATCGCGATTTCAATGCGGCGGTGCTGTGCTTCAACGTGCAGGTGCGTGATCGGAACCATCTGGCGGAAGTGATGCGCAGGCTGCGGCGTTTGTCCGTGGTGCAGTCGGTACGGCGGCAATGATTGCCCCGGTGGCCGGCCGGATGACAGCATTCCGGTAGATCCACGCCATGCGTGGATGCTCTCCGTTCCGGCACCGCGAAGCCACGCATGGCGTGGTGCTACCCGTTCCGGCGGTACAATTGCGTTCCCCCTTTTGAACCGTGGAGCTCCCATGTCCCGTCAGATCATCACCAGTGCCAAGGCCCCGGCCGCCATCGGTCCGTATTCGCAGGCCGTGCGTGCGGGCAATACCGTGTATTTCTCGGGCCAGATTCCGCTGGATCCGGCCACCGGTGAGATCGTCGGTGTGGGCGATATCGAGGCGCAGGCGCGCCGTGCGTTCGACAACCTGAAGGCCGTGGCCGAAGAAGCCGGTGGTTCGCTGGATCAGATCGTCCGTCTGGGCCTGTACCTCACCGATCTGGGCGAGTTCGCCAAGGTCAATGCGGTCATGCAGGACTACTTCAAGGCGCCGTTCCCGGCCCGCTCCACCATCGAAGTCGCGGGTCTGCCGAAGGCCGCCAACTTCGAAGTCGATGCGGTGATGGTGCTCGACCAGGCCTGACGTGGCGCGGTCACGGGCTCCTGCACCGGCGCTGGCCGCGGCCGGGGAGGCATCGTTGTCGATGCTCTCCGGTATCGGGCCGGCGGTGGCGATCAAGCTGGCCGCCCGTGGCCTGTCTTCGCTGCAGGACCTGTGGCTGCATCTGCCGCTGCGCTATGAGGACCGGACCCGGCTGACCACCATCGCGGCGCTGCAGCCGGGGGTGGCGGCACAGGTGGAGGGGCGGGTGAGCGCGGTCGAGCGCGGCTTCCGCTATCGGCCGGTGCTCAAGGTGGCGATCGAGGATGATTCGTACGGCACGCTGGTGCTGCGGTTCTTCCATTTCCGCGCCCAGCAGGTGTCGCAGTTCGCCGTGGGCACGCGGATCCGCTGCTTTGGCACCGCCAAGCCCGGCCATCACGGGCTGGAGATCGTCCATCCCAGTTACCGGGTGATGGGCGGCAGTGAAGATGATGCGCTGGGCGACAGCCTCGATCCGGTCTATCCGGCGGTCGAAGGCGTGGGCCCGGCGACGATGCGGAAGTTCATCGGGCTGGCGCTGGACAGGTTGCCCGAAGAATCGACGCTGGAATTGTTGCCCGCTGGCTGGTTGTCCGGCCTGGGCCTGCCATCGCTGCGCAGTGCGCTGTTGACCGTGCACCGGCCACCGCCGGACGCGGATCTTGCCGCGCTGGCCGCAGGCCGGCATCCGGCGCAACGCCGGCTGGCCATCGAGGAATTGTTGGCCCACCACCTGAGCCTGCGCCGCCAGCGCATGGCGTTGCAGGCGCACCACGCGCCGTCGCTGCGCGGGCAGGGCCTGCTGGTGGCGCAGCTGCGCGACAGCCTGCCGTTCCAGTTGACCGGTGCGCAGCAGCGCGTGTTCGAGCAGATCCGCAAGGACCTGGCCAAGGCGCATCCGATGCTGCGGCTGGTGCAGGGCGATGTCGGCTCCGGCAAGACCGTGGTCGCCGCGTTGGCGGCGATGCTGGCGGTGGAGCGGGGCAAGCAGGTCGCATTGGCCGCACCCACCGAGCTGCTGGCCGAGCAGCACATGAACAATCTGCGCGCCTGGCTGGAGCCGCTGGGCGTGCGCACGGCGTGGCTGGCCGGCAAGGTCACCGGCAGGGCGCGCACCAGGGTCCTGGCCGAGGTCGCCTCGGGCGAGGCCCAGGTGGTGGTCGGGACGCATGCGCTGATGCAGGACAGCGTGGTGTTCAAGGACCTGGCACTGGCCATCGTCGATGAGCAGCACCGTTTCGGCGTGCACCAGCGGCTGGCACTGCGCGACAAGGGCGCGGACGGGCGCAGCGTGCCGCACCAGCTGGTGATGACCGCCACCCCGATTCCGCGCACGCTGGCGATGTCCGAGTATGCCGATCTGGATGTCTCGGCGATCGATGAGCTGCCGCCCGGGCGTACGCCGGTGCAGACCGTGGCACTCAACAATGATCGCCGTCCGGAGCTGATCGAACGCATCTCGGTGGCCTGCCGCGAAGGCCAGCAGGTGTACTGGGTCTGCACGCTGATCGAGGAAAGCGAAGAGCTGGACGCCACCCCGGCGCAGGCCACGTTCGAGTCGCTGCAGGCGCTGTTGCCGGGCGTGCGGGTGGGGCTGGTGCATGGGCGGCTGAAGGCGAGCGAGAAGCTGGCCACGATGGTCGCCTTCAAGGCCGGTGAGATCGATCTGCTGGTGGCCACCACGGTCATCGAGGTCGGCGTGGACGTGCCGAATGCGTCGTTGATGATCATCGAGAACGCCGAGCGCCTCGGCTTGGCCCAGCTGCACCAGCTGCGCGGCCGGGTAGGGCGCGGCTCCGCGGTGTCGCGCTGCGTGCTGCTGTACCAGGCGCCGTTGTCGAACATGGCGCGTGAGCGGCTGGAAACGATGCGGCAGACCAACGATGGCTTCCTGATCGCCGAGAAGGATCTGGAGCTGCGTGGCCCCGGCGAGCTGCTGGGCACGCGGCAGACCGGCCTGGCCGGGTTCCGCATGGCCGATCTGGCCCGCGATGCGGATCTGCTGCCGGGCGTGCACGCGCTTGCCGAGCGGCTGCTGGTGGAGGCGCCCGAGGTGGCCGATCAGGTGGTGCGGCGCTGGATCGGCACGGCCGTGCGGTACGCGTCGGCATAGCGCGCCGCCAAGCGGAGTGGGCGGGCACCGCCTTGTATTTGTCATGGCAGGGTGCGAAAGTCCCTTGCCGATTATCAAGACGGCAACGATGAGCAAGAAGATTCCGCTGTTGATCGACACCGACCCGGGTGTCGATGATGCCCTGGCCCTGTTGATGGCCTTCGCCGATGAGCGCCACGATATCGTTGGCCTGACCATCGCCGCCGGCAACGTTGGCCTGGACCACACGGTCCGCAATGCCCTGAAACTGTGCGAAGTGGCTGGCCGCGAAGACGTGCCGGTCTACGCCGGTACCGCCGATCCGCTGCTGCACCCCTCGGTCGATGCCGCCCATGTGCACGGCGCCGATGGTTTTGGCGACGTCAACCTGCCGGCCGCCAAGCGCCAGGCCGAGGCCGAGCACGCCGCGCTGGCGATCCTGCGCCTGTCGCACGAATACGCCGGCGAACTGTTCCTGGTCGCACTCGGTCCGCTGACCAACCTGGCCCTGGCCCTGAAGCTCGACCCGACCCTGCCGCAGCGCGTGAAGCGCTTCCTGGTGATGGGCGGGGCGGTGACCTGCCACGGCAACATCACCCCGGCCGCCGAGTTCAACATCGCGTTCGATCCGGAGGCGGCGCACATCGTGTTCACCGGCTTCCCGCACATCGAAGTGGCGGATTGGGAAGCCACCGTGGCCCATGGCCTGCTGCATGCCGATGTGGAGCAGTGGCTGGCCGCGGACAGCGACAAGGCCCGTTTCTACGAGCTGATCTCGCGCCAGACCCGCCTGTGGTCCGAAGACAGCCGGGGCGAGCGCTGGTACGCCGCCGATGCCCTGGCGATGGCCTGGGCGCTGCAGCCGGAAGGCGCGCTGCGGGTCGAATCGCGTCCCCTGAACGTGGAACTGGCCGGTGTGCACAGCCGGGGTGCTACCATTGTCGACTGGAACCGCCAGACCGGGCAGCCGGACAACACCCAGCTGCTGATGGCCTACGACCAGGGTCGATTCGAGACCCAGGTGAGGGCGGCACTCGGCGTCTGACGACGCCGCTGCGGCGGACCTTTCGCACGGTTGATGGACCCGGCTTGCCCTTTGCGGCGGCCGGGACTATAATGCCGCTCTTGACCACCAGCCCTTATTACGGTGCGCGCCCATGAAGGCCGATATTCATCCTGCTTACCGCGACGTGGTTTTCCACGACGTTACCTCTGATTTCAAGATCCTGACCCGTTCGACCATGTCCACCAAGGACACGATCAAGTGGGAAGACGGCAACGATTACCCGCTCGTCAAGGTTGAAATCTCCTCGGCTTCGCATCCGTTCTACACGGGCAAGCACAAGGTGATCGACACCAGCGGCCGTATCGACAAGTTCCAGAAGCGTTTCGGCAAGCCGGCGCCGACCGCAGCCTGATCTGTCGACGCAGCTGCTTGAAAACAACGGTCGCCTTAGCGGCCGTTGTTTTTTGTTGTTTCCGGATTGCTGAACGCCAGGTGAGGCCCACATGCCCCGCCGACGGAACGCTGTGTCCGTGACGCCGCGCCAGCCCTTGTGCGCGCTGTGATGACGCCTTCCGCGCGATCCGGAACCTGCGTCTACGACTTCCGTCCTAGGGCGTCGAAAATGTTGCTGTGCGATAATGGCGGGATCCACGATAACGATCGTGGACTTCCTTCACGTGCCTGACCCATGCGCTTGGGCGGGCGCCTTCCCTCGAGGAGCGCACACAGTGTCCGATCTTGATCAGGTCACGCTCAACGCCGGCGACAAGTCGGTTGTTCTGCCAGTCATCAAACCCACGCTCGGCAACGATTGCGTCGATATCTCGAAGCTGACCAAGGAAACCGGTCTCTTCACTTACGACTCCGGCTTCACCGCCACCGCCAGCTGCAAGTCCGCCATCACCTACATCGACGGTGACAAGGGCGTGCTGCTGTATCGCGGCTATCCCATCGAGCAGCTCTCGGAAAAGTCGAGCTACGTCGAAGTGGCCTACCTGCTGATCAACGGCGAGCGTCCGAGCGCCGAGCAGCTGAAGGCCTTCACCGACGAGCTGGCGGCCGAAGCCGATGTGGATCCGTCGATCAACACGCTGATCGGCAGCTTCGCCAAGGATGCCCATCCGATGGCCATCCTGACCGCCGCCATCGCGCAGTTGTCGGGCATCTACCACGCCTCGCTGGACCTGTCCGACGCCGAACAGCGTCGCCACGCCGCGGTGCGCCTGATCGCCAAGGTGCCGACCCTGTCGGCCCTGATCTACCGCCACGGCAAGGGCCTGCCGGCCAACAAGCCGGACACCTCGCTGGATTACGTCAGCCGCTTCCTGAAGCAGACCTTCGAGTCCGCCGATGGCCAGTACGAGCTGAACCAGGACGTGGTCAAGGCGCTGGACCTGCTGTTCATCCTGCACGCCGATCACGAGCAGAACGCCTCGACCTCGACCGTGCGCCTGGTCGGTTCGACCGGTGCCAACCCGTACGCGTCGGTCGCCGCTGGCGTCACCGCGCTGTGGGGTCCGGCCCACGGCGGTGCCAACGAAGCCGTGCTGAAGATGCTGGAAGAGATCGGTTCGGCCGACAACGTCGAGTCCGCCGTGCTCAAGGCCAAGGACAAGACCTCCGGCTTCCGCCTGATGGGCTTCGGCCACCGCGTGTACAAGAACTTCGACCCGCGCGCCAAGGTCATCGGTGAGATGACCGGCAAGGTGCTCAAGCAGCTGGGCGTGCAGGATCCGCTGCTGGACGTCGCCGTCAAGCTGGAGCAGGCCGCGCTGCAGGACGACTACTTCGTCGCCCGCAAGCTGTACCCGAACGTCGATTTCTACAGCGGCATCATCTACAAGGCGCTGCAGATCCCGACCGAAATGTTCACCGTCATGTTCGCCCTGGGCCGTACTTCCGGCTGGGTCGCACATTGGCTGGAACAGCAGGTCGATCCGGAAATGAAGATCGGCCGTCCGCGCCAGGTCTACACCGGCAGCGACGTGCGCGACTACCAGGGCTGATCGCTCCGGCAGGTCGTGATGAAAACGCCCCGCATCGCGGGGCGTTTTTTTTGCCTGTCCCTTCCTGCGCGGGCAACCGGCCTTACCAGTTGGCCGTGCGGTTTCTACGTCGTCCGCCGGGTCTCCAGATAGCGGCTGGGCGATTCCCCCACTGCACGCCGGAACGCCGCCGAAAACGCGCTGGGGCTGGTGTATCCGAGGTCCAGCGCCACCCGGGTGACCGGCTGCCCGGCACCCAGGCGTTCGATCGCGGCGAGCAGGCAGACCTGCTGGCGCCATTCGGCAAATCCCACCCCGGTGTCCGCGCGGAACTGGCGGGTGAACGTGCGTCGGCTCATGCCTGCCTCGGCGGCCACCGCATCGAGCGTGGAGGCGATCGAGGGCGCGTCGAACACCTGCTGGCAGGCACGCGCAAGGCGTGGGTCGCGGGGCAACGGCGCATGCAGTGACAGGCGTGGCATCACCGCGATCTCTGCGACCAGCAACTGCATCAGCCGGCCGGCACGACCGTCCTGGTCGTACATCGCCGGCAGGTCGGCCGCATCGTCCATCAGGTGCCGCAGCAACGCCGATACGGCATGTACGCCGCAGCGCGCTGGCAACCGGGCCGCCGCCACTTCCTCCGCCGCCACGAACACATTGAGCATCGTGACCGGGCCACGCATCGCCATGGCGTGGGCGACGCCTGCGGGCACCCAGCACGCACGCTGCGGTGGCACCAACCAGTGTCCCTCGGGCGTGGTGAGGCTGATGGTGCCGCGCGAGGCAAACGCGAACTGACCGCGCCGATGCGCGTGGTCAGGGAAGACGGATCCGGCGGCGTAGTCGTTGGCGGTGACCACCACGGCGCGGGGCAGATCTTCATAGGGATCGAGCAGGGTATTGCGCATGGCCCGGATTCTATCGCCATCGGCCTGATATCGACGGCGGGCCACGCGCCGCCACCCTAACATCGCGGCCCAACCCCACACCCGCACGGTGCAGCCATGCCCACTACCTTTCATCGCGTCGGCACCGGCGCACATCCCGTGCTGGTGCTGCACGGCTGGTTCGGCGACGCGCACGCCTTCGAACCGATCGAGCCGTGGCTGTCCGGTGGAATCTTCAGCTACGTCTTCATGGACTGTCGCGGCTACGGTGGCATGCGCGCCGCACGCGGTGATTACACGATCGACGAGATCGCCAACGATGCGCTGACCCTGGCCGACACGCTGGGCATCGAGACCTTCAGCCTGATCGGTCATTCGATGGGCGGCATGGCCATCGAGCGGATCGCGGTCCTCGCCCCGGATCGCGTGCGCGCGCTGGTGGCCGTCGCGCCCGTGCCCTGTGGTGGCATTGCCTATGATCCGCCGACGCGGCAGCTGCTTGAAGCGGCCGCGGGCAGCGCGGACATCCGCCGGGGAATCATTGATCGCAGCACCGGCGGACGACTTCCCGCCGCGTGGCTGGACTGGAAGGCGCGGTACTCGATGGAGCACGCCTGCCCGGAGGCCTTCGCAGCCTATTTCACGGCATGGGCCGACACCGACTTCAGCACGGAGATCGTCGGCCGGCACCCGGTGAAGGTGCTGGTCGGCGAGCACGATCCGATCTTCCATCGCGCGCTGATGGAACAGACCTACCTGCGCCGCTACGCGCACGCGTCCGTGGAGGTGATCGGCAACGCAGGGCACTACCCCATGAACGAAACGCCGCTGGCACTGGTGGCCGCCATCGAGGCGTTCCTCGCGCCGTTCGGTGATCGCTGAGCGGCGTCGAACGCGCGGCGGCCTCAGCGGCTGCCCAGGTAGCCTTCGATCTCGCTCTCGGCCAGCAGCTCACGCACCTGCGCGGCCGACGCGCGCCGCATCGGCTTCTCATCGATGGCCGACAGCGGTGGCTGGCGCAGGCCGTCGTAGGGGAGCACGGCGATGTCGAAGGTCAGGTCCTCGGCGCTGAATACCCACACCGGTGCGTCCAGGGTGCGCTCGCGGTCCAGCCGCAGCCGCCGCGTGCGCGATTCGGCCGGAATGGCGTGTTCCTCGAGATGGCGCTGCACCGCATCGGCGTCATCGCTGTGCACCTGCAGCTGCACGGGGCTGTTGGCGTCGGCGGTGCCATCGAGCACCGGGCCGCACAGCCGCGGCGAGAAGGCCTGCAGAAAGTCCATCGCACGCAGGGCCGCTTCACGGCGCAGGCGCAGCTGCGCGCCATGGTCGGCACCGGCAAACAGCCGCTGGTACTCGCGCAGCGCGTCTTCGATCTCGGTGTTGCGGGGCAGGGAGGCATCGTCGTGGATGCCGAGCCGGGTGGCGGCCTTGAGCTTGGCCTGGTGGTAGTCGCGGATGCCGCCCTCGGCCATCAGGCGGGCGGCCTCGTGCGCCAGCTGGTGGCGGCGCTCCCGGGTCTGCGTGGCTGCATGCTGGCGGGCTCGATGCATGACCGGAACTCCTTGGCGACCTGCACGGCAATGTACACCGGCGATGTGACAGGCGGGTAGAGCCACGCCATGCGTGGCTGTGCCTGCGATCAGGGATGCGTGCAGCCACCCATGGGGTGGCTCTACCGGGGCGGTGGGGCGGACGATACGCAGGAGGGGGGGCGAACAAAAAAAGGCCGGGCAGTGCCCGGCCTGTGTTCCATCGCGGCGCCGGGCGTACCCGGCGCACGCGGTCAGAAGATATCGAACGCGGCGTCGTCGGCCTGCGGGGTGTGGCTGTTGAAGTCGTACTCCTCCAGCTTCTCCATGTCCTCCACCTTGACCCACTCGGTCGCGCCGTTGAGCGTGGCCTGGACCATGCCCGACGGCGGCTCGTTCTGCGCGATCGGGGTGTCCTTCAGCGCGACGCGCATGTACTCGATCCAGATCGGCAGGGCGGCGCGGCCGCCATACTCGCGGTAGCCGAGCGAGCGGAAGTCGTCGCGGCCCACCCACACGGTGGTCGCGTACGGGCCACCGAAACCGGAGAACCAGGCATCGCGGTGATCGTTGGTCGAGCCGGTCTTGCCGCCCACGTCTTCGCGGCCGAGCACCTTGGCCGCCGTACCGGTACCGCGCTGGACCACGTCGCGCATCATCGAGTTGAGCTGGTACGCCGTGCGGGCATCGATCGCGCGCGGGGCGACCTTGGCGTCCGGGTTGACCGGGGCCGGGGCTTCTTCCACGGCGGCCGTGGCGGCGGCCTGCTGCGGCTTGGCCGGTGCGGCGTTGGCCGCGGGCGCGGAGCCGAAGTTGAAGCCGTCCACGACCTGGCTGACCGGCATGCCGCTGGTGCCGGCGCAATCGCGGCAGGCGATGGCCGGGTTTTCCTTGAACACTTCCACGCCATCGCGGTCGGTGACCCGGTCGATCAGCCAGGTGTCCACGCGCGAGCCGCCGTTGGCGAACACGGCATAGCCGCGCGCCACCGAGAGCGGGGTCAGCGAGGCGGTGCCCAGCGACATCGACAGGTTCGGCGGCAGCTCGGCCTCGGCGAAGCCGAACTCGCTGATGTACTTGCGCGCGTAATCCACGCCCATGCCATCGAGCAGGCGCACCGAGACCAGGTTGCGCGACTGCACCAGCGCTTCACGCAGGCGCATCGGGCCACGGAAGCCGCCGCCGTCGTTCTGCGGCGACCAGGTCTTGCCGCGGCGGTCGCGGAACACGACCGGGGCGTCGAGCACGATGGAGGCCGGGTTGAAGCCCTTGTCGAAGGCGGCCGCATAGATGAACGGCTTGAAGCTCGAGCCCGGCTGGCGGCGGGCCTGGGTGGCACGGTTGAACTTGTTGCCGGAGAAGCTGAAGCCGCCGACCAGCGCCCTCAATGCGCCGTTTTCCGCGTCCAGCGAAACCAGAGCGGCCTGGCCGCGCGGGATCTGGTCGAGCAGCCACTCGCCCTCCTTCTCGCCGGCCCGCACGCGCACGATATCGCCGCGGGTCACCAGCTTGGCCGGGGTCTTGTTGGTCCAGCGGGCGGCGCTGGCGGGCAGCACCACTTCGCTGCGGTTGCCCAGCACCACGGTCGCGCTGCCATCGGCGGCGGTCGCAGCCACGATCGCCGGCAGCAGGCCGGTCTGTGCGGGAATGCCGGACAGCTTGGTGGCCAGCGCGGCGGCATCGGCGTCGGCCGGGACCTCCACGTGCTGCTCCACGCCGTGCCAGCCGTGGCGGTGGTCGTAGGCCAGCAGGCCATCGCGCACCGACAGGTTGGCCGCGGTCTGCAGCTCGGCGTTGATCGTGGTGGTCACGTGGTAGCCCTTGTTGACCACGTCGCCGCCGAAGCGGGCGATCATTTCCTGGCGGACCAGTTCGGCCACGTAGGGGGCTTCCACCTGCAGCGGCGGCTCATGTGCGGTGGCGTGCATCGGCACGGCCTTGGCCGCGTCGGCCTCGGCCTGGGAGATGAAGCCCAGGCTGGCCATGCGCTGCAGCACATAGTAGTCGCGGCGCTCGCGGGCGCGCTCGGGGTTGCTGATCGGGTTGCCGGAGGAGGGGAACTTGGGGATGCCGGCCAGCGAGGCCATCTCGTCGAGGTCCAGCTCGCCCAGCTTCTTGCCGTAATAGAACTCGGCCGCGGCGGCCACGCCATAGGCGCGGTTGCCGAAGAAGCTCTTGTTGAGGTACAGCTCGAAGATCTCGTCCTTGCTCAGCTCGCTCTCGATCTTGCGCGCCAGCAGGATCTCGGCCAGCTTGCGGGTGTAGCTGTACTCCGAGCTCAGGAAGAACTGGCGGGCGACCTGCTGGGTGATGGTCGAACCGCCGGGCACGCGCTTGTCGTTGGTGGTGGCCAGCAGCCAGACCGCGCGGCCGATGCCCTTGTAGTCCACGCCGCCGTGCTCGTAGAAGCGCGCGTCCTCGGTGGCCAGGAAGGCCTGCTTGAGGCGCTCGGGGACGTCCTTCATGGTGATGGGAGTGCGCCGGGTCTCGCCGAACACCGCCATCAGCTTGCCATCGCTGGCATAGACGTACATGGGCTCCTGCATCTCCACGTCGCGCAGGGTCTGCACGTCCGGGAGCTTGGAGGAGACGGCGTAGTACAGGCCACCGGCAACCGCGGCGCCGATCAATGCCAGGACCAGGAACGCGACCAGCATCCAGCGCAGCCAACGGCGAAGACGTGTCATCAGTGACAGATTCCGATTGCGAATTTCGTGGTCGCAGAGTATAGATTACGCAAGGGAACGGCTGGGGTTGTTCCTGGGGAGAGCAGTCGATCACCGTCTGGGGACGCGTGAAACGAGCACTGGTGCTCGTTTTACAGCTTGACGGTTGCGATTTGCAAAAAAAACGTTATTAATGCGCGGTCGCAGGTTCTGCGTCCAAGTGCCCATCGGCAGGGGAGAAACCGTGGGGCTTATCCCAAAAAGCCAGTCGCCTCTTATCGGCGTCGATATCAGCTCGACTGCAGTAAAGCTGTTGCAGCTATCCCGCAGCGGCAATCGTTTTCGCGTGGAACATTACGCCGTGGAACCACTTCCGCCGAATGCGGTGGTGGAGAAGAACATCGTGGAGGTCGAAGCGGTCGGGGAGGCCATTCGACGCGCCGTGAACCGCTCCGGAACCAAGGCTCGGCATGCCGCCGCCGCCGTGGCCGGCTCGGCCGTGATCACCAAGCTGATCCCGATGCCCGCCGATCTGGACGAGAACGACATGGAAGCCCAGGTCGAGCTCGAGGCGGTCAATTACATCCCGTACCCGATCGAGGAAGTGAACCTCGATTTCGAAGTGCTGGGTGCGATTCCGAACAATCCGGAAATGGTCCAAGTGCTGTTGGCCGCCTCGCGGTCGGAGAACGTCGAGCTGCGCCAGTCGGCGCTGGAGCTGGGCGGGCTGGTGGCGCGGGTGATGGACGTGGAGGCCTTCGCGGTCGAGAACGCCTTCGCCCTGGTCGCCAGCGAGCTGCCGGTGGCCAGTGATGGCGTGGTCGCGCTGGTGGACATCGGCGCCACCATGACCACCCTGAACGTCCTGCGCGGCGGGCGCAGCCTGTACAGCCGCGAACAGGTGTTCGGCGGCAAGCAGCTGACCGACGAAGTGATGCGCCGGTACGGGCTGACCTACGAAGAGGCCGGCCTGGCCAAGCGCCAGGGCGGACTGCCGGAAAGCTACGAGATGGAAGTGCTGGAGCCGTTCAAGGAGGCGACGGTCCAGCAGATCAGCCGCCTGCTGCAGTTCTTCTATGCGGGCAGCGAGTTCAACCGGGTCGACCACATCGTGCTCGCCGGCGGTTGCGCGGCCCTGACCGGCCTGCCGGACATGGTGGAAGAGCAGCTGGGCGTGGCTACCGTGGTGGCCAACCCGCTGGCACAGATGACGCTGGGCCCGAAGGTGCAGGCACACGCCCTGGCCCAGGATGCCCCGGCGCTGATGATCGCCACTGGTCTGGCCCTGAGGAGCTTTGACTGATGGCGCGCATCAATTTATTGCCCTGGCGCGCCGAGCGGCGCAAGCAACGCCAGCGCGACTTCTACGCCATGCTCGGTGCGGCCGCCATCGGCGGCCTGCTGCTGTCGCTGTTGATCTGGTTCTACTACGACCGCCAGGTCAGCGGACAGGGCGATCGCAACACCTTCCTGCAGGCCGAGATCGACAAGGTCAAGGAGCAGAACAAGGAGATCGAGCGCCTGGACCGCCAGAAGGATCGCCTGCTGGCGCGCAAGGCCGTGATCGAGGAACTGCAGGCCAAGCGCTCGCAGATGGTGCATCTGTTCGATGCGCTGGTGCGGACGATCCCCGACGGGGTGGTGCTGACCACGCTCAAGCAGGAGGGCGACGTGCTGACCCTGGAAGGTCGCACCCAGTCCAATGCGCGCGTCAGTGCCTACATGCGCAACCTGGAAAGCTCGGGCTGGATGACCAACCCGGAGCTGTCGATCATCGAAGCCAAGGCGCCGGACAAGGAAAAAACGTCCACTGCGACCGGCCCATTGCTGGACATCAAGTCCTTGCCGTACATGTTCGTGGTGAAGGTAAACCTGCCGGCGCAGAGCGACGCGGTCGCCGCCGATGGGAGCGTGATCGAGCCAGCCGCCGATCCCGCACCGCCGGGTACGCCCCCGGTGGCGCCGGTTGTCCCGCTGTCGCCGGCACCGTCGCCGGCCCCACCGGCCTCGCCCGACGCCGCCGATCCGGCCAAGCCCGCAGCCAGCCGGATCGTGCCGCCTGCATCTCCGCCGGCTCCTGCCAACGGGCAGGAGGGGAGCCAGCAATGAGCCAGAAGATCAATCTCAAAGAGCTGGACTTCAACAACATCGGCAACTGGCCGCAGCAGGCCAAGGTCGTGTTCTGCGTGCTGCTGGCGCTGTTCATCATGATCATGGCTTGGTTCCTGCTGATCAGCGGCAAGCGCGATGAGCTTTCGTCGCTGGTGAGCAAGGAAACCGAGCTGCGCGCCGAGTTCGAAAAGGAACAAGGTCGTGCGGTCAACCTGGAACCGCTCAAGCAGCAGCTGACCCAGATGGAGCAGGTGCTGCAGCAGATGCTGCGCCAGCTGCCCAGCAAGACCGAGATGCCGGACCTGATCATCGACATCTCGCAGACCGCGTTGTCCAGCGGCCTGTCCAACGAGCTGTTCCAGCCTGGTGCGGAGCAGCCCAAGGAGTTCTACGCCGAGAAGCCGATCGCCCTGCGCATGGTGGGCAGTTACCACCAGTTTGGTGCGTTCGTCAGTGGCGTCGCCTCGCTGCCGCGCGTGGTCATCCTGACCATGCACGACATCAACCTGAAGCCTAAGGATCCCAAGACCGGCATCACCGCCCGCAGCGGTGCGCTGGAGTTGTCCGGAACGGTCAAGACGTACCGTTACCTGGACGACGTGGAGATGGAGGCCCAGGAGAAGGCTGCCGCCGAGCAGGAAAAGGCCGCCAAGGGAGGTCGGAAATGAGCCGCCTGACCTCGACCGCACGGGTATCCGGCCTGTTCATGGTGCTGCTGCTGGCCGGTTGCGCCCGCGGTGTGACCAGCACCCCCGGCGACGCACCGAACCTGGAAAAGTGGGTGGCCGACGTGCGTGCACGTCCGGCACCGCCGCTCGAGCCGCTGCCGGTGATGCAGCAGTTCGAGACGTTTGAATATTCCGCGCAGGGGATGCGCGACCCGTTTACCGACGCCTGGACCAATCCGCAAGGGGGATCGGGGCTGCGTCCGGATCCGAACCGCCGCAAGGAGCCGCTGGAGGATTTCCCGCTGGACAGCCTGGACATGGTGGGTTCGATCGGCCGTGGGGGCGGACTCGTCGTGCTGGTGATGGCGCCGGACAAGGTCACCTATCGGGTGCGTCCGGGCGTCTATCTGGGGCAGAGCGACGGGCGGGTGACCGGGGTCTTCGAGGACCGGATTGAGCTGATTGAACTGGTGCCGGATGGCGCGGGTGGCTGGCTGGAACGGCCGGCAACGCTCGCGCTTGAAGATCAATGAATGATTATGGGGATAGCACGATGACCTTTTCCAACGCCCTGCGGCTGCGTTCCGTCCGGCGCCAGAAGTTGCTCCACCTGTGCGCGCTGGGAGTCGCGCTCATGGTGGCCAACGGCACGCTGATGGCGGCTACGCCCAGCGGCGCCGTGCCGAAACCGGTGGTCTCCACCGCCCCGGCGACCGCACCAGCCTCGCTGTCGGTGTCCAAGATCGATTTCAAGCGCGGTGACGATGGCGCCGGCCGGTTGATCCTGCAGTTCGACGGTCAGGGCGCCAGCCCGGACCTGCGCAGCCAGGGCAACAGCGTCGTCATCGACGTCGGTAACGCACGCCTGCCGGAGAACCTGCAGAAGCCGATCAACGTGACCGACTTCGCCACGCCGGTGCAGCGTATCGACGCCAAGCCGTCTGGTGGTGGCACTCAGTTGGTGCTCAGCACCAACACGGCCTTCGAGTCGCTGGCCTACCAGAGCGGCAACGAATACGTGGTCGAGATCAGCCCGCGGCAGGGCACCCCGGCGACCGGTGCGATTACGGCTACGACCGTGAGCCAGGCGGCGGCGTCCGTCGCCCAGCGCGGCTACAGCGGCAAGCCGGTGACCTTCAACTTCCAGGATGTGCCGGTACGCACCGTGCTGCAGCTGGTCGCCGAGGAATCCAACCTCAACGTGGTCGCGTCCGACAGTGTGCAGGGCAACGTGACCCTGCGCCTGATCAACGTGCCGTGGGACCAGGCGCTGGATATCGTGCTGCGGGCCAAAGGCCTGGACAAGCGCCGCGATGGCGGCGTGATCTGGGTCGCGCCGCAACCGGAGCTGGCCAAGTTCGAGCAGGACAAGGAAGACGCTCGCATCGCGATCGAGAACCGCGAGGATCTGGTCACCGACTACATCCAGATCAACTACCACAATGCCGCAGTGATCTTCAAAGCCCTGACCGAAGCCAAGGGCATCGGCGGCGGCAACGGGGGCAGCGGCGGCAATGGCGGTGGCAGCAACTCGCAGGAAGAAAGCGGGTTCCTGTCCTCGCGCGGCCGCATCGTGGCGGATGAGCGCACCAATACATTGATGATCAGCGACATCCCGAAGAAGATCGCGCGGATGCGTGAACTGATCAATGTGATCGATCGCCCGGTCGACCAGGTGCTGATCGAGAGCCGCATCGTAATCGCCACTGATACTTTCGCGCGCGAGCTTGGCGCAAAGTTCGGCATCAGTGGCAGCCGCGACAACGTGTACTTCAGCGGCGACCTGGGCCAGAACGGCAAGAACATCAACGATCGTGCGGACAAGGATTTCGCGTACCAGAAGGCGATCAACGACTGGGTGGCCGGTGGCCGCACCGGGTCGATCCCGGTCCGTGCGCCGTCCACGATCAACAGCGGGCTGAACTGGAACCTGCCGGTCGACGCGCTCAAGAGCCCCGGCTCGCTGGCGCTGTCGATCCTCAATGCCGGCTATCTGCTGGACGTCGAGCTGTCAGCGATGCAGGAAGAATCGCGCGGCGAAGTGATCTCCAACCCGCGCGTGGTGACCACCAACCAGCGCGAAGCGGTGATCAAGCAGGGTAAGGAAATCGGCTACGTCACCATCAGTGGTGGCGGTGCCGGCGGCGTGGCCCAGGCCAACGTGCAGTTCAAGGAAGTGGTGTTGGAGTTGAAGGTCACCCCGACCATCACCAACGACAACCGCGTGTTCCTGAACATGGCGGTCAAGAAGGACGAAGTGGAAAGCTACATCGTCCTCGATGGCTATGGCACCGTGCCCACCATCAACCGCCGTGAAGTGAACACTGCCGTGCTGGTCGATGATGGACAGACCGTTGTTATCGGCGGCGTGTATGAGTTCACCGACCGGAACAGCGTCAACAAGGTGCCGTTCCTGGGCGACGTGCCGTTCCTGGGCAATCTGTTCAAGAAGCGCAGCCGCAACAAGGACAAGGCCGAACTGCTGGTGTTCGTGACCCCCAAGGTGCTGCGCGTGTCCCGGAACGCCCCGGCCGTCAACTGACGGGCGCTGTATCGCAGTGAAGAAAGGGCCGCCCTGTGCGGCCCTTTCTGCGTTCAGCCAATCTTGATGTCGTAACCGCCACTGTCCTGCCATCATGGCGATGGAACCTCTGCCCACCGTGGAGGTCACATGGATGCCATGAATCTGCCGCCCCCCATGCCCGATACCCCGACGCCCGCTCCGGTGGAGCACGACCGCCTGCACGATGCCTTCCGCGCGCTGCGCGACGGCCTGTCATCCGAGATCGTCGGCCAGAGTGCGCTCGTCGAGCGCCTGCTGACCGCGCTGCTCGCCGATGGCCACCTGCTGGTGGAGGGCGCCCCCGGGCTGGCCAAGACCACCGCGATCCGCGCGCTGGCCGCCCGACTGGATGCGGATTTCTCGCGCGTGCAGTTCACCCCGGACCTGCTGCCGGCCGACCTGACCGGCACCGAGATCTGGCGCCCGCAGGAAGGGCGGTTCGAATTCGTGCCCGGCCCGATCTTCCATCCGATCCTGCTCGCCGACGAAATCAATCGTGCGCCGGCCAAGGTGCAGTCGGCCCTGCTCGAAGCCATGGGCGAGCGCCAGGTCACGGTGGGCCGCCATACCTATCCGCTGCCCTCGCTGTTCCTGGTGATGGCCACGCAGAATCCGATCGAGCAGGAAGGCACCTTCCCGCTGCCCGAAGCGCAGCTGGACCGTTTCCTGATGCATGTGCGGATCGGCTATCCCGATTCGGAGGCGGAAACCGAAATCCTGCGGCTGGCGCGCGAGCGCGCCCGTGAAGCGCTGTCCACCCCGGCTGCCGCGCCGGCGCGCATGCCGCTGAGCGATGTGTTCGCCGCCCGCAAGGCGGTCCTGTCGCTGCATGTCGCGCCGGCGCTGGAACGCTACCTCATCGAAATCGTGCTGGCCTCGCGCGATGCCGCGCGCTACGACCCGGCGCTGGCGCGGCGCATCGCCTGGGGCGCCAGCCCGCGTGGCTCGATCGCGCTGGAGCGCTGTGCGCGGGCGCGCGCCTGGCTGGCCGGGCGCGACTTCGTCACCCCGGAGGATGTGCGCAACGTCGCGCCCGATGTGCTGCGCCATCGCGTGCTGCCCAGCTATGAAGCCACCGCCGAAGGCTGGGATGGCGAACGCCTGGTCGCCGAGCTGCTGGCCCGCGTGCCGGCGCCCTGAGCGCGATGGACACCCCCGCGCAGAGCGCCACGCCGCTGGAGGGCGATGGCCTGCGGCCGAGTCTGGCCGAGCTGGTGGCGTTGCGCCGCAGTGCGCACCGCGCACCGCCGGCGCGGCGTGGCCGGCTGGGTCATGCCGGCAGTGCGCCGTCGCCCGCACGCGGACGCGGCATGGAGTACGCCGAGTCCCGGGATTACGTGCCCGGCGATGACGCGCGGCATATCGACTGGCGTGTGACAGCCCGCACCGGACGCGCACATACCAAGCTGTTCCAGGCCGAACGCGAGCGGCTGACGCTGCTGGTCGCCGATACCGATCCGGTGCTGTATTTCGGCACCCGGGTCCGCTTCAAATCCGTACAGGCCGCGCGCGTCGGCGCGGTGGCAGCGTGGCTGGCGCAGCGCCAGGGTGACCGCCTTGCGGCCGTGCGCGGCAGCACCCAGGAACCGCCGATCGCACCGGCCGGTGGCACCCGCGGCGTGTTGCGCGTGCTCGATGCGCTGACCCGCTGGTACGCCGAACCGCCCGCCGAGGATGCCGGGCTGGACCGCGCGCTGGAGCAGGCGGCACGGCTGCTGCGCCCCGGTGCGCGCGTGGTGGTGCTGGCCGATCCGGCGCGTGCCGCCACGATCGGCAGTGCGCGCTGGGCCGCGCTGGCCATGCACCACGAAGTGGTGGTGATGCTGCTGGTCGATCCCCTTGAACTGGCGCCCCCGGCCGACGCGCTGCCGTTTCTCTCGCAGGGCCGTCGCGTGCTGCTCGATCTGGGCAGCACTGCGGTGCGCGAGCACTGGCGCGAGCGGTTCGTGGCGCCGCTGGAGACGCTGCAGAACAGTCTGGCCGCGCGCCGCATCCAGGTGCATGTGGTGGCCACCGACGACGCCAGCGACAGCTGGTTGAGTCCGCTGCCGACCGCGGTGGTGGCATGAGCGCCGCCGCCTCGCTGCCGCTGCGCGATGTGCAGTTGCCGCCCTCACCGCCGTGGTGGCCGCCGGCGCCCGGGTGGTGGCTGGTGTTTGCGGCCCTAGCGCTGGTGGTGGCCGCGATCTGGGCCTGGCAGTGGCGTCGGCGGCGTACGCGCCAGCGGTGGCTGGCGTTGTTCGATGCCCAGGTGACCCAAGCCGGCTCGCCGGTCGCCGAGATCGCGGCGATCGCCGACCTGCTGCGCCGCGCGGCGCGCCAGCATCAACCCGGCGCCGAACGGCTGCAGGGCAGTGAATGGCTGGCCTTCCTGGATGAGAAGAACAGCCGCGCTTTCTCCGATGGCGATGGCGCGCTGCTGCTCGACGGCAGCTACCGCCCAAGTGCCGACGCCGAAGCGGTGCAGCGTCTGCGCGTCCTTGCACGCCGCCGTTATCTGTCGCTGCTCACGGAGCGGCGCCGATGATCGCGATCACCCTGCCGACGTGGTTGAGCTGGCTCGACAGCCTGGCCTGGCCGTGGATGCTGCTGGCGCTGCCATTGCCGATCCTGATGCGCTGGTGGCCGTCACGGCCCGGCGCGGGCGCCGCACTGCGCGTGCCCTACGCGGCCGATCAACTGCAGTCGCTGGGCGCTGCCGCGGGCGGTGCGGGCCCACGCCTGGGCCGCGCGCTGCTGTGGCTGGCGTGGGCCTGCCTGTGCGTGGCGGCTGCGCGACCGCAGCAGCTCGGTGACGCGGTGACACCGCCGCAGCAGGGCCGCCAGATGATGCTCGCGGTGGACGTGTCAGGCAGCATGAGCGAGGCGGACATGATGCTCGGCAACCAGGTGGTCGAGCGACTGACCGCGGCCAAGGCCGTGCTTGCCGACTTCCTTGATCGTCGCGTCGGTGATCGCGTCGGCCTGCTGATCTTCGGCGAGCGCGCCTACACGTTGACCCCGTTGACCGCCGACCTCACCAGCGTGCGCGATCAGCTGCGCGACAGCGTGGTCGGCCTGGCCGGGCGCGAGACCGCGATCGGCGACGCGATCGCGCTGGCGGTCAAGCGCCTGCGCGAACAACCCGAAGGCCAGCGCGTGCTGATCCTGCTGACCGACGGCGTCAGCAACGCCGGTGTGCTCGAACCGCTGCGTGCGGCCGAACTGGCCCAGGCCGAAGGGGTCCGCGTCTACACCGTGGCGTTTGGCGGCGACGGCGGCATCAGCCTGTTCGGCGTGCAGATCGCGCCCGGCGAAGATCCGGTCGACGAAGCCACGTTGAACAAGATCGCCGAGCTCACCGGCGGCCGCTCTTTCCGGGCGCGCAATACCGATGAGCTTGCCGGCATCTACGCCGAGCTGGAACGCCTGGAGCCGGTCAGGTCGGCCGGGCCGGCAGTGCGGCCGCGGATCGAGCGTTACGCAGTGCCGCTGGCGTTGGCACTGCTGCTGGCCGGACTGGCGTGGCTGTTGCCGAGGCGCTGGACATGACCGCAAGCTGGAACGCCCTGCATTTCATCCGTCCCGATGCGTTGTGGGCGCTGCTCGTGCTGCCGCTGCTGGTGGCGATCTGGTGGCTGCGCCGGCGTCGCGCCAATGTCTGGCGCCAGACGGTGGATGCGCATCTGCTGCGCCATCTCCTGGTAGGCCGCGACCGTCGCGCCTGGGGTGGGCTGCTCCTGTTGCTGCTGGGCACGGCCATCGCGATCGTGGCGCTGGCCGGCCCCTCATGGCGGCAAGTCGCACAGCCGTTGTGGCAGACGCCGTCGCCGCTGGTGGTCGCACTGGACCTGTCCTCGCGGGTCACCGCGACGGATCTGCCGCCGTCGCGCCTGCTGCAGGCACGCGCGAAGCTCGCCACGCTGCTGCGCGAGCGCCAGGGTGGCGAAGTCGCCCTGCTGGTGTACGCCGACGATGCCTATACCGTGGCGCCATTGACCGACGACATGGCCAATGTCGCGCTGTACCTGGATGCGTTGGCCCCCGATGTGATGCCCCGCGATGGCCAGCGCGCCGACCGCGCGCTGGAAACGGCAGTCAAGTTGCTGCAGCAGTCCGGCGCGCGCGGCGGCGACATCCTCCTGCTCACCGACCGCGCCGATGCCGATGCCGAACAGGCGGCAGCCGCGGCACGCGCGCAGGGCTTCGTGGTCTCCGTGCTCGGGCTGGGTACGCCGCAGGGCGCGGCCTATCGCAACCGCGAGGGTCAGATCGTCCCGGCGCGCCTGGAGGAGGGCTCGCTGCGCAGCGTCGCCAGCCGCGGTGGCGGTCGCTATGCGCGCGTGGCCAGCGATGACAAGGACCTCGCCGCGCTCGACGTGTTGACCCCGCGCGTCAGTGCCGATGACAGCCGTGAAGGGCAGGGCCGCACCTGGCGCGATGAAGGCTTCTGGCTGCTGCCGCCGCTGATGCTGCTGGCGCTGTTCGCGTTCCGTCGGCGCGGGGCCCTGGCGCTGCTGGTGATGATCGCAGCGCTGCCGATGGCGATGCCGATGCCGGCGCACGCCGCCGAAGGCACATGGTGGCAACGCGCCGACCAGCTCGATCAGCAACGCCTGTCCACCGGGGTGGATGCGTACCGCAAAGGCGATTTCAAGGCCGCGCAGCAGCAGTTCGAGGGCATCGATACCGATGCCGGCTGGTACAACCTGGGCAACGCGCTGGCGCGCCAGGGACAGTACGATGCCGCCATCGAGGCCTACGACCGCGCGCTCAAGAAGCACCCGGGCATGGCCGATGCGGTCGCCAATCGCGCGGCAGTCGATGCCGCCCGCAAGCGCAGACCGCCGCAGAACAACGACCAGAACAACGATCAGAAAGACGGGAAGCAACCGCCATCCGACACGTCCGACCCCGGCAAGAACCCGGGCCAGGGCCAGAGCGGTGACGCTGCGCCACCGCAGGACAAGAGCCAGCAGGGCCAGTCACCGCCGCCCACGTCCGGTGAGCCGAAGGACGGCCAGTCCAAGGACGGGAAGTCGCCGCCGCAGGCCGCCGACAGCCAGGCGCAGGCCGAGGCCGACGCCGCCCAGCGCGAACGCATGCAGCAGGCCATGCAGCGCCAGGGGCAGGGCGACGGCAACGACAAGGCGCAGGGCAAGGTCAGCGGCACGCCGCAGCAGCGCGAGCAGCAGCAGGCGGTCGAAGCCTGGATGCGCCGCGTGCCGGATGACCCGGGCAGCCTGCTGCGGGCCAAGTTCCAGCTGGAAAACGAACGCAGGAAACGGGAAGGGCGATGACACATTCCACGATACAGCGCTGGTTGCGCGCCGGGCTCGCCCTGCTGCTGTGCGCGAGCATGGCCGCGCACGCGCAGACCCGCGCGTGGCTCGACCGCGAGCAGATCACCGACGGCGACACGGTCACCCTCAACATCGAATCCGATGCCGGTGGCGGTGCACCGGACTACGCGCCGCTGCGGGCCGATTTCGACCTCAGCAGCCAGACCAGCAGCCGCCAGATGCAGTGGAGTAACGGCGCGACGACCTCGCGCGCGCTGTATGCCGTCGCACTCACCCCGAAGCGCGTCGGCACCCTGCAGATTCCGGCGCTGCAGGTCGGCAGCAGCCGGACCCAGCCGCTGACCCTGCAGGTCGGCGCCAGCACCGCGTCCGCGCCGGCGGCGGCCGCGGGCAATGCCGCCGTGTTCCTGGAAACCGAGGTCGACGATTCCTCGCCGTATGTGCAGCAGAGCGTCGGCGTGGTGGTGCGCCTGTTCTACGCCGCACAGCTGCTCAGTGGTGAATTGGTGCTCGATACGCCTGCCGGTGCGTCATTGCAGCGCGTCGGCGAAGACCGCACCCAGGTGCGCGAGGTCAACGGCCGCCGCTACAACGTGGTGGAGCGGCGCTTCCTGCTGATCCCCGAGCGCAGCGGTCCTCTGGCGCTGCCGGCGGCGCAGTTCAACGGGCGCAGCGCGGGCGGCTTCTTCGATGACATGTTCGGCGGCGATGGCCGCCTGCGCGCGGCCTCCGCGCCGCGCACCCTGCAGGTCCAGGCGCAACCGGCCTCGGCACCGCAACCGTGGCTGCCGCTGCATGGGCTGCGCCTGCGCTATACCGCTGCGCCCACCACCGGCCGTGCCGGTGAAGCGGCCACCGTGGTGGTGGAGGCCGTGGCCGAGGGCGCGACCAAGGCGCAGTTCCCGGAACTTCCAGTGCCCGACGTGGGCCCGGGCGCCCAGGTATTCGCCGAGCCGCCGCAGTTCGATGAAACCTTCAATGGCAGCACGCCGCAGCTCACGCTGACCCGTCGCTTCGCGATCGTGCCGCGCCAGACCGGGTCGCTGACCGTCCCGGGCCTGCGCATGGCGTGGTGGGACGTGGCGGCCGGCCAGGCGCGCACGGCCAGCCTGCCGGACCTGCGGCTGGCGATCACTGCCGGTGTGGCCGGCAGCGCCACGCCGACCCTGCCGGTGGACACCACCTCGGCGCTGCCGGGCGAACCGGCGGCCGCCTCCCCGGACCTGCAGCTGGCACCGACGCAGGCCGCAGCGCGCCCGTGGGGCTGGATCGCGCTGTCGGCCGGCCTGGCGGTGCTGTGGCTGCTGACCCTCGCCTGGGGCTGGCGCCGACGCGCTCGTCCGCGGGTCGTGCGGGGCGGCGAGGGCACGGCGTCCTTGGCTCCATCAGCGGGCACGTACACCCGCGCCGACCTGCGCCGGGCCATGGAAGCCGGTGGGTTCGACGAGATCATCGTCGTGCTGGCCGGGATGGGCGGTGTGCAGACCCTGGAGCAGGTGCTGGAGCGCCTCGACGACGCTCAACAGCGCGACACGTTGATCCGGATGCAGCAGGTCCGCTGGGGCGGGCAGGGCGGCGATGTCGGCGAGGCGCGGCAGGCGCTGCGGCGGGCCTTCCATGACGGACCGCACTGGCGGGCGTCTGCGGCCGCAACCGACAATGGTCTCGCGCCGTTGTACCCGCCTGCGCATTCATAAAAAGGCGTGTCGGTCAGGGCGGCCGGCTTTGCTAAGCTGATTTCATTTTTTCGAGGAACGCCGCTCCATGACTGAGGCCGCAACGACCCGGCAGAAACTGCCTTTGCACTGGAAAATGGGCATCGGCTTCATCATCGGCCTGGTCCTCGGGCTGACCGTCCATGCACTCGGTGGCAGCATCGACGGCCTGCATACCGGTGCCAAGTGGGTGATGGATTACATCACCACCCCGGCCTCGGGCCTGTTCCTCAATCTGATCTTCATGCTGATCGTGCCGCTGATCTTCTCGGCGCTGATCATGGGCGTGTCGGAGATGGGTGACATCCGCGCCCTCGGCCGCATCGGCTGGAAGACCCTGGCCTACACGATCCTGCTCTCCGGCATCGCCGTGGGCATCGGCCTGGTGCTGGTCAACGTGCTCAAGCCGGGCGTGGGCGTGGACCCGGTCGTGGCCGCGCAGATGCTCACCGAGAATGCCGAGCGCAGCAAGGAAATCGTCGCCGGCATCCATGGCGTGCCAAAGGGCATGGACATGCTGCTGTCGATCGTGCCGAGCAACGTGGTCGAGGCGGCCTCCAGCAACGGCGCGATCCTCTCGCTGATGTTCTTCGCGTTGATGTTCGGCATCGGCATGGTGCTGACCGATGAGGCGAAGGTCGCCCCGCTGCGTCGCGCCATCGAAGGCATCTTCGAAATCTCGATGACCCTGATCAACCTGGTCATCCGGCTGGCCCCGTACGCGGTGGCCTGCTTCATGTTCAACCTGGCGGCCCTGTTCGGCTTCGAGCTGATCATCCGCCTGGGCGCCTACGTGGGCGTGGTGGTGCTGGCGCTTGGGCTGCACATGGTGGTGACCTACGGCGTCGCCGTGTGGCTGTCCGGCCGTTCGCCGCTGGCGTTCTTCCGCGATACCCAGGAAGCCACCGTGATGGCCTTCTCGACCGCCTCCAGCAACGCCACCCTGCCGACCGCGCTGCGCGTGGCCGACCAGATGGGCCTGCCGCAGAAGGTGTCGCGCTTCGTGCTGACCGTGGGTGCGACCGCCAACCAGAACGGCACCGCGCTGTTCGAGGGCGTGACCGTGATCTTCCTGGCGCAGTTCTTCGGGGTGGACCTGAGCATCGGCCAGCAGATCATGGTGATGGCGGTCTGCATCCTGGGCGGCATCGGCACCGCCGGCGTGCCCTCCGGCTCGCTGCCGGTGGTGGCGATGATCTGCGCCATGGTCGGCGTGAATCCGCTGGGCATCGGCCTGATCCTGGGCGTGAACCACTTCCTGGACATGTGCCGTACCGCGCTGAACGTGACCGGCGATCTGGCCCTGACCACCCTGGTGGCCAAGGGCGAGGTGGACGAGGGCCCGGTCGTGGCCGCAGTGGCCCCGGCCTCGGCACCCGCTCCGGCCCCGCGCGACTGAGCCTGCGCAGGCCTGCGGGTTCCCGACGCCCCGCCTTGTGCGGGGCGTTGTCGTTAAGGGCCTGGCCTGTCTCCGGCCTGACCCCGCCGATCACCTGTGGGACAATGGGCTGCCCGCAGCTCCGCGGGAGCCTCCCGACTCCGACAGAACCATGACGCAGCCTACCCGCCGCCAGTTGGCCAATGCCATCCGCTTCCTCGCCGCTGATGCGGTCGAAACCGCCAAGTCCGGTCATCCCGGCATGCCGATGGGCATGGCCGACATCGCCGAAGTGCTCTGGAACGACTACCTCCGTCACAACCCGAAGAATCCGAAGTGGTTCAACCGCGACCGCTTCGTGCTGTCCAACGGCCACGGCTCGATGCTGCAGTACGCGCTGCTGCACCTGAGCGGCTACGACCTGCCGATCGAGCAGCTCAAGCAGTTCCGCCAGCTGGGCAGCAAGACCGCCGGCCATCCGGAACACCATGAAACCCCCGGCGTGGAGACGACCACCGGTCCGCTGGGTCAGGGTCTGGCCAATGCCGTGGGCTTCGCCCTGGCCGAGAAGCTGCTGGCACAGCGCTACAACCGCCCGGAACACGAGATCGTCGACCACCGCACCTGGGTGTTCCTGGGCGATGGCTGCCTGATGGAAGGCATCTCGCATGAAGCCGCCTCGCTGGCCGGCACCTGGGGCCTGTCCAAGCTGGTCTGCTTCTGGGACGACAACCACATCTCCATCGACGGCAACACCGATGGCTGGTTCACCGACAACACCCCCGAGCGTTTCGAGGCCTATGGCTGGAACGTGGTGCGCGGCGTCGATGGCCACGATCCGGAGAGCATCAAGTCCGCCATCGACAGCGCGCTGTCGCAGTTCGACAAGCCGACCCTGATCTGCTGCCGCACCACGATCGGTTTCGGCTCGCCGAACAAGGCCGGCAAGGAATCCAGCCACGGCGCCCCGCTGGGCAAGGACGAGCTGGAAGCGACCCGCAAGCAGCTGGGCTGGCCGTACGGCCCGTTCGAGATTCCGGAAGAGATCTACGCCGGCTGGCGTGCCGGCGGTACCGGCACCCTGCGCCAGGCCGAATGGGAGCAGCAGTTCGACAAGTACGCGGCGCAGTACCCGGCCGAAGCCGATGAGCTGATCCGTCGTTCGCACGGCGAGCTGCCGGCCGACTTCGTTGCCAAGGCCGATGCCTACATCGCCCAGGTCCAGGCCGACGGCCAGACCATCGCCTCGCGCAAGGCCTCGCAGCTGGCGATCGAAGCGTTCGCGCCGCTGCTGCCGGAACTGGTGGGCGGTTCGGCCGATCTGGCGCACTCCAACCTGACCCTGTGGAAGGCCAGCAAGTCGGTCGCCACCGACGACCCGAACGCCAACTACGTCTATTACGGCGTGCGCGAGTTCGGCATGACCGCGATCGCCAACGGCCTGGCCCTGCATGGCGGTTTCATCCCGTTCGACGCCACCTTCCTGGTATTCAGCGATTACGCCCGCAACGGCGTGCGCATGAGCGCGCTGATCCCGGCCCACGCGATCCACGTGTACACCCACGATTCGATCGGCCTCGGCGAAGACGGCCCGACCCACCAGCCGGTGGAGCACCTGGCCTCGCTGCGCTACATCCCGAACAACGATGTGTGGCGTCCGTGCGATGCGGTCGAATCGGCGGTCAGCTGGAAGTCGGCGCTCACCCGCAAGGACGGTCCGAGCTGCCTGGTGTTCAGCCGCCAGAACCTGCCGCACCAGCCGCGCAGCACCGAGCAGGTCGCCCAGATCGCGCGCGGTGGCTACGTGCTGGCCGACGCCGAAGGCGGCGTGCCGGACGTGATCCTGATCGGCACCGGTTCGGAAGTGGGCCTGGCCGTGACCGCCAAGGCGGAACTGGATGCCGCCGGCATCAAGACCCGCGTGGTGTCGATGCCGTCGACCGACGTGTTCGAGCGCCAGGATGCGGCGTACCGCGAGTCCGTGCTGCCCAACGCCGTGCGCAACCGCGTGGCCGTGGAAGCCGGCGTCACCGGTTTCTGGCGCCAGTACGTCGGCCTGGACGGTGCGGTGGTGGGTATCGACACCTTCGGTGCCTCGGCACCGGCGGAGGCGCTGTACAAGCACTTCGGCATCACCGCCGAGCACGTCGTGGCCGCGGCCAAGGCGCAGCTGGCGAACTGATCGCGGCGCCGGGCTCAGCCCGGCCGCTGCAACACGAAAGGCCGGGGATATCCCCGGCCTTTTCGTTTGTTGAGGGGTGGATCCACGCATGGCGTGGATCTACATCACACTGCCGCCGTGCGCGCCAATCCCAACCGCACCAACCGCGCCTCGATGCGTTCGCCGAACGTCTTCGGCGCTTCCAGTCCCATCCGCTGCAGATAGGCCTGATCGCCATCGCCGGCAGGTTGGGCCACCGCGGCCAGCACCGTGCGCAGCTTCGCCATCGGCGTCTGCGTGTTCTGCTTCAGCCAGCCCAGCGCCTTGACCAGGTGCTGCTCGACCTCGGTGAAGTCGCTGCCCAGCGGATAGTCCGGCAGCAGCCCGGACTGGCGGAACGGCGCCAGCGACGCACTGACCGCCGCGGCCGTGTTGCGCTGCCCATCGGCGGACGGAGTGAAACCGGTCGCCAGCTTCTTCGAGGCTTTCGCCTTGTCCAGCAACGCGGCCTGGAACTGCGCATCGGTGATCGCGGCCATCGCGATCACGCAGTCCTCGTCGGTCATGTTGCGCAGGTCGGCGATGCCGTACTCGTTGATGTAGAGATCGCGCAGGTGCCGGGGGATCGTGGTGTGTCCGTAGTTCCAGCGCACGTTGGACTGCAGCGTGCCCTTGTCCTCGCGGGTGGCGCGGAAGATCAGCGCACTGCGCGCGCCGGGCAGGGCATGCGCCATCGCCACGAAGTTGTACTGGCCGCCCACGCCGGAGACCACGCGGCCGTCTTCGAGCGCATCGGAGACGGCGGCGCCGAGTGCGGTGGCCATCATGCAGGAGTTGAAGAAACGCGCATCGCGTCGCTGCATCCGCTCCAGCGTTTCATCGCCGCCGTAGAGCTGGTTGATCTCGCTGATCCGGCGCATGCCGATCGCGCTGCGCTCGTCATCGGGCAGGTCGCGCAGCCACTGGTAGAACTCCGGCGAGCCCAGGTAGAACGCGCCGTGCAGGTACTCGCCCTCGGCCTCGAGGGTGGCGTAATCGGTGGTCCAGGCGGTGCCGTTCTCGATCCGCTGCAGCAGCGCCAGATCGTCGTGCACCTTGCGCCGGATCACGCGGGTCTGGATCAGCCGGCGGAAGCCCTCGTTGAGCATTTCGCTGCAGCCGTACAGGCCGATCTCGAACGGCTCCAGGCCGCCGCATTCCAGCACGGTCGGGTGGCTGGCCAGGCCGGGATCCAGCGCCTGCAGGATCTGCCGGTAGCGGGCGTTGTCGGTATGCCGCAGCACCAGTGCATGGCTGAGCGCATCGGCCAGCGTACCGATGCCGATCTGCAGCGTGCCGCCATCGCGCACCAGCGTGCTGGCATACAGGCCGATCGCGTAGTCGGCATCGCTGACCGGCTGGCGCGGCAGGCCGAACAGCGCCGGATACGGCCCCGGTGGCGTGATCACCAGATCGAAGAACGACACGTCGACCGTGGCCGAACCGGCCAGGTAGGGCAGTTGCGGATCGATCTCGGCGATCATCAACGGGCGGGGCAACCCGCGCGCGACCATCGCATCCAGCGTGTCCTGGGTGATGTCGTTGTTGCATGACAGCGACAGTCGCCGATCATTCGCGCGCATCGCCACTTTCTGCACGATCGCGTGCGGCGCGCGCTGCGCCACCGCGTCGGCGGCGTGCGTGTAGTTCAGGCTGGTGTAGCTGCGCTGGGCCTGCGACGAGCCAAGCAGCGCGCCGGACTGCATGTAGAACTCTTCCACCTGCACATGCGACGGCAGCTGGTCGCGCACCATCGCATCGGCGTAGGCCAGCCGCGGGAAATCCTCGCCGAAATGACGCTCGGCGAACGGCTTCATGAAGCGTGCCTCCAGCCCCGCACCCCCGCGCGGCGGATTCAGCGACAGCGCGGTATACAACTGCAGTGGCCGCGAAGCATCGTTTTCCACGCGTGCATACAGCGCGTTGAGCAGCCGGTGCGGCTTGCCCAATGCAAGCGGGGCGCCGATGCGCAGGGGGCCATCGACCCGCTGCAGCAGCCAGTCGACGGCGGCGTCCAGGTCGGTCAGGTGTTCGGTCATGCGGCGCTATCCTGCGAAATCATGCGGGTCATTACAGCATTTCCGGTTTGAACAGACGGCGACGCGAGACTTCATCGAGTTTTCGGTAGCGTCTCATCGAGGGCTCCGTGGGGCATGCGCCGATGCTGGCAGCGGCTGCATGAACCGGCTGTCGAAGGGTTGACACTCCCTTCGATTACGGGCGTAATCGGATTGTCGATTACGGGTGTAAATGATGAGCCAGATCAGTGAGGCCGAAGCCGTGGTGATGGAGGTGCTGTGGCGCAGCCATCCGCTGGGCGCCGACGAGGTAGTGGCCGCGCTGGCCAGCCGCGACTGGGCGGAGCCCACCATCAAGACCCTGCTCAACCGGCTGCTGACCAAGGGGGCGGTCAGCGCCAGCCGCGACGGGCGCCGCTATCTGTACGCGCCGGTGCTGCAGCGCCAGGCCTGGGTGGCCGAACAGAGTGAAGGCTTCCTCGGTCGCGTTTTCGACGGTCGCGTCGCGCCTCTCGTGGCGCACTTCAGCCAGCGCGGCGAGCTCAGCGCGCAGGACATCGCCGAGCTCAGAAAGCTGATCCAGGAGATGGACCATGACTGAGCTGCTCGATGGACTACTGCAGGCCAGCGTGTGGCTGTCGGTGGCGACGCTGGTGCTGGCCGCGGCCAGGCCTCTGCTGCTGCGCCTGGGGGGCGCAGCGCTGGCCTACCGCAGCTGGTGGCTGTTGCCGCTGATGCTGATCGCCCCGTACCTGCCGCTGCCGCCGCTGCCGATCACCGAGACGGCGCCGGTCATGGCGATGGCGTCGGCCCTGCGCGCGCCGGCCGTGCCCACCGACACCTCGCAGTGGCCGCTGCTGCTGTTGACGGTGTGGCTGCTCGGGGCCGTGGGGACGGCCTGCCTCGGTTGGCGGGCGCAGCGGCGCTTCGAGCATGCACTGGGCGCGCTGCAGCCGCGGGGGGATGGCAGCTGGCAGGCCAGTGGCGATCCCGGCCTGCCGGCGCTGGTCGGTCTGTGGCGACCGCGGATCGTGGTCGGTCCTGATTTCGAGCAGCGTTTCAGCCCGGCCGAGCAGGACCTGATCCTGCGCCATGAACACAGCCATCGACGTCATGGTGATCCTTGGGCAAACGCTGTGCTGGCCCTGCTGCGCTGCGTGTTCTGGTTCCACCCGTTGCTGCCGTGGGCCGCGCGCCGGTTCCTGCGTGACCAGGAATTGGCCTGCGATGCCCGCACGGTCGACCCGCATCCGGCCCTGCGCCGTCTTTACGCCACCGCGCTGCTCAAGGCGCAGTTGGTCCACCCGGTTGCGCCGATGGCCTGCCACTGGCGCAGCCAACCGATGTTGAAGGAGCGTATTGCGATGTTGAAGGAACACAAGCGCAGGACGGTGCCGTGGTTGACGGGGCAGATGATGGTGATCGGGCTGTGCGTGGGGATGGGGACCGTGGCCTGGGCTGGCCAGGGCAGTGCGGTCCCGGCCGCGAGCGGGATCGGTGGGCGCGCCGTGGTGGCCGATCGCACGGCCATTGCCCACAGAATGCCGCCACCGTCCTACCCGAAGATCGCCGTCGAGCAGCGCATCGTCGGCAAGGTCGTCGTCCGGGTGGACGTCGATGCGGACGGCAAGGCGACCGACGTCCGCGTCCTCGACGCAACTCCGGCGGGCGTGTTCGATGACGCGACGGTCGCTGCCGCGAAGCAGTGGACCTTCGAACCGGCGATCAGAAACGGCAAGGCGGTGGCCTCGGCGCTGAAGATTCCGGTCACCTTCGCGATGGATGACGAGGAGTCCGCGCCGTGATGCGCGTGACGCGCGCGGCAGCGACCGTGCTGTCGGTGGCCCTCCTGGCAGGCTGTGCCGGCCACGACCAGATCACCACGGTGGACACCCGCGCCGAGAACGTGGGCCACCAGCGTCTGGATCCGGACGTCGGCGCTCAGGGGAGCGGAAAGGTGGAGACGTATCAGCTGGGGCCGACCGAGGGCTACCGGATGCCGCAGCTCAATGCGGGGCCTGATCCGGTTGTCGGTGATCGCGATCCGCGCCGCGCGCTGGCACCGACGACGGTGTGCCTGCAGCTGGTGATCGATGCGGAAGGCAAGGTCGAACGCAGTCTGCCAGTGAGCGATCGCAGCGACTGTGCCGCCGGCAATGCGCCTGAGAACGCGCCCCTCATGCAGGCTGCCCAGGAAGCGGTGGCGATGTGGCGCTTTGTCCCTGCGGCCGTCTGTCATTTCCCTCCGCAGCGCGTGCCGACGGATCGGGGCAACTGCGAAGGCGCCGAGCGCATTGAACCGGTGCCGGTGAGCCTGCTGTATGGCTTCACGTTCGAGATCGTGAAAGGGCAGCACGTGGTGCGCCGGCAGGGGCGCTGAGGAAAACGACGGACGGGCCGCACGTTGCAGGGGAGCCGGCCAGCGGCCGGCACTACCTCGGCGGGCCGCCCTGGATGTTCGCCTTCACCGAGGGCTGCATCAGTTTCGGCTCGGGCAGGGTGGCATCACGCGCCTGGCGGGTGGCAACGAACTCGGCCTCGCTGATGCCGCCATGCAGGTGGATGTTGTGCGTGCGCTGCGCGCCGATGGTGGTCTGGTTGGCGACTTCGCGGCCGCCCGGGCCGTAGTCGTGGCAGATGAACACCCGCGTCGCGTCCGGCAATGCCAGCAATCGCTGGATCGAGCGGTACAGCTGCGCCGCGTCACCGCCCGGGAAGTCGCAGCGGGCGGTGCCGCCGTCCGGCATGAACAACGAGTCGCCGGTGAACAGCGCGTCGCCGATCCGATACGCGACGCTGTCACTCGTGTGTCCCGGCACCGCGATCACCTCGGCCTCGATTCCTCCGAGCGTGAAGCGCTCGCCATCGGCGAACAGATGATCGAACTGCGAGCCGTCGGTCGGAACATCGAGCGCGTAACGCGGTGCGAAGGTGCGCTGGACCTGCACGATGCCCTGGCCCATCGCCAGCGTCGCGTCCGGCCACTGGGATTTCAGCCAGCGCCCGGCACTGACATGGTCGGCGTGGGCATGGGTGTCCAGCAGCCAGTGCACCTTTAGGCCATGCCCGCGCACATGCGCAAGCAACGGCTGCAGCGGCCCGGCGCCGAGTGCATCGGTGTCCGGGTCGTAGTCCAGCACGGGGTCGATCACCGCCGCCTGCAACGTCGCCGGGTCATGCACCACGTAGCTGAAGGTGTGGCTGTCCGGGTGGAAGAAACTGGCGACGTGCAATGACATGGTACTGACCTCAGCGCTTGCCCAGGGTGTCGTTGAGCAGCACCGCCAGGCGTTCACCGGCCAGGCGCAGCTCGCGCTCGGCGACCGGGCGATAGGTCGCCGCATAGCTCGGAGCCAGCGTACGCTTGTCCGGGTAAACGCCAGGTGCAATGGCGATCCGGCAGCTGGCTTCGGCCCACTGCACGGCATCGACATCGATGTTCGAACGCTTGCCGAGCGTGGGCTTGGGCAGGGCGAGCAGGCGCTTGAGGTACTGGTCGTCATCCAGCTTCTGCTCGTTCAGCATGCCGCTGTCCCACAGCGAGTGCAGGTTGGTACCGCGGTTGTTGAACTGCACCTGGAAATCGTTGCCGCCCTTGTCGTGGCCGTAGCCGGCATGCATCGGCTGGTGGATGTCGCCGGCGAAATGCACCACGAACTTCAGCGCCTGCGCGCGCTCGGCGTCGGACCTGCTGCGGTCGCCGAGGATCGCGGTCTGCGCCTTCAGCGCCTCGACCACGCAGTTGCCGTTCCTGCAGTGCTTCTGCACCTCATAGTGGCAATCGTCTTCGCCGATGTTGACGTAGTGCCAGCCGGCCGAGCGCTTGCCCAGCCCCGGGTCCTTGGCACGCAGCTCATCGGCCCACGGGGCGATGGCGTGCAGGGTCGGGTCCGGTTCGGCGGCGAGCAGGCGGTCGACCTCGGCCTGGGCCTGCGGGGTCAGCCGGGTTTCGGCGATCCGCGCCACCAGCCGGTGGCCTTGCGCGCCCCAGGCCAGGGCATCGGTGGAGACAAGGGTGAGGGCCAGCGCGAGGGCGGTGGCCGGAAGCAGGGAAGGCATTTTCATCCGCGGCATTCTAGCGGGCCGGCCGCCGTGCCGGCTTGCCAGGATCTGGCCGGCTGCAGCGCCGGTCAGCTTGGGCTAGGCTCGCCGGGTGCCTGGCATCGGGCAGACACCGGAGGTACCCATGGCCCACATCGTTGGCTTGATCGGCGGCATGAGCTGGGAAAGCTCGACCCACTATTACCGGCTGATCAACGAGCAGGTGCGCGACACGCGGGGCGGCCTGCATTCGGGCCGGATCCTGTTGTGGTCGTTCGATTTCGCCGAGATCGAGGCACTGCAGCATGCCGGCGACTGGGACACCGCCACCCAGCGCATGATCGATGCCGCCCAGCGCCTGCAGGGCGCGGGTGCGACGGCCATCGTGATCTGCACCAACACGATGCATCGCATGGCCGACGCGGTGCAGGCGGCGATCGCGATTCCCCTGCTGCACATCGCCGACCCCACCGCCGAGGCGATCAAGGCCGCCGGGCTGCAGAGGATCGGCTTGCTGGGCACCGCGTTCACCATGGAGCACGATTTCTACAAGGGACGGCTCATCCAGGCGCATGGCCTGGAGGTGCTGGTTCCCGCGGCTGATGATCGCGCGGCGGTGCACCGGATCATCTATGACGAGCTGGTGCAGGGGCGGGTGCTGCCGGCGTCGCGCGAGGCGTTCCGCGCGGTGATGCAGCGGCTGGTGGAGCGCGGCGCGCAGGGCATCATCCTGGGCTGCACGGAGATCATGCTGCTGGTCGGCGCGCAGGATGCGACGGTGTCGGTGTTCGATACGACGACGCTGCATGCGCAGGCCGCAGCGCGGCACCTGTTGGCCGAATGAGCCAAAAAAAACCCCGGCCGAAGCCGGGGAAACTGTCTTGCTGCGAGGGTGTTGCCTTGTTGGGTTCTGATCCGCCGATCAGAACTTGAACACGTACGACACGCCGTAGGCGAGCGGGTCGATGTTGACGGTGCCGATCTTTTCGCCGTCGAGCTTGACCTTGCTGTCGATGTCCATCCAGCGCACGTCCACGCGCAGCGAGCCCTTGTCGTTGATCGCGAAGTCCACGCCGGCATGGGCGGCCAGGCCCCAGGAGTCTTCCATCTTGAGCTTGCTGCCGGCCAGCGCGCCGCCGGTCTTCTCTCTGAAGAAGGTGGTGTAGTTGATGCCGGCGCCCAGGAACGGGGACACCTTGCCCGTGCTGTTGAAGTGGTACTGCAGCGACACCACCGGTGGCAGGTGCTTGGTGCTGCCCACGTTGCCGAGGCCGGCGATGTTGATGTCGTGCTTGAACGGCAACGCGGCCAGGAGCTCGATGCCCAGGTTGTCGGCGATGAAGTACTCACCGGTGATGGTCGGCTTGATGTCGTTGTCGACGTCGACCTTCAGCGTGCCGCCGGCCAGCGAGCCGTTGTTGGACTTCGGGGCGACCTGGTGCACGCCGGCACCGATCGTCCAGTCGCCCTTGGACTGGGCCATGGCGGGGGCGGCGGCCAGCGCCAGGGCGGCGGCCAGGCTGGAGAGCAGGAGGGGGGAGGTCTTGCGCATGAGACGGTCTCGTGGCGGGTTGGAATGGCGCCAGTTTTCCCGCCCGCGCCGCTGTGCGCCTTGATCCGGATCAATCCGGGTATTTACCGTTGTAACCGGTTCCCATTCGTCTTCCCCGGGCCGGGCCGGTTCCGGCCCTGCTAGAATGAACACCCCTTTCCATCGGCGCCGCACCGTCGCGGCTGCAGGAGCTTGTGAACATGGCAATCAAGGTTGGCATCAACGGTTTCGGTCGCATCGGGCGCAACGTGCTGCGTTCGGCCGTGCTGAACTTCGGCAATGACATCGAAATCGTCGCCATCAACGATCTGCTGGAGCCGGACTACCTGGCGTACATGCTGAAGTACGACTCCGTGCATGGCCGCTTCAAGGCCGACGTGGAAGTGTCCGGCAACGACCTGCTGGTCAACGGCAAGAAGATCCGCCTGACCCAGGAACGCGATCCGGCCAACCTGAAGTGGGACGAAGTCGGCGTGGACGTCGTCATCGAATCCACCGGCCTGTTCCTGACCAAGGAAACCGCGCAGAAGCACATCGACGCGGGTGCCAAGAAGGTGATCCTGTCGGCGCCGTCGAAGGACGACACCCCGATGTTCGTGTTCGGCGTGAACGACAAGACCTACGCCGGCCAGGCGATCGTCTCGAACGCCTCGTGCACCACCAACTGCCTGGCCCCGCTGGCCAAGGTCATCAACGACAAGTGGGGCATCAAGCGTGGCCTGATGACCACCGTGCACGCCGCGACCGCGACCCAGAAGACTGTCGATGGCCCGTCCAACAAGGACTGGCGCGGTGGCCGTGGCATCCTGGAAAACATCATTCCGTCCTCGACCGGTGCGGCCAAGGCCGTCGGCGTGGTGATCCCGGAATTGAACAAGAAGCTGACCGGCATGAGCTTCCGCGTGCCGACCTCGGACGTGTCGGTGGTCGATCTGACCGTCGAGCTGGAGAAGGAAGCCACCTACGCCGAGATCTGCGCTGAAGTGAAGGCACAGAGCGAAGGCGCGCTGAAGGGCATCCTGGGCTACACCGAAGACAAGGTCGTGGCGACCGACTTCCGTGGCGAAACCCACACCTCGGTGTTCGACGCCGACGCCGGCATCGCGCTGGACAGCACCTTCGTCAAGCTGGTGTCCTGGTACGACAACGAATGGGGCTACTCCAACAAGTGCCTGGAAATGGTCAAGGTCGTCGCGGCGTAAGCCAGCGCTGCCCCTGCGTCATTCCACAGACCCCGGCCCCGTGCCGGGGTCTGTCGTTTCAGGCGGACCATTCACGCCCGTGATCCCGCGCGTACCGCCGATCCATTAGCATGGCCCGCGTGCCGCCGGCACTGCGCCTGCCTGGTGCAGCCGTGGCGACCCTCTTGAGGATGGCCTGGAATGGAAGCTCTGATTGTCCTGCTGGTGCTGGTACTGCTGGCGATCCCGCTGCTGCTGATCGTGGCCCTGGTGATGATCGCGGGCCTGCGCCGCCGTGTGGCCGCGCTGGAACACCGCGCGGCCGGGTCTGCCTGGGACGCCGCGCAGGCGCCAGCCGAACCCGAACGGCCGCTGCGCTGGACGGATATCGAATCCGTCGACACCGTGGCCGCGCCGCTGGACTTCGCCCTGCAGCCCGGCATCGAAACGCCCGTCGAGACCGCGGATACCGCGGCTGCACCCGCAGCGGCGGCCGCCATGCCGCCACCGCTGCCGTCCTCGGCGTCGATGCCCCCCAGGCCCGCGCCGCCGGTGGTGCCGGTTGAACCGCAGGGCCCGGGCATCGGCGAGCGCATCGTCGGCACCATCAAGCAGTGGTTCACCGAGGGCAACGTGCCGGTCAAGATCGGCATGCTGGTATTGCTGGCGGGTGTGGCCGCGCTGCTCAAGTACGCCAGCGACCAGGGCTGGTTGAACGCCCCGATCGAGCTGCGCCTGGCCGCCATCGCGGTGGCGGCGCTGGCCGGGCTGGTGTTCGGCTGGGTGCAGCGCGATACCCGGCGCCTGTTCGCGCTGGCGCTGCAGGGCGGGGCGATCGGCGTCCTGCTGCTGACCATCTTCGCCGCGTTCAAGCGCTACGACCTGATTCCCGCCGTGCCGGCTTTTGCGCTCAGCGTGCTGCTGATTGCCGGCATGGGCGTGCTGGCGGTGGTGCAGAACTCGCGCACGCTGGCCGTGCTCGGCATCCTGGCCGGCTTCATGGCGCCGATCTGGCTGTCCACCGGCAGCGGCAACCATATCGCGCTGTTCTCGTATTACGCCGTGCTCAATGCGGCGATCCTGGCGATTGCCTGGTGGCGTCCGTGGCGCGCGCTGAACCTGCTCGGTTTCGCCTTCACCTTCGGCATCGGCACGGCCTGGGGCGTGCTCCAGTACAGCGCGGACAAGTTCGCCAGCACCGAGCCGTTCCTGCTGCTGTTCTTCGCCTTCTACCTGCTGATTCCGATCCTTTATGCGCGTCGGCAGAGCGCGGAGAAGCGCGACCTGATCGATGGCAGCCTGGTGTTCGGCACGCCGCTGATCGCGTTCTCGCTGCAGGCTGGCCTGCTGCATGACGACCGCCTGCTGCTGGCGTTGTGCTCGCTGGCACTGGCCGCGTTGTACGCGGGCCTGGCGTGGGTGCTGATCAAGCGCGAGCGCTATGCCGCGCTGGGCCAGTCGCATGCGGTACTCGCGGTGGGCTTCGCCACGTTGGCGGTGCCGCTGGCGCTGTCCGCACGGGCCACCGCCAGCGTGTTCGCGCTGGAAGGGGCGGCGCTGGCCTGGCTGGGCCTGCGCCAGCAGCGCTGGCTGCCGCAGATCGCCGGTGCGCTGCTGACCCTGGGCGCCGCGTTCGGCTTCGTGGTCGGCGCGGACTACTGGCATCTCGATGCCACGGCCATCGCCAACCCCACCTTCATGAGCGGCCTGCTGCTGGCGTTGGCCGGCTTCGCCGCGGCCTTCAGCTATCGCCGTGCGCAGCAGGATGCGCCGGCCATCGTCTACTACCTCTGGGGCCTGCTGTGGTGGCTGGGCAGCGTCAGCCACGAGATCCTGCGCTTCGTCGCCCACCGCAACGAACCCGATGCGCTGCTGATCGGCGCAGCGGTGACCGGTTGGCTGGCCGCCGAGACGCATCGCCGCTGGCCGGCGCGCGCGCTGGTGCTGACCACGCTGGCGATGGTGCTGGCCGCGTTCCCGTTGGCGCTGTGGCAGGCCGATGTGCACGATCAGCCGTTCGCCGGCTATGGCGCACTGGCCTGGGCCGTGTTCGCGCTGCTGGGCGTGCGCAGCCTGTGGTGCCTGCGTGTGGGTGATGACCGCACGTCGCTGGCGGCGCAGTTCCTGTGGTGGCTGCTGTGGCCGTCCGTGGTGTCGCTGGCCTGCCTGTGGCTGGCCGACCGTTTCGCGCTGGCACAGGGCTGGGGCCTGGCGTTGATGCTGCTGCCGTGGCTGCTGGTTACTGCAGTGGCGCTGCTGCGCTGGCCGTGGCTGACGGTGCCGCTGGGCGAACGCTTCGATCGCATGCGCGGCGCGTTGCAATGCACGCTGTTCGCCGTGCTCGGCGTGAGCTGGGCGGGCCTGCTGCTGGTGCCGGCCGGCGCTGCGCCGCTGCCGTGGTTGCCGCTGCTCAACCCGGTGGAACTGGTGCAGCTGGCAGTGCTGGTGCTCGCCGCGCGCTGGCTGTGGTCCGGACAGGCGCCGGAGGGCCTGCGTGCGATCCGTATCCCGGTGCTGGCGATTGCCGGTTTCGTCGCGCTGACCAGCATCACCCTGCATGCCGTGCATCACTGGGGCGGGGTGCCGTGGAACGAGCGCCTGTGGTCCTCGACCCTGGCCCAGACCAGTCTGACCGTGGTGTGGAGCGTGCTCGGCGTGATCAGCTGGGTGTGGGGCTCGCGCCGCGGGCAACGCGTCCTGTGGCTGGTGGGTGCGGTGCTGATGGGCGTGGTGCTGGCCAAGCTGGTGCTGATCGATCGCCAGCATCTGGGCAACCTGCTCGGGATTTCTTCTTTCATCGCCTACGGCCTGCTGTGCACGGTCGTGGGCTACCTGGCACCGGCGCCGCCGCGCGCGCCGGACCCCGCCGTGGAGCCGCAGTCTTGAAGACCTTTCGCCCGCTGATCCTCCTTGCCGCGCTGGCGCTTCCGGCGCTGGCCCAGGCCCAGGCCGCCGATGGCCGCCAGGCCTATCGCCAGCAATGGCCGCTGCAGCTCGCGCAGCCGCAGGCGGGTGCGTACCGGTTGACCCTCGACGAGGGCGTGTACCGCACCGCGGTGTCGCCACGTCTGGCCGATGTGCAGGTGTTCAACGCGCAGGGCCAGGCACTGCCGTCGGCGTTGTTGGCCGCCGACCAGCCGCTGGCGCAGGCACCGCAGTGGCAGACGCTGTCCTGGTTCCCGCTGCCGCCGATGGCCGGCACCTCCGGCGATGACCTGCAGTTGCTCACCGAGCGCAACACCGACGGCAGCGTGCGCCGGGTCGAGGCGCGGCTGGGGCGGGGCGGGGCGGCCGGACAACCCGCAGGCTGGCTGATCGACGCCAGCGCGCTGGAGACCGGCGTGCAGGCGCTGCGCCTCGACTGGCAGACGCAGGCGCCCCTGCAGGCGCGCGTGCGCGTGGAGATGAGCAACGACCTGCGCGACTGGTTGCGCATTGCCGATGACGTGCCACTGGTCGACCTGCAGCACGAAGGCCGCCGCCTGCAGCAGCGCCGCATCGAGATCGCGCGCCAGGCCCGGTATTTCCGCATCCTGCCGATCGGTGCCGATGCCTTGCCGGCGCTGTCCACGGTGCAGGCCGAGCTGGCGCCGACCGCGCAGGCGATCGCCTGGCGCTGGCAGTCGCTGACCGGCACCGCCGGCAAGCCCGGCGAGTTCGAGTATCAGCTTGATGGGCGCTTCCCGATCGCGCAGGCCGATATCGCAACGGCCGACAACAGCGTGGTGCAGTGGACGCTGCTGAGCCGCGACGATGCCGACCAGCCGTGGCAGGTGCGGGCCGGCCCATGGGTGGCCTATCAGCTGCAGGACGCCGCCGACCGCCGCCAATCGCAGACCCAGCCGCTGGCGCGCAGCACGCGCGACCGCTACTGGAAGCTGGTGGCCGGCCAGCCGCAGTCGATGCCGGCCCCGACGCTCAAGCTCGGTTACCAGCCCGAAGCGCTGGTGTTCCTCAGCCAGGGCGAGCCGCCTTACACGGTAGCCGCCGGCAGCGTACGCGCGGAGCGCCAGGATGCCCCGGTTGCCACGGTGATCGCGCAGCTGCGCGAACAGCATGGCGCGCAGTGGCAGCCGGCGCAGGCGAGCATGCAGGGCGAACCGCAGGTACTCGCCGGCGATGCCGCGGTAGCGCCGCAGCGCGACTGGAAGCAATGGCTGCTGTGGGCGCTGCTGGTGATCGGCGTGCTGATCGTCGGCGGCTTCGCAGTCAGCCTGCTGCGTCAACCAAATAGGGACGGAGGTAGTTAAGCGCGCTTAACTACCTCCGTCCCCGTTAAGAAGCGCGACGACCAACGGTCGCCGCCTACCTCCGCCCCCGTCATGAATTTGCGATGCACCGCGCCAGCCGGGACAATGACGGCCTGCGCCGTGCGGCGCCCTTCCTTCTTCAGAGCCAAAGAGTTGCTTATGTCCATCGTTCGCATGACCGACCTCGATCTCTCCGGCAAGCGCGTGCTGATCCGCCAGGATCTGAACGTGCCGATCGACAACGGCCAGATCACCTCCGAGCAGCGCATCACCGCGTCGCTGCCGACGCTGAAGCTGGCGCTGGAGAAGGGCGCCGCCGTGATGGTGACCTCGCATCTCGGGCGTCCGAAGGAAGGCGTGTGGAGCGAGGCCGAATCGCTGGCGCCGGTGGCGCTGCGTCTGTCGCAGCTGCTGGGTGTCGAGGTGCCGCTGGTGCGCGATTGGGTCGACGGCGTGGACGTCGCGCCGGGTTCGATCGTGCTGCTGGAAAACTGCCGCATGAATGTCGGCGAAGGCAAGGACGATGAAGCGCTGGCGAAGAAGTACGCCGCGCTCTGCGATGTGTTCGTGATGGATGCCTTCGGCACCGCGCACCGTGCACAGGCCTCCACCCACGGCGTGATCCGCTTCGCCCCGGTGGCCGCCGGTGGCCCGCTGCTGATGGCTGAGCTGGACGCGCTGGCCAAGGCGCTGCTGGCCCCGGCCCAGCCGCTGCTGGCGATCGTGGCCGGCAGCAAGGTCAGCACCAAGCTCGAACTGCTCTCCAGCCTGGTCGGCAAGGTCGACCAGCTGATCGTCGGCGGCGGCATCGCCAACACCTTCATCGCGGCCGCCGGTTACTCGGTCGGCAAGTCGCTGTATGAGCCGGACCTGCTGGACACCGCGAAGAAGATCGTCGCCGATGCCAAGGCGCGCGGCGCCGACATCCCGCTGCCGACCGACGTGGTCGTGGCCAAGCAGTTCCTGCCGGACGCCGAAGCCACGGTGAAGGCCGTCGCCGACGTGGCCGAGGACGATCTGATCCTGGACATCGGCCCGGACACGGCGCAGCACTACGCCGGCCTGATCGCCAAGGCCGGCACCGTGGTCTGGAACGGCCCGGTCGGCGTGTTCGAATTCGAGGCCTTCAGCCATGGCACCGAAGCCCTGGCCCGTGCCATCGCCGCCTCCCCGGCGTTCTCGATCGCCGGCGGCGGCGACACCCTGGCCGCGGTCGACAAGTACGACATCGCGGGCGAGGTGAGCTACATCTCCACCGGTGGCGGCGCGTTCCTGGAGTTCCTGGAAGGCAAGACCCTGCCGGCCGTCGCCGCGCTGGAGGCTCGCGGCGCGTGAGCCGCGATGTCCTGTTCTTCGATCTCGACGGCACGCTGATCGATTCGGCCGTCGGAATCACCCAGTGCGTGGCGCATGCGCTCACGCAGATGGGCCAGCCGGTCCCGCCGCAGGCCGAACTGCGGCGCTGGATCGGGCCGTCGCTGCGCACCAGCTTCGCGCCGTTGTTCAACGATCCGGCCCAGGTCGAGCAGGCGGTGACGTATTACCGCGAACGCTTCGACGTGGTCGGCTGGCGCGAACATGAGGTCTACCCGCGGATCGGCCAGGTCGTGCAGGCCTTCAAGGATCGCGGCCATCGGCTGGCGATCGTCACCGCCAAGAACGAGCCGCACGCGCGTCGCATTGTCGAGCACCTGCCGTTCGGCGACTGCTTCGAGGACGTGATCGGGGCCACCCCGGATGGCAGCCGCAGCGAGAAGCCGCAGCTGGTCGCCGAGGCGCTGCACCGGCTGTCGTTGACCCCGGGGCAGTGCTGGATGATCGGCGACCGGCGCATGGATATCGAAGGCGCCCGTCATCACGGGCTGCGCAATATCGGCGTGTTGTGGGGCTTCGGCGGTGCCGAAGAGCTCACGGCGGCCGGGGCCGCGCACCTCGCGCACGCCCCGGACGACCTGCTCACCCTGATCGATTGAGGGCCGCGGCGGCGATCCGTACGCCGCCGCATGTCCCGCGCAAAGGCCCGCCGCGATTGGCGCTGGCCGCCGGGTGGGCAAACGACTGTCCGCCCGGTCGTCTCGGGCTGTCTGCAGGACAACAGCGAAACCCAAGCGTGCCAGCGGTGTAATCGTATTCATGGGACGTGATGGGTGTGCTAATTTCACTCCTTTAACGGGAGCCCATTAACCATGATTGAGCGTCAGCGTCGCACCAAGATCCTTGCCACCCTCGGACCGGCGACCGACCCGCCGGGCGTGCTGGAGGATCTCTTCCGCGCCGGCGTGAACGTGGTTCGCCTCAACTTCAGCCACGGTGACCCGTCCGGCCAGGCCAAGCGCGCCGCCGATGTGCGTGCCGCCGCTGCCCGCGTGGGCGTGGAAGTGGGCATCCTGGCCGATCTGCCGGGCCCGAAGATCCGCATCGAGCGTTTCGCCGAAGGCAAGATCAAGCTCAAGGCGGGTGACCGCTTCGACCTGGTCGCCTCGCCGAACGCACCCGCCGGCGACACCACCCAGGTGGGCGTGAGCTACCTGGGCCTGCCGCAGGACGTGGTGGCCGGTGACATCCTGCTGCTCGACGATGGCCTGATGCAGCTGCAGGTCACCGAAGTGCAGGGCGAGCGCATCATCAACACCGTGCTCAACGACGGCGTGCTGTCCGACCGCAAGGGCCTGAACAAGCAGGGCGGTGGCCTGTCGCTGGGCGCGCTGACCGAGCGCGACAAAGAACTGATCGGCATCGTGGCCAAGATCGGCGTGGACTTCATCGCCGTCTCGTTCTGCCGCAATGCGCAGGACATGAACGACGCGCGCGAGATCGCCGAGTCGCACGGCTGCTACGCCGCGCTGGTCTCCAAGATCGAGCGCACCGAAGCGATCGACAACCTCGAAGAGATCGTCGACGCCAGTGACGTGGTCATGGTCGCGCGTGGCGACCTGGGCGTGGAAATCGGCGATGCCGAACTGCCGGGCCTGCAGAAGAAGATCATCAAGGCCTCGCTGGCGCAGAACAAAGTGGTGATCACCGCCACCCAGATGCTGCAGTCGATGGTCGAAAGCCCGATCCCGACCCGCGCCGAAGTGCTGGACGTGGCCAACTCGGTCATCGACGGTACCGACGCAGTGATGCTGTCGGCCGAAACCGCCGCGGGCATGTACCCGGTCAAGGCGGTCGAAGCGATGGCACGCATCTGCCTCGGTGCCGAACGCCAGTTCCAGACCGAGACCGATTTCGGTGCCTCGCCGCGCAACCTGGAGCGTGCCGACCAGGCGATCGCCATGGCCACCATGTTCCTGTCCCAGCACGTGGGCGTACGCGCGATCGTGGCGATGACCGAATCCGGTGGCACCGCGCGGTACCTGTCGCGCTTCCGCGCCTCGGCGCCTGTGTTCGCGGTGACCCGCCATGACGGCGCCCGCCGCCAGATGGCGCTGATGCGCGATGTGTTCCCGATCAACTTCGACAGCCGCGGCCTGACCCCGCGCGAAGCCGCGCGCGGTAGCATCCGCCTGCTGTTCGAAGCAAACCAGCTGCAGAGCGGCGACCGCGTCGTCTTCACCAGCGGTGAGCACATGGAAACCCATGGCGCCACCAACACGCTGCGCCTGCTGGAAGTGGGCGAAGACGGCCGTGCCAGCGGCCTGGGCGAACTCTAACCGACCCGCCCCGCAACACCCGGACCCGCGTGGCTTCACGGCCGCGCGGGTTCGTCGTTTCAGATGGAATCGTTTCCAGATTCCGTGGACGGCCAGTTCACGGGAGGCGGGGTCTATAATTGGCGTTTTCCCGCACCCGCCACAGGAAGTACATGAGCATCGAACAGCTGGCTGAAACCGCACAGGCCATGGTCGCCCCGGGCAAGGGCATCATCGCGATCGACGAATCCACCGGCACCATCGGCAAGCGCTTCGCCAGCGTCGGCCTGGAGAACACCGAGGAGAACCGTCGCGCCTACCGCGAACTGCTGCTCACCACGCCCAAGCTGAACGAGCACATCTCCGGCGCGATCCTGTACGACGAGACCATCCGCCAGTCCACCAAGGACGGCGTCCCGTTCGCCAAGTACATGGCGGCCCAGGGCATCATTCCGGGCATCAAGGTCGACAAGGGCGCGCATGCCCTGGCCGGCTGCCCGGGCGAGCTGGTCACCGAAGGCCTGGACGGCCTGCGCGAGCGCCTGCAGGAGTACTACAAGCTGGGCGCGCGCTTCGCCAAGTGGCGTGCAGTCATCAACATCGGTGAGAGCATCCCCTCGGGCACCTGCATCGAGTCCAACGCCCACGCGCTGGCCCGTTACGCGGCGCTGTGCCAGGAATGCGGCCTGGTGCCGATGGTCGAGCCGGAAGTGATCATGGACGGCGACCACGACATCGAGACCTGCTACGAAGTCACCGAAGCCACCCTGCGTTCGCTGTTCGATGCGCTGTACCAGCAGAACGTGCTGCTGGAAGGCACCATCCTGAAGGCCTCGATGGTCATCTCCGGCAAGGGCTGCGAAGAGCAGGCCGACGTCGAGGAAGTGGCCGAGTCGACCGTGATGTGCCTCAAGAGCACCGTGCCGGCGATCCTGCCGGGCGTGGTGTTCCTGTCCGGTGGCCAGAGCGATGAGCAGTCCACTGCGCATCTGAACGCCATGAACCAGATGGGCAACCTGCCGTGGCCGCTGAGCTTCTCCTACGGCCGCGCCATGCAGCAGGCCGCGCTGAAGCTGTGGGCCAAGGACACCAAGGCCAACGTTGCCAAGGCGCAGCAGACGATCTTCGATCGCGCCAAGGAAAACGGCCAGGCCGCCCTGGGCAAGTGGAACGGCTGATTCACGCTTGACCGCAGTCAACGAAAACGCCGGCCTCGTGCCGGCGTTTTTGTTTGCGGGAGACAGCGGTGCGCAGACGCACGCGTGCTCTGGCACGATGCGAACCACCTTCGCGTGGATGGATCCCATGTTCGTTCGTCTCTGTATCTCGCTGTGTGGGGTGTCATTGCTGCTGGGAAGCGCAGCGGCGCACGCATCGACGCCGCGTGGCTTCGATGTGCTGCACTACGATGTCGCGCTGGTGCCGGACATCGCCCACAAGCGCGTCACCGGTCAGCAGACGCTGCGGCTCCGGGCCGAGCGGGAGCTGCGCGCAGTGACGCTGGACAGCGGCGCGCTCACCGTGACGGCCGTGATGCAGGCGGATCGCGCGCTGGCCTTCGCGCAGCACGATGCGAAGGTGCAGATCACGCTGGCCGAACCGCTTCCGACGGGAGACACCGCCAGCGTGACGATCCGCTATCACGGCGAACCGGCGTACGGCCTGGAGTTCGCCCCCGAGCGCGACGAGGTCTACACGATCTTCTCGACCAGTCAGTGGATGCCCTCGGTGGATGCCCCCGACGAGCGCGCCACGCTGGACCTGTCCGTGACCTTGCCGGCGGGTCTGCTGGCTGCGGGCACCGGTCGCGCGCTGCCGCTGCGCACGCTTCCCGATGGACGCATCGAACATCGCTGGCAGCTGGAGACGCCGATGCCGGGGTATGTCTATGGCTTCACGGCGGGGCGCTATCAGGAAGCGACGCAGCAGCATGGCACCATCGGCTTGCGGTTCCTGTCCAGCGAGCGGTCGCCCGCGCAGCTGCAGCGCGTGTTCACCGCCACCGGCGGGATGCTCGATTTCTTCGCCGATCGCGCGGGCCTGCCGTATCGCGGCGACTATCAGCAGGCGCTGGTGGCCCGCACGATCGGGCAGGAAATGGCCGGGATGTCGCTGATGTCCGAGCGCTACGGCCAGCAAATGCTGGAGGATCCCACCCAGACCGCGTTGATGGCGCACGAGGCCGCACATCAGTGGTGGGGCAACCGGGTGACCTGCGCCGGCTGGGAGCACTTCTGGCTCAACGAAGGCATGGCCAACTTCATGACCGCCGCCTACCTCCAACAGGCGCAGGGAGAGGCGGCCTACCAGGCGCAGGTGACGATCTGGCGCACGCGGCTGGACGCGCTGCGTGCCAAGGGGGCGGATCACGCGCTGGTGTATGCGGAATGGAACGCGCCGACCGGCGATGACCGCGCGGTGGTGTACCAGAAGGGCGCCTACGTGCTGCACCTGCTGCGCGTCGAAATGGGCGAAGCCGCGTTCTGGCGCGGCATCCGTGATTACACGCGGGCCAACGATGGGCGCTCGGTGGTGACCGTCGATTTCCAGCGTGCGATGGAAGCAGCGGCCGGCCGCTCACTGCAGCCGTTCTTCGCGCAGTGGGTCTATGGCGTGGGCTGACGCGTCAGTGCGCGGCGGCCGGCGGCAATCCCAACGCCAGAGGCGCGAAGATCGCCGAGGTCGACGGTTCGACCGGCTGACCCAGCGCGGCCAGCGCCGACTGGTAGGCCTTGTACGTCGCCGCGTTGTAGGCCACCAGGATGATCCGGCGCGGTTGGCGGTGCGAGCGCTGCCAGGTCAGGGTTTCGGTGGCGGCGATGTGGGCGGCCTGGTGCAGCGGATACCCGAACACCCCGCAGCTGATCGCCGGGAACGCGATCGATTCCAGCTCGAGCTTCTCTGCCAGCTGCAGCGATTTCCAGTAGCAGTTGGCCAGCAGCGCCGGCTCGTCGCGCAGGCCGTCCTGCCAGACCGGGCCGACCGTATGGAACACATGCCTGGCCGGCAGATCGAACGCGGGCGTCTCGCGCACCTCACCGGTCGGGCAGCGCATGCCGGGGCGGATCTCCGGCAGGGCGCGGCAGGCTTCGAGCAGCTGCGGACCGGCCGCGCGATGGATCGCGCCGTCCACGCCGCCGCCGCCCAGCAGGGATTCGTTGGCCGCATTGACGATCGCATCCACCGCCAGGGTCGTAATGTCGCCCTGCCACACTTCGATCTTCATGCGTACCGCTCCTTACGTACTGATACCGGGTCCATACAACGAAATGACGTGCCTGACCTGCACCGTAACCTGCAGGACATCTAGGCTGCGTCATCGTCGTCTCAGGCAGTGCGACCCGGCGAGCGCTGGCTGACCTTCACACGATGCCGCCGGATCGCTTCACCGCAGATGAAGCGCCAGCAAGCAGAACGCCCGCCGGTCAGGGCGGGCGTTCCGTTCATACGGACCAACGCGGGGATCAGGGCAGACCGGCCAGCCAGTCGTCGTCGGAGCCTTCGTTGATGTCGGCGAACAGCGGGGTCGAAAAGTAGCGCTCGCCGGTGTCGGGCAGCATCGCCAGGATCACCGATCCCGGCGCGGCCTTGGCGGCGATGTCCAGCGCGCTGGCGACGGTGGCGCCGGCCGAGATGCCCACGAAGATGCCTTCCTCGGCAGCGAGCCGGCGCGAGGTCTCGATCGCCCGCGCGTCGTCGATGGTCAGCAGCTCATCGTAGACCCCGCGGTTGAGTACTTCCGGCACGAAGTCCGGGGTCCAGCCCTGGATCTTGTGCGGCTTCCACTCATCGCCCTTGAGCAGGGCGGCGCCTTCCGGCTCGGTGGCGACGATGCGGGTCTCGGGCCGGGCGACCTTGAGCACTTCGCCGACGCCGGTCAGGGTGCCGCCGGTGCCCCAGCCAGTCACGAAGTAGTCCAGCCGCTTGCCGGCGAAGTCGCGCAGGATTTCCGGCGCCGTGGTGTTGCGGTGATAGGCGGGGTTGGCCGGGTTGGCGAACTGGCTGGCCAGGAACCAGCCGTGTTCGTCGGCCAGTTCCTTCGCACGGCGGACCATGCCCGAGCCGCGCTCGGCGGCCGGGGTCAGGATCACCTTGGCACCATAGGCGCGCATCAGCTTGCGGCGCTCGATCGAGAAGGTCTCCACCATCGTGGCCACGAACTTGTAGCCGCGCGCGGCCGCTACCATCGCCAGGGCCACGCCGGTGTTGCCGGAGGTCGCCTCCACGATGGTGTCGCCCGGCTTGAGCAGGCCCTTGGCTTCGGCGTCGAGGATGATCGCCAGCGCCAGACGGTCCTTGACCGAGCCACCCGGGTTGAACGACTCGACCTTGGCATAGAGGGTGACGTGCTCGGGGGCGAGGCGGTGCAGGCGCACCACCGGGGTGTTGCCGATGGTGTCCAGGATGGAGTCGTACAGGGCCATGGGGATGCTCCGGAGAAGTCGTTGCCGCCCGGGGGCCGTGCGGCGGGGAAGGGTCGGTCGGGTGGCGGCGGCAGGCGCCTGGTCGCGGCCGGCCCGGGGTCGGTCAGACCGTACCGCTGGCATATGACCGCGCGAAATGACCTGATTACCTTCTTAAACAACGTTTGGTTATAAGCTGGTGACGGCATTTGCCCTACAGTCGGATGGCCCCCTCTCCATGCGCCGTATCGCCCGCCCATGACGCTGACCCAACTTCGCTATCTGGTCGCCATCGCCGACGCCGAGCTCAACATCACGCTGGCGGCGTCCCGCGTGCACGCCACCCAGCCCGGCCTGTCCAAGCAGCTCAAGCAGCTGGAGGATGAACTCGGCTTCCTGCTGTTCGTGCGCAAGGGCCGCAGCCTGGAAGCGGTGACCCCGGCCGGCGTGGAAGTGATCGGCCGCGCCCGCGCCGTCCTCGGCGAAGCGAACAACATCCGCACCTATGCCGCCAACCAGCGGCGCGAAAGCCAAGGCCAGCTGGTGCTGACCACCACGCACACCCAGGCGCGCTTCGTGCTGCCGCCCGCGGTGGCGCGGATCAAGCAGGCCTACCCGCAGGTCAGCGTGCATCTGCAGCAGGCCGCCGAAAGCGATGCGCTGGACCTGCTCAGCCAGGGTGATGCGGACATCGCCATCATCAGCACCGCCGGCGGTGAGCCCACGGCTGGCCTGGCCATTCCGCTGTACCGCTGGCGCCGGCTGGTGCTGGTGCCGCGCGGTCACGCGCTGGATCGCCCGGGTGCGGCGCCGGACCTGCAGGCGCTGGCCAGCCATCCGCTGATCAGCTACGAATCCTCCACCCGCGGCAGTTCTTCGCTGCAGCGCGCCTTCGCCAGTGCCGGACTGAGCCCGGACATCGCCTTGACCGCCCTCGATGCGGACCTGATCAAGACCTATGTGCGCACCGGCCTGGGCGTCGGCCTGCTCGCGGAAATGGCGGTCAACGCCAGTGATGAAGACCTGCGCGCGTGGCCGGCCCCGGCGCCGATCGACGAGTGCATCGCCTGGGCGGTGCTGCCGCGTGACCGCGTACTGCGCGATTACGCGCTGGAGCTGGTGCACGTGCTGGCCCCGCAGATCGACACCCGCGACCTGCGCCGGGTGATCGACGGCAACCAGGAGGCCAACTGGCCGCTGCCGCCGACCTGGGAATCACTGACGCAGACCATCACCGTCTGAGATGGACGCCCGACCAACGGTCGGGCGCTACCGGTAGGTGCCGACCGTTGGTCGGCACGGTGGCTGAGACCGCTGCTCGGCCCGACCGCTGCGACGGTTGGTCGCAGGGCGTGGGGCTGCCCTGCCAACGGTCGGGCGCTACCATGACGGGGTGAACGTCCGCCGTCGCCCGTATGCCGTCTTTCTGCAGCTTGCCTTCGTGGCGACGTTGCTGATGGCGCTGGCACCGCTGGTCAGCCGCTGGCAGCAGGCTCATGCCGGAGCGCCGGTGATGCTGATGCCGGCCGGCATGACCCACGCGCTGCCGGCGCCGCCGGATGCCCACGCCGGGCACGGCATGCCGCAGCACGACGGGCAACATCACGTCATGCAGCACGGCGACATGAAGCATGACGTGATGCAGCACCACGAGATGGCGATGCAGCCCATGGGCATGCACGCCACGCCCGATGCCCATGACGTCCCCGTACCGTCGCCCCCGATGAGCGAGCACGCCGGGCATGGTGACGCCTGCGAATACTGCATGATGGCCTCGCGCCTGATGCCGTGGCTGGCGGTCCTGATCCTGTTGTTGCCGGCGATGCCGGTCATCGCACCGCGCGTCCTGCGCGCCGTGCCCACGCCCCGCAGCCTGCGCTGGCCGGCCCACGCCGCCCGCGGCCCGCCCGCGATCTCCTGAGACGACCGCCCTTCCTGCCCGTGTCGCCATGATGGCGACGCGTGCCTGCGTGCTTTTCTGGAGTTCCACCATGAATGTTTCTTCCCGCAGCGCGGGCGCACTTACGCGCCTGTCTGTTTCCCTGTCGCTGGCCCTGGTCGCGTTGCCGCTGCAGGCCGCCGCCGACGATGCCCGCACCCTCGATACGCTGGTCGTCACCGCCACCGCGCCGTCCTCGCCACTGCATTGGGTCACCGATCCGCGCCTGCCGCGGCAGCCGGTCCCGGCCAGCGATGGGGCGGACTATCTGAAGACGGTTCCCGGCTTTTCCGCGATCCGCAATGGCGGCACCAACGGCGATCCGGTGCTGCGCGGCATGTTCGGCTCGCGCCTGAACATCGTCAGCAACGAAGGCAATCTGATCGGTGCGTGCCCCTCGCGGATGGACAACCCGCTGTCCTACATCGCGCCGGAAACCTTCGATCGGCTGACCATCATCAAGGGGCCGCAGAGCGTGCGCTGGGGTGCCGGTGCTTCCGCGGGCACGGTGCGCTTCGAGCGCGATACGCCGCGCTTCGACCAGCCGGGCATGGACATCAACGCCAGCGCGCTGGTCGGCTCGCGCAACCGCAACGACCAGGTGGTCGACCTCACCGCCGGCGCCTCGCCGGGCTATGTACGCGTCAACGGCAACCGCTCCGAATCCGATGACTACAAGGACGGCAACGGCGACGTGGTCCCCTCCAGGTGGCGCAAGTGGAACAGCGACGTGGCCGTCGGCTGGACGCCCGATGCAGACACCGTGCTGGAACTCTCGGCCGGCACCGGCGATGCGATCGCGCGCTATGCCGGTCGCGGCATGGACGGCGCGTCGTTCAAACGCACCAGCTACGCCGCTCGCTTCGAAAAGGACAACCTGCCGGGTGCGTGGGACAAGATGCAGGCGAACCTGTACTACAACGACGCCGACCACGTAATGGACAATTACACGCTGCGCACGCCGAACCCGGCCAGCAGCATGCCGATGCCGATGGCGTCCAACGTCGATCGCCGCACCACCGGTGGCCGTATCGCCTCGGAATGGCGCTGGCAGGACATCGCCATCGTGGCCGGCGTGGACGCGCAGGACAGCCGTCACCGCAGCCGCAATGGAATGGGGCGCGATGTGTACCGGCAGCAGCCGTGGCGCACGGATGCGCGCTTCGAGAACCTCGGCGCGTTCACCGAGATCACCCTGGGCGAAGGCACCGCACAGCGCTGGGTAGGTGGCCTGCGCATGGACCGTGCCGAGGTGAAGGACGAGCGCGCCACCAGCGGCATGATGGCGATGCCGAATCCCACCGCCGGGCAGACCCGCCGCGAGAACCTGGGCAGCGGCTTCGTCCGCTTCGAGCGTGACATCGCGCCCGCCCTGACCTGGTACGCGGGTGTCGGTCACAGCGAGCGCATGCCCGACTACTGGGAGCTGTTCTCGCCGGACCTCGGCCCGGCCGGCGCGGTGAATGCGTTCACCGGCGTGCAGCCGGAACAGACCACCCAGCTCGATCTGGGCCTGCAGTACCGCACCGATCGCCTCAATGCCTGGGTCTCGGCCTATGCCGGGCGCATCCAGGACTACATCCTCTTTACCTACCGCGACGGCGGCATGATGGGCAGCACCAGCCAGGCCAGCAATGTCGATGCTCGCATTGCCGGCGCCGAGGCGGGCGCGGAGTGGCAGTTGGCGCAGCAGTGGAAACTCGGCGGCACGCTGGCCTATGCCTGGGGCGAGAACCGCAGCGACGGCCGCGCGCTGCCGCAGATGCCGCCACTGGAAGCCCGGCTCAGCACGGCGTGGGAAGGCGAGAGCTGGTCCGTCGGTGCGCTGGCGCGCGCGGTCTCCCGCCAGGGGCGGGTCGCGGCGGGGCAGGGCAACGTGGTCGCCCGCGATCTGGGGCCCAGCGCCGGCTTTGCCACCGTAGCCTTGAACGCCAGCTACCGGTTCAACGCGGCGCTGCTGCTCAGTGCCGGTGTCGACAACCTGTTCAATCGCGCCTACAGCGAGCACCTGAACCTCGCCGGCAGCGCCGATTTCGGCTTCCCGGCCGATCCGGTGCGGATCAACGAGCCCGGCCGCACCGCCTGGCTGAAAGTGAACTACAGCTACTGAGTCCGGCTGCCGGGCGGGGCACTCACGCCTCGCCCGGCGTCTCCGGCGCCAGCCACGACAGGGCAGCAGGGTGCGCGCGCTTCGACATGCGCCGATACATGGCGATACACGTTCGCTGCCTCCCAGCACGAAAGGGCTTTCGCCCGTCACCGGCAGATGTGAAGACCCCGGTAAACGCTTGGCACATATGCCCCGGCTCGACCCCTCTATACACTCGGCGGTCGAGAAACAACCGGGATTGCATTACATGTTGGGACGCATCGCAGCGCGCTTCGCCGCTGGCATCGCCTTGGTCGCATTGGCAGGGTGTGGCAGTAAAGACGAGGCCGCTCGCCGGCAGGCAGACGCCGTACCGGTCACCACCCAGGTGGTGCAGACCTCGGCATGGAGCGACACCCTGCAGGCACTGGGTACGGCCAAGGCGCGCGAGTCGGTGACGATCACCGCCAAGGTCAGCGAAATCATCGAGACGGTCCACTTCGAGAGTGGCCAGCAGGTCAGCGCCGGCACGCCCCTGGTGACCCTGCGCGGCCAGGCCCAGGAAGCGGCCCTGCTGCAGGCCCAGGCGACGTTCCTGGAAGCGGACCAGCTGTACAAGCGCCAGCGCGAACTCGCCGCCCAGCAGCTGGTGGCCAGCTCCACCCTGGATACGCAGCGCGCCATCCGCGATGCCGCCGATGCACGCGTGCGTGAAATGCAGTCGGATATCGGTGATCGCCGCGTGCGCGCGCCGTTCGCCGGCGTGCTCGGCATCCGCCAGGTCAGTGCCGGTTCGCTGGTCACCCCGAGCACGGCCATCACCACGCTGGACGACATCGAGCGCATGCACGTGGACTTCCAGGTGCCCGAAGCCGAGCTGGCCTCGCTGAGCACCGGCGACAAGGTCAACGCGACCAGCGTGGCCTATCCGGGCCGCAACTTCGAAGGCCAGGTCGCCACCATCGATACCCGGGTCGATCCGGGCACCCGCGCGGTCACCGTGCGCGCCGATTTCATCAACGCCGATCACGCCCTGCGCCCGGGCATGCTGCTGGATGTACGGATGTTCCGCCCCGAGCGCCAGGCACTGGTGATCCCCGAAATCGCGGTGGTCCAGGTCGGGCGCGATTCCTATGTGTTCCGGGTCGCCAAGGACGACATCGTGGAGCGGGTGGACATCACCGCCGGCGCGCGTCGCAGTGGCGTGGTCGAAATCCGCGACGGCCTCACCGCCGGTGACCGCATCGTAGTGGATGGCACCGGCAAGCTGCGCCCGGGCCTGAAGATCCAGGCCGAGGAGGCTGCACCGCTCAGGCCGGCCGCGCCGACGACGGCCGAACCGGACGCCGCCGGATGAAACTCTCCGACGTCTCCATCCAGCGGCCGGTCTTCGCCGTGGTGATGAGCCTGCTGCTGGTCGTGCTGGGCTTCATGTCGTTCACCCGCCTGACCCTGCGTGAGCTGCCTGCCATCGATCCGCCGATCGTGTCGGTCTCGGTGGATTACACCGGTGCCTCCGCGGCGGTTATCGAGAGCCGCATCACCCAGGTGCTGGAAGATGCCCTGGCCGGCATCGAAGGCATCGACACCATCAACGCGCGCAGCTCCAACGGGCGCTCGCAGGTCAGCATCGAGTTCACCTCCAACCGCGATATCGAAGCGGCCGCCAACGACGTGCGCGATGCGGTCAGCCGCGTCGCCGACCGCATGCCCGAGGAAGCGCGGCCGCCGGAAATCGCCAAGGTCGAGAGCGACGCCGATCCCATCATCTGGCTCAACATGAGCTCGACCTCGATGGACACGCTGGAGCTGAGCGACTACGCCGACCGCTACATCGTCGACCGTTTCTCCAGCCTGGATGGCGTGGCGCAGGTACGCATCGGCGGCCGCCAGCGCTATGCGATGCGGATCTGGCTGGACCGCGACCAGCTCGCCGCACGTGGCCTGACCGTGGGCGACGTGGAAAGCGCGCTGCGCAACGAGAACGTCGAACTGCCGGCCGGCCGGATCGAATCCGCCGACCGCGATTTCACCCTGCGCGTGGAGCGCAACTACGTCAAACCCGAGGACTTCGCCGGGATCCCGCTGGGCAAGGGCGCCGACGGCTACGTGGTGCGCATGGGCGATGTGGCCAAGATCGAACTGGCCTCGTCCGAACGCCGCGCCTACTACCGCAGCAACGGCGAGCCGAACATCGGCCTGGGCATCGTCAAGACCTCCACCGCCAACGCGCTGGATGTCGCCCGCGAAGCGCGCGCCGAAGCCGAGCGGATCAGCAGCACGCTGCCGGAAGGCACGCGCATCTTCGTCGCCTTCGACAACACCACCTTCATCGAAGCCGCCGTCGATCGCGTCTACGCCACGCTGGTGGAGGCGATGCTGCTGGTGCTGGCGGTGATCTGGCTGTTCCTGGGCAGCTTCCGCGCGGCCCTGATTCCCGCGGTGACGGTGCCGGTGTGTCTGATCGCCGCCTTCATCGCGCTGTACGCGTTCGGCTTCTCGATCAACCTGCTGACCCTGCTCGCGCTGGTGTTGTGTATCGGCCTGGTGGTGGATGACGCCATCGTCGTGGTCGAGAACGTGCAGCGCCGCATCGATCTGGGCGAGCCGCCGCTGGTCGCCTCCAAGCGCGGCACCACGCAGGTGGCGTTCGCGGTGATCGCCACCACGGCGGTGCTGGTCGCGGTGTTCCTGCCGGTCGGCTTCCTGGAAGGCAATACCGGTCGGCTGTTCCGCGAGCTGGCCGTGGCATTGGCCGCGGCGGTGGCGCTGTCGGCGTTCGTGTCGCTGACGCTGACCCCGATGATGGCCTCCAAGCTGCTCAAGCCGCATACCGGCCAGGCACCGAAGGGCCTGCACGGGGTGATCAACCGCAATCTGGATCGCCTTTCGGCGGCCTACGGGCGCTTTCTGGAAGCGCACGTGACCCGCACCTGGATCTACATCGTGGTGATGATCCTGTCGCTGCTGGCCAGCGCGCTGCTGCTCAAGGTGCTGCCCTCCGAACTGGCCCCGGCCGAAGACCGCGGCTCGTTCCAGATCATGATCGATGGCCCGGAAGGCGCTGGTTTCGACTACACCGTCGGCCAGGTCCAGCAGGTCGAGAAGATCGTGTCGGGCTTCGTCGGTGAAGACCAGCCGATCGTGCGCGCCAACCCGCGCGTGCCCGGAGGCTTCGGTGCCAGCGAGGAAATGCACACCGGTCGCATCAGCGTGTTCCTGCAGCCGTGGCGCCAGCGCGACGTCTCCACCCCGGATGTGGCATCCGAGCTGCAGACCCACCTCAATGATCTGCGCGGCGTGCGCGTGCGCACCCAGGTCGGTGGCGGCCTGGTCCGCAGCCAGGGCCAGCCGTTCCAGATCGTGCTCGGTGGCCCGGAGTACGAAGAGATCGCACAGTGGCGTGACCGCATGCTGCTGCGCATGGCCGACAACCCCGGCCTGGTCGGCGCGGACTCGGACTACAAGGAAACCCGCCCGCAGATGCGCGTGAACATCGACCGCCAGCGGGCGGCCGATCTGGGCGTGTCGGTCACCGCGATCGGCAGCGCGCTGGAAACCATGATGGGCTCGCGCCGCGTCACCACCTTCGTCGACAACGGCGAGGAGTACGACGTGCTGGTCCAGGCCGGCCGCGAAGGGCGCGCCTCGCCGGCCGATCTGGCCGCAATCCGGGTGCGCGCCAGTGGTGGCGAGCTGGTGCCGCTGTCCAACCTGGTCACGCTCAGCGAAGTGGCCGAAGCCGGCAGCCTCAACCGCTTCAACCGCCTGCGCTCGATCACCATCAACGCCGGCCTGGCCCCGGGCTATCCGCTGGGTGAGGCGATCGCCTGGGCCCAGCAGGTGGCCAGCGAGGAGCTGCCGCAGCACGCGCAGGTCAGCTGGAAGGGCGAATCGCGCGAGTACCAGAACGCCGGCAGCGCCGTGCTGCTGACCTTCGCGATGGCCCTGCTGGTGGTGTTCCTGGTGCTGGCCGCGCAGTTCGAGAGCTTCATCCATCCGCTGGTGATCATGCTCACCGTGCCGCTGGGCGTGCTCGGGGCGCTGCTGGGGCTGTATGTCAGCGGCGGCACGATCAACCTGTTCAGCCAGATCGGCATCGTGATGCTGGTCGGCCTAGCGGCCAAGAACGGCATCCTGATCGTGGAGTTCGCCAACCAGCTGCGCGACGAGGGCCGCAACGTGCACCAGGCCATCGTCGAATCGGCGATGGTGCGCCTGCGCCCGATCCTGATGACCTCCATCGCCACCGTGGTCGGTGCGATCCCGCTGGTGGTGGCCGGTGGCCCGGGCTCGGCCAGCCGCGGCACGATCGGCGTGGTGGTGATCTTCGGCGTGACCGTGTCCACCTTCCTGTCGCTGTTCGTGGTGCCGGCGTTCTACTCGCTGCTGGCGCCGTATACGCGTTCGCCGGAAGCGGTGGCGCGCGAACTGGCCCGCCAGGAAGCCGAAACCCCCTCCGTGGGCGGCCATGCCTGACCGGAATGGGCGGCATTGTCGCCCATTCATCGAAATTGCCACTACGCAGCCCGGCGCGGATCGTGGAGAATCGACCGGGTCCCAGCCGACGGGGACGTTCCTTTTGTTTCCGCCGACTGGAGAGAGCGCGTGGAAGAAGTAGTCAGTTTCATCAACGGGATCATCTGGAGCAAAGCTCTGATCTTCCTGTGTCTTGCCGCAGGCCTGTACTTCAGCGCCCGCACCCGTTTCATGCAGATCCGCGGTTTCGTGGAGATGTGCCGGCTGACCGTGCAGGGTGAGAAATCCGATGCGGGCGTGTCCTCGTTCCAGGCGCTGGCCATGTCCATGGCCGGGCGCATGGGCATCGGCAACATCGCCGGCGTGGCCACCGCGATCGCCTTTGGCGGCCCGGGTGCGATCTTCTGGATGTGGGTGATGGGCTTCCTCGGTGCCTCCACGTCGTACGTGGAATGCACCCTGGCGCAGATCTACAAGACCAAGGATGCCGAAGGCCGTTACCGCGGTGGCCCGGCGTATTACATCGAAAAGGCCATGGGCCTGAAGTGGTACGCGCTGGCCTTTGCCGTGGCGACCATCATCGCCGCCGGCTTCCTGATGCCGGGCGTGCAGGCCAATGCGATCGCCGACAGCATCATCAATGCCTGCCGCGGCGGCAGCCTGTGCGGGCCGCTGGATGGCCAGTTCATGGGCCTGGAATCGGTGCAGGCGCTCAAGCTGGGCATCGGCATCGTGGTCGCGCTGCTGCTGTCGGTGGTGATCTTCGGCGGCGTCAAGCGCATCGCCAACTTCGCCGAGGTGGTGGTGCCCTTCATGGCGGCGGCCTTCATCCTGATGGCGATCGTCATCATGATCATCAACTACGACCGCGTGCCGGACATGTTCCGCACGGTGTTCAGCAGCGCCTTCGGCGCGCATGCGGCCTTCGGCGCGATGATGGGCCTGGCGGTGGAGTGGGGCGTCAAGCGCGGCATCTACGCCAACGAGGCCGGCCAGGGTACCGGCCCGCACGCGGCGGCCGCCTCGGAGGTCTCGCATCCGGCCAAGCAGGGTTACGTGCAGGCCTTCGCGATCTACTTCGACACCATGATGGTGTGCACCGCCACCGCCTTCCTGATCCTGGCCGCGGGCACCTACAACGTGTATTCGCCGGTGCCGGGCGGCGCGCCCGTATTCGCCGGTCTGGCTGGTGTGGCTGAAGGCGCGGGCTATGCGCAGGCCGCGGTGGAAACCGTCATTCCGGGCTTCGGCGCGGCCTTCGTGGCGATCGCGATCTTCTTCTTCGCCTTCACCACGATCATGGCCTATTACTACATGGCCGAAACCAACCTGACCTACGTCAACAACAACGCCAAGCGTCCGCTGACCGTGCTGCTGCTGCGCCTGGGCATCATCGGCATGGTGATCTTCGGTGCGTTCCACAATGCCGGCATGGCGTGGGCGCTGGGCGACATCGGCGTGGGCCTGATGGCCTGGTTGAACATCATCGCGATCCTGATCGTGCAGAAGCCGGCGATGCTGGCCCTGCGCGACTATGAGCGTCAAAAGAAGCTCGGCCTGGATCCGACCTTCGACCCCGATGCCCTGGGCATCAAGAACGCCGATTTCTGGCGTACCCGCAAGCTGGAGCTGTCCCGTAGTGAATGATCCCTGGAAGAATGCGCGCCGTCCGTCCTCGCGGCCGCCGCGCGCCACGCCGCTGCCGCCCCGCGAAGGTGGCACGCCGCCGCCGCCCGGCCGTGGCAACGACGAGCTGCGCCTGTACGGCTGGAATGCCGTGCAGGCCCTGTTCGAGCATCGCCCGCAGGCGCTGCGCAAGCTGTACCTGACCGAGGCGCTGATCCCGCGCATGCAGCCGGTGCTGAAGTGGTGTGTCGCCAACCGCGTCGGTTACCGCGTGGTGGAAGATGGCGATCTGAACAAGCTTGCCGCGACCACGCATCACGAAGGCCTGGTGGCCGACGTGCTGCGCGCGCCGATGCTGGAGCTGGAGGAGTGGCTGGCCACGCTTCCCGCCGACGCGCCGGTGCTGGCGCTGTGGCTGGATGGCGTGGGCAACCCGCACAACTTCGGCGCGATCCTGCGCTCGGCCGCGCATTTCGGTGTGGCCGGGCTGCTGCTGCCGCCGGGCGCGACGTTGGCGTTGTCCGGTGCAGCGGCGCGCGTGGCCGAAGGGGGCGCCGAATCGGTACCGCTGGTGCGGCTGCCGGCACTGCCCGAAGCGATGGAACAGCTGCGTGCCGCCGGCTTGAGCCTGGCCGCCACGCTGGTGGAGGGCGGCGATGATCTGTTTGCCAGCACGCTGCCGGCGCGCCTGGTCTACGTGATGGGCGCCGAAGGCGAAGGCATGGATCGCGAGCTGGCGCAGGCGTGCGACCACCAGGTGTCCATCCCGGGTACGGGTGCGGTGGAAAGCCTCAACGTCGCTTCGGCGACGGCAGTGTTGCTGGCGCAGTGGTTCGGACGCAGTCGCGTCTGACCCGTATGTGCGTTTTCGGGGAGAGCGCGGCGTCATTCGCGCCACCCACGGTGTGATCGGTTTCACCGAAATCGTCGTGACTACATCGCTTTCGGATTAATCGCATAGTGCACGCAGTGAAAACTGCGCACAGTGCCGGGTGGACGCTGTGCTGCGTGGGTGAGGAGAGACACCCCCGCAGCGCGGCGATCCGCTTGTCCGGACCGCGAAGGTCTAGCGGCGCTCACCGCGTGGGGTGTGACGTTATCCCGGTAGCCCGGTCGCAATGCGACCGGGCTTTTTTTTTGTACCGACCCACGGTCGGTACCTACCATTTGCCCACGGTCGGTACCTGCCATCTGCCAACGTCAGGTACCTGCCTGTTGGGATTACTCGCTCGGCGGCGTGGTCGGCTTGGCTTCGCTGCCGAAGCTGCCCTCGGCCTCGGCGGCGAGATAGGCGAACACGGTATACGCCGCTACGTTCTGCGCCAGGGCGGCGGGGTCGATCTTGTCGAGCGTGTCGTCCGCGGTGTGGTGCAGGTGGAAATAGTCGCTGCCATCCTGTGCCAGCCACGCCCACGCACCGCCCTTGGCTGCCAGTGGACCCACGTCCGGGCCCGGGCCGCCCTTGTCGGCGGCGTACTCGATGCCAAGCGGCTTGAGCACCTCGGCGATCTGGCGGGTGGCCTCGCGCGAGTTGGCCGGGTTCGGTGAGCCGGTGTTGAAGGCGTAGATGCGGCCCGCGCCGAAATCGCTCTCGGCCGCGAGCTGGTGCAGCACCACATCCTTGGCGTGCGCTTCGGCGTACGCCTTGCCGCCGTACAGGCCCTGCTCCTCGTTGGCGAAGGCGATCACGCGGATGGTGCGCTTCGGCGCCTGCTTGAGCTGGCCGATCAGATGGCCGGCGGCCATGGTGATGCCCACGCCGGCGCCGTCATCGACCGCGCCGGTGCCCAGATCCCAGGAATCGAGATGGCCGCCGATCACCACCACTTCCTTGGGCAGGCTGCGCCCGGTGATCTCGCCGATCACGTTGTACGAGGTCGCCTTGCCGTCCCAGCCGCAATCCAGGCTCAGCTTGAGCGTGGTGCTGCCCAGCGCGACCAGGCGCGCCAGCTGGTTGGCGTCCGGCACCGACAGCGCGGCGGCCGGCACGGGGATCAGGCCGTCATCGAAGCGGGTGATGCCGGTGTGCGGCACGCGATGCGAATCGGTACCAGCCGAGCGCATCACGAAGCCGATCGCACCCTTGCGGATCGCCTCGGACGGGCCCTTGCTGCGCACCGCGCCGCCGTTGCCGTAGTCGCGGCCATCGCGGTAGGCGGTCATCTGGTAATCGACGAAGGCGATCTTGCCCTTCAGCGAACCTTCCGGCGCGGCCTGCAGCGCGGCCAGATCGGCGAAACGCACCACCTCGGCCTCGACCGTGCCGCCCGGGCTGCCGCCGAGGGCGGTGATGGCCAGCGGCTGGGCATGCTTGCCGAGGACTTCGGCGTGCTCACTGCGGCGCTCCCACTTGGGGAAGGTGACCGGCTCGGTCCAGACCTTGTCGAAGCCGAGCGATGTGAACTTGGCGACCGCCCAGGCCACCGCGCGCGCGTCGGCCTCGCTGCCGGCGATGCGCGGGCCGATTTCGGTGGTCAGCGACTCGACCACCTTCCAGCCGGTGTCATCCTTTAGGGCCTGCTCACGCAGCTCGGCGGCGGTGGCCAGCGACTTCGGCGGCAGCGTGGTGATACCGGTCGCCGCGAACGCGGGCGCGGCCAGCAGGGCGAGGGAAGATGCGATGGCAAGGACGCGGCGACGCATGGACGAACTCCGGAAACGGGGCGGAAGCGTCCGAGCTTACCAGCCTGTCCGGCGCGCACATGGGCGGTAGGTCATGCTCCGGCGGATGCTGTTTTCCAAAAGCGAAAACCCCGCCGGAGCGGGGCTTTCAGGTAGTGCCGGCCGCTGGCCGGCTCTGCGCGATGCAGGATATCCGTGGAGCCGGCCAGCGGCCGGCACTACCGTTTCCGTGCTGCCGGCCAGCGGCCGGCACTACCGGTGTCGCTGCCTCAGTGCTTCAGGTTGTCGCGGATTTCGCGCAGCAGCAGCACTTCTTCGCTCGGCGCCGCCGGGGCGGCCGGCTCGGCCTGCTTCTTGCGGGCCAGGCGGTTGATGAACTTCACGACCATGAAGATCGCGAAGGCCACGATCACGAACTGCACCACGGTGTTGAGGAAGTCGCCGTAGCCGATCACCACCGCCGGAATCTCCTTGCCATCTGCGGCGATCCGGGCCGGGGCCAGGGTCCAGGCCAGCTCGGAGAAGTCCACGCGGCCGATCATCCAGCCCAGTGGCGGCATGATGATCTTGTCCACCAGCGCGGTGACGATCTTGCCGAACGCCGCACCGATGACCACACCGACCGCCAGGTCGATGACGTTGCCACGCATGGCGAATTCTTTGAACTCAGTCAGTACACCCATCGGGCTCTCCTGTCGTAGTGGGGAATCAAATGACGCCGCAGCGTAACGCAGGCATTGTCATCCGGCGATGACGCCGTGGCGCTCGGCCACGTTTTCCAGGCGCGCGCTGAAACGGTCGCCCGGCTTCAACGCGGCCACGCCCGACGGGGTGCCCATGAACACCAGATCGCCGGCGCGCAACGCCCACAGCTTGGACAGCTCGTGCAGGATTTCCGGCACGTTCCAGATCATCTGGTCCAGCAGCGACTGTTGGCGCACTTCGCCATTGATCTCCAGCGACAGGTTCAGCGCGGCCAGGTCACCGACTTCACCGGCCGGCACCAGCTCGCTGACCGGGGCGGACTGATCGAAGCCCTTGGCCGGATCCCATGGGTGGCCCTTGGCCTTGGCCTGCGCCTGCAGGTCGCGGCGGGTCAGGTCCAGGCCGACGCCATAACCGAACACCAGCGCTTCGGCCTGGTCGACCGGCAGCTCGCCGGCGGGCGCGTCCTTGCCGATCGCCACCACCAGCTCCACCTCGTGGTGCAGGTCCTGGGTGGCGAGCGGGTAGGGGATCACATCGTCATGGCCGACCACGATCGCATCGGCCGGCTTGCTGAAGAACATCGGGCGGCCGCGATCATCGGCAGACGGCACCGCTGCACCCATTTCGCGCGCGTGATCGGCGAAGTTGCGGCCGACACAGTAGATGCGACGCACGGGAAACGTACCGCCACCGGCGACCGGAATGCGGGGCTGCTCGGGCGTGGGGATTACATCGGTCATGCGTGCGTCCTGTGGAGAGGTTTCGCCGCAGTCTAGAGCGTTTTTCCGGTCCCACAAACAGAAACGGCCGCGCAGGGCGCGGCCGTCATCAGGAGGGGAGCGCGTCGATCAACGCGACATCGGCAAGGCCTGCTTGCGGACCACGCGGTATTCACCGTCCACGACCTGCGACGGAGCGGTGCGCGCACTCTTGCGCTGGGCGAGCAGCTTCCATGCCAGGCCGGCGATGATCATCGCCGCGCCCACGAACACACCGACGAACACCAGCGCGGCCAGGATCGCCAGGCCCAACAGACCGACCGCGACGCGCACCAGCGGATGGCGCGGCTTGCGCGGCGCGAACAGGGTGCGGAATTGGTTGAACTGGAAGAAGCGGCTGTACATGGCACTCTTTTTGGCTGAGGTCAGCAGTGGACGAGTATCCGTGCTGGCTTTTGCCATTGAGTGAAAAAGTCGTTAAACGTACCGCGCGTTCATTGCAAATCAATGACTTGTATTCATCCGGGAGCCAGTGACATGAGCGCGTGAGACACTGTGCCTCCACTGCCCGTTACCTGGATGCCATGTCCGTTCCCGAGACCACCACCACCGCCATCATCGCCCTGGACGCCTTGGCGGACGGAGGATTTGCCGAAACCGACGTGCGTATCGACGGCGACAGCGAATCGGTGGTGCTGTACCGCGAGGGTGACCAGGTGCGCGCCTGGCTGAACATCTGCCCGCACGCGGGCCGTCGGTTGGACTGGGCGCCGGGGCAGTTCCTGAAAAGCAGGGAAGGGCACCTGGTCTGCGCGGCGCATGGCGCCTCGTTCTCGCTGGACACCGGCGACTGCGTGGCCGGCCCGTGCCGCGGCGATCGACTGCGCACGGTCCCCGTGCAGGTACGCGACGGCCAGGTCTGGCTGGGGTGACAACGAACGGCAGGTCGCCAACCCACGGATAGGTAGCGACCGTTGGTCGCTACGCCCACGATGTCGGTCGCACCCGACCGGTAGTGCCGGCCGCTGGCCGGCACACCCTAGAACATCAGGTTGATCATCAGCACCACCACCGCCGTATAGATCAACGACAGCGGGGCGCCGACGCGCCACAGCTCGCGCGGGGTGTAGTTGGCCGGGCCGGTGATCATCGAAATCACCGGGTTCGAGGCGGTCATCAGGTTGTTCGACGCCGACAACGCCACGATCAGCGCGAATGCGGTCGGGCTGCCACCCGCCGCCAGCGCCAGGTTCACCGCGATCGGCACCATCACGATCGTCGCGCCCACATGGCTGATCACCAGAGAGAACATCGTGGTCAGCAAGGCCAATGCGATCTCCAGCACCCACACCGGGATGCCGGTCGGCAGGCGGTCGATGGTATGGCCGGCGATCCACGCCGCCGCGCCACTGCTGTCCATCGCCCAGCCGAGCGGAATCAGCCCGGCCATCATGAACACGGTTTTCCAGTTGATCGAGGCGTAGGCCTCGTCCATGCGCAGCACGCCGGTCAGCAGCATGCCGGCCACGCCGGTCATCAGGGTCAGCGCCACCGGCAGCTTGGAGGTCAGCGCGATCAGGATGGTGATGGCGAAGATGCTCATCGCGATCTTGAACTTGTGCGGCCGCTGCTCACCCTTCGGGTAATCGGTGACCACCACGAAGTCGCGGCTCTTGGCCGCCTGCGCCAGGTCGGTCCAGATGCTGTGGAAGACCAGCATGTCGCCCGCGCGCAGCGCTACGTTGCGCACGTCTTCGCGGATCACCTGCTTGTCGCGGTTGATCGCCAGCAGGCTGATGCCGCGCTGCTTGCGCAGGCGCAGGTCCGAGGCGCTCTTGCCGATCACGTCGGAGGTCGGCGGCACCACCGCTTCGGAAATACCGGCGCGGCTCGGGTTGAACAGATCGCCCAGGTGCTTCAGGCGCGAGGACATCCGCAGGAACTGGTTCTGCGCGAAATCGCTGACCTGCTGGCGCGCGCCCATCACGCCGAGGACGCTGCCAACCCAGATTCGCATTTCGGCCGGCGGTGCCAGGCGGGTGTCGTTGCCGGTCTTGAGCGCCAGCAGCAGCGGCGCGTCATGCACGTTCTCGGCCTCGCCCAGGGTCATGCCGACCAGCGGGCTTTCGGCGGTGACCACCAGCTCGAACACGTCGCCTTCGATGCCGTAGGTCTTGGCGAAGTAGCTTTCGGTGCGCGATGGGGTGACGCCGTCGTTGGCCAGCGTCTCTTCCTCGACCAGCTTGCGATCACCGAAGTAGCGGAAATACAGCAGCGAGGCGATCAGCAGGGCCACGCCGATCGGCAGCGGCGCGAACATGCGAAGTGGCTCGATGGTGGCCAGGCCCGAGGGCAGGTTGTTGTTGGCCGAGGCCAGTAGATCGTTGAGCAGGATCAGCGGCGAGTTGCCGACCATGGTCAGCGCGCCGCCCATCACGATGGCCGCGGCGATCGGCAGCAGCAGGCGCTGCAGGGTCAGCCCGGTACGCGCGGCCAGGCGCGAAGCGACCGGCAGGTACAGCGCCATCACCGAGGGGTTCTGCATGAACGAGGAGTTCAACCCGGCGATCGCGGTGGTCATCATCAGCAGGCGCGTTTCCACGCCGTGCCCGCGCCGCAGCAGCCATGCCGCCAACCGGTTCAGTGCCCCGGTACGGTCCAGGCCCGCGCCGAGGATGGTGGTGGCGATGATGCTCATCACCGCGTTACCGGAGAAGCCGCCGAAGATCTCCTCCGGCGCGATCAGCCCGGTGACGCCGAGTACCACCAGCACCACCAGCGCCACCACGTCGGCGCGGATGCGCTCGAACAGGAACATCGCCATCGTGAAGCCGACCAGCCCGAGGACGAGCTTCATGTCGGTAGTCAGCGTCAGCGCGGTATCCATGGGGTGGCGCGGTTCCTTGAGGGATCAGGTGCGGTCGTACAACAGGTCCCACACGCCATGGCCGAGTTTCTGGCCACGGGTTTCGAAATGGGTCTGCGGGCGCCATTCCGGGCGCTCGACCTGGCCGCGGGGACCGGCGCGGTTGGTCAGCCCGGCGGTGGCGTCGAGCACCTCCCACATCTGCTCGGCATAGTCTTCCCAATCCGTGGCGCAGTGCAGGCGGCCACCCACGCGCAGCTTGCGCACCAGCAGCGCGGCAAAGCCGGGCTGGATCAGGCGACGCTTGTTATGGCGTTTCTTGTGCCACGGGTCCGGGAAATAGATGCGTACTTCATCCAGTGCGCCATCGGCGATTTCCTTCTCCAGCACCTCCACGGCATCGTGGTGGTACAGGCGCACGTGGTCGGCGTCGTCGTCGGCCAGGGCGTTGAGCAGGCGGCCCACGCCGGGGGCGTGCACTTCCAGGCCGATGTAATCGCGGCTGGGATCCTGCTGCGCGGCGAAGCGCAGCGCCGCACCGTTGCCGAAGCCGATTTCCAGCACCTTGTGCGCATCGCGCCCGAAGGTGGCATCGAGATCGCGCGGCTCACCGGTGAAGTCCAGCCCGAAGCGCGGCCAGCGGTCATCGAACGCACGCTGCTGGGCCGGGGTGAAACGGCCCTGGCGCAGCACGAAACTGCGGACCTCGCGGCGGCCTTCGGTGATGGTGAAGGGCTTGGGCGGTGCCTTGGCACCGGCGCTGTCGAAAGGATTGGTCATCAGCCGATCAACCCGTCGATCGGCGAGGAGGCACTGGCGTAGCGCTTGCGTGGAATGCGCCCGGCCAGGAAGGCTTCGCGACCCGCTTCGACGGCCTTGCGCATCGCGCTGGCCATCAACACGGGGTTGCGCGCGCCGGCGATGGCGGTGTTCATCAGCACGCCATCGCAGCCCAGCTCCATCGCGATCGCCGCATCGGAGGCGGTGCCCACGCCGGCATCGACGATGATCGGCACCTTGGCGTCTTCAATGATCTGCAGCAGGTTGTACTTGTTCTGGATGCCCAGGCCCGAGCCGATCGGCGCAGCCAGCGGCATCACCGCGGCGCAGCCGATCTCTTCCAGGCGCTTGGCCAGGATCGGATCATCGGAGGTGTAGACCATCACCTCGAAGCCGTCCTTGACCAGCTGCTCGGCCGCCTTGAGGGTCTGCACCACGTCCGGATACAGGCTCTTCTGATCGCCGAGCACTTCCAGCTTGGTCAGGTTGTGGCCGTCCAGCAGCTCGCGGGCCAGCCGGCAGGTGCGCACGGCGTCTTCGGCGGTGTAGCAGCCGGCGGTGTTGGGCAGGATGGTGTAACGGTCCGGCGGCAGCACGTCGAGCAGGTTCGGCTCGCCCGGGTTCTGCCCGATGTTCGTGCGGCGGATCGCCACGGTGACGATCCGGGCGCCGGCGGCCTCGGTGGCCAGGCGGGTTTCTTCCAGATCCTTGAACTTGCCGGTGCCGGTGAGCAGGCGGGAAGCATAGGTCTTGCCGGCGATCACCAGCGAATCAGTGGGGGCAGGTGCATTCATGGCCCGAATTATCGCCTATCACGCGTCACGATGCTGCCTCAACCACCGCCCAGTGCATGCACGATCTCGACCACGTCGCCTTCGCGCAGGCCGTGGCTGGCGTGCTGGCTGCGGGTGACGATCTCGCCGTTGACCTCGACCGCCACCCGGCGCTCGAGCAATTGCTCGCTGTGCAGCAGGTCATGGACGGTGGCGGTGTGCGGAAGCTGGCGGTTCTCGCCGTTGAGCTGGATGTTCATGACGGTATTGTCCCCCAATCACACCACAGTGCGTACCCTGTGCGCCCCGCGGCAGAGGTGCCGCGAGCGCCAGGCCAACGATGGCCGGGCGGCGGGGCTGGGGCGTTCATGCCGCAGCGCAGCGTGATGCCGGCGGGGTGCAGTGGAACCATGCACCGTGCGCCGGCGTACGTCCGCCGTCCTCCCCACCTTCAAGGAGTTTTCATGTTGCTCACCAAACGCCCGATCCGCTCCCTCATGGCCGTGGCCATCGCCGTGGCGGCGATGCCGGCCATGGCGCAGTCGCCGTACACCAAGACCGTCTTCATCGGCGACAGCCTGTCCGATGCGGGCTACTTCCGTCCGCTGCTGCCGGCCTCGGTACAGCCGGTGACCGGCCAGTTCACCACCAACCCGGGCTGGGTCTGGGCCGAGCACGTGGCGCATTACTACGGCACCAACGGTGCTGCACACGGCAACGGCCAGAACGGTGACAACTACGCCATCGGCGGCGCCCGTGTCGGCGTGGACACCAGCCAGATCCTCGCCCCGGGCGCGCCGGCAGTGCCGGTGTACTCGCTCAAGACCCAGACCGCGCAGTACCTGGCAGCCAACGGCGGCAAGGCCGACGCGAACGCCCTGTACACCGTGTGGGGCGGTGCCAATGACCTGTTCGCCATCCAGGCCGGCGCACCGCTGGTCGCGACCCTGACCAACGCGGTCCGCGACCAGGTCGGCATCGTCGGCACCCTGAAGGCGGCCGGCGCCGAATACATCGTGGTGCCGACCATTCCGGACGTCGGCCTGACCCCGGGCGCCCGCGCCGGTGGCCCGGCCGGCATGGCCGCCGGTACCGCGCTGGCCAAGGCCTACAACGACGCCCTGTTCGGTGGCCTGAAGGCCGCCGGCCTGCAGGTGATCCCGGTCGACACTTTCCACATCCTGCAGGAAATCGTCGCCAACCCGGGCGAGTATGGTTTCGTCAACGTCACCAGCCCGGCCTGCACCACGGCCTCGTCGCTGACCTGCAACCCGACCAGCTACGCCACCCCGGACGCCGCCAACAGCTACGTGTTCGCCGATGGCGTGCACCCGACCACCGCCACCCACCAGATGCTGGGCGAGTACACGCTGTCGATCCTGGAAGCCCCGCGCAACCAGCAGATCCTGACCCACTCCGCGCAGACCATCGGCCGCTCGCGCGCCGACCAGGTGAGCTGGCACGTCGACGGCCGTCCGGCCGACGGCCTGAGCTGGTGGGGCAACCTGCGCGGCGACATGCAGCGCTATGCCCACGCCGATCTGTACGACGGCATGGCCCCGGCCGGCCTGTTCGGTGTGGATTGGGCGCGTGACGGCATGGTGGTCGGCGGCTTCGCCGGCTACGGTCGCATGGACGCCGATTTCGGCCACAACAAGGGCGACTTCACCCAGTCCGACACCACGCTGGGCCTGTTCGCCGGCTGGTATGGCGACCGCGCCTGGGTCAATGGCCAGCTCAGCTACAGCTGGCTGGACTACGACGTGACCCGCAAGCTGCAGCTCGGCCCGGCCACGCGCATCCACAAGGGCTCGCCGGAAGGCAGCAACCTGACCGCCGCGTTGAACGCCGGGTATGAGTTCGGCACCGAGGGCGGCTTCCGCCACGGTCCGGTCGCCGCCGTGATCTGGCAGAAGGTGAAGCTGGACGGCTACACCGAGTCCAACCCGAGCGCCTCGGCGCTGGGCTATGCCGACCAGGACACGGACTCGACCGTCGGCCGCGTCGGCTGGCAGGCCCGCTTCGACGGCGGCAACGTCAAGCCGTACGTCCAGGTGACCTATGACCACGAGTTCGAGGACGGCAAGCAGGCCAGCGCCTGGCTGCAGTCCATGCCGGACGTGGGTATGTACAAGGTGCCGGGCCTCGAGTTCGACAAGAACTACGCCACCGCCGTGCTGGGTGCGCGCCTGAACCTGTGGGGCCTGAGCAGCAACATCGGCATGAGCACCACCTCGATGCAGAAGCGCGCCCGTGACGTGTCGCTGTTCGCCAGCTTCGGCGGCAGCTTCTGATCCACCGTGCGCAGCGCCCGTCCGCGGGCGCCGCGCACGCATGCTGAAAGCGTGAAACAACGGGCGGCCCAGTGCCGCCCGTTGCGTTTGAGGGCCCCGCCCGAATAGACTTACGCCGCGCCTTGCGGGTGTAGCTCAATGGTAGAGCTGTAGCTTCCCAAGCTACTGACGAGGGTTCGATTCCCTTCACCCGCTCCATGTCTCCCAAGGCTTTTGTTCGGAAAGCCCGCGCCGTACCTCCTGCTCCCCTCTGCAAAGCCCAGCCCACCGAACTACTTGTCGGTCGCGCGGGTGGCCTGCGTGTTTCGCCAGTAGGCGATGCCTCCGCAAGGCATCTTTCCCGTCAGTCTCCAATCCTGCTTCGCATTCGACCTTTCATGGTGACGCGTTGCAACGGCTTATCCCTACCCAATTTGGCGGACATGCCCTGTACTCAGGCGCGTGCAGGCAGGGCATCGTGTCTTATCGAAAGTTGAGACTCCTGCGCAGTCTATCGGTATCGAAGAGGGGCAATGAGAAAAAGTATTGGGTTCCTGTCGTTAGTGCTGGGAATTCTGGTCGTGGTGGCAGCTATCTGGCATGTCTTCTTTGCAGGCAATGCGTCGCTGCATATCAATGGCGCTGATGGTGCCCCGCGCGTACTGACACTACCGGCTGTCGACTCGGCTGAGAGCGCTGCCGCCAGTCGCCGAGCTTCATCGCGCACGCCGGGCTTTGATGACGTCCCTGCTGGCAGGGCGATTGATGTCGTGGAGCGTCTGGGCGTCTCTGCGAAGCGTGGTGATGCAGATGCTGCCTTCAGAATTTACGCAAAACTTTCGCGCTGTTTTGATCATGCCTCTCATGAGGTGACAGAGCAGATCAGAGCAGCGTATCGGTCGGCGGGCGTTGGCGACGAAGAGCTCGACAGGGCTGGACGCCGCCTGCGTGACGATTGCCAAGGCGCTGGACAGCTTGTTGCATCGAGGGGTGAATGGCTGGAGCTGGCTGCAGGTCAAGGCGACCCCGAGGGCATGATGCTGTATGCCGCAGACCCTGCTGCAATCCTTGGCGATGGGCTTATTTCAGAGATGGACCCTGAGCGGGTTGCAGACTATGTGGAGCGCAGCGTGGGCTTCATGGAGGGTCTCGTTGATCAGGGGGATCCCGGTGCAATGCTCGCGCTGTCGATCATGTATGGCGCCAGTGAACTGATGCCTCACGACCGGGTGAGATCTGCTGCGTATCGATTGGCGGCGGAGCGCGTCGCTCCCCTTGAAGTGCCCTCGAAGCCAATCGACCTGGCCATGACTGGACTGACCGTGTCGCAGCAGGAAGAAGCGCATGCAATTGCTCAGGAGATAGGGTCGAGGTGCTGTGGGCACTGATTCGTTGAAGTGGATCATTGACCAGGGCGACGCTCTTCTTGGCGAGGGCAGCCCTTTGCTCAAGCGCCCGCATGCACTCGATGTGTCCGGTGCAGCGTGATGTGGCTGTGAGAGGGGAGGCGGCCTGCTGCCCTTTCGACGTTCATTCTCGGTGAGCGCGACCTTGCTTCCCCCATGCGCCCAGCGCGCTATGCTTCGCGCTTTCCCGCCCCCTGCGCCGCGATGAAACTCGCCATCCTGTCCCGCAACAGCAAGCTGTACTCCACGCGCCGCCTGGTGGAGGCCGCGCGTGCGCGTGGCCATACCGTGCGCATCCTCGATCCGCTGCGCTGTTATATGCGGATCGCGGCGGACGGCTTCACCATGCATTACAAGGGGCGGCCGATCACCGGGGTGGACGCGGTGATCCCGCGCATCGGCGCCTCCGTCACCCGCTATGGCACGGCGGTCCTGCGCCAGTTCGAGATGATGGGCGCGCGCACCCCCAATCCCTCCGATGCGATCCTGCGTGCGCGCGACAAGCTGCGGGCGCATCAGATCCTGGCCTCCAAGGGCATCGACATGCCGGTCACGGTGTTCGGCGACAACCCGGATGACACCGTCGATCTGCTTTCGATGCTCGGCCCGCCGCCGCACGTGGTGAAGCTCAACGAGGGCACCCAGGGCCGTGGCGTGATCCTGACCGAGAAGGCCAGCGCCTCGCGGGGCATCGTGGAGGCGTTGCGGGGGCTGTATGCCAACTTCCTGATGCAGGAGTTCATCGGCGAGGCGCAGGGCGCCGACCTGCGCTGCCTGGTGGTCGGCGACCAGGTGGTCGGGGCGATGCAGCGGCAGGCCCCGGACGGCGACTTCCGCTCCAACCTGCATGCCGGAGGCAGCGCCCGCGCCGCCAAGGCCAGCCGCGCCGAGCAGCTGGTGGCCGTGCGCTCGGCCAAAGCCCTGGGGCTGGGGGTGGCCGGCGTGGACCTGATCCGCTCCAGCCGCGGCCCGCTGGTGCTGGAGGTCAATTCCACCCCCGGGCTGGAAGGCATCGAGGCGATCTGCCAGGCCGACCTCGCCGGACGCATCATCGACCACGTTGCCTCGCTGAAAAAGCCAGCAAATACAAAGGGTTGATGCGTATTTTCAAGGTCGGTCAGGGTCTTAACATCGGTTTAATCGACCCGGGCGTAGGCTCTGTCGAACCGCAGCTCTGCCCTCCTCAGCAGGATCGGTAATCGGGAAACACCTTCAGGCCCAGGCGGAAACGCCTGGGCCTTTTTCTCCCTGACCTCCAGCACTTGCTGCCACTGGCAGGCCCGGCATACATTCGGCGTTCACTTCACAGCACGGATCAGCTCGACATGAAGCGTTTGACGATGGCCATGGCGGCCGCGGCACTGGCACTGGCAATGGGAAGCGCCGCAGCGGCGCCGAAGAACAAGGAGATCTTTGAGCCGGGCAAGCCCATGGCTGAACAGATCACCAAGATCGAAGCGGACTTGAACGGCGGCGAGACCTACTCGGAAATCACCGTGGATCAGCGCAGCCGGGTGCGTCAGGCCTTGGGGCATATGCGTGGCATCATCGAGCGGAGCGGCAGCGAGGCCTCCCTGTCTGCGGCCAACCGCAACGAACTGTTCAACGACCAGCAGGTGGTGAACACCGTTTTGACACAGGCGCGCGAAGATAGCCGTCTAATATGCAGGCGTGAGCGCGTGGTGGGCTCCAACATGCCGCAGACGCAGTGCATGACGGTCGCCCAGCGGGAACGGATCAAGAACACGTCCCAGAGCAGCATGGACCAAGCGCAGCGCGTCGGTCGTTTTTCCAACTAGAGGTCACAGTGCGAATCCTTGTAATCGAAGACAACAGCGACATTGCCGCCAACCTGGGCGATTACCTCGAAGACCGCGGCCACACCGTGGACTTCGCTGCCGATGGCGTCACCGGTCTGCACCTGGCCGTCGTCCATGAGTTCGACGCCATCGTGCTGGACCTCAACCTGCCCGGCATGGATGGGATCGAGGTCTGTCGCAAGCTCCGCAACGAGGCGCGCAAGCAGACCCCGGTGCTGATGCTGACTGCCCGCGATTCCCTGGACAACAAACTGGCCGGCTTCGATTCCGGTGCCGATGACTACCTGATCAAGCCGTTCGCGCTGCAGGAAGTCGAGGTGCGTCTGAACGCCCTGTCGCGTCGCGGCAAGGGCGTGCAGACCCGCGTGCTGGAAACCGGTGACCTGGAGTACAACCTGGATACGCTGGAAGTGCGTCGCCAGGGCAAGCTGCTCCAGCTCAACCCGACCGCGCTGAAGATCCTGCAGGCGCTGATGGAGGCCTCCCCGGCCGTCGTCACCCGACAGGAGCTGGAAACCCGCGTGTGGGGCGAAGAGCTGCCGGATTCGGATTCTCTGCGCGTGCATATCCACGGCCTGCGCGCCGTGGTCGACAAGCCCTTCGAGGTTCCGATGATCCAGACCCGTCATGGCATCGGATACCGCATCGCCGCGCCGGAAGCCTGATCCGGTGACGGGCAGGGGGGGGCGTCGCCGCGCGCCATATCGGCGCCGGCTGCGCAGCCGCATCATCGTCTCGTTCGTGCTGTTGGGCTTCTGCCTGACCACGCTGTTTGCGTTCGCCACCAACTGGACCCGCGCCCGCGTGGAGAACCAGCTGGTCGAAGATGTCATGAACCGCAACATCAACGAGTACGCCAAGCGTTTCGCGGCAGACCCCTCGCGCAGCCCCGACCTTCCGGTGCAGCAGATGTACGCCCGACTGGTCCGGCCGGACAAGTTCGAGGCGCTGCGCCTGGAACAGCCGGACTGGTATGAGTTCAACGATGGCATCCACGGTGTCAGCGGCGTGGATGACGGCGGCAAGCCGTTTTCCTACAAACTGGCGGTACGCAAAACGCCGGAGGTGTGGTTCTTCCTCGCCTATGACATGACGGAGAGCATCCGCGGCGAGAGTCAGCTCAACCGCGCGCTGTTCTTCTCGGTCCTGGTGTTCAGTGTGCTGTCCCTCGTTCTGGGCTGGTGGTCCGCCTCCAAGGTGATGAAGCCGGTGTCCGATCTGGCCGCCCGCCTGCGCGCTTACCGCGGTGGCACCAGCGAGCCGGAACCCCTGGCACCGCGTTTCCCGGACGATGAAGTGGGCCAGCTGGCCCAGGCGCTGGATGACTACTCCGCGCGGCTGACCGAAGTGGTGCAGCGCGACCGTGAGTTCAATGCGGACGTCAGCCACGAACTGCGCACGCCGCTGGCCGTGATCCGCGGCGCCACCGAGCTGCTGCTGACCCGCCCGGATCTCGATCCCAAGGTGCTGCAGCGCCTGCAGCGCATCCAGCGCGCCGAACAGCAATGCACCGATCTCATCGGCGCGCTGCTGCTGCTCTCGCGCAACGAGCGCGGACAGGGCAGCAGCAATGTCGCCCGGGTCTCGGAGCAGCTGCTGGATTCGCATCGCGCCCAGCTGGGTGGCAAGCCGCTGGAGCTGGTCTTGGAAGGCAACCACGATCTGGTGATCGACGCGCCGGAATCGGCCCTGTCGGTCGCACTCGGCAACCTGATCGGCAATGCCGTGAAGTATTCCAAGGAAGGCGCGGTGCGGGTACGCGTCGGTGCCAACGCGGTCGAGGTGATTGACAGCGGCCCGGGCCTGAGCGAGGAAGATGCGGCCAAGCTGTTCCAGCGTGGCTACCGCGGCACGCACGCGGGGCATTCGCAGGGCGGTGGTATCGGCCTGTCGATCGTCAGCCGCCTGTGCGATCTCTACGGCTGGCAGGTCAACGTCCGTCCGGGTGCCGGGCGCGGCGTGATCGCCACGCTGACCTTCTCCCCCGCCTGACGCGGTAGAGCCGACCGTTGGTCGGCTCCTCCAGATCTACCGCGCCGCCAACTCCCGATAGGCCCGATCCAGCCGCTCCACATGCGCCTGCAGGTGGTCCGGGTGACCGTCATTGACCACCACGTCGTCGGCCAGGGCCAGGCGCGCCTCGCGGCTGGCCTGCGCGGCGATCATGCGGTCGGCCAGGGCGGTGTCGATGCCATCGCGCTGCATCAGCCGCGCGTGCTGCACGGCCACCGGCACGTCCACCACCAGGATCCGGTCCAGCCAGGGGTACTGCTGGCGGCCACCCGCCTCGGTGAGCAGGGGAATCGCTGCGATCGCATACGGCCCCTCGGCCTGCTCGCAGGCCTGGCGCAGCTGCTGGCGGATCGCCGGATGGGTGATCGCCTCCAGCGCCTGCCGGTCCTGCGCCGAATCGAAGATGCGCGCGCGCAGGGCCGCGCGGTCCAGCTGCCCATCGGCCAGCAGGATGTCGGTGCCGAAGTAAGCGGCAATCCGGGCGAGCCCCTCGCTGCCGGGGGCCACCACCGCGCGTGCGGCCAGGTCGGCATCGGCCACAGTGATGCCCAGCGCCTCGAAGCGGCGGCTGACCTCGCTCTTGCCGGCGGCAATGCCGCCGGTCAGCCCGATCACGAAGCGGCTCATCGGGCGGCCCTCAACGCAGGCCGGCGTAGCTCAGGTAGCCGTTGATCAACGGCTCGCCCCACATGAACACGATCCAGCCCGCGATGGCCAGGTACGGCCCGAACGGGATCGGCGTGGCCCGGTCGCGGCCGCGCGAGTACAGCCAGATCGAGCCGATGATGGCGCCCACGATCGACGACAGCAGGATGATCGGCAGGATGCCCTTGAGCCCGCACCAGGCGCCCAGGGCCGCCAGCAGCTTGAAATCGCCGTGGCCCATGCCTTCCTTGCCGGTCAGCTGCTTGAACAGCCACCACACCGACCACAGCGACAGATAGCCGGCCAGCGCGCCCAGCAGGGCCGGTTTGGCCGGCATGTAGAGATTGTCGCTGGCCGCGATCAGGCCGAGCCACATCAAGGGCAGGGTCAACTGGTCGGGCAGCAGCTGGGTACGCAGATCGATCCCGGACAAGGCCACCAGGAAGCAGCTCAGCACGATCGCACCGAAGCCCTGCCAGCCGAAGCCGAACTGCCAGACGCTGGCAGCCACCAGCACGGCGGTCAGCAGCTCCACCAGCGGGTACTGGATCGAGATCGGCGCATGGCAATGGCGGCACTTGCCGCGCAGGGCCAGCCAGCTGAACAGCGGGATGTTCTCGTACCAGGACAGCTTGTGCTTGCAGTGCGGGCAGTGCGAGGGCTCCACCACGATCCCGGGCGGTGGCGGCTCGTAGATGTCCGGTTCTTCCAGGACCTCGCGCGCATCGCGCTTCCACTCCCACTCCAGCCGCTTGGGCAGGCGCAGGATCACCACGTTGAGGAAACTGCCGATCAGCAGTCCCAGTCCGACCGCGGCGGGGTAGCCGAGACCGGGATGCTGGTCGAGAAATGCCATTTATTGATTATCCAACCACGGAGGCGAGTTTGAAGATGGGCAGGTACATGCCGACCACCATACCGCCGACGACCACACCGATGAAGACCATGATCATCGGTTCGAGCAGGCTGCTCAAGGCGTCGACCGCATTGTTGACCTCCTGCTCGAAGTACTCGGCCACCTTGAACAGCATGGTGTCCAGCGCGCCGGCCTCTTCGCCGATGGCGGTCATCTGCACCACCATGTGCGGGAAGATGTTGACCTGCTTCATGGCCATGTTGACCGGGTAGCCGACCGAGACGTCGTCGCGCATGCGCAGCACGGCTTCCTCGTAGACCTTGTTGCCGGTGGCACCGGCCACGATGCCGAGTGCCTCCACCAGCGGCACGCCGGCCTTGAAGGTCACAGCCGTGGTCCGTGCGAAACGGGCGATCGAGCTGTTGTGCATGATCTGGCCGATCACCGGCACCTTCAGGATGAAGCGGTCCATGCCGTGCTGCATCGAGGGGGAGCGCCGGTAGGCGAAGATGAACCCCACGATCGCGCCGATCACGACGAACAGGATCAGCCACCACCACGCCACCATGAACCGGGACGCGGCCACGATCAGCTGGGTGAAGGCCGGCAGGTCGGCGCCGAAGCTCTTGAACACATCTTCGAACTGCGGCACCACGAAGATCAGCAGGATCGCACTGACGATCATCGCGACCGCGACGACCATGGCCGGATAGAACAGGGCCTTCTTGATCTTGCCCTTCAGGGCCTCGATGTTCTCTTTATAGTTGGCCACCGTGTCGAGCACGGTTTCCAGCACGCCGGCCCCTTCACCGGCCCGGACAAGGTTGCGGTAGAGCTCGTCGAACTGCACCGGGTGCTTGCTGATCGCCTCGTGCAGCGACGAGCCGCCCTCGATGTCGGTGCGGATGCTCTCCACCATTTTGCGCATGCGCGGGTTCTTGTGCCCGCTGCCGATGATCTCCAGCGAGCTGACGATCGGCACGCCTGATTTCATCATCGTCGCCATCTGGCGGCTGAAGAACGCGATGTCCTTGGTGCTGATGGCGCTACCGGCGGCACCGAACAAGGGCTTGGGCTTGGGCTTGACCACCGTGGGCGTGATGCCCTGGCGGCGCAGCTCGGCGCGCAGCAGGTTGGCATTCTTGGCGGGCGTTTCGCCCTTCATCTTGACGCCGCGCTTGTCGGTCCCCACCCAGACAAACGGTTGCAGCTCCATGGTGTTGCGGGCCACGGGCTCTTTCTTGATCGCACTACGGCTGACAGACATTTCAGGCTCCCCAGCCACACCATCCCCAGGCGGGCTATCTCGCGGCATGGTAGCCGGTTCCGTGCACGCTGGGCAGTCCTTCGGAGGTGCCCAGGAGCGGAGGGCTGGCCGGACCGGGCGTGTCAAAAGGTGACGCAACCGGTCACATTGCCGGGTCCATCGCAAATTGTTGTGCGGGGGGTTCCAATCGGGACGATTGCTGCCATCATTGCGCCGGGGAATGCTGGGGAGCATTGCCGACCCACTTGGCATGCAACCTGCTTCGATCCACCCGCACAGGGCGCCCGCCCCGCTCAACCGGCTTGCCGGTCCGGCGACGGCCCAGTGCCCTACCTACTTTTATCTCTAGGGGATGTACGCATGAAGAACCAGAAGGGCTTTACCCTGATCGAACTGATGATCGTCGTTGCGATCATTGCGATCCTGGCCGCCATCGCGCTGCCGCAGTACAAGAACTACACCGCTCGCGCTAAGATCACTCAAGCTATCGGCGCGGTGGCGGGCGAAAAGATTAAGGTTGCTGAAAATTATGCTTCGGAAGCGTCCAGCCTCTGTGCCGGTGCCTCGGGTTGCACCGCCGGCGCTGCTTTGGCTGATCTGAAGCTTGTTGGTGAATCCAACGATAAAACTGCCGGCGTAGAGATTCAGCCGGTCGCTCCGGCCAATGATACCGCGCCGATTACTTGGACCTGCAAGGTCACCAAGTCCAGTGGTCCATACGCGAACAAGCCGTGCGACAATTTGAACGCTGCTGCGCCGTAAGCGGGCTCATGCCGCGAAAAGCGAAATGACTTTTTAGCGTTCTAGGAAATGCCCGCGAGCAATCGCGGGCATTTCTGTTTATGTCCGCCACGCTCTATGTGTTGCTACCCTAGCTACGACCTGATCGAGCCAATTCCATGAACACTGTCGCGGCCACCCCCAACCTCGTCGGCATCACCGGCATCGCCCGCCGCCTGGTCCAGGACGGCGCGCTGGAGGAAGCCGTAGCCCGCACCGCCATGGCCGACGCCACCGCGGCCCGGCAGCCGCTGCCGCAGTGGTTCGCGGACAAGAAGCTCGTTACTGCCGCGCAACTGGCCGCCGCCAACTCCCTTGAGTTCGGCATGCCGCTGCTGGACGTGACCGCGTTCGACAGCAGCCACAACGCCATGAAGCTGGTCAGTGAGGAGCTGCTGCGCAAGCACCACGTGCTGCCGCTGTTGAAACGTGGCGGCAAGCTGTTCGTCGGCACCAGCAACCCGACCCATTCGCTGGACGAGATCAAGTTCCACACCAACCTCGTGGTCGAGCCGATCCTGGTCGACGAGGAGCAGATCCGCCGTACGCTGGAGCAGTGGCAGTCCACGCAGGACAGCCTGGGCTCCGCGCTGGGCGGCGGCGATGACGACATGGGCGACCTGGATGTCTCGACCGGCGATGAGGAGGGCGGGGCCACCGATTCCGGCATCGACGCCAAGGGTGACGACACCCCGGTAGTCAAATTCATCAACAAAGTCCTCGTCGATGCCATCCGCAAGGGCGCCTCGGACATCCATTTCGAACCCTACGAAGACGACTATCGGGTGCGCCTGCGCATCGATGGTCTGCTCAAGAACGTGGCCAAGGCCCCGGTCAAGCTCAACCAGCGCATCGCCGCGCGCCTGAAGGTGATGGCGCAGCTGGATATCGCCGAGAAGCGCGTGCCGCAGGATGGGCGCATCAAGCTCAACCTGTCCAAGACCCGCCAGATCGACTTCCGCGTCAGCACGCTGCCGACCCTGTTCGGCGAGAAGGTGGTGCTGCGTATCCTCGATGGCAGCGCGGCCAAGCTGGGCATCGACAAGCTCGGCTATGAGCCGGCCCAGCAGAAACTGTTCCTGGATGCGATCCACAAGCCGTATGGCATGGTGCTCGTCACTGGCCCGACCGGCTCGGGCAAGACGGTGTCGCTGTACACCGCGCTGGGCATCCTCAACGATGAAACGCGCAACATCTCCACCGCGGAAGACCCGGTGGAAATCCGCCTGCCCGGCGTCAACCAGGTGCAGCAGAACGTCAAGCGCGGCATGACCTTCGCCGCGGCGCTGCGCTCGTTCCTGCGCCAGGATCCGGACATCATCATGGTCGGCGAAATCCGCGACCTGGAAACGGCCGAGATCGCGATCAAGGCTGCGCAGACGGGCCACATGGTGCTCTCCACGCTGCATACCAACGATGCCCCGCAGACCATCGCGCGCCTGATGAACATGGGCATCGCCCCGTACAACATCACCAGCTCGGTGACCTTGGTGATCGCCCAGCGCCTGGCCCGCCGGCTGTGCAACAACTGCAAGCGCCCGGTGGAGCTGCCGGCCAACGCGCTGCTGGCGGAAGGCTTCACCCAGGCCCAGCTGGACGCGGGCATCAAGCTGTTCGAGCCGGTCGGCTGCGATGAGTGCACCGAGGGCTACAAGGGCCGTACCGGTTTGTACCAGGTCATGCCGATGACCGATGAGATCTCCACGATCGTGCTGGCCGGTGGCAATGCGCTGCAGATTGCCGAAGCGGCGCAGCTGGCCGGGGTCAACGATCTGCGCCAGTCGGCGTTGATCAAGGCCGCGGCCGGTGTGACCGGTCTGGCGGAGATCAACCGGGTGACCAAGGACTGATCAGCGCGGTTGGTTGACACGGAAAGGCCCGCGCAAGCGGGCCTTTTTGTTTCTGGGCTGGTGGATGCTGGGCAGCCAACCATGGGGTGGCTCTACTCCATGCCGAGCTTCTTCAGCTTGTACCGCAACGCGCGGAAGGTAATGCCCAGCTGCGCAGCCGTGCGCGTTTTGTTCCAGCGGTTCTCCTCCAGCGCCTTCTGGATCGCGGTGCGCTCCATCTGCTCGATGTAGGAGGGCAGGGCGCCATTGCCGGCCGGCAGATCGACCACCGCTTCTTCCTGGGTGGCGGGTGCATTGCCGGCGCCGAAACGCGGCGCGTGCTGCGGCAGGCGCAGGTCGCTGGCGCCGATGCGGTCTTCCTCGGCCAAGGCCAGGGCGCGCTCGAGGATGTTCTCCAGTTCGCGCACGTTGCCGGGGAAGTGGTACTGGGCCAGGGCGTCCAGCGCTGAGGGCGCCAGCAGCGGGGTCGGGCGGCCGTGGGTGCGGGCCAGCCGTGCCAGGATCGAGGCGGCCAGCGCGGGCAGGTCGCTGCGGCGCTCGCGCAGTGGCGGCACGCGCAGTTCGATCACGTTGATGCGGTAATACAGGTCGTGGCGGAAGCGGCCGTCTTCGACCAGCTCGCCCAGGTCCTTGTGCGTGGCCGAGAGGATGCGCACATCGACCGGCACCTCGGTGGCGGCACCGACCGGGCGGATCGATTTCTCCTGGATCGCGCGCAGCAGCTTGACCTGCATCTGCAGCGGCAGCTCGGCCACTTCATCCAGGAACAGGGTGCCGCCGTGCGCGGCCTGGAACAGGCCGGGTTTGTCGGCATGCGCGCCGCTGAAGCTGCCCTTCTTGTGGCCGAAGAACTCGCTCTCCATCAACTCCGAGGGAATCGCGCCGCAGTTGACCGGTACGAAGGCGCCCGGCGCACGCGCGCTCTGCGCGTGGATGGTGCGGGCGACCAGCTCTTTGCCGACGCCGGACTCGCCGAGGATGTAGACCGGCGCCTGGCTGCGCGCGACCTTGGCGATGGTGGCGCGCAGCAGATCCATCGACGGCGAATCGCCGAGCAGGCGCGCGGCCTGTTCCGGAGCCAGCGGTGCGGGCGCGGCACGCTCGGTGTTGTTGAGTTCCAGTGCGTGCTTGACCAGGCCGCGCAGCACCGAAATATCCACCGGCTTGCTGACGAAATCGAACGCGCCGGCCTTCAGTGCTTCCACCGCCAGGTCCATGCTGCCGAACGCGGTGATCATCGCCACCGGCGTGCGCGGGTAGTGCTGCGCGATTTCGGTGACCAGCTCGATGCCGTTGCCATCGGGCAGCCGCATGTCGGTGATGCACAGGTCGTACGGGTTGCTGGCCAGCAGCTCGCGGGCTTCGGCGAGGTTGGCCGCGGTGCTGATGCGCAGGCCCATGCGGCCCAGGGTCAGTACGAGGAGTTCGCGGATGTCACGCTCGTCGTCGACGACGAGGGCGCTGCGGGTGTCATTCATAAGGAAGGAAGATAGCCGAGGGCGGTCGTTGGCGACAAATGTTTGACGGTGGTGTGCAGGTGTGCGCGGCTCATCCGGCCATCATCGTGTGCGGGCCGGCCAGCACCAGCCGGAAGCAGGCGCCGCCGGCGGGCACCGAGACGTACTCCAGCCGTGCCTGGTTGGCCCGGCAGAGTTCGCGGGCGATATACAGGCCCAGCCCGGTGCCATGCTCGGAGGTGGTGAAGAACGGCCGGAACAGCTGGCTGGCGACGGTCTCGGGAATGCCGGGGCCGCGGTCCATCACATCGATGATGGCGGTGCGGTCCTGGCGCGACACGCGCAGCCGCACGCGCGCAGGCTCTTCAGCCACGCGGCCGTACTTGAGCGCGTTGTGGACCAGCACGGTGAGGATCTGGTGCAGGTGGCGCGGGTCCACCAGGGCGTGCACCGAGGTCTCGCTGATGATCGGCTCCACGCTGTCGGTCTCCAGCGAGAGGCCCTGTTTGTACTCGAGCACGAAGCGGCGCACGAACGCGGCCAGGTCCACGTTCTCCGGGTTGGCGCGCTCGCGCCGGGCCAGCCCGAGCACGCTCTCGACGATGCCGTTGGTGCGCTGGCATTGCTGGTTGATGATCTGCAGCAGGCGGCGGTCGGTGTCGCGGATGTCGGCGGATTCTTCCAGCAGCTGGGCGGCGTAGTTGATCGCTGCCAGCGGGTTGCGGATCTCATGGGCGAGGCTGGCCGAGAAGCGGCCCATCGCCGAGAGCGTCAAGGACTCGGCACGCCGCGAGACCACGGTGGAGTCGTCCAGGAACACCAGGGTGAGGTCGCTGCCGGCGAGCAGGCGGGCAAAACGCGGCTGCACTTCGGGCTGGTCCGGCGAGAGCTGCAGCGGCATTTCCTCGTTGGTCCAGCCGTTGCGCCAGCGCAGCAGCCGGCGGCTCAACTCGGGCGCGGCGCTGCCCAGTTCCAGCCGGCCGCTGCCACTGTTGCCGTCGGCATCGCCGAGCAGGGTGGAGGCGGCCTCGTTGGCCAGGGTGATGCGGTTGGCACCATCGACCACGATCACGCCGGTGCGCATGCGGCGGATGATCAGCTCGTTGATCTGGAACAGGTTGGCCACTTCATCGCCGCGCTGGTTGGCCAGCTGCTGGTTCATGCGGGCGCGGTTGCCGACCTGGTAACTGATGAAGGCGATGGCCAGGTAGCTGGTGACGAACATCGCCAGCTCGGCCAGGGTGCGGGTCGGGTCGCCGCCTTCGAGTTGTTTCCAGAGGTATTCGCCGGCGGTGGCGGCGCTGGCGGCAGCGGCCAGGCCCAGCCCCATGCTCAAGGGCAGCAGGGTGGCGGCCGCGGCGATGTTGAACAGCAGCGACATCGAAATGCCCGCGCTGGCCCCGGGCAGGGCATGGGCGAGCAGGGTGGCGGCGATGATGTCGGCGGCCACGCTCCACACCACGATGGTGCGCAGCCAGCGCTCGTTGCGGCCGAACAGCAGCACCAGCACGGCCACCAGCAGGTAGCCGCTGGCCACGATCGTCGCCAGCTTCGGGTGGTCGGCGGCCCCGACCAGGCTGGTCAACGGGCTGAACAGCAGCGCGCCGATGACGGTGGCCATCAGCAGGCGGTACAACGCGAAGAAATACAGCTCGCGCCGCGGTATCGATTCGATGCGGTCGATCAATGAAGCACTGGGTGACACGCCGGAACTCCCCTTCTGGCACGGGGGCAGTGTAGGGGGTCCGGCCGGGTTTGGGGGCGGGCGTCCGGGGCCGGGCGTGTGAAGGCGGGACGGCGGGCGGGCGCCGGCCGGCTGCGCGGCCGTGCGACGACGCGCCCGCAAGGCGGTTTCCGGCCCCTGCCGCAACTGTCTGAAATTGCGCCGGAAACCCCCTAGCGTGGCTGTCTCCGGACGGACTTCTTTGCGCACGCGCGCCGGGTCGTCCACAATAGTGGGCCCGCCGCGGTCCTTACCGGCGCCCCCGTGAGGGAGCCTTGGAGATGCGTGCGGTCGTTCCTATTCCCACGGTGACGCATGAATTTCCACGAATACCAGTCAAAACAGCTGCTTGCCGAGTACGGCATTCCCGTTCCGGCCGGCAAGGTCGCGGCTACCCCGGACGAAGCGGTTGAAGCTGCCAACGCCCTGGGCCAGGGCCCCTGGATGGTCAAGGCGCAGATCCACGCTGGCGGCCGCGGCAAGGCTGGCGGCGTCAAGTTCTGCAAGACCACCGACGACGTGAAGGCCGCTGCGGCCAAGATGCTCGGCACCAAGATGGCCACCTACCAGACCGCCGGCGTCGAACTCCCGGTCAACCTGGTGCTGGTGACCACCGCCGGCGAGATCGTCAAGGAACTGTACCTGTCGGTGCTGGTCGACCGTGGCACCAAGACCATCACCTACATCGCCTCTTCGGAAGGCGGCGTGGAGATCGAGCAGGTCGCCGCGGAAACCCCCGAACTGATCCACTCGCTCAACGTCGATTTCGTTGAAGGCGTGCAGGGTTACCACGGCCGTGATTTCGGCTTCAAGCTGGGCCTGACCGCCAAGCAGGCCGGCCAGTTCGCCAACATCATGGTGAACCTGTACCGCCTGTTCAACGAAAAGGACCTGGCCCTGGTTGAAATCAACCCGCTGGCCATCCTGGACGACGGCAACCTGTACGCGCTGGACGGCAAGTTCGACAGCGACGACAACGCCGCGTTCCGTCAGAAGGCTCTGGTCGCCATGCGCGACAAGACCCAGGAAGACGAAACCGAAGTGACCGCTTCGGAGCTGGACATCAACTACGTCACCATGGACGGCAACATCGGCTGCATGGTCAACGGCGCCGGCCTGGCCATGGCCACCATGGACGTCATCAAGCTCAACGGCGGCGAGCCGGCGAACTTCCTGGACGTGGGCGGCGGTGCGAACAAGCAGCGCGTCATCGAAGCGTTCAAGCTGATCCTGTCCTCGGACAAGGTCGAAGGCATCTTCGTCAACATCTTCGGCGGCATCGTCCGCTGCGACATGATTGCCGAAGGCATCATCGCCGCGGTCAAGGAAGTGGGCGTCAAGGTTCCGGTCGTGGTGCGCCTGGAAGGCACCAACGTGGAAGAAGGCAAGCAGCTGCTGCGTGACAGCGGTATGGCCATCATCCCGGCCGACAACATCAACGACGGTGCCAAGAAGGTCGTCGAAGCTGTCAAGAACGCTGCCTGATCCGACACCGAAGGAAATCCAATGTCTGTTTTGATTAACAAGAACACCAAGGTGATCGTGCAGGGCTTCACCGGCCAGCAGGGCACCTTCCACGCCACTCAGATGATCGAGTACGGCACCCAGGTTGTTGGCGGCGTGACCCCCGGCAAGGGCGGCACCACCCACATCGACCTGCCGGTCTTCAACACCGTTGCCGACGCCGTGCAGAGCACCGGCGCCAACGCCTCGGTCATCTACGTGCCGCCGCCGTACGCGGCTGACGCGATCCTGGAGGCGGCCGCTGCCGGCATCCAGGTCATCGTGTGCATCACCGAAGGCATCCCGGTGCTGGACATGCTGCGCGTCAAGAATGTGCTGACCCGCTCGCATCCGGACACCGTGCTGATCGGGCCGAACTGCCCGGGCGTCATCACCCCGGGTGAGTGCAAGATCGGCATCATGCCGGGCCACATCCACAAGCCGGGCAAGATCGGCATCGTGTCGCGTTCGGGCACCCTGACCTATGAAGCGGTCAAGCAGACCACGGAAGTCGGCCTGGGCCAGTCCACCTGCATCGGCATCGGTGGTGACCCGATCAACGGCCTGAACTTCGTCGACTGCCTGAAGCTGTTCAACGAAGATCCGCAGACCGAAGGCATCATCATGGTCGGCGAAATCGGTGGCGACGCTGAAGAAGCCGGTGCCGAGTACATCAAGAACCACGTGAAGAAGCCGGTCGTCGGTTTCATCGCGGGCGCCTCGGCTCCGGCCGGCAAGCGCATGGGCCACGCCGGTGCGATCGCATCGGGCGGCAAGGGCACCGCGGAAGGCAAGTTCGCCGCCATGGAAGCTGCCGGTGTTGTCACCGTCCGCTCGCCGGGCGACCTGGGCGCTGCCATCGCCAAGCTGGTGAAATAAGACCGCCAGCCGCGCAGCGGCTGACGTGTCTGTAGAAGCCGACCGTTGGTCGGCTTGGAAAGGCCGCCTCCGGGCGGCCTTTCTGCGTTTCAGGCACTACCCGGGCCGGTAGGTACCGACCGTTGGTCGGTACGCGCCGCGTAGTGCCGGCCGCTGGCCGGCTCCTCATCGTGCTGCCACCGAATGCGTGGTTGCCGGCCAGCGGTCGGCACTACAATGAGCGCATTGCAACCACAGGCTGGACCCCCATGACGTCGCTCCGCATTGCCCTGGCGCAGTTCGATTTTCCGGTTGGCGCAGTGGCGCAGAACACCGACACCATCATCGCGATGATCGCCGAGGCGCGCGACGAGTACGGTGCCGAGCTGGTGGTCTTCCCGGAGCTGGCGATCAGCGGCTACCCGCCGGAGGATCTGCTGCTGCGCCCGGGCTTCCTGTACGACTGCCAGCAGGCGCTGGAGCGCATCGCGGCGGCCACCACCGGCATCGCGGCCGTGGTCGGCTGGCCACAGGCGGCCGGTGCGGTGGTCTACAACGCGGCCAGCGTGCTGCGCGATGGCAAGGTCGAACACACCTACCGCAAGCGCGAACTGCCCAATTACGCGGTGTTCGATGAGCGCCGTTACTTCGATGTCGATCCGGACGGCGGCAGCTGCGTGTTCGAGCTGAAGGGCGTGCCGGTGGGCGTGCTGGTCTGCGAGGACCTCTGGTTCGCCGAACCGTTGGCCGATACCGTCCGTGCCGGCGCGCAGCTGGTGGTGGTGCCCAATGCCTCCCCCTACGAGCGTGGCAAGCACGCCCAGCGCGATGCGCTGCTGGCCGAGCGTACCCGCGAGAGCGGGGCGGCGATTGCCTACCTCAACGTGGTGGGCGGCCAGGACGCGCTGGTGTTTGACGGGGCCTCGGTCGTCGCCGATGGCGATGGCACGGTGCACCCGGCGGCCGCGGCCTTCACCGACCAGTGGCTGGTGGTGGATTACGACGCCGATGCACGCCGCTTCCTGCCGCGCGAGTGGATGGACGACGGCGACGAGAGCATGGACGCGCTGGCCTGGCGGGCGGTGACCCGCGGGATCCAGGACTATTGCCGCAAGAACGGCTTCAAGAAGGTCTGGCTGGGGCTGTCCGGCGGCATCGATTCGGCGCTGGTGCTGGCGATGGCGGTGGATGCGCTGGGCGCGCCCAACGTCACCGCGGTGCGGCTGCCGTCGCGCTACACGGCGGACATGTCCAACGACCTGGCCGCCGAGCAGTGCCGCGCGCTGGGGGTGAAACTGGAAGCGGTCTCGATCGAGCCGGTGTTCGAAGGCCTGATGGCCGCGCTCGGCCCCATGTTCGAGGGGCAGGCAGCCGATGTGACCGAGGAGAACCTGCAGTCGCGCAGCCGCGGCGTGATCCTGATGGCGCTGTCCAACAAGTTCGGCGGGCTGCTGCTGACCACGGGCAACAAAAGCGAGTACGCGGTGGGTTACGCGACCATCTACGGCGACATGTGCGGCGGCTATGCCCCGCTCAAGGACCTGTACAAGACGGAGGTGTTCGGGCTCTCCAAGTGGCGCAATACGGTCGGCGGCGCCCCGGTGATCCCGCCGGCGGTGATTTCCCGCCCGCCCTCGGCCGAGCTGCGCGCCAACCAGACCGACCAGGACTCGCTGCCGGCCTACGACGTGCTGGACGGCATCCTGTACCGCTACGTGGACCAGGAGCAGTCGCGCGAGGAGATCGTGGCCGCCGGGTATGCCGCCGAGGTGGTGGACCGTGTGCTGCGCCTGGTGCGCACCAGCGAGTGGAAGCGCCACCAGGCCGCCCCGGGGCCGAAGGTGTCGCGCCGGGCGTTCGGGCGTGAGCGCCGGTACCCGATCAGCAATGGTTACGAGGGCTGAGAAGCCACCCGGTAGGCGCCGACCGTTGGTCGGCGCGGTGCCTCCGCCAGGACATTCGCCCGACCAACGGTCGGGCGCTACCGTAATAAAAAAGGCCCCTTTCGGGGCCTTTTTATTATTTGCGGTTCATCGTGGCGTTGCGTTCACCGGTACTGGCGGACTTCTCGCCGGCAAACGGGTTCAGCTTGCGGACCATCCACGGGTACTTCGGCCACTTGCCCTGCAGCCACGGGTGGTCGGGCTGGTTCAGCTCGAGCACGCGGCGGGCATCGTCGGCCAGGGTCTTGTTGCCCAGGTGGGTGTAGGCCTCGCCCAGGGCGGCCACGGCGTCGTACTGGAACGCGCTCTGCGGGTAGTTCTCCAGCAGGAAGTTGGCGCGGCCGGCGGCCGAGACGTAGGCCTCGCGGCGCAGGTAGTACAGGGCGTTGTCCAGCTCGTACTGGGCGAACACGTCGCGCAGGGCGATCATCCGCTGGCGCGCGTCGGCGGCGTAGCGGCTGTTCGGGTAGCGCTCGGTGACGATGGTGAAATCGGCATAGGCCTGGCGCGGGCTGGACAGGTCGCGGCGGCTCGGGTCCAGCGACCAGACGCGGCGCAGGAAGACCGTGTCGCGGTTGCCATTGGCCAGGCCACGCAGGTAGTACATGTAGGCGATGTTGCGGTGGGTCGGGTAGGTACGGATGAAGCGGTCCACGCTGGACACCGCGTCATCGTGCTTGCCGGCCTTGTACTGCGCGTAGGCGCTTTCGATCATGGCCTGTTCGGTATACGGGCCATACGGATATTGGGCTACCAGGCGGCGGAAGCTGGCTTCGGCACCGCTCCAGTTCCCCCCTTCCATGAGCTTGTGGCTCTTTTCATAGAGCTGCTCAACCGGCAGGCCTTCATCCGGATTCTTGCCCTTGGTACCGCGGTGGCAGCCGGTGGCGACGAAGAGCAGCACCAGCATCAGGGCGGCGAGGCGGACGGGCGCGGACAGCATAACGGAGCGTCGGATCATGGGGTCAGGGCGGGACGCGGCTGGAATACGAAGGGTCGATGATAGCCTAGTGGCCTGTCCCGCGACTGAAACTGGTCGCCCGGACCCCAAAATTGTCCCTATTGCGGTGTGCCCCCATGTCCGATACCCCTGCTGATTCCGATTCCCCCCGCCAGGCCATCGTGCCCGATACCGCCGCAGGCCGGCGTTTCGACGCCGTCCTGGCCGAGCTGTTCCCCGAGTTTTCCCGGTCCAAGCTGACCGAGTGGATCAAGTCCGGGGATGTCCTCCTGGACGGCGACACCGTGCGCGGCCGCGACCCGGTGCGCGGCGGCGAGGTGGCCAGCCTGCATGTCGTGCTCGACACCCAGACCCATGCCGAGCCGGAGGACATCCCGCTGGAGGTCCTGTACGAGGACGAGCACGTGTTCGTGATCAACAAGCCGGTCGGCCTGGTGGTCCACCCCGGCGCGGGCAACCCGACCGGCACGCTGGTCAATGCGCTGCTGTTCCGCGACCCTTCGCTGTCGGTGCTGCCGCGCGCAGGCATCGTGCACCGCCTGGACAAGGACACCAGCGGCGTGATGGTCATCGCCCGCACCATCCAGGCGCAGACCGCGCTGGTCGAGCAGCTGTCCGCGCGTGAAGTGCACCGCCAGTACCTGGCCGTGGTGGTCGGCGCGCTGGTCTCCGGCGGCACCGCCACCGCCGGCATCGATCGTCACCCGCGCGACCGCATCCGCATGGCCGTGCGCGAAGACGGCAAGGAAGCGATCACCCATTACCGCCTGCGCGAACGCTTCCGTGCGCACACGGCGCTGGAGTGCCGCCTGGAAACCGGCCGTACCCATCAGATCCGCGTGCACATGGCGCACCTGCGCCACCCGATCATCGGCGATCAACTGTATGGCGGCGCGCTGAAGCTGCCGAAGGGTGCCAGCGACGAGCTGGTGGCCGAACTGCGCGGCTTCAAGCGCCAGGCGCTGCACGCTGAAACGCTGGAGTTCGTGCACCCGATCACCGGGGAAAAGATCACCAACAGCGCGCCGCCGCCGGCCGACATGCAGGCCCTGCTGCACGCCCTGCGCGAAGACAGCAAGCGCTTCGCCGAGCAGGAACGCAACCGCCGCTGATGGACGCCCCCGTGCCCGTGTTGCCAGCCGACTGGCAGGCCCCGATCGGGGTCCATGCGCTGACCACCCTGCGCTTCGGCGCAGGCGGTTCGGTGGCGCCGTTCGACCAGTTCAACATGGGCAACCGGTACGCCGCCGACGGCGACGACCCGGCACAGGTGCAGCGCAACCGCGACCTGCTCGTGCCCGGGCTGGGCCTGCCCTCGGCGCCGCACTGGCTGCGCCAGGTGCACGGCACCGGTGTGCGTCGCTTCACCGCCCCGCCGACGGCCGTCGGCGTGGAGGCGGAACCCACCGCCGATGCCGCCGTGACCTCGGTCCCGGGCGTGGTGCTGGCAATCCTCACCGCCGACTGCCTGCCGGTGGTCTTCGCCGCGCGCGATGGCGGTGAGATCGGCGCCGCCCATGCCGGGTGGCGTGGGCTGGCCGACGGCATGCTGGAGGCCACCGTGGCCGCCATGCAGACCCCGGCTGCGCAGCTGCAGGCCTGGCTGGGCCCTGCGGCCGGTCCGGCCCTGTATGAGATCGGCGAGGACGTGTTCGAGGCCTTCGTCGAGCGCGACGAGGGGGCTGCGACGGCCTTCGTGGCGACCCGGCCGGGGCACTGGAAGGTCGATCTGTATGCGTTGGCCCGCCGGCGGCTGCAGTCGGCCGGGCTGGACCCGGCCTGCATCAGCGGCGGTCAGTACTGCACCCTGGCCGATCCGCAGCGGTTCTATTCGCATCGGCGCGACCGCCGCACCGGGCGCATGGCGACCCTGGCGTGGATCGCGCCCTGACTGCGGGACAGACGGTGGGTGGATCGGCAGCTGAAGCGGTCATCGTCTTCGACGGCGTGTGCGCCCTGTGCAGCCGCTGGGTGCGGTTCCTGCTGCGCTTCGACACGCGGGGCCGCTATCGCTTCGCAGCGATGCAGGGCGCGCAGGGACGGGCTCTGCTGCAGGCACACGGGCTGGATCCGGAGGACCCGACGTCGTTCCTGCTGCTCGACGCAGGCCGTGCGTGGACGGACACCGATGCGATCATCCGCGTGCTGACGGGGCTGGGTGGCGCATGGCGACTGCTGGGCGTGCTGCGCTGGGTGCCACGCAGGCTGCGAGACCACGGGTATCGGGCGCTGGCGCGCAACCGGTATCGGTGGTTCGGCCGGCATGACACGTGCTTCCTGCCGACACCAGAGCAGGCGGTGCGGTTCCTGGACTGACGGGTGGACGCGCTGCCGGCCAGCGGCCGGCACTACCTAGACGTCCGCGCCATCACCCGTAGTGCCGGCCGCTGGCCGGCATCACCCTTCCAGCGCCTGCAGATACGTCTGCCGCCAATGATTGATGTCGTACGTGCGCAGGTGGTCCATCATCGCCTGCCAGCGCTCCACGCGCTTCTTCAACGGCATCGTCGCCGCGGTGGCGATCGCATCCGCGACACCATCCAGGTCATGCGGATTGACCAGCAGCGCCTGCTTCAGTTCATCGGCCGCACCGGCCAGCAGGGACAGCACCAGCACGCCGGGGTTTTCCGGGTCCTGCGAGGCGACGTATTCCTTGGCGACGAGGTTCATGCCATCGCGCAGCGGCGTCACCAGGCCGACCGCGGCCGCCCGGTAGAAGCCGGTCAGGGTGGCATGGGTGAAGTTCTGGTTGACGTAGCGCAGCGGGGTCCAGTCCGGCGCGGCATGCCCGCCGTTGATGTGCCCGGCGATCTGCTCCAGCTGGCCGCGCAGCTGCCGGTATTCGGTGACATCGCCGCGCGAGACCGGTGCGATCTGCAGGTAGGTCAGTGAGCCGTGCTGATCCGGATGGCGCTCCAGATAGCGCTCGAATCCCTGGAAGCGTTCGGGCAGTCCCTTGGAATAGTCGAGCCGGTCCACGCCGATCGCCAGTTGCCGATTGCGCAGGCTGCCGCGCAGGTCCTTGACCGCGGGTTTGTTCGCGCCGGCCTTGGCCTGGCGCGCGATGAACTCGGTATCGATGCCGATCGGGAAGGCGGCGGCGCGGAAACGCCGGCCGCCGGGCGCTTCCAGTTCGCCGTCGGGCAGCACACGGCCGCCACCGAACAGGCGCACATAGGACTGGAAGCGGTCCGCATCGCGCTGGGTCTGGAAGCCGACCAGATCGTAGGCGTAGAGGCTGGAGAACAGCCGCAGATGGTCCGGCATCGCCTGCAGCAGATCGGCAGAGGGCATCGGCACGTGCAGGAAGAAGCCGATCCGGCAGCCGATGCCACGCTCGCGCAGCAGCGAGGCCAGCGGGATCAGGTGGTAATCATGGATCCAGACGATGTCGTCCTCGCGCAGCAGCGGCGCGAGCTTCTCGGCGAACAGCGCGTTGACCCGGCGATAGGTCTCGCGGGTGGCGCGGTCGTAGTCGACCAGGTCCAGCCGGAAGTGCAGCAGCGGCCACAGCGTGCGGTTGGCGAAGCCGTTGTAGTAGCCATCGACGTCGCGCTTGTTGAGGTCCATGGTGACGTAGCGGATGTCCCCGTCGACCTGCTCGTGCAGGGCGCCGCTGTTGTCGCGCACCGACTTGCCGCTCCAGCCGAACCACAGGCCACCGCGCTCCTTGAGCGCGGCCAGCAGCCCGACCGCGAGGCCGCCGGCGCGGGATTCACCGGGAACGGCGACCCGGTTGGAGACGACGACCAGGCGGCTCATGACGCCTCCTGCCAGCTGCGCGACAGGCGCATGGCGGCGGTGATCAGGCCCACGTGCGAATAGGTCTGCGGGAAGTTGCCCCAGGCCTCGCCATTGTCGAACGCGAGATCCTCTGAGAGCAGGCCCAGATGGTTGCGGCGCTCCAGCAGCGTCTCGAACATCTCGCGCGCTTCGTCCAGGCGGCCGATCGCGGCGAGTGCATCGATGTACCAGAAGGTACAGATGGTGAAGCTGGTTTCCGGCTCGCCGAAGTCATCCGGCGCCACGTAGCGGTACAGCGCGTTGCCATGTTTGAGATCACGGCCGATCGCTTCGACCGTGGCCACGAAACGTGCGTCGGTGGCCTCGATGAAGCCGATATCGGCCAGCAGCAGCAACGACGCATCCAGACGATGGCCGCCGAAGGTGTCGGTGAAGTGGCCGAGGTCTTCGCTCCACGACTCGCGCATGATGCGCGCATGGATGATGTCGGCGCGCTCGCGCCAGTAAGTGGCGCGGTCGTCCAGCTTCAGCCGCACGGCGATCTTGCACAGGCGGTCGCAGGCGGCCCAGCACATCGCGCTGGTGTAGGTGTGGACTTCGGTGCGGCCACGGAATTCCCACAGCCCGGCATCCGGCACGTCGTGCAGGGTGAAGGCCTGCTCGCCAAGCGGTTCCAGCCGCGCGAAAGTGTGTGCATCGCCCGGGTCCTGCAGGCGGCGGTCGAAGAACAGCTGGGTGGAGGCAAGCACCACGCTGCCATAGACATCATGCTGGCGCTGCACCCAGGCCAGGTTGCCGCGGCGAACGGGGCCCATGCCGCGGTAGCCGGAGAGTGACGGTACTTCGCTCTCTTCAAGCTTCGCTTCGAAGCTGATGCCGTACAGCGGTTGCAGGCTGCCATCGGCGGTGGCCAGGTTGAAGATGTAGCCCAGGAACTGCTCCATCGTGCGGGTCGCGCCGAGGCGGTTGAGCGTGCGCACCACGAAGGCGGCGTCGCGCAGCCAGCAGTAGCGGTAATCCCAGTTGCGGATGCTGCCGGGCGCTTCCGGGATCGAGGTGGTCATCGCGGCGATGATCGCGCCACTGTCCTCGTACTGGCACAGCTTCAGCGTGATCGCGCTGCGGATCACCGCGTCCTGCCATTCCAGCGGGATCGACAGATAGCGCACCCATTCGCGCCAGTAGTCGCGCGTGCGCTGGAAGGATTCCTGTACGTAACCGCTGAGCGAGCGGTTGAGCGATTCGTCCACGCCCAGCACCAGATGCACGGGATGGTTGAGCACGAACGGCAGGCCGTCGCGCACGAAGCGCAGCGGCACATCGGTCGTCAGGCGCAGCACGTGGTCGGGCAGTACCCAGCGGATGTGGTTGCTGCCCCAGGTGGCCTCGGGCACGCGGGCACCCCAGTCGGCCAGCGGGCGCGCACGCACGATGATGCGCGGGTTGCCGGACAACGGACGCACCTGGCGGATCAGGCTGACCGGCCGGTAGAAGCGGTCGTTCTGGCGCCAGCGCGGCGCGAAATCGATGATTTCCAGGGCGCCGCCATGCTTGTCGCGCAGCACGGTGCGAAGGATGGCGGTGTTGGTCAGGTAGCTCTGTTCGCTGTCGACCATGTCCTCCAGCTCGATGCCGAAGTCACCGCCTTCCTGTTGGTTGGGGCCGAGCAGGGCGCAGAAGGTCGGGTCGCCATCGAAGGTCGGCAGGCAGCTCCAGACGACGCGCGCGTGTTTGTCGATCAGCGCGCCGAAGCTGCCATTGCCGACCACGCCCAGATTCAGATCGGGTTCGCTCATGATGCAGGAAGTCTCGTGTCATGCCGCGGCGGCACACCGGTGGGGGAGACCTGCGCGCGGCGTCAGGGGGCCTTGGGATCAAGGCATCAGTAGGCATTCTCGCGAAGCCAAGCGTGCACGCTGCGTATCGTCGGCAGCGCGAACACCGCATCGCTGGGCTCGCGCGCACCGACCAGCACGCTCCAGCCGTGCAGGTCGTTGGCCGCGCCAAAGCCGAATTCATCGGTCAGGTCATCGCCGACGAAGACCGGCATGCGATCACGGAACGGCGGCTGCAGCATCAGCTGCCGCATCGCGCGGCCCTTGTCGCTGCCTTCGGGCAGGAATTCGATGACATGGTCGCCAGGCTGCAAGCGGTAGCCGCCATGCCCGCGGATATGCCGTTCGGCGAACGCGCGCACATCGTTGGCGGCGTGCGGTGCACCGCGCCAGTGCAGGGCCAGGCTGCGGCCCTTGTCTTCCACCAGCACGCCGGGATAGCCATGCGCGAAGCGCATCGCCTGCTGGTGCAGGGCATGCAGCCACTCGCTGGTATCGGCGGAGGGATCACTGGTCTGCGCGCGCTGCTCATGGTTGCGCAGCTCGTGGCCATGCAGGCCGGCAGCGGGCAGGCTCAGGGGCGCGAAGAGTGTGTCGAGCTGGGCGAGCGGTCGCCCGCTGATCAGCGCGACCGCGCCATCCAGGCGGTCGCTGATGCGCCCGATCGCTTCACGCACATCGGGCAGCAGCGCGACCGACTCGGGGTCGTCCGCGAATTCGATAAGGGTGCCATCCACATCCAGGAACAGCGCACAGGCATCGTCCAGCAGCGGCGGCGGCGGACGTTGGGGGAAGTCGTTGGCCATGGTGACCAAGATGCCAGCGTGGATGTGATTGCCAGGTCATGGCAACCACATCCACGTAGTGCCGGCCAGGGGCCGGCATTACCGGTCAGAAGGTGTAGCGGACGCGGCCGTAGTAGTACGCACCATTGCTGCCGATCGGTGACAGCACGTCGTACGGCAGGTTGCCGAAGTAGTAGATGTCATCGTTGGACAGATCCGAGTAGTTGTCGGTCAGGTTCTGTCCGCCCAGTGCCACGCTCCACTGCGGCGTGATCTTGTATTCGACCTCGGCATCCAGCTGCCATTCCGCGCCGTAGGTCTGGCGTGGGATGTAGCCATCACCGAAGTTGAACACACGGGTCACGCTGCCATAGCGACTGAGACGGCTGCTCAGCGACCAGCGGTCATTGGCCCAGCTGGCGGCCAGCGCAGCGCGGGTGCGCGGGGTCGCGTCGGTCAGCGTATTGGTCTCTTCCACGCCGAACAGCACGTAGCCCGGATCCAGCGCCAGCAGACCCGGCGGCGTGGCGAGCACGTTCTTCAGGGTGGTCTTGGTGTAGGCGTAGGTGCCGGTCAGCACCAGCTCGCCATTGCCCAGCGACTGCCGCCAGTTGCTCACCAGCTCGGCGCCCCGGGTGCGGGTATCGGCGGCGTTGACGAAGAAGCTGGCACTCTGCAGGCCGGCCACGCCGAACTGCTGCTGCACGTAGTCGGTCAGCGCATCGCCGGTGATGCTCTCCGACAGTGCGATGCGGTCGTCGATGTCGATCTGGAAGAAGTCCAGCGAGACGTCGAAGTGGTCGCCGATGCGGCTGGTGAAGCCCAGGCTGGTGTTGAGCGACTTCTCCGGCTTCAGGTCGGTGGCGCCGAGGCCGCGGGCGATCGGATTGTTGACCGACAGTACGCGGCCCTGGACCAGCTGGCCGGCGGCGTTGTAACCGGTGGAGGTGGACTCGTAGCCGATCTGCGCCAGCGACGGCGCGCGGAAGTTGTTGGAGATCGCGCCACGCAGCGCGAACGCCGGGGTGAACTCATAGCGCAGGCCCAGCTTGCCGGTCAGCTCGCCACCGAAGTCGTCGCTGTGCTCGTAGCGCGCGGCCAGATCGCTGGAGAAATGCTCGCCGAACTGGCTGGAGAGGCTGGCGTAGGCGCTGGCGACATCCCGCGACAGCGAGGTCGCATCCTGCGGGGTCAGGCCGCCACCGGCCTGCGAGCCGGTCGGGCGGTCCGTGAACGGGCCGGCGGCATAGCTGCTCGGGTCACCCGGGCGGGTTTGGTAATGGTCGCGACGCGCTTCCAGGCCCAGGCCCAGGCTGTGGGTGATGCTGTCGCCCTGAGCGAACACGCGGCCGAGGTCGACATTGGCGACCGTCAGCTCGTTGCGGTAATCACCGGTCTTGAAGCGGGTCGGGCTGGTCGGGCCCAGCGAGGCATTGATCGAGTTGCGCAGGCGGTAAGTGAACGTGTTGACGCCGTAATCCAGGCTGGCGTCGTAGTTCCACTCGCCCCACTGGCCCTTCGCGCCGGCCACGGCCTGCACGTCGCGGTTCTCGCCTTCGGAGATCGGGCGGTAGCCGTTCGGGTAGACCTGGGCCCAGTTGGCGTCGCTGTCCGGGTAGCGGAAGTAGTTCGCGCCTTCGCTGTCGCGCTGGTTGAAGGTGGCGAAGCTGTAGAACGTGGAGGTCTCGCCGAACGGCAGCTGCGCGTTGTACCAGGCGTTGAGATCCTTGGTCTTGCCGTCGCCGAGCACGTAGTTGCGCTTGCCCTGCAGGGCCAGGTTGGTCTCGCTCTGGTCCCACGGCGGAATCTGATCGAAGCCGGCGCGGTTGGTGCCCTCGTGGTTCTTCAGCTCCAGGCCGACGCGCAGGAAGCCGCCTTCGTCGCCCAGCGCGGTGCCGACCTTGGCACTGGCATAGCTGGTCTGGCCATCGGTGATCGTGCGGTCGATCGGCTTGAGGTCGGTGTGGTTGGCACCGAAGCTGGCTTCGAACGCGCCGCCTTCCGGGGCGTCATCGAGGATCACGTTGATCACCCCGGCGACCGCATCGGAGCCGTACAGCGCGCCGGCGCCATCGCGCAGCACCTCGATGCGCTTGATCGCACTGACCGGGATCGCGTTGAAGTCGACCGGGGTGGTGCCCTTGCCGATCTTGCTGTCGGTGTTCACCAGCGCGCTGCTGTGGCGGCGCTTGCCGTTGACCAGCACCAGGACCTGGTCAGGCGAGAGCCCGCGCAGCTGGGCGGCACGGATATGGTCGGCGCCACCGGAATTGGACTGGCGCGGGAAGTTGAACGAGGGCAGCAGCGCCTGCAGCGCGCTGCCCAGTTCACCATTGACCACACCGGCCTTGCGGATGTCCTCGGCGGTGAGCACGTCCACCGGCGAGGTGGATTCCAGCACGGTCCGGTCGATGGCGCGGGTGCCGGTGACGATCACGGTGTCCAGCGTTTTGGCGGTGGTCGGCGCGTCCTGCGCAAGTACGTCCTGGGCCAGCAGGGGGGAGGAGAGGACGAGCGCGATGGCAAGGCCAAGGCGCGACGCGGACGGACGGGACATGCGGACTCCAGCAGGACGACGAGGGGGAGGGAGGGGGGAGGGGGTGTTGCCGACCCATGGCCAGCACTACCAATCCATCCGGATGAAGCGATATATTATCTTCGCGTGATGTCCCTGTGTGACGCAAGTCCCATCGGGGTGGTTATCAGCAGATAGCCGTTGGCGATCTGCACCGGACCCGGATGTCCGGCACGCTCCTTCCCCTGCCTGTCCCTGTGTTTCCGGAGAGTTGTCCATGTCGTTCCGCGCCATTCTGTTTGCCCTGGTCCTGGCCACCAGCGGATGTGCCACCGCCGCCCCGGCCGCCAAGCCGACCCCGCCCACCACCGCCACGGCCACCCTGCAGGGCGATGCCGCGCGCCCGGACGCGGCCGCCGGCTGGGTCCGCAGCGAGCTCTACTTCGGCGTGGGCGAGGAAACCGGCGTGGCCGACCGTCCGCAGACCGAGGGCATCAGCGACGCGCAGTGGCGCGCCTTCCTCGACAAGGAGGTCACGCCGCGCTTCCCGGACGGCCTGACCGTGTTCGATGCCTACGGCCAGTGGCTGTTCCGCGGCGCCCCCGAACCGAACCGCCTGCGCACCAAGGTGCTGGTGGTCCTGCACGAAAACACCCCGCAGCGCCGCGCCGACATCGAAGCCATCCGCCTGGCATGGAAGCAGGCGACCGGACACCAGTCGGTGCTGTGGGCGCAGCAGGCGGTTGAAGTATCGTTCTGATCCCGGGCGCCGCGGTGGCGCCTCACGGAGCGATCATGAAACACAGGGATGCGATGCTGGCCGCGGTGGTGATGGGCCTGGCGGTGACGTGCGCGCACGCGCAGGACGCCGACCCGGCCCCGCTGCGATGGGAGGTCGCACCGGGCGTGCAGGCGCAGGCCGAGGTGCAGGAGGGCGGCAGCATCGCCGTGCTGCTCACGCCTTCCGGCACGCGCCAGGTGCTGCCGGGTGCGGCCGATGCGGACGGCACTGCGCGCCTGTCGGCCGAGGATGTCGACTTCGACGGCCGCCCGGAGCTGGTCGCGCGTGCCTCGGTGGGCATGGTCAACGAGGCGGTGGCGGTCTATCGCTACGACCCGGTGCAGCAGCAGCTGGTCGCACTGGAACCGGTCTCGACCGACGGTGCGCAGTGCGGTGGCCTGATGGGCCTGACCGTGGACGCAGCGACCCGCACCCTGGGCAGCAGCTGCCGCGGTGGCCCGATGTGGTACGTGGACCAGTACCGTTACGACGGCACGCGCCTGTATCTGTACCGCGCCGAACGCCTGTTGATGCTCGACGAACTCCTCGAGCCCTACGTGCTCGTCAAGCAGACCGCCAACAGGGGGCCGCTGGCGGTCTGGAGCACCTTCGATCCTGCCGGCAAGGTGCTGGAGACCGCCATCGGCGATGGCCTGGAGGCGCCGCCCGCCGGCTCGCCGCTGGTCCCTGTTTCCGGCCGTGTGATGGCGGCAAGGCTGCCCTTGTACAGCCAGCCAGGCGATGCCGCTACCAAGCGCTATCTGGTCCTGGACGACCGTGTGGAGCTGCTGGATGAGCGCGACGGCTGGGTGCAGGTGCGCTATGAGAATCCCACGCGCGGTGCAGTGCGGGGATGGGTGAACACGCAGCCGTGAACGCGCAAACCCACATGAATGTCACTTGCCCGGTACTACGCTGACGCTTCCCCCTCGTCGTGGAAGCATGTCATGAGCAAGCGCGTTGCCGAGATCGTGGTTGAAACCCTGCAGGCCGCCGGTGTCCGACACTGTTACGGCATCGTCGGTGACACCCTCAACCATGTCACCGATGCCCTCCATCGCAGTGATATCGAATGGGTGCACATGCGGCATGAGGAGGTGGCCGCGTTCGCCGCCGGTGCCGAGTCGCTGATCAGCGGGCAGCTCACGGCCTGCGCCGGCTCGTGCGGTCCGGGTGGCCTGCACTTCATCAACGGCGTGTTCGAAACGAATCGCAACCGCGCGCCGATGGTATTGATCGCCAGCCAGGTGGTCACCGCCGAGCTCGGGATGGAGTTCCCGCAGGAAGTCGATTTCAAGGCCGTGTACAGCAGCTGCAGCGTGTTCTGCGAGCAGGTCCACAGCCCGGAGCAGGCGCGCCGCGTGGTGACCCTGGCGTGCCAGGCGGCGATCAGCCGTCGCGGTGTGGCCGTGGTGATTCTGCCGGCCGACATCAGCGAAGCCGAGGTCAAGCACGATCCGCCGTTCTCGGTGCACTACACCCAGCCGGTGCTGCGTCCGTCGGACGATGAACTCCAGCGCATCGCCGCGCTGATCGGTGAGGGAAAGCGCATCGGCATCTACGCGGGTGCGGGCTGCGAGCATGCGCATGACGCGCTGGTCGCGCTGGGTGCCAAGCTCAAGGCGCCGATCGCGCATACCTCGCGCGCGAAGGATTTCGTCGAGTACGACAATCCGTACAACATGGGAATGACCGGCATCTTCGGCATCGAGTCCGGGTATCACACGCTGATGGCCTGCGACAGGCTGCTGCTGCTCGGCGCGGACTTCGCGTGGGGCCAGTACTACCCGGACAAGGCCACGCTGATCCAGGTGGATCGCGATGGCAGCCATCTTGGCCGCCGCCATCCGGTGAACCTGGGCGTGGTGGGCGACATCGGCCCGACCCTGGAGGCGTTGCTGCCGTTGCTGCCGGAGCGCGAGGACCGCAGCTTCCTGGACGAGTGCATGGAGCATCGCGAAAAGGCGTTGGCCACACGGGCCAAGGAAGAGCAGCCGGGCGAGGGCGAGCTGATCCACCCCCAGCATCTGACCGCGCTGATCGACCGCCACGCTGCGGACGACGCGCTGTTCACCGCCGACGGCGGCTCGCCGATGGTGTGGATCCTGCGCCATATCCGCGTCAATGGGCGCCGCCGCACGCTGACCAGCCTGCTGCACGGCACGATGGCCAATGCGATGCCGCAGGCGCTGGGCCTGCAGAAGGCCTATCCGGGCCGCCAGGTGATTTCGCTCTCAGGCGATGGTGGCCTGGCGATGCTGCTCGGCGATCTGCTCACCGCGGTGCAGGAAAACCTGCCGATCAAGGTGGTGGTCTACAACAACAGCTCGCTGAACTTCGTCGAGCTGGAGCAGAAGGTCGAAGGCCTGCTGGACAACTACACCGACCTGCAGAACCCCGATTTCGGCCGCCTGGCCGAGGTGATCGGTTTCTACGGGCGCACCGTGACCCGCTCGGAGGACCTGGAGCAGGCGGTGCAGGACATCCTGGCCCACCCCGGCCCGGCGCTGCTGGACGTGCACACCAGCCCGACCGAGCTGGTGATGCCGCCGCAGGTGGAAGCCAAGCAGGTGGCCGGCACCGCGCTGTATGCGGCCAAGGCGCTGCTCAGCGGGCGGGTCGGGGATGTGCGGGACCTGCTGGCCAACAACTTCCTCAACAAGCCCTGATCCGCACCCGTTCGGTAGTGCCGGCCGCTGGCCGGCTCGCGCCATTGCCTGAAGCATTCTGAAGGTGCCGGCCAGCGGCCGGCACTACCGCGCGGTGGCGCGTCCCTACCGCGGACGTTTCCCGCCGTTCCATCCATGTGCCTGTTACTGGCGGCGGTGAGGCCCTACCATCGGCTACCCCTCCCCACGGCCGTCCCCCGCATGTCCGCCACTGCCCCCGTCCCCTCCGGACGCCCCCGCTGGTTCGTTGCCGGCGACCTCAACGGTTTCTTCGGCCTGGTGGTCGACAATCTGTCGATCCTCGGCTTCATCGCGATGGCCCTGGTCGGCATTTTCCAGTTCCCCGCGGATGTGGTGTTCGGCCGGATGTTCCCGGGTACCGCCTTCGGCGTGCTGGTCGGCAACGTGCTCTACACCTGGATGGCACGACGCCTGGCCGCCCGCACCGGCCGCGACGATGTCACCGCGATGCCGCTGGGCCTGGATGCGCCGACCAGCATCGGCATGGCGCTGCTGGTGCTCGGCCCGGCCTTCCTCGCCTTCAAGGGGCAGGGGCTGGCCCCGCACGATGCGGCCATCGCGACCTGGCAGCTGGGCATGGCCTCGCTGGTGATCATGGGCGTGCTCAAGGTGATCCTCTCGTTCTTCGGCGAAGCAGTCACCCGCGCACTGCCGCGTGCCTCGCTGCTCGGTTCCATCGCCGGCATCGCGATCGTGCTGATGGGGTTCCTGCCGCTGCTGGAAACGCTGCGCTCGCCCATCGTCGGCTTCGTCACGCTGGGCCTGCTGCTGTACGTGCTGATCGCCAAGCGGAAGCTGCCGATCCGCGCGCCCGGCGTGCTGGTCGCGTTCGTGTTCGGCACGATTCTGTACTACGGCCTTGGGCTTGCCGGGCTGGGCGCCCCGGGCTTCAAGGTGCCCGAGTGGGTGCCGCCGCAGGTGGTGCTGCCGTGGCCGACGCTGGGCTTCATCGACGGCCTGCCGACCGCGATCACCTACCTGCCGCTGCTGCTGCCGTTCGGCCTGCTGATGGTGGTGGGTGGCATCAACGTCTCCGAGAGTGCACGCGCTGCCGGTGACGACTACCGCACCCGCGACATCCTGCTGGTGGAAGCGATCGCCACGCTGGTGGCCGGCTTCTGCGGCGGTGTAGCGCAGACCACGCCTTACATCGGCCAGCCGGCCTACAAGCACATGGGCGCGCGCAGCGGCTACACGCTGCTGACCGGCCTGTTCGTCGGCATCGGCGGCATGCTGGGGGTGATCTCCGGGCTGGTGCAGTGGCTGCCGCTGGCGGTGCTGGCGCCGATCATCGTGTACGTGGCGATCGACATCACCACCCAGGCCTTCCAGGCCACGCCGCGCGAGCATGCCGGGGCGATGGTGCTGGGCTTCCTGCCCTCGGTCGCCTACCTGCTGGCGATCAAGGCGCCGGGCTGGATCGCACCGGAGCAGCTGGTGGCCTTGACCACCACGCTGGACGGGCACGGCCTGCCCGAGCTGGCGGTGATCTTCACCCTGGGCAATGGCTTCATCATCACCTCGATGCTGTGGATCGCGGCGGTGGTGGCGATGATCGACGGGAAGCTGCTGCGCGCGTCCGGGTTCCTGCTGGTGGCCGCCGCGCTGACGCTGTTCGGCCTGATCCACTCGGTGGACCCGCGCGGTGGGATCTACCTGCCGTGGCAGCTGGAAGGCCTGCCGAAGATCATCAGCTGGCAGTTTGCAGGCGCGTATGTGGCGCTGGCAGGGTTGCTGGCGCTGTTGTCGCTGCAGAAGCAGCCTGCTGAGCGGACCTGACGCTCAGGCTGCGGCACGTCGAACGGGTGTAGTGCCGGCCGCTGGCCGGCTGCTCTACTGCGGAGCCTACCGGCTCACGACCAACGGTCGTGAGCTACCGGATGGAATGGGTGCGTTGCGGAGCCGGCCAGCGGCCGGCACTACCTGGCTCACGACCCTACCTGCGCTCACGACCCAACCTGCGCTCACGACCAACGGTCGTGAGCTACCGGGTGGAGGCGGGCCGGCGAGGGATCAGGCTTCGCCATCCAGCTCCGGGTAGTGCCGGAAGATGCCGTTGGTGTTGAAGGCCAGGCGCCGTTCGGAGGCCAGATAGGCGGCGATGTTGGGCCGGGTTTCCACGCGGTCCTTCAACGCGCGCAGCTGCGGCAGCGTCGGCCACAGCGCCTGCATGCGGCGCGGGAACATGTACTCCAGCCCGCTCAGCAGCTGGAACAGCGACAGATCGACGTAGGAATGCTCCCGCAGCGGATGCCTCCCGCCGTTGTGCTTGAGCACGTTCTCGAAGTACCCCAGGAACTTCGGCATGCGTTCGCTCCGCATCGATTCGGCGCGCGCCTTGGCTTCGCGCTTCTGGTCGTCGTAGTACTTCGAGGCGGCGATCGGGTGATGGGTGTCGTGCACCTCGGCGACCAGATCGGCGATGGTCAGCTGCAACTGCAGTGCCTGCTGTCGCCGCGAGCTGGCATCGGGAACGAGGCCCAGTTCCGGTCCCAGATGGTCGAGGATCGCACCGACCTGGGCGATCACTTGCCGCCCGGTGCGCAGAAACGGCGGGGCAAACGGCTGCAGGCCTTCGACCTTGCCATCCAGGTACGGCTGCATCACCGCATCGCCATGGACCCGCGCCATGTCCGTGTAGCCCGCACCGGCGTCTTCCAGCGCCAGCCGCACGAACTCGCCGCGGCCCTGGATGCCGGTCCAGTAATACAGTTCGTAATGCATGCAGTCACTCCGTGCGGAACCGGCCCCCAGCATCGCGCGCGCGGACGAAAGCAGGCGTGAGCGCAGCGTGGTTCCCGTGCTAGGGTCGAGCGGGGACGTTGACGGGAGTACGGGATGCGGATGTGGGTACTGGGCGCGTGCGTGGCGATGCTGCCGGCCACCGTGGCGGCCGATCCGGTGGCGCTCCACGATGGGTTCGGCTACAGCGATGCGGTGCTGCGTGCGGAGCTGACGACGCTGCGCGGCATGAGCGGCGCGTCCGGCCCGCGCCGCCATCTCGGCGCGGCGGGCTACCACCGCGTCCGCGGAGAGCTGGATGCCTCCAACCGTGCCGCACGCCAGTGCTTGGCCGAAACCGCCGATGCACCGCCGGCGCTGCAGGGCCTGGCCTTCCTGTGCGAATCCACCCTGGCCGGCAATGCGCTGATCGAGGGCGATATCGCGCAGTGGGCGAGCCTGATGCTGCGCGTGCGCGCGGACTACCAGCGCACCATCGTGCCGATGCTCACGCCCGGTGATGAAGTGCCCGATGTCACCCGGCCCGCGTTCGCGGCGTTCACGGCCTGGCCACGCAGCGCGCTGCCGGTGGCCGAGCGCGGGCAGGACGTGGACGTGCCGATCCAGTTCAGCAATGAACTGCCCTCGGTTACGGTGACGCTGCATGGCAGCCGCGATGGCGCTGTCGTCGCCCACGAAGCCTCTTTCATCATCGACACCGGTGCGCCGCGTTCGCATATCAGCCGCGCCCTGGCCGAATCGCTGGGACTGGCGGTTACCGGCAACTTCGTGGTGTCGCGCATCGTCGGGGACGAGATCCAGCAGGCGGGGCTGGCCGCGCCGATCGATATCGAACTCGGTGGCCAGCGCGTGCGCGATGTGTCGTTCAACAGCGAAGCCGCGCGTGAGCTCAACCTGATCGGCCTGGACGTGCTGCGCGCGCTGGGGCCGGTCCGCCTGTCCCGCGAAACATTGACGCTGCTGGGGTCGCACACGCCGGCTGCCTGCACGCGCCGGATGGTGTTCACCTCGTCGCTGTGGGGGCCGTTCCAGCAGGTCCGCTATCCGATCCGGGGCCGCGAGGCTCACCTGATGCTGGTCGATACCGGCTTCCACGGAGCCTTCCAGATGCGCGGCGCGCCGCGCTCGTCGGTACCGGCCGCGGCGATCCAGCGCCGGAACGTGATCACCACGCGCGGCGCGGAGGACATCGAGTACGCCCCGGCCAGCACGCCGCTGCAGATCACCGACACGCCGGTCGCGATTCCGGTGGATATCGCCTTCCAGCCGCCGGACCTGTTCCCGTCGTCGTGGCGGATCGGCTACGGCGTCACCGGGGGCTATGACGTGGCGCTGGACCTGCCCGCCGGCCTCGGCTGCCTGGTGCCGCGCCCGGCCGCACCGCCGGTGCTGGGGCGGCCGCCGAGCGCGTGAAGGCCTGCGCGGCCGGGGGGGGCGAAAAGGGCTGTGGGAAGGCCGACGGTGGCTGAATCGGCATCTCATCTACCCTTGAAACACGCCCACGTAACCGCATCTGACTGAGAGTGCTGGCACGGCCAGCTCCCGTTTACATCGAGGACAAGAATCATGCGGATGGACAAGCTCACCTCGCGTTTCCAGCAGGCGCTGGCCGACGCGCAGTCGCTGGCCGTGGGCCGCGACCACAACATCATCGAACCGGTACATGTGTTCAGCGCGCTGCTGGACCAACAGGGCGGCAGCACGCGCCCGCTGCTGGCCCAGGCCGGTGTCAACGTACCGGTGCTGCGCGAACGTTTGAACGAAACCATGGAGGCCCTGCCCAAGGTCTCCGGGCAGGAAGGCAACCTGTCGATCGGCAACGATCTGAACCGGCTGCTCAACAACACCGACAAGCTGGCCCAGCAGCACGGCGATGCCTTCATCGCCAGCGAGTGGTTCGTGCTGGCCGCGGTCGACGATGGCGGCACCCTGGGCATGGCGCTGCGCGCTGCCGGTGCCGACAAGAAGAAGATCGAAACCGCCATCGAGAAGGTGCGCGGTGGCGAGACCGTGCAGTCGGAAAATGCGGAAGACCAGCGCCAGGCGCTGGAGAAATACACCATCGACCTGACCGCGCGCGCCGAGAGCGGCAAGCTGGATCCGGTGATCGGCCGCGACGAGGAAATCCGTCGCACCATCCAGGTCCTGCAGCGCCGCACCAAGAACAACCCGGTGCTGATCGGCGAACCCGGCGTGGGCAAGACCGCGATCGTGGAAGGCCTGGCCCAGCGCATCATCAACGACGAAGTGCCCGAAGGCCTGCGCGGCAAGCGCGTGCTCTCGCTGGACATGGGCGCGCTGATCGCCGGCGCCAAGTTCCGCGGTGAGTTCGAGGAACGCCTGAAGGGCGTGCTCAACGACCTCGCCAAGAGCGAGGGGCAGGTGATCCTGTTCATCGACGAGCTGCACACCATGGTCGGCGCAGGCAAGGCCGATGGCGCGATGGACGCGGGCAACATGCTCAAGCCGGCCCTCGCGCGCGGTGAGCTGCACTGCGTCGGCGCGACCACGCTGGACGAGTACCGCAAGTACATCGAGAAGGACGCCGCGCTCGAGCGCCGCTTCCAGAAGGTGCTGGTGGGCGAGCCGAGCGTGGAAGACACCATCGCGATCCTGCGCGGGCTGAAGGAAAAGTACGCCGTGCACCATGGCGTGGAGATCACCGACCCGGCGATCGTCGCGGCGGCCACGCTGTCGCACCGCTACATCGCCGATCGCCAGCTGCCGGACAAGGCCATCGACCTGATGGATGAAGCCGCCTCACGCATCCGCATGGAGATCGACTCCAAGCCGGAAGAACTGGACCGCCTGGAGCGGCGCGTGATCCAGCTCAAGATCCAGCGCGAAATGCTCAAGAAGGAAAAGGACGACGCATCGCGCCAGCGCCTGGCCGATCTGGAAACCGACATCGATGCGCTGGAGCGCGAGTTCTCCGATCTCAACGAGATCTGGAAGTCGGAGAAGGCCACGCTGCAGGGCGCGACCCGGATCAAGGAGCAGATCGAGCAGGCCAAGCTGGAGCTGGAGTCGGCGCAGCGCCGCCAGGACTTCGGTCGCATGAGCGAAATCCAGTACGGGCAGTTGCCGCAGCTGGAAAAGCAGCTGGCTGCCGCGCAGGAAGTGGAAACCAGCGAGTTCAAGCTGGTCCAGGACCGGGTCACCGCCGAGGAAATCGCCGAGGTGGTGTCGCGGTGGACCGGCATCCCGGTCAACCGCATGCTGGAAGGTGAGCGCGACAAGCTGCTGCGCATGGAAGAGGTGCTGCACAATCGCGTGGTCGGCCAGGAAGAGGCGATCAAGGTGGTCTCCGATGCGGTGCGGCGCTCGCGTGCGGGCCTGTCCGACCCGGATCGTCCGAGCGGCTCGTTCCTGTTCCTGGGCCCGACCGGCGTGGGCAAGACCGAGCTGTGCAAATCGCTGGCCGAGTTCCTGTTCGACAGTAGCGACGCGATGATCCGCATCGACATGAGCGAGTTCATGGAGAAGCACAGCGTCGCGCGCCTGATCGGTGCGCCCCCGGGCTATGTGGGCTACGAGGAAGGGGGTTACCTGACCGAGGCGGTGCGTCGTCGCCCGTATTCGCTGATCCTGCTGGATGAAGTGGAGAAGGCGCATCCGGATGTGTTCAACATCCTGCTGCAGGTGCTCGACGACGGTCGCTTGACCGATGGCCAGGGGCGCACGGTGGACTTCCGCAATACCGTCATCGTGATGACCTCCAACCTGGGCTCGCACCAGATCCAGGACATGAGCAGCGATGACAGTCCGGAGGCCTATACGCAGATGAAGGCGGCGGTGATGGGCGTGGTGCAGGCGCACTTCCGCCCGGAATTCATCAACCGCCTGGACGACATCGTCGTGTTCCATCCGCTGGACAAGGTGCAGATCAAGCAGATCGCCCGCATTCAGATGCAGGGCCTGGAAAAGCGCCTGGCCGAGCGTGGCCTGCGCATCGAGGTCAGCGACGCCGCCTTCGAGCTGCTGGGCAACGTCGGCTTCGATCCGGTGTACGGCGCCCGCCCGCTCAAGCGTGCGATCCAGTCGCAGCTGGAGAATCCGCTGGCGCAGAAAATCCTGTCCGGCGAGTTCCTCAACGGCGATGTGATCCGGGTCGATGCGGCCGAGGGCAAGCTGGTGTTCAACAAGGATTGAAGGGACGGAATCCCTCGAGACACGGCCCGGCGGCGGAAGCTGCCGGGCCTCGAGGGCTACCAGCGGTACTGGTAGCCGCTCATCGCCCCCAGCTGGGTCTGCTTCTGCACGATCGGGCTGTCGGCCGCGTCGCCGAGCAGGCGCGTGCCTTCCACGCCGATGAACCAGCTGCTGCTTGCATCGATCGGCCGCACCCATTTCAGCCCCATCCCCGCGCTGGTCAGCCCGGCCGACTGTTTGCGCTGGGCGAAGCCACTGCGCGCCGACTGCGCCTCGCTCACCCCGTACCAGGTCTGCACGTAGCCGGCATCGCCGTACTCGGCGGACACGCTCGCGCCCAGGCTGCCGCCGGCCACATCGAACAAGGGGACTTCCAGCGACAGCGCCACGCGCCGGGTAGCCAGTCCATTGTCGCCGCGGTCCGAGTCTTTGGGCGCATGCTGCACGCTGGCACTCAACACCGTCGGTCCGATCGAAAGACTGCCATCCACGCCGACCAGCGCCCGTGTGCGGATCTCGCCCATGCCACGAAGATGGTCGGAGCCCCCCAGCAGCGAGTCCCGGTCGCGCCGACTGGCGCTGCCACCGAGATAGGCGCGGACGCTGGCGCGATCGCCCAGCGTGGTACCCCAGCCCAGCCCGCTGCTACCCAGAAACCAGCCGCCGGGCGCGCTGACCTCGAATCCCAGCTGCGGCACGCCGGTGTAATCCTCGCTGCCGCTATAGCGCGGCGCCACACCGCCGCCGACGATCACTTGAAACCCCCAGCGGTCAGGTACAGGCGTAGCTGCCTGGGCGGGGGCCACGGACATCAGGCTCAGCGGAGCCAAGGCGAGGATCATGCAAATCGAATTCATGCGGGTGCTCTGAAAGGGGAGGGACGCCATCTTGGCGAGGCGACCGCTGCCGTTCTTTCCGCATTTGTAGGAGAGTTGTAATCAGATGTAACCGGGTCCGGCGGCGGTTCAGCCTCGGGCGCACGGCCAGCGGATTTCCAACCGTGCGCCGCCCAGCGAGGCGCGCGATACCACCACACTCCCATGATGGCGCTCGGCGATGCGACGCGCGATCGCCAGGCCCAGCCCGAAGCCGCCCGTGTCGCGGTTGCGGCTGTCGTCGAGCCGGGTGAACGGCTGCAGCACGCGAAGGCGGTCGGCCTCGGCGATGCCTTCGCCGTCATCGTCCACGCGCAGGCAGCAGTCATCGTCGGTCTGCAGCAGACTCACCTGCACCTGGCTGCGTGCATGGCGCAGCGCGTTGCAGACCAGGTTGCTCAGGGCCAGTTGCATCAAACGCGCGTCGACGTGCAGGCTGGCTGCATCGCAGCGGCACAGCGCCAGTCCGATACCGGTGGCAGCCGCGTCGCGGAGTGGGTCTGCCAGGCTGTCCTGCAACCAGCGCAGTGCGTCGACGGCGGGCCAGCGACGGTCATCGTCGCGATGTTCCAACCGTTCGTACGCCAGCAGTTCGTTGACCAGCCGGTTGAGTTCGGCCAGATCGGCGCGCATGCCCTGCAGCAGGGCCGGTCGGCGCTCCTCGCTTGCCTCTTCGACCAGATCCAGCCCGAACGCCAGGCGCGCGACCGGTGTGCGCAGTTCGTGCGATACCGCATGGGTCAGGTCACGTTGGCCCTGCACCAGGTCGGCCACCCGCCTCGCCATCCGGTTGGAATGCTCCACGATCACCCGGATCTGCGAACGCGGCGATACCTGCGCTCGCGCGTGCAGGTCGCCGGCCCCGATGCGGTCGGCATGCCCGCGCAGGATTTCCAGATCACGCCACAGCAACCGCACCCACAGGAAGATGCTCGCGCCCAACAGCGACAGCACGCTGACGTAGGCGAGTATCGTCATGTGCAGAGTCATGGAAACCTCACCGGGCAGGCGCAGGCTCAGCCAGCGTCCTTCTGCGCCGTCGATCGGCAACAGCACCCACTGGAAGGCGTCACGGACCACGAAGCCGTGCGCGCGCAGCGCCGCCTGCTCGTCGGCGGAGACGGTGGGCGGCGTATCGAGCAGGGACAAGGCGATGCCGTAATGCGGCTGCCACTGCGCCAGCTGTTGGCGCTGTTGCGCCCGGTCGCGACCGGCCAGGCCCTCGCGCAGGGTGTGCACCTGGCCCCGCAACTGCTGCACGAAGAGCGCGTCCTGCACCGGCGAGTAGATCCGGTCCAGCAGCAGGTTCAGGCCAAGCACCGACACGACGAAGCAGGCGCCGGTAATCAGCCACAGGCGCAGGAACAATCGAATCACGGCTTACCATCCCGCCGGGTTGAACTGGTAGCCTCGGCCCCAGATGGTCTTGATCCGGCGGGGCTCGCGCGGGTCGTCGCCGAGCTTGCGGCGCAGCTTGCCGATGCAGACGTCCACGCTGCGGTCCAGGCCATCGAAGCCGATGCCGCGCACCGCCAGCAGGATCTGGTCGCGCGAGAGTATCTGCCCGGGCTGGCTGGCCAGCACCCACAGGATTTCGAATTCGGTGGTGCTCAGCTCGATCCGTTGTTGCTCATGGCTCACCTCGCGCTCGGCGCGATCGATGTGCAGGCCGCCGAAGCTCGCCTTGCGGCGATTACCGCCGGCCGGCTGCTGGCGTCGCAGCAGGGCGCGCAGCCGGGCAAGCAGCAAGCGCGGCTCGATCGGCTTGAGCACGTAGTCGTCGGCCCCTGATTCCAGCCCCAGCACCTGCTCCACGTCGTCTTCGCAGGCAGTCAGGATCAGGATTGGCACCTCCGAGAACGCGCGGATCTGCCGGCATACGTCGATCCCGCCCATGCCGGGCAGCATCAGATCCAGCACCACCACCTGTGGTGACAGGCGCCGGCAGGCGTCCACAGCCTGGTCACCGCGGTGCACCGTCACTACGGCGAAACCATGTTCACCCAGGTAGTGCTGCACCAGCTCGCCGAGACGACGGTCGTCTTCCACCAACAAAACCTGCGGCCGCGCAAGGGGCAGGTTGTCGGGCATCCAATGCATTGCGGACATCGTCCGGGGTTCCTTGCCGGGAGTGGGCGGTGTCGCCCTGGCGCGGAAGACTAGCAATGGGGCGGGGCGGAATCGCTGAACCCCGGACAACGGACACCATGCGTCGGCGTGCGGTGGGCGGCGCAGATCACCGGGGCGACTAAGACCATGCGCGATCGGCATGACAACGTATGCGTGGCCGCGGGTATTGTCGGGGTTCAACCGGAGGCGATGCGATATGTCCGAACACGGCAGTCCCGAATCACAGTGGCGCGCGGAGACCATCGCCGTGCATGGCGGCTACCGGCCCGACCCGACCACGCGCGCGGTGGCGGTGCCGATCTACCAGACCGTGGCCTACGCCTTCGATGACACCCAGCACGGCGCGGACCTGTTCGACCTGAAGGTGCCGGGCAACATCTACACCCGCATCATGAATCCCACCACCGATGTGCTGGAGCAGCGCATCGCCGCGCTGGAAGGTGGGATCGGTGCGCTGGCGCTGGCGTCGGGGCAGGCCGCGATCACCTACGCGATCCAGACCATCGCCGAAGCAGGCGACAACATCGTCTCGGCCAGCGCGCTGTATGGCGGCACCTACAACTTGTTCGCACATACGCTGCCGCAGTTCGGCATTGAGACGCGCTTTGCCGACTATCGCGATCCGCAGGCGTTCGGCGCGTTGATCGATGACCGCACCAAGGCGGTGTTCGTCGAGTCGATCGGCAACCCCCGCGGCAACATCACCGACATCGAGGCGGTGGCGAAGATCGCGCATGCGCATGGCGTGCCGCTGATCGTCGACAACACGGTGGCGACGCCGTACCTGCAACGCTCGTTCGACTTCGGCGCGGACATCGTGGTGCATTCGCTGACCAAGTACCTCGGCGGTCATGGCACCAGCCTGGGTGGCGCCATCGTGGACTCCGGGCGCTTCCCATGGGCCGAGCACAAGCAGCGCTTCCGTCGCTTGAACGAGCCGGACGTGAGCTACCACGGCGTGGTCTACACCGAAGCCCTTGGGCCGGCTGCCTACATCGGTCGCGCGCGGGTGGTGCCGCTGCGCAATACCGGCGCGGCGATCTCGCCGTTCAATTCCTTCCTGATCCTGCAGGGCATCGAGACGCTGGCGCTGCGGCTGGACCGGATCAACGCGAATACCCTGGCCGTGGCCAAGCACCTGCAGGGACATCCCAAGGTCGCCTGGGTGAACTACGCCGCATTGCCCGACCACCCCGAACATGCGCTGGTGCACAAGTACCTGCGTGGGCACGGCTCCGGCGTGCTGACCTTCGGCCTGCCCGGTGGCCGCGCGGCTGGCGCGCGCTTCCTGGATGCGCTGCAGCTGTTCACCCGGCTGGTGAACCTGGGCGATGCCAAATCCCTGGCCACGCATCCGGCCTCGACCACCCACCGGCAGCTGGATGCGGCCGAGCTGGAAAAGGCGGGCGTCAGCGAAGACACGGTGCGGCTGTCGGTGGGCATCGAGCACATCGACGACCTGCTGGCGGACCTCGAGCAGGCGTTGGCCAAGGCGTAGAGGCAGGACCCACGGCGGCCGGTGCGGGCCGGCCGCCGTGGGGTTTTTTGGCGTGGCTCTACCGGCAGGGTTAGGATCGGCTGACGATCCCCCAACTGCGCAAGATCGGCCACGCGCCGGGGTGGGGCACGACGCACGCTGAGCGTCACCCCGAGATGGAGCCCGCCATGAGCCGCATTGCCCAGGTACGCCAGCGCCACGGTATCGACCGCGTCATCGCCCATCTGCAGGCGTGCCTGCGCGCTGGCGATCCCTTGCCCGATCTGGAGGCACTGGCCGCGATCGCGCACCAGTCCCCGTTCCACTTCCATCGTCTGTACCGCGCGCTGACCGGCGAAACCCCCGGGCGTACCGTGGCCCGCCTGCGCCTGCTGCAGGCGCTGACGCTGCTGGGCCAGGCGGACAGCCGGGTCACCGAGGTCGCCTTGCATGTCGGTTATGAGAGTCCGCAGGCGCTGGCCCGTGCCTGCCGTCAAGCGCTGGATGCCACGCCGAGTACCCTGCGCGAGGATGCCGGGCTGCGCAGCCACTGGCAGCAGCAGCTATCGCTGCCGGCGGGTGATCACAGCGCCGACGCGGTCCCCCTACAAGTGACCGTGACCATGCTGGAGCCTTTCGATGTGGTGGCGCTACGCAGGGAAGGCGCCTTCGATGATCTGGACCAGGCGTTCGGCGAGATTTTCACCTGGTCGGCCGAGCAGGGCTGGGCCGAGCAGTTGCAGCAGCTGGTCGGCATCGCACGCACCGATCACCGCGATGTCCCGGTGCGCGAGTGCGTGTTCGACTGCGGCATGGGGTTCGCTCGCACGCCGCACGCGCTGCCGGCACCGCTGCGCGCGCTGACGCTGGGCGGCGGCGCGTATGCGGTGCTGCGCCATGTGGGCAGCCATGCAGGGCTGGAGGCCGCCACCGACGTACTGCTGCGGGACTGGCTGCCCGAGAGCGGCCACACGCTGCGCGATGCCGAGCTGTATTACCACTACCTCGACGATCCGGAAGAGGTCCCTGAGGCGATCCTGCGTGCGGATATCTGCGTGCCGGTCGCGTAGCGTCCCTCACACCACCGGAATGCTGTGCTGCTGCCTCATCGCGCGGTACGGCGGGGTGGACATCACCATCTCGGCCAGCGAGTAAGCCAGCTCGCGCTCGGCCATCACCGTGCCATCGGCGCCATGGGCGAGCAGATGCTTCACCTCGGCATCGCTGTGCGCACGTGCCAGCAGGGTCAGGCCGGGATTGAGCGCGCGCAGCTTGGCCAGCGTCTCACCGGCTTCCAGCGGCTGCGGGATCGCCAGCACGGCGATCTTGGCGCGCTCGGGATGCGCTTCGGCCAGCACGCGGTCGGAGGCGGCGCTGCCACGGATGCCGGGCAGGCCGGCCGCATGCGCCTCGGCGACGTGTTCCTTGTTGTCGTCGATGATCATCACCGGCACGCCACGGTCGCGCAGCACTTGCGCCAGCGCGCTGCCGACGCGGCCGTAGCCGATCACGATGGCATGGTCGTGCAGGTCCAGCGAGGGGCCGGGTGGCAGCTCGGTCTCCACCGTGGTCGGGGCGGTTTCCTGGTGCTTGAGCAGCCAGCGGTCGAGCAGGCCGAACACCAGCGGGTTGAGCATGATCGAGATCAACGCACCGGCCAGCACCAGCGCCTGCCCGGTCGGCGGCAGAATTTTCAGGGTCACGCCGAGGCCGGCGATGATGAAGGCGAATTCGCCGATCTGCGCCAGGCTGGCCGAAATGGTCAGCGCGGTACCGGTCGGGTGGCCGAAGGCACGCACGATCACGAACGCAGCGGCGGACTTGCCGAACATGATGATCGCCGCGGTGGCCAGGACCTGCCACGGGTGCTCGATCAGGATGGCCGGGTTGAACAGCATGCCGACCGAGACGAAGAACAGCACCGCGAACGCATCGCGCAGCGGCAGCGAATCGTTGGCGGCCTTGTGGCTGAGTTCGGATTCGTTGAGCAGCATGCCGGCGAAGAACGCGCCCAGCGCGAACGACACGCCGAACAGCATTGCCGAGCCGAACGCCACGCCCAGCGCGATCGCCAGCACGGCCAGGGTGAACAGCTCGCGTGAACCGGTACCGGCGATGCGCTCCAGGATCCACGGGATCACGCGGCGCCCGACCACCAGCATCACCGCCACGAACAGGCCTAGCTGCACGAAGGTCCAGCCGATGCTGGCCAGCACGCTGCCGACGGTATGGGTCTCATTGGCCGCGTCCGGGCCGAACACGCCGGCCAGAACCGGCATCATCACCAGGGCCAGAACGCAGGCCAGGTCTTCCACGATCAGCCAGCCGATGGCGATCTTGCCGCGCGTGGTCTCCAGCAGGCGCCGTTCTTCCATCGCGCGCAGCAGCACCACGGTACTGGCCGTGGCCAGCGAGAAGCCGAACACCACGCCGTAGATCACCGGCCAGCCCATCAGGGCCGCCAAGCCCCAGCCGAGCAGGGTGGCGACCAGGATCTGGCCGATCGCACCCGGGATGGCGATCGCTTTGACCTCCATCAGGTCTTTCAGCGAGAAATGCAGGCCGACCCCGAACATCAGCAGCATCACGCCGATCTCGGCCAACTGGTTGGCCAGCGCCTGGTCGGCGACGAAGCCGGGGGTGAACGGGCCTACGCAGATGCCAGCAACCAGGTAACCGACCAGCGGGGACAAACGCAGTTTGTTGGCCAGCGCGCCAAGGATGAAGGCGAGCCCAAGGCCAACGGCCACGATGTTGATCAGGTCGGTGTCATGGTGCATCGGGGCTCGCAATGTGGGGAATGCCCCGATTTTCACCGATGCGGCTGGATACGGCAAACCGTAGCGTGGTTTGCCTGGGCAGGCACGCTCACTCCGGCCCTACGCCGCCGGTTCCAGGTGCACCCTCTTCGGGTCGTTCGTCGTGGCGCCAGTCAGTGGCTGTCTCAACGGGACTGGATCAAACCAGCCGCCGATGCTGGACCTCTTCAAGTACCTGGGCAGGTTCGGCGACCGTAGCTGCAGCCTGCTGGCGGTCGATCTGCTGCAGTTGCCGGATCGAATCGTCGACCGAGGTATGCACTGCGGCGTCGATCCCCATATGGGCCCGCCGGTGGGCAGGGTCGTCCAGCGCGCCCTGGATCACGAATACGTTCTGTGAGTCGGAAGAGGGGCCAGTAGGTTTTCCCAGGACAACGTGGTCAATCCGCTCTAGACCTTGGGCCCGGGCCAGGTTCGCCAGGCTGGCGGCCATGCGCTCGCTGGACTGGTCAGGCTGCCTTGCCAGGGCTGCGTCCAGCTTGTGGACGCCCTCGATGGCTTGTTGGTGCAGCGACAGGGACGTGTCGCTCAGCGATCCTGCACTGGATCCCTGCTGCCTGGGTTCCGGCGGAGGCTGCGGGTTCGCCGGGGTAGTGGGCTGAAGGCGTTCTGCCTTGCGGATGGATTCGATCAGTTCCCGGGGCGTATCGGTGAGCATCAGCTCGCCGGCATCCAGCGTTTGCCCGGTCACCTTGGAGACCGTGGCCGTCGCCCATGACGCGCAGGTGTTGGTGTAGGCCCATGTGACATTCTCGTTCAGGGCCTGATCGAGCTGCTTTTCCTGCTCGGGTGTCAGCTCGTAGTAGCGGGAGGCCGAAGGGACCAATTCGGCTTCCATTCCTTCGCGGATGTCAGTTCCAGGCCCATTGTCCGGCACTTCGGAGTGCGCATCCGGCCAGAGGCCGTAATAGCGTGTGTCGCCTCCGCGGGTCACGGAGATCCATGCGTGGCCATCGATGAGCTGGTTGAGCGAGCCCTGCGTGTTGGGGTCTACATGGCTGTGGATGCCCAGGACCGTTTTCTCAGTCATGGCACACCCTTATGGAAAGACCTGTTCTTCGCCGTCGGCGAAAACCATCACAACGCGAGGCGCCAACAGCGGAATATCCTGCACCGCAGGCTTGGGCGGGCCAGGCACGATGTGACGACGCAGCATGGTCGCGCAGTCACCAGAAATCGGACACCGGTCGATGACGATCTTCATGATGTCTGCCTCGACAACGTAGCTGATTCCCGCGGCGTAATACATGCTTTCAAGTGGATTCTTGAACTGCACCTGGAGGGTGGAGTCGGACACTTTGGTCACCACGACCGGCTCGACGCTTGACTTGGAATAGCTCGGTTTCACGTGATCTCCTGCACATCCGGAAAGCGGGACTGCCGCCAGCGCCGCCCATGCGACGGCGCAGCGCACCACGCGGCGTGCGCTGCTGGACAGGTTCAGTGGGAGGTCTGGGCGATTCATGCCTGGATTCTGGCATGGCGCCGCGTGTGAAATGCGTGTCGGGGCGCACAGTAGTGCCGGCCAGCGGCCGGCACTACCCCTGTTACCACTTGTAGGTCACGCGCCCGTATACGTACGCACCATTGAACCCGTACGGCGAGTAGTTGCTGTACGGCAGCATGCCCCAGGTGGAGTTCTGCAGGTCCACGGTGCGGTCCGGGTATTCGTCCAGGATGTTGTCCGCGCCCAGGGTCAGGGTCCAGTTCTCGCTCGGCTTGTAGCTGGCCGAGGCATCCAGCACCCACGAGGCGTCGTAGGTCTGGTCGCGCAGGGCGGTCGCCGAATTGCGCACGGTGAACGAGCCGTAGCGGGTGGCCGCCAGGTTCAGGTCCCAGCGGTCCGAACGCCAGGTACCGCTGAGGATGGTCTTGTCGCGCGGGTAGCTGTCCTCGATGCGGCCGATCTCATCGCGGCCGATCAGCGACTGGGTGATGCCCAGCGTGCCGAACACCGGCGGCGAGCCGATGAACTTCTTCACCTCGGTTTCGTTGTAGCTGTATGCAGCGGTCAGCTCCAGCGAGCTGGCGGCGAAGGGAATCGTGTAGCTGGAGACCGCATCCACGCCGCGGGTGCGGGTGTCCACGCCGTTGGTGAAGTAGGAGAACGCAGTGACGCCCGGCAGCCCCAGCCCGGACAGCAGTGCGTTGGCGGCGTCATTGGTGGTGATGTTGGTCGACAAGACGATGCGGTCGTCGATGTCGATCTGGTACGCATCCACGGTCAGGTACAGCCGATCCACCGGCTGCAGCACCAGGCCCAGGCTGTACGAGGTCGAGCTTTCGGCCTTCAGCGGGCTGGCACCCAGCGCCTGCGCGGCAGGGCTGGTGGTCGGGAAGGTGCCGCGTTCGACGAACACGCCGTTGACGATCGTGCTGGTCACCGCCTGGTAGCTCTGCTGGGCCAGCGACGGAGCGCGGAAACCGCTGGAGGCAGTGGCGCGCAGGGCGACCTTGTCGGTGAAGGCGTAGCGTGCGGAGAGCTTGCCGGAGAACTTGTCGCCGAAGTCCGAGTAGTCCTCGTAGCGGCCGGTCACGCCGGCGGAGAACTTGTCGGTGAGGTCGGCTTCCAGCCCGGCATAGACGGCGTAATTGTCGCGGTCGGCGTCGACGGCGTTGAGCGGGGTGAAGCCGCCGAAGCCCTGCGCACCGCTGCCGGTGTAGGAGTTCAGTTCACCGGCCGACTGCTCCCACTTCTCCTTGCGGTACTCACCGCCGAAGGACAGCGTGACCGGGTAGGCCAGGCCCCAGTCCAGGGTCTTGGTCACGTCGGCATTGACGATGTTCTGGGTGTACTCCAGCGCGCCGTCGTAGAACGAGCGCGGGCTGTTCACACCGAGCGCGTAGTTGATGCTGTTGCGGGTGTGGAAGTCGATCTTGTTGGCGCCATAGTTGTAGCTGACATCCCAGTTCCAGCCGTTGTCGGAGCCGCCCTTGACACCGGCGACCAGCGAGCGGTCCTTGGAGTACTGGTTGATCTCCGGCACGAAGCCGTCCGGGTAGGTCTGCGCCAGCAGCGGGCCCTGGTTGCTGTTGTTGCGCGAGCGGTAGAACGCGAACGAGGTGATGTCGCGGTTGCTGGCCATCGCGGTGGCGTAGGCCGAGACGTGGTCGCTGAACTGGAAGCTGGCGTTGGCCGAGGCGGCGGTCGCATCCACCTGCGGGTCGCCGACCACGAAGGTGGTCTGGCCGATGTTGGGGAAGTTGCCGGTGTTCGGCGCGGTGCCCTGGTACGGGCCGGCCCGGTTGCTCTCGTCCTGCTGGACGATCTGGCCGGCCACGTGGACGCTGCCGCGGCCGTCGGCGAAGCCGATGCCGGTATCGCCGGAGAGCTGGTACTTGTTGCCGTCACCGGCCGAGTACTGGCCGGCGTCCAGCGCCAGGCTGCCGCCGGAGGACGAACCCTTGAGCACGATGTTGATCACACCGGCGATGGCGTCCGAACCGTACTGCGCCGAGGCGCCGTCGCGCAGCACTTCCACGCGCTCGATCGAGGCGATCGGGATCGCGTTGATGTCCACCGCCGAGGAGCCACGGCCAATGCTGCCGTTGACGTTGATCTGCGCCGAGGTGTGGCGGCGCTTGCCGTTGACCAGCACCAGCACCTGGTCCGGGGACAGGCCGCGCAGCTGCGCCGGGCGGATGCCGCTGGTGCCATCGGTCAGCGCCGGGCGCGGGAAGTTCAGCGAGGGCAGGGCGCGGGCCAGCGCGGTGGCCAGCTCGGTGGTGCCGGTGGACTGCAGCGCCTCGGGGGTGATGATGTCGATCGGCGACTGCGACTCGGCCACGGTACGGTCGGCTACGCGGGTACCGGTGACGATGATGGTGTCCAGGGTGTTGGCCGCCGTGCGGGCGGGCGCGTCCTGGGCGGTGGCGGCGAAGCTGGACATACCGAGCGCGACAGCTACGGCGGCGGCGAGCGTACTGGTCTTGCGGTTCATCAGGATGTGGCTCCGGTAGGGGCGGTGCTGCACCAAAGCGACATCACGACATCGAGGATCGGGTCTGCGAAGGCGGTTGTTGCGGTGCGCAAGAGACGGATTAACGGGATATTCATCGCTTGTCAAATATTTGCCATGTTCGCAAAAAACGTTGCAGCAGCAACCATTTACGTGAGGTCGAGGATCTGACAGGAGGGTCCCGGGGGGCGCAGGCAGGGTCGTGGGAGAGAGAAACGAGGCCTGCCGCGCATCCCGGGGCCCGTCAAGTATTCGTTAACGCTAGAATTACGTCGCAGGAAAGGTGCTCACGAGCACATTCCATTCCGTTATATGGACCCCCAAGATGATTTCCCTTCGTAACTTCGCCTTGCGCCGTGGCGAGCGGCTGCTGTTGTCCAACGTCGACCTGACCCTGCACGCGGGGTACCGCGTCGGCGTGGTCGGCCGCAATGGCGCTGGCAAGTCCAGCCTGTTCGCCGCCGTGAAGGGCGAGCTGGAGGCGGACAAGGGCGACGTCGATCTGCCCGGCAAGATCCGCATCGCCAGCGTGGCCCAGGAAACCCCGTCGCTGCCCGACCCGGCGCTGCAGTTCGTGCTGGAGGGCGACACCGAGGTGGCCGCCGTCATGCGCGAGGAAGCCGCCGCCGCCGCGCGTGAAGACTGGGAAGCGGTCGCCACCGCCCACCAGCGCATGGCCGAGATCGGCGCCTATGACGCCGAAGCGCGCGCCGGCAAGCTGCTGCACGGCCTGGGCTTCCCGGCCGAGACGCACTCGCGCGCGGTCTCCTCGTTCTCCGGCGGCTGGCGTGTGCGCCTGAACCTGGCGCGCGCGCTGATGATGCCCAGCGACCTGCTGCTGCTCGACGAACCGACCAACCATCTGGATCTGGACGCGGTGTTCTGGCTGGAACAGTGGCTGCTCAAGTACCCCGGCACCCTGCTCCTGATCTCGCACGACCGCGAGTTCCTCGACAACGTGGCCACCCACACCCTGCATCTGCACGGTGGCGGCGCCAAGCTGTACGTCGGTGGCTACACCGATTTCGAGCGCCAGCGCGCCGAACAGCTGCGCCAGCAGCAGCTCGCCCACGACAAGGAACAGGCCGAGCGCGCGCATCTGCAGAGCTTCATCGACCGCTTCAAGGCGCAGGCCAGCAAGGCCGCGCAGGCGCAGAGCCGCATGAAGCGCCTGGCCAAGCTGGCCGGCACCGAAGCCGTGCGCGCCGAGCGCGAGTTCCGCATCGAATTCGCCCCGCCGGCCAAACTGCCGTTCTCGCTGATCCGCCTGAACCATGTCGAGGCCGGTTACGGCGCCGATTCGGTGATCCTGCACAACGTGGGCTTCGGCCTGGAAGCCGGCCAGCGCATCGGCCTGCTTGGTCCGAACGGCGCCGGCAAGACCACCCTGGTGAAGACCCTGGTGGGCGAACTGGACCCGATCAGCGGCGAGCGCGCCGCGCATCCGGACCTGCGCATCGGTTACTTCGCCCAGCACACGGTGGAGTCGCTGCATGAAGGGCAGTCGCCGATGGAGCACTTCCGCGACCTGGCGCCGGATGCACCGAACCAGTCCTTCCGCGATTTCCTCGGCAAGTGGAACTTCGCCGGCGACCGTGCCTTCGAACCGGTGGACGGCTTCTCCGGTGGCGAACGCGCGCGCCTGGCGCTGGCGCTGATCGCCTACCAGCAGCCGAACGTGCTGCTGCTCGACGAACCGACCAACCACTTGGACCTGGAAATGCGCGAAGCGCTGGCCGAAGCACTGGCCGACTTCGAGGGCGCGATCGTGATGGTCTCGCATGACCGCCATCTGATCGGCCTGGTCTGCGATACCTTCTGGCGCGTCGCCGATGGCGTGGTCGAGCCGTTCGATGGCGATCTGGATGCCTACGCCGCCTGGCTGCGTTCGCGTCCTGCCGCGCAGGGCACCAAGCAGAAGATGGCCGCGGCCGCCCCGGAGCCGGTGCCGCCGACCCCGCCGCTGCCGCCGAAGAAGCCGGTCAATCCCCACAAGCTGGCTGCTGCCGAAGCCAAGGTGGGCGAACTGGAGGCGCTGCTGGCCGACCTGGACCGCGAGCTGGCCAACCCGGCCAACTACGCCGATGCGACCCGCATGGCAGTCCTCGGCCGCGATCGTGAAGCCACCGCGACCCTGCTCACCAAGGCCGAGCAGACGTGGATGGAATTCCTGGACGCGTAAACGGCATGCCGACCAACGGTCGGCATCTACCTGGCACCCTCAGGCAACCGGTAGGTGCCGACCGTTGGTCGGCACATCGTCCTGCGCCTCCAGCCATTCCCGGAACCGTCGCGCCGCATCGCTTTCGGCGCGCGAGCGCAGCCGCGTCAGCCAGTACCGCCCCAGGTCCAGCGTCTGTGCAAACGGCTGGATCAGGCGCCCCTGGGCCAGGTCCTGCTCGAACATCTTCAACGGCAACAGCGCCACGCCGGCGCCGGCCGCGGCGGCACTGGCCAGCGTCAGGGAAGAATCGAACACCGGCCCGCGCGCTTCCAGCTCCGGAGCCCCGGCCGCCTGCAGCCAGCGTGGCCACTCGTCGCTTCGGTAGGAGCGCAGCAACGCCACATTGGCCAGATCGCGCGGCTGCCGCAGCGTACGTGCCAGCGCGGGTGCGCACAGGGGCGCGAACGGTGCATCCAGCACCGCATCGCTGACCTGCCCCTGCCAATCGCCGTCGCCGAACCGGATCGCAAGGTCCAGCCCTTCACCGGCCAGATCGATGCGGTTGTTGTGGGTCTGCAGGCGCAGCTCGATATCCGGATGCCGCGCGTTGAAATCGCCCAGGCGTGGCAGCAGCCAGCCGGTGGCGAAGGTGCCGACCACGCCCACGCTCAATACCTCGCGGAAGTGCCCGCCGACGAAACGGTCCAGGCTCACTGCGATGCGGTCGAAGGCCTCATTGAGCACCGGATACAGGCGGGCTCCTTCATCGGTCAGGGCGACCCCGCGCGGCAACCGGGTGAATAGCGACACACCCAGCCGGTCCTCCAGCGCCCGGATCTGATGGCTCAGCGCGGCCTGGCTGACGCACAGCTCCAACGCGGCGCGGGTGAAATTCTGGTGCCGTGCAGCGGCCTCGAAGGCGCGCAGGGCATTGAGCGGCAGCTGGGGGCGGAGCATGGGTCGAGCCGTGAGCAGGAGTGATGCATCTTCGCACTGAGGGGGCTGCTGCGGGGAGCAGCTGGCAGAGATGAGGGCAATTCCTGCGTTCATTCCCAGAGGTTGGTCCGGTAGGCATGAGGGCAGGTAATGGCTGCCGCTGAAAATCCTCGCTGGTGGCGGCGCCGCAACCTGCCAATACTCAGGCCTTCGCCACGGAGAACCGCATGATCGCTCGACGACAGTTCCTGCAATGGACCGGCGCGGCCGCCGCCTCGGCATTGGCCGCCGCTGCCTTTGCCAAGACCCCGCTGCCCTCGCCGAAATCAACCGCCGCGGCGAAGGACTTCGCGGCATTGGAAGCAGCGAGCGGTGGGCGCCTCGGCGTGACCCTGCTCAACACCGGCACCGGCTGGCGCACCGGCAATCGGCAGGACGAACGCTTCCCGATGTGCAGCACGTTCAAGTTCGTGTTGTCCGCGGCTGTCCTGCATCTGGCCGACCAGGGCAGGCTCTCGCTGGACCGGCGCGTGGCCGTGCGCCAGCGGGACATGCTCTCGCATGCCCCGGTGACCACGCGGCATATCGGCAAGGACGTGACGGTGCGTGACCTGTGCCGGGCGACCATGATCACCAGCGACAATCCGGCGGCGAACCTGCTGCTGGGCATGGTCGGTGGGCCGGCCGGCGTGACCGCGTTCCTGCGCGCGAATGGCGATGCGGTGACGCGCAATGATCGACTCGAGCCGGAGATGAACCGGTTCGCCCCGGGCGATCCGCGCGACACCACCAGCCCGGCCGCGATGGCCGCCAGCCTGCAGCGCTTCGTACTCGGTGACGTCCTCAAGCCCGCCTCGAAACAGCAGCTGGCCGATTGGCTGATCGACAATGAAACCGGCGATGCGCGTCTGCGCGCCGGGCTGTCCAAGGCATGGCGGGTGGGCGACAAGACCGGCAGCAATGGCGAGGACACCACCAACGACATCGCGATCCTGTGGCCGCTCGCCGGCGGCGCTCCGTGGGTGCTGACCAGCTACCTGCAGGGCGCGACGGTCGATGATGCCGGCCGCAACGACGTGCTGCGGCAGGTCGCAGTGATCGCCGAAGGCATCATGCAGCAGGCCGGGTAGGCCACGCCGCCCGATAGGCACCGACCGTTGGTCGGTGCGCACTGAGGGTAGTGCCGGCCGCTGGCCGGCTCCCCATGAAGCAGTCACCGCTCACCGCCGTGATCGCCCGCAGCCAGCACCGCGTGGAGCCGGCCAGCGGCCGGCACTACCCACGAAACCCGCATCGCACGCAGCCCGCACCGCCTGCAGCAGAGCCGGCCAACGGCCGGCACCACCGTTCCGGCGTCAGCCTTCGGGGTGGCTGTTGCGTACCGCCTCCAGGAAATCCCGGCCCCAGCGGTCCACGTCGTAGTACTCCACGCTGCCGAACAACTGCCGCATGCGCCCGGTCGCTTCGTCGTCGGGCATCGACAACGCCTGCAGCAGCCCTGCCGTCAGATCGGCCGGATCGTGTGGGTTGGTCAACACCGCGCCCTTCAGCTCCGCGGCCGCACCGGCGAACTCACTGAGCACCAGCACACCGTTGCTGCCCTCGATGCCCTGCGTGGCCACGAACTCCTTGGACACCAGGTTCAAGCCATCGCGCAGCGGGGTGATCCACATCACCTGCGCGGCCGCGTAATGCGCCACCACTTCCTCGAACGGCAACGCCTGCGCGAAGAAGCGTACCGGGGTCCAGTCCAGCCGCGAGAAGCGCCCGTTGATCCGCCCGACCGCCTGTTCGATCTGGTTCTGCAGCGTGCGGTAGATGGTCATCTCGCGCGCGGCGGGGACGCAGATCATCAGCAGGGTGACCTTGCCCTGGCGATCCGGATGCTGTTCCAGCAGCCGTTCGAAGGCTTCCAGTTTGGCCAGCGTGCCCTTGGTGTAATCCAGCCGCTCCACCGACAGCACCAGCTTGCGCGCGCCGATCTCGCGGCGCAGCTTGAAGATGTCGTTGCGCACGTCGCTGCGCGCGAGCACGTTGTGGATGCGGCGCAGATCGGTGCCAACCGGATGCGCACCGAGCGCGACTTCGCGATCGCCCACGCGCAGGCGCGTGGTCATCGTGTCCAGGCCGACCGCACACCCGTAGGTGAGGAAGCGGGGTGCGCAGCTTTCCCAGGCCAGCCGCTCGGCCGGCATCGCACCGCGGACCACGTCGACGAAGTTCTCCACCTGGCGTGGAATGTGGAAGCCGATGTAGTCGCAGCTGAGCAGGCTGCCGATGATCTCGCGGCGCCACGGCACCACGTTGAACACATCGGCCGAGGGGAAATAGGTGTGGTGGAAGAACGCGATCTTCAGGTCCGGGCGCAGCTCACGCAGCGTGGCCGGCACCATCCACAGGTTGTAGTCGTGGATCCACACGGTCGCGCCATGCGCGGCTTCGGCGGCGGTGGCCTCGGCGAACTTGCGGTTGACCTTCAGGAACACCTGCCAGTCTTCTTCGCGGAACTTCGCGCGCTCCCAGAACACATGCAGCATCGGCCAGAACGCTTCCTTGGAGAAGCGCTTGTAGAAGATGTCCACCTCCTGCTTGCTCAGCGGCACGCGCGCGGCGGTCAGGGTGGGGTAGCGCTCGGCATCCACCGCCAGATGGGTCTGGAACGGGCCGCGCTTGGGCTCGTCGATGCCCCAGGCCACCCACGACCCTTTCTGGCCGCCTTCGAAGAAGCTCAGCAGCGAGGGAATGATGCCGTTCGGCGAGCGCGGTGGGCGCTGCACGAGCACGCCGTCTTCCATCACTTCATCGAAGGGCAGGCGGTGGTAGACCATCACCAGGTCCGCACCGTCGGCGCGCGCCTGTGCCGGCGGACGCAGGAAAGGATCGTCATCGGCGAGCAGGCCGAACTGTTCGATCGCCTCGAGGATCCCGCCGCAGCCGGGCGCCTGCGCGTGGTAGGTGTGCTTCAGGTCGGCGGTGGCGGCGGTCAGTGCCGGCTCGGAATCGCCGACGCACACGCCGCGGAAACCGGAGGTGTACATCGACAGGTCATTGAGGGTGTCACCGGCCACCAGGATGCGGTCGCGAGGGAGTTCCAGCAGGCGCGCAAGCGCGGCCAGGGTGCGGCCCTTGTCGGTATCGGGCGGCAGGATGTCGAGATAGCGGTCGGCCGAGTACAGCACATCGCAGCCCAGCGCCTGTGCGGCAGCCTGGATCTGCGCGCGCAGCGGCGCCAGCGTGTCGGGATCGCAGAAGTACGAGCAGCGGCGTTCCTGGGGAACGTCCTGGCGCTGCAGCGCGGTGAACGGGCGCATCGCCGCGGCGACCACCTGCTCGCCTGGCCAGTGCGCATCGATCATCGATTGCAGGGGCTGCAGCGGCTGCAGGGTGTGGCCGTCGACGACGGTGGCGCCGACATCGCAGACCACGTAATCCGGACGCGGGATGGCCGGATCGGAGAGCAGGGGCATCACCGCTTCCAGGCCGCGGCCGGTGATGAAGATCAGGCGGATGCCGGGGTGCTGGTCGACCAGCCGGTAGAGCCGATGGCGCGCGGCGGGATCGCCGGCGAGGAAGGTGCCATCCAGATCGGTGGCGAGGATCAGTTGCGGTGCCGGCGGGGCCGGCGGTGTACGGGTTGGAGTGAGGGAGGTCGGTGTCGAAACAGTCAATGCACTTCCTTATCGGAGTCAGAGGGGAGGGGGGAATCGGAATCCGGCGGCGCGGTGTCGGTCTCGGGCATCAGCTCCAGTGCCGACGGCGTGGTGCGCAGCATCAGCCGAAACCCGACCGGATGCGTGCGCAGGCGCTGGAAGCTGAGCAGGCGCGCGGTGGTGAACAGCGCCAGCAGCATCAGCACCACCGCGAAGTACAGCGGAAGTGCCGGCGCACCGAAACGCTGCATGGCGGCGCCCGCCAGCGCGGGGCCGAGCGCCGCGCCGACGCCATGCACCAGCAGCAGGCTGGAGCAGCCGGACAGCAGATCCTCGCGCGGCAGGTAATCCAGCATGTGCGCGACCGCGAAGGGATAGAGCGCGAAGGCCAGCCCGCCGTAGAAGAAGAACAGCCCGAACAGCAGATGGGTCTGCAGCTGGATCATCGGCAAGGAGGCCACCACGGCGATGCCGGCCGCGGCCAGGCTCAGTGCGACCAGTCCGGTGCGGCGGTCATGTCCATCGCTGATGTGGCCCAATGGCCATTGCAGCAAGGCACCACCGGCGATGGCGGTCAGCATGAACAGGGCGACGCCGTTGCCGTCCAGGCCGACCTCGCCGGCGTAGACCGGCAGCAGGCCCCAGAACGCGCCCATCGCCAGGCCGGAGAGGCCGGCGGCAACCGTCGCCACCGGTGCCATCGCATACAGCCGCGCCAGTTTCAGGCGCGGCACCGAGGGGATTTCCGGCGGGCGCAGGCGCGTAGCGGTGACCGGCAATACCGCCGCGCAGACCAGGATCGCGGTGAGCATGAACATCGAGGTCGCGCCGGCGTCGCCGAGCATCAGCAGCACCTGGCCGAGGGCCAGTGCCGAGAGGTTGACCACCATGTAAAGCGAAAAGGCGCGGCTGCGCAGGCGCGGGTCGGGCTCGGCGTTGAGCCAGCTCTCGATCACCGTATAAAGGCCCACCAGCGCGATGCCGGTGAGGATGCGCAGCACGCCCCAACCCACGGGATTGATCCACAGAGGGTGCAGCAGCACCGCGATGGCGGCGAGGGCGGCAAAGAAGGCAAACGCACGGATATGGCCGATGCGGCCGATCAGCGAGGGGGCGAAGAAGGTGCCGATGAAAAAACCGGCGAAATAGCCGGACATCACCAACCCCAACGTACCGGCACCGAAGCCGGCTTCGCCACCGCGCACCGCCAGCAGAGTGCCGAGCAGGCCGCTGCCGGTCAGCAACAGCGCCACGCCGGCGAGCAGGGCGGTCAACCGCAACATGCGTGCGTCCTTCGTGGGGAAGAAGGCGAACGAGTCACGTGACCGACCATAACACAGGGGGGATGAAGTCCCGGTTGCAGCGCTGCGGGCGCGCGTGTGCGTGTCACGACGGGGGCAGGACGCCTGGTTTGCGCTGGTCGTTCGGGCCCGTTAGGGTGGGGCCATGAATGTAGTCAAACTTCTTCCCTTGGCGGCTGCACTGGCGATCACCGCCTGCAGCGGCTCCAACGACACCGTCGGCCATGAAGTCTCGATGGCGCCGTCCGATGCCTTCATGTCTGCCGTCGCTGCGCATTGCGGCAAGGCGTTCGAGGGCCGCATCGCGGTCAATGAGCCGCGCACCGATGCACCCGATCCCTTCGAGGGCAAACGGCTGGTCATGCATGTGCGTGGCTGTGAGGATCCGGCACATGAGCTGCGGATTCCCTTCCATGTCGGCGACGACCACTCGCGCACCTGGGTGTTGAGTCGCACCGAAAATGGGCTGCGGCTCAAGCACGATCACCGCCACGAAGACGGCAGTCCGGATGCGGTCACGCTGTACGGCGGCGACAGCAAGCCGCCAGGCACCGCGCAACGTCAGTCATTCCCGGTGGATTCGGACTCGGTGGCGATGTTCCGCAAGGCCGACATGCTCGCCTCGGTGCAGAACACGTGGGCGATGGAGGTCGAGCCGGACCAGCGCTTCGTCTACGAATTGACCCGTCCCGGCGGGCGCCACTTCCAGGTGGTGTTCGATCTGAGCAAGCCGGTGGCCTTGCCGCCGGCGCCGTGGGGCAGCGAGACCCCTGCACCGTAATTCCGTCCGGTAGCACCGAAGCCTGTTCTCCGGCGCCGTGAGGGGAGGGTGCCGACCAGCGGTCGGCACCTACCACGATGTGGCAGCGCTCAGCGTGCGCCGAAACGGGCGCGGCAGCCGCCGCTGACCCACAGGCTGCCGTTGCTGTAGCCCCAGCTGCGGCCTTCCACGCACGCCGTGCCGGACAGTTGCTGGACCAGTGCCGGACGTCCCTGGCGGTCGTCCCAGGCGCAGGTCTGCTGGCGCTTGTCGTTGCTGCTGCAGGTCACGCTGTAATTGCTGTTGCCGCCGCCACCGCCCCAGTTGCCGCCGCTGTTGCCACGCGCTTCGGCGAACTCGCCGCGGCAGCCGCGGTTGACCCAGACCGCGCCATTGCGCACGCCCCAGGTCTGGCCCTCGACACAGGCCGTACCGGAGATCTGGCGGACCAGGGTCGCATTGCGCCAGCCGGTGTTGCAGCTCCGTTCGCGGTTGTCCTGGCTCTCGCAGCGGATCGTCGCGCCGGTGCCACCGCCGCCGCCGCCCCAGTTGCCGCCGTTGCCCCGGCCCTCGACGAACTCGGCGCGACAGCCGCCGCTGACCCAGACCGTTCCGTTGCGCGAGCCCCAGTTGCGGCCCTCGGTACAGGTGGTCCCGGAGATCTGGCGCGACAGCCGGGCGCTGCGCCAGCCGGTGTTGCAGACCCGCTCGCGGTTGTCCTGGCTTTCGCAGCGGACCGTGCCGCTGTTGCCCGGTCCGTTGCCGCCGCCATTCCAGCCGCCCCCGCCGCCATTGCCGCGCAGGGACGTGGCGATGTCCTGCTTGATCCGCGAGAAGTTCCAGCCCGAATTGACCTGGGCCAGGTAGAAGCGCAGCTGGTCGTCCGGAATCCGGCGGCCATTGGACTGGTCGGCGTATTCCTGGGTGATGACCCGGCTGCGGTCGCTGCTGGACAGTTGCGACAGGTTTTCCGGCGCGTAGGCGCGGGTGCTCATCTGGGCCTGGGCGGCCGGGGCGGTACAGGCCAGTGCGGCGGCCAGGCAGGCAACGGTCAGACGTCTGTTCATGGCGGCATCCCTTGCGGTCGTTGGTGCGCGGACTATAGGAAGAGTCGGGGTTCAAAAGGCGTGATGCCGCCCGGGCGGGCCATCCGGGCGCCGCCGGGCCGGCTCACGGCGCAGGGGGATTTGCCCCGGCCGGGCCGACGTCGCAGAATAAAGGGCTGTCCGGCGCAACCTGATGCCGGCATTCTCCTGCGGAGCTTTACCCCCATGCGTACCCACTTCTGTGGCCTGGTCGACGAGACCCTGATTGGCCAAACCGTTACCCTCGCCGGCTGGACCGACGTCGCCCGCAACCAGGGCGGCGTGTGCTTCATCGATCTTCGCGATCATGAAGGCATCGTGCAGGTGACGGTGGAAGTCGACAACGCGGCCGTGTTCGCCGTGGCCGCCAGCCTGGGCTACGAGGACGTGCTGCAGGTGGAAGGCGTGGTGCGCGCGCGCCATGCGGCCAACGACAAGCTCCGCACCGGCAAGGTGGAAGTGATCGCCACGGCCATCACCGTCCTCAACAAGGCCGAGCCGCTGCCGTTCCACGCGCACGAGAACCCGGGCGAGGAAACCCGCCTGAAGTACCGTTACCTCGACCTGCGCCGTCCGGAAATGCAGCGCATGCAGCGCACCCGCATCAAGCTGGTGCAGGCCCTGCGCCGCCACCTGGACGCCACCGGCTTCCAGGACATCGAAACCCCGATCCTGACCAAGGCCACCCCGGAAGGCGCCCGCGACTTCCTGGTGCCGGCGCGCATGCACCCGGGCGAGTTCTACGCCCTGCCGCAGAGCCCGCAGCTGTTCAAGCAGATCCTGATGGTGGCCGGCTTCGACCGTTACTACCAGATCGCGCGCTGCTTCCGCGACGAGGCCCTGCGCGCCGACCGCCAGCTGGAATTCACCCAGCTGGACATGGAGTTCGCCTTCGTGCGCGAGCAGGATGTGCAGGACTTCGTCGAGAACATGATCCGCGCCATCTTCAAGGAAGTGGTGGACGTCGAGCTGGCCGCCAGCTTCCCGCGCATGACCTGGGCCGAGGCGATGCGTCGCTATGGCTCGGACAAGCCGGACCTGCGCATCGCGCTGGAGCTGGTGGACGTGGCCGAGCTGGTCAAGACCAGCGAGTTCCCGGTGTTCACCGCCGCCGCCAACGATGCCGATGGCCGCGTGGCCGCGCTGCGCGTTCCGGGCGGTGCCAGCCTGTCGCGCAAGCAGATCGACGAATACGCCGCGCATGCCGCCAAGTACGGCGCCAAGGGCCTGGCGTACATCAAGATCAGCGACAGTGGTGAAGTCAGCTCGCCGATCGCCAAGTTCTTCAGCGAAGAGGCCTTCGCCGCGCTGGTCGCCCACGTCGGTGCCGGCAACGGCGACATCGTGTTCTTCGGCGCCGGTGGCTACAACAAGGTCTCCGACTTCATGGGCGCCCTGCGCCTGAAGGCCGGCAAGGACTTCAACCTGGTCACCGCCGGCTGGGCACCGCTGTGGGTCACCGACTTCCCGATGTTCGAATACGACGACGAAGCCCAGCGCTACGTCGCTCTGCATCACCCCTTCACCGCACCGGCGGTGGACGACATCGCCGACCTGCGCGCCAACGCGAAGACCGCCGTGTCGCGCGGCTATGACATGGTGCTCAACGGCAACGAGATCGGCGGTGGCTCGATCCGTATCCACCGTTCGGACATGCAGAGCGCGGTGTTCGAGCTGCTGGGCATCGGCGCCGAAGAGGCCGAGGGCAAGTTCGGCTTCCTGCTCGATGCGCTGCGTTTCGGCGCGCCGCCGCACGGCGGCATCGCGTTCGGCATCGACCGTATCGCCGCGCTGATGGCCGGTACCGAATCGATCCGCGACGTCATCCCGTTCCCGAAGACCACCGGCGCGCAGTGCCTGATGACCGGCGCGCCGTCGCCGATCCCGGACGAGCAGCTGGCCGAAGTGCACGTGCAGGTCCGCCCGCGCGCCGTCAAGGAATAAGCCGGGACGCGCCGGCCCCCGGTCGGCGTCGACACGTGGCAGGTACCGACCGGTGGTCGGTGCCTGCTGCGGATCCTGGCCCGCCATGATCGACAGGTTCGCGGGTCGTGGGGCGCCATCGCCGCCACGTTCAGGTAAATTGGCGGTTCTCGCCGATGCCGATGCTCCCGCCGTGACCCCAGGCCGCTACACCATCCGCCGCGCCACCCCGGACGACGCCCAGACCCTGTCGGTGCTGGCCACGCGCACGTTCGTGGAAACCTTCGGCCATCTGTACCCGACGGAGGACCTGCAGGCCTTCCTCGATGAGGCTTACCCGGCGCAGCGCCAGCGCATCATTCTTGAACACCCCGACTACGCGGTCTGGCTGCTGGAGCTGGACGGTGTTGCCGTGGGTCATGCCGCCGCCGGTCCCTGTGGCCTGCCGCATGCCGAGGTGCAGCCCGGCGATGGCGAGCTCAAGCGCCTGTACCTGATCAAGGACCAGCAGAGCTGTGGCTGGGGCAGCCGCCTGTTCGAAACCGCGCTGGCCTGGCTGGAACGCGAGGGACCGCGCACGCTGTGGCTGGGCGTGTGGTCGGAGAACTTCGGCGCGCAGCGTTTCTACGCCCGCTACGGCTTCAGCAAGGTCGGTACCTATGAGTTCCCGGTTGGCAAGGTGCTCGACCTGGAGTTCATCCTGCGCCGCCCGCCCACGGCGGCCTGAGCGTGACACTTTCACGGCCTGCAGCGGCTTCACCTGCCGTTGTCCGGTCCATTCGTCTAATGACGCTGTTTCCTTCTGCAGGCGCCCCGCCCATCGGGCTAGGCTGACACCATGAATCCCCCTGTTTTATTGCTGCACGGCATCTGGAACGCACGCGCCTGGGTCGGCCCCCTGGCCTGGCGCCTGCGCGCCCGTGGCTTCGCCGTGGACACCTTCGGCTATTCGAGCGTGTTCGGTGGCCCGGACGTGGCCGTGCCCCAGCTGCTGGAGCGGCTCCAGGGCAGTGGCCCGATTTCCCTGGTCGGCCACAGCCTGGGCGGGCTGGTCGCGCTGGAGGCCCTGCGGCGGGCGCCCGAACTGCCGGTGTCGCGGGTGGTCTGCCTGGGTTCGCCGCTGCGCGGCAGCGTGACCGCGCGCTCCTTGAGCGATCACGGCTGGTCGCTGGCGCTCGGCCGCAGCTCGGAACTGCTGCTGGATGGCCTGCCGGCGTGGGAGGGCAGGGCGCAGGTCGGGCTGATCGCCGGTTCGGTCCCGCACGGGCTGGGCAGCCTGCTCGGCGCCTGTGGCGATGCCTCCGATGGCACCGTGGCGCTGGATGAGACGCAGTTGCCGGGCCTGGCCGACCACTGCGTGATCCCGGCCAGCCACAGCGGGCTGGTGTTCTCGCCGGATGCCGCGCGCCAGACCGCCGCGTTCCTGCGCGATGGCCGGTTCCGGCGTGATGATGCGGCCCACGCCGCCTGAGCGGGCTGGGCACTGACACGGGCCGGCCGGCGGATCAGGTAGAATTCGCGCCCTGTTCCTGACAGAAGCACGAGAGTCACCCCATGGGTAGAGGCCCCTCCATCGAGAACCGCAAAAACGCGTCTGACGCGAAGCGCGGCAAGATTTTCACCAAGATCATCCGCGAGATCGGCGTTGCCGCGCGCGGCGGTGGAGGCGACCCCAACAACAACCCGCGCCTGCGCGTGGCCATGGACAAGGGCCTGTCCTCGAACATGTCCAAGGATGTGATCGAGCGCGCCATCAAGAAGGCGACCGGTGAGCTGGAAGGCGTCGAATACGAAGAGATCCGCTACGAGGGCTATGCCCCCGGTGGCGTGGCCGTGATCGTGGACTGCCTGACCGACAACCGCGTGCGCACCGTGGCCGATGTCCGCCATGCGTTCAGCAAGTGCGGCGGCAACATGGGCACGGAAGGCTCGGTATCGTTCATGTTCAAGCGCCTGGGCGTGCTGCACTTCGCCGCCGGTGCGGACGAAGAAGCCGTCACCGAAGCCGCGATCGACGCCGGCGCGGACGACATCGTGGTCTACCCGGAAGACGGGGCGATCGACGTGGTCACCGCGGCCGACAGCTACCACGCCGTCAAGGATGCGATGGCGGCCGCCGGGTTCACGCCCGACCACGCCGAAATCACCTACCGCGCCGACAACGACATCAAGGTCGAGGGCGACACCGCCCTGCAGGTCAAGAAGCTGCTGGACATGCTCGAAGACCTGGACGACGTGCAGGACGTGTTCTCCAACGCCGACCTCGGCGCGGACGCCTACGCCTGAGCGGGCGCTTCACCGGTCGCTTTGCGCGACCGGTGAGCGGACAATGCGGACCATGATGACCCCAGCCGTTCCCCGTTATCCCCGCCGCATGTGTCCCTCCCGGGCCGCGGGCGGCCGTGTGCGTGCCGCATGACGCGCATTCTTGGCATCGACCCCGGTTCGCAGCGCACCGGGGTGGGCATCATTGATGTGGACGCCGCCGGCAAGGTGGTGCATGTCCATCACCTGCCGCTGGTCCTGCTGGGCGCCGACGACTTCCCGCAGCGGATGAAGCTGCTGGTGGTCGGCCTGACCGCCCTGGTCGAGGAATACCGCCCCGACGAAGTGGCCATCGAAAAGGTGTTCATGGCGCGCAATCCGGATTCGGCCCTGAAACTGGGCCAGGCGCGCGGCGCGGCGATCTCGGCCGTGGTGATGCGCGACCTGCCGGTCAGCGAGTACGCCGCCACCGAGATCAAGCTGGCCGTGGTCGGCCGCGGTGGCGCGGAAAAACAACAGGTCCAACACATGGTCGGGCTCATGCTCAACCTGAAAACCAAGCTGCAGGCCGACGCCGCCGATGCGTTGGCCGTGGCGATCACCCACGCCCATGTCCGGGCCACGGCGCTGCGCCTGGGCGTCAATGCGCGCCAGGCCTGGAGCCGGAAATGAGGAACACTGCATGATTGGTCGTCTGCGCGGGATCGTGGCCTACAAGGCGCCGCCGTGGCTCATGGTCGACGTCAATGGCGTCGGTTACGAACTGGAGGCGCCGATGAGCACCTTCTACGACCTGCCCGAACTGGGCCGCGAGGTCACCTTGTTCACCCATTACGCGCAGAAGGAAGACAGCGTTTCGCTGTACGGCTTCCTGCGCGAGGGCGAGCGCCGCCTGTTCCGCGATGTGCAGAAGGTCAGCGGGATCGGCGCCAAGATCGCGCTGGCGGTGCTGTCCGGCGTGAGCGTGGACGAATTCGCCCGCATGCTGCAGGCCGGCGACATCACCGCGCTGACCCGCATCCCGGGCATCGGCAAGAAGACCGCCGAGCGCATGGTGCTGGAGCTGCGTGACCGCGCGGCCAATTTCGGCGGGGGCGGCGCGCCGATCGCCGGCGCCGCACCGGCGACCGATCCGGTCTCCGAGGCGACCGTAGCCCTGCAGCAGCTGGGCTACAAGCCGACCGAAGCCGCACGCATGGCGCGTGATGCCAATGCCGAGGGTGACGACGTCGCCACGGTCATCCGCAAGGCCCTGCAGGCCGCGCTGCGCTGAGCCGCGCGCCTGCCTTCCCTAGCTAACGACACCAACGACCGCGTCCGCCCGGAGCCCCATGTCCACCACTTCCCCCCAGCACAGCGACGGCCAGGCCCCGCACGGCCACGCGCCGGCGGCCGGCGGCATGGCGCTGATGATCGGCGCCATCGGCGTGGTGTTCGGCGATATCGGCACCAGCCCGCTGTACACGCTGAAAGAAGCCTTTTCTCCGCATTACGGCCTCAACAGCGACCATGACACCGTGCTGGGCGTGCTGTCGCTGGCGTTCTGGGCGCTGAACATCGTGGTGACGCTCAAGTACGTCACCATCATCATGCGCGCCGACAACGACGGCGAGGGCGGCATCATGGCGCTGATGGCGCTGACCCAGCGCACCCTGCGCAACGGGTCGCGCTCGGCCTATGTGGTCGGCATCCTCGGCATCTTCGGCGCCTCGCTGTTCTTCGGCGACGGCGTGATCACCCCGGCGATCTCCGTGCTGGGGGCGGTCGAAGGCCTGGAGGTCGCGGCCCCCGGGCTGCATGCGTTCATCGTGCCGATCACCGTGGTGGTGCTGCTGGCGGTGTTTGCCGTGCAGCGCTTCGGCACGGCCAAGATCGGCAAGCTGTTCGGGCCGATCACCTCGATCTGGTTCATTTCGCTGGCCGCGATCGGCATCTGGAACATCGTCGACGCCCCGGAAGTGCTCAAGGCCTTCAACCCGATGTGGGCACTGCGCTTCTTCATGGAGCACGGCTGGCACGGCATCTTCATCCTCGGCGCGGTGGTGCTGGCCGTTACCGGTGGCGAGGCGCTGTATGCGGACATGGGCCATTTCGGCGCCAAGCCGATCCGCCATGCCTGGTACTTCTTCGTGCTGCCGTGCCTGGTGCTGAACTACCTGGGGCAGGGCGCGCTGGTGCTCAACAACCCCGCGGCGGTCAAGAACCCGTTCTTCGAAGCGGTGCCGGACTGGGCGCTGTACCCGATGATCATCCTCGCCACGATGGCCGCGGTGATCGCCTCGCAGTCGGTCATCACCGGTGCGTTCTCGGTCTCGCGCCAGGCCATGCAGCTGGGTTACATCCCGCGCATGCGCATCACCCATACCTCGCACGACACCATCGGGCAGATCTACATCCCGGGCATCAACTGGGGCATTGCGGTGATGGTGATCGGGCTGGTGCTGGCCTTCCGCAGCTCCTCCAACCTGGCGGTGGCCTACGGCATCTCGGTCTCGGCGACCATGCTGATCGATACCCTGCTGCTGGCGCTGGTCGCCCGTGCGCTGTGGCCCAAGGCCCGCAACTGGATCATCCCGCTGTGCGTGGTGTTCTTCGTCATCGACCTGGGCTTCGTGATCGCCAACGGCGCCAAGCTGCTGCAGGGCGCGTGGTTCCCGGTGGTGCTGGGCATCGTGCTGTTCACCATGATGCGCACCTGGCGGCGTGGGCGCGAGCTGCTGCGCGATGAGATCCGCAAGGACGGCATCCGCATCGACACCTTCCTGCCGGGCCTGATGCTGGCCCCGCCGGTACGGGTGCCGGGCACCGCCGTGTTCCTGACCGCCGACCCCTCGGTGGCGCCGCATGCGCTGATGCACAACCTCAAGCACAACAAGGTGCTGCACGAGCGCAACGTGTTCCTGCATGTGGTGACGCTGCCGGTGCCGTACGCGCCCTCGGGCCAGCGCCTGAAGATCGAGTCGGTGGGCGATGAGTTCTACCGGATCTACGTGCGCTTCGGCTTCATGGAGACCCCGGACGTGCCGCTGGCGCTGATGCGCTCGTGCGACCACGGCGGGATCTATTTCGACCCGATGGACACCACGTTCTTCGCCAGCCGCGAGACCATCGTGGCCACCGCCAACCGCGGCATGCCGATCTGGCGCGACAAGCTGTTCGCGCTGATGCACCGGAACGCGGCCCCGGCGACCGGATTCTTCCGGATTCCGGGTAACCGGCTGGTCGAGCTCGGGGCGCAGGTGGAGATCTGACCGGACGGCCTACCAACGGTCGGCCGCTACCCCACGGTTTGCGATGCAAACCGTAGGCCCCGGCGGCATTCCCCCTTATCCCCGCGCCTTTGGCGCGCCCCCTTGAACAACAAGGGGGCTCTTCCTCCGATGCGATCCCGGTAGTGCCGGCCGCTGGCCGGCTCCTCATGACATCTGCATCGCGCGGCGCCGGCCAGCGGCCGGCACTACCGGACGCGGATCGCGCCGCTTTTGCCGCATAATTGCCGAATGACCGACGACCGCATCATTGCCGCCGGTGCCACCCGCGAAGACGAGGGCACCGACGCCAGCATCCGCCCCAAGCGCATGGCCGATTACCTGGGCCAGGCGCCGGTGCGCGAGCAGCTGTCGATCTACATCGAGGCGACCAAGGCCCGTGGCGACGCGCTCGATCACGTGCTGATCTTCGGGCCGCCGGGCCTGGGCAAGACCACCCTGAGCCATGTGATCGCCAACGAGCTGGGGGTCGCGCTGCGCGTCACCTCCGGCCCGGTGATCGAAAAAGCCGGTGACCTGGCCGCGCTGCTGACCAATCTGCAGCCGCACGACGTGCTGTTCATCGATGAGATCCACCGCCTCTCGCCGGTCGTGGAAGAAGTGCTGTACCCGGCGATGGAAGATTTCCAGATCGACATCATGATCGGCGAGGGCCCCGCGGCCCGCTCGATCAAGATCGATCTGCCGCCGTTCACCCTGATCGGCGCGACCACCCGTGCAGGCCTGCTGACCGCGCCGCTGCGCGACCGCTTCGGCATCGTGCACCGGCTGGAGTTCTATACGCCCGAAGAGCTGACGAAGATCGTCCGGCGCTCGGCCAGCATCCTCAACATCGACTGCACCGCCGAAGGCGCGGCCGAGATCGCACGGCGTTCGCGCGGCACCCCGCGTATCGCCAACCGCCTGCTGCGCCGCGTGCGCGACTTCGCCCAGGTGAAGGCCGCCGGCCACATCGACCAGGACGTCGCCCAGGCCGCGATGCAGATGCTCAAGGTGGACCCGGAAGGCTTCGACGAGCTGGATCGGCGCCTGCTGCGGACCATGGTCGATTACTTCGACGGTGGCCCGGTCGGCATCGAATCGCTGGCCGCCGCCCTGTCCGAAGAACGCGGCACGCTGGAAGACGTGGTCGAGCCGTACCTGATCCAGCAGGGTTTCCTGATCCGGACCGCGCGGGGCCGCATGTGCACGCACAAGGCCTACCGGCACATGGGCCTGAAGCCGAAAAACCCGCCGGCCGACCTGTTCGCGGAGGTCCCGGATGTCGGTTGATCCCCGGGTTGAGCCGCGATTCAGTTGGCCGACACGCATTTACTGGGAAGATACCGACGCTGGCGGGGTCGTATACCACGCCCGCTACGTGGCCTTCATGGAACGGGCGCGCACGGAATGGATGCGTGCACTGGGGTATGGTCAGGAGCGCATGCGCTGCGACCACGGCCTGGTGTTCGCGGTGCGCAGCATGACCATGGATTTCCTCAAGCCGGCGCGCCTGGATGACGCGCTGGATGTCACCGCCACGCTGGTGCAGTGCAAGCGCGCCAGCATGGTGTTCGCCCAGGCAGTGTGCCGGGGCGACCAGACACTGCTGACCGCGCAGGTGAAGATCGCCGCGCTCGATGCAACCACCTTCAAACCGCGTGGCATGGACGATGCACTGCATGCCGCGCTGAAACACCTCGAATTTCCAGAATCCGCACACTGAGGAACAACGGATGATCGCAATGCTCCTGGCCCTGCAGGCCACGGTGACCGAAGCGCTGCCGCAGGAAGTCACCAGCGCCGCGGCACAGACTGTCGCCCAAGCCGCGCATGGCGGTGGCATCAATTACCTGGACCTGATGATCAAGGCCAGCATCCCGGTGAAGATCATCGTGCTGCTGCTGTTGGCCGGCTCGTTCATCAGCTGGGTGATCATCTTCCGCAAGGCGCGCGTGTTCAACGCCGCCAACCGTGAGGCCGACGAGTTCGAAAGCCGCTTCTGGTCCGGCGCGGACCTGGGCAAGCTGTACAGCTCGGCGACCGACCGCAACCGCAAGGTCGGCGGCCTGGAAGCGATCTTCGAAGCCGGTTTCCGCGAGTTCACCCGCCTGCGCGACAAGCGTCGCCTGGATGGCCGGGCCCAGCTCGAGGGCGCCCAGCGCGCCATGCGCACCACCTATACGCGTGAAGTGGACCAGATGGAGCGCAGCCTGGAGCTGCTGGCCAACATCGGCTCGACCGCCCCGTACGTGGGCCTGGTCGGTACCGTGTTCGGCATCATGGTGACCATGCACGACATGATCAACAGCGGTGAGCAGGCCGGCATCGCCTCGGTTGCCCCGGGCATCTCCGAAGCCCTGTTCGCCACCGCGATCGGCCTGTTCGTGGCGATCCCGGCCGTGTGGGCCTACAACCGCTTCACCACCCGCGTGGAGCGCATGTCGGTGCGCTTTGAAACCTTCGCAGAAGAGTTCAGCTCGATCCTGCAGCGCCAGACCGCGGGCGACGAGTAAGCGCCCAGCACAGGAGTCCTGCCATGACCGCAGCCATTGGCCGCCGCAAGCGCCGAAAGCTCAAATCCGAAATCAACGTCGTGCCGTATATCGACGTCATGCTGGTGCTGCTCATCATCTTCATGGTGACCGCGCCGCTGCTCACGCTGAGCTTTGAAGTGGATCTGCCGACCTCCCAGGCCAAGGCGCTGGAGAGCAAGCAGGATCCCGTCGTCGTGTCCGTCCGCCTGGATGGCCAGCTCAGCCTGAAGCTGCCCGAAGCCAAGGACCCGGAGCCGATGGATGCGGCCCGCCTGCAGGCCCAGCTGTCCGCGCTTTCTTCGCAGGACAAGAACCTGCGCGTGATCGTCGCCGCCGACCGGGCCGTGGCCTATGAAAAGGTGGTCGCGGCCATGGACGTGATCAAGCGCGCCAACGTGGAAAAGGTGGGCCTGGCGACCGATGCACACTGAAGCCCTGCCACCGCAGCGCGCACGGGATGAGGAGTGGGGCCTGCCGATCGCGCTGGCGCTCGGCGTCCATCTGCTGCTGGCACTGATCTTCATCGCCGCCTGGTTGTGGTCGCCGCAGCGCACCACCGAAGCGGCCGCCGGCGATCCGGCCATCGAAGCCAGCCTGCAGCTGTCCGCGTCCGAAGCCTCGGCCGCGCGCCAGGCCCTGCGTGCCTCCGAATCGCTGCCGGACCTGCCCGAGCCGGTCGCTGAGCCCGAGCCGATTCCGGAAGACACCGTGCCGCCGCCGCAGCCGTTGCCCGAGCCGCGCCCGCAGGACGCGCCCACCCCGCAGCAGTCGCAGGCGCAGGAACGCATCGCCCAGCCCGACACGGTCGACCAGGAAGCGGTCAACGCGCTGGCGATCTCGGCTGAAAAGGCCAAGCAGGAGCAGGAAGCCAAGCGCCGCCAGGAACAGATCGACCTGACCGAGCGCAAGCGTCAGGAACAGGCCGAGCAGAAGCTGCGCCTGGCCAAGCAGCAGGAAGAGGCGGAAAAGAAAAAGCTGGCCGAGCAGGAACAGAAGGCCAACGACGCCAAGGCCGACGCCGAGCGCGACAAGAAGCTGGCCGAGATCCGCCGCAAGCGGGCCCAGGCCGAGAACGAAGCCAAGCTGGCCGAGCAGAAGCTGCGCCAGGTCACCGCCGCGCGGGCCGCCAATGCCTCGGCCTCGACCGCCGGTGCCACCGGTGCGGCCAAGCCGGCGGCCGGGGCAGGGGGCACCAGCGACGACCTCAGCGCCAAGTACGCCGCCGCGATCCAGCAGAAGGTCTCCGCCCAGTGGACCCGTCCGGATTCGGTCCCGTTGGGCCAGCGCTGCCAGGTCTCGATCACCCAGATCCCCGGCGGGCAGGTCATCCAGGCCAAGGTCAGCGGCAACTGCCCGTTCGACGAGGCCGGCCGCCGCTCGATCGAGGCCGCCGTGCTGAACGCCCAGCCGTTGCCGTACCGCGGTTTCGAGTCGGTGTTCGCGCGCACGATCAATTTCACCTTCACCGCCCAGGATTGATCCCGGGCGGGACCCTGTCGTTAACGGCTCGTGAGATTTGTGCGCCCGGTGACTCGGAATTCACACGGCCTTGGTTCATGATTGCGAAACTGTTCACCGCCGTCCTGTTATCCCTCGTTCTGGTTTCTCCCCTATTGAGCGCTCCATGAAAAAGATGCCTCGCTGGTTTGCCGTTGTTGCGGCCCTGTTGTTGCCCTTTGCTGCCATGGCGCAGCAGAAGGGGCTGGATATCGACATCATCGGCGGCAACGCCTCCGCCACCCCGATCACGGTCGTCCCGATGCCCTACCAGGGTTCGGCAGGTGCGCCCCAGACCGATGTCGCCGCGGTCGTGCGCGCCGATCTGGACCGTTCGGGCCAGTTCCGCAACCTGCCTGAAGCGCAGATCGTCGAAAAGCCGACCCGCGGCAGCGAGATCCAGTTCGCTACCTGGCGGGCGCTGAAGCAGAACTACATCGTGGTCGGCCGCGTCATGGACGCCGGCGCCGGTGCCTATCGCGTCGAGTACGAGCTGTACGACGTGCCCAAGGGCGAGCGCCTGCTCGGCCTGGCGATGACCGCCCGTGGCAACGCCATGCGCGATGTCGCCCACCAGATGGCCGATGCCATCTACGAAAAGATCACCGGGGTGCGCGGCGCCTTCTGGACCCGCATCGCCTATGTCACCGCCAGCGGCAAGGGCGATGCCATGCGCTATGCGCTGATGGTGGCCGATTCGGACGGCTTCAATCCGCAGACCATCGTGCGCTCGGCCGAGCCGCTGCTCTCGCCCAGCTGGAGCCCGGACGGCAACAAGCTGGCCTACGTGAGCTTCGAGCGCGGCAACTCGGCGATCTACATCCAGAACATCTCCAGCGGCGCCCGTGAGCTGGTCACCAGCTTCCGCGGCATCAACAGCGCCCCGTCGTTCTCCCCGGACGGCCGTCGCCTGGCCCTGTCGCTGTCGCGCAGTGGCAACCCGGAGATCTACGTGATGGACCTGGGCAGCAAGCAGCTGACCCAGCTGACCAACCACTTCGCCATCGATACCGAGCCGACCTGGAGCCCGGACGGCAGCAGCGTCTACTTCACCTCCGACCGTGGCGGCCGCCCGCAGATCTACCAGGTGGCCTCCAGCGGCGGCAGCGCCTCGCGCGTGACCTTCCAGGGCAACTACAACGCCACCCCGAGCCTGTCCTACGACGGCAAGAAGCTGGTGGTCGCCCAGGGCAGCGGCAACACCTACAAGATCGCGATGATGGACAGCAGCACGGGCTCGGCCCGCTGGAACACGCTGTCGCCAGGGTCGCTGGATGAATCGCCGAGCTTTGCGCCCAACGCGAGCATGGTGTTGTACGCCGCCCGTGAGGGTGGTCGTGGAGTGTTGTACGCCGTATCGGCCGATGCGCGCGTGCGCCAGCGGCTGGTTCTGGCTGACGGTGATGTTCGTGAGCCTTCTTGGTCGCCATACCGTACAAAGCGCTAACAGAGTGTTAAGATTTCGCCGTATTCATCCCTCATCCGGCTTTAGGAGCCTCAAAGGTATCGCCATGAACAAGACCACCCGCGTTCTGCTTGTCTCCCTGTTGTCCGTGGCCGCCCTGGCCGGTTGTTCCAAGAAGGTCAAGGAAGTGCCGGCTGCCCCGGTTGATACCGGCAGCACCACCGCTCCGACCGGCCCGTCGACCTCGGGCCTGTACGGTCCGGGTGATCTGGATACCGATTCCTGCCTGCGCCAGCGCGTGGTGTACTTCGACCTGGACAAGGAAGAAGTGAAGCCGGAGTTCCAGGCCATCATGGCGTGCCACGCCAAGTACCTGCGTGACCGTCCGTCCTCGCGCATGACCCTGCAGGGCCACACCGATGAGCGCGGTTCGCGCGCTTACAACCAGGCCCTGGGCGAGCGTCGTGGCAACGGCGTGTCCTCGGCACTGCAGGCCAACGGTGGCTCGGCTTCGCAGCTGACCGTCGTGTCCTACGGTGAAGAGCGTCCGGTCTGCACCGAGTCGGGCGAGTCCTGCTGGTCGCAGAACCGTCGCGTCGAGATCGTGTACACGGCTCAGTAATAGATGCGCTTTCGATTTCTATCGATGATCGTTGCGGCAGCCCTCGTGGCTGCCGCACCGGCCAATGCGCAGCGCCAGAGTCTGGCCGACCGCGTCGGCGCGCTTGAGCAGCAGGCGAACAACAACCAGTCCAACATGGACATGCTCAATCAGCTGAATCAGCTGCGTACCCAGTTGCAGGCCCTGCAGTCGCAGGTCGAGCAGCTGCAGCACGACAACGAGCAGCTCAAGCAGACCGGCAAGGACCAGTATCTGGACCTGGACAGTCGCCTGAACCGCCTGGAAGGTGGGGCCCCCGTGCTTCCCGCCGCCCCGGCCGCAGCCGCACCCGCTGCTTCCCCGAAACCGGCAACGGCCGCTTCCGAGCGGCCGCCCTCCGTGCACGGCGATGCCGGCAGCCTGGCTGCCAGTGGCGACGAGCGCACGGCCTACAATGTGGCCTTCGATTCGCTCAAGGCCGGCAAGTACGACGACTCGGCGCAGCTGTTCATGAGCTTCCTCGAGCTGTATCCCAACGGCGTCTATACCCCCAACGCGTTGTACTGGTTGGGCGAAAGCTATTACGCCACCCGCAATTTCCCGCAGGCTGAGGCGCAGTTCCGCGACCTCCTCTCGCGCTACCCGACCCATGACAAGGCGTCCGGTGGCCTGCTCAAGATCGGCCTCTCGCAGTATGGCGAAGGCAAGGTCGACCAGGCCCAGGCGACCCTCGAACAGGTCGTGTCCACGTATCCCGGCTCCGACGCCGCGCGCACCGCGCAGGACCGTCTGCAGTCGATCCGGCTGGGTCAGCAGATCCGCTGAACCCGCCCCGGGCCGCTGGAGCGGCCGGGCCCGGTATAATGTCTGATCGCCAACCGGGCGCTGCCCGGTCCTCCGTGCCGGGCCATGCCCGGCTGTTGTCGTTTCCGAAGCCGTCCCCCAAGAATCACCGCCATGACCACGACCCTGTCCGCTGCCGCCGCTCTCCCCAGTGAGATCGTGCAGTCCCCGCTGCCGCGACTGAAGATCACCGAGATCTTCCTGTCCCTGCAGGGCGAAGCCGATACCGCCGGCTGGCCGACCGTGTTCGTGCGCCTGACCGGCTGCCCGCTGCGCTGCACTTATTGCGATACCGCCTACGCCTTCCATGGCGGCACCTGGTGGGACATCGACGCGATCGTGGAAGAAGTGCTGGCCCAGGGCGTCCACCACGTCTGCGTGACCGGTGGCGAGCCGCTGGCGCAGAAGCGCTGCCTGGTGCTGCTGGAGAAGCTCTGCGACGCCGGCCTGGACGTCTCGCTGGAGACCTCCGGTGCGCTGGATGTCAGCGGCGTGGATCCGCGCGTCTCGCGGGTGGTCGACCTGAAGACGCCCGGCTCGGGCGAAATGGCCCGCAACCGCCTGGAGAACCTGCCGCTGCTGACCAGGCGCGACCAGATCAAGTTCGTCCTGTGCAGCCGTGAGGATTACGAATGGGCCCGCGGCATGGTCCGCGAGCACCGGCTCAACGAGCGCAGCATGGTGCTGTTCTCGCCGAGCAAGAGCGAGGTCAGCCCGCGCGAACTGGCCGACTGGATCGTCGCCGACCGCCTGCCGGTCCGCTTCCAGATGCAGCTGCACAAGCTGCTTTGGGACGACGAGCCCGGAAGGTAACTCCGTCTCGACGTACCCTGATGTACCCGGCGCGGGACAGCGTGCTGGTCCCCCGCAAACCACCGGAAACACCCCATGAAAAAAGCAGTCGTCCTCCTGTCCGGCGGCATGGACTCCGCCGCCGTCGTCGCCATGGCCCGCGAACAGGGCTTCGCCGTGCACGCCCTGAGCGTGCGCTACGGCCAGCGCCACACCTCCGAGCTCGATGCCGCCGCCGCGGTCGCCAGCGCGCTGGGCGTGGTCGCCCACAAGACCGTCAACATCGATCTCCGCAGCATCGGCGGCTCCGCGCTGACCGACGACATCGACGTCCCCGAAGCGGGCGGCGAGGGCATCCCGGTCACCTACGTGCCGGCGCGCAACACCATCATGTTGTCCGTCGCGCTGGGCTGGGCCGAAGTGCTGGGCGCCAATGACATCTTCTGCGGCGTCAATGCGGTGGATTACTCCGGTTACCCGGATTGCCGCCCCGAATTCATCCAGGCGTTCCAGGCGCTGGCCAACCTGGCCACCAAGGCGGGCGTGGAAGGCGCCGGCATCCAGGTCCACGCCCCGCTGCAGTTCCTGAGCAAGGCCGACATCGTGCGTGAAGGCGTCCGCCTGGGCGTGGATTTCGGCTTGACCGTGTCCTGCTACAACGCCGACGACCAGGGCCGCGCCTGTGGTCACTGCGACGCCTGCCGCCTGCGTGCGCAGGGTTTCACGGAGGCCGGCGTGCCGGACCCGACCCACTACGCGTGATGCCGGACGGGTACGCATGAGCGCCAAGATGCGTTAGAATGCGCACCCCCGGCGTCACGTCGGGGATGCAATGGGCCGTTAGCTCAGTTGGTAGAGCAGAAGACTTTTAATCTTTTGGTCGATGGTTCGAATCCATCACGGCCCACCACTGCATCAACAACTTAGGCGCCCGATGGGCGCCTTTTTTGTTGCCTCCTGAAAACCTGTCGCTGGGCTGGTGCGCGTCAGGGTGGCGAAGGACTTCCGCGTGGCCGTGGCGACCCGCGCGGGCGCATGGCCGGCGTGCCGGCGGGTTGCTCGCGCGCTGCGCCTCGATCCCACGGTGACGCTCGAGCACGACGAGTTCGCTGACCGTTGGCGCGCGCGTTTTTGTGATCCATGACGCAGTGCGAGGCCTCTTGTGGCCGGAACGGAAGGTGTCTACCGCGCTGGCCGCAAAGTCCGCTCGATTGCGCAAGGGCGACTACCTGCGTGTCCGCCGGTCTTCCTACAGCACGCTACTGAAGGCCCAGGAAAACGGCACGGCGAATTTCGCACCAGGCTCTTCTCAAGCTATGAGGCGTGACTTTTTTCATTAGATTAAACGTCTGAGCAGACAGGCCTGGAAGACAGTGACAAGAGATGGAATGCAGCGACGGAGAATTCGCGAAGGTAAGCTGCGCCCCCCTGATGGACTCAGCTCCAGTGTTTGAAGAGTGGGTATATTCTGACAAGAATGCCGGCTTTATCTTACATCGGCGACGCTGGATATGATCCACGATCAGTTACCCCCGCATCTCGTTACCGGTGCTAGCGGTGGAGCTTATCAATCGCGAAGTGCCTGGTACTAATTGATCTTGGTAGAAAACTATTAGGCCTCGGTATGCAATGGCGAACGCTCGTGTTGTCTTCGCTTTTCCCTCTGCTTTCAGCCTGCGGTTCACAACCTCGAGGCGTGCCTCCACAGGTGTCATCGGCCGGCTTTACAGCCCTCACATCTTGGAAATTTGGCGGTTGGATCTATCTGGAAAACGAAACGTATGTTCCCGGTGCGATTGCTGTATCAAAAAAGCCGGTCATCACGAAATGCAGATCTGTGTCGCATGACATTAGGGTCGAACACTACGGCGCTTCCATCTCCGACCTTGAAAGTACATGCCTTAACGTCAGCTCTGCAGCCAGAGAGGCAGAGCATTGGTTTCCAGGGCGCAGCGCCAAGTATTCCATCATTGTCGTCCCGGAAGGGCACTCGATATACGTAAAGAGGCGTAGCCTCGTGATCAACTCAATTCACGTAACATTAGCGATAGCTGACTTCAGCATGCGCAATAGATACGACGGTAATTTGGTGGATTTGGTCGCGCATGAGTCTTTTCACGCGCTTGGCATCCTGGCGAATGACCAGCGGGGCGGAGATGAGTACACTGCCTACTACGCTGGGTTATGTGCACAGCTTGAGGTAATCGGATCAATTCCGGAATCCGCCTTGCCCGGCGCCCCGTTGATGGACGGCGCGGACGAGGCGACGCGGAACTCCTCAGGAACTGCGTACTTGGTAAGACGCGAGGTTTTTCCTCTGCTGCATGACGGCTCCATCACTTCAGATAGTGACGGAGGCAGGATTTTGGCTAAGCGTTGCCAGGAACTCAGGAGCGGCATTCATAACTCCGACGACTAGCTGCAGCCATGGATGCCTCACGCGTTGAAAAATATCCGTACCTGTTCCGCATGCGGAAGAAATCATACGCATTCGGAATGTAATTGCCCTGGGAACCTGCTTTGTGCCCTGATCCCTACCGTGAGCTTGCTGCTGCGGTAGTACGCCAGCATGCGGCGGGCGGAAGACACTCGGGTCGGCAAGTCGAACTGACAGCTCGGGCTGCCATTGGCCGCGGCCGGGAAGGGCGCTCCCGAGTTGCATCACAGCGAATTGCGCCTTTCACCGAGGCGCAGCAGGGCAAGGACCGATGCCCGTCCATCGCCCGGGCGCGCACCATGTACCTCCCGACCTTGAGCACGACATGCCGCCTCCCGGAGAACGCGTGCGTCCCGGCGGTCGATCCGGAGCACTGCAATGGCACTGGTGATGGATGTCCTGCAGACCGCCGTCGTCTTTGCGACGGTGCTGTCCCTGTTTGGTGTGCTGCTGCGCGCTCGGCATTTGCACGCCGGCAGGTCGGACGGCCTGGCCGGTTCCACACCTGTGCCCGACACCGGCGCAGGGCCTCCCAAGCGTCGGTCAGGTGCGCGTGGGCATCCGCGCAACGGTGCGCAGCGAGCGCAACAGGCACACCGCCGAGACCAGGCAGGTCGCGATTACCGTCATCGACAACGGCAGGTGGAAGGCGCGGTGGCCGAATACGGCGAAGCCGAGGTGAATGAGGAACGTCGCGATGCCCAGCCCCGCGCAGACCATCGCAAAGCCACGCGCCCTGCTGGTCTGCAGCAGCACGTGGCGGTAGCCGAGCAGCACCAGGCCGACGGCCAGCAGGTTGAAGACCAGGAAGCCCTGCACGCCACCGGGCAGCAGGAACATCTCCCACTCACGCCAGAAGGCGGCGTCGATCTGGTGGAGGATCAAGGCAAGCAGGGTGGCGAAGTAGCTTCTTTCCATGGGACAGGCGTTGCCGAAGGCCGCGAATCTGCAGCGTGCACAGTGTAGCGGCGCTCATCGTGTGCCTGCCTATGCGCCCGCTTCGCCGCGGTCCGGGCTCAATGCAGCGCGCTGTCGGCGATGAGCGTATCGACCAGGCGCTGCGCACGGGCCCGTGCGCCTTCGCCACGACGCGGCGCGACCGGCAGGTCCGGACGGATGCCGGCCACCTCGTCACTGCCATCGGCGCGCAGGCGCACGCAGTTCGGAACGCGCAGGCGCAGATGCGAATGGGGTAGTTCAGGCATCGCCTGCGCACTCATGAAGCCGCAGCCGTACCCTCCGCTGTGTGTCCCGACGATGCGGGCGATGTGGTTGTCCTGCATCCGCGCTGCGAACATCTCGGCGGAGGACGCCGTCTTCGCATTGGTGAGTACATATACCGGGCCTTTCCAGGCGCTCCAGTGCTCGCGTACATCCTGTGACCAATCGAGGCGGTGCGCGATGAGGAAGTCATCGAGGGTGTCCACGGCCGGGTTCGGCAACGGGCCGCCGGAGGTACCTGCAGGCACGAGGCGCCGGCATGTTGGGCCGTTCCAGTCGTGCTGCACCTGCCAGGCCCAGGACAGATCGCAGGCCGGCAGTGTCGCAGCCTGCCGCGACGCCTGGAATGCCCGCCGCTCTGTAGTGAGCAGCCTGCGCGCTGCGGCGTTGGGGCGGTGATTGCGCAGTGCGTCGTCGAGCCGCTCGTATTGTTCGTCCAGATAGGGCTTGCCGGCCGGGGACTGGCTGACCTGGAGCACGGCCGAGGCAACCGGCTGCGGGGTGAACAGCCGCGCCAGCGTATCGCCACTGTCGTCGCCCCCCGGGTTGTCGCCGACATCCACCAGCACGGCGTCCACGCCGTCCTGTTGGAAACGCCGCAGGCTTGCAGCGATCACCGCGACCCAGCCCCGGGCCAGGGTGCCGCGCATGTCGTCGGTGGAGTCCGCATGCCGCAGTTGCGGCCACAGTGCGTGGCAGAGACCCGGATAGCGCAGGGCGTCGAACTCATGCAGGCGCAGCAGCCCGATCGTGTGCCCATCCGGCAGCGAGAGAATGCCGGCCCGCAGCACAGGATCGGCGTCCTCGTTGAGTGGATGGTAGCCGGCCAGCGTTTCCAGCGGCAGGCTGAAATCGTGCCGGCCTTCATCGGCCACGCCGAGCGCGGCACACCCTGCGCTCGCGCCCAGCGTGCGCGGCTCCACCGCAGTGGGCGAGGCCGTGTCGGACGCTTGTTCAAGCGGGTCGAGCAGGCTGAGGTGACCATCCTGGAACCCGGCCAGGAAAGTGCGCAGGGCTTGGCGCGCCTGCGTATCCGTACCTGCTTCAGCCAGCGCACGCCTCGCCGCGACATCCAGTGCGGGAAGATCCACACCGCTTTGTGGCGAGGCGGCCCATGCCAGATGCGCGTAGTCCTGCTCCAAGGCGCGCTTGAGCGCCACATGGTCGGCCTGCCAGGCGCTGCGATCGAATGCCGGCGCGGCAATGGATGCCTCCGGCGCGGCGACGCCCAGCATCGCGAGCATGAATACAGTGCCACTCATCCCTGCCATACAGCCTCCTTGCGACCCGGCGCAGTGCCGCACGGGGCAAGGGTGACGGGATCGTGTGTGCGATCGACTCGGGTCGATCGTAGCCAATGCGCGTGTTCCCCGGAAGTCCCGGTGTCGCATCACGCCACCGTCCCCACGACGGGCGCACGATCAGGTCATACCCGGCCACAGTGGGTCCCCGATCCCACGGAGCGGTGTGATGAGTACCGTCCAATCCGGCCACGCGATACGCGAACTCAACCAGATCATCGGCATCGCGCGCGATGGCCACGACATCTACGCCAGAGCCGTCGCCGACGACGGGACGCAGGATCCGCAGTTGAACGCGCTGATGATGCGGATGGCCGCAGCGAAAATGCAGGTCATCGATGGGGTCACGCGGCTGGTGCGCGACGCCGGTGGCCATCCCGCACGCCGCGGTACCTTGGCTGGCAGCCTCCGTGGCGGCTTCGGCAGGTTGGGTACCGTACTCGGGGATGCGGGCATCCAGTACGCCAGCGAGAGCCAGGCAGCTGAAGCGCGTCTGGTGAGGGCACTCGAAGTGGCCGCGCGCGATGGCGCACTGACGGCACATGCGCGACGAACGCTCAACGGCATGCTGCTGGAGACGCGGCTCGGTTGGGACGACATGCGCCAAGAGGTAGATGACCTGCGGGGCCGGGATGCATAGTCACCCACACCGTCACCCACACCTTCAAGGAAGCACGCGCATGCGCAGCGTCGCGAATCAACCGCGTCGCGAATGAGCTTCGTAGTGAAGGATGCGAGAGATTGAAGGACGCGAGATGTTGAAGGGTGCGGGATGGCGCCGAGTGCGCCCGGTCGCCGCCCACATGTGAGGGCTGCGCGGATGCGCAGCCCCACCATGCGGCAGAGGGATTACTTCTGCTGCGGCTTGCTGCCTGCGTCAGGGGCGTTCTTGGTGTCCTGTTCCTGCTTCTGCTGCTTGGCCTGCGCGTCCTTGCGATCCTGTTCGGATTGCGGGCCTTTCTGCGCTGCAGCGGCATTCTTGACGTTGTTTTCGTTGTTCTGCATGTTGGACATGGTGTGACTCCAAGGCGACGTGATGTCGCAACCCCAGCGTGGACCTGGCGCTGTTACGCGGGGGTCGCACTGGGATGAGCATCGGGTCAGGGTCGTCTCATGTCGAAATGGAACACCACACGGAGGCAGTTGCTGAGGGCGTTCCGGGTCTACATCAGGGCTCTACCTTGGACGTGTCTGGAAATGCTCTCCCTTCCTGTACTCATATCCCGTCAGGCTCCATCCGCCTCCGTGACCCGTGCGAGGCTGAACCCACCTGTAGGTCCAGGACTGGAACGTGCCATCGGGAAGCGTGTTTTCGACCTTGTACTCCTCTCCCGGGATGCCTCTCTCCGGGAGCCTGCCGGGCGGCTGGGGCGTGCTGGAGAGGGTGTTAGACAGCCCATCAGCGAACAGTTGCATTCTCTCGGTGGTGACCGTTCCCCGCCCCATGGGAGCGTGGTCCGGAGAGACCGTCGCAATCCAGTCGAGTAGCTCCGCGGCGTGTGCGTCCTCACTGGCGTATGTCCGCGTCGAGACAACGACTGTAGACAGGTGGGGCGACGATCCGGCGGCCGACGCCGTCGATGATGTCCCTGTTGAAGAGAGCAGGGCGATCAGTAAAGTGACAAGTGCGGATTTCATGTGCGTTCCCGTTTTTAATGTCCAAGGCTGGCGACTTGGATGATTCCGCAGAACATCGTCGATGTTCATCAGGGAATGCCGTCGTCTTCGGGTGTGAAATCCACATTTTCGTATACCACCAGCGTGGGCCGGATCCAGCGTGCGGAGGTGACGCTGATCGACAGGCCGCTACGTTGCCGCGATGAGTGCACGGTGTGCGGTCGGGAACGTATGTCAGCGCACGTCGTTGACCGAGAGGCGGTGTCTGATCGCCGCTGGCCGTATCAGGATCGGCAGAGTGTGCCGCAACGGTCGCTGCTGAACCCGGCAATGGCCTGCTGCAGGCGCGGAACGTCGCTTGGGTCCACCTGTTCCAGCGCGTCCTTCAACGCGTCACGCACTGGCTGCCGTTGCTCAAGCTGCAGCATCTGCGCGTAAGGCGCCGCCGTTTCCGCCAGCGCGCGGACCAGGGTCCGCTTCAGCGTGCTGCCCGCCGGCTGGGCACGCATCACCTCCAGCATCTCCAGATACTGGCGTTGCGCATTGCGGCGAAGGGTGTCGGTGCCGCCCGGTCCCAGACCGGCGAGCTCTTCGGGCGTTGCAACGGTCAGCCACGTATCCACCAGTGGCTGCATCCGTGCACCGCACTGCAGCAGGTACGGCAGCAGCAGGCCCAGCTGTGCCTGGAAGCGCTCGGCGTTGCGGTTGCCTTGGCGGGCCTGCTCGCCGGAATGGAGGAGCACGGCTGCTGGCATCGCACCCATGCCGAACTGCATCAACCGGGTGGACAGCGTTACGCCGTACTGGCACGCGTTGGTCAGCAGACCCAGGTCCGCCGTCGCGTAGTCCGGCGCCAGGACGTCGGTCTTGTTGGTCACCGCCGCCAGCAGCTGCATGGCGCGTGGGCTGTCGAGCTGCTCCGGTGCGTTGTCGGCGTCGGCTTGCTGCAGCAGTTGCAGGTAGTCGCGCGTGGCTTCGTACTGCGCCATGAACTGCGGCGGTATGTCATCGGCACGTGCGGGTGAGGCGACCAGCAACATCACGAGGAGGGCCGCGCCCAGCGGTGTCTGTGCAGACGCACGCGCCGGCCATGCCAGTCGTCGCGTGAGAGAAGAAAACGGGCTGCCACTCATCCGGGGCATGGTCCTTGGATCGATTCGGGCATGGAGCGTAGGTGACTCGGGGCAGGGCGGCAACCCGGTGCGCAACATGCGTTGCCCGGGCATCCTGTGGGTGCCCGGCATTCGGTTGTCCTCGAATGACGGTGAACAGAGATGCAGGCGTGGGCCGTGAGCGGTCTGCCTGTGCACACCGCAGAACCGGTTACGGGGGCACAATAGCCAGTCATTCGTTGATTGTTGTTGGAGGTGCCATGAACCGTTTCGTCCTGCTGGGTGTGGGGGCGCTTGCGCTCGCGGCCTGTTCCAAGCCGGCGCCGTCCGATACCGCGACGCCGGCAGAGCCTGCCGCGCCGGCCACGTCGGCCGCCGCTGCCAGCGCGCCCACCGCACCCGCCAGCCCGACCCTGCAGCCGCCGTCGTTCGATTGTGCCAAGGCGCAGTCCGAGGCCGAGCAGCAGGTGTGTGGCGACGCACGCCTGGCGGCGCTGGACCGCCAGCTGGCCGCGCTCTACAAGCGCGTGCAGACCAGCCCGGATGAGCTGGACATCGCGGCCGAGCAGCGTGGCTGGATCAAAGGCCGCGATGCCTGTTCGCGTGCGGTGGATCCGCACCGTTGCCTGGTGGAGTCCTACCAGACGCGTCTGGTCGAGCTGACCATCAACGGCGGCGGCATCCAGGTGCCGGCCAAGGTCGAGTACCTTTGCGATGACAACAGCAAGCCGGTGACCGCGGTGTTCTACAACGACATCGATCCCACTGCGGCCGTGATCAGCTGGGGCAATGACCAGGCCATCGTGTTCCCGGTGCCGGTCACCCGCGAGGAAAACAACGGCGGTCGCTGGGGACGCGAAGGCGTGGACCTGCGGACCCACAACGACCAGACCACGCTGGAGTTCTACGGCACCACGCTGCAGTGCCAGGTCGCCAGGTAAGGGCAGGCGCCGCCGCGTTGCTCAGCGCACGCGGCGGTAGCGCACCTCGTTCTGCCGGTCGCCCACTTCGGTGGTGACGAAGCCGTCGCGGCTCTGGCTGATGTCGAACACGCTGCTGCCGACGTTGAGCTGGCCGCCATTGACCCAGCCGTTCAACGACTGCCCACGCGTCTGTGCGCTCATGCGGCCGTCGCTGTCGATGCGCATGCGGATGTCGGCGTTGAAGGTCGGGTTGTAGCCCTCGAACTCGCCGACCATCCAGTCGGGCACATAGGACGTGTGGCGGGCGCCCTGGTAGTTTTCGTCGTCGTAGCGCGCGTCATCCTTGTTGGCGTTGTGGGCCAACGCGCCGAGAATCGCCGCGCCGATCAACACGCCGGCGGCGACCTTGGCGTCGTGGTTGTCATCGTCATGGCGGTCATCGCGATCGCTGCCGCCATGCACCCGGAACGAGGCGCGGCAGCCATCGTCGACCCAGACCTCGCGGCGGTCGTAGTCCCAGGTACGGCCCTGGCGGCAGTCCGCACCGGACAGTTTGCGGTCCAGGGTGACGTAGCCCGCGCGGGGCAGGGTGCAGGACTGATAACGGTTGTCGCGGCTCTCGCAGGTGACGAAGTCGTCCGCGCGCGCGTCTTCCAACGGCAGCATCAACAGCAGGGGCGTGGCCAGCAGCATACGGAAGAGCATGTCGTCGATTCCGGAAGGGAAAAGGAGCGCGTCGCATCGTATGGGGAGCGGGAAACCCCCGTTCCCTGGCACCGACGATGGGCACGCGCACATGAAATCCGGATGAAGGTCGCCCCGCAGGCGGGTCCCCTCAGGCGCAGGCCGCCAACGGGTGCTGGAAACAGGCACGGATCGCGTCGAGCAGTTCGCTCATGGTGTAGGGCTTGGGCAGGAAATGCATGCCCGGGCCGAGCTGCGGCACCACGACGGAGGGCTCCAGGCCCGAGGTGACCAGCACCGGCAGCCCGGGCTGTTCCTGCTTGACCCGATGCGCCGCCTCGATGCCGCTCACTTCGCCCAGGCAGACATCGGTGAACACCAGGTCGAAGCGCTCGCCGGCCTGCAGCAGGCCGAGCGCGGCTTCGGCGGAACTGACCGCAACGACTTCGCAGGCCTGGCTTTCCAGCGCCATGCGGCTCAGTTCGCGGGTGTCTTCGGTGTCTTCGATCAACAGCACGCGCGGTTCGGGATGGTGCTTGGACAACAACATGGAGCGTGGTTCCTGCTTACCCCCGGAGAGGGGCGCGCAAGTATCGCGGGCCGCCGGTGAGGAGACCGTCGACGGCGGCCCACTGCCGGGTGAATCGACGCTGGCGTCGTACCGCCCGTGGCGCTCAGGCAACGGCCGCCGGACGCCGGCGCGGGCGGTGCCAGGCCCACACCAGCCCGACCGCCAACCCCGCTGCCGACAGGCGCAGCACCGTCGCCGGCCAGCCGACCGCAGTGGCCTCGCTGATCACGAATACGTTCCAGGCCAGGTTGAGCGAGACATGCAGGGCCAGCCCGCTCCACAGCGTGTAGTCGTCCAGGGTGTTGAGCCAGGCGAATACCAGCCCGCCGATGCCGGTGATGGCGAACACCTGCAGCGCCATGCCCCCGCCGCCGCCGAACGACCACCAGTGGATCGCACCGAAGATCACCGCCTGCACCAGCGCGGCGGCCAGCCACGGCCAGCGCTGCTGGCGATGGGCGAAGATGAAGCCGAAGCCACGGAAGATGATTTCCTCGGCGAACGGGAACAGCACGCCGAGCATCAGCAGTGCGAGGACATCCTGGGTGGGATTCACCCCGCCCAGCCACCACAGGCCGAGCCAGCAGGGCAGCGTGGCCAGCAGCGCCAGGCCCGGCCCCTGCCAGCCATTCCAGCGCAACCCGAGCAGTGCGTGCAGGCGTTGCCCGGGGCGCAGCAGCAGCGCAGCGACGGCCAGCACCAGCAGCACGCCCAGGCCGTTGTCGAGGATGGCGCCGCCATAGGGGATCGGCAGCTTCGGAATCGGCGTGCCCAGCCACGCGGCGAGGTCGCGCAGATTGATCGACACGGCCAAGGTCAGCACCACCACGCAGGCGGCCAGCCAGGTCGGCAGGCGAAGGGTCGGCATGGGACGCTCCATATCCAGGGACGGCGTGGATTGTTCGTGATTCCCTCGCCAGCAGCATGGGGCATAGGTCGGGGGGCCATCGGTCATGGCCGCGTTGCACCACGGTCAGGTATGACCGGCTAGAGTGCGGCTTTGCCCCTTGGATTACCGCCCATGCAATGCCCCGTATGCAAAACCCAAGCGCTGCAGATGTCCGAGCGCCAGGGCATCGAGATCGACTACTGCCCGCAGTGCCGTGGCGTGTGGCTGGACCGTGGCGAACTGGACAAGATCATCGAGCGCTCCGCCGGTGCCGCCGCGCCTGCATCCGCCCCGGCACGCGCTGCCGCACCGCCGCCGCCGGCTGCGGTGCAGCACCGTGATACCCGCCACCTGGGCCAACAGCCGTACGGCGATCAGCACGGCTACCGCAAGAAGAAGAAAGAGAGCTTCCTGTCGGACCTGTTCGACTTCTGATGCACGCCTGCGCTGCGCTCAGGCGCGGCGCAGGATGAACTCCCGGTCGACGCTGTCGCCGACCGGGAAATCGTATTCGCCCACCTTGCTGCAGCCATAGCGCGCATAGAAGCGTTGCGCACCCAGGTTCTCGGACCACACGCCGACCCACAGCGTGCGCCGCTGCGGTTGATCGAGCCAGGCCAGGAACGCGTCCATCAGGCGCGCACCGTGGCCGCCACTCTGGTGGCTGGCAAGCAGGTAGAGGCGTTTGAGCTCGATATCGCCCTCGCTGGCCTCGGCATGTGGCAGCCCGTTCGGCCCCGCCGCGAGATAGCCCACCGCGCGGCCGCCATCCTCCAGCAGCCATGCTGCGTTGCGCGGATCGGCCAGTTCGCGGCGTTGCGGTTCGACCGCGTAGTGACTGTCCAGAAATTCGCGCAGATCCTGCGGCGGGTAGGAATCGCCGAAGGTTTCGGTATAGGTGGCGATGGCGATCGCCGAGAGCGTATCGGCATCGGCAAGGGAGGCGCGGCGGAGGGTCAACGTCATGGCGCAAGGCAGGCAGATCGGGCCGGCAGCTTACGCCATCGCTCCAACCGGCAGGGGGTCCGGGTACCTGGGGCACCCGGAACCTGTCACGGCCGCGGGATCAGAACCAGACCCGCACGCCTGCCACCCAGCGGGTATCGCGCGCGCGCTCGCCGGCCGCCTCGTGGTAATCAGCGGTATCGCCGAACAGGCGCTCGTGGCTGATGCCGATGTAAGGCGCGAAGCGGCGGCTGAACTCGTAGCGCAGGCGCAGCCCGGCTTCGACCTTGTTGAGGCCCGAACCGTTGCCATACTCCGGCTCGTCCTTGGCCGAGAAACTGGCTTCCACCAGCGGCTGCAGGATCAGGCGGTTGGTCAGCAGCAGCTCGTACTCCACTTCCACCGTGGCCGCGAACTGGCCGCTTTCGCCGACATAGGCCGTGGCCGAGGTCTCGAACTTGTACGGCGCCAACCCCTGGATGCCGAACGCCGCCCAGGTGCGTGAATCGGCCGGACGGAAATCCTGCTTCACGCCGACCAGCACGTCCCACCACGGCGACACGCTGCGGCCGTACATCACTTCCAGATCGGCCGATTCGGTGCGGCCGTCGCTGCGCTCGCCTTCGCTGCGCAGCCATAGCCTGTTGATGTTGCCGCCCACCCAGCCGCTGGCCTCCCAGGCCTGGCCGGTGCCGTGCTGACCGTCCCAGTGTTCGAGGCGGTTGAGCAGCAGCATGCTGTGGATCTCCGGCGCATGCTCCATCGCGCCGTGGTCGATCGGCGGGAATGCGGCGAGGCGGTCGGCGGCCGTCACCGCCGGAATCGGTTCGAGCGGTTCGGTGGGCGCAGGCGCCTTCGGCACGCCATGACCCATCGCGGCGTGGTCCATCTTCGAATGATCCATCTGGCCGTGATCGGTCGTGCCGTGGTCCATCGTGTAATGGTCCATCTGGCTGTGATCAGTGCTGCCATGGTCCATCTTCGAATGATCCATCTGGCTGTGATCGACGTTGCCGCCATCTGCCGGTGGTGTGTCGGCCGTGGTTGCGGTCGGCGTCGTGGCATGGCCGGCATGCGATTGCGCCCAGGCCGGTGCCGACAATGCCAGCAGCAGGGCGGTGCTCAAGGCCGACGTCGCGGTGAGAGGAGAGCGGCTCATTCTTCGATCCTCACTTCGCGCATCATGCCCGCTTCCATGTGGTACAGCAGGTGGCAGTGGTAGGCCCAACGGCCGAGCGCGTCGGCACGCACGCGATACGTGCGGCGGGTGCCCGGTGGCATGTCGATGGTGTGCTTGCGCAGGTGGAATTCGCCGTCCGCATTTTCCAGATCGCTCCACACGCCGTGCAGATGGATCGGGTGCTGCATCATGGTGTCGTTGACCAGCACGATGCGCATGCGCTCACCGTAGTTCAGGCGTAGCGGTTCGGCGCTGGCAAAGGGAATGCCATCGAAGGACCAGCTGAATTTCTCCATGTGGCCGGTCAGGTGGAGCTCGACCTCGCGGCCGGGTTCGCGGCCATCGGGATCGTCGAACAGGCTGCGCATCGCGCCGTAGGTGAGCACGTCGCGGCCGTTGTCGCGCAGGCCGATGCCGGGATCATCCAGTTTCGGCTCGGTCGCCATGCTCTGCATGTCCACCAGCGGATTGCCCGTTTCGCTGGCCGGGTGACGCGGTGCCTTGGGATCGGCGCCCTGCGCGCCGTGGCCCATGCTGGCGCCGCAGCCGCCTTCCATGCCCTTCATGTCGTGGCCCGCCATCCCGTTCGAGGCATGGCCCATGTCATGTCCCATGTCGCGCATGGTCAGCAGCGGGCGCGCGTCGCGCTCGGGAATCGGCGCCTGCAGGCCGTGGCGGACCGCCAGCGTGCCGGCGGCATAGCCGGTGCGGCCCATGTCCTGGCAGAAGATCGTGTACGCGTCCTGGCCGCTGGGTTCGACGATCACGTCGAAGGTTTCAGCCGGGGCGATGCGGAATTCATCGATGCTGACCGGGTGGATGTACTGGCCATCGGCGGCGACCACGGTCATTTTCAGCCCGGGGATGCGCACGTCGAAGTAGGTCATCGAACCGCCGTTGATGAAGCGCAGCAGCACCTTCTCGCCACTGCGGAACAGCCCGGTCCAGTTGCCGGCCGGGGCGGTGCCGTTGAGCAGGTAGGTATAGGTGTGGGCGTTGATGTCGGAGATGTCGGTCGGCGTCATCCGCATCCGACCCCACATGCCGCGATCGGCGGTGGCCGCGGCCCAGCCGTCCTTGCGCACATCGCGCAGGAAGTCGGGCAGGGTGCGCTTGTAGTAGTTGTCGTACTCGGCGAGTTTCTTCATGCGCCGGAACAGCGCACCGGGGTCCATGTCGGTCCAGTCCGAGAGCAGGATCACGTGCTCGCGGTCGAAGTGGTACGGCGCCGGCTCGAGCGGATCGATGATCAGCGCGCCGTACAGACCGGCCTGTTCCTGGAACATGGAATGGCTGTGGTACCAGTACGTACCCGACTGCTTGAGGGTGAAGCGGTACTGATAGACCTCGCCGGGGGCGATGCCGTTGAAGCTCAGGCCGGGCACGCCATCCATGTTGGCCGGGAGCAGCAGGCCGTGCCAGTGGATGGAGGTGGGATGGCCCTGCAGCGTATTGGCGACCCGGATGCTGACGGTCTGGCCCTCGCGCCAGCGCAGGATCGGTGCCGGCAGGCTGCCGTTGACGGTGATCGCCGGGCGGGTGCGGCCGGTGAAGTTGGCCAGCGATTCGCCGATGCTCAGCTGCACGTCCTGGCTGCTGAGCACCTGCGGGGCGCCGACCAGGCCGGGGCCGGCGGCGGCGAACGCCCGCGGGCTCAGGCCGGTGGCGGCGAGGCCGGCGACCACGCCGCCGGCAGCCACGCCCTGCACGAACAGGCGACGTGACGGCATGGGCGGGATGCCCGTGCCGGGTGTTTTGGGGAAAGACATTGCAACTCCGAATCCGGTTCGAATGGCACACGCGGTGCCGTCAACGCCCGCACACCGGGGGCGCGCGGGCAGAGCTCAGGCGGGCGCTCGCAGAGCGCGGCGGATCAGGCGATCGGAGGGCGGGTGATGCGGTCCAGCGGCGGGGTCGGCAGCGTGGGATGCGCGGCCATCAGCGGGGCCATCGACACCGGCGGCGGCGTGGCCAGCCAGGCGACCTGGACGGTCAGGCTGGGCTGCTGGGCGCAGCTGCGCAGGCAGTCCTTGATCTTGCAGTGGTCGCCATCGTGCGGCGCCTGTACGCCGGCATCGGCGGCCGCCATCGCGTGGTGGTCGTGTGCGGCGGGGGGCGGCGCGTCGCCGTGGCAGGGCGGTGCCGCACTGCTGGCGGGGGTCGGCTCGGCCAGGGCCAGCGCCATCGGGCCGGCCATGGCCACGTTCAGCCCGTTGAGCAACAGGCTGAGCATCAAGACCACTCGCAGGAGAAGGCCACCGGCGGACATGGGGCTCACCTTACTGCCAAAGCCCGGCGACCGCACCTGCGGCTGAACGCCTGGTTCAACTCTGGAGCCGGGTCTGCCTGGGCGTGCCGGGGCATCAGCCTTCCTCACGGACGATCTCGACCAGGCGGTCGCCGTAGCGGGCCAGCTTGGTGCCACCGATGCCACCGACCCGCCCCAGCGCATCGACGCTGGTGGGGCGCTGTTCGGCGATGTTGCGCAGGGTGCTGTCGTGGAAAATGACGAAGGCCGGGACGTTCTGTTCGCGGGCGAGTTCGGCGCGCAGGCCGCGCAGTGCGTTGAACAGGGCCAGGTCCTGCGGCAGCACCGACAGGCCGGTGCGCTGGCCGCTGCGGTCGCGCTCGCGGGCGGCCTTGGGGGTCTCGCGGCGCATCATGACCTTGCGCTGGCCCTTGAGCACTTCACGGCTGCCATCTGTCAGGCGCAGGCCGCCATAGGCGCTGCTGTCCACTTCGAGCAGGCTGGAGGCGACCAGCTGGCGGAACACGCTGCGCCAGGTGCGGGCGTCGAGATCCTTGCCGATGCCGTAGGTGCTCAGTTCGGTATGCCCGAACTGGCGCACCTTCTCGTTGTCGCCGCCGCGCAGGATGTCGATCAGGTGACCGACGCCGAAGCGCTGGCCACTGCGGTAGACGCAGCTCAGCGCCTTCTGGGCGGCGACGCTGGCATCCCAGGCATCCGGAGGCAGCAGGCAGTTGTCGCAGTTGCCGCAGGGCTGGGGGTAGGTCTCCCCGAACCCGGCCAGCAGGACCTGGCGGCGGCACTGCATGGATTCGCAGTAGCCGAGCAGGTGATCGAGCTTGGACCGTTCCAGCGTTTTGCGGTCTTCGCCGGCTTCGGACTGTTCGATCATCTGCTTGAGCAGCACGACATCGCCCAGCCCGTAGCAGAGCCAGGCCTCGGCAGGCTCGCCATCGCGGCCGGCGCGGCCGGTTTCCTGGTAGTAGCCTTCCATCGATTTGGGCAGGTCGGTATGCGCGACGAAGCGCACGTCCGGTTTGTCGATGCCCATGCCGAAGGCGATGGTGGCGCACATCACGATGCCATCCTCGCGCAGGAAGCGGCGCTGGTTGGCGGCACGCACCTCGGCGGGCAGGCCGGCGTGGTAGGGCAGGGCGTTCATGCCCTCCTTGCACAGGAACTCGGCGGTTTCTTCGACCTTGCGCCGCGACATGCAGTAGACGATGCCGGCTTCCTGGCGGTGGACCTTGAGGAAGTCCAGCAGCTGGCGCTTGGCGTTGTCTTTCTGGACGACGGTGTAGCGGATGTTGGGGCGGTCGAAGGAGCTGACGAAGTGCTGGGCGTTGGTCAGGTCCAGGCGTTCGGCGATCTCGCGCTGGGTGGGCGGATCGGCGGTGGCGGTCAGGGCGATGCGCGGGACGTCGGGCCAGCGTTCGTGCAGGACGGTGAGCTGGCGGTATTCCGGGCGGAAGTCGTGGCCCCACTGCGAGACGCAATGGGCTTCGTCGATGGCGAACAGGGCGATCCTGCTGCGCGAGAGCAGGGAGAGGAAGCGGCCGGTGAGCAGGCGCTCGGGGGCGACATAGAGCATGTCCAGTTCGCCGGCGAGGAGTTCGCGCTCGACCCGTGCGGCGGTGTCGCCATCGAGGGTGGAGTTGAGGTATTCGGCGCGGACGCCGAGCTGGCGCAGGGCTTCGACCTGGTCCTGCATGAGGGCGATCAGCGGCGAGATGACGATGCCGGTGCCGTCGCGGAGCAGGGAGGGCACCTGGTAGCACAGCGATTTGCCGCCGCCGGTGGGCATGAGGACGAGCGCGTCATTGCCGGCGGCGACATGCTCGACGATCGCCTGCTGCGGACCGCGGAATTCGTCGTAACCAAAGATGCGGCTGAGCAGGTCGTGCGCGGGGCGGGAAGACATCGCGCTAGTTTACCTTGCCCGGGCTACGGGCCGTGTCCTCTGATGCCGGGTCGGCGTGTAGGGAAGCCGGGAGCCAAGGCCTCAAAGCCTCAAGGCCTCAAGGCCTCAAAGCCTCAAAGGCAGAGCCTCAAAGCGCAGGACATTCCGTCTTACGGGTTTGGCGCGGTGTGGGTGGGTTTGCAGGACCCGCCGTGAACCCGTCCATGGGGGCTCGTAGTGCGCCATCCATGGCGCCCAACGGTCCTGCAAACCCACCCACACCGCGCCTCCGACACTTGGCTGGTGTCCGGAGGAGAGCCAGTCGAGAGCCAAGCTCCAGCCGGTCAAACGCCGACAGGCGCCAATCGGCGCCTGTCGGTTGTTGCCTGTTGCATCTCGACGTCGCATCTCGACGGGGTGATGTGGCTACTTGCGGCGGGCTGCTTTGGCTTGCCCAACCGTCCATCCAGATCTGTCTGGCGAGTGGGGGTCAGGCCCTGACGGGACCGTCAGGGCGGCATGGATGCCGCCCACGAGCCCCCAGGGATGGGTTTACGGCGCGTCCCGGCAGGGCCTGGCCCCCGCTCGCCAACACTGAGACCCCGGCAGCCAATGCCTTTGCCTTTGCCTTTGCCTTCAGTCAGCAAAGCCCCCCAAAAAACAAACCCTTACTGCAGCAGCGAACGCAGCATCCAGGCGTACTTTTCGTGGGTCTGCAGGCGCTGGGTCATCAGATCCTCGGTCGGCGCGTCGTCCGCATCGTCGGCCACGTCCAGCACTTTGCGCGCCGTCCGGCACACCGCCTCGTTGGCGGTGACCAACTGGCGTACCATTTCACGCCAGTCCGCGCTGTCGGTCAGGCCCGGCTCCTCGGCGATCGAGGTCAGGGCCGCGAACTCGCGGTAGGAGCCCGGGGCGTTGAAGCCCAGTGCACGGATGCGTTCAGCCACGTCATCCAGGGCCGCCCACTGTTCGGTGTACTGGGTCTCGAACATGGTGTGCAGCGAATTGAACATCGACCCGGTCACGTTCCAATGGAAGTTGTGCGTCTTCAGGTAGAGCGTGAACGCATCTGCCTGGAACGCCGACAGTCCATCGGCGATCTTCTTGCGATCGCCCTCCTTGATCCCGATATCGATGTTCGGGGCCGATGGGGCCGCCGCGCCGAGCTTCTGCTTGGCCGTCTTGGTCTTTGCCGGGGTCTTGGTCGTCTTCGCCATGGGAGAACTCCTTATGGATGGGATGAATCGGATGGCCTTCACAATAGATCAGACTACCCTTTCAGTAGTAAACAAAAGTTCTAAACGAATCGATTGATGAGCGCTATCGAAAAACCACAAGCAGCACGCCTGGCCCAGCAGCAGGCCGCGATCAACGGGGCCATGAGCCGCGACCGCGGTCGTTTGCTGGGGATGCTCTCGCGTTGGCGGGCCAAACCGGCGGATGCGGGTCTGGCGGCGGCGTTCGAGCAGGCCTTGCGGGCATCCGTGCAGCGCCGCGAAGCGCGCGCGCTGAATCAGCCGGCCATCACTCTGGACGAGCAACTGCCGATTGCGCGTGAAGCCGAGGCCATCACCGCGCTGATCCGCGACCATCAGGTCGTGGTGATCGCCGGTGAGACCGGCTCGGGCAAGACCACCCAGCTGCCCAAACTGTGCCTGGCCGCCGGCCGCGGCACGGCCGGCATGATCGGCTGTACCCAGCCGCGACGGATTGCCGCACGTGCGGTGGCGACCCGCGTCGCGCAGGAGCTGCAGTCCGAACTCGGGACGACGGTCGGCTACCAGGTGCGCTTCACCGATCGCGTCGGTGACGATACCCGCATCAAGTTCATGACCGACGGCATCCTGCTGGCCGAGATCAGCAGCGATCGCTGGCTGTCCAACTACGACACGATCATCGTCGACGAGGCGCACGAACGCAGCCTCAACATCGATTTCCTGCTCGGCTATCTCAAGCAGCTGCTGAAAAAGCGCCCGGACCTGAAGCTGATCGTCACCTCGGCGACCATCGACACCTCGCGCTTCGCCCAGCATTTCGACGATGCGCCGGTGATCAGCGTGGAAGGCCGTACCTTCCCGGTGGAGGTGCGTTACCGCCCGCTGGAAGGCGAGGGCGGTGGCGAGGCCGAGGGCGGCCGCGATGGCGAGCGCACCGTGAATGATGCGGTGGTCGCGGCGGTGGATGAAATCACCCGGATCGACCCGCGTGGCGACATCCTGCTGTTCTTCCCGGGCGAGCGCGAAATCCGCGATGCGCACCAGTCGCTGGAGCGGCGCAAATACCGTGGGACCGACGTGCTGCCGCTGTATGCGCGGCTGTCGGTAAAGGACCAGGACCTGGTCTTCAATCCGGGTGCCAACCGGCGCATCGTGCTGGCCACCAACGTCGCGGAGACGTCGCTGACGGTGCCGCGCATCCGCTATGTGATCGACCCCGGTTTCGCGCGCATCAAGCGGTACAGCCCGCGGCAGAAGCTGGATCGGCTGCACATCGAGGCGGTCTCGCAGGCCAGCGCCAACCAGCGCAAGGGCCGTTGCGGCCGTGTGTCCGAGGGCATCTGCTACCGGCTGTATTCCGAGGCGGATTTCCAGTCACGCCCGGAATTCACCGATCCGGAAATCCGCCGCTCCAGCCTGTCCGGGGTGATCCTGCGGATGCTGCAGCTCGGCCTCGGCAGGATCGAGGATTTCCCGTTCCTGGAAGCACCGGATGAGCGCGCCATCGCTGATGGCTGGCAGCAGCTCGGCGAGCTGGGTGCGGTCGATGCCGAGCGCCGCCTGACCCCGATCGGCCGCCAGATGGCGCGCCTGCCGGTGGACGTCAAACTGGCCCGCATGCTGGTCGCCGCGCAGGCCCAGGGCTGCCTCCGCCCGATGCTGGTGATCGCCTCGTTCCTGGGCATCCAGGACCCGCGCGAGCGCCCGCCGGAAGCGCGCGCCGCCGCCGACAACGCGCATGCGCTGTTCGCCGATGGCCGCTCGGAGTTCGTCGGCGTGCTGCGCCTGTGGGACGGCTACCGCCAGGCCCACGAAGACCTGACCCAGTCCAAGCTGCGTGACTGGTGCGGGCGGCATTTCCTCGGCTTCCTGCGCATGCGCGAGTGGCGCGAACTGCATCGCCAGCTACGCGTGCTGTGCGAGGAGCTGGGCTGGACGGAAGAAGCGGCCGAGACCTCCCTGGCACCGCTGCTGGCCGGTTCTTCCGCACCTGCACCGGCGCGCGATGACGAGGCAAAGATCAAGGCGACGCGCGGCCAGCAGCACCGTGCCGCGCGCCTGGCCCGCGAAGGGAAATCCGAGCCGGCGCCGGCAGAGAGCACGCCGGCATCGGTCAAGGGCGCCGACACCGAGGCGCGCAACGCCTTCAGCGACAAAGTCCGCGCCGCCGCCTACCAGACCCTGCACCGCGCGCTGATCGCCGGCCTGCCCACGCAGATCGGCCACCGCAGCGAGAAGGGCGACTTCCTCGCCCCGCGCCAGCGCCGCTTCCTGCCGTTCCCGGGCTCGACCCTGGCCAAGCGGCCGCCGCCGTGGCTGCTGACCGCGACGCTGCTGGATACCCAGAAAATCTGGGGCCTGACCAACGCCGCGATCGAGCCGGACTGGGTGATCAACGAGCTGCCGCACCTGCTGCTGCGCAAGCACTTCGACCCGCACTGGTCGCGCGCGCAGGGCCAGGTGCTGGCTTCGGAGCAGATCAGCCTGTTCGGGCTGGTGCTGGCCCCGAAGAAACCGGTGCACTACGGCCGCATCGCGCCGGGCGAGGCGCACGACATCTTCGTGCGCCAGGCCCTGGTAACCGGCGAGATCAACACCCGCGCCGGTTTCGTCGCCGACAACCTCAAGGTGCTGGAGCAGGCGCGCGAAGAGGAAGCCAAGCTGCGCCGCGCCGGCATCGTCGCCGATGAGGGCTGGCAGGCGCGCTGGTACCTGGACCGGATTCCGGCCGAGATCCATTCCGCGATGGGCCTGGACACCTGGTGGAAGGCACTGGCACCCGAGAAACGCCGCGCGCTGTCGTGGACGCTGGCCGATCTGCTGCCGGGCGAGGGCAGCGATGCCGAGCGTTATCCCACGTACCTGCCGCTGGGCGATGCACGGTTGCCGCTGCACTACACCTTCGAACCGGGCGCCGACGAAGATGGCGTGACCCTGGAGGTGCCGCTGCACCTGCTCAACGCGCTGGACCCGGCGCGCCTGTCGTGGCTGGCCCCCGGCTTCGTCGCGGACAAAGCCGCCGCATTGATCCGCAGCCTGCCCAAGGCGATGCGACGCAACTACGTGCCGGCACCGGACTTCGGGCGTGCGTTTGCCGAGGCGTTCGCCGAACCGACCGCCGATGACATCCGGGGCGAACTGGCGCGGTTCCTGTCGCGCGCCACCGGTGCCAAGCTGGCCGCGACGGATTTCGACGAAGCCTCGCTGGAGGCACACCTGCGCATGAACCTGCGCCTGCGCGATGCGGACGGCAAGGTGCTGGCGACCTCGCGCGATCTGGACGCGCTGCGTGCGCGCTTCGGGGCGAAGGCCGGTGATGCCTTTGCCGCACGTGCCGGGCGCGCGCTGGCGGCGGAGGGACTGCGCGATTTCCCCGCCAGCCCGATCCCGCTGCAGCTGCCCGGCGAAGCCGGCGTGCCGGCCTACCCGGCGCTGGTGGACCAGGGCGAAACCGCCGCGTTGAAGATTTTCGCCGACCGCAACGAGGCGCTGGAACAGCACCCGCGCGGCGTCCGTCGCCTGCTGGAGATCGCGCTGGCCGACAAGGCCAAGCAGGCGCGCAAGCAGTTGCCGGTGCCGCCCAAGACCGGCCTGCTGTATGCCGCGATCGAATCGCAGGAGCGCTTGCGTGGCGATCTGGTCGATGCGGCGATGAATGCCGTGCTGGCCGAGGGCCTGGGCGATATCCGCGATCCGGCCGCGTTCGCCAGGCGCAGTGCGGAGGCGGGCAAGGCGTTGTTCGGCGAGGCGATGGCGCGCCTGAAGCTGGCCGAGAACATCCTGGCGCACGTGGCCGAACTGAAGCCGCAGCTGGAAGCGCCGCTGATGGGCTGGGCGCGTGGCAACCTGGACGACATGGAGCAGCAGCTCGCCGGCCTGGTCCATCCCGGCTTCCTGCGTGAGACCCCGGCCGATGCACTGGCGCAATACCCGCGCTATCTGCGCGCGATGATCCTGCGGACCGAGCGCGCCAAGCGCGATCCGCCGCGCGATCAGGCGCGGATGCTGGAGCTGCGTCCGTTCGTCGATGCCCTGGCGCAGGCCGAAGCGCGCGGATTGCGCGCGCGGCCGCAGTGGCAGGACCTGCGTTGGGATCTGGAAGAGCTGCGGGTCTCGCTGTTCGCCCAGGAGCTGGGGGCCAGGACCGGCATATCGGCCAAGAAACTCGCCCAGCGCGTGGCTGCGCTGCAGGCCGCCTGATCCGGCCAACGCCCCGTGCCGAGGTGGCACGGGGCGCGGGGATTACTTGACGCGGCGGACCTTGGCGCGGGTGTTGTAGCCGTCGACCTTCATGTACCACACGCCGACCAGGCCCGGATTGATGATGACCTTCGGGGCGGTCTTGCGCACGCCGCTCAAGGTCGCCTCATCGGTCTGTTCCCATTCCTGCTTGTTGGCCAGTACATACCGGCGGCCCTTGGCAAAGCCGCGGAACTCGTCGGTGATGTTGGTTTCGATCGGATCGTTGCTGCCGAAATCGTGGAAGCCGCGGTTCTTCACGATGACTTCCTGGCGACCCTCCTCGCGGGCTTCTTCGCGCGCAGTCGCGGCGAGTGCGGCCACCTTGCCCTGCAGCCAGTTGTTGAGCTGGGCCAGTTCCTGCGGCGTGAGCTTCTCCAGCCCGGCCGCCTTGAACTCGGCCGCCGACATCTGCTGCTGCAGATCGCCATCGACCACGCGCTGGGCCAGTGCCGGCAGCGACAGGCTCATCAAAACGGCCGCACAGGCCAACAACCGCAGACGGGAAAAGCGCATGGCAGGGTCTCTCCTAGGGATGGCCGCAGTGTAGTGCCAGCGCCCAGGCATGTGCACATGCCGGTGGCGGCGATTGTCGGTTGGGCGCTGCGGCGCTAGTGTAGGTGGCCTCTGTCTTGTCTGTACGATGCTGTGAACCGCGCTTCTGCCCCCGGCCTGGATGCCTTGTTGAACCGACCCTCGGTGGCTTCGCTGCCGGCTGAACTGCGCGAAGCGTTGCTGCAGCGCTGGCAACAGCCCGAGGCCGATCTGGACATGCGGGCGGGCTGGTCGGTGCTGGCCGACACCCTGGATGCGCTGTCGTTGCTGTCGGCCGACGAGTCGGCATTGCTGGCCACGCTGTTGTTCGATCTGCCCTGGCTGCGCGCCGGGCTGGATGCGTTGCCGGTCGGCGCGCTCAAGCCGGTGGTGGTCGGCCTGCTCGACGGCCTGGACGCCGCCGACCAGGTCTGGGCGCTGCACGCCGGGCGCGAGGCCGGGCGCAACAGCGAAGGCCTGCGTCGCCTGCTGCTGTCCATCATCCGCGATCTGCGCGTGGTGCCGATCCTGCTGGCCCGGCAGTTGGCCCGCATGCGCGGTGCTGATCGGCTGCCCGCGGAAGAGCGGCGCGCACTCGCCCAGCTCACCCGCGACATCCACGCGCCGCTGGCCAACCGGCTCGGCATCTGGCAGTTGAAGTGGGAGCTGGAAGACCTGGCGTTCCGCCACCTGGAGCCGGAAACCTACCGCCGCATCGCCCGCGAGGTCGACGAAACCCGGCTGGCCCGCGAGCGGTATGTCGAGGGCGTCAAGAAAGCGCTGTCGCGTGAGCTGATGGCCCAGGGCATCCGCGCCGAGGTCAGCGGTCGCCCGAAGCACATCTACAGCATCTGGCGGAAGATGCAGAAGAAACGGCTGGCTTTCGAGCAGCTTTACGACATCCGCGCCGTGCGCGTGATGGTCGACGACGTGGCCGCCTGCTACGCCGCGCTGGGCGTGGTGCATGCCCTGTGGGCCCCGGTGCCGAGCGAGTTCGACGATTACATCGCCCGCCCCAAGGCCAACGACTACCGCTCGCTGCATACCGCCGTGGTCGGCCCGGAAGGGCGCACCATCGAAGTGCAGATCCGTACCCACGACATGCACGCGCAGGCCGAACTCGGCGTGGCCGCGCACTGGCGCTACAAGGAAGGCAGCAAGGGTGCGGAGAAGGCCTTCGATCGCAAGATCACCTGGATGCGCCAGCTGCTGGAGCACTCCCAGGAAGGGCATGGCGGCGAACTGGCCGGCGCGCTCGACGCCGAGCTGACCGAGGACCGGGTCTACGCGCTCAGCCCCAAGGACGAGGTGATGGACCTGCCGCAGGGCGCCACGCCGCTGGATTTCGCCTACCACGTGCATACCATGGTCGGGCACCGCTGCCGTGGCGCAAAGGTCAATGGCCGCATCGTGCCGCTGACCTACCGCCTGCGCAGCGGCGACCGGGTCGAGATCCTGACCGGCAAGGAAGCCGATCCCCGGCGTGACTGGCTGCTGGCCTCCAGCGGTTTCCTGGCCAGCAACCGCTCGCGCGAGAAGGTGCGTGGCTGGTTCCACAAGCTGGATCGCGCGCGCAACGTGCTGGCCGGCCGCGAGCTGCTCGAGCGCGAACTCAAGCGCCTCGGCCTGCAGCACGCGGATCTGGCCATCGCGGTGAAGAAGTTCCACGCCGACAGCGTCGATGATCTGTACATCCAGGTGGCGCTGGGCGATACCGGCCCGAACCAGGTCAGCCGCACGCTGCTGGAAGCCGAGCGCGCCGCCAGCCAGCCGGCCGCGCCGGTCCTGCCACGCCCGACCGCGCGGCGCGACAGCGTGCGCAGTGCGGACTTCACCGTCCAGGGCGTGGGCAACCTGCTGGTGCAGCTGGCGCGCTGCTGCCAGCCGGTGGCCGGTGAGCCGATCGTGGGCTACCTCACGCGTGCGCGCGGCGTGACCGTGCACCGCACCGACTGCGCCGCGCTGGCGCGGCTGGCGGCCGCCAGTCCGCAGCGCATCCTGCCGGTGGAGTGGGGCCAGGCCGGCGGTGGCTACGAAGTGGACGTGGTGGTCGATGCGGTCGACCGGCGCTGGCTGCTCAAGGACATCACCAACCTGATCGCACAGGAAGATGCGTATGTGCTGGACATCCACAGCGACAACGTCCGCAATAGCGGCCGCGCGCACCTGCGGCTGCGCTTGAAGGTCAGCGACTACGGGCAGCTCTCCACCCTGCTGGGCAAGCTCGATGCGTTGCCCGGCGTCAGCGAAGCCCGGCGTCTAGGCTGAGCTCACGTGCCCCACGCTAGGCTCGCGCCATGAGCCGGGATGATGACAGGCATGAGGCCGCCCACGAGGCGTTGCGACGCGTGCGCCGCGAGGGCCGCTGGTGGTGGGTGCAGGCGCGTCATGCCCGACGCATCTGGCGCTGGGCACTGCTGGTCGCGGTGCTGCTCTTCGTCGGCCTGGCATTGCTGCGCCGGCCGCTGGCCAACTGGTTCTGGAACGAGCCGCAGATCGAACAGCTGCTGGACCAGGGCGATCGCGCGCTGGCCGCAGGCCGATTGAGTGCTGCCGATGGCAGCGGCGCACGCGAGTCATTCGAGGCGGCCCTGGCGCTGGACAACGATCGCCTGCAGGCGCGCAGCGGCCTGGCCCGCACCGGCCAGGCCGCCCTCCAGCAGGCCCGTGATGCACTGGAGCGTGGCGATGTGCCATCTGCAACGGCCGCGCTCGCGCTGGCGCGCGCGTTGCAGGTGCCGCAGCGCGATGCCGACGCGGTGGCGCAGCAGTTGCATGCACACGACCAGGCACGCGCGGGGATTGGTGCCTTGCTCGGCCGTGCCGAAGCGGCCCTGCAGGCGCAACGGCTCGATGGCAGCCCGGACAGCGCGTTGCCACTGTTCCAACAGGTGCTCACCCTTTCGCCCAACCAGCTCCGCGCGCTGGAAGGGCGCGAGGATGCCCTCTCGGATCTGTTGCAGCAGGCACGCACCGCCGCCGAGCGCGGCGATGTCGCACGTGCGGCGGAGCTGGTGCGCAGTGCCCGGGAGTTCGATGCCGGGCATGTCGATCTGCCCGCCACCCAGGAGGCGGTGAACAATGCGCTGGAGCGCCGCCAGCGGGACGGCGAAGCCGCGGTGCGTCGGCAGAAGCTGGACGTCGCGGCGGAGGCCTTCGCCGCGGTGCTCTCGGCGTTGCCTGACGATCCTGCCGCGCGCCGTGGCCAGCTGCAGGTGGCCGATGCGCAACTGGCACGCGCGACGCGGCTGGCCGGCAACTTCCGCTTCGACGAGGCCGCGCAGGCCGTGCAGGCGGCTGAAGCACTGGGTGCGTCCACGCGCGCGCTGGAGGCGGCGCGGCATGCGATCGAGCAGGCCCGCCGTTCCCAGGCGGCACTGACGACGCCGGCGGTGCCGCGCGCGCAGCGCGAGCGCACGCTGCAGCGCCTGCTCGCACGCTTGGAGGAAGCGGAACGCGGCGGCCAGTTCCTCGAGCCGCCCGGACGCAGTGCCTATGACGCCCTGCGTGAAGCCCAAGGCGTGGCGCCGCAGGATCCGCGGGTGCGTGCCGCAGCCAAGCGTCTGCTGCCGGCAAGCCGGCAGTGCTTCGAGGATCGCCTGCGCGAGAACCGCGTGCTGGCTGCCGGCGCCTGCCTGGACGCCTGGCAGACGCTGTCGAACAACGAGGCAGGCCAGGCGGCCGCACGGCGTCGGCTGGCACAGCGCTGGCTGGCCATCGGCAGCGAGCGCCTCGGCTCGGGGGACATCGCCTTCGCGCAGCAGGCGCTGCTGCAGGCTCGCCGTTGGCAGCCGGACCTGCCCGAGCTGCCGGCGTTCGCCGAGCGCCTGCGCAGCGCCGGCGGTGGTGCCGGCAGTTAGTCCCCGAACACCCGCTGCACGGTGGCGCGCGCGGCATCGAGCGAGAAGTGGTCCACGATGTTCTGCAGACCGGCGGTCGAAAGCCGGCGCCACAGCGCCTCGTCCTGGTATAGCCGGACCACGGCCTGGGCGAACGCCTCGGCATCATCGGCGACCAGCACATCCTCGCCATCGCGCAGGTGCATGCCTTCCACGCCGCAGGTCGTGGCGACCACCGGCTGGCCATGCGCCATGCTCAGGTTGACCTTGCCTTTGACCCCGGCGCCGAAGCGCAGCGGCGCGACCGCGATGCGGACGCCGTCCATGTACGGCACCACGTCCGGCACGAAGCCATGGATCTCCACGCCCGGCTGGGTCGCCGCGAGTTCGCGCAGCGTGTCCGGCACCGCCGCGCCGATGCAGTGGAAACGGATGTCGGGCAGCTGTGCGCGGATCCGCGCGAACACGTCGCCGATGAACCACTGCATCGCATCCAGGTTCGGCGGATGGCGGAAACCGCCGACGAACACCAGGTCGCGCCGCTCGGCCCAGTCCGGGCCCGCCCCGGCCACTTCATGCAGGTTGGAAATCAGTTCGACCGTGGCGGTCGGTGCATCGATACGCAGTTGTTCGCGCTCGGCCGCGCTGACCAGCACGGTCACATCCACCTGTTCCATCACCGCCAGCTCGCGCGCACGGGTGCGCTCGGCGTTGCGCAGCAGGCCGGCGTCGCCGGCGATCTCGGCCCCGCGTCGCTCGCGCAGGTAATGCAGGTCGACCGTGTCGAACACGGTGCGGGCCTGCGGCGCGAAGCTGCGCAGCAGCGGCAGGCACTCGTGGGCGACGTGGTAGCGCACCATCATCGCCACGTCGAAGCGGGCACCGTTGGCGCGCAGCCACGGCGCCACGCCGACCAGGTACGGCGCGTACCAGACCTCCACGCCGAGCGCCTGCAGCGCCTCGGTCGCCGCGCCGCCATGCTCGCGCCGGGTCGGCACGAACACCACGTGGATGCCGTCGTCGAGCAGCATCCGGATCAGGTTGTACTGGCGCAGCGAGGCCGAATCGCGGTCCGGCTGCGGCACTTCCTCATCCAGTATCAGGACCTGTCGCTGGGCGCGGTGCAGCAGCGCCGGCGAGGGCACGCTGCCCACCGCGGGCTGCGCCTGCAGTGCCTCGGCCCATTTCGCCGCGAACACGCTGCGGTTGCGGACCTGGTACGCCTTGATTCCGCTACCGGTATCGGTGCCGTTGCTGGTGCCTTCGTCATGCACCACGCGGCTGGCCGGCTGCACCAGCACGCGGTGGCCACTGGCGCGGACCGCGAACGCCAGGTCGGTATCTTCGTAGTAGGCCGGCTTGTAGCGCAGATCGAAGCCGCCGAGTTGGTCCCACAGGGCGCGCGGGATCATCAGTGCCGCGCCGGAGCAGTAGTCGGCATCGCGCAGCGCGCTGTAGCGGGGATCCTCGGGCGACTCGAAGCGGCCATAGCTCCAGCCGCTGCCATCCTGGAAGATCACCCCGCCCGATTCCTGCAGGCGGCCGTCGGGATAGAGCAGCTGTGCGCCGACCAGGCCTGCGCGCGGCACCCGTGCGAAGGTGGCGAGCTGGGCGTCGAGCCAGCCCGGTTGCGGCACGGTGTCGTTGTTGAGCAGCACCACGTACTGGCCGCGCGAGCGCGCGACGCCGTCGTTGCAGGCCTCGATGAAGCCGCCGTTGGCCGCCCGCACCTCATAGCGCAGGCCGCCGATCCGCGGCATCCAGGTCGTGGTCTCGTCGCTGCTGCCGTCATCCACCACCAGGATCTCGCAGTGGACCTGCGGCGGATGCGCGGCCAGCGCCCGCAGGCAGGCGAGGGTGTGCGCGGCGTGGTTGTAGACCGGAATCACGATGCTGACCACCGGGCGTTCGCTGGTCGGGACCGTGAAGGGCTCGAACGGCGTCGCCGCGGGCAGGTACAGCGGCGCGCCGCGCGGGGCCGGCACGGCCTGGGTGTGGACCCGGATCCGCTGCCAGGTAGCGCGCCAGCCCCGGGTGCGCAGGCTGGCCAGACTGCGACGGAACAGGCCGAGCATGCGGTTCAGGAAATAGCGAGCATCGGCCAAGGACATCGACATCCCGTTGCAACTCCAGCTTAAGCGGGGGAACCCGGGAGAACGCGCCGCTCGCGGTGGCTGCGTTAGACTCGCCGGAATCCATATTCTCGCATCCCCGTGCCCCGACGCTACGATTCCGACGACATCGACGAGTTCGAAGACGACACCGAAAGCCGCGGCCCGCTGTGGCGGCGCCGGCTGATCACCTGGAGCATGGCGGCTGTCGCGCTGGGGCTGGGCTTCCTGATCCCCTATACGGTGTACCTGAACCAACAGGTCACCCAGCGCTTCGGCGAGCTGCGCTGGCAGATTCCCACGCGTGTCTATGCGCGCCCGCTGCCGCTGGCGCCCGGCGTGGCGATGGATGCGGCCACGCTCAAGACCGAGCTGGCGGCATCGGCGTACCGCGATGACGGGATCGGTAAATCACCGGCCACGTATTCGCAGGAAGGCGGCCGCTTTGTCATCTCCAGCCGCGGTTATAACGACGTCGACGGCCGGGTCGCCCCGCGCCGGGTCGAGCTGAGCCTGTCCGGCGGGTCGATCGCTTCGCTGCGCGACCCCGACAGCCGCAAGGCGCTGAAGGCCGCGCGCCTGGATCCGGCCCGGATTGCCACGCTGTACGGCCAGAAGCAGGAAGAGCGTCGGCTGGTCCGGATCGAAGAGACCCCCGAACTGCTGGTCACCGGCCTGCAGGCGGTGGAGGACAAGGACTTCAACCGCCATCACGGCATCGATCTGAGCGGCATCGCCCGCGCGATCTGGGTGACCGTGCGCTCCGGTGGCCAGAGCCGCCAGGGTGCCTCGACCCTGACCCAGCAGCTGGCCCGCAGCGGCCTGCTCGGGATCGGCAAAGAGCAGACCGTCACCCGCAAGTTCAACGAGGTGCTGTACGCGCTGATCATGGAGGCGCGCTACGACAAGCGCACCATCCTGGAGGCCTACCTCAACCAGGTCTATCTGGGTCAGCGCGGCAGCCAGGCGATCCACGGCATGTCCTCGGGCGCGGAGTTCTGGTTCGGCCGCGACCTGGCCTCGCTCAATACCGAACACGTCGCGCTGCTGATCGGCCTGGTCAAGGGCCCGTCCTATTACGACCCGCGCCGCAACCCCGAACGCGCGCTGGACCGGCGCAACTTCGTGCTGGGCAAGCTGCGCGAAGCCAACCTGATCGACGACGCCGAGTACAAGCGTGCGGTCGATGCGCCGCTGGGCGTGCCCAAGACGCCGGGCCTGATCGCGGCCAACCGCTTCCCCGCATACGTGGATCTGGTCCGTCGCCAGCTTGGCCACGATTACCCCGAGTCGGTGCTGCAGGGCGCGGGCCTGAGCGTCATGACCGGCATGGCGCCGTCGGCGCAGGCGTATGCCGAAGGCGCGGTCACCAAGACCATCAAATCGCTGGAGAGCAAGCGTCGTCCCGCACTGCAGGCCGGCCTGGTGCTGACCGACGTGCACAACGGCGACGTGCTGGCCGTGGTCGGCAGCCGCGATGTCTCCGAACCCGGTTTCAACCGCGCCATCGAGGCCCAGCGTCCGGTCGGTTCGCTGCTCAAGCCGTTCGTGTACCTGCTGGCGCTGGCGCAGCCGGACCGTTATTCGCTGTCCAGCTGGGTCGACGATTCACCGGTGACGGTGCAGCTGAGCCGCGGCAAGCAGTGGTCGCCCGGCAATGCGGACAACCGCAGCCACGGCACCGTCCGCCTGATCGATGCGCTGGCCCACTCCTACAACCAGGCCACGGTACGGGTCGGGATGCAGGTCGGCCCGGAGCGGGTCACGCAGTTGATCCATGTCCTTGCCGGTCTCAAGGCCGATCCCAATCCGGCGGTGATCCTGGGCTCCACGGACCAGAGCCCTTACGCCATGGCCCAGCTGTACCAGTTCCTGGCCTCCGGCGGTGAAATCCAGCCGCTGCATGCGGTGCGCGGCGTGCTCGACCCGCAGGGCAAGCTGATGAAGCGCTATGACAAGACGCCCGCGCCGGCCCAGGAAGGCGACTCGATCGCCGCCAACCTGATCAGCATCGGCCTGCAGCAGGTCGTGGCCAGCGGTACCGCGCAGCGCCTCAATGCCGACGGTCTGGGCCGCCTGCAGCCGGCCGGCAAGACCGGCACCACCAATGACGGCCGCGACAGCTGGTACGCCGGCTACACCGGTGACCATCTGGCGGTGATCTGGATGGGCAACGACCAGAACGAACAGGCGGGGCTGTATGGCGCCACCGGCTCGATGCGGGTCTGGTCGGGCATCTTCCAGCGCCTGCCGAGCTCGCCGCTGAAGGTGAGCAACAAGGGCCTGGATTGGCAGTACGTGGAAGCCAGCGGCACGGCCACCACCGATGAAAGCTGCCCGGGCGCGCGTCGCTTCCCGTTCGTGGTCGGCTATACCCCGGCCTACGTGCCGTGCACCGCGCCGAGCGCGTTGCCGGAAGGCGAGGGCGGCGAACAGAGTGAGGGCGGTGGCTGGCGCAGCTGGTTCGGCCTGGAGAAAAAGCCCGAGCCCGCCCCCGAACCGGCGCAGAATGCACCGGCCGCCACCCCCGCGCGTCAACCCTGATCGAGGCCTGCCTGCATGACCACCCGATTCCTGATCCGTTCCGCTTCGCTCGCCACGCTGTGCCTGGCCCTTGCTGCCTGCGTTACGCCGCCACCGGTCGTGAAGGCCCCGGTCGACACCACCACGCCGGCCCAGCGTCTGGCCGCCGTGGATGCCGCCGCTGGCAATGACGACAAGGAACTGGCCGTGCAGCCGCTGCGCGACAGCGAAGTGGAGGATCTGCGCCAGGCCGCGCATGCCCGCCGCCAGGCCAACGATCTGGCCGGCGCCGCGGTCGCGCTGGACCAGGCGCTGGCGATCATGGCCTCGGATCCGTCGGTGCTGCAGGATCGCGCCGAGATCGCGCTGCTGCAGGGCGACTGGGCGGCAGCGGAAACGTTCGCGCGCAAGTCCATCGAACTGGGCTCGAAGACCGGCCCGCTGTGCCGTCGCCATTGGGCGACCATCGAGCAGTCGCGTCTGGCCCGTGGTGAAAAGGAAAACGCGGCGTCGGCGCATGCCCAGCTGGAAGGCTGCACGGTGCCGGGGATCATGCGGTATTGAGGTAGCGCCGCCCGGCCAACGGCCGGCACTACACTGTCGTCATGTCCCAACTTGCCCACGCCAGCCGCGATGCCCTCAGTGAGGGCGGGGCGCTCGCCAGCCAGCTCGACGCTTTCGTTCCGCGTCCGGCCCAGCTGCGCCTGACCGCGGCGATCGCCGAAGCGTTCGACCAGCGCGACGTCCTGCTGGCCGAAGCCGGCACCGGCACCGGCAAGACCTATGCCTATCTGGTGCCCGCACTGCTGTCCGGGCTGAAGACCATCATCTCCACCGGTACCCGCGCGCTGCAGGACCAGCTGTATCACCGCGATCTGCCGCGCGTGCGTGCCGCGCTCGGCGTGGGCCACAGCAGCGCGCTGTTGAAGGGGCGCGCCAACTACCTGTGCCGCTATCGGCTGCAGCAGGCGCGCGGCGAACCGCGCTTCAGTTCGCCGGAGCAGGTCGCGCAGTTCCAGCGCATCCTCGCCTGGTCCGGGCGCACGAAGTTCGGCGACATGGCCGAGCTGGAGGCCCTGCCGGAAGACTCGCCGCTGTACCCGATGGTCACCTCCACGGTCGACAACTGCCTCGGCACCGAGTGCCCGTTCTGGGACGACTGCTTTGTCGTGCAGGCCCGGCAGCGGGCGCAGGCCGCCGACGTGGTGGTGGTCAACCATCATCTGCTGCTGGCCGACCTGGCGCTCAAGCAGGAAGGCTTCGGCGAAATCCTGCCCGGCGCCCAGGCGTTCGTGATCGACGAGGCGCACCAGCTGCCGGAGCTGGCCGCGAACTTCTTCGGCGAAGGCTTTGGCATGCGCCCGTGGCAGGAGCTGGCACGCGACTGCCTGGCCGAGAGCCGCAGCGTGGCCGGTGCACAGGCCGCGTTGCAGGTGCCGGCTGCGGCGCTTGAACAGACCCTGCGCGACCTGCGCGTGGCGATGGATGGCCTGCCGCCGCGCGGTACCCAGTGGCGTGCGCTCACCGTACCGCAGGTACGCGATGGCTTCGATGCGGCGATGAGCACGCTGGTGCAGCTGCGCGATGCGCTGGCGGGCGTGCGTGAAGCATCGCCCGGTCTGGATGCCTGCCATGCGCGCGCGATGGAAGCGGTGTCGCGCTTGTCGCGCTGGCTCGGCGAGGACGCACCGATGCTGGACTTCGATACCGATCCGGACGAGGCACCGGCGCCGGCCGAGGTGCTCTGGTATGAACTGACCCCGCGTGGTTTCCGCTGCCAGCGCACGCCGATGGATGTCTCCGGCCCGCTGCGCGAGCACCGGCAGCGCTCGATGGCGGCCTGGGTGTTCACCTCGGCCACGCTGACCGTGGATGGGGGGTTCGAGCACATTTCCCAGCGGCTGGGCCTGGACGATCCGGTCAGCCTGCTGCAGCCCAGCCCGTTCGACTGGGCCCAGCAGGCGCTGTGCTATCTGCCGACCGATCTGCCCGATCCGGCCGCACGCGGCTTCGGCACCGCGTTGATCCGCGCGCTGACGCCGGTGCTGGAGGCCTCGCACGGCCGTGCGTTCCTGCTGTTCGCTTCGCATCGCGCGCTGCGCGAAGCGGCCGAGGCGCTGCGCGATGCCCCGTGGCCGCTGTTCGTGCAGGGCGAGGCCCCGCGCGCGACCCTGCTGCAACGCTTCCGCGAGTCCGGCAATGGAGTGCTGCTGGGCTCGGCCAGTTTCCGCGAAGGCGTGGACGTGGTCGGTGATGCGCTGAGCGTGGTGGTGATCGACAAGCTGCCGTTCGCCGCGCCGGACGATCCGGTGTTCGAAGCGCGGCTGGATGCGATCCGCCGGGACGGCGGGAATCCGTTCCGCGACGAGCAGCTGCCGCAGGCGGTGATCGCGCTGAAACAGGGCGTGGGCCGCCTGATCCGCAGCGAGACCGATCGCGGCGTGCTGGTGCTGTGCGACCCGCGCCTGCTCAGCCGTGGCTACGGGCGGATCTTTCTGGATTCGCTGCCCCCCTTCCGCCGCACCCGCTCGCTGGGCGATGTGCAGGCCTTCTTTGCGCCACAATGGCCCGTCGCTGGACCCACGCCCGCCCCCGCGCCAGCTTCTGCGCGGCCGGTGCAGGCCGTGCAGGCCTCCGATGACTTTCCCACTTCCCTGTTCTGACCGCCATGAAACTGCTCGCCTTTGAAACCGCCACCGAAGCCTGCTCCGTTGCCCTGTACGTGGATGGGCAGGTCAGTGAGCGCTTCGAGATCGCTCCGCGTCGCCACGCCGAACTGAGCCTGCCCTGGGCCGAGGCGCTGCTGGCCGAGGCGGGCGTGGCGCGTTCGCAGCTGGACGCGATCGCGCTGGGGCGTGGCCCGGGCGCGTTCACCGGCGTGCGGCTGGCGATCGCCATCGCGCAGGGCATCGCCCTTGCGCTGGATCGCCCGCTGATCCCGGTCTCCACGCTGCAGGCGCTGGCACTGCGCGCACCGGCCGAGGCCGATCACGTGTTGGCCAGCATCGATGCGCGGATGGGCGAGGTGTATGCGGCGCGCCACATCCGGGTGGACGGGCAGTGGCAGCTGCAGGGCGAGGAAATCGTCTGTGCGCCGGATGCTGTGGCGTTGCCCGATGGCACGCGCTGGTTCGGCGTCGGCACCGGCTTCGGCGCGGCCGAGGGCGTACTGGCCACGCGGCTGGCCGATCAGCTGACCGGCGTGGATGCGCTGGCACTGCCGCGTGCGTCCGATGTGCTGGCGCTGGCGGTACCGGCGTTCCAGCGCGGCGAGGGCATGGCGCCGGAGCGGGTGGAGCCGGCCTATCTGCGCGACAACGTGGCGCTGACCCTGGTGGAACAGCACGCCGCGCGGGCCGCGAAGCTGGCCGCCTCGTGAAGCAGGTCACCTGGTAAGGCACCAGCCACGCATGGCGTGGCTCTTATCTCTTGCCGATCTGGCACTTTAGGTGCCGAGAGCCCGGCGTGGGCGACCGTGTGGCTCTAGGTCTTGCGACCGCTGGGTAGCTTGGGTCCCCACGCCGGTTTCTCCCTGATCC
>NZ_JABBXB010000002.1:0-382305 GCF_013387485.1 Stenotrophomonas sp. SAM-B
CGGCCGGGGCCCTCCCGGATCAGCCCAGAATCCCAGGCAGATCCAGCCCCTTCTCCTTCGCGCAGTCCACCGCGATCTCATACCCCGCATCGGCATGCCGCATCACGCCCGTGGCCGGGTCGTTCCACAGCACGCGTGCGATGCGCTTGGCCGCGGCCTCGGTGCCATCGCAGACGATGACCATGCCGGCATGCTGCGAGAAGCCCATGCCGACGCCGCCGCCATGATGCAGCGACACCCAGGTGGCGCCGCTGGCGGTGTTGAGCAGGGCGTTGAGCAGCGGCCAGTCGGACACCGCATCGGAGCCGTCCTGCATGGCCTCGGTTTCGCGGTTGGGCGAGGCGACGCTGCCCGAATCCAGATGGTCGCGGCCGATCACCACCGGCGCCTTCAGTTCGCCATTGGCGACCATTTCGTTGAAGGCCAGACCGAGTCGATCACGATCGCCCAGGCCGACCCAGCAGATGCGCGCAGGCAGGCCCTGGAACTTGATCTTCTCGGCGGCCATGTCGAGCCAGCGATGCAGGTGCGGGTTGTCCGGGATCAGTTCCTTGACCTTGGCATCTGTCTTGGCGATGTCCTCCGGATCGCCGCTCAGCGCGGCCCAGCGGAACGGGCCGATGCCGCGGCAGAACAGCGGGCGGATGTAGGCGGGCACGAAGCCGGGGAAGTCGAAGGCATCTTCCACGCCTTCTTCCAGCGCCATCTGGCGCAGGTTGTTGCCGTAGTCCACCGTCGGTACGCCGAGCGAGTGGAAGCCGAGCATGGCGCGGATGTGGTTGGCCATCGACTCGCGCGCGGCCGCTTCCACTTCCTTCGGCGCCGAGACGCGCTTGGCGTCCCATTCCTCCACCGTCCAGCCCTGCGGCAGGTAGCCGTTGACCGGGTCGTGCGCGGAAGTCTGGTCGGTCAGCAGGTCCGGCTTCACGCCGCGGATCAGCAGCTCGTCCAGCACGTCGGCAACGTTGCCGAGCAGGCCGACCGAGAGCGGCTTCTTCGCGGTGCAGGATTCCTCGATCAGGCGCAGCGCTTCGTCGAGGTCATCGGTCCAGGTGTCGAGATACCCGGTGCGCAGCCGCATCTCGATGCTGCTCTTGCGGCATTCCACCGCGAGGCAGGAAGCCCCGGCCATCACCGCGGCCAGCGGCTGCGCGCCGCCCATGCCGCCCAGCCCACCGGTGAACAGCCATTTGCCGGCCAGGCTGCCGTTGTAGTGCTGGCGGCCCATTTCCACGAAGGTCTCGTAAGTGCCCTGCACGATGCCCTGGGCGCCGATGTAGATCCAGCTGCCCGCGGTCATCTGGCCGTACATCGCCAGGCCCTTCTTGTCGAGCTCGTTGAAGTGGTCCCAGTTGGCCCAGCGCGGCACCAGGTTGGAGTTGGCGATCAGCACGCGCGGGGCATCGACATGGGTGCGGAACACGCCGACCGGCTTGCCGGACTGGACCAGCAGGGTCTGGTCATCCTCGAGCCGCTGCAGGGTCTCGATGATCTTGTCGTAGCTCTCCCAGTCGCGCGCGGCGCGGCCGATGCCGCCGTAGACCACCAGCTCCTGCGGGCGCTCGGCCACGTCCGGGTGCAGGTTGTTCATCAGCATGCGCAGCGGGGCTTCGGTCAGCCAGCTCTTGCAGGTCAGCGTGGTGCCGGTCGGGGCGAGGATGGTGCGGGTGGAATCGAGACGGGTCATGCAGCACTCCGGGACGTAGCGAAGTCGAGACAGGCATCGAGCACCTGCTGCAGCGTGGCGCGCAGCGGGGCGGCGTGATCGGGATCCAATGGCGTGGGCCAGCTGTGCTCATCCACGGCCTCGGGCTCGTGCATGTAGCCGCGGCAGGCCAGCTCCATCTGCAGCGTGTGCACGCCGCCCGGGATGTCGCTGTAATGGCGGGTGATGTAGCCGCCCTTGAAGCGGCCGTTGCGCACATGGCTCATGCCGCTCATCGCGCACAGGTTGTCGACGACGTCGGTCAAGGCGTTGTCGCAGGTGGTATCGCCGTTGGTGCCGAGGTTGAACTGCGGCAGCTGGCCATCGAACAGGTGCGGGATGTGCGAGCGGATCGAGTGCGCGTCGTACACCACCACGGTGCCGTGCCTGGCCCGCAGGCGCGCGATCTCCGCGGCCAGCGCATCGTGGTACGGCACGAACCAGGTATCGCGGCGGCGCGCGATCTCGGCCGCGTCCGGACCGTGGCCATCCCGGTACAACGGCTGGTTGTCGAAGGTGGTCAGCGGACACAGGCCGGTGGTGTTCTGGCCCGGGTACAGCGAGGTGCCGCTGGGGTCGCGGTTGACGTCGATGACCGAGCGCGACACCGCCGTGCGCACCGTGGTGGCGCCCATCTGCTGCGCGAAGGCATACAGCTCGTGTACCCACCAGTCGGCGTCGCGGCGGGCCAGCCACGGCGACAGGAACTGCGAGGCCAGTGCATCCGGGAGTTCGGTGCCGGTATGCGGGAAGCTGACGATCAACGGCACGTCGCCGCGGTGGATCTGCAGCCAGTCTGGATACGCGGTCATGACAGCGGCTCCAGGGGCGGCAGGATGTCGCCGAGGCCTTCAGCGAGCACGCCGCCGCGCACCAGGTTAGTGGCGGCGACCATGTCCGGATGGAAATAGCGGTCGTCCTCCAGCGTCGGCACCTGCGCGCGCAGGCGCTGGCGGACCGCTTCCAGCGCGTTGCTGGAGCGCAGCGGGGCGTGGAAATCGCAGCCCTGCGCGGCGGCGAGCAGCTCGATGCCGATCACGTTGGCGGCGTTTTCGGCCATCGCCATCAGGCGGCGCGCACCGTGTGCGGCCATCGAGACGTGGTCTTCCTGGTTGGCCGAGGTCGGGATCGAGTCCACGCTGGCCGGATAGGCGCGCTGCTTGTTTTCCGAGACCAGCGCAGCGGCGGTGACCTGCGGAATCATGAAGCCGGAGTTGAGGCCGGGCTTCGGGGTGAGGAAGGCGGGCAGGCCAGACAGCGCCGGGTCGACCAGCATCGCGGTGCGGCGCTCGCTGATCGAGCCGATCTCGCATACCGCCATCGCCAGCATGTCCGCCGCGAAGGCGACCGGCTCGGCGTGGAAGTTGCCGCCGCTCAGCGCCTCGTTGGTATCGGTGAACACCAGCGGATTGTCGGAGACACCGTTGGCTTCGATCGCCAGCGTGGTGGCCGCCTGGCGCATCACGTCGAACGCGGCGCCCATCACCTGCGGCTGGCAGCGCAGGCAGTACGGATCCTGCACGCGCACATCGTTGTCGCGGTGCGATTCGCGGATCGCCGAGCCCTGCATCAGGGTGCGCAGCGCGGCGGCGGTGGCGATCTGCCCGCGCTGGCCACGGATGCTGTGGATGCGCGGGTCGAACGGCGTGTCCGAGCCCTTGGCCGCTTCGACCGAGAGCGCGCCGGTGACCAGCGCCGCACGGAACACGGTGTCGATCGCGAACAGGCCGGCCAGTGCGTAGGCGGTGGAGTACTGGGTGCCGTTGAGCAGCGCCAGGCCTTCCTTCGCGCCGAGCACCAGCGGGGCCAGGCCGACCTTGGCCAGCGCCTCGGCAGCCGGCAGGCGCTCGCCATCGACGAAGGCTTCGCCGACACCGATCATCACGCTCGCCAAATGCGAGAGCGGGGCCAGATCGCCCGAGGCGCCGACCGAGCCCTGGCACGGAATGACCGGAATGAAGTCGTGCTGCAGGAACGCTTCCAGCAGGGCCAGCGTCTGCGGGCGGATACCCGAGGCGCCCTGGGCCAGGCTGGCCAGCTTCAGCGCCATCATCAGGCGCACCACGGGGGCCGGCATCGGCTCGCCGACGCCGGCCGCATGCGAGAGCACGATATTGCGCTGCAGGGTTTCCAGATCCTCGCGCTCGATACGCACGCTGGCCAGCTTGCCGAAGCCGGTGTTGATGCCATACACCGGGGCGCCCTTGGCGACGATGTCGGCCACCGTCTGCGCACTGCGCAGCACGGCCGCGGCCGAGGCCGGGTCCAGCCGCACCCGCGCGCCATCGTGGATGGCGCGCCATTGCGCCAGGGTCACGGCGCCGGGGTGCAGGGTCAGGGTAGTGCTCATGGAATCTCCAGACATCACAGGGTTCATGCGGGTTGGCCGCGCATCACGCGGGCGTGCAGGGGGTTGAAGCCCATGCGGTAGACAAGGTCGGCAGGCGCCTCGATGTCCCACAGGGCGAGGTTGCAGTCCAGGCCGACCGCCAGCCGGCCGATCCGGTCCTGCCGGCCCAGTGCACGTGCCGCTTCGCGGGTGAACCCGGCGATGCATTCGTCCACGGTCATGCGGAACAGGGTGGCGGCCATGTTCATCGCCAGCAGCGGGCTGGTCAGCGGCGACGTGCCCGGGTTGGAATCGGTGGCCAGTGCCAGTGGCACCCCGGCCGCGCGCAGTGCGGGGATCGGGGGCAGGGTGGTGTCGCGGGTGAAGTAGAACGCGCCCGGCAGCAGCACCGCCACGGTGCCGGCGCTGCGCATCGCGGCGATGCCGTCGGCGTCGAGGTGTTCGATATGGTCGGCCGACAGGGCACCATGGCGCGCCGCCAGGGCAGCACCGTGCTGGTTGCTGAGCTGCTCGGCGTGGATCTTGATCGCCAGCCCGTGCTGCTGCGCGGCGACGAAGACCTGTTCGGCCTGCGCGGCGCTGAAGGCGATGTTCTCGCAGAACACGTCCACCGCTTCGGCCAGTCCGGCGGCCGCAACGGCCGGAATCATGACGTTGCAGACCTCGTCGATGTACTCCTGCGCCTCGCGGCCCGGCGGAATCGCATGCGCGCCGAGGAAGGTCGGCACGATCTCGACCGCGCGCCGGCGGCCCAGCTCGCGCGCGACCTGCAGCTGCTTGGTCTCATCGGCCAGGGTCAGCCCGTAACCGGATTTGATCTCGAGCGTGGTGATGCCTTCGGCCAGCATGGCATCCAGCCGCGGCAGGCTGGCGGCCAGCAGGTCGGCCTCGCTGGCGGCGCGGGTGGCGCGCACGGTGGAGACGATGCCGCCGCCGGCGCGGGCGATGTCGGCATAGCTCACCCCCTGCAGGCGCTGCTCGAACTCGCCGGCACGGTTGCCGGCATAGACCAGATGGGTATGGCAGTCGATCAGGCCGGGGCTGATCCAGCGCCCGGCGCAGTCGATGCGCTGGGCCGCCTGCAGATGATCGGCCGAACCCGCCGCCCCCACATGCACGATGCGGCCATCGGTGGCGGCGATGACGCCATCCTCGATCACGCCCAGGCCCGGGCCGTCGACGGTGATCAGGTTGGCGTGGTACCAGAGGGTGTCACAGTGCATGGCAGCAACCACATCGGTGTATATGTCTATACAATATAGGCGCCTCTTCCGGGATGTCCAGTGATGCCAGCCAACCCCGCACCGATCCTTCGTTTCCATGCTGCCCACGCGCTGCTGCCACACGGCTGGGCGCGCGATGTGCGCATCCTCAGCCAGGGCGGCAGGCTTATCGAGGTGACCGAAGGTGCGTCGGCCGAACCGGGTGATACCGCGCTGGCGATCGCGCTGCCGGGCCTGGGCAACCTGCACAGCCACGCCTTCCAGCGCGGCATGGCCGGGCTGACCGAGATCGGCGGCAACAGCGGCGACAGCTTCTGGAGCTGGCGCGAGCTCATGTACCGTTTCCTGGCGCATCTGCAGCCCGAGGCCATGCAGGCGATCGCCGAGCAGGCCTATGTGGAAATGCTGGAATCCGGCTTCACCCGGGTCGGTGAGTTCCATTACCTGCACCACGGGCCGGATGGGGTGCCGTATGCCAACCGCGCCGAGATGGCCGAACGCATCGCCGCCGCAGCCCACTCCAGTGGCATCGGCCTGACCCTGTTGCCGGTGTTCTACGCGCATGCCGATTTCGGTGGCGCCGCGCCGAACCCGGCCCAGCGCCGTTTGATCCACGACGTCGACGGTTTTGCTGAACTGCTGCAGGGCTGCACGCGCGCGCTGCAGGGCCAGGACGATGCGGTGCTCGGTTTCGCCCCGCACAGCCTGCGCGCGGTGACCGGCGAGGAGCTGTCGGCGCTGCTGCCGCTCAACCAGGGGCCCGTCCACATCCACATCGCCGAACAGACCCGCGAGGTCGATGCCTGCGTGGCCTGGAGTGGCATGCGCCCGGTGCAGTGGCTGTACGAGCACGCCCCGGTGGATGCGCGCTGGTGCCTGGTCCACGCCACCCACATCACCGAGGCGGAGATGCAGCGGATCGTGGGCAGCCGTGCGGTGGCCGGGCTGTGCCCGATCACCGAGGCGAACCTGGGCGACGGGCTGTTCCCGATGCAGGCCTTCGCGCGTGCCGGTGGCCGGTTCGGCGTGGGCTCGGACTCCAACGTGCTGATCGACGCGGCCGAAGAGCTGCGCCTGCTCGAGTACGGCCAGCGCCTGCAGCTGCAAGGCCGCAACGTGCTGGCGCCGGGCGATGGTCAGTCCACCGGCCGCTGGCTGTACGAACAGTCGTTGAACGGTGCCGCGCAGGCCCTGGGCGTGCGCACCGGGCTGCAGGCCGGCGCGCCGGCCGACCTGGTCGAACTCGATCCGGACCACCCGGCGCTGATCGCCCGCGACGGTGATGCCTTGCTTGACAGCTGGGTGTTCGCCGCACGTAATGGCGCCGTGCGATCGGTGTGGCGCCAAGGGCGCCAGTTGGTCCGTGACGGTCGCCACCCGCAACGCGAGGCGGTGGCCGCACGGTTCGCCGCGGCACTTCGACCGTTGTTGGGGGTCTGATCCGACCCTCCCATGCAGGAATCCAGAGTGACGGGCAAGAAAGCAGCAACCCTCAATCAGCGCATCCGTGCTGATCTGGAAAGCCGCATCCTCAGTGGACAGTGGGAGCCTGGCTTCCGCATCCCCTACGAACACGAGCTGATGGAGCAGTACGGCTGCTCGCGGATGACCGTGAACAAGGTACTGACCGCGCTGGCCGAGAGCGGCATGATCGAGCGCCGCCGCCGTGCGGGCTCGTTCGTCGCGCGCCAGCCGCCGCACCTGGAACAGGTGGCGCTGGAGATTCCCGACATCGCCATGGCAGTGCAGGCGCGTGGCCATGTCTACGGTTACCAGCTGCTCGAGCGCGCCTACCGGCTGCCGCGTGAGCACGTGGCCGAAGAAACCGCGCTGTCCGGGAGTGAGAAGCTGCTGGCGATCCGCTGCCTGCATCTGGCCGATGGCCGGCCGTTGGCGCTGGAGCACCGCCTGATCAGCCCGGTCGGCGTGCCGGAGGTGCTGGCGGTGGACTTCGAGACGACGGCGCCGGGCAGCTGGCTGCTGCAGAACGTCTCGTGGACACGCGCCCAGCACCGGATCAGCGCCTGGGGCGCCGATGACGCGGCAGCGACGCTGCTGCAGGTCAAACCCGGCACGGCGTGCCTGGTCATCGACCGCCTCACCTGGCGCGGCGAGCAGCCGATCACCTGCGTGCGGCAGATGTTCCTTGGCGATGCCTACGATCTGGTCGCCCGGTTCTCGCCGGGCGCGCGCTGAGCCTTACAGCGTCGTGCACTGCCGCCAGCGGACCGGCTCATCCACGCCCGGGCGCGGGTTGAGCTGGATGCGCACGGTGCGCAGCGCCGGATAGCGGACCACTTCCTCGCAGATCAGCGGCCAGATCGTGTCGATCTCGCCGGTGCGGTTGATCGCCAGCGTCTGCCGGGTCAGCCAGATGCCGCTGGCCACGCCGGGACGGTTGGCGACCTTGCGGGAGAGTTCCTGCTGATACCGGTCCAGCGTCGCGTTGTCCGGGTTCGCTTCCATCGCAGACGGGACAGCATCGGCGGCGCGGTTTTCTGCGCTGCCCGGGGCTGCCGTCGCTGCAGCAGGGGGCTGTGTGCCGACCGTTGCGGGGGCATCCGCCGCGGCAGATGGAGCGGCGGCAGGTGCGGCCACCGCGGTTTCGTCGTCGGACCAGTCTTTTTCCAGCCCGGCGGTCAGCGAGCCCAGCCCGACCAGCAGGCCCAGCGTCACCGCCCCCAGCGCTGCGATCGAGATGTGGCGGATCGCCTCGCCACGGGCGCCGGCCTCTACCCGGGCTTCCATGTCGCCCGGCAGGTAAGGCTTCAGCAGCGGCCACAGCAACGGGCCGTCGAGCACCTCCACCCCCTGCTTTTCAGCGGCGATGCGACCGTCGCGTTCGACCTTGCCCTCGGTGATCAGGATCCCGCCACGGGCACCGGCCAGGCGCGCGGCGGCGCCCAGCTCGTTCACCGCCGCCGTGCCGATCCGGTAGGCGCGACCGTGCTTGCACGACAGCAGCCAGCGTTGCGGGCCATCGTGCATCAGGAAATCGCTGCGCGGTTCGCGGCTGTCGGCGGCCTCGTCGGGCACGTCCTGCAGGCCGCGCTGCTCGTGCATCGCACGCCGCACGATCAGGGAAAACTCGCGCCAGTGCATGCCGGCCAGGGCATTCAGGCCGAGCTGGGTCTCCTTGCGCTTCCGTTTGATCAGCCAGAAGTAGGCCGTGGCCACGAACCAGACGATGAGGGCCAACAGCAGGGCCAGGATCCAGGAGAGCATGCAGGGGATATGAACAGGGAAGTGCGACAGACAGTTTATATGCGCCTTTGCACGTCTGCGGCGCGTCGTTTCCGGGGCGTTTCGCATCCGGCGATCACGTCAGTGACGGCGGTCTCACTTTGCGCCGATCCGCCCACCGGCCGCCCACAAAAAACCCGCCAATCCAGAGCCGTGAGGGGAGGGAACAAACGGCGGTGGAAGCGATTGGCGGGTCGGTTTCGATTGTCAACAAAGTTCTGCTGCTTTGCAACAATCGAGGGATCAGGCGTCGGAGGTGGGCGACTGGTGGGTGCCCGGGGACGGTGCGCCGGACGGCGAGGCATTGCGGGCCTCGGCCCGGTTGACCCGGGTGTTCAGCGCATCGATGCGGGCGTTGAGCGCGGCGACATCCTCGGCGGTCGGGATGTGCAGGCGCTTGAGCACGCCCTGGACCCGGTCATCGAAGGCCTTCTCGACCTTGTCCCAGGTGCCGCTGGCTTTCTCGCGGGCCTCGCCGAGGTGCTCCTCGACATTGTCGCGCCAGCGCGGCGCATCGCCGGTCTGCTCGCGGTTGCGGGCCTCGATGTTCTCGCCTTCCTTGACCAGGTTGTCGAAGACGCGGCTGCCTTCGGCCTGCGCACGCCCGAAGGCGCCCAGGCCCGCCAGCCAGATCTGCTGGGCCGAGTCGGTCAGCTTGCGCGAGAAGCGCTCGGCCTGATCCTGCAGCGAGGGCTTCTCGCCTGGGATGCGATCGTCGAAGTCGTTGGGTGAATTCATGGGGCGATCCCTTGGGTGGACACCCCTGGATCGTATGCATCGCCGGCTTCAAGCGATGTGATGGCCGGCGCCTGTGCGACGCCGGGCCGTGCGTCGGTTCAGCCGAGCTTTTCCTTGAGCACGCGCTGGATCTCGCTCTCCACCATGCCCTTCATCGCCGACAGCAGGAAGCCGAGCTTGGCGGTGACCTGCACCTGGCCGGGCTGCAGGGCGATCTCGCCGTCCACGCCGGAGCCGCTGAAGTTCAGCACGTCGCCGACCCAGTTCGATTGCAGGCCGAAACGCTCGGACAATTTGGCGGCGACGTCTTCGATGGCCTGGCGCGCATTTTCAGCGGGCAGGGAATGGGGATGACGGATATCGATGCTGGACATGCGGACTCCTGGCGGACAACAGCGCGGATTTGGGCGTGCATTGTGCGCATCCTCAGGCACAACTCCAAGGTCTGCGTCACACTTCTTCTTCCCTGACATTCAACCTGCTAGGCTGCGCCGCGTGCAGAACCTGCTAGTTCACTTCACTCAACGCCAACACCCCGACCAGCCGCTGCGGCCCGGGGTGCAGCGCATCGTGCGTCATGCTTCGGGCACTGTCCGGCTTGGCGATGACACCCCCGGCACCCTGCTGCTGGCCCAGTTCTGCCTGGACGACCGTGGCCTGTGGCTGCAGGTGGCCAACGGCATCCGTGGCATCCACGTCAACGGCCGCCCCGTGCGCCGGATGGCGCTGCTGCGCGCCGGCGACGCCGTCTACGCCGATGGCGTGGAGATGGTGGTGCAGGGCGACTGCGAGGCGCTGGTCCATGCGCCGCCGCGCAGCGACGATGGCGGCGACGACCAGCGCCTGCTGCGCGGGGTCGGCGGCCAGCACCACGGGCGCAGTTTCACCCTCGACCGCCCGCGCGTGATCGGGCGCGGGCCCGAGGCGGACATCGTCATCGACGACCCGGCCTTCGCCGAGCAGCACGCGCGCCTGGAACAGCACGGCGAGCGCCTGCTGCTGCGCGACCTGGGCGCAGGCGAGTCCACGCGGGTCAATGGCGTCACCGTTCGCCATTGCTGGCTGCAGCCCGGCGACCAGCTGGTCTTCGATGCCCAGCACCGCTTCGTGCTCGAAGTGCCGCACGACGGCCGCAAGCGCATCGTGATCGAGGAAGAGGACGATGGCTTCGAAGCACGCCAGCGCCCGGAACCGGTCGCTGCGCCCAAGCGCGTGAGTCGCTGGCCGTGGCTGCTGGCCAGTGCACTGCTGCTGGCGGCCGCCCTTAGTGGCCTCCTCTGGTTCGGGGCGAGGTAGTGCCGGCCGCTGGCCGGCAACCAGGCACGCCCGGCGCGGGTCATTAGATTCGTTTGCAACCAAATTCGCCTTGTCCTGCAAGGCCTAAAGGCTGGTGCGCTGCGGCATACTAGGGGTCTTGCCCCATAGGTGTGACATGACGCGCGCGTTCAATTTCAGTGCCGGCCCTGCAACCCTGCCGGAATCGGTCCTGCGCCAGGCGCAGGAAGAGATGTTGGAGTGGAACGGCGCGGGCGCCTCCATTGTCGAAATGAGCCACCGCGGCCCGGAGTTCATGGCCGTCGCCGCCCAGGCCGAGGCCGATCTGCGCCGCCTGATCGGCATCCCGGACGACTACGCGGTGCTGTTCCTGGCCGGTGGCGCGACCACGCAGCAGGCCCTGCTCGCGCTCAACTTCGCCCAGCCCGGCCAGACCGTGGATTACGTGCTCACCGGGCACTGGGGCAAGACCGCGATCAAGCAGGTCAGCCCCTATGTCACGGTCAATGTCGCCGCGAGCAGCGAGGCCAACGGCTTCCACGACATCCCGGCGCGGGCCGGTTGGCAGCTCTCCGATGACGCGGCCTACGTGCACATCACCGCCAACGAAACCATCCACGGCGTCGAGTTCCGTGACACCCCGGACGTGGGTGACGTGCCGCTGTTCGCCGATTTCAGCTCCTCGATCGCCAGCGAGCCGCTGGATGTCAGCAGATACGGCCTGATCTATGCCGGCGCGCAGAAGAACCTCGGCCCGGTCGGCGTGTCGGTGGTGATCGTGCGCCGCGACCTGCTCGAACGCACTGGCCAGCCACGTGCGGACATCTTCGATTACCGCTCGCACGTTGCCCGCGACTCCATGCTCAACACGCCGCCGACCTGGAACTGGTACCTGGCCGGGCTGGTGTTCCAGTGGATGCTGGCCGAAGGTGGCGTGGAAGAATTCGCACGCCGCAACGCGGTCAAGTCGGGCCTGATCTACGAGGCGATCGACCAGTCCGGCGGCTTCTACCGCAATGAAGTCGTCCCGGCCGCCCGCTCGCGCATGAACATCCCGTTCTTCCTGCCTGACGAGGCGCTCAACGCGCGTTTCGTCAGTGAATCCAAAGCCGCCGGCCTGCTGGCGCTGAAGGGTCACAAGGCGGTCGGCGGCATCCGTGCTTCGCTGTACAACGCCATGCCGGTGGAGGGCGCGCAGGCGCTGGCCGCCTTCATGCGCGATTTCCAGCAGCGCAACGGCTGACGCATTCGTTTTCCCCGGGGCGCTCGCCGCCCCACTGCACCGGAACCCCCAGATGGCCACCAAACCCGCCAAGCCCAAGGCCGCCACGCCGGCGCCGAGCACGTCCACCTCGGCTGCACCTGCGAAGAAGAAGGCCAAGGCCGCCAAGCGCGATGCTGCGCCGGCCGTTGCCGCGCCCGTGCTGTCGGACGTGCGCGCCAAGATCGACCATATCGACCGCAGCATCCAGGCGCTGATCGCCGAACGCGCCAACTTCGCCCACCAGGTCGGCAAGGCCAAGGGCAAGCTCGCCGCGGCCGTGGATTACTATCGCCCCGAGCGCGAAGCGCAGGTGCTGCGCATGGTGGTGGACCGCAACGAAGGCCCGCTCAGCGATGAAGTGCTGGTCCACGTCTACCGGGAAATCATGTCCGCCTGCCTGGCCCAGCAGGAACCGCTGAAGATCGGTTACCTCGGCCCGGAAGGCACCTTCAGCCAGCAGGCGGTGCTCAAGCATTTCGGCCGCTCCGCGCTGGGCCTGCCGCTGGCCAGCATCGAAGAAGTCTTCCAGGAAGTGGAAGCAGGCAACGCCGATTTCGGCGTGGTGCCGGTGGAAAACTCGGGGCAGGGCACGATCCAGATCACGCTGGACATGTTCCTGACCTCCAACCTGAAGATCTGCGGTGAAGTGGAGCTGCGCGTGCAGCAGTACCTGATGTCGCGCAGTGGCCGGCTGGAGGATGTCGAGCGCGTGTATGGCCACCCGCAGTCGTTCATGCAGACCTCTTCGTGGCTGCGCGCCAATCTGCCGAAGGCCGAGAAGATTCCGGTCTCCAGCAACGCCGAGGGCGCACGCCGCGCCCGCAATGCTGAAGATGCCGCCGCCATCGGTGGCGAGAGCGCCGGGCATGTGTATGGCCTGAAGAAGGTGGTGACCAAGCCGATCCAGAACGACGCGGACAACACCACGCGCTTTCTGGTCATCGGCCGCAACATCTTCCCGACCTCCGGCCACGACCGCACCTCGGTGCTGGTGTTCATCCACGACAAGCCCGGTGCGCTGTTCGACGTGCTCAGCCCGTTCGCGCGGCATGGCATCAGCATGAACCGGATCGAGTCGCGTCCGTCGCACAACGCCAAGTGGGAATATGGCTTCTTCATCGATCTGGCTGGCCATGTCGAGGACGAGGCGATGCAGGCGGCCCTGGCCGAACTGAAAGCCCACTCGGCACAGATCAAGATCCTCGGCTCCTATCCGGTCGCCGTGCCCTGATCCGAACGGCGCAGCCGCCTCGCGCGCTGCGCCTGGTCCGGCGCCCCTCTGGGCGCTGCGGCCCCTCCCGCACTCTGTTGCATCGCCGCCGCGGCGGCCCGCCCCATAGGACTTCCGATGACCGCTTCTCCGTACTGGATCGCCCACAAGGGCCAGCCCCTGCAGGGCAGCCTGACCATTCCCGGCGACAAGTCCGTCTCGCACCGTTCGGTGATGTTCGCCGCGCTGGCCGATGGCGTCTCGCGTATTGACGGTTTCCTGGAAGGCGAAGACACCCGCGCCACGGCGGCGATCTTCGCGCAGATGGGCGTGCGCATCGACACCCCGTCGCCCTCGCAGCGCGTCGTGCATGGCGTCGGCGTGGATGGACTGAAGGCGCCGAGCGCCCCGCTGGACTGCGGCAACGCCGGCACCGGCATGCGCCTGCTGGCGGGCCTGCTGGCTGCACAGTCCTTCGATTCGGTGATGGTCGGCGATGAATCGCTGTCGCGTCGTCCGATGCGCCGCGTGACCGGTCCGCTGGCCGAGATGGGCGCGAAGATCGACACCGAGGCCGACGGCACGCCGCCGCTGCGGGTGCACGGTGGCCAAGCGCTGCGCGGCATTGCATTCGCCTCCCCGGTGGCGAGCGCGCAGGTCAAATCCGCGGTGCTGCTGGCCGGTCTCTATGCCGACGGCGAGACATCGGTCACCGAGCCGCACCCGACCCGCGATTACAGCGAGCGCATGCTGCGCGCGTTCGGCGTGGACATCGAGTTCTCGCCGGGCAAGGCCCGCCTGCGTGGCGGCCAGCGCCTGCGCCCGACCGATATCGTGGTGCCCGCCGATTTCTCCTCGGCGGCGTTCTTCCTGGTGGCGGCGAGCGTGATTCCAGGCTCCGCGCTGCGCCTGCGTGCGGTCGGCCTCAACCCGCGCCGCACCGGCCTGCTGGCCGCGCTGCGGCTGATGGGGGCCGATATAACCGAAGAGAACCATGCCGAGCAGGGTGGGGAAGCGGTGGCCGATCTGGTGGTGCGCCATGCGCCGCTGCACGGCGCCGAGATTCCCGAAGCGCTGGTGCCGGACATGATCGACGAGTTCCCGGCGTTGTTCGTGGCTGCTGCCGCCGCACAGGGCAACACCGTGGTGCGCGGTGCGGCCGAACTGCGGGTCAAGGAGTCGGATCGTCTTGCCGCGATGGCGACCGGCCTGCGCACGCTGGGCGTGCAGGTGAACGAAACCGAGGACGGCGCGACCATCCACGGTGGCGGCGTGCTGGGCAGCGGCACCATCGAAAGCCACGGCGACCACCGCATCGCGATGGCCTTCGCGATTGCCGGCCAGCTCAGCAGCGGCGAAGTACGGGTCAATGACATCGCCAACGTGGCGACGTCCTTCCCCGATTTCGATGGCCTGGCGACCGGTGCGGGCTTCGGGCTTCGCGCCGGCTGAGATAATGCCGGGTTCTGCCGCTGCTGCGTCCAGATGTCGGGTATGCGTGGTTGCCGGGCAGCGCCCGGCACTACCTTGACCTCGCGCCGTCGCGGCGCTTCGCAGAACAAAAAAGGGAGGCCATTGGCCTCCCTTTTCGTTCCGGCCTCAGCGCATCAGGTTAGCGCTCGGTGCGGAAATCCACCGGCACGCGAACCACGCTGGCCACGGCGCGGCCGTTGTGCATCGCCGGCTCGAACTTCCAGTCGCGCACGGTGGTCAGCACCGCGCGATCCAGGTCGCGGTCACGCGTGCCGCTGCGCTGCACGATGTTGGCTTCGGTCACCTGGCCGCGGGTATCCACGTTGAGGCTGGCCACCACGCTGCCCTCCACGCCGCTGCGCAGGGCAGTACGCGGGTAAGCCGGCTTCACGTTGCTTGCCAGCGGACGGGCCTCGCGGTTGCGCACAGCCGGGGTCGCCTTGCGCTGATCGGCGGCCGGTGCGGCCTGGCGTGCAGCCGGGGCGGGCGTCGTCGCGACGGGTGCGGTTTCAGTGGCCGGCAACATACGCTGGCCCACCGGTGCATCGTTGGTATCGCCCGGGGTGGCATAGCGCAGCCACACCAGCGCGGCGGCGAACATCGCCACGATCAACGCGACCCACAACCAGGGCGACGTGCGGCGGTTATGGGGCTCATCGATCACGTCGCGCTGACGCTGCGGCGAGCGGGGCATGTCCGGGGCATGGGTAACACTCATGGCTGACTCCTGGTGTCGATGTGACACCTGCAGTCTTGCCTGTACCCGGTTGCGGATGTGTCAGCGCACCGTCAACGCGATGACTGCATTCCCATCGAGGTTCAGTTTGCTGAGCCGTTGCAAAATCGCCGCGTCACGCGGCGATGCATCACTGCGGCGTGAAGTCGAAGGGCACTTCCAGGCTGCCAGGCACTGGTACGCCGTTGTTCTGCGCCGGCTGGAAGCGCCAGCGGCGCACCGCGTCGGAGGCCGCGCGGTCAAGATCGCGTGAACCGCTGCGCTGGATCAACGTGACTGCCGAGGGATAGCCCGTGGCATCCACATCCACGCGTACCACCACGGTGCCGCGGTCACCGCGGCGCAATGCAGCGGGGGGATAGCTCGGCGGCGGCGACTGATCGGCGATCGGCTGCGGGCGATCGCTCGGTGCCATCGCGGTCGGCGCGGCCGGTGCGGTGGGCGCAGCGGGGGCGACCGGCGGCGGGGGTGGTGCGGTCTCCACCAGCTGCGGCTTCTCTTCGTTGGCCGGCGGTGCCTTGGCATCGGGCATGTCGCTGGAGCCGGCAGCGGCGGCCAGCGGCTCGGGCAGCGGCACCACCTCGGCCACCTGCGCAGGGGTCTGCGCGGCCGGGTCGGCCTTGTAGAACTCGTTGTTGCGGCTGCTCAGCCAGACCACCAGGAACAGCAGCAGGCCTACGCCGAAGGCGATCGCGGCGATCACGAGGCTGCGGCGGGGCAGGTGGAAGGTGATGTTCTTGCCAGAAGTCGAGCGGGAAGCAGACATGGGGCATACCGTATGGATCACCGCGATTCTGCCACGCCCGGGATGAACCGGCGGCAGAAAAACGCATAACAGGCGATAATCCCCCTCCGTACCCGTCGACCCCTCTGCCGCCATGCTCGATCCAGCCCTGCTCCGCCAACAGCCCGCCGACCTTGCCGAACGCCTGCGCTCCTCGCGCGGTTTCGAGCTGGATGTCTCCGGGCTGGAGTCGCTGGAGGCCGATCGCAAGCGCATCCAGGTGCGTACCCAGGAGCTGCAGAGCCTGCGCAACAGCCGTTCCAAGGCCATCGGCCAGGCCAAGGCCAAGGGCGAGGACGTCTCGGCGATCATGGCCGAAGTGGCCGCGTTCGCCGATGAGCTGAAGGCCTCGGAAGTGGCCCTGGATGCGCTGCGCGAGAAGATCGAAGCGATCGCGCTGGGCATCCCGAACCTGCCGGCCGAGGATGTACCGGCCGGCCAGGATGAATCTGAGAATGTCGAACAGAAGCGCTGGGGCACCCCGCGTGCGTTCGATTTCCCGGTGCTGGATCACGTCGAGCTCGGCGCCCGCAACCGCTGGCTGGATGGCGAGACCGCGGCCAAGCTGTCCGGTTCGCGCTTCACCGTGCTGCGCGGCCCGATCGCGCGCCTGCATCGCGCGCTGGCGCAGTTCATGCTCGATCTGCACACCGGCGAGCACGGTTATGAAGAGACCAACGTGCCCGCGCTGGTCAATGCCGAGTCGCTGCGTGGCACCAGCCAGCTGCCGAAGTTCGAGGACGACCTGTTCAAGACCGCCGTGGGCGACTCCACGCGCTACCTGATCCCGACCTCGGAAGTGCCGCTGACCAACATCGTGCGCGATGAGATCATCGACGCCGAGCAGCTGCCGCTGCGCATGACCGCCCATTCGCTGTGCTTCCGTGCCGAAGCCGGCAGCGGTGGCCGCGACGTGCGCGGCATGATCCGCCAGCACCAGTTCGAGAAGGTGGAACTGGTCGCCGCGTGCACCCCGGCACAGAGCGATGAAGAGCACCAGCGCATGACCCGCTGCGCGGAAGTCGTGCTGGAAAAGCTCGGCCTGCCGTACCGCAAGGTGCTGCTGTGCACCGGCGACATGGGCTTCTCGGCCATCAAGACCTATGACCTGGAAGTGTGGCTGCCCTCGCAGGGCACCTACCGCGAGATCTCGTCGTGCTCCAACTGCGGTGATTTCCAGGCCCGTCGCATGCAGGCCCGCTGGCGCAACCCGGAGACCAGCAAGCCCGAGCTGCTGCATACGCTCAACGGCTCCGGCGTGGCCGTCGGCCGCGCGATGATCGCGGTGATGGAGAACTACCAGAACGCCGACGGCAGCATCACCGTGCCGGACGTGTTGAAGCCCTACATGGGCGGGCTGGAGGTCATCGGCTGATCCAGCGCCTTGACGGACAAAAAACCCGCCGAAAGGCGGGTTTTTTGTTGGTGCCCCGGTAGAGCCACCCCATGGGTGGCTGCCCAACCGGTCATGCATCACCTGCAGCCACCCATGGGGTGGCTCTACCCGTCCGACATCGGCGTCAGCACGCCCAGCGGCACCCACCCAGACGATGTGCCGCCGACCACCTCGCACCACACCCAGCTGTTGAGCACGCGCTCACCGCGCACGTGCTGGCCCACGTCGACATCCAGTTCGCGCGCACAGTAGGCCTCGGCCGCCATCGCATCGCCCTGCGCGTTCCTGCCGATCACCTGCGCCGGTACCCAGCCTGCGGCCTGGCCCGGGGTCTCGCACAGATACCAGTTGTCCCAGCCTTCGGGCCCCTGATAGCGCTCGCCGACCTGCAGCGCGTCGCCGGGCTGCAGGGTGATCGGGTGGGGGAACTCACTGCGGTGGGTCTGGACGACGCGGTAATCCATGCGGAATCAGCTGTGTGCAAAGGGCCCCCAGCTTAGCGGCCATTCCCGCGACGCTGCAGCGTTGATTGCGTCATCGGTGCGGCTTCCAGAAAGGAAGAGAGACAGGTCAGAAAGAGCCTTAATGAAATGTAGGAGAAGTTGAGAGCCGAGTGGGCGGAAGTCGGCGTGAAGGGCCCCAGAGACGGCAGGCACGGGGCTTCGCGGATTGAGCATCCGGTGGGCCGCCCGCACGGCCCGTATGTGGCGGTGTGATCGACGCCCGTTTCCTGCGGCACACAGCGAACAGGCTGGGCACTGACCTCTACTTCCACAGGACGCCCGGTGAAAACAGCGGCTGCACCTCTCCCATCCTCCAATCCCGCCGGCATCGCCGCGTGGCTGATGCTGGGCATCGCCTGGCTGTGCTTCCTGATCCCGTTCCCGGGGCTCGGGATGTTCCTCGGCTGGCCGCTCAATATGGTCGCCTTCATCCTGGCCGTCGTCGCGATGGCCAAGGGCGGCGCAGGCAAGGGCATCGCCCAGCTCCTGCTGTCCCTCGTCGTCTCCCCGCTGGTCTACCTGGTGGGCGTGGTGGTGTTCGCGGGCGCCGTCAGCGCGATCAGCCAGCCGGCCCTCGATGGCAAGGCTCCCGCGGACAAGAGCAGCCATCAGGACATCGCCATCGCGCCCGTTGCGCCTGTCGAGATCACGGCGCGCCAGCTCTATCGGGACTACGAGGCCAATGAGGTCGCCGCCGACGTCCTCTACAAAGGCAAGCGGCTGCTGATCTCGGGCGGCGTTGCCGCCATCCAGACCGACCTGTTGGATGAACCGCAGGTGCTGCTGAAGGCCGGAAGCGTCGAGCAGGTGATGATCTCCGGGCTCTCAAGGGAGGCGGCCGGCGCGCTCAGCAAAGGCGACGCCGTGCTCGCGGCCTGCACAGGCAACGGCATGATCCAGGGCGCACCGGTGACGCGGGACTGCGAACTCCAGTAAGGCAGAGCCGCGTTAAAAAAAAGATGGCCCCGGGAAGGGCCATCTCTGCCACACCCACACCGTCACGACGAGGGGGAGGGAACGGTGTGGGTCGCGCGTGGCTCAGGCTGCGGCGAGTTCTTCCGGCTGCGGCAGCGCGGCCAGGGCCTGGGCAATCGCATCGGTGCGGTGCTGCGGCGAGTAGGCGATGCCCTCGGCGCGCACGAACTCGACGTTGTCGATGCCGAAGAAGGCGAAGACCTGGCGCAGGTACGGATCCTGGAAATCGGTCGGGGCGCCGGTGTGCAGGCCGCCGCGGCTGCTGGCCACGATCACGCGCTTGCCGCCGGCGAGGCCCACCGGGCCGTTCTCGGTGTACTTGAAGGTGCGCCCGGCCACGGCCAGGCGGTCAATCCACGCCTTGAGGGTGGAGGCGACGCTGAAGTTGTACATTGGAGAGCCGATGACAACCACGTCGGCCGCCAGGAACTGCGCCAGCACCTGCTCGGCGTCGGCCACTTCGGCCGGGTCGGACTGGGTCAGGGATGAGCTGCGCAGGTGCGGAACGGGCTGGGCGTCGAGGTCGCGGTAGCTCACCTCCAGGCCCGGGACCTGGTCGCGCCACTGCTGGACCACGGCGGCGGACAGCTGGCGGGAGACCGAGTTTTCGCCAAGCACGCTGGCGTCGATGTGAAGAAGCTTCATGGCAATCACCTGATTCTGAAGGAGGGGCGGTAGACGCCGCCGACGGAGAACAGGTTAGGTTGTTGCTTGATTGGAATAAAGGTGATTGAATACCACGTATTGTTCTATATCTGGAACTTCGGTATGCAAGACCTCAACGACCTCTACTACTTCGCCATGGTGGTGGATCATGGTGGTTTCGCCGCAGCAGAACGCGCGCTCGGCATCCCCAAATCCCGCCTGAGCCGCCGTATCAGCCAGTTGGAAACCGACCTGGGCGTCCGCCTGCTGCAGCGCTCCACGCGCCGCTTCGCGGTGACCGACGTCGGCACCAGCGTGCATCGTCACGCGCAGACCATGCTCGCCGAGGCCCAGGCCGCGCGTGAGGTGGTCGACCGCCTCAGCGCCGAGCCACGTGGCCTCGTGCGTGCCAGCGTGCCGGTCTCGCTCGCGCAGATGCAGCTGCCCAAGCTGCTGCCCAAGTTCCTGGCCCAGTATCCGAAGGTGCGGCTGCAGCTGAACATCAGCAACCGCCGCGTGGACATCATCAATGAAGGCTACGACGTCGCTCTGCGCGTGCGCTCGCGCCTGGATGACGATGGCAGCCTGGTGATGCGCAGCTTCGGCCAGGTGCAGGAACTGCTGGTCGCCAGCCCGAAGTACCTCGATCGCGCCGGCCGCCCGAAGGACCCGGACGAGCTGACCAACCACGTCACCCTGAGCATCAGCGAAGACGAAGCCCGCCAGCGCTGGGAACTGCACGGCCCGGAAGGCGCGGTACGCCGCGTGGACCTGCAGCCGCGCGTGGCCGGTTTTGATTTCCCGCTGCTGCAGAGCATGGTCAAGGACGGCTTCGGCATCACCATGCTGCCGGAAACCGTCTGCGCCGACGCCGTGCGCAACGGCGAACTGGAAGTGGTGCTGCCGGACTGGTCGCTGCCGCAGGGCATCTGCCACGCCGTCTTCGCCTCCCGCCGCGGCCTGCTGCCGGCAGTGCGCGTGTTCATCGACTTCCTGGCCGAGCACCTGCCGCCGCAGCTGGAGGCTTCGCGCCTGGATTGCGGTGGCGCGTGCGAGCGTGCCAAGGAGAAGATCAAGGCCAGTGCCTTGGGTGCCTTGGCGGTGGATGCGGGCTGAGCCCGACCGCTGGCGGGTGGGCAAATCCCACCTGAAATGCGAGAATGCGACCCCCGGCCAAAGCCGGGGAGCCATGCCGGACGGGGCGCTGCCCCGACCGGTTGCCTGGGTTGCAATGACCTGGGCACGCGGGGCGCGGAAGCGCTGCCGATACGGAGAGATGGCCGAGCGGTTTAAGGCACCGGTCTTGAAAACCGGCGAAGGGTCATTCCTTCCGTGGGTTCGAATCCCACTCTCTCCGCCAATCACGTATAAGTCATTGATTCTAAATATGAATTTTTGATGTGTCCTGATTGGTAGGCGGAAAGCATGCAGAGGCGACAATCGCATGCGCATCCCTCACCATTTGAGTCGGTCCGAGACCGGTCGCTGGTCGTTCGTCCAGCGCGTTCCTGTTGACCTTCAAGCCGTGCTCGACTGCCGGCTGATCAAACGCACCCTCCGAACGAAAGATCTCGCCCAGGCGCACGTGCGTGCGGTCGTGCTGGGTGCAGGCTATGCTCGACTCTTCGCACAGTTGAAGGATCAACGCGTGGCCAAGCTCAGCAAAACGGATGCTGACCTCCTCATCGATCGTTTGACGAGCGCTGAGAACCTGCGCGAGCTCACGTTGAACCGCACCCGGGCGACGGACGGGACGGTCACGGAGCAATGGCAGATCGACAGTCCCAAGGATCTGAAACTCTATCGGCAGTTGATGGAGCTTGAGGCGATGGCGGCAACGCTCCAGCAGCCTGAAGCAGCCCACCGTGGACCGGCCCGCGAGATATGGCCACAGGCGACCCTCGCAGCCGCAGCACCGCCACCGGCCGAGGCGATCGAGACGATCACGCTGGGAAAGGCGCGCGACGCGTTCCTCGCGACGCTCAAGCCTTCCACGCTGCCCAAGACCTACACGATCAAGAAGACCGCGATCGAGGCATTGGTGGCGTTCTTGGGCCCAAAGGCCAAGGTCCACACCATCACGCGCTCGGACTTGGCCCGCTGGTATCAGGACATGCGGGAAAAGGGCGCGTCCACGCCCACCCTCACTAACAAGCAGAGCTACATCGGAGGCAAGGGCGGCTTCTTCGAGTGGGCCATGGCCTCTGGTCACTACCCGCGTGGCGACAACCCAGCCTCCGGCCATGTGAGCTACTCCCAGCGCGAGAAGCGTGCCCGGAAGAAGCTGGGCTTCAAGGCTTACGACCGAGCGCAGATCCACGCTCTGTTCGCGCCCGAGGCGCTGGCCAAGCTTTCTGAATCGGCCCGCTGGGCGTCCCTCATTGGACTCTACACCGGTGCCAGGGCTTCTGAGGTCGGGCAGCTCCTCATCAAGGACGTGTTCGAGGAGGATGGCATCCCGTGCATCCGCATTTCGGATGAGGGAGAGCACCAGAAGGTTAAGACCGAAGTGAGCCTTCGCACGGTCCCGCTACATCCTGAGCTCCTCAAGATGGGCTTGCTGGGGTGGGTCGATGAAAAGCGCAAGGCCGGTGAAATGAGGCTGTTCCCCGCCGCTAAGGCCACTGCTGTCAATGGGCAGGGCAACTGGATCACCAAGGCGTTTAGTCGACATCTTGGCGAAGTAGGCAAGGAATGGGAGCCGGCGAAGCGCGGATTCCACTCGCTCCGGAAGACGTTCATCCAGGAGCTGCAGGGCGCGGGCGTGACGTCGGAGCTGCGGGCTCAGATTGTGGGGCATGAGCTCGATGACGAACACCACGCGACCTACAGCAGGGACTTTACTGTCGTCGAGAAGTTGAATGGACTGGCTAAGCACTCGCCCGGGATCAGGGCCCTTACATGGGGCCTCAGATAGAAACCGTCCGCATCGCTTGGACAACTGTGACCCGCCCCAACTGTTTGCAGATAAGTCAGAAGAGATTGCGTCACCTGTCGATGGGGTCATAAATTTGACGCCCGTCTCAGAATCTATCTTGGCACCTCAAGGTGGCCGCCAATTGGCCGTTGTACTAGGTGCAAGGGACTAGTGCCCATCAGTGCGTCGTGAGTCGAGTCTCTATGAAAAGAGACTGCCCATCTGTTCCGTCGGTTGCCATGCCGAGGCATCCCCCTAGGAGAATCCTTAATCCGTTTCTATCAGTTTTCCCGAACGAAGAACTGGCTCCCAAAACTCCCAGGAATGGGATGAGTAGGGTTAGGGCTTCCTCGTTGATCCCATCGATTTGCAGCGCTTCGCCATTAGATGACGTAGCATCGATCCAATACATAATTATCGCCTTGCCAAGTTTGATGTGCTCTTATTAGCAAAGTGAAGGAATTAGTCAAATGCCGGAATACAGGAAAAAGCTAACGTTCGAGACGATTGGCGGGCAGAGAGGAATAATTCTTCAGTGTAACAAGTCGGAGAAAAAATCTGTTGTCAAACGGCACCTGCAGGACGGTCAGTTCAAGTGGATGTCTGAGTCGGTGACGTCAAAACATCCAGATGGCTCCCCTAAACATCTCCATGTAAAAATCCAGGAAGAAGGCATCTATCAGATATTCGGTCAGCCCACCCTTTCCGGTTTTTACTGTTTCTACAAGGCACTCAATGGCTTGATCTACTACGCGCCCATTTCTGAGGATCAGGTCAAAGCCCTCTTGGCTGCTGCCCCCTTGGACTTCCGTCAAGCACTCATTGGAATGAACGTAACCGTCTTTTGACGTGGAAGTTGGGGCCTTCTGGAGGACGGCGACGGGCCGACCCAAATGAACGTAGCAGCAACCCTTTGTGGTCGGATCGTCCTCCCCCTTAATAGCCCGTGACGTTTCGCTAAGCCTAAGAGAGAGGTAGCATAGGTCGGGCAACCTTGCTGTGCTGGGTCTGGAACTGGGTAGGACATTGGATCGACACCGATGCAGGTCGCGCCCGCCCCGTGGAAGACAGCATTGGTGGCGTGGCTGCTGACCAACTGGTGCAGGCGGCGGGGACGTCAGAACGAGTCTCGCACTCGAAATTGGCGCCGATGGGGCGGGTCTAACCACTGTCCCTACGGGCTGGAGGAGGTCGGTCCGCGCTGGTGCTTTTGAACCGAGGCGGGCGAGGCATCATTGGCTCATAAAGTGGGTGCCAGTGGTGGGGCGTTGTCTCTGGCGGGCCGCCTGGCATGGAGGTCGGGCCGTGTTCTCACTCGGTGCGATGCACATTGGCGACAATGTCGGGTAACAAAGGTGGGAGCCCAACGCATGCAGTTTCAGTTCTGGTCAGCGCTTTTCATCTTCTTGGGCTCCTATTTGCCGTTGGCCTTGATCCTGATGGTTCAAGACATTTCTGCGAAGTATTGGGGGGCTCCCCTGTGCGGTTGGAAATGGCAATGGAGCTGTCAGTTCCAAGTCTTTGCCCACCCTTGGTTTGCGTGGGGGAGTGTGGCTATGACCTCGGGAGCGCTTCTTTTGATGGTGCTGGCGCTGCGCTCGGTCCGTCTCACCCACCGCGTTCACGTGCAAGAAGTCAAGGCCATTCCCAATGATCTGATCAACTACGTGCTTCCTTACGTAGTGTCTTTTATGGGCTTGAGCTACGGGGACCCGCAAAAGCTCGGCGGCTTTCTGGTCTTCTGGGTGGGATTGTTCATGATCACGTATCGGTCCGGCCAAATTTTGATGAATCCGCTGCTGATCGTATTGGGGTGGAGGCTATACGAGGCCAAGGTTGCATTGGGTCAGGCAGGGGCCATTCGAATGGTTAGGGTCTTGAAAAAGGGCCCGCTTGTACCCAGCATTCAGATGGCCGAAGAAATACAGGACGTTTATCTGATGGGGGACCCGTGACCGATCAAGCATTGCAGGCGCTTCAGGAATTCGACCTCGACGGCGCAGGGGTCCATTTGTGGGTTTTTAAGTCGAGCGCAACGGCGGACCGCTTTTCTGCGAACTTTGTCCGCATAGATGGGGATTTGGAGGACGCGTTGCGCGACTTCGCCAAGGCGGAGAGGGCGATGATGACCGAGTGGATTCCCTATGGGCATCTGGCCCAGCCCACGGACAATGGCTGTCTGTCCGTTTCCGCGGTCGAGACCGACTTTGCCTTACTTCAGGCGCTTGTGGACCGTCCAGAGCTCGAACACGCGGTAAAAAGCCGGGACCAGCTGAAGAACGCCATCGGCTATGTGGTGAAGTTCTACCAGGGGGAGAGTGTGTTGTATGCGGTGCGACGTTCTCCGGCCACCTGGAAGACCGCGTATCGGAAGAAGGGGGTCGTTAACATGCTGTTTCAGAACGGCGAGCTCAGCGCCGTGGAGGGGGTGGATTTCACCTTGGAGCCAGGATTTGATTTGTTTGCCTTGGATAACGCGCTGCTCGTGGGCAACAAGCGTGCCTTCGAGTCGATGATGAGGTATCGCGCAGGCTTCGTGAGCGCGTTTGGTGAACTTCAGGACGAAGAGCAGTTCGTATCGCTGTTCACCGACATGGCCCCTTTGGTCGCGCATGTCGGAAGCAACGGCACTCATTTGCGCCGCATGGCGGTCATCCAGGAGCGCAAGCTCTACGACAATCCCAAGTATCTGGGCTCGTTGCGCGAGGTGTGCGAAAAATACAAATGGGGGGTGCAGTTCGACAGCGAGGGGCTGATCATTCCCACTAAAGAAACGGCTGCGGTGATCATGAAGCTGCTCTTGGATCAGCGCCTCATCAGCGAGATCACCGCGATCATGTATGACGTGCCAAACGGCCATCGCGTCGATGCGGTTCAGTGACACCACGGCTGCCGAGTCTAACTTGATGCAGGGAGTGGGCGAGGGCATCGCTGTATCTAAGGGGGAGAGGGTCAATGGCGGCGATTCGGGCTATACGTATTGGGGATCCAAGCAGGGCGACGGCGCTGGATTTACGGCCAAGCTGACCATCAAATGCTGGGATCCGGGCTCCGAATGTCTGTGTGGCGGGGTCGACCAGTTCGAACTCGAGTTCCGGGGCGATGCCACGGAAGCCGGCTTTAGTGCCCAAGGCAGCATCGTCGGGCGCTCTGAAGCCACCTTGGTAGTGGAAGGGCGCTACGTTGCTTAGGCTTGGGTCACTTGCGCCCAAAGCAGCAGACGAGTGATGGGCCAGCCCTCGCAGAGCAAGACCGAAGACGCTCCCAGCATGCTCAGGCGCGTCATGGTCCACCACCGCCACCAACTGAACCTTCCAGATGGACAGCCGGGACGGGCTGACGATAGTCTCCGTCTTTCGGCCCACGACCATCCCATGAGCATCCTGAATGTGTTGCTACGCCCCGACCAACTGCTCATCGCGGTCGATACGTGGGCCGAGGACGCACTGACTCAGAAGCCGTCGGTGGGCGCCAAGCTCTTGCTGATCCCTCAGCACAACTTGGTGCTGGCCAGTCGTGGCTCCGCCCAGTTTTTCTTGAAGATCTACGAGCTGTGCCTTCAGGCCAGCTTCCGCGCGGATTTCACGATGGAGCAGCTCATGGCCGAGCTGGGGCTGGTCATGGACCATCTTTGGCCGGACTACGTCCAAGCGGCTGCCGAGGCGGGGATGCCTCGCGACATCCTGCATAGCGAGCTCGTTCTGGGCGGCTGGTCACCGAAGAACGGCCGGATGATCGCGACGGCCTATGCCAAGGATGCGGGGGGTGGTCCGGCACGGGTGCAGCCGCTGGAAGGCGGACTGGCATCGCCTGGGGATCCGTTGCGTGGGCGGCAAGATAGCTTCGAACTTGATGCCGTCCTGGAGGCCGGCCGGCTGCAGGCGGCCTACCTCAACAAAAGCGTGGGTCGGACCGTTGCCGGGGGCAGGCTGCTGGTCGCCGATCTGCGAAAGGGGCAAGTGACCATCACCGATTTGGCGGACCTGTAACCTCACCTTCAAACTTCGATCGGATGGCTGTATTCGTCGGCAGACCTGGAGCGAAGTTGGATGAGGTGATCGCCGCGCCTCAAAGTTGGGCGGCGGACCTAGAACTCCATGCGGAGGACTTGCACCGCGCCACCCTGTTGCGCGCGCCTACAATCCAAGAATCTCGAAGGCGTCGTCTTCGGGCGCATAGCTAAGGACCCTGCGGGCTTCCTCCAAGTTCAATCGCTTGAACCTGTTGTTCGAAACACCGTTGACGATCGCAAAGGGTACGTCCTCAGCTTCAATGGCTCGGACCAATAGCTGCACGGCGTCTCGGTGACTGAGGAAGGCGCTTACATCTCGTGCGGAATGCTGCTCCCCAAGGACGAACGTGGCGAAATTCGCGATTCGAATTGCAATGACCGATAGACCTTCTTCCGTCGCGAAGTAGGAACCCAGCGCTTCGCCAAAGCACTTGGTCACGCCATAGAGATTCTTGGGCCTCACTGGATCGGAAACCGAAACCTGGCGATCGATTGGGTAGCCCTCGATGGTCTGTGCGCTGCTAGCAAAAACCACACGACGGCACCCAGCATCCGCCGCAGCACGAAAGATGTTGAACGTGCCCTTGATGTTGGCGTCCAGCAGCGATCCGTAGAAATCGGCGTCGGGCCCAGGATCAGCCGCAAGGTGAACCACCGTATCAACGCCATGGCAGGCGCTTCTGCATGCTTCCAAATCAGAAATATCGAGCTCAACTGACGCATCGTCATCGGCAAACTCTGAAACGTTGAGATCAGCTAACCTTAGGTGGAAGCGTTCCGGTGCCAGTTGCCGAAACGCGGTGCCAATGCGACCCGCCGCGCCGGTCAGAAGTACGACTTTTTTTCTCTGTTCTTTCACGGTGGTACCTTCTGGCAGATAGTGTGTGTTGCAAGGCATAGGAGATGCTCAAGCCCATGTCTTTGTCCAACGTTCGCCAATGCCGGCGGCTATCACCGTTTCAGCGCTGCGCCCATATCAACGGCCGACTAAGCGGACCAACGCATTGCGGGAAGTCCCACTTGCCAACTCAATGAGCCCCTCAGTTGGCAACATGCGGCGCAGACAATGGGAATGATTGCACGTCCAGTAGACCTAGGACCAGGACGGCGCTGGATTCAATGCGACGCACCAAACCGCTTCGCTCCCGCAAGAAGCATCTGATGTCCAGGCGGCAGAAGTCCTGATGGCTCCGGCTAACTGGCCGGCCCGCTTCCTGCCAACCTTTCCTATAGGAAAGGTCCGAGGTATCGGGTCCTGCTACTTAGCGCATCCGCCTAGCCTTGGACCACTTGCGCCCAAAGAACCAGGAGAATCATGGGCAGCCCGCTCAGCAACCCGAAGACCCAGCCAGCGCCGAGCACGGTCAGCGGGGCCATGACCCACCACTGCCACCACGTGAACCCATGATCCCGCTGCCGAGCCTCCCAAGCTGCTGCCGAATGCAGGCGTTCTACCTTCCGCGTTCCTCGCCGGGCCATCAACGGCCCGACAATGAACCCGAAAGGTCCGAGGAAGAGCAGGGACAGCGAATACCACCAGAAGAAGCGCTCCCGGGAAGTCCTGACGCTCTTGATGGTCCTGATAGATGGCGCAGTTACGCGATCTGCGTGGGCAAAGTGCAGGGAAGGGGGCTCGCTCTTCATTGGGCGTAGGCCCTCCAGGTTCCGTCGGCCTTGGCATACCGCAGATTCTTGTCGACAGGCAGCGGCACCCGGTTGCCCATCAAGTCCATGATTACGGTGCCACGGGTATCGCACCGGTAGCCGTCCGTGTCGTCGGCCCGCGTGCACCCGGTCAAGGAGAACCCTTCGATGGTGACAACCGGTGCGGAGGCGCTCTGGGCCATCAAGTCGGCCAGGGCCTGCTTGGCTTCTCCTTCAGAGGGCTTGCTGCAGGCGGTGAGGCAAAGGGCCGCGGCGGCGGCAAGGATCCATGCTTTCATGTCGTTTCCCTATTGGTGAGGGCGCAAGGCCCGGGGTGCCTCAGCGGTCGCGGTTGCCACCGGCGTTAAACCCGGCGATCCACATCCGGGAATCCTTGAAGGGGGTCAGCAGGCCCGAGGCACCCGGGTGAAGGTCCGCGGTCTGGATGAACCCACTGACCCAGGCAGCGCGTAGCGCGACCTCGACTGCACGGTTGGCCACGGCATCCCGGCTCACGTTGACCTGGAACGGTTGCGCCGGCGGGTTCGGCCCGGTCGACCTCTGGGCGCCGGTGTTCGGCTTGCTCGGCAGGACCCGGATGCCGCGCAGGGTGTCTTTTCCCTTCCAAAGCGCCGCGTCGTTGAGCTCGGCGACTTCACCGAGGTCGTCCGTTTCCGTCACTGCCGCACTTGCGCAGGTCCGGAACGTTTCCGTGGTGGATGACGCAGGACTGGTCCAGATCCGAGCCTCGACGGTCCAGCAGGGCAGGGACGCGCCCCACTCGGTGTAGGTCAGTGCCACCCGGGGCCAGTCGAGCTTGCCCTGCTGGGCCAACTGATGATTGTCACCTTTGAACAATCCGGGCAGCTTCCCGCCTCCGCTGACCGGGGCGTAGATCGCCCCAGCGCCGGCGGCCGCCTTCGCGCCGCCCTGAGCCGGCTTGACCCCAACCATCTGCCCGCCGGCATTTTTCAGGCTGGTGCCCAGCTGCCTGAAGAAACCGGGGCGATTTGGCGCTTCCTCTTGCTCGGGGTGGCTCTGGGCTCCTGCGGAATAGGCGGCCAAAAGCAGCGCGGCAGCCAGGCCGGCGGCCATCCTTGTCTCGATCTTCTTCATGAAAACCCCTGTGGTTGGTCGGGAGGGTGCTACATTTCATGAAGAGTCTGCCATGCATTGAGGGACCAAGTCATGCTGTCTTCCCAAGTTTTCAATATCTGTTCACGTGCCCAAGGCTTCCCCGCGTTCCCTATTTGCCGCCCGCCTGAAGCAGGCCAGAGAGCTCCGTGCCATTCCGAGCCAGCGCGCGCTGGGGGTGCTCATGGGGCTGGATAAGAAGCTGGCCAGCAGCCGGGTCAACCGTTACGAGAACGAGACCAGCGGGATCGATCTGGATGCACTGGGGAAGTTGGCGGACACGTTGGAGGTTCCGATGGCCTACTTGGTCGCTAGAGACGACCACACGGCCGACGTCATCCTGGCGTTAGAAGAGCTTTCGCCGGAGGATCGCGCTGATGCGGCGCGTTGGTTGTTGAAAAAGCTCAGGCGGTGACACTCAGTGGTTCCCGCCGCTCACCGATGAGGCCAAAGACGAATTGCGACGTTCATTTATGTTGACGAGTCAGGAACCTTTAAGTCAGCGGACGCCACCAACAGCTGGTGTGTCGTTGCGGCTTACGTGGTGCCCGAGGTCTGTCGGAGGCGGGTCGAACGCACCTTGAAGCTCCTCAAGCGCCGTCTGGGGTGCGGATACCAGGACGAAGTCAAACTGAAGCATCTGTCGGAGTCGCAGTTGAAGCGTCTCTTGAAAGAGCTTGGCGAGCTAGAGGCAGCTCTCTTTATCTCTGCGATCGACCTTGGCCATCAAGACATTCAGGTGGTTACGTGTCACCAGGCCAACCAGGTCCAGAGCGTTAGAGCCAATCGGCCCAGCATGCTTTATCAGGGGGGACGTGCCTCCATCGATGATCTCTCGGGAAGGCTGGAGCGCTCGTCTCCACAGCTCTACACGCAGATGGTGGCTCAAATAGACCTGTTGGTGAACTTGGCGGCCGTCATGCGCGACTGGGAGTTTGTCCGTTCTCATGACATCCCGGGTGTCCAATTGGCCGACCTGCTGGCGTCGGCGTGGCGGCGGGTCTTAATAGTGGCCGTGCGTTTGGACGGGCATTGGCTTTTCTTCGTGGGCTTTGGGGCGGGCACCGGCTCCGCCATTCAGGACCGTGTTGCGCAACTCATCGCCTCCGCAAGGCATCCTAGTCGCGGCTCGTGACCAGCCAAGAAGCCGAGAGCGGCCAGCAAAAAGGAGCCACCGACGCGCATTGCGGACCAGCGTTACACGGGGGTTGGTGCGACACATGCGTTGCAGGTGTTGGGCAGGTCACTGCCGCAAAAGGGTCACGACGGAAGCGAATCCAACCTCCCCGCTGCGTGAAGTTCCTAAGAAGTCACGAGGGGCGTGTCCTCGCTCTCTCCGGTTCCGCCGTCACTGAAAACCTGAAGTAGCGCTTCGGGATTGAGGGGGCGGGAGAGGAGGTATCCTTGAATCTGATCGCATCCATGCTCCTGCAGAAAGCGGAGTTGAGCCGGTGTCTCTACACCTTCTGCCACGGTGTGGTAACCGAGCTCGCGAGCTAGGTTGATGATCGCCATGACCTTGGGCTTGGCCTTGGGATCGGTCTCCAGATTGACGATCAGGGACTTATCCATCTTAATGGTGTCGATCGGCAGGTCAGACAAGTAGCCGAAATTGCTGTAACCGCTCCCAAAGTCGTCAATCGCAATCTTGATGCCGGCTTCGGCCATTGCCCTGATCTGACGCCCAGCGACCGAGTCGGCACGTAGCCACTCGCCTTCCGTAATTTCAATTTCAATGCAGTCAAAGGGCAGGCGGCGCGCCTCAAGCATTGAACGAAGTCTTGTCCAGGCATCTTCAGTGGAAAGATCAGTGCCGGACAGGTTGATGGACAGGGCAAAGTAGTGACACGCGGCGCGCCAGGCGAGCAGTTGATCCAGCGCGGCATCGAGTACCCACGGGGTGACGGTTTCCATCAGCGCGGTCCGCTCGAATATCGGGATGAACTCCCCCGGACTCACCGGTCCCAAGCGTGGGTGCGTCCAGCGAAGCAATGCCTCCGCCGACACCGGCTGAAGGTCAGACGCGCGGTAGCGCGGCTGATATTGCAAGTAAAACTCGCCCTTTCGGAGCCCGCGCTCGGCGTCCGCGGCCAAGCGGTATCCCCGCCGCATCTGATTGTCGCGCTGCTCGGAATACCAGGCGAAAGGCTGCCGCGCCTCGAAGGATTCGTGCAGTCCGATTAGCGCCTTGCGAATCACGTTATAACCGGTATCTTCGCCCAAAGTCACGGCGCAAATTCCAGCGTGGAAGCGAGGAGACATAGGAACCCCGGCAGCCATAAGCGGCCGGGACATCCGGTGGCGAAGTTCGTTCACCAGTGCCTCCAACTCTCTTGCACTGGTCCGGTCGACCAAGAATGCAAAATGCGTCACTCCGACGTGGTAGATGTTCGCCAATCCTTCCAGCGCAAGCTTGAGCCGAATGCCTGCTCGCCGAATCAAGACCTCTAACGGCCGCATGCCCAGGGCTTGGCCGGCCTCATTCGCGCTGGGGATATCGAACACGTCTAAGAGGACCGCGAACATCCGCCGTCCGCTGTGCCTTTCTGCCAAGCCGGCATAGTCAATCTGGAACTGGTGCCGATTGGCGATGCCGCTGACAGGTTCCAAGCGCCCGAACATGTTTCTCAGTTCGAGTTGAGCGATCACCAACTGTGCTAGCGTGGACAACTGAGTGCGGTCTGACTCCGAGAATTCGCGGACCTTCGTGTCCATGATGCAAATGGCGCCTATTGATACGCCATTCTTCGCTACAAGGGGCGCTCCAGCATAGAAGCGCAGGTGGGGCGGCGCGACGACCAAGGGGTTGTGTTCAAAGCGCGGGTCCTCCCGGAGATCTGGGACGACCATCACCTCGTTGCAAGAGATCGCATGCGCGCAAATCGAGACCCGAATATCTGTCTCGGCGACTGGCAAGCCGATTCGGGAAATAAACCGCTGTTTGTCTTCGCTGACAATGGAGACGAAGGCGACAGGGGCACTGAAGGCGAAGGCAGTCAGCGCGGTGATGCGATCCAAGGATGGGCCGGACTCTGCATCCAAGACATGCATCATCCCCAAGACCGCCATCCGTTCCGGAACTTCCGTGATAGACATATTCATAGCAACTGCGCGAGAGCCATTCCACTGAATTTAGCTCTATACCATCATTCCGACTCACATTCCATGAAACCCCGCGCGAGTCGAGGCTGCCTGTTCAAGTCGGAAAACTATCGTGTCGCTTCATCTTGAAGTGCCGCGTCAGGCACTGGTTCGGCTGCTCCGCACTTTGGGCACCAAACCACAGTTGCACCATCACGACGGTCAAAGCCGTTTACACCTGTCAGTACTGCCGCCCAGCGGCCGTGGCAGGAAAGGCACTCGATGTCCATGCTTTCAGCCCCAGGCCACCCGTACTCCTTTCTAGGTGCGCTCGTCGTCAAGCGCTTCGCCTCGGTGACATTGGTGATGATGAATTTTTCAGTCACAAGCATGTCGGCATCTCCTCTGTCTGTGCATCGCGTGCTCAAGCCCTCAGCCAATGGGCACCCTAGCTATGATCAACCATTCACCGGCCCGATCAATCCGATGATGGCTTCTATGTGAACAATTCAGCGTTCAATGCATAGCAGCAGACTCCCTTCCGTTGGCCGAAGACGCTGAGATAACATAGCGGTGATGACCGACAGCCCACCAATCTACGCGCTGGCCTACGCCAGCCGCTCCTCTTCAAATCTCGACAACTCGGATCTGGAAGAGATCCTCGTCGAAGCGTCGGCCCAGAATCGAATGGCGGATGTGACGGGGGTGCTGCTCTACGACGGCACAACGTTTCTCCAGTACCTGGAAGGCCCCGAGGAGGGGGTTGCCTCGGTTTTTGACCGCATAAAGCAATCTAAGCGGCATGCGGATATCCGAGTGCTCACCAGTGGTGAGGTGCCCGAACGCTACTTTTGGAACTGGTCGATGGCTTGCCAGCACGCCGATGCGTCCCTGATCCAGAGGATAGAAGCCGCGCGCTGGAGCGAGCGCAGCCACCCCTACTTGGAAGAAGATGCTGAGCACAACCCGGGCCTGCGTCTCTTGGCCGAGTTCTGGTCCGTGCAAGTCCCGCCGACAACGTAAGCGCCCACGCCCTTAGCTTTGTGAACGTGTTAGGAAGGTGCGCGACCTGTCTAGGCGTGCGCTTCGCAGGCTACGCAAACCTAACTGATCGCAACGTAGGGATTGCCCGTCGGCTTCATGTTGACCCCGAACATGGAGAATGATTATGGCCAATCAGAATCAGCAGAACCCGCATCCCGGTCAGAACCAATCTTATGACTTCGCCTAGTCTTCACCCAAACATCGCCTCGCGGCGATGCCTTGCTGGATAGGGTGCTTTCTCCCTTGTCCAACCAGGAGATTTCCATGGCCGAACCTAAAGAGAACTTGCTGACTGGCTGCGCGACGCCCACGCAATGGAGCAGCAGGCGGAGACGATGTTGAAGGGGCAGGCGTCCCGTATTGAGCACTACCCCGTGCTGAAGGCGCGGATCGAAGAGCACATCCAGGAGACGATCGGACAACGAGAGCTGCTCGAGGGCTGCATCAAGCGCCTCGGCGGGTCTCCATCCACCATCAAAGACGTGATGGGAAAGATGGCCGCATTCGGCCAGGCGCTAGGTGGGATGACCGCATCCGACGAAATCGTGAAAGGCGCGATGGCCGGCTACGTGTTCGAGCACTTTGAAATTGCCTCTTACACCGCTTTGATCGCAGCGGCCAAGACCGCCGGTGACCCGGAAACCGCACGCGTGTGTGAGGAAATTTTGGTCCAGGAAGAGGCGATGGCCGACTGGCTTGCAACGCACTTGCCGGAAGTTGCCGAGGAGTTCCTGGTGCGCGATGCCACCCCTGGTGTTGAGGCGAAGAAGTAAGGTCCTGCTCATCATCGCCAACGCCCCGTCGGAGGGGGGCACTCTCCGACGGGGCGACGGGGACGCCCGGTTTATCTTGTCCGCCGATAGCTCAAGCATCGACGGAACTCACCCAGCGCCGGCAAGACCACCAGAAGCATCGCGGGCACAAGCGCAAAGGCCCATGAGGCGGATGGGGCCGGGTCAAATGCCAAGACTGGCCCGACATGGGCGCTAGGCAGTGACCAGTAAACGGCACCTGTCGCGACCCACGGCGCTAAATCCAGAATGCTGTGAACGTGCTGCTCCAACGGACGAATCGCGCGCTTGGGATAGGCCACCCGCGTGTCCCAATAGCCTGTTATTGCGTGCAGGCACACCAGTGCCAAGAGGATGGCGAAAAGTCCATGCGAAGCTCGGAATCCCAGCCAGAGAACCGTCCCCAGCCCGAGGATCGCTATCTGAGCCAAGTGCAGCCTTGACTCCGGAATGCCCGAGGTGGATTCAATACTGCTGGCCCTGTGCAGCCAGAAATCCATGGCGCCCGCAGCCAACCAGAGCACATACAGGACATGCCAAATGGTTACGTCCATGGAGGGATCGGGTTTTCGATGTCGAAAGTCTGGCTGCGTCTATAGCTCATAGCGATTCCTCCTGACAGGTCAAGCATCGGCCGACCAAGGAATTCTAGGAAGGCTGCCCGCACGACAATGTGTTTTCGGTATGGGCCTGTTAGCCGTTGCGCTTGGCGGACCAGGGGCTTCAACGGTTTGACGGACCCTTGACGCCACGCTGACACCCCGTGCTCTCTGTGCAGGGGATATTCGTCTCCAACCTTGTTAGGAGAAGCGTATGAGCGCTTATCCACAATTTAGGGCAGCAACGCCGCGTGTAACTCGGATGGAGATGGCTGATCTATACGTGGGCGACGACACAACCGTGGTCCAGCTGGACGCGCTCCCCTGCGAGGCCTGGATCCAGAACCTTCGAGCATTGGTGAGTCAGTGCCCAGAGCTCACTGGAGCAAAGGTGGAGGTGGAGGGTTCGTGGGTCCACTTCATCGGAGTGCGGAAGGCTGTCGGCCCTGTTGCGCCCCGCCTTTTGGAGGTCATCTCGGCGGCAGGCGAGATGGCCTATGCCCCCAACATCGTTCGGCCGTCAGTCTTTGTCTCGGCTGTGGACGTAGCGGTCCAATGACTTGGGGCCAGTAAAAGCCGACTGACCAAGTGCTTTCAGGAAAAGTGAGGAGATCACCATGGCTGATGACAAGAAGAACGCAGGTAGTCCGGATCGCGACCGCATCAACGTCAACGAGGGCTATGAGCTTCAATATTGGACTAAGACGCTGGGCGTCAGTGCTGAGGAACTTCGGGCGGCGGTAAAGGCAGTGGGCCCGACTTCTGTGGCGGTTCGCAAGCACCTGGGCAAGTGAGACGGAGTAGGGCATGTCCCTCACCGAATACCGACGCAAGCGTAGCTTTGACAAAACTAAGGAACCAGAGCCCGGTAAAGGGTTGCCGCAGGGTCAACGGGCGATCTTCGTGGTCCAGCTGCATCACGCCAGCCGGCGCCACTACGATTTTCGGCTCCAGGTAGGAGACGCCCTCAAGAGCTGGGCCGTTCCTAAAGGGCCCAGTTACGACCCCAAGGTCAAGCGTATGGCCGTGGAGGTGGAAGACCATCCCGTGGACTATGCCGGCTTCGAGGGCGACATCCCGAAAGGGCAATATGGAGGCGGGCACGTCGCCCAGTTTGATCACGGTGTCTGGGCGACATCGGGCGACCCCGAAGCGCAGCTTGCCAAGGGGCATCTTCGGTTTGAGTTGTTCGGCACAAAGCTGAAGGGTGCGTGGCATCTGGTCCGGTCGGGAAAGCCAGCCAAGCAGCCGCAGTGGTTGTTGTTCAAAGACGACGATGCCTTCGCCAGTGACGTGGAAGCGGACGATTTGCTGGGCGATGTCACCGCGCCTCCGGCGGAAGACCTGAAGCGGGCAGGCGCTGGCAAGGCCGACAAGAAAAAGCTCAATGCAGTGGCATTGCCGAAGAAACGGCGGCGAATTGATTGGGCGAAGAAGGCCTCGGCGCTGACCAAGGCAAAGAAAGCCAAACCTCCCGAGGGCCCTTTCGAACCGCAGCTGGCCAAGCTTGGCGATGCCCCACCCAAGGGCGACCAGTGGGTCCACGAAATCAAGTGGGACGGTTACCGCATCCTGGCGACGATCACCGAGGGCGAGGTGCGGCTTTGGTCCCGCAATGCGTTGGAGTGGACATCAAAGATCCCTGAAATTCGGGACGCTGTGGCCACCTTAGGACTCAAGTCGGGGGCATTGGACGGGGAGCTCATTGCAGGCAGCGGCACGAAGGAGGACTTCAACCTCCTCCAAGCGATGTTGTCCGGAGAGCGCCAAGGGGCATTGGCCTACGCCTTGTTCGATCTCCTCCACATCGATGGAATTGACATTGCCGACGCTCCCCTGTCGGAGCGCAAGCAAGTCCTGCAGGAACTCCTGAAGGAAAGCCCTGACCACTTGGCCTACAGCTCACACATCGAGGGCGACGGGGAATCGGCCTACCAATTGGCAGGTGAACGCCACTTCGAGGGCATTATTTCCAAGCGGGCTGACCGGGCCTATCACGGAGGCCGGAGCGAGGACTGGAAGAAGACCAAGCAGTTGGCCAGCGATGAGTTTGCGGTGGTTGGCTACACTTCCCCAAAGGGCAACCGCGCCGGGTTTGGATCGCTTCTTCTCGCCAGGCCTGACCAAAAGCACGGCTGGCTCTACGTCGGGCGGGTGGGCTCGGGTTTCTCAGATGAACTCATCAAAGAGCTGAGCGACCTTATCGGGCGAGCCGGCGGAAAGACACCTACGGCGCATGTGCCGACGAAGCAGACCGATCTACGGTCGGCCACGTGGTTTAAGCCCCGCTTCGTGGTGGAGGTGTTTTACCGAGGCATCGGCGGGCAGCAACTGCTGCGCCAAGCCTCGCTTAAGGCCGTCCGGCGTGACAAGGGCGTAGCTGATCTGGCTGACTCAGACAGCGCGCCTCCAGCGGAAAAGCCTACGGACGCTGCCCAGCTCAAGCCGTCCCGGAAGGCGTCCAGAAGATCTTCAGCGGGCGAGGCGGCCAAGTCAGCAGGTGAAGCGCGCACGCCGCCCAAGCTGTCCAGCCCTACCAAGGTGATCTTTCCTGACATCAAGGTCACCAAGCAGGACGTATGGGATTACTACACGGCTGTGATGGACCATTTGCTGCCGGAGGTGATTGATCGCCCCTTATCGGTCATTCGTTGCCCCAGCGGGACAGGCAAGCCTTGTTTCTTCCAGAAGCACCACACCGCTGGCTTGGAGCTGGTGGACTCGGTCCGCCTGAAAGAAGACAGCGGCATCAATGCGCACTACTTGGTGGTCCGCGACGCGGCCAGCCTGCTGGAGCTGGTGCAGTTCAACGCCTTGGAGTTTCACCCATGGGGCAGCCACGCGGAGGCCCCTGATCGGGCCGATCGCGTGGTCTTCGACTTGGATCCCGGCCCAGATGTGCCGTTTTCCGAGGTCAAAAAGGCAGCCGTGGACATTCGCAGGCTGCTCGAACAATTGGAGCTGGAATCCTTCTTGCGGGTGTCAGGAGGGAAGGGGCTGCACGTGGTCGTGCCCTTGAACCCGGGGTGCGATTGGGATCTGACCAAGCGGTTTGCCAAGGGGTTCGCCGAGGCGTTGTCGCAGTCGGAGCCGACCCGCTTCTTAGCGACCTCGACCAAGAGCCTTCGGAACAAGCGCATCTTTGTGGACTACCTGCGAAACGGCCGCGGTGCCACGGCGGTGGCATCGTATTCTTTACGCGGTCGGCCCGGCGCGCCCGTTGCCATGCCTATCGCCTGGAGCGATCTGGCTAAGTTGACCCGTGCGGATGCTTTCACCATGAAGGACGTGCCTGAAAAGCTGAAGCGGCGCCGCAAAGATCCTTGGGCGGACGTCAACACGATCCAGCAAAATCTGGCCCGGTGGGCGCAAGACGAGTGATCTGGCCCCTGCCTCGAAACCGATTTGGGAGTAAAGCACGATGCGTCGACCCATCCTATCTGCCACAGCAGTCCTTGCCTTGACCGCCTGCGGAGGCGGGAACACCGAGTCCAGTGTGCAAGCTCCGGGGGCTGAGGAAACGGCCAAAACCAAGGCGTTGGAGACCGGCGCGGCGGTGCTGCAGGACCGTCCGCCCATCGATGCTATCAACGCCTACCTGGACGGATTTCATTTCTACAACGGTCAGCCGGAGGGCCAAATGGAAGCCCACCATTACTGCTCGATCCTCAACGAGGAGGTCATCCAGTGCACGATCTACGACGGAAACGTGAAAGACGCCAAGCTGATGGGCGTGGAATACATCATCAGCGCGAAGCTATTCATTGGTCTCCCCGAGAAAGAGAAGGCGCTTTGGCACAGCCACGTCCACGAAGTGAAATCGGGGCAGCTGATTGCACCAGGGATTCCGGACGTGGCTGAGCATGAACTCATGGAGAAGCTCATCCACACGTATGGAAAGACCTGGCACACCTGGCACACAGATCTGGACAGGGATTTGCCCCGAGGGATGCCGCAGTTGATGATGGGGTTCACGGCGGATGGCCAAGCCGACCCGGCGATGGTGGGCGCACGCGACGCCCGACTCGGGGTCGATAGCGAGGACAAGCGGAAGCGTCGTGCCGACATTGCCGCGCCCCACATCGATGCAGGAGCAGATGCATGGCAGAGAGGCGAGGTCATCCAGATCGAGGATCCTACCGCTGCCCACGTTCATGCTACGAGGGGCCGCAGCAGAAGTGGTGAGCCGAGGAGGGGAGAAGAAAACGCGACGGCAGGCCCCCGAACGGATGAATAGGGGATGGAGGGGTAGGCGGGAGCCAAAAATCAGCGGCCGTATTTGGAGCAGGAGCCCAGTGTGGCCAGAGTGCTCGGCGCGCGCCCACGCCTCTCCGGCGCTCTTGCTTTAGTATCCAACCTCTGGGACCGAAGGTTGGTGGCATGAAAAGCAAGCTGGCGGATTTTATAGAGGAGCATGCGGAGACGATTGTTGGCCGGGCCATAGAATTCGCGAAATCAGTGGAAGTGAGTCCGGCTTTGGGGGAAGTCGAGCTTCGCGATCACCTTCCTGAGATCATCGGCGCAATAGTGGCAGACCTACGAAGTCGTCAGACGCGGGCTGAGGCGATCGCAAAATCTGTTGGGGACGCTCCTACTCCAGCAGGCCAAGAGCCATCGGCCGCAGGCACGCACGCACTGCATCGTGCGAATAGTGGATACAGCATTGTCCACTTGGTGTCAGAGTATCGTGCTCTACGCACGTCCGTCCTGCATCTATGGTCCGACTCAACAGAGCAGCACGCGATCCCTCCAAGCGACGTTGCGCGATTCAACGAGGCGGTCGACGAAGCGATTGCCGAGTCCGTGCTCTACTACGCCGCCGAGACGGATCGTTGGCGCAACATTTTTCTGAGCGTTCTCGGCCATGATCTTCGTAATCCGCTCAATGCTATCCTGCTCACCTCCGAACTTATCGCTGCGCGCGCCTCGGACGAAGTAACAGTGAAGGCGGCAGACCGCGCTGTGCGTAGCTGTGAGCACATGCGTGAATTGCTAGACAAACTTCTTGTCTACAATCAGGCGCAGCTCGGAGGCGAAATCAACGTCGACCGGGTTGATGTTGACTTAGCAGCCGCGTGCCGCGAAGAAATTGAACTGCTTCGCTCTGCGATGCCGAATGCGCGAATTCACCTCTATGCACCAGAGGTGCTTCGCATGGTGTGCGATGCCAGTCGGGTCCGGGAGGCTATTTCAAATCTCGTGGGCAATGCCCATAAATACGGGCAGCGCGGAGGAAATATTGATGTTGAATTGAGGGTCGACGGTGGTGAGGCGATTCTCGCCGTGACGAATCCTGGCGCCGTCATTCCGCAAGAAGTTCTCAATCAGATTTTCGATCCACTGAAGCGTGGGGGAGCATCCGGCGGCGACGAGGAGCGCGTCAGCCTCGGGCTGGGACTGTTTGTTGTAAAGCAGATTGCACGTGCTCATGGGGGAAACGTATCTGTAGAGTCGTCTCAAGGAAAGACGACCTTCGAGTTGCGATTGGCCCAGCCGTAAGCGCCTGGGACAGGGGCCGATTCTCGCCGTTTGCCGACGTAGCTATCAGCAGGCGGTAGGTGGGACCACCATCCAGCCACGCGCCGAGTTTGTCCTTCAGCGACATATGCTGAACTGACCCCGCGCCTAGGCGTTTGAGACCGACTTGGGCGTAGGTGTAGGCAACGCCCCGCGTGTCTACCGGGTAGGAGCGAGTTCTGCGCAGGCGGCTGTGCGGCCTTGCTCAGCGGGTCGGCGACCCGCCCCGCCACTACCTTTTCCAGGTGTTGGCGTTGCACAGGACACTCGACCTCACGCTGGGTGCAACGCGCGACAAGGTGCTTAACGCCGCCAAGGGCGATCTAATGACGTAAGGGACCTTCGTTGGGACGTGTCAGCAGACCCGATTCGCCGCTCAAGTGAATCAGGCTTAGAGCCCTACGTCGACTAAAGGTCGGCCACACTGCGCCACCGGCCAACCGGCGGGGCGCAGTGCCGATCGGCCCTTTCATCGAGGGGCTTGAGGGCGTTCGCCACCGATATACATCCTTCGCCTCCCCACTTTACGTTACGCACGCATCAGCACTGCGTGTTGGTTGGGAACGTTGTTTCGTCACATCTTTGCACAGGGTGACCATGGCAAAGCGCGCACCATGCATCCACCACGGATGAGAAAAAGAACCCCGCCGCGGTCAAGTAAGGCAAGCCAACGCCAGCCCAGGAGATGCGCAAATGTTCGTTCACCATAAAAAGCTGATGTATACCGTTCGGGTCAAAGAGTCCAACCCTGCCTTGGCGGCGTTGATGCTTGAACAGTTCGGAGGTCCGCAAGGCGAACTTGCTGCGGCGATGCGGTATTTCACCCAAGGCATCGGGGAGACCGATCCGGGCCGAAAGGATTTGCTGATGGACATTGCCACCGAGGAAATCAGCCACCTAGAGATCATTGGTACCATCATTGCCATGCTCAATCAGGGGCCTAAGGCAGTTCTCTCCGAAGGCATGATGGAAGCCGAGGACATGCGCTTGATGGGGCAAAACAGCACCAGCCACACTGAGCAGGTTCTTTATGGCGGCGGTCCGGCTTTGGTGAACTCCAGTGGCGTGCCCTGGAGCGCTGCCTATGTCGACAGTATTGGTGAGCCCACCGCCGATCTTCGGTCCAACATCGCCGCAGAGGCCCGCGCGAAGATCGTCTACGAGCGGCTGATCAACGTCACTGACGATCCGGGCATCAAGGACGCTCTTCGCTTCCTGATGACGCGTGAGATTGCTCATCAAAAGTCGTTCGAAAAAGCTCTTTACAGCATCCAGCCGAACTTCCCGTCGGGCAAGCTCCCCGGCGATCCGGCGTTCACCGACCTCTACATGGACATGTCCCAAGGCGAGGGCGATGTGGAAGGCAGCTGGAACAGCGGCGAGCTGTGGGAGCGCGTAACGGATGAGGATGCGCAAGCCGCGCTCGACGGTGGCGACGGCAGCTGTGGCGTGACGCTCAACGAGAAGGAGGCGGCGGCGTTGGAAGCCTTGGCGGCCCGAACATTGTCTGATCCCGATGCCCGCCCGCCGACGGGTGCGGAGCTTGGGGCAGGCCCTGGTGCCGGCGCGGTGGACGCCAACCCTCGAGAGCCTTAATCGGGACGGTAGGAAAGGAAACGGGGGCCGCGCAGGCCCCCGTTTTTTGCTCTTTGCTTGCTGGCCTCCACGGGCGACCACGACCGGTCGCTAAAGCAACCGTGAGCGCCATTTCACCCCAGCTCCTCGTGGATGGCCCTGATGAGTTGCGAAAACCGGTAGGGCTTGGGCAAGTAGCGCACGCTAGGCGGGAGGGGGGGCAGCTGCGCCCGTGGTAAGCCTGAAACCACCATTACGCGGGCTTGGGGCTGGCTGTGGGCGACCTCGGCAGCGACGTCCAATCCGGAAACACCCTCCGGCATGCACACGTCAGTGACGACCATAGAGTATTGGATGCCGCCCCTTAGCTCACTGATCGCCTCGACCCCGTTGCTGGCTGCTGTCACTGCAAACCCTTGGTCCGTCAGTGCCTCCACCACGACCGTCCGCAGGTCTGCTTCATCTTCGACAAAAAGAACGTGGATGGGCATGTCATTCCTCGGGGACGGGGAAGCAAAGCGTGATTTGGGTGCCTGCGCCGGGAGCGCTCTCGAGCGTGGTGAAGCCGCCCGACTGCGTCGTGAACCCAAACACTTGGCTCAGGCCTAGGCCGCTGCCCCTGCCCACGGGCTTGGTGGTAAAGAAAGGCTCGAATACTCGGGCCTGCTGATTCAATGGAATACCTTCCCCATCGTCTCTGACAGCGAGACAGATGTAAGGGGATGGGGCGACCCCCGGCTTGGCAGGATCCTGCAGCAATTGCTTGGACGCTGTGATTCGAATATGCCCACCTTGGGGCAGGGCATCGCGACTGTTGCATACCAAGTTGAGCACCGCGGCTTCAAGCTGCGCTCGGTCCAAGCGGAGGGTGGGAAGGTTGCTGGGAATGTCCAACGCGACTGAGACCTCACTTCCCGCCGACCGCTGAAGCAGAGGTTTGGTCTCCTCGAGTAGTGCTCCCAGATCCAAGTTCTCAGGCACCAATGCCTGTCCGCGGCCGAAGGTGAGAAGCTGGCGAGTCAACAGCGCTCCACGTTCCACCGCGCGTTGAGCCGTCTCAACGAGTCCCGCCACCGCGCTGTCTTTGGTTTTTAACCTGACCAGATCAAGGCAGTTGATGATGATGGTCAGCAGGTTGTTGAAGTCATGGGCAAGGCCCAGCGTGAATTTGCCGATGGCCTCCATCTTCTGGGCTTGCATCAGGCTCTGCTGGGCTTCTTGGAGTCGCTCTTGGGCCGTATACCGCTCGGTGATATCGCGAGTGATTTTGGCGAATCCCAGCAGGTCCCCGTTGTCCCAGATCGGATCAATCACAACGCTGGCACGGAAGCGGGAGCCATCCTGCCTCAAGCGCCACCCCTCATCGACGTATCGTCCCTCCGTCGCAGCCGTGCGTAGGTTCCGCTGGGGAATCCCCGCCTGAACCTCCTCGGGCAGATAGAAGCGGGAGAAATTCGTTCCGACCACGTCGGTGGCCGCGTAACCCTTGATGCGCTGTCCGCCAGGGTTCCACGTCATGATGACGCCGTCCGGGTCCAGCATGTAGAGGGCGTAATCTGTGACAGAGTTCACCAGCAGGGTGAACTGACGGGACTCATCAATCAGAGCGACTCGGGGGCGCTGGGGTTCGATCACAGGACGTCCTCTTGGCTGGGGACACACTAGGTCCGCAGATGTAAAAAAAGCGTAAAGAAGGCGAGCTGGCGCCTTTCACGTTCTACACTAGGACACCGACGGGCGATCGACCCCGAGGCGCTCATCGTGAGTGTCAAAGATAAGCGAGGGAGTGGCACATGCCTACTGAAGAAAAGAAGCTCAACGTGCTGCTGGTGGAGGACGAGCCGACCCTGATGCAGGTGGTGGGCGAATCGATTGCCCAGCTCGGTCACAAGGTGACACATCGAGCAGATGGACTCGAGGACGCTTTGGCACGGGCAGCGGAAGGTGGTTTTGACGTAGCCATGCTGGATGTCAACCTTAATGGTGCAGACTCGTTTGCTGTGGCAGATGTGCTTATCGCACGGGGCATCCCGTTCGTTTTCACCACAGGGTTTGGATCCAACCACCTTCCAGAACGGTTCCGCGGGAGTCCACTGATGGAGAAGCCGTTTCGCTTGCGCGATATTGGCCAAGTGCTGAGCCGAATGGCCGAATCGGTCTAAGCGTCCGCCAAGACGCCCTTCGGCGCGCAGCCTAGGTTCTCGCCGGCGCGACCCGACCCCATTCAGCGACTTTGAAATTGCTGACGGCCTGATGCGTCCCACAGTGTTCACAGCTGACCAAGGTCCCGCCGGGCAGGTGCACCAGGGTTTCATAGTCTGACGTAGTGGTGGCGTGGCAGAGCCCGCATTCGACCGTCAGCGACGTGACCCTCTCCACTCCTCCGACCGCATTTAAGACAGCGTCGTAGCGCGTGATGGTGAACAACCCGATCATCATCGACACGGGAAGTTCTAGGCGCAGCCGGTGGAAGCAGCATGGAGCGCAAGCTGTGACAGACCCGTTAGCACGGTGACCTGAGCGAAGGCGGATAGATAGCCTGAGTCTTGATTTCATATCTCTACACTTTGTCACCACGCCTTTCCCACACTAGGGGTAGGCTCTGCAGGTCGAGACGCACAAGGAATGAAATGCCGATTCGCGCAGTTGCCTACGTCAGCGAAGCAGTCCAGCCCTGGAGCAGGGAGGGAATCGACGCGATGGTGGAGCGCGCAGCGTCCTTCAACGTGCAGGCAGGGGTTACGGGCGTGTTGTTCTTCGATGGCGTCCGGTTCCTCCAGTACTTTGAAGGCCCCGAAGACGGAACGTCCGCCGTCTACCACCGAATTCAGGGATCTTCTTACCACCAAGATCTCGTGGAACTTTGCCGTGGTTCGGTAGGGCGACGCATTCTTCCTTACTGAGCATGCGATGGCTGCTGGCAGACCCCCTGCATATGCGCACCATGATACAAGCCGATTGGACAGGCTTTGTGTGCTTTGGCCGGCAGGCCGGGAAGCCAACGACGGCCATGGGCCATCTTCACCATTACGTGGAGCCCCACATTGGGGGCGAGGTCGCGTAGCGATGAAGACACGTTCAGAATACGACCTGACCCTATAAGAGACGGGCCCGAAGGCCCGTCTGGTCATTTCACTTCTTGCCGGCGGCGGCTTTCTGGTTGCCGCCCTGCTCGGCGAGCAACGTCAGCTTTTCGTCCGTGGACTTCTCTTCCTGCAGGGTCTCCAGGAGGTAGGGCAGGGCGTCCTTGTAGCCGAGCTGCTTGGCCAATGCTGCAATGGTGCCGTAGGAGGCAATCTCGTAGTGCTCGACCTTCTGGGCACCGCCGATCAGGGCAGCGTCACGCACGGGCCCCTTTTCAATCGAGTCGATCACTTCTTTGCTCTCTTCCACCAAGCCTTCCATCGCAGCGCACTTGATGCGCTTGAGGCGAATTCCGAGCACGTCCACCACTTGGTCAATGCGCTCGATCTGCCCTTGGGTCTCCTCCAAGTGCATTTCGAAGGCGGCAGCCAGATCAGGATTCTCCGCAGCGCGGGCCAAGCGGGGCAGCGACTTGGTCAGCTGCTTCTCCGCGCTGTAGATGTCAGACAACTCGTGCACGAACAGTTCTTCTGCGGTCTTAATGGCCATGGAAAGCTCCTGATCTGAGGGTGTGTCAAGCCATTACGATGCACTTGAGGAGGCGGACCCGGCGTGAAAAAGAGTTCAAGCGTTCGTGATGTCCGGAACGCACGAACTACCGGGCTAGTGGGACACCGCCGGATCGCCCGTCCTCCAGCGCATTTATAAGGGCGGTAATGGCGAATGGCTTCGCGAAGAAGGGGGCCCATCGGTGCCGCTCCGGCACGTCGGAGGGACTGCCGCCAGAAGCAAAAACGTAGGGAATGCGCCCGGCCTTTAACTGGTCAGCCAGGTCCTCCGCACTTCCGCCTGGGACGGTCCAGTCCAACACGGCTGCCACCACTGATCCCTTGCTCAGCAGTGCTCGGGCTTCCGCAACCGTTCGCGCCAAGCAAACGTCGTATCCGGCCATGACCAGCACGTCTTTGAGTAGGGGCGCCAAGTCAAAGTCGTCCTCGAGGACAAGAATGTCCCCGTGGACCGCCGGATAAGCCTTGCTGCTTGGCATAGGAAAAGGACTGTGAGGGTTGAATAGACCCTATGCCAGTCGATGTGAGCAAAGCCTCAACTCGCAGAGCTTACGACGTGGTTGCCTCAGCTTTTGCCCCGGCGGCTTCGCAAGGCATGCAGCGCTCCTTTTTACTCTTGATGTCCGCCGCGGTCTTTGCCAGAGACTCGTATCGTTTGCGAATCTCTTCCAGGTGTGCAGGCTCCATGGATTCAAGGTTGAGCAGCTCTTGGTTGGCATCCTTGGTGACCCGGATGAGCTCATCAAGCTTGATGTGTAGGGCGGCGGTGTCCCCGTTTTGAGTGTGCTGAATGAGGAAGACCATCAGGAAGGTGACGATAGTGGTGCCAGTGTTGATAACGAGTTGCCAGGTGTCATTGAAATGGAACAGCGGCCCACTGCCGGCCCATACCACCACCACACCCAGGGCCGCGACAAAAGCCCCGAGGCTTCCGGAGGCACGAGCGGCCACGGCAGCAAAATGTCCAAAGGTTCGCTTACTCATTCATTCCTCTGCAAAAGATAATCGACACCAAGGTCGGGGTGGGTTTATGTTGGTGCTCTCAGCGTAGGTCAGCCAATGTGAACGGTTGCTCTGTCCGGCGTATCCTGAGTCTCGGGCTCTCGTCGCCCCTCATCTTTCGAGGTGAGGCGTAGAGCAGGCTCATTGATTGCCGCCGTAATGGTGAATCATTGAGCCAGCAGGGCGCAGACGCGACCCATAGAACTGGCATTTAGCTAGTCACTGGTGGACAGTTCGAATCGATATGCCGTATCGGTCTGGACTGGATCGCCGGTTCCTACGATAGGTGATTCAGATGAGCATCGAGCGCGATGACGACCGCTACAGCAGCGTGACGCTAGGGGTCAACGGCAGGAACTACGCCGCAGAGCTCTGGGGCGACTCGGTCGTGGGTTGGACGCTTCAGGAGGTTCGGCTGGAGTCGGGCCCCAGTAGACCCGTGGCGGCGCCCCCCTTCGCCTCGTTAGAAGGAGCGCTGCGTCACGCCGAGGTGATCGCGGTCGACCTGATCGCGGAGGGCCGACTCGGGTAGCCCGGCAATGCTTGGGGCGGAGCTTCGCGACTACCGCGCTTCGCTGGGCCGCTCTAGTTTTGAAGGCGTTGTCCGGCCCCCAGCATGCAGATCGGACCATGCCGTCCTGCGCTCCAAACTCTCATTCGGACGTGACCGATCGCCGTCAACGGCGAACCGGCCCGGCCGACTTTACTCCTTGATGCCGCGGTGCTCACGCCGCCCCCACGAGCCGGCTCCTATCGTCCCCATTGCGGACTGCCTGATTGATTGCAGACCAAGCGGGGTTGAGGTTTCCGCCGATCACATCCCAAAACGGGTGGCGCTCCCTAGCTACAGCACCAATCCCTTGCGTCGGTCCCGGTCCTCGAAGCCAAAAAAGTGGACGAACAGTAGACATGTGGAAGAGAAATGGCCTGTCGATAGTCTTGCTCCTGCTGCTGATTGCATCCCTATTGGGACAGGTCTGGAGTGGCTTCCTGACGCACAACGATGAGCTTCGCGAGGCCCATCGACCAATCCTGGATGTGTGGGGTTACCTTCACAGCGGGCACTTTGTCAGCGCTACGTTTGAGAACTGGGAGAGTGAGTTTCTTCAGATGGGCATGTATGTTCTGCTGACGGTCTCATTGCGCCAGAAGGGCTCGGCCGAGTCTCGGCCGCTGTCTGAGAGCGAAGAGGAAGAACGGGTTGAGGAGGGGCCAACGCCTTGGCCCGTGCGCAAGGGCGGCATTTGGAAAATGCTGTATGGCCACTCCCTAGCCATTGCTTTCACCTTGCTGTTCGTTGTGAGCTTTTCCTTGCACTTGGCGGGCAGTTGGCGCAGTGAGGTGGACGAAAGCGTGTCTAAAAGCCTGCCGGCACCGACCCTGCTGGATCACCTCTTCAGCAGCAGCTTTTGGTTCGAGTCCTTCCAGAACTGGCAAAGTGAGTTTCTGGCTGTCCTTGCGTTGGTGGTCCTGACCATCTTCTTGCGTCAGAAGGATTCCCCGCAATCCAAGCCTCTGGCAGCCCCTCACAGTCAAACGGGGGATTGATCGCCGTGGGGTCCAGAATCGCCAAGACGAGGCCCGCGCTGCTGATCGTAGACATGTTCAGCCGGTTCGATTTTCCGGACGCAAAGGCGTTGGAGCCTAGTGCGCTCTCGGCCGCTCGGACCATCGCGCGGCTTCGAGAGCACTTTCACGCAGCCGACCGGCCCGTGATCTACGCCAACGACAACTTTGCCGACTGGCAGATGGATTTCAAGGAACTCGTGCAGGTGTGTCTGAAGTGCGACGGCGCGCCCGCCGCAATCGCACGGCTCTTGTCGCCGACGCCAGGGGACTACTTTGTCTTGAAGCCAAAGCACTCGGCGTTTCTCGCCACGCCCCTGCCGATACTTCTGGCCAAGCTCGGTTGCACGCAACTGGTGGTCACTGGCATGGCTGCCGACTCTTGCATCGCGTCGACGTGCTACGACAGCAAGGCCAGAGAATACGACACGGTCGTTGTGCCTGAGGCGGTGGCCGGAAGCGGCGCGAAGAAGGCACGGGCACTTCGTCTGCTGGAGGAATCCAGCACCGTCAGCTTGGTATCGTTGAAGTCACTTCTCTCAGCACGGCGGTGATCAGGCAGAGCTCTTCCGCCCGCGCGACGTTGAGCGTCCATCCCAGTTGACCAAGCATGCGAGTGGTCCTTCGCGCCGCATTTACCCCTATGGCCTCACGATGAGGTCCTTCACAGGTGGAACATGAGGGCCTGCTATGCCCCCCAATCGCTATGCCTATTGGAGCGGTGGGCCGCCTCAACAGCGTTTTCCGATCAAACGGTATCGGAGGCAGCTCAGCACTTGGCGGAGCTGCTACCGCACTACCCCCACTCCAATGACCAGCCTGTCGAGATCTGTGCCCAAGGTTACCGATGGTTCTCGCGGGAGATGGCGGCGGTGGGACGCGCTGCATCGCGAGGCCAAGGGGACTGTTCGAATAAGCGTCGAGCTCGACAGTCCAGAGGGGTGCGCAGAAGTCAGTAGCAGCGGCCTGTGGGCCGTTCCTTGGACTACGCGCCTCAAGGATCGGCGTGCACACCTTGCAGATGGGGCGGATCACGTGCGCTTGTTGGACTGGAGAGAGACATAATCGTGGGGCCGATCCTAAGACGCGATGTAGGTGGCCCGAGCGTGCCTTCCCGCAACCCGCTGACTGTCTGGACCATCGGCCATTCCACTCGGCCTTTGGATACGTTTTTGCAATTGCTGTCCGCGCAAGGGATATCCGCCATCGCGGATGTGCGGCGCTTCCCGGGTTCGCGCCGCCACCCTTGGTTTTCTACGGAGCAGATGGCTGACACATTGCCTGCCCACGGCATGACGTATCAGTGGATTCCGGAATTAGGCGGGCGGCGCAGGGTGCAGCCCAACTCGCCGAACGGAGCGTGGGATAACTCTGCATTCCAAGGCTACGCTGACCACATGGCGTCTGCCGAGTTTGCCAGTGGGCTAGAGAAGGCTCTTGCAATGGCGAGTGCGCACCGAACCGCTCTGATGTGCGCGGAGGCGCCGTGGTGGCGCTGCCATCGACGCCTCATCTCCGACCTGCTGACGCACCGGGGCGATGAGGTCCTGCACATCGTGTCCAACGCAGAACCCAAACCGCATCCGTTGAGCCCGATGGCGCATGGGGCGGGGCAAGGTCTGATCTATCCGCCGGTGCAGGCTAAGCTGTTCTGAGTCGACCTGCGTGGCGAGGAAATGAATGCGTCAAGCCCCTTGCACCCATCAGTAACTCACTCCCCAGTCGACGAAAGCGAACGAACGACGATGATCAACCAAAACAGCCCAACTTCCCAAGACCTGCCCCACTTCGACGCTGTCGTGGTCGGCGGAAGTTATGCCGGCATGTCGGCTGCCTTGCAGCTAGCCAGAGCGTGCCGCACGGTGCTGGTCATTGACCAAGGTCAGCCGCGCAACGAGCGCGCTGAGAAGGCGCACGGGTGCTTGGGATGGGATGGGGTTGCCCCCGCACACATCCTCGAGATGGGCCGCCAACAGTTGCTCGCCTATGACCGAGTGCAATGGGCGACCGACCAGGCCATCACGGCTACCGGTTCGCTGGAGACGGGCTTCGCCATCCATTGCGCATCTGGCTCTTGCTACCAGGCTCGGCGGTTGATCCTCGCCCACGGGGTGGTCGATCAGTTGCCCGACATTCCAGGCCTAGCAGAGCGGTGGGGTGAGACGGTCTTGCATTGCCCTTATTGCCACGGCTATGAAATCTGCGGGACAAACATCGGCGTGCTCATTGCGTCCAAAGCGGAGGCGATGGATCAGGTCAAGGCGCTTTCTCAGTGGGGAGCGATCACGGCGTTCCACGCCGGGGCGTTGACCACCACCGACGTGGAAGAGCTATCCAGGGACCTGAAGGCCATCGGTGCGGCCTTGGAGGCAAGCGCCTTAGTCGGCGTTACCGAGAAAGCGACCCTCCGTCTCGCCGACGGCAGCGTGCGGAAGATGGAAGCCTTGTTCGTTCAGCCTGACAGTTCGCTGGCCTCAGATCTATCTACACGCTTGGGTTGCGCAATCGAGGATGCAGGATGCATCACCACCGATTCGGCCAAGCAGACCACGATCCCTGGGGTGTTCGCCTGCGGCGACGCGGCCCGGTTTGCGGGGAACGTTGCCCTGGCGGTTGGCGAAGGAGCGTTGGCGGGGGTGGCTGCCCATCGATCCTTACTGGGCTTACTCACCTGACGGATGCCCTATAGGTGTCACGAGCGCTCTTGCTTTCGTCGATCGTAGAGCTTCATGTCGGCCCGATTGATGGTGTCACCGACCGACTCATTTGGCCGGCTGACGGCGCATCCGCCTGAAAATCGAATCGGCGCCTCATCAGCCCGGTCTCGATAGCACGTTTCCAGCTGGTCCATGCGCTCAATCGTAGCGCGGGGAACGAAGACCAGGAACTCATCGCCTCCAAGGCGAATGACGACCTCCTCGCCTAGGAGTTTGGACTCCAGAAACGCAGCAAACTTGATCAATACGGCGTCTCCCTCAGCGTGGCCTTGGGTGTCGTTGACCTCCTTGAAGTGATCCAGGTCGAACACTAGGCAGCCCCAGGCGGCCAGCTGGCGTTGAGCGAGCTCGGTGAGATAGCGCCGGTTGAAGCAACGGGTCAAGGGATCCCGGGAGGCCAGCTCCTGGAGTTGTTGTTCTTGGAGATGCTGCGTGGTGATGTCTTGGGCGTGCCCCAGCACGTAGGGAGGGTCCGCCTCCGTATCTAGAACATTGTGGTAGGCCCAAAAGCGCCGAGACCCATCCGAGGCAACGAGTTCCATCACCCCCGAGTCGCTCTGATCTTCCTTGATCTTGGCCAGATAAGCTTGCAGATAAATATGCCTGTCTGGCGGAAGGATCACCGACAGCGGACGGCCGATGAGCTCGCGCTCTTCCCGACCCAATGAAAGGGAGGCGGCCGGATTGAGGGACGTGACGATTCCCTCCAAGGTGTGAGTGCAGATCAAGCCCATGCTGTGCTGGAACAAGCGACGGTATTTGGATTCGCTGAGTGCCAACGCGTCACTCGCGGCGCGCTGAAGCGAGACGTCCTGAACCGCACCGATCAGCCGACTGCCCCGTTCATCTCGGAGCCGCTGTCCGACCACGTGAACCCAGATCCGCTCTCCGTCCACCTTCGTCGAGGGCACCGTCAGATCGATCGGGGTGCCGTGCTGGGCGCAGCTTGCGAGGGCAGTTTGAATGAGCCCTTGGACCGCTTCAGGGTAGAAGGCAAGCGCTGCTTCCAAGGAGGGTGACGCATGGGGCACGCCGTGGATAAGGCGGGTCTCTTGGGTCCACTCCAGCTCATTCGTATCAACGTTGAATTCCCAGCCGCCCACCTTGGCCAAGGCATTGGTCTGTTCGAGGAGCGCCTGGCTCTTCTGCAGGTCGTCGTGAAGTCGAGTGGCCTCGGACACCCGCTCGAGCAGTTGTGATCGTTGTTCCATCCCCGCGGCAGCAGCTTCAGCCAAGCACAGCAGGAGCGCCCTCTGGGAGGGCGTGAGTTTGCCAGGAGTCTGGCTCAGCAGACACAGCGTCCCCACGCGTAGGCCCCCGGCCACCTGAATCGGTGCTCCCACGTAGTGTCGAACGTATGGCGCGCCCAGCACCAATGGATTTTCGCAAAACTGAGGATCAATGGAAGCGTCTTCCACCTCAAATACGTCTTCTGAAAGGATGGCCCACGTGCAGAAGGAGATATCGCGCGGGGTCTCGCGCACGCCTTCTAGGCCTGTTTGGGATTTGAACCATTGACGGCCACCGTCCACCAGTGAGATCAACGCGGTGGGCATCTCTGTCGCAAATCGCGCAGCCCGAGTGAGGGCATCAAAAAACGGCTCCGGGTCAGAGTCCAAGATGTTCAATGAGTGCAAAGCAGACAGTCGGGCTTGCTCAATCACAGGCGTCCCTCCATGGCTTTGTGCAGACATGGGCCGAAGGGTAGGGTAATTTCAGCCAGTTTTCCGTGAATAGCGTCGTATTCGGGGCCTGAATGCCCTGCACACGCGCGCGTGGGATTCCCCTCACAGCTCGTCGCGGCGGTCAAGCAGGTCCTGATGTCTAAATCATTCAGATCTGGAAAGGGGGCTCCTCTGCACGGCAGGCAGCGCTTCATTCTTAGATTTGATATCCGCCGCGGACCTGACAGATGCCCTCATACTACTGGCGCATCTCTATGGGCAGGCTTCATCGATCCAGGTTCCGCGGCCCAGTGGTGTCGATGCGATGTGCAGGGACCGGAGCGACCGGAGGGTCAGAGCGGGGAGGCGATGGTCGTCATGATGCTGTTCTCGGCTTGGCGTGAATCAAGCCGGGTGTGTTGGACGACGACCGGAACATCGGATTCGATGACGCACGAAAAACCCACGCCACGGGGCACCGGGGCAGGCACCTCAGATCGTTGAAGCGCTTGTGACACGTGCGCCGGGCGGGGACGGTGAAGCGGTAAGGGCCCTGCGGGTCGCGATCCTCGAAATACAGGATCAGGGTGATCGCCGCATCGGTGGAACCGGTGTTGAGGATGCAGCAGGTCTCGTGGCTTTGCAGCTCTGGTTCCGGCCCGTTGCTCCACGCAGGGATGTAGCCCTCGGCGATAGCCCAGCACCGCCGACCGAGGGACGTGGGCTCATTGAGGTTCATCCGCGACGTCCTCTTGGCTTGGCGCCCCCGGCAGCCCATTGTGTGATGAGGGCAGCACTGCCCACGGCAATGGCGTCTTCCACGGCGCCGGTGCTGCGCTGACCGTAGCGGGCGATCGCCCGAATGCGCAGGTTGAAGGTGACGTAGGCCATACCAACGGCGGCGCCGGCCCCCAGAAGCGCGCCCAGCTTTCGCTGCCGATGGGGAGCGAGCGCCGCGCCTGCAATGAGCCCGGTAGCGACGCGCGCAACCATGCCTGCCGGAACGATGCGGTCGGGGGCCGTTTTCATCTTGTCACCAACGAGCTCTCCGCCTGCCAATGCGAGCATCCCTGCGGAGGCGAGCTTGTTGGCCAGAAGGCGAGGGGCACCGTTGTCGGCGGGCAAGTTACCGCTCCGCGCGGCATTGGTCACTGCGGCCAAAGGGGTCATCGCGCGCATTCCCGCGACGGCTCCCATCAGAATCGAATGGATCAAGGCCATCTGGCTCTCCTGAATAGGGTGGAATCGCCGGAGCCGGCCCTCAGGGCTTTGCCGGACGCTCGTAATCTTCCGGTTTGGCGGTGTGGTCCGCCTCAGGCATGTCCTTGTCTTTCCACGTGGCGTCATCGTTTCGGAGCTTGTCCGGGGTGTGCGCTTTGTCCTGGTCATCCACGTCGGCGCCGGGATTGAGGGGGAGTTTGCTCATGGGTCGCTCCGTGTTGGTGTCGCCCTCTATGCTGCTCCCGCCGCCATGAGAACGGCGTTTGGGCGGGCTCCACATTTTCACCACGCTGCGGTCACCGTCTGGCTACGTCGCCGCGGGTATCTGTTCGTCGTTACGGGCGGAGGACCTTACGATGCACGGACCGACCAAGGAGGGCCTGCGGTGATCGCAGTTATAGTGCCGGCCCACAACGAGGCAGCAGACATTGGCCGCTGCCTGGAATCAATCACCGTGGCTGCCAGGCATCCTGGACTTCGAGGCGAGCCCGTAGTTGCAGTCGTGGCACTGGATGCCTGCACCGATAAAACGCCTGACGTGTGTTTGCACCACGGTGCCGTGGCCATCTCGATTGAGGCACGGTGCGTGGGCGTGGCACGTGCGGCGGCTGCCAACCATGCGCTGGGCTTGGGCGCGCGCTGGATAGCCAGCACTGACGCCGATACGCATGTCCCGTCTGACTGGCTCTGGAAACAAGCGAACTTGGGGGCCGATGCGTTTTGTGGGGTAGTGGAGGTGCGTGACTGGCTTGATTACCCGGCTGCCGTGCGCCAAGCATTCGCAGGGCGCGAGCATGCGCGCGAAGGCCATCGCCATATCCACGGTGCCAACATGGGTGTCAGTGCTGCGGCCTATCGGGAGGTGGGCGGCTTCCCACCGCTGGTCACGGGCGAGGATGTGGCGCTGGTTCAGGCACTTCAGCGCTCAGGCGCATTGATCGCTTGGCGAGCTCGACCAGTGGTTACCACAAGTGCCCGCCGGTCAGCCAGGGCACCCCACGGGTTCAGTGGCTTCCTGCGTGCCCTGGAGCGCGAAGTGCTCGAAGCGGGTGCGACGTTGTTGCCGTCGCGGGAACTGGCGCGATGACGACGATGCCGGCTGACTTGCTGGGGTGGGCAGCCACGGCAGTGCTGATTGCGACGCTGTCTCGACAGATCTACAAGCAGCAGCAGGCCGGCTCGGTGGAGGCGGTATCGACGTGGCTTTTCGTAGGTCAGATGACCGCCTCGGTGCTTTTCATCGCCTACAGTGCTCTGATGGGGTCCACGGTCTTCGTAGTCACCAACACCCTGATCCTCATCACCGCCGTGGTTGGCCAAATCTTGGCTGTTCGCCGGCGACGGCGCCACTCGTAGGCTCAGCATTCCGAGCGCAGCCAACAACCATCAAACGGATTCGGGCCACTGAGGTTCACCCACTAGGGGCACCCGTAAAAAGGCGTTGCTCACGGGTGAAACTTGCTTGGGTCAGCTAGCAAATCGCCAAACTGGCCGCGCTGATACAAGGGCAGTTGCACCGGAGGTTGGTAGCGAGCGAGTGTGCTGGCCTTCCCGCGCAGATGGGCGATCGCTTCGCGGTGCTGGTAGAACTTATCGAGAACAGGCACTACGTCAATCTGTCGTGGTGCGTGACCTGTAAGTAAGGCGATGTCGCTATGAGAAGCTCCGCTCGCACTCAAGTTGGTTACCAGTGTGTGCCTAAACGCATGGAATCCGATGCCTCTTCCAAATCCTAAGGTCTTCATATATCGACCGAACTCAGCAACCAGAGTCTGGCTGTAGTGTGCGTTTGTCTCACCGGTTTTGCGGTTCGTCCCAGCAGATAGATGAGGGAATAGACGATGGTGGCCTGTCGCTCTCACGTCGTCGACGTAGTCAAGTATTCCAGCGTCCAACAGCGGCTGTGCGATGGGGATGATGCGGGTGCATCCCTTGCCCTTCATGCTTTGCCGACTGGTCCGCTTCAAGCGAGGGTTCTTGGCCAAATCCTCGTCCTCAGTCTTTTGAAGAGAAAAGCACCACTGTCCGGCGAGGTCTACTATGTCGATGATCTTGAGTTGGCATACTTCGTTGACTCGGGCCCCGGTGAAGAGCCCGATCATGGGTGCCCACCACAGCTGTGGTTTCGTTGCCCATGGAATGAATGTCGCCCAGTTGAAGATCGCCTGGAGGTTTTGATCTTCAAAATAGCGAGCCGGGTTCGAGGGCCGCATCATGCCGTCCTCGGCCGGCTTCTTAAACGCTCGCATCGGTGATGAGGGGATGGCTAAGGAGTCCTCGAGATGTCTGAAGAAGGACACCAGGAAGCGGCGGTGGCGCTCCAGGGTGGCTGGGGCAAGTGGCTCGGTGCCCATCTTTCTTCCAGCTTCAATCACTTCGTCGAAGGTGAGTTTGGATAGGAGCGGATCGGTGGTGACGTTCTTCGGAGCCCAGCGCAACAGTTCCCACATCTTATGGATGTCTTTGTAGTCGATGCGGGCGGCAGAAATGTTTCCGCAGGTAAGCACGAGCAATTTGAGCGTGCGCGCGGTTACTTCAACGGTCTTTGGGTTAAGGTTCCTTCGCTCCATATCCCTCAGGTAGTCGGAGATTTCGGTCTCCAGCGGCCTCGCCGGTGAACCCATTGGCAGAGGTTGGGGCCTGCGAGAGCCGCTTTTATATGCCCGCTTGTTCGCGGCATTTTCGAGGCCAGCAACGATGCACTCGTGAAAATTGATTGCGGCCTGCCTACAGCCGAGCGTCACCCTATCGACATGAAAGTCTCCCGCTTTGACTCCCTCAAAAACAATGAGGCCATTCGAGAAGCGGGGGTCGGCGGGAATATTCGTATCGGACATGCTTCACTTCCATTGATTTCAATGGAAGTACCAATAAGTCATCGAAGTAAATCGTCAATCGATTTGAGGAAAAACCTATCCGATTGGTCATTGCTCTATGCGTTGCGTTCCTACCGAAAAACGCGCGCAACTACCGTCATTTCCGTTACCTTCTTAAATTATTGATTTAAAAGGTTATTTGCGGGTGCAAAATCAGTCATTAGTGTACTGTTATTGCTCTCAGGCACGCTAAACGAGCTAACAAAAGGCTAGTTTTAGCTGAATGGCAGATAAATCTATTGCTATTTTGTTAGCTTCCTAGGTTTGAGCGACCTGTTCCGTCGGTTACCGGGAGGCGATGCCTAGCTGCAGCATTTGAACTGGCGAGCCGAGGCCGAAAATAGGGAGGTCATTACCCATTTACCCTCTCGATCGATCACCGCCAGAGCCCTGCACCTCAGTTCATATGGGCTTTTGCCGCTGCGACAAACGCTCGGCTGACCGCATGTAGCGTTGAAGAGCGCACCGCAGAGTGCTGCCAGTAGAGGGGCACGTCGATTTGTCGATCTTGATCCAAGATGACGACGTGCTTTGCCGCGACCGCCTCCTTGATGAGTGCTTCGGGCGCCAAGCACCATCCAAGACCTAATCGGGCCGCGTCGACAAACCCCGTGGAGGAGGGCAGGTAGTGGACGGGCGGACTGATCTTCGCTTTCGTCACACGCCTGACGAAGCGCCATTGGAGCTCGTCTTTCCGGTTGAAGATCAGCATCGGCGCCTTGGCCAAACTCAGGGCGTCGACGCCATGGGGAAAATGAGTCTTCACGAACTGGGGCGAAGCAATCGGGCGGTAACGCATAGAGCCCAGGGAAACGACGTTGCAGCCCTTCAAGGCGCTGGCTTGGGAAGTGACCGCACCGAGCACGGCGCCGTCGCGAAGCAGCGATAGGGTGTGGTCTTGATCGTCGACCCGGACATCAAAGAGGTAGCCGTGCGCCTGGTGAAGCACCGATAGGGCTTCCAGCACCCAGGTTTGGAGCGAATCGTCATTGACGGCAATGGCTACCGCAATGGTGAAGAACGGGCCAGCCTTCTCCGGATTTAGGTCGGCCAAAGCCTCCGCCTCCAAAATCTTCATTGGTTGAAGGCGCTGCAGCAGGCGCTGTCCTGCTGGGGTTGGCTGGCAAGGACCTTGGCGCACCAAGAGGACTTGGCCCAGTCGATCCTCCAGGGCCTTGATTCGCTGGGATACCGCAGAGGGCGTCACGGAGAGCTTCTTAGCCGCTGCGTCGAAGCTGCCTTCAGCCAAGGCAGCTGAGAACGCGGCCAGCTGAGGGTGGATCAGGTCCATGGCTTGCTCCATTAGGATTTCTGTTGCGGACGCTGAAATATTAGCTTTTCTGGCTCTGCCAGGCGGTGCAGGATGCGCCCTTCCTTTCCGGACAACCGCCATGCTTCTCTCCGCCGCCGTCTCAGGCTTCATTGCCGCCGCAGGCCTTATCATCGCCATTGGAGCCCAAAACGCGTTTGTCCTGCGGCAGGGGCTTCAACAAAGGCACGTAGGGCTAGTGGTCCTGGTCTGCATGATGGGCGACATCGTTCTCATCATCGCCGGGGTGGCCGGAATCGGCGCGTTGGTCCAGCAATGGCCTTGGCTCTTACAGCTTTTGCGTTTTGGCGGCGCAGCCTTCCTCGCCATCTATGGGCTTTTGGCAGCTCGACGGGCTATAACCGGCGGTGGAGAACTAGCACCTGCGAACGCCGCCAAGCAGCATTGGCGTCTCGTGTTGCTGACCGCCCTCGCGTTCACTTTCCTCAATCCGCACGTCTACCTGGATACCATGGTTCTCTTGGGGAGCCTTTCGACTCGCTACCCGGTGGAGACGCGGTGGGCTTTCGCCGTGGGTGCATGCTGCGCCAGCACGGCCTGGTTCAGCGCCTTAGGCTTTGGCGCCCGATTGCTGCGTCCAGTGTTTCGCAATCCCAAGGCTTGGCGGGTCCTCGATACCATCATGGCGATCTTCATGTTCGCGCTCAGCCTGCTGCTCCTTTTGAAGCCCCTGAAGGTGGGCTGAGAGCTTGCATCAGCAAGTATGGCCGGCGTCGTTTTGGCAATCGACGACGTGGGCGGCATGTCATCCATTTGCCTTAAGGAGCCTCGGTCAGCTCAAGCCCGTCTTGATCGACCGAGGGGATGCGCTACGCCGTCAGTGAGAGACCACCCGACTGGTGATGGGCTGTTCAACGGCTACCCAGTGCACATGGAATTGCCAATTTTAAGGCGGGCTGGCCGCGTCCCCAGAGTTGGCCCTGTATGTATCGCAGTTGCCGCTCGGGAACCGCTCCATGTATTCCGAAAAACGCGCTCCGGAGATCGCTTGTCTTGCTCCGCATTTGGGGCATGTAATGGCCGCCCCTCCGCCATCGATGGCTTCTAGGCTCGGCAGCTCGGTGGCCTTGAAAATGTTTCGGCAAGGGTGACATTGGGCCCGCACGAACTCGACCTCGGGAAAGGCATTCCCAAGGAGCTTCGTGGGGCTGCAACAAACTTCAAACAGGTAGAACAGGCCAGTGTCTGGCATGAGCTTGGTCCTTAACGAGGATCATGGCCGAGCATTGGGACCGGCTGCCCGGTCTTCTATCCCGGCAGGACTCGATGCTGAATGCGCCCAACCGAGCGCGAAGGTCGGTAGGTGGTCAAGTAAGTGGCCACAGTGGGGTGGGGATGGGAGGGCCGGGTTTGAGCGGAGTCTACGCCTCTGCGCTCATTTCGTGGAGCTCGATGTCAGGGATACCCAGCTGCTCAGGGCTGTATGACCGCTAGTGGTTTCGGTGGAGGGGAAGCACCTTGCGTCCGCGGCCAGATCTACCTCAGCAGAGCGCCGACTACGGGGCGTGTTCGCACCGACGCGGGGGTCTAAGCAGCGGCTGCTATGTTCCCAATAGCGCTAAGCAGAACAATTGACGTCCCTCCCGCAGAAGTCAGCCTGGATACGCCGGGAATCGCTCGCCGGGGTGTCGCTTCTTCCACTCGGTATGGGCGACGGTTCCTTCCCAAGCGAGGAACGCTTTGGGTGGGCGACCTCGTCCGGACCACGTCTCACCACTGAAGGGCAGCCAGAATCGAGGCGCCAGTTCCTCCTTTTGAACCTTGGGGACTTTGGCCTGTCTGGGCGGCGTCGAAGAAGCGTTCGCCCCGATTGCTTCGCGGATCTTGCGCTGCTGTGCCGCACTGAAATCCTCGAAATAAGCGTTCAGGAGCAGGTTGACGCGCTTATAGGCTTCCTTGGTCGCTGCACTGAGAAGCGCCTTGTCGGTTGCTGCGCCCGAATGGCTCGGTCCGCTGAGGGCCTCTAACCGCGGTGCAGATGGCTTGTTCGACGTCTTGCGGGGCATGGGGTTCTAAATGTAAGTGGCGCCAAGACCGCCCAAGATACCAAATGGCCAGATGCGCCCCAATGCACCGGGTGGTCCTCTCAAAGCCGTTCTCTGCCAAGCGCGACAAGCTGGTTGCCCTCAGGCCCCCGCTGAGCGGCGCGATACTCCCACATGGGTCCATTCCCTTCCGCTGCGCAGCCCATCTGGCAGCGACAGCTAGAGCCTCACGCCCAGGGCATCAAATGTCGGCGTGGTCATCCTCTTCCGCATCCGCATCCGCATCCGCATCCGTCCTAGAGGGAGCCCGGAGCCCGCCAAGTCACCGAGTGATTCAGGTAGGCGCTGGCGCTTCTCGACATCCGACTCCTGGACAACCTGGCCTTCGGTGCTCGGCAGCACACACCTGCTTGATATCGGCCAGAATATATTCACTGCGGGTCTGCTTGCGCTTGCCCGAGTCCTCAGCGTCATCGGGCAGCAGCGGCATGGACCGCTCTTCAATGTGGGCGGATCGTGTCGCGCATCTGTGGTGCCTTGTTCAGAAATTCCTTTGGCTGCTACGATCACGCAATCAACACCGGAAGGAGATTCGCAGATGAGTGTGACGGCATCAGCACTTCCCCCTGTTAATGTGATTCGTTCCTTTGTGATTGATGTATTGAAAATGGTGAAGGCCGGCGAGCCGGATCATCACGCGATTGGCGTGACATTCAAAACGGAGCAGGGGTTCGTATCATCTTTTGGAATATCAAAGGCCCTTGCTCTGGACTTGATTGCGCGCCTGGGCGACGCTCTGCAGGAGCATGGGGTTTCAGCCGATATTGACGCGCTTGAAAGTCTTGCGAAGAAATCAGAAGGATCAGACCCCAAGCTTCTCGCAATTTGGACCTACATCATCACGCCATTGCCAAGTCCTCCGAAAGGTGGCCTTAAAAACCCAAGCAAAGACTTCGTTAAGGTTGTAGATCTCGATGCCAAAGAGGACATCTATACCTTAGACTTGACCACACAAGACGACGATTCAATGCGTTTTTCATTGGATCCATTTTTGGCAAGGGTCTTTCGGGAGCAACTGATCGAGGCTGTTAGCCGGCTGATCTGAGGGATGTCGGCCTGGGTTGCAGTGCACATGACAATTGTGGGCCCGCGACGCAATGGGTTCAAAGCTTGATGATTCATGGGGTGTGGTCGAAACGGTGTTGGCATTCAAGTTATTGGGCGATTTGAAAAAGTCAATTGCCGGCTCGGCAAGGCCGGCCAGCTTAAGTAGAAGCTTCGTTACCTAACGAGATGGCCATTAGCCACGCGGCACCGATGTCCGATGCTGGTTGTTTAAGCTGGCTTCGGTTCTGAAGATGCAGCCGAAACACCCCGACCAGTTCCGCGTCTTCGAGCGGTTCAGCGCCTGCGAGGAACACCAGTTCGGCCACCCGAGCGCGTCGCTTTGCCTCTTCGCGTCGCTGCGTTTCCTTCGCTTTCACTGCCTGACGCTGGCTTGCTAGCAGTTGACGCGCTTGGAGTTGGGCTAATCGTTCTGTGGCTCTCTGAATTCTCTGGTGGTAGTGGTTTGGCTCGGTCATGCTTTTCTCCTCTGCGTGCATACGAGTCAACCAAAGAAATGGCTCGCGTCAAGTTCTCGGGTCCGTGAATTTGAGCTTCTATCGAAATCGAAAAGATCTGAAAAACAAAGCTTGAAAGAATGAAGCAAGAGCGCACCTATGCGTTGCCGGTGGCAACGCGTGCGCAAAGGGCTGCCGCCCCTTGGACCCCAATCGCTTCGCGCTTGCCAAAGCAGAAAGCCAGCGCATAAAGAGCCGGGCATATCCACTTCTTGGAGCGCCATATGGCTATCTATCACGCGAACATCAAAACGATCAGCCGCTCAAAGGGACATTCGTCCATTGCCGCGGCTGCCTACAGGGCGGGCTTGCTGCTCTCCGACGAGCGCACCGGGCAGCGGCACGACTACCGCCGCCGCGATGGCGTTGTCGAAACCCGGTGCATGGCGCCGGTTGGGTCGCCCGCGTGGGCCTTGGATCCACACCAGCTTTGGGTAGAAGCCGAGAGGGCAGAGCGGCGTAAAGACTCGACTGTCGCCAGGGAATTCGAGTTCGCATTGCCGCATGAGCTGGACGAAGATCAGCGTTCTAGCCTGGCCACTGACGTGACTCGCGCACTTGTTGAACGTTACGGCTTCGCTGCCCAAGCCAGCATCCACAGCCCTGGATCCAAAGGGGGACTTAACCATCACGTCCATATCCTCGCCACAACACGTCGCATCGGCCCCGATGGCCTCACAGACAAGACCCGCGAGCTGGACGGCGGGCCCACCGGTCGGGAGGAGGTTGAGTGGGTGCGTGCCCTGGTCGCCTCGAGTGTGAATGCGCACCTCGAGGCGGCAGGCATTGACGCTCGAGTCGACCACCGAACTTTGAAGGTCCAAGCAGAAGAGGCCTTGGCCCGAGGTGACTTTGCGGCAGCAGCGGTTCTCTCGCGCCAGCCCACCCGTCATTTGGGGAAGAGCGCCGCCGCCATGTTGCGGCGAGGCTTGGAGTCTGGGCGGGGGGAGATCAACGAGCAAATTGCATTGGATAACCTCCATGGATTTGAACGGATCGCGAGAGAGTTCGACAAGGAGGCGTGGTTCCAAGGCCAAGGGATTGCAGCCGAGGGGTATGGTGAGCAGCCTAGTGGCCCACGGAAGGGCAAGCGACTTCGATTCGATCTGGCAAACGGCGGCGGTGAGGTGGAGCTGTCCCCAAGGATGCTGGCGAAGGCGAGGGACTATGGCTTGTTCGGCTCAGATCCGGCTGACCAGCCACCGTTGCCACAGCGCGTGACGAGCCAAGAGCTTCTCCAGGGCATCGTCGAGACGTGGCGTGAGCTGGTCAGCGCCGGCGCCGAGGCGGCTCTGACGTGGACGCGGAGGGTGGTCGAGCACGCGGCAGCAGGAGTGAGCGCCTTTGTGGACTCAAGCGCCGTGTGGACCAAGCTGCGTGAGGTGCTGCGCTCGATGAAGCAACTGAAGCACCGACTCTCCGCCTACAGCCGGCGCCAGCAGGCAGAGCGACGCGCCATCCGGCTGGTGCACATGGCTGAGCAGTCTTGGGAGGAATTCAATACGAACCACCCCCGACCCGGCTGTCCATGGCCTGAGCACGAGTGGAAGGCAAGAAGGACGCGGCGACTGGTTGCTCTGGAGAAGCGCTCGGCCGAACTGGAGAAGGCGCGCAATCTCACCACGCCGGAGGAGGCGGCGGCATGTGACGCAACGGTTCTCGAGAGCCAGATGAGATTGGAAGCTTGCAGCGAGGCCCTGGCCAGTGTTGGGTTGACCGAGGGTGAACCCAACTCGGCAGGAAACGTGAGGAATCTGCACGCCATTGATTCCCCCGTCAGTCCGCCCGGTTTGCGTCCTTCCCCACGCTTCCACTGAAAGCCAAAGCGCCCCGAACAAGGGGCGCTTTCGTTATGACCTGGCGTGGCAGTTAGTGACTGCGGGGTCCCGGTGCTGACCGGTTGGCCGGGTTGGGGGACGAGGCGCCCTGGGCGCTTCGCTTGGCGCGCCATTCGTCCAAAGATGGCACTACATCACGTCGGATAACTGCTTCCATTGTCTTAGGGCGAGGGGATGCGGAGGCGCGCGGCGGAGTTGAGCCGTGGAAGCGGCGCATCAACTCAGCCGAGACGTTAAGTGCTTCCTGGATGTCCTCCAGGCGTTCCGTCCATGGACGCGCGCGGTTCTGGCAGACAAGCGCGCTGACGATATGACTTGCGATTCGAAGTTGGGTCTCTTGGGGCATGCTGGCAGTTCCTAGATGAAGATGACCTATTCATCTAAACGCGAAACGCCAACTACACAACAGCATTTGGCGGGCGGTAGGTCACACTTGTGATTTTTAGGCGGAAGTATCTGTGCCAATCCTTGCCGAGCGTTGCGAGAAAACTCTCTCGGAAGGCTCGGATGCCCAATCTGAAGCTTGGCTGGGATGCACAGACGTCTTGTTTTATTGCGGAGTGCTAGCTGGGAAGCTGCCTAATCTCGGATAGCTTCTGTAGTTGCTGCAAATGGTCCGGTCGGCGTTTGGCTAGCCACCTGACAACTGCGGCATTGTTCAGAAGAGCTGTTCCGACATGCGTTTTAATGATCTCAAGTTGGAGGCTCGCAGGGCCGAATCCGTCCTGAAGGGTCTCCGTGTCCGCTTGCAATGCCGCCAGTTCCTGCTCCAGCCGCTTCAGTGCTTCGCTGGGTGTGGCATCAGCGCTCCGTTGCGCAACCTCCGGTATCAACTGATCAGGGGAGCTGTTTCTCAAAAGGGCGACGGCCAACCTGGTGGAGTAGGTGTTTAGGTTGACCATGGTTTGCGCTACATCGATCTGGCGCAGCGGCTTCATCTGGCGCAGGACCTTGAATAAGCCGGACGTGGCGGGTTTCTCCGCTAATAGCACGATGGCCTCGGGGCAGATCCCGTCCAGAAGCTTGAACTTTGCTCTTATGGTGTTGGCAGACAAGTCCAGCGCCTCGGCAAGCTGTGCAACCGATACGCCGCCTTCCGCGGCCTTCAAGATCATCTTGTGGGCTTGGATGACCGAAAGACCATTGACGCGCTTGTTGTAGGTATAGCCCTCGTCGTCTGTCGAAATCAGGCACATTGCCTTGGTCTGCCCCAGGTCCTTGAGCGCCTCCAAACGCATTTGGCCGTCTAGGACAAGAAACCGGCCTGGATGGTCACGGTCCAGCGTCACGATGATGGGTTCAACGATGCCGATGGTCTCGATCGACTTTAGGATCTGGCGATACTTCACGGAGGCCTTGGCGCCGGACGGCAATGAGACCGTGCCCGCCAACAGAGCGATATCGACGTCGATGCAGTTCTTCTCAAAGGCTAGCCGCAGTCCAGCTCCTTTAATGCTCATCGACGTGGTCCCTTCGCCGGTAGAAGGTCCGCAAGTGGGCGGGGCACGGTCATCAGCTTCTGCGCCTGCAGAAGGGCAATGAACTCCTCATTTGCATAAAGCTCTTTGAACACTTGCCTGGCAACGAGCAACGACTGCTGCACATACTCCGACTTCATCTGGATCCGTTGATGGGCCTCCACGTCGCGTTTGTACAGCTTGGCGAGCTCCTCTCGAGTCATGGGCTTCCGAGGGCCGCTCTTCACGAACCCGTTCTTGGATTGCTTACCGCTTCGGCTTCGATGTTCCAGAATTTGTCGGATACGAAACACCTGTTTGCCCCGGAGGTCCCCCCTCTCGTAGGCGTCCTGCAGAAGCTGCTGTGTCTCCGCGTCGCTTGCTCTGGCGATGCCCACCGCCAGGTGCAAAGGAATGTGGCCTGCTTCGGCGGCAGCCAGCAGTCGCTTCTCTCCCTTCTGGAGCAGCGTGGTCACGTTGTTAACCCATGACGGAGAGCACCCTAGCTTTTCCGCGACCTGCGAATCCGAGTAGCCGCGCTCCCGGAGGAGACGCACATGCTCAAGGGTCTCGGCAGCACGGGGCGTCCTTCGGGCGACGTTCTCCACGATGCTCATGATGTGCGCGGTACTTTCGTCCACCTCAATGACGAAAGCCGCGATTTGCCGATGACCTAGGAGTCGGCACGCTTCCATCCGCCCCTGTCCACAGACCAGGGCAAAGGGTTGGCCGGTTGCTCCGCCTGGTGTCTGGCGGACGGTGATGGGGCGCTTGAGCCCGACTTGCTCGATGCTCCGAACAATGGCCTTGTGGGCTCGCTCGTTGCGGGCGCGCGGGTTTGCGATGACGATATCGTCGATTTCCAACATCACTACTTCCGATGAAGTTGAGTGGTTGGAGGGCGGAGACTTCTTCATGCGCTCTCCTTCAGTGGCGCTCGGCCGGCCATGTGGTAGAAATTTTGGAGGTCATCGGTTCGATACAGATCCAGCCACAGCCCATTGTTGGCAAGGCGCGGCTCTTCGGACTGACTAAAGTCGAGGGACGGGAATACGTAATAGTCGTAGGGCACCCGGTTGTCGGGACCGAGCCTTGTGACCAAGGTCACGTCTGGCTGGAGCCCAGTGTCGAAGCGGATTCGCCAGCGCATGGCCCCGGCTGGGGTCGGCTTGCAGGGCGCGACGACCAGGGAGGCAGTGAACTCGCCGTTGACCAGCAACAGGCCGGTGTTGCCATGCGGCTGGACATGCCCGCCCGCGTCTTGGATCTGCCGGCTCATGTGCCGAACGATGGTGGGGTGCATCTCCCGCAGGGCACGGTTGATCTCCAGGTAGGCGTAGTCACGGGCGGGGGTGTAGCCCACCAGCTTGTATGCCCTCAAAAGGCTGCCGAAGCGGGAGCGGAAGGCTGAGCTGGAGGGGAGAGCCTCTTCTTCGTCGATCATCAAGCCGGAAAGGGCACCGTGCTTGGAAAGCAGCTGCCGCAGCATGGACAGAAGCTGGTCATCGCCGTAGTGGTGGGAGCGCTCGGCAATGATCTGCCTGACCTGAAGGAACTGTTGAAGCGGAACGATGGCTTCGAAGGCGTCAGCTTTTCGCACCCACTCCTCTGGGGGATTCTTAACGTGCTGGGCTTTCAGCTTGAAAGAGGTCCGGTTGTAGACGTTGTTGCCAATGTACTTTTCGTTGGTCAGGATCTGGTGGACCACCCCACGTGACCATGGACGGCCGGTTTCAGACGCGATGCTCTCTCGATTGAGGACCGCAGCGATGACCCGTTCGGGGCTGCCTTTGAGAAACAGGTCGTAGATGCGCTGAACAACGTGACGCTCATCAAGTGGCCCTGGGACGAGAACCACCCGGTCGGTCTGAATGCTCTTTTGCTGCCCACGGGTCACGAGCTCTTTCGGGTTGCGCTGTTCGTCCAGGAGCTGCCGCCGGAGGCCATAGCCGGCCGTCCCGCCCTGGCGGAAGCCGTGTTGGACGATATTGCAAGCCCCGCGGAACACCTTTACTGAGAGTTCCCGGCTGTATTCGGCCGCCATGCCTCGTTTGAGGCCGATCATGATGGCGGAAGGCAGGGACCCATCGTTTTGGAAGGGTTCTGCGCAGTAGACGATGGCTACACCCCGCCTTTTGCAGGCGTGGACGTAGCTGGCCGCCTCATCGGGATCGGGAAAGCGGCCCCACCGGCTGACGTCGTAGACAAGGATGACCTCGAAGTCCAGGCCGGGCCCTTGGACATCATCTAGAAGGGTGCGAAGCCCAGGCCGCCCTTTAAGGGTCAAGCCGCTCTTGCCGGCGTCCTCGTAGGTTCGGACGATCTCTATGCCGTGCGCCTTGGCGTAATCCGCGATGGCTGAGGCCTGGTTCTCCGTGGAGTAGCGCTGATGCTCGGTCGACATGCGCACGTATTGCGCTGCTCTGATGGGGGAGTCGCCGTGCGGTGCGTGCAGTCCGTGCGCTTGGCTCACCCATTACTCCAGCATCTGCTGACTGATCCACCGGACCCTAGATGTGCGCTTTGACAGTTTCGTTTCCACGGCATGAACGCTATGGCCGACGTCCAAGAAGCGGGATGCGTGTCACGGTTCCCCTTCCTTCAGGGCAGCCGGGTCCGTCCCTATCCGTTTTTTGTTGCCATTCCCGTTCCACAAGTTGACCGCTTTCGACCTGGGGGCGGGGCCAGCCAGCTGAGGGCTTGAGTTGCGCGTCAGGTGCAGTCCGAAGTGCTGGATGCAGTCGAGCCGGGCCGCTATGATCGAGGAAACATTGAAAGGAAACCTGCCGAAGAGGCTTTCTGCAACGTAGAGAATCGGTTAGATCGGTGGTGATCCGATCCCACTCTCTCCGCCAATACCGAATAAGTGCTTGTTTTGAAACAGCATTTTTTGGGCTCTAGAACGACGGCTTGGGGCACAAATCGGGGCACAACTCGGATGCGATTACCAAGCTATCTCACTCGCTCTCCTACTGGTCGCTACCAGTTCCAAGACGTGAGGTTGGATCTGACGATTGAGGATCGTTTTGGCAACCCCGTGAAACCCCGCGAGTGGTTCTTGGTTCCGCTTCCTGTGATTGTCGAGGCGGTCAAGCGCATCCAAGACCGGAGCATCACCGACTACGTCTACGATCCTGCCCAAGCCATGCTGGTTCGCCGGAGCTGATCGTGCTGACGAGCCCTCTCGATGACCAGGTGTTGGAGCGTTGCTTGGGCGCCGCTTATGTGCTGCTCCAAGAGAGCGGGCATACCGACGCGGCCGATCTTCTTCGCACCTCCACCGCATCGGTCCAGCACGATACCTCTGACAACTGGAACGGGGGCACGAGTTACTGGAACGTTCTGCTGGAAGTGCCGGCGCCGGAGTTTGCGCGTTTGCGGCCCAAGCTCAAGGACGTTTGCGAACAGATCACCGATGCATTGGCGGAAGCGATTCCCTCGAATGGCCACGACTTCTTCGCCGCCCGGTTGATTCCCATCGTGGGCCAAAACGAAGACTGGCGCTCCTCCTCTCCAGTTGTCATTCCCCGTGCCGTTCGCCGGAACATCTTCGATGGGCTCCGATTGGAGCAGGTGAACGTGTTCGGCGCGTTGGACGACACAGAGTTCCTGAGCCGCATCTACGAGCTTCGGCGGTTGCCATCTACTGATTCGCGCTACAAGGACGCGGCCGGGGACATCTACCAGCACCGGGTCAACAATTTCGACTGGGACGATTACTGGATCTTCGACGACGACCGTTTCCCGTTGCTCGATGGTCCGGCAGATACCTTCCTGCGGTTCCTGGCGGAGATGGTCCACCCGGTGGTGAGGCCTGAACGCGAGGAGGCCGCCACCATCGTTGAGCACCTCAACGACCAATTGCGGCAAGCGGATTGGCACTTGGTCGAAGTCGAGCGGATCGCAGGAAGGGCCCGGTATGAACCCCGCCCGTTGACCTCCAACGGTCACCGATCCTTTGAGAGGGGACGGTCTGCGGCCGATTCCTTGGACGCGGGCGCCATCGCCAAGCAGATACAGCGCATGGAATACGCGGTCGAGAAAGATCCCGAGCTGGCCATCGGCAGTGCCAAGGAGCTCGTGGAGTCGTGCTGCAAGACCATCCTGGGCAAGATGGGGGTGGAGATCGGCAAGAGCGATGACATGAACGACCTGGCCAAGAAACTGGCCAAGAGCTTGGACCTGGTGCCCGAAGGGATCGATGATCAAGCCAAGGGGGCCGAGTGCATCAAGCGCATCCTGAGCAACCTGAACCAAATCGCCGGTAACCTGGCCAACCTTCGCCGCCTCTACGGCACCGGCCATGGCAAGGATGGCAAGCACCGTGGGCTGCAGCCCCGGCATGCACGCTTGGCTGTGGCGTCTGCCGTGGCGTTCGTGGACTTCGTCACCGAGACCTACCGGGATCGGCAGGTCAAGGCGAAACCGACGTCCACCGATCGCTGATCAACGCCTTTCAACGAGCACGGGGTCATCGCTCGTCTGTAGTAGGTGTGCCGGGAAAACCGACGGTTGCATGTCGTGCTCGAGCAACTCCGGCGTGCTGTTGGCAGGCAGGTGCTTGAACGCAATTACCCGGGTGCCCTGGGTTTTGACCAGAACGCGGGTGGGCTGGGTGGCATCGCTCAATAGCGCTTCCCCTTGAGCAATGATCGAGCGCTCTGCCCGGATATCTTGATCCAGTGAGTGAAGGGTTGAGCGGAGCTCTTTGGTGAGCTCCGTCCGGTGGGCGGCCAGCGTTGTTTTGAAGACCATCTTGGAGTCAACGCGCATGATCAGATCAGCGATGTTCTGCTCGAACAATGCCCGGAGTCCTTGGGGTGAAAGGGCCTGATCGAAATCCTGCTGGACAGTGCGATACCGTTCCTGCTTCAGCAGCGCTTCCCCAGGAAGTGCGGTTAGCAGTGACCATGCTTGGAATCGGACGCGAGAGCAAACCAAGGCCTCTTGGAACAATGTTTCGATCTCGCTCATTTCCTCGCGAATTTTCTGGGGAAAGTCTGAGGCGCCAAACGCCTGGGTGTCCTGAAGGTCGGTCAAGGCTTGGATGCGTTCCCTTAGCAGTTGATGGATCTCGTGCTTCTTATCCATCATCTTTTGATACTGGTCTTCAAGGGTCTGCCGATTGTGAGGGGTGTGCTCACCCTGCAAGATGGGCACGGATACCTCCCTCAGCGTATCCATGGCACCCATCAAGACACCGCGGCGCTGAGCATCCAGCTTGCCCTCCACTCGGCCGATGGTGGTCAGGATACCGTCCAGTTTTTCACTGATATCGGCCAAATGCTTTTGGGCGACTACGACGGAAGCGACCTGCCAAATCGCGGCTGCGTTCATGGCGTTGCTCAAACTCTCGGGCTTGGTCAACAACCCATGTTCCTTGATGCCACCGCTTCCGCCGTTGGTCATCGCTCGATAGGTCCCTTCGATGACATTGCCCGCCGAATCTTTGGCGTTGAGTAGAGGACCGTTGATCGCTACCTCAAATACGTTCTCTGGGACGCCTTGGACGGCCAATGCACTCGTGGGAGCTGCTTGGAGAAGGGCGTTCAAGCGGCCCACCGCTTTGGGGGGCTTGCGGCTCTTGCCGGAGACTTTGTCAAACAAGGCCAGCGGTAGCTCCGTCACAGCGAGGGCTCTTTCACCCTGCTGGTTCTGGACGATTAACGACGTGGGTGCAGGTGAGGGCGAGGGCCCGGGAAGGCTCAGGCTGGGTTCGTGCAGTTTGGATTCGGGCGAGACTGCATCCCGTTGTCCTTTCAACTGCTCGTTCACCACAGGGTGGCGTCGGCTGGTGATGCCCCACACAACTATGCCGCCAAGCACGGCCGCGACCGCCATTGCAGCGAAGGTTTGAATATCCATATTTTCCCCTGTTGCCAATCTGCAAAATCTACCGCAAAGCTCGCATTAGCGCATCTTGATCAGCTGATCATGCCGCGGCCGAACGCGTTGGCCTGGTCCGTTAGGTTCATGGGCGTTTGCGGCGCGGTTCCACATGCAGCGGGTTCTCAAGGCACGGCTGGCCCAAACGCGTCATGTTCCACCAGATCCAATAGGATCTTGGCCACGTCCAGGGCGGCGCGGCCCCATTCGTTGTCATCGCCGTCGAATGGCTGATCACCCGGCTCTTCCTTGCCGCCGTGAAAGAGGTTGTTGCGCACGCGTCGGGCTGCCTCTACCAGGGCAATGGCATCCGACGGATAGTGGTCGGGCGGGTCCAAGGGACGCTCGTGGAAACGCGCCCGCCGCAGGCCGTCCACCTCCACGACTACTTGGACCTTGGGCCGGTCGCGCTCCTCGGCAAGAATCTTGTTCCGGGTTTCGTCCTCCACCCGCTCCACGAACGCGGCGGGCGGCAATGCGGAAACAACGGCGTTGACCGCCCGCCAATCCACCATGGCATCGCGTTGCCCTTGGCGGATGAATCGGGGGCGGTGCTTCAGCTTGGCCTCTAGACGGCCAAAGATGCGAAGCAGAGGAAAGGCGATGTGGTCGGACACCGGCATGCCGGCATCGTAACCCATCTTTCCACCACTAAATCGCCATGTGCAACCCTGTATGTCCAAAAAATAGTTTAACGTGTCGAGGCCGCGTACTTCGGCGGCCTACAGGGGACGCATATGCAAAGGAAGAGCATGTGGTTGGCTGGCGCTCTGCTGGCCGTTTGCGGGTCGGCTTGGGCGGGGCAAGGGGAGGTGTGCTTGGCAGATAGCCAGAACACACCTGCTGGCATCATGAAGCCTTTTGAGGACGCCACCGTGTTCCGCTGCAAGACGACCGGAGCGGTGACCGTCGCGCAGCTCTACGCGAACGGTTGGCGGGTGATCTCCGTGTTTCCGCAAAGCTCGCTCGATCCATCCAAGCCGGGTATGGCGAGCGTGGTGTGGACCATTGTGGCTGAAAAGGACGCGCGCTGACTTCGGGTTGTTCCCTTAAGGACTCAACGGACATGCATCAATACCAAGAGGTGTCCCAGGAAGATCCGTGGGGCTGCGCAGCCGCTTGCGTGGCCTCCCTCATGGGCGTCCCCTATGCGCGAGCAAAGAGATGGTTGGAGAAGGAAAAGGGGCGGCCAGTATCGGAAGAGCCCAGTGGATTTGAAATCGATGAGATAGTTAATGCTCTCTTCAAGAGGGGAGTGAAGCTAGTTGCTGACTGGAATCCCACCGTGCCGCTTCCAGATGGCGCCATTTTGTGCATCCACAGCAGGGTGCGCTACCGCGACTATCATTACCTCCTCAAGGCTCCGTGGGGCTATATGGACCCCTGGTTTGACTTGAAGGAAAGCCCGATGGTCGGCAAGGTGCGTGCCTCCCTGCCGAAGGGAACGAAGATCTACGTGGCACTTGTGCCGGCTCTTTGACCCGTTGTTCGCTCAAGGAGCGAGAGGCGTCGAGAGCTGGTGCTTAGGATGGAAGACTTCAGGGGGATGGGCTATAACCTTTGAATTCCCTAAAGGAGCCCTCTCTTGGCCCTGACCACCCTGAAATCCCTCAACGCCGAAATCAAACAGCTCGAAGCCCAGAAGAAGCTGGTCGAGAAGCGCGACGGCGAGGTGCCCAAAGCCCTGGCGGTCCTGCAGAAGTATGCGAAGGTCCTCAGTCCGGCCCAGCGGCGGCAGGTGGCCAAGCTCATCGGGGAGACGATCGACGCCAAGCCGGCGCGTGCCGCCGAGGCTGCCCCGGGACCCCGAAAGGGCCGCAAGCTGGGCAAGGTCGCGCCGAAGTATCGCCTCCCAACCGGTGAGACCTGGGCCGGTCGGGGATTGGCCCCCAAAGCCTTCACCGCATGGGCCAAGTCCGCCGAGGGCAAGGCGTGGGCTCAGGCCAACCCCGGGGCGAAGTTCCCGCTGGCCGGTGGCACGGTGAAGAAGGCACCCGCCAAGGCGGCCAAGAAGACGGGCAAGCCGGTGAAGAAGGCTGCCCGAAAGGCTGCCAAGAAAGCCGTCGCAAGGAAGGCGAGCAAGAAGGCCTGATCATGCGCGGCCTGTTCTCCAAGAAGAAGAGCCGGCTATCGCCACAAGGCAAGGCCATTGCGGCCGCCCATGCACTCTTGGACACCATGGAGGGGCGTCTTGACGAAAAGGCGGCCGGGCGCTGGTTGCGAGAAGAAGTCGGGCTTCAGTGGTCCATGCTGACCTGCGTGCAATACCTTTCCGGAAAGGAAGCCCTCGGGGTGCTAAAGGCGCTGCCAAACGACTGGTGGGAGCGCGGTCGCACCAAGCAGTACCTCCAAGGCGCCTCCATTCTGGCCGCCCATGCCGTTGCAAACATGCGGCAAGACGGGAGAATGCTGTGCGCCAGCGACTTTGCTCACGAGCTCAAAGGCAAAACCGTGGAGCAGTGGCTGGCTGAGAAATCTGACGCGGTCCGGGAAGAAGTCTGACATCCGACACCCATGGCCCCCGATGGCGGCCCGTAAGGCTTTCGTAACCATGGGGTGCCGTCCAGGCCATCTCACCCGGAAACGGGAGACGGGGGCGAGGATCCCCACTCAAAGGCCGACGACCGGAGCCCCCACAAAGGGCTTTGTTTCACCAGTGTGTCGGCCGGTTCGTTTGGGAGGTGCTGCAGGGCGCAGGTCGCGTCGGCGTCTTCGGATCATGCTTCGCTGAGCCTTGGATCTATTGCAGCGAGTGGCGGGTCTTGCATGCCGTCGCGTGCTCGGCCAAGTGAGCCGGGTTGGGGTGATCCCCTTTGGACACCGGCAGACGAAGCGGCCGGCCTTGAAGAGAAGCGTAGTCGGTGGCCAAGAGAGCCGGAGCGAGAGCCACGGTGTTCTCGGCCGTGATCCAAAGCAGTTGGCAATCGAACAGGGTGTGGAGATCGGCACGAAGGAGTAGGCCGTTGTCCATGCGGTTGGTGTGTTCTCCCCTGTAGGGCAGCACGTGCGCCGCTTCCAGCACCTGCAGGGCAGAGCACCCCGTGATGGCGCATTGGCGATCGTAGGCGTCAAGCAGGCGGGCGCGAAACAAGGGTTGGCCGCGGCGTTGCGCAACGCCGCGCATGGACCACACCCGGGCGTCGTGCTCATTGTCGATCGGAGGTGCATGCTCGAACGCGTCGGCCTGGCCTTGCGCTTCCGCACGCGTTTGCTCGTCCTGGAGCAAGGGCACGGCCACCCATTTCCCATCGTCGCCTTTCCGGAGATCCAGATGGCCGTGGACGGCTGGGTTGAACCGCACATAGCGGGCCCGCTTGGGAGGACCGGCGTCCAAGATTTTGAACAACCGGTCGTGGGGGTGGCCCTGGTCGGTGCGCCAGTCGGATCGGTCGCGGTTGTAGTGGGGGCGGCTCGGGGAGTTGACCGTCAGGTGCTCCAGGTTGGCCCGCACGTCGGCGATGGGGTCTGAGGGGAAGTGGGTCTCGATCCATTCGCCCACCTCAGCCAGCGTTCCGCCCCCCATCGCTTCCACCGCTTCGGCAACCCGCCAATACTTCGCCCCTGCGGGGGGAGTGGCCGTCTCGCCGACGTGGTCGAACGCTAGCATGAAATGGTCACCGTCCAGCAGCTCCACATGGCCAACCCAGTCGGGGCGTGCCTTGAACGTGTTGCGCGGGGCCTTGTCTGGATTCCGTTCGCGCTCGGCGCGGTTGTTTTGGGTCGCGACCACGGCCCGCAAGCGCAACCCTTCGCGGTAGGCCACGTCCAGGTGCTCCTTGAGCAAGTTCTTGCCCCCGCCATTCCACCGCGCGAGCGAATCATCGTAGAACCACCGTCCGTCGCGCGCGACGATCTTGTGTTGCCAGAGGCTCACCACCACCTCTCGCGGATCAGCGGTGACCGCGGAAACCGCCCACGCACGATTGACCAGTTGGGCGCCGTAGCTCTGAAACTCCCGTTCGATACCCATGTGCTCCCCCCTTATGTGACGCAAGTATCGCAATGTGCCGTAGCGTCTTCCAGCGGCGACGCCGGGCTCACCGACACCGAGCTGGGGCCCAAAGAGGCTGCCCTCACGTTCGGCGAAGACCACGATCTGGACCGCGTCGATCGCGGCTGGTTCACCTGAAGGGACATTAAGCTCCTTCGTTTCACTTCCTAAAAACCGGGCTTTTCTCCCGGTTCTTGTCTTTAGTCAAAGCGATCCCCTTGCGGATTTTTCGTGCAGGAGTATCCCAAACGTATGACGTTCGCGATGCGTGCGTCTGACACAGATCAACGATACGAAAGGGGGAAACATGTTCATTGGATTCAGACTGACGAAGCGGCTTGGCGTTGGCGTGGGTGCTCACCTTGGCGAGGTTGTCTTCATGAGCCGGCCACCCTACGTGCAGATGGCCGTTCGCGTGCCACGGGAGCTGAAAGACTGGCTTGAGCAGGTGGCAGCCCGGGAGGGGCTAGACGCCAGCGAACTAACGCGCCTGTTGCTTCACGAAGGCTTGGCGCGCCGTGCGGCGATCAATGGGCAGGGGTCTTCACGATCCGGTGGTTGAGCAGCGGCCGAACAAAGTTGGCCGGCGTGGACTTGTCCAACGGTTGGGCGCGCACCTGGCATTGCCCACTCTCGCACAAGCGCAACAACTCCACTTCGTCGTAGATTTCGCGCTGACCATCTTTGGTGTTGCCCATCTTGGCCACCCGGAACGCCACGTTTCCCGTGTCTCGGTCCCTCATCCGCACCGGGACGATCACCCTTCCATCGTGGCGAACCAGGTGGAAGGCTCGGGCAAAACGGTCGTCGTTGGACGCCTTGGCTGGCGAAATCGGCACTGGCGGCGTGGACGGCTGGATCAGTTGCGGTGCCAGGCAAGGCGCGGGTGGCAGGTGCTGCGCTGGGGCCTTGTGGCCCAGCGCTTGGAGCGCCAGTTGTTTCTTGCGGCCGGGTTCGGTGGCGGCGTCACCGTAGATCCATGCTTGAAAAGTGCCGTTGGCTGGGCTGGGGTGCGAGGCAAACACCCACGTCCGGCCCTGGGCGCGAAAGGCTACGTCGTTGAGGTCTTGGAAGTCGATGAACTGTTGGCGCATGAGCGCCTTGACCCCCTTCACGTAGGCATCGGTGGTCCCCAGCAAGACCACGCGCTCCACACTGTCAGGAAGCGGATCCAAGTGGCGTGCCACGCATGTTTTCATGGCTTCCAAGGGCAATGACGAACGCATGGCCTTGGGCATGATGGTGCCACTGCTGACCAGCTTGGCTTTCTCCATCACCGACAACCCACAGCGCACCAAGGAGGCGGCGCCCATGTGGTGGCTCTCGGCGGTCAGGGCGTCGTCGATCGTCTGCCCACCCAGATCAATCCCGAGCTCGTGCAGCACGGCCGCCAGGCGAGGGCGCATAGCACCTGCGAAGGCGACCCCGTCAAAGCTCCCATGTTGGGCGGCTGCAATTTGAGTGGCCCCCTTGGAAAAGCCCAAGACCAAGGTTTTAGGGGCGCTGGTTCCCCAGTAGCCGGGATTGGCACGGAGGTGCCAGTCCCCCTCCACGCGCACATCAAACCCTGGTGCATGGCATGCGCGGCACGCCTGCCAGCCGTGGTGAGTTGTCATGGGAGCCCCTGCATGGTCTTAGAAGGCCCATACAGTTAAAGCACGTGCGAAGGGTATGCAAGAGCTTTTTGTCGGCTAAATGTGGCGGAAAAATGGGATGGCATGGGATGGCATGGGATGGCGTGCAATAGTGCGTGGCAGGACGGTGTGGAGTAGCCTGACACCATCATACGAAGGTCAATGGCATGGATGTTCCGGCTGAGTTGAACATGGAAGCGTGGCCGGCTGAGGTGGCCTTCGTGCCCTACGTCGGCCGCGGCTACTGGAAGGGATTTGAAGGGCGCAGCGTCTTGCTACTGGGCGAGTCCCACTACCGGGAGGCTGGGTGGACCGACGACCCCGTCATCACTCGTCCTTTCACTCGCGAAACATTTGGGGACATGCAGACTTGCGAGAGAAAAGGCGGTGGCAAGTTCTTTGATGAGCTGGATCGCCTACTGACAGGCCAAAGTATCCCAAGTCTCGTGGATGCCGCTCAAGCTTGGCGGCAGGTGGCATTTTGCAACTTGTCCCAGCGCTTTTCCGGCACGAGAGCTGGACACCGTCCGTCTGGAACCGACTTCAACCAAGGGGGGCGCGTGCTGGTAGAGGTGGTCCTACCAATTCTCCAGCCAGACGTGATACTCGTTCTCGGGCGCACCGCTTGGCGAAGATTCGATCACGGGAAGCCGTCGGACCAGCCAAGCTTCCATGCGAGCCATGCCAGCTCCGAGGGCAGGAGGCGGCGCTATCTGGAGGAGCGCCACGTATGGTCTCTCGATTACGGCAACGGATGGGCGTGGATGACTTGGGTCTACCATCCATCTTGGAACGTAGATCGCTGGGAAGATCGTGCCGCAGCTCTGAGGCATCTTTTGAAATCCGCGAGTGAAAGGCAAAGGACATGACGCACAATTCGTTGAAGGGTGCGATCCGCGATGCGCTGGACGCGCGCGCTGCCAAGCGCCATCCCACAGCTTTAGACATTGCACGGGAGGCCAGAGAGGCCAAAGCGAGCCTGGAATTGAACATGTCCTGCATGGCCCGTATCACTGTTCCTGCCGACAGCGAGCGCCACCGGGTGACCTTCCAGCTGTTGAGGGCGTCGATGGACTACGGCCGGGCGTTGCTGTTCCTCCTGGAGACCCATCCCATCGATCTTCCTGCGGTGGCCTTGGCGATGCACCGCTCCCAGATTGAGCAGTTCCTGCGGGCGGTGTTTGTCCAGTTTCTCGCCGACGACGAACAGCTGAAGGACTTTCTCCAGGAAGATCGCGGCCCTCGAAAGAAGAACGAGAAAGGAAAGTGGGTGGCTATTGCCCTCAAAGACCTGGCCGGTGACGTGGAGCAGGCCATTGCACGGATCGGGCACGACGATGAGCCTCAGAAGCTGGCTCGGACGGTGACCAATTCGTGGGACCCTCTTTGCGGACTGGTCCATGGCGGGAAAGCCATTCGGGTGATGTATCAAGACCCCAACGGGCAGATCGGGGCACATGTGCCAGCGGCCATTTTGTTTCAGACCACCGTCAACGCGGTGGCCACCACCAACTTGTGCGTCATTGCAGCACTGACCGCGGTTGGGGTTGGGGCCTTTGAGGAAAGCTCCGTTGTTGAGCAGTGTGCCAGCGGGATGTTGCACTACATGCAACAGAGGAAAGCTCGCATGGAAGAGCTGGTCTGGCCGCCGTAAAGGACCGGACACGCATTGTCGCGCTGCTCTGTACCCCCGCCAACGATCGCTGGCGGGGAGAGTTGCAACCGGAGGTCTGCGAATCCTCGATTTAGGCGTCACCTTGAAGGCACTGTGTGGGCCCGGGGACGCCCTAGACCCTGTGGTCAGCATCATGCTGCCCAACGAGGACTCACGAAAGGGGCGGGGAGACCGGTCCTTGTCGTTTCGCAGTCCAAGCCCTACCGCTACCATGGGTCAACAACCAAGGAGCAGGTATGGGGATGGAAGAGTTTGACTGGTCAATGGTGGAGTTCGCGCGGACGAAGTGGAGGAGCGAGGTCATTCCGGATGCCCTGCCCATCCTCATCCGATGGGCCCAAGAGGGAGAGGCCCATTCTTATAGCGACTTGGCTCAAGAGCTCCATGACAACTACGGCCACGACATCAAACCCCGAAAAGATCTTTACGGGACTGTGGCTGGCGGTGTGGCCCAGGCGCTCCAGTGGTTGAGCGAGCAGTGGCGCAAACCGATCCCACCCTTGCACACGATCGTGGTTAACAAGGCCACGAGGCACCCAGGAGAGGGCGCCATAACGATTTCGCCGGCTTACTTCGCGGGCAAGAAGCTGGACACGGAAGACAATCGCAGGGTGCACCTTCGTGAGGCCATGGAAGACGTGTTCACTTATCAGGACTGGGACAGGGTCGCCCGTGCTCTTGGGGCCACGATGCTTGCCCCGGCGAGCGGACCGGTGGCAGAGGTTTCCTCCAATGCTCCCATTCCCTTGCCCAAGGTCCAACAGGGCGGTGGTACCGAGAGCGCCGAACACCGAGCGCTTAAACGCTGGGTGGCCAACCATCCGGAGGAGTTCATGGACTACGGCGATTTCACCGCTGGCACGAACGAGAAGCTCTTGAGTTCTGGCGATCGGTTGGACGCTCACTTCGACAACGGCAAGCATCGCCTGGCGGTGGAAGTTAAAACCAGCAAGTGCTCGGAAGACGAGCTCCAGCGAGGCGTCTACCAAGCGGTGAAATACCGCGCCATTGTCCGGGCCGAGCAGAAGGCGATCCGCCACGTGCCCAGCGGAGAGGCGGTGCTGGTGTGCACACGCGCTCCGAACGCGGAAACCCGAGCGCTCATCAAGCGGCTGCAGGTGCGGTTCCAGCAGGTGCCGGCGGAGGCGGAGCAGGAATGAAATCCGATGAACTGGAACAACGCATTCGCCAAATCGATGGATTCGTTCGCGTGCTCACGCAGGAGTGCCACATCCTCGACGAACGCCGGCACATTCTGTCCCCACTCATTCAAGACCCCGAGATTCAGGCAGGGCTGAAAGCTAAGCTGGACAAGACGCCGGGTGCCAATGCCTGGAATCACCTGGTGCCGCTTCTTGGACAAGACCTGGTGCGCGATCAGTCACGGCTCTTTCTGGACAACGATTCGCGGTCCGGTAGCCTGACCAACCTCTGGCGCAAGCTCCAAGCAGATCCCGCGATCAAGGAACACTACCGGGAGCGCTACGAGCGCATGTTCGATCACTTCCACCACGAACCGATTGGTGACCTGCCGCCCGAAAACTCAGCCGTTTTCCAAGAGAGGTCCAGGCAGAGCGAGTGGGACGAGAATTACTCGCGCTTCGATAGTGGCTGGGAAAAGGTCTCCAATGAAATGGTGATCCTTGCGGCTGATCCCGTGGCAGCGAAAATCAAGACACTGCGGGACAAGCACCACGCCCACCTGGAAATGCGCAAGTTGGACGATGAGCCCCGTGCCTTTGACATCAACACGCTTGGGTTGACCTTCAATGAGGCCTTGGCTTTTGGCGACCGTTGCCAAGCCACCGTGGCCGAGCTGGGGCTGCTCTTGACCGGAACCAGTTGGGATCCACGGCAATACGCGTCGCTTCACGAAGCCCAAGGCAAGGCGATGTGGAAAACCTTGGCTGGGATTTGACTTGAAAGTAAAACAGGGAAAAGCCCAGAGGCGGCCGCAGGTGGCCAAGCTACCTGCCTTCTGAAAAGCACCCTTGGTGCGAGGGCATTGCCTCCGGCCGGTTTTGGAAATCCGCAGCTTTGCCACTTTGAACGTGAAAGGACGCCCCCAGCCTTCTTGCCCTCAGGGGCACTTAAATTCAAAGCCCACCCAGTCGCTTGCTCCAAGGCCTTGCCAGTAAAACCGCGCGCCTGGACCGGGCTTCGACGTGGAGATCACGGACACTCCACCACGCCAGCCGGACAACGAGGTGATCCCCGAGGCTGACCTCTACGTAGTGCCCACGTTGCTCGATGGGGCCAGCTTTCTCATCTTTCTGCGAACCGTGGATGTGCTGGAGAAGAGGGGAAAGCGTCACCTGCCCATCGCCAATAGGGCCAACGAGAAGCGTGCAGCCCATAGACGCCGCTTGGAGCACCCCAAGATGTCGGGCGCCATCCTTGTGCGGGATCGTGCCTTGTTTGAGGATTGCTACGAATAGGGAAAGACCGTGTTCGAGGCCAATGGCTGCTGGGCCCGTGTGGCCCAGGAGGAGATCCACGCCCTGGCTGTCCGAGTGCGCGACACCTTGGCTGCTGGTGCAGGTCGGAGGGCTGCGGCATGATGGAGCTTCCCTTGGTTTCCCTCCCAGACCTACCCATGGCCACTGGCAAAGCTCCCGCCAAGAAGGCCGCCACGAAGAAGGCCGTCAAGCGCACCTTGGATGACGTCAAGGACGTGACCCATGCCAAGGCTCGCCGGAACAGCAAAGCGGCAACCCTTCCGATCGCCCGCATCCCGGAGCACCTGTTACTGGGAGCGGGCGACTACCCGGAGCGCAAGCCCTACTTTGACTACGACGACAGCCAGAAGGCCGGCAAAGTGGGGGGCAAGCGGGTTCACATGGTCATGCCCCGATCGGTCACCCTCCACGACTACCGCCGTCGGGAAGATGGGCTGCGCCATCACAGGGCCATGGTGACGATCCCGCCAAAGCTTCGCGAGAACATCGCCAAACTTTTTGGTTTTGACGATTCGGAGGACGCCGGAACAGAGGTTGCGCTGACCACCGCCATGGTAGCGCTGGCTGACTACGCGGCCGCGTCGCTCTTCAAAGACAAGACGCTGCTGATTGTGAGCTCGCCAGAGGACGAGCACTCGGAGGACCGCAAGGCCGCCCGGGTGGCGGTGCGGAGCTTGGGGATGAGCAAGAATGGGAAGATCTACTGATTGGGTGGAACGGTAAAGAGGACAGCGCATGCTTCCCGATTCACGTTTGGAAGAACTTCGGAGCGCAGGTGAGAGCTCGACCTTGGACTACAAGGCGGAACGCTATCGCTTCGCAAAGGCGTCGGAAGATGACAAGTCCGAGCTATTAAAAGACATCCTAGCGCTGGCCAACAGTCAGCGATCGGGAGAGGCTTATATCCTCCTGGGTTTCAAGGAAAATGCTCCGTATCCCGCTGAAGTTGTTGGATTGCCTGCGGATGGTGCTGTTGATGATTCGCGGATTCAAGAGTTCATCAACGCCAAGCTCGAGAGCAAGCTGAACTTCCATTATGAAGAACAGATGTTTAGTGGCAAGCAAATTGGTGTTATCAGCATCCCAAAGCAGCACCGGCCCTTCTACGTCACCAAGTCTTATGGGCGAGTGGAGGCGAACACTGTCTACCTTCGCAGGGGAAGTTCGACTGGGGTAGCCACTCCCCGTGAGATCTACCGAATGGGGGTTGCAGATCAAGCGAAGGGAGATGCGCTGTTTGATCTGATGGTGCTTGATGAGCAGAACAATTCCCTGGGCGATCTCTTCAAAAGGACGTTCCTAACTTTCGACGATCTTCCAGATTACCGGCGTGAGCGGGTGTCAGCGATGTTTGCTGCCCCCAACTACATAAAAGAGAACAGCGGCTATTGGCGGGAAGGTGCGGAGTATTACCAAGCGAAGAGCTCTCTCATACGAATTCGCGTAGCAGTGACAAATCGCTCTAACTTCGCCTTGACCGGCGTCAAGCTTGAAATCACTTGGAGTGCCGATAACGGCCAGTCGTTCAAGATGCTGACTGCGGACAGTCTGCCTGATTTACCGGCTGAGGAATGGAACTTCAGGCCATCCTTTACGGGCGACGGCGGCACTGAGGTGGATGAGGAAGGAGCTGAGCCGGTCTACATTTCCCTACTGGGAACCGTTCGCCCCGGAGAGACGCGACGGGTGGGGGATGACTTGGCCTTTCTCCCATTCGAGCCAGGTGTCTACACAATGAAGGTCCGGGTGCTGGCGAACGAGATCTCCCAGCCCGGCGCTATTGAGTGGGTTCTGACCGTCGATGGTGAGTGCAAGCATTTGAGCTGTGATGACTTGGGAGCCCTGCTAGACACGGACGAAGATGAGGAATTTGATCACTGAGTTGGGCAGCTTTTAGCTGCAGCAGTCGTATTGAATAATTCCGACATGGCGTCGTCGGACATCCGTCGCCGCAGGGCCTCCTTGGACATCTTGGCTTGGGCATCCAGCGTGAGCTCCTTTCCGTCCAACGAACGGTAGAACGGATCGTCCACCCCCGCGCTGACGTAAACGACCAGGTCCGGCCCGATGGTCAACAGGCCTGCATCGAACAGTGCGTGGATGTCCTTTCGTAGCAATAGACCGTTGTTCAGGGCGTTGGTGGAAGTCCCGTTGTAGGGGACGATGTGAGCGGCGTCGATGACGCTTGCCAGGGCGGTCCCGGTGACCATGCACACCGATCCATAGTGAGCGACTAGGCGTTTGCGAAACTCGGCTTGGCCTTCTCGGATCACCCGGAGGACCTGCTCCATTCGCTTTCCCTCTGCTGCGACAGCATCAGGAGCTGGGGGCAGTGGCTTTTCCACCCTTAATCGCCCGCTCTCCTCAACGGCGCCCTGGAGGGCTTGGATCACGTCGTGACTGAAGAGCTCGGATGCCGGGCGCAACTGAAGGTCAATCCCGGACCGGTGCCGGATGTGCGCCAACAGAAGTGCAGCGTCCTCCACATACTTGAGCTTCTTTTCGCGCATGCTCCAAAGTTGGTTCAGCTCGCCCAAGCTCAAGACCTTCAGCGCCAACCTGAGATCACGGCTGGTCATCCGCAGATGGCTAGTTCCCTTCTCCAGGTGTTGGCGAAGCAGATATTCCTCCAGCTCCGGTGGGTTTGCATCTTCGTCAGCGCGAATGGTGAACAGACTGCTGAAAGGCTTGTTGATTTGCTCCTTCCACTTCTTCTTCCGCCGTTGAAGCTTCGACGAGCGCCGATTTGCTTCACCTTCTTTGCCCTTTTCGTCCATGTCGGTCAACTGATTGTCTGAGCTTGGCTCAATGGTAAGGGATCGTTGGTGTCCGGGCGCCCTTTCGACAGGCGCTGGCGGGTTTTCAACCACGCCGACCCTAGATCGTCCACGTCGGCCTGAAGGGCGGCCTGCTCCCCGGGCGGTCATGCCCTCAGCGTCCCACTAGCCACGCTTGCGTCCCGGTTGGCCAAACGCCGCCTTGCTTCCAACCATCGGGCTTTCGTTCCCCCTCCCGGGTGGCTTGGCGCTGGATCCGCATGCGAACCGCGCGCCCAACCATCGCTAGGCTAAAGTCTGCTTCTCACCTAGCGGATACTCAGGTCGACGATTAATCATTGCACTAAACCGATCTTTTTAACCAGTCTTGGACAACGAGAACTGCCGCCTCCCCAGCGGACGCATCTGCCAAAGCCGGCAGTTGGTTCCGCACGGCGAGGTCTTATTGACCTGCTGTCTTGCTCGGCCCATTGGTGGCGGAACCTCGGATATCGGGCTCGGCCTTGGCAAGGCGAGCGCGCCCTGGCCTGCTCGCCCTTATGTCTGCCACGCCCCGATGCTAGGGGCGTCTGCATCTGCGTCCGCTTCCCTATGCCCAGATTGGGTAAGGAGAAGACCGATTGGAGGTAGGAAAAAGCCTACCGCTACGCGCGGATAGTTCCGACTGGACAATAGCCGGGCGTGGCGAGAACGTGAGGCGCCTCACATTTCGAGGCGTGGAGGGGATTGGCAATGGCAGACGACCTGAGCAAGCGCGGTCCGCCTGATGGTATTCGCATCAATGTGAATGAGGCCTGGGAGCTGCGGGATTGGTCCAAGCACTTCAACGTCACACCGGCAAAGCTGAAAGAGGCTGTGGCGGCAGTGGGCGTGATGACCAAAGATGTAAAGCGCCACCTGGGCAAGTGAGGGCGGGGAGGGCGGGACCTTTCCGCCCTCTTCTTGATCCGCTCAGTTGGCGTTGATTGCCTGGTTCAGAAGCTCATACCAGCGATTCATCTCCGCTTCGTTGCCGAACTTGATCGTCCAGACAGGCTGGTCGACGTCGCGCACGCTCACCGTCAGCGTGCCTTCGCGTCTAGCGTTGTGCCAATGCTTTTCCCAGGCGCGCACGTCAGCAAGAGCGTAGATCTTGGTCTGGTTGCGGGCGCGAAACTTGATCCTGGATCGCTCAGGAGACAGCGCGACGGCGCTCGAGCGCGAAAAGGAGCTTCGTGCGTAGTCTTGCTCAAAGTTGCTGCGCTCGCTGCGCAGTTTGAAACTGCGGCCCAAGCCAACAAGCACAAGCGCGGCGGCGCCGAGGACGAGGAAAACAAGGAACATGCTGACGATCATGGGAACTCCTGATTGGCTCTGGGGTGATAGGCGCGGGGCTGCCGTGCGAAGCGCGTCGCGCTCAATTAAAGGGTGCGACTGACCACGCCGATCACCTTCCACGCGCCGCCGACCTCAGCGAAGGTGAAGACACCGTTGAAGTCTTCGTCAAAGCGCCCATTAATGGCCGGCACGCGCGCTTGAACCGGGCAGTTGTAGCCGCCGTCGCCTTTTTCGCACTTGCCAACTGTGAATTTCGTTAGGCGCGCGTCGTCAGAGCCATTTGCTTTCACAAAGACAAGCATCGCGTCCTCTGCTTTGTTTGCAGACGGTCCCGCAGAGCACGCAGTCAGCAGCAAGGCGGCGGCAAGCGAAGCCAGGAGGGTCTTGGGCATGGTCATTCCTTTGAGGTCACAAAGTGGATGGATGAGGATAGGCAGGTCCCGGGACCCGGCCTGAGACTGCAAGGTCCGGTATGGACGAGCACGCTTGAGCGAGCGTCAGGCGATGGAGGAGGGCCGATCCGGAGCAGGCTTGCCAAAAAGGTTACGTCAAACGTATGATGCGTTCAACGTAACTTTGCGTTGGGCGTAACTGACGTTCATCATTCGCAGATGAACGCGCTCGCCCTCTCGATCCAGACCCTTATCGCCACCCGCATGAAGGAGGTCCGCAAAGCGTCTGGCGTCTCTCAGCGGGCCCTGGGGAAGAGCGTGGGGTTAGATGACAAGCGGGCAGGGCCCTACATCAGCCGCTATGAGAGCGGCGTCCATGCGACCGACTGGGAAACGACCTTGAAAATCGCCCAGTCCTTGGGCGTGTCCGTGGCGTATTTGGTTGCCGAGACGCCGGAACTCGCCGAGCTGATCAAAGCTGTCCAAGACTACGAACCCGAAGCGCTTCGGGCACTCGCGGAGGAGATCCGGGTTCGCCACGCTCAGAATGAGCCCACTGCGCTGGATCAGCCGTAGCGGTTTGCCTGCGTAGAACCCAACTCCGCAGCGGAAGCTGGCCGAGCGGGCAGGCTGCTTTTAAGATAGGGCAACCTATCTGCGAGCTGCCAATGACTTCGGACCAGGAAGACGCGCGTCAGCCAGGCCAAATGCCCGGCGCACGACTCACGCGTGTGATTGACCGAAGTCCGGCAACACGGCTTATTAAGGAGTTGCATCGCAGTCCGGCCATCGATGCCTTCCAGGCGTCCCAGCAGCATTCCATCTTCGCAACCATGCAGGCCATGGAGCCACCCGCGAGCCGGATTGCGAGAGAGCTGGCCAACAGCGACGTGCTGCGCATTTCCTCAGCCCTACAGCAGCAATGGGCCGAGCGCACGCGAGAGATCAGCCAGTTCGCGGAATTGGCCAAGCGGTCATCCATGGCACTGCGCCAGTCCCTCATGCCTTGGCAGCCGGTTGTCAGCGAACTCGCGATGGCTGCAAGCCGAACGGCAAATGGCATTCTTGCTTGGCGGGATCGGTATGCGCCCCAGCGCGACGCTGCCGTCGAGGCGATGCGCCGACTCGAGTCAAGCATTGGTCCTGTCAGGCGCTTGGCTGAGCAGTTCGGCGAGCAGTTGCACGTAGCAGCGCAGCTGAGCCAATCGCCGGCGTTTCAATCCTGGCTATCCGAGATGTCCAGCGTCGAGATGCAAGAGCGCATGGAGCAGCTTTTGCAGGAGGCGTCGGAGGATACTTCCTCCTCATCACCAGACATGGCAACGCCCCCTGCTGCGATGCAGGCGACGGCAACATCTCTGGTTTCATGGTTGGTTGGATGTTTGGCTGCGTTGCGCTCATCCGGTCTGCCGCATGCGGATCGAATGGTCCTCTACGGATATGCGCTGACAATCGCTTGCTTCCTTTACACCGAAATAGGAAGCAACCAAGACCACGCTGAGCACATGGCCAAGATCGACGCGCAAGGTCAGGCATTTGACGCCAGGCTTGATGAGCAAAATCGAAACGGTCGTCAAATGGTTGCGCTCAACCAAGCCCTGCTGGATTTAGAGATCGCCGATCACACCTGCCAGGTCGTCGTCCGTTCCGCTCCATTGCGCGCCGAGCTCCAAGGGCCAACGACGCAGACCCTCCAATACGGCGAAGAGGTCCAGGTGCTCCGAGCCGCTGGCAAGTGGCGGTTCATCCAGACTGTCGACGATGACGGGATGATGATTTTTGGCTGGGTCATGAAGAAACACTTGGAGCGACTGAAAGAGCAGGACTAGGCGTTCCACTTCTGGATGGTGCTAACGAGCGCCTTCATGCGCTCGGGCCAGTCAAAGCGCGTCGCCATGTTGGCTGAGGTCGTGTGCTCTCGAGAGGCGAGGGCGAGCGAGATCTTATCGATGGTGGCCCGATTGAGCTTGGTTTCCACGTAAGATTCGTCCTTCTTCGACTTGGATTCGCTGGGAAAGAAGAGCTCGAACTGCGCAGGATCAACGGGATCAGCTTTCATGCCGAGTGCTTTGCCAATCACGGAGCCGGGCAGGTAAGTCTCAATCTCTTTGCCAGCCGTGACCCACATGTATCCGCCTGGCAGCTTTGCGATCTCCTCTTGCGCTTTGAGCACGCGAGGCTTTAGTGCGGCCCCCTTGGATGATCGATCGCTGTCGCACACCAGCGCAGCATTGCGGTTAAGCCGTATGAGCTGGATGAGCTCTTCGGGATTAGGCGTTGTTGGGTCACGGAAACTTGTTCGAGCCAAGAGGGATCCGCCGTAGAAGGCGCAGGCGTAGTCACGGCCTTCCAAGAGACTCCCCTTCGAGAAGGTCTCGATCCAGTGGTTGAGATAGATGGCATCTGACGGTCCCTCGACCCAGATGATGCCGTTCGCCTGCAAAATGTCAGACGCGCGAGCGCCCAGGTCACCGACCACCTGAGAGTGATCAAAGTGCGCCGAGATCGTTTGAGTCGATGCAGCGGTCCCGTCATGTGATACGCGCACAAATTGAGCATGATCGGAGCGACTGAACTGATCGAGCGTTGCACTGGAATGGGTGGTTAAGAAGACGGTGCATCCGTTCTCGACGGCAAATTCTTCGATGTACTTCAGGAGGCGCCGGAGCAGGGCAGGATGGAGATTGTTCTCCAACTCCTCAAAGGCGAAGACATACTCGCCCGCTGACTTTTTCTCTAGAGTGGGCACGACCAGAAGATTGAGCAAAACCAAGATGACGGTCTTCAACCCGCTACCAGAGCTGCTCAATGGAATGAGCCCCTTGTTCACCTCTTCCAGAAAGATCTCCCAGTCCCCGTTCTGATGCTGTTGCACAGAGATGGCAGAGAAGGTTCCGTCCGGGCCAAAAATAAGGTTGAGCGCGCTTCTCAGACCTTGAATGATGGCAAGCGTCGTCATGATGCTATCGGCGCGGATGAGGTGGTCGCGAATGATATTCGTCGCGCCTCGGCCATCGGATCCAAGCGAAAGCGCGTGATCCGACTGCTCATCCCGGATATCTCGATCCGCTAGCATTTGCCGGAAACGACAACCCGTGAAGGGGAAGACCAAGCGGCTCGCCGCCTTAGCAAGCTCAAGCCTTGCTTCCTCATTGAGCTCGTAAGCTATGTCGCGGCGTTGAGTCGTCGAATATGCGGCCTCGTATTTAAGGTGATCTACTTGCCCTTGTGCGGCTTCAATCCAAGAGACGGGTGTATCAACGAAACGCTTCCCATGATAGGTCCAGTAGGTCTCATACCGTGGGACCGCAAGCGCGCTAGATCTGCCCGTGTCTGGAAAAATCCACTCCAAAGTGGACTGATCGTAGGTTCCGTTAAGCTGATAAGACGCCGGCAGCCGCGATTTTGTCCGGTCCGGTGAGCAGAGGCTTTGCACCACTTTCAAGAGCTGCGATTTTCCCGTGTTATTGCGTCCGATGATGATGTTGATCAACTTGAACTCATCAAAGCCACAGTATTCGTTCGTGAAGCAGCTCAGACCCTTGATTTTGACACCTGTAACGGGCATAGCATTCCTTGCAGCTGATGTTGGGGCAGGCCGGACAGAAGCGTGTGACGCTGATCTCAGTCTATCGCGAGAGTCACCGAGTCCAAGCAGCCCCCCCATCTTCTCGCCTATTCATGATTCGTTCGCCAGGGGATGCGCTGAGCGTAAGTGTGTTGGACTCGAAGTGGTTCCATGGCGAAGACGGGGGGGCTCCTCAGATCCCCAAAGCACGAAGTCAAAACCGCACTTATGGTTTCCGCTTCGCGTAAACCGTGCGGCCTGCCTGGGGTTTGGCCGAGCGCTGCCGCGCTCGCATTTGACTGCGTCAAATGGCCAGGCACCCAGAGCACGCTGATTGCTCAGCAAAGCGTGAGATGCCACCGCTGCCAGGTCCGTTCCGAAAGGAGGAGGGCGAGATAGTGGTCGGACCCAGCTCAGCCACCCCATCTTGACCTCATTGCGGGGGCTGGGCTCGCTACTTCTGGGAGCTCAGGTGACTAGGCTGGATGGTGCCAGCCGGACTGGCAAAACCCTAAAAGGCACGCGCATTTTGCGGGTTTTTTGCGGCTAGGGTTGGCCTTATTGGACGATATCGGACCCTGGTCCGCGCTGTTTAATGACGTGTATCGTTCCGCCGCGCTGGCCTTCGGTATTGGCCTGGGACGCTTCGCCGTTCCGGCAATCGATCGTCTGAAGCATCTCTGTCTGCACCGAAAGGTCGCTCGTCTGGCGAGTCCTTGCTTGCCAGAGCAGTCCTGTGGCAACTAGACTTCGAGGACACTCACCAGGACATATTCTGGTCTGGGTTCTCTAGGAAGATCAATGGTTTAGGGGTCGGAACGTTTAGTCCTACTCGCTCCGCCAGATACGCAAAGCGCCCCGAAAGGGGCGTTTTGCGTATCTGGCGGAGAGAAGAGGGTGCCGACGCCGCGCGGGTTCGACGGATTCGCCGGGAGCGAATCCGGACAGCCGAATGGCTGGCCCTGGAGCGCGTAGGGCGGAAGGGTTGGGTGCATGGACGCACCCAACAATCCCGGGCCACCGATCAGCCCTCCGCATGAAGCGCTCCAAAAGGGGGCGTGACGCACTACCGCTGATCGCGTTCGAACAAAGACGGCGCGCTTCGATGCGATCAGTAACCAACTACCGCCCATTGAAGACGCCCAGGCCGCTTGAGCGACTGCCCCCAAACCGACCCCCTATGCCGAGGCCAACCAGCGCCCCCGCCGAGTCGCGCCAGGAGAGTGCCCCATGACGCGCTTGTACGCACGACTGAAAGCCGCCTGCGACGCGTACCCAAGACGCTCTGCCACTACCTCTATCGACAGGCTTTGGTGGCTCAGCCATTGACTGGCCAATTGCATGCGCAGCTCAGTCACGTATCGCAGGGGCGCGGTTCCAATCACGGTCTGGAACCGGTCTGCAAAGACAGACCGTGAGATGTTGGATTCCGCAGCCAGTGCTTCGACAGTCCAGTCCCGCCCAGGGTCTCTGTGCAGGGCAAGCAACGACAGCGATAGACGAGGGTCGCGCATGGCGATGACCAGGCCGGATGCGCCGTCGCAACCGCGCTCGACCCAGTCACGGACGATCATGGCGGCGACGGCATCCGCCAGCCGGGCGAGTATGCCCGCATAGCCAATACGTCCGGAGCACACCTCGCGCTTCATCGCGTCGACCATCGGCAACAGCCCGGTGAACGGAGTGGCGTTGCCATCGGCCAACATCACCGCCGGCATCACCTTGCTCAACCCTTGCATGCCACCCAGATCGAACACCATGCATCCGTGGAAAAGCACCGCGCTTGGCACGGCATGTGTGCTCGGGCATGTGTCTATCCCGCTCACCGCGTCGCCCAGTGGAGCGGCGTCTATCGTTTCCAGACACTGGACGGGATGGTCCTCGCCCGACAGCAACGCGTGGCCTTCTCCACGTGGAAGAAGCACGACATCCCCGGCGGAGAGAAGGTGTTGGCTGCCGTCCGCACCACGAAGAATCGCATTGCCCACTGCCAGGTAATGGAAGTAGGCATGGCCTGGCTTCGGCGGAAATCCAAGCCCAAAGGTCGGCCCGGTCTGGATGCGTCGGTATTGAACGCCATGCAGTCGCATGCCGGTCAGCAGCTCGCTGATCAGGTCGGAGGACTGGGACGGGTGTGGAGCGTGGCTCACTGAGGCGGTCCGGGGCTTCGATCAAAAATACAGGCTGAAAAATCATAGATCATCCTGACCTGTCTCCCTAGACTCTCGGCTGCACGAATGCACTGGGATCTGTGATGAGCAATAACGTAGTGGATGCCGCGAACGCGCCTGATTCTGTGGACAGGGGTCGGGAAGAGCCGTCTTCATCGGCATGGGTGGCCGTGTTTTCGCTGGCCATGGGTGTTTTTGGGCTGCTCACGGCGGAGTATCTGCCTGCCAGCCTGTTGACGCCGATGGCGGCGGACCTGGGGGTGTCGGAGGCGCTGGCCGGTCAAGCAGTGACGGTCACGGCTGTTGTGGCCCTGTTCGCTGGCCTGCTTGTGCCTCGGCTGACCCGTTCGATGGACAGGCGCGTGGTGCTGTTGAGTTTCACGGCTCTGATGATCCTCTCCAACGCCTTGGTGGCGTTGTCGTCCAGCATGGGCGTCCTCCTGGTGATGCGCGTCCTCCTGGGTGTCGCGCTGGGCGGTTTCTGGAGCATGGCGGCGGCCGTGGCCATGCGGTTGGTGCCGCCCCAACGCGTGCCCCGCGCGCTGTCCGTCATCTTCAGCGGCATTGCGGTCGGCACGGTGGTGTCGGTTCCGTTGGGGAGCTACCTCGGCGGGCTGCTGGGCTGGCGCAGCGCCTTCTGGGCGGCGACGGCGGTGGGTGGACTCACGTTTGCGTTCCAGTGGTTCACGCTGCCCCGAATGGCTCCGCGCAGGGCGGCACTCCCGGAGTCGGTGGTGGGGCTCTTGCGCCGGCCAGGCGTTGCGATCGGAATGCTGGGCTGCGTCCTGGCGCACACCGGCCAGTACTCGCTCTTCACTTACATCCGACCCACGTTGGAGAGTCTGGGGCAGATGAGCGCTGATGGCCTGGCGCTGATCCTGCTTGGATTCGGCGTGGCGAACTTTGTCGGCACACTCCTGGCCGGTTGGCTCATGGAGCGCAGTCTGAAAGTCACGTTGGTGATCATGCCTGCCCTGGTGGGTGCAGCCGCGCTCGGCATGGTCCTGTTGCCGGTGGGCGTTGGCGGGCTGTCGATCCTGGTCGCGCTGTGGGGTCTGGCCTTCGGTGGCGTGCCCGTTGCCTGGTCGAGCTGGGTCGCGCGTGCAGTGCCCGACCAGGCGGAGAGTGCCGGCGGGATGGTGGTCGCTGCCGTGCAGTCCTCCATCGCAGCGGGGGCCGCCTTGGGCGGTCTGGTGTTCGGGCTGGGGGGCATCGTGGCAGTCCTCACCGTGGCTGCGGCGGTGATGCTCCTCGCCAGCCTGCTCATCGCGTTCCGGGTCAGGGTGAGCCCGCCGACGTTCTCGGCAGGTCCGGCGTTGCATATTTAGGCGGCCACACCAGGGATGCGCATCGGGAGTGAAGGACTGTCGATGTAGTCGGCCGTCCTGTCTCTGCTTCCGCTAAAGTGCTCGGCCCTGTTTTAACTGGCGCTCGCTCCCGGGCGTGCACGTGAAGGATGTTGTTGTTGATGGTGGTGAAAGGTCTGGTGGTATTGCTTTTGGTTTTTGCTTCGGTTCCTGGTGTGGCAGCAGAGCTGGTCGGCCGCGCGACGGTCACGGACGGGGACACTCTCACCGTGGCGAAGCAGCGCATCCGCCTCTGGGGCATCGACGCTCCGGAAAGCGCGCAGCAATGCACCGCCCAAGATGGGCGCACTTGGCCCTGTGGGCGTCGGTCAGCCGCCGCGCTGGACGGCTATCTGCTGGAAAAAACCGTTCGTTGCCAGCCCAAGGACACCGACCGCTACGGCCGGGTGGTGGCGGAGTGCTTTGTTAAAGGTACGTCGGTCAATCGGTGGATGGTGCGCTCCGGTTGGGCGGTCGCGTATCGCCAGTACGCCACGGCATTCATCGCAGACGAGGCCGACGCACGCCAGCACCAGCGGAACCTCTGGCAGGGGCCGTTTCAGATGCCAGCGGACTACCGTCGCAGCAAGCGTGAGCAGACGGCACGACACGCCCCGGTAGCCTCGCAGCCGGCGCCGGGCGGATGCCGCATCAAGGGCAACATCTCCCGCCAAGGCAAGAAGATCTACCACGTGCCCGGCCAGCGGGACTACGAGCGCACGAGCATCGACCCGAGCCACGGCGAGCGAATGTTCTGCAGCCCTGCGGATGCACTACAAGCAGGGTGGCAGCCGGCGAAGCGCTGAGCTTCTCAGACCCTCCCATGCAGGCGGCGGCGCAACGCCCCGGCTGCCGCCGCGATGGCCATCGCAGGCACCGCCAGTACCAGTGCGTACACCAGGCCGGCGAGCAACAACGGGCCAAAGCCCGAGACCACGGCCACCACCGGCACCTGCAGCGCCATGAGCAACAGTCCCCATAGCCATGCCTTGCGGGGAAAGCAGGCGCCTAGAACGGCGGCGATACCCAGTGCGATGGGATAGACGACGGTCCAGAACGCAGGCGCGTCCCAGGGCTCGCCGCCTGGTGTCCGCCAGGCCACCAGCACCCAGAACACCACGCCGACCTTCAGCGTGACAGCGCCTGCTGCAAGAAGGTTTCCCGTCATCCGCATCGTTGCTCTCCTGCGCGAACATCCAGCATGCCATTGTTCAACGGGGGAGCGCGTCTACTTCATTGCCTCCAGCGGCACCAGCGCCGCCCACACCAGCAGCAGTGCCAGCCACGGCCAGCGCCAGCGACCCATGCCGTGCCACGCTGCGCGCCAGGGGCCGGGCAGTTTGTCCTGACTCATGTCTGCCGCCTTTTAGCTGCCGATCGCAGCGAATCCACTGTGCGAAGTCCGTAGAGATACACGCCGGTGAAGCACAGCCCTGTCACCAGCGTGCCGGCCAGCAACCACAGCAGCCGGATGGGCCACCCACCGAAGCTGCCGAAGTGCAGGGGATCGGCCATTTCGGCGATGCGCTGATGGACCCCCAACGCACGGCCGTCATGCATGCCGATTACGTGCCCGGTGCGCAGGTCCACGGCAATGTTGTTCGCCCGCTCCCGCACCAGCCAGGCGTCGGCCTCGCCCATGAACAGGATGCTGCCGCCATCGCGTGCGGGGATGGCGCCAAGGATCCGAAGGCTGGGCCATTGCTGGCGGACGGTCCGAACGGCAGCGTCTACGGCGACCGGGTCTACGGCGGCAACGCGGTCATCGCCCTTGGCCAATTGCATGGTTGGTGCGGCCGGTGCATCGCCGCCGAGGGATTCGATCAGATACCACGCCCCGGTCAACCCGATCAGCAGCAGAAACCAGAGTGACCACACCCCGGCCAACCGATGCACATCCCCCCACAGGCGGCGCGGTCGCGAGGCGTCAGGCCGTTTGAAGAAACCGCGCCACCACTTCTTGTAGATGTACAGGCTGCTCAACAGCGACAACAGCAACGGGATGGACAGCGCCGCCACCAGTGGCACGCCCCAGGCCACTGGCAGCATCAGGTGGCGATGGGTGTTGCGCAGCAGCCGTTGCGTATTGAACCAGCCCGTGTCGCCGGTCACCTGCGCGGTGTAAGGGTTGATCCAGACAAAGCGTCGCTTGCCGTCGGGTCGACGCATCTGCGCGCGCGCAGCGAACAGGCGCGTGTGGCCGGCGGAGATGCCTTCCAGCTCCCAGTCCGGATGCGCCGTCTGCGCGGCCTGGATGACTGCCCCCCAGCCGGCTTGTTCACCACCATCGGCGACGCGGATGGGGGAATGCAGCAGCCAGTCGATCTCCTGCGAGAATACCGCCAGCGTGCCGGTAAGGCAGACAAAGCCCATGAACAGGCAGAGTTTCAGGCCGAGCCAGCTGTGCAGGTCGAACCACAGCCGCCGTCCACTTCCACTGCGCGCAGGGCGGTTGGGGGGCATTGGCGCAGGCGGGCGCATGGGCAGGCTCAGAAGGAGTACGCAGCTTGCACGTAGACGCGGCGTGGTTCACCCGGGAAGTGGCCGGTGCGCTCGGTGAAGCCACTGGCTGCATAGACCTTGTCGAACAGGTTTTTGACGTTGGCCTGGAACTGCCACTGCTGCCACTGCGTCTTCCAGCTCATGTCGAACACGGTGTACGGCTTTACCCGTTGGCCATCCAGGCTGACGCGCTCATCCACGTAATCGGCACCGAAGCCGATGGCGGAACGGATCGCCGGCAGGTCGTAGCGTGTCCACAGGCCGAGCTTGTTCTGCGGCGCATTGGCGAAGCGGTCACCGGAGGCATTGGTGATGCCGTTGCTGCCGGCATCCTTCACCCGCGCATCGTTGTAGGCGTAGGTCAGGTTGAGTACCCAGCGTTCGGTGACATCGGCCAGCAGATCCAGCTCCATGCCGGTACTGCGCACCAGGCCCAGGGCGGCCAGTTGGTTGACGCCGTCCACGATCTCGCCGGTGGCCTGCACGATATTGCTGCGGTCGATCCGGTACGCGGCCAGGTTCAGGGTCACACGCTCGGCCAGCAGGGATTTCAAACCGACTTCCCATTGTCTGCTGCGCTCGGCATCGAACGGTCCGCCCGACTCGGCGCTCTGGTTGGCCGCGCTCTGGGGCATGAAGCCGCTGGCGATGTTGGCGTAGACATTGACGCCTTCCAGCACGGTATACGTGCTGCCCAGCCGCCAGCTGATGTCGTTGCCGTCCACGCGGGTGTCGGCAATGCGGTCATCGTCCTTGAACCCATCCCAGCGCAGTCCGGCCAGCACATGCCAGCGCGGGGTCAGCGTCAGTTCGTCCTGCAGGTAGCCGCCATAGCGCTTGCTACGCGTGCTCGTGCTGCGCCAGGGCAGGGTGGCCAGGTTGTAGTCGCGCCACGAACTTGCGCCATATGCCGGGTTGAACAGGTCGATGCCCGGCACCGGGCCGGCACCCCGCGCCAGGTCGGCGCTGTTGGCCGTCTGCGCGGTGAAGTCGGCATCCTGCTGGTACACATCGGCGCCGAACAGCACCTTGTGCTCGATGTTGCCGGTGCTGACGCGCCACACCGCGTTGCCGTTGGCGGTAAATGCATCGTTGTCGCGGATCTGGTTACGCAGCTGGCGTGTCATCCATTCGGGCACGCCGTCGCGGTTGCGGTCGATCAGGCCCATCGGCTCGTGGTAGATCTGGTGTTCGTTGTTCTCGAACCAGCGTGCACCCACATCCACATCGAGGTTGCTGCTGGGCGAGAAGCGATACTGCGCCAACGCGACCTTGGCCCGCATGTCGAGAAAGTCGGTGGCTTCGTTGTGGTTCCAGCGACGGTCGGTCAGAAAACTGCCGTTGTCGTCCACCGGCACGCCACGCAGGCGGTTGCCGCCCAGGTTCTGGGTGATGTCGGTGAACTGCAGGGTCAACTCGCCGGTATCGCCCACGTCGAAGGCGAGCGACGCATCACCAATCACGCTTTCGCTGTCCGCGTTCCAGCGCACGCCCTGTTCGGTGTCGCCGTACAGCCCGGCGCGGTAGCGCACGCTGCCAGCGGTGTTCATCGGCCCGGTGGCCTCGATCGACGCAGCCCGGAAATCGTTGTTGCCGGCCTGCAGTTCAATGCGGCGCTCGGGGGTGGCTTTGGGCTTGCGCGTCACGTAGTTGATGACGCCTCCTGCATCGCCGCCGCCATACAGGGCACCGGCCGGTCCCTTCAGGACTTCCACGCGCTCGATGTTGAACAGCTGCGGCACCGAAAAGCCGGCATAGGGGTCGCCGCGCACGCCGTCATACAGGACGTTTTCCTGCCGGAAGCCGCGCAGGGTCACGCCCGCATAGCTGAAAAAACTGATGCCGCTGATGCTGCGGTACAGGTCAGTGATCTGGCGGGCCGCCTGGTCTTCAATCAGCTCACGCGGCACCACCTGGATGGACTGCGGCACCAGCGCCAACGGCGTGTCCGTACGCGTGCCCACCGTGGCGTCGTCCACGCGGTAGAGGGTCTGGGCGCGCCCGAGCACCTGCACGGCGTCCAGCTGGCGCACATCGGGCGAGGGGGGAGGGGCCGCATGGGCCGAAGCGCAGGCCAAGGTCAGGGCCAGGCCCAGGGCAGAGAGACGAAGCGATGGGCGGGTCATCGGGCGCGGGGAGGGATTAGGTGCGAATGAGAAATATTAACATGTAGGGCGAGTGAGGGAGGGTGGTTCGACCAGAGATCCGGGCTGCCTGGCTCATGCGTCCCGTTGCATGAGGTCTGGGTCACGCGCGCCAAAGCGATTCGATCCCGGCGTGGGAGGAAGCAGCATCAGCGGGAAGAACACGAACACGCCCAACGGCACAAGGACGAGAAGCGCCAGCCAACCGGATTCGTCGATATCGTGAAGCCGTCGGATCGTGACGGCAATCAGGGGAATCACCAGGACGGGGGCCAGCAGCGCCGCCAGCACCATGCCCGCAATGACCCATGCGGCACTGTAGGTCCACATCATCAAGGCGTAGCAACCGCCAAGCGCGCTGAAGGCAAGCAGCGCGAACGCCCAGAATTCCCTGCGGCTGGCGCGCCCGGAGAACGTGCTGTAGCGCCTCAGCGGGAGAAGTGCCAGTGCGATGTCGCGGGTCATGCCCGGCCGGCGGAGAGGTGCGGTGGAAAAGATCGATGTCATGCGGGCTTCATCCAAATGGCCTGTCGGCGACACGGCATCGCGCAGATACGTGCTGTCGCTTGCCTTGGGGACAGGTTCTGCGACGCCCAAGGCGGTGCTTGCCCGGTTGTATAGCATGGTGAATTCCAGTGACTGCTGAACTGCCCTGCGGTGGTAGGGGCGCCTCGGTGTCCGGCTCGACGGCCCGCTGTGATGCAGGGGCTCACACGCTGTACGCGCGGCGTTGATCCCGCCTCACGCACTCTGGCGCATTCGTCACTCTGCGAGATCGCAGGACAGCGCCATGGCCGATCGGGCTCCTGATCGTTTGGATGTGATCATCATCGGCGGCAGCTACGCCGGCATGTCCGCAGCGCTGCAGCTGGTCCGCGCCCGGCGCAAGGTGTTGATCATCGACGGGGGAAAACCGCGCAACCGGAATGCGCGCGTCGCCCATGGGTTCCTCGGCAGGGAAGGCCTGCCGCCGGCGGACATTGCCTCCCAGGCCCGCGACGAACTGCTGCGCTATCCCACCCTGACGTGGCTCACCGATACAGCGGTGTCGGCACAGGTGATCGATGACGGCGGGAGCTTCCAGGTCAATGTCGAAGAGGGCCAGACCTTCGTGGCGGATCGAGTGATCCTGGCCCACGGGGTGACCGACGACCTGCCCGACATCGACGGCATCGGCGAACGCTGGGGCAGGAGCGTTTTTCATTGCCCGTACTGCCACGGCTACGAGGTGTTCGAAGGGCGAATCGGTGTGATTGGCTGCGCGAAGGATGGCGGCGCGGCCCAGGCCCTGTTGCTCTGCGACTGGGGTCGGATCACGCTGTTCTGCAGCGAGGCATCCGCCAGGATCGATGCAGAGCAGCATGCACGGCTGGAGGAGTGCGGCGTCGTGATCGAATCGGCGCGGGTGACGCGCGTGGAAGACACCGCCACGGTGGTGCTCGCCGATGGGCGGCGGGTGGAGGTGGATGCGCTCTTCATCTCGCCGCATTCGCGGCTGTCCACGGATCTCGCCGGGCAGCTGGGCTGCGAATTGAAGGATGGCGGCTGCATCACCACCGATTCGGCCAAACAGACCACGGTGCCGGGCGTGTTTGCCTGCGGCGATGCGGCCCGGATGGCGGGCAGCATCGCGTTGGCAGTGGGCGAGGGCGCGCTGGCAGGTGTAGCGGTGCACCACTCGCTGATGGGGTTGCTGGAGTAGCCGGTGCTCGAACCCGCTCAGCCGGCGGGGGGAATCAGCTCGGCGGGGAGCAGGACCTGCACGGGGAGACGCTGCGTGTTTCCAGGTGCAGGCGTGTAGCGCTCCACGAAGAAGCCACGCGCAACGATCGGTGCTACGGGATCATTCTCCGCGCAATCCGTGCACTCCGCGCTGATGACGGTGCCCGTGCTGTCGATCCGGACCGCGTAGGTCTTGTTCCAGGGAACGGCCTGCCTGTTCATTTCAGGCGGCACGATGATGTCCATGCCGGCGGCTTCGGCGAGGGGAAGGGACGTCGCGTGGTCATAGATCCAGTAGTCGCGGAGCTCCTTCGTGCCCTTCAGAACGGGACCGTCGCTGGCCGCGGCGGCAGGTACGAGGGCGGCGCCCACGAGCAATAGCAGGATGTGTCGATTCATTTCAGGCGCTCCTTATCTGACTGCCGGTCCGCCGTGACGGCAATGACAGTGCCGTCCTGGCGGGCATCACTCGCGTCGAGTGTGTTGATCCTACTGAAGGCACACCGGTCCAAAATGTCAGAAAAGTCTGAAATCACGATTTGAATGTAACAACGGATGTTACATTTAAGACCCCAAGGTCTGGTGGTCGCATGTCCTTCTCTGATCCCGATGCCGTCGCCCAATACGCCGACAATCTGGTTCGCCAGGTGCCCGGCGTTCACGCGCTGCACCAGATGACCCACGTCCTGCTGGCCGAACACGTGCCAGCGCAGGGTCGCGTATTGGTCCTGGGGGCGGGCGGTGGCATGGAGCTGAGGGCATTCGCAGAAGCGAGTCCCAGCTGGTGCTTCACCGGCGTGGATCCCTCCGCCGAGATGCTAGGGCTGGCGAAGCGTACGCTGGGAGTCGAGCTGTCCGCCCGCGTGGACCTCATCGAAGGCTATATCGACAGCGCGCCGGATATCGCGTTCGATGGCGCCACCTGCTTGCTGACGCTGCATTTCCTGTCAGCGGAAGAGCGTCTGCAGACGCTGTGCGCACTGAAGCGTCGCCTCAAGCCAGGTGCACCATTGATCATCGCGCACCACAGCGTGCCGAGCGATCCGTTGGAGAAACACAGGTGGTTCCAGCGCTGGGCTGCGTTCGTAGCGGCGCGCGGTCTGCTGGGAGAGACGGCAGCTGCACGTGCCGACAGCATCGCCAATCGGCTGCCCACGTTGTCGCCGGAGCAGGAGGTCGCGATGCTGGAGGAAGCGGGATTCGAGCGGCCGGGTCTGTTCTATGCCGCGCTGTCATTCCGAGGTTGGGTGGCGTATGCCGGCGATGCACACGGCTAGCCTCCCACTGCTCTCTGCCCGGGTCGGGCCAGAGAGCGGTGGGGTCAAGACTCAGCGGCGAGCGTCATCCCGCGCCTTGCCCACGTCGCTTTGGACTTCGCCAACACCCTTCTGGATCTTGCCTTCCACTTCCTTCGTCTTGTCGCCGGTGACCTTGCCCACGACTTCTTTTACGGTGCCCTTGACCTGGTTCTTGGCGCCTTCAGTGCGATTCTTGTCCATGGTTGACTCCACGATTGGTTAGAGAGACGGCCCGTGTTGCTGGGCATCTCCACCCTGACGGGAAGGCGGTGGCGCGAAGGTGAAATCCGCCGCGCGCGCGGAATCCGTTCAAGAGCCGGAAAGGTTGACGCTCACGCGCGCTGCACGTCATTCATCCGCATCGCGCTCGTCCCCTCCATCGCCGTCCCACTCCTGCGCCTCGGCGATTCCTGCTGCGGCATCCGGATCGACAGGTTCCAGCAGCGTGTAATCGTCGCGCGCGGGATCGCGGAAGGCACGGCTCACGGGATACGCCTCCAAGGCCGGCCTGGACGCTCGGGCACTCAACGCCGCGGGCGTTTTGAAAGCACCGCTGAGCCAGTCAAGCGCCGTACCGGCATCGATGAAGATCGGTCCATCCGGGGTCAGTGGCGAAGGGATCGCGGTGTTGGGGCCGGTCAATACGGTGAAGCTGTCCAGCTGCTGGCCGTCGTCGCCTTCCCAGTGCTCCCAGAGACCCGCCGCCAGCAGGGCCAGGCCATCGCTGCGCTGCACGAACAGCGGCCACGGCGGTCGGCGCTGCCGGTCCCATTTGTAATAGCCGCTCAGGGGCAGCACGCACGGGCGCTGCGCCCACGCCTGCGCGTAGATGCGGCTGCGGGGCGCGCGATCCAGGCGGGCGGTGACGGTCGTGTAGGGCGTGGCCGGTTCCTTGGACCAGCGCGGCACCAGGCCCCACACCATGTCGGCCACCGCGATCGAACCATCGTGGTCACGCGCGAGCACGGTCGCGATGCCGGCCTTGCCGATGTTGTAGTGGTCCGGCGCGGTCGCCAGCGCGCGTGCCAATGCGGCGGGAAGCCCGTCTGGCAGGGAGGCGGTATCCGCGATGGCTTGGGCGAATCGACGCATGCGTGGTGCAGTGTCCAGTGTGCTCAGTTGTCGGGATGCGGCTCCCCGAGCGCCGCACGTCGTGCCTGGAACACCTCCGGCGTCTGTGGCTTGACGAACAACGCCACCAGCTCGGGGTACTCGGCCTTCACCGCCTTCTCGATCCGCGTGATGCACGCCTCGATCTGCGGCGTGGTGCGATCATCTTCGAATTCCGCACTCAGCATCGCCACGACCTGGTCCGGGCCCATCTGCATCGTGGTCACGCCATTGGCGCGTCGCAGATCGGCATCGGAGGTGGCCACGGCGAGGATGCGCTTGGCCACGCTCGGGTGCGCCGGCTCGCCCACCAGCAGGCCCTTGGTTTCGCGGGCGAGCAGGAAGGCGGTGACGGCCAGCACGCCGGCGATGCAGAGCGAGGCCACGCCATCCAGGATCGGCATCTCCAGCATCTGCGCGGCGAGCAGGCCGACCAGCGCGAAGCCCAGGCCGAGCAGGGCGGCGCTGTCTTCCAGCAGCACGGTGAACGTCGAGGGATCCTTGCTGCGGCGGAAGGCTTCGAAGTAGCCCAGCGAACCCTTGGTGGCGCGGAACTCGCGCAGCGCGATCCACCACGAGGTGCCCTCGAACACGATCGAGACGCCGAGCACGATGTAGCTGATCAGATGGTTGGTGGCCGGCTCGGGATTGCGGATGTGCTGGATGCCTTCGTACGCCGATACACCGGCGCCGGCCGCGAACACCAGCAGCGCCACGATGAAGCTCCAGAAGTACAACTCGCGCCCGTAGCCGAAGGGATGCAGGGTGTCCGGCTTCTGCTCCGCGCGGCGCAGGCCATACAACAGCAGCAGCTCGTTGATGGTGTCCACCAGGGAGTGGACGCCCTCGCTGAGCATGGCCGAACTGCCGGAGATGCCGGCAGCGACGAACTTGGCGATGGCGATGGCGAGGTTGCCGGCGAGGGCGGCATAGATGACGAGACGGGAGCCAGTCGGCTTGGCCATGGCGGTCGGCGGGAGCGGGGAGGGTGCGCGCATCATCGCCAACGGCGCGTCCCGGGCGCGTGCACGCGGCCGACCGCGCCCGCTGCGCTCAGAGCAGCGACCGCACCGAACTCACCAGCTGCTTGAGCGTGAAGGGCTTGCGCAGCAGTTTGATGTCGTCGCTGCGGAAATCGGGACGGGCACCCGCAGCCCCGGCGTAGCCGGTGACCAGCAGGATGGGCATGGCCGGGTGCAGCGTGGTGGCGATGGTGGCCAGGTCGCGGCCATCCATGCCGGGCAGGCCGACGTCCGATACCAGCAGATCGAACGGGCCGTCGCGCTTGAGGCACCCCAGCGCGGTCTCGGCGTCGGCGACGTCGAGGACATCGAAGCCGTCGTCGCTGAGGATGTCCTTGGTCATCTCCCGGATCGGTGCGTCGTCTTCAACCAGCAGGACGCGGCATCGCGGGTGGGTACGGGCAGCACTCATTGCGGGTGGAGATCCTCGTGGCGTGCAGCCACCTGTGCGGATCTCCACCTTAGCGCCCGTGCGTGTTAGCCGGCCGTGCATCGCACGCCTGCCCGGCGTCATGACGGCCGGGAGCGCCTGTCAGGGTTCCCGCCTGGCTCGGGGCCTCAGTTCAACGCGGCACCGCTGTGGGCGGCGCTTTCATCCTGCAGCGAGGTGCGGATGGAGTGCGCCAGGTCGCTGCGGGTGAACGGTTTGGCCAGCAGGGCGATGCTGCGGCCGACCGTGCCGCTGGCGTCGATATCGCGCGGATACCCCGAGGTGAACAGCACCCGCAGGCCGGGCTTGCGGGCCAGCGCTTCCTTGGCCAGCGCCCAGCCGGACATGCCCGGCATCACGATGTCGGAGAACAGCAGGTCCACGCGCACGTCGGTCCGGTCCAGCAAGCGCAGCGCGGACGGGCCGTCATGGGCTTCGAGCACGCGATAGCCCAGCTGGCGCAGGGTATCCACGGTATAGGCACGGACATCATCGTTGTCCTCGGCGACCAGGACCGTCGTTTCCTCCTCGACCTCGAAGGCGTCCAGCGCCTGGGCGTCGGCCATGCGGGTACTGGGCAGGGCGGCCGCAGAACGCGGGAACAGCAGCGTGATCGTGGTACCGGTGCCTTCGACGGAATCCAGCAGGACGTGCCCGCCCGACTGCTTGGCGAAGCCGTACACCATCGACAGGCCCAACCCGGTGCCGCGGCCCACCTCCTTGGTGGTGAAGAACGGCTCGAACACGCGCGCCATCACCTCCGGCGACATGCCCTGGCCGGTGTCGCGCACGCGGATCATGGCGTACTGGCCGGGGGGAACATCGGGATGCTGTGCCGCGTAATCCTTGTCCAGGTGGATGTTGTCGACCTCGATCGTCAGGCGACCGCCCTCGGGCATGGCATCGCGTGCGTTGACCGCGAGGTTGAGGATCGACGCCTCAAGCTGGCTCGGATCGATCTCCACGCACCAGATGTCCGGGCTGTGCAGCATGTCGATCTGCACCAGTTCGCCCAGCGACCGCTTGAGCATGTCCTGCATGCCGCGCATCTCTTCGTTCAGATCGACCGGCATGTTCTTCAGCGGCTGGCGGCGCGAGAACGCGAGCAGGCGCTGGGTGACGTTGGCCGCGCGCATGACGCCCTTCATGGCGTTGTCGAGCGCGCGCGAGGAATTGCCCGCCGTGTCGCCGAGCCGGTCGGTCAGCATCTTGGCGTATTCGATGTTGCCGGCGATCACGGTCAGGATGTTGTTGAAGTCATGCGCGATGCCGCCCGTCAGCTGGCCTACCGCCTCGATCTTCTGGCTGTGCCGGAGCGCTTCCTCGGCCTGACGGCGCGCGGTGGTTTCGACGGCCTCGGAGACGACGGCGGTGATCCGCGCCTGATGATCGAACAGGGGCCGGAACGAGAAGTCGAACGTGCGCTTGCCGGTCGGCAGGCGCAGCTCCAGCTCATGGCGGGAGGCGGTGCCGGCCGCGGCCTCCAGGATGGCGGTGCAGACCACGCCCGGCACGCCGGGCGTGTCGGCGAACCACGCGGATTCGCAGTAGAGGTTGCCGCGCACGTCCTGCTTGTCGGCCAGGATGGCGGCCAGCGAGGCGGAATTGGTGTCGATGATGTAGCCATCGAGCGTCAGCAGGTTCTGGTGCTGGAAGCTGGATTCGAACAGGGCCTGCAACCGGCTTTCGCTGCGGTGCAGGGCCGAGGTCCGCTCATCCACCTGGCGCTCCAGCGATTCGTTGCTGGCCTTCAACAAGGCCTGCGCCTGCTTGAGCTCGCTGATGTCGCGGGCCATGGCGTAGTAACCCACCACCGACCCGTCGGGGCCCAGCTCGGGCACGCAGTCCACCTGTGCATGGCGGGGGGCGCCGTTGCTGCGCAGCGACAGCATGTCGAAGCTCACCTTCTCACCGGCCAGTACGCGATCGAGATGCTGCTGGATGCCGTTGAAGCTGTCCTCGCCGATGATCTCGCGCGTATGCCGGCCGACCACGGTGTCCGGGGTCAGCCCGTGCCACTCGAAGTAGGCATTGTTGGCGAAGCGGTAGCGGTGGTCGTGGCCGAAGTAGGCGATCAGTGCCGGCAGGGAATCGGTGATCAGTTTCAGCCGCTGGTGGCTGTCACGCAGCTCGGCTTCCACGCGCAGCAGCCGGCGGCGCTCCTGCGCCTCCTGGATGGCCCGGACGACCGCATCGGGGAGCCGCTGCAGGCGCGACTTGACCACGTAATCGCGCGCGCCGCGCTTGAGCGCCTGCACCGCCAGCTCTTCGGTGAGCGTGCCGGAGACGAAGATGAAGGGCGTCTCGGGCGCGATCTCGCTGGCAAGCGTGAGGGCCGCGTCGCCATCGAAGCCCGGCAGCACGTGGTCGGCCAGGATCACATCGAAGGAGGCCGTGGCCAGGGCGTCGAGCATGCCCTGGTGCGACCAGGTGCGCTCGGCCGTAAACGGCAGGCCGGCGCGCCGCAGCTGCGCGCTGATCAGCTCTGCATCCAGTGCGCTGTCTTCGACCATCAGGATGCTGATGGTCCCTGTTGTGGCAGCCTCAGCCATCGTGTCTGCTCTTCCCGCCGAACAGCGTGCCGTTCGGCGGCGGCTGGTTGGTGATGCCCCAGAACATGCCCAGCCCCTGGATCGCCTCCAGGAATTCCTTGAAATCCACCGGTTTGACCACGAAGGCGTTGACGCCCAGTTCGTAGCTGCGGATCAGGTCCTGCTCCTCCCGCGAGGAGGTCAGCATCACCACCGGGGTGCTGCTCAGGGCGCGGTCGGTGCGGATTTCCTTCAGCACTTCCAGGCCGTTGAGCTTGGGCAGCTTGAGGTCCAGCAGCACGACCACGGGCCCGCCGTGCATGGCCCCTTCGTAACGTCCCTGGCAGCGCAGATACTCCAGCGCTTCCACGCCGTCGCGCACATGGGTCACGTCGTTGAGCAGCTGGCAGCGCGCAAGCGCCGCCATCGTCAGTTCGGCGTCTTTCGGGTTGTCTTCTACGAGCAGGATCGGTCGCAGATCTCTCATAGGTGGTCTCCAGCAGCAAAGGGAATGGTGAAAAAGAAGGTCGCGCCGGCGCCAACCTGGCCCTGGGCCCAGGTGCGGCCGCCATGGCGGGTGATGATGCGGTGGACGTTGGCCAGGCCGATGCCGGTGCCTTCGTACTCATCGACGTGGTGCAGCCGCTGGAACACCCCGAACAGCTTGTCCACGTAGCGCATGTCGAATCCGCAGCCGTTGTCCTTCACGAAGAAGACATCCTCGGTGTCCGTGCGTTCGTGTCCGATCCCGATGCGGGGCTCGGGCGTGTCGCGGGTGAACTTGATCGCGTTGGCCAGCAGGTTCTGCCAGACCAGCCGCAGCATGCCGGGGTCGGCCAGCACCTTGGGCAGTGGTGCGATCTGCCAGTCGATGGCGCGGCCGGTGTATTCCATGTCGAGCTTGTGGCGCACGTCATCCACCAGGGCCGTCATCTCCATCGCGATCTGGCCCATGGTCGAGCGGCCCATCTGCGAAAAGCTGAGCAGGTCATCCACCAGCGTTCCGGCCGATTTTGCCGACTCCACGATGGTCTCGAGGAATCTCTTTTCTGAATCGTTCAATCTCTCGCCGGCCGAGGACCACAGCAGTTCCGAGTAGCCCACGATGTGGCGGAACGGCGCGCGCAGGTCATGGCTGACCGAATAGGAGAATGCTTCGAGCTCCTTGTTGCTGCGCAGCAGCTGCTCGTTCAACGCGGCCATTTCCTCGGCCTTGCGCAGCACGATGTCCACGATCGCGGCGCGCAGCTCCAGCGAGGCATCGCGGTCCACCTCGTTCCAGGGCAGCGACTGCTCGCGCACGGTCTGCTTCCAGCCCTCGAAGGAGGTCCGCGGCGACAGGGGCTGACCGGTCTCTTCCTTGCGCGGATCGCCGCCCCAGCGCACGGTGCGGACCACCTCCGGCCGGAACCAGATCACGAAGCTGTCGTGGAGCTGCGAGATGGAGATGGCCAGCACGCCACTGGCGACGCCGGCGAAGGCCTCTGCCTCTTTCCATCGCTGCGGCAGCGTATCGGTGCAGAAGATATCGCCCTCGATCTGCTGCGCCGTCAGCCACTGGACCAGCTGCATCACCTGGCGCTGGCTCGGGCAGTCGCCGTGCAGGATGCATTCCCCACGGTGCACGATCGCCGCGCCCGTGGAGTGGGTCAGCGCGAGCAGGCTGTGCTGGTCGCGCCCGAGCGCGGCCATGAAGTCGGTATCGCCGGCCATGCGCCCGAGCAGCCGGACCTGGATCGCCCGGCGCGCGACCCGTTCTTCGATCAGCACCGCGCGCTGCTTCAGCGCAATCTGCAGCGACAGGATCTGGCCGATGAACTCGCAGGCCGTGCGCACGTGGTAGGGCACCCGGCGCGCGACCTGGTTGTGGCAGGAGATCAGGCCCCACAGCTCGCCCTCGCACAGCACCGAGACCGACATCGACGCACCGGTCCCCATGTTGCGCATGTACTGCAGGTGCACCGGCGAGACACTGCGCAGCATCGCCGGGCCCAGGTCCGTGGGCGGCGCGTCGGCGCTGGCCGGCAGGCGCACCAGCGGCACGGGGGTGTAGTGGCTGTCGGCGATGAGCCGCACCCGGTTCTGCCGGTACAACTCGCGTGCCTGCGCGGGGATGTCCGATTCCGGGAAGCGCAGGTCGAGGTAGGAGGGCAGTACGGTATTGCGGTCTTCGGCCACCACCGCGCCGTTCCAGTCCGGGTCGAACTGGTAGAGCATCGTGCGATCGAAGCCGGTCAAGGCGCGGATGTGCTCGGCGGCGAGCTCGCACAGCGCCTGGGTGGTGGGCGCACGCTCGATGGCGGCCATGAAGCGGCGGATCGAGGGGTACAGGTCTTCCAGCGAGCCCGGCTCACCCGGCACCGGCGCTTCCAGTTCGATGATGATCTCATCGCCGATCCGGTGCGCCACGGTGTGGTGATGGCCCGCGGTGCCCACCTGGTGCGTTCCCAGAAAATGCGAAGCGCCTTGCTCCAGCGCTTCCAGCAGCGGCCTGCAGTGGGCCAGGGTACCGCCGAGCACCGCCTCCAGAGAGTGCCCCAAGGGGTCGCCGAGCGCCTCGATGAGGTCCGGTTGCGCGACTGCACGGGCGTTGACCGTCAATGTCAGGTGATCGAGGACCAGGATCAATCCGTAAGGCTGGATCGCGCCGGGGGTACGGATCGGCTCACGCGCGCAGCTGGACAGCTCCAAGGCGCTTGCGCCGGAATTCCTCGAGGACATTCATTGACTCCTGCTCGTTGCCAGTGGTGACCACCGCCCGAATGGCCCGGCGTCGCCTGGTCGTCAGGAGCTCACACCGTCCACTGCGACGCGGTGTGCCACAGTTCCCTTATTTTTGCATAGGCGTTGATCCCGATCTGTGAGGATGCGACGGCGTTCCTTGCCTTGTCGCGCGCTCAGTCCCAGCGGTAGCGCACGGTCGCCGACCACAGCCCGCCGGAGCCGTCGATCGGGCCGCCATTGGCGTAGCGGTAGTACTCGTTCGCCGCCAGCAGCGGCGCCGGCACTTTCGTGACCTTGCGGTCGAACACGTTGTTGGCATTCAAGGCCACGTCCCAGCCGCCGGGGAGGGTGGCACCGAGCTGCAGATCGGTGATCCACAGCCCACCGATGTCGTAGGCGATCTCGGCCTGGCCCGCATACGGACCGCTGGTGGCGACCGACGTGGGCGAGCCATAGCGCTGGATGTCGCCATAACGGCTCTGGCGCACGCCCACCCGGTAGCGGCCGAGGGACCAGTCCAGGGCAAGCACCTGGCGGGACTTCGGTGCCTTGTACAGCAGTTCGTTCTGCGAGCCGGTACTGAAGACGGGCACATTGAAGGCCGCCAGCACCGCGGGCGTGGGCGCCAGACCGGTGATTTCCGCGCGGGTATGGCTGCTGGCCAGGGTCCAGCGCAGCGCACCGGCGCGGCCGAGATCCCAGCGGCCTTCCAGCGTTGCCTCGACGCCTTCGGTGCGGGTATCGGCGGCATTGATGAAGTAACGCACCCCATCCTGGGCGCCGAGCCCGACCGAGGTGACCAGTGCGCCGGAGCCCGGGTACAGCCCTTCGCGGAACGTGGTGGACAGCGCGATGCGGTCGTCCACATCGATGCGATAGGCATCCACCGTGAGCGAGGCGCCTGCCCAGGGCTCGGCGACGATGCCCAGGCTCAGGCTGCGCGATGTTTCCGGGCGCAGCGGCTGCGCACCCAGGGCGATGGCCTGCGGCGAGCCCGCCTGCAGGATGTGGTCCGTGTAGAAATTGCCGTTGGAGGTGTTGCGGTAGGCCTGTGCGGCCAGTGACGGTGCCTGGAAGCCGTTGCTGATCGTCCCGCGCAGGGCGAACCGGGGGTGGAGCGCGAAGCGGGTGGACAGGCGGCCGGTGGTCTCGCTGCCGAAATCCGAATAGCGTTCGTGGCGACCCGCCAGATCGATGCGCCAGCGCGACCCCAGGTCGGCGGCGACGCCGACATACACCGCGCCGCTGTTGCGGCTGACATCGACCGCGTCCTCCGGCCGATAGCCCGGCAGGGCCTGCGATCCGCCCAGGCCGATGCCCAGCACGGTGCCGGCGTAAGGTCCGTCCAGGACACGGTGGCCACCATGCGTGTAGGACTGCACATCGCCGGCGCTGATCCGGTAACGCTCGTCGCGGTACTCCGCGCCCGCGCTGAGCTCCAGGGGCGCGCTCAGCCAGCCGGTCTGCAGCAGGCGGCGCACGTCCAGGTTGTGCGTCCAGGCGCTGTAGCGCAGGTCGCCGATGTAGAAATCGGTCTGGCTGTCCAGTCCGTAGGTCGGGTTGATGCTGTCATGCAGGTTGATGTCCATCGCATCGCGGCCGTAGCCACTGCTCAGGTCCCAGTCCCAGTCACCGAGCTGGCCGCGCACGCCAAGGGTCAGGGCGCCATCCTTCTCGTCGATGTGCTCGGTCGGTGCGAAGCCATCCGGATCGATGGCGCGCACCACTTCGTTGCGCAGCGGCTGGCGGAAGTTCTGCGGTGCCCATGCGTCGCGCTGGGCGAGGGTCAGCAGTCCGTAGGCGTCCACCGTCGCAGCCAGGGGAAGGCTGGCATTGGCGGTGGCGGCCTGGGTCCGGAAGGCACGGATGCCGCGGTTGCGCCAGGCGTTGTTGTCGCGGGTGGCCTCGCGCGGATCCGGCGTGGCACCGGGCGGCAGGGTCGGGTTGCTGGCCTGGTTGCCGCCGGGCCGGATCGCATTGCCGGCGGCATCTCGCGGGAAGTAGTACAGGAAGGTGTCGCGGGCCGGACTGGTGTAGTCGGTGGCTTCCTGGTCGTCCAGCTGCGCGGCCAGGTGCAGGAACCCGCCGTCACCGATGCCGAACCCGGCATCGGCCTGCACCACGCGCGAACGGCCATCCCCGGCGAAATAGGTGCCATCGCGGTAGGACACGTTGCCGCCGCGCGCGCCTTTGTGGGTCACGATGTTGATCACGCCGGCGATGGCGTCCGAGCCGTAGATCGCCGAGGCGCCGTCGCGCAGCACCTCGATGCGCTCGATCGCGCCGGTGGGGATCAGCGCGAGATCGGCAGGCGCAGCGCCACCGAAGCCCCCGGCGCCCAGCAGTGCGGTGGCATGGCGGCGCTTGCCGTCCACCAGTACCAGCACGTGGCTGGAGTTCAGCCCCCGCAGCTGCCCGGCGCGCACCATGCTGTTGAGATCGCCGGTTTCCAGCGGCAGGTTGAAACTCGGCACGGTGGTGTTGAGCACGTCCAGCAGGCTGGTGGCGTTGGCGGCGCGGATGTCCTCGGCCGACAGTACATCGATCGGCGCGGCGCTTTCGCGCACGGTGCGGCCCTGTGCACGGGTGCCGGTCACCGTGACGGTATCCAGGGTGGCGGTGCTGGTACTGGCGGCGGCCTCCGCCTCGGGCGCGCCGCGTGCGGCGACGGGCAGGAAGAGCACGGACAGGACGGCGACAACCAACGGCAGGCGATGGTGCGTGGACAGCATGGAGGATCCCCGGAGATAGGTGGGCCGATGCGGCAGGGCATGCGGCGGACAGGCAGGCGGCGGCCGCAGGGCCGCCTCAGCAGGTGCGTTGGCGCAACGGACCCGGACAACAGCGCTCCGCCGCGGCGGCCGTGCAGCGGGTGCGGATCACGGCGCTACACCCGCCGCAGCCGCCCAGCGGGTGAGATCGGCGGGGTGCAGGGGGCCGTTGTGGACCTGCAGCACCGTGCCGTGTGCGTCGATCAACACGGAAAACGGCAGCGTGCCGATCCGGTTGCCGAAGCCGGCTGCGGTGCCGGGCGGGCCGTCACTCTCCACCAGCTGCGGGTAGGTGAGATCAAGCTGGTCGCGCAGGGCCCTGGCGGCCTCGATGTCGTCCAGCGCGACGCCGACCACGTGCACGCCGTTCGGCAAGACGGCCTGCGCCTGCGAGAAGCGCTGCAGGTCAGGCAGTTCTTTCAGGCACGGCCCGCACCAGCTGGCCCAGTAGTTGAGCAGGACGGGACGGCCGCGCCATTGCGCGAGGGTGGCCTGGCCGCCGTCGAGGTCGTTCCACTGCAGTGCGGGGGCGGGCTTGCCGGCGGGTGGCTCGGTGGGCAGCGGCGCGGCGTTGCACGCGAGTGCCAGGGCAGCCAGCAGCGCGAAGGCGATCAAGGTGCCGAACCGGCGGTGGGGAGAGGTCATGGCGGGGTAGCCGTCGAGGACGCCGTTCGGGACGCGAAGCGGTCGTCGGTGAGGGAGTGCAGGAACTGCTCGATGTCGTCGATCTCCGCTTCGGTCAGGTGCAGCGGGTCGCGCAGCTGCGCGTCGCGGCCGATCGAATCGGGGATCACCTTGGCGGGATCGTCGTAGTAGACGATCACCTCGCGCAGCGTCTTGAACATGCCGTTGTGCATGTAGGGGGCGGTCAGGGCCACGTTGCGCAGGCCAGGCACCTTGAATTCGCCTTTCTGCGCGGGATCGCCGGTGATGCCCCCGCGTCCTTCGTCGTTGAACGTACGGCCGTTGTAGATGCCGATGTTCTTGAAGCGGTCCGAGGTGAAGTCTTCGCCGGCGTGGCAGCTCACGCACTGGGCCTTGGTGATGAACAGCAGGCGGCCGCGCTTCGCCGCATCGCTGATCGCATCCTCCTGGCCGAGGGCATAGCGGTCATAAGGGCTGTCCACGGTGTTGAGGGTCTTCTGGTAGGCGCCCAGTGCCCGGCCCAGCGTGCGCGGGCTGGGGGGCGCGTTGTAGGCGTCCTGGAAGCGGGCGACCCAGGCCGGGTCGGCAAGCAGGCGGCTGATCGCCTCATCCACCGGCAGGTCCATCTCCAGCGGATTGGCGATCGGCGCGAGCGCCTGTTCTTCCAGGGTTTCGCTGCGCCCATCCCAGAAGAAACGCGTCCGCCCGGCGCTGTTCATGACGCTGGGGGTGTTGCGCGTGCCCAGCCGGCCCTCCACCCCGAGGCTGAGCGCGCGGTCATCGGCGAACGCGCGCGCCGGCTGGTGGCAGCTGGCGCACGACACCGTGCGGTCGCGCGACAGGATGGGATCGAAGAACAGCTGGCGGCCGAGCTGGGCGCGCGTGTTGTCGCTGAGATCACCGTCATAGGTCGGTGCATCGGCGGAAAACACCGGCGCCAGTGCGGCACTGCCGATCAGCGCGGCCAGCAGCGGGAGGGAGCGGACAGGGCGGGGCATGGCGATGCCGCGCTCAACGCGCGGCGATCTCCTGCTGGACCAGCTCGCACAGCCCGCTTTCCTCGAAGCACACCTGCGCGCGCAGGGTGCCGCTCACGGGGGTGCTGCCTGCGGCGATGGGCAGGCGCAGCTGCCCGCGCTGGCTGAAGTAGGTATACCGATAGTCGCCGGCGAAGCTGCGGCCGTGGCCTTCGCGGGCGTCGACCGAACGCAGGCCCCCCTCCGCGTGTGTCCCATCCGCCAGCGTGATCCGCGCCGCGCGCGGGCCGATCTGCGGCTGCTCGAAATCCGACGCATACAGGATCCAGCCGGGCGCGATGCGTGCATCGATGACCAGCTCGCGGGTACCGTCGGCACGCCCTTCCAGCCGGGGATCGAGCACCACCTTCGGTATGTCGGCGGCAACGGCGCTGACGCTGGTCAGCAGCAACGCCGTGGCGATGGCGAGGAGGCTGCGATTCACTCCTTGGCCCCCTGTGCCTCGGTGGTGATGCGCAGCTGCACTTCGTCGGCGATGTTGGGCAGGAAGGCGTCCAGGCCGAACTCGCTGCGGCGGATGACCGCAGTGGCATTGAAGCCGATCGTGGGCACCTTGCGGCTGGGATGCTCGCCGACCTTGTTGAGGGTGGCATCGAGCACGACCGGGCGTGTGACCCCGTGCAGGGTCAGCTCGCCGCTGATCTTCAGCCGACCGGTGCCCTGCGCGGCGACGGAGGTGCTGCGGAAGCTGGCCTGCGGGAACTTCGCGACGTCGAACAGCTTGTCACTCTTGACGATCTCGTCGAGCTTCGGGACGTGGGTGACCAGCTCGGCCAGGGGCAGTTCCACCTGCACCTGCGATGCCGTGGGCTTTGCCGCGTCGTAGATGAGGGTGCCGCTGCTGATTGCCGCGCGGCCGGTCGGGAAGGAAAAGCCGTTGTGGTTCCAGGTGAACAGCACATCGGTGTGGGTCGGGTCGAGCTGGTAGCTCACCGGTGCGGCGATCGCCACGGCGGGCGCGGTGGCGGCGGTGAGCAGGGTCAACAGCAGGGCAGTACGCATGGGCGGTTCTCTGGGAAGTGGCGCGCAGTCGCCCGCGGCGTCGCGAAGAGGCCGTGCGGGACGTGCATCGCAGGGAGGGGACGGCGACCCGGAGTGCTGGCCGCCGCCGGGAATTACGGGGCGACGGCCACTGACGCTGTCGTCGCGGGAGCAGCCGTTGCGGCCGCGCTGGCTGCATACGGATCCGGTTCGGCGATCAGCCCATCGAGCAGGCTGTTGAAGCGGGTCACGTAGTCCTGGTGATACTCGCCCGTGACCGTGCCGGTGTAGCCGGTATAGATTTCGCGGACCTTGCCGTCGCGGCCGATGATGATGGTGGTGGGGAAGGCGGCCATGTAGTTCAGGCCCTTCAGCTTCTCGGTGGCTACCTTCTTGTCGGCGATGCCGCCGAACACGATGTCGTAGCGGATGTCGAAGTAGTCCTTGAACGTGGTCAGGGTCTTCTTGAAGTAGTCGAAGTTGTCTTCCTGCTCGAAGGCCACTGCCACCGCCTCCACGCCGCGGTGCTGGTTCTGCTTGAACCACGGTGCCAGGAAGTAGGTCTGGTCGGTGCAGTTCGGGCACCAGGTGCCGATCACTTCGACGATCACCACCTTGCCGCGGTACTTGTCGTCCTGCAGCGAGACCTGTCTGCCCTGCAGATCCGGGAAGCTGAAATCAATGCGGTCCTGGCCATCCTTGAGGAAGGTGAGCTTGTACGGATCGGGCAGCTCCACCTTGTCGCTCTTCTCGGCCTCGAACTTGACCACGTTGTAGATGCCGCTGCCGAACGCGCCCTGTATGTTGCCGTCTTCATCGATCGTGCCGCGGATCAGCAGCGGACTGGGCCCACTGAAACCGGACAGGTAGAAGCGGTTGCCCTGCACGGTGCCTTCCAGCTCGCGGGTATCGCCGACCACGGTCATGAACACGCCGGAGAGGCGGTTGCCTTCCTGCTTGAGCAGCGCCACCTGATTGCGCTTGTCCTGGCGGGCGGCCTTGTCGATGGTCTGCACGGCCCACTTGCCGCTGAGGTCCGCCGCCGGCGCCTCGTCCTGGCCGGGTTTGACGAAGCGCCACGCCGCGCCCTGTTCGGCGGTGAAGGCGAGGTTGCGCGCACCGTTGCGGCTGGGCACCAGGTCCTTGTACTGTCCGACGAGGTGCTTTCCATCCGCGGAGACCTTGCCTTCCAGCACGGCGTCGTAGGTGTTCATCCGCACCGAGAACGTCCCGTCGTCGCGCGGGGTGACCTTGAACCTGTCCGTGCGCGAGCCGTTGAGCAGGGTGAAGGTCGCGTCCTGCGCACGCTTGCCCTTTACTTCGAAGTTGAAGGGAATGGGATCGCCATCGATATTGAATTCGCCGCGCCACACGCCTTCGGCAGGAAATGGCGCCTTGGCCGCGGCAGGCGCGGAACCGGCGAAAGACAGGCTTGAGGCCAGGAACAGGGCCGCGACGACGCGACAGGATAATGCCAGTTTCATGAGTGTGCTTCCAGATAATCCCCTTGGTCGCGCCAAGTCGCCGGCGATGCAGCCCCCGTTCCACTGCATCCGCTGATGGCCATCCCTGGCCGGTCCTGAGCCATCCATGGCGTGACAGGATTATTGCCACGTGAATGTCGTAAAAGTTCAGCGCGGCTTGGAACACCTTCTCATCACCATATTCTGCGGCGCGACGATGGCAGGCTGATAACCGTTTTGATATCAGCGCCGGTTTGCCGCTGGCGCCGACATCGGAGACCATGGGGCAGGAAGCGCCCACTCACCGGGCGCATGGACGCGTGCACGCCGCTTATTGCCGGCGCTGAACGCCGATGGAGGAGGGAACCCGATATGAAACCCCTGCAGGGAATCCAGGTCTCGGTCTATACCCGCTGGCATCAATTGGCTGTGCCATTGGCCTTCGCACTGGCCGCCGGCAGTTTCATGTTCATCGTGCTCAATCGGGGACCGGTCGGCGTCGCGATCGTGGTCGCCCTGCTGTGCCTGGTGATTCCGCCCTTGCTCGCCTTCCAGGGATTTCCCACCCGCAACGAGGTGATGGTGATGCCCGACGGCCTGATGTTCTCCCGGCGCGACGCCGTGCCCTTTGCCGAGTTGTCCCGCTGGGGAACTGACGACTACCTCACCCTGGTGCGGCCGGGCAGAGCGACACTGATGGTGAGCGCGGCGGACCTGCAGAGTCGCGACCGGCTGCTGCGCGAGTTCCAGCACGCACTGGACACCTGGCATCGACAGCAGCCAGCGCTGACGGAGCCGATCCGGCGCACCTGGTTTTATGGGTCCGTACGTGCCCGCGCCATCGGTGCCTTGATCGTCGCGCTGGCAGCAGTGTGCATTGTCATGGCGCTGCGATTGCGTGAGCCGTCCATATCGCTGGCCATTGTCGGGGCCTTGGGCGGAGTGTTCGGGGTTTTCATGCTGTTGGGCCGTCGCGTCTGAGCAGCGGGTGGGTGCCGCGATGATGCCATCGCGTCCACACCGTCTTGTTTTCAGCGTCTCGCGTATTTCACGACCGCAAGCGCAGCCTGCCGATGCGAGCTGCGTCCGCAGCGCATGAAAAGGAGTGCCATACGCTATGAATACCCGAGGCGATTACGCCCACCCGGAGCCCGTCGCTGCCGCGACCGTGGCCGTGGTCACCCCACCGCCGGTGGTGGATCTTCCGCGCGACAGCGCTGTGTCATGGGGTGCCATCCTGGCCGGTGCGATCGCCGCCGCGGCGCTCTCGCTGATTCTGGTGATACTCGGTGTAGGCCTGGGCCTTTCATCGGTGTCGCCGTGGTCGTTCGAGGGTGTGACGGCCGAGACGTTCGGCTGGTCCAGCATCGCCTGGTTGACCTTTACCGCCATCGCCTCGTCCGGTCTGGGTGGCTATCTGGCGGGGCGCCTGCGCACGAAGTGGAGCAACATCCACGGCGATGAGACGTACTTCCGCGACACCGCGCATGGTTTCGTCTCGTGGGCGGTGGCCACGCTGCTCACTGCCGCGCTGCTGACCTCGGCCATCGGCGGCATCCTCGGCGCGGGTGCCAAGGTTGCCGGTGCCACTGCCGGTGCCGCCGCCTCGACGGCAGGCGGTATTGCCGCAGCCGGTGCAGGTTCGGCGGCGATGGGCAACGACCAGGGTGACGTGCAGTACTGGGTGGATTCGCTGTTCCGTGCGAGCCCGACCGCTGCGCAGCCCGCGCCGCCGGCGGGTCCGCTCGATTCGGCGGCACCGCCCGCACCGCCCGCGAACGGCGCTGTTCCGCCGCCGCGCCCGATGCCGGGTGCAGACCGTCGCCCGGACAGCCGTGAGGTCCGTACCGAGGTCAACCGCATCATCGTCAACAGCCTGAAGTCCGACACCATGGATCCGGCCGATACGCAGTACCTGGGCCAACTGGTGGCGGCGCAGACCGGCATGAGCCAGGCCGAGGCACAGGCCCGCGTGACCGATGTCCAGACCCGCCTGCGCGCTGCGCTGGATAGCGCCAAGGAGCAGGCCAAGCAGGCGGCAGACGATGCCCGCAAGGCCACCGCCTACGCCGCGCTGTGGTTGTTCATCACGCTGCTGATCGGTGCCTTCATCGCCAGCCTGAGTGCCACCTGGGGCGGCCGTCGCCGCGACCTGTGATCCTGACCACCTCAAGGGAGGAAACACCATGAAGTACATTCTGCTGTGGATGCTCGGCATTCCGATTCCGCTGCTGCTCCTGTTCGCGCTGCTGCGCTGACCGCTCCACCATCAGGCCGCCTTCGGGCGGCCTGATGCGTTGTGGCGGCGTGCCGTTGCGATGCTGCTGCGCGCGTGACGCACTGGCAGTATCTGAACGAGTCAGGGAAGTGCAGGGAACCTTCACGCCGCTGGCATCCATCGTCATGCCCAATCTTCCTGAATTCATTTAAGCTTTGACGATTGCGACCCCCATTCATATCGGTGATTGGTCGCAGGCCCACCCGCGGGTTTTCCCCTTTTTTCAGGACCTTTTCCATGGCGGCTTTGCAGCAGCGCACGATCGATCTCATCCGCAGCCACCAGGAGCCCTTGTTGGCCGCGTGGGTCGGCACTCTCACCGATGCCGGCCGCGCCCAGGACGGCCGGCTTTCTGCCCGTGAGCTGGACACCCAGGTCCGCGAGTTCTGGCGCCTGTTCCTGGACGCACTGTCGGCCACGGACGTCAGCTCCGTCGCGCGGGCAGAGTGGCAGGACGTCCGCCGTTTGCTGGAGGAGCTGTCGCGCGAGCGCGTGCTGAAGGGATTCAATTCCTCGGAAACCGCCAGCTTCATCTTCTCGCTGAAGCGCCCGCTGTTCGAGGTGATCCAGCAGGGCTACGCGAATGATCCGGCACTGCTGGGCGACCAGCTGTGGGCGATCTCCGAACTGATCGATCAGCTGGGGCTGTACACGGTTACCGCGTTCCAGAAAACCCGCGAAGACGTGATCCAGCGCCAGCAGGAAGAAATGCTCGAGCTGTCCACGCCGGTGGTGAAGCTGTGGGAGGGCGTGCTGGCGCTGCCGATGATCGGCACGCTGGATTCGCAGCGCACCCAGGTAGTGATGGAGTCGCTGCTGCAGCGCATCGTGGATACCGGGTCTGAAATCGCCATCATCGATATCACCGGCGTCCCGACCGTGGACACGCTGGTGGCCCAGCATCTGCTGAAGACCGTCACCGCCATCCGCCTGATGGGCGCCGATGCGATCATCAGCGGCGTGCGCCCGCAGATCGCCCAGACCATCGTGCACCTGGGACTGGACCTCAATGGCATCGTGACCAAGGCCAATCTGGCCGACGCACTGGCGCTGGCGCTCAAGCGCACTGGCCAGACCGTCACCCGGACCGCCCGCTGAGATGGAGCGTATTCCGATCCTGCAGATGGGCGATCTGCTGCTGGTGACCATCCAGGTGGACATGCATGACCAGCTGGCGCTGACCCTGCAGGACGACCTCACCGAGAAGATCCGCAGCACCTCGGCGCGCGGTGTGCTGATCGACATTTCCGCACTGGACATCGTCGATTCGTTCATCGGCCGCATGATCGCCACCATTTCGTCGCTGGCCCGGATCATGGACGCCACCACGGTGGTGGTCGGCATGCAGCCTGCGGTCGCGATCACGCTGGTCGAGCTGGGCCTCACGCTCAGTGGCGTACGCACCGCGCTCAATGTGGAGCGGGGCATGAAGCTGCTGCAGCGCACCGACGACGACGAAGCCAGCTCATGACGGCGTCCAGTGGTTCGCTGCCGATCCGCATCGAGCAGGATGTGGTGCTGGCCCGCCAGGCCGCACGTCAGATCTGCGTGGCGTGCAAGCTGCGCTTGATCGACCAGACCAAGCTGGTGACCGCCGCCAGTGAACTGGCCCGCAATGCCGTCATCTACGGTGGCGGTGGGACCATGGACTGGGACGTGGTCGAGAAGGGACTGCGCAAGGGCGTACGGCTGGTCTTCGCCGACAACGGCCCGGGCATTCCGGATGTCGCACAGGCCCTGACCGACGGCTGGTCGTCCGGCTCCGGCATGGGCCTGGGCCTGTCCGGTTCGCGCCGGCTGGTGGATGAGTTCGAACTGGAGAGTGCACCGGGGCAGGGCACCCGTATCACGATCACCAAATGGAGCTGAACTTCGGCGGCCGGGTGACGCGGATCGTGGTGGTCGAGGAAACCTCACAGGTCGGGCAGGCCCGGCGCGAAGCGCTGGCGCTGGCCGATCTGATCGGCCTGGATGAAATGGATGCCGGCCGCGCGGCGTTGGTGGCCACGGAGATGGCGACCAATGTGCTCAAGCATGGGCGCGGTGGACGCATGTACCTGTCCGAGGTCTGTGGCCGCGGCGGCAAGGGTGTGGAGCTGTGCACCGTGGACACCGGTCCGGGCTTCTCCCTGGCCGAGTGTCTGCCGGACGGCTACTCGACCGGCGGCACGCAAGGGCTGGGGCTGGGTGCGATCCAGCGCCAGGCCACCGTGCTGGACGCCTGGTCCGACGGCAAAGGCGCGGTGGTCGTGGCGCGGATCTACGCCAGTCGTGCGCCCCGCGATATCGACGTGGCCTACGGTGCGCTGCGCATTCCGATGCGGCACGAGCTGGCCTGCGGCGATGCGTGGCATATCCGTGCGGACGGACAGACCGTGGCGGTCACCGTGATCGATGGGCTGGGGCATGGATTGCCCGCCGCCGACGCAGCTCAGTCGGGTGTGAATGCCGTCGCCGAGTCGTCTGCGGTTGGCGCGCCGGGGTTGATCGGCGTCCTGCATGCCGGCATGTCGGGCACCCGCGGCGGTGCGGCGGCGGTGGCCTGCGTGGACCTGGCGAGTGCCCAGGTGGAGTTCGCCGGCATCGGCAACATTGCCGCCAGTCTGTGCGAGCCCACCGGTTCGCGTGGGTTGGCATCACACCCGGGTATCGTCGGGGTGCAGTACCGCAAGGCACAACCATTCCATTTTCACGCGGCGGCAGGCACGCTGCTGGTCATGCACAGTGATGGACTGCAGGCGCGCTGGAGCCTGCGCGACTACCCCGGCCTGTTCCACCGCCACCCGGCCTTGATCGTGGCGGTGCTGCACCGTGATTTCGATCGTGGCCGGGATGACGCCGGCATCGTTGCCCTGCGTCTTGGAGACCTGCATTGAGCGCCACCCCCCACGATCAGGAGCTGCAACGGCTGCGCCTGGAGGCCGATGCGCTGCGCGCTGAACTGGATGAAACCAACCAGGGTGTGTTGGCGCTCTATGCCGAGCTGGACGAGCAGGCCGAGCAGCTGCGCGAGGTGTCCGAGCTGAAGAGCCGGTTCCTGTCCTACATGAGCCATGAGTTCCGCACGCCGTTGGGCTCGATCCTGAGCATGACGCGGCTGTTGGAGGATGGCATGGACGGGCCGCTGACCGAGGAGCAGCGCCGGCAGGTGCGCTTCATCAGTACCTCGACCAGCGAACTGCGCGAGATGGTGGACGACCTGCTGGACCTGGCCAAGATCGAGGCGGGGCGGATCACGATTTCGCCGGCCTGGTTCGACCTGATGGACCTGTTCTCGGCGCTGCGCGGCATGTTCCGTCCCTTGGTGGAAGGCAACCAGGTGGACCTGCTGTTCGAGGATCCGCCGGTGATGCCGATGCTGTACACCGATGACAAGAAGCTGGCGCAGATCCTGCGCAACTTCATTTCCAATGCGCTGAAGTTCACGCCCAGCGGCCAGGTGGTGGTATCGACCCAGCTGGAGGGTGAGAACGCGGTGCGCTTCAGTGTCCGCGATACCGGCATCGGCATCCCGGCGGAGCTGCAGTCGACCCTGTTCGAGGATTTCGTGCAGGTCGATACCCCGCTGCAGAAGCGCCTGCGCGGGACCGGCCTCGGTCTGTCGCTGTGCAAACGCTTCGCCGAGCTGCTCGGTGGCCATGTCGGCGTCGAGAGCGAGATCGGGACAGGCTCGAATTTCTACGTGGTGCTGCCGCTGACCCTGGCCACGGAGGCCGTGAATGCCGATTCCTGATCGCATCCTGGTGGTGGATGACAACGTGGCGACCCGTTACGCGGTGCGCCGCGTGCTGGAGCACCACGGGTTCCATGTCGAGGAAGCCGGTACCGGCGGTGAGGGCCTGGCGCGACTGGCCGAGCATGATTTCGGCGCGCTGGTGCTGGATGTGAACCTGCCGGACATGAGCGGCTTCGATGTGGTGCGCCAGCTGCGCGAAGACCCCCGGCTGCAGTTGCTGCCCGTAGTGCATGTCTCCGCGGCGTCGATCGCCACCGGCGACATGATCACCGGCCTGAACGCCGGTGCCGATGGCTATCTGATCCATCCGGTCGATCCGGATGTGCTGCTGGCGACGCTGCGCAGCCTGCTGCGCGCCCGCCGCGCTGAAGAGGCGTTGCGCGAGACCGAAGCGCGCTTCCGGGAGATCTACCGTCACATCAATGCCCCGATCGCGGTCTTGGATGCATCGCTCAACGCCCACGATGCCAACGATGCCTTTACCCGCCTGCTGGGTCAGCAGTCTGGGCCGGGTCAGCTCGATCAGCTGCTGCAGGATCAGGTCGTTCCCCTCAGTGCGTTGAAAGTGGCATTGGCCGAAGGCGAGCGCTGGCAGGGCACCTTCAGCCTTCGGGTCGGCGGATCCATCCGCATGACCGAATGGCGGGTGACGCCGTACCAGGCCGCCGGGCAGGGACTCGTACATATCGAGGACACGACCGAACAGCATGCGCGTGCGAACGAGCAGCGGCAGGAACTGGAAAGTGCGACCTCCGAGCTCGCCTTCCAGATCGCCGAGCGCGAGCGCACCGAAATCGAGTTGATGCAGGCGCAGAAAATGGATGCGCTGGGCCAGCTTACCGGCGGCATCGCGCACGATTTCAACAATCTGCTGACCACGATCATTTCCGGGCTGGACATGATCGAGATCGCCGCGTCGAGCGGCAAATGGGACAAGGCTTCCCGGTATGTCGAGATCGCCACGGGCTCGGCGCACCGTGCAGCCGCTCTGACCCAGCGCATGCTGGCGTTCGCCCGCAAGCAACCGCTCGATCCGCAGACCTTCGATGTCGTGTCGCGGGTGCGCTCGCTGGAAGACATGCTGCAGCGATCGATCGGTGAGAACATCGAACTCGAGCTGGAGCTGGGTCTTGAACCGCTGATCGCGGTCGCCGACCCGAACCAGTTCGAGAACGTGATCCTCAACCTGGTCATCAATGCCCGCGACGCGCTGGCCGGCCAAGGCCTGATCCGCATCCGCGCCGGGCGTGTCGAGATTGAGCGGGACCATGAGCTGGCGCCGGGTCACTACGTTACGGTGACCGTGCTCGACAACGGCGTGGGCATACCCGCAGAGCTGCTGACCAAGGTGTTCGAGCCGTTCTTCACCACCAAGCCGCAGGGCGAGGGCACCGGGCTGGGGCTGTCGATGACCTACGGATTCGCACGCCAGTCGGGCGGCAGCGCGCGCATCGCCAGCGAGCGTGGCGAAGGCACCGAGATCGAACTCCTGCTGCCCGAGGGGCATCTCCAGCCTGCGGACCAGGCACCTGTCGCACCGGCACAGCTGCCGCGCGGCAGCGCCGAGCGCATCCTGCTGGTCGACGATACCGACTCGGTGCGCATGATGGTGCGCGAGATGCTGGTCGAGGCCGGGTATCAGGTCGTCGAAGCCATCAACGCACAGCAGGCCCTGTTGGAGCTGCATTCGGACCGCGAGCTGGACCTGCTGCTGTCCGATGTCGGCCTGCCGGGCATGAACGGCCGGGATCTCGCCGATGCGGCACGCGTGCTGCGGCCCCAGCTGCCGGTGCTGTTCGTGACCGGCTACACGGAGAGTGCAGCCGTCCGCAATGAGTTCCTGGGACAGGGCATGTCATTGCTGCCCAAGCCGTTCAGCGTGAACGAGCTGCTTCGGGGCGTGCGGGAGATGTTCAACCCGGCCTGAGCCGGCGGCCTGCCGGCATGGGTACAATCCCCCGACGCCTCCGGGGGAAACCGCCATGTCGCCACCCGCCATCGGCCCTGCCGCCCGCGCACTGGCAGACCGTGAGTGCAGGGCCATCGCCGATGCGCTGGCGCTCCAGCCGGATGTCCACGACGCCGTGCATCGTGCACGCAAGACGATACGCCGCCTTCGCGCGCTGCTCGCGGTACTGGCGAGCAGCCAACTTGAGACCGGCCGGACTGACGCGGCGCTGCGCCGGCTCGGGCAGGGATTGTCGGCATTGCGCGATGCCCATGTGGTGGTGGAGACCTGCCAGCACCTCGCCGCGCAGCATCCCGCCCGGCCGTGGGAGGACGTGTGCAGGCGGCTGACGGCGCGGCGCGACGTACTTCTCGCCCGGGCGCTGGCGCGGGACCCGGCGTTCGCACGCCGTCAGGCGGCACTGGTGCGTATCGCGGGTGACCTCCAGGCGCAGCCATGGGAGGCGCTGAGAGCACGTGATCTCCGCAAGGGTCTGGCGCGCAGCGAACGTCGTACCGCCAAGGCGGAGAAGCGCGCCGCCCGTACCGGGGATCCGGAGGACCTGCATCGCTGGCGCCGCAGAGTGCGTCGCCTGCGGATGCAGTTGGAGGCGCTGCCCGCGCTGGACAATGCGCTTGCGGCCTCGATCAAACGGAAAGGACCGGGCCACCAGGCGCGCGCCCTGCATGCGCTGGGTGATCAGCTTGGCAGGCAGCAGGACCAGCGGATGGTCCGCAATCTGGTGCGGGTGATGCCGGGCGTGCCGGAACGACGTGCCCTGCTTGCGCAGATCGATGCCGCACTGGCCGCTGCGCCCGGCTGAGCGGCGCAGGCGCAGCGCTCAGGCCCCCGCGACCGTACGCAGGCCGGCATGGTCGGCTGTTCTGGGCGGTTTGTACTCGCAGCGCGGATACCCCGAGCACGACTGGAACGCCCCATACGGCCCGCTGCGCGCCACGATCACGCCCACCCTGCAGGCCGGGCATGCCTGCTCGTGGATCGTCTCACCGGCCATCGAGGTCACCCGCACCGCACCGTCATTGACCAGCTCGGTCAGGAAGGCGGAGCGGCGGCCCTGCACGGTGAACATCGCCACCGAGCGGCGCGCACGCGTCAGCGCGACATAGAACAGGCGGCGCTCCTCGCCGAGCGGATAGGGATCGCTGTCCGGCATCGCCAGGGTCAGGACCGGGTCATCGGCGCGGGTATTGGGGAAGCGGCGATCCAGCATGCCGGGCAGGATCACGTAGTCCGCCTCGGCACCCTTGGAGCGGTGCGCAGTGAGGAAGCTGACCTCCATGAGCTGCCCATGGCGTGCGCGCCAGGTGGCCGGCAGCAGGGCGCGGTCGGCGTTGTAGCGGCCGAGCACGAAGACGCTGACCTTGCCGTCGCGGCCCGGCGGTACCTGGCCGCTCAGCAACTGCTGGTGCAGCTGCTGCAGATACTGCTCGACCGCGCCGGCCAGCCGGTCGCGCGAGGCCACCTGGAAGGCCTGCAGCACCGCGCCATACGCGGGCGTGACCGAGTGGACGTCCTTGGGGATCTGCGCCGGATTGCGTGACACGAAGGCACTGGAGACATCACACAGCGCCTGCGGGCAGCGGAAGGTCTGCTCGAGCTTGAGCACCTGGCCCTGTCCGAACCACGCCACGAAACCCGTCATGACCGACACGTCGGCACCGGCGAACCGGTTGATCGACTGCCAGTCATCGCCGACCGCGAACAGATGCCTGCCCGGTGCCTGCACCAGCGCACGGCACAGCCGCGCGCGGGCCCGCGAGGCATCCTGGAATTCGTCGGCCATCACCAGGTCGAACAGGGCCACGTAACGCCCCTGTTCGAGGTGTTCGGCGGCCTGGTTGAGCATGTCCTCGAAGTCGATGCCGCCTTCGGCGACCAGCGCATCGTCCCAGCCCTCCAGGATCGGAAGGACCAGTTCGAGGAAGAGGCGGTAACGGTGCTTGAAATGATCGTCGGGCAGGCGGCGCAGGCGCTCGACCATGTCCTGCATGCCCAGCCCGTTGCTCTTGGCGTGGCTGATGAAGGTGCGCACCAGGCCGATCAGTTCCGTATCCGGCATCGGCGACGCACCGCCTTCGGGCAGCACGCGGTCCGGATTCGGATCGAGCACGACACCACGCCGTGACAGCGCCTCGCCCAGCCGCACGAACAGTTCGCCGGTACGCAGCTGGTGGGAGGTGGTTTCGATCCGCTCGGTGCCGTGACGGACGCCTTGGCGGCCCTCGTGATGCGCCGGCGCACGGCCGTGAACGTCCGGGGCGAGGTGATCGTGATGCAGCGCAATGCCTGGATAGTGGAAATCCGGGCGGTACTGGCGGTACTCGTCCGTTCCGGCATCGAATGTATCGCGTCGCGCATAAACGTAGTCCACGCCGCTGTAGAACAGCCAGTCGGCGATCACGCACTCCTCGATGCTGCGCGCGCGCTCGCCGCGCAGCGTCCGCACGTACCCCTGGCCGTCCTTGTCCCATTCCTCGGCGTCCGGCGCACCGCCGATGACGGGCAGATCGCGGCCGAACACCAACCGGAACATGTCCCACTGCGTGCGGAAACGCAGGGAGCGGTCTTTCAGCGCGTCGATGATCTCGGCCAGCCGATGGAAGCCCTGCGTCGCGTCGACCGCCCAGTCCGGCACCTGCGGCATCCGCCCGGTTGCCTGGGCGATGATGTGCCGGCCCAGCGCATGGAACGTGCGCGCTTCCACCCGCACCCCGTCCAGGCCGACGCGCGCGAAGGCCCGGTCGGCACGCGCCTGCAGTTCGGCCGCGGCGTCCTTGTTGAAGGCGAGCATGACGATGCGTTCGGGTGCGACCAGACCACGTTCGATGGCGTAGGCCGCCTTGGCCACCATGGTCGAGGTCTTGCCCGAGCCGGCCGCGGCCACCACCTGGACGCGGTTGTCGAAGCAGATCACCGCGCGGGCCTGCTCATCGGTGAGGGGGCGGCTTTCGACACGGTCCAGCAGCGGGCGGCTGGCGATCCGCTCGCGCACCAGATGTGCGTCATTGCGACGCGCCCACAGCGCCGGCCAGTCGGCCAGCCACAGCATCAGCGCTTCTTCGATGGCCGAGGGGTCGCCGTCCAGTTCGCTGCGCAGCCCGGCGTCATCGAACACCGCCCACAGCGCCTCCTCTTCGAGTGGCAGGGTGGGGCGCGCCTGCAGCAGGGCCTGCTGCTGCTCGTGGGTCAGCCACAACGACTCGTCGTCGGCCAGATCGGTGGCGGTCTGCACCTGCGTGAGCCAGTGCTGGATCGCGGCGTGGGCCTGTCCGAACAGGGCGACATGGTCACGCTGGCGCTGGGTTCCACGCCGCGCGTCCAGTGCCGCCACCAAGCCGCGCGCGGACGCCGCGGACAGGCCGCCGAGCGTCAACGGGGCGTGGCCCTCGCGATGCAGGGTGAGGCGCGCCCAGGGCAGGCGCGGGTGCACCTGCAGCGCGTCCAGCGGCGCGTGATAGACCTGACCGTCGACGGTCAGGACCAGCTGTTCGTCTGCCAGGCGCAGTTGCCAGTGCGGCGATCGCGTCAGGCGTTGACCCCAGTGGCTCGGGGCCCATTCGTACGTCATCGGTGTATCCAGGTGCGGCCCTCGTGGCGGCCGTGGCCGGCACAGCACGAGTGGCGCAGTGTTATCGGACACCCATGATAGGGGAAATAAAAAAAATCCCCGCGCAGCTTACTGCTGCAGTACCGGCGCGCTGCGCGAGCGGCGGTCCACCAGCATCGCCACGCCCCACAGCAGCAGGCCACCCAGCGCGGTCGCCGCACCGACGTAGCCGGTCACGGCAGGGCTGAAGCCGGCGCCGATGGCCATGCCACCGAACCACGGGCCGAGCGCATTGGCGGTATTGAAGGCCGCATGGTTGGAGGCCGCGGCCAGCGTCTGCGCTTCACCGGCGACATCCATCAGGCGGGTCTGCAATACGGCCGCCAGCGCACCCATGGTGCCGACTGCGATGATCATCGGGAACACGCTCCACACCGACTGCGCGGCGATCGGGAAGGCCAGCAGCACGATGATCGACCAGACCAGCACCACCGCTGCGGCGCGGAACTGGAAGCGGTCCACCAGCCAGCCCCCGGCCACGTTGCCGATGATCGCGCCGATGCCGAAGATGCCCACGGCCAGTGGCATCCACGATTCGGCCAGGCCGGTGACCTGCACCAGGGTCGGGGCGAGGTAGGTGAACACGCAGAACATGCCGGCAAAGCCGACCGAGCCGATCGCCAGTGCCAGCCACACCTGGGTGCGGTTGAAGGCGCGCAGCTCGCGCATCGGCGAGGTCCGGACTTCATCCGGATCGGGCAGCAGGAAGCGCGCGATCATCGCCACGGTGGCGATCGCCAGCACGCTGACCAGGGCGAACGCGGTGCGCCAGCTGACTTGCTGGCCGAGCCAGGTGGTCAGCGGATTGCCGACCAGGATCGCGACCGAGAGGCCGAGCAGCACCTTCGATACCGCCGCGCCGCGCTGGGCGGGCGGACTGATCGCGGCGGCCACCAGCATCGCCACGCCGAAGTAGGCGCCATGCGGCAGGCCGGCGACGAAGCGCGCGAGCAGCATCGTGCCGTAGTTCGGCGCCAGTGCGCTGGCCAGGTTGCCGATCGCGTAGAAGCCCATCAGGGCGAGCAGCAGGCTGCGCCGGGCGAAACCGGCACCGGCGAAGGCCAGCACCGGCGCACCGACCACCACGCCGATGGCGTAGGCGCTGATCAAGTGGCCGACCTGGGTCTCGCTGATCGACAGCCCACGGCTGATCTCCAGCATCAGCCCCATGCTGGCGAACTCGCTGGTGCCGATGGCAAAGCCGCCCAGCGACAAAGCCAGCAGGATCAGGGTGCGCTCGCGCGGCGAGAGCCGGGCGGCCAGGGAAACGGGGGAGGAGCTCATGCGGGCAGGACGTGACCAGAAGGCGGCCGCCTATTGTACTGCTGCAGCGCAACATGCTGCCGACCCCTGCGCTGGGATGCTGTGGTGCGTGAAGGCCGTGATCTCCCGCAGGCCCTGTCGGCGCAGCCCCATGATGCAGGGTAGCCCTGACATATCCGCCCGTGTACAGTCCGGGCGATGGGTCCGGCTACGCCGTGTTCACGTCCGAACGGCAAGGATCACCCCCCGCTGCTGTCGCTGGAAACAGGCGCGCAGCGAAGGGTCGTTGCTGTGGGGACGCGACGACGGGACGCGTACGCAGGACGATGTGAAAGAAACGCGTACGGTGCGACCCAGGCGCCGGCGCAGGCCGTAGCGCCCTGTGGGGCGCGTCATGGAGGATAGGGTTTGTCCACGCAGAAGATTGTTGTTCCCGCCGTCGTCATCTTGTTGACCGTGATTGCCGGCTACTGCCTTGCCGGGTATCTCACCTTGTTGTTGCTGGGCCTGGATACCGGGCTGTTCAAGTGGAACACCTATCTGCAGTACCTGCAGGCACTGGATCAGCCGGTCGTGGCGCCGTACGTCACCAAGATCAAGCTGGCCGGCGTGGTCGGTTTCGGGCTTCCGCTGCTGCTGTCCCTGGTGGCGATGTTCCTGATGTTCCGGTCGAAGAAGACCTCGCTGCACGGTGACGCGCGCTTTGCCCAGGCTGCGGATCTGGCCAGGCACGGGCTGTTCAAGAAGACCGGCAACGGCATCGTTGTGGGCCGCTTCGGCGGGAAGCTGGTGCGCCTGAGTGGCCAGCAGTTCGTGATCCTGGCCGCCCCGACCCGCTCGGGCAAGGGCGTGGGCGTGGTCATCCCCAACCTGCTCGAGTACGACGAATCGGTGGTCGTGCTGGACATCAAGCAGGAAAACTTCGACCTGACCAGCGGCTGGCGTGCCAGCCAGGGCCAGGAGGTGTTCCTGTTCAATCCTTTCGCCGAAGACCGCCGTACCCATCGCTGGAACCCGCTCAGCTATGTTTCCGACGACCCGGCCTTCCGCGTTTCCGAGCTGATGAGCATCGCCGCGATGCTGTATCCGGACGGATCGGACGATCAGAAATTCTGGGTCAGCCAGGCGCGCAACGCGTTCATGGCCTTCAGCCTGTACCTGTTCGAGAACCGCGACGATGCGCGCAGCAACGGCTTCCCGGGCGAGGCGCAGGACATGCCCACCCTGGGCGCGCTGTTCCGCCTGTCCACCGGCGATGGCAGCGACCTGAGGAAGTACCTGCAACGCCTGGCCAGCCAGACCTACCTGAGTGGCAACGCCAAGTCGGCATTCGCCAACCTGCTGTCCCAGGCCGATGAGACCTTCGCTTCGATCATGGGCACCTTCAAGGAACCACTGAACGCCTGGATCAACCCGGTGCTGGACAAGGCTACCAGCGGCAACGACTTCCTGCTGACCGACCTGCGCAAGAAGAAGATGACCATCTATATCGGCATCCAGCCCAACAAGCTGGCCGAAAGCCGCCTGATCATCAACCTGTTCTTCAGCCAGATCATCAACCTCAACACCAAGGAACTGCCCAAGTCCAACCCGGACCTGAAGTACCAGTGCCTGCTGTTGATGGATGAATTCACTGCGATCGGCAAGGTCGACATCATCGCCTCGGCGGTGTCCTACATGGCCGGCTACAACGTGCGTCTGCTGCCGATCATCCAGAGCATGGCCCAGCTCGATGCCACCTATGGCCGGGATGTGTCGCGCACCATCATCACCAACCACGCCCTGCAGATCCTGTACGCGCCGCGGGAGCAGCAGGACGCCAACGACTACTCCGAGATGCTCGGCTACACGACCATCCGCAGGAAGAACGTCACCCACGCCCGCGAGAAGACCCATAGTTTCACCGAGGAGCGACGCGCGCTGATGCTGCCGCAGGAGCTCAAGGCGATGGGCAACGATCACGAGGTGTTCCTGTACGAGGGCATCCCGCACCCGGTGAAATGCGAGAAGATCAAGTACTACAAGGATCGTTATTTCACCTCGCGCCTGCTGCCGAAGACGTCCGTTCCGAACCTCAATATCTGATCTGCTTGGCACCAATTGTGTGATGCACATCAAAGAATCGATGTTTGAAAACGTTTTTTTGCTCGTGATTTGACGCGGAATTGACGCTCGCCTGTGGCATCGTGTTCATGATGGTGAGCTGCTTTCGTCGTCAATTCTTGTCTGGCATGCGACGCGGAAGCAGAGCATCGAATCGTTGCAGGGACGTCATGGACGGCATTGTTGAAGTGATGTGGATGTGGGGCGATGGGGCCGGGCAGTACGCCCGGGGCGCCTGCACATCGGTACGTGCAGCCACGGGCTGCACAAGCGGGCGGGGACCGATCGCAGTAGTCCAGGATGTTTCACCACTCCATCTGCCATAGCCGACTGCGTCCGGGTCTTCCACCCGGTCCAGTGAGTTGCTGCCAGTCAATCGAATCAAGCCGCGTTACGTACGTCATAGGGAAGTCCGTATGAAGCAAGCGTATCTGTCACAGGGATTCATCGCCGCCGCTGCCGCATTGATGCTGGCCGGCTGCGCCACCAAGCCGGCCCCGGACATCGGCGGCCGCTGGAAGCCGGTCAACCGCTTCGCCAGCACCACCATGGAAATTCCGCTGTACACCAGTTACGTGTACCAGGCCACGCCCATGGACGGCACGCTGAAGACGATGCTGGAACGCTGGGCCAAGGATTCGGGCATGACCCTGGATTACCGGATCAGCTCGGACTACACGCTCTACGGTGCCGTCTCCGGCATCGGGACCACCAATCCACAGCAGGCGATGGTCGACCTCAGCTCCGCCTATGCGGCGCAGGGGGTGTCGGTGTCCATCGTCGGCAACCAGATTGTCGTGCAGGCCGCTGCGTCGCCCACCGTTTCAGCGGCTGCGGCCGACGCGTCCAGCGGTAGCTGACGCGGGTCGAGTATCGGTAAACGTGATGCTCCCCGCGTACCGCGCAGGGGTGCCGCGCCCATTGACGTTCCAGTAGTACGGATGAACCCATGTTCCGAAAGAAGGAAACAGGCAGTAGCCAGAAGGTCGACCAGGCGGTCGCCAAAGCGGTGAGCTACGAGCTGACGGTGGCCGACATGGCACGCCGCAGCGAGCGCCGCGCATGGTGGGTGGCCACGGCCTCGCTGGTGATGTCGCTGGCCCTGGCCGGCGGCTACTACTACATGCTGCCGCTGAAGGAGAAGGTGCCGTTCCTGGTGATGGCCGATGCCTATACCGGTACGGCGACCGTGGCGCGGCTGAGTGGTACCTTCCGGGGTGAGACCATCACGGCCAACGAGGCCGTGAACCGTAGCAACGTGGCGCAGTACGTCCTGGCGCGTGAGTCTTTCGACTCGGCGGTGATGGGGCTGCGCGACTGGGAGCTGGTTTTCACCATGTCCTCGGAGCAGGTCGCGGCCACCCAGCGCCAGCGCTACGCCACCAATAACCCGCAGAACCCGGTATTCGTGTATGGCACGAGCAAGGCTATACGGGTCAAGATTCTGAGCATAACGCCGCTGGGTGCCGAACCCAACGGCAGCTTCCGGGGCGCCTCGGTCCGCATCCAGCGCAGCCTGCTCGACAAGACCACGGGCGCCATGCAGTTCCTGGACAACCAGCTGGTCACGATGCGGTTCGAGTATCGCAACGATCTGGCGTTGTCCGAGCAGGACCGGGTGCTCAACCCGCTGGCCTTCCAGGTCACCGAATACCGCGTCGACAACGACTACGCGCGCGGCGTGCCGGTGCCCGACGATGCTGCGATGAGCAGCCAGGCGGCTCAGGCGGCTCAGGCTGCACAAGCCGCCAGCGTCTACGACCCGAACAATCCTGCTGCGGCAAATATGATCGATCCGGTGACAGGGCAACCCATGGCCGCTCCGTTGCCGGCAGCGCCGGGCCAGATGATGCCTGGGCAGGTCGTGCCCGGCCAGGTGGTTCCGGCGCAGCAGATTCCGGCGCAGCCGATGCAACAAGGTGTACCCGGGCAGCTCGTGCCGGGCCAGGCGATACCAGGACAAGTCGCGCCGCGGCAACCGGCACAGGTGCCGGGCCAACGTGTTTCCACCGGAACTGCTGAGGGAGCAAGCAACCGATGAGTAGTAGCAAGCTTTGGGGGACCGCCTTGGTTCTGTTGCCGATGTTGTCGGCGTTCTCTGCGCCCGTTGCGGCGCAGGCGGTGGATCAATACGAATATGAGAAGGACCGCATCTACCCGGTTCGTACCGGTCTGGGCCTTACCACCCAGATCGAACTGAGCCCGAACGAGAAGATCCTCGATTACAGCACCGGCTTCAGCAATGGCTGGGAGCTGACCCGTCGTGAGAACGTGTTCTATCTCAAGCCCAAGAACGTCGACGTCGACACCAACATGATGGTGCGCACGGAAACCCACTCTTACATCTTCGAACTGAAGGTGGTCGCCACTGACTGGCGCCAACTGGAACAGGCCCGTCGTGCGGGCGTGCAGTACAAGATCGCCTTCAGCTACCCCAGCGATACCGAGTTCGGTACGGCGCAGCAGGCGGTGGAGGAAGAGGTCAAGCCGCTGCTGAGTTCGGAACTGGCCAAGGATCGCCAGTACAACTTCGACTACTCCTACTCGACCCGCAGGGCCAAGAAGATGGGTTGGCTGATTCCGGTCAATGCCTACGATGACGGCCGTTTCACCTATCTGAAGCTGCCGGCCTCGCCGGAGTACAAGACCGGCATCTTCCCGGCGGTGTTCGGTCGTGAGTCCGAATACGGTGAGGATTTCGTGGTCAACACGACGGTGGAAGGCAATTCGCTGATCGTGCATGGCACCTATCCCTACCTGGTCATCCGCCACGGTGACAACGTCGTCGGCCTGCGAAGGAACGTGAAGAAATGAGCCAGCAAAACACTCCCGGCAACGAGCCCAACAACGGCGCGGACGATGGCGGATTCAACGCACGTCGCGGGCCGGATGAAACCCCGAACAATCCCTATTACGGCCAGGCGCAGGCCGAGCAGGTGCCGAATCTGGACGCGGGCGCCCCGCGCCTGCGTTCGGCCGAAGAACAACGCTTGAACCGCAAGGCCCTGCTGTTCCTTGGTGCGATTCTGGTGCTTGTGATCGCGATGGGCTTCCTGCTGCTGCGTAAGGGCCAGGACGATTCGGATACCCCGCCCAAGCTCAATGAAACCGCGCGTGTCACCACGCCCGAGCTGCCGACCGCCGCGCCGCCGTCGGTGCCGCCGCCAAGCTTGGCCGAGCCGATCCCGATGATTCCGCCGCTGCCGCCGCCGGAGGTGCCGACGCGCTCCAGCTCGTCCTTCGGCGACAATTCGGCGCAGGACTTCAACCGTGGGCCGACGCTGCTGGACCGCCGCATTGGCGCCACCGGCAGCGTGTCGGGTGAGCAGGGCGCTGAAGGTGGCGTTGGCAGCAGCACCACGGACGAATACACCCGCGCCATGATCGCGCAGATGAACAACAACAACGCGCAGCCCCCGGCGCAGAAGACCCGTCGTGGCCCCGATGTCGAAGACGTTTCCAGTGCATCCTTCATCCGCAGTCCGGATGCGCTGCTGGTGCGCGGCACCTACCTGCGCTGTGTTCTGGAAACGCGGATCATCACCGACGTGGCCGGATTCACCTCCTGCCTGCTGACCGAGCCGGTGTACTCGATCAACGGACGTAGCCTGCTGCTGCCCAAGGGCTCGAAGATTTACGGTGCCTACAACAAGGGGCCGGAAGGTCGCCGCATCGCGGTGGTCTGGGATCGCATCACTACGCCGAACGGCATCGATGTGGCCATGTCCAGCCCGGGTATCGACCAGCTCGGTGGCGCAGGCCATCCGGGTGACTATTCCGCGCACTGGGGCAGCCGGATCGGCTCGGCGTTGATGATCAGCCTGATCGCCGACGCTTTCAAATATGCCGCCGCCGAGAACGGCCCGGAAACCACAACCATTACCGGTAGTGGACTGGCTGTGCAGTCCCCGTATGAAAGCGCCACCGCACGCAGCATGGAGCGGCTGGCCAACGAGGCGTTGAGCGAGCGTCGCCCGCCCACCGTCACCATCAATCAGGGCACCGTGGTCAGTGTCTATGTGGCCAAGGACGTCGATTTCAGCGACGTGCTGCCGCAGCGCCGCTGACCGCCTGGATCAACCATGGACGCCGAAGTGGCCCCTGTCGCCGATGTCTCCAGTGAGTTCCTGAGGTACCAGTACGAGGTGCTGGGAATCCATCAGTACATGGCATCGCCGGATGTGACGGAAATCTGCATCAACCGTCCCGGCGAGGTGTACCTGGAAACCCGCGACGGCTGGCAGCGGGTGGAAGTGCCGTCGCTCACCTTCGAGCGGGCGCGGCAGTTCTGCACGGCGGTGGTGAACGAGTCCAATACCGGCCAACGCATCACCGATGCCGATCCGGTGGTCTCGCTGACGTTCCCGACCGGGCAGCGCGCCCAGTTCGTGATCCCGCCGGCCTGCGACGCCGGCAAGGTGTCCATCACCATCCGTTTGCCGTCCAAGCACACCAAAACGCTGGAGCAGTACCAGGAAGACGGCTTCTTCAACCAGATCCTGGAGCAGGGCGCCGGGCTCAGCGAGCACGACAGTGAACTGGTGGAGCTGCGCCAGTCGCGAAACTACGCCGAGTTTTTCCGTCGCGCGGTGATCTACCGGAAGAACATCGTGGTGTCCGGCGCGACCGGCAGCGGCAAGACCACGTTCATGAAGTCGCTGGTGAACCACATCCCGGCCAGCGAACGCCTGGTCACGATCGAAGATGCGCGCGAACTGTTCATCAGCCAGCCCAACGCGGTGCACCTGCTGTATTCCAAGGGTGGGCAGAGCGCGAGCAATGTCACCGCGAAAAGCTGCATGGAAGCGTGTCTGCGCATGAAGCCGGAACGCATCATCCTGGCCGAACTTCGCGGCGATGAGGCGTTCTACTTCATTCGAAACTGCGCTTCCGGCCACCCCGGCTCGATCACCAGTTGCCACGCCGGCAGCCCGGAACAGACCTGGGACCAGTTGGCGCTGATGGTGAAGGCGTCCAGCGAGGGCTCCGGCCTGGAGTTCGCAGTGATCAAGCGGTTGTTGATGATGACGATCGACATCGTGGTCCACATCAAGGCGCATGCCGGCAACCGTTACATCACCGGCATCGATTTCAGTCCAGAACGCGCGCTTGCGCAGGCGGGGTGATGGGATGCCGATGCATTACACAAATTTGAATGGGATCTTCACGCAGGCCGAAGCCTCGCACTTTTACGGTGCGCGGGTGCCAAGCAGGCCCGCGTGCGCAGGGAGGTGGAACTGATGTTGCCTGGAATGGAAGTCCTGGCCTGTCCCGAGATGGCAGTGCCCATGGATGTGATGCAGCACGTGATCAGCGTGGAGTCCTCGCGCAACCCGTACGCCATCGGCGTCGTCGGCGGCGCGCTGGTTCGTCAGCCCAAAAGGCTCGATGAGGCGTTGGCCACCGTGCGCATGCTGGAGCAGAAAGGCTACAACTTCTCCATCGGCCTGGCCCAGGTGAATCGCTACAACCTGGAAAAATACGGACTGGATTCGTATGAGAAGGCGTTCCAGCAGTGCCCCAATCTGCAGGCTGGCTCACGCATCCTTGCCGAGTGCTACGGGCGCTCGGGCAATGACTGGGGCAAGTCGTTCAGCTGCTACTACTCCGGCAACTTCACGACGGGTTTCCGCCACGGCTATGTCCAGAAGGTGTTTGCCTCCATTGCGCGGCAGCGCGGTTCGATGCTCGCTTCCAACGACGGCGTAGCGCCGATCGAGGTCGTGAGCCGTTCACAGCGTCGTCCGGTCGAAGTGTCGCAACGTCCGCCCACCATCTCGCCGCGTGCGGCGGTGGTCAACGCGCGGATCGTGGATACGGTGCCCGCCGCGCAAGCCTACGCGCAGGCGGCCCTGGATCCGGCCCGCGCCTACGAGGTCTATCCATCGACCGGTGCCATGCTGCGTAGCGATCTGACACGCACCGCCGACGCGGCGCTGTCGCGCGTGGTCATGGGCGCGTTGGACCGTGCGATGCCGCCCCGGCAGGAGGCGCCGATGCCGGTTCCGGTTCCCGAGGCGCCCATGCCAGCAGTGCAGCAAGCCGGAGGACCGGTGCTGCTGCGTCCGTGGAGCGAGCGAAATTCACCCCAGGCAATGCCTGCGCAGGCGGCCCCGTCTGCGCCTTTGCCCGTACCGCACATTCCCGCAGGGGATGCAGCCTTCGTGTTCTGACGAAGTCGTCGCACGGCCAGCCAACTGGTGTGGCCGATCAAGTTGCTAGACCATCAACAAGGAAACCACCAATGAAGCGTACCAATCTCGATCTCGCCAACGCCCAGCGCACGCTGAAGAGCATGCTGATGGCCGCTGCATTCGCCGGTGCCATGTTCGTGCCTGATGTGTTCGCCCAAGCCACCAGCTTTGGCGGCACCGACCAAAAAGTCTGCGGCTTCTTCAGCAACATCAACGGCCTGCTGAACATCGCCTCCATCGCCGTGGTCACCATCGCGGTGATCTTTGCCGGTTACCAGATCGCCTTCGCGCACAAGCGCATCGGCGACGTAGCTCCGATCCTCATCGGTGGCCTGCTGATTGGTGCTGCCGGCCAGATCGCCAAGATGCTGCTGGGCAATGAGTCCACGTCGAGCTGCGGTGGCGGCGCCGCTGCGGCGGTGTACAACGCGTTCCAGTACTACAGTGCATAAGAACGTCCTGTTCCGCGGCTGTACGCGCCCGCCCATGTTCTTGGGTGTGCCGTATGTGCCTTTCTTCCTGGTTGCCGGCGGGCTGCTGCTGCTCAGCATGTACTTCGACCTGCGGTTGCTGGTAACCATTCCGATCGCGATTTTCATCATGCGGCACATGGCCAAGCGCGATGAAATGATCTTCCGGTTGATCGGATTGCGCCTGCACTTCAAGTTCAAGGCGCGCAACCTGCAGGAACACGATGGCATGTGGGTGTTCACGCCCAATCACTATCGAGACAAACCGCCGCCGTCGGTCTGAGGTGGCAGGCAACAGGCCGGGCAGGCGATCAACCGATCGTCTGCCCGTTGCAGGACCCGCAGCATCCCCGTAGTACCCCAATGGAAGCCGTCATGTTCAGCCCCGATACTTCAATCAGCGAGTTCATTCCCCTGTCGAGCCATGTGGCGCCGACGGTCGTCAAGACCACGGGCGGGGACTTCCTGCTGACCTGGCACTTGGAAGGCTTGCCCTTCGTCGGGCGCGAAGATTGGGAGCTGGAACACAAGCACAACACCTTCAACCGGCTGCTGCAGACGCTGCGCGCCCCGGATTTCGTCAACGTGGCTTTCTGGGTCCACGACATTCGGCGCCGTCGCCAGCTCAAAGCCCGCAGCCAGTTCAGTCAACGCTTCAACCAGGACGTGTCTGATCATTACATGGACATGCTCTCGGCCCAGCGCATCATGCAGAACGAGCTGTACCTGACCATGCTGTACCGCCCGGTGGTCGCCGGCAAGCGGATGATGGACAAGTCGGCGAACGTGTCCAAGCTGCAGGCCGAGCAGGACCAGGCCGTGGCAACGCTGCTGGAAATGGCCGGCAACGTGGAGGCCGTGATCCGTGATTACGCGCCGTACCGCATGGGCATGTATGAAGCCAAGAACGGGCAGGTCTTCTCCGAGACGCTGGAATTCTTTGGCTACCTGCTCAACCGCATCGACGAGCCGGTGCCGGTGCTTTCGGCCCCGGTCAAGGACTACCTGGCAGTCAGCCGACACATGTTCTCAGCCAAGACCGGTGATTTCGTGGTCACCACGCCCAACGGCGTCAACCACTTCGGCGGTATCCTCAACATCAAGGAGTACGCAGAAGGCACCTACCCGGGCGTGCTCAACGGGCTGAAGTACCTGGATTTCGAGTACGTCATCACCCATTCGTTCAGCCCGATGGGGCGGCAGGACGCGCTCAAGGTTCTGGACCGGACGAAGGGCATGATGATTTCCTCCGGCGACAAGGCCGTGAGCCAGATCGTCGAGCTCGACCAGGCGATGGATCAGCTGTCTTCTGGCAACTTCGTGCTCGGTGAGTACCACTTCATCATGGCGGTGTATGCCGACACCCAGGAGAAGCTTTCGCACAACATCGCAGCGACCCGTGCAGAGTTGTCCAATGCGGGATTCGTGTCGACCAAGGAAGATCTGGCGGTGACGTCGGCGTTCTATTCGCAGCTTCCGGCGAACTGGCGCTACCGCACCCGGCTGGCCAATGTCAGTTCGCTGAACTTCCTGGGCCTGTCGCCGCTGCACAACTTCGCGACCGGCAAACAGCACAACAATCCCTGGGGCGACTGCGTCACCACCCTGCAGACCACCAACGGGCAGCCGTATTATTTCAACTTCCACGCCACCCACCCGGCGGAGAACTCGCTGGGCGAAAAGGCCATCGCCAACACCATGGTGATCGGCAAGTCCGGTACCGGCAAGACGGCACTGATCAACTTCCTGCTAAGCCAGGTGCAGAAGTACGAGCCGTCGCCGACCATCTTCTTCTTCGACAAAGACCGCGGCGCGGAGATCTTCGTGCGCGCCTGCGGCGGCAATTACCTGGCGCTGGACAATGGCCAGGCGACCGGCTTCAACCCGTTCCAGTGCGAGAACAGCGAAAGCAACGTGCAGTTCCTGGCAGACCTGATCAAGGTGCTGGCTGGCAAGCGTGAATACAGTGCGCGCGAGGAAGAGGACATCTTCCGCGCCGTCGAGAACATGCTCGACACGCCGATGCACCTGCGCAGCATGACCAACTTCCAGAAGAGCCTGCCCAACATGGGCGATGACGGCCTGTACGCGCGGCTGCGGCGCTGGACAGCGGGCAACTCGCTGGGCTGGGTGTTCGACAACCCCGTCGACACGGTGGATCTGAGCCGGGCCAACATCATCGGCTTTGATTACACCGACATCATCGACAACCCCGAAGTGCGGGTGCCGGTGATCAACTATCTGCTGCACCGGCTGGAGTCACTGATCGACGGCCGCCCGCTGATCTATGTGATGGACGAGTTCTGGAAGATCCTGGACGGCGAGGGTGGCCTGAAGGAATTCGCCAAGAACAAGCAGAAGACGATCCGTAAGCAGAACGGCATGGGTATCTTCGCCACCCAGAGCCCGGAGGATGCGCTGAAGAGCGATATCGCCGCGGCGCTGATCGAGCAGACCGCCACGCTGATCCTGCTGCCCAACCCCAACGCCAGCCGCTCCGATTACATCGACGGCCTGAAGTTGACCGAAGCGGAGTTCAAGGTGGTGACGGCGCTCGACGAGCGGTCGCGTTGTTTCCTGGTCAAGCAGGGGCATGCGGCCAATGTGTGCCAGCTCAACCTGCGCGGCATGGACGACATCCTGTCGGTTATTTCGGCCTCTACCGACAATATCGAGGTCATGCACCGCGTGCTGCAGGATGCGGCGCAGCGCGAGAAGGTGCCGCAGGCCGAGCTGACCCCGGAGCAGTGGTTGGGCGAGTTCTACAAGAAGCGCAAGGGATCGCGGCAATCCACGCCGAGCAAGGATGCAGTGACCTGAAGCAGCCTGCTGCCCACGTCCTGTAATGAACAGACCATGGAGACGACGATGAACAACGCACTGAAGACCCGAAACAGCCGCCGCGGCCCAGGCCGTGCACGCCTTGCCGCCCTGGCGCTGGGTGTCGTGCTCTCGCTGGGCGCAGGTACCACCGCGACCGCCAGTGGCGTGCTGGTGTATGACGGCGCGAACTGGTTCGAGAAGATGCTGGACCGCCTGCAGACGGCCGGCGAGTACGTCAAGGACAACACGCGCTGGATGAAGGTGCTCAAAGAGGTCTCCGACTCCATCATCAAGGCCCAGGGCATCTTCAAGTCGTTCGGGCTGCCGCCCGGCGCGATCCTCACGCCGGTGCCCTCGGATTACATGGTCCAGCAGTCCTGTGGCCCGGTCACGGATATGAGTGTGGACAGTCTGTTCTCATACTTCGTGTTCAACCCCACCGGCGACGTCAAGGCGCAGCAACGTCAGATCTGCGTCAACATCAGGATGATGCAGAACCGCAAGTACAACGATTCCGTGACCTTCATCCAGCAGACGATCCCGCAGATGGATCAGCTGATGGAGGCGATCAATTCGCTGCGCAAGGTCAGCAGCCTGGCCGGCAACGTGGCGGCGGTTGACAGCGATTCGATGCGAACGGCAAACGAACTCGCAGTGCAGTCCCAGTCCTGGCAGGCGCGGATGCAGGCGTACGACGCGTATATTGAGGTGATGGAAGCCAATCAGAAGATTGTCGCTCAGGCAGCGCTGAAGGGCGATACGGCCGGGATGAAGTTCGCGAGCGACCTGGTCAAGACTGCCTCGCTGAAGGCGGCGCTCAGCGTCAAGTAAGCAGCCACGAACGTACACGGACGTTGCGATGCTCTGCGACGGCTCATGCAGTAACGGAATTACCAAGGGATTGTGGAAATGACGCTCAGGTCGATTGCCAACTTTGATTTTTCGGGCGGATTGCAGGATCTGCTGGGCTACGCAGTGCGTGTCCAGTCCATCGGCGATTTTGTCTTCTTCAAGCTGATCCTGGATTACCTGCGCGAACGCATCAATGGCTTCGGCATTGATCTGATGGGTCGCATGATGACCTGGGTCGGGGGTATCGCCCTGGTGCTGATGACACTCTGGGTCTTGATCCAAGGCTATCGGATCGTCACCGGCCGCAGCCGCGATTCGATGATGGTGCTGGTCACCAACATGGCGCGCGCCGCGCTGATCGTCACGGTTGCCACCAGCATGGCGATGTTCGGCAGCAGCGTGCAGAAGTTCCTGACTGACGACATGAAAGGCTTGATCACCCATGTTGTGACCGGCAAGGATCAGAAGCCCGAAGACCAGATCGACAAGAGCCTGGCCTGGATGCAGGTCGCACTGTCGAGCATCGATGGCATCAAGGTGCTGGACGATCCGGGACTGCAGTCTGACAAGACGCGGGCGCTGTGGTTCATCGGCCTCGGTACCGGCGGGCCGGCAGTGACCGCCGGCTCGATGCTGCTGCTTTATGAGGTGGCGATGGCGTTGTTCATCGGCATGGGCCCATTGTTCATCCTGTGTCTGCTGTTCGACCAGACCAAACAGCTGTTCCAGCGATGGCTGTTCTACGGTATCGGCACGATGTTCTCCATGGCCGTGCTGGCTGCGATGGTGTCCATCGCACTGGACATGGTGATCCGTGTGTCTGCCGCGTTCTGGACCACCGCGCTGGTGAACAAGTATCTGTTGTGGGGTGCCTCCAGCGACGGCATGACCAGCCAAGCGATGCAGCAGGGCGGCATGGGTTTGATTCTCACGACTTTGATCCTGACTGCGCCCCCAATGGCGGCGATGTTCTTCCAGGGGACGTTGGGTAGCTTCATGGCATATTCGCAGATAGGTGGCTCGGCCGCTGGAGCGCAGCCGGGCCCGCAAGGGCAGCCGCCGGGTTCGTATACACCGCCGGCGCCGAGTGCCAGTGCGGCCCAGACTACGACAACACAGGCAGATGTATCCTCGCGAGTGTCGGGTCAGGGGGCATCCTCAGGTCAGTCTGAAGTTGATCCGGGTCGTTATGGCCTAGCAAACAAAGTTAAGTAAGGTGTATTCCTATGATTCAACGTCCCTATAGTGTTGCAATGCTGCAGAAAGTCATGCGGGTGTTCGCAATTGTTTGCGTTGCATCATTGGGTGCCTTCCCATTTGTCGCGAGCGCAGAAGGGCGTTGTCCTCCTGGCTCGTATCCCATTGGTGGACAAGGTGTTGGGGGTTGCGCGCCTATCGCCAGTGGTGGCGGCGATGCCCAGGAGGCTCGACCAACAGGGCGTTGGATCAAGACGTGGGGGGCAATTGCAACGTCCTCAACAGGCGAAGTGGGTGTGGCAATTGAGAAGCTCTCAAAGTCTGATGCAGCCAAGGAAGCAGTATCTCAATGCGTTAAGATTGGCGGTCGTGATTGCGAAGTAGCTCGGGCCTACAAAAACCAATGCATTGCGTTGATCTCGCCAGCTACATCTGAGCGAGGAGGCTCTGTGATCTCTAGTGCGGAAACCGAGCAGGTCGCTACTCAGTTGGCAATGAAGGACTGCACCACTCGTGGTAGTACAGGATGCAACAAACTGTACAGTGCTTGCACTAAGCCGCTTTTCGAGAGCTTTTGATCCAAGTAAACGCGAAAGACGGGCGGAGTGCGTTTCACCGTGTATTTGGCTGCCGGTTACTGGACCTACTCAGCAGATGCGTGCATGCCCCATGTGATTGCATGAGAGGTGCCGCGGACGCAGTGGGGCGCTGGTGGTGACCCGGGCTGTGGTTCGTCGGAATGGGCACGGGCGCAGAGTGGTAACGCAAGCCAGGCGCCGAGCAACGCACCATCGATACAGGAAGGTCGAACGGTGCTTGGTTCAGCACAGTCTTCGCCAGGGAGATGAGTACCCCCGGAAAGTACGGCAATGCTCCAATCAACTGAGTGATGTCTGGCCATGCTGTGAATTTTCCAATTTTGAGAATTGACGCCATGAGAGTGTTGCTTGCCCTTGCGCTGAGTCTGACTTCCCTTTCTTCATTTGCTGAAGGTAGGTGTCCTCCTGGCCAGTACCCAATCGGTGACGACAGAGCCCCTGGCTGCGCCCCAATTCCGACAGCGGGTGGAGGAGAAGCATCTTCTCCTGTGCCAACCGGAAAATGGGAGAAGCGCTGGGGAGCTATTGCAGAGGACGTCAGTGCGAATGCCCGAAAGGTTGCGGGAGCAACGGGGGTGTCCGAGTCGAGGGTAAGTAAACAGGACGCTATTGCGGTAGCGATGGAGCAGTGCAAAAAAGGGGGTGGCGAAAAGTGTGAAGTCCGCATTGTTTACAATAATCAATGCGTGGCCCTAGCGGATCCGGCTAATAAGGAAGGCGGTGTGTCCGGTGAATCTGTTGCCTTCCGGGCACAGAATGTGGAGCTCGCAAGCTCCAAAGCCCTGGAAAAGTGCGTGGTCGGTAACCGGGCAGCGGGAGGGGGGTGTGATATTGTTTACGCTGCATGCAGTATGTCCGAATTCAAATCATTCTAGTAATTGGTTTTGCTTCTAAGTGCTGCCCATTCTGCCTCGGAAATGGTAGCTGGCTGGGGCGGAATAAGGATTGAGATGGCTGCGCGTTCGACGTATTTGGTTTAGCACCCAGCAAGAGTTTTTTCGGCTGACACCCTGAAGGTGTGATTTCGACGGTGGTAACCGGCAGGGATGATCTGCTTGAGAAGTAGATCGATGGAGTACTTGGGTGGATGCAAGTCGGGGTGCCCAATCAGCTGTTCCAGCGATGGCTGTTCTACGGTATCGGCACGATGTTCTCCATGGCCGTGCTGGCTGCGATGGTGTCCATCGCACTGGACATGGTGATTCGTGTGTCTGCCGCGTTCTGGACCACCGCGCTGGTGAACAAGTATCTGTTGTGGGGTGCCTCCAGCGACGGCATGACCAGCCAGGCGATCCAGCAGGGTGGCATGGGTTTGATTCTCACGACTTTGATCCTGACTGCGCCCCCAAGGGCGGCGATGTTCTTCCAGGGGACGTTGGGCGGTTTCATGGCATATTCGCAGATAGGCGGTTCCGCAGCAGCTCAGCCTGGCCCACAAGGTCAGCCGCCGGGTTCGTATACACCGCCGCAGGCGAGCAATCCAGGCAACAACTCCGCTGCTTCCGCAACCCCGCAGCACGTCGGACGGACAGTTTCGCAAACTTCACAGAATTCTGGTGGTGAGGTTTCTGGAAAGTTCGGAAATGCTGATCGGTAATTGATGGCTGTCCTGAAGTGCCATTCGTACTAAGGCGTGGAGTAGCGATGAGCAAACTAATACTTGCTGTTATGTTGGTGCTGGTGCCCGTGATTGGTTTTGCTGAAGGGCGATGCCCGCCGGGCCAGTATCCTATCGGGGATGACAGGGCTCCAGGCTGCGCGCCAATTCCCGGCGCGGAGGGGGCGGCGGCTGGAATGCCGGCACCTGTACCTACGGGAAAATGGGAGACTCGTTGGGGTGCCATTGTGGAAGATGCTGAGAACCTAGCAACAGGTGCTTCGGTGTCGATGAAGACAAAGCGCCAGGCAGTTTCCGCCGCAGAGGCCGAATGCAGGAAAGTTGGAGGTAAGAATTGCAAGCTGCGTTTGGCGTATTACAACCAGTGTGTTGCTATCGCTGATCCGGACGCTCGCCAGATTGCCGATGGAGGTGGCAAGTCAATGGCTGTTTCTGCGCAGACTGTCGAGAAGGCCAAAACGATGGCGCTTGAGCAATGCCGAGCGACTGACGGTGGTCAGACTTGTACCATTGCTTATTCAGCGTGCAGTATGTCCGAGTTCAAGTCCTTCCGTTGACCGCAGTCGGTTGCTGGCGGAGCCTGCTGTTTCTCCATCAGGTTGCCAAGGCGCTGCTCAGCTGGTTGGAACCTTTGATCATCTGCTGTTCCGCTCCACAAGCTTCTGTTCCAGCGCGGGCCGCACCTGGCCCGCCGGGTGCGACGGGCATTACACCCTAAGGATTTCACATCTTCCCGTCATGGCGATGGATGTTGCGGTTATGCCGTGCCTTAGCCTCACCCCATCATGGTGCGGCTGCTGCTCTGAACCTGTTCTTGGTTGCGGTCCTGTTCCTGGCGCTGGCTGGCGGCCTGTTCTTCCACCTTGCGGCTGCTCTGCTCCAGCGGCGTGTTCATGGCCAGCATCGTACCTACCGTGACGCGGAGGTGGGCGGGATCGTCGATCTTGCCCTGCACAGCAAAAGTATTGGACGCGTCGTTGCTCATCAGCACATGATCGATACGCTTGCCGCCTGCGGCGTGCATCTGCGCAGCCAGGCTGCCGGCGAGCTGGTCGCTGGACTGATCCGGGGTGCGGCCCACGCGGGCGTCCTGCGCATGTACGCCACGCTGTGCATCGTTGAACAGAGGATTGCCGGGGTGGCCGGCCTGGTCGATGCGCAGCGAGCTGATATGCCCGGCGTCCTCCGGGCGCAGACTGACGTCCTTGTCCTTGTCCTTGTCCTTGTCCTTGTCCTTGTCCTTTTCGCTTTCTCTGGCGTGCTTCCCGGCCTCGCGCCGGGCCGGTTCACCGGCCGGCAGGGTGCCGCGCAGGTTGTCGATCAGGTCTACCGCGCCACCGACCGTGCCGCGCGAGATGACGGTGGCCGCGCTGCCGCGTTCGCCGATGTCGTCGCGGTACTCGTCGATCATGCGGGCATTGGTGTTGGCCAGGGTCTTGGCCTGCTCCGAGCCCAGGACCGAGCCGCTGTCGAGGAAGTTGCCCAGTTTGTGCGAGCCCAGCGATGCGGCGGCGGCGATCACCGGGCGGTCGGGAATCAGCGTGTTGTACTTGCTGTTGCTGAAGCCGGAGTCCTCCAGGGTCTTGATTTCCTGGGCGCTGGCGTAAATGCGTACCTGGCCGTAATGCGGTGATGCCGCGCTGACCGGATCGGCGGCCATGACGTGGTTGACCATGCTGTTGCCACCTTCGGGGATGCGGTAGCTCTGGCTGGCGGCGCCGAAGGCATTGAAGGTTTCGCCCTTGAGGTCGAAGTGGTGCGCGCTGATCTGGGCCAGGGTGCCGCCCAGCGAATGGCCGGTGACGGTGACCTCGGGTTTACGGTCGTGGCCAACAGCGTAACGCTCGGCAATCATCATTGCGCTCTCGGTCAGTGCGATCGCATCCTTGGCCTGCAGGTTGGTGCGCCCGGTGACCATCGTGCCATCGGTGAGCACGGCATCGAGCATGATCTGCTCGGTGCCGCGGTGCGATACCACGATTTCCTTGGTGTCCACGCGCTGGTAGACCGTGCCTTGGTAGCCGTTGCGGGTGTTGTTGACATGCTCCAGCACTTTGTACTGGTGGCCGTTGAGCGTGACCGCCTCTTCTTCGCCAGGTGCGCGACGTCCTACCGCTCGATCCTTGTACGTGTCATCGGAAAGTGCCGCGTAATCCTGGCTGGGGATGCTCATTGTCGGGCCTTTTTGGCGGACAACGAGATGGAGAACAGTGCGTCACGCAGTTCTGCTTTGTAGCTGTTGGGGTCTTCATCACCACTAGCCGGATAGTCTTCAAGCGCGGTCGGGCCATGCGGCCCCTGCACGATTCCCACGCGCGGATAGTCCATTTTCAGGTAGTGGCGGGTAAGCGTATCGCCCGTAGTGAATCGGTCGGCATTGATGAAGGTGAGAAAACGGGTTTCCTCATGCGCACCGGTGGCCTTGAGCAGGGCACCAGTACCGCTGAATTTCCACCGGCATACGCCGCGCCCGTAGTAATCCTCGTCCAGCATCCGGTCGAGGTAAACGGTGCCGTGGTACTCATCGTCGGCGACGCGCTTGAGCGCGACCGGTTCCTGACTGGTGATGCGCCCGGCGGTGCCGGTGGCCGGATTGATGCGGCCGCACTCTGCCTCGTTGGCGACGTCGTACTGCGCGACGGCTTCGATGCGTTCGAACGGGCCCGGCGCGTTGTGCAGTTTGAGGACCACCTCAAAGGCCTGGCGCGGCTGTGGATTGAGCTTGGCGAGACCGCGTCCGCCGTTTTCGACATCGGCCTCAGCGGCGTCGGTGGAAAGGTCTTGGCTCATCGTGTTCTCCGTACGGCTGCAGGCGGTAATCAGAAGGGTGGCAAGGCAGATCTTGAGGACACGGTGCAAGGCCGGTCTCCGTTTGACGGTGGGGAAACACGTGTGGGGTGGTGCGGTGGTGTTGGATTGGCCGTATTGCTGGGCGGAGCGGGTCATGGTGCTTCTCCGATATCGGTCAAGGATGTGGTCAGCGGCGTGCCGCGCGGAGCAGGCTGCAGCGCGCCCGGAGCCCGGGCCAGTGAAGCGGCACGCTGCATCGCCAACGCGTCCATGCGGGAGATCAGGCAGAGCCTGTTACGGGTAGGCAGGGAGCAGGGGGACATCAAGTCTCCGTTCCATGGTGACGATCACCCGAGTATAGGAGCGGAGTGGGGACGGACTTGTTCAGAATGCGCAAAATGCGCCGGAAATGTGGCGATCGGAGGCATCACTCCGCACGGCAGCAATCTCTCTGTCGTTTGTGGGGTGTGCGCCGTGCTTGCGACAGATGTCGATTCCGGCAGCCTGCAGGTTGCAATGGCCGTTGCCCAAACAACAACAGCCATCCCGTCCCGGCGATGGCTGTTACGGTCGTGCCGTGGCGCGGCCTCACCCCATCATGGTGCGGCTGTTGCTCTGGACCTGTTCCTGGTTGCGCTCCTGTTGCTGGCGCTGGCTGCTGGCCTGTTCTTCCACCTTGCGGCTGCTCTGTTCCAGGGGCGTGTTCATGGCCAGCATGGTGTCGACGGTAACGCGCAGGTGGGCCGGGTCGTTCTGGTTGCCCTGTACGGCGAAGGTGTTGGCCGCGTCGTTGCTCATCACCACCGTGTCGATGCGCTTGCCGCCGGCGGCGTGCATCTGCGCAGCCAGGCTGCCGGCGAGCTGGTCGCTGGACTGATCCGGAGTGCGGCCCACGCGGGTGTCCTGGGCGTAGACGCCGCGCTGTGCGTCGTTGAACAGGGGATGGCCCGGATGGCGGGCATCGTCCATGCGCAGACTGGTGTGGCTGTTCTGGTGTTTCTCGGCCTCGCGCCGGGCCGGTTCACCGGCCGGCAGCGGGCCGCGCAGGGTGTCGATCAGGTCTACCGCGCCACCGACCGTGCCGCGCGAGATGACGGTCGTCGCAGCACGGCGTTCTCCGATGTCGTCGCGATATTCGTCGATCATTCGGGCATTGGTGTTGGCCAGGGTCTTGGCCTGCTCGGAACCCAGCACCGAGCCGCTGTCGAGGAAGTTGCCCAGTTTGTGCGAGCCCAGCGATGCGGCGGCGGCGATCACGGGGCGATCGGGGATCAGCGCGTTGTACCTGCTGTTGCTGAAGCCGGAGGCCTCCAGGGTCTTGATTTCCTGGGGGCTGGCGTAGATGCGGACCTGGCCGTAATGCGGCGATGCGGCGCTGACCGGATCGGCGGCCATGACATGGTTGATCATCCTGTTGCCACCTTCGGGAATCCGGTAGTTCAGGCTGGCCGCGCCGAAGGCATTGAAGGTTTCGCCTTTGAGATCGAAGTGGTGCGCACTGATCTGGGCCAGGGTGCCGCCCAGCGAGTGGCCGGTGACGGTCACTTCCGGGGCGTGCCCAACGTCCTTGCCCTGTTTGATCGCATATTCCATGGCCCTCTCGGTCAGTGCGATCGCATCCTTGGCCTGCAGATTGGTGCGCCCGGTGACCATCGTGCCATCGGTGAGTACGGCATCAAGCAGGATCTGCTCGGTGCCGCGGTGCGATACCACGATCTCATTGGTGTCTACACGCTGGTAGACCGTGCCTTGATAGCCGTTGCGGGTGTTGTTGACATGTTCAAGCACCACGTACCGGTGACCGTTGAGCGTGACCGGCTCTTCCTCGCCAGGTGCGCGACGTCCTACCGCTCGATCCTTGTACGCGTCATCGGAGATCGCCGCGTAATCCTGGCTGGGAATAGTCATTGTTTGGCCTCTTTGGCGGACAACGAGATCGAGAACAACGCCTCGCGCAGTTCCGGCACGAATACGGTGGGATCTTCATTGCCCCTGGCCGGATAGTCTTCGATCGAGGTGATGCCCGATGGACCTTCCACGGGCGAGGCGCGCGGATAGTCCCTGGCCGGGTAGTGACGAGTCAGCGTATCGCCCGCAGTGAACCGGTCGGCATCGATGAAGGTGAGGAAACGGGTTTCCTCATGCGCACCGGTGGCCTTGAGCAGGGCACCCGTGCCGCTGAATTTCCAGTGGCATACGCCACGCCCGTAGTAGTCCTCGTCCAGCATCCGGTCGAGGTAAACGGTGCCGTGGTACTCATCGTCGGCGACGCGCTTGAGCGCGAGCGGCTCCTGGCTGGTGATGCGCCCGGCGGTGCCGGTTTCCGGGTTGATGCGACCGCACTCTGCTTCGTTGGTGACGTCGTACTGCGCGACGCCTTCGATGCGTTCGAACGGGCCCGGGGCGTTGTGCAGCTTGAGGACCACGTCATAGGCCTGGCGCGGTTGTGGATTGAGCTTGGCGAGACCGCGTCCGCCGTTTTCGACATCGGCCTCGGCGGCGGCGGTGGAAAGGTCTTGGCTCATGGTGTTCTCCGTACGGCTGCAGGCGGTGATCAGAAGGGTGACAAGGCAGATCTTGAGGACACGGTGCAAGGCCGGTCTCCGTTTGACAGGGGGGGAATGCGGGTGGGACGGTGCGGGGACGCCGCACAGAGCAGGCGGCAACGCGCAGGGAGCCGTTGTGCCAGCGTCGGGGGAATCCGTCTGTCCGGCGATGCCCGCGTACAGGGGGACGGTTCGCATGGCGAGAGGCGACGCCGCCGCCGGGGCCGTGCGTACGATCAGGCCGGGCGTGTCGGGAGTCTGCAGGGAGCAGGGGGACATCAAGTCTCCGTTCCATGGTGACGAGGCCCGAGTATAGGGGGGGAGCGAGGGTGGATTTGTTCAAAATGCGCGAAATGCGTCGAGAATTTGACGGCCTTGTTCGCAAGGCCGGCATTACCCCGCACGGCAGCCCATCAACGCCAGCAGCAGACGGCGGACCCTTACGGATACGGCCCGACCCGGAACGGCTGGGGTTCGGGGGACGCCCGCGGCAGGCGATCGCCGTGGACGCGGCTGAGAATCTCGTTGGTCCGCCGTTGTTCGGCCACGATCTGCTTGAGTAGACCCTTGATCCCGAAGATGGCAAAGGGGACGAAAATCCACAGCAGTCCGAGCAGCGCCCAGAGGATCCCGACCAACACTGAAAAACCCTGACCCGTTGATCCCATGAAGTACGTTCCTTGTTCTTGGCAGAGGGTGCATCCTGCGCCCGTCGGCGAAGCGATCAACACATCAATCACGACGAGCGGCGTCCGAATGATAGCCGCTGCCGCTGTGGGCGCGTTCCGGCTTGCGGAGCAGCGTCCGCTCACGGCCAGTCTCGCTCATTCGTGCGACAATTTCGCTTCAAAGCCACCACCTGTCGATGGCTGCGCCAAGCCGAATAGGGGTTGTGATGTCTACCAGTACGGGCTTTCCAGCGCTCATCGGCTTTGATCTGCCCGGTCTCCCGGTCGGATCGGCGCCTTCGCGGGTGATCGTGACCGCACTTCTCGATGAAACGCCGCCCAGCGACTGGATGCGCATCCTGCACCGCCAGGCGTGGCCCTCCCTGCGCGTGGACCATGGCGTCGAGCAGATCCGCCTGGTCGGGCAGGGCATCCATTTCGTCGGCATCATCAAGGACGCGCGCGCGTTGTCGGCGGCCGTGCGCGGCCTCTTCAACGAGGTCAACGCCAAGGCGCTGGACCGCCGCCTGGCGGCCATGGAGAACCCGCTGGAGGACGGCGGTCCGGGTTCCGCGCCAGTGGTGGAACCGACGGTCTCGACGGATCCACGCCTGGACGATATCGCGGCGCTGCTGGCGATGCCGGCCGTGCCGGGCATCCTGGAGCTGGCCAGTGCGATGACCGGCATGCGCTTCGTCGCGGTGGCGCGGGTGACCGCGGATCGCTGGACCGCCTGCGCCGTGCATGATCGCCTGGATTTCGGCCTGCGGCCGGGCGACGACCTGGTGCTGGAAACCACCATCTGCGATGAGATCCGCGAGCATCGCCATCTGGTCCAGTTCGACCAGGCCAGCACCCACCCGGTGTTCTCCCGCCATCCCACGCCTGCGCTGTACGGATTCGAGAGTTACATCTCGGTGCCGATGTTCCGCCGCGACGGTGGCTTCCACGGCACCCTGTGCGCGCTGGACCCGCAACCATCCAAGCTCGACGCAGCTACGGTGAAAGCGTTCGAGGTCCTGGCGGGCGTCATCGGCGCGCATCTGGAGGTGCCGGAGGCTGCCGTGGACGCTGGGCAGGACGTGGTCAGCGTGAGCGAGGCGCTGTCGCTGCTGTCGGGCCAGGTCGATGCCCTGGAGGCGGCGAGGCTGCCGGAGCCGTTCCGCGCGGTGACCGCGCGCCTGCGTGCACTGGTCGACGCGCGACGCGTCGTGGCCAGCTGAATCATATGGGTCATCTCCGACGCCGCATGACGGCGTAGGCCGAATGCGGACACGTCTGGCTAGACTTGGCGGACCCTCTCGAACAGCGTCGGCCATGTCGCGTCCATCCTTCTGCACCGCGCCGCGTGTCGTGGTCGCCCTGCTGACTTTAGTGGCACTTCTAACAAACGGTTCCGCGGAGGCGGTATCCCGAAGGGGCGAGCTCGAAGTGCGGTGGATGGAGGGAACTGTATGCTTCGGGTTGCCACGCGGAGAGCTGCGGCGACTGAAGGGGGTGGTCGATCTCCAATCGGTCAGTATTTACGAGTCGGAGCGTTCGAAGTCCGTGCCAATCTGGCTGGATGACTATCCGGGGCGTGCCCTACGGTCCCTGGATCCCGCTGGCTGCCTGCGCTACGGCGATGCGCAGGGCAATGCAGCGCAGGAACCGGTGCGGCCACTGCGCGTTGGGGTGCCATACGAAGTTTTCATGAACATCAGGCGCACGCAGGGGAGAGACCCTACGCAGTTTCACTCGGCGCGTTTCTGCCTGTTTCGCCAACGCGATGGAAGCACAGGTCTCATGACCCTCAAATATGTGGAGGACAAGGGCTGGAATACTTGGGCGTGCGGAGCACCTTAAGTCCCGGATTCGACGCGCGCAAAGCGCGCCCGCCACTGGCCCTCCACCTCCACCTGCGCGACGAACATCTCGAACGGGCGGACCCACAGTCCGATGTCCGCGTCCAGCGGCCGATACAGCACCATCGGTGCCAGCGTTTCGCTGTGGCGCACGACGCCGAGCACCTCGTAGTTGCCGCCCTTGAAGTGGCGGTAATGGCCGAGCGGCAGGATGGGCAGCGGGGCGAGATCGGACATGGTCGGCAGTTGGTGGGACGGGCGGGCATTATCGCCCGTGCTGCAGACTGCGTCGCGTCGCCGCGGTGTCAGCCCGCATCCGGCAGCGGACCGGCGCGGCAGGCGCTGACCAGCTGCAGCACCGCGTCAGGATGCATCGGCCGAGCGAGGTGATAGCCCTGCGCTTCATCGCAGCCCCACAGACGCAGCAGGGACAGTTCGGCCTCGCTCTCCACGCCCTCGGCCACCGTGCGGTACCCCAGCTGCCGGGACAGCTTGATGATGGCCTCGACCTTCAGCCGCGCGGTACGCGAACGCGCCAGTCCGGTGACCAGCGTCTGGTCGATCTTGATATGGCTGATCGGCACCTCGCTGAGGTAGCCGAAGTTGCTGTAGCCGCTGCCGAAATCATCGATGGCGATGCGCACGCCGGCGGCGGCCATTGCCCGCAGCTGGGGCAGCGCCGCGGGATGGTGGTTGAGCCACTGCCCCTCGGTGATTTCGATCTCGACCAGGCCGGGCGGCAGCCCATGCGCGTCCAAACGTTCGGACAGCACGCTCCACACACACTGGTCGTCGAAGTCGCGCGGCGAGAGATTGAGCGACAGGCTGAACCCCGGCACGCTCTGCTGCCATTGCGCGGCTTGGGCCAGGGCGTGATCGATGACCCAGCGGCTGATTGCGGGCATCAGCGCGGTCCGCTCCAGGACCGGAATGAATTCGCCCGGACTGACCGGACCGAGCATCGGGTGGGTCCAGCGCAGCAGGGCTTCGGCCGAGACCGGCAGCCCGTCGATCAGATTGAATCGAGGCTGGTAGACCAAGCTGAACTGGTGCTGGGCCAGGCCGCGCCCGGCGTCCGAGGCCAATCGGTAGCGACGGCGCAGTGCATCGTCGCGTTCCTGCGAGTACCAGCACAGGCAGGCGTCGGTCTGCAGGGCGTGATGCATGGCGACCAGACACTTGCGGATCAGATCGGCCGTCTGTTCCGGAACGGCGCGGAAGTCGCAGACCCCGGCGTGGAACTGCGGGGACATCGGAATGCTGCCGGCCATCAGCGGCCGGCGCGTGCGCACGCGCAGGCGATCAAGCAGGGCCTCGGTCTGGTCATGCGATTGCTCCGGCAGCAGGAAAGCAAACCGGGTCACGCCTACGTGATACACCTGCGCGATATCGCGCAGCACGTCCTGCACGCGCAGCGCCGCCTGGCGGAGCAGGGTTTCCACCGGCTTCATGCCCAGCGCCTGGCCGGCATCGTTGGCGCTCTGCAGATCGAACACATCCAGCAGCACTGCCGTGAACGCGCGCGCCTCGCCGCCACGGGACAGGGCGTTGAGGTCGGCCTGGAACTGCTGCCGGTTGGGCAGGCCGCTGACCTGCTCGCGGCGGCCCAGCGACATCTTCAGTTCCATCTGCGCGATCACCACGCGTGACAGCGTCTGCAGCTGCAGCTGCTCTTCCGCGGACAGCCGGCGCGGCTCGCGGCCCATGATGCACAGCGTGCCGAGCGTGATGCCGGCCTTGGTGATCAGTGGGGCGCCCGCGTAGAAACGCAGTTGTTCGGGGCCGGTCACCAGCGCGTTGTCGGCAAAGCGCGGGTCCAGGCGCAGGTCGGCCAGCTGGACCACGTCGGGGGCACCCAACGCCAGCGCGCAGATCGAGGAATGCCGTTCGTGGCGGGTCAGCGCCAGACCGACGCGCGAGATGATGTGCTGGTGGACGGCATCGAAGATGGACACCAGCGCGATCGGAACGCCGAAGGTAAAGGCCACCAGTTCGGTGATAGGGTCCAGCGCCGTCCCCAACGCAGGGTCCATCACGTTGAGTGCTTCGATCAACGCGATCCGATCCAGATCCTCAGCTCTGTCCTGCATGTACCGCACCCTGTCCCGACTTCACCCTCACTATCCGGGGTGGGTTGCGGCATCGATGTGAAGCAGGGGCGCCGCGGATGAAGCGTTCACGCTGGCGGCGGAGTGCCGGCTCAGCAGGGCGTGACGGGAGACTGGAGCAACGTCACCAGCTGGCGCAGGCGATACGGCTTGGGCAGGAATTCGACATGCTCGGGCAGCGGCGGCAGCTGCGAGCGTGCGTAACCGGAGGCCAGGATGATGCGCGCCTTGGGCAGCACGTCGGCCACATGTTCGCTCAGCTCCACGCCGCTCATGCCGTTGGGCATGCTGATGTCGCTGAACACCACATCGAACCCGCCGGGATCCTGCATCAGGCGCAGCGCGGCCGGGCCGTCGTCGGCGGTGTGGATTTCGATGCCGAAGTCCTGCAGCGCCTGGCCGATCAGTTCACGCAGGTCCTGCTGGTCTTCGACCATCAATACGCGTAGGGGCTCAGACATGCTCGACTTCCTCAATGACAGGTAACAACAGGCGGACGGTGGTACCCCGGCCGGGGGCGGTTTGTACGTCGACGAAGCCGTCGCACTGGGAAACGAAGCCGAACACCTGGCTCAGGCCCAGCCCGCTGCCCTTGCCGATTTCCTTGGTGGTGAAGAACGGCTCGCTGGCGCGCGCGGCGATGTCCGGGGGCATGCCATCGCCCTGGTCGGTCACCGAGATGGCCACATAGTGGCGGCGCATGGGCTGGGACAGATCCGGTGCCAGTCGTTGTTCGACCTCGGCCGTGATCGTGACCGTGCCGCCCTGGGGCATCGCTTCGCCACTATTGAGCACCAGATTCAACACGGCGCTGTGCAACTGTACGCCATCGGTGACGATCGGGGGCAGATCCGGGGTCAGATCGAGGTGCACCTCGATGCCAGCCGGGCAGGCGCGGCGCAGCACGGGCAGGGCATCGCGCAGGAACTCCTGCACCACCACCGGCTCGCGCACCAGGGTCTGATCCGAGGAGAACGCGAGCAGCTGGCGGGTCAGCAGCGAGCCGCGGTCGGCAGCGGCCTGGGCGAGGTCCACCAGCTCCTGGGTGCGCCCGTCGGCGCCGGGGCGCAGGGCGATCAGGTCCAGCGCGTTGCCGATGGTGGTCAGCAGGTTGTTGAATTCATGGGCCAGGCCCCGGGTCAGCCGGCCGACATTGTCCAGCTGGCGCTGCTGCACGTGCGCGCGCTGCGCATCCTGCAGCAGGCGCTGGGCCTGGTAGCGCTCGGTGACATCCTGGGTGACCTTGACGAAGCCGAGCAGGCAGCCGTCCTCGCGCACCGGCTCGATCACTTCGCCGGCCCGGAACCGCTCGCCGTCGCGGCGCACGCGCCAGCCTTCGCCGACGAAGCGGCCATGGTCGCGGGCGTATTCCAGCGCCTGCTGGGGCACGCCCAGCTGCTGGTCTTCGGGGGTATAGAACAGGCCGACGTGCTTGCCGATCACCGCTTCGGCGGCATAGCCCTTGACCCGTTCACAGCCGCGGTTCCAGCTGCAGATGTTGCCCTGGGTATCCAGCAGATAGATCGCGTGATCGCTCACGTTGTCGATCAACAGCTTCAGCTGCCGGCTTTCGTCGGCGAGCGGTGCAACGCTGGATACGGCCTGGACCACGACGGTTATCGACTCCCCGATAAGGGACCGAACCGTAGGGGCCATGGTGTGAAGAACGTGTCAAGAACGTGCGCCAAACGCGCTGACTTCTGGCGCTTAACAGCCGTTTACCGCTCAGGTACCATCAGCCCCCTTTTTAGCTGAGCTGGAACACGGCATGAATTCTGCGCCTACCGCCCGTGACCGTTGGATCTGGCTTGCGTCGGCCGCCTTGATGGCGGCCACGCTGGGCACGGAGATGGTGGTGCCGCTGGGCTATGCTGTCTGGCTGACCTACTTCATGGCGGTCGGCATCACGCTGTTCCAGCGCCGCATGGAAGTGCCCCTGCTGGTGGCGATCGGGTCCTGCATCCTGTTGGCGGTCGGCTACAACGTTGCGCCGGCCAGCAGCAATTCGGCGTTTTCCTTCGTCAACCGCAGCATTGGCGGCGTCGCCTTCCTGATGATGGCGCTGACCGTGATGAAGGCCATCGGCGCCCGCCGTGAAGCGGCCGACGCGCTGTGGCTGCAGGCCGGCGAGAACGTGGTCGGCACCAGCCTGCAAGGGGATCCCACTCCGCGTGAACTGGCCGAAGCAGCCATGCGCGCCCTGTGCGCGCAGCTCAATGCCGATGTCGGCGCGATGTACCGCCTGCAGGGCGAGCGGCTGGTGCTGGTCGGTGGCGCCGCGCTGCCGTCGCAGCTGCCGGAGACGCTGCCGGCGAATGCCGGGCAATGGGGCGAGATCATCCGTGAGGGCCGTGCCCGCCGGCTGGAGGACAGCGACAGCCCGCTGGATATCGACACCCCGCTGGGCCGCACTACCGTGCACCAGCGCCTGCTGGGACCGATCCTCGCCGATGGCGTGGTGATCGGCGTGATCGAGCTGGGCCGTGCCGGCGTATCGCCCGCACGCGGCCTGGAGATGGCGCTGCTGCTGCAGTGCGCCGAGCCGATCGGCATCGCGCTGCGCGCGTCGCTGCTCAATGCCCAGCTGGTGGAACTGCTGGAGGAAACCCAGCGCCAGAGCGAAGAGCTGCAGACCCAGCAGGAAGAGCTGCGCGTGGCCAACGAGGAGCTGGAGGAACAGAGCCGCAGCCTGCTGCATTCCCAGGCCAACCTGGAGCAGCAGCAGGCCGAGCTGGAGCAGACCAATGTGCAGCTTGAAGAGCGCACCCACGAGCTGGAGTCGCGCCAGCAGGCCCTGCTGCTGGCGCAGGCGCAGCTGGTGCAGAACAGCAACGAGCTGGAAGCCAGCTCGCGCTACAAGTCCGAATTCCTGGCCAACATGTCCCACGAGCTGCGTACGCCGCTCAACAGCGCGCTGATCCTGGCCAAGCTGCTGGCCGACAACAAGGACGGCACGCTGACCGCCGAGCAGGTCAAGTACGCCCAGGCGATCCACTCCTCCAACAACGACCTGCTGTCGCTCATCAACGACATCCTGGACCTGTCGCGGATCGAAGCCGGCCACGTCGAGCTGGTCGAAGAGAACCTGGCCGTTTCCAGCGTGTTGCAGCGGTTGAAGGAGACCTTCGAGCCGATGGCGGTGCAGAAGGGCCTGAGCCTGGAGATCAGCGCCGCGCCGGATGCGCCGACCCAGTTGCTGGCCGACAGCCAGCGCCTGCAGCAGATCCTGAAGAACCTGCTGGCCAACGCGATCAAGTTCACCGAGCACGGCAGCGTGTCGCTGAAGGTCCGCAGTGCCGGCGCAGGGCGGATCCAGTTCGCCGTGTCCGATACCGGCATCGGCATTCCCGAAGAGCAGACGGCGGTGATCTTCGAAGCGTTCCGCCAGGCCGATGGCAGTACCCGCCGCCGTTATGGTGGCACCGGGCTGGGCCTGTCGATCTCGCGCGATCTGGCCGCCCGGATGGGGGGCAGCATCTCCGTCTCCAGCGAGCCGGGCCGCGGCAGCTGCTTCACCCTCGAACTGCCGCTGCTGGCTGGCGGCGGCACCGGCAGTGCCCAGCACGTCGTGCATGACGTCCGCCCCGCGGCCGTCGCGGCGCCGGCGCTGCCTGCCGCCGCGCCGCTCGGCCGTGCGCATGCCGGGTCGACGCCGCCGCCGGCGCCTGCGGCAAAGGTGATCGATGACCGCGGCCGTCGCAGCCGCGCGGGCCGGATGATCCTGGTGGTCGAAGACGATGCGACCTTCGCCAGCGCGCTGGTGTCGATGGCGCATGAACTGGACTTCGACTGTGTGGTCGCCGGCACCGCCGAGGAGGCGCTGGCCCTGGCAACCGAACTGCGGCCCAACGGCATTCTTCTCGATATCGGCCTGCCCGACGTCTCCGGGCTCAGCGTGCTGGAGCGCCTCAAGCGCGACCCGGCCACGCGCCACATCCCGGTGCACGTGGTGTCCGGGCTGGAGCGTTCGCAGGTGGCGATGGAGCTGGGCGCGATCGGCTATGTGATCAAGCCGGCCACGCGTGAGCGCCTGGTCGGGGCGATCCAGCAGCTGGAGGCCACCAGCCAGCGCGACATGCGCCGCCTGCTGATCGTCGAAGACGACAGCGAGCTGCGCTCCAACCTGCAGTTGCTGCTCGGCCGCGACCAGCTCGAGATCACCGCGGTGGGCACCATCACCGAGGCGATGGCCGAGCTGGCCGGATCGACCTTCGACTGCATGGTCACCGACCTGGCGCTGCCCGACGGCACCGGCTACGACCTGCTCGAGCGCATGGCCGGCAACGAGGCCGTGGCGTTCCCGCCGGTGATCGTCTACACCGGCCGCGCGCTGACCCGCGATGAAGAGCAGCGCCTGCGCCGCTATTCCAAGAGCATCATCATCAAGGGCGCGCGCTCGCCCGAGCGCCTGCTCGATGAAGTGACCCTGTTCCTGCACAGTGTCGAGGCCTCGCTGCCGACCGACCAGCAGCGCCTGCTGCGCGAGGCGCGCCGCCGCGATGCGGTGCTCGATGGCCGCACCGTGCTGCTGGCCGAGGACGACGTGCGCAACATCTTCGCGCTGTCCAGCGTGCTCGAGCCGCTCGGCGTCACCCTCGACATCGCCCGCAACGGTCGCGAGGCGCTGGAGAAGCTGCGCCCGGAGATCGACCTGGTGCTGATGGACATCATGATGCCGGAAATGGACGGGCTGACCGCCATGCGCGAGATCCGCGCGGACAACCGCTGGCGCGACCTGCCGATCATCGCGCTGACCGCCAAGGCGATGCCCGATGACCGCGAGCATTGCCTGCAGGCTGGTGCCAACGACTACATCGCCAAGCCGATCGACGTGGACAAGCTGGTCTCGCTGTGCCGCGTGTGGTGCTCGCGCCGATGAATGAAACGGAGTTGTTCGACCTGGAGCTGAAGCTGTTGCTCGAGGCGGTCTACCAGCGCTACCACTACGACTTCCGTGACTACGCGCTGGCGTCGCTGCGGCGGCGGATGCGGCATGCCATGGCGCGCTTCGACTGCCCGACCATGGGCGCGCTGCAGCACCGGCTGCTGCACGAGCCGGACACGTTCGCCCAGGCGATGCAGTACTTCACCGTGCAGGTCTCGGAGATGTTCCGCGACCCGCCGTATTTCCGGGTGCTGCGCGAGCATGCGGTACCGGTGCTGCGCACGTATCCATCGATCAAACTGTGGATCGCCGGCTGCAGTACCGGCGAGGAGGTCTGGTCGCTGGCGATCCTGCTGCATGAGGAAGGCCTGCTCGACCGCGCGATCATCTACGCCACCGACATCAACCCCGAAGCGCTGCAGGCGGCCGAGTCCGGCGCCTTCGCGCTGGACCGGCTGGCGCAGTTCAGCCGCAACTACCTCGCCGCCGGCGGCACCGGGTCGCTCTCGGATTACTACAGCAGCGGCTACGGCAGCGTGGTGTTCGACCGTCGCCTGAAGCGCAACATCGTGTTCGCCGACCACAGCCTGGCGACCGATACCGTGTTCTCGGAAGTGCACCTGGTGTCCTGCCGCAACGTGCTCATCTATTTCCAGCGGCCGCTGCAGGACCGTGCCATCGGCCTGTTCCATGAGGCGCTGGTGCACCGGGGCTTCCTGGGCCTGGGCAGCAAGGAGTCGCTGCAGTTCGGCGCGCACGCGGACCTGTTCGAAGCCTGTGCGCGCGAACAGCGCCTTTACCGGAAGCTGGCCTGATGATCGCGGCATCGCAACGCAGCCGGTTCGATCTGGTGGTCGTCGGTGCGTCGGCCGGCGGCGTCAGTGCGCTGCAGGCCCTGCTGTCATCGCTGCCGTCCGCGCTGGCGCTGCCGGTGCTGGTGGTGCTGCATCTGCCGCGCGACCGCCCCAGCCGCATCGCCGACCTGCTCGACGCCGGCTGCCCGTTGCCGGTGCGCGAAGCCGAGGACAAACAACCCCTGCAGCCCGGAACGGTGACGTTCGCGCCGCCGGACTACCATCTGCTGGTCGAGGACCGCGCCACGCTGGCGCTGTCGGTCGATCCGCCGGTGCTGTTCTCCCGCCCCGCAATCGATCCCCTGTTCGAAAGCGCCGCCGATGTGTTCGGCGATGGCGTGCTGGCGATCCTGCTGACCGGTGCCAGTACCGACGGCAGTGACGGTGTTGCCGCCGTGCGCCACGCCGGCGGCGAAGCCTGGATCCAATGCCCTGAGGAGGCCTATTCCTCGATGATGCCCGCTTCGGCCCTGGCGCACGCCGGTGCCGATGCGGTACTCCCGCTCACCTCCATCTGCACGCGTATGAAAGGTCTTACCCGATGAACCTGATCGAGCCCGCCGGGTCGACTGCCACCACCGATTGCGTGAAGCTGCTGATTGTCGATGACATTCCGCAGAACCTGGTCGCGATGGAAGCGCTGCTGCGTCGCCCGGGCCTGGAGATCCTGTGTGCCCCCTCCGGTGCCGAGGCGCTGGAACTACTGCTCGAGCATGAGGTGGCGCTGGCGCTGCTGGACGTGCACATGCCGGAGATCGACGGCTTTTCGCTCGCCGAACTGATGCGCGGCTCGCAGCGCAGCCGCAATGTGCCGATCATCTTCCTGACTGCCTCGCCGAACGACCCCGTGCGCGCGTTCAAGGGCTACGAGACCGGGGCGGTCGATTTCCTGCACAAGCCGATCGAGCCGCAGGTGATCATGAGCAAGGTCAATGTGTTCATCGAGCTCTACCAGCAGAAGCAGCTGCTCAAGACGCGCAACGAGGCGCTGGAGCATGCGCTCACGCTCAACGAAACGATGATGGCGGTGCTCACGCACGATCTGCGCACGCCGCTGGCCTCGATCCTGCTGTGCGCCGACAAGCTGGCGCTGGACCTGCCGGACGACAGCCAGGTGCAGCGCACGCTCGGTCACTTGGAGAACAGTGCCCAGCGCATGGCCCGGATGGTGGAGCAGCTGCTGGATTTCTCGAAGATCCGTACCGGCGGGTTGCGCCTGTACAGCACCGAGTGCGATCTGGCCGACGTGGCCGCAACGGTCGTGGCCGAGATCGGGCGCGCGCATCCGCAGGCGAGCATCGAGCTGCAGGTCCAGGGCGATGCCCACTTGCAGGGCGATCCGGATCGGCTGGCGCAGTTGTTGTCCAACCTGATCGGGAATGCAGTGCTGCATGGCGGCGATGCGCCCGTGCTGGTTCGCCTGGAGGGTGAGCGCAGCGCGCCGCTGCGCCTGCAGGTGCGCAATGCCGGGCAGATTCCCGAGGCGTTGCTGCCGCGCCTGTTCGAGCCGTTCAAGGCCAGTTTCCACGACAGCCGCGGGCTGGGGCTGGGATTGTTCATCGCCAGCGAGTTCGCGCGCGCGCATGGCGGCACGCTGGTGGCCGCGAACCAGGACGGCACGGTCCTGTTTGAAACCCTGCTGCAGCGACGGCCGCGCTGATCGCGGCGGAACCATCCCGGCACTGTGCCGGGATGGTCGAGTGCTTTTTACAGCGGATCGCAGCAGAGGTGCACGCCGTGCCCGCCATACGTGCAGTTCGGCTGCTCGGCACATCCCGCCAATGGCGTGGGCTGGCTGGAGGTGGCCAGCGCTTGGCTGGAGGCGAACGCCAATGCGCAGACAACGGCGATACCACCAAAGACCGAGACGAGTTTCTTCGACTTCATGGTGCTTCTCCTTGAGTGGATGGGACGGATGCAACGGGTGGTGCGCGAAGCGGTTTACCGGGCCGGCGGATCCGTAAGCGGGCAGCAGGTGCCGTCCGGATTGGCGCCGTAGTCGCAGTGCGGCGCGGCCTTGCAGCCCGACAGCGTGGCGGGCGAGGCGGAGGTCGCGAAGGCCTGGGCGGAAGCGAAGGCGAGCATGCCGGCGACGGCGAGGCCGCCAAGCAGGGACAGCGTGTGTTTCGAGGTCATCGTTCAACTCCTGGATGGGAAGGAAAACCGATGCAACTGCCGATCCGCGCCCACGGACGGGTGCGGAGAGACCTGGGTGCGGCGCGCACGGGTGGCGCCTGGGGGGTCAGCCTGCCGGCGGCGGCGGCATCGCACTGCGCGCGGCGTTCACCACGAAGGCGCCGGTGATGGCATTGACCGAGCTGTCCTTGAGCTGGCCCACGTACCGATAGATCACTTTGCCGTCCTGGATCACCACCACCATCGGCACCATCGTGGCGCTATAGCGCTGTGTGATCCGGTCATCGGTATCGTTCACCACCGGGAAGTCGAAGCCATGCTGGCGTGCGTAGTCCGCGGCGGTTTCATGGGGCGGCAGGCTGACGCCGACCATTTCGAAGGCGCGGTTGCCGTTGTTCCGGCCGGCGGCGTCCAGCGCCTGGATCTGCGGTACCGAGGCGAGGCAGAACCTGCAGGCAGGGGAGAAGAAGTAGAGGATCTGGCGGCCGCTGGCGGGGCCGGCCAAGGTCAGTGCCTGGCCGTCGAGTGCGGTGGCGTCGAATGCTTCCGGCCGGGCGCCTTCGGGCAGGCCGTGCACGGCTTTGGAAATCTGTTCGACCTTGCTCACCAGCACGGCCTGCTGCTGGCGGAGCTGGCGGTTCTGCACGGCCAGCGTGGTCATCAACGCGGCGAGGACGACGATCAGAGCGAGGGGGCCGTACTTCCGTAGTGCGGATGCGTCCATGCTGCTCCTTGGCCTTCGGCCGGGTCCATGGCTGAGTAGGTGCGGTATATATCCGGCAACAAAAATCATTTGTCAAACACGATCGGGGGCGCTCCGCAGTCGCCGGACCGCCCGGCCAGTCGCAAACCCCCGTGAGGTAAACTGTCCGGGCGCCGCAGCCCTTCGCCACCGGCCATTGCTGGAGCCACCATGCCGTCGTCGAGCCGTAAAGCCACCACGCCCCTGATCGATGCCCAGGTGCACGTCGAGGGCTTCGTGCAGGTGCGCGAGGCGCGCCGGTCCGAGCTGGTCGAGGATTATGTGGAGCTGATCGCGGACCTGATCGCCGATGGCCGTGAGGCCCGCCAGGTGGACATCGCCAGCCGGCTCGGGGTGGCGCAGCCGACGGTCGCCAAGGCGCTCAAGCGACTGGTCAAGGAGGGATGGGCGATCCAGCGACCGTACCGTGGCGTGTTCCTGACCCCGGCCGGCGAGCAGCTGGCGGTGGAGATGCGTGCCCGCCACCAGACCGTGGAGCAGTTCCTGCTGGCACTGGGCGTGGACGCCGACTCGGCGCGCCGCGACGCCGAAGGCATCGAGCACCACGTCAGCGAGGCCACCCTGGCTGCGTTCGAGGCATTCGTGCGCAAGGCCAACGGCCATGGTTGAGCGCCTCGCGCCGCCGCCCCCGCTGGGCGTGCCGGTGCACGACCAGGACGAGCACTGGATGCGCCATGCACTGGGCCTGGCCGAGCGTGCCGAGCGTGAGTTCAACGAGATTCCGGTCGGCGCGGTGCTGGTCGGTGCCGACGGCGCCGTGCTCGGTGAAGGCTGGAACCTCAATATCGCCGACCACGACCCCAGCGCGCACGCCGAGATCGTGGCGATGCGGCAGGCGGGCAGGGCGCTGGCCAACCACCGGCTGGTCGGCAGCACGCTGTACGTCACCCTGGAGCCGTGTGCGATGTGCGCCATGGCGATCGTGCACGCACGCGTGGCGCGGCTGGTGTATGCGGCGACCGACCCCAAGACCGGTGCCTGCGGCAGCGTGTTCGACCTGATCGGCGACCCGCGGCACAACCACCGTGTCGAGCTCCACGGCGGCGTGCTGGCCAAGGACGCCAGCACCCGCTTGACCAACTACTTCCGCGCCAAGCGTGGCAAGCCGCCGCTGCTGCTGGAATAAGGGCGCCGCAGCGACAGGGTCGTGACGGGTTGGCGGTATCATGTGGGCCTTATCCATTCCCGGTCGCGGCGCAGGCAGCGACCCAGCACAAGGCGAACACATGGCGGACAACGGCGCAGAAGGCGAGCGACTGATCTGGATCGATCTGGAAATGACCGGTCTGGACACCGACAACGATGCCATCATCGAGATCGCCACGGTGGTCACCGATGCGCAGTTGAACGTGCTGGCCGAAGGTCCGGAGTTCGCGATCCATCATCCGGTGGAGCGGCTGGAGGCCATGGACGAATGGAACCGCAACCAGCACCGCCGATCCGGGCTGTGGCAGCGTGTGGTCGACAGCAGCGTGACGCTGGGCCAGGCCGAGGCGCAGACCATCGCGTTCCTGCAGCAGTGGATCAAGGCGGGTGCCTCGCCGATGTGCGGCAATTCGATCTGCCAGGACCGTCGCTTCCTGCACCGTGAAATGCCGCGCCTGGAGAAGTACTTCCACTACCGGAACCTGGACGTTTCCACGATCAAGGAACTGGCCAAGCGCTGGGCCCCGGGCGTCGCCGCCGGCGTCGGCAAGACCGCCAGCCATACCGCGCTGAGCGACGTGCACGATTCCATCGCGGAGCTGCGCCACTACCGGCAGTTCATGGGCGCGCTGTCGGGCCTGCCGGCCTGAGCCCACCGGGGCATTCAGCCACCGGCAGGCGAGGCAACAAGCGGTAGACATCGGCGGCGCTATGATCGCGGCCATGAACGCCATCACCTCGCCGCAACCGCCGCCGCTGTCGTCCTCGATCCTGCCGACCTCGCAGGATTGGCGCGACCTGCAGCGTGCGGTGGACCTGCTTGAATCGCCCACGCTGACCGCCAAGATGGCGAACCTGATCGGCTCGCCGTTGGAGTTCGCGGTCAAGCGGCTGCCTGATTCGGTATCGCGCCGCATCCATGGTGCGGTCGAGGCGGCGTTGTTCAAATCCGCGCAGGCCGCGTTGTGGACGATGGACAACACGCCCGGCAAGGCGGCCTCCACCCGTTGGCACAAACTGGCCGCGGCCACCTCCGGTGCGGTCGGCGGCGCGTTCGGGTTCACCACGCTGTTCATCGAACTGCCGGTGTCGACCACCATCATGATGCGCTCGGTGGCCGACGTCGCCCGCAGCGAGGGCTTCGACCTGCGTGACATGAGCACCCGGCACGCCTGCCTGGAGGTGTTCGCGCTGGGTGGCAATTCGGGCAAGGACGACGCCAGCGAGACCGGCTACTACATCACCCGTGGCTTCACCGCCGAAGTGATGCGCCACCTCTCCGCCGAGCTGGCCGGGCGCGCGGTCGGCGGCAGCCCGGTGATGATCGGGCTGACCCCGAAGGAGGCCGGCAAGTGGCTGGCCAAGCTCGTGGAGAAGGTCGCCGCGCGCTTCGGGGTGGTGGTCACCGAGAAGTTCGCCGCGCAGGCGGTGCCGATCGTGGGGGCGGTGGCCGGTGCAACGCTCAACACCATGTTCACCGACTACTACCAGGACGTGGCGCGCGGGCACTTCATCGTGCGCCGGCTGGAACGTACCTACGGCTACGATACCGTGCGGGCCGCCTACTCGATGCTGGCGGCCGAGCGTACCTGATCGATCGTTGCACGGGCGGCACAACTGTTTTGCCGCCGCAGGGCTGTTGAGCGGGCGGTGCGGTGCCCATCCTTGTCGGCATCACCGCTTCGGCGGCGCCCCCCCGATCAAGGATTCCCATGCTGTTCTCCCCCTACACCCGTGGCGCGCTGACGCTGCCCAACCGTATCGTGATGCCGCCGATGACCCGTTCGCGGGCCGGTGCGGGCAACGTTGCCACGCCGTTGATGGCCGAGTACTACGCCCAGCGCGCCTCGGCCGGCCTGATCGTCAGCGAAGGTACCCAGATCAGCCAGCAGGGCCAGGGCTACGCCTGGACCCCGGGCATCCATGACGAGGCCCAGATCGCCGGCTGGCGCGGCGTCACCGACGCGGTCCACGCTGCGGGTGGCCGGATCGTCGCCCAGCTCTGGCATGTCGGCCGCGTCTCGCATGTGGCCCTGCAGCCAGGGGGCACTGCGCCGGTATCCTCCTCGGCGCTGCTGGCCGAGGGCGTCAAGGTGTTCGTCGATCCGGAAGGGCGCGGCCCGCAGAGCGGCGTCGGCGAGATGGTGCAGCACTCGATGCCGCGCGCATTGGCCATCGATGAGATCGCCGGGATCGTGCGCGAATACGCGGCGGCCGCGCGCAATGCGATCGCGGCAGGCTTCGATGGCATCGAACTGCATGGCGCCAACGGCTACCTGATCAACCAGTTCATCGACTCCCAGGCCAATCAGCGCACGGATGGCTACGGTGGCTCGCTGCAGAACCGCCTGCGCTTCCTGCGCGAGGTAACCGAAGCGGTGGCTGCGGAGATCGGTGCCGAGCGCGTCGGCGTGCGCCTGGCCCCGCTGACCACGCTGCAGGGCGCGGTGGACGACACCCCGCAGGCCACCTACCTGGCCGCCGCGCACCTGCTGGACCAGATCGGCGTGGGCTACCTGCATATCGCCGAAGCCGACTGGGAGGACGCGCCGGTGATGCCGGTGGCCTTCAAGGAGGCGCTGCGCATGATCTATCGCGGCACGCTGATCTATGCCGGCAAGTACACGGTGGCGCGTGCGGAGGAAGCACTGGCCAAGGGCTGGGCCGACTTGATCGCGTTCGGCCGGCCGTTCATCGCCAACCCGGACCTGCCGGAGCGCCTGCGGCAGGGCCTGCCGTTGAACCCGTCGGACAAGGCGACGTTCTTCGGGGGTGGAGCGGAAGGGTTCACCGATTACCCGGTGGCCGAGGTGGCCGAGACCGCCGAAGCCTGACGGTCCTTGCCGCCACGCCCAAGCGTGGCAACGCGCGAAGCCTGACGGTAGTGCCACGCCATGCGTGGCAGCGCGGACCTTCCGTCCATTGGATGCCCACCGAATGGCGGTCCAACGAAAAGCAGCCACGCATGGCGTGGCTCTACCTCTGGGACCGAATGCCTCGTCTCAAAAACAAAACCCCGCTTGCGCGGGGTTTTGTTCTTCATCGCATTGCCGAAGGGATCAACCCTTGGCTTTGAGCTTGGCCAGGCGCAGCCAGGTATCCACCACGGTGTCCGGGTTCAGCGACACCGATTCGATGCCTTCCTGCATCAGCCATTCGGCCAGATCCGGATGATCGGACGGGCCCTGGCCGCAGATGCCGACGTACTTGCCCTTGGCGCGCGCGGACTTGATCGCCATCGACAACAGCTTCTTCACCGCCGGGTTCCGCTCGTCGAACAGGTGCGCGACGATCGAGGAATCGCGGTCCAGGCCCAGGGTCAGCTGGGTCAGGTCGTTGGAGCCGATCGAGAAGCCGTCGAAGATCTCCAGGAACTCATCGGCGAGCAGTGCGTTGGACGGCACTTCGCACATCATGATGATCTTCAGGCCATTCTCGCCCTGCTTCAGGCCATTCTGTTCCAGCACCTCGACGACCTTGCGGCCTTCTTCCAGGGTGCGCACGAACGGGATCATGACCCACAGGTTGTCCAGGCCCATCTCGTTGCGGACGCGCAGCACGGCCTGGCACTCCAGGGCGAAGGCGGCCGAGAAGCTCGGGTCGACGTAACGGCTGGCGCCGCGGAAGCCGATCATCGGGTTCTCTTCGTGCGGCTCGTAGTTGCTGCCGCCGATCAGGTTGGCGTACTCGTTGGACTTGAAGTCCGACAGACGCACGATCACCGGGTTCGGGGCGACCGACGCAGTCAGCGTGGCGATGCCTTCGGCCAGGCGACCGACGTAGAAGCTGACCGGATCGGCGTAACCGGCGATCTTCTCGTCGATCTTCTTCTTGGTCGCCGCGTCCTGGCGGTCGTACTCCAGCAGCGCGTTCGGGTGGATGCCGATGTGGCTGGCGATGATCATTTCCAGACGGGCCAGGCCGATGCCGGCGTTCGGCAGCTGGCCGAAGTCGAAGGCACGTTCCGGGTTGGCCACGTTCATCATGATCTTCAGCGGCGCCGGCGGCATGTTGCCGAGGTCCGTGGTGGTGCGCTCGAATTCGAGGATGCCGTCGTAGATGAAGCCGGTATCGCCCTCGGCGCAGCTGACGGTCACTTCCTGGCCATCCTGGATCAGCTGGGTCGCGTTGCCCGAGCCGACCACGGCCGGCACGCCCAGCTCACGCGCGATGATCGCCGCGTGGCAGGTACGGCCGCCGCGGTTGGTCACGATGGCCGAGGCGCGCTTCATCACCGGCTCCCAATCGGGATCGGTCATGTCGGCGATCAGCACGTCGCCGGGCTGCACGCGGGCCATGTCGTCCAGGGTACGCACCACGCGGGCGGTACCGGCACCGATCTTGGCACCGACGGCGCGGCCTTCGGCCAGCACCTTGCCGTCCTTCTGGTTCAGCGCGAAACGCTCGATCTGGGTGGCATGGCCACGCGACTTCACCGTCTCCGGGCGCGCCTGCACGATGAACAGCTTGCCGCTGACGCCGTCCTTGGCCCACTCGATATCCATCGGGCGGCCGTAATGCTTTTCGATCACCAGCGCCTGCTTGGACAGTTCCTGCACGTCCTCATCGCTGATCGAGAAGGTGTTGCGCAGGTCGGCCGGGGTGTCTTCGATGCGCACGCGCTCACCGGGGACATCCGAATACACCATGCGGATGGCCTTGCTGCCGAGCGAACGGCGCAGGATCGCCGGCTTGCCCGCGCTCAGGGTGGGCTTGTAAACGTAGAACTCGTCCGGGTTGACCGCACCCTGCACGACCATTTCGCCCAGGCCGAACGAGGAGGTGACGAACACCACGTCGCGGAAGCCGGACTCGGTGTCCAGGGTGAACAGCACGCCGGAGGAACCGACGCCCGAGCGCACCATCAGCTGCACGCCGGCGGACAGGAACACGTCCTCGTGCTTGAAGCCGTGGTGGACGCGGTAGGCGATCGCGCGGTCGTTGTAGAGCGAGGCGAACACTTCCTTGACCTTGAGCACGACATCGTCGGCGCCGGTCACGTTGAGGAAGGTCTCCTGCTGGCCGGCGAAGGACGCATCGGGCAGATCTTCGGCGGTGGCCGAGGAACGCACCGCGACCGCGACGTCGCCGCCGCCGTTTTCGCTGCACAGCTTGGCGTAGGCGGTGCGGATGTCCTGGTCCAGCGCCGGGTGGAGCGGGGCATCGATCACCCAGCCGCGGATTTCCTTGCCGGCGATCGTCAGGGCACCGACATCTTCCACGTCCAGCGTGGCCAGCTTGTCGAAGATGCGCTTGGACAGATCGTTGTGGGCGATGAAGTCCTTGAAGGCTTCAGAGGTGGTTGCGTAACCGCCGGGGACAGACACCCCCAGACCGGCCAGATTGCCGATCATTTCGCCAAGCGACGAATTCTTGCCGCCTACGCGGGCCAGATCGGCCAGGCGCAGTTCGTGCAACCACAGGATGTTCTCGTTCAAGCGCGATGCTCCGTTTGGCCATCGCCCGAGGCGGGCTGGATGGCCACGTCCGTAGGAAGAAGCCGATATGATGCCGGGCAGACCGCTGTCGGCACAAGCTTGTATCGACAGCCTTTTTAAGCTTCGGAGGGGGTAAAAGCCGTATGTCGACGATCCGTCCGGTGTTCTACGTGTCCGATGGAACCGGTATCACCGCTGAAACCATTGGGCATAGCCTCCTGACCCAGTTCTCCGGGTTCAGCTTCATCACCGACCGAATGTCGTTCATCGATGATCCGGAAAAAGCGCGGGAAGCCTGTGAAAGGATCCGTGCAGCGGGGGAGCGGTACCAGGTTCGGCCCATCGTGGTCAGTTCCTGCGTGGACAGCGGGCTGAGCATCATCCTGGCCGAAAGCGGCGGGTTGATGCTGGACGTGTTCGCCCCCTTCATCGAGCCGCTGGAGCGCGAACTGGCGGTCAACCGGCATTCCCGGGTCGGCCAGGCGCACGGCATGGTCGACTTCGAGACCTACCACCGCCGCATCAACGCGATGAACTTCGCGCTGACCCATGACGACGGCATCGCCATCAATTACGACGATGCCGACGTGATCCTCGTGGCCGTGTCGCGGGCCGGCAAGACCCCCACCTGCATCTACCTGGCCCTGCATTACGGGGTCCGTGCGGCCAACTACCCGCTGACCGACGAGGATCTGGAGCAGGACCGGCTGCCGCCCCGGCTGCGTCCGTACCGCAAGAAGCTGTTCGGCCTGACCATCGACCCGGACCGCCTGCAGCAGATCCGCCAGGAGCGCCGCCCTAATTCGCGCTACGCCAACCTGGAGACCTGCCGCCGCGAAGTGGCCGCGGCCGAGACCATGTTCCGGATGGAGCGGATCCCGACCCTGAGCACCACCCACACATCGATCGAGGAAATCTCGAGCAAGGTGCTGGGAACGCTGGGGCTGCAGCGCGAGATGTACTGACCTTCGTGCCTTGGGCCGCGCGCCACGACCAACGGTCGTGGCCTACCCGGGATGGGGCGCGGCCGACCGCGGTAGGTATCGACCGTTGGTCGATACGCGAAGGAACGGCCCCTTTGGCCGGGCTGCCGCCGCCCCCACGTTGGGAGATCAACGTGTAGGATCGACCCATGGCCCAGGCATCGCCCCGTATCGAACGCATTCCCCGGCTCAGCCGCCTGAGCTGGCTGATGGGTCTGTACGCCGAAAACTATCAGCACCTGGTGCGCCTGTTCGCGCCCGCCGAGCTCGTCCCCGGCAGCTATGTCTCTTCGATCGGCGATGGGCTGGATGTGCGCCTGGACGTGATCGAGTGCCACCGCTACACGGTCGAGCTGCGGCTGACCTACGACTTCGCCGACCCGGTCACCGGGCAGCCGGATCCGTCGGCCTATGTGCGCCTGTACCGTGATGCCCGCCAGGCCGAGACCACCCATTGCTACGTGGGCCGCCGCTGGCAGGACGTGATGGGCATGTACCCGCCGCCGGCCGAGCTGATCAGCCACCGCATGCGGATGAACACCTTCCTCGGCAAATGGCTGGAATACCTGGCCGAACGCGGCCACGGCGTGGCGACCCTGCGCCGCGATGGCGCGGTGGCGGCACCCGCGGATGCCCGTCGCACCACCCTGGTGCCCTGAGCCGCCCTCTGGCGGATCACGCATAATCGGGGGTCTGTGTTCCCCCGAGCCTGTGCGAAATGCCCTATACCCCCATCGTGGCCACCCTGGGCTACGTGCTGTCCGCCGACGGCAAGCAAGTGCTGATGATCCACCGCAACGCCCGCCCCGGTGACCTGCACCTGGGCAAGTACAACGGGCTGGGCGGCAAGATGGAGCGCGATGAAGACGCCGCCGCCTGCATGCGCCGCGAGATCCGCGAAGAAGCCGGGATCGAGTGCGGGACCATGCGCCTGCGCGGCACGATCAGCTGGCCGGGCTTCGGCAAGAACGGCGAGGACTGGTTCGGTTTCGTGTTCGTCATCGATGACTTCACCGGCACGCCGCTGACCTCCAATCCGGAGGGAACCCTGGAATGGGTGGACGTGGACAAGATCGACAGCCTGCCGCTGTGGGAAGGCGATCGCAGCTTCCTGCCGCTGGTCTTCGACGACGAGCCCCGCGCCTTCCATGGCGTGATGCCGTACCGCGATGGCGCCATGCAGTCCTGGAGCTACACCCGGCTGTAATGCCGGCCAGCGGCCGTCACTACCTGCGGGCGAGCAGCAGGTGGAAATGCTTGCTGACCTCGCGCCCGTCGTTGCTGCGCCCGGTTTCGTGATGGGCGCGCCAGCCCTGTACGGTCAACCCAGCGCTGCGCAGGGCCTGCTCGACCTCGGCCAGTTCGTGCAGGTGGAAGCCATGCGCGGTGAACGGCAGCGTGCGCATGAAGGCGGCATCGCCGAAGGCCAGGCAGAGACGGCCACCGGGCCGCAGCACGCGGGCCAGTTCGGCGAACGGGAATTTCAATTCGTCCCAGAAGTACAGGGTATTCACTGCCAGCGCCGCATCGATGCAGGCCGCGTCCAGGGGCAGGGCCTGGGCATCGCCGAGCCGGACCTCGGCGCGATCCTGCAGCCCGTGTGCGGCCAGCACTGTGTTGCCCGCGTCGACCATCGCCGCCGAGACATCCAGCCCCAGGTAGAGGCTGCCCGAGGCACGCAGCAGATCGGGCGCGAAGGCCGCATTGCCCGGGCCGATCTCCAGCACCTGTTCGCCCGCGGTGACCGCCAGCAGGGCGATCGCGGCGCGGTTGAGGTCGCCGTTGCTGCGGTTCATCGATTCGGCCACGAGGAGCGCGTGCTCACCTTGCGGGTGGCGCAACTGGGCGGCCAGATGGTCGGGGGAAAGCACGCGCAAGACTCCTGTCGGTGGGCGGCAGGACCTGGCGGCGGCGGAGTCCATCCACCAGCTTAGCCCACGCGCGGCCCCGATGGGCGCCCCTGTGAAGGTCGATCGGCCAGCCACGATGAAGATCGGTGATCAACAAATCACCAAGGTCGCGTCTATTGAGACTGAGTTGTCCACAGGGGGTGTGGATGACTCGTGGGCAAGTTTGTGGATAAGCGCCTCCGGCCCCCGCTGGCGCTCGCTGTCAAGATGGGTGGTCAAAAATTCACCGCAGGTCGTCCCCGCGTGAACGGCGCGGCAAGGCCGGGTACGGTGGCGTAGGGTGGGCTGTCCGGGCGCGGGCCGCTCGCGGTACTCTCTTGGGATTGCCGCCACCCGATCTTCCATGAAACGTCATTTCTCGATGTTGCGCGAGTTCCACCTGGCCGACTGGTTCACCCTGGCCAACGCGTTCTGCGGCACCGGCGCGGTCTTCGCCGCCATGCGCTACCTGCAGGACGGCGAGCGCAGCTATCTGCTGTTCGGCATGGCGCTGATCCCGCTGGCCTTCATTTTCGACGCACTGGACGGGCGTATCGCCCGCTGGCGCAAGTCCAGCTCCACGCTGGGCCGCGAGCTGGATTCGCTGTCGGACATCATTTCCTTCGGCGTGGCCCCGGCGGCGCTGGCCTACGCCTGCGGCATGCAGGGCGGCTGGGACTGGCTGGTGCTGAGCTATTTCGTCTGCTGCGGCGTCAGCCGCCTGGCGCGCTACAACGTGACCGCCGAGGCGCTGGCCGGCGAAGGCGACAAGGTGCCGTACTTCGAGGGCACCCCGATTCCGACCAGCCTGGCGCTGGTGGTGGTGCTGGCCGTGGCGGCGAGCGTCGGCGCGACCGGCGCGGACCTGTGGCTGGGCAAGTGGCAGCTTGGCCCGTGGCAGCTGCACCCGCTGGTGCTGCTGTTCGCGCTGTCCGGCTCGCTGATGATCAGCAAGACCCTGCGCATCCCCAAGCCGTGAGGCAGCGCGGCGAGCCATTGCTATCATCGTTTCCCGAGACGGGAGGACGGTCATGACCACGGCGGGCAGCGGCAGCGGCGCAGGCGATGTAGAGGCCTTGGCGCGGCAGTATTTCAGTGCCTGGGGCGATGCCCTGCGGCACGCTGCGGCACCACCGGGCCATGCGGGTGGCCCCGAGGGCCAGGGCAACTGGCAGCAGGCGATCGACGGGTGGGCGCAGATGATGCCCAACGCCGCCAGCGGCCCGGCCGACGAGGCCGTGCATCGCTTCCGTGAGCAGGCCGGTGGCTGGTACGGCGCCATGCAGCAGGTGGCCGCGCAGTTCGCCGGTCGCGACACCACCAGCGCCGACGTCGCGCAGGCCTGGCGAAAAGCCGTGCTGGGGCAGGGCAACGGACTGCTGCAGTGGATGCTGCAGGGCGCACGCGGACACACGCATGCCGAGGGTCCGGACCTTCTTCAGTTGCTGGAGACCTTGCAGCGCCAGCTTGGGCCGTGGCTGCAGAGTCCCGCCTTCGGTCCCGGTCGCGAGCATCAGGCCCGCTGGCAGGCGCTGCTGCGCGCGCAGCAGGAGTATCAGGCGCACTCGCGCGATTACGTGGATCAGATCAAGCAGGCGCTGGACGATGCGTTCACCCTGTTCGAGCAGCGCCTGGCCGAGCACGAACAGCCGGGCAACCAGCTCACCAGTGCGCGGGCGATGTTCGATCTGTGGATCGACGCGGCCGAGGAAGCGTATGCCAAGGTTGCGCTGTCCGAGCCGTTCCAGACGGTCTATGCCTCGCTGGGCAACGCCCAGATGCGGCTGCGCGCGGCCACCCAGCAGGAAATCGAACGGCTGACCGAGAGCTTCGGGCTGCCGACGCGCACGGAGATGGATGCGGCGCATCGCCGGATCGCCGAGCTGGAGCGGTTGGTGCGGCGCATGGCCAGCGGCGCGGGTACGGCGGGGCCCAACACGGCAACAGCCGGCAAGGCAGCACCGAAGCAGGGCAAGGCACCTGCGGCAGCGCGTGCGGCTGCGGCACCTGCCGGTAAGGCCAAGGCGAGCAGGCCCGCGGTAACGCCAGCCGCCGCGAGCAAACGCGCAGGCAACGTTTCCACGCCGGCCAAGGGCACCAAGCCTGCCACCAAGCCTGCCACCAAGCCCACCACCAAGCCCACCACCAAGCCCCGGAAGCGCAGCGCATGAAAGGCCCCTTGGGCTTCAACGCCGAAGACCTGCTGCAGGAAACCCTCGCCATGCAGCGCAAGCTGATGGATGGCCTGAAGCTGCTGCCTTCGGTGGACGATGTCGATTACGGCGTGACCACCCGCGAAGAGATCTGGCGCGACGGCAAGGTCACGCTGTACCGCTTCGTCGGTACCGAGCCGCCGGTGCACCGCACGCCGCTGCTGATCGTCTATGCGCTGGTCAACCGGCCGTACATGGTCGACCTGCAGACCGACCGCTCGCTGGTGCAGAAACTGCTGGCGCTCGGCCACGATGTCTATGTGCTGGACTGGGGCTACCCGGACCGCTCCGAGCGCTACCAGACGCTGGAGGATTACCTGCTGCGCTTCGTGGATGGCGCGGTGGATCACCTGCAGGCGCACAATGGCGGTGAGCCGATCAACATGCTGGGCATCTGCCAGGGCGGCGTGTTCGCGCTGTGCTATGCCGCGCTGCGCCAGGCCAAGCTGGCGAACCTGATCACCATGGTCACCCCTGTCGATTTCCACACCCCGGACAACATGCTCTCGCACTGGGCGCGGCAGGTGGATGTGGACCTGCTGGTGGACACGCTGGGCAACATCCCGGCCGACCTGATGAATGCCAGTTACCTGATGCTCAAGCCGTTCCGCCTCAACGTACAGAAGTACGTGGGCCTGCTCGACATCCTCGACGACAAGGACGCGCTGGAAGATTTCCTGCGCATGGAGAAGTGGATTTTCGACTCGCCCGATCTCGCCGGCGAGGCGTTCCGTGACTTCATCAAGCAGTTCTACCAGGGCAATGGCCTGATGCACGACGGCGTCCGCATCGGAGAAGAAACGGTCGACCTCCAGCAGGTCACGTTGCCGGTACTGAACATCTATGCCGAGCAGGACCATCTGGTCCCGCCGGATGCGTCGCGCGCGCTGCGCGGCCGGATCGGCAGCACGGACTACACCGAGAGCAGTTTCCGCGGTGGCCATATCGGCATCTACGTTTCCGGGCGCGCGCAGCGCGAGGTTCCGGCGACCATCACCGGTTGGTTGAACGAGCGCGCGCAATGAACATTCGTCCCCTTCTCTGGCTGGCCTTGGGTCTGTCGGGCATTGGTACCGCCCAGGCCACCCCCAGCGAGGCCGCCCGCCGCGAGATCGCCGGCCTGATCGGCGCCCTGGATGGCTCCAACTGCCGCTTCCAGCGCAACGGCAGCTGGCACGATGCGCCCGAGGCGCGGGCCCACCTGCAGCGCAAGTACGACTACCTGCTCAAGAAGGACAAGGTGGACACCGCCGAGCAGTTCATCGAGCGGGCCGCCAGCCAGAGCAGCATGAGCGGCAAGCCGTACCGGATCGCCTGCCCGGGCCAGCCGGAGCAGACCGCCGCGGTCTGGTTCGGGGCGCGACTCAAGGCCCTGCGCCAACGCACCCCGTAGACACGGTTCGCGCTAGAGTCGGCACCTACCGGCTCGAGACCCCGTGCATGAACACACCGCCGCGCCCGCTGTCCCGTTCGCTCAACGACCGCATGATCGCCGGGGTGATGGGCGGCATCGCGCATCGCTACGGCTGGAACGTCACCCTGGTGCGGGTGCTGTTCGTGCTGATCTCGATCGGCTCGGCCGCCTTCCCGGGCATCCTGGTCTACCTGATCCTGTGGCTGTTGATCCCCAACGAGGCCGATTGAGCCTGTCGCCGCTGCTGCTGCGTGTCCTGCAGGGGGTGGGCGCGCTGTGGACGTCACCCAACACCCTGATCGGCCTGGCCGCCGGCACCGCCGGGATGCTGGCCGGTGCGCGGCCGTCGTGGAACGCGCGCGACTGCGCGATCGTGTTCCGCGAGTTTCCGTGGGGGCCGGGTGGGGCGATCACGCTGGGCAATGTCATCCTGCATACCGGACCGGTGCTGGACGTGCCGTGCCGTACCTACGCGCACCAAGCTGGCCACGCCAGCGAGCCGGTGATCGGCCTGCACGACCACGAGCGTGCGCATGTCTACCAGTATCTGGTGCTGGGGCCGTTGTATCTGCCGGTGTATCTGCTCTGCGGTGGCGTGAGCGCACGCAATCCGTTTGAACGGGCGGCCGATGTGTATGCGCTGCAGGGGCGAGGCTGGTGGCCCCGTTATTTCCGCGTTAAATCCATGTAAGAAAAATGTCGACAACGCGACGTCATCTGCATGCAAAAAAACGTTATTAGCCTGCATGACGAATCAGTCAGGTTTGCCGGGGTAAACTTGCATCGCTGTATGAGCAACAACGTTTTTCTGGAGGAATACATCACATGGCAATCGTTCTTTATGTCGGTGGTAGCAAGGATGGCGACAAGGGCCTCGTGCCCCATGGCTTCAGCAAGTCCCAGGCCGATACCGAGCTGGGCCCGGAGATCTACACCGAGCGGTTCATGGAGCTGCAGGGTGTGGGCAGGGTGCGGGTGATGGCGTTGGAGTCGATGCGCGACGACATCGTCCATCAGCGTGCTGCGGTGCATTACCGGTAAGCGAGCCACACCGTGGAGGCGCCCGGTTGTCGCGGGCGCCCGCGCCGGCATCCCAGCCCCGCGCAGGATGCCGGCGTGAACGCAGGACCCCTCGTGGGGTGACTGCCACGGGGCGACAGGTTCGGCCCGGCCTGTCAACGGCTTTCCCCCGCCGCCCGGCATCGCCAGAATGGGTTCTTTCCGCAAAGCGGCTCCGGCCGGAAGCAATGCCTGACATCAAGCTCGCGCAGCAGATCGCCCAGACCATCGCCGATGAGATCGGTGCCCAGACCGCCCAGGCCCTCGCTGCCATCGCCCTGTTGGACGAAGGCGCCAGCGTTCCGTTCATCGCCCGCTACCGCAAGGAAGTCACCGGCGGCCTGGACGATACCCAGCTGCGCAACCTCGAAACGCGCCTGACCTACCTGCGCGAGCTGGAGGACCGCCGCGCCGCGGTGCTGACCAGCATCGACGAACAAGGCAAGCTCAGCGACGAACTGCGCAACGACATCCTCGGCGCGGACACCAAGTCGCGCCTGGAAGATCTGTACCTGCCTTACAAGCCCAAGCGCCGCACCCGTGCGCAGATCGCGCGCGAAGCCGGCCTGGAGCCGCTCGCCGATGGGCTGCTGGCCGATCCCGGCCTGGACCCGCAGGTGTTCGGCGCGACCTTTGTTGATGGCGACAATGGCGTGGCCGACGTCAAGGCGGCCCTGGAGGGCGCCCGGGCGATCCTGATGGAGCGCTGGGGCGAAGATGCCGCGCTGGTCGGCGAACTGCGCACCTGGCTGGGCGAGAACGGCGTGATCCGGGCACGTGTCGCCGAGGGCAAGGAAGAACAGGGGGCCAAGTACCGCGATTACTTCGAGCATTCGGAGTCGCTGGCAAAGATTCCGTCGCACCGGCTGCTGGCGCTGTTCCGTGCGCGGCGCGAGGAAATCCTGTTCCTGGAGCTGGACCCGGGCAGCGATGCGGAGGCCGGCAATCTGTACGCCGAAGGCCGTGTCGCGCACAACGCCGGCATCCGCGACGCCGGCCGCCCCGGCGACCGCTGGTTGCTGGACGCCTGCCGACTGACCTGGCGCGCCAAGCTGCACATGCACCTGCTGCTGGACCTGTTCAACCAGGCCCGCGAGAAGGCCGAGGCCGAGGCGATCGCGGTGTTCGGCGACAACCTCAAGGACCTGCTGCTGTCCGCCCCGGCCGGCCCCAAGGCCGTGCTCGGCCTGGACCCGGGCATCCGTACCGGCTGCAAGATCGCGGTGGTAGACGCCACCGGCAAGCTGGTGGCCACCGACACCATCTACCCGCACGAACCGCGCCGCCAGTGGGACCAGTCGCTGCACGCGATCAAGCAGTTGTGCGTGCAGCACAACGTGGACCTGATCGCGATCGGCAACGGCACCGCCAGCCGCGAAACCGACAAGCTGGCCGGTGAGGTGATCAAGGCACTGGGTGATACGAAGGTGCAGAAGATCGTGGTCAGCGAAGCCGGTGCATCGGTGTACTCGGCCTCGGAGTTCGCGGCCAAGGAATTCCCGAACCTGGACGTGTCCATCCGTGGCGCGGTGTCGATCGCCCGCCGCCTGCAGGACCCGCTGGCCGAACTGGTCAAGATCGACCCGAAGGCGATCGGCGTGGGCCAGTACCAGCACGATGTGGACCAGTACCGGCTGGCGCGCGCGCTGGATGCGCGCGTGGAAGACTGCGTCAACGCGGTCGGCGTGCACGTCAATACCGCCTCGGCCGCGCTGCTCTCGCGCGTGTCGGGGCTGTCGTCCACCGTCGCCGAGAACATCGTGCGCCACCGCGACGACAACGGTCCGTTCAAACGCCGCAAGGACCTGCTCAAGGTGCCGCGCCTGGGCGAGAAGACCTTCGAGCAGTGCGCCGGCTTCCTGCGCATCGCTGATGGCGACCAGCCGCTGGATGCCTCCTCGGTGCACCCGGAAGCCTACCCGGTGGTGGAGCGCATCGTGGCCGCCACCGCACGCCCGATCAAGGCGCTGATCGGCGACGGCAGCTTCCTGCGTGGGCTCAAAGCCGAGCAGTTCACCGACGAAACCTTCGGTGTGCCGACGGTGCGCGACATCCTCAAGGAACTGGAAAAGCCCGGCCGCGATCCGCGCCCCGAGTTCAAGGCCGCGCGTTTCGCTGACGGGGTCGAAGAACTGAAGGACCTCAAGGTCGGGATGATCCTGGAGGGCGTGGTCAGCAACGTGGCCGCGTTCGGTGCCTTCGTGGACATCGGCGTCCACCAGGACGGCCTGATCCACATCTCCGCTTTGTCGGACACCTACGTCAAGGATCCACGCGACGTGGTCAAGGCCGGCGACATCGTCAAGGTGAAGGTGCTGGAGGTCGACGTGGCGCGCAAGCGCATCGCGCTGACCCGGCGCCTGGACGACACCCCGGCCCCGGCCAAGGCACCCGGCGAGCGCGATGCGCGCCCGGCCGGTGGCGGTCGCCGGGAGGGCGGGGCAGGCAACGGCCCGCGCAATGGCGGCCGTGGCACCCCCTCCGGGCCGCGCCCGGGCAGTGCCGCGCCGCCGGCCAACAATGCACTGGCCGACGCCTTCGCCCGGGCCAAGCGCGGCGGCTGAGCGCCTCCCGCTGCCTGCCAGGGGCCGCCTTCGGGCGGCCCTTGGCGTTTCTGGTCCCTGCCGATGGACGGAGGCACTTCTGGTTTCGCCCGGGTTTACGCACACTTCGCGTTCAATGCCCGTAGGGTAGGTGGACGGCGGGGAGCCCCGATGACAGACGACCAGGCAGGACCGGGCGACCGGGCGGGCCGCAGCGCCGATGACCGCGCTGGCGCCGCGCTGCGCGAGATGGCCGAACAGCGCCACCGGCTGGAAATGATCATCGAAGGCACCGCGGCGGGCACCTGGGACTGGGACATCCCCGGCAACCAGATGCGGGTCAACGAACGCTGGGCGGAGATCGTGGGCTACACCCGCGAGGAACTGGCGCCGATCACGCCGGACACCTTCTTCCGGCTGGTGCATCCCGACGACCTGGCCCAGTCCAACGCGTTGCTCGAGGAGCACCTGGCGGGCCGCTCGCCGCGTTACGACAGCCTGTGCCGGATGCGGCACAAGCAGGGCCACTGGATCTGGGTGCAGGACCGTGGCCGCGTCTACGAACGCGATGCACAGGGCCGGCCGCTGTGGATGGCCGGCGCGCATGCCGATGTCACCGAGCTGCAGGAGGCCCGGCAGGATGCGGCCAACATGCGCCAGCGGCTGCAGGCGGTGGTCGACGCCTCCGACGAGGTGGCGGTGATCGCCACCGACATCGACGGAGTGATCAATCTGTTCAACACCGGTGCGCAGAAACTGCTCGGCTACCGCCCCGATGAAGTGATCGGACGGGTCAACCCGGGCCTGTTCCATGACCCGGAGGAGATGCGCGCCTACCTGCAGCCCCAGATGGGGGCGGACGGACGCCTGCCGACCGTGTTCGAGGCGTTGAGCGCGCGGGCGGCGCAGGGCACCTGGTCGCATCAGTGGACGTTCCTGCGCAAGGACGGCGGGCGCCGCCAGGTGCGCCTGTCGATCAGTCCGTTGGACTGCGCCGGCGGCAACCGGATCGGCTACGTCGGCATGGCGGTCGACCTGACCCCGCTGCTGCAGGTCCGCGAACAGGCGTTCCTGGCCTCGGAAAAATTCGCCGGGGCATTCTCGTCGGCGGCGCTGGGCATGGCCCTGGTGTCGCTGGAAGGGCGCTGGCTGGACGTCAACGATTCGCTGTGCGGCATCCTCGGCTATACCCGTGCCGAACTGCTGCTGATCGATTTCCAGACGCTGACGCATCCGGACGACCTGCATACCGACCTCGCCCTGCTTGGCGATCTGCTGGCCGGCCGCCGCGAGCATTACCACATGGAGAAGCGCTACCTGGGCAAGGCGGGCAACCTGGTCTGGGGGCGGCTGTCGGTCTCGCTGGTCCGCACGGAAAATGGCGAGCCGCTGCATTTCGTCTCCCAGATCCAGGACGTGACCGCGCAACGGCTCAGCGGCCAGCAGCTGCGCGAATCCGAGCAGCGCACCCGGGTCACGCTGGATGCGGTGGCCGACATGGTGCTGACCCTGGACCTGCACGGCGGCATCCAGTACGCCAACGCAGCGGCTACCCGCGCGCTGGCGGGTGACGGCGCGGAGGCACTGGCCGGCAGCCAGCTGCAGGAGGTGATGGAGCTCACCACCGAGTACGCGCCGCGCTCGCCGTTGGACGTGGCGGTGCTGCTCGACCCGGACAGCAATGCGGTCGACCTGCATTCGGACCTGCTGCTGGCGGTGGGAACCCACCTGCTGCCGGTCGACCTGACCCGTGCCTGGCTGCGCGATGAGGACGGGCTGACCAGCGGCGCGGTCTGGGTGATCCGTGACGTCACCCAGCAACGCGCGCGCCAGCGCGAGGCCCGCCACCTGGCCGAGATCGACCCGTTGACCGAGCTGAGCAACCGGCGCGGCTTCGAGGCACACCTGCAGCAGGCCATCACCCGGGTCGCCCGGACCGGCCAGTCCGCATCGCTGATGTACATCGACCTGGACCACTTCAAGCCGGTCAACGACACCCATGGCCATCTCGCCGGTGATGCGGTGCTGTGGGCCGTGGCCAGCGTATTGCGGCACGGGGTGCGTGATTCGGACATCGTGGCGCGGCTGGGCGGCGATGAGTTCGCGGTGATCCTGGCCGGCTGTTCGCTCAAGCGTGCCCGCCGCATCGCCATCGACCTGCTCGAGGCGATGCGTGGGTTGTCCATCCCCTGGGACCAGCGCCGGCTGAGCGTGGGCGCGAGCATCGGCATCGCGCCCCTGTTCGGCGGCATGAGCGTGGATGACGCCGTGGCGGCGGCGGATGCGCAGTGTTACCGGGCCAAGGCGCTGGGGCGCGACAACGTGCAGGTGGAAGCCCAGGCCCTGGGCGCGATCGACCCGTTGGACGCGCTCGATGCCAGCGAAAGCGGCGAGTAGACCCCGGCCCAGCCTGCGCCACGGCGCGACGATGATGGCCCTAAAGCTTTCAGAAGACGCGCCGTTATATGACTCGCAGTTGCTGCCTGTCTGCTCACGTGGATACCTGGCCGTACACCTTCTTTAAATGGTTCATGTTCACCGGCCTGCCCGGTGTTTGCAGTCCATCGAAGCGACGTCATTCCCACTGACGATCTTCGTGAGTCCCAGCCAACGGAATACCGCCACCGGGCCACCGCCCGGCGCTGACCTATTCGCTAACCGGACACCGAGGTCTAAAGATGATTACTTCAGGCTTGCACACGCATGTGCCAGGTCGTGACAGCGACGCCGATGCAGGCTCGTTGTGGCGTTCGCTCACCGCATTGTTCGTTTCCCGTCGCGCCGCCCATGGCGCCGCGGCATCTGCCGCGCTGCAGCGGCAGGCCGAGCTGGAAGATCAGGTCAAGGCGCTGCACCGGGTGCAGGCGGTGATCGAGTTCCATCTCGACGGCACCATCGTGCACGCCAACGACAATTTCCTGCAGACACTGGGCTATACCCTGGAGGAAATCCAGGGCAAGCATCACGCCATGTTCGTCGATGCCGAATATGCGCAGAGCAGGGAATACCGGGACTTCTGGGCCAACCTGGGCCGCGGTGAGTTCGAGGCGGGCCAGTATCGGCGGCTTGGGAAGGGCGGCCGCGAAATCTGGATCCAGGCATCCTACAACCCGGTCTTCGACAGCCACGGGCGGCCCTACAAGGTGGTGAAGTTCGCCACCGACATCACCGCGCAGAAATTCCAGGCCGCCGATTTCGCCGGCCAGCTGGCGGCGATCAACAAATCGCAGGCCGTGATCGAGTTCGACCTAGAGGGCCGCATCCTGGCCGCCAACGAGAATTTCCTCGCCGCGATGGGATATGCACTGGACGAGGTGCGCGGGCAGCATCATGCGATGTTCGCAGAGCCCGACTATCGGCAGAGTGCGGAGTACCGTGCGTTCTGGGCCAAGCTCGGCCGCGGCGAGTACGATGCCGGCCAGTACAAACGGCTGGGCAAAGGCGGGCGCGAGGTCTGGATCCAGGCCTCGTACAACCCGATCTACGACATGAACGGACGCCCGTTCAAAGTCGTCAAGTACGCCACCGACATCACCGCGCAGGTGCGTGACACCCTGGCGCTGCAGCAGGCCGTCGCGCAGACGCGCGAGGTCGTCGCCGCGGCGCAGGCCGGCGACCTGACCGGCCATATCGTCACCGAAGACAAGTCCGGCCCGATCGCCGAGCTGTGCCAGGGCATCAATGCGCTGGTGGAGGCGATGGCCGGGATCATCGCCCAGATCAAGCTGGCCGCCGACACCATCGCGGTCGGTGCCAGCGAGATCGCCGAGGGCAACAGTGACCTGTCCGTGCGCACCGAGCAGCAGGCCGCCTCGCTGGAGGAAACCGCTGTTTCGATGAAGGGCCTGACCGCCACGGTGCGTCGCACCGCCGACAATGCCCGCCAGGCCAATCAACTGGCCGGCGGCGCGGTGGAAGTGGCCGCGCAGGGTGGACAGGTGGTGCATGAGGTGGTCTCGACCATGTCGCTGATCAACGATTCCTCGCGCCGCATCGTCGACATCATCGGGGTGATCGACGGCATCGCGTTCCAGACCAACATCCTGGCCCTCAACGCGGCGGTGGAGGCAGCCCGCGCGGGTGAGCATGGACGCGGTTTTGCCGTGGTCGCCTCGGAAATCCGCTCGCTGTCGCAGCGTTCGGCCGAGGCCGCCAAGGAGATCAAGCAGCTGATCGGCGACTCGGTCGAGAAGGTCGGGGCAGGCACGCGCCAGGTCGAGAGCGCGGGGCGCACCATGGACGAGATCGTGGTCAGCGTGAAGCGTGTCAGCGATCTCATGGCCGACATCAGCGCCGCGGCCCAGCAGCAGAGCGAAGGCATCGAGCAGATCAACCAGGTGGTCGAGCATATCGACGAGAGCACCCAGCAGAATGCCGCGCTGGTCGAAGAGGCCTCGGCGGCCGCACGCAGCATGGAAGAGCAGTCGACCCAGCTGCTGCAGACGGTGGCGGCGTTCCGGGTGACGGGGGCGGGCACGCACCGTTCGGTGCAGCTGAACCCTGCTACTGGCCAGCCCGCATTGCGCTTGGTCTGACCGCAGTGCGGGAAACTCTTACCGCGCGCCGCGGTGAATGGAGATGCACACGGCGTGCGGCTTTGGAGATGCTTGACCTTCCAAGGACAGGTCGGAGAATCACAAATGCGGATTGCACCACGGTTGAGGATGCTGCTGGTCATGGGGATGGCCCTGCCATGCACTGCGGGCGCGGCGTCGGCGGTGTTCTATGACGCCGACACCGGCGCCTACGGCTATTCGATGAACAAGCGCAGCGTCAGCGCAGCCATGCAGCAGGCACTGGGGTATTGCGTACAGCACTCACTGAACTGCAGCAATCAGGCCAGTACTTCGCTGGGCGGTTACTCGGCGTTGTACACGGGCACCGGTGCCGTGGGCATTGCCCTGTCCGCACAGGACGATGGCGCTGCTCAGCGCAAGGCTGAGACGATGTGCCGGCGAAAGGCGGGGGACTGCCGCCTGGCGTTGCTCTGGCGCGAGGAGCCGGAGGTGCCGCCCGTGCCGCCCGTACCACCGATCCCCGCACATCCACTGCCAGCGTTCGAACCGGTGGAGTAGCGATCGCGGCGCTGCCGATTCACGAAGACAGGGTTGCCGCTTTGTAATGAAAAACGCCCCGGATCCGTCGATCCGGGGCGTTCTGGTTTTCCATGGTGCCGAAGGTGGGACTCGAACCCACACGCTTTTAAGGGCGGCGGATTTTGAGTCCGCTGCGTCTACCGATTCCGCCACTTCGGCTGGCTGGCCGCGTAGTGTATACAAGATGTCGACATTTGTGCAGACCTGAATGCTTAAGTTCCTGTCAGGGTTTCACCTACGCAGGACGCTATACTCATCGCGCTGAACCATACAGGGAGTCGTCATGAGCGCGCTGCAGGATCTTCGGGTGCTGGTGGTCGAGAACGACGAAATGAGTGCGGCCCTGCTGCAGATGCAGCTGGCGCAGTCCGGCGCCGTGGTGGTGGGACTGGCGGCCTCGGTCGCCGAGGCGCTGCGCCTGCTCGCCGAAACCCAGCCACAGGTGGTCCTGCTGGATTATCGCCTGGCCAACAACGAGACCAGCGAAGCGGTGGCCGCTGCCCTGGCGGCGCGCCAGATTCCCTTCGTGCTGGCCACCGGCATGGCAACCGAGCATCTGCCCGAGGCTTTCCGATCGGGTGTCATCCTGACCAAGCCGTACCTGACGGCCGACCTGAACGCCGCGCTGGAGCGCGCCCGGGTGGGCGACTCCGTCGCCGGCTGAGCGGCGACCTCACGCTGCTTCGGCGTGTGCCAGGGCGACCGGTTCGCGGTCGTCCAGGATCCGGTACAGCGCCGCCAGATCCTGCGGGTCCGGATTCAGCCACGCATCCAGATGTTCGCGCCGGATCGGCACGATGCAGCGGTCGTGGCCGGTCCGCGCCACATCGGCAGGCGGATCGTCGGTGATCGCGGCGAACGACAGCAGGCGACCTTCCGGTCCTTCCCACTCCGACCACAGGCATGCGATCAGCAGATCGCGCGGCGGCTGCGGGCTGAACTCCAGGACGACGTTCTCGGCTTTCTCGCCGGGTGAGAGCGGGCGCTGCTCCAGTGCGTGCCGCGGTACGTGCTCGTAGAACGACTGCACCACCACCACGCCATGCCGATGGCCGAACGCGGATTTCCAGTACGCCTCCAGGCTGTCCCGGCGTGCGTTGTACGTACCGGGATACAGCGCGTCGTTGCGCGCGGGCTTGTCCGGCAGCCGGCACTGATACCGCATCGGTTTGATCACGCGCTGTCCGTGCTCGGACACGATCACCGGCGCGTAGACCCCCGGGAAAATGCGGCTGTCGCGCGGCACCAGGCCCGCGCGCTGCAGATCGGAAAGGCGCGTCTGCGCGCGCTCGATGCGGTTGCCGGCCACGCGCACCTCGGTGCGCGCCTTCTGCGTGGGGCGCGTAGCCAGTTGTTCCTCCGCCGCTTTCAAGCGCGCACCCTGCAGGCGCACTTCCTCATCCAGTGCCTGCATTTCCTCGGCATGCCATTGCTGGATCCGCGCCACGATCTCCTGGCCCTGCGCGGTGCGGGCGCCGGCAAAGCCATCGTCCATCGCCTTGGGGGTCTTCGGGCGCTGCTTGCCGGCATCGTGGGCATAGAGCTGGGCGAACTCGTCCAGCGACATCATGGCGCCGTACTCACGGACCAGCTTGGTGTAGTCGGCGCGGATCTGGGCGGAATAGCACATGGTGGGAGAGCAGGGTGGGCAGGGGGACAGAATAGGCCCATGGGTCGCACATCCTGCGAATCCGTTCGGGCATGCTGAGCGCACATTCAGTGCTGGATCCGCGTCATGTCGCTGCCCGTCGGTGTTCACTGCATTCCGTTACCGCCCAGCGTGGAGGAGTACCGCGCGCTGCGGGTGCTGGCCGGCCTGAGCCCGAAAACGGCCGAGGCGGCGGCGCGTGGCCTGCCAAATACGGTGTTCGGCGTGAGCCTGCGCGAAGGCGACCGGCTGCTGGCCATGGGCCGGATCATCGGCGACGGTGGCTGCTTCCTGCAGGTGGTGGATATCGCGGTGGTACCGGACCGCCAGGGGCAGGGCCTGGGCAAGGCCGTGATGCAGCAGCTGGATGGCTGGCTGCGCGCGAATGCCGTCGGTGCCTACGTGAGCCTGATCGCCGATGGGGAGGCGCATCGGCTGTATGCGCAGTTCGGCTTCGCCTTGACCGCACCGCGCTCGGTGGGCATGGCGAAGGTGGTGGCGTAGGCCCATAAACAAACAGCCCCGACCGAAGTCAGGGCTGTTTGTCTGAAGCTGGCGTCCCCACGGGGATTCGAACCCCGGTCGCCACCGTGAAAGGGTGATGTCCTAGGCCTCTAGACGATGGGGACGCGTTAAACCGAATTTTGGCTTCTATCGGACGGCCTGTGTCCGGAGAAGTGGTGGAGCCAGGCGGGATCGAACCGCCGACCTCCTGCATGCCATGCAGGCGCTCTCCCAGCTGAGCTATGGCCCCACAGTTGTGCTGCGAGCCGCCTATCATAGCGGCGCTTTTGCCGAATGGGAAGGGGGGGTGTCAAACAAAAAGCCCCGACCGAAGTCAGGGCTGTTTGTTTGAAGCTGGCGTCCCCACGGGGATTCGAACCCCGGTCGCCACCGTGAAAGGGTGATGTCCTAGGCCTCTAGACGATGGGGACGCGTTAAACCGAATTTTTGGCTTCTATCGGACGGCCTGTGTCCGGAGAAGTGGTGGAGCCAGGCGGGATCGAACCGCCGACCTCCTGCATGCCATGCAGGCGCTCTCCCAGCTGAGCTATGGCCCCACGTTGTACCGCGAGCCGCCTAGTATATCTGCCTGTTCACGTTTGTGGAAGCCTTTCGGGATCCGCAACGCAACCGCAGTAGGCGGTGAACAAAAAGACCCGGCATGCCGGGCCTCGGTGTTCTTCTGATGAGTGGCGTCCCCACGGGGATTCGAACCCCGGTCGCCACCGTGAAAGGGTGATGTCCTAGGCCTCTAGACGATGGGGACGCATGAATCTCATCAAATTGTTCAGCACACCCGGACGGCCTAATGTCCGGAGTGGTGGAGCCAGGCGGGATCGAACCGCCGACCTCCTGCATGCCATGCAGGCGCTCTCCCAGCTGAGCTATGGCCCCACGATGCTGGAGGCGGAATTCTACGCGGCCGTGAAGCGTTCGCCAAGTTTTTTTTCTGAAACACCGAAGAAAGAATGCACGCAGCCACTCGACCATCGATGTCGGCGGTTCCCGGCAGTCCGTATCGTCACGCAAACCAAAAAAAAGATCGCACGTGCCGTGTCATTGAACGGCACGCTACAAACAAAAAGCCCCGACCGAGGTCAGGGCTGTCTGCTTGAAACTGGCGTCCCCACGGGGATTCGAACCCCGGTCGCCACCGTGAAAGGGTGATGTCCTAGGCCTCTAGACGATGGGGACGCACGAAAACTTCAAATTTTGTCACTGCAATCTGATCGGCCTAATGATCGGATTGGTGGAGCCAGGCGGGATCGAACCGCCGACCTCCTGCATGCCATGCAGGCGCTCTCCCAGCTGAGCTATGGCCCCACGTCGTGAGGAGCGAAATCATAGCGACGACGTTTTGGATTGGCAAGGAAAAAGTGAAGAAATTTCGTCATGCACGCGCGCTCATTCGCCAGGCAGTCGTTGATGGCGCAATCGCAGTGCATTGCCGATCACCGACACCGAACTCAGGCTCATCGCCACCGCCGCCAACATCGGCGACATCACGATGCCCAGGGGATACAGCACGCCGGCGGCAACCGGGATGCCCAGGCCGTTGTAAAGAAACGCAAAGCCGAGGTTCTGGCGCATGTTGCGCACGCTCGCGGTCGACAAGCGGCGCGCACGCAGGATGCCGCGCAGATCGCCCTTGACCAGGGTGACCTGCGCACTCGACATCGCCACGTCGGTGCCATTGCCCATCGCGATGCCGACATTGGCCGTGGCCAGGGCGGGCGCATCATTGATGCCGTCGCCCGCCATCGCGACCTTGCGGCCCTGTGCCTGCAGCGAGCGGATCAATGCGGCCTTGTCGGCCGGGCGCATTTCGCCGTGCACCTCGTCCAGGCCGAGTTCGCGCGCGACCGCCTCGGCGGTGGCGGTGCCATCGCCCGTGGCCATGACGATGCGCAGGCCATCGCGGTGCAGCTGCGTGATCGCCTCGGCGGTGGACGCCTTGATCGGGTCGGCCACCGCGAGCAGGCCACCCAGCCGGCCGTCCACCGCGAGATACATCACGCTCGCCGCCGCGCTGCGCAGCTGCCCGGCACGCTCGCGCAGCGCGTCCAGCGCGATGCCGTGTTCCTCCATCAGCGTGATGTTGCCCAGCAGCAATGCCTTGCCTGCGACCACGCCCTGTACGCCCAGACCGGTCAACGAATCGAAGTCCTCCACGTTGCCCAGGCTCACCCCGCGTGCGCGCGCTTCGGCGACGATCGCAGCGGCCAATGGATGCTCGCTGCCCTGGTCCAGGCTCGCCGCCCAGTGCAGGATCTGATCGGCGCTGAAGGGCGCCACCGCCTGCACGTCACGGAACGCCGGCCGCCCTTCAGTCAACGTGCCGGTCTTGTCCACCACCAGCGTGTCGATCTGGCGCAGTGCTTCGATCGCCTCCGCATCGCGGAACAACACGCCGTGCTGCGCGGCGCGGCCGGTGGCGACCATGATCGTCATCGGTGTGGCCAGCCCCAGGGCGCACGGACAGGCGATGATCAATACCGCCACCGCGCTCAGTACCGCGTGTGTCCAGGCCGGCTCCGGGCCGAACAGTCCCCAGCCGAAGAACGTCAGCACAGCGACCGACAACACCGCCAGTACGAACCAATAGGCCACGCTGTCGGCCATGCGCTGCATCGGCGCGCGCGAGCGCTGCGCCTGTGCGACCAGCTGTACGATCTGCGCCAGCATGCTGTCATCGCCGAGGCGGTCGGCACGGACCACGAGGCTGCCGGTGCCGTTGAGCGTCGCACCGATGACCGTATCGCCGATGGTCTTGCCGACCGGAACCGGCTCACCGGTCAGCATCGATTCGTCGATGGAGGAGCCGCCCTCGAGCACGGTGCCATCCACCGGCACTTGCTCACCCGGCCGCACGCGCACGCGATCGCCGGGGTGCAGCGCGGCGATCTCGACGTCCTCTTCCCGGCCATCGTCGTGGAGTACGCGCGCGGTCTTCGGTGCCAGCCCGAGCAGCGCCTTGATCGCCGCCGAGGTCTTTGCCCGCGCACGCAGCTCCATCAGCTGGCCGAGCAGCGTGAGCGAGACGATCATCGCAGCGGCTTCGAAGTAGACGCCGACATGGCCATGCTGGTGGAACGAGGGCGGGAACAGTCCCGGGGCGAGGGTCGCGACCACGCTATAGCAGTATGCGGCCAACACGCCGGTGCCGATCAGGGTCCACATGTTCGGGCTGCGGTTGCGGATCGAGTGCGCCCAACGCTGCAGGAACGGCCATCCCGCCCACAGCACCACCGGTGTCGCCAATGCCAGCTCCATCCACACCCGCAGGTCGGGTGAGAGTCCCTGCAGCAGGGGAGTCATCGCCAGCATCGCCAGTGCCATCGTCGCCACGCTCAGCGGCAGGCTCCACCAGAAGCGGCGACGGAAGTCGGTCAGCTCGGGATTCTCCCCGTCATCCAGGCGGGGCAGGCTCGGCTCCAGCGCCATGCCACACAGCGGGCAGGTGCCTGGACCGTCCTGCACGATCTCCGGATGCATCGGGCAGGTGTAGAGCGTGCCGGCGGGGGGCGCTTCGGAAGGACGGGAAGACGCAGCCAGGTAACGCTGCGGGTCGGCGATGAACTTGCGACGACAGCCGTCGCTGCAGAAGTAGTAGTCGCTGCCGTCGTGGCGGGCATGATGGGCCGTGGTGGCCGGGTCGACCATCATGCCGCAGACCGGATCGGTGGCCGTGCTGACGCCCGTTGCCGTGCTGCTGCAGCAGGCCGAATCCGTGGCCTTGCGCGGATCGTGTGCGGGGGTCATGGGCGTGCGTCCGTCAACGCCGTCAGGATCGGGCACCGTTCCTGATCGCCATGACCGGGGCAGGCGTCGACCAGGTGCTTGAGCGCGCTGTGCATGCGCTGCAGCTCGCCGATGCGCTGCTCGATATCGGTGAGTTTGTTCACCGCGCTGTCGCGGATCTGCGCCATGTCCTGGCCGCGCTGATCACTGAAGCCGAGCAGGTCGGCGATTTCGTCCAGGCTGAAGCCCAGTGTCTTGGCGCGGCGGATGAACTGCAGGCGGGTCAGGTCGGACTCACCGAAGACCCGGTAGCCGCCGGCGCTGCGTCGGGCGGTCGGCAGCAGCTGTTGCCGCTCGTAATAACGCACCGTGTCGATGGGCACGCCGGCCAGGCGCGCGAGCTGTCCAATGTTCATGAGCACCTCGTGGATGACCGGCTCATTCTGAACCTTGGAGTGCGCTCCAGGGTCAAGCCTTGCTCAAACCCCACTGGAAGTTCAGCCGGTGTGAAATTTGCAACTAGTTGCATGGTCCTCCTCCCGGGACGTCCGTAGCCTCAGGCCATCTTATGTATCGACCCGTTCTGCCCGGCCTGCGCCGGCAGGCACTGTTCCAGGAGAATGGCCATGGACGCACCCCGCAACACGCTGCAGCCGGATCGCCGGCCGGACAAGCCGGCCCTGATGGAAGTCGGGGTGGTGGAATTCCCCGGCAGCCTGCGCGCCGCCGCCCCGGTGCTCTCCGAGCTGGCACAACGCTGCAACCGCACGGTGGCCGCCGGTCGCCGCACCGGCGCACGCATGCTGGTGACGCGGTGGACGATGTCCGCCCGTGGCATGCAGCGCGTCGCCGGGACGGAACTGTTCGGCGATGCGCTACCGACCATCATCGTCGTGCCCGGGAGCGAATCGAGCTGGACCATGGCACCGCCCGACGAACGCCTGCTGGCCTGGCTACGGGAATGTCACGAGGGCTGCAGCCTGCTGGCCGGCTGCGACGAAGGCGGCCTGCTGCTGGCGGCAGCGGGTGTGCTGGCCGGGCGTTCCGTCAGCGTGCCCGATCCCGCGCGCTGCCCGCCGCTGCGCATGATGGTGCCCAGCTGGTTGCCCAGCGAGCGCACCCTGGTCGATGACGGGGATCTGTTGACCGCCGCCGGCCAGGATGCCTGGAAGTACCTGAGCCTGCGCCTGCTCGCACGCGTGTATGGGCAGAGCGTGATGAATACCGTCATCCAGCAGCTGCAGCTGGTGATCCCGCGTACCGAACTGGACGATCTGGAGCGCTTCAGCCCGAACTTCGCGCACGGGGACAGATGCATCCTCAAGGCGCAGCGTTGGCTGCACGGCATCGCCGCACGCGGTGTCGGGCTGGAGGACATCTGCGCGCAGGCCGGCCTGGAGCCGCGCACATTGCAGCGCCGTTTCCTGAAAGCCACCGGGATGCGCCCGATCGAGTACTGCCAGCGCCTGCGCATCGCCAAGGCGCAGCTGTTGCTGCAGGGCGGTGGCGTGGTCGACCAGGTGGCATGGATGGTGGGTTACTCCGACCAGAGCGCATTCCGCCGCTTGTTCCTGCGCATCGTCGGGCTGACACCGGCGCGCTATCGGCGTCAGGTGGCCGCGCAACAGCGCGAGCGGGCCGCTTCGCGACCGGTCGGACGGATGGTCGAGGCGGTCCGCTCCGTGGCCTGAATCGCGCGCCACCGGCACGCTTGCTCCATTGACCTCTTGCTGGGACCATGCCGGCGGGCCCGAAGCAACAGCCGTCGCAGCGTGGCAGACCCCGAGCGATGGCGGAGAGAATCAATGATCAGCAGTGTAGGCCCGGTACCGCTTGCGGTCGTGTGGGTGTTGGTGGCCGTCGGTATTGCGATGCTGGTCGCCAGCGTGGTGCGTGCGCCGGCGATCGAGGGCGCGCCGCGCCCGCGATCGGTGGTGGTGGACATGCTGTTGCTGGGCCTGCTGGCCGGTCGCGCCGCATTCGTGCTCTGGCATGTGGGCGATTATGCGCAGGACCCTTGGGGCGTCCTGCGCATCGGCGATGGCGGCTTCCTTCTGTGGCCTGCCCTGGTGGCTGGGCTGGGGTGGGGCGCATGGCGCCTGCGCCGATGGCCTTCGCTGCGGCGGCCGGTATGGGCTGGTGCCCTGGCCGGTGTGCTCGGCTGGGCGGTACTGTCCAGCGGTGCTGGCTGGCTGCAGCAATCGCGGGTGACGCTGCCGGCGATCACCCTGACCTCGTTGGAGGGCGCGCCAACGGCCTTGGCCGACACGCAGGGCACGCCGGTGGTGGTCAATCTCTGGGCGAGCTGGTGCGGCCCCTGTCGTCGCGAGATGCCGGTACTGGCCCGCGCGCAGCAGCGCCATCCGGATATCCGTTTCCTGTTCGTCAACCAGGGTGAAACCCGTGAGGAGGTCGAGGGTTTCCTGGCCGCCGAGCGGTTGACGCTGGCCAATGTGCTGCTGGATGAGGACGCGCTCACCGCCGAGCGGCTGCAGGTGCACGCCTATCCGACTACCCTGTTCTTCGATGGGCAGGGCCGGCTGCGGCAGATACACCTGGGTGAACTGAGTGCCGCCGGCCTGCAATCCAAGCTCGACAGCCTGTAACGGTGGTCGCGTTGTCATGTTTATTGAATCCAGGAGTCACCATGAAATTGAAGTCCTCGCGCCCGCTGGGCACCGTGCTTGCCGTGTCGCTGCTGATGGCCTTGGCCGGGTGCAGCCAGGCACAGACGCCGAAGGCTGGTGATGCCGCTGCGGCGAAGGCGGGTGGAGATCGTCCGGCGGTACTGAAGGGCATTGAAAAGCATGGTTTCGAGGTGATCGGCGAGTTTGATGCGCCCGGTGGCCTGCGCGGTTTCGCCGGCGTGGTCGGTGGGCAGCAACCCGCGGCGGCGTATGTCACTGCGGATGGGAAGCACGTGGTCGTCGGCAGTCTGTTCGATGCCAGCGGTGAGGACGTGGGTGCGGCGCCGCTGGAGAAGCTGGTGGCCAAGCCGATGTCCGAGCGCAGCTGGAAGAAGCTCGACGAGAGCGCCTGGGTGCGCGATGGCCGTGCCGATGCGCCGCGCGTGGTCTACACCTTCAGCGATGCGAACTGCCCTTACTGCCATCGCTTCTGGGAAGCGGCACGACCGTGGGTGGATGCCGGCAAGGTGCAGTTGCGCCACGTCATGGTTGGCGTGATCCGCGAAGACAGCCCGGCCAAGGCGGCCGCGATTCTCACCGCGCCCAATCCCAGTGCTGCACTGCTGGAGAACGAGCGACTGTTCGATCGCGGCGGTATCAAGCCGGCGGCATCGCTGACGGCAGAGGTCGCCAACAAGCTGGATGCGAACCAGGTGTTGATGATCGAGCTTGGTTTCCAGGGCACGCCGGGCATTCTGTTCAAGGATGCCCAGGGCATGGTGCAACGCCGCTCCGGCATGCCGCAGGGCGATGACATGACCGTGGTGCTCGGCCCACGCTGAGCCAGCGCGGCCGGTTACACGCCACACCTCGCGCCGGGCCATGCCCGGCGCATTTCGTTTCGGCTTCGCGCTGCAGTCCAGTATCTCCAGAGGGGCAAAAGCCTTCGGCTTGATTTGGATCAAGGCCGGAATCGCCTGGATCGCTACGCTGGGCTCCATGCGCTCTCCCACGGATTCCCCCGCACGCATCGGATGCGTGGCCTCACGGTCAGAAAACTGCCTGACAACGTTCACGGCATTCTCACTTTGCGATTGTTACTCAAGGCGCTGGTCGACATGCGTGAGCGCGTTGGTCATCAGGGATGAGGGGATCCCGTGCGGGCGAGATGGTCGCGCGCATTGCAGTGCCGGGCTGCGCGCCCGCGGCCTGCGGCATCCAGGATGCCGGCCGGCGCGGACGCGCGGGACTGTGTGCGTTTCAAGGAGGATGTGATGCGCTTGGCTGTGTTGATGGTCGCGTGCGTGGCAGCAACGGCTGCGGCGCCGGTGTACGCGCAGGATTCGGCGGCCGCGTTGCGGCAGGACATCCAGACACTGCGACAGACCCTGGAGCAGATGGAGAAACGCCTGGAAGCGATCGAATCCGGGAAGCCTCCTCCCACCTCGCCGGTGGCCACGGCGATTCCTTCGCCGGGCACGACGGCAGTGCCCTTGCCGTCGCCGGCCCCGCTGACCGCCCAGGCCCAGGTGCCGGGCATGGGCCAGGCCATCCTCCCGCAACGTGATTCCGTTTCCGATCCGTCCACCGCCGCGTCCCGTCCGGACAGCGCCGCCGGCCCGACCGATCCCGAGCTGAAAGGCTTTTTCGCGATCCCCAACACCGATACCCTGATCCGCATCGGCGGCTACGCCAAGCTTGATGCGATCGCCGATTCACGAGCGGCCGGTGACCAGGAGCAGTTCATCACCTCGTCCATTCCGGTCGGCAGCGCCCACCGGGATGTGTCCAACTTCACGCTGCATGCCAAGCAGACCCGCTTCAGCTTCGAAGCGCGGCGCCCGACCACGCACGGCAACCTGCGCTTCTACCTGGAGAATGACTTCTTCGGCAGCAGCGACAGCTATCAGTTCCGCCTGCGCCACGCCTATGGCCAGCTCGGCAACACGTATGCCGGCTATGGCTATTCCAGCTTCATGGATGCCGACAGCCTGCCTGACACCCTGGATTTCGCCGGGCCGGGCGGTGCGGGCTACCTGTTGGTGGCCGGCATCCACCACAGCTTCGCGATGGGCAAGGGCAACACGCTCACCGTGGCCGCCGAGGATCCGGATACCCAGTTGAGCAACCCCGCCGAGGGGATCATGCCGGTCGACCAGCTCCCCGATGTCACCGTCACCGCCCGCATGGAGCGCGACTGGGGACACCTGCAGCTGGGCGGTGTCGCGCGCAGCCTGGGCTACGACGGCGATGCCGGCGATGGCCGGCGCTTTGCCGGTGGCCTGCAGCTCAGCGGCTCGGCGTCCGTAGGCGACCAGGACCTGCTGTTGTTCGGCATGCTCGGTGGCAAAGGACTGGCGCGCTATACGGCCGACCTGACCGGGTCGGGAATGGATGCGGTGGTGACGGCCGATGGCCGCCTGCAGGCGCTGTCGCTGTATGGCGGCTTCGTCGGATACACGCATTACTGGTCGCCGCTGTGGCGATCGAACCTGATCTACGGGCAACTCACCAGCGCGCGCAACGATGCGCTGGCCGCCGACGCCTTCCGCCAGAGCCGCTACGGCGTCTTCAACCTGCTGTGGAGCCCGGCGCCGTCGTGGACGATGGGCATGGAACTGCTCTACGGACAGCTGGAGCAGCAGGGCGGACAGCGCGGCGACACGGTGCGGCTGCAGGGCAGCCTGCAATACAACTTCATCAAGTAACTCCCACCGCCCGGCATGACCGGGTCCCTGCCTGGCAAAGGAGCAAGCGTCATGGCACAAGCAAAGAAAATCGGGGTCGTCGGGGCCACCTTCCTGGTGGCCGGCAACATGATGGGGTCGGGGGTCTTCCTGCTGCCCTCCAGCCTGGCCAAGATCGGCACCGCCTCGATCTGGGGCTGGCTGATCACCACGGCCGGCGCGCTGCTGCTGGCCTTCGTCTTCGCCAAGCTCGGCAAGCTGGCGCCCAAGGCGGGTGGTCCGTATGCCCATGCGCGTGACTGGTTCGGGCCCTACATGGGCTTCCAGACCAACGCCGTCTACTGGTTCGCCAACTGGATCGGCAATGTCGCCATTCCGATCGCGGCGGTGGGCTATTTCAGCTACTTCTTCCCGATCCTGTCCGAGCCGGTGCCGCGCTGCATCGCGGTGCTGGCGCTGGTGTGGGCGCTGAGCTTCGCCAACGTCATCGGCCCGTCGTTCGTCAGCAAGCTGCAGACGGTGACCACCAGTTTCGCGCTGGTGCCGATCCTGGGCATCGCGATCTTCGGCTGGTTCTTCTTCGACCCGACGATCTTCAAGGGCGCCTACAACGTGTCCGGTGAATCCAACTTCGGCGCGATCTCCAGCGCCGCGGCGTTGACCCTGTGGGCTTTCATCGGCGTGGAATCGGCCTCGGTGACCGCCGGTGTGGTGGAGAATCCGGAGAAGAACGTCGCCCGCGCCACGCTCGCCGGCGTGTTCCTGGCGGCGATCGCCTACATCGCCAGCTCCTCGGTGATCATGGGCATGGTGCCCAATGGCGACCTGCAGGTCTCCGATGCGCCGTTCGCGCTGGCTGCGGCCAATGCGGTGGGCGGATGGGGCGGGGCGCTGGTCAGCCTGTGCGCCTTCGTGGGCGCGGCCGGCTCGCTCGGCGGCTGGATCCTGCTGACCGCACAGAGCGCCAAGGCCGCATCGGACGATGGCCTGTTCCCGAGCATCTTCAGCAAGACCAACAAGGACGACGTGCCGGTCAAGGGCGTGCTGATCGTGGCCGTGCTGATGACCCTGGCGGTGCTGGTCACCTCGACCTCCAAGACCGCCTCGGCCCAGTTCGACGTGATCACCTCGGCCGCGGTGGTGCTGACCCTGCTGCCGTACATCTACTCCTGCGTGGCCTGCTATTTCGTGGTCGAGCGCTCGCACACGCTGGTGCATACCGGCGCGTTCTGGCTGCTGACCAGCGTCACCGTCGTGTACTGCCTGTGGGCGATCTTCGGCTCGGCCGGCAACATCGTGCAGTACGCCTTCCTGTTCGTGTTGTTCATCACGGTGTTCTATCCGTTCTTCAGCGAGGAGCGTCGCCGCCAGCGCGGCCAGCTTCCCGCGCTCGACGCCGCCGTCCGCACGACGCTTTCGTGATCTTCCCCCAGGAGAATCCCTGTGTACTTCAAGTCCCTTGATTACCCGATCATCGTCATTGACGACGACTACGAATCCCCGCGCATCGGCGGCATCCTGATCCGTGCGCTGGTGGACGAGCTTCGCAAGAACGACCAGCGCGTGCTGTGTGGCCTCACGCTGGCCGACGCCCAGGCCGGTGCGCGCACCTATGTGGCGGCTTCGGCAGTGCTGATCTCCATCGACGGCACCGAGGAGAACCCGGAGCAGTTCCAGCGCCTGCTCGGGTTCCTGCGTGAGCAGACCGCCCGCCGCGCGAACCTGCCGGTCTTCCTGTACGGCGAGCGGCGCACGATCGAGAAGGTGCCGAGCAAGCTGCTCAAGTTCGTGCACGGCTACATCTTCCTGTTCGAAGACACCAAGAGCTTCATCTCGCGCCAGGTGATGCGCGCGGCCGAAGACTACATGGCCAACCTGCTGCCGCCGTTCTTCAAGGCGCTGATCCACCATACGGCCGAGTCGAACTATTCCTGGCACACGCCCGGTCATGCCGGCGGCGTGGCGTTCACCAAATCACCGGTAGGGCGCGCGTTCCACCAGTTCTACGGTGAGAACACCCTGCGCAGCGACCTGTCGATCTCGGTGCCGGAGCTGGGTTCGCTGCTCGACCACACCGGTCCGATCAAGGAAGCCGAGAACGAGGCGGCGCGCAACTTCGGTGCCGACCATACCTTCTTCGTCACCAACGGCACCTCCACCGCCAACAAGATCGTCTGGCATGGCACCGTGGGGCGCGGCGATGTGGTGTTCGTCGACCGCAACTGCCACAAGTCGCTGCTGCACTCGCTGATCATGACCGGTGGCATTCCGGTGTACTTCACCCCGAGCCGCAACGCGCACGGCATCATCGGCCCGATCAGCCTGGATCAGTTCACGCCCGAATCGCTGCAGCAGGCCATCGCCGCCAACCCGCTGGCCAGCAAGGCCTACAAGGCCGGCTCCAAGCCGCGCATCGCGGTGGTGACCAACTCGACCTACGACGGGCTGTGCTACAACGCCGAGAAGATCGCCGAGGAAATCGGCAGCGCGGTCGACTACTTGCATTTCGACGAAGCCTGGTACGCCTACGCCGCCTTCCATCCGTTCTACGAGAACCACTACGGCATGGCCAAGGGCAAGCCGCGCGAACAGGATGCGATCATCTTCACCACGCACTCCACGCACAAGCTGCTGGCTGCGTTCTCGCAGGCCTCGATGATCCACGTGCGCAATGCGGCCTCCCGCGAGCTGGATGCCGAGCGCTTCAACGAAGCCTTCATGATGCACACCACGACCAGCCCGCATTACGGGGTGATCGCGGCCTGCGATGTGGCCTCCAAGATGATGGAGGGCGCGGCCGGTGAATCGTTGGTGCAGGAAATGCACGACGAGGCGATCGCCTTCCGCCGCGCGATGCTGCATGTGCGCGAGGACCTGGGTCGGGATGACTGGTGGTTCAGCGTCTGGCAGCCGGACAAGCTGGAGCGCTCGCTGGCCAAGGGCGACGCACCGGCCCCGATGGTGGCCAAGCGCAGCGAGTGGTACCTGCAGCCGGACGCGCACTGGCACGGTTTCGAGGGCCTGGTCGACGACTACGTGCTGATCGATCCGATCAAGGTGACCCTGCTGACCCCCGGGCTGTCGATGGACGGCGAGATGGGCAAGCGGGGTATTCCGGCTGCGGTCCTGAGCAAGTTCCTGTGGACCCGCGGCATCACCGTGGAAAAGACGAACCTGTACTCGGTTCTGTTCCTGTTCTCGATGGGCATCACCAAGGGCAAGTGGAGCACCCTGGTGACCGAGCTGATGGCGTTCAAGGAGCTGTACGACAGCAACGCGCCGTTGACCCGTGCACTGCCGCAGCTCGCCGCCGAGTTCCCGATCGCCTACGCCGGCTGGGGTCTGCGCGACCTGTGCGATGCACTGCACGCCTTCAACGCCGAGTTCGGCGTGGCCCAGGTGATGCGCGCGATGTACGTGGACCTGCCCGAGCCGGTGATGACCCCGGCCGAGGCCTACGACCACCTGGTGCGCGGCCAGATCGAGCGGGTGGACATCGAGCAGATCAGTGGCCGCATCGCCGGCACCATGCTGGTGCCATACCCGCCGGGCATCCCGACCATCATGCCGGGCGAGCGCTTCGGTGCCAGCGATGAGCCGATCATCCAGTCGCTGCGGATCGCCCGTGAGCAGAACGCGCGCTTCCCGGGCTTCGAGTCGGATGTGCACGGGCTTATCATCGACACCGACGGCGATGCGCCGAGCTACAAGGTGGAGGTGCTGAAGGTCTGACGCCCGCGCGGAGGACCCTCGGCCAGCGATGGATACAGCACGCGAGCAGCGGGTCCTCACGTTTTCCATCGGGGTGACGATGGCGGTCAGCGCCGTCGGCTTCATCGGGGGCCTGCTGGTGGGATCGCAGGCCATCCTGTTCGACGGCGTCTACAGCCTGGTGGACGTGGCGCTGACCCTGGTGGCGTTGTCGGTGCTGCGGCTGGTGGCGCGGGAAGAAAGCCCGCGCTTCCAGTATGGGTACTGGCATCTGGAGCCGATGGTGGAGGCCCTCGGCGGCGCGATCCTGTCGCTGGCCTGCATCTATGCATTGGCCAACTCGGTGATCGGGCTGACCACCGGCGGGCACGAGGTCAAGGCCGGGCCTGCGCTGCTGTGGGCGGCCCTGCTGTGCGTGAGCAACCTGGCCATGGCGGCGTTCGTGCGTATCCGCGCGATGCAGCTGCATTCGGCCCTGCTGTGGCTGGACGTGCGCGCCTGGCTGCTCAGCGGGCTGATGAGCCTGGCGGTGGTGCTGGCGTTCGCGATCGCCTTGCTGCTGCGCGGTGGCGAGCACACCCACTGGATTCCCTATCTGGATCCGCTGGTGCTGGCCGCGATCAGCGTCGCGGTGCTGCCGGTACCCCTCCGCAGCGCCTGGAAGGCCATGCGCGAAGTCCTGCAGGTGGCGCCGGATACGCTGGATGCGCGCGTGCAGGCGGTGATGAAGGACTTCGTCGCCGAGCACGGCTATCTGGATTTCACCAGCCACGTGGCCAAGATGGGCCGCATGCGGTTCGTGGAAATCCACATCCTGACCCATCCGGACACGGTGATCGGCACCATCGGCAACGTGGACGCGATGCGCGACGAGATCGCCGAGCGCTTGGATGCGCGCGGCAGCGAGTTCTGGCTGACCATCGATTTCACGGCCGATCCGGCCTGGACCTGAGCGGAGGTCCGGCGCTGGCTCTCGATATACGAAACATATATGATGTGTATATCACTTCAGAGGGCTCGCCCATGGGCATCGTCAACATCGACGACGAACTGCACGACAACCTGCGCCGCGCCAGCGGCGTCTCGGGCCGCTCGATCAACGCCCAGGCGGGTTTCTGGATCAAGATCGGCATGCTGTGCGAAATGAATCCGGGCATGAGCTACCAGGAGATCGTCAGCCGTGAACTGCGTGCGGCCGGGGTCGAACCGGGCGCGCTGCGGGTGGCCGAAGCATGATCAAGACCGCTGAAGAACAGGCGCTGATGCGCGCATCGGGACGCCTGCTGGCACAGGTGTTCGAAGCGCTGGACGAGCTGTCGCTGGAGGGCATGAGCACGCTGCAGGTGAACGACTGGGTCGAGCGTTTCATCGTCGATCAGCTGCACGCCCGTCCGGCGAGCAAGGGCCAGTATGGCTTTGCTTACGTACTCAATAGTTCGATCGACAACGTGGTCTGCCACGGGGTGCCCTCCGCCGATGACATCCTGCGCAGCGGGAGCATCGTCAACCTGGACATCACCCTGGAGAAGGACGGTTACATCGCCGATTCCAGCAAGACCTATCTGATCGGCGAGGTGGACTACGCGGCCAAGCGGCTGGTACGGGTCACCCGCGAGGCGATGTGGAAGGGGATCGGCGTGGTGCGTCCGGGCGCGACGCTGGGCGACATCGGTTTTGCGATCCAGCAGCATGCCAAGGCGCATGGCTACAGCGTGGTCCGCGAATTCTGCGGCCATGGCATCGGCCAGGAGATGCACGAGGAACCGCAGGTGCTGCATTACGGGCGCCGCGGCGATGGGCTGGAGCTGGAAGAAGGCATGACCTTCACCATCGAGCCGATGATCAACCAGGGCCGCGCGGCCATCGACATGAGTGACGACGGCTGGACCGTGACCACCCGCGACGGGAAGCTGTCGGCGCAGGCCGAGCACACCGTGCTGGTCACCGCCGAGGGCGTTGAGGTGCTGACGTTGCGTGCGGGCGAGCGGATGCCGGAGTGAACCGTCATTCGCTGCGCGTGGAGACCAGTTTGAGGAACGCCTCGTTCTGATACCGGCTCATGCGCAGCTGCTGGCCGGTGTCCATGGTCACCACATGGTGGCCGTTGAACCACGGATGGATCGCCTTGACCCGGCGCACGTTGACGATCGCCGAGCGATGCACGCGCGCGAAATGCCGCGGGTCCAGCCGCGCGGCGAGGGTGGTCATGGTCTCGCGCAGCTCGTGCATGCGGTCGAACAGGTGGATCTCGACCGTGTTGCGTGCCGCCTTGATCCAGACGATGTCCTCCACCGCCACCAGTACCACATGCTCATCGACGCGCACCGGGATGCGCTGCAGGTAGTCGTCACGCTGCCGGAGCGCATCCAGCGCCTGCAGGATCTGCGCCGAGGCCCGGGTGCCCATCGCGCTTGACGCCGACACCCGGGCTTTGGCCCGTTCCAGCGTGGTGGCAAAGCGCTCGCGGCTGAAGGGCTTGACCAGATAGTCCACGGCATTGGCCTCGAAGGCCTTCACTGCGTACTGCTCGTAGGCGGTGACGAACACGGTGGCCGGCATCCGCGCCGCACCGATGGTGGCCACCACGTCCATGCCGGTGATCGCAGGCATCTGGATGTCCAGGAATACCAGGTCCGGTGAGTGGCTGCGGATCGCGGCGACCGCCGAGATGCCATCGCCGCATTCCCCGACGATCTCGATCCCGGGATCATCCCGCAGCAACCGCACGATCGCATGCCGCGCGATGGGCTCATCATCGACCACCAGCACGGTCAGGCTCATGCCGGTGCGATCCCCGGCGTTGTCCCCGGGGTGAATTCGGGTGCCTCGTCGGCGCCGTCCAGGGCGCGAAACGGCACGCGGATGCGGCAGGCCACGCCTTCCGGCCAGAGCATGTCCAGCCGGACGTCGGCGGCATCGCCGTACAGCTCCTTCAGGCGCAGGCGTGTGTTGGACATGCCGATGCCGTGCCCGGCCGACGCGGTCGGTGCCGCCGACAAGGTACTGTTGCGGTTGCGGACTTCGATGCACAGCGTGTCGCCATCGCGGCGGGTCTCGATCTCGATGGTGTCGCTGCCCACGCGCTGGCCGATGCCATGGCGTAGCGCATTCTCCACCAGCGGCTGCAGGATCAGGCTGGGCACCGCGCAGTCCAGCGTGCCCGGGGCGATGTACGTGCGGGTGCTCAGCCGATCCTTGAAGCGCGTGCGCTGGATGCCCAGGTACAGCTCGATCAGGTCCAGTTCCTGGCGCAGGCTGATTTCCTGGCCGTCGTAATCTTCAAGGAACGCGCGCAGCAGTTCACTCAGGCGCAGCAGCATGTCTTCGGCCGAGACTTTGTCCTCGTCGAGCAGGGTAATGATCGCGTGCAGCGTGTTGAACAGGAAATGTGGCTGCAGCTGGGATTTCAGCGAGAGCAGGCGCGATTGCGCCAGTTCGGTGGCCAGCTGGCTCGCCTCCAGTTCACGGCGGGCTTTCTCGGCGTGGAAGTGGATGGCCTGCTGGATCGCGAACAGGGTCCAGTAGGTCAGCAGGCCGATGGCGAAATGCTGTTCCAGGAAATAGCCCAGCTGCTCGAAGAAACCGCTGGGCTCGAACAGGGTGGAGACGATCGCGCCCACCACCATGGCGATGAACGTCATGCAGAAGCTGGCCACCAGCTGCGTGCCGAGCCCGTGCAGGCGCCCGCTGCCGCGCACCGGAAAGCGCTCGGCGAGGCGGAAGACCGTGGGTGCGAGGGCAGCCCAGGTGTACCACTGGATCAGCGACCACCGCATGAGATCCCAGAGGGGTTGTCGGCTGTTCGGCAGGCCGGCGTTGATCGAGGTCTGCAGGGCGAACACCACGGCCACCGCCGTCCACAGGGCGAGGTAGCGGGACAGGCGGATCCGGGTGCTGCCGAGGCGAATGTACATGGTCGATTCCGGGCCAGGCATCTCTTGCGAAGCTCATCTTAGGCAGGCGGCGGGAGGGCGGGAAGCGCCATGACGGCCCATTACGATTGGCCTGGCCGTAGCGACGATTCGTCCCGGATCGGTTGGCGGCGAGGGCGCGCGGGCGCGTGATGCAGAGGTTCATCACCCGCCTGGAGACGCTGCCATGACCTTGATCCGCCCCTTCCTGATGGTTTCGCTGATGCTCGCCGGTACCGCGCACGGTGCGGAGGCACGCTACCTCGGCCTGCTCAACCGGGCCCATGACAGTGTCGTGGCCCTGGACGTCGCGCCTGCCGGGACGGAGGCCTTCGCTCCGCGGTCGATCGATGCCTTGGCGGGTGGTGGTGTCGGCACTACGGTCCGGTTGGCCGACGAAGGCTGCCGGTTCGACCTTCGCGTGGCGTTCCGCAACGGCCGGCGCGTGATCTACCGGGATGTGGATGTATGCAGGGGCGATACGCTGGTCATCGCGCCGCTGAAGAAAACACTCGATGATCGTGCGGTTGCGCTGGAGCCACAGCGTGCATCCCGTAGCCGATAACCGTGGCGTGCAGCCAGTGCGTCCCGCGCTTACGGACGCGCACGTGGCATGCGCTGCTCCACCAAGGCCGCGATCCAGTCGATGAAGACGCGCAGCTTGGCGCTGACATGCCGGTTCGGGGGGAACGCAAGGTGCAGCGGCATCGCATCGATGCGCCACTCCGGGAACAGCCGGACCAGTTCGCCGGTGGCCACATGCGGGGCGGCCATGTAGTCGGGGAGCCACAGCGCGCCCAGGCCCGCCACGCCCGCGGCGAGATACGCATTGCCATCATCGACCGCGAGCAGGTGGCGCCCCTTCACCGTGACCTGTTCGTCGCCGCGCTGGAGGGTGTAGGGCAGCACCGTGCCACTGCGCGAGCGCAGGTAGCCGACCACGCGATGCGGGGCCTGCTCCAGGTCCTGCGGATGCGCGGGGATGCCCGCCTGCTGCAGGTAGGCGGGCGAGGCGTGGATGCCGGCCTGCAGATCGCCGATATGGCGCGCGACCAGCGATTGATCCGTGATCTGTCCGCCGCGGATCACGCAGTCCACGTTTTCGTCGATCAGGTCCACGTGGCGATCGCTGACGCCCAGATCGAGCTGGATCTCCGGATAGCGGACAAGGAAGTCGGGCAGGGCGGGCACCAGCACCAGCCGCGCGAATGGGGCGGGCACGTCCACCCGCAGACGCCCGCGCGGCGCCGCCGCTGTGGACAGGCTGGTTTCAGCGTCGTCGATGTCGGCCAGCAGCCGGATCACCCGCGCGTAGTAGGCCGCGCCATCGGCGGTAACGTTCACCTGCCGGGTGGTGCGGTTCAACAGGCGCACCCGCAGCCGGGCCTCCAGGTGCTGCACCAGCTGCGTGACCGTGGTGCGGCTCATGTGCAGCGTGTCGGCGGCCTTGGTGAAGCTGCCGGTTTCCACCACCCGGGCGAAGGCCTGCATTGCGTCGAACCGGTCCATCTGCATTCCACGGGGGCTGATTGTTTGGATTCTACAAACAATGTTGGCGGGGAGGCCGCGTTTATCCCGCGCCCCTCCCGGTCTACTGTGGCGCTTCATTCGTGACGGGCCGTTCGTCGGCCCAGGGCAGAGGTTGATCATGGCAACACGTGATGTCGTTTTCCCGCCGGGCCGCCAGGCCCTGTACGAGCGCAACCGCTATTCGCCGGCCGTGCGCTCCAACGGCTTCCTGTTCGTGTCCGGCCAGGTCGGCAGCCGCGAGGATGGCTCGCCCGAACCCGACCTCGAGGCGCAGGTGCGGCGCGCGTTCGAGAACCTCAACGCCGTGCTCGGCGCGGCGGGCTGCACGTTCGAGGACGTGGTCGACGTCACCGTGTTCCTGGTCAACCCCGAGCAGATCTTCGAGCGCGTATGGGCCATCGTGCCGGACTACTGGGGCGAGGCGCCGTATCCGACGCTGACCGGGATCGGTGTGACCTGGCTGTACGGATTCGACGTGGAAATCAAGGTGATTGCGAAGCTGCCGTAGCACGCCTTCACGCGGTGACGGCCGCACGTTGTCGATAGTGGGCCGTCATCCTGCTTCCTGTTGCGGATCCACATGCCCCTGATTCCCGAGCGCGTCCAGCGCTGGCCCCGGCCGTGGCGCGTGGCGTTGCTCTCCTTGCTGGCGCTGTACGTGCTGTACCTGCTGGCAGGCAACGTATTCCTCAATACGCCGCTGTTCGATGCGGTCACCAACCGCAAACCTGAAAAATTCACGATGCAGACCGGGCCGGCGCTGACCCTGATGCCGGGCCAGGCCGTGGTCTGGAACATCCGCATGCGTGGCCAGGCCAACCGCACGCAGTATGTGTTCCGCGCCGACCGGGCCAGTGCGTGGATCGACCTGCCGGCGCTGTTCCGCAAGGAAGTGCGCATTCCGCGCATTGACGCGACCGGGGTGGAAGCCGAGGTCGAGCGGGTCGACAAGGCCATCCCGCCACCGCCGCGCGGCGACCGCGGCTGGACCCTGCGCTTCGATGCCATCCACAGCGACACCATCCGCAGCGGCCGTTTCGGCAAGCTGCTGGTGGTCGGCCAGGGCCACGGCACGGTCGGTTTCCTCAAGCAGCTCAAGGGCGGCCCTTCGGAGCTGTTCGATTCCACGGCAGGCTTCGACGATGCCCAGGTCAGCTTCGATGGGGTCAACGTGCTGGACGATGCGCATATCGCCGCGCGCTTCCACTTCCCGCGCCACTATCGTGACGACGCGCCGGGGCTGCAGAAACTCGGCATCACCTGGGCACAGCTGCAGATCGACGCCCGCAGCCAGGGACTGCGCATCGACACCGGCGGCCCGCACGTCAAGGTTGGCAGCGCGTTCTCCAATGCGCGGCTGAAGGCCGATGTGACCCTGGAGGACGGCGCGCTGCGACCCGGCAGCCGTCTGGTCTGGCGGCTGCCGCTGCATGCCGGCGTGCACGCCGATGACCGTGGCCTGCTGTCCCTGCAGCTGGACGTGGCGCAGGACATGCGGGTGCAGGCGCGGCTGCCGCGCGACCCGGAGACGGGCAGCGAGATCAACGCCGATGTCCGCGTGACCGGCCGTAAGATACCGTTCCAGGCGCCGGCCGAGCTGCTGCCGCGACTGTCCGGCAGGGTGCAGGGCGCGTGGCAGTTCCAGTCGCTGAACTGGATCAGCGACCTGTTCGTGAAAAAGCCCTGGTTCCATCTGGACGGCGGTGGCCTGCTTAAGGCCGATGTGCTCCTGGCCGAGGGTGAGCTGGCACCGGGCAGCAAGGTGGATATTCCGCAGGTGGCGGCCGTGGCCGAAGTGGCCGGCGTCCGCATGCGTGGCGATGCCCAGGCGCAGGGCCGGATTGTCGAGGGCACGCCGGCGCAGGCCGAGCTGAAGGTGCAGATTCCGCGGTTCCAGGCCGCGCCGACCAACGCGCCCAAAGCGCTGTTGTTCGATGGGCGCGAGCTCGCGCTCACCCTGCAGGGCGATGCGCGCCTGAAGCAGTTGAGTGACGGCATGCGCGCGCAGCTGCGCTTTACCGATGCACGCGTGCCGGACCTGACGGCCTACAACCGGTATCTCGGCAACGACAACGTGCGCCTGCTCGGCGGCACCGGACTGCTCAGCGGTGATGTGTCGCTGGATGCGTCCGGCCGGGTCGGCAAGGGCAGGGCCGATCTGCGCGGCACCGGCGCCCGCCTGAGCGTGGCGGGCATCGCGATGCGCGGCGATGCGCAGCTGCAGGCGCGCCTGCAGCGAGCGGATTTCGACAGCCGCCAGTTCGACCTCGGCGGCACCACGGTGGACCTGCGCAACATCCACGTGGGCGATGAGAAGAGTGATGGACGCTGGTGGGGCAAGGTCGCGATCCGCAGCGGCCACATCGATGCGGCCGCGCCGTTCCAGGTCGATGGGCTGGCCGACCTGCGCCTGCGCGATGCCGGGCCCTTGCTCGGCGTGTTCGCCCAGCGCAGTGAATACCCGCGCTGGGTGCTCGGCATGCTGGACTCGGGCGAAGTGCAGGCCAGTGGCCAGCTGCGCTGGCGTAGTGGCGAGCTGATCGTGGAGGACCTGAAGGCCGAGAACGAGCGGTTGTCCCTGCAGGCGCGGTTGGATCTGAGTCACGCCAAACGCCGGGGTGATCTGTATCTGCGCTGGGGCGTGCTCGGGGCCGGCATCGAGCTGCAGGGCGAACAGCGCAAGTGGCACCTCGCCGGGGCCCGCGACTGGTATGCGGAGCAGCCGCGGTTGCTGCCGGCCAAGCCTGCCGCAGCGAAGCAGGGCAACGGCACGCCCTGACCGACGGCCGCTGCTCCCCCTTGCGGGGCCCGGCTTGGTATCCTCGCCGCGCCCACTGTCTGGTGACAGCGTGCTTTCTCGCCGTCATCGACCCGTTATCCCATGAGCAACAGCACCCACCGCGTCCAAGGCCTCAACAACGATGAGGTGGCGGCCGATTGGCCCGCCATCACCGATCGCGAGATCGCCTGGCTGCGCGGGCGCTTCGCCCAGCTGGACGGGGAGTGCCAGCTGCTGTGGCATAGCCCGCGGCCGCTGTCCGCCGCCGCCATCGTGGAAAGCCAGGGCGGCAGGGTGTTCGTCAAGCGCCACCACGGCAGCGTCCGCACGGCGGTCGGCTTGGCCGAGGAGCATCGGTTCCTGCAGCACCTGGCCGGGCACGGCGTGCCCGTGGTCGAGGTGCTGCGTGACCGCGACGGTGCAACCGCGGTCGAGCACGATGGGTGGACCTATGAGCTGCATAGCGTGGGCCGTGGTCACGACCTGTACCGCGACGCGCCGTCGTGGACGCTGCTGACCGATGCCGCGCAGGCACGCGAGGCGGGACGGATGCTGGCGACGCTGCATCGCGCGTCGGCCAGCTACCGCGCACCCCAGCGGAGCACGCATCTGCTGGTCGCGCGCGACGATCTGATCCGCGCCGCCGATCCCGTCGCCGCCCTCCAGGATGGTCTCGGTGATCGCCCCGGACTGGCGGCCTATCTGGCACGGCAGGACTGGCAGGCCGATCTTCAGCGTGCGGTGCTGCCGTGGCATGCCGGGCTGGCCGCACGCCTGCAGGGCGAGCCGCGCCTGTGGGCGCACAACGACTGGCATGTCTCCAACCTGCTGTGGCGCCCGCACGGCGATACGTCCGTGGTCGCGACCGTGCTCGATGTCGGCCTGGCCTCACCGACCAGTGCCTTGTTCGATCTGGCCACGGCCATCGAACGGAATGCCATCGCCTGGCTGGCGCTGGAGCAGGAGGAGGAGGCCGTGCGCGTGGATATCGCACTGGCGCTGCTCGCGGGCTATCGCGAGATCGTGCCGCTGTCAGCCGAGCGCGTGCACCTGCTGGCCGATCTGCTGCCGGTGGTGCAGCTGGATTTCGCGCTGTCGGAGGTGGAGTACTTCGAGGGTGTGACCCACTCGCCGGCCAATGCGGACGTGGCGTACCACACCTTCCTGCTGGGGCATGCTGACTGGTTCAGCACCGCCGCAGGCCAGGGCCTGCTGAAGGCGCTGCACGCCGCCGCCTGAGGGCAGGCTCGCAAATCCGTACGGTTTGTAGTGAAATAGTCGCAGAAGCGGGGGTGCCTGGCGAAACCAGGCTGAGAGAGTCCCTTGGAACCTGATCCGGTTTGCACCGGCGTAGGGAGCTTTGAGCAGCAGGCATACCGCCGTGATGGGTCGGTGCGCGTGCGCGCCTTCGCTTCGTCTCCCCTCGCTGATGACGAATCGAATGAACCGCTGCTTCCGCCCCACGTTGTTGTCCGCCGCCCTCTGCGCCGCGCTGCCTCTCCATGCCAACGAACCCGCGGATGCGCCCGAGCGCTCGCCGACCGAACTGGCTGCCGTGCGCGTGCAGGCACATCAGCCGGCGGCCACCGCCACGCAGACCAGCAGCTTCGGCGCCGGTGACTGGAAGAGCACCCCGGCCTCGGTGAACGTGCTGGACCGCGACCTGCTGGACAGCCGCCAGGTCCGTACGCTGTCCGAGTTGGCCAGCAACGATGCCTCGCTGGGCGACAGCTACGCCCCGGTCGGCTACTACCAGAACATCGCCATCCGCGGCTTCCCGCTGGATACCGGCACCGGCTACCGCTTCAACGGGCTGGCCATCACCGGCGAGCAGCGCCTGGCATTGGAGAACATCCAGTCAGTGGAGATACTCAAGGGCGAGGCGGGTCTCGCCGCGGGCGTCATGGCGCCCGGCGGCATCATCAATTACGTGGGCAAGCGCCCGGCCGAGGTCCGCAACGTCACCCTCGGCACCGACTCGGAAGGCTCGCGCTACACCGCGGTGGATCTCGGCCATTGGCTGTCGCCGCGTTTCGGCGTGCGCTTCAATGCGGCCTGGGAAGACAGCGATTCCTACATCGACCATGCCGATGGCCGCCGCAATTTCTACTCGCTGGCCACTGACTGGTTGATCGGCGAACGCGGCAAGCTGGAAGTGGATGCCAACTACCAGACCAGCGCGCAGCGCTCGGCCTCGGGCTATCAGCTGCTGGGCGCCACCGAACTGCCGCGCGGCGTGGACCGCAAGCACCTGCTGGGTTACCAGGCCTGGCAGCGGCCGGTCGGTATCGACAGCACCAACCTGACCGCGCTGCATACCTACGATTTCAGCACGCGCTGGCAGTCGCGCGTGTCGGCCAGCTACAGCCGCTCGGTGATCGACGACAACGTCGCCTTCGCCTATGGCTGCTACTACGCCGCCGGATGCGCCGATGGCAGCGTGCCGGGCAACTACTTCGCGCCCAACGGCGACTACGACATCTACGATTACCGCAGTCCGGACGACACCCGCCGCAACCTGGAGTTCCGTGGCGAGCTGCGGGGTGCGTTCGACACGGGTGCCGTCAGTCACGCGCTGAGCATTGGCGCGGATCGTTTCGAGCGTACCGTGGACAAGCGCCGCAACGTCAACGAGTACGTGGGCACGGCCAACATCCACGACGCACAGGTGCCGCAGTTCGCGCCGTCGCCGCTGATGCCGGGTGCGTCCGCGCGGCGTCTGGACAGCGCGCAGACGGCGGTCTTCGCGCTGGACCGCATGAGCTTCGGCGACTGGCAGTGGCTGGCCGGGGGCCGTTTCGTGCGCCTGGACGAGCGGGCCTACGACAAGCGCGGCACGCCTGAGCGCCACAGCCGCCTGTCGCGCTTCCTGCCGCAGACCGCGCTGGTCTGGAAGGCCACCGATGAGGTCAACGCCTACGTCAGCTACGTGCGCGGCATCTCGCTCGGCCAGGAGGCCCCGTTCTGGACGTCCAACGAAGGCACGTTCCTGCCCGCGGTGCTGTCGCGCCAGGTCGAAGTGGGCGTCAAGTTCGTCCCCGGCGACGCGCTGACCCTCGGCGCGGCGCTTTTCCGTACCTCGCAGCCGTTCCAGTACGCCAAGCCGGACGGCAGCGATGCGGGCTACACCTTCGTCGAAGAAGGGCAGCAGACCCACACCGGGCTGGAGCTCACCGCACAGGGGCAGCTCAGCGAGCGCCTGTCGCTGACCGCCAGCGCCAGTTTCCTGCGCGCCCGTGCACGCGATGCCGGCACGCCGGACTACGAGGGCCACCAGCTGATCAACGTACCGAAGACCCGCGCGACGGTGCACGCGGAGTACCAGCTGCCGTTCGTGACCGGACTCGGGGTGACCGGTAGCTGGCGCTACGCCGCGTCCAACGTGGCCACGGCCGATGGCCGCATGAGCGCGCCGGCCTACAGCGTGTTCGACGCCGGCCTGCGCTTCAAGCATCAGGTGGGCGAGCACCCGGTGACCTGGAACCTTTCGGTGGACAACCTGTTCAACCGCTTCTACTGGCGCGATACCGGCAGCAGCTCGGGTGACTACTACCTGTTCCCGGGCGCGCCGCGCCAGGCCCGGTTGTCGGTGACCTTCGCGCTATGAACCCGGCGATCCTGGAATGGTCGGCGGCCGCTGTCAGCATGCTCGGGGTGTGGCTGATGACGCGCCGGGTGCCGTTGGCCTGGCCGGTCGGGTTGGTGTCGGTCGCGCTGTACGCGCTGGTGTTCGTGGAGGCCAGGCTGTATTCGGACACGCTGCTGCAGATCGTGTTCGGCGGTTTCCTCGTCTATGGATGGGTGCGCTGGCGCGGCCAAGTCGAAGACGATGGCCGGGTTGCGATCCTGCCGCTGGCGCGGCTCGCGTTGTGGCGTGACCTGGGCATCGGCGTGGCCTTCGGTATCGCGCTTGGTGCGGCGATGCACTTCTATACCGATGCAGCGCTGCCGTGGCTGGATGCGATGCTGGCCGCATTGAGCCTGGTCGCCCAGTGGTGGCAGGCGCGCCGGCACACGGCGGCGTGGTGGCTGTGGATCCTGGTCGATGTGGTGTACGTCGGGATGTACCTGGTCAAGTCACTGCATGTCACGGCGGCGCTGTATCTGGTCTTCGTGGGCCTGGCCGTGATGGGGTTGCGGGCATGGACGGTGGCGCGCAACGACGCGCTGTTTCACAACGTAGAAGGGCGGCGCGGATAAGTCCGCGCCGCCCTTGGTCACCTCAGGTCTGCACTCGACCCGGCGCAGTCAGAACCGCGCCGTGGCACCCACGAAGAAGGTGCGGGCACCGCCGTCGTAGTTGTTGCCTTCTTCGATGGTGGAGACATCGCCCAGGTTGAGCACGCCTGCACGGACTGTCAGGTGCTCGTTGACGTCGTAGCCGGTGACCAGGTCCCAGGTGGTGTACGCCTTGGCGAACGTGGCACTGGTGGAGGACACCAGTTGCTCGCCGATGTGCTGCGCGCTCAGGTTGAGCGACCAGGCATCGGTGACCTGCCAGTCCAGCGAGGTATTGGCGGTCAGCTTGGGAACCACCAGCAGGCTGGCGCCGGTGGTGCGGTTCTTCGATTCCAGCATGCGCGTGGCATTGGTGGTCCAGTTCAGTCGCTCATGCAGGGGCACGGTGACGCTGGCTTCGACGCCACGGGTGCGGGCCTTCTGGATGTTCTGCGCGACCGTCCACCAGAATCCGTTGACGAAGCTGGTCGTCTGGCCGGGGATTTCACGCAGCGGAACCTGCTGGATCTTGTCATCGAAATCGGTCAGGAAGTAGGTGGCCGACGCCGACCAGCCGTTCTTGTCGAAGCCGACGCCCAGCTCGTAGTTGGTGCTGGTTTCCGGTTCCAGGTTCGGATTTCCGGCCATGTAGCAACCGGTGGTGCCATCGGCGCTGACCGAGCGGTTGGTCCAGCCTTCGGCGGTCAGGGCGGTGCAGCCGTTACCACCGGACTGCGTCGCCGCACCGGCCGTGCCCTGCTTCAGCGTGGGCGCACGGAAGCCCTGCGAGACACCGCCGCGCACGGTCCAGTCATCGGACGGGTGCCACACGCCGTAGACGCGCGGGCTCAGGTTGTCGTCGTAGTTGTCGGTGTTGTCCCAGCGCAGGCCCACGGTGAGGATGAAACGCTCGTGCAGCGTGATGTGGTCTTCGGCGAACAGCGCCCAGGAATCGGCTTCGCTGACCGGACTGATGCGGCCGGTGCCGGTCCAGGTCACCGGTACGGTGCCGATGGTGTCGCTGTTCTTCAGCTCTTCGCGCTTCCACTGCCCGCCCACGTTCAGGCTCTGCTCGAAGCCCCAATGGAAGCTGCGGGTGAACGCGGTATCGAACACCGTCTCCTTGGAGTGGTTGCCGACGGCGCTGCCCTTGTCTTCGTAATCGTTCTGCACCAACGTCGTCTTGGACGTGGCGGCATCGCCGTAGCGACCATCGTGCATGACCACGTAGCCGGTCTGCACCAGCTTGGACAGGCCCCAGGCACCGACGTCACCGGCGCCACTGTTGCGCTGTTCGCCGCGCGATGCCTCGAAGCCCACGGTGTGGTCGTCATTGATGCGCCAGTTGAGCAGCGCGTTGGCGTTCTCGGCCTTGTTGCCAGGCGTCTGCCGGCGACCGGTATCCGATTCGCGGTTGGTGACATTGGCACCGACGCGCAGGCCCAGGTTTTCGGTCAGCGGGCCACTGAACAACGCGCCCATCTGGGTGGTATCACCGCGGGTGGGGGAATCGGGCTTGCTGTAGTTGAAGGTGACCGAGCCGCCCCATTCGTCGGCGATCTTGCGGGTGATGATGTTGATCACGCCGCCCATGGCGTCGGAACCGTACAGCGAGGACATCGGCCCGCGCACCACTTCGATGCGCTCGATCATGTCCGGCGAGAGCCAGTTCAGATCCTGGGGGCCCAGGTCATCGCGGTAATTCACGCCGGAGGAATTGCCCTGGCGGCGGCCGTCGATGAGGATCAGCGTGTACTGCTCGGGCAGGCCGCGCAGGCGGATCTTGGACTGCGCGCCGGACAGCGCATAGCCACCGGTCACGCCGGGAACCGTGCTCAGCAGCTGGCCGATGCTGCTGACCGGCTTGCGTTCGATCTCCTCGCGGGTGATCACGCTGATGCTGGCCGGGGCGTCCTTGATCCACTGTTGGGCGCCGGTGGCGGTGACCACGACGGTGTCCATCTGGCGGGGCGAGGCGGCGGCGTCCGCGGAAGCGTCTGCATGCGCCTGGGCGGTCAGTACCAGGCCAATGGCAACGGCCAGCGTGGCGGCGGAACGGCGGGAAGAGGGGGAGGGGTGCGACATCGCGAAAATACTCCGTGGCTATGGGAGCCCGCTGGCGATGGCTGGGGACGTCCGTGTAGGGGTTTCAAGAAATCTTAACAATCGTATCACGAACCATTCGCATTTGAAATGTAGTGATACACGGTGCGGCGGCCCGCAGCGCCGCTGTCGCGCGGGGCGGGTGGACGCTTGTCGACCGACTTATTCGACCAGGGTCAGCTGACGCCTGAAACTCGGCCGCAGGGCAAGTTTGTGGGTGACGCTGGTGATCGTCCGGCGCGGGTCGGTCGGGTGCGGCCGGGACGCGGTGCTGCTCCTGCCCTGGCGCCACAGCCCGAACATCACGATCTCCGCGCCCAGCGGATAGGAGCGCAGCCACGCGGCGTCGGCGTGGCCGACGCTGACCTCGAAGAAATCACGACGGTCCACTACACCCGTCTGCTGATACTTCGGCGCGCAGTTGAGGTAGGTGACGCCATGGGGGTCAGCCGGCTGCGGTGATCGGTGCGACCGCACCGTGCCGAGCAAGGCCATCGGCAGCTCGCTGGAGGACGCGCCAAGGCGCTCCCACGCCTCGTCGTAGCGGTCCAGTGCGTAAAAGAAATTGGCCCAGTCGACCTTCTTCTTGCCCAGCCGCAGGGTGAGGTGTGCAGCGAGCAAGGCGTCGCTCTCGTCCATGGCGCGCAGCGTGAGCAGGTCGGCGAGGGCGCGCAGACAGCCCTCGATCCGCGGATCCGCCGCCGTGACAGCCGTCGGCCCGGCGCTGCCGCGTTTCAGGGCCTGCTGGAGGACCAACAGGCGAAGCTCATGCCTGCCATCGTCCACGGCGGACAGGAACTCGGGATCGGCTCCGCTGGCAAGGAGGGCCTGCAGGTGCCCGGGGGCGTTGTAGCGGCAGCCGGGAAGATGCTCGGTGCCTTTCTGCAGCGCGATGTAGGCGGGGACCAGGAGGGGCGGGGCACGATCCACGCCGGGCCTGCTGTGCTCGGGGACGAACCGCACCGGCACGTTGCAGCCATCGCACAACAGGGTCGGCAGGGTCTGCTGCGCGTCATGGCGCTTCTGCAGGTCGCCCACCCGGTGCAGGGTGCCGTGCGTGCCCACCGCCTTGCGCATCTTGATTCCGCGACTCATCTGCAACCACTGCTTCGTTTCAATGGCGACCATCATAGTCGCTTCGATCAGTCGCCCTGCGTCGCAAACCGCAGCCGGTTGTGGTCCGGATCGATCACCACCATCTCGCGCCCGCCCCAGGGCACGTCCGCCGGCGGTCGGAACACCGGCGCTCCGGCCGCGACAAACGCAGCGTGCAGTGCATCCACGTCCGGGACGTGGAAATAGACAGCGCCGCCAGGCTCGCAGTCGCCGGCATGCTCGCTCAGGAACAACGATTGGCCCTCACGGCTGATCTGCACGAACAGCGGCATGTCCGGGGCGAACCGGTGTTCCCAGTCGATTGCAAACCCCAGCCGCTGGTAGAAGGGCACGCTGACCGTGGCATCGGTCATGCGCAGCTGGGGGATGACGGTCTGCTGCATCAGTGATCGCCTCAGCCCGGGTAGGCCGGGAACCGCTGATCCGGGTGGGTCTTCTTCCATTCGGTATGCGCCACCGTGCCTTCCCAGGACAGGAAGGCATTGGGCACCCGGCCGCGGCCCGACCAGGTGGCGCCGCTGTGCGGCAACCAGAAACGCGGTGGCAGATCTTCTTTGGCGGCCTTGGCGGGCTTCTTACGCCTGGCCGGGCCTTCGGTTCCCACCAGTGCCTGGATCCTGCGCTGCTGCTCCGGAGTGAAGTCAGCGAAGCTGGTGCTCAGCAGCAGGGTGACGCGCTCGTAGGCCTCCCGGGTGGCGGCCTTCAGCAGTGCCTGCTCATCCATGCCCGATCGCGCGACCGCCGCTGCCAAGCTGGCGTTGATCTTGGATGCGGAGCGGGCAGTGGAGGGCGTTCGGGGCATGGGATTCCAGGGTAGGTGGGACTGACGGAGGGCACGATAGCAAATGCCGGCGTGAAGCCATCGCAGATCGGCGCGAGGGGAAAGCTGTACTTTCGCCAAACTGAACAGGGGGAGGTTCATCTGCGGGTGCGCAATGTTCCGGCAATCTTCGGCAACCAGATTCGATTCAACACCGTTCTACTCAAAGGATCCAACGATGCTTACCTCGACCGCTTTCAGCTTCCGTGGCCTGGCCCTCGCGTTGGCCCTGACCGCCGGCGTGACCGCCGCAGGCAATGCCGATGCGATGTCGCGCAAGGACAAGAACACGCTGGTGGGTGCCGTGGTGGGTGGCGTCGCCGGGCACGTGTTGTCCAACGGCGATCCGCTGATGACCGCAGGTGGTGCAGTGGCGGGCGGTGCGATCGGCAACGTGACCACCAAGGATCGCCGCGACCGTGACTATCGCTACGACCGTGATCGCCGCTATGACCGCGACCACCGTTACGAGCGCAGCAGCCGCCACGACCGCCGTCATGACCAGCGCCGCTGGAACCAGGACCGTCGCCACCACAACCGCGGCTGGCGCTGACGGCTGGCCGACAGGCAGCAACCGCGCGTTGAGGCATCCGCTTGGCGGTGCCTCAACGATCCCGATCCAGCAGGCAATCAATGAAGGCGCGCAGTGCGGGCAGCAGGTGGCGCCGGCTGGAGTAATAGAGGTACAGGCCAGGCACGATTGGCGACCAGTCCGCCAGGATGAGTTTGAGCCGCCCATCCGCCAGGGCCTCTGCGATTCCTTCGTCGTCGTAAGCGTAGAACACGCCAAGACCCTGCAGTGCTGCGGGGACCACGATGTCCTGGTGGTTGGCGATGACCGCGCCTTCGCCAAAAAACTCGACGGCCTGCGCGCCGTTCCTGAAATCCCAGCCAGCCACTTTGCCGCTGCCCGGAAATCGCCAGTTGATGCAGGCATGACGATCCAGGTCTGCGGGTGATCGCGGTTCGCCGTGTCGGGCCAGATAGTCGGGCGACGCCACCGCCAACAGCTGCACGTCCGGTGTGAGCCGAACAGCGACCATGTCCTTCTGCAGGCGGCCCCCCACGCGGATGCCCGCATCGAATCCTTCCCCGGCGATGTCGGTCAGGCCATCGTCGATCACGATATCGAGCACGACGTCAGGATGCGCTGCTGCAAAACGTCCGAGGCGTGGGGCGATCACCTTCCGTGCGCCCATGCTGAGCGTGTTGATCCTCAGCGTGCCCGCAGGACGTGCGTGGGCGGCGACTGCCTGCGCGACCGCCTCGTCCATCTCGCGGAACATCGGGGCGATCCGCTCATGTAGGCTTCGCCCGGTCTCCGTCGGCGAGACGCTGCGCGTGGTCCGGTTCAACAGCCGAACGCCCAGCCGAGACTCCAGCTGGCGAATGATCTGGCTTAGGGCGGATCGCGACAGCCCGACGTGATCGGCCGCGCGGGCGAAGCTGCCCCGGTCCACGACCGCCACGAAGGCCTTGAGCTCCGCAAATTCGGCACCGCGCATTGTGTACTGATTCCTGCATAGCCTGGTTCGATAATAGGTGATTCTCTTATTTATCGGCACGGCTCACGCTAGGCCCATCAACCCGATGGAGCACGCCGATGAACGACCTGACCCTGCCCGAGCCGATCACGGCCTACTTTGCTGCCGACCTCACGGATGCCCTCGCGGTCGCACGCTGCTTCACCGCCGACGGACGCGTGATGGACGAGGGGCGGACCCACGTGGGGCGCGCCGCGATCGAGGCCTGGAAGGCGGCTGCCTCGACCCGCTACCGTTACACCACCACGCCCCGCAGGCTGGAAAAGCACGGGGAGGCCTATGTCGTGACCAGTCATGTCTCGGGCGACTTCCCCGGCAGCCCGGTGGATCTGCGCTACACCTTCACTCTGAAGCGGGGCCGGATCGCCATGCTGGAGATCGCGCCGTGAGCTTCGATCTCCAGTTGGCCAGCACGCGGGTAGTGGTTACCGGTGGAACGCGCGGCGTCGGTGCGGCCGTCGTCAACCTCCTGGCCCGGCTGGAGGCCCGGATCGTGGCAACGGCGCGATCGCTGCGCCAAGCGGGAACAAGGCCGTCCACTACGTCGCCGCAGACCTCTCCACGGCAGAGGGGGCCCGTCATGCAGCGGATGCGGCACTCCGCCACCTCGGCGGAATCGATGTCCTGATCAACGTGGCGGGCGGCTCGTCTGCCCCGGTGGGCGGATTTGCCATGCTGGACGACGCCGAATGGATGAAAGAACTCGACCTCAACCTGATGTCCGCGGTGCGTCTGGACCGCGCGCTGCTGCCGGCGATGATCGCCCAAGGGGCCGGGGTGATCCTGCATGTGACCTCGATCCAGCATGCATTACCACTGCCCGATGCCACGACGGCATACGCCGCTGCCAAGGCCGCGCTGTCGACGTACAGCAAAGCGTTGTCAAAGGAAGTCACACCCAAGGGCGTGCGCGTGGTGCGCGTATCGCCGGGGTGGATCGAGACGGAGGCTGCCATCGCACTGGTCGCGCGTGTCGCCGCACAGGCGGGCACCGACCACGAGGGCGGCAAGCAGTTGGTCATGCAGCAACTGGGCGGCATCCCGCTCGGACGGCCCGCCAAGCCGGAGGAAGTCGCCGACCTCATCGCCTTCCTCATCTCGCCACGGGCGGCGGCGATCTCCGGGACGGAACACACCATCGATGGTGGAACGGTACCGACGGCGTGAGCGTGCCGGGCTGCACCCGCCCGGGGGCAGGGTAGGTCGGTCAATTTGAACGAACGATCAAGTTATCTGGACTATAAGGAACAAATCGTCCGAACGTGAGGTGCATAGTGGCTCTGCCGGCCACCGGGCCGTGCGTTCATCCACCCGAGGATACGTCCATGTTCAAGCCGATCTCTGCAGTGTTCGCGGTCGCCCTGGCGGCCAGCCTTGCTTCCTCCGCCTACGGTCGGGACACCGTGCCCGTGCCGCAGGGCGCGCAGGTCAGGAACGTGGTGCTGGTGCACGGCGCGTTCGCCGACGGCACCGGGTGGCGCCCGGTCTACGAGGACCTCACCGCCCGTGGCTACCGTGTCTCCATCGTCCAGAACCCGCTGACCTCGCTGGACGAGGATGTGAAGGCGACCAGGCGCGTGCTTGATCGTCAGGATGGTCCAACCCTGCTTGTCGGCCATTCGTGGGGTGGTACGGTCATCACCGAAGCCGGTGTCCACGACAAGGTGGCCGGTCTTGTGTATGTGTCCGCCTTGGCGCCCGACGCTGGCGAAACGACAGCCCAGCAGTACACCGGCTCCGCGCCCACGCCCGAGTTTGTGATCGAGACGGGCAGTGATGGCTACGGCTTCATCGCTCCTGCCGCATTCAAGGCAGGCTTTGCCCATGACACCACCGACGCCGATGCGGCCTTCCTGCGTGATTCGCAGGTGCCCATCAACATGTCGGCGTTCGGCACGAAACTGACCCATGCGGCCTGGCGCACGAAGCCCAGCTGGGCCGTGATTGCCACCGAGGACAAGGCCTTCGATCACGCCATGCTGATCCACATGGCGAAACGCATCAACGCGCGCATCACCCAGGTTGCCGCGAGTCATGCCGTTTTCATGACGCAGCCCAAGGTCGTCGCCGATACGATTGACCAGGCGGCCCAGGCGGTCGGACAATCGATCCGATAAGCGTCGCGCGGGTGCGACGGAGCAACGCCTTCCGGGCAGATGCGGGTGACTCATGACAAGGATGTCCATCTCGAACAGCTCCGGGAACGACCAACGCCTTCGCTGGCGCTTCAGCGGTTGTGTCGCGGCAGCGATGGCCGTCAACGGGATGATGGCCTCTGCAGCTGCGACCCAGGCCCCACCGGCTGGGATCGAAGCGGTACTCCAGCGCGTTGCCACCGTCGCCGGCGCTCCTGGCTCCAGGCAGGCCGCAGAGAAGCTGTGGGGTGTCCCGCTGGATGCGCCGGTGGTGGTGCATGACCGTGCCTCCGGCACGAACTGGCAACGGAATTCCGTGACAGGGGCAACGGTGCCGGTGGCGCTGCGGAAGGATCAGCCGCCTGCGAACACCTGCACACTGATCAACGACGTACCCAGTGTCCTGCTGCTCCTGCCGTTGCCCGCCGACCCGGATGGGCTGGCGACGCTGCTCTGGCACGAGCAGTGGCATTGCGTGCAGGCGGCCCTCGGTCTTCCTGCTGCCGAAGGCGATACGGCCCATCTGGACAGCGAAGCCGGTCGCACGGCGTTGCGGCTGGAAATGCGCGCCTTGGCACAGGCCGTTGCGGAAGCCGATGACCGCCAGGCGCGTCAGCACGCTGCCGCGGCGCTGGGCTTCAGGGCGCTTCGCTCCGGGTCTCCACCCTCGTCGAAACGCGCGCTGGCCGAGGAGGCAAACGTCGAACGCAACGAAGGCCTGGCCGAGTACACAGGGCGCGTGGTCGCCGCGGCTGCCAGCGGTGCCAATGCCGCTCCCGCCGTTGTGGAGGCGCTCGCCAAGGCGGATGCCTCGCAGAGTTTCGTGCGCTCGGCGGCGTACGCGACCGGGCCGGCGTATGGGATGCTGCTGGACCGCTGGTTGCCGTCATGGCGACGCGGGCTGTCGACCACCTCGGACCTGCCCGGGCTGCTGGCAGAGACGCTTGATGCGCCACTCAGCGCGACGGACCTTGCCCGTGTCGGTGACACCTATGGAATGAACGCAGTGCGCACAGAGGAGCGCGAGCGGGCTAAAGCGCGGGAGCGGCGCAGCGCCGAGTATCGTCACCGTTTCCTTGGCAACGATGCTGTTCGCCTTTCCCTCCGCACGCCTTCCGTGTCCTTCGATCCGCGCTCGCTGTTTCCGCTGGATGACGCGGGGATGGTCTATACGCCCCTGACGGTTCGGGATGAGTGGGGAGAGCTGACGGCGGAATCCGGGGCGCTGCTGTCCAAGGACTGGGCGCTGCTCAGCGTCAGCGGCGACCCAGTGGAAGGCGAGGCCTCCAGATGGACGGGACCGGGCTGGACGCTGGAGCTCAGCGAGGGGTGGAGGCTCGGAAGGGACGCAGAAGGATGGCGTCTGCAGACCCTGCCGTGACGGTTATGAAGCCAGCCGATGCTTGGGCGTCCGGACGCAGATGTCTCTCATGGATCACGCTACGCCCTCCTCACGATCCGGCACTTCATCCTGGTTACCCTTGCTTCCCTGACAGCATCCACGCGCACGAGACAACAATCACGAGGACGCAAACGGCCAGGCATATCCAGGCCCTTCGACTGCCAGCCTGGCCAAGCGAGTCGAACAGCGCGCTGAAGATGTGGCCAATGAAGTCCATGGTTCGTTTCCCTTGGAATCGGCGGCGCAATCAGAGTTCCGCGGATGCTATTTCGATCGCGGTACGCCAACTGAGTGAGGCTGTCACGACGCATGTCCTGTAGGTATTGTGTGCGGATACCCCGAGGATATACGCAAGAACTTGCCCTGCGGACTTTGCGATGTACGACCATCCGGGAATCCATCCAACCGGCTTGGGCACCAAACCGAAGGCTGCTGAACAGTCGATTATTTCCTTGGTAACGGTCCCCAGAATGTCACCAACGTCGACATTCATGTTCCAGTTGGCGGCCTGCGAGGAACTCCAGATCGACGCTGCAACGGACCTGAGTGCCGCTTGATCCTCGTCGCTGGGCATATCCGAATGCATATCGACGCCGGGAAAAGCCTCATGCGAGTGCTCAGGCGGGCGCTTTATCCCTGCTTGCGAGGAGAATCGTGCCGCCCAAACACGTAGCGCGGGATGCGGCTTTCCATCCGAGGCATCAGAGTAAAAAACGTGCCCTATAGCTTCATCATGGTAGGCAGCATGAACACGGCCATCTGCGTAGTACACGAAGGCAGCGGCATGCGTGTTGGGATGACCCATTTTCCATCCGTCGATCAGGATTCCCCCGTCTTTCAGTCGGACGGGATTGGCCATTTGTTCGAAGTTGACGGAAAACCGGGCATAGTGTGTGCCCAGTGCGTGTCGCAGACCGTTCTGGACACCCGCGACCAGAGTTACCTCCTCAAGTCCGCCGTTGGATTCCGCTGGCAACGGTTGAGCCCAAGCCGTACCCAGTGCCAGAGCCGTGCACAGTACTGCAATACGGAACTGCTTTGCCGACGTACTCATCGCATCATTTTCCTCGTCATTGGCGGCAAGTCCTCAATGCGATACGGATGCCGCACAAGGACCATAGAATAGGAATTCGTCTGTCGCCACTGAATTCTGGAAGGTGCCATGGGAACTGGGATGGGCCTCACATCCAATCGATCACGCGGCACATCAGCGACGAATTATTCCGTTGATGTAGCTCGCAGCAGAGGACGCAACGTAGCTCTCCTCAGCAAGACCAGGCTGGGCGCTGCGCTGGGCGAGACAGTGGGTGGGCTATCGTATGCTGGGTATCACGGAGTCGGTTGTGAGTGACGCATCGCATCGCATAAGTACGCACGTCCAGTCCGGCGAGCATGCGCAGGCCTATGCCGTTGGCAAGGCGGCCTTGCGTGATATGCCTGACAACCAGGCCGTGCTGTCTGCGCTTTTCGAACTGACCGCAACGCTCCGCTCCGAGTGCATGGACATGGCGAGCCGACGAATGGACGCCAGCACCACCTACGCCGCCACCGAAGCGCTTCTGCGTGAGGTCAATGAACTCACCGGGCAGGACATGTACGGTCGGCCCCGGGGCTAGCACCCCGTAGCGGCGGCGCTGCCGCCACGCTTGCTTCGGCCTGTACCCGCGCCCATGGCCGGACTGATCCGGGCAGGACTGCTGCTCCACGCCCCGACACCCTGACGACTGCCCCCCGTGCCCGGCCTGCCTGAGCGCAGCCCAGGCGGCATCGCCATGCCTGCGGTTTGGCGTGGCCATCCGCGCAGCAGGTTGCGCACACAGAAACCGCTTGACCTTCCCAGCGTGGCATGCCGGACAACGGTCGCCGGAGCCGTTCCGGTTCAGCAATCCAGACAACCAACCGCAGTCGCGAAAGGCACAACGATGACACTCACGCGCACCACCTTGATGACCCTGGCGATCGGCGCCGCCCTCGCCCTCGCTGGATGTAGAGAGACCGCACCCGGCGCGGGCTCCGCCCAGCCGCCCGGTGTGCCGGTCGCCGAGGTCATCGTCCGCCCGGTAACGCCCTTTGCCGAATTCACCGGATCGCTGACGGCGGTCAAGCAGGTGGAACTGCGCCCGCGCGTCGCCGGCTACATCCAGCAGGTCAGCGTGCCGGAGGGAAGCTTCGTGGAGAAGGGCAAGGCGCTCTTCCACATCGACCCGCGACCGTTCCAGGCCGCACGCGATGCGGCTGCCGCGCGTCTGCGCGAAGCCCAAGCGGCCTCGGCGCTCGCCCAGGCCGACCACGCACGCGCCGAGCAGCTGTTCGCCCAGAAGATCGTGGCCCGCAACCGGCTGGACTCGGCCACGGCGGCGTTGAATGCCGGCAAGGCACAGGTGGACGCGGCCAAGGCGGCGCTGGATGCCGCGCAGCTGGACCTGGGCTTCACACACGTCACCTCCCCGATCAGTGGTCGGGTGGGGCAGGTCCTGGTCACCGAAGGCAACTTCGTTGCCGCCGGGGTGACGCCGCTCACCACGATCGTGTCGATCAACCCGCTCCACGTCTACTTCGACGTGGACGAGCGCACCTATCTGCGCTCACTGGCCGCCGGCCGGACGCAGGACGCCGCCGCCGGCCCGGCAGCCGCCAAGGTCGCGGTGGCGCTGGTCACCGACAAGGACTACAGCCGCGAGGGGCGACTCGATTTCCTCTCCAACGCAGCCGATCGCGGGACGGGTACGGTGCGCGTGCGCGCGGTGATCGACAACCCCGATGGCCAGCTCACCCCCGGCCTGTTCGCCAAGGTAAGACTGGAGGCGGGTCCGTCGAAGGACCGGGTACTGGTGTCGGATCAGTCGATCAGCACCGATCAGGGCCACCGGTATGTGCTGGTGGTGGGGAAGGGGGATACGACCGAGTACCGCCCGGTGGAACTCGGTCCGGTGGTGGATGGGCTGCGGGTCATCGAGCAGGGCCTGCAGCGCGGCGATCGCATCGTCGTCAAGGGCCTGGTGCGTCCCGGCATGAAGGTGACGCCGCAGGCGAGTGCCATTGACGGTACGCCGCTCAAGGCGCCGGCGAAGAAAGGAGTGGCGCAGTGAATTTCCCGCGTTTCTTCATTGATCGGCCGATCTTTGCCATCGTGCTGTCGGTGCTGATGGTGATCGCCGGCATCGTCGCCTTCTTCCAGTTGCCGCTGAGCGAGTATCCGGCGGTGACGCCGCCTACCGTCCAGGTCACGGCGTCCTATCCGGGTGCCAATGCCAAGGTGATCGCCGAGACGGTGGCTGCCCCCCTGGAGCAGGCCATCACCGGTGTCGAAGGCATGATGTACATGTCTTCGCAGTCCGCGACCGACGGCCGGATGATCCTCACCGTCACCTTTGCCGACGGGACCAATCCGGACATGGCACAGGTCCAGGTGCAGAACCGGGTATCGCGTGCGTTGCCGCGCCTGCCTGCGGAAGTGCAGCGCCAGGGCGTGGTGACCCAGAAGACGTCTCCCGACATCCTGATGGTGGTCCACCTGCTGTCGCCGGACAAGCGGTACGACCCGCTCTACATCTCCAACTATGCCTATCTGCAGGTGCGCGATGAGCTGTCCCGCATTCCCGGCATCAGCGATGTCCTGGTCTGGGGAGCGGGCGAGTACAGCATGCGGCTCTGGCTGGATCCCAGCCTCATCGCTGCCCGTGGCTTGACCGCCGGCGATGTCATTGCCGCGGTGCGCGAGCAGAATGTGCAGGTCGCCGCCGGTTCGGTCGGGCAGGCGCCGGATTCCACCGCTGCCTTCCAGGTGACGGTGAACACGCTGGGCCGCCTGACCGACGAAGAGCAGTTCGGCGACATCATCATCCGTACCGGCGATGACGGCCAGGTCACCCGCCTGCGCGACGTGGCACGGATCGAGATGGGTGCCGATGCCTATGCGCTGCGCAGCCTGCTCGACGGTGAGCCGGCGGTGGCCCTGCAGATCATCCAGAGCCCGGGTGCGAATGCACTGGATGTGTCGGCTGCCGTGCGCGAGACCATGGCCAGGCTCGAAAAGAACTTCCCGGAGGGCCTGTCGTCGCGCATCGCGTATGACCCGACGGTCTTCGTGAGGGCCTCGCTGGAATCGGTCGCGACGACGCTGCTGGAAGCGATCATCCTGGTGGTCATCGTCGTGGTGCTGTTCCTGCGCAACTGGCGGGCCTCGCTGATCCCGTTGCTGGCCGTCCCGGTATCCCTGATCGGCACCTTCGCCGTGATGCATCTTATGGGGTTCTCACTCAATACCCTGTCCCTGTTCGGCCTGGTGCTGTCCATCGGCATCGTCGTCGATGATGCGATCGTGGTGGTGGAGAACGTCGAACGGCATATCGAGGACGGCGAGGAGCCGCTGGAGGCCGCGCGGCGTGCCATGCGCGAGGTGACCGGGCCGATCATCGCGATCACCTCGGTGCTGGCTGCGGTATTCATTCCCACGGCGTTCCTGACCGGCCTGCAGGGCGAGTTCTATCGGCAGTTCGCCCTGACCATCGCGATCTCCACGATTCTGTCCGCGGTCAACTCGCTCACGCTCAGCCCGGCGCTGGCCGGGATGCTGCTGCGACCGCGCACGATCGCACCTCCACGCGATCCGCGCAGCCTGCGTGGCCGTGCCGGGCGGGTGTTCGAGCGACTCAGCCGTCCCTTCGAGCGCGCACCGGACGCGTATGGCAATGGCGTGCGCAAACTCGTGCGGGTCAGTGGGGTAGCGCTGTTTGTTTACGGTGGATTGCTCGCGCTGACCTTGTTCGGCTTCAAGGTGGTGCCGCCCGGTTTCGTGCCGATGCAGGACAAGTATTACCTGGTGGGCATCGCCCAGTTGCCCAACTCGGCCTCGTTGGACCGCACCGACGACGTCGTCAAGCAGATGTCGAAGCTCGCACTTGCCGAGCCGGGCGTCGAGAGCGTGGTCGCCTTCCCGGGGCTGTCCATCAATGGCTTCGTCAACGTGCCCAACGCAGCGGTCATGTTCGTCATGCTCGATCCGTTCAAGGACCGTACGTCGCCTGACCTCGCGGCGACGGCGATCGCAGGACGCCTGCAGGCGAAGTTTGCCGGCATCCAGGATGGCTTCCTTGGCGTCTTCCCGCCACCGCCTGTCCCGGGGCTGGGCGCTACGGGCGGCTTCAAGATGCAGATCGAGGATCGCGACGGGGTGGGGCTGGACGCCCTGGTCCAGCATACCCAGATCCTGATGATGAAGGCCACCGAATCCGGCCAGGTTGCCGGGTTGATGACCAGCCTGGATGTCAACGCGCCGCAGCTGGACGTGGTGATCGACCGGACCAAGGCCAAGAGCCAGGGCGTGCCCTTGGCGGATGTCTTCGAGTCCCTGCAGGTCTACCTGGGCTCGCTGTACATCAACGACTTCAACCGCTTCGGTCGCACCTACAAGGTCACCGCCCAGGGTGACGCGGAACATCGCATGCAGGCCGAGGCGATCGGTCAACTGCAGGTGCGCAATGCCGCCGGTCAGATGCTGCCGCTGTCGTCATTCGTGACGGTCACGCCGAGCTCGGGTCCGGACCGTGTCATCCACTACAACGGCTATCCCTCCGCCGACATCTCCGGTGGCGCGCCACCCGGGGTCAGCTCGGGGCAGGTCGTGGCGGTGATGGAACGCCTGGCCAAGGAAGTGCTGCCCGAGGGCGTGAGTTTTGAGTGGACCGAGCTGACCTACCAGCAGAAGCTGGCCGGCGACGCGGCGCTGTACATCTTCCCGCTGTGCGTGCTGCTCGCCTACCTGATCCTCGCCGCGCAGTACAACAGCTGGTTGCTGCCGTTGTCGGTGCTGCTGATCGTGCCGATGTGTCTGCTCAGCGCGATCGGCGGGGTCTGGCTGATGGGGGGCGACAACAACGTGTTCGTGCAGATCGGCCTGATCGTCCTGGTCGGGCTGGCGGCGAAGAATGCGATTCTCATCGTCGAGTTCGCCCGGACGCTCGAGGCGGAGGGATGGGCCACCGTGGATGCGGTGGTGGAGGCGTGTCGACTGCGGCTGCGTCCCATCGTGATGACGTCGCTGGCCTTCATCGCCGGTGTGGTGCCGCTGGTACTGGCGACCGGTGCGGGCGCCGAGATGCGCCAGGCGATGGGCGTCGCGGTCTTTGCCGGCATGTTGGGGGTGACCGTGTTCGGCCTGTTCCTGACGCCGGTGTTCTATGTGGTGATCCGCCACATTTCGTCCCGCTTCGAGAGGCGCAAGCGCGGCGCCAGCCATCCTGCACAGGAGAGTGCGTCGTGAACGATCGTCGTCGCAGGGTGTTCCTGCTTCCCCTTGCCGCAGGCGTGATGCTGTCCGCGTGCGCGTCCGTGGGGCCCAACGTCTCCTCGCCGGCGCTGCCCAACCTGCCGTCGGCGCCGTTTCCAACGGAGTTCAACGTGGGGTCGGCCGGGCTTTCACCCGGTGCGGTGGACGCGGCGTGGTGGCGGTCCTTTGACGATCCAGTGCTGACCTCGCTGATCCAGCGCGCATGGGCGGCCAACCATGACATCGGGCTCGCCGCCGCACGCCTGGACGAAGCCAAGGCGATGCTTCGCGAGAGTCGGCAGGGCTTCCTGCCGCGAGGCAGCGTAGGCGTGGGGCATGAGAACCGCCGGCTGGGCGAGGTGGAACGCGGACCGGGCCAGGCGCGCCGGACCGAGACCTATCGGGCTGCAGTCGATGCCTCCTGGGAGATCGATCTGTTCGGCCGTGTCCGCCGCTCGGCGGAAGCGGCACGGGCCGACGCCGGGTCACGCGAAGCGCTGGTGCGCGATGTGCAGGCCAGCGTGGCCGCGGCGGTTGCGGCCACCTGGTTCGAGCTGGGCGGGCTGGAGGCGGAGCTCGGCGTGGTTGCCGAGATGACGCGGAGCCAGCGCGACAGTCTGCGGCTGGTCGAGGGGCTGGTGGAGGCCGGCTCGGCCAACGAGGTCGACCGCCTGCGGGCGGACGCCGCGCTGCGCGCCGTTGAGGTGGTGGCGCCCGAACTGGCGCACCGCCGCACCGTGGCCTCGAACGCGCTCGCCCTCCTGTTGGGTGAAACACCGCAGACCTTCGCCGCACCCTCGACCGCAACCGCACGCGACGTGCTGGCGGTCCGCAGGATCGCCGTGGGTGACCCCGCGGCGCTGCTGGCACGGCGTCCGGACATCGAAGCGGCGGAGTTGAGCCTGGCGGCAGCGACGGCACGCATCGGGGTGGAGACTGCGGGGCTGTATCCGCAGATCGAGGTGCAGGGGTCGATTGGCGTGGTGGCGGGCAGCCTGGGCTCCACGGGCGGCAGTTCGGCGCTGTCCAGCCTTCTGGCACCGCTGCTGCGCTGGTCCTTCCTGGATAGCGGGCGGGTCCGCGCCCGGATCGCGGCGAGTGAAGCACGAGCCCGGGAAGCGCTGATCCGCTACGACCAGACCGTGCTGCGTGCACTGGAGGAAACCGACAACGCGTTCGATGCCTTCAGCGCGGCCGGCGATGCGCTGCAGCTCCGGCTCCAGGAAGCATCCGCCACGGGTCAGGCAGCAGACCTTGCACGCGCGCAGTTCGCCCACGGGGAGGGCATCTATCTGGATGTCCTGGATGCGGAACGGGCCGACTTCGCCAGCCGGCGTGCCTTGGTGGTAGCCCGGACCAACCAGCGCCTGGCCATCGTCAGCATCTACAAGGCGCTGGGCGGTGGCTGGCTGCCCTGCACGCGGGAAGCGATCGACTGTGGTGGCGCACATGGGTGAGCGACAGCCATGACCCGACACGTCGAACTACGCGCTGCAGGACGAACCGTGTCCTCAGGGCAGGGCGCCTGCGTCAGGACGATCTCCACGCCGATGTTTTCTTTACGCCGGAGACGGCTGCATGAACGGAAACCAATGTACGGGCGGAGATCACAGAACAGGTGATTGACATTGCCACGCTGTCAACGCCGAAGGTGGTTGCTGTACCACTCAATCAGGAAAACACCATGCTCCAGTTCCACATTCCCAACATGACGTGCGGTTCCTGCGCCAGGCCGGTGAGAGATGCCCTGCTGAGCGTCGACCCGCTGGCACAGATCGAAACCGACACGCCGGCGCGACAGGTGCGCGTGGAATCCGCGCTGGACGAGGCCGCCTTCATTGCGGTGCTGGCAGAGGCGGGGTACCCGCACCAGCCGCAGCCGCGCCCGTAATTCCCTTTCTCGAGGAGAAACGTCACATGTTCATGAAACAGCTTCTTACCTTCGGCGTCGCCGCCCTCGGTACCGTGGCCGTGCCGTCTTCGGCGTCCGACGCATCGATCAAAGGCGCCTTTGCGCTTTCCGGTACGACCGAGAAGGTCATCGCCCAACTGTCCATCGAAGAAACCGGCCCGCTGTCCCGCGATCTGCTCATCACCTTCGCCGACAAAACCACCGGGAAGCGCATCGCGCAGTTTGACGAGGAGCTGACACAGGAGCTCCATGTGCTCGCGACCGACAGCGCATTCTCCACCTTCCTGCACGAGCATCCCGGAAAAGCGGGACCGGACGGTCAGTTCCGGGTCGCGATGACCTTCCCCAAGCCCGGCGTTTACCATGTCTTCGCCGACGCAATGCCGACCGGGCTGGGCCAGCAGGTGGTTCGATTCGACGTCAACGTGAGTGCCCCCGCCGGCGCGACTTCCTCCCAGCCGGTTTCGGCCCCGAGGGAAGGGACCGATGGTCCGTATACCGTCCAGCTGGACAAGGCCGGTCTGCAGGCGGGCAAGGAAAGCATGTTGAACCTGACGGTGTTGAAGAACGGCACGCCGGCGCAGGACCTGGGCCTGTACCTGGGCGTGCCGGCCCATGCGGTGTTCGTGGGCACCGATGACCTTGCCTACGTCCACGCGCATGCGATGTCCGCCGATGCCGCCAAAGGTGCACACGGCGGCCACGGCGCAGCGCATCCGCAGGCCGGACCGGTGTCGGCACGGATGATGCTCCACGCACAGCCGCCTCATGCGGGCCGATATGCACTCTGGATCCAGTTCATGGCGAGTGATGAAATCCGCACGGTGCCGTTTGTCGTGGATGTTGCGAAGGGCTCGTAGGCCACCGGTTCCAACCTCTCTGTAGCCGTGGCCGGGGTCAACCCCCGGCCACACCTGTTGGCGCACAGCGCTGGTAGATCTATTGCTTCACGCTGGACGGGCTCGCCTTCCTGCCACGAAGCAGCAGGCTGCCAGCCGCGCAGCCCAGCATGGCGACTCCCGCCACCAGGAAGGCGTCGCTGTAGGCAAGCAGCAGCGCCTCACGATGGATGATCCGGTCCAGCATCGCGAAGGCCTGCTGCCGCTCCAGTGCGAGGCCACTGCCGTAGAGGGCCGTCGCACTATCCACCGGCACCTTCGCCAGCATCCTGACCAGCTCGACCACACGCACCTGGGTCGCCTCCGCGAACGGCGACACTGATTCCGCGATGTGCAATGCATGCAGCCGTTCCCGGGTCACGATGAACTGGCTGGCCACGGCGATGCCGATGGCACCGCCGACATTGCGCACCATCGAGAACACCCCCGCCGCCGAACCCAGTTCCGCGCGCTCCAGTCCTTCCACGGCCATCACGCTGAGCGCGACCACGATCAGCGATTGGCCGATGCCGCGTACGATCAGCGACGGCACGATGACGTTGCTCGCCGCATTGGCGTCCAGGTGGATGTTCATCAGACAGCCCACCGCCATGATGACGAAGCCCAGCACGATGGCCGTTCTTACGCTTGTGCGTCTCATCAGCGGCGGCGTAGCGAAGGACATGATGAACTGCACGATGCCGTAGGGAATCATGGTCAGCCCGATCTGGCGCGCGTTGTAGCCATGCACGTCGGAGAAGTAATTGGGAATGAGGAAGACCACCCCGAACACCACGGCACCGAAGGTGAACTGCATCAGGCTGGCCAAGCCGAAGTTGTAGCTGGAAAGCAGTCGCAGATTGAGGAAGGGCTCCTTGCGGCGAAGCTCGATGACGACGAATGCCACCAGGCCGACCGCGGCAACGAGGGAGGCCTCGATGATGAACGACGACGAGAACCAGTCCTTGCGCCCGCCTTCCTCCAACATGATCTGCAGTGCGGACAGACCCAGCGCCATGGCGATGATCCCACCCCAGTCGCCCTTCCTGAACTTCTCCAGCGCCATCGGCTCCGGCCGGATCGACCAGCCGATCGCAGCCAGAAGCAGCAGCCCGGGTGGGACCTGGAGATAGAAGATCGCGCGCCAGGAATAGGCATCGGTCAGCCAGCCGCCCAGCGAGGGCCCCGCGGCCTGTGCAACGTTGTTTGCAATGGCGAACAACGCCATGCCGAAGGGATGCTTCGAGGAGGGCAGCTCGGTCACGATGAGCTGGAAGGAAAGCGGGATGAGGACGCCGCCAAAGGCACCCTGCAGTGTGCGCGCCAGGATCATTGCGTTGATGTTGGGCGCTATCGAGCAGGCCATCGAGAAGATCACGAAACCAGCAGCCCCTACCATCAGGACGCGACGGACGGTGAACACCGCCGCCAGCCACGCCGCCAGCGGAATCACGATGATCTCCGCCACGAGATAGGCGGTGGTGATCCACGAGCCTTCTTCGAAGGTGGCGCCCAGCGAGCCGCGCACATCGGGCAGCGACGCATTGGTGACATGGACGTTCATGCCCGCCATGAAACACCCGACCACGCCGCCGATCACCGCGACCCAGGAGCGCAGGGAGACCGATTCTTCGCCAGGCAGTGCAGTGGCGGCGGTCATGGATTGGATTCCGGTCGGGTATTGATTGAGGCCACGACCGACATTCCCGGCCGGAGGTTGGAGAGCGTCGGCTGGTCGGCATCCACGGCGATGCGCACCGGGATGCGCTGCACGATCTTGGTGAAATTCCCGGTGGCGTTATCCGGCGGCAACAGCGCGAACTGTGCGCCGGATGCAGGCGCGAAGCTCTCTACGCGGCCTTTCAGCACTCCGCCACCCAGCGCATCGACCTCGACTTCCACACGTTGGCCGGGTGCGACGCCCTCCAGCTGTACTTCCTTGTAGTTGGCGATGACGTAGACCTCGTTCGGTACGATCGCCATCAAAGGGCTGCCCGGACCGACGTACGCTCCCACCCGCGCGGCACGTTGGCCGATGGTTCCCCCCATCGGCGCGCGGATCACGGTGTGTTCGAGATCAAGGTTTGCCAGCGCCAAGCCGGCTTCGGCCTGCAACAACGCTCCGCGCGCTTCCTCCAACGCGGCAGTTGAGCGTTGTCGCTCTGTCGTCAGCACCCTCGCATAGGCTCTGCTCGCCTCGGCGGTGGCACGCGCGGCCTGCACCGCGGCTGCGGTACGCGTCGCACTGGCGTCGGCGGCTTCCAGGTGCCGTGCATCGGAGGCCTGTTGGTTCTCCAACGCTCGTTCACGCCGATACTCCAGGGTTGCTTGGCGATGATCAGCCTGGCGCGCCTGCACGTCTGCGGTCGTCGCGGCGATCACACTGCGTTGCCGTTCGCCTTGCGCATCAAGATTGGCAATGGCCGCGTATTGCGCGTCCAACGCTGCCTTTGCGGCCGCGACCGCACCCTCGGCCCGGGCCACGCGCATGCGGTAGTCCCGATCATCGAGCGTCGCCAACACATCGCCCTTGGCGACGCGTTGGTTGTCACGCACCCCCACGTTGACGATGTAACCAGTGACGCGCGGACTGATGGTGGCGATGTCAGCCCGGACATAGGCGTTATCGGTGCTGACCATGAAGCGGCCGGCTGTCCACCATCGAATGCCTGCGCCACCGGCAGCCAGCAGGCACAGCGCGATCGCGCCTATCACCGCGGGGCGGCGTGTCTTGCGGATCAGCGAACCGGACGCATCGGCATGTGCGCTGCGGGAAGGAGTTGTATTGGTCATGTTGGCTATCAGAGGAGGGGGAAGGGGGTTCAGCGCGCCGCATCGACAGCGCGAGTGATCACAGGTCGGCGTACCGCGGGCGCCTGTTCCCAGCCGCCACCGAGGGAGCGGAACAAGGCCACCTGGTCCGAGGCAACGTCGGCCTCCGCCGAGGCGAGCATCGCTTCCGCCTCGACATTCCGGCGCTGCGCATCCAGCGCATCCAGTTCACTTATCGCGCCGGCGCGGCGGCCCACCCCGGCCAGGCGGGCAGCCTCGCGGCTCTGCTGGACTGCCATTGCCAGGGCGCTCTGCCGGCGCACTGCCGCCGCGTAGGTGGCGAGCGCCTGCTTCACGTCTTTGAGTGCCGTCAGGATCACGGCGTCGAAGCGTGCAAGTGCGGCCACTTCCTGGGCCTCGGCCTTGGCTATCTGCGCACGCGCGGCGTTGCGGTTGGGAAAGTGCCAGGACAGTGCCGGCCCCACACCCCAGACGATCGAGCCGTGGTCGCGCATGCCGTCCATGGTCGGCGCGGAACTGGCTACGGAACCCAGGATGGACACTGTCGGATACAGACTGGCCATGGCTACGCCGATGCGCGCGGTACTGGCCTCAAGCCGCCGCTCCGCCTCGCGGATATCCGGCCGGCGCTGCAGCAGTGCTGTCACGTCTCCGATCGGGATCGGTGCCGTCAGTTGAGGCACGCTGACACAGCCCGTCGCAGGGGGGGACAGATGATCCGGGGGACGTCCGGTCAGCACGGCCAGTTCGTACAACGCATTCTGCCGCGCGGCTTCGATGGCCGGAATTGCTGCACGTGCCTGTTCCATCAGCGCCGCCGAGCGCGCGACATCCAGTGACGTCGTGCCACCCGCATCACGCAGCGCGGTCTTCAGTTCCAGGCTGCGCGTGACTACGGCGAGCGACCTTTGCGCCACTTCTGCGCGCGCGGCGAAGCCACAGCTGTCCAGGTAGGCACGCGTCGTTTCGGCGGCTACGACAACGCGAACACTGTCTTCAGCGGCCAGGGTTGCCGCCTCGTCGGCGCGGGCGGCCTGGATGCTGCTGGCGATCTGGCCAAACAGGTCGAGCCGCCAGCCTGACGAAAGCCCCGCGGTGTAGCGCGGTCCGGTGCGTACCCCGGTTTGATCCAACGCGGCTGCGATCTGGTCACTGACCGTGCTGCCATACCCGATGTCGCTGGACACGGTGGTGACCGGCAGGCGACTGTCCTGGCGTTCCAGGAGCATCGCGTGGGCTTCGGCGAGATTCGCCGAAGCCACCCGCAGGTCGCGGTTGTTCTGCAGCGCCTCGCTGACCAGCGCATCCAGCGTGGGGTCCTGATAAAGGCTCCACCATCGAGGCACGGTGGGCAGGCCCACGCTCGTGCTGTCTGATGGGTTCAACGATGGCGCTGCGTCGAGGGTGGAACGGGGGGAGCGCGTTGGACCCACGGCGCATCCGGAGAGGGCGGTGGTAGCCAGCAAACACAACAAGAAAGGACGGGAAACGATCATGGACGAGGGGCTTGTGGGTGTCGTGGAGCCAAGGCATCCATGACACCAGCCTCACGTCTGTCCTTCTCCCGCCTGGCGGACTACCATCGTCGAGATATGGACAAAAAACGCACTGTCAGCGATTGCCACGCCACCGACCGCCCCGTCGCAGCCCTGGCCACGCGACATCCCCATGGTGAACATATCCGTCCGCACAGCCACGCGCGGGCGCAGTTGATCCATGCACTCAGCGGCGTGCTGACGGTCGTCAGCGCTGCTGGAAGCTGGGTGGTGCCGGCCGGCAGGGCGGTGTGGATGCCTGAAAATGTCGTCCACGGAATCCACATCGCCGGCAATGTCGCCATGCGGACCCTCTACCTTGCACCGCAGGTGCGGTCCGGCCTTCCCACCCACTGCGAGGTCATCGAGGTATCCGCGCTGCTGCGTGAGGCCATCATTGCTGCTACCGCGATCCGCCTGGATTACGGCAATGGGGGGCGCGACCAGCGCGTCATGGACCTGATCCTTGACGAGATCGAAGTGGCTCCCCGGCTTCAACTGCATGTCCCGCTGCCGCGCAATCTCAAGCTGCTGCGCCTTTGCGAACGAATGATCACCGAGCCCGCTGAACCGGTAACGCTGGAAGGCCTGGCGCGCGAGATGAACACAAGCGGGCGAACGGTGGCGAGGCTGTTCCATCGAGAAGTCGGCATGAGTTTTGGCGACTGGCGGCGGCGAATGTGCCTTTTGCTCAGCCTGCCGCGTCTCGCCTCGGGCGTCTCCATCCTCGAGGTCTCGCTGGAGCATGGGTATCAGAGCCCAAGCGCGTTCTCGGCCATGTTTCGCCGCTCTCTTGGGGTGTCACCAACGGAGTATCTGGTCTCCAAAGTGTGAGGTTTTCGGGCTGAGCCGAAGAGGAGGATGTCCTTCACGCTCTCTCTACGTCGCCCAGCTTCAACTGAATGCCGGTCATGGCTCTGGCGTAAAGGCCGCTATAGTCCGAACACCCCATAAGAAGGAGGCAGTGCAATGATTCTGACCAAACAACACCTGACGACCGCGCGTACGCTTGCTGTGGCGCTTGTCGCTACCGTGGGCCTGAGTGCCTGTGCGACCTACAAAGACGAGTTTGCAACGATCAACTCCCGCCTCGACCAGCTCGACGTGAAGGTGCAGGGCGCGGCGCAGAGCGCAGAGTCCGCCAATCAGTCGGCGCAGCAGGCCAACCAGCGTCTCGATCAGATCGAGGGCCGCGTCCAGCAGCTCGAACAAGCACCGCGTCGCAAGCCGCGCGGCTGATCGTTCCCGCACCATGTATCACGCAAGTAACGTGTGAATCGGAAACCAGTGGCCTTTGCGGGCCACTGGTTTCCTGTGGTTGTACAGTCTTCAATGCAAGGAATTGTCCCATCCGTACGCACTCATACCCTGTAACCCGGGCCCTGCGTGGCGCATTGGCCGTAGCGCTGGCGTTCACGAGCATCGGCGTGGCCAGCGCCGAGGATGCTCCCGCTCAGCCAGCCGCCGCCGTCGATGAGCTTCCGCAAGGGCAGAACGTGTCCGAGACCGTGATTGAACTCGCGGGCTGGATCGTCGCGAGCAAGGACAGCCAAGGCTATCCGTTCGCGATCATGGACAAGGCCGCTGCGCAGATCCTGGTCTTCGACGGCGAAGGTCGGCTTCGCGGTGCCGCTCCCGGGCTGTTCGGCTCGGCGACCGGCGACCATATCGCGCCGGGGATCGCCGGTCTCGCCCTGCGCGAAATTCCAGGCCGGGATCGCACGACGCCCGCCGGGCGCTTTGTGGGCGGCTTCGGGCCGTCCATTGACGCGGGCCGCGTCTTGTGGGTGGACTACGATTCCGCCGTCTCCATCCACCCGACGGCGACGGGCGTCCCGAAAGAGCGACGCGCCGAGCGGCTGGCATCGGCGTCGCCGGACGACAATCGTGTCACCCATGGCTGCATCAATGTCTCGCCGGCCTTCTACGAGCAGATCATTCAATCCACGTTCGAGCGCGGCGGGGTGTTCTACGTGCTGCCCGACAAAGCCTCGATAGCGGAGACCTTCCCTGAGTTCGCGAAGAGTCGCGCGACCGCGCAGGCGAAGGATGGAGCAGACGCGGGTGCCACCGGCAAGTAGGCCGGCGTGATCGGCCAAGGCCGTCACGCACCCCCCGTTGCTGTCATGGGTCGAGCGACGCCTCAAAACTGTAGGGGTCGCCCGGATCCGAAAAGTGCAGCAGATAGCGCGCGATGCGCGTGCTGCCGTCGGACAGCAGATAGTCCACCTGCAGGCCGATCGGATGGTTTTCCTGCTCAGCTCCCAGGTAGGCATTGCTGGGATAGCTGAACCCACCACGGGGCGCTTCCCGGACGGCCGCGCAGGTGCCAAACAGCGGCGGCAGGATGTACAGGCGATCACTGTGCAGCAGGAGCACCGTCGTGTAGCGGACGCTCGCGCCACTGCCGGCGTGCCGGACATCCAGACACACCGAGCTGCCGCGCTGCCAGGCTGTTACGTCTGCGACGCTCTCAGGATGGATGTGCGCGCCGTTGGCCCGTCGCTCTGGTCCGAGGCTGACGGCGCTGCCCAGCGGCCAGCGCCGCGCATCCACCATCACGGCCTGGCCATCAAAGGCAACGTCGGGGGTTCCCTTCGGTGGCGACATGGCCAAATCGCCCGGCGTGGTCCACAGCGGCTGATCGTAGCGCCTCAGTGCCTGGCGCATCGAGGTCACCCAGATGCAGTTTCGCGGCGATTCCGCGCAGGGCAGCGCCAACGGTGTCCCGGCGTCCGGGAACAGGTTGCCGCCTAGTGACCGGTAGAACTCAGCATAGTCAGTGAACGGAACGGGCGCGGCATGGGCTGCCGCTGACAGGGACAGGCTCAGCACGCCAGCCAATGCAATGTGGAAGGTGTTCATCGTGAGGAATAGTGCCCGAAATGCCCCTCCAGTATTTCGATGCGTGACGTGTCGACCACGGCGGCGACGTAGCCGTCCGGCCGGATCAGCAGCCACTCGCCCGGTTGCACGCCATAGGCCTCGACGAAGTGCCCCTCGACATCGTGCAGGTCGCCAGCCGGGCCGATGACGTGGACGCGCAACCCCGCACGCGAGGGGGCGTTGGACCGATCGCAGGCGTAGCCGAGCAATGTCCAATGCGTTCCGCGCAGCACGTCGAACAGGCGTACGCGCTGTCCACCCGCGCCCTGCAGCGGCGCATCCGGCGCCCGACTGCCCGGCGCGATGCGCCCGCTACGGGCGTCGGCAGGCAGCGTGAGTGACGATTCTGGATAGGCGAGATCGAGCTGCTGCACGTCGCGCCCGCGGCGGTTGTCGCCGCGCTGGGCCTGGGCGAGCAGCGTCGTGGCAAGCCCGAGCATCGAGGCTGCAATGGGGCGGCGCTCTTCCTCGTAGGTATCCAGCAGGGCCTGCGGCGCACCCTTCAACACCGCGGCCAGTTTCCAGCCGAGGTTGTAGGCATCCTGCGCGCTGGTGTTCAGGCCCTGGCCGCCCGTCGGCGGATGCGTGTGGGCGGCGTCGCCGATGAGGAACACGCGGCCGTCGCGGTACCGGTCGGCCAAGCGCGCGTTCATCCGGTACGCCGACGCCCAACAGACATCGAGCACCGCGAGATCGTCGCGGCCGGTACGCATGCGCACCATGTCCGCCAGCCCGTCGACGGAAAGATCCACGTCACCGTCGAGCGGCACGGGGGCCTGCAGCTGGAACAGCGCTGTTCCCATGAGCGGGCACAGCGAGATGCGCCGCGCCATGTCGTCCTCGTTGAAGCTGTGCCAGGCATCGCGCGGCAGTCCCTTCAGCACGATGTCGGCCACCACCGCGCGCACGCCCAGTGTTTTGCCCGGAAAGCCGATATCCAGTGCCTGCCGCACGAAGCTGCGGCCGCCATCGGCGCCGACCAGATAGCGCGCCTGAAGCGTCTGCTCCCCGGTGGGGGTGGCAAGACGAACGGTCACGCCGTTGGCGTCCTGCTCGAAGCCGATCAGTCCATGCCCGAACTCGACCTGGTGGCCCAGCTCGGCCAGACGATCGCGCATCACGGCCTCGGTGAGGAACTGCGGAACCATCAGCGGCTGGCGGTAGGGTTCGGCGGGCGTGGCCGGTGCGCCCTCGACGACCGCCGTGTCCATGCTGCTTCCATCGGCGCGATGGATCCGGGACACAGGGTAGGGCCCACCGACCGCGAACAGCCGATCGAGGATGCCCATGTCCTCGAAGACTTCCTGGCTGCGCGGCTGGATGCCTTTGCCGCGTGAGCCATGGAAGGGGTGTTCACGCTGCTCCACCAGGCGGAATGCCACGCCGCGGCGGGCCAGTTCGATGGCCAGGGTGAGGCCGGCAGCGCCGGCGCCGCAGATCACTACTTCAGGGGTCGTCCCCATGTCGCTGCTCCAGGTGTGTGTAATATGCACTTACTTGGAGGGGATGCTATGCCTGCGAAAAAGAAGGTGCAAGATACACATAATTCGGCCGCGCTGAAGTCGCTGCACCTGTCCATGGTCAGCCTCGCCAGCGTGATGAATCGGCCGCGCAACGATGAGCGGCTGATCCAGGAGGCTGGGGTGACGCTGGACCAGGCCCTGTTCCGCCTGCTGGTGGTGATCGAGCGGGTCGGCCCCATTGGCGTAGTGGACCTGGCCGACCGGCTGGGCCGCGACTACACCACCATCAGCCGGCAGGTCGCCAAACTGGCGGCGATGGAGCTGGTGACACGTCGTGGAAACCCCGAGGACCGCCGCATCCGTGAGGCGACCATCGCGCCGAAGGGCAAGGCCATGACCGATCGGCTGGACGCGGCACGCGAGCGGATCGGCAGGGAGATCTTCGCGTCGTGGTCCGCGCAGGATGTATCGGAGCTGGTCCGTTTGATGGCACAGTTCGCCAGCGCGCTGGAAGCCCGCGAGCGGGAGCCGTAACGACGCACCGCGGACCTTTCAGCGCCTCCGCCCGTCGCTTGCACGCCCCTGTCAGAACCTCAAGGCATCACACGTGAAAGGATTCCTGCTGCTTCCGCTGCTGCTTGCGGTGTCGTTACCCGCCAGTGCCATCGTCATTCGCCACGATGTGGAGGATGCCGCGTACCGCGTTCCTGCCAGCGAGTCTCCCGCTCTCGCGGACATGCCCGGCGAGGGTCACGGCGCGCTGATCGCACCACAGTGGGTCCTGACCGCCGCGCACACGCTGCCGATGCATGCCGGGCTCAAGCAGGTGGTGATCAACGGAACCGCGCGGGAGGTTGAGCGCGTCATCACCCATCCGGGCTACAGGACCCTGCCGCAGACGTTGATCGATCAGGCCATGGCCAGTGGCGAGGCGATGTTGATCGTGGTGTTTCTCGCCTCGGGCGATGATGTTGCGCTGATCCGGTTGAAGACGCCGGTCACGGACGTAACGCCGGTGGCCCTGTACAGCGACAGCGACGAGGCCGGTCAGATCGCGAAAATCCTGGGGAAGGGCGCAACGGGTACCGGCGCCACCGGGCATTCTCCCAACGGCCCCAATCGCACCGAGCTCCGGCGTGCGTTCAACCGGATCACCAGTGCCTACGACCGCTGGCTCTGCTACGTGTTCGACGAACCGCCGGAAGCGTTGCCCCTCGAGGGCGTGCTGGGCAACGGCGACAGCGGTGGCCCGGTGCTCATCGAGCGCGATGGCCAGTGGCTGCTGGCCGGGCAGGGGGCCTGGAAGGTCGTGCAGGGTAATGTGCTGACGGCTCGACCCGGGCGCTATGGCCAGGTGACCTGCAATGTGCGGATGAGCCACTACGCGGGTTGGATTCAACGCGTGATGTCCGAGCAGCCGTAGGCAGTGCGATCTGGACGTTGCGCGTCATGGCAGTGGCGAGCGTCGCCACGCGACGTCCGCTGCGTCACGTGTGGACCGTCCGTGGCCCACACGCACCCTGCTGCGCAGATCAGCCCGCCTGACCCAACCGTACCTTCAGCTGGTCGATCTCCGCCTCGCTGACGCCGATGGACTTCAGGTAGCCCTCGGCACCGCCGTACTGCTGATGCAGGGCCACCAGGACCATCTCCATGTTCTCCGGCGCGGTGCCCGACATGCCGGCCATCTTTCTGCCGATCTCCGGGTTCTGTCTGATCAGTTCCATGATCTGCGCGTTCATCGCGCTGTCCTTGGGCTGGCCTTCCAGGTAATGCGCGGAGATCGCATAGTTGTGCACGATGTCCGCGCGCGGGACGCCGGCCAGGTCGAGCAGCAGCCCGGCGATGATGCCGGTACGGTCCTTGCCGGCGGTGCAATGGAACAGCACGGTGCCGTCGCGCTCGGCGGCAATGCGCTGGAAGACCTGCTTGAACTGCGGCTGGCTGTGATCCAGCCATTGCACGTAGGCCGCGCCGAGCGAGTCCGGGAACGTCGTCATCATTTTCTGCAGGTCCATCTTCTCGGTCCCCATCAGCGAGGTGCGCTGGTAGGCGAAGCGGGGATCGTCGGCCAGCAGGTCCGGCGACTGCGCCTGCTCATCGGCGGTGCGCAGGTCGATATCCAGCGTGACGCCGGCGGCGGCCAGTGCGTCGCGGTCGGCGGCGGTCAGGCGACCGAGGTCCGAAGTGCGCACGAACGCGCTGGCCGGGATCGGCCCATGGGTGCCCTGCAGGCCGGCAAACGTGCGCGTGTTCCATGCGCCCTGCAGCGGAATGACGCGCTGTGCGTCGGCGGCGACCGGCTGCACGTTGGTGGTGCGCGTGGCGGCGGCAGCAGTCTCGGCGACCGGCGCGCGGGCCAGTACGATACCGGCGCCGGTGAGCATCGGCAGGCTCAGGGCCATGGCAAGGGCGAGTGGGGTGCTTCGGTTCTTCATCGGAATCTCCAGGGCGATCAGAAGGTGACGGTGACGTCCAGGCCATAGGTGCGCGGATCATTGAAGATCCCGCTCTGGCCGAGGGACGCGTTGTTGAGCTTGTAGAACAGGTGTTCTTCGTCGAGCAGGTTGCGCGCCCACAGCGAGACGGCCAGGGTCGAGCCCGTGCTGTTGAGGGGGACGTCGATCAGCGCCACGCGGGCGTTCACGATGAAGGAGCTGTCGGTGAGCATCTGGTCGTACTCGCTGGTGTAGTAGCCGTCGGACCAGTTGCCGTCGAGGTGGAACTTGAGCGCGGAGAAATTGGCGAACGGCAGCAGGTAGTCCAACGACACGCTGCCGGCGTTCTTCGGCGCCAGCAGCGGCTGCACGGTGACCTGCACGCCCGCGCCGAACGGGTCGACCGCGCTCTGCGCATCGATCCGGGTGTAGGCGTAGTTCAGGCCGACGGTGAGGTTGTCCACCGGCATCACGTTGAATTCCAGCTCCGCACCGCGCGAGGTGCCGTTGCTGAGCGCGTTGGTGGTCACCATCGTGGTGCGGGTCTCGCCGCTGTTGGGGTCGAAGGGCAGCGAGAAATCCATCTGCTTGTGCTCGATCTTCGAATCGAACAGCGCCAGGTTCAGGCGCGCGCGGTTGTCCCAGAACTGCGACTTGAAGCCGAGCTCGAGCGCGGTGACCTCTTCCGGGGCGAAGGCGGTGTAGGTCGTGGAGCGCGAGTTGGCGCCGCCGGCCTTGAAGCCGGTGCTGTACTTGGCATACACCATCGCGTTTTCGCCGAGGTCGTAGGCGATGTTCACCATTGGGTCGAAGCGTCCCCACGCATCGTCGAAGGCAAGATCGGTGGCCGCGCCGTTGACGATGTACAGGCTGCCCTTCTTGTCATCCCGCGTGTAGCGGCCACCGGCGGTCAGGTGCAGACGCTCGAGGGAGGCCGGTGTCCAGGTGGCTTGGCCGAAGATGCCCAGGCTGTCGGTCCACGCCTTGCTGGCACGATCGACGCGCACGTTGCCCAGGTTCAACGGGTTGGTGGCGGGATTGAGCGTGTAGCTGTTGCCGCCCGGCCCCCACAGCAGCATGTTGGGGGTCTGCGCGTTGTCGCCGGCGGTTTCGTGATAGTAGAAGGCGCCCGCCAGGAACTGGACCTGCGAGGTGGTGCCGATCAGCTGGAATTCCTGGCTGTACTGGTGCTGGTAGACCTGGGCCAGGCTGTAGCGGCCGAACGGCGTGTTCGGGCCGCCATAGGCGGAGATCGCGTCGACCAGGCCCATGTCGAACTGGCCCTGGGTCAGTTCGCGGTAGGAGCTGATCGACTTCAGTTCCAGGCTGTCGCTGAGCGTCCAGCCGAGGTTGAGCAGGTGGCCGCTGGTGCGGCCGATGTTGTCTTCCTGCGGGCCACCGAGAATGGCGGAATCACGTCGATCTTCGTTGGCGCCGGCTTTCTGCAGCGGGCTCACGTAGGGGCCCGGGACCAGCAGCTGGGTGTGGTACGGCGTGGTGGCATCGTAGGAGCGGTCGAAGGCATACAGCGCGGAGAAGTCGTCGCTGGGCTGCCACAGCGCGGTGATGCGGGCGCCGCGCTTGTCGTAACTGTTGAAGTCGCGCTCGCCACGCATCGGGTTGTCGGTGGTCCCGCCGCGCGTGGCCTGCACGGCGTCGATCTTGAAGCTGACGTCGCCCACTTTCGGCAGATCCAGGTGCAGGCCGGTGGTGTAGCCGCTGTAGTTGGAGACGCCTGCGCTCACGCGGCCACCGAACTCGCCGGTGGGCTGTCGGGTGACGATGCTGAGTGCGCCGCCTTCGGTGTTGCGGCCGAACAGTGTGCCCTGCGGACCCTTCAACACCTCGATGCGCTCCACGTCGTACAGCATGCTGCCCAGGCCCTGCGCGCGGCCCATGAACACACCGTCGACATACACGCCAACGCCCGCATCGCGTGCGGGCTGGTTGGCATCACCGGAGGCGCCGATGCCGCGGATGCCGATGTTCAGCGCCGAGCTGCGGGTCGCGAACGGGGTGACCCGCAGCGAGGGGATCGAGCCATCGGACAGGCTGCCGATCGAGATCGCGCTGCGGTCCTTCAGTGCTTCGGCATCTACCACGGAGACCGAGATCGGGGTGTCCTGCAGATTGGTGGCACGCTTCTGGGCGGTGACGACCACCTGATCCAGCGCGACGACGTCGCGGGCGGCGCTATCGGTGGTCGTGGCGGTATCCGCGTCGTTGGCCAGGGCGAGGCCGGGCAGGGCGGTGGCGATGGCGAGGGCTAACAGGTGGCGGTGCAGCTGGGCGTGGCGCATCGGAGTGTTCATGGAAGGAGGGGGCCGGCGCAGTCTGGGCGCGCAAAATGACAGATGAATGACCGTTCATTCAGCCGCCGGCTGTCGTACCATCCGTCCTCAACTGGACGCCTGCCATGACGAGCAATGACGCTTAATTCCCTTTCCGGCGCCGCCGATGACACCGCCGCCGCCCGTGCGGAAGCGCAGCGACAACGCATCCTCGATGCCGCGCAGCGCTGCTTCATCGCCCGTGGTTTCCACGCCGGCTCGATCAGCGACATCGCCGCGGAGGCGGAGATCAGCCAAGGCTTGATGTACCGCTATTTCCAGAACAAGCGCGCACTGATCCTGGCCTTGATCGAACGGCAGCTCGCGCACGACGAGGAGGCGATCGGCCACATGCCGGCCGCCGCCGATCTGGTCGACGGGCTGCTGCGCTGCTACCAGCTGTGGGCGCGCGGCGAGACGCTGGAGACCCGCGGCAATGCCATCGCCAATGTCGCGCTGTATGCGGAGATCACCGCCGAAGCGCATCGCGATCCCGTGGTGGCCGAGGTGCTGCGCCGGCACGACAGGCTGACCAGTGCGGCGATCACCGCGTGGTTGCGGCAGCACGACATCGCGCGCGGCCGCACCCCCGAAGACGCCGATCTGGAACGCCGCACGTTGTTGATGCGGTTGCTGGTCGAAGGCCTGGCGATGCGTGCCGTTCGCGATCCGGACCTCGCGGCGGAGACCGTGCGGGGGCTGCTGGCGGTGGCGATTGCGAGCGTGCTGGCCGAGTGAGACGTAGTCACCCGGGGTCGAGGAGGGTGACGTCTGTGCCGGGTCCTACCCCATGAGTGGACGCTAGAACGGCAGCCATTTAACGGGACGGTACAGCGCCGTGCGCACACTGGTTTCCTCTGCAACGCCCCTCATGCACCGGAACCGGAGATCCCATGTCCTTTAAAGCCCTTCTCGCCACGCGAAGCGATGACAGCATCACGGCTGGCGTCGTCGACCTGACCGAACAGGATCTGATGCCCGGCGACGTGACCGTTGCCGTGGAGTATTCCACGGTGAACTACAAGGACGCGCTGGCGCTGAGCGGCCGTTCGCCCGTGATCCGTACCTTCCCGCTGATCCCCGGCATCGATCTGGCCGGCGTGGTCGAGAGCTCCAGCCATCCGGGTTACGCCGCCGGCGACCGTGTGCTGGTCAACGGCTGGGGCTTGAGCCAGACCCATCACGGCGGCTATGCACAGAAGGCGCGCGTGCCGGGCGAGTGGCTGGTGAAGATTCCCGAGGCCTTCTCCAGCCGCGACGCGATGGCGATCGGCACCGCCGGCTATACCGCGATGCTGTCGGTGCTGGCGTTGGAACATGGCGGTGTATCACCGGACCAGGGTGACATCCTGGTCACCGGCGCCAACGGTGGTGCCGGCTCCATCGCGATCGCGCTGTTGTCCGCGCTCGGCTACCGGGTGGTCGCCTCGACCGGCCGGCTGGAAGAGTCCGACTATCTCAAGGCGCTGGGCGCGGCCGAGATCATCGACCGCGCCACGCTGTCCCAACCGGGTGCGCCGATCGCCAAGGAACGCTGGGCGGGTGCGATCGATGCGGTGGGCAGCCATACCTTGGCCAACGTGCTCGCACAGACCCGCTATCGCGGTGTGGTGGCGGCCTTCGGTCTGGCCCAGGGGGCCGATCTGCCGGGCTCCGTGCTGCCTTTCATCCTGCGCAACGTGACGCTGGCCGGCATCGATTCGGTCAACGCGCCCTACGCAGCGCGCGAGCAGGCGTGGACGCGCCTGGCCAGCGATCTCGACCTGGGCAAGCTGGCACGCACCACGCAGGTGATCGGGCTGGCCGAGGTGCCTGCACTTGCCGGGCAGGTACTGCAGGGCCGCGTGCAGGGCCGCACCGTAGTGGACGTCAACGCGTGATCCGGCCCGCACACGCGGGCGAGGGGCAGCACGCGCCTGCGGTTGATCAACGCCCTACGCCGGCGGCGGGTGGGCGCCCTGCAGCGGCTTGACCAGATGTTCGGCCATGGCCTTGTAGATCGGCACGCGGCACACCAGGCCGGAGACGCCGCGCGCGATCAGCACCGTCGCCAGAATGGGCAGCAGCATGTCGCTGCTGTCCGTCAGTTCCAACGAAATGACCGCGGAGGTCAGCGGTGCCTGGGTCACCCCGGTGAGGTAGGCACACATCCCAAGCAGGACGAAGATGCGCTCATCGACCGAGGGCATGATGGCGGCGAGGTTGTGGCCCAGACCGGCGCCGACGGCCAGGGCGGGCGAGAACAGCCCGCCGGGAATGCCGGCGACATAGGACACCAGATTGGCGAGGAGCTTCATGAGGCCGAACTCGTGGCCGACCGAGGGCGCGCCCTGGACCAGCCCCCTGGCCTGCTCGTAGCCGGTGCCGAAGGCGCCCGCACCAAAGGCCGCCGCCAGCAGGACCAGGGCGAGCCCGCACAGGGCAGCCAACAGGACGGGATGGCGCTGCCGCAGCTGACCCAGCCAGCGTGGTCGGCCTGCCATGGTCAGCAGCACGGCGTTGGCGAACACACCGCCCAGCAGGCCCGCGACGACGCCGCACAGGACGATCGCCAGCCAGGCCTGGCCGAGCGGCAGGGTCGCGGTGACTTTGCCGAAGTAGGTGTAGTTGCCGAGCAGGCCCAGGGACACCACGCCACCCACGATGACCGCGGTCAGCAGCGTGCCGGAGAAGCGGTGCTCGAAACGGCCGCTGAGTTCTTCGATGGCAAACACGATGCCCGCCAGCGGCGTGTTGAACGCGGCCGCGATACCGGCTGCGCCCCCGGCCAGCAGAAAGTGCGACAGCTCCTTGGGATCGCGGAATCCGAACCATCGCCCGAACATGTACATCACGCTGGCGCCGACATGCACGGTAGGGCCCTCGCGGCCCACCGAGGCGCCCCCGAGCAGGGACAGGGTGGTCAGGGCGAGTTTGCCTGCCGATACGCCCAGCGAGAGGTTGTCCCGCCGAAACGTCGGTGTCGGCACATCGAGCGCCGCGATTACCTGCGGAATTCCGCTGCCCCGCGTGGGTTTGAGTGCGCCACTGGTCAGCCATGCCAGCAGCGCGAAGACCGCCGGGGTCACCAGCAATGCCCACCAGATCGAGTGGGCGATGATCGACTGGAACACCCTGAAGGCGGCGTCGCTGGCCTTGGCGAACACGATCGCGACCAGGGCCACGGCCACCGCACCGCCCCACAAGGCCGCACGGCGCTTCCACGCATCCCTGGAAAGAAGAGGGCGTTGAGGGTCGGGTGAGGTCATGCACCGCATTGTCTCACGGCGATCCGCCGGTCTTTTCACTGAATCTGTCGGTTTGCGCTCGCATTGCCGGCATGCGTCGCTCGAGTTTCCATGCGCACTTCAAGTCGGTCACGGCGATGAGCCCGCTGGAGTTCAGGGCGCAGTTGCGGAAGCGGGAGGCGCGTTCGCGGCTGTTCGGGATGCCGCCGGCGACGGATGCGCAGAGACTGAGGTTGGCCGACGCATGAGCGTTGGCGTGCCGGTTGCGGCGGGATGTAGCGGGAGGAGCTGCGGGACACCGTGGTGTGGCCGCACTCCCATGTTGCCCGGGCAATGAGCGGGTAGAACCGCCGGTCAGACCGGGGCGAAACCGCGGGTGGTCTTCTTTTCGTTCTTCTCCGCCTTCTTTTCCTTGGCGGTCTTGGCAGGTTTCTTCTTCTGCTCTTTCTGTTTGTTCAGGCCTTTGGCCATGGCGACGCTCTCCAGTTGGTTGCAACGGGGCGAGCATGGCACATCCGGTGGCGGACAGGGCGCCAGGGCGCGTCAGCCGCCTTGGTGATATCAACGGTTGCTCGGGCATGTCTTTGTAACGATGTCCGGTGCGACCTCCCCGCAGTGCGATACGCCTGCTGCGGCGTCCTCCGGCCCATCGCCCGTCTCGCCGTCCACGGCATCCACGCCGGCCAGTTGCCGGGCCAGCGCAACATTGGTGATGTGCCCCTGCAGAAAAAGCAGTCCGCCGAACAGGTTCATGCGCGTATCTCCACTTGAATGGAGTTGACGATAAGTTCAGGATGCGGGCATAAAAAGCGATATTCCTGCAAGCCACCCTTGAGCTGAGATCAAGTCAGATGTCCCGACCACCGCTGCAGGCGCTGCAGAACTTCGTCACCGCGGCGCGGCTGGGCAACCTGACCCGCGCGGCCGAGACGGTGAACCTCACGGTCAGCGCCCTCAGCCACCAGATGCGGCAACTGGAGCAGCGCCTCGGCTATCCGTTGTTGCTGCGCCAGCCACGCGGTGTGCGGGTCACGCCGGAAGGGCAGCGGTTGCTGGATCAGGTCGCACCCCATCTGGACGCGATCGGGCAGGCGTTCCAGCCGTTCGCGGCGCGCCATGACCGGGTCCTGACGGTGAGTGCGCTGCCTTCGATGGCCTCCAATTGGCTGGTGCCGCGACTGGGCAGGTTCGTCGCCGCCCATCCGCAGATCGAGATCAATCTGGAGTCCAGCGAACGCCTCACTGATTTCGCACGCCAGTTGCAGATCGACGCGGCGCTGCGCGTAGGTGCAGGCCAGTGGCCGGGGTTGACCGCCGAGCCGATGTTCGACGAGTGGCTGGTGCCGATGGCCAGTCCTGCACTCGTACAGCAGATGGGTGGTGTGGATGGCCAGCCCATCTCGGACTGGCCGCTGCTGGGCGACCCGGATGGCGAGTGGGACCGGTGGTTTGCGCTGGTCGATGACACTCCACCGGCGCGCTATGTGGCGATGCTCAATGATTCCGAAGCACACCATCGCGCCGCGCTGGATGGCATCGGCGTGGCGTTGGGGCGGGTGACGCGGGCGCGCCTGCTGCTCGATTCCGGGCAATTGATCGCGCTGTCACCGCACCGGCTGAAAACGCGCTGGTCGCACTGGCTGGTGTACCCGCCGCGATCGGCGACGCATCAGGGCTTCCTGGCTTTTCGCGATTGGCTGCACGCCGAAGCGGCCGAGCATGCATTGCACATGCGTACCGCGGGCTAACCGTGGAACGGGGCCGCGGGTTGGTCGTAGGAATCGATGACCCGGCGATGGCGGCTCATGTCGGGTCAGGCCAGTAGGCGCTGTCCGGGGTCGAGCGTGCGCCGAAAATGGCCTGGCCGACCCGTACGACCGTCGCACCTTCCTCGATGGCGATTTCGAAATCGCCCGACATGCCCATCGACAGTTCGTCCAGGCGGATGCCCTGTGGCAGCGTGGGGCGCAGCCGCTCGCGCAGGTCGCGCAGCCGTGTAAAGCACGGGCGTACCTGTTCCGGGTCCGACGAGAACAACGCCAGGGTCATCAGCCCGCGCACGCGCAGGTTCGGGAACGCCGGGAGCTGCTGCACGAAGTCGGCGACCTCGATCGGGTCCAGGCCGTACTTGCTGTCCTCACCGGAGGTGTTGACCTGCACGAAGACGTCCAGCGTGCGCTGCTCCAGTGCCAGCCGCTGATCCAGCGCCTGTGCCACCCGCAGGCTGTCCAGCGCCTGGAACTCACTGGCGAAGCGCGCCACGTCACGTGCCTTGTTGGTCTGCAGGTGGCCGATCACCGACCAGCGCAGGCCGGGCAGGTCGGCCATGGCCGCGGCTTTGCGCTGGGCTTCCTGCACCTTGTTCTCGCCGAGCTCGTGGCAGCCGGCTTCCCACGCCATGCGCAGGCGGGCTTCATCGACGGTCTTGCTGACCGGCAGCAGGCGTACGCCGGCCGGGTCGCGCCCGGCCAGTGCACAGGCGCGGACGATGCGTTCGCGCACCGCCTCCAGGTTGTGGCGGATCTCGTCGACGGTGGTGGCCTGGGGCCAGGTGGGGGCAGCGATGGGCATGGGGGCTCCGGAAGCGGGGACGGCTGCGGCGCGTCGGCGCGCCGGCAGGGCGGTCCCGTGACAACGGACAGGTTGTCATAGCGCTACTCGAAAATCACCGCCCGCCGATGTCACGGCGCCGCAGCGGAGTGCGGGCTGACGTAGTGCGACTGTTCGTCGTTGTTGAGGAAGATCAGCTCCGGCTTGCCCTGCCAGGAGGTCAGCATCGCGCCGGTGCTGTTCTGGTGCTTGACCACCAGGGTGGCGCCGCGGTCCGGGTTGGCGGTGACCTTGAACACTTCGGTGGTGCCGGTGGCATCGTCCAGGGTGAGGATCGCCTCGTCGCCGACATCGGCGGTGCCGTACCCGCCGCGCTCGGAGCCGTCGGCACCGATCAGGATCAGGCCCGACAGCGGTGACGCGCGCGGCCCCTGGGTGACGCCCTTGGTGAGCGGGTCGGGGACCGGCGCGCCGAGGATCACCCGCGCCTGGCCGTTGGCATCGCGGATGATCAGGCCCCGCGCGGTGATGACACGCTCATCGGACTGGCTCTGGTGCAGGCGCAGCGCGGTCCATCCGGAAACCACCAGAGCAAGGCTGGATACAACCAGCGTGGTGAGGGTCAGCGCGCGCGACATACCGTCTCCGGATCCTTGGAAGGGTGCGACCATACCGGATAGGCCATTCACGACACCAGTCGGAAAACTCTGGAATTGAATTCAGAGTGTGAAGTGGGTCACGAGATGGCTCAGCGGAAATCACGGCTGTGGGTGCGCACGCCGTCGATCAGGCTGTCGATGTTGTGCATCTGGCGGACGATCAGGTGCTGCACGCCGTCCACGCGTTCGAGCCGGCCATCGATCTGCATCAACTGCGCTTCGACCAGCACCCGATGCTGGCGGTCGGCGATCTTGCGCCAGACCACCGCGTTGACCATGCCGCATTCGTCTTCCAGGGTGAGGAAGGTGACGCCGCTGGCGGTCTGTGGGCGCTGGCGCATGCGCACCAGGCCGGCAAACCGCACACTGCGCCCGTGCGGCAGTGCGCTCAGTTCGTCGGAACGGTGGCAACGGCGCTGGCGCAGTTGGCTGCGGATGAACGACACCATGTGCCGGCCCAGCGTGGTGCCGGTGCTGTTGTAGTCGGCCTGCATGTCCTCGAAGGCACTCGGCAGCGGCAGCGGCACGGCGGTTTCAGTGGTGGCGCGCGCGGTCTCGAACAGCGGCAGTGGCTTCTCCACGCCGGAAACCTCCCAGCGTGCGCGATGGCGATGGCCGCTCAAGCCCTTGAGTGCGCCGGCATCGGCCAGCAGGCCCTGGTGGCGACGGTCCAGCTGCGCGCGCTGGCTCAGGTCGGCGACGCTGTCGAAGGGCGCGCGGTGGCGCGCCTGTACCAGTCCCTTGGCGACCGCCTCGCTGAAACCATCGACCAGGCGCAGGCCCAGGCGGATGCCGAACGGGCGACCTGGCGAGGTGGGCGGGACCAGGGTGCAGTCCCACGCGCTGTAACGCACGTCCACCGGCAGCACCGGCACGCCATGGCGGCGCGCGTCCTGCAGGATCTGGTCCGGGGTGTAGAAGCCCAGTGGCTGGCTGTTGATCAGGCTGGCGGCAAACGCGGAGGGGTGGTGGCACTTGAGCCAGCAGCTGACATAGGTGATCAGCGCGAAGCTGGCCGCGTGGCTTTCCGGGAAGCCATAACTGCCGAATCCCTTGATCTGCTCGAACAGGCGCTCACCGTATTCGCGGCTGTAGCCGTTGGCGGCCATGCCGGCGAGCAGTTTGTCGCGGTGCGGCTCCAGCCCGCCGTGGCGCTTCCAGGCGGCCATCGAACGGCGCAGCGCATCGGCCTCGCCGGGGCTGAAATCGGCGGCGGCGACTGCCAGCTGCATCACCTGCTCCTGGAACAGCGGCACGCCGAGGGTGCGTTTGAACACCTTTTCCAGCGCGGGGGGATAGTCGATCTCTTCGATGCCTTCTTCCTTGAGCTTCTTCCGTCGGTTCAGATACGGATGGACCATGTCGCCCTGGATCGGGCCGGGGCGCACGATCGCCACTTCGATCACCAGATCGTAGAAACAGCGTGGCTGCATGCGCGGCAGCATCGCCATCTGCGCGCGCGACTCGATCTGGAACACGCCCAAGGTGTCGGCGCGGCAGATCATGTCGTAGGTGGGCTCATCGCCCTGCGGAATCTTCGCCATGGTCATCGGCGGTCCGCCATGCGCTTCCAGCATCGCCAGGCATTTGCGTACCGCGGTGAGCATGCCCAGCGCCAGGCAGTCGACCTTCATCAGGCCGGTGACATCCAGATCGTCCTTGTCCCACTGGATCACGGTGCGGTCGGCCATGGCCGCGTTCTCCACCGGCACCATCGTGGCCAGCGGATGTTCGGAAATCACGAAGCCGCCCGGATGCTGGGACAGGTGGCGCGGGAAGTCGACCAGTTCGGCGGTCAGGGCGACCACGCGCCGCATCAGTGGCGTCTCCGGATCGAAGCCGCGCTCGCGCAATGCCTCGGGCAGCGGCTCGTGGCTGCTCCAGCGGTCCAGGCAGGCGGCCAGTTCGTTGACCTGGTCCGGCGGCAGGCCCAGCACCCGCGCCACATCGCGCACCGCGCTGCGGCCACGGTAGCTGATCGCCACCGCGGTCAAGGCGGCGCGTTCGCGGCCGTAGCGGTTGAACACGTATTGCAGCACTTCCTCGCGGCGCTCGTGTTCGAAATCGATGTCGATGTCCGGCGGCTCGTCGCGTTCGGCGGAGATGAAGCGCTCGAACAGCAGCGCCATCTCGCTGGGGTCGATCTCGGTCACGCCCAGCACGTAGCACACCGAGGAATTGGCGGCCGAGCCACGGCCCTGGCAGAGGATCTGCTGGCTGCGCGCGAAGCGCACGATATCGTGCACGGTCAGGAAGTACGACTCGTACTGCTTGGTGTGGATCAGCGCCAGCTCGTGTTCGATCTGGTGGCGCTGCTGGGGCGTCGCGCCCGTTGGCCAACGCCATCGCATGCCTTCCTCCACCAGCACCCGCAGCCAGCTGGCCGGGTCGTGGCCGGCCGGCACCAGTTCGCGCGGATAGGTGTACTGCAGCTGCTTGAGATCGAAGTGGCAACGCTCGGCGATGCGCAGCGTCTCGGCCAGCAGCTCGGGCGGGTACAGCGTGGCCAGGGCCTGGCGGGTGCGCAGGTGGCGCTCGCCATTGGCGAACAGGCGCCAGCCAGCGTCGCCGAGCGTGCAGTGGTGGCGGATCGCGGTGAGGGTGTCCTGCAGCGCGCGGCGGCGGCGCACATGCATGTGCACATCGCCGCTGGCCACCAATGGAATGCCCTGGTCGCGGCCGAAACGACGCAGGCGCAGCAGGCGCGCGCGGTCGTCGGCCTCGCGGTGCAGTTCAACCGCCAGCCACAGCCGCTGCGGGAAGCAGGCCTGCAGCCACTGTGCATCCTCGATGCCCGGGGTGGCGTCGGCCCACAGGCACAGCAGGCCGGCATGCAACGATCCGATGTCGCTGCGCAGGCAGCGGTACTCGCCCTTGGGCGCGCGCCGGCGGCAGGTGGTGATCAGCTGGCACAGCGCGGCGTAGCTGCCCTGGTCGGTACACAGCAGCACCAGCTTGGGGCCGTCCTCCAGCTGGAATTCGGCGCCGGTGATCAGCGCCAGCTGGTGCTTCTGCGCGGCCTGCCAGGCGCGCACGATGCCGGCCAGCGAGCACTCATCGGTGATCGCCAGCGCACGGTAACCCTGGCCCTTGGCGCGCGCGAACAACTCCTCGGCGATGGACGCGCCGCGCTGGAAACTGAAGGCCGACAGGCAGTGCAGCTCGGCATACCCGGGCAACGGCGGCGCGCTCATGCGAACCAGCCGTGCAGCATGAAAGGTCCGCTGCGTGCATCGGCGGCGGTATAGGCCCAGCCGCGCTGGCCCTGGCCGGTTTCGATGACGTAATAGTCGCGGCGGATGTCGCCGGCATCCCACCAGCCCGATTCGATCCGCTCCGGCCCGGACAGGATGCGCAGGTGCGGGTCCTGCAGCGCCTGTGGCTGCGCCAGCAGCCAGCCCGGACGCATCGGCAGCACCGGGGGCCGGACCTTCGGGGCGCCCTGGGCATCGCCGCTCGCGCGTTCGGGCCGGTGCTCGGCGCGCAGCCCGAGCCCCTGCACGGCGTCATCGCCGAGCCGCGCACGCAGGCGTTCGCGCAGCTGCTCCCACGGCATCGCCTGCTGCGGGCGGGGGTCGAACAGATCGCGTGCGGCCGGCACGAACGGCGGCAGCTGCTCGGCCTGCAGCCGCAGGCCGCGGCTGCCCGCCGGCAACTGCAGGTGATCGACACGGTTGCGGGCCAGCTCGAACAGCATCGCGGGTTCGCGCTCGGGCGCGAGCAGGCCGATCGAGAGCCGCGTATCCGGGTGGTTTTCGTGTTCGAACCACAGATCGAACTGCAGCACGCCGCCATCGCGCGAGCACAGGAAGGCGGCCAGGTCGGCGGTCAGCCGCCGCAGCGGGAACAGCATCGCCTGCGTGGACTCGACCTCGTACTCGAACTCGATGCGCGCATCGAAGCGGTCCGGTGGCTGGAAATAGCGCAGCGGCGGCGTGCTGATCCCACGCAGCGCATCCAGGTGCGCCAGTACCTGCGGCGGGAAACGCCGCGCCAGGCTCTCCCGTGGCAGGCCGAACGCGGCGCCCAGTGTGCGCAGGCCCGACCGCGCCAGCACCGTGACCGCCTCGACCGGCAGCCCGCTGCGTTCGATCGGCACCTGGGCCAGGGCCGCGTCCAGCTGGTGCGCATCCACGCCGAGCCGGCCATGCACGCGCGCCAGCACACTGGCGGCATGCGGATTCGGTGCGGCCACCAGCCGATGCCGGAAGCCCAGCTCGGTCAAGCCGCGGGTGAGGCGCTGCTCGACCTTCGGCCAATCACCGAACAGGGCGCGGCTGGCCCGGATTTCCAATGCCAGCGCGTGCGGGAAATCCAGGCTGACCTGCGAGCTGATGCCGTACAGCCAGCTCGCCAGTAGTTGGCGGGTGGCCTGCTCGGCGCGTGGGTCGTACTCCACGCTGAGCATGTCGCGGGTGAGCACCTGCGCGGCCGAGAGCAGCATGCCGCGGCGCAGCCCGAGCTGCCGTGCCGAGGGACTGACCGCATGCAGCACGCGCCGCTGCGCCGGCCCGGTGACCAGCACCAGCGGCGCGGCCGGATCCGGTTGCTGGCGCAGGGCAGCGTCCAGCGCCAGGTGCGGCAGCAGCAGGCAGGCCCAGTCCACGGCGGCGGCTCAATGGGCCACGGCCAGCGGCAAGGGCTGCGCCGGTGCCAGCCCGCCACGGCACTTGAGCACCCGCACCTGGCCATCGTCGAGCTGCAGGCGCAGCGCGGCCGGAGAGGGGTTGCGCGCATGCCGGGCATCGCGGAAGGAAAAACCCAGGCACTGGCCGGTTTCAGCCGCCACCTGCAGCCGGCGCAGCGCCCGGTCATCGGCCTGCTGCGGCCAGCACAGCACCGCCGCGCAGGCGGCCGAGCGCAGGCATTGTTCGGCGGCCCACAGCGCATCGCGTGGGCTGGCCTGGACCACCTGCACCTGGCCCAGCGCCAGCCCGGCGCGGGCCCAGGCCGGGGCATGCGGCAGGTGCGGCGGAGCGATCAGCACCACGGTCTGCTGCTGCTGGCTCAGCCGTGCCAGGATCGGCCAGACCAAGGCCAGCTCACCGACCCCGGGCGAAGCCAGCAGCACCTCCGACAACGCCGAAGGCGGCCAGCCACCGCCGGGCAGGCGGGCATCCAGCGCCGGGTGACCGGTGGGGTGCGGGGCCACCTCCGGGAAGGCCGCACGTGGCTGCCCCCGCCAGACCCGGCGGGTTTCCAGCAGCCGGTCCAGGGCCAGCACGGCGCCCATCAGCGGGCCTCCCGGCAGGGCTGGAGCAGGCGGAAACGGGCGGGAAACAAGGGCATGGCGGCGAGTATCGGCAGCACGCGTGTCAAAGGCTGAGACCGACAATCCTACCCGCAATTAGTAAAAATGCTAACGAATTCGGCCGCCCGATTCCGAACCGGTTGGGGGTGCTGAATGCTTCAGCGAGAGCAGAATGGCAGCGCGCCAGACGGGATGGCCAAGTGCGTAATGGAGGGCATCCACGCATGGCGTGGATCTACTCAGCGCCCCTGTGGATCGGGCCGGTGGTGCACGTACTCGACCACGGTGCCGTCCGGATGCACCGCATTGAAGGCCGCGCCGGTAGGCACGACCTGCAGCGGGAAGATGATCTGCGCCCCGGCCGCCACCAGCCGGTCGTAATACGGCTGCACGTCATCGACCAGCAGCGTCCCGGTGGTGGAGGTGAACGGGGCCAGTTTGTCCGGCGCTCCTTCGATCAGCAGGAACGCCCCGACCATCGCCAGGCGAAGGCCGGCCTCGGGGAACGGGAAACCCGCATCGGCGACCACGCCCTGCAACTGCTCGTAGAACGCCACCCGCGCTTCCAGTTCGCCCGGGCCGACGAACACCCGGATCAGCACCCGCGGGCTGCGTTGCCGGGAGGTGTCATTGCGGTCGCGCCAGAGTTGATCGAAGTGGCGGTGTGGGGGCATGCGGTTGCTCCGGGACGTGAGCAGTCATTATCGATCCGCGCTCCGCCGGGAACCGGGCAGGGCTCATGACCACCGGTGATGGCGTGATAACCCGTCATCGCCCACCACGCCAGCAGTGCCAGCAGCGACACGCCGGCACCGGCCGCGCATACCGCGTTCCAGCCATGGGCGGCATACAGCGCACTGCCGGCCAGCGCACCCAATCCACTCCCTGCAGCGTAGAACAGCATGTACGCGGCGATCACCTGCGCCTGTGCGTGCGGGGCCGCGGCCAGGATCCGGCTCTGGTTGGTCACGTGCAGCGCCTGCACGGCGAGGTCCAGCAGCAGCACGCCAAGCACCAGCCAGCCCAGGTGGTGGGACATCGCCGCGATCGGTGCCCAGCTCAGCAGCATCAGCAGCAGGGCGCCGGTGGTGACCCGACCGGCATGCCCACGGTCGCTCCAGTGCCCGCTGCGTGCCGCCGCCAAGGCACCGAGCAGGCCGACCAGCGCGAAGGCGCCGATGCCGGTGTGGCTGAGCGCATACGGCGGTGCGCTCAGTGGCAGGCTCATGCTGCTCCAGAACAGCCCGAACACGGTGAACAGCAGCAGGCCCAGCACGCCGCGCTGGCGCAGCACCGGCTGCTGCCGCAGCAGGGCGATCACGCCGGTCCGCGCGCTGGACGTGATGGGCACCGGCAGCCGCGGCAGGCGCGCCCACAGCAGGGTGCCCGTCACCACCATCAGCGCCGCCGAGAGCAGATACACCGCGCGCCAACCGCCCAGATCGGCCACCGCGCCCGCCACCACGCGCGCCAACAGCAACCCGACCACCACGCCGGCCTGTGCGGCACCAACCACGCGGCCGCGCTCGTGCTCGCCTGCGGCGGCGGCCGCATAGGCGATCAGCCCCTGGGTCATCGCGGTGCCGAGCAGGCCCACTGCCAGCATGCCCAGCAACAGGCTCCAGGCCTGCGCGGCCATCGCGACGGCCAGCAGGGCGAGCACCAGGCCCACTGTCTGGATCGCCATCAGGCGGCGACGCTCCATGCGGTCGCCCAGCGGCACCACCCACAGCAGGGCGGCCACCGAGCCGAGCTGGGTGGCGGCGATCACCGCGCCGATGCGGCCGGTGCTGATCTGCAGATCGGCCGCCAGCGCATCCAGCAAGGGCTGCGCGTAATAGACATTGGCCACGCTGAGCCCGGCGGCGCAGGCGAACAGCATCAGCAGGGCGGAGGGAAGCGGGGAAGGGGAAATGCCGGGGGCGGTGGTCGCCATCATTCAGTCTCAAAATAGAACCAGTTGATTCTGCGGCATGTGGTTCTAAAATGAAACCTTGAGCGGAGAATCCTGATGGCCACCGAGTCGATGACAACCTGCCCGGTCGGGCGCGCGCTGGATCTGGTCGGCGACCGCTGGTCGCTGCTGATCGTGCGCGAGGCCTTCGACGGGGTGCGCCGTTTCAGCGATTTCCAGCGCCGCCTGGGGATGTCGCGGAGCATGCTCAGCCAGCGCCTGCAGGCCTTGCTGGAGGCGGAGGTGCTGGTGCAGCAGCCCTTGGCCGAAGGCCGCAGCTATCAGGAATATGTGCTCACCGAACGTGGCCGCGCGCTGTTCCCGCTGGTGGTGGCGCTGCGCCAATGGGGCGAAGCCTTCCTGTTCGCGCCGGGCGAACCACGCTCGGTCCTGCAGGCCGACAGCGACGATCGCCCCTTGGCGCTGATGCAGCCGCGCGATCAGCGCGGGCAGGTGGTGGAGGCCGCCCAGACCCGTGTCATCAAGCCAGTTTCGGCGTGAATCCCCAGCCCCAGAGTGTCCCAAATGTAAGCATCCTGTTGACAGGCATGAACAGGCTCGCCCACTCTTCCGGGGTGGAGTGCCGGTAACGGGCTCCCGGGTGGTGCGGCTGTCACGACGGGCGGAGGGGCCTGGACGTAGCCGTCATCGCCTTGCGTTGTAAACGGTTCCGCGCGCCTGCGCGTGGTTCCCGCCGACATGGCGCTGCACCCTTCTGCGGCAAGACTCCCTGGATTTATTGCGCAAGCAAAGGTGTTTCGTCCGCTCATGAAAACGATTTCAAAGCCCCTGGCCCTGACGGCCGCCATCGCGCTCTCGCTGAGCGCTTCCGCCTGGGCTGCCGCCCCGGTTGCCACCACCGACGCGTTCACCGTGCTGACCCTGGAACAGACCCCGGGTGAGCTGGATGCGGCCGTGGTCGCCGCGCAGCTGGAGCAGCTGCAGGTCGATGCCCTGACCGTGCGCAACGTCGAACGCCGCGCCGACCGCGTGGACCCGCTGCAGGGCCTGGCCGACGCGCTGGGCTACCACTATCGTTTCGTGACCGCCGATCCTGCCGCCGCGCAGCAGACCGGCAGCGTCGTGCTGACCCGCCTGCCGATCGAAGCCGAGTCGGGCACCGAACAGCCGTCGCTGAATTACCTGCGCCTCAACGATGGCCGCCACGTCGTCGCGCTGTACACCAGCGCTGCCGATGCCGCCGCACTGCCGCCGCTGGTCACCCGTTCGCGCCTGGGCGCACCGGCCGTGCTGCTGGGCGCGGTCAGCGCCGATGCGGCCACCACCGCCGGCTTCGATCCGTCGCGCGTGGCGCTGGAAGCCAACGAGAGCTACTTCAGTGACGGCTTCCAGTCGGCCAGCTCGGCCCCGATCAAGCTGCGCACCCATGACGGCAGGAAGGGCACCACCGCGGCCACGCTGCTGACCCTGGGCTATGCCGCGCCGGTCGGTGGCGAGACGCCGTGGATGGACACCGCCCTGAACGCCGATGCCCGTGCCAAGGCCCTGCTCGCGCAGATGACCGTGGACGAGAAGTTCCAGATGCTGCACAGCTACTTCGGGCTGGGCAAGGACGGCGGTCCGCTGCCGGAAGGCGCGGTCGGTTCGGCCGGTTTCGTGCCGGGCGTGCCGCGCCTGGGCATTCCTTCGCAGCAGTCGGCCGATGCCGGCGTCGGCGTGACCAACCCGGGTGGCCTGCGCAAGGGCGACCACGCCACCGCGATGCCGTCCGGTCCGTCCACCGCATCGAGCTGGAACCCGGATATCGCCTTCGCCGGTGGCGCCACCATGGGCCGTGAAGCCTGGCAGCAGCGCTTCAACATTCTGCTGGCCGGCAGCGTCAACCTGCAGCGCGACCCGCGCAATGGCCGCAACTTCGAATACGCCGGTGAAGATCCCCTGCTGGCCGGTGTGCTGGTCGGCGAATCGATCCGCGGCGTGCAGAGCCAGCACGTGATCTCCACGATGAAGCACTTCGCGCTCAACGACATGGAGACCTCGCGTAATTTCCACAGCGCCGAGATCGGCGAACAGGCGATGCGCGAGTCGGACCTGCTGGCCTTCGAAATCGCCATCGACATCGGCAAGCCCGGTTCGGCGATGTGCTCGTACAACCGCATCAACGGCACCTACGGCTGCGAACACGATTACCTCATGAACGAGGTGCTCAAGCAGGAATGGAAGTTCCCCGGTTTCGTGATGTCCGACTGGGGCGGCGTGCACAGCGGCTCCAAGGCGGCGCTGGCCGGCCTGGACCAGCAGTCGGCCGGTGAAGTGTTCGACAAGGCGGTCTACTTCGACGAACCGCTGCGCCTGGCCGTGGCCGGTGGCGTGGTGCCGCAGGCGCGCCTGGACGACATGGTGAGCCGCATCCTGCGCACCATGTTCGCGCACGGCAATTTCGACCTACCGCCGGTGCATGAGCCGATCGACGACGACGCCGGCTTCCACGCCGCGCAGCGCACCGTCGAAGAAGGCAGCGTGCTGCTGCGCAATGCCGGTGACCTGCTGCCGCTGGGCAAGGACGTGCAGCGCATCGTCATCATCGGTGGCCATGCCGACAAGGGCGTGATCGGTGGCGGCGGTTCCTCGATGGTGGGCTGGACCGCGCGCGGCACCAATGCGGTGCCGGGTGTGATGCCGACCACCTGGCCGGGCCCGGTGATCTTCCACCCGTCCTCGCCGCTGGAAGCGCTGCGTGCCGAACGTCCGGATGCCCGCATCGATTACGTGGATGGCCGTGACGTGGCTGCCGCCGCGCGCGCTGCCGCTGCCGCCGATGTGGCCATCGTGTTCGCCACGCAGTGGTCGGCCGAGTCGGTCGATCTGCCGCACATGCAGCTGCCGGACAACCAGGACAAGCTGATCGCCGGGGTGGCCAAGGCCAACCCGAAGACCGTGGTGGTGCTGGAAACCAATGGCCCGGTCGAGCTCCCGTGGCTGCAGCAGGTACCGGCCATCCTGCAGGCCTGGTACCCGGGCATCCGCGGTGGCGAAGGCATCGCCGCGCTGCTGACCGGCAAGGTCAATCCGTCCGGCCGCCTGCCGGTGACCTGGCCGGTGGATGTCAGCCAGCTGCCGCGCCCGCACGTCAACGGCCTGGGCTTCAACCCGAAGAACAAGCCGGATGACACCATCGATTACGACATCGAAGGCGCCAACGTCGGCTACAAGTGGTTCGCCGCCAAGGGCCTGACTCCGCAGTACGCGTTCGGCCATGGCCTGTCCTACACCAGCTTCGGCTACGACAACCTGCAGGTGGTGGTGGAAGGCCAGCGTGTGGTCGCCAGCGTGGACGTGCGCAACACCGGCAAGGTCGCCGGTGCGGACGTGCCGCAGCTGTACCTGCAGCTGCCGCAGGGCAGCACCACGCCGATCCGCCTGATCGGCTTCCAGAAGGTGACGCTGCAGCCGGGCGAAAGCCGCCGTATCCGCATCGAAGCCGAGCCGAAGACGCTGGCCAGCTTCGACACCGCCGACAAGCAGTGGAAGATCGCCGGTGGGCAGTACGAAGTGCAGCTGTCGCGCGCGGCCAACGCACCGGTGCAGCGCGTGCCGCTGGAGCTGGCCGAGCAGGTCGTCCGCTGAGCTGACGGACGCGCCGGTACCGACCAACGGTCGGTACCTACCGCGGATCGGACCCGAGGCGCGTTACGGGGTAGGGCACGACCGTTGGTCGTGCCAACGTTCTGACGGGCAGGCCACGACCGTTGGTCGTGCCACCGGTCACCCCGGCAGGTGCTCGCGCAGGTGCGCCAGCAGCAGCCGGACCCGGCGCGAGGGCTGGGCGGTGTTCGGAAACACCGCATACACGCCCTGGCGCGGGAACCGATGGTGGCGCAGGATCGGCAGCAGCCGGCCCTGCGCCAGATCGTCATCGATCAACCACTGCGGCAACACGGTCGCGCCGGCCCCGGCCAGCGCGAAGGCGCGCAGCGTGGAGGCGTTGTCGACCGTGACCACCGCATGGGCGGGGTTGCAGGCAAACAGCGCGGTGCTCCCATCGGGGGCCACCAGCGGCAGGTCCGCCAGGCGCGGATACCCCAACCGTGGCAGCGTGCGGATCCAGTCCGGATCGTCGCGTGCCGCATCGTCGGGCAACGTGGACAACAACGAGGGTGAGGCGACCGCGCACAGCGCGTGCTCGTCCAGCAGGGTCGCGCGCAGCTGCGAGTCCTGCAGGCGCCCCAGCCGGATCGCCAGATCGAACCGCTCGGGGATCAGGTCCGCCGGCGCCGGTGAGGTCGACAGGTGCAGGCGCAGCTCGGGATGCAGGGCGCGGAACGATTCCAGCACCGGCACGACCCGGGCGATCGCATACTCCGGCGTGGTGGTCAGCCGCAGCGTGCCACGCAACTGGAGCTGTTCACTGCGGGCCTCCTCGATCGCCAGCTCGGCAGTCGCCAGCAGGGCGGTACAGTGCTGGTAGAAGCGTTCGCCGGCCTCGGTCAACGCCAGGCTGCGGGTATTGCGCACCAGCAGGGTCACGCCCAGTTCCTGCTCCAGCCGCTTGAGATTGAAGCTCACCACGGCCCGGCTCTGGCCGAGGCGCTCCGCGGCCGCGGTCAGGCTGCCGGCATCGACAATCGCCTTGAAGGTTTCGAAGCGGTCCAGGCTGACCATGGCTGCCGTGTCTGTCAAAAATGGTTTGACAGTCTTGCACTCGATTGCCCGTATATCCAGCCACTGGCAACGCGCATGCTGCCGCCTTGCAATCGGAGCGCGCCATGACCTACCGGGCGAGAGTGGAAACGTTGTACCTGCTGGGATTCTCGCTGGACCTGGTGAACATGTTCATCGGCACGGTCGCCTATCCGGCCATCGCGACCGACCTGCAGGCCTCCGTGCCGCAGCTGGCGTGGATCGGCAACGCCTACATGCTCGGCCTGACCCTGGTCATTCCGCTCGGCAGCTGGCTCGCGGCACGCCTGGGTGAGCGCCGGCTGCTGTGCGTGTCGCTGGCGCTGTTCACCCTGGGCGCGGTGCTGGCAGGCACCGCCCCCAGCATCGAGTGGCTGATCGGCTGGCGCCTGCTGCAGGGGCTGGGTGGGGGCCTGTTGATTCCGGTCGGGCAGGCGATGGCCTATCGCGAATGCCCGCCGGCCGACCGCGCACGCCTGACCGCCCGCATCATGGCCGTCGCGCTGCTGGTGCCGGCGCTGTCGCCGACCCTGGGGGGCGTGCTGGTGGAGTGGGGCTCGTGGCGGGGCGTGCTGCTGGTCAGTGTGCCGCTGGCCGTGGTGGCCCTGGCGCTGGCGGCCTGCTGGGTGCGTCCGGGTGCGCCGCTGTCCGCGCCAGCGCTGGACCGGCGCGGGCTGCTGCTGGGCTCGGTGGGGCTGAGCGTGCTGCTGGTCGCGCTGAGCCTGATCGCCGAACCGGGCCAGCGGCCGGTGGGCGCCGGGCTGCTGGTTGCCGCCGCCGTGGTGCTGTTCCTCTACGCCCGCAGTGCGCGTCGGACCGATCAGCCGGTGCTGCAGTGGTCGCTGCTGCGGCATGCCTCACTGCGGTTGGCGATGCTGGTCTATCTGCTGGTGCCCGGCACCTTCATCGGCACCCAGCTGGTGGCGACGCTGCTGCTGCATCGGCAAGGCTACGGGGCCGCCGCCATCGGTGGCTTCATGTTGCCGTGGGCGATCGCCTCGGCCTGCGCGATTGCCACCACCCGGCACTGGCTGCCACGCATCGGCGCGCGCCCACTCCTGAGCTTCGGCATGGGATGTCAGGCGCTCGGCATCGCGCTGCTGATCGGCGTGCAGGCCGGCCACCCGTGGTTGCCGGTGCTGGCGTTCGCGCTGATGGGGCTGGGTGGCAGCCTGTGCAGCAGCAGTGCGCAGACGCTCGCCTTCCAGGGCCTGGCGGATGCGGAGCTGCTGCCGGGCAGCGCGCTGTGGAACCTCAACCGCCAGCTCAGCTTCTGCCTGGCTGCCGCACTGCTGGCCTGCGTCCTGGCGCTGCTCTCCGCCGTCCTGCCGGCACAGGCATTCACGCTCACCCTGATGCTGGCGGCCGGCATGAGCCTGCTGCCGATCCTGCTGTTGTGGCGCCTGCCGGCGTCCTCCCTTTCCTTGAGAACCTCCCCATGAATGACACGCGTGCCTTCACCGAAATCCATGACCTGCATGTGCTGATCGAAGACTGGTTCACCGGCCGCGCGCCGGTGGCTGCACTGGACGCGCTGCTCGCCCGTTTCAACGACGACTTCAGCATGGTCGGCATCCGGGGCGTGCGCCTGGACAAGCCGGCGCTGGCAGGCTTCTTCGGATCGGCCCATGGCAGCCGGCCAGGCCTGCAGATCACCGTCGATGCGTTGCAGTATCTGCCGTTGGGTGCCAACGCCTGCGCGGTGCGCTACCGCGAAGACCAGAGCGAGGCCGGTGGCGCGGGCCATGGCCGCGAAGCCTTGGCCATTCTGGTGGACAGCGCTGACGGCACGCTGGCCTGGCAGGCTTTGCATGAAACGGTGGTTGGCAGCTGAATGCGCGAAATGGCCACGGAACAGGCCGATCGGCATCTACCGGGGCAGCGCCCGCAGCGCTAGGCTGCGGGAGTTGCCATCACTGCCGGGAGAGCCCCATGCGTGTGCGTGTAGTGCCAGTTGCGCTGTTGAGCCTGATGGTTGCGGCCAGTGTGTCGGCGCAGACCTCGCCGATGACCCCGGACATTCCCGCCAAGGGCTTCGTGACGCCCACGGCGCAGGACAACTACGACAAGCGCGTGGTGATGGTGCCGATGCGTGACGGAACGAAACTCTACACGGTGATCGTGGTGCCCAAGGGCGCCAGGAACGCGCCGATCCTGCTGACCCGCACGCCTTACGATGCCGCCAACCGCGCCAAGCGCATGGATTCGCCGAACATGCGCGACATCCTGCCGCAGGGCGACGAGGTGTTCGTCGATGGCGGGTACATCCGGGTGTTCCAGGACATCCGTGGCAAGTACGGCTCCGAGGGCGATTACGTGATGACCCGGCCACTGCGCGGGCCGCTCAACAACACCAAGGTCGACCACGCCACCGACGCGTGGGACACCATCGACTGGCTGGTCAAGCACGTGCCCGAGAGTAACGGCAAGGTCGGCATGCTGGGCTCATCCTACGAGGGCTTCACCGTGGTGATGGCGCTGACCAACCCGCACCCGGCGTTGAAGGTCGCCGCGCCGCAGAGCCCGATGATCGATGGCTGGATGGGCGACGACTGGCTCAACTACGGGGCGTTCCGGCAGGTCAACTTCGGCTACTTCACCGGGCAGCTGGCCAAGCGCGGCAAGGGGCCGTCGATCCCCAGCGTGGGCTACGACGATTACACGACCTTCCTGCGCGCCGGCTCGGCGGGCGACTACGCCAAGGCCAACGGGCTGGACCAGCTGCCGTGGTGGCACAAGCTGATCGAGCATCCGGGCTACGACGCGTTCTGGCAGGAGCAGGCGCTGGACGCGCGCATGGCCAAGACCGAACTGAAGGTGCCCACGATGTGGCTGCAGGGCCTGTGGGACCAGGAAGACATGTGGGGCGCGGTGCACAGCTATGCGGCGATGGAGCCGCGCGACACCGGCAACACGCTGAACTATCTGGTGATGGGCCCGTGGCGGCACAGCCAGGTCAACTATGACGGCAGCAGCCTGGGGCCGTTGAAGTTCGACGGCGATACCGCGCTGCAGTTCCGCCGCGATGTGCTCAAGCCGTTCTTCGATCAGTACCTGGTCGATGGCGCGCCCAAGGCGCAGACACCGCCGGTGCTGATCTACAACACCGGCGAGAACCATTGGGACAAGCTGCAGCAGTGGCCGCGCAGCGTGGCGCAGTCCAGGCCGCTGTACCTGCGCGCGGGCGGCAAGCTGTCCTTCGAGGCACCGCAGGCGGGGGAGGCCACGTTCGAAGCCTATGTGTCCGATCCGGCCAAGCCGGTGCCGTTCGTGCCGCGCCCGGTGCGGTTCGCCGACCGCGATATGTGGACCAGCTGGCTGGTGAAGGATCAGCGCTTCGTGGACGGCCGGCCGGACGTGCTGACGTTCGTCAGTGAGCCCTTGACCGAACCGCTGCGGATCGGTGGTGCGCCGCAGGTCAATCTGCAGGCGGCGACGAGCGGCAGCGACAGCGATTGGGTGGTGAAGCTGATCGATGTGTATCCGGACCAGACGCCGTCGACGCCCGAGATGGGCGGCTACGAGCTGTCGGTCTCGATGGCGATCTTCCGTGGCCGGTACCGCGAGAGCTTCAGCGATCCGAAGGCGATCGCGAGCAATCAGGTCCTGGACTACACGTTCGGTCTGCCGACCGCGAACCATGTGTTCCAGCCAGGTCATCGGGTCATGGTGCAGGTGCAGTCCAGCCTGTTCCCGCTGTATGACCGCAATCCGCAGACGTTCGTGCCGAACATCTACTTGGCCAAGCCGGGCGATTACCAGAAGGCGACGCAGCAGATCTGGCACGCGCCGCAGCAGGCCAGCTTCATTTCTTTGCCGGTGTACTGAGCGGACACGGCCTGCTTCGCCACGCGGCTGCGCTGGCACGCCGCGTGCGGGGTCGCGCCGGTTGCATTGCATCGTCCTTGGACAGGCGGTAGCGTGCAGCTCCGCTTTGTACGATGTGACCGATGAAGAGGATGTTCGTTGTAGCCGCGCTGGTGTCGCTGGCAGGCGGCGCGCAGGCGCAGTCGTTCACTGTGCTGGGCAACAGCTTCGGCGCCGAGGCGCTGGTGTCCGTCGATGGCCGCCTGCTGGTACCGCCCAATGGCGCGCGCATGCAGCGCCTGTCTGCTGACCGTTGGATGCGCGCGCAGCACACGTCCACGCCGCAACAGTGGTACGACGATGCAGGCCGGCTGCTGCGCGAGGACCGCGGCTACACCGAGTACCAGGAACGGTTCGTGCTGCGCCAGACCGCCCCCGGGGATCCGTTGTGGAAGGCGTTCATCAAGCCGGACGGAGAACCCACCGGCGGTTGGGGCGTGGTCGATGCGCTGGGCCAGGTGCGCCTGCCGGCACTGAACGATGGCGAGTGGGTGCCATTGGCGGCGCCCGATCGCGTGCTGTGGAATCCCCGACATGGTCCGCTTCGCTTCCATGACCTGCACGGGCGCCCGGTCATGGAACTGGACGAGCGCCAGTTCCAGTGGGTCGCCGGACCGTTCGCCGGCCGCCCTGTGTATGTGGCCTGCAGTGTCCAGGTGCCTGAGCACTGCAACGTGCTGGATGAAGACGGCACGACGCTGTTCTCCGATGATATCGACGCACTGCTGCCGGTCAGCGACGGTGGCTGGTGGCTGCGTCAGGGCGAGCTGTGGCGGCGCGTGGATGCACAGGGCAGGGCGACCGACATCGCGCGCTACCAGCAGGATGGCCTGTATCCCCGCTACCGACAGTACGGCGGCACCGCAGGGCGGCGTGACTGGCCCGAGCAGGTCCACCGGCACGCTACCGGCAGCGCCGACGACACGCCCGAGCCCGGCTGGCTGATGGCCGATGGACACTTTGCCGCACAGCGCGGCAACGTCCGCCTGGACTACTGCGGTGGCCGCTGGCAGGTGTTGGACAAGGAGGGCACCCACCCGCCCACCGCCGCCCCGGCCGCACTGGCAGTGGTGCTGGACGAGCCCGATGCCGAACAGCGGCAGGCACCGCCATGGCGCGTGCGCCATCCCACCGATACCGAGACCGCAGCGGTACTGGACTGCGATGGCAAGGTGATCTTCGCTCCCTCAGGCGTGACCCGATTGGATGCCGTTGGCAGCGGATTGCTGGGAAGGTTCGGCGACGAGTCCTCACCCCGGCTGTGGTGGGATGGCCGCACGGCCTACACGGTGCCTGCCGAGATGGCCATCGACGAAAACCACGTCACCCCGCCGTTGCTGTTGCTCCGGGAGCAGGGCGCCGGCGTCAACCACCTGTACAACCTCGCGCATGGCCGCATCGTGGGTCGTCCCTTCGAAGGTGTGGTGCGCATGGACGCTGACCGCGTGGTATTCCGCCGGGACGGGAAGCTGGGCATGATGCTGGCCGATGGCAGCGAACCGGTGCCGCCAGAGAGCTTCGATATCCTGCCCTGGGGCACGGACCGCACCTGGACGCGCCGCTATCTGGACGGGGGCGATGAGGAACTGGTCCTGCTGGATGCCAACCACCAGGTGCTGCTGCGACGACGCCTGCTGTTCAGTGGTGTGGAACTGCAGTCCACCTGGCAGGGCGACGTGGAAAGTCAGCCGCTGACGCAGTTGAATCTCGGGACGATGCGCTTTGCCGATGGTGAGTACTTTGTCCAGCAATGGCTGGATCGCAACGGACAGGTGCTGCTCAGTGACATCAGCTGTCCGGCGCCCGGTAATGGCCCGCCCTCGAAGGGGAAGGGCGTCCTGCTCGGGCGGGGGTGGCGCGTGGACAGTGTGCCCACGCGCCCCTGCAAGCTGCCCCGGGCGCTGCTGCCGGTGCTTGCCGGCGGCGATGTGACCGATGCGATGCGCGCCCGGTAACGGCCCGCGGATCAGCCGGAAACGCTGGGGTAATCGGTGTAGCCGTGCGCACCGCCGCCGTACAGCGTGTCCTGGTCCAGATCGGACAACGCCACGCCCAGACGGAAGCGCTCGACCAGATCCGGATTGGCGATATACGGCCGACCGAAGGCGATCATGTCCGCATAGCCCGACGCGACCGCTGCTTCCGCACGTGCCTGGTCATAGCCGTTGTTGGCGATCCAGGCACCGGTGAACTTGGCGCGCAGGGCGGCATAGTCGAAGGCGATGTTGTCGCGTGGACCACCGGTCGCCCCTTCGATCACATGGATGAAGGCGAGCGGGCCGATGGCATCCAGGCGTTCGACGGCGCGTTCGAACAACGGCTGCGGATTGGAGTCGGCGGCATCGTTGGCCGGGGTTACCGGCGACAGGCGCACACCGGTGCGTTCCGCGCCGATTTCCGAGGCGATCGCACGGACCACTTCATCGAGCAGGCGGGTGCGGTTCTCGATGCTGCCACCGTATTCGTCGGTGCGCTGGTTGCTGCCATCGCGGAGGAACTGGTCGATCAGGTAGCCGTTGGCGGCATGCACTTCCACGCCGTCGAAGCCGGCGGTGATCGCGTTGCGCGCGGCCTGCCGGAAGTCCTGGATCAGGCCGGGAATCTCGTCCAGGCGCAGGGCACGCGGCTCGGAGACATCTTCAAACCCGTTGGCGGTGAACGTCTTGGTGTTGGCACGCAGTGCACTCGGTGCGACCGGGACTTCGCCCTCGGGCAGCAGGCTGGTGTGCGAGATGCGGCCGACGTGCCACAGCTGCAGCACGATCTTGCCGCCGCGTGCATGCACCGCATCGGTGACCTTTTTCCAGGCGTCGATCTGCGCCTGGCTGTATATGCCGGGGGTGTCGAGGTAGCCCTGGCCCATCGGGCTGATCTGGGTGGCCTCGGCGATGATCAGGCCGGCGCTGGCGCGCTGCTCGTAATACTGGATCGCAAGCGGATTGGGGATGCGGTCGTGGATCGCGCGGTTGCGCGTCAGCGGTGCCATTGCGACGCGGTTGGCGACGTCGATGGCCCCCAGACGGGTGGGGGAGAACAACTGGCCGTCACTGGACTCTGTCATGGGTTTACCTTGGGGGAGGGCTGCCGCCATTGGCGGATGAAAGATGGGAGGTGGACGTACGACCCCGAGCATAGGCCCGGGTGCGTTGCAGCGATGGGAAGGATTGTTGCGTAGCACGCTGTGCACGTTCTGTAACGTTTTCGCGGCGTATGGTCGATGCATGGGCAGGCACGGCCCGCAGCCTTTTTCCAACACGAGGAACAACGCGATGATTGATTATCAGCTCAAGGGAAAGGTCGCCATCGTCACCGGCGGCGTCTCGGGCATCGGCCTGGCAGTGGCCGAGCTGCTGGCCGATTCCGGCGCGGCGGTGGCGGTCTGGGATCTCAAGGCCGACGCTGTCGAAAAGACAGCCGAGGCGCTGCGCAGGAAAGGCGTGAAGTCGATCGGCATCGCGTTGAACGTCACCGACGAGCAGGCGGTGGAGGCCGCGGTGAAGCGGACGGTGCAGGAGCTTGGCGGCCTGGACATCGCGGTGAACAACGCTGGCATCGGCGGGCCGTCGGCCACCAGTGGCGACTATCCCGTGGAGGGCTGGAAGAACGTCATCGACGTCAATCTCACCAGCGTGTTCCTGTGCCAACGCGCACAGATCCAGGCGATGCGCAGCGCGGGCAAGGGCGGCAGCATCATCAACATGGCCTCCATCCTCGGCCAGGTCGGGTTCAACAATTCAGCGGCCTATGTCGCGGCCAAGCACGGTGTGGTCGGATTGACCCAGACGGCCGCGTGGGAACACGCCGCGGACAGCATCCGCATCAACGCGGTCGGCCCCGGCTTCATTGCCACGCCGCTGCTGGACAAGATGGACCCGAAGGTGAAGCAGGCACTGGAAAGCAAACATGCGCTGGGGCGCCTGGGCAAACCGGAAGAAGTCGCCGCGCTGGTGGCCTGGCTGGCCAGCGCCGATGCAGGCTTTGCGACCGGCACGTACTACGCCATCGATGGCGGTTACCTGGCGCAGTAAGCCCTGCGGCGGCAGGCTCACCCTGGCCTGCCGTTGGCTTCACGGTGCCCAGACGCCCTTGTCTGCGACGCTCCCTCCATCGCCGGATGAGAGACGCGGATGGGACTGGAACAAGATCTATCGATCCTGCTGCGGATCGCCGTAGCCATGCTGCTGGGCGCCACGCTCGGCATCGAGCGCGAGATGGGCAAGCACGCCGCCGGTCTGCGCACCCACATGCTCATCGCGGGGGCGGCCGCCCTCATCGTGGGCCTGGGCGACAGCATCGCCGAGCACTTCCAGGAGGAGCGCTATCGCGACCTCCTGCAGGTCGACCCGGTGCGTCTGATCGAAGCAGTGGTGGCCTGCGTCGGTTTCGTTGCTGCCGGCACGATCCTGCGGGGGTCGCGCGACGATCAGGTCAGCGGCCTGACCACCGCGAGTTCGCTGATCATGGCCGCCGCGATCGGTATCGCGGTCGGCATCGGCGAGTACGTGATCGCCGTCGGCGTGAGCGTGCTGTGCCTGATCGTGCTGGTGGTGTTCAGCCGTATCGCCAAGAAACTGGAGTCGTCATGAGCAGTAAACGTCCCTTCGACATTCAACGCATCGATCACGTCGTGCTGCGCGTGCAGGATCTGCCGCGTGCCGTGCGTTTCTACTGCGACGTCCTCGGCTGCACGGTCGCGCGCGAGCGGCCCTCACTGGGCATGGTGCATCTGCATGCCGGTGAGTCGCTGATCGATCTGATCAGTGTCGATGGTCCTCTGGGGCTGAAAGGTGGCGCGGCGCCGGGGCGGGAAGGGCGCAATGTCGAGCATGTCTGCCTGCGCGTCGAGCCGTTCGATGCCGAACAGGTGCGCACCCATCTGCAGGAACTGGATGTGGAGCTGAGTGGGCCGGCCGAGCGAAATTATGGCGCGGAGGGCGATGGGCTGTCGCTGCGACTGCGCGACCCCGACGGCAATTCGGTCGAGCTCAAGGGGCGCTCCAGCGACTGCGGCTGCTAAATGGTAATACCAATAAGCGAGCCTAGACCTATGGTCTAATAGGCTCGCCCTGCGTTTGGCGTTTCAATGCGGGCAGTTTCAACGGGCGTTCCAATTATTGGTCATACCAATAACGCCGGTTGAGCGTTCTCGGCTCGCGCGGTGCTGACCGCGCGGACCCCTGTCCGTCTTGATGAGATCCGCCGATGCAGGCCTGGCAACAACTGTATGACCCCGCTGGCAACCTCTGGCTGTCCAGCCTGATCGCGCTGCTGCCGATCGCCTTCTTCTTCGTTGCGCTGGCTGTGCTGCGCATGAAAGGCTGGCTCGCCGGCACGATCACCGTCGCCATCGCGCTGGCGGTGGCGCTGCTGTTCTACCGGATGCCGCTGTCGCAGGCGTTCGCGGCGGCGGGCTATGGCTTCGTGTACGGCTTGTGGCCGATTGCCTGGATCATTCTGGGCGCCGTGTTCCTGTACAAGGTCTCGGTCAAGACCGGCCAGTTCGACATCATCCGCGCCTCGATCCTCTCGGTCACCGAAGACCAGCGCCTGCAGATGCTGATGGTCGGCTTCGCGTTCGGCGCGTTCCTGGAAGGGGCGGCCGGCTTCGGTGCCCCGGTGGCGATCACCGCCGCGCTGCTGGTCGGGCTGGGTTTCAAGCCGCTGTATGCGGCCGGGCTGTGCCTGATCGTCAACACAGCGCCGGTGGCCTTCGGCGCGATGGGCATTCCGATCATCGTGGCCGGGCAGGTGACCGGGCTGGATGCCTTCGAGATCGGTCAGATGGCTGGACGCCAGCTGCCGTTCCTGACCATCATCGTGCTGTTCTGGATCATGGCGATCATGGATGGCTGGCGCGGTGTCAAGGAAACCTGGCCGGCGGTGCTCGTGGCCGGCGGTTCGTTTGCCATCGCGCAATACCTGACCTCCAACTTCATCGGTCCGGAGCTGCCGGACATCACCGCCTCGCTGACCTCGCTGGTGTGCCTGACCCTGTTCCTGCGCAGGTGGACACCGGTGCGGATCTTCCGCTTCGATACCGAAACCAGCGCCGAGGCGGCTGCCCAGGCACGGGAGGCCCCGCGTTACTCCGCCGGCCAGATCGTCAAGGCGTGGTCGCCGTTCCTGATCCTGACCGCGATGGTCACGATCTGGAGCGTCAAGCCGTTCAAGGCGCTGTTCGCCGCCGGGGGCGCGCTGGAACACTGGGTGCTGAAGATTCCGGTGCCGTCTCTGGATCAACTGGTGCAGAAAATGCCGCCGATCGTGCCGGTGCCAACCGGTTACGAGGCGGTGTACAAGTTCGATGCGGTCTCGGCCACCGGCACCGCGATCATGCTCGGCGCGGTGATCGCGATCGTGCTGCTGAAGATGCGCCCGGCCGCGGCGCTGCGCACGTTCGGGGAAACCGCCAACGAGCTCAAGGTCCCGATCTACTCGATCGGCATGGTGCTGGCCTTCGCCTTCATCGCCAACTACTCCGGGCTGTCGGCGACGCTGGCACTGGCCCTGGCGCATACCGGCAAGGCGTTCACGTTCTTCTCGCCGTTCCTGGGCTGGCTGGGCGTGTTCCTGACCGGCTCGGATACCTCGTCCAATGCGCTGTTTTCGGCGCTGCAGGCGACCACGGCCCAGCAGATCGGCGTGTCCGAGGTGCTGCTGGTCGCGGCCAATACCACCGGTGGCGTGACCGGCAAGATGATCTCGCCGCAGTCGATCGCGATTGCCTGCGCGGCGGTCGGCCTGGCCGGCAAGGAGTCGGACCTGTTCCGCTTCACGGTCAAGCACAGCCTGATCTTCACCGTGATGGTCGGCATCATCACCACGGTGCAGGCTTACTGGCTCACCTGGATGATTCCCTGAGCCCATGCGCGGCATCCCGGCCACCGGCATCGACCCCATCGCCCGCGACGCGGGCGACAATGGCGCCATGAAGAACGAACGCCTGTCCGACAAGGTGGCCGCGCAGCTGCGTGGCCTGATCCGTGAGCAGAACCTGCAGCCCGGCGACCGCCTGCCGGCCGAGCGTCCCCTGGCGGTGCAGCTGGGGGTCTCGCGCACGGCGCTGCGCGAGGCGATCGCACAGCTGGCCAGCCAGGGCCTGCTGAGCGCGCGGGTCGGCGGCGGCACCTACGTGAGCGAGCCGGCGGCCCGCGCCCGGCAGACCATCGATGAGCCCTTGATGCCGTACCTGCCGCTGTTCCAGGGCGACCCGGAATACCGCTTCGACGTACTGGAGATTCGCCACGCGCTGGAAGGGGCGACCGCCTGGCATGCGGCGCTGCGGGCCACCGACGAGGACCGCGCCAGGATCCGCGAGGCCTTCGATACCATGATGGCCGCGCACGGCAAGGACGATCCGGCCGGCGAGGCGCAGGCCGACGCGGCCTTCCACCTGGCCATCGCCGAGGCCTCGCACAACCTGGTGCTGCTGCAGGTCATGCGCGGCCTCTTCGAGCTGCTGCAGACCAACATCTCGCAGAGCCGCGAGAAGCTCTACACCTCCGCCCGCACCTTCGAGCCGCTGTCGGCCCAGCACCGCGAGATGATGGACGGTGTGCTTTCCGGCGACGCCGAACGCGCGCGTGCCGCTGCGCACGCGCACCTGGAATTCGTGCACACCTCCCTGCGCACGCTCGACGACAACGAAGCCCGCCGCGCCCGCGCGTCACGGCTTCCTTCTTCCCACGGTTGACCCATGATCATTTCCGCCTCCACCGATTACCGCGCAGCGGCGCAACGTCGCCTGCCGCCGTTCCTGTTCCACTACATCGATGGCGGCGCGTATGCCGAGCACACCCTGAAGCGTAATGTCGCGGACCTGTCCGACATCGCGCTGCGCCAGCGCATCCTGCGCAACATGTCCGACCTGAGCCTGGAAACGGAACTGTTCGGCGAACGCCTGGCGATGCCGGTCGCGTTGGCGCCGGTCGGCTTGACCGGGATGTACGCGCGCCGCGGTGAAGTGCAGGCGGCGAGGGCGGCGGCGAGCCGGGGGATTCCGTTCACGCTGTCCACCGTCTCGGTCTGCCCGATCGAGGAAGTGGCGCCGGCCATCGACCGGCCGATGTGGTTCCAGCTGTATGTGCTCAAGGACCGCGGCTTCATGCGCAATGCGCTGGAGCGGGCCAAGGCTGCCGGCGTGACCACCCTGGTGTTCACCGTGGACATGCCCACGCCGGGCGCGCGCTACCGTGATGCGCACTCGGGCATGAGCGGCCCGAACGCGGCGGCGCGGCGCATGCTGCAGGCGGTCACGCATCCGCGCTGGGCGTGGGACGTGGGCCTGTTCGGCCGCCCGCACGACCTCGGCAACATCTCCACCTACCGGGGCAGCCCGACCGGTCTGGCCGACTACATCGGCTGGCTGGGCAACAACTTCGATCCCTCCATTTCGTGGAAAGACCTGGAGTGGATCCGCGAGTTCTGGACCGGCCCGATGGTGATCAAGGGCATTCTCGATCCGGAGGATGCGCGCGATGCCGTGCGGTTCGGGGCCGACGGCATCGTGGTCTCCAACCACGGCGGCCGCCAGCTGGACGGCGTGCTTTCCACCGCACGGGCGTTGCCGGCGATCGCCGATGCGGTCAAGGGCGAGCTGAAGATCCTGGCCGATTCGGGCATCCGCACGGGTCTGGACGTGGTCCGCATGATCGCGCTGGGCGCGGACAGCGTGCTGCTCGGCCGGGCGTTCGTGTATGCCCTCGCGGCGCAGGGCGAGGCCGGCGTGGCCAACCTGCTGGACCTGATGGCCAAGGAAATGCGCGTGGCGATGACGCTCACCGGCGCGAAGACCATCGCCGACATCAGCCGCGATTCGCTGGTGGACGCGACCCGTCGCCTCACGGTCGCGCCGTGAGCGGCGCATCCCAGGGCACGGCGGCACTGCTGGCGCAGCTGCGTGGCGTCGTCGGCGATGCGCACGTGCTGTCCGGCGACAAACCGACCCGGCGCTTCCGCAAGGGCTATCGCTTCGGCGACGGCCCGGTGCTGGCGGTCGTCCGCCCGGGCACGCTGCTGGAGCAGTGGTACGCCCTGCAGGCGGTCGTGGCGGCCAACGCCATCGTGATCATGCAGGCGGCCAACACCGGCCTCACCGGTGGCTCCACGCCCGATGGCGCGGAGTATGACCGCCCGGTGGTGATCATCAGCACCCTGCGCCTGACCGGCGTGCAGCTGATCAACGCAGGCCGCCAGGTCGTCTGCCTGCCGGGGGCGACGTTGGACCGGCTTGAAAAGGTGCTCGCACCGCTGGATCGCGAACCGCACTCGGTGATCGGCTCGTCGTGCATCGGGGCGTCGGTGTTGGGCGGGGTCTGCAACAATTCCGGTGGTTCGCTGGTGCGGCGCGGGCCCGCCTATACCGAGATGGCGCTGTTCGCACAGGTCGATGCCGATGGGCAGCTGCAGTTGGTCAACCATCTCGGCATCGCGTTGGGGGACACCCCCGAGCAGATCCTGGAGCGGCTGCAGCGCGGCGACTACGCGGCTGCCGACGTGGACAACGACAACGACCGCGCCGCCTCCGATCCGCGTTATGCCGAGCAGGTACGCCAGGTCGATGCGGCCACCCCGGCCCGCTACAACGCCGATCCCGCGCGGCATTACGAAGCCTCCGGCTCGGCCGGCAAGCTGGCGGTGTTCGCGGTGCGCCTGGACACCTTCGCGCGCGAGCCGGGCGAGGTGTTCTACATCGGCAGCAATGCGATGGAGGACCTCACCGCGATCCGTCGCCACCTGTTGACTGCCTTCGAGCGCCTGCCGATCTCCGGCGAGTACCTGCACCGCCAGGCGTACGACATCGGCGAACGCTACGGCAAGGACACCTTCCTGCTGATCGACCGCTTCGGCACCGCCCGGGTGCCGGCGGCGTTCGCGCTGAAGAGCCGGGTCGACGGCTGGTTCGAAAGTCTGGGCCTGCGCGGGGTCACCGACCGGGTGATCCAGCTTGCGATGCAGTGCCTGCCCGGCCATCTGCCGGCACGCATGCGGCAGTTCCGGGATCGCTACGAGCACCACCTGCTGCTCAAGGTGTCAGCGGTGGATGCCTCGGCGACCGAGACTTTCCTGCGCAATCACTTCGCCGATAGCGAAGGGGACTTCTTCCAATGCACGGCCGAGGAGGGGCGCAAGGCATTCCTGCATCGGTTCGCCGTCGCCGGCGCGGCGGTGCGCTACCGCGAAGTCCATCGGCGCGAGGTCGAGGACATCGTGGCGCTGGACGTGGCCCTGCGGCGCGACGACCGCGCATGGGTCGAACAGCTGCCGGCGGCCATCGACGCCAAGCTGGCCGGCAAGCTGTATTACGGGCACTTCTTCTGCCACGTGTTCCACCAGGACTACATCGTGCGCAAAGGCGAAGATCCGCTGGCGATCGAGCATGCCATGTGGACCTTGCTGGACGCGCGGGGCGCCGAGTACCCGGCCGAACACAACGTGGGCCATCTGTACCCGGCCAAGCCGGCCCTGGCGGCGTTCTATCAGCAGCTGGATCCGAGCAATACGTTCAATCCGGGCATCGGCCAGACCGAGAAGACGCGCGGCTGGGGCAGGGGCAGCTGCGACTGCACCCACCCCGGGTAGGGCCACCCCATGGGTGGCTGTGCGGCGTATCGCAGGTTTCAGAGCAGCCACCCATGGGGTGGCTCTACCTGCGGAGAATCATTCGCAACGGACAGCGGTGATCACGTTGTCCTTGTCGATGAACACACGCAGGCGATCCTGGCGCAGGTCGCGCGACGTGATCGTGGCCGGGCCGATCGGGTTGATCAGGCCGGCGCCGCTCTGCAGCAGCAGCTTGCGCATGTTCGCCTGGTCGGCCGGCTGCCCGATGGCCCAGCCCAGTTCGTCGGCCTTGCACAGGCCCGGGCCCTTGATTTCCGGCCCCGGCGAGCTGACGCAGGCGGTCAGCGACAGGGTGCCTGCGAGCATGATCGCGGCGAGGGGATAACGGGAAAGGGGTGCCATCGGGTCGCTCCTGCGGGGTCAGGCGCCGACCATACCACCGCCACGTGCATCGTCGCGTGGTGGCCGCCCCGCGACCGTTCGACGCAGCCGGGTCGGCGTGCGGGGGCAGGGCGCTTCGCCCTGGGCGTTACACTGGCCCCTCTCAGAATCGGCCATGCCGGGAGTCGCGGGTGCTGCACGTGTTCATGCTTGGCGGGCGGCATGCCCGGGCCCGGATCGAGGTGCACGACGTCGCCTTCGCCAATGTCGATGCCATCGAGGAGGCTTACCCGCAGCTGCGCCAGGACTGGTTCGGCGAACGCAGGGGGCTGCATGTCGATGGCTGGCTCGCGGTGGATGGGGTGGAGGAGTACCGGGTGCGGTTTGCCGATGTCGCACCTGCGGCCGGCGCGCCGCGGCTGTATTTCCTCAATCTCGGCGGGTACGCCGCAGGCGCGCTGGGCGAGGCGCATGACTACCGGTTGCTGGTCGCCACCGATGTCGAGGAGGCCAAGCGCAAGGCCAAGGGCCTGCGTGATGCCAGCTGGTTCAAGCCGCATACCGACGCGCTGCTGGAGGTGGATGACTGCATCGCCATCGACCAGGTCGGCGGCCGCCATGTGCAGCTCGAGCGCGGCGGGCACCGCGGGATCACCCTGGTCAGTGACTACATCGTGATCGGCTGAGCGGACCCGATTGCCCGCGGCCATGCCGCTGGCGCATAGTGTCGCGGTCCTATGAGGTCCGGCGCTGTCGCCGCGACAGATCAACCAACGGAAGTAGAACATGCAGAGCAGGAAGATCACGGCCGCGCTGATCGTGACACTGGGAATGACGATGGCGGGCAGCGCCGCTGCGGCCGAGCCGGACGCGCCGGTCTTCGGTGGCTGGCGCAACCTGCATTCGGCCAGTGGCGCCGAGCCGGTCCTGCGCAACCAGCCGTTTGCGATCCTGCCGCGCGAGGTCGCCAAGGGCGAGCGTTTCGCGATCCTCGACCGCGAGAACAAGCAGGTGGTGTGCTGCCTGGTGGTCGACAGTGAGCGCCTGGATGCGATCGCGCTGGAAACCCGCTACCGGCTGCCCGGGGTCTGGATCGCCGACCTGCTTGGCAACGAGGACTACAACCGCCGGCACGGCGACCCGCATGTGTTCGCGATGAAGCGCGAGGGCGAGCTGGTCGACCACGTCTTCTCGCAGGACGGCGGCGGCTACAGCGACCTCGGCGGTCTGCTGCTGCCTGCGGGTGCTGCGCTGGAAGAGGGCGGCAGCATCAAGCTTGGCGCCACCCGCTACCGGCTGCAGGCGCAGTCGCAGCGCTTCGCCGATGACAATGGCGCGCTGGATCGCTACACCCTGCAGCCGCCGGCACCCGCCGCGCCGGTGGTGGTCGAGGTGCCTTACAGCACGTACTGACACGGAAGCGACAGAACCGGCACGGTACAATCGCGCCCGCCCGTCGGCATCGCTGCTGCGGGCCTGTTTCCTTGTCCGAGCCTGTCCGTGATCGCCCGATTGTCCCTGTCCTGCGCGCTGCTGCTGTTGGCCGCCTGCGCCACGCCGGCCCGGCCGCCGGCCGCACCGCCTGCCAAACTGCCTGCCAATCCGGACGCGCTGTGGGGCATCATCCAGCGCGACTGCGCGGGCGATGCAGCGCCGCGCGGGAGCTGCCTGGCGGTAGCCGCCGAGGCGCATCGCCGCGATGTACTGCTGAAGGACTCGCATGGCCACTATCAATTTCTGCTGCTGCCCCTGGACCGGGTCTCGGGCATCGAAAGCCCGGCGCTGCTGAGGGCCGGTGCGCCGAACTACTTCGCCGCCGCCTGGGCCGCCCGCAGCCACACCGAGCAGGCACTGGGCCGGGCGCTGCCGCGCGATGTGGCCAGCCTGGCCTTGAACTCCCCGCATGGCCGCTCCCAGCACCAGTTGCACATCCACGTGGATTGCCTGCGTGCCGATGTCCTGGGCCAGCTGCGCCGGCTGCAGCCTGCCATCGGCAGCGACTGGCAGCCGTTGCCGGAGCCGCTGCGCGGACATGCCTATCTGGCCCGACAGCTGCCGGGTGCCGAGCTCACCGCCAATCCGGTGCGCCTGCTGGCGGCCCACCTGGCCGACCCCGCCGATATCGGCAACTGGTCGCTGGTGGTGGCGGGACGGACCGATGCAGCCGGCGCGCCTGGCTTCGTGTTGCTGGCCACCCGGCTTGACCTGGCAGCCGGCAACAAGGCCAGCGGCGAGGAACTTCAGGACCATGCGTGCGCCGTGCTGACCGGCGCGGCTGGTCCGCTGGATGGCGTGCTGTGAGGCGTGGCAGATCGCACGATTGAAACAAAAACCGCGGACGTGGCACGTTATAGTGGCCGTTCAATGCGGTTCCCGCTTTCGCGCCCGGGCTGACTGGCGCGTCGTATCCGACTGATTCCATGACTGCTGAAACCACGACTCCGCCCGCCGCTGCGCCGTCCCAGGCCACCGGTCCGCTGTTCTACCAAGCGCCCGTGCCGCTGCGCTCGGATCTGCATGCCGCCTGGCGCCTGGTGCCCGACACCGCGCATTTTGCTGCGGATACCAATGCGATCCCCGCCGTGATCGGCGAGTTCGGCTCGCTGGCCCAGCATTACCCGATCATCTTCACCGGCAAGGATGCGATGCCGCTGGTGGCCGTGGGTCTGGCCCAGCGCAATCTGTTCGTTGCCAATGACCTGTGGGATGAGCAGAGCTACGTGCCCGCCTACGTGCGTCGCTACCCGTTCGTGTTCATGCAGGCCGGCGAGCAGGACGAGTACGTGCTCGCGCTGGACTCGGCCGCCCGGCAGGTCAACCAGGGCCAGAGCGAGGACGGCCTGCCGCTGTTCCAGGATGGCAAGGCGACCGAGGTGGTCGACAACGCCATGCGCTTCTGCGGCGATTACACCCGCGAGCATGATGCGACCCGTCGCTTCACTGCAGCCCTGATCGAGAACAGCCTGCTGATCGACCGCAATATCGACGTCACCCTGGCCGATGGCCGGCAGATGTCGATCAACGGTTTCCAGGTCGTGGACGTGGAGAAATTCGCCGCGTTGCCGGATGCCACCGTGGTGGCCTGGCACCGCAACGGCTGGCTGGCGCTGGTGCATCACCACCTGAGCTCGCTCGCACGCTTCAGCGCGCTGGTGAACCGCCAGAGCGCACTGCCTGCCGACGCCTGAGCCCAGGCGCACGCGAAGTCACGCAGACGGCGGCCGCAGGGCCGCCGTTTTTCGTTGCTTAGGCGAAATATCGATAAGCATATCCCGGGCGGTCATTTCCCCCTTTTCCGCCTGTTCAGCAGAATCACGGCCCCTTCCTCACTACGCTCCGGCACGGGCCTGCCCGCGACGGGACGTAGCTCTTTACCGGAATTCTGCATGTCTGTGCTGTATCGCCCGCTGCGTCGGCGGGCCCTGGTTCTGTCGTTGTTGCCCCTGCTTGGCGCAGGCTCCCTGGTCCACGCCGCCGATGCGCCGACCCAGCTCGATGCGGTCACGGTCACCGGCTCGCGCATCCCCCGCGCCAGCGTGGAAGGCCCCTCCCCGGTAACGGTGATCACCCAGGAGCAGATCGAGGCGCAGGGCTATCGCAGCGCATTCGAAGCACTCAGCGCGCTGACCGAGAACACCGGCAACGTGCAGGGCGAGGACTTCGGCAACACCTTCACCCCGGCAGCCAATACGATCAATCTGCGTGGCCTGGGCCCGAACCGCACGCTGGTGCTGGTCAACGGCCGCCGCCAGTCCGATTACCCGCTGGCTTACGAAGGCTCGGTCAACGTGGTCAACCTGGCCAACATCCCGAGTGCGCTGATCGACCGGATCGAAGTGCTGGCCGGTGGTGCGTCGGCGGTGTACGGCTCGGATGCGATCGCCGGCGTGGTCAACATCATCCTCAAGAAAACCTATGACGGCGTCGGCATCAATGTCCGTGCCGGTACCACCGAGCAGGGCGGCGGTGACAACCAGCGCCTGCAGGCCGTGGGCGGCGGTTCGGGCGAGCAGTGGGACGCGATCTTCGGCCTGGAGATCGCCAACCGCAAGGCCATCTACGGCTCGCAGCGCGATTTCATGGACTCGCTGACCGACGACCCGCGTGGCGTGGACCCGCTGGCAACGGCGGTGGTCTATCGCCGCAACGCGTCCACCAACAACTACATCGATCCCGGCACCGACGGTTGCGATGCCTCCAGCACGCTCTACGGCGGCAGTGTGTTCCGCGCGCAGAACCCGCGCCAGGGCTGGTACTGCGGCAGCAATGAAGCCTCGCCGACGTTCTGGACCGTGCAGACCGAGAAGCGCAACATCGATGCCTACAGCGCCGTGACCTGGCGTTTGAACGATCGCCAGGAACTGTTCGCCGATGCGGCCATCGGCACTGCGCGCATCTACAACAACACGCGTGCGCCGAGCTGGACCTCTTCGCGCAACTACTTCTACAACCAGAACAGCGGTCAGCTGGAAAGCTGGTACCGGCGGTTCGCGCCGGAAGAGATCGGCGGCGTACAGCGCAACGCCAACCGCTTCCTGGAGCAGTCGTGGTCGTTCAACGTTGGTGCGCGCGGCAGCATCGGCGGCTCGGACTGGGACTACGAAGCGGCCTACAGCCGCTCGCGCTATGAGAACAGGACGCAGCGTCCGGGCCTGCTGGTCGGCATCAACGAGTATCTGCTCGGCCCGCAGCTGGGCACCCGCAACGGGGTGGAGGTGTATGCACCCGATCCGTCACGTCTGTACCAGCCGCTGACCCCGGGTGAGTACGACGGTCTGTCGGACCGTTACGAGAGCCGCAACGCGGCGTGGCTGCAGACCGCCAGCGTCAGCGTCAACGGCCAGCTGTTCGATCTGCCCGGCGGCCGTGCCGCGCTGGCAGCGGTGGTCGAGGCCGGCAGCCAGGGCTACAGCAACCGCCCGGACCCGGCATTGGGCCAGGGCGTGTTCTGGAACCTCAATGCCGGCATTCCCGCCGGTGGCGAACGTGATCGCTATGCGGCCGGCGTGGAGCTGCAGCTGCCGTTGCTGGAGCGCCTGACCGCGACTGTCGCCGGCCGCTACGACCAGTACCGCGCGGCCGGGGACCACCTGGGCAAGGCGACCTGGAGCACCGGCCTGGAGTTCCGCCCGTTCGATACGTTGCTGCTGCGCGCCAGTGCGGCGACCAGCTTCCGTGCGCCGGACATGAACTATGTGTTCGCGACCGAAACGCGCGGCTACAACCCCGGCATGACCGACTACTGGCGCTGCCGCAGTGCCGGCCAGGCCTATGACGACTGCGACTTCAGCGGACTGGCGATCGACTACACCAGCGGCGCCAACCCGCAGCTGCAGCCGGAGACCGCGAAGTCCTATGGCCTGGGCTTCGTGTGGTCGCCGTCGGCGAATCTGGATTTCACTGCCGACTACTACGACATCCGCATCGACGACGAGGTCACCAACCTCGACGCCACGCGCATCCTCAAGGATGAAGCAGATTGCCGTCTCGGCCAGACCGTGGGCGGCGACGCGCGCGATATCGGCTCGGCGCAGTGCCAGGACGCGCTGCGCCGGGTGATCCGCAACCCGGCCGATGCCGCGGTGCAGCCGAACCAGGTGGTGCGCGTGCTGATCAACCCGATCAACGCCGCTTCCGAAACCGTGCGCGGCATCGACCTGAAGTCGAACCTGCGCTGGGATGCCGGTCGCTACGGTCGCTTCTCCGCGCGAGCGGCGTACTCGCTGGTGATCGATCACAGCTACCGCCAGTTCGCCGGTGACGAGGTCCAGGACCAGCGCAACTCGCTGGATTCCTACCAGTGGCGCAGCAAGGTCAACGGCAGCGTGACCTGGGCGATCAATGACTGGACCGCCACGCTGTACGGCATGCGCTACGGCTCGTTGCCGAAGACCGACGGCAGCGGCCGCATCGCCCCGTACATGACCTACAACGCCAGCCTGTATCGCAAGCTCAACGACAACGCCACGCTCGGCCTGATCGTCAACAACCTGCGCGACAGCCGTCCGCCCGCGGACAAGAACGGCGGTGGCTGGCCGTTCTATCCGGTCGGCAACTACGATCCGTACGGCCGCCAGTTGTGGCTGGAGTTCGACTACCGCTTCCTGTAATCGCCTCGCGGGCCCGGCAATGCCGGGCCCGCTGCGTTTGGATGCAGGTATCGCTGGCGCTCAGAGCATCATCCCGCCCAGCACCGCCAGGGCCAGTGCGATGAGCAGGACACCGGACAGGCGCTCGATCCACGGCAATGCGCTGCTGAATCGTCGCATCACGGAGGCACGGCCGACCAGGCCCGCGACCAGTAGATCCCAGCCCAGCACCACCGAGAACATCCACAGCCCATAGAACACCCGCGTACCCGCAGTAGTGCCGGGTACGCTCAACATCGCCGCGAGGCTGGCGTAGAACAGGGCATTCTTGGGATTCAACAGGGCTGACATTCCGCCCAGCGCGAAGGCACGGGCCCACCTGGATGAGGCGCGATGGGCGGACGCTGATGTCGGCTGTTCTGCCATCGATGGTAGCGCTGCCGCACCCGCATGGCGCACGAACAGCGCGCCTACGTACAGCAGGAAGACGCAGCCCGCCACCTGGATCACCTGAAACAGCACGCTGCCGGACTGCAGCTCTGCCACCCCGGAGAAAGCCAGCGCAATGTAAATGCCGTTGGCGAGGGCAACGCCGATGCACGCGCCGCTGGCAATGCGCCAGCCCTGATGGATCGCCGTGCGCGCGATCAGGAAGAAGTCCGGCCCGGGCGACAACAGCGCCAGGAAGTGCACAGCAGCAACGAGCAGAAACTGTTCCATGGGGCAGGCGTCAACGGGGCGCGTGACTGTGCCGGTCCTGCGTGATGCTGTATTGCACGATATTGCGCAGCGCTCAGCGGCGATAGCGACCTGGGGTAATGCCGGCGTGTGCCTTGAACAGGCGTTGAAAATGGCTCTGGTCTGCAAAGCCGAGTGCGTGGGCGACGTCGGCCAGCGCTTGCCCCCGGCCCAGTCGCTCCCGCGCGGCATTGACCCGTCGATTGAGCTGCCAGGCATGCGGGGTGAGTCCGGTGGCGCTGCGAAACGCACGGATCACCGCGTAGCGGTTCATCCCGGTGCATGTAGCCAGGTCGGCCAGCGATACGCCTGACACAGGCGCGGCATCCAGCAGGGCGAAGGCCGGCTGCAGTCGCCTGCGCAGCTCCGGGCTTGTGTGCGGGGCGGGGATCGGAATCCCGGCAGCGACCTCGAGATCGTCGATGAAAGCGACCACGGCGGCTTCTTTCTCTGCGGGATCGGCGCCGGAGAACAGCAGGTCATTCATGTCGCAGAACGTCCGGTAGCGCGCCACGCTGCCGTCAATGCGGATCGGCGGCGCCGTTGCAGCCCCTGCCTCGATGGGTTGCCTGTCAGCCATGACCGCCGCCATCCATGCCGCATCCAGATGCAGCATCTGATAGCTCCAGGCGGTGTCGGGCGCTGGATTGCAGGCATGGACACGGTGCGCTGGCACGATGACCAACGTGCCTGGCTGAAGGCGGTGCTGTCCACCCGGTGCGCCGCTGAAAATGCTCTCACCGGCATCCACGGCGCCGATCGACCAGGTGGGATGACTGTGCGGGCGGTAACAGGCCCGGCTGTTGCACGCGCGGCGTGACTCGACCCACGGCAGCTGGGGATCGCGCCAGAACGCGTTATCCGAGGCCATGCGGCCGGAAGGGTCGCGCTCGCGTATGCTCACCGCCTGAACTCACTGCAATCCATGAGCCATGGTAAATCACATCCATTACCGCCGCGCCGTACCCGACGATGCCGCGGCCTGCATCGACCTGCGCGGTCGCACCCGCGAGAACGCGTTCTCCGCCGCCCAGCTCGTCGAGCTCGGCATCACGGAAGACAGCTGGGCGGCCGGTATCCGTGACGATGCACTGCCGGGGCATATCGCACTCGAAGGTGAGCGGATGGTCGGCTACTGCTTTGGCGATCGCGAAGGCGGCGAGATCTTGGTCCTGGCGTTGCTGCCGGCCTATGAAGGGCGGGGCATCGGTCGGCACTTGCTGGATCTGGCCATTGCCGATCTGGTCGAGGCGGGTCATTCGCGGCTGATCCTGGGGTGTGCAGCGGATCCGGCGGTTCGCTCGCACGGGTTCTATCGTTACCTCGGCTGGCGGCCGACCGGCGAGATCGATGCGCTGGGCGATGAGGTGCTCGAGCTGCACGTGGGCGCCACACCGTAGGATCGTGGTAGGGCGTGCCAGTGATTCCGTGTCGGGTTCATGCGCATGGGTGGGTCATTGTGCAGCCGGTCACGACAGCGGTACCGGCACCGGGACATGCTGGATGCCTCTGCACGGAGCGATGCGATGCCTGCGTGGTTGCTGACCCTGATGATGAGTGCCACCACGGTGGAGCCGCCCACTCGACAGGTTCACACCTGCCTGGTGGACGGCGCGCGCCACTACCAGTCCACCCCGTGCCAGGGTCCCACCGAACGCATCCGCGAGATGCCGCCGCCTGCCGACACCTGGGCCAATGACATGCATATCGAGTCGCTGCGGCAGGAGCTCCAGGCCAGGCGGCGCGCGGACGCTGCACCCACGCGTCAGAAGCGCGCGCAGCGCCCCCGCGGGGCACCGGCTTCCGGCGTCCGCGGTGCGCTGATCACGGTCCACACCGATCCTGTGAAGTGCGCCGCGGCGCGGCGACAGCGGGAGACGGCGTACCAGAAGGCCGGCCAACGGCCGAGCCTCGCGCTGAGCCGGCAGATGGATGACCGTGTTTACGATGCCTGCCGGTGACCGCCCGGCATCCGCTGGGACGGCGCACGAAAGGCGAACCGTGCCCGCCATGATGGCCGCCGCAGAGCACCCTCAGGGCTGCGTCATCAGGTACCGCGCGACGGCATCGAAAGCGGGCAGGGTGGTCGGGTCATTCGCGCTGTTGCCGGCGACCGGGTGCGAGCCGAACCGCGCGATCACCACCCGTGCGGTGGGATCGATGTAGAGGGCCTGGCCATGCACGCCGCGCGCCATGTAGGCGCCGTGGTCGTTGTGCGAGATCCACCACATGCCGCGATAGCTCCAGCCCGGCAGCTGTGCATACCCGGCCTTGGCGAAGGCCTGCGTGTTGCCGCCCGCGCGGATGCGGGCGATCGCGGCGGCGGGTACGACGGACTGGCCACCCACCTTGCCGTCATCGAGCAGCAGCTGGCCGACCCGGGCGAGATCGCGCAGGCCGGCATTGAAGCCACCGCCTGCGAACGGCGTGCCGGTGGAGTCCACGGTGTAATACGCATCCTGCTCGGCGCCGAGACGTTGCCAGATCCGCGACTGCAGCAGCTGCGCGACCGACTTGCCGGTACGGCGGGCGATGATCCAGCCCAGGGCATCGGTGTTGATCGTCTTGTAGCCGAACGCTTCGCCGTGGCGGCCCTGCTTCTGCACGGTCTGCAGGTAATCGTAGTAGCTGCGCGGCCCGGTGTAGCCGGCGGGCGGGGGCAGGGTGCTGCCGGCGGCGGAGTACTGCCAGACCTCGGCATCGGGGTCGGCGTAGTCTTCGCTGTAGCGCAGCGCCGTGGTCATCTCCAGCACCTGCTTGACCGTGGCGTCGCCGAAGGCGCTGTCCTTGAGCTCGGGAATGATCGCGCCGACGCGCTCGGTTTCATCGATCACGCCCTCGGCCACCAGCATTTCGCCGAGCAGCCCGGTGATCGATTTGGTGACGGACATCGCGCCATGCTGGCCATGTTCGTCCAGGCAGCCGCTGTAGCGTTCGTAGACCACCACGCCGTCATGCAGCACGACGATGCCGTCGGTGTAATTGGCCGGCAGTGACTGGGCCCAGGTCATGCGGGTGCTGCTGCCGAGCGGCGTGAACGACAGCGCGTCGATCGCGTCATCCAGCCGACGCGGCAGCGCACGGGCCGCGCCGGCACCGCGGCTGACGCCGACGGTGGGCATCAACTGGCGGAAATGGCAGGCCGTCCAGCGCAGCTTGGGGAAGCTGAAATAGTCGTCGTCGGTGTAGCGGATGCGCTTGTCTTCCGGCGGCGGCGCGCCCTGCATCCAGCCCAGCAGCTTCGGATCGGACGCCTCCGCCGACAGCGGTGGTGCGGTCGGCGGCGCCGGGGCAGCGGCGGCGGCGCCCGGCAGGGCAAGCACGGCCACCAGTGCCGCGGCAAGGCGCGTGCGCGATGCCGCAAAGGCTGCGCGCACGCCGGACACGGTGATGCGGGGACGTGGAACGGGCATGGTGCACTCCTTGCTGATGCGCAGTACGTCTGCGCCACCAAGGGTACTGCACCGCAAACGAAGACGGCGCCATCGGCGCCGTCCGTGACGTGCCCTGCCGGGGCAGGGCGCGCGATGCCGTTACGGGCTGCCGGGGTTGCCCTGCGGCACCGGATCCGGCGTGGCCGACTCGGCCGAGGGCAGGGACAGCGCCGGATCCAGCTGCTGCGCCTGCAGCGTCTGGATGCGCTGGTTGAGCGCGTCCAGTTCGCTGTGGGTGCTGCGCAGGTCGGTGCTCAGGCTGACGGCCTGCTGCTTGGCCTGTTCCAGCGAGGCGCTGACCTGCAACGACTGCTGGCGCTGCAGCTCGGCTTCCTGCTGCAGGCTGCGCAGCCGCTCTGCGTTGTAGGCGACCAGGTTTTCGGTGTAACGCTTGCCGGCCTGCAGGCGGGTGGTGTCGATATACACCTGGGCCAGCTGTTCGGTCTGTTCGACGAACGTGCGGTAGACCTTCTCGGCGTTGTCGACCGAATCGGTCTTGATCACGCGCCAGAAGTCTTTCTCGTGGAACAGCGCCACGTAATAGTTCAGCGTGCTGGTATTGAACAGCAGGCTGGCGCCGTAGGCACCGTTGTAGGTCGTGCGCAGCTCGGTCAGCTGTTTGGAGTCGACCAGCTGGCGCAGTTCGTCCACGGTATTGCGGACCACCGGCGCCGGGCGCGGTGTGGCCTCCGCGGCCGGCTCGGCACGCGGTGCGCGCGCGGCCAGGGCCTGCGGTACGACGGACAACGTCAGCAGCAACACGATTCCACCGGTCAACGCGTGCGTGACGATGGAACCTACCCCTTTTCTCTCTCGCATATTCTGGCCATCCACGAATGGATTATCGGTGAAGTTGAGTCCCCGCCGGAGTCTAGCACGCACAATCGCGTGGTCCGCACTTCACCTCGGCGTCAATAAACCAACTGTGCCGGGGTGCACTGGATGGACTGCATGTGTACGTCGGTCCGGCCCAGCTCCAGCCCGAGTATCTGCGCCAGCGTCTGCGAGAGCAGGATGCCGACGCCATTGAGCAGCGGCTTCAGGGTTTCCAGGACGGGGGTCAGGGCCAGGCACAGCAGGCCGCTGCAGCGGACCTGGTCGCTGCCCGGATCGGTGACGCCGGTGCCGCCGCCCAGGTCCTGCAGGCCGCCGGGCCGGGTCTGCAGATAGGAGGCGAGATTGGATTTGACGCAGTTGTTGTAGTTGAGCAGGGTGCCGACCAGGCTGTTGCAGCGGTTGACGACCAGTCCGCCGAGCAGCGAGCCGAGCAGGCCGCTGAGTGCGCCCATCCCTTCGCCGGTGACGGTGGCGTTGTACCCGTCCCAGACGGAGCCGGTTTCAAAACAGGTATCGAGGTTCAATATTCCACATGCGCGCGGCACGCCATTGGGCACATCCCAATCACCGAGCGCACCGATGCCAAGCGCCGGGTTGCCATGGCGCAGCAGCTCGATGGTTTTCTTGGCATCGTAGAATCCATTGCCCGGATTGGCGGCCTTGAGATACTGGTCCGCCAACCGGTTGGCGGTGGCGGCATCGGTGCTGCCCTGCTTGCCCGGCGTGACCACGTTCCCCAGCACGCGCAGCAGTTCGCTCACCAGGCCGGAAACGGCCGAGCCGACCTGGGCCTGGTTGAAGCGGGTGGAGGCGGTTTCCCCGGCAGCCAGCGTGACGCGTTCATCGTGTGCGAGGGCATTGAGGGAGATCTTGTCGGTGACCAGCGGCGCGCCCAGCAGGGTCAGCAGCTGCTCGTTCTGCAGCCCGGTGTCGCAGACGTTGCGCTGGGAGAACTGATTGGCCGCATCGACGCGGCCGACACAGGCGCGCAGCAGCGAGGACTGCACCCGCACCGTGGCGGTGGGCGGGGTTGCGCCGCAATTGAGCGCCTCCAGCGTCCCCATCGCGTTGGTCACGTCGGCGTAGATCGGCAGGTTGAGGCGGATGCCCAGTCCGCTCAGCACCGGGCCGAGCACGGCCAGGCCGGCGGTATCGATATCGATCTTCAGCCGGACCTGCGCGTTGTAGGCGCGTGTGCCGACGCCGCCGATGGCGATGGAGGGCGGCTCGATGATCGCCGCGCGGGTCTGCACCAGGCCCAGGATGTTGAGGTTGTTCACCGCGACGCCATTGCCGCCGCTGGCGATACTGATGCTGGTGGTGATCAGGTCCAGCGCGTTGACGTCGGCCTGCAGCGCTGGCGATGCAGGGCCTTCGGGCGCCACGATCCGCGCGAACAGGCCGCCCGTGGCATCGGTGCTGCCGAGTTGCACGTTGAGCTGGTTGAGATCGATCCTTGCCGCGAGCGCGTTGCGTAGTGCGGTCAGGTCCACGTTGGCGACACCGCTGCTGGTCAGCACCGTGGCCGTGGCGTCCAGCAGTTGCCCGAGCGATACGCGGTTCGCGGCGAGAAGCGCGTTGAATTCGGCGATGCCGATGTTGGCATCGACCGGAATGCCCAGTGCCTGCAGCAGGCCGCCCGGGGTGACCCTGGCCTGCGCCAACCCGTCATAGCCGAGCAGGGTGGTCTGGTCCAGATTGACGCCGACCAGACTGAGTACGTTGCCCAGCGGCGTCGTGCCATTGACCCGCAGCAGCTGCGAGCCCACCGAGAACACGGCGATCGGTGGCGCGCGGGTCGCCACCGCCTGCGCGCGGACCGTGGGCAGGCGCGTGTTCTGGCCGAAGAACGGCACGACCGGGCGGGTCGCCACGATCTTGACGGCATTGAGCGGGTTTGCCGCGTCCAGCGTCATGCTGAAGTGGTCGCCGGTGCCGCGCGTCGGGTTCCAGTTGCCGCACTGGATCGCCAGGGTGCCGGAAAATCCATTGTCCTGTTCCGCATTGCTGCGGGCGGCGCTGTTGTCGCCGCGGTCGGCGCTGCACAGGTCCAGCCGCTGCGCGCCGGCCATCGAGGCCAGGTCGACCACCTTCTGCGCATCGCGCTTGGCCCAGTACAGATAGCCCACTTCGACCAGGCCGAGCATGCCGACCAGGCCGAGCAGGACCAGCATCATGGTGACCGACATCCCGCCGCGCAGCCGCCGGCGGGACGGCGGGGATACGCGGGCGCTGGACTGGTGCATGGCCTTGCCCTCCTTAGTTGGTGTCGCTGACGTCCTTCTTGACGCTGGTCTTGAGGAACTCGGGAATCTCGTGCTCGAAGCTCTTGAGGTAACGCGCGTAGCTGGCGGTCGCCTGGTCACCGAGGATCGGCAGGCGCGGCCCGGCATGGGTGCCCGCGGCCTGCATGCGCAGCAGGTCGCGGGTGGTCTGGCCGATCTCGGTGCGCGGCGGCGGTACAGGGGGAACGTAACGCTCGGCCGGCACGCCCGCGGCATGGCCAGGTGCGCGCGCCACGTCAGCGGAATCGGGCTGGAGGGGCGCCGCGGCAGGCAGCGCAGTGACGGTGACGGGCGGGACATCCTGCCCGCCCAGCATCTGTCCGGTCAGCGGTGCCTGCTGCGCCAGCACGGGCGGATTCCACGCCAGCAGCATCATCAGCAGGCCGACGGGCAGGAGGCAAACAGGCAGGCGACGCAGCTGGCTCATGGGGTGTTCTCGCTGGCGGGAGAGGCGGTGCTGAAGCGCTCGAGCATCGATGGCGCCAGACGCGCATCGCTGCTGGTACGGCGATCGATATCGGCGGCCACCCGGCGGGCTGCCGATGGGGTGGCGGGACGGGCGGTGGGTGCGGGCGCCGGGGCCGCTGCGGCGACGCTGGCCGGGGCGCGCTGCACCGACGGCGCGGGCGTGGCCTGTTGGCGCAGCTGTTCCGCCAGCCGGCGCACTTCGGCTTGGGCGCTGTCGGTCAAGCGCGCGTTGCGCATGATCGTCTCGGCCATCTCGTTCTGGCCACGCAGCAGGGCCCACACCGCCAGATTGGCGTTGGCCTTGGCGCTGCCGGGGGACAGCTCGGCGGCCTTGGCCAGCGGTTCCTGCGCCCGGGCCCAGTCGCCGGCGCGCAGCCGGGCGAAGCCAAGATCGCCCAGGTAGCCCGTATTCAACGGTTGCAGCTGCACGGCCTTCGCCAGTGCCTGTTCCGCGCGCACCGCGTCGCCGTCGCGGGCCGCGACCAGACCCAGTCCGTGCCATGCCGCCGCGGCCTGCGGTCCGCTGGTGAGGCTGGCGTACATCGTCAGCGCGGCCTCGCGTTGTCCGGTTTCGCGCAGCGCATCGGCATTCAACAGCCGCAGCTGGGGACTGTCGCCATAACGCTGCCGGTAGGCATCCACGTGCGCCAGCGACGCGTAGTACGCGCCCTGCTGCTGCATCTTGGCGATCAGCTCCGCGTAGAGCTGCTTGTCGTCCTGCGGCGCCACCTCGGGCGAGGCCAACGCCATCGGGTCCTGGCGGTAGCCGTTGCGCATGTTCGAACAGGCGGCGCAGAGTGCTGTCGCGGCGAGCAGCAGGCAGAGGCGGGATAGCACGGCGTGGCGCATGGCGTTCAATCCAGTTTGGTCAGGGCGGAGGCGAGGGCGATGATGGCCGGACCGGCCAGCACCAGCATCAACGCCGGCAACAACGTCAACATCATCACGACGGTCATCTTCACCGAGAGCTTGCCGACCTTCTCCTTGAGGGTGGAACGGCGCTGTTCGCGCAGCCGGATGCTGAACTGGCGCAACGGCTCCTGCACGGCGCCGCCATGGGCATGCACCTGCAGGATCAGCTGCACCAGGCTGCGCAGATCCTCGTCATCGAACGATTCGCTCAGCCGGCGCAGCGACTGCTCGCGGCTGCGCCCATGCATGTAGGCGATGTTGGCCTGGTGGATCTCGCGGCCCAGCACCGGGATGGCGTTGCGCAGCTTGTCGCCCAGCGTCTGCAGGCTCTGGTCCATGCTGAAACCCACCCCCTGCAGCAGCCGCAGCAGATCGATCAGCAGGGGCAGCTCGGCGGAGACCTGCTTGCGCAGGCGCATCGCCCAGGCACGCAAGGCGAACTTGGGCAGCAGGATGCCGAACGCCAGCGCGCCGAAGATCGCCATCGCGCGGCTGAACCCGGTGCTGTGGTTGAAGGCCAGCACCAGGACCAGTGTGGCGACCGCGATCAACAGGCGCAGGCCGAGGAAGATCGCGGTGCCGGCCTGGGTGTTCCAACCCGCCTGATCGAGCAGCAGCCGATCTTCCGGCGCGAGCAGGGCGGCTTCGATGCGCCCGCCATTGAAGCGCTGGCCGAACCCCGCGATTCCGGTGAGCCAGCGCTGGCGCAGGCTGACCGGGGGTTGCGCGGGCGGGGACGGTGAGCCCGGCACGTCGCGCGGACGCAGGGCGGCCTGCAGCGTCTCCTGGTTGCGCTGTTCGCGGCCACTCAGGACCCAGCCGCGCACCCCGAGCAGGGCCACGCCCGCGGCGAGCACCAACAGCGTGGCGATCCACCAGCCGCTACTGGTCATGGTGACCTCCGGTGGCCGGGAAGGGCAGGCGGGCGCTCATAGGGATTTGGCCAGGCGGTACAGCAGGAAGCCGCCGATCAGTTCCAGCCCCAGCGCCCACAGCAGCAGCTTGTGGCCGAGTGGCTCGTGGTTGATCGGCTGGAAGAAGTCGGGGCTGGTGATCGCCATCAGGACGGCGCTGATCGGCGGCAGCAGGCCGAGCACCCAGGCCGACATGCGGGTCTCGGAAGTGGTGGCCATCAGCTCCTGCTGGGCCTGGTCCAGATCGCGCATGAAATCGGCCATGCGCTGCAGGATCTGGTCGGCACGGCCGCCGATGCGCACGCTGACGCCGAGCACGACCGACAGCACGTTCAGGGCCTCGAGCCGATAGGGCTGGGCCGCCTGTGCCAGGGCACGGTCCAGGTCCAGTCCGCTGCGGGTGTAGGACAGGGTGGCATCGAGCAGGCCACGCAGCGGCATCGGCATCTGCGCGGCCGAGGTCTGGAACGCCATCTGCAGGCTGTTGCCGAGCCCAGCCAGGCGCACCAGGTTGTCGAGGAAGTCCGGCAGCTGGCGCAGCAGTTTGGCCTGCAGCCGGTTGATCCGGCGCGATACCCAGAACCAGGCCGCCAAGGCACTGAGCACCAGCACGACCGGGGCGGCCCACGCGGTGCCGAGCCGCGCACTGGCGATCCACGCCAGCAACGCAGCGGCGGCGGCGATCAGCAACGGCACCCGCCAGCCGGTCGGCAGGGCGGCGCGTTGCATCAGCGCATCCCAGGGCAGGCCGGTGGGCGCGGTGGTCACCGGCATCGGCGCGGGGCTGTCGCTGATGCCGGCCAGGCGCGGTGACGTGTCCGGCCGTGCCAGCCGCTGCTCGGCATGCTGCAGCGACAGCCGGCGCTGCTCGCGCGCAGCCGCGCCGCCCCACAGCTCCACGGCCAGGGCCACCAGCACCAGCGCCGCACTGCACAGGAGCAGGACGAAGGCCATGCTCAGAAGCCTCCGCCCAGCGCTTCGCGCAGCTGCCGGCGGAACGGCTCGAGCTTGTGCGAATGCGGTTGGAAGCCCAGCCCGACCCAGCGATCCTGTTCCTTGCCGTCGGCATCGATCTGTACTTCGTGACGGAACATCTCCTGGGTCGCGATCATGTTGTCGGTGACACCGGTGATTTCCGTGATCGAGATCAGTACCCGGCGGCCGCTGCCCAGGCGGGAGATCTGCACGATGAAATCGATGGCGCTGGCGATCTGCCGGCGCAAGCTGTCCTCGCTGCCCTGGAAACCAGCGAACCCGGCCAGCATCTCGATGCGGTAGAGGCAGTCGCGCGGCGAGTTGGCGTGGATGGTGGCCATTGAGCCGTCATGGCCGGTGTTCATTGCCTGCAGCATTTCCAGCACTTCGGCGCCACGCACTTCGCCGACCACGATCCGGTCCGGGCGCATGCGCAGGCTGTTGCGGACCAGGTCGCGGATGCTGATCGCGCCGTTGCCGTCCGCGCCGCCGATCCGACTTTCCAGGCGCACCACGTGCGGGTGGTTGAGCGAGAGCTCGGCGGTGTCTTCGACGGTGATCACGCGCTCGTTGGCCGGAATGTAGTTCGCCAGTGCATTGAGCAGCGAGGTCTTGCCCGAACTGGTGCCGCCCGACACCAGGATGTTGCAGCGCCCCAGCACCATCGCGTGCAGCAGCGCCTGCATCGGCCGGTCGAAGGTGCCCATGCGCAGCAGTTCGTCCGGGGTGAACGGGTCCTTGCGGAATTTGCGGATCGAGACCATCGGCCCATCCACGGCCAGCGGCGAGATGATGGCGTTGAGGCGGCCGCCGTTGGGCAGGCGCGCATCCACCATCGGGTTGGATTCATCCAGCCGGCGGCCGAGCGGGGCCAGGATCCGGCGCAGGATGCGCAGCAGGTGGCTGTCATCGCTGAAGCGCTGCGGCGCCCGCTTGAGCATGCCGCCCTGGGAGACGTGGATGTCCTTGTAACCGTTGATCAGGATGTCCTCGATCTCCGGATCATGCAGCAGGTCATCGAGCGGACCGAAGCCGGTGAGTTCCTTGACCAGCGCATTGGCGACGATGTCCTTCTCGGCTTCGTTGATCGGAATGCGCCATTCGTGGACGAAGCCGGCGGTCTGCGCATGCACATAGCGCGACACGGTATCCGGCGCCCACGCATCGATGTCGATGCGCTCGTCCTCGATGCTGTTGAGCAGGTGCTCATGCGCGGCGATCAACACTTTCTGGTACTGCTCGGACTGCTCGAACGGCTGCACGCCATGCTCGGCCTCGGCGGCGGCATCGCCGCGGGCGGTGGCGGTCGGGAACGGGGTCACTTTGTCTTCCATGGGGAACCACTCAGGCGAAGGGCGAGGTGTTCCCGCCAGCCCCTGGCCGGCGCGGGGGCCGTCGGATCCAGGTGCGACAACAGCGGGGCAAGGGCACGCACATACGGATCACGGGGCGCATCCTGCAGCAGCAGGCGGCCATGGCTGGCACTGGAACGCAGTGTGGGCCGATCGGGCAGCGTCGCCAACAGCGGCAGCTCGAACCGGGCGGCGATCTGCGCCGGGCTCAGTCCGCTGGCATCGTCATGCCGGTTGATGATCAGCTGCGCCCGGGCATCGCGCGCGCCGACCTGGGTGAGGTGGCGGAGCATCTGGTCCAGCGAGACCAGGGTGCCGATCGACTGGTCGGCGATCAGCCATATCTCGTCGGCACTGTTGAGCAGCGACACCGGCAACTGGCGCAGCGGGACGCCGCCGAGATCGCACAGCACGGTGTGGAAGACACTGCGCAGGCGCTGCATCAGCATGCCGGGGTCGGGCAGTGCGGCCCCTTCCATGCCCGGCGGCTGGCCGAGCAGGGTGACGCCGGTGGCATGGTGGGCCATCGCGGTACGCGCCAGCGTGGCATCGATGCGTCCGGCGTTACGCAGCGCATCGTCGAAATGGAAGCTGGGGTCCACATTGAGGTACAGCGTCAGATCGCCGGTGGGTTGCCCCAGGTCGAGCAGCAACGTGCCCGTGCCGGCAGGTGCCGTTTCAGTCGGAACACCCGGGTGCGCCGTCGTGGCCTGCTGCGCAAGCACGCCCAGATGCGCGGCCAGCGTGCTGCCGCCCACGCCGGGGCGTACCCCGAGCAGCAGCACCATGCGCGCGCGTGCCGGTGGCGCGACCGGGACGGCGCCGCGGCCCTGCACGCCCAGCGACGCGGCGCGGCGCAGCACGGCCTCCATGTCCTGTGGTGCGCTGTCCAGATCGAGCAGGTCGCGCAACCCGGCGCGCAGCGCGGCCACCACGCCGTCCATGTGCTCGGCCTGGGTCGAGCCCACCGCTACCAGCGGCAGCTCGGGCGCCTGCGCCTGCAGCTGGCGGGTCAGGGCCGCGGAAAACGCCGCGTGCTCATGCCGGTAGTCCAGCAGCACCACGCAGCCGGTATCGCGCAGCGGTTCCAGCGCCGACGCCGGCGCGGCGCTGTCCAGCCACTGCACCGTGCCCAGCGACGGCAGCAACGCCGAGAGCAGGGTGGCCAGTTCGCGGTCCGGCGCAAACAGCACGAGCTTCATCGAAGCATCCCGTGGTTGGACCAGTTGCAGGGTGGCGGACATGGAGGGCAGGTTCCTGGCATCGGGCTCAGCGCGAGAATCCGGGCAGCTGGTCCGAAGACGCCGGGCTCAGCAGCCAGGCCCCCCAGACCGGCAGGTTCGGCGATGCCTCGCGCTGGCCCGGCAGCGGCACTTCGGTGCCCTGGGCCAGGGGCTGCACCAGCCGTGGCGTCACGATGATGACCAGCTCCTTCTCTTCCTTCTTGTAATTCAGGGTGCGGAAGAACGAGCCGATGATCGGCAGATCGCCGAGCAGCGGCACCTTGTCCACGTTGGAGGTGACGTTGTTGCTGACCAGCCCGCCGATCACGAAGGTTTCGCCGTCGCCCAGCTCGACCGTGGTGTCCGCGCGGCGCGTGGTGATCGATGGCACCTGCACATCGTTGTAGGTGATGCCGGCGGCATAGTTGAGATCGCTTGCTTCCGGGGCGACCTTCAGCGCGATGCGGTTCGGGCCGAGCACGGTCGGGGTCACGGTCAGGCCGATGCCGAACGGCTTGAACGTCACCGTGGTGGTGCCCAGGCCCTGCGGCTCGAGGATCGGCAGCTCGCCACCGGCCAGGAAGCTCGCGCTCTGCCCGGAAAGCGCGACCAGGGTCGGCTCGGCCAGCACCCGGGCCATGCCGTTGCTCTGCAGCAGGTCGATGTTCGCATCCCACCCATGGGTGAGGGATTTGAACACCAACCCGAATGCGGACGAGAGCGGGTTGGTGATGATGACGTCGTCGGGGCCGGCCGATTCGCCGGCGGGCAACAGGCCCGGCAGGATGGAACCCGGGCGGGTGATGCCGTAGTAGAAACCGTTGTTGCCGTTGAAGTTCTTGTTGCCGAAGCTCATGCCGATCTGGCGCAGCACCGACTTGTTGAACTCGACGATCTTCACCTCGACCTGGACCACGCCACCGCTGGCGATGGTGGAGATGTCGGCGAGCTGGCCGTCCTTGCCCACCGCCATCGCGGCGGCTTTCACGCTGCTCTGGTGCTCCAGCAGCGACGGGCTCAGGCCCTGCAGCAGGCCCTGGCCGTCCTGCACGATCAGGCCGGTGCCGCCACCCTGCGCGCTGACGGCGCCCTGCACCGCGCTTCGCACCTCGACCTGTAGACGCTCCGGCTCGCGGCTGCCGTTGCGCCACAACAGCAACGTGGTGCTGCCCGGCGCCTTGCCGACCAGCAGTGCCTCACGGCCGCGCAGCATCACCACGTCGGCCACGCTGGGATCGGCGATGGCCACACGCTCCAGGTTGGCCGGCAGTGACCACGGCCGCTGTTCGCGCGTCTGCAGCACCAGCTCTGCCTCGGCGCTGGCCAGCAGCGGGCTGCCGATCAGCACGCCGACCAGCAGGCAGCGTGGCAAAACGTGGGAGAGACGGCGCGCGAGGGTGGGGCGTTCGGTCATGGGCTGTCTCGGCATGGGTTTAGCGCGACCCGCTATGGGAGGAAATGTCGCCACGGATGATTTCGATGCCGCGGTCCGCGCGCGGCGTGGCGCGGCGGGGGGCGCTGCTCGGTAGCGGCAGTGCGGCGGCCGTACTGCGTCCCCGGCCGGCCAATGCATCGGTGTCGATGCCGGCATAGGCGTCGTTCTCCGGGCGCTGCAGGGCCAGGCGCTCGTCGGCGGAGAGCTCTCGGCGCGGGCTGAGCACGCGGTTGGGCGTCGGGAACAGCGCCTGGTCCGGCAGCCCGATGTCGGCCGGGTTGCGCAGCGCCAGGAACAGCTTGCCCTGCTGGGCGCCGAGCAGCAGTCGGTTCGCTTCGGCGACCGGCACGGCCAGCACCGCGCTGCGTGCCGGGGCCGTGCTGCCCTCGCTGCGGGAGCCGCCCGCCGAACTGCTCCCGCCGGTGATGTCCTGTGCGCGGCTGTCGGCGGGCGGCGGCTCGCTGCCATCGGCCGGCACCGTGGCCACGCTCTGTACGTCATGCGCGCCATAGCTGAGCACGCGCAGGCGCGACAGCAGCAGCCGGGTCTGTGCATCGCCGTCATCGCGCAACCCACCGGAGGCGCGCAGGTTGAGGAAGACGTCGACGAAATCGCCGGGCTGGATGCGGTTGCCGGCGGCGACCAGTTCGTCCACCGGTACGGCGAGCGCACGCTCGCCGGGGTTCAGGCGCAACGAAAAGCCCTGTGCGATCTGTGTCGTCTGGATCTGGCTGCCGGCCGGGATGTCCTGGGTCGGCACCGCGCCGACCAGCGCGTCGATCGAGGTGTAGGCGCCAGTGGGGCGTTGAGGATGCCCCGTGACGCGCAGGTCCTCGGCCGTGATCGGGCGTCCGGCCGGCAACGCGCCGACCGCCTCGACCACCGGCCAGGTCGTCGGTTGTGCCGGTGCGTTCGCCGTCGCCGGCGTCCCGGGGGGCGTCTGGCTGGCGCGACGGCTTACGCCGAAGGCGACGATCGCGAGGATCACCGCCAGGCCGATCAACAGGATCGCGGCGATGCGGGTCAACTTGAGCATGCTGTTCTCCGGAGTGTCATCAGTTGCCGCCGAGGTCGAGCTGGGCGACGGCGGTGCTGCGCAGTGGCTTGGGCATCACCCAGCCATAGACGCGGCCGGTGCCGGGCAGGAACGGGTAGGCGCTGTAGTCGTAGCTCACTTCCACCCGGATGCACTGCGCGGCCGGCAGGTCGGCGCACGGCGCGGGCGTGGAGACGGTGATCGGCGGGGCGGCAGCCGCAGCGCAGTCGGGGGCCTGTTTGGCATAAGTGAGCAGCCACTGCATGGAGCGGCGCGCCGCCAGGCAGGCGGCAGTACGGCGTTCGGTCGGCGTGGCATGGCGGAAGGCGGCCCGTGCGCCCTCGGCCGAGGCCGCCGAGAGCGTCTGCTGCACGGCCATGATCATCACGCCGGAGTACGTGACCAGCAACAGCGGCAACAGGCCGAACAGCAGCATCAAGGCGAATTCCAGCGTGGCGATGCCGCGTTGGGGCCGGGCAGGACGGCGGTGCGGATGGGCAATCGTCATGCGGCACCGCCGACGTGCTGCTGCAGCACCCACCACAGGCTGGCGAAGGCCAGGTACGCCGCGTACGGGATTCCGACCCGGCCTTGGCGTGCATGACGCCACTGCGCGATCACCGGCTGCACCCTGCGCGAGACCGGACCGCTGGAGCCGGTGGACAGTGCGTCGTGGAAGAAGACAGGTCCAATGCGCCGCGCGACGATCACGCACATCGCATGTGCCCCGGCGAGCAGGCTGGCGATGATCCAGATCGGCAGCAGCGGTGCGGCGCCGAGCAGCAGGCCGAGCACCGCAAAATACTTGACGTCACCGGCGCCCATCCAGCCGATGGCATAGAACGGCAGCAGCGACAGCAATCCCAGTGCGAAGCCCAGCAGGTGCGTGCCCGGAAAGCCACGGCCCGCCATCAACCACTGCCAGGCCAGCGCCACCAGTGCCAGGCCGGTGGCCAGCATCAACCCACGATTGGACACCCGTCGGGCGTACAGGTCATGGATGGCGACCTGTACGCCCAGCAGCAATGCCACCAGGGGAAGGAGTTCCATGCGTTATGTCCCCCGAATCGGTCGTGCCTCAACACGTCCGCGCCATGCCGTCGCCACGGGGAGAGCCGGGCGACAGCGCGGGCAGTCACATCAGACGATCAGGCCGACGCTTTCCCGGTGGCGTCCTCGACGACTTCACCGAGTTTCTTGAAGAGCTCGGTGAAGAACCCTTCGATCTGCGTTTTACCCACGACCACCAGGATGCCCGCGATCACGGCGGCCAGCAGGCCGTACTCGAGCGCGGTCACGCCATCTTCTTCCACGAGGAACTTGCGAACGGATGCATTCATGACGGTTTCTCCCTTTCCCAATCAGAGCCCGAACGGGCGGATACAACCCCTGGTACCGATGGTGTTGCCTGGCTCCGCCAGGACGTCCATCTCGACCGCGCATCCTGCGCAGTGCGGCCCTTTACAGGCCTGCGCTATCGGCCGGGCAGTGCCCGGGCGACGTCATTGGCGGCAGATCGCGCTGGACAGTGCGTCACTGCTGCCGGCACGCGGCTGTGGCAATGAAGGCACTGAAGATGAAGGTTGCTGTCCATGGCGTTCCCCCTGTGTTGCAGTATCACCGCGTCGGTATGTCCGGGCGTCCTGATCGGGATGCTCGACGAATCGCGCGGTATCCAATACACAAAATCGGCAGACCCGGATTCAACTTTAGGGAAAACCGGCCAGCTGCTGCTGCGCTGTATGAACCTGATGTAATGGCGCCAAAGTGAAGTGCGGGTGGAGATTATGTGAGTACAGCGTGATGTCAACTATTTGACGGTGTGCGGACGCGCACAAACGCTGGGTTTCACGGGTGTCGGCCATATTTGTGATGGCGATTGTGATTCTGTTTACCTGGCGTCCAGTTCGGGCATACTTGCCAAAAATGCGCATCGAATCACGCGCGCAGAGCGGCAAGGCATCTGCTGAATCATTTAGCGGGAATCGCCGGATGATCTGGATGGGCGGGCAGGAGGAATCGCCGCGGCAGGTTGGCCGTAACAGAATGCGCAGCAGGAATCGAAGGAGTGCGCACCCGGTGGCCATGTGGCGAGGCACCGGGGGTCCAGGCCAAAGGGGGCATCACTGTCATGGTAGATGGTGTGGTGGATAACCGGATCGAGAGCGGGCTAAGGGCATTCGACCTGGCGTCGCTCAGTGGTGTGTTGCGTGTCTGCGACCTGGAAATGGTGCTGCTGGATGGCAACGGCCCGCGGGCCGCCATTGAATCGCAGGTGCACGACGAGGCATTGTTCTGCACGGCCGTGAGCGGGTTCCATTTCCGCGGCCGTTTCATGCTGCCGCAGGACTGGTGCCTGCTGGGTCTGATCCACGCCACTGACGAGAATGTGAGCTGGTGCCACGGCATGCCGCTCGCGGCGGGGATGGCGTTGACCGTTCTGCCCGAAGGCATCAGCGAGTTCACGCTCAGCGCCGGCACCCACCTCACCCTGCTGCTCGCGCCGATGCAGCGGGTGCAGCGCAAACTGACCGAACTCAGCCTGCGCAACACACTGCCTTCGGGCCAGGCGCTGTCCCTGTTCCACGTTGGCGCGGCCGGCGGCGCGGCGCGCTTGATGCAACGCTATGCCGATGTGCATGCCGCGCTGGCCGGGCAGGGCGGCGCCTTGGCGGCCGATGCCGTGGATACCCTGCTGCATGACCACATCCAGGCCCTGTTGGGCGCCGGCAGCGACGACCACCCGACCTGCAGCCGGGGCCGGCGTACGCATTATCTGATCGCCCAGCGCGCCGAGAACTTCATGCGGCTCAATCTGCGTCGCTATATCTACATGAATGAAATCTGCGACGCGGCCGGTGTCAGCGAGCGCGCGCTGCGATATGCCTTCGAAGACCTGTTCGGCACCTCGCCCAACCGCTATCTCTCGATGCTGCGCCTGTGCGCCGCATGCCGCGGGTTGTCGATGGCCGATTCCAGCCGCAAATCGGTCAAGGCGATCGCGCTCAGTTGCGGACTGTGGGACCTGTCGCGCTTTGCCGATAATTATCGGCGCGTGTTCGGCGAGCTGCCACGCGACACACTGATGCGCGCGCCCGCGCAGATGGGCAGCCCGGCCTGAGCATTCAAAAGAGTATCCACACGCCGGCCGTGCACATATTCGGCAACCTGCCGAAATTGCCCATCACCCTGCCGGTTTTACCCGTCGTCTTGCCGGAACGCACGTTTGTGCTGCCGGAATAAAGTGCTCGCGGTTTGACCCCTCGACTGTAATGACATCCACGTGCCGTCAGGCACCGGTGATGTTCAACGCATTCGTACACGGGGGAATACCTGATGAACCGTATTTTTCGATTGGTGTGGAGCCACCGGCTGAATGCCTTGGTGGTCGTCTCCGAAATCGCCACCGCGCGTGGCAGCCTGGCCGCCGGTCCGGTCGTGGTGCATCTGAAGGTGCCGATGTCGGTGCTGTCGCTGGGTCTCTCGCTGGCGCTGTGCACGGGCAGTGCATGGGCCGGTGAGAACCAGACGCTCACCGACCTGCAGGCACTGACTGCAAAGTACACCGCGCCACTGCCGGTGAAGCTCGATGCGGAAGTGGCACTGGCAGCGGCGGCACGTGATCGTGGCACGGCGCCCCTGCTGAGCGTGGATGCCAAGGTCAACCTCAACCTCGGTACCCCCACGGCCAACCGGCCGGCGCTGCAGGTGCACGCCGCTGCGCAGGCGAACGCGGACCTGCCCAGGCGCGTTGCTGCACCGGGCGCCCAGGTGGCGGCCCTGGCCGATCTGGGCATCGCGGCAGGCACGGGTAACGGTGCCGGGTTGAATGCCAATACCGACATCGATGCGGTCGCCTCGGTTGCGCCGACGGCAGCGACGGTGCGGGTGCCGGTCAAGGCCGAGGCGAAGGCGAGCGTGGCGGTCGCGGCGACGCCGTCACCACGGAAGGCCGCACTGGAGGCCAATGTCGATGCGGCGGCACAGGCACGCCTGGCGGCGGCCGAGGTGGAGGCCAGGGCGGCGCTGATCGCTGACGCCACGGTGACGCCCGACGCGCCGGATGCCGTGCAGGCATCGCTGGCCAGCAATGTCGCTGGTGGTGTGCGCGTGGATGCGCTCGGCCACGTGGTCGATCCGGCCGACCGCAATCCCAAGCTCGTGGACGCCGGCGTCAGTGCCGTGCAGACCAGCTCGATGGCGCTGGCGCCGAATGGTCTGGGCAACGCGCTGGGCGGAGTGTTGAACGGTGTCGGCGGGGCGGTCGGCGGCCTGCTCGACGGCGTCGGCACTACCGTGGGTGCCATCACCACGCCGGTGCTGGGCGCGGTCGGTGCGATCACCACGCCGATCCTGGGCACCGTCTTCCCGGCGCCGACCGCGCTGCCGCCGGGCAGCCCGAAGGGGCCGGCCCCGGCCGATCCCAACGCCGGTCTGGTCATCGGCACCGGCGGCCTGGTCGGCTCGCTCTCGCAGCTGGTCGGCCCGACCGCGCAGGGGCTGCTGGGCGGCGACGGCTATGTCCGCAACGGCAACCTGAAAGTCAGCAGCGCCAACGTCATGCAGACCTATTCGGTCACCAACGTGCTCGGCCTGCCGGTGGTCAACCTGACCCCGGTCGGTACGCTGCTGGATGGGCTGGGCGGGGCAAGCACCGGCGGCAGCTCGCACCTGACCCTGATCGGTGGCGTCACCTCCGACAGCTACATCTACAACATCAACAACGGCGACCCCAACGGCCTGCTCGGGCTGGTGCTGCCGGACGGTTCGCCGGCATGGTCGAACCAGTGCGTCAATCTGCTGGTGGCCAGCGTGGACTGCTGGGCGGTCAATGCCGCGCAGGACTACCAGGTGCTGGTGGGTGATGGCGCCTATGCCAATGGGTCCAGGGAAGTGGTAATCGGTGCGAACGCACGCCACGAGCTGCCGCAGCAGGACGCCAACCTGGCGTTCCCGGGCGCAGGGGTCAACGACCCGACCGATCCGACGGGCGTGCCGACGGCCGATTACGCAGCGCGCATGGGCCACTCCGTGGTGGTCGGCGACAGTGCGACGGGCACTGCCAACGGGCAGACCATTCTCGGCTCGGAGGCGACCTCCAACCAGGCCAACAGCGTGGCGCTGGGCTACCGCTCGGCGGCCAACCGCGGTGCGCAGGCCAGCTACAGCGCGTATGGCTTGACCGCCGCGCAGGTATCGGCTGGTGAAGTCTCGGTCGGCTTCGCCGGCGGCGAGCGCCAGATCAGCAACGTGGCTGCCGGCAGTGCCGCCACCGATGCGGTCAACGTGGCCCAGCTGCAGGGCGCGATCTCGCAGATCGATGCGGTCGGCACGCTGGCGGTGACCTACGACGACGACGGGGCTGGCGGTGCGGACTACCGCCGCGTCACCCTCGGCGGCGGCACCGGCACCACCACGATCGCCAACCTGGCCAACGGCGCGGTCGACGCGGGCAGCACCGAGGCGGTCAATGGCGCCCAGCTGTTCGATACCAACAGCGCGATCGTCGACTACTTCGGCGGTGTCACCGCCTACGATCCCGCCACCGGTGCGTGGACCGCACCCAGCTTCCAGATCTCCACGATCTCCAGCGGTGGCGCTGTCGCGCAGGGGGTGTACGACAACGCCAGCGACGCGTTCTCCGCGGTGGATGGCTCGCTGGTCAACCTCAACACGCAGATCACCGACATCCGCAATGGCGTCGGCAGCCGCTACCTGAAGATCAACTCGACCGGCGCCGAGGCCGCCGCAACCGGATTGGACAGCATCGCTGTCGGCACCGGGGCCTCGGCCACGGCCGCCAACAGCATTGCCGTGGGCGCCGGTGCCGTGGCCGATCGCGAGGGTACGGTGTCGGTCGGCGCGGCCGGTGCCGAACGCCAGGTGGTCAATGTCGCCGCCGGCACCCAGGCGACCGATGCCGTCAACGTGGCCCAGCTGGACGCCTCCGAGCAGGGCGCGCTGCGCTACGACCTCAACCCCGATGGCAGCGTGAACTACGCCAGCGCCACGCTGGGCAACGGGACCGGTGCGACCACCCTCAGCAACGTCGCTGCCGGCAGTGTCACTGCCACCAGCAACGAAGCGATCAACGGCGCCCAGCTGTTCAATGCCAATCAGGCCGTGGCCACGCATCTGGGCGGTGGTGCAGCGCTGGACGCCAACGGTCTGGTCACCGCCCCGACCTACACGATCAACAACGTGGCCAGCGATGGCCAGGTCACCGCCGGCAGCTATGACAACGTCGGCAGCGCCTTCGACGCCGTGAGCACCTCGTTGGCCAACGTCGCCGACCAGACCGACACCGTGGACCGCCTGGCCGTGAAGTACGACGCCGATGCCAGTGGCAACGCGACCAACACCATCACCCTGGCCGGCGATGCCAGCGGCGCGGCGGTGGCACTGACCAACCTGGCCGACGGACGCGTGCTGGCCGGCAGCCTGGATGCGGTCAACGGCAACCAGCTGTTCCAGACCAACGCGGCCCTGGTCGGGTACTTCGGCGGCACCACCAACTTCGATGGCAACACCGGCATCTGGACCGCGCCGACCTTCCGCATCTCCTCGATCGCCACCGATGGCAGCGTCATCGCCAACGACTACAGCGACGTCACCGTGGCCTTCTCGGCGGTGGATACCTCGCTGACCAACCTCAATACCCGGATCGACCAGATCCAGCCGGGCGGCAACAGCCAGTACGTGCAGGTCAACTCGACCAAGGGCGCGGCCACCGCGGGCGGTGCCGACAGCATCGCGATCGGGCCGCTGGCGAGTGCGGCGGGCAGCGGCAGCGCGGCGATCGGCGATGGCGCCAGCGCCAGCGCGGACAACAGCGTCGCCCTCGGTGCCGGCTCGGTGGCCAGTGTGGGCGCACAGGCCGGGTATACCGGTGCCTACGGCCAGGCCGGTGCCAGCAACTCGGTGGGCGAGGTGGCCGTCGGCAGCACAGGTGCCGAGCGCAAGGTCACCCACGTAGCCGATGGGTCGGAGCGCTATGACGCGGTCAATGTCGGCCAGCTGCAGAACGGTGTGAACTACGCGATCACCGAGTCCAAGGCCTACACCGACACGCAGATCAACAACATCAACAACGGCACCTCCGGGATGTTCCAGGTCAACAACACGCAGAACCTGGCGGCGCCGGCCGCGACCGGCGACAACGCAGTGGCAGGCGGTGCCGGGGCTGCCGCCGCAGGCAGCAACGCGACCGCACTGGGCAACGGAGCCAGCGCACAGGGCAGCAACAGCGTCGCGCTGGGCGCCGGTTCGGTGGCCAACCGGGCCAACACGGTCTCGGTGGGCAGCAGTGGCGCGGAACGGCAGGTCGCCAACGTCGCCGACGGCAGCGAAGCCACCGACGCGGTCAACGTTCGCCAGCTGCAGGCGTCCCAGCAGGGCACGATCCGTTACGACACCAACGTCAACGGCACCACCAACCTCAACAGCGTGACACTCGGCAGTACCGCCAGTGGTCCGACCACGGTGCGCAACGTCGCCCCCGGCACCGCAGGTACCGATGCCGTCAACGTGGACCAGCTGCGCAGCGGCATGGCCCAGACCCTGGACTGGTCCAAGGCGTACACCGACGAGCGCATGGACTCGTTCGACCGCAATCTGCAGAAGACCGACAACCGCGCCTCGGCCGGCGTCGCCTCGGCCATGGCGGTGGCCGCCCTGCCGCAGCCCTATGAAGCCGGCCGCAGCATGGCCTCGCTCGCCGCAGGCAGCTTCAACGGCGAATCCGGCGTGGCGGTGGGCATTTCGGGGGTCTCCGAAGGCGGCCGCTGGATCTACAAGTTCAGCGGTTCGACCAACAGCCGCGGCGATGGTGGTGTCGCGGTAGGTGCCGGCATCCAGTGGTGACCGCGTCCGGTGCCGGCGCGCCGCCGGCACCGGGCCCCACGGTCCGCATTCAACGTTTACAGGGGGAACACCATGCACATGCAGCCCGCATCCATTTCCCAGGGTCCGCTGCTGCGGTCACTGGGCCTGAGCCTGGCAGCCCTGCTGCTCGGCGCCTGCGCCAGCCACGGCGAGCAACGCGCCACACCGCCTGATACCGCCGTCGACGCCGAGGCGGTGAGCTTCCCGGATCCAGCCAGGGCCAGCCTGAAGGAAGGACTGTTCGTGGACGTCGACAACCTGCGCCTGTTCGCCCGTGGCATGAGCAAACGCCAGCTGTACGCTCTGCTGGGCACCCCACATTTCGGCGAGGGCATGTGGGGCGTGCGCGAATGGAACTACCTGTTCAATTTCCGCAGTAGTCCGGGTGGGGATTACTTCACCTGTCAGTTCAAAGTCGATTTCGATGGCAAGGGCATTGCCCAGGCAGCGCACTGGAAGCCGCAGGCCTGCGCCGCCGTGCTCGATCCACCGCGCCCACCCACGCCACCGGCGCCCGCGCCGATGCCGAGCGAGCCGCTGCGGCTGGCGGCGGATGCGATGTTCGCGTTCGACAGTGCTGTGCTCACGCCCGAAGGACGCCGCAACGTGGAGACCTTGCTGCAGCAGGTGCGCGATGCCAGCCGGGTGCAGACCATCCAGGTGATCGGCTACACCGACCGGATCGGCAGCGACCGCTACAACCTGGTGCTGTCGCAACGGCGTGCCGAGGCCGTGCGCGACGCGCTGGTGGCCGGCGGCGTACCGGCGGCGGCGATCGTCGCCGAAGGGCGGGGCAAGGCCGACCCGCTGGTGCAGTGCGAGCAGGCGCAGCGCAACGCGCTGATCGTCTGTCTGGCGCCGAACCGACGCGTCGAGCTGTCCGGCAAGGCACTGCCGCGCTGAGCGCCGGCGGACCGCGTCCTCCTTCCCCGTGTGCATACCCGGCCGGCGCACGCATGCGCCGGCGAGGGACCGTCTTGACCTGGCGCGTCGTCCGCACAGCGTGATGTCTCCCCCGTCATCGTCCTGAAGACGGCGCGCTAGGTCATCTTCCTCCCGCTCCGGGGCGGCTGCAGGCGATCTGCAGCCGCCGTTTCCGGTTACGGCATCAGCACTTTGTCGATCACGTGGATCACGCCGTTGCTCTGCTTCACATCGGCGATGGTGACGTGGGCGACCTGGCCCTTGCTGTCGGTCAGGGTGATGCCCTTGCCAACGACGCGGGCGGTCAGCGCTTCGCCCTCGACCGTGGTGAGGCTGGCCTTACCGCCACCCTGCTTGATCTTCGCCATCAGGTCGGTGGCAGTGACCGCACCCGGAACGACGTGATAGGTCAGGATCCTGGTCAGGTCCGCCTTCTTTTCAGGCTTCAGCAGCCCTTCCACGGTGCCCTTCGGCAGGGCCGCGAACGCGGCGTTGGTCGGTGCGAACACGGTGAACGGGCCTGCACCCTTGAGCGTGTCGACCAGGCCGGTGGCCTTGACCGCGGCAACCAGCGTGGTGTGGTCCTTGGAATTGACGGCGTTGTCGATGATGTCCTTGTTGGCATACATCGCCGCACCGCCGACCATCGGATTGCTGTGCGCCGCCATCGGCGCGGCCGGGGCCTGCGCGAAGACGAGCGGGGACGCGGTGGCGGCAAGACAACCGATCAGTACGAGGCCTGCGAACTGGATCTTCATGACCAAAACTCCCAAATGGATGCGCCGGTGTGACGCACCTTCAGCTACGGCGGGAGTGTCGTGGCGGATGCAGCGGAGGCTTTCTTTTTTCAACTGTCAGGAGCAGGTGAAAGCGGCGTCTGCACCACGCGATGAAACCACGGGGCGGCCACACGGTCAGGGGCCCTGTTCGCTGGTGATCGTGGCTCCCTCACGCATGACCAGGGTGACCGGCGTCTTCTCGACGACCTCGAGCAGGCGCGCCCAGTGCGCCTCGGTCAACACCCCGGAGGCATGCAGTACGCGGTGGACCTGCAAGCGGCCGTCCGCGTCGCGGGAGGAAGACAGCTCGGCACGGAACTCGCCCAGGTCCCAGCCCTTCTTCTCCGCATACATGCGCAGGGTGATGGCCGTGCAGGCCGCAAGCGAGGCGAGGTAGAGATCGAAGGGGGCCATGCCTGCCGCCTGGCCGCCCAGGCTCACCGGTTCGTCGGCCACCAGCGCGTGCTCGCCGCTGCGGATGTGGTGGCGGTAGTTCACGCCATCGGAAACGATCTGGACCTGTGCCATCTGCTGCGCCTTCGGGGGTGGAGATCGGCGCAGGATGGCATGGGCCGCGGGACAGCGTACGGTCGCGCTCTGGAGCACCCTGCGATCCGGGGCGACCCGCGCGGCCTTCCACGCTCCGCCCCAAGGTGCTTACGGGTGCGCGGGAACGCGCAGCGGCGGCAGGTCGGTCGCCACATCGCCCACCGGAAAGCGCACTTCGACACGGGTTCCGCCGAGCGGGCTGGAACCGATCCGCAGGCTGCCGCCCAACAGCCGTGCACGCTCTTCCATGCTGATCATGCCCAGCCCCGGCGCCGCCGGCGTACTGCCCGCTACCGGCATGCCGATGCCATCGTCGTCGACCCGCAGCAGCAGCTGCTCGCCGCGCACCGTCACCAGGACGTGGGCGGTACTGGCATGCGCGTGTTTGTCCACGTTGTTCACCGCTTCCTGCACGATCCGGAACAGGCTCAGCTCGCGGTCGTCACCGAGCCGGGGCGGGCTTTCGATCCGGCATCGCACGCGCAGCGCGCCACGTGCATTGCGCTTGATGCAGAACGCATCGAGCGCACTGGCCAGGCCGGTGAAACGCAGGATGCTCGGATGCAGTTCGTGGGAGATCGACCGGATGTCATTGGATACTGTCAGCAATTGCTCCTGGAGCTCGACCACGCTGTGGCGTTCGGCTTCGGGAATCTGGTTGCGCAGCGTACTCAGGCAGATCGAGATCGCGGCAAGCGACTGGTTGACGTCGTCATGCAGGTCGCGCGCGATGCGTGTGCGCTCTTCTTCCTGCACCACCAGCATCCGCCCGGTCACCTCACCCAGCCGGCGATAGGCCTGCTGCAGTTTCAGGTGATTGGACAGCTTCTGCTCGGACAGCGCGCCAAGGAACAGCAGGGCGCAGCTGGTGCCGAGGGTCCACACCTGGGCGGTGATCAGGTTGCGCTCGGGTGTCCAGAAGGCAAACGGTCCCGCGCCGGCCATGCTCAACTGCATCGCCAGCACCGCCACGACCAGCATGCAGACCGCCGCGCCGCTGACCCCGAACACGATCAACGCCCAGATCAGCGGCGGGATGGGGGCCAGGACCAGCAACGGGGTCATCACCCCCTCGGCCCAGTCCATGCCCCAGATCACGCCAAGCGCCCCCGACAGAAGCACGGCGATGGCGACGGTACGCCAACGCCAGCCGGCGCGACGTTCCGGCGACTGCAGCACCCGCGCGATGTTGACCACCGTCGGCACGATCAGCAGGTAGCTCACGCTGCTGCACAGCAGTCGCGTGAGCAGCATGCCCGATGCCAGTCCGCGGGGCTCGCCGGGAAAGACAATGATCTGCCACCACGCCACGCACACGGGAAGCGCGATGCAGCTGAGTGCGATGAACAGGGAGATGTCGCGGAATCCCTCCAGCGCGGAACCGGTCGCGCGCCAGCGCAGTAAAAGCCAGGCTACGGCGGCCACCAGGGCCAGTTCACCGGCACTGGCCACCAGCCCACTCAGCCCGACGAACGGCACCAGCACGAACGCCAGCACGGTGCCGACCGCGGCCGCGAGGATGCACGTGCGCCACTGCGGGCGCGGGGTGAACAGCAACCAGCCCATCAAGAGCGGTCCTGGAATCCACAGCACGTGCAGACGGAAGCCCGGCATCTGCGCCAGCGTCGGCAGCAACTGGCCTAGCAGGCAACCAATCAGCAGCGGCAGGACATGCGTGAATGTGATGCGAAGCGCAGGTGATGTTCGCGTGGAGGCGGCGGGGCTGACCGCTCCGTCCGGCGGTGCTGCACGGGCGCTGTCGACGGGGGCGATGTGCGTCACGGTCGCATTGACGTGCACGTAGACCTCGGCCGGTGCGTGAAGAGGCTTCGGATCGGGACCCGTCCCGGGTGGCGCGAGCACCCCTTGGACAAGTCTCCATGTGATGCGTTTCATGCTTGCGGGGCAGGGTGACACCGCTTGTCGCGATGATGTTTCCGCCCCACAATCGCGCCGATGTAAGCAGCTTGTCCCCCGTCGCGCTATCCGCTTTCCGACCCGTTCGAGGAACTGGCATGGACGAACCGATGGCCCCGTACAGCCGCTTCGTCGTCGATGGATTCGATGCCGATGCGTTGCTGGGGGTGGTGCGCGACACCCGGTTCGAACAGCGCCTGCTGGCCGCCGGGCACTTTCGAGCGTGCCTGCAGCGGCTGGTCTTTCCAGAGTTCAGCCTGGACAGCGGCACCTACACGCTGCCGATTTTCGCCAGCGGCAGTTTTGGTAAAGGGTTGATCGCCTTGGCAATGGCCGTGTCCTGCCGGCAGCCGATGTGGGCCAACGGGCGCTGGATTCCGGCGGGCCAGGTGATGGTGTTCGCCGAGGACAGCGAGCTCAATGTGCGTCCGGGGCCCGGGGGGTGGCAGTGGGCCGTTCTCCTGATTGCGCGTGAGGTCCTGCAGCGCGAGGCGGTCGCGCGGGTGGGCCGCGAACTGCGTCTTCCACGCAGTGGCTGGTGCAGTCGCGCTGCCGACCCGGCGCACGGGCAGGCGCTGCGTTACGGCGTGTCCAGGGCACTGGAAGCGGCCGCCCACTGGCAGGGCCTGATCACGCCGGAACAGCTGGCAGCGCAGTCGGCGCTGCTGCTGGGGGCGTTCGTGGATGCGGTCAGTGCCGCCGATGCCGGACCGGAACGACGTGGGGAGGGCAGTTGGATCGAACGCCACCGCGATGCCGTGGTGCGGCGGGCCGAGAACCATCTCAAAGCCCATCTGGACCGGCCGTTCGACAGCGCGGCCCTGTCGCTCGCGCTGGGCGTGGGCGAACGCCAGCTCGAACGTCTGTTTCGTGATGCCTACGGACATGGGCCGTGTCACTGGCACCAGGTGGCCCGTTTGAACCGTGCGCGCATCGCGTTGCTGCAGGCAGATGCGTCGGGGAGTGTGACGGAGATAGCCCTGCGGCTGGGCTTCGGGCATCTGGGCCGCTTCTCCCTGCTGTACCGCACTGTCTTCGGGGAATGTCCTCGAGACACCTTGCGACGCTGAATCGTGACCTGAGCCGTGGGCCGCAGCGCGCACGACATCGCGTGCATGACATCACGGCCCCGTCACGCAGCCACTCGCATGTTCGGCACGCTGCAGACGCATCGGGAAGGCTTGTCGTGGCGCATTGCCGATGACGAACCTGGCGATGGTGGCTGCAGCGACGGGTGCACGGGGGCTATCGCAGCGAACGGAGGCAGGCAATGGGCGTCTCGTGCGTGCAGAGGAGGTCTGTGCCATTCGGCAGTGTCGTCGTCGCCGACGACCACAGGCTCGTGGCCCAAGGCATCGAACGCTTGTTGATGGACTGTTTTGACTCGATCGTGCTGGTGTCGTCCGGCGAGCAGCTGCTGGCCACCCTCCGCCGCGAAACGCCGGATATGGTCGTTTCGGATATCAGCATGCCCGGCATCAGCGGCCTTGAGGTGATGCGCCAGGTGCGCAGCGAAGGTTGCCTGACGCCGTTTCTGTTTCTCACCATGCACGACGAGTCCAGCCTCGCGGCCGAGGCGATCCATGCCGGTGCCCGTGGCTACATGCTCAAGAGCGCGGCCGGCGACGAACTGGTGCGCGCGATCCATGGCGTGATGGAAGGCCACACCTATGTCACGCCCAGCCTGGCGGTGGATGCGATCGTGTCGTCGGGGCGCCGACAGCATGCGCTGACCGACAAGCAGCTGCGCATCCTGGAATACGTCGGCCGTGGCCTGCGTTCCAAGCAGATTGCCTACGCGCTGGGGGTATCGGTGCGCACCATCGAATCGCACAAGTACGCGATCATGCAGGAGCTGGGGGTTCACGGGACGCTGGAGCTGGTGCGCAAGGCCCAGTTGGAGGGCCTGATCCGCCCCTGAGCAGCCTGGCCGTGTGCAGCCAGTAGATTTACTTGCCCGCTCGCGGTGGTTTTTCCCTTGCGAGCGTCCGGTGTCCGGTCGCACCATCAGGACAGGTGTCGAGCAGGCGAGTGCGATGAACGCGGTACGGGTACTGCTGGCCGAAGATGGGTGCGCGATGGGACGCCAGCTGCGCGGGCTGCTTGCCGAGCACTTCCAGGTGATCGGGCTCGTGCAGGACGGGGCTTCACTGGTGCAGGCAGCACAGACGATGCTGCCCGATGTGGTGGTGACGGATATTGGCATGCCGGAGTTGGATGGACTGGAGGCCGCACGCCGGCTTCGACTGCGGCGCCCCGTTCTTGGTGTGGTGTTCATCACCGTGCACGCCGCGCCGCAGATGGTGTCGCAGGCAATGGCCCTGGGAGCGTGCAGCTATGTGCTCAAGTCCGATGCAGGTGATGACCTGCTTGAGGCGGTTGCGGCCGCTGTGAAGGGTGAGTCGTTCGTCTCGCGATCATTACGTGGCCCGCGCAGGAGCTGATCGCAGAGAGTCACTGGCTGTAGCAGGACGCCTGCGACCGCAGTGCGTCATTCGGTTCATACCTGGGAGGCTCATGTCATGAAAGCGCTCTGCATCGCCGTTGTCGCGGCCAGCCTGGTTGCCTGTGCATCCACACCGACCGTCAACACCGATTTCGATCCGGCCGCCAACTTCGGCGCGTACAGAACCTACAGCTGGGCGGTCAAGCCAACGGCTGGCTCGCCCCTGGTGCAACAACGCATCGTCGATGGCATCAATGCCAGACTGCAGGCCAAAGGCCTGCGCGAGGTGCCGCAGGGCGACATCGCGCTCGCCGCACACACCGTCACTGACCGGAAGCAGACGCTTGACACCTTCTACAGCGGGACCGGCATGGGCGGATGGGGCTGGCGCGGTGGCTGGGGCGGGGGCATGGGCAACGCGACCACGACTGTCCGTACCTACGAAGTAGGCACGCTGGTGCTGGATATGTTCGATACGCGCACAAAGCAGGCCGTGTGGCGCGGCACGGCCAGCAGCACCGTGCCTTCATCGCCGGACAAGATCAACGCTGCGGTGGAGACCGCCCTGGACAAGATGCTCGCTGGCTTCCCGCCCGCTGCCACCGCTGGCCGTTGACGGGTGGGCGGCGCTCCTGCTCGCGTACGTGTTCGCGAGCGCGGGCCGTCGTCACTGCGGGCGGCCGAACGTGCTGTTCATCGAGCTGGGGCAGTCGTTGTAGGTCCACCCGCGGCGATCCACGCGTCCACGGCCTGGCTGACCACGGTCATCGGCATTGCCCCATTGCCCAGGATCAGATCGTGGAAGGCGCGGATGTCGAATCGGTCGCCCAGTTCCCTGCGGGCGTGCTCACGCAGTTCCAGCAGCCGCAGCTGGCCCATCTTGTAGGACGAGGCCTGGCCGGGCTGCACCAGGTAGCGGTTGACCTCGATGCGGACGTCGGCCGGAGTCATGCCGGTCTTCTCCTCCATGTAGGCGACGGCCTGCTCGGGCGTCCAGCGTTTGCGGTGCAGACCGGTATCGACCACCAGCCGCACCGAGCGGAACATTTCGGCCTGCAGGCGGCCCAGGTCACCGGCGGGGTCATCGCGGTACACGCCGGCCTCGGTCATCAACTGTTCGGCATACAGTGCCCAGCCTTCGCTGAAGGCGCTGGGATTGAGGCTGCGGCGCAGCATCGGCAGGTCGGTCAGGGTCTGGCCGATCGAGATCTGGAAGTGATGGCCCGGCGATCCCTCGTGATAGGTGAGGGTGGGAATGCTCCAGCGCGTGTTGGAGCTGATGTCGCCCAGGTTGATGAAGAAGGTGCCCGGGCGCGAGCCATCCATCGCCGGCGGGTAGTAATAGCCGCCCGGCGAGGTGGCCTGCATGTGCGCGGGCACCGGCTGCACCAGCAGTTTCTGTGTCGGCAGGTGGCCGAAGTAGGTCGGCAGGATCGGATCGAGGTCGCGCAGGCGCTGCTCGATGTCGCCGATCAGCTGAGCGCGCCCTGCGTCGCTGTCCTCGTACAGGTAACGCGGGTCCTTGCGCAGCTGCGCGATGCGCGTGGCCACGCTGCCGTCGCGCAGCCCGAGCTGTTTCAGGCGGGCATCCATGCTCGTGTCCAGCCGCGCCACTTCGCGCAGCCCGATCTGGTGGATCGCATCGGCATCCAGGTCGGTGCTGGTGTACCAGCGCAGCGCAGCATCGTAGTACGCCTTGCCGTCCGGCAGTGCCCACACGCCCTTGTTGCCGGGATGGGTCGCCAGTGTTGCCTGCACGTTGTCGAGCAGGCGCTGATAGCCCGGGTTCACCGCGTCGCGCACCGCCGTGGTCGCCTGTGCGATCAGTTCAGCGCGCCGGGACGCGGGGATCGAGGGCACCTTGTCCAGTTTGCGCTGCAATGACTGCACCCACAGGCTGTCCTGCGGCGCCGGTTTCAGCAGGGCACGGTACTGGTTGGCCGCGCCCTCCAGCGCTACCTCGGGCGGTACCACGCCCAGGCGGGCCTGCATGTCCGCGTTGGCCCGGACCTGGTCCAGCTTGGGGCCCATCGCCTGCAGCCGTGCGATGTAATGACGGGCGCTGGTCTCGTCAGTGACCGCATGCTGGTTGTCCATGAACTGCGGCAGGTTGACCGGCAGGCTGAACAACTGGTCCACGGCGTAAGTGCTGCCGCCGACCGGCAACCAGGCCGCGGCCCACGGCACGGCCATCAGATCGATCTGGGTCTGGTAGAACCAGCGCGCCAGCCCGTCGCTGAGCCGTTGCTGCGGATCCAGCGGCGGGCCTTTCCACGCACGGATCTGCGCGAGGTTGTCGACCAGGAAGCGGCGGTTGATCTCGCGCCGGGCCAGCGAGACGTCGGTCAGCTGGCCGGACAGATCACCGGCGGCATCGCCACTGATGCCGAGCATCGTGCGCAGTTCCGGATCGGCGTTGATCGCGGCCATCGTCTGCGCATCGAGCAGGGCGTTGAACGAGGTGGCTGCCGGGGCGCTGGCGGAGGGCGGCGCCTGCGCCTGCGCCCGGTTCGAGGGAAGCGTCAGGGCGGCTGCGATCGCGAGGGCGAGCACGGCGGGGAAACGGCGGGCGGACGTGGTCGGAATCACAGGGCGATCTCCGTTGGCGGGCGGGCTGCGCGCAGGCTACGCCAGCGCAGGGGTGGCCGCACCTGCGGATCGTCACGGCTGCGCAGGCGGCAGAACTCGGAAGAGCGGCCCCGCGTGACGGTCAAAGGCGATTAGCTATGCCCCTATACGGCGAATCTTGGCTGATTCCCCGTAGCCGGAAGAACCTATCAGTTGGATGTCTTGACTCTGGGAAAGGATGGAGAAGTGCTCCCTGGCTTTCAATTTCCGTAGATTTTCCATTCGGGGCTCTCCCCCCAGAGAGATTGCCGGCACGAATCCATAGCATTCGTCGATATCCAAGGCCCCCAGTTTTCTCCTTGCACGCGAGAAAAGCGGCCGGTCTTCGGTGTCGTAATAGTCAAGTGAGTCGTCATCCATCAGGAAGGGAAGAAATACCGTATTGCCAGGGTTTTGTGGTTCTTGGTTGGATGTGAATGGTGCACTGTGCAGCTGCCCCTCAATCAAATCCAAATCGCCGCATCCATAAATGTCCTGATAAAAATAGACTGTTCCAAATGCAGAGTATGCAAAGGCGTGACAGTTGCCTTCGTTAAAGTCCCTGTCGCCCCCAAGCGCGACGGACAATACGCCCTTCAGGTCATGCGGATGGCATACCTGCAAGCGCCCACTCTGGAGAGTAAAGCGGCCGAATTCTCGATAGAGATGAGATAGTTCTGCGGGCAACGAGCTGGGTAGGGCCGTTAGCTCTTCAGTGCTTAGGGGGCTATACGCCGTCGGACTCCCATATTCACTGGTGATGAATTCAGTCAGCTTGTCCATTTTATTGCACCGCTCTCTGTGGCTTGAGATTTACCATGCTCATCGTGATTCAACTGAAAGGCTCATGCTGATTACGGATATTGGCTCTTTAGATGTGGCGATCGCAGGCGGTATCTGCCGCGCACGGAGTGTGCCACGCCAGCGCACTCTTTCAGTTCGGCACTGCGGACGCAGGAGGAGCGTGAAGGGTCACGCCCACCTCGGTCCCGGAAAACTGCGGCATAGCGGCGCGCAACCTACATGTGCCCCGTTTGGCAGTGGTGACGTTATCGGCCATTCCGGCACTGCCCTATAGCCTTCAGCCGCGGACACGCTCGAAGCCGTCCGCACTCCAGTCTTCACTGCCGACACCATGGTGGATCACGAACAGACCCTGCGGATCGTAACGGCGCTTGGCCGCCTGCAACCGCGGGTAGTTCGGTCCCCAGAATGCCTGCTGCCAGTCTTTCTGGAAGTAGTCGCTCTCCGAGACATAGGCCGGCGCCGACGGCGCCACCACGCTCAGTGCCTGGTAGGCGCGCGCGACGTTCAACGCGCCGCGGCGTGCACGGGGCTCATCGACGTTCAGGCCGAGGCCCGGATACACCGGCCCGCTGGCGTTGCCGATGATCGCCAGGGCGAAGGCATCCAGCACCGCCGGATGGGTGGCGGTCTCGCGGCTGGCCGCCAGCGCCGCCGCGGGCGCGCCGAACAGGCCCTTGTTGCAGTGCATGCCGACATCCATGTGCTCGGCGGCCGCGCAGATGGCTGCTGCCGCCTGCGTGCGCCGGGCATCGTCCAGCAGGGAGGAGGGCAGCCAGGCCGAGGCGTAGCCATGCAGGAACCAGCCGACCTGACCCTGGTCCCCCTTCCACAGCATGTGCCGGGAGGCGGCGCCCTCGCGGGTGTCCTCGGCGATCAGCGCGGGGGCATGCTCGCGGAAGAAATCCGCGTTCCACATGTCGCGGGCGGGCATCGCCAGCGCCTGCAAGGGTTCGGTGATGGTGTAGGCCGGCCGGGCGCGGACCCAGTCCAGGAACGGCGTCCAGGTCGCTTCGGCCGCGTCGCGCGACAGGCCCTGGAATACCATCGAGATCGACAGCCGCCGCGTGTCCTTGAACGTGAACTGCTCGCCCCAGTGCGCGTTGCACAGCGTGTCGCGGTAGAAGCGCAGCATCTCCGCCGCCAGGGCCTGCCAGCTGGCGTCGTCGCTGGCCTGGATCTGGCAGGAGACGCCGCCGAAGGTGTCGGGCAGGGCATGGGTGCGCAGCGTCATCCGGGTGACGATCCCGAAACTCGCCGCGCAGCCGCCTTTCAGGGCCCAGAACAGTTCGGGGTCATTGTCGGCGTTGACGATGCGGATCTGACCGTCGGCGGTGACGATCTCGGCTTCGAGCAGGCTGGCCGCGGCCGTGCCATAGGCCTTGGAGAAACTGCCGAAGCCGCCGCCGGTGACCAGTCCGGTCACGCCTACCGAGGTGCAGCCGCCGCCCTGGACATAGCGTCCACCGCGGCTGGTGACCGCATCGTAGGCATCGATCCACATCGCCCCGGCACCCACGCTGACCGCCGGCTGCGGTGCGGTGCCCGGGCGGGCGTTGTGGGCGACGAAGGCATCGTGCAGCTCGACCTGGTTCATCGCGCGGGTCCAGACCAGCAGCGAATCAGGCGCACAGGACGTCCCGTGGTAGCTGTGCCCGCCGCCTTTGACCACCAGCCGCAGGCGATGGGTCCGCGCGAAGTTCACCGCGGCGGCGACATCGGCACTGTTGGAGGCGGCGACCACCTTGGCGCTGGGCACCGAACGCCACGCGCCGAAGTAGCCGCTGGTCTGGGTCAGTGCGGGCTGGTCGCCGAGGTAGAACGGATTCTGCAGCTGCTCCAGCGCCGCGGCGCGGGTGGCGGCGTCCGCGAGGAACGGCGACTGCGGCACCGACAGACGGCCGCCGACCGCACGCGACAGCCGCTCCCACGCGGCGGCGGCAGGCCAGGCCGCGGTGCCTGGACGTACCCGGGCAGCACCGGCCGCGACGGCGGGCCCGGCCTTGAGCAGCATCGGCAGCAGCGGCAGGGTCAGTCCGGCCTTGAGGCAATCGCGTCGTTTCATCGGGGTGGTTCCTGTGGCAGTGCCGTGTTCGATGCCGGCCAGTGTGGTCCCGTGGAGGCCCGCCAGCCGTGGCCTGGGGCCGAATTCCGGGGATGAAGGGACGAGTGGTGGCGGGCCAGGGGCGACCGGTGCCAGGCAGCTGCGACGCGATGGAGGCCGGTTGACGCATGCCCTACGCGGCATACCCTAGTCTGGTTCCCTTGCGCTCGCGGCCCATGCCGGGCGACCGTCCCACGACACCCGGATCCATGCCGACCCCGAACGACCCCACGCCCGATTCCCTGGCTGCCTTCACTCCCGCTACGCGCCACTGGTTCACGGCGGCGTTCGCGACCCCGACCCCGGCACAGGCGCAGGCCTGGGCGGCGATCAGCGCCGGCCAGCACACCCTGGTCATCGCGCCGACCGGTTCGGGCAAGACCCTCGCCGCGTTCCTGCAGGCGATCGACCAGCTGTTCCGCAGCGGTGAGCATCCCAACAATGAGCAGCCGGGCGGTGCGCAGCCGGAGGCGTTGGCGCCCAAGAAGCGCGGCACCCGTGTGCTGTATCTCTCGCCGATCAAGGCCCTCGGCGCCGATGTCCAGCGCAACCTGCAGATACCCCTGCAGGGCGTCAGCGCCGAACGTGAGCGGCGCGGCGACCCGGCGGTCACTCTGTCGGTCGCGATCCGCACCGGCGACACCACCACGGCGGAGCGCGCGCGGCTGCTGCGGCGTCCGCCCGATATCCTGATCACCACGCCCGAATCGTTGTTCCTGATGCTCACTTCGCAGGCGCGCGAGACCCTGCGCGACGTCCATACCGTGATCATCGATGAGATCCATGCGGTGGCCGGCAGCAAGCGTGGCACCCATCTGGCGGTGAGCCTGGAGCGGCTGGACGCCCTGTTGCGGGCGCCGGCACAGCGCATCGGGCTGTCCGCCACGGTGCGACCGGTCGAAGAAGTCGCGCGGTTCCTCGGCGGCGACCGCCCGGTGACCGTGGTCCATCCTCCTTCGCAACGGGCCCTGGATGTCCGCATCGTGGTGCCGGTGGAGGACATGGCCGACATTCCGCCACACCCTGCCGCGGCCGATGCGCCACCGGCCTCCGGGCGGATTGGCTCGATCTGGCCCCATGTGGAGGCCAGCATCCTGGACCAGGTGCTGGCGCGGCGTTCCACGATCGTGTTCGCCAACTCGCGGGGCGTGGCCGAAAAGCTGACCGCACGCTTGAACGAGCTGTACGCCGACCGCGTCGCCCGCGGCCAGGTCCCGGCGCAGACCCCGACAGCGGCGCCCGCGCCCGAGCACTACGGCTCGTTCAATGGCGGCACCGCCGGACGGGCCGCCGGTGCGGAGACGCTGATCGCGCGGTCGCACCACGGCTCGGTCTCCAAGGAACAGCGCCGCGAGATCGAACAGGCGCTCAAATCCGGCGAACTGCGCTGCGTGGTGGCGACCTCCAGCCTGGAGCTGGGCATCGACATGGGCCTGGTCGACCTGGTGATCCAGGTCGCCGCACCGCCCTCGGTGGCCAGCGCGCTGCAGCGGGTCGGGCGCGCCAGCCACCAGGTCGGGGGCATCTCGACGGGCCTGGTCTACCCGCGCACGCGGCGCGACCTGATCGACGCGTCCGTGGCGGTGGAGCGCATGCTGGCCGGCGAGATCGAAGCCATCGACCCGCCGCGCAACCCGCTGGACGTGCTGGCCCAGCAGACAGTGGCCGCCGCCGCGATGGAGACGCTGGACGTGGAGGCCTGGTATGCACGCGTTCGCCGCGCCGCGCCGTACCGGTCGCTGCCCCGCAGCGCCTTCGATGCCACCCTGGACATGCTGGCCGGGCGCTATCCCTCCGATGATTTCGCCGGCTTCCGGCCGCGCCTGGTCTGGAACCGGGTCACCGGCGAACTGAGCGCGCGCCCGGGTGCGAAGCAGCTGGCGGTCACCAGCGGCGGGACCATTCCGGACCGCGGCATGTTCAGCGTAGTGCTGCCGGAAGGCGAGGAACGCGCCGGGTCGCGCCGCGTCGGCGAGCTCGATGAGGAGATGGTCCACGAATCGCGGGTCAACGACGTGATCACCCTGGGCGCGACCTCGTGGCGGATCGAACAGATCACCCACGATCAGGTCGTCGTCACCCCGGCGCCGGGCCGTTCGGCGCGCCTGCCGTTCTGGCGCGGTGAGGGGGTCGGGCGGCCCGCCGAGCTGGGCGAGGCGGTGGGCGCCTTCATCGGCGCGCTCGACGCCGTGGTGGCGGACGACGGGGACGAGGGAATTGCGCCTGCACTGCGCGAACGGCTGCAGGCGGCCGGGCTGGCCGACAACGCGATCGCCAACATCGCCGGGCTGCTGGCCGAACAGCGCGAGGCGACCGGCGTATTGCCCACCGATCGCAGCCTGGTGCTGGAGCGCTGCCGCGATGAGGCCGGTGACTGGCGGCTGATGCTGCATTCGCCGTATGGGCGGCGCGTGCACGATCCGTGGGCGCTGGCGGTGGCCGCGCGCATCCGCGAACGCTGGGGTGTGGATCCGGCGGTGGTCGCCAGCGACGACGGCATCATCGCGCGTCTGCCCGACGCACAGGGGCGCCTGCCGGGCGCGGAGCTGTTCCTGTTCGAGCCGGAGCGGCTGCGCCGGGAGGTCACCCGTGCAGTGGGCGGATCGGCCCTGTTCGCGGCGCGCTTCCGCGAATGTGCCGCACGCGCGCTGTTGCTGCCGCGGCGTACGCCCGGCCGCCGCTCGCCGCTGTGGCAGCAGCGCCTGCGCGCCGGTGAACTGCTCGCCATCGCGCAGGGCTATCCGGAGTTCCCGATCCTGATCGAGACCGCGCGCGAGTGCCTGCAGGATGTCTACGATCTGGACGCGCTGGATGCCCTGATGCAGCGGCTCGCCGAAGGCAGCGTGGCGATCGCCGATGTCACCACCGAGGTGCCATCCCCGTTCGCGGCGAACCTGCTGTTCGGGTATGTCGCCGAGTTCATGTACGGCACCGATGTACCGCTGGCCGAACGCCGCGCCTCGGTGCTCTCCCTCGACAGCGGCCTGCTCGGCGATCTGCTCGGCCAGGTCGACCTCGGCGAACTGCTTGATGCGGCCGTGGTCGAGCAGGTGGGCGATGAGCTGCAAAGGCGGGCGCCTGATCGGCGGGCGCGCGGCAGGGAAGGGATCGCCGACCTGCTGCGCGAGCTGGGGCCCCTCACCGACGAAGCGCTGGCGCTGCGACTGGTCGATACCGATCCCGCGCCTGAGCTGGCCGCCCTCGTCGATGAGCGGCGCGCCTTCCAGGTCCGGATCGCCGGCGGTGTGCACTGGGCGGCCATCGAGGATGCCGGGCGCCTGCGGGATGCCCTCGGCGTCGGCCTGCCGACGGACGTGCCGGCGGTGTTCCTGCAGCCGTCGGTGGACCCGCTGGGCGAACTGCTCGCCCGATACGCACGCACGCATGCGCCGTTCACCACGGCGGAGGCCGCCACCGCGTTCGGGCTCGGCGTAGCCGTCGTCGATGTGGCATTGGCGGCGTTGGAGGCGCAGGGCAAGCTGCTCAAGGGCAGCTTCGGTGTGGCCCGCCGGGATGCACGCTCCGCTGCGGCCATGACCGGGCGGACGCCGCTGGCCCGCCACGAATGGGTAGGCGAAACGGTGTTCCGTCGGCTGCGGATGCGCTCGCTGCAGCAGGCCCGCGAGGCGACCCGGCCGGTCGCGCGCGAGGCGTATGCCTTGCTGCTGCTGGAGCGCCATGGCGTGCTCGCCGACGCCGAACAGGCCGCGCGTGGCAGCGCACCCCGTGGCGCGGGCGCGCTGGAGGGTATCGACGGGGTGCTGCGCGTGGTCGAGCTGCTGGCCGGGGTGGCGCTGCCGGTGTCGGTCTGGGAGCAGCAGATTTTCCCGGCGCGCGTGGTCGATTACGCCCCGGCAATGCTCGATGAGCTGCTCGCCACCGGGACCGTGGTGTGGGCCGGGCATGGGCGGCTGGGCGATGAGGACGGGCTGGTCTCTCTGCATCTGCAGGAGGTCGCCGCCGAGACGCTTCCGTCGCTCCCGGTCTCGGCCGCGCTGTCGCCCTTGCAGGAGGCGCTGCTGCAGGTGCTGGCCGACGGCGGCGCGTACTTCGCGCGCCAGCTGGTCACGGCGGTGGGCAGTCACTGGGCGCGGGCCGGCACGCCGCCCATGGATATCAGCGCCGACCAGCTGCACGCCGCGCTGTGGGACCTGGCCTGGTCGGGCTATCTGAGCACCGATCTGTGGGCACCGCTGCGCGGCATGTCCGGCGCGCGCGCGCCACGGCCGCGGGTCGCGCGCACGTCCCGGCGTGGGCGGGGCTTCCGTGGCATCCCGATGGGGGAGACGCCCTTGGCCGACGGTGCGTCGGCAGTGATCGCCAGTTTCGCCGCACCCACCCTGGCCGGGCGCTGGTCGCTGCTGCAGCGCGAGGCGATCAGCGACACGGTACGCGCGGTGGCGCTGGCCGACGGCCTGCTGGACCGGCACGGCATCGTGACCCGTGGCGCCGCGGTGGCCGAAGGCATCGCGGGCGGCTTCCCGGCCCTGCAACAGGTCTATCGGGGCATGGAGGATGCGGGACGCGTGCTGCGCGGCCGCTTCGTGGAAGGGCTGGGCGGGGCGCAGTTCGCTGACCGCCTGATCGTGGATCGGCTGCGCGGCATCGCCGAGTCCCTGCGGCCCGGTGCTGCCGAGGTCGCCGTCGGGTTGTCCGCGGTCGATCCGGCCAATCCGTTCGGGACCGTGCTGCCCTGGCCGGTGCACGGCTCGCGCGTGCGGCCGGTGCGCCGCGCCGGCGCCCTGGTTGTGATCGGGGGTGGGCGGCTGCTGATGTACCTGGCCCAGGGGGGCCGCCAGCTGCTGACGTTCTTCGATGCGGACGATGTGTCCCTGGCAGGCACCACGGCTGCCACGGCGCAGGCGCTGGCCAGCGCACTGCGGCGGGGCCGGCGCACCTCGTTCACCGTGGAGCTGATCGATGATGCGCCGGCCCGACGTGATGGCCTGATGGACGCACTCCGTTCGGCGGGCTTCTCCAGCGCGCCGAAAGGAGTGGGTTGGGAGGGATGAGCGCGCTGTTTCGAATCTATCAGGCCGCCTGGGAGGTCGCGGCTTCGCGTGCAGCAACGTACGCCGGGTAGTCGATATAGCCAGCGGCGCCGCCACCATAGAACGTCTCGCGATCGGCCGGCGCCAGCGGCCAGCCGTTCTGCAGGCGTGCCACCAGGTCCGGGTTGCTGATGAAGCCGGTGCCGAAGGCGGCCAGATCGATCACGCCGGCATCGATCAACTGCTCGGCGCGCGCGCGGGTCATGCCGCCGGCGAGAATCAGCGCGGTGCCGGGCAGGTGCGGCTTCAGCGTGCGCAGCAGGCCGCCGAAACCCGAATCGCCCGCGCCATCGACCGACTTCTGGCCGACCTTGAAGCCGGACTGGTCCATCAGATGCACATAGGACAGGCCACGTTGACCGATTGCCTGGATGAGCGCGGTGTAGGTCGCGTCGATCTCCGGGTACAGCGGCATGTCGAACAGCTGGCCATACGGCGAGAGGCGGATGGCAGTGCGCGAGGCGCCGATGCGCGCGACCACGGCATCGATCACCTCGAGGGTGAAGCGCAGGCGGTTCTCCAGCGTCTGCGGGCCGTACTGATCGCTGCGGTCATTCACCCGCGGATTGATGAACTGCTCATGCAGGTAGCCGTTCGCCCCGTGGATTTCCACGCCATCGAAGCCGGCGTCGATGGCATTGGCGGCCGCCTGCGCGAAGTCGGCGACGATGCGCGCGATCTCCTCGGTCTGCAACTGGCGCGGGGCCGGCGAGGCCACCAGCGCGGGCTGGCCGTGCTCGTCGTACCCGAACGCCTGCGCGCCGACCGGCAGGCGCGAACTGGCGCTGACCGGGAGCGCATCATCGGCCTGGATGGTCGGGTGAGAGACCCGGCCGACATGCCAGATCTGCGCGAACATCCGGCTGCCCAGTGCGTGGACCGAATCGGTGGTCAGGCGCCAGCCGGCGATCTGCTCGGCGGTGAAGATGCCGGGGTTGAACAGGTAGCCCTGGCCCTCGCGGGAAATGGGGGTGCCTTCGCTGACGATCAGGCCGGCGGTGGCGCGCTGGGCGTAATAGAGCGCGGTGCGCTCATCGGCGGCATCGTGCGGGGCACGGGCACGGGTCAGCGGGGCCATGACCACGCGGTTGCGCAGGGGCAGACCAGCGAGGTCGAAGGTGTCGAAAAGGGCGCTCATGGGGAGTCCAGATGGGGGAAGGGGGGGGAGGGCATGGCGATCCGCCATGCGCGTGACCTCATCGTATGGGCGTGCGATAACCGCCACAATCCGGCCTTGAGACAAATTACTATTGCTGGAATCGCAATTCAGACGCCGAGGCCCCGCCATGCAGCTCAAAGCCCTCCGCTATTTCCTCACCGTCGCCGCCACCGGCAGCTTCCTGGCCACGGCGCGCCACTACCGGGTGCCGGCGTCGTCGGTATCGCGCTTCATCGCGGCCCTTGAGCAGGATGTCGGGCAGCAGTTGTTCTACCGCAGCACGCGCGCCGTGCGGCTGACCGAGGCCGGCGAGCGCTTCCACCTGCAGGTGCGCGATGCGGTCGACCTGCTGGACGAGGCGGTCGAACAGCTGGAAGGCCGCGATGCCGGCCTGCGGGGGCTGATCCGCATCAACGCCCCCGAATCACTGGGGCGGCTGCACATCGCCCAGATCGTCAACACACTGCAGGCCAGGTATCCGGAGCTCCTCGTGGAGCTCACCCTCACCGACATGCTGATCGATCCCGTGCAGGAGGGGGTGGACATCACCATCCGGGTGGGCCCGCTGGTCGACTCCGGCCTGATCGGCAAGGTCATCGCGCCGCACCGGAACCTGCTTGCCGCCAGCCCGGCCTACCTGGCCGCGCACGGCACGCCGGAACGCCCGGAGGATCTGCTGCAGCATCAGTGCCTGGTCTACAAAGGCCAGCTGGGCATCCAGAAGTGGTACTTCCGCGCTACGCCCGACGTGCCGTTCAAGGCCTTGAACGTCACCGGGCCCCTGCGCAGCAACAACGCCGAAGCGTTGCTCGCGGCCGCGCTCGCGGGGCGCGGCGTGGTGATGTTCCCGACCTGGCTGTTCAACCCGGAAACCCTGCAGGGCGGACACATGGTCACGCTGCTCGACGACTGGGAGTTTTCGCCGCAGTCCGAGCGCGTCCATCTGCAGCTGCTGTCACCGGAAAACAAGCTGCGCTCGCGCAAGGTCCGCGAAGTCTCGGCATTCCTCACCGATGCGATCGGCTCGCCACCGTACTGGGATCGTGCCGACACGCGGGGACGGTGATACAGCGCCGGAGCTGGAATGCGCTGTCAGGTGTCGGGTGCCGGCACTCAGGGCGCGACGTCTCCCGCACGCGCTGCGATCGGGCGGACCTGCTGCACCAGCGTCAACAAGGTCTTGCCCGGCTCTTCGATCATCACTTCATGCGCGGACTGCTCGAACCAGATCAGCTGTTTGTCCGGGGCGGTGATCGTGTCGAACCAGGCCGCCGCCAGTTCGGAGGAGACGTTGTGATCGTGGCGTCCCAGGAACAGGAAGATCGGCGTCTGGAAACTGCGCCGGCTGGTGAGGTCCAGCGTCAGGGCGCCGGACAGCAGATGTTCCATCGAGAAGTCATTGCCCTTCCACATGCCGGCGACATCGGCATCGGTGTACTCGGGTGACAGGCGGACGCCGGCCGCTTCGGCATCGCCACCGCGACGGTTGTGCACCATGCCGCCATAGTGGTTGAGCCACTTGCGCTGCTGGAACAGCCGCTGCAGCGGCACCGGGGCGTTGCCGACGGCGTAGGGCGCCAGTGCCTGGAGTTCGGCGACCGCCACGGCATTGCCGTCGCGCTCGGCCTGCTGCAGGGTCCAGCGCCATCCCCGGCGTTCGCTCTCGGGCGCGTTCGATATCTGGCCGATGCCGATGTAGGCATGCAGCCAGTCCGGTCGGCGCTGTGCCAGTTCCACGCCGAGGTAGCTGCCCCACGAGTGGCCCAGCACGAAAATCCTGTCCTTGCCGAATTCCTTGCGCAGCCAGGCCACCATCTCCTCGGCGTCGGCGATCATGCGTTCGCGCGTCATGGTCGGTGCCACGGCAGCGGGATCGCTGGCGACGTAGGTCTTCCCGGCACCGCGCTGGTCCCACTGGACGACGGTGAAATACTCTTCCCAGCCGCGCTGGAAGTACCAGCTGGTGGGCATCGCCACCCAGCCCGGTCCGCCGTGCAGCATCAACAGCACCGGATTGCGGCGGTCGTTGCCGCGGATCGAGACCGCCTGGTCGATGCCACCAATGCGGACGGTTTCCAGCCGCTCCACCCCGTTATCGCTCACCACGCGCCGCAGTTCCTTGACGATGGCGACCGCTTCGGCGCGGTTGTGCGGTGACGGCGGTGACGGCGGTGACGCGAACGCAGAAGCGGACAGTCCCGCGAGGGCGAGGCCCAACAGACTCCAAAGCAGGCGTTTCATCGGCGGGTGACCCGGTGCGGTGCAGTGGCCGGCGAGTGTGTCATGCGCGCAGGCCATCGGCACCCCCATCACGCGCCCACTGGCAGGATCGAGAGAGTTTCGACCCCTCACCAGGAGACCACCATGGCTTCGACCGTTGTCCTGACCCGATCATGGGTCATCCATCCGTACCACGCCGCTGTGCTGGGTGGCGTGCTGCCGCTGTTCCTCGGCGCGCTGCTGGCGGACTACGCTTACTGGAGCTCGTATGAGATCCAATGGGCCAACTTCGCCTCCTGGCTGCTGATCGGGGCCATGGTGATGACCACGCTGGCCCTGCTGTGCGGGATCGTCGGCCTGGTCCGTCGCAGCCGCAACCTGGTGTATGTGGTGCTGCTGGCCGTGATCTGGGGCGTGGGCTTCATCAACTGCCTGCACCACGCCCGCGATGCGTGGGCGGTGATGCCGGCCGGGCTGGTGCTTTCGGTGATCCTGACGGTGCTGGCGTTGATCGCGACCTGGGTGGGACTGTCCAGCCTGCGCGTGGGAGGTGTCCGATGAGCCGCCAGACGATCCGGATCCTCTCGGTGTCCGCGCTTGCGGTCGCGCTGGCGGCCTGCAGCGGCAAGGCCCCCGAGCTCGAGCAGTACGGCGGCAACCCGGAGATGCCCAAGCCGCATCGCGGGCTGATGCCCGACATGACCATCGCCAAGCCGGCCCAGTGGGGCGACACCCTGCCGACGGTGCCCAAGGGCTATCGGATCTCGGCGATCGCCACGGATCTGAGCATTCCGCGGCAGACGCTGGTCCTCCCCAACGGCGACATCCTGGTGGCGGAAGGCCGGGGCGGCAGCGCACCGAATCTGAAACCGAAGGACGTCATCGCCGGCAAGATCAAGGCCAAGGGCAATACCGCGGTCAAGAGCGGCAACCGCCTGACCCTGCTGCGCGATGCCGATGGCGATGGCACCTACGAACTGAAGACGGTGTTTGCCGACAAGCTCAACGCGCCGTATGGCCTGGCGATGATCGGCAATGCGATCTACGTGGCCAACCAGGATGCCGTGGTGCGCTTCGACTACCAGGACGGCCAGACCAAGGCGGCCGCGGCCCCGGTCAAGCTGACCGACCTGCCCGCGGCGATCAACCATCACTGGACGAAGGCGATGACCGCCAGTGCCGATGGCCGCTACCTCTATGTGGGCATCGGCTCCAACAGCAACATCACCGAGCGTGGCATGGCGGTGGAAATCGACCGTGCGCGGATCTGGCAGATCGATGTGGCCACGGGCGCGCACAAGGACTACGCCACCGGCATCCGCAATCCCACCGCGCTGGCGATCCAGCCGGGCACCGGCACGCTGTGGGCGGTGGTCAACGAACGCGATGAAATCGGCCCGAACCTGGTTCCGGATTACCTTACCTCGGTGAAGGAGGGCGGGTTCTATGGTTGGCCCTACAGCTATTGGGGCAAGAACGTGGATCGCCGGGTGATGCCGCAGAATCCGGCAAAGGTCGCCTCGGCGATCGCACCGGACTACGCGCTGGGCTCGCATGTCGCCGCACTCGGCGTGGCGTTCTCGTCGCCGGTGATGGGCACGCAGTTCGCCGATGGCGTCTTCGTGGGCGAGCACGGCAGCTGGAACCGCAATCCACCGGTCGGCTACAAGGTGGTGTTCGTGCCCTTCAGCAATGGTCGCCCGGCCGGCGAGCCGATCGATTTCGTAAGCGGCTTCTTCGGCGAAGACGGCAAGACCCGCGGCCGCCCGGTCGGCGTCTCGGTCGACCCGCGCGGCGCCCTGATCGTCGCCGACGACCTCTCCAACACGATCTGGCGCGTCACCCCCGACGGCACGCCCGCGCCGTAACGCTCCATTAATGGGGACGGAGGGAATTAATAATCCCCTCCGTCCCCGTTATGACGCTTGACCTTCCCATGATGGGAACCTTTAGGGTGGCAGGTAACCTCACCCCAAGGACTGTCCCCATGTCTTCCATTGCTTCCCGGTCCGGTGCGCCGATCAGCCGCCTGAGCCTGCCCATCGAGGGCATGACCTGTGCCTCGTGCGTGGGCCGGGTCGAGCGTGCGCTCACCGCGGTGCCCGGCGTGATGAGCGCCTCCGTCAACCTCGCCACCGAGCGCGCCGACCTCGGTTTCATCGGCACGGCCGATCCGCTTGCCGCCGTACGCGCCATCGAGAGTGCGGGCTACACCGTGCGGGAAGACAGCACTGAACTGAGCATCGAGGGCATGACCTGCGCCTCCTGTGTCGGCCGCGTCGAACGCAGCCTCGGGCAGGTGCCCGGCGTGATCGCCGCCAGCGTCAACCTCGCCACCGAGCGCGCCCAGGTACGCCATCTGGCCGGGACCGTGTCCGTCGCCGATCTCGAGGCCGCCGTGGAAAAGGCCGGCTATACCGGGCGCGCCGTCACCGTCAGCACCGCTGCGGCCGGCGACCAGGAGGAGGAACGCCGCGAAGGGGAAGCGCGCGCGCTGCGCCGCTCCCTGGTGCTCGCCGCCGCGCTGACCCTGCCGGTGTTCATCCTGGAAATGGGCTCGCATCTGGTGCCGGCCATGCACCACTGGGTGATGCACACCCTGGGAATGCAGACCAGCTGGTATCTGCAGTTCGCACTGGCCACGCTGGTGCTGTTCGGGCCTGGCCTGCGTTTCTTCCGCAAGGGCGTGCCGGCGCTGCTGCGTGGCGCGCCGGACATGAACTCGCTGGTGTCGCTGGGCACCGCGGCGGCCTATGGCTACTCGGTGGTCGCCACCTTCGCGCCGGGCGCACTTCCGCCGGGAACCGCCAACGTCTACTTCGAGGCGGCCGTGGTGATCGTGACCCTGATCCTGCTCGGCCGCACGCTGGAGGCGCGGGCCAAGGGCCGCACCTCACAGGCGATCAAGCGCCTGGTCGGGCTGCAGGCGCGGACCGCGCGCGTGCAGCGCGGCGGTGACACCGTCGAAGTACCGCTCGAACAGGTCACGCGCGGCGACATCGTGCTGGTCCGCCCGGGCGAGAAGGTGCCGGTGGACGGTGCGGTGGTCGAAGGATCCTCGTACGTGGACGAAAGCATGATCACCGGCGAACCGGTACCGGTCGCCAAGGCCGTGGGTGCCGAGGTCGTCGGTGGCACCCTCAACACGACCGGTGCCTTCAGTTTCCGTGTCACCAAGGTGGGCGGAGACACCGTGCTCGCGCAGATCATCCGTCTGGTCGAGCAGGCGCAGGGCTCCAAGCTGCCGATCCAGGCGCTGGTCGACAAGGTGACGATGTGGTTCGTGCCGGCGGTGATGGCCGCGGCCGCGCTCACCTTCCTGGTCTGGCTGGTGTTCGGCCCCGCGCCGGCGCTGACCTTTGCGCTGGTCAATGCCGTCGCGGTGCTCATCATCGCCTGCCCCTGTGCGATGGGGCTGGCCACGCCGACCTCGATCATGGTCGGCACCGGTCGCGCCGCCGAACTGGGTGTGCTGTTCCGCAAGGGCGAAGCCCTGCAGGCCCTGCGCGATGTGAGCGTGATTGCGCTGGACAAGACCGGCACGCTGACCAAGGGTCGTCCGGAACTGACCGACCTGGAGCCGGCCGCCGGTTTCACCTCGGATGAGGTGCTGGCGCTGGTCGCCGCAGTGGAGACCCGCTCCGAGCATCCGATCGCCGAGGCCATCGTGGCGGCCGCCAAGGCGCGCGGTCTTGCCCTGGCTCCCATCGAGAGTTTCGAGGCCGTGCCCGGCTTCGGCGTGTCGGCGCGTGTCGGCGGCCGCAGCGTCGCGGTTGGCGCGGACCGCTACATGATCCAGCTCGGCCTGGATGTCGCCGCCTTCCGCGCCACCGCCCAGCAGCTGGGCGAGCAGGGCAGGAGCCCGTTGTATGCCGCCATCGATGGTCGTCTGGCGGCCGTGATCGCAGTGGCCGATCCGATCAAGGAGAGCACGCCGGCCGCGATCCAGGCGCTGCACGCGCTCGGCCTGAAGGTGGCGATGATCACCGGCGACAATGCCGCCACCGCGGCGGCGATCGCCCGCCAGCTCGGCATCGATGAAGTAGCGGCCGAAGTACTGCCGGACGGCAAAGTCGCGGCGTTGAAGCGTTTCCGCGCGGGCGGCGCCAAGGTGGCCTTCGTCGGCGACGGAATCAACGACGCACCGGCCCTGGCCGAGGCCGATGTCGGCCTGGCGATCGGCACCGGCACGGATGTGGCGATCGAGGCCGCCGACGTGGTGCTGATGTCCGGGGACCTGCGTGGCGTGCCCAATGCCATCGCATTGAGCAAGGCGACCATCCGCAACATCAAGCAGAACCTGTTCTGGGCCTTCGCCTACAACGCGGTGCTGATCCCGGTGGCCGCGGGCCTGCTGTACCCGTTCAACGGCACGCTGCTCTCACCGATCTTCGCCGCGGCGGCGATGGCATTGTCCAGTGTGTTCGTGCTCGGCAACGCGCTGCGGCTCAAGCGCTTCCATGCACCGATGCAGGCCGATACGCTGGGTACCGGCGTGGAGGCAGGCGCGATGAGGACCGTACGATGAATATTGGGGAGGCAGCGACGTTCTCGGGCGTGTCGGCCAAAATGATCCGCTACTACGAGCAGATCGGGCTGATTCCTCCGGCGGCCCGCTCGGAGGCGGGTTACCGCCATTACAGCCCGCAGGACGCGCACAGCCTGCGCTTCATCCGGCGCGCGCGCGATCTGGGTTTCTCGGTCGAGCAGATCGGCGAACTGCTGGTGCTGTGGCAGGATCGCGAGCGCGCCAGTGCCGACGTCAAGGCGGTGGCGCTGTCCCACGTGGGCGGGTTGAAGGCCAAGATCGCCGAGCTGCAGGCGATGGTGCAGACCCTGGAGCATCTGGCCGAGCACTGCCATGGCAATGACCGGCCGGATTGCCCGATCATCGCCGACCTGGCCGAGCCCGTCGCCGGCGCATCGGACGCGCCGGCGTCCAGGAAGGCACGCCGGACGCCGTTGTTCGGGGCCGATACCCCCGTGTCCTCACGCGGGGTATCGGCGCGGAAGCGACGCTCCTGAGTGACGTCCGCCGGTGATCAGGCCTGGTTGGCAGAGGCGAGCGTCTGCATCAGCACGGCCGCGGCTTCGGCGGACGAGGCCGGGTTCTGGCCGGTGATCAGCAGCCCATCGCTGACCACGTACGAGCCCCAGTCCGGGCCCTGCGAGTAGTCGCCACCCGCGGCCTTGAGCATGTCTTCGACCAGGAAGGGCACCACCTCGGTCAGGCCGACGCCGGCTTCCTCGGTATTGGTGAAGCCGGTGACCTTCTTGCCCTGGACCAACGGGGTGCCCTCGGTGCTCTTGACGTGACGCAGCACGCCGGGGGCATGGCAGACCAGCGCAACCGGCTTGCCGGCGGCGATGAAGGCTTCGATCAGCGCGATCGAGTGGCTGTCTTCGGCCAGGTCCCACAGCGGGCCATGACCGCCGGGATAGAACACGGTATCGAAGTCGGCCTGCGAGACGCTGTCCAGGCGCACGGTGTCGGCCAGCTGTGCGTTGGCGTCCGCATCGGCTTCGAAACGACGGGTGGCGTCGGTCTTGAAGTCGGGCTCGTTGCTCTTGGGATCCAGCGGCGGCTGCCCGCCCTTGGGCGAGGCCAGCACGATCTCGGCGCCGGCATCCTTGAAGGTGTAGTAGGGCGCGGCCAGCTCTTCCAGCCAGAAGCCGGTCTTCTTGCCGGTGTTGCCGAGTTCGTCGTGGGACGTCAATACGATGAGGACTTTCATGATGAGGCTCCTGTGGGGGTTTGATTAGACTGGTCGTCTAGTGATGAGGCCGAGAAAAAACACGTCGTGGGACGTGCCTGGAACATCCCCTGCTCAGGGGGCGGTATGCAGCATCCGCGCAGTCAACGCCACGGCATCGTCGAAGGGGCGGGCCGTGCGGGCGATCTTGACCATGATGCTGGTGCCCAGCCACAGCTGGTACAGGCGCCGCGCCACCGCATCGGGCGGGTCCTGGAGCGTCACCGATCCGTCGACGACGCCCGCTTCAAGCGCACGCGCCAGACGATCGGTGATCCCGGTGGTGCCGCGCTGGAGGGCGGCCCGCATGGCCTCGGACAGGTCGGCGACTTCCGCACCGAGCTTCACCGCCAGGCACTTGCCCTGGCAATCCTCGAACGACTGGCTGTCCTGCCATGCAGCGAAATACGTCTCCAGCTGCTCGGCCTTGGTCTGCCCGGGCTGCCGGAAGATGCGCTCCATGTCGGCGAGATAGGCGGTGAAGTAGTCCTCCAGCAGCGCCTCGCCGAACGCCTCCTTGGAGGCGAAGTAGTGGTAGAACGAGCCCTTGGGGACGCCCGCCGCCGCGAGCACTTCATTGAGGCCGACGGCGGAGAAGCCCTTGGCGCCCATGATCCGCTGGCCGGTGGCCAGGATCGTGTCGCGGACGGGGGAGGTGGCGGAGGTGGAGTTCATGGGAGGGACTGTACGCCTGATTAGACCGGTCGTCTAGTGCCGGATAGGGCGATGCCGGCCGCGCGCTAGACGGTAGAAATACTGAGATCCAACCTGCACTTCCTTGGCGCATGATGCGCGAAAGGCAGGAGCGTCCTGGGGATGCAGGGGGCACGCGCCTGTCCAGCACTTGATCCGCCATCCCCTCCACAGACAGGGTGCCGCCATGACGTGCCCGCAGTCAGCGATCCCCCCGCGCGCGGCATCTGCTGCACGGCCGGTCTGCGTCCGGCTGCGTGTACGGTCTGCCGCCGGCGTCTGCGGCGCGGCGCTGCTCGGTGTGCTGGCAACGAGCGGATGCATGTCCACGCCCGCCTACGAGCGGCCCACCGTCGAGGTACCTGCTGCCTACCGGCTGCCCGGGATCGCATCGGCATCGGCGGACGGACCTTCGCTCGATACGTTGGCGCCCTGGTGGCAGGGCTTCGGCGATGCGCAGCTGGATGCGCTCGTCGACGAAGCGTTGCGCGCCAATCACGATCTGGGCATCGCGGTGGCGCGGGTGGACGAGTTCGCCGCACGGGTCACGGCTGCCCGGTCGGCCGCGTTGCCGCAGTTGGGCTACGGCGTCAGCTCGGGCCGTCAGCGTGCGCCGGGGATCGGCGCATCCGGCACACACGCGGTGGGCCTGTTCGCCAGTTGGGAGATCGATCTCTGGGGGCGCCTGCGCAGCGAACAGAACGCCGCACGTGCCGAGTTGATGGCCAGCGAACAGGCGCGCCGGGGCGTGGCGTTGAGCGTGGTCGCCTCGGTGGTGGCCGGCTACATCACCCTGCTCGATCTGGATCGGCGCCTGGAGATCGCCAACGCCACCGTGGCCGGCCGCCGCGCGAGCGTGGCGCTCTTCCAGCTGCGCCTGGACGGCGGCGCACTGTCCGAGTTCGAAATGCTGCAGGTCAGCGCCGAGTACGAAAGCGCCGTGGCGGCCGTGCCGGAACTGCAGCAGGCGCTGGCCGAGCAGGAGAACGCGTTGTCGGTCCTGGTCGGACGCAATCCGGGCCCGATCGCGCGTGGCGGCACCTTGGAGACCCTGCAGCCGCCGGTGCCGCCGGCAGGACTGCCCTCCGATCTGCTCGCGCGGCGACCGGACATCCTGCAGAGCGAGCAGCAACTGGTGGCTGCGCATGCGCGTATCCAGGTGGCCCGGGCATTGTATTTTCCGTCCCTGTCACTGACCGGACAGGGCGGGCGTGCCAGCGCGTCACTGGACGATCTGTTCAGTGGTCCGTCGCGGACGTGGTCCTTCGTTGGCCAACTGCTGGGGCCGATCTTCGCCGGCGGTGCGATCGATGCGGCAAACAGACAGGCACAGGCCCGCAACGTGCAGGCGGTGCTGGACTACCAGCGCACGATCCAGAACGCGTTCCGTGACGTCGACGACGCCCTGGCCGCCATCCAGTCGAAGACGGACCTGGTGGCGTCGCTGGAACGGCGGGTGGACGCATTGCGACGTGCGGTTGACCTGGCCCGGGAGCGGTATGACAACGGCTACGCGGATTACCTGGAGGTGCTCGATACCGAACGCGGACTGTTCTCCGCCGAGCTGGCGCTGAGCAGTGCACGCGGGGACCGCTACCGGGCAAGCGTCGCGTTGTATCAGGCCCTGGGCGGGGATGGGGGGAACCGGGAGATGGCCAGTCGGTCATCGGTTTCCGGCCAGCCGCGCTGACACCATCGACACGCCAGGAGAGGGCACGATGCAGAACCAGCCGACAGAAGCGGATCCGACGCAGGCCGAGACCAGCGCAGCGCCAACCGCGCGGCCACCGCTGCGGCGTATCGTGCAGGCGGTGCAGGCGGTGCTGGCGCTGCTGCTGCTCGTCTTCGTCTATCACCTCGTCGCCGACCGCTTCACTCCCTATACCTCGCAGGCCACCGTGGACGGTTTCCTGGTCCAGATCGCGCCGGAAGTGAGTGGGCCGGTGGTGAGCGTGGAGGTGCGCGACAACCACCCGGTGCGTGCCGGCCAGGTGCTGTTCCGTCTGGATCCGCTGCCGTTCGAAATCGCCCTGCGCGCGGCCCAGGCCAATCTGGCGGTTGTCCATCAGGGAATGGAGGCGACCGCCGCGGACGTGCGCGTCGCCACCGCGCAACTGCAGCGCCAGCGGGTGGAGCTGGCCAGCAGCCAGCAGTTGGGCCGGATCGTGCTGGATCTCGCTGCCAAGCGGGCCTTGTCCGAAACCTCGGCGATCCGCGCTCGCAGTGACATCGCGCGCGCACGCGCGGAGATCCAGCGCGCCGAGGCCGAGGCCGAGCGTGCGCGCATCCGCCTGGGCAGTGGGGAGGGCGGGTCTCCGCAGGTGCTCCAGGCAATGGCTGCCGTCGACCAGGCCGCGCTGGACCTGCGCCATGCCACGGTGGTGGCGCCGGCGGTCGGCGCCATCAGCAATCTGCGGCTGGCGCCTGGCCAGTTCGTCGGCCGCGGCCAACCCGTGCTGGGGTTCATCGGCGACGGGCCGCGCTGGGTCACCGCAGCCATGCGCGAGAACCAGTTGGGTCGCATCGCACCCGGGAATCGGGCCTATGTGGCCTTCGACGATCGGCCGGGGCAGGTCTTCGTCGGGCGCGTGGACAGCATCGGCGAGGGCATTGCACGCGGGGGCGAGGCGCCGACCGGTGAGCTGCCGACGGTCACGGCGCCTACCGGGTGGCTGCGCGAACCCCAGCGTTTCCCCGTGCACATCGTGCTCGACCCGCCCACGCAACCGACCGCGCGACTGCCGGGGCGGAGTGGTGCGCAGGCCAGCGTGGTGGTGCTGACCGCCGAGCGTTCGCTGCTCAATCCATTGGCCCGTGCATGGATATGGCTGGCCGCACAGTTGAGCTACCTGCAATGAACGCGTCCTCCAGCGCGACCACGATCCGGCTGCACGGCGTGCTGCGCTTCGCGGTCGCGGTCACCGCCGCGTTCGTCATCGGCGAGGTGATGCAGTGGTGGCCGAGCTTCCTCGCGGCGGTGTTTGTCGCGGTGCTGCTCTCCAGCCTGCCGGTGCGGCCCACGCCCCGCATGGCGCTGGGCCTGGTGATGGTGATGACGGTCGTGGCCTGGGTCCCGTACCTGTTGGCGTCGCTGTTGCGGGGGATGCCGATCGTGCTGTTCGGGCTGACCCTGCTCGGCATGTTCCTCGCCTTCTTCGGCCTGCTGCTCGGGCGCCCGCGGCTGCCGGCGATGCTGCTGCTGATCTGCCTGGCGGTGATCCCAGTGGTGGTGATGACCGCACCGGCGCAGGCCGCCGTGTTGCCCTGGGCGCTGGTACGCGGCATGGCGCTGGCGGTGGTGCTGATGCTGGCGGTCCATGCGCTGTGGCCGGTGCTGCCTGCGCCATCGGCGGCTCCACCGGCCGGTCCGTTGCCGGGCTCGCCACTCGCGCTGGCGATCGTCTCGACCCTGGTGCTGTTGCCTGTCCTGCTGGTCTACCTATTGCTGGGGCTGGTCGATGCGCTGCCGGTGATCGTCACCACGGTGATGCTGGTGATCAATTTCGAGCCGCAACGCAGTGCACGGCATGCGCTCGCGCTGGTGCTCGGCAACCTCGCGGGTGGATTGCTGGGCTGGTGCCTGCATGTGGTGCTGTTGAGTACCCCGAATCTGCTGTTCCTGAGCCTGTTGCTGCTGCTGGTGATGATCGGCTTCGGCCGCTGGATCAGCGCTGGCGGGGCGGTCGGCGCCGTCGCGCTGGTGGCCTGCAACGCGGCACTGATCATCTTCGGTACGGCGCTGGCCACCGGCCCGACCTCGGTCATGGTCTGGCTCACCCGCCTGACCCAGTTCGCGCTGGCCGGCGCAGTCGCGCTGACCCTGATGCACCTGCTCTGGCGCTGGCTGCCCCGCGCGGCGGCTCCGTCCCCATCCCCTTCCGTGTCCCCCCATCCGCGCTGAGCGCGAGGAGCATTGCGATGACCACCCTTGATTCTCCCCAGGTTCCCGGTGTGCAGCCGTCCGATCCACGCCAGCGGCGGCGATTGATCCTCGGTGTCGCGGTCTGGATCGTGGGATGGATACTCGGCCTGGGCCTGATGCCCGTGGTGGAGGCGTCCACCTTGTCCGATGGCCTGAAGACCACGCTCAACGGCGTTCTGCTGCTCGGGTTCCCCAAGCTGTTCCTGGTGCTTGCGGTGGCGATCATGGGCAAGCCCGGGTTCGCCTATCTCAAGTCGCTGATCGGCGGGCACCTGCGCCGCTTTGCGCCGGCGGCGCAGGTCAGCCCATTGCGCTACCGGATCGGGCTGATCCTGTTCATCGCGGTCATCGTGCTGAGCTCGATCGGACCGTACGTCGCGCCGCAGAGCGGCTCGCTGCGCATGCAGCACCCGCACCTGGTCGCCATGAGTGGTGACCTGCTGCTGGTGGTCAGCCTGTTCCTGCTGGGCGGCGACTTTTGGGACAAGCTGCGGTCCCTGTTCGTCCGCGACGCCAAAGCGGTGTTTCCGCCGTCGTGAGCGGCCACGGCAGGCCCCCGGTGGCCGGGGGATCACGGTATATTCCCCGGCCCCATTTCATTGCCAGATCCAGACCACGCCATGAGCACGCCCCGGAAATACTACAAACACCCTGCGGAATCCGAGATCGGCAACGGCACGATCTACCTCGAGGCGCAGGGCGATGTGATCGTCCGCCAGGTCGAAAGCTATCGCAGCGTGCTGGTCTGGGCCGACAAATCCGGGCAGGCCGACGCGCGTTTCCCGCTGTCCGATCAGCCCTTGTCCTGGCTGGACCTCGATTCGGATGACAGCATCACCGCCAGCCAGTTTGAAGCGGTCTGGAAGCAAGCCAAGGCCGTGTCCGGCTGAGGTTGCCGGGGCGCGGGACTCAGACCGTCCAGCCCGGGCGTTCCGCCGCCGCCACATGCATCAGCTGATCCAGCTGGCGCAGCGCCCGGTGCAGTTCCTGCCGGTGGGCGGCCGCGCCCAATGAAATCCGCACCGCATCGTTGATCGCCACGCCTTCGGGCGTAAAGGCCGACGACGGTGCGATGCCCAGGCCCTGCAGCCGCGCGGCGTGGGTCAGGCTCGCATCGGTCCAGTGCGCCGGCAGCCGACACCACGCATGCACGCCCGCGCAGTGCTGCAGGAAGCGCGGCGACAACGCCGACTGCGCCAGGTAGCGGCGCTCGGCCGCCTCTTCCTGCACCAGCGTCAGCATCGCCTGGGCCGAGCCATCCAGGATCAGCTGCGTCACCAGGGCATTCATCAGTGGCGGCGCCATCAGGTTGACCGCGCGCAGGGCATCGAGCACCGGTTGCCGGTCCATGCCGTCGGGCAGGCGCACGAAACCGGTGTGCAATCCCGGGCTCAGGCACTTGGAGAGGGTGGAGATGTAGCAGGTGTGCCGTGGCGCCAGCAGCGCGAGCGGGCCAGCGGCGTCGTCGACCAGCAGCCAGTACGGATCGTCTTCGATCAGTCGCAGGTCCTGCGTGCGGATCACCTGGGCCAGCGCATCGCGGCGTGCCTGCGGCATCGTGTGGGCGGTGGGGTTCTGCGCGGTCGGGTTGAGGTAGATCAGCCGTGCGCCCTGCTGCTTCGCGGCGCGCGCCAGCGCGTCCGGACGCATGCCGTGCGCGTCGCACTCGACCACGTGCAGCCGTCGCTCCAGCACCCGCGCGGCGTGCAGCAGTCCCGGATAGACCAGGGGCTCGCACAGGATGGTGTCGCCGGCGTCGGTCAACGCCAGCAGCAGCGCCGACAGCGCCGCCTGCGCGCCTTCGGTGACGACCAGCGTATCGGCATCGACCTTGCCGAGGATCGGTTTGAGCCAGTGCTGGGCCGCCCGGTGATCGGCGCGGCTGCCGCCGCCCACGTGATACGTCATCAGATTGTCCGCATCGCTGCGGGTCAGCACGGACGACAGGCCACGCCGCAGCACGTCGGCGACCTGGCCGCCGCCGGGGCTGGGCGGCAGGTTCATGCTCAGGTCGACCAGTTGGGTCAGTTCCACCTGCGGCGGCGCGACGAACGAGCCGAGCGGGCCGCGCGCATCGATCAATCCGCGTTTGCGTGCCTCGGTGAACGCGCGGGTGATGGTGGTCAGGTCCACGCCGAGTTCGGCGGCGAGCGCGCGCTGTGCGGGCAGGCGCTCACCGGGGCGCAGCGCGCCGGACCAGACCGCACGTTCCAGTGCCTGCACGATGCGCAGGTAGACCGGCCCGTGGCCGTCGGCGATGAGGGGGCTCCATTCCATGCGCGCATGTTACGCGCGGCGCTGGGCCGGGCTGCGACAGTGTGTCGCATCATGTATGGATCATGTCGTTGCCTAACGTACGCGGCTGCGGCGGGCACCCCCCATGCATATCGGTCATGCAGGGGGGTGTTCGCCACTTTTCATGATCCGGGCCGCCCGGCCCGGCACTGCGTTGGAAGGGCCGTCACGCATGAACCCCGCTACACATCCCGCTCGCCGCGCCAGCCCGGCCGGTCGAGCCCGCGCCGGACGCTGGTTCGGCCTGGCAGCGCTGCTGCCATTGCTCACAGGGTGCAAGAACCTGGAGCTGTTCAACCCCATGGGCAGCATCGCCGAGCAGGAAATGCAGCTGATCCTGGTCTGCACCGGCCTGATGCTGCTGGTGGTGATCCCGGTGATCATCCTCACGCTGTACTTCGCGTGGCACTACCGCGAGTCCAACAAGGAGGCCACCTACGCGCCGACCTGGTCGCATTCCACCGCGATCGAAGTGGTGGTGTGGACGATTCCGTGCCTGATCGTGGTCGTGCTCGGCGTGTTGATCTGGAAGAGCACCCACGCACTGGATCCCTACCGCCCGATCGCGTCGGACAAGCCCGCGCTGCGTGTGGAAGTGGTCTCGCTCAACTGGAAATGGCTGTTCATCTACCCGGACCACAACGTGGCCACGGTCAATGAGCTGGTGATGCCGGTCGATACGCCGGTCGCCTTCAAGCTGACCTCCGAGTCGATGATGAATGCCTTCTTCGTGCCGCAGCTGGGCAGCATGGTCTACACCATGCCCGCGATGCAGACCCGTCTGCACCTGATCGGCCACACGCCGGGCACCTATGCCGGCATGTCGTCCGCCTACAGCGGTTCGGGCTTCTCGGACATGAAATTCGATGCGCGGGTGATGACCGAGGCGGACTTCGCGCAGTGGCTGGCGCAGTCGCGCGGCACCGCCGAGCACCTGGACCAGGCCCGCCTGGCCGAACTGGAGAAGCCGACCCACGGTGCGCCGATGCAGCGCTTCGCCAGCGTGGACACCGGTCTGTTCGACAGCATCCTGCGCCGTTACGGCGGCATGCCCGACGACGAGATCTGCCTGCCCGGCGAAGAGCCCGGCGCGAAATCCCAACTCGTAAGCCTGGCCGCGTCTGCCAGCCGTACCGCGGAGAACTGATTGTGCTTGGAAAGTTGAACCTCGAAGCGATTCCCTACCACGACCCGATCATCATGTCGGCGCTGGTGGGCTCGCTGCTGCTGGGCGTGGCGATCGTCGCGGCCATTACGTACTACAAGAAGTGGGGCTATATCTGGACCGAGTGGATCACCTCGGTGGACCACAAGAAGATCGGCGTGATGTACATCATCCTGGCCCTGGTCATGCTGGTGCGCGGCTTCGCCGATGCGCTGATGATGCGTGCCCAGCAGGCCATCGCGGCCAATGACAGTGCCGGCTATCTGCCCCCGGAGCACTACGACCAGATCTTCACCGCGCATGGCGTGATCATGATCTTCTTCGTGGCCACGCCGCTGATCGTGGGCCTGATGAACATCGTGGTGCCGCTGCAGATCGGCGCGCGCGACGTCGCCTTCCCGTTCGTCAACTCGCTCAGCTTCTGGCTGTCGGCGGTCGGCGCGGTGCTGGTGATGCTGTCGATGTTCGTCGGCGATTTCGCCGCGACCGGCTGGGTCGCCTATCCGCCGCTGTCCGGGATCGAGTACAGCCCCACGGTGGGCGTGGACTACTACATCTGGTCACTGCAGGTCTCCGGCATCGGCACCACCCTGACCGGCCTGAACTTCATCGTCACCATCCTCAAGATGCGTGCACCGGGCATGGACCTGATGAAGATGCCGGTGTTCACCTGGACCGCGCTGATCACCAACATCCTGATCGTGGCGATCTTCCCGGTGCTGACCGCGACCCTGGCGCTGCTGACCATGGACCGCTACTTCGGGATGCATTTCTTCACCAATGACGCCGGCGGCAACGCCATGATGTACGTCAACCTGATCTGGATCTGGGGCCATCCGGAAGTCTACGTGCTGATCCTGCCGTGCTTCGGCGCGTTCTCGGAGATCATCGCCACCTTCTCGGGCAAGCCGCTGTTCGGCTACCGCTCGATGGTCTACGCGACCTCGTCGATCGGCATCCTGTCGTTCTTCGTGTGGCTGCACCACTTCTTCACCATGGGCTCGGGCGCGAACGTGAATGCGTTCTTCGGCATCATGACCTCGATCATCTCGATCCCCACCGGCGTGAAGCTGTTCAACTGGCTGTTCACCATGTACCGCGGCCGGATCCGCTACCACTCCTCGACGTTGTGGACGATCGGCTTCATGGTCACCTTCGCCCTGGGTGGCATGACCGGCGTGATGCTGGCGATCCCGGGTGCCGATTTCGTGCTGCACAACAGCCTGTTCCTGATCGCGCACTTCCATAACGTGATCATCGGTGGCGTGGTGTTCGGCTGCCTGGCCGGCATCAGCTTCTGGTTCCCGAAAGCTTTTGGTTTCACCCTCAATGAGCGCTGGGGCAAGATTTCGTTCTGGTGCTGGCTGGTCGGTTTCTACCTGGCCTTCATGCCGCTATACGTGCTGGGCTTCAAGGGCATGACCCGCCGCATGAATCACTACGGCGTGGAGGGCTACCAGCCCTGGCTGATCGTGGCCGCGATCGGTGCGCTGGTGATCGCCGCCGGTATCGCCGCGATGTTCATCCAGTTCTATGTCAGCGTGCGTGACCGCAAGGCCAACATGGACCTCACCGGCGACCCGTGGAATGCGCGCAGCCTGGAGTGGGCCACGTCCTCGCCGCCGCCGTTCTACAACTTCGCCAAGCTGCCGACGATCACCTCGCTGGAACAGCACTGGGACGACAAGCAGCACGGCCGGGCCTGGCAGCGCCAGGACAGCTACGAGGACATCCACATGCCGCGCAATACCGCAGCGGGCGTGGTGATCTCGGTGTTCAGCCTGGTCCTGTGCTTCGCCCTGGTCTGGCACATGTGGGTGCTGGCCGGCCTCGGCCTGATCGGTGTGATCGCCACCTTCGTGCTGCGTTCGTACGACCGTGACGTGGACTATTACGTGCCCGCCGCCGAGGTGAAGCGCATCGAAGACGCGCACTTCGCGCAGATGGAAGGAGCCAAGGCATGAGCGGCGATACCCTGACCGCTGCTTCGCAGCACGGGCAGCTCGCGGCCGGTCATCACGACCACGCCCACGAGCACCACGACGACGGCAACAAGACCGTCGTCGGGTTCTGGATGTACTTGATGGGCGACTGCCTGATCTTCGCGGTGCTGTTCGCCACCTTCGGCGTGCTGCTCAACGGCACGGCCGATGGCCCCAGCGGGAAAGAGCTGTTCAAGCTGGGCTTCGTGCTCTCCGAAACGGTGGTGCTGCTGCTCAGCAGCTTCACCTTCGGCCTGGCGATGCTTGGCATGCAGGCCGGCAGGCGCAACCAGGTGGTGGGCTGGCTGGCCGTGACCGGCGTGCTCGGTGCGGTATTCATCGGCATGGAGCTGTATGAGTTCGCCGAGCTGATCCATGAAGGCGCCACCCCGGACGTGAGCGCGTATCTGTCGGCGTATTTCACGCTGGTGGCCACGCACGGCCTGCACGTCACCTTCGGCCTGCTGTGGCTGGCCATCATGATCCACCAGGTGCTGAAGTTTGGCCTGGACGGGATCGTGCGCCGCCGCCTGGCCTGCCTGAGCCTGTTCTGGCACTTCCTGGATCTGATCTGGATCTGTGTGTTCACCTTCGTCTACCTGCGGGAGTTCGTATGAGCGGCCACGCCACCCTGAAGGGCTACATCCTCGGCCTGCTGCTGTGCCTGGTGCTGACCGGCGCCTCGTTCACCGTGGTCATGACCGGGCTGGTACCGCAGCCGCTGCGGCTGACCGCGATCGTGGTGCTGTGCGTGGTGCAGCTGGTCGCGCAGCTGGTGCTGTTCCTGCATATCGGGGCAGGGCGCAGCCAGCGCGAGAACACCGGCATCTTCCTGTGCACCGCCTTCCTGATCGCCATCGTGGTGGCCGGCTCGCTGTGGGTGATGCACAACGCCAACCTCAACATGATGCCGATGCAGATGTCGGGCACGCCATGAGCAGGTCCCGCGCCGGCGCCCTGTGGGTCGGGCTGCTGTTGACGAGCTCCCTGATGCCGGTGGTGGCAGCGGCCGCGCCGATCCACGCCGCGGCAACGGTGTCGGTCAGCGATCCGTGGATCCGGCTGCCACCACCGGCGGCGAGCGTGGCGGCCGGCTATGTCCAGCTGCATAACGGTGGCGGGCCGGACCGGCTGCTGTCCGCCTCGTCCGCGGCGTTCGCCGAGGTGCAGATCCATGCCATGCGCATGGACGGTGAAGTGATGCGCATGGAAGCGCTGCCCGATGGCCTGGCCTTGCCGGAAGGCCAGACCGTGCCACTGCAGCCCGGCGGCTACCACCTCATGCTGTTGAAGCCCAAGCGGCCGTTGTCGGCCGGGCAGACGGTGCGGATCAAACTCCGGTTCGCCCACGGTGCCGAACAGGCGGTGGACTTCAGCGTGCGCGACGGCCTGGTCGCGCAGGGAGCGGCGAAGTGAGCCGTCGGCTCGGCGCGGGCCTGCTGGCACTGATGCTGCTGGCCGGCTGCGCCGACGGGCAGGCACCGGTAATGGGCCAGGCGGCCTTTGCGGCCGTGACGCTGGAGAGCAGCGACGGCCGCACGTTGACCATCCGGGATCTGCAGGGCAAGCCGAGCCTGCTGTTCTTCGGGTTCACCCATTGCCCCGAGGTGTGCCCGCTGAGCCTGGTCAAGGCGGTGCAGATCAAGCGCCTCCTGGGCCCGGCGGCAGAGCGACTGCAGGTCGTCTTCGTGACGGTCGACCCGCAGCGCGATACACCGGCGCACCTGCGCGAGTACCTGGCCGCCTTCGATCCGGGCTTCCTCGGCCTGGCCGGTGACGAGGCGGGCACGCGTGCCATCGCCGAAAGCCTGGGCGTGAGCTATCGCCGGGTCGGCGAGGGCGACACCGCGACCTTCGAGCACACCGCGTCGTGGTTCCTGCTCGGCGCCGACGGACAGCTGCAGGATGTGTACGGCTATGCGATGAGCGAGCAGGCGATCGTGGAGAAGCTGCGCGGTCGGCTGGCGGCGGCCGGCACGTGAGGCCGTTGACGGCCACGTTCCGAGGGCGGGCACTGCGATGAGCCGTACTGCGCCCAACCGCTCCGATGCCGTGCTGCTGCTCGGCTCGGCCGGCTGCGCGCTCACCGTGCTCGACACCAATGTGGTCGGTGTGGTGCTGCCGACCATCGCGCGCGATCTGTCGGCCTCCTTCGCGGACATCGAGTGGGTGGTCAGTGCCTACGTGCTGTGCTTCGCCGCGTTGCTGCTGCCGGCGGGCACCCTGGCCGACCGCATCGGTCGCCGGCGCCTGTTCCTGATCGGCTTGAGCCTGTTCGCCCTGACCTCGGTGGCGTGCGGCATCGCCGGTACTGCGATGGCCTTGTACCTGGCACGGGCCGGGCAGGGCGCGGCGGCCGCGTTCATGCTGGCACCGGCACTGTCGTTGATCGGGCATGCGCACCAGACCGCTCCCTCGCGTGCGCGTGCCTGGGCGATATGGGGCGCTATCATGGGCCTGACCATGGTGCTCTCGCCGTTGATCGGCGGCGCCATCGCCACCTGGTTCGGCTGGCGCTGGGCCTTCCATATCAATCTTCCCCTGTGCCTGCTGCTGGCCGGCCTGGCGTGGACCTTCGTGCCGGAATCGCGTGATCCAGTCAGCCGTCGCGTCGACGTGCCGGGCGTACTGCTGTTCGCGGGCAGCATGCTGTCGTGGACCTGGGCGCTGATCCGCGGACCGGTGGAAGGCTGGGGCAGCGCGGCGGTGCTGCCGTGGCTGCTGGCCGGCACGGTGCTGGCCGCGGCCTTCATCGTGGTCGAACAGCGCCGGGCCCAGCCCATGCTCGACCTGCGCCTGTTCCGCGCGCCGGCGCTGGTGGGCGCAGTGCTGGTGATGTTCGCCTACGCCGCCTGCGTACAGGTGATGGCCTCGTTGCTGCCGCTGCTGCTGCAGAACGCCCGCGGCGACAGCGTGCTGCAGGCCGGCGTGCACATGCTGCCGTTTGCGCTGGCGATGCTGCTGCTGCCGTTCCTCGGTCGCCGCCTCGGCACGCGATGGGCTTCCGGCCAGATCCTGGCGCTTGGCCTGGGCGTGGCCGTGATCGGCAACCTCGGCATCGCCGTGGCGCTGTGGCAGCACAGCAGTGCGGGCCTGCTGCTGGCGATGGCCGTGCTGGGCAGTGGCGGTGGGCTGCTCAATGGCGAAACGCAGAAGGCGATCATGAGCGTGATCCCGCCGGACCGCGCCGGCATGGCCTCGGGCATCAGTACCACCGCGCGCTTCACCGGCATCCTGATCGGGTTCGCCACGCTCGGTGCGGTGCTGTCCAGCCATGTACGTGACGCCGCCCGCGGCGCGCTGACCGAGGCCGGGCAGGCATGGACGCCGGTGCTGATCGAGCGCGTGGTGGTGGGCGAGCTGTCCGTGCAGGGCGCGGCCAGCGACAGCCTCACGCGGCTGGCCCGCAACGCCTATGCGGAGGGGGCGGCCTATGCGTTCGTGACGGCCGCCGCGATCGCACTGGTGGCGATGCTGCTGACGAACGCGCTGATGGCGAGGCGCTGTTCGCAGGGGTAGAGCGCCGGTGGGTCGCATCCACGCGGGGCGTGGATCTACCAGGCGCGGGCGCGCACATCCCAGCAGGCGGCGGTGAACGTCACCGCATCGCCTTCAACGAACGGGGCAAAGGCCTGCAGTACCGCGTCCATCACCTGCGACCGTGCAGCCGCTTCGAGTGGCGCATTCCGTAACGCGCTTCCGACCGGTCCCAGCAAGGTCACGTAGGTGGCCAGGTCCGCACGGTCGATCCGGCAGACTACGTCCAGCGGCAGGATCTCGACGTCCTCCCAGCCCGCGGCCGCCAGGATCTGCTCGACCTGCGTACGGTCGGCGAACGCGAACTGCCCCGGCCCCCCGGGCTGGCGCGCGGGCAGGGTCAACCACGGCGCGGCCGCGCGCTCGGCGGTGGTCATGAAGGCATTCTCGTCGGGGCCGCGCCAGGCCAGGGCCTGCAGCACGCCGCCGCGTTTCGCCGCCCGCTGCAGCTGTCCGAAGGCCTGCACGGGATCATCGAAGAACATCACCCCGAAGCGCGACACGATCCGGTCCAGACTTCCCGGCAGGAACGCGTGCTGCTGCGCGTCGGCGACGATGAACTCCACGGCCAGCCCGGCACGCTGCGCGCGTTCACGCGCCATGGCGATCATCGGGGCCGAGATGTCGACCCCGATAACATGCCCGCCGGGGCCCAGCCGCCCGGCAATCGCCAGCGCCACCGCGCCGGTCCCGCAGCCCACATCGAGGACGTGCAGTTCTTCGCCGGGCGGGATCGCCTCGACCAGGTGGGTGGCAAGCGGCGCGAACATCTGGTCGAGAATGTGCTGCGCCTCCACCCACGCCTCACCGGCGGGGCCATTCCATAGCGCGTGCTGCGAGGTATCGGTCATTGCGTGGCTCGATCTGGGCTTGCCAGTGGGATGAGGAGCTCGCACTGTGCCACCTCAACCTTCGTTGAGGTCAAGTGGGGATGCTCAGCCCCGCCACACATCCACCAGCAGTTTCACGTTCAAGACGATGATCAGGCCGCCGATCAGCCATGACAGCGCGATCAGCCAGCGCGGCGCGACCAGGGCCCCCATCTTGGCCTTGTCCGACACGAACCGCACCAGCGGTACCACCGCGAACGGCAGCTGCATCGACAGCAGCACCTGGCTCAGCACCAGCAACCGCGCGGTGCCCTGCTCGCCGTAGATCGCGGTGACCACCACCACCGGCACGATCGCGATGCCACGGGTGATCAGGCGCCGTGCCCACGGGGCAATCCGCAGCCGCAGGAAACCTTCCATTACGATCTGCCCGGCCAGCGTGGCGGTCACTGTCGAGTTGATCCCCGAGGCGAGCAGGGCGACCGCGAACAGGGTGGAGGCCAGCCCTACGCCGAGCATCGGCGCCAGCAGCTCGTATGCCTGCTCGATCTCCTGCACGTCGGTACGGCCGTGCGCATGGAACACCGCTGCCGCCAGGATCAGGATCGAGGCGTTGATGAAGAGCGCCAGCATCAGGGCGATGGTGCTGTCGGTCACCGCCCAGCGCATTGCACTGCGGCGCCCGGCATCGGTGCGTGGGTAAGCCCGGGTCTGCACGATGGAGGAGTGCAGGTAGAGGTTGTGTGGCATCACGGTGGCACCGATGATGCCGATCGCCAGGTACAGCGCCTTGGGGTCGGTCACTACCTGCGCGTGCGGGATGAAGCCGGCCAGCACGGCCTGCAGCGGCGGGGCGGCGATGAAGATCTGGATCGCGAAGCAGCCGAAGATCACCAGCAGCAGCGCGATCACGAAGGCTTCCAGCGCGCGGAAGCCGCGGTTCATCAGCAGCAGCACCAGCACCACGTCCACCGCGGTGATGATCGCGCCGGCCAGCAGCGGGATGCCGAACAGCAGCTTCAGCGCGATCGCCGTGCCGATCACCTCGGCCAGATCGCAGGCGATGATCGCGATCTCGCACAGCAGCCACAGGCCCAGGTTCACCGGCCGCGAATAGTGATCGCGGCACGCCTGCGCCAGATCCCGTCCGGTCGCGATGCCCAGCCGCGCGGACAGCCCCTGCAGCACGATCGCCATCAGATTGGAGAGCAGGATCACCGACAGCAGCAGATAGCCGAACTGCGCGCCGCCGGCGATGTCCGTGGCCCAGTTGCCCGGGTCCATGTAGCCGACCGAAATCATGTAGCCGGGGCCGAGGAAGGCCAGCAGCCGGAACCACCAGTGGCCGCCGCTGGGCACCGCCACGCTGGCGTTCATCTCACCCAGGCTGGGCGTGTGCCCGGCCGAGGAAGGCCAGGCAGGGGAGTTCCCGGGGCGGCGTTGGGTGTCCACGGCCGCAATATAGCAGAGGCTATGTTAGTAAGTCTTTGCAATCTGTGGCCTCCGCGATTTGTTGGCTCCCAACGTCTTAACCCTGAACCGCGTATCGTCATCGCTCTTTTCAGCTGGAGTGGATGCATGCGTTGGATCGTGTTGTTGGCCGCATTGGCGATGCCCGTAGTGGCGTGGCTCTCACAGACCGGCATGTTCGGCCCGACCAACGGCGCAGTGTCCGACCAGTATCCGACGCTGCTGGTGGCGGCCGGGTACGCCTTCGCTATCTGGGGCGTGATCTTCCTGTGGGACGTGCTGTTCGGGTTCTGGCAGCTGCGCCTGCGCAAGCCCGACATCACCGGGGTGCGCCCGTGGGCCGCGGCGGGCTTCGCGCTCACCGCCGCCTGGATGCCGGTGTTCTCCAACCAGTGGTTCCTGCCGGCGCTGGCGATCATCTGGGCCGCCTTGCTCTGCCTGATCGTGGCCGCCTACCGCGCTTCGCCGATCACCGCTCCGGGCGGTCAGCGCGCCTGGGCCGCCTATCCGCTCGGGTTGCATGCAGGCTGGCTGTCGCTGGCGGCCTACCTCAACACTGCCCAGGTGATCGTCGCCTACCGCTGGTTGCCGACCGACAACATGCTCGGCTGGAGCCTGGTGCTGCTGGTCCTGGCCACGCTGTTGGTGCTCGTCGTGAACCAGCTGCTGCGCGGGCATTTCGCCTATCCGGCGGCCGTGATCTGGGCGCTGGCCGGCATGTACGTCAAGCAGTCCGGCTGGGATCTGCCGGGGGCGGGGAACATCGCCACCCTGGCCCTGGTACTGATCATCATCGTGGTGATCCAGACCGTCTGGTTGCGCGTACGCGCGTACCGCCAGCCGCGCGCGATCGCCGCCGCGCACCGTCATCGTCGTTGATTCCCGTTGCAGGAGACCCCCCATGAACATCGTGAAGAAGGAGCGTTGCTGATGCGCGCTGCGATCCATACCACCTTTGGTGATCCCACCCAGGTACTGCACGGCGGCGACGTGCCGCAGCCGACCCCGGCGGCCGGCGAGGTGCGCATCCGCACCGTGCTGGCGCCCATCCACAACCACGACCTGTGGACCGTGCGCGGCCAGTACGGCTACAAGCCCGAGCTGCCGGCGATCGGTGGCAGCGAAGGGACTGGCGTGATCGACGCGCTGGGCGAGGGCGTCGAAGGCCTGAAGATCGGCCAGCGCGTCAGCGCCGCCTCGGTGCATGGCACCTGGGCCGAGTCCTTCATCGCGCCGGCACGCATGGTCATTCCGATGCCGGACAGCATCGATGACAACACCGCCGCGCAGCTGATCGCCATGCCGCTGAGTGCGCTGATGCTGCTGGAATTCCTGCAGGTGAAGGAAGGCCAGTGGATCCTCCAGAACGCGGCCAACGGCGCGGTCGGCAAGGCGCTGGCGATGCTGGCCAAGGCGCGCGGCGTGCACTGCATCAACCTGGTGCGGCGCGATGCCGGCGTGGCCGAAATGGCCGAGCTCGGCATCGACCACACGATCTCCACCGCGCAGTCCGATTGGATGGCGCAGGTGCAGGCCGCGACCGGCGGCGCCTCGATCGCCGCCGCGGTCGACTCGGTCGGCGGGCGCGCCAGCAGCGAGCTGATGACCCTGCTCGGCGACGGCGGCACGCTGGTCTCGTTCGGCTCGATGACCGGCGAGCCGATGCAGCTCAGCTCGGGCGACGTGATCTTCAAGCAGGCCACGGTGAAGGGCTTCTGGGGCAGCAAGGTCAGCCAGGCCATGGCCCCGGAGGACAAGCGTCGCCTGGTCGGCGAACTGCTGCAGCTGGCCGCCCGCGGTGGATTGAGCCTGCCGGTGGACGGCGTGTTCGGGCTGGATGAGGTCGGCGATGCCGCCAAGGCCAGCCTGGTGCCGGGCCGCAACGGCAAGGTGCTGCTGCGTCCCTGACAGCTACGGTAGAGCCGACCCATGGTCGGCTGTCGCGGAGCCCGCGGACATGCAGCCGAGACCCTAGGCCCGCTCTAGCGGTCCACGCGCACGCAATCGCCGGCCTCCGTCATCAGTGACCGCCTGATCCATTGGTGAGCTGGGCTCATGACTGCATGCCGGTCGCGGCGGCTAGTCCCGGTGCGGCCGCGCGCCTACAGTGAGGGTCCGCGGCGAACTGCGCCGTTCCTCCAGGAGATCGCGCCATGCCCACCGAAACCGCGCCCATCCGCATCGCCAGCGCGGGCACCACCGCCTCGGCGGCCGGTCCGGCGGACTATTTCACCGGCAAGGTGCGCATCGATGCACCGTTCCAGACCGACGCGCCCGCACGGGTCGGCGGAGCCACTGTCACCTTCGAGCCCGGTGCACGCACCGCGTGGCATACCCATCCGCTGGGCCAGACCCTGATCGTCACCGCGGGCGTGGGCAGCGTGCAGGAATGGGGCAAGCCCGCGCGCGAGATCCGACCCGGCGACATCGTCTGGATCCCGCCGGGCGTCAAGCACTGGCATGGCGCGAAGGCAGCTACCGCGATGACGCATATCGCGATCGCCGAAGCGGTCGACGGTTCGCCGGTGACGTGGATGGAGCAGGTCAGCGACGCGCAGTACAGCGGCGGCTGAACGCCGGCGCGCGTCGGGACGGTCGTGTCACATCCGCCTGCGTACCCTTGCAGGTCGATTGAAACAGGAGAACCGTCTTGAGCACTGTCTTCATCGTCGGCGCGGCCGGCAAGGTCGGCCGTCACCTGGTCAAGCAGCTGACCGACAAACAGCATCGCGTGCTCGCACTGCATCGCCGCGCCGGGCAGGGCGCTGAACTGGAGGCACTTGGCGCTACGCCGGTCACCGGTGATCTCACCGCCACCGACGTGGCTGCACTGGCCGCACAGATGGCCGGCAGTGACGTGGTGGTGTTCACCGCCGGTGCGGGTGGCGCAGGCGTGGAAGTGACCAACGCCATCGATGGCCGCGGCCTGGAACTTGCCGTCGATGCCGCCCGGCAGGCCGGCGTGCGTCGCTTCCTGCTGGTCTCGGCATTCCCGGAAGCGGGCCGCAACAAGGGTATGGGCGAGGGCTTCGAGAATTACATGACGGTCAAGAAGCGCGCCGATGTGTATCTGGCCGCCACCGATCTGGACTGGGTGATCCTGCGCCCGGGCACCTTGAGCGATGCGCCGGGCACTGGCCACGTCAGCGCCGGCCCGGCGATTGCGTACGGCGATATCCCACGCGCCGATGTGGCTGCCACGCTGGTCGCGCTGGTCGAGCACCCCGAGGTGCGCCGCACGATCATCGAGCTGACCGAAGGCGACCGGCCGGTGGAGGACGCTGTCGCGCAGCTTGCCCGGACGTAAGCGGGCAGCCCTGCGTGGCGAGGCTGAAGGCGATGGTAAAATCGCCTTTCCACACCGCAACACAGACGAGCACGCCATGAACGACGCCTCCTTCTATCCCATCGGCACCCCCGGCAAGCCGTGGGGCGCAGCGGAGGAGGCGCAGTGGCGTGCCCGCCAGGTGCCGCAGCGGCGCTACGCCGATGACGTGCTGCCGGCCGTCGAGGCCCTTCGCAGCCACTTCGATGTGAGTCAGTACGGCACGCTGGACTACGCGCCGGACCAGTACCCGCTGTTCGCGGTACGCAGCCGCGACTGGAATGCGGCGCTGCCGACGATGCTGGTCACCGGCGGTATCCATGGTTACGAAACCAGCGGCGTGCAGGGCGCACTGCAGTTCCTGCAGACCCGCGCAGCGGAGTATGCCGGCCGCGCCAATCTGCTGGTGGTGCCCTGCGTCAGCCCTTGGGGCTACGAGCGCATCCAGCGCTGGAACGCCGATGCGATCGACCCGAACCGCTCGTTCATGGCCAACAGTCCGGCGGCCGAATCCGCGGCGCTGATGGCCCTGGTCGCGCCGCTGCGCGGCAGCATCGCGATGCATATCGACCTGCACGAAACCACCGACACGGACGAGACCGAATTCCGCCCGGCCCTGGCCGCACGCGACGGCAAACCGTTTGAACCGGGGCTGATTCCCGATGGTTTCTACCTGGTCGATGACAGCGAGAACCCGCAGCCCGCGTTCCAGACCGCGGTCAATGCAGCGGTGGAGCGGGTGACCCACATCGCCCCGGCCGACGACAAGGGCGAGATCATCGGCTCGCCGGTGGTGGCGCCGGGGGTGATCGAGTATCCGTTGGAGAAACTGGGCCTGTGCGCCAGTGTCAGTGGCGCGAGGTATACCACCACCACCGAGGTGTACCCGGACAGCCCGCGTGCCACGCCGCAGCAGTGCAACGATGCCCAGGTGGCGGCGATCTGCGCGGCGATCGATTACGCTATCGCACATCCGGTCGGCCGCTGATCCGGCCTGGGAGTAACTGCATGGGAAACGCCAAGTCCTCGGACGAGTAAGCCGCAACAACCCTGGTCGTTGTTGCGGCGCTCTGTCGAACGGCATTGCCTGATAGGACAGACGCTGCGCTGTGTTCTTCACTGCGCGGAGGTTTACGCATGTCTGCTCGAAATCCTGTCTGGACCCACTCCCTGCCTGCAGCGCTTTGGCTGATGGCACCGTTCGATCTCCTGGCCTCGCTGGCGATGGATATCTATCTCCCCGTCGTACCCGAGATGCCGGGGGTGCTCGGCACCACGCCGGCAGTCATCCAGCTCACCTTGAGTGTCTACATGGTGCTGCTGGGCGTGGGGCAACTGCTGTTCGGCCCGCTGGCCGACGGGCTCGGCAGGCGCCCGGTCCTGCTCGGAGGAGGAGCGCTGTTCGCAGCCGCCTCGTTCGGCATGGCCGCCTCCTCGGACGTGCCGATGTTCATCACGTTCCGCGTGCTGCAGGCACTGGGCGCCTCGGCGATGCTGGTGGCGACCTTTGCCACCGTGCGCGACGTCTACGCCCATCGTGAAGAAGGGACCACGATCTACGCCGTGTTCAGCGCGATGCTTGCCTTCGTCCCGGCGTTGGGACCGATTCTCGGCGCGGTGGTTGCCGGGGGGTGGGGCTGGCGCGCGATTTTCATCGCTCTGGGGTTGGTTGCGTCACTTGCGCTGGCGAATGCAGCACGTGGCTGGCATGAAACCCGCCCCAGCCGGGCCGAGGCGTCACCGCGACACGTCGGGCGGGTGTTGCGCAGCCTGCGGTTCTGGACCTATACGCTCGGCTTCAGTGCCGCGATGGGAACGTTCTTCGTGTTCTTCTCCACCGCGCCGCGTGTTCTCATCGAGCGCGCGGGCTACGCACCGCTGGCCTTCAGCCTGGCGTTCGCCACGGTGGCGTTGGTGATGGTGGTCACCACCCGCTGGGTCCGTCATGCCGTGATGGGCTGGGGCGAGGGCGGCTGCCTGGCGCGTGGCATGGGACTGCTGGTCATGGGGGCGGTCCTGCTCGTCGCGGGACAGTGGTTGGATCGACCGTCATTCGTGACGTTCATCCTGCCGATGTGGGTGTCGGCCGTCGGCATCGTGGTCACCGTGGCGGTGACCGCCAATGGGGCGTTGAAGGCGTTCGACGACATGGCGGGCCTGGCTGTCGCGGTGTACTTCTGCGTGGAGAGCCTGCTGGTGGGTGTAGCCGGCACCGCGGTGGTGCTGGCGTTGCCCGGGGACACAGCGTGGCCGCTGATCGTATTCCCGCTGGGGATGGCCGTCGTCGTGCTGCTCGCCCTGGCGGCGCTGCAACGCAGGGAGCAGGCCGCGTCCTGAGGGGGCGCGTCAGGGGGCCGGCAGCAGGAATTGATCCAGCAGCCACAGCGCCGCCGGTCCCAGCGGCGTGCCTTTTTGCCACACCGCATCGGTGGAGACCAGCCGCGGCCAGCCGGGCAGGGGCAGCTCAACCAGCATGCCCCGGCCATAGCGCGTCACCAGCGAGCGCGGCAACTCCGCCCAGCCGAACCCGTCCTCGGCCATCTCCAGCACCATCAGGTAGTCCGACGCCGACCAGGTGCGGCCGCGTGCATGGCCCTCGCGTGCGGCATCGCCGCTCAGGCAGATCTGGCGGTGGCTGGCCAGATGCGATTCGTCGGGCGCAGGCAGCGCCGCCAGCGGGTGGCCGGTGGCGACGAAGATGGCCATGTCCGCGCGCAGGGGCAGGGCGCGCACCGCCAGTTCGGACGGGTACGCCGGCTGGTGCGGGATCAGCCCGAGATGGGCGCGGCCGCGCTGCACGACGTCCAACACGTCGCTGCCTTCGGCATCCAGCCATTCCAGCTCGATATCCGGGAAGCGCTGCTCGAACCGACGCAGCAGATGCTGGTCGGGGTTGAGCTGGTAGATATCCGAGAACACCAGGCTCAGGCGCGGTTCGACCTCGTCGGCCAGCCGGATGCTGAGCTGCTCCAGGCGATCGGCGGCGGCGAGGATTTCCTGCGCATGGCCCAGCACTTTGCGCCCGTCTTCGGTCAGGACCGGATAGCGGCCGCTGCGGTCGAACAGGGTGAGGCCCAGCTCAGCCTCCAGCGTGGCGATCGCGGTGCTGATGGTCGATTGGGTCTTCTTCAGGCGGCGGGCGGCGGCGGAGAACGAGCCGAGTGCGGCGGCTTCGACGAAGGCATGCAGGGATTCGGGGCCGTAACGCATGGATGTATCGCCTTTGTCGATGGATTCCATCTTGGGAGTGATGGAAAAGGCGATGATAATGGGCGCGTCGCTTGGGTGCCATGGCCCGGCTGGCGCGTACCGACCAACGGTCGGTACCTACCGGCGCGGTGTCGATGCGGTCGGTACCTACCGGTGCGGTTCCTATGCGGTGCCGATGCGGTGCCGCCAGTGCCGACCCGGTGTCGGCAGCCAGGTCACCCGGCCCGCAGCGACGCACGTGCATCCGCCATCCCGGCCGATGCCCCGGTGCCCGGCGTTCCGCCGGTGTGCGCCGGCCGCAATCAAGGAGCTTTCCATGCACACACAGGTGCATTCGCAATCCCGTGCCCGTGGCGGTCTGATCGCCTGGGCCTGCCTGACCGTGGCGATCGTCGCCGAAGTGGTCGGTACCTCGTTCATGGCCGATGCCGCCCGTCATGGTGGCCATCTCGGCTATGTGGTCATGGCCGTTGCCCTGGCCATTTCGTACTACTTCCTGGCACTGTCGGTGCGCGGCATCGCGGTCGGTGTGGCCTACGCGGTGTGGGAAGGCCTCGGCCTGACCCTGCTCACGCTGGTCGGCATGTTCGTGTTCAAGGACAGCCTCTCGGTGCAGCAGATGCTCGGGCTGGTGATGGCGGCGGCCGGTATCGTGTGCGTCACCCTCGGCGAGGAGCACACGTCATGACGGTCACCGCGTTCCTGTTCGTGCTGTGCTCGGCGCTGATCGACATCGTCGCCAACATGATGGTCGCCAAGTCCGATGGCTTCCGTAAACCGGCGTGGGGCGTTGCCGCTATCGGGCTGGTCTGGATTGCCTTCGCGTTGCTCGGCCAGGCGGTCAAGACCATGGACCTGGCCACGGCCTATGCGATGTGGGGCGCCATCGGGGTGATCGGCACGGCCCTCTGCGGGCGCGTGCTGTTCGGCAACCGCCTGCGCCCGATCGGCTGGGTGGGGATCGCGCTCGTCACCGCTGCGGTGGTGGTGCTGTCCAGCCACTGAGTTTGATCAGCGGAACAACTGATTCAACACCGCCCCGGAGGCCGCGTCGGCGAACCCGTCGAAGCGGCCCTCGTCCATCAGCAACTGCGAGGCGCGCATCATCCCGCCCCAGGCCGTACGCGCCATCGCACCGCCCACGCTGACCCGGCGCACGCCCATGCCGGCGATGTCCTGCAGGGTGAAGGGCAGTGCGCTGCCGACCAGCAGGTTGACCGGACGCGGCGCCACTGCAGCCACGACGGCCTCGATCTGTTCGCGGGTGCTGATGCCCGGTGCGTACAGACAGTCCGCGCCGGCGTCGGCATAGGCCCGCAGGCGGGTGATCGCATCGTCCAGATCCGGGCGGCCGACGAAGAAGTTCTCGGCGCGGCCGATCAGCAGTACGTCTTCGCCGGAGGCGTCGATCGCGCGGCGTGCGGCCCGTACCCGTGCGACGGCATCCTCCAGCGTGCGCAGCGGATGGGCGGGATCGGCGCCGGCATCTTCGATGGAAATGCCCGCCACCCCGGTGGCGATGGCGCGGGTGACGTTGCTGCCGACATCCTCCAGCGTGCCGAAGCCATCGCCGAAATCGGCATTCAAGGGGAGCGGGGTCGCGGCGGCCAGGCTGTGCAGATGCGCGAGCGTTTCGTCCAGGGTCAGCGTGCCATCGGCCTGCGCCTGGCTCCACGCATAGCCGGAGCTGGTCGAGGCCAGCGCCTGGAAGCCGAGGCTGTGCAGATAGCGTGCGCTGCCGGCATCCCACGGATTGGGCAGCACGAAGCAACCGTCCTCATGCAGTGCGCGGAAGGCCGCGCGGCGCGGGCGGGGATCGAAGGGCAGGGCCGTCATGGTGCACATCCGTTGGGCAGTGGACCGATGGTAACGCCATCGTCCGGCACGCCCGTCAGGCCCTTACCCACCGCGCGCACAGCCCCACCAGCACCAGCGTCACCGCCACCGCACTGAAGGCGAACACCAGACTGCTTGCCTGCGCAACGAAACCGATCAGCGCCGGGCCGGCCAACACGCCTGCATAGCCGAGCGTGGTGATCGCCGGGATGGCCAGGCTTTCCGGCATGACCTTCTGGTTGCCCGCCATCGAGAACAGCGCCGGGACGATGTTCGCGCAGCCGAGGCCGACCAACGCATACCCGCACAGGGCCAGCGGCATCCAGGTCGCAAATGTCGCCAGGGCGAAGCCCGACGCCGCCACCAGGCTGCCGATCAGGATCGAACGGTGGCGGCCGAGCCGGGCCACCACGCCGTCGCCGACCAGCCGGGTCACGGTCATCGCGATGGCGAAGGCCAGATACCCCAGGCCGGCGCGAGAGGGGTCGACCTGCTGCACTTCATGCAGGAACACCGCGCTCCAGTCGAGCACCGAGCCCTCGGCCAGGAACGCCACGAAACACAGCACGCCGATCGCCAGCACCACCCCGTGCGGCACCGCGAACATCGGCGCATCGCTGGGGGCCTTGTCGGTCCGCCAGTACGGCAGCGAGATCGCCAGCAGCGCCGCCATCACCGCCGAGGCCAGCAGGCACACCAGCCACGGCGGCAGGTGGACCGCGAGCAGGCCGGTCATCGCGCCGGCACCGACCGCGCCGCCGATGCTGTAGAAGGCGTGGAAGCCGGACATCATCGGCCGGCCGCTGTCGCGCTCGACCATGATCGCCTGCATGTTCATCACGCAATCGCAGGCGCCCACGCCGGCACCGAACACGAACAGCACCGCGCCCAAGGTCAGCGGCGAGGGCGCGATGGCCAGCAGGGGCAGGGTGGCGATCACCATCACCAGCGTGGCGATCATCACCGCACGGCAGCCGTGGCGTGCGGCGAGCATCCCGGCGATCGGCATCGCCAGCAGCGAACCGGCGCCCAGGCACAGCAGCACCAGGCCCAGCGAGCCTTCATCCAGGCCCGTGCGGTTCTTGGCGAACGGCACCAGCGGCGCCCAGGCGGCGGTGGCGAAGCCGGGCAGGAAGAAGGCGGCGCGGGTGGCGTGCTGCTGGCCACGGGCGAGGAGGGAGGAAGAAGCAGAACGCGTCGACATGGATTCCGGACCTCAGTGGTGCGCGGCGTGCTGGAGGGCGACACCGCGGCGCTCGAACGCCGCGACCTGTGCCGCTGGCGCGTCCGCTTCCACGACCAGCAGGTCGATCTGATCGACATCGCCGATCCGGTGCGAGGCCTGCGCGCCCAGCTTGTCGTTGGTGGCGACGACCACGCAGCGGCTGCTGGCGGCAATCAGGGCACGCTTGAGTGTCGCCTCCTCGCCATCCACGGCCCAGATGCCCGCCTCGGCATCGACCGCGCAGGTGCCGACAAAGCACACGTCCACGCGCAATGCACGGATCGCGTCCAGTGCCTGCGCGCCCACGGTCGCGCCGATGCGCGGGTCCATGCGGCCGCCGATCAGCGTGACCTCGATGCCCGGGCGGCTCATCAACGCCAGCGCGATATCCGGGGCGTTGGTCACCACGCGAATGCCCTGATGCTCGGGCAGGCAGTTGGCGATCGCTGTATTGGTCGAGCCGGCATCGAGGAAGACCAGCTCGCCGGGCAGCACCTGGGCGGCCGCGATCCGCGCCAGGGCGCGCTTGCGCTCGTGGTCCTTTTCGTGGCGCTCGGCCAGCGCCGGGAACGTCGGCGTCGCCGGCAGCGCACCGCCATGCACCTTGCGGCACAGGCCCTGTGCGGCCAGCTCGCGCAGGTCGCGGCGGATCGAGTCTTCCGAGACCTGCAGTTCGATGGCGAGCTGCGCCGACATCACGCGGCCGTGTTCGCGCAGCAGGCGCAGGATGGTCTGTTGGCGTTCGCCCGGTAGGGCGTCCTGGGTGGTCATGGGTAGCCTCGGGTCAGGGCGGAGGCAGCGCATCAGTCTGCATGAATGTGCAGCTATGTGCGTTGGAGTGCCTGTATGTGGTCCCAACTGTAGCAGAGGTCTTCACTTTTGGTGCGTTAATCTGCACGAACGTGCCGAAATGTGCCGGATCAGTCAGGCGACATCCGTGCTTCCCGCTCATGCCACCGGCAACAGCTCCGGCCGGATCACCGCCGCCGCCCAGTCCATGAACGCGGCCACCCGGCGCGGCAGATGACGGCGCTGGGCATACAGCAGCGTGACCGGCATCGGCTCGGCCTTCACCCCGCTGAGAATCTCCACCAGCGTGCCCGCCGCCAAGGCCTGGCGGACGCCCAGTCGTGGCACCTGGATGATGCCCAGCCCGGCCAGCGCCGCGGCGGTGTATCCATCGCCGCTGTTGACCGTCACCGCGCCCCCCATCGGCAGGCTGCGATAGACCTCACCGTCGGGGTACTCGAACCCGGGCGAGCGCTGGCCCAAAGTGCCGACGTAGTGGATCAGGGCGTGGCCGGCCAGATCGTCCAGCGTCGTGGGTGTACCGCGCGCGGCCAGATACGCCGGGCTGGCGCAGTTGATGATGGGCAGATGCCCGAGCGGGCGGGCGACCAGCGTGTTGTTATCCAGCGGGCCGACCCGCAGCACGCAGTCGAAGCCTTCGCGGATCAGGTCAACGCGGCGGTCGGTACCGCTCAGCTCGATCTCCACCCCCGGATGCCGGGCCAGGAAGTCCGGCAGCTGCGGAATCACCAGTTGCCGGGCCAGCCCACTGGACATGTCCACGCGAAGGCGGCCCTTCAACTGGCTGGTATCGATCCGGAACATGCTCTGCAGATCGTCCATCTCGTGCAGCAGATCGTGCGCGCGCGCCTGGAACTGGGCGCCATCCGCGGTCAGCTGCACCCGGCGCGTGGTCCGGTGCAGCAGCTGCACGCCCACTTCCGCTTCCAGCCGTTGCACGGCGAGGGACACACTGGCCTTGGGCAGGCCGAGGCTGTCGGCCGCGCCGGTGAACGAGCCCAGTTCGGCGACCCGCAGGAAGCAGCGCAGTTGATCGAGGCGATCCATGGATTGTTCGCGAAGTATGGACAGTCCAATCAGCATCTGCTGATTTATGCCGGTCTGCAATGCCAATACGCTGGTCTTCCTTATCAAAGCAGGTGACTGACATGCGCAACGCACGCCGAATCGTTCTGATCACCGGCGGCAGCCGTGGCCTCGGCCGCAATGCCGCCCTCGCGCTGGCCGCCGATGGCGCGGACATCGTGCTCACCTACCGCAGCCAGGCCGAGGCCGCCCAGCAAGTTGTCACCCAGATCGAGGCGCTGGGGCGTCGCGCTGCGGCCGTTCCGCTGGACATGGCCGACAGCGACGGGTTTGCTGCCTTCGCCGGCCAGGTCCGCACCGTGCTGGACGGGTGGGGCGAGACCCACCTGCAGGGGCTGCTCAACAACGCCGGCGAAGGGCTGCACGCGATGATTGCCGACACCACGGTCGCGCAGTTCGACGCGCTGGTCGCCGTGCATCTGAAGGGCCCGTACTTCCTGACGCAGGCGTTGTTGCCGCTGCTCGCCGACGGCGGCCGCATCCTCAACGTCTCCAGCGGGCTGGCGCGCTTCTCGCTGCCGGGAAGCTCGGCCTACGCGATGATGAAGGGCGGCATCGAAGTGTTCACCCGCTACCTTGCGAAGGAGCTTGGCGCACGTGGCATCAGCGCCAACACACTCGCGCCCGGCGCGATCGAAACCGACTTCGGTGGCGGCCGCGTGCGCGACGATGCGCATGTCAACGCGATGGTGTCTTCGGTCACCGCGATGGGCCGGCCGGGCAAGCCCGATGACATCGGCCCGGTGGCGGTGGCGTTGTTGTCGCCGCAGACCGCATGGGTCAACGCGCAGCGGGTGGAGGCGTCGGGCGGCATGTTTGTCTGAAGGTGTTGGGGCGGCGCTGCGACCGGCCGCGCCGACACCGCGCGTCCAACGGTAGGTCACGACCGTCGGTCGTAGCGCCCTGAACGGTGGGTCACGACCGTTGGTCGTGACGCCCTCATACATGGCTGAGAATGATTCGCATCACTCGCCGTCACTGGCTATGATGCGGGTCCTTTCCGTTACGACCCCGAGCCCCTCTTGAAGCATGCGTCGCCAGTCAGCCCCATGGGCCGCGTATTCGCCACGGTCGCCTTCGTTGAAGCCTTGACCTGGGCCGGCCTGTTGATCGGCATGTACTTCAAGTACCAGGCGGCCGATCCGACGCCGGTCGGGGTCAAGATCTTCGGGCCCGTGCACGGCGTGGCCTTCATGGTCTACGTCGTCGTCTCGGTGCTCGCCGCCCTCCGTCTGCGCTGGCCCTGGTGGGCGGCACTGCTGGCGCTGGCCGCGGCGGTACCGCCGCTGGTCACGCTGCCGCTGGAATGGTGGTTCAAGCGTCGTGGACTGCTGTCGGCGCCGATCGCACGCACGCGCTGAAGCCCGCACCAGACGATCCCCTGCGCGCGTCACCCAGCGCCGAGCACGCCGAGAATCTGCTTCGGCGACTGGAATCCCGCCAGCCGCGCAGTTTCGTGACCGTCGCGGACCACCAGCAACGTGGGGGTCTGGCGCAGCCCGAGCTCGCGGAACAATCCCTCTCCAACCGTTTCGAGTCTCACCTTCAGCAGGGTCATGCCAGCGTCTTGAATCGCGCCGGCAACACTTGCCAGCGACATCTCCAGCATCCGGCATCCCGGGCAGTCGTCCTTGTGGAAGTCCACCAGCAGGGCGGGATGTTCGCGCAGGGCGGCGTGGTAATCCTCGGGGGTCTGGGCGTGCAGGGTCAGCATGTCGTCGTGCTCATGGTAGGGGCCAACACGGTGTCGGTCCAGTGGTGGATGGCGTGGGTATCGTCGGCGCCGTGTGGCATCTGCTCGATTTCGAGCACCGGACAGGTCGAGGTGAAGAACCGCGCCAGCCGATGCGCGGCGCCGCAGTAGTACTCCTCGCCCCATTGGGTCTCGCCGGTGCCGAACACCGCCACCGGGAACGGCAGCGGCAACCCGAAGCGGTCACGCAACGCGGCGACGCAGTCCTTCATTTCCGCCGGCGTACGGCCGGCGTTGTCGGTCCAGGAACCGAGCAGGCAGAGGGTGGGTGCCGCGTCCGCCAGTACGGCGGCCACGTCGCCGGCATCGACGTCGAGCCAGTCCACGTGATGCCCCAGCGCTTCGCAGCGTGCCCGGATCAGCGTTGCCACCTCCCGGGTGTTGCCGCTCAGCGAGGCGAACGCCAGCAGGATCTGCATCTGCCCGACCTTACAGATCGTCGAACCCATTGTCCGAATTGGTCTTCTTGTAGCTGGCGTTGCGCATCTCGAAGAAGTCGGTCTTGGTCTCGGTGAAGTTGTCGGCGTACGCCTTGATCCACGGCATCACGTTGACGTTGGTCTCGCTGTACAGCTTCTCGATGCCGAGCATGCCGGCCATCTTGTTGGCGCGGTACTTCACGTAGCGGATCATCTCGTCCACGTCGATGCCGTCGATGCCATCGAGCACTTCACCGGTCCAGCGCGTCTCCAGCTGGATGGCGTGCTCGAAGGCTTCATGCACATACGCGGTCAGCTGCTCGCCCTGCAGGGCCGGGTTCTCGCCGATGATCGCGCGGATCAGTTCGCTGATGAACTTGGTGTGGGCCAGCTCGTCGCGGTTGATGAAGCTGATGATCTTGCCGGTACCGGTCATGCGGTTCTGGCGGACCAGGTTGTAGAAGAACGCGAACCCGGAATAGAAGTTGATGCCTTCCAGGATCGAGGACTGGATCAGCGCACGGATCAGCGTCTCGGCGGTCTTCTCGCGCATGAAGTCGTCGTAGGACTGCATGATCGGCGCGTTGCGGGCGAGGATGGTCGGGTGCGTGCGGGCGATCTCGAAGACGCGGTTCTGGTCGGCCAGGCCGGCGATCGAGGCCAGCACGTAGCTGTAGCTCTCGTTGTGGATCACCTCCTGCTGGCCGATGATCGCGGCGTTGGCGTGCGCGGCGGGATCGGTGATGTACTCGGCGACGTTGTAGATGAAGCGCGTCTGCGGCGAGTCCAGCGTGGCGAGCAGGCCGATGATGGAGTCGTAGGCGTTCTTCTCGCGGGCGTTGAGCTCACCGTACTGGCGCGCGTCGCCCTTCATGTCGACTTCGTCGGGAATCCAGAAGTTGGTCGAGAGCTCCTTGTACGCCCGGTAGAAGGACGGGTAGGGGATGTCGTTCCAGTTGAGGATGCCGCTGGTGCGGCCGTTGATGATGCCGGTGGAGCGGTTGGGGTGGCGCGGTTCGAGGATTTTGATGCGTTCCAGGGGGATGGCCATGGGGTGTCCTTGGTTCTTTGCGGGCGATGCGGGGGTGCGGGGCTGACGACCAACGGTCGTCAGCTACCACACCATTCGCATTCGGCGATATCGATGTCGTTCGAGCGCACGTAGTAGGTCGTCTTCAGGCCTTCGCGCCAGGCACTCATGTGCAGCGCGAGCAGGGTGCTGGCGCGGATGGTGCTGGGCACGTAGAGGTTGAAGCTGATCGACTGGTCCACGTGGCGCTGGCGGCGGGCGTTCTGGCGGATGCTGGCGAACTGGTCCACCCGGTACGCGCCTTTCTCGTAGTAGGGGTAGGTGTCCAGCGAGAGCCCCGGTGCAGCGACCGGGCGGCGGAAGTCCTTTTTTTCTTCGTAGTAGAACGCGCCGTAGACCGGGTCGATCGAGGCCGTGGAGCCGGCGATCTGGGCGGTGCTCATGTTGGGGGCAACCGCCATCAGCCAGCCATTGCGCAGGCCGTTGACCCCCACCTGCGCCGCCAGTTCGCGCCAGGCCGGGCTGACGTAGCCCCGGGCACGGAAGTACTCGCCGTTCTGCCAGTCGCTGCCGACGAAGGCGCTGTAGCGCCCCTTTTCCTTGGCCAACGTCATGCTCGCCTGGATGGTCAGGTAGTTGATGCGCTCGTACAGGCTGTCCGCATAGTCCTCGGCCTGGGTGGAGTTCCACTCGATCTGCTGCAGGGCCAGCAGGTGATGCCAGCCGAACGTGCCCAGGCCGATCGCGCGGTACTTGCGGTTGGTGATGGTCGCCTGCGGCACCGGCAGCTGGTTGAGGTCGATCACGTTGTCCAGCATCCGCACCTGGATCGGCACCAGGCGCTCCAGCACGTCGGTGGTCAGCAGGTCCGGGGCGGCCGTGACCGCGCGGCCCAGGTTGATCGAGGACAGATTGCACACCACGAAATCGCCGGCCTGCTTGGTCGTCACGATCTGGTCGCCGCTGATCATCTCCTGGATCATGCGGGTCGGACTCATGTTCTGCAGGATCTCCGTGCACAGATTGCTGGAGTAGATGCTGCCGGCATGCTTGTTCGGGTTCATCCGGTTCACTTCATCCCGGTAGAACATGAAGGGATTGCCGGTCTCCAGCTGGCTGACCATGATCCGCTTGAACAGATCGATGGCCTTGATCGTCCGCCGGCTGATGCGCTCGTCGGCCACCACCTCCTCGTACTTCTCGCGGAAGCTGCCCTGGCCGCGCTGCTCATCGTGGAAGTCCTGCAGGTACCAACCCTTGATCCGCTTCACCTCATACGGATCGAACAGATACCAGTCACCCCGCCGCTCGACTGCCTCCATGAACAGGTCCGGCAGGCACACCGAGGTGAACACATCGTGCGCGCGCAGGCGCTGGTCGCCATTGTTCAGGCGCAGATCGAGGAAGGCCTCGATGTCGCGGTGCCAGACATCCAGGTACACCGCGATCGCGCCCTTGCGCTGGCCCAGCTGATCCACGCTCACCGCGGTGTTGTTGAGCTGCTTGATCCACGGCACCACGCCGCCGGAGGAGTTCGCCACGCCTCGGATCGAAGAGCCGGCCGAGCGCACATAGCCAAGGTAGGCGCCCACGCCACCGCCGTGCTTGGAGACGCGCGCCACGTCGGTGTTGGAGTCGTAGATGCCCTGCAGGCTGTCGTCCACCGTATCGATGAAGCACGACGACAGTTGGCCGCCCACCTTGCCGGCATTGGCAAGCGTCGGCGTCGCCACCGTCATGTACAGGTTGGACAGCGCCCAGTACGCCTCGCGCACCAGCAGCATGCGCCGCCGCCGTGAGCGCTCACCGTGCTCGTGCTCATGCTGCATCAGGTACAGCGCGATGGTCAGCCAGCGTTCCTGCGGCAGCTCATACACCGCACGCGAATGATCGGTGGCGAGATAGCGGGTGGCCAGCAGATACAGGCCGTTGTAGGCGAACAGGGTGTCGCGCTCGGGCTCGATCATCTGCCCGGCTTCCTCCAGTTCGTCCTTGGAATAGGCCTTGAGGATGTCGATCGAGTACACGTTACGGTCGGCCAGGCTCTCCTGCAGACCCACATAGGAACCGTACTTCAGCGTGGCATCGTAGAAGCGGTTCTTGCTGGCGCGCTTGTACAGGCGGCGCAGGTAGAGCCGGGCGGCGAAATGTTCCCAGTCCGGCGCGGTGAGATCGATGCGCGATTCCGCCTCGCGGATCAGCAGATCCACCATCTCATCGGCGCTGAGCTGTTGCCGGCGCGCGATCTGCCCGAGCACGCTGCGCAGGTAGTCGGCCACGTCCAGCTGCGGGAACTCGGCGTGCACGCTGTGCACGGTCCGCTCCAGTCGCCCCTGGTCGAACGGCATGCGCCGGTTGCCGCCTTCCTTGGTGATCCACAGCGTTTCATTGGCAGTGGCCGCATCAAAGGCGGTATCGGTCGGCGGGGTGAGGGTCGAGGTGACGGTGTCGTCGATGTTCATGCGATCTCCTTGCATGGCGCAGTGCCCAGCAGGCGGCGCGGCAGAGCCGAGCGGCAGCCGGACAGAAGGCGTGTTGGGTGGGCAGGCCCTGCGTGTGCAGGAATACGTCGCCAGAGGCTCACATCGGTGGCGACGGGCCTTGCTTCCAGGCGCCGGTCAGGTGGTACGACGGGGCGTTCAAGAGCAACGGGGCGTCGAGACGGTGCACCGGGCCTGGCGGAAGCGGGGAGCCGATGGACACAACATAGTGGGGTGCGAGTGGATCGTCAACCGAAGATGTAGTGCTTTTTTGTCGCAGGGGCAGAGCGCAGGGGAGATGAACATCCGGTACAGCCTGCACTATCAAACGCAAATGCGAGCCGTTATCATTTGATGGATCACAGGGCGGTGATGCGTTCGCAACCGGATGGCAGAACCGCGCGCGCGTTGGCGCACCGCGTGGTTCAACTTCTTATTGGCTGTGGTGTTCAATGTCTTCACGTCCTGTCGTTTCCGGTTTGCCCGCCCTCGTATCCGCCGCCTTGCTCGGCACCATGGCGATGATGGCGTTCGTGTCCGTGATCGGCCCGGTGGTGCGGGTGCTGGGCCTGGCCGAGTGGCACGCCGGCCTGTCGGTGACCGCGGCGGGTGTGTTGTGGATGCTGTCGGCACGGCGCTGGGGCGCGCTCAGCGATCGCATCGGCCGCAAGCGCGTGCTGTTGATCGCACTGGCGGCCTATGCCGTGATCTATGTGGCGCTGGCGGTGTTCGTCGATGTGGCGCTGACCTCACCGCCGGCGATCTGGCTCTCCGTGCTGGTCCTGGTCGGCACGCGTGCCCTGGTCGGGCTGTTTTATGCCGCCGTGCCACCGACCGCCGCGGCCATCATTGCCGATCAGGCGGCCCCGGGGCAGCGCGGCAGCGTGATGGCCAAGCTCGGCACCGCCAACGCACTGGGCATGGTGCTGGGCCCGGCCGCCGCCGGTTGGATCGCTTACAAGAATCTCTCGCTCACACTGTATGTGGCCGCGTTGTTGCCGTTGCTGTCGCTGCTGATGATCTGGTGGCGCTTGCCGAATACGCCTCCCGTCGCGCCGACGCATACCGGCCCCAAGCCGACGCTCGGGCTCGGCGATGCACGCCTGCGCCTGCCGCTGCTGGCGGTGTTCGCCGCGATGATCTCGGTCACCATCGCGCAGGTGACGGTCGGCTTCTTCGCGATCGACCGCCTGCGCCTGTCGCCGGCAGACGGCGCGCGCATGGCCGGGCTGGCCTTGACTGCCGTCGGCGTGGGCCTGATCTTCGCGCAGGGCCTGGTGATGAAGCTCAAGGACATCCGCCCGACGCGCTGGATCCTGGTCGGCGCACTGATCTCCGGGTTGGGCTTTGCGTCGGTCGCGCTGGTCAGCGTGCCGTGGCAGCTGCTGGCCAGCTATGCGATCGCTGCGTTCGGCATGGGCTTCGTGTTCCCCAATTTCCAGGCGCTGGCCGCCGATTCGGTGGAGGCACACGAGCAGGGCGCCGCCGCGGGCACGGTCGCGTCGGTGCAGGGCATGGGCATGGTGGTCGGGCCGATGATCGGCACGCTGCTGTACCGCTGGTCGCCGAGCGCGCCGTACCTGCTGGTCGGCGTGGTGCTGCTCATCCTGGCCATCTCCGCAGCGGCGCACCGCGAGCGGGGTGCGGCATGAACGAGATGCTCGCCCGCGGAGTAGCTGAAGAGATGAGCGACACCACCGCCCTCGACGCCGCCGATGCGCCGTACTTCCTGCTGCGCAGCCCGCAGCAGGCGATGGAAGCGCAGGGTGTGCGCGCGCGGCTGCCGTCCGGCGCGACCGCCACGCTGGCCGGGCGCGTCGCTGCGTTCTTCGCCGCGCCGCGCTCCGGCCCGCGCTTGCTGGTGGGTGCGGTGCCGTTCGATCCCGAGCAGGGCGATGCGCTGTATCAGCCGGACCAGGTGTCCGGCCAGCCCACGGTGGTCCGTGTGGAAACGCCGACGCTGGTCGGTGATGTGGTCGCTGAACCGTCTGCGGATGCGTATGCGCAGGCAGTGGCAACGGCCGTCACCGAACTGCAGCGCAGCGACAGTCCGCTGGAGAAAGTCGTGCTCGCCCGCAGCCTGCGCGTCACCACCGCGCAGCCGCTGCATCCGCGCGTGCTGGCCGCGCGCCTGGGCAAGGATCCCAGTGTGGCCACCTACGTGGTGCCGGTGCCCGCCGCGGTCGCGGCCGACCCGGCCTGGCTGGTCGGTGCCACCCCGGAACTGCTGGTCTCCAAGCGCGGTGACCGCGTGCTGTCGCACCCCCTCGCAGGCTCGGCCCGTCGTTCGGCCGATCCCGCCGAAGATGCGCGCGCCGCCGAAACGCTGCTGGCCTCGGCCAAGGATCATGACGAGCACCGCCACGTGGTCGAGGCCATCGTCGCCGCGCTCGCCCCGCTGTGCCACCACGTCGAAGCGCAGCCGCGCCCGACGCTGCATGCCACCGCGACCATGTGGCACCTCGGTACCCGCATCCACGGCACGCTGAAAGATGCGTCAGTTTCCTCGGCCGCCCTGGTCGCGCTGCTGCATCCCACCCCGGCGGTGTGCGGTACGCCGCGCCAACAGGCGCTGGCGCTGATCCGCCAGGCCGAACCGGTCGCGCGGGGATTCTATGCCGGCGCCGTCGGCTGGACCGATGCCCAGGGCGATGGCGACTGGTACGTGGCGATCCGCTGCGCACGGGTGCAGGGCACCGAAGTGCGCCTGTATGCCGGTGCCGGCATCGTCGCGGACTCACACCCCGATCTCGAGGTAGCCGAAACGGCTGCCAAGTTCATGGCCCTGCTGACCGCGCTCGGCGTCCATGACGTTCGTTCTTTCTGATGTGCGGGAGCTGTCCATGAACGCATCCTTCTCTTCCTCGCGGGTGCCGCTGCGCCAGGTCTGGCCACCGGCCCTGGTCGCGCGTTACCGCGCTGCCGGGCACTGGCGTGGCGAGACCTTCCCGGGTTTCCTGCGCGAGCGCGCCGAGCGCTTCGCCGGTGACATCGCCGTGGTCGGTGGCGATACGCGCCTGACCTATGCGCAGCTGTGGCAGGAGGCCGGCCGCATCGGTGCCGGCCTGCTGGCCCAGGGACTGGCACCGGGTGACCGGGTGGTGGTCCAGCTCGGCAACGTGCCCGAGTTCGTCACCGTGGTCTGTGGCCTGTTCCGTGCCGGCCTGATTCCCGTGTATGCGCTGCCCGCGCACCGCATCACCGAAGTCACGCATTTCGCGCGCAGGGCCGAAGCCAGTGCGTACATCGCCGCCGCGAACCATGACGGCTTCGACTACCGCACCCTGGCGCGCGAGCTGCAGGCGCAGGTCCCGGACGTGCAGCACGTCATCATCGCCGGTGACGCGGCCGGGTTCACCGCGCTCGACTCGCTGGCCGGTGACCTCGAACAGCTGCCTCCCGATCCGGACCCACAGTCGGTCGCGTTCCTGCAGATCTCCGGTGGCAGCACCGGCCTCTCCAAGCTGATCCCGCGCACGCACGATGACTATCTGTATTCGTTCCGCGCCAGCAACGCGATCTGCGGCATCACCCAAGACAGCGTCTATCTGGTCGCGCTGCCAGCCGCGCACAACTTCCCGATGAGCTCGCCGGGGTTCTTCGGCACGCTGTACGCCGGGGGGCGCGTGGTGCTCAGCCCCGGTGCGGGCCCGGACGCCGCGTTTACGTTGATCGCGCGCGAGCGCGTCACCTGCGTCGGCCTGGTGCCGCCGCTGGCGCTGCTGTGGGCCCAGGCCGCCGCGACGACAGCCCACGATCTCTCCAGCCTGCAGGTGGTACAGGTCGGTGGCGCCAAGCTGGTGCCGGAAGCTGCGCGCCGCGTCATCGCCGGGCTGGGCTGCACCCTGCAGCAGGTGTTCGGCATGGCCGAGGGCCTGGTCAACTACACGCGCCTGCACGACAGCGACGACCTCATCGTCTCCACCCAGGGTCGCCCGATCAGCGAAGACGACGAGGTGCTGGTGGTCGATGACCACGGCAACCCGGTCGCAGAAGGTGAAACCGGGCATCTGCTCACCCGCGGCCCGTATACCATCCGCGGCTACCACAACGATCCGGCCGCCAATGCGCGTGCCTTCACCGAAGATGGGTTCTACCGCACCGGCGACATGGTCCAGCGCCTCCCGGGTGGCTATCTGGTGGTGCAGGGCAGGGCCAGCGACCACATCAACCGCGCCGGCGAGAAAATCTCCGCCGAAGAAATCGAGGACCACCTGCTGGCGCACCCGAGTGTGTTCGATGCCGCCGTGGTCTCGATCCCCGATGACTACCTGGGTGAGCGCAGCTGCGCCTTCATCATTGCCCAGGGCGAGCCGACCAAGGCCGCCAGCCTCAAGGCTTGGGTCCGCAGCCGCGGCCTGGCCGCGTTCAAAGTGCCGGACCAGATCGTGTTCGTCGATGCCTTCGGCACCACCGCGGTCGGCAAGATCAGCCGTCGCGAACTGCGTGCCCAGCTGCGCGAACGTTTCATGCAACAGACAGGAGAAACGCGCTGATGGCGCTGCCCAAGATCCAACCGTATCCGCTGCCGACCCAGGCCGAGCTGCCGACCCCGCGTGGGGCCTGGCAGCCGGACACCGCGCGCGTGGCGCTGCTGGTGCATGACATGCAGCGCTACTTCCTGGCCGCCTTCGCGCCGGATGCGGCACCGCTGGCCCCGGCCGTGGCCAACATCGCGCGCCTGCTCACGCACTGCCGTGCGCGTGGCATCCCGGTGTTCTACACCGCACAGCGCGGCAACCAGGACCGGCGTGATCGTGGCCTGCAGGCCGATCTGTGGGGCCCGGGCATGTCCGCCACCGAGGAACACGAAGCCATCATCGAGGCCGTGGCCCCGGTGGAGGGCGACCATGTCCTGGTCAAACACCGCTACAGCGCGTTCCAGCGCAGCAATCTGGACACCATGATGCGCGCGCGTGGCCGCGACCAGTTGCTGGTCACCGGCGTGTACGCGCATATCGGCTGTACCGCCACTGTCGCCGAAGGCTTCCAGCGCGACATCGAGAGTTTCATCGCCGCCGACGCGGTCGCCGACTTCTCGCGGGCCGACCATGACCTGGCCCTGCATTGGATCGCCCGCACCTGTGGCGTGCCGATGACCACCGATCACCTGCTGGAGATGCTGGCATGACCGCACTGACCCTGGAGCGCATGCGCGCCGATGTCGCCGGGATGCTCGGCGAAGCCCCCGAGGACATCCAGGACGACGAGAACCTGATGGACCTGGGGCTGGATTCGATGCGCGTGCTCGGCCTGGTACTGGCCTGGGGCAACACCGGCATCCCGCTGGAATTCAGTCATCTGGCCGAACACGCCACGCTGGGTGGCTGGTGGACCGTGGTGCAGCGGCTGCAGGCCGAGGCGGCGGCCAGCGCATGAACGCCCGTGCGGTGCCAGGCGCGGCCGAGCCCATCGTCCGCGGGCTGAGCGAGGCCCAGGCGGGCCTGTGGTATGCCCAGCGGCTGGCGCCGGACAATCCTGCGTTCAACACCGCCCACGCCGTCTGGATCGAGGGTGCGCTGGATGTCGCGGCTTTCGTGCGTGCCGCCGACCAGGCCGCGCAGGAAGCGGAGGCGCTGGCCCTGCGCATCGTCGAGGACGTGCAGGGCGCACCCGGCCAGTGGCTCGACCCGCAGCACACGCCGACGTTGCAGGTGCTGGATCTGTCCGATCAGCCGGACCCCGCCGCTGCCGCGCGCCAGGCCATGCAGCGCGACCGGCTCAGCCCGGTGGATCCCGCCCGCGATCGGCTCAGCCAACAGCGTCTGTTCCTGCTCGGCCCGGCGCGCAGCGTCTGGTACCTGCGCGTGCACCACCTGGCCACCGATGGCTACGGCATGGGGCTGCTGACCGAGCGCGTCTGCGCGCTGTATGCAGGTCATCCGCAGCAGGCTGCGGTGGCACCGTTGCTGCCCGTGCTGGATGAAGATACCCAGTACCGTGACAGCGAGCGCCGCACGCGCGATGCCGCTTACTGGCGCGAGGCCATGGCCGGTGCGCCGGCCGCCACCGGCCTGCAGGCGGGCGTGGCGCCGGCCGCAGCGGATGCGCTGCGCCACGTGCAGCCGATCGACACCGCCCTGCGCGAGCGCCTGCACGCGGCAGCGGCCGCGATCGGCCAGCCTTGGCCGGACCTGCTGACCGCGCTTGGCGCAGAGTACTGCCGCCGGATCAGTGGGGAAGCGGAGGCGGTGATCGGCGTGCCCTTCATGGGCCGCCTCGGCAGCGTCTCCGCCCGCGTCCCGGCGATGGTGATGAACGTCCTGCCGCTGCGGGTCGCGGCCACGCACGACACCGTGGATGCCTATGTGCGCGATATCGCCATGCGCCTGATGCGTGGCCGGCGCCATGGTCGCTACCGGGGTGAGCAGCTGCGGCGCGACCTCGGGCTGATCGGCGGCCAGCGTCGCCTGCACGGTCCGCTGGTCAATGTGCAGCCGTTCTATCGGCCGCTGCAGCTGGCCGGCGTCACTGCGACGCTCGAGGTGCTCTCCACCGGTCCAGTCGATGACGTGACGCTCGGCTTCCGCGGGGATGGCGTGGCCGTGCTCGATCTGGAGATCGAGGCCAATCCCGCGCTGTACACCCCCACACAGGTGCAGGCGCATGCCGCGCGCCTGCTGCATTTCGTGTCGGCCGCGCTGGACGTCCAGGCCACCGGCGGCACGATCGCTTCGGTGCCGCTGTGCACGCCCGCCGAAGCGCAGCGCTATCTACATGACATCAACGCCACGGCGCATCCGGTGCCCGAGCTCAGCCTGGCCGCGCTGATCACCGCACGGATGGCAGCGACGCCGGCGGCCACCGCGGTGGTCTTCGGCGCGCATCAGCTGAGCTTCGCCGAACTGGAGCAGCGCAGCCGTGCGCTGGCCCTGCAGCTGCAGGCCCAAGGCGTGGGCCGCGAGGCGACGGTGGTTGTGGCGCTGCCGCGCTCGCTGGAGCTGATCATCGCCCTGGTCGCGGTGCTGCGTGCCGGTGGCGCCTACCTGCCGGTGGACCTGGCCCATCCGGACGAGCGCCTGGCCCGGATCCTGCGCTCGGCGCAGCCGGTCTGCGTGCTGGCGCTGGCAGATGATCGCGCGCGGTTCCCGGACACACCCGTGCTGGACCCTGCCCAGTGGCAGCGTCACAGCGACGCCGGGCTGACCACCGTGCCGCAGCCGGACGATGCGGCTTATGTCATCTACACCTCCGGCTCCACCGGCGAGCCCAAGGGCGTGGTGATCGAGCACCGCGCCATCGTCAACCGGCTGGAGTGGATGCGCGAGCATTACGCGATCCAGCCCGACGACCGCATCCTGCAGAAGACCCCGGCCACCTTCGATGTCTCGGTGTGGGAGTTCTTCCTGCCGCTGATCAGCGGCGCCACCCTGGTGGTGGCCCCGCCCGAGGCGCATCGCGATCCGCTGGCGCTGGCCGCACTGATCCGCCAGCACGCGATCACCACCCTGCATTTCGTGCCGTCGATGCTGGCCGCGTTCCTGGCGGCCCCGGCCGCGCGCGGGCTGCAGCTGCGCCGCGTGTTCACCAGTGGCGAAGCACTGGATGCCGCGCTGCGCGACCGCTTCCATGCCACGGTCCAGGCCGAGCTGCACAATCTCTATGGCCCCACCGAGGCCGCCGTGGATGTCAGCTTCTGGCCCGCCAGCCAGGACGACACCTCCGCACCGGTGCCGATCGGCCATCCGGTCTGGAACACCTGCCTGTACGTGCTGGATGCCGGGATGCAACCGCTGCCGCCCGGCGTCGCCGGCGATCTGTATCTCGGCGGGGTACAGCTGGCACGCGGCTATCTGGGGCGCGACGATCTGACCGCCGAGCGCTTCCTGCCCGATCCGTTCGTTGCCGGCGGACGCCTGTATCGCACCGGCGACGTGGCGCGCTGGCGCGAAGACGGGGCAGTGGAGTATCTCGGCCGCAGCGATCACCAGGTCAAGCTGCGTGGCCTGCGCATCGAGCTCGGCGAAATCGACGCTGCACTGCGTTCGGCACCGGGCGTCACCCGGGCCGAAGTGCTGCTACGCGAAGACCGCCCCGGCGAGCCAAGGCTGGTGGCCTACCTCAACGCGGGTGGCCCGGCGCTGGAGACGCTGCGGGGGCATCTGGCCAACCGGCTGCCGGACTACATGGTGCCCGGGGCCTTCGTGGAGCTGGACCACTGGCCGGTCACGGCCAACGGCAAACTGGATCGTGCCGCGTTGCCGGCACCGGCGCAGGCGTCCGCCTCGGGCGTTGCGCCACGCACCTCGACCGAGCAGGTGCTGGCCGCGTTGTTCGCCGAAACGCTGGGGCTGAGCACACCGGTCAGTGCCGATGCGGATTTCTTCGCACTCGGCGGCGACTCCCTCAGTGCCGTGCACCTGCTGCTGGCGATCCAGCAGCGGTGGCGCTGCGACCTCGGCCTGGGCGCGGTATTCGCGGCACCCACGGTCGCCGCGCTGGCGGCCCGTATCGATGCGCCGCCCACCGCCACCGATCATGGGCTGGCCCCGATGATCCGGCTGGCCAGCGGAGATGCGGCGCGCGCCCCGCTGTATGTGATCCATCCTGCCGGCGGCATCGCCTGGAACTACCGCGACCTGGCCCGCGCACTGGCACCCGCGCGTGAGGTGCAGGGCCTGCAGTCGCCGGTCCTCGATCCCACCCGGCCACTGCCGGCGAGCATCGAAGCACTGGCGGCCGACTACGCGGAGCGCATCCTCGCATTGGGCCGCCCCGGGCCGGTGCATCTGCTGGGCTGGTCGGTCGGCGGCATCCTCGCCCAGGCCATGGCGGTGCACCTGCGCGGGCGCGGCCACGAGGTCGGCGTCCTGGCCCTGCTCGATGCCTATCCCAGCGAGTGCTGGCGGGCCGAACCCGAGCCGGACCCGACCGCCGCGCTGCGTGCTCTGCTCGCCATCGCCGGGCATGACCCGGAAGCGCATCCCGAGCTGGACAGCCGCGCCCGCATCCTGGCGTTCCTGCGCCGCGGTGACAGCGCACTGGGCAACCTGCCGGATATCGTCCTCGATGGCGTGGTCCGCGCCGTCACCGGCACCAACCGCTTGATCCGCGCCCATCACCACACGCACTACGACGGTCCGCTGCTGCACGTGCGCGCCGGCCGCGACCATCTCGCCCGCCCGCAGCTGCAGTCCGCGTTGTGGCAGGCCCATGCCGCCCACGTGGAGGCGATCGACCTTCCTTTCCTGCACGCCGAGCTCACCGGCCGCGATGCCGTGGCGCAGATCGCGCCCTGGCTGGATGCGCATCTTCGGCGGCACGACCTACACAGGACACCAGCATGAAACTCACCGGATTCGACGGCACCATCGCGCTGGTCACCGGCGCGGGCGGCGGCATCGGGGCGGCATTGGTCGAGCAGCTGCGCGACAGCGGCTGCATCGTGGTCGCGACCGACGTGGTGGCACCCGAGCGTGTGGCCGGGGCATGGCAGTCGACCGTGCACGCCAGCGCACTGGACGTGACCGACTCCGCTGCGGTGGATGCACTGGTGGACTGGGTGGAAACCCATATCGGGCCGATCGGGTTCGGCATCAACGTCGCCGGCGTGCTGCAGACCGGCACCGTCGTCGACACCGACGACACGCAATGGCGCCGGGTGTTCGCGGTCAACACGGACGGCGTCTTCCACGTCTCCCGTGCGCTGGCGCGGGTGATGTCGCCGCGGCGCAGGGGCGCGATCGTCACGGTCAGCTCCAACGCGGCGGGCGTCCCGCGCCACGGCATGGCCGCCTACGCCGCCTCCAAGGCCGCCTCGACCATGTTCACCCGCTGCCTGGGCCTGGAGCTGGCGCCGCTGGGCATCCGCTGCAACATCGTCGCCCCGGGCTCGACCCTGACCCCGATGCAGACCGGCATGTGGGCGGACGAGCAGGGGGCCGAGCGGGTGATAGAGGGTAGTCCGGAGACGTACAAGGCCGGCATACCGCTGCAGAAGTTGGCGAGCCCGGAGGACATCGCCAACGCCGTGATGTTCCTGCTCTCTGACCAAGCTGGCCATATCGCGATGAGCGATCTCTATGTGGACGGGGGCGCCACGCTGCGCGGGTAGGTCCGAACCATGTTCGGATAGCGCGGCGCCGGGCCGGAGAGCATCCGACGATGCGTCGGATCTACCCATCCAATGGCCAGCGGCACCAGGCGTAGGGATACTCCCCCAGGCGGGTGGCCAGGCCGGCACGCACCGGATTGGCGACGATGTATAGCGCCTGCGTGTGCAACGATTCATCGCTGCGTACCGCATGATCGTAGAAACCCGGTTGCCAGAAGGGACCGCTACGGCAAAGAGTTCGGTTCAGCAGGCGTGCGCTACGTGACTTGAACAGCTGCATGCAGGCGGGCAGCGTTCGTTGCCGCAACTGCATCAACCAATGCAGATGATCGGGCATGACCACCCAGGCCAGCGAGCAGGTGATCCTCTCGGCTTCTATAAAGCGCAAGGCATCGATGATCTGCTCGACGTTGTGCCGGTGGGTGAACAGTGGTTGGCGTCGATACGCCACTGTGGTCAGGGCATAGACCTGGCCGACCTGTGAGTGACGACCTTGACGCAGGCGTGGATTGGTCATGCACAGATGATTTGCGTATCCCGTCATGTCGCACATCGGGAATCGCCATGAATCAATATCAGGCAGACGACAGCGCAGGGAGTAGGTCCGAACCATGTTCGGATGCCGTGGTGCCGGAACGGAGAGCATCCGACGATGCGTCGGATCTACCGCGACAGCCGGGGAGCCGTCGCCGGGCGCAACTTTACCAACTAGCCCGCAACCCGATCTGCCCAGCCACATCGCGATACCCGCCCTGGCCCTGCTGCACGCCCATATCGCCCCACCCGGTCCAGCGCCGGCCAAGCTGCAGCGAAACACCGGCCTTGGCCTCATAGCGATCCTTGGGCAGGCCGCCTTCCATGCGCTCACCATCGAAGCGCAGGCTGTTGTCGTCGGCGCCATGAATCCAGTTCACCGCCACGAACGGCTGCACCCGGTTGCCGACGTCGTTGTTGGCATGACCAGACAGCCGCACACCCACACGGCTGTTCAGGCCGCCGGCATCACTGCCGTCAACCACCGTGCCGTTGGTTTCCACGTGGCGGTCTGTGCTGAAATCGGTGTAGCCCAGCTGCAGCTGCGGCTCCACGAACATTGTGGTGCTGGCGCTATCCAGCACTTTGAAGCTGTAACCGGCCTCGACCGATGCAGTTCTCGCATCGCTGTCGTAGCGTTCCTTGGCGAGTGCATCACCCTGCACGGTATTCTTGAACTGCGCGTACTGCACCCAGGCATCAACGTACAGCCCGGTGGTCTGCGCCGGATCCTGCAGCCAGCTGGCATACACGCCCACGGCCTGGCCCTCGACCTTGCCCTTGGCCGAATAGCCGGTCTCACGCGAGGTCACCGTGTTGTTGGCGCGACCCCCGCCCAGCATCACGCCAAACTGGCCGCGGCTGTCCGCGCCCCAGTTGAGCAGGTCGGTGCCGACCTGCAGCACCGAGGTGTCACCGTTGACGCTGAGCTGATCGGCGATCACGCCGTAGTCGGCCTGATTGCGAGCCACGCGTGCCCACGCGCCGCGCTCGGACAGGCCGCGCGCAGTGCCGCCGGTGCGATCCTGCAGGCGCATCCCGAACATCTGTGTGGCCGCAGCCTGGTTGGCCAGGTATGCACCAGGTTCCGGGCGCAGCACCGGGACTGGAATGACCGGGTCTACAGGATCTACAGGGTCTACAGGATCTACAGGGTCTACAGGGTCTACGGGATCAACGGGGTCCACAGGATCAACGGGGTCCACAGGATCAACCGGGTCAACCGGCTTGCACCCCGGCAGGGTCGGGTCGGCCACACAGGGGTCCGGAGCCACCGGAAGCACCGTGCGCAGGTACCAGTTGCCATCGCTCGGTACGGCAGTGCTGCCTTGGTGCAGGAAGTACTCGTACTGCCCTCCGACAGCGCGGCCAGCGAGAGTGAACACGCCATTGGACGCGCCACCCACTTGGATCAGCTGGATGCCATTGAGGGTATGCGCGCCTGCGCCGCCCACATTGTTCACCGCCACGTTGGTTTGGCCGCTGGTGCTGCCGCCGATGACCAGTTTGTCGCTCGCCGAAGCGTCATCGCCGAGCACGGAGTTGAACATCAACGTGCCACCAGCGCCGACGTAGTCGCCGCTCACGGTGAGGATGTTGAATGCCGTGCCGTCGCCCAGCGCGACGGTTCCGCCGCTGTTGAGGTTGAGCGTGCCGACGTTCGAGTCGCCGGCCAGCTGCCAGTGGCCGCCACCGGAAAGCGTGGCAGAGCTGACATTGTCAAACACACCGATGATGCTGGCGTTGTCGCTCAGATTGACGTTGGTCGTAGAGCCAGCGTCGTTGATGATGTTGCCGGTGAGCGCGCTGCCATAGAGGTTGAAATTGGCAACCGCGCCACCGCCCACCTCAAGCAGCGTACTGTTTCCACCCACCACCTGCGCACCGTTGCGGATGTCGATATCGGCGGTCATGGGCTCCGACAGCTGCTGGACAACGATCGCGCTGCCTGCGGTGCCCTCAATGCGCGCGTTGTCCACGGCCAGGCTTGTCGCCGTCTGCGAGGGGACGCCAGCGGTGACGAGACTCAGCAACACCCCGTTTACATCGCCCGTGACGACGCTCAGATTGCCCACCTGCGCACGCCCGGCGCTTACCTCGATGCCGACCCCGGTGCTTCCTGTACCGGCCACGTTCGTTCCATCCAGGAGCACAAGGCCGCCACCGCCAATGCTCACCCCAACGCCCGTGCCTACGAGGTTGCTGCTGACTACACTGACCAGTGACGTCTGCGGATCGGGTACGCGCAGTGCACCTGTGCTCAGTGCAGCGCCGTCGCCGCCGATGATCGTGCTGTTACGTACATCCGCGAAGGAGCCAGCCACGAACAGTGTGGAGGCAGGCGAGCCGCTTATCTCCGCACCATTCAGGTAGATGCCTGCGCCACCGTTGCTGGCGATGACACTCGTTGCTTTGCCACCGGCGAGGATGCGCAAGGTCCCGGAGTTGTCAACAGTCCAGTCCTCTGTCGGCTGTCCTGCCCGTACCACGATGGTCTCGCCTGGCAATACCTGTCCGGCCTGGGCTGCGGGAGCGCCAAGCGCCAGCAACACAGCAGCTGCCAGTGCAGAAGGAAGGGCCAGGCGGCGCGGTGATGCAGAGTGATGAACGGTGGCAGGTAAGGTGTTGCTGCGCATGGCAATGCCCTTCATGAGGAGATGAGAAGCTCGTATGGCCTCAACGAAGATCACGAGCGTTGCCCGCCGCTGAGTCGGTGGAGCTGCAAGATAGGGGCGGCCCGCGGCCAGTGCTATGCAACTAATACGAATTGGCGAATCCCTGGCGCTCAGGGCGGAGGAGCGCTTCTGGCGTGAGCCGCTCGACGTTGAACGGAGGGTGTCCTTCGCGGTCACCCTCCGTGGGCTCAGGCGTCTCCAAACAGCTCGATGTCTTCCCACATCTCCACGCCCAGCTGGACGCGCACTCCGGTGGGGCGCTGGGAGACGGTGAACAGCCCCACCGCCATCCGCCTCGCTTCGATCAGCGCCTGGTCGCGTGACTCATACAGATTCCTCCCCGCAAACGCCCCGCCTCGCAACGCCCACCCGTTGCTGACCGGCACCACGTAGAAATACGTCCTTGGCATGCGCGTTCTCCAGGGCAAGGCACCATCATGTGGGCGGGGGCGCGTGAAGAAGGCGTCGTCTTTCGCTGCGGATCAGCGAGTCGTTGCGTGCAATGTGACACGGGTACGTTAGCGTGCTCATCGTGGCCATTATTTGCGGCTTAATCACATGGCCTTCACGAATGCGGGCGCATCCGTAAACGGACATGACCCGGAAACCTGAATGCAGGGCAGCTGGCCCAGCCGGAGACAGGCATTTCGTATTAGTTGCATATCCGCAGTGATAGGTCGCATCTATCTTGGCCGCCTTGTCTGGCCCTTTGCCTCACCCACTCTCCTGGAGCTTTCATGCACACTTCCTCAATTTCCTCGTCGCCCCATTTGCCGCTCCGCCGCAAGGCGCTGGCGGCCGTAGTGTCCTTGGCGTTAGGTTCACTGGCTGCATCGGCGGTGGCCGGCACTGTGAGTCCCGGGGGCGTAGGGACTGTCAATCCCGGTGATGCCGTCGAGAGCTGGACGGTCCTCGAGGGTGGCCTGTTGACCATCAACCCCGACGGCAAGACCCTTGACGTGCGCGTGCAGCGGGGAAGGCTGAACATGACGGGTGCTGACGTGAGTGGAACAGGGGCTGCTGCAGTGGAGCTTGTCGGGAGCCACGCCTCGATTCTGGGGTCCACTGTCACCAGCACCACCCACGAGGGTCTTCGATTAGTTCGGACTGTCGCAGGGGCATCTACGGCCACTGTCGAGCGCAGCGTCATTACCGGTGTGAGCTCTGGTATATCGACGAGCGCGGGTGCATTCGTGCGCGTGTCGGATTCAACTGTTGAAGGAACCGGAGGCCGAGGCGTTACGACCTTTGGTGGTGCGTTCGAGGCTCTTGATGGATCGGTTATCCGCGGGAGCACGGACGGTATATGGGCTTTGATGTCGAACTCAGGTACGTCGCATGCCACAGACGGCACGATCCTCATCGACGCATCACGGGTGGAAGGAGTGAGCGGCAGTGCGATTACCGTTCAGGCAGATCGTCCGGACAGTACGCTGCGCGAAACCAGCATCCTGGTGCGGAACGGTGCCCAGCTGGTAGGCGGCAACGGCAATCTGCTCACCGTTCTCAACTCGCGGATCTCGCCCACTGATCCGTCGATTGGGCGCTTGCAGGTGGAGACCACCACGCTGACGGGCAACGTTGTGGCGGAAGAATTCGCCGAGGCACACGTGACCTTGCTCAGCGGCGGCCGCATCAATGGCCGTTTCGACAATGTCACCTCCGCGACCATCGGCGATGGCGGCCATTGGCAGCTGACCGGCGACAGTGATGTCGGTGAACTTTCCCTGGGCAACGGCGGTGTTGTCGCGCTGGGCGACGGTACCGCGTTCAACACCCTGACCATCACTGGCGATTACACCGGCAGCGGTGGCACGCTGCTGTTCAATACTGTCCTCGGCGATGACACCGCGGCCAGCGACAAGCTGATCGTCAACGGCAGCACCAGCGGGCAGACCCGCGTAGCCGTCAACAACGTCGGCGGCATTGGCGCGCAGACCGTCAACGGCATCCAGCTGATCCAGGTCGATGGTGCGTCCAACGGTCAGTTCGACCTGGCCGGCCGTGCGGTGGGCGGGCAGTACGAGTACTTCCTGTTCAAGGGTGGCAAGGCCGATCCCAACGATGGCGATTGGTACCTGCGCTCGGAACTGCCGGTCGCACCGCCGGAGCCGGACCCCTGCCTGGCCGACCCGAACGCGCCGGGCTGCGTGATCACCCTGCCGGAGCAGTGCCTGATTGATCCGAGCCTGCCGCAGTGCCTGCCGCCGGTACCGGTGCTTCGCCCGGAGCCGGGTGCCTACCTGGCCAACCAGTCCGCTGCCACGCAGATGTTCGGCATGCGGATGCATGACCGTAACGGCGGTACCGCTCGCGGCCTGTCCGAGCGCGGCGCGTGGGCACGGGTGTCCCGCAACCAGGCCGACTACGGCGTCATCGGCGATCAGCTCAGTGTCAATGGTGATACCGATGTGCTGCAGGTCGGCACCGACGTGTTCACTTGGGGTGCGGAGCGCGGCCAGCTCGGTGTGATGCTGGGCAGTGGCCGCGCCAACAATACGGTCACCTCCCGACTGACCGGCTATTCGGCCAAGGGCAAGGTGGACGGGCAGGCGATCGGCGTCTATGGCAGCTGGCTGCAGGATGCAGCACAGACGACCGGGCTGTATGTGGACGCCTGGGCCCAGCATGCGCGGTTCAAGAACAGTGTTCAGGGTGATGGCCTGAGCAAGGAGCGCTATGACAGCACCGCCAACAGCGCTTCCGTCGAGGCCGGCTACGGCGTCCAGGTCGCCGATGGCGAGCGCGTTGCGATGTTCGTCGAGCCGCAGTTGCAGCTGAGCTATACCCGTCTGAACACCGATACGCATGTTGAACGCAACGGCACGGTGATCGATGGTGACAACGCCGATGGCCTCACCAGCCGCTTCGGCGTGCGCTTCTTTGGCCATGCCCACACCGATGCCGGCAACCGCGTGCAGCCGTTCGTGTCGGTCAACTGGATTCACGAATCCAGCGACAACGGCCTGAGTTTCGATGGCGAGCGCGTGGCTGGCGGCTTGCCGCAGGATCGTTACGAAGCAAAGGCCGGCGCATCGCTGCAGCTCGGCGGCCGCTGGACGGCATGGGGCGACCTGGGTCTGCAGAGGGGAGATGGCGGCTATAAGGATGTGAGCGGCCAGATCGGTCTACGTAGTAGCTGGTAATCCGTTCCCAGCGCCTCTCTTTTGAAACCGTGAGTGCAAACCGTTGGTCACGCCTTTTCACGAGTGCGGGCGCAGTACTCCGTCTCCAACCGAAGCTGAATACAGAGGCGAACAAGCAAACGGACGCGTGGGGATTTCGTATTAGTTGTATATGCGCAGCGATAGGCGGCCCCTATCTTGGCCATCTTCCCGGGCGCCTGAATGGTGCTCCAGCGGCGCTCGACATGAGCGTTGACCCACCAACGGCTCCAATCACTGAAACCCCGAAGGCCCCAATATGCGCACCCACTCGATGATCGCCAGAACCCTCCTCAGCTCAGCAGTGATGCTTGCGCTGTTCGTGCCCGATGCGTCGGCGGACATTATTGGGCCGGGCAACACCCGGACGGTTGGACCAGGCTCTCCGATCGTCTCGTGGGTGCTGCAGCAGGATTCGACTCTGAACGTCCTGGCGGGCGGCGCAACCAGCTACATCCAGGCGCAGGCGGGATCCACCGTCAATCTCCAGGGTGCTACGGTCACCGGTGACGACACAACGGTCAGAGATGCCATCGCATTGGTGGATTCCCGAGCCAACATTGTAGACAGCACGATCAGCAGTGCCACCCGTTCCGCGATTTCGCTTGGTTACGCCGCGGGTACTCCCGACCCGGGCTCCCGTGCGGATATCCGCGGCGGCACCATTACCGGTGCAGGCGAAGGGGCGATCTCCTTGAGCGGCAACAGTACGCTGACGTTGGCGGGCACTACCGTGCGAGGTGTTGGTACCGGCCCTTACGGGGGTAACGCGGTATGGAGCTTTGGTGGCGTCGTGGAAGTTGCCGAAGGAAGCACGCTGATCGGGGATCAATCGGGCATCTTCGTGGGCATGAGCGATGCCGGCACCTTGGTGCCGGACGCTGGGACGGTGCTGGTCGATGCGTCGAGCGTTGAGGGTATCGCGAGCAGCGCGATCGTGGTCCAGACGCTCCCGAGCAGCGCCCGTCAGGACGTGAGCATCCTGGTGCGTAACGGGTCTGTCCTGAAGGGTGGCGATGGCAATCTGCTGCTGGTCAGGAACGCTTTCACCGCTGGCGACGCATCCGTGGCCAATTTCCAGGTCGAATCATCCGTCCTCAACGGCAATGTCGTAGCCGAAGACATGGCAGAAGCGCATGTGACCCTGCTCAATGGTGGCCGAATCAACGGCCGCTTCGACAATGTCACCACCGCGACCATCGGCGATGGCGGGCACTGGCAGCTGACCGGCGACAGTGATGTCGGCCAGCTGGCACTTGGTCCGGGCGGTGTTGTCGCGCTGGGCGACGGTACCGCGTTCAACACCCTGACCATCACTGGCGATTACACCGGCAGCGGTGGCACGCTGCTGTTCAATACTGTCCTCGGCGATGACACCGCGGCCAGCGACAAGCTGAT
>NZ_JABBXB010000002.1:382404-784167 GCF_013387485.1 Stenotrophomonas sp. SAM-B
CGACCCGAACGCGCCGGGCTGCGTGATCACCCTGCCGGAGCAGTGCCTGATTGATCCGAGCCTGCCGCAGTGCCTGCCGCCGGTACCGGTGCTTCGCCCGGAGCCGGGTGCCTACCTGGCCAACCAGAGCGCCGCGGTGCAGATGTTCGGGACTCGCTTCCATGATCGCAATGGCGGTACCGCCCGTGGACTCGCTGAGCGCGGAGCATGGGCGCGCGTGTCCCGCAATCAGGCCGACTATGGCGTCATCGGCGACCAGCTCACTGTCAATGGCGATACCGATGTGCTGCAGGTAGGCACTGATGTGTTCACCTGGGGTGCGGAGCGCGGCCAGCTCGGCGTGATGCTGGGCAGTGGCCGTGCCAACAATACGGTCACCTCGCGACTGACGGGCTATTCGGCCAAGGGCAAGGTGGACGGGCAGGCGATCGGCGTCTATGGCAGCTGGCTGCAGGACCCCGCCGAAACCACTGGTCTCTACGTGGATGCCTGGGCCAACCACGCACAATTCAAGAACAGTGTGCAGGGCGATGGCCTGAACAAGGAACGCTACGACAGCAAGGCCAACAGTGCCTCGGTCGAGGCCGGTTATGGCTTCCAGGTCGCCAAGGGCGAGCGCGTTGCGATGTTCGTCGAGCCGCAGCTGCAGCTGAGCTACACCCGTTTTACCGCTGACACCCATACCGAATCCAACGGCACGGTGATCGACGGTAGCGATGCGGATGGGCTCACCAGTCGCGCCGGCGTGCGCTTCTTCGGCCATGCCAATACCGAGGCGGGCAATCGCGTTCAGCCGTTCGTGTCGGTCAACTGGATCCGCGAGTCGAACGAAAACAGCCTGCGCTTCGATGGCGAACAGCTCAGCGGCGGGCTGCCGCAGAATCGCTACGAAGCCAAGGCCGGTGCCTCGCTGCAGCTGGGCGGTCGTTGGACGGCGTGGGGTGATCTGGGTCTGCAGCGCGGTGATGGGGGTTACAGGAATGCGAGCGCGCAGGTCGCCCTGCGGGCGAGCTGGTAAGCGCTATGACTGGCAGGACCACCATCGGCTTGAGGGCGGGACGCGCGAGCTGCCAGCTGCTCAGCCTGCGCGGATTGCCCTTTGCTATCGCCGCGGCGCTCACGGTAGCTGCCCCCTTACGGGCCGCGCAGGTAGTCGCTGACGGTACGGCGATCCGCGTGCCGTCTGGCGATTACACCACCCAGGAACCTGTCGACGACGCTGGCACGGCTGGATACGCCTTCTACGCCGTCAACGATGGAGTTCTGGAAACGGATGGTCCTGTCAATCTGGCTACGTCCGGAGACGGGGCAGCGGGTGCTCACGCACAGGGAGCGCTCAGTTTGATTGTCATCGCGGGCGGCTCAATCAGCACAAGTGGTCGCAGTGCTGCTGGATTCTCCGCCAGCGACGAGGGCTACCTCGTCGGCAGCGGAGATGAGGGTGGGAATCGCCTCGATGTGCTTACCACGGGCGCCGCCAGCTATGGTGCGGTGGCCATACAGAACAGCATCATTTCGCTTCACGAAGTCGACGTCACGACGTTCGGCGCCGCTGCACACGGCCTTGTCTCCCGCGATCACGGCCTGGTCACGCTGGACCGTGGCGCGCTTCAGCTCAAGGGCGACGGATCGCATGGCGTGGTGGCTGACGCGGGAACGGCATTGTTGCGATCGATCGACATCCGTATCGCAAGCGGCGATGGCTTGGTCGCAACCAAGGGTGGGCGGATTGAGGGAACGCAACTACGACTGTCCGTCGATGGTCCTGCGCAATACGGTGCACGGCTGGAGAACACCGGCGAGCTGCTCCTCAACAGCAGCCGAGTGGATGTAGTCGGTGACCGGGGCGTTGGGATTGGCGTAGGCGGGGACGCCGTGCTGAAAGGAACGGACGTGGCGGTGTACGGGAGTGAGGCCTGGGCTGCGGTGCTGTCAGAGGCAGGGAGCCTCAGCATGGAGGGTGGCTCGCTGGCGAGTGAACGTCATGGGGCGATCCTGGCACGCAGCGGTGGGCGACTGAACTTTACCGATGGCGCCCGTGTCACGGGCGGCAACGGCACGCTGCTGGCGATCGATGCATCAGCAGTAGGCACGTTGCAGCTGGTACTGGATCGCGCCTCCTACGCCGAAGGCGACATAGTGCTTTCCACGACTGGCGCTACTGGAAAGAGCATCGACAGCATCGATGTGCAGCTGGACAACGCGGCTGCCTGGCGTGGCGCAACTGACGTGGTCGATGTAGTGGCCATCAGTGGCGAGAGCATGTGGCATATGACCAGCGATTCGACGGTGCAAACGCTGCGGCTGGACAAGGGCGGGATAACCTTGTCGTCAGGAGTGGGCAGCTTCAATACACTGACCGTTGCAGGCGACCTGGATAGCAATGCAGGACGAATCGTCTTCAACGCCGCACTTGCTGGGGACCGCTCGCCTTCGGACATTCTTCACGTGACGGGTGACACGCGAGGCACTGCTGATGTGCTGGTCAACAACCTGGGGGGAGCCGGGGGATACACGGTGGAGGGAATCCAGTTGATCCGTGTGGATGGCGCCTCCAACGCGGTGTTTTCGCTATCCGGACGTGCTGTCGCCGGCCAGAATGAGTACTTCCTGTTCAAAGGCGGCAAGGCCAATCCGGGCGATGGCGATTGGTACCTGCGCTCTGAGCTGCCGACCACGCCGGACCCGTGCGATGCCGATCCGAGCCTGCCGGGCTGCACACCCGTCATCCCGCCGGATCCGGATCCCTGCCTGGCCGATCCCAGCGCCCCGGGCTGCGTGATCACTCTGCCGGAGCAGTGCCTGATCGATCCGAGCCTGCCGCAGTGCCTGCCGCCGGTGCCGGTGCTGCGCCCGGAGCCGGGTGCGTACCTGGCCAACCAGTCCGCTGCCACGCAGATGTTCGGCATGCGGATGCATGACCGCAACGGCGGAACGGCTCGCGGCCTCTCCGAGCGTGGTGCCTGGGCACGCGTGTCCCGCAGCCAGGCCGACTACGGCGTCATTGGCGATCAGCTGAGCGTCAACGGCGATACCGATGTACTGCAGGTGGGTACCGACGTGTTCACCTGGGGCGAGGGCAGTCGGGGCCAGTTGGGGGTGATGCTGGGCAGTGGCCGTGCGAACAACACTGTGACCTCCCGTCTGACTGGCTACTCGGCCAAGGGCAAGGTCGAAGGGCAGGCGATCGGTGTCTATGGCAGCTGGCTGCAGGACCCGGCGCAGACGACCGGGCTATATGTCGATGCTTGGGCCCAGCGTGCGCAATTCAAGAACAGTGTTCAGGGCGATGGCCTGAGCAAGGAGCGTTATGACAGCACCGCCAACAGCGCCTCCGTCGAGGCCGGTTACGGCGTCCAGGTCGCCAATGGCGAGCGCGTCGCGATGTTCGTCGAGCCGCAGCTGCAATTGAGCTATACCCGTTCCACCGCTGACAGTCACACCGAATCCAACGGCACGGTGATCAACGGTAGCGACGCCGATGGCCTGACCAGCAGGGTCGGTGTGCGCTTCTTCGGCCATGCCAATGCGGAGGTAGGCAATCGCGTGCAGCCGTTCGTCTCAATCAACTGGATTCACGAATCCAGCGACAACAGCCTGCGCTTCGATGGCGAGCGCGTGGCTGGCGGCCTGCCGCAGAATCGTTACGAAGCCAAGGCCGGCGCGTCGCTGCAGCTCGGCGACCGCTGGACGGCGTGGGGCGACCTGGGCCTGCAACGAGGCGACGATGGCTACAAGGATGTAAGCGGCCAGATCGGTCTGCGTAGCAGCTGGTAACAGCGACTAGAGTCAAGGCTCTGCCGGGCCGGTGCGATCCGTCGCACCGGCCTTCAGCGTGGGAAATGCAGGATACAAATCAGCAGCACGAGATTTGAAACTAATTGCATGGGAACTCTCGATTGATGCGGTCAGCATCTTCGAGCCCCTGCATTGGCGCACCATATGGTTGCGGATGCGGGGCGGCTTACCCATTCCAGGAACTCCCCCATGTTGTCCCCCCAGTCGCGCATTGCGCCGCACGCCTTGGCCATCGCCATAGCCTCAGCCCTCCTGTTCCCCCATCCCGTCCTCGCGCAGCAGGTCGTCGCTGACGGCGACACCCAGAACCCTGCCGCCGGCGATTACGTGACCACCGAGCCGGTGGATGCCGGCGGTACGGCCGGTTATGCCTTCCATGCATTGAACGGCGGCACCATCTCGCCATTGGGTGCCGTCAACCTCGTGACCAGCGGCAATGGCGCTGCGGCCGCGCATGCCACGGGTATCGGCAGCCAGATCGATCTGGTTAGCGCCACCGTCCGCACGACCGGCAACGGTGCCGCCGGGCTGTCCGCAACCGATGGCGGTGTCATCCGGGCGGCGGTCGGTGGCCTGGCCGTGCGCACAGAAGGCAGCAACAGCGATGCGGTGAAAGCCACGCAGAACGCGCGGATTGAGCTGGTCGATGCCGTGCTGGAAACCCACGGCAACTTCTCCAACGGCCTGACCGTCCTGTCCGGCGCGCACGTTGCGATGACCGGTGGCAGTATTACCAACCACCAGTCGGGCACGTACGGCGTGCAGGCCGACGGGGGTAGCGTGAGCCTGGATAAGGTCCAGATCCACGCGACGGGGGGTGAGGGCATCCTGGCGCGTAATGGCGGCAGGATAGACGGCGATGGCGTCACCATCATTACCGAGGGCTACCTGGGTGCCGGCGCGCGGGCACAGGCCGATGCCGAGCTGCACCTGTCCAACAGCAGGATCGAAACCCGCGGCGCCTCCAGCATCGGTGTCGGCGTGGGTGGCCTGGCCGTGCTCGACAACGTGGACATCATCAGTACCGGGCACGGGGTGCGGGTGGACGGCAGCGTCAGCCATGCGGATATTCGAGGCTCGCGCGTTTCCACCACACAGGCAGGCGCGGACGGTGTCTATCTGGCCAACAATGCCAAGGCGACGATCACCAATACCCGCATCGACAGCGCCGGCCTCGGCGTAAACGTCAACGGCTACGGCGGTACTGCAGTGCTGGACCGTGTGGAGATCTATGCCACCGGCCGCACCGCGCTGTGGGCGCCGAGTGCCTCCTCGGTGCAGGTCAGCCACAGCCATCTGCAGACCTCGGCGGACAACGCGGTGGCGCTGGACAACCGCGCCAGCCAGGTCACCCTCAATGACACCCGCCTGGTGACGGCCGGTGCTTCGTCGCACGGACTGTATGCCTCGCAGGATACCGGCAGTGGACGTCCGGTCATCACCGGTCACAACGTGGACGTCCACACCACCGGCTTCGGCGGGATCGGTGCAGTGGCGCGTCTGGGCGGCATCATCAACCTGGACGGCGGGCAGATTCTGACTACCGGCGACAAGGCCTATGGTGTGCTGAGCGGAGGCGCCGGTGGCCTGACCCTCAAGGGCACCCATGTGCGCACCGAAGGTGCGGAGGCATGGGGCGCGGTGATCAACGACAAGGGCCGCCTGGAGATCGACGGTGGCTCGCTGGTGAGCGCCCAGCATGGCGCGATCTGGGTGCGCAGCCTGCGCGAGCTGCGCATCGCCAAGGGCGCGCAGCTGATCGGCGGCAACGGCACGTTGATCGCGTTCGACAACACGGTGACCGGTCCCGTATCGCTGGCCTTCGACCAGGACGTGCAGGCCCGCGGCGACATCGTGGTGCTTCCGCCGGAAGGTGACGCCGGCCCGATGGCCCTGCCGACAATCCAGCTTGCCCTGAGCAATGGCTCCGCGTGGACGGGCAGCAGCATCGCGCTGGATACCCTCTCGCTGACCGGCAACAGCCAGTGGACCCTGACCGGCGATGCCAGCGTCAACGCACTGACCGTGCATGACAGCGTGGTGGCGCTGTCCGAAGTGGGGGCGGGCGGTTTCAATACGCTGACCGTCACCGGTGATCTGGACACGCAGAACGCCCGGATCCTGTTCAACGGCGCACTGGCGGATGACGGATCGGCCATCGACCGCCTGCACGTGCAGGGCGATACCCGCGGCAATGCAGAGCTGTGGGTGAACAACGTGGGCGGGCAGGGCGCGCAGACCGTCAACGGGATCCAGGTGGTCCAGGTCGATGGCGCCTCCAACGGTGAATTCAATCTGGCCGGCCGCGCGGTGGGTGGGCAGTACGAGTACTTCCTGTTCAAGGGCGGCGTGGCCGATCCTGCCGATGGCGACTGGTACCTGCGTTCGGAATGGCAGGAACCGACCAGCCCCTGCAACGATGCGGCACGCGGCGCCCGCTGCACGATCACACTGCCGGAGCAGTGCGAAATCGATCCTGCCCTGCCACAGTGCGGGTCGACCCCGCCGCCGCCACCACCGCCGCCGGTGCCGGTGCTGCGTCCGGAAGTCGGTGCCTACCTTGCCAACCAGGTGGCCGCGACCGGCATGTTCGGCATGCGTCTGCACGACCGCACCGGCGGCACCGCCCGTGGGCAGGGTGAGCCCGGCGCCTGGGTGCGCGCATCCCGAAACCAGGCCGACTATGGCGTCGTCGGCGGCCAGCTGGAGGTCAGCGGTGATGGCAACGTGCTGCAGCTGGGCACCGATCTGTTTGCGTTCGGCCCGGAAGGCCGCGCACACCTGGGGCTGATGGCAGGCAAGGGGCGCACCGACAGCTCGGTGACCTCGAGGCTGACCGGTTACACCGCGCGCGGCACGGTGCAGGGTCGCGCGCTCGGCGTGTACGGCAGCTGGTTGCAGGATCCGGTTGAGACGAGCGGCCTCTATCTGGATGGCTGGGTGCAGTACGCACGCTTCACCAATACGGTGCACGGCGACGCGCTGGCCAAAGAGCGCTACGACAGCCGCGCCGCCTCGGCCTCGCTGGAAGCCGGCTATACCGTGAAGATGGTTGACGGCCCACGCACCACGGTGTTCATCGAGCCGCAGCTGCAGGTGGGCTACACCCGCTTCAGTGCCGGTGACCACACAGAGGCCAACGGCACGGTGGTGAACGGGAGTGATGCCGGTGGGATGGGCAACCGCGTCGGCGTGCGCGTGTTCGGCCATGCCGCGACTGACGCCGGCAATCGCGTGCAGCCTTTCGTGGCGGTGAACTGGCTGCGGGAGCCGCACGTGAACAGCCTGCGCCTGGATGGCGAGCGCGTGTCGGGCGGCCTGCCGCAGGACCGTTATGAAGCGAAGGCAGGTGCCGCGCTGCAACTGGGTTCACGCTGGACGGCCTGGGCTGACCTGGGCCTGCAGGGTGGCGACGGCGGATACCGCGACATGACGGGTCAGGTGGGCTTGCGTAGTACCTGGTAACGGAACGCGCGGCGATTCGAGCCGCGCCATTGCATCACCCGACGCCCCGGAGTCCATCGCGACTCCGGGGCGTTTTTCGTTTCAGCGAGCAGGCAAAGCGCTGCTGCTGAGCAGACAGTGCCTATCGCGATAGGCCAAGCATGACGGAAACAGCGCGTCTGCGACCGACAGCACAGAATTCTGTTTACTCAAGTTGATGCATGGCGAGCCCGTGGGAACGCGCCTAGCGTGGTGCCTCACCACGTGAGATAAGCGGGCGCTGAATGCAGGTGGCCCGGTCACTGTGAGTGTTCATGGACGAATACGCCGTCGATGCACATGCAGCCGCATGCGCCGGTCCGATTCGTCGCGTCCGTGTGTACCACTTCGAGGCCCTGCCATGAAACGAATTCTGATTGCAGATGACCACCCGGTCATCCGCATTGGCCTGCATGCCATCCTGAGCCGCGACGCTCGCTACGCCGTGGTGGGTGAGGCCACCGATGCCGAGCAGCTGGAAGTACTGCTGTCACAACGCCTGTGTGACTTGGTCATCACCGATCTCTCCATGCCGCGCGGCAGGCGACCCGATGGTGTCCGCATGGTGGCAGGGATCCGGCGTGAGTTTCCGGACGTCCGTGTACTGGTGGTGACGTCCTTCAGCAACCCGGAAGTGCTGCGTGCGATCGCCAAACTGGGCGTTGGCGGCATCCTGGAAAAAACCAGTGCATTGAGTGTCCTGATCGAAGCGGTCCAAACGATTCTCGCAGGCGGCAACTACTACTCCGCCGATATCGCGCGCCGCCTTCAGACGTCTGCCCATTGCGCGAACCGCCTCACCGCACGCGAAAGTGAAGTGGTGCGCTTGCTGGCGCATGGCATGGAGATCAATGAGATCGCCCAGTTCCATCGCCGAACTGTGAGCACTATCAGCCGTCAGAAGTGCGCCGCCATGAAGCGGCTTGGGTTCATGACCGAGTTCGAACTGATGGATTACGCACGGCGCGTTGGACTATCGCCGACGTGTGGATGAGACAGCACGTGGGAGAGAAAGCAATGAACTGTGACTGCGATCCCCGTTCACGTCGACAGTGAAATTTTGTCGAGTTGTTGCATGGTGCACCGCAGCTTGCATCTCTACTTTGAGCATCCTGATCGGGTGGGGCATTCAACGCCTCCCACGCCGCCCGGTCAGTCCCTCTGAACATCCCACAAAGGAAATACCGAATGAACAACATGGCAAAACTGTGCCTGGCCGTTGGCTTGTGCGCTGCATCCGTCTCCGTCCATGCCGCCGAGGCGCACATCATCGTGTGGGCGGACGTGGATCCGACGTTGTCGCTGCTCAAGGCCGATGGCACCGCGCTGGATGACTCGGTAGAGCTGGCGTACATGCCCGGTTCCGGTCTGCGCCCGTGGAGCGAGCAGGTCCGCATCTACACCAACGATCGTCTCAAAGACGTGGAAGTTCGCCTGGGTCAGGTAGTCGAGCTGCTGCCGTCGACGCCTGGCGGTGCCGCCAAGGCGATCCCGATGACGGTCAAGCTCAACGGCCGCGAGCTGAAGACCACCGTCACCGACTTCACCGCTGCCGAGCTGTTCCCGGGTTCGGACGCGGGCGATGGTGGCTCGATCGCAATGCCGCTGGTCGTCAGCCAGACCACGTCTGAGGCCATTACTGTCGCCGGCCACTATGAAGGCCTGGTCAGCATCGCTCTGAACCAGAAGGCCACTGCACCGTAACTGTTGCTCGCAGCGCCACTGCCACGCTCACACGTGGCGGTGGCACTGCGCATTGCTGTGAATCGCCCTGTTTCGCCCTGGATTCCCCTGCCCATGCTCCGTCTCCCCGCTACCCGACTGGCTTTGGCTATCGGCATCTGCATCGCTGCACCGTCACTTCATGCGCGTCCAGCTCCGGCCGGCTTCGAAGACGTGGTGGATGGCCAGCAGGAGCAGTTGGACGTGCGGCTGATGGGCCGCTCGGGCGGCATGGCCTCGGCCTTGGTCACAGCAGACAGCGTTCTGTTCGACAACCCGGAAAAAGTACTCGCCGGATTGCCATTGAGCGATGACGCACGCGCGGCATTGCTGCCGGCGCTGCGCAGCCCGTTGGCCCGCAACACCCAGCTGGCGTGCCGCTATGGCGCGCCATCCACCGGCTGCGGCTACCTGCCGCCCCCGGAGGCACCGGACCAGGTCCGGTTGATCTACGACGAAGGCGAGGGCGCTGTGCACCTGTTCGTGGCCCAGCAGTGGCTGCCCACCGAACGCGATGGCAGAACCCCGTATCACCAGATCAGCGACAACGCGCAGAACGCGTTGATCCACCAGCATTCCATGAACCTCAGTGGCAGCAGCGACTACCAGAACCTCACCGTGAACGGCAACGGCATGCTCGGCGTGATGCGCCAGGGGCATGTCGCGGTCGATTGGACCTTCGTGCGCCAGGACAGCCGCTATCGCAGCGCCGACCAGCGGCTGAGCGTCAACGATCTTTACTATCGCCATGACCTCGGCCAGCGCCACTACCTGCAGGCCGGGCGCATGGACCGCCGCAACCTCTCCAGCGCGCAGGGCGGCAACTTCGGCTTCGGGATGCTGCCGCTGGACCGCTTCGAAGGCGCGCGCATCGGCACCACCCAGGCCTACCTGGACCAACAGCAGCTGGGGCAGGGCAGCCCGCTGACCGTACTGCTCAGCCGCAACGCGCGGGTGGATGCGCTGGATGGCGACCGCCTGCTGCAGAGCTATTACCTCGATGCCGGCATCAACGAGCTGGATACCACCCGTTTCCCCGGCGGCAGCTACCTGGTCACCCTGCGCATCTATGAGGATGGCGTGCTGGCACGCACCGAGGACGCGCCGTTCAACAAGAATGGCCAGCCCTTGGGCGATGGCACCCTGCAGTGGTTCGCACAAGGCGGGCGCCGCGCCGCGCGCAGCTTCGACCGCGATGGCGACGAGAGCCTGTTCCAGGCGGGTCTGCGGGTTCCACTGCATGAGCAGGTAGCGATGACCCTGGGCGTGGCCACGGTCGATGGCGTGCGTTATGCGGAAGGACGGCTGGACGCGCGTCATGCCAAGGGGCCCAACGAGGTCAACGGCACGCTCGCGTGGCTCGGCGGCTCGGACGGCAGCCACGGCGTGCAGCAGCAGGTCAGCTATCGCCGCTACCTGTCCTGGAACTTCTACAACCAGCGCATGCGAGGCAGTGCCTGCCGCGTGGAGTATGGCGATACCCGCGACAGCCTCGGCTGCCAGGACTCGCTCAGCGCCTCGGTGGCGATGCCGCTGGCAGGCGGCAATCTGTACTTCGGCTACACCCGTCGCGTCGGCTTCAACTGGCAGCGCGATCCCGACCTGCCGCCCGGCCCGGATCTGCCGTGGCTGCCGCCGCCGGGCCAGCCACTGCCGTCGAACCTGCAGTCGCAGGTGTCGCGCACCCTGCAGGCCAGCTTCAACCGCACCACCCATTGGCAGGGGCTGAGCATCTCCACCCGTGCGGGTCTGTACCGGCAGAAGCGCAGCGACGTGGCCGACGACAACGGCATCTACCTGAACCTGTCCATTTCGCGCCTGGCCCGCAGCAGCGGCCGCAGCCGCCAGGACCGTGTCTCGCTGGACCTGCAGCGCGGCGACGTGCGCGGGCAGGAACTGGGCTGGCGTGCCGGCCAGGTCCGCCGCTGGGATACCGGCAGTGGGTACAAGGAGCTGGGCGCGGAGCTCAACGGGCGTGACACCGATCGTTACGGTGCGCTGGTCAGCGGCCGCCTGCAGAACGAACTCGGCGCCAGCGCGGCCACCGTGTCCGGCTATCGCACGGAGGGCCGCTCGGAGATGTCCTACAGCGCCACCTACACGTCCGGCCTGGCGGTCTCGCGTGCCGGCTGGTTCGTCGGCAGCGGCTTCAGTGGCGGTGCCGGCGTGGCGGTGCAGGTGGACGATGCCGAAGACCTCGCCCTGTTGGGGCCAGCGGCGGAAGTAAACGTCAGCGGTTCGCGCCGGCAGGTACTGCATTTCGGCCAGCGCCGCCTCCTGCCAATGGCCGCGTACACAGCGGGCCGCGCCGAGGTGCAGGACGTCAGCGCGCACGACAGCGCCGCGGCGGTGCGCGTCTCCGGCATGGGCGCCGGTCACCGCCTGTTCCTGCCGCCGGGCAAGGTGCTGCACATGCCGGTGGCGCTGGATGTCACCTACACCTTCGTTGGTAGCGCGCGTGACATCGACGGGCAACCGCTGGAAGGCGCACGCGTGCTCAACGCCCCGGTGCCTGCGTTGAGCCGGGGCGGCGGCTTCGTTGCCGACTTCCCGCAGCGCGAACAGATGCTCTACCTGCTGCAGGGCGACCGTCTCCTGCAGTGCCCGCTCACCGTGCGCGAGCGCCGCAGCGTGCTGCTGCTGGTGGGCCAGGTGCAGTGCGAGCCGCTTGCCCTCGATCGGCTACCCGCACCCATCCACCAGCAGGCCCGCGTGCAGCGGCTGCTGCAGGAACATGCCTTGACCAACGGCACCGCCTCGTCGGCCGCCGTGGAGAACCGTAAATGAGCCGTTTCACTTTCTCTTGTGCATGGCTGTGGCCGGCGCTGTTGATGGTTGGTGCGGCACATGCGCAGCAGCCGCCTGAGACGCATCCAGCCAGTGAACAGCGCAACGTCGAGTTGACCTATGACCGAGGGTCCTTGCCGGGGGATCAGGTGCTGTGGGCGGAGCGGACTGTGTTGGGGTACAGCACTGACGCGGGTCTCAAGTACGGACTGATCCATCTAACCTGCGGCTCTGATAGTGACTCCGATCGAGGTAGATGCCCGGTCGTCGACACAGGGGAGAACGGACTCGGTAGAAGTACCGTGAATCTTCGGTTCACTGAACGCCGCAGTGGCCTACGTACAGAGCTTGCACTTGGTGGATTCTTGGAGCGGGCAGATTCAGATCGGACCTGTGTCAATTACTGGCACACGGGAACATATCCTCTGTCAACCTCTTGGGGTGATAAGTGCTTTGGCCGTGTTCCCGCAGGCACGGGTGCGGCTCTGTCACTCCCGCAGCGCGAACTCGAAAAGCTCGTCGCAGGCCGCTGGGACGCCACCCTCGAACTGTTCCTGCGCGCCGATCCCGCAGGCCCGGTCCTCGCGAAGTACACCTTCACTTTCGACCTCACGATCACCGACCGCGATGCGATGTCGATCTACTTCCCCGAGTTCGACCAGGTGTCGCCCCGGGTCGGTTTGAACATCGACTACAACCCGATCGGCCAGCCCAGCATCGGCGGCCGCGCCAACCTGGACATGTGCCTCTACGACGGCCTGGGCTCACAAGCCGAATACTTCGAGGTGACCCTGCGGGATGACGGCCGCAGTGCACCGGGACGGCCGCCTGGCATGTTCTCGGTATGGCACCACACCGGTGGCACCGAAGACCGGCACCGGCTCGATTATGAGGTGGTGATGGATCACAACGGCAGCCGGCTGCCGCTGCACAACGATCGCGTCGAGATCCTGCGCGGCATCGATACCGCCCGCCTACGGCTGGTGCTGCTGCCCGGCATGACCCACCCGGTGTACTGCGTGCCTACGCCCTTGTCGCTGATCACCCCGCGCGTGCCGGCATCCGGCAAGGCGGAGGGGTATTACCAGGGCGACCTGCACATTGAGTTCACCCTGCCGACGGCCGGGCCCTGATGGCCGTTGTCTGTCGTGCGTTCCTTTTCGTGACCGAGAAACCCGTGATGAAACCAACTGTCTGCCTTTACGCCGCCTTGGCAGCGCTGGCCCTGCTGATGGCTACCCCCGCTGCACACGCCAACCTGACCGTGCACCCCATGCGCGTGGCGGTCGAGCACCAGCGCGGTGCACAGGTACGCGTGTACTCGCAATCCGCGCAGACCCAGTATGTCCAGGCCACCATCAAGCGCATCGTCGATCCCGCTACCGACGATGAAGCAGAAGTCGACATCGAGCCGGGCCAGTTGGATGCCATCGCGGTCACCCCGGGAAAGTTCGCGCTGGCTGGCGGCGGCAACCGCCTGGTACGCGTCATTCCGCTGAGCACGGTGACGCAGGAAACCGCGTATCGGGTCTATTTCGAAGGTGTCCGCGGTGATGCGGATGAGACCAGCACGCCCATCGAAGAAGGCCCAGCAGCGCAGGTGGGGCTGAGCCTGATCTGGGGCACGCTGGTGCATGTACTGCCTGCCGATCCGGTGCCGGACATGCGCCTCGACGGCGCCACCCTGCACAACACCGGCAATCTCCGCCTCGGCGTGACAACGGTGGAGCGCTGCGTAGCGAAGAATCAATGCGAGTTGCACGACATCCAGCACAGCATCTACCCAGGCCAGCAGCTCCAGCTGCCGTTCACCGCCGCGAGCGGCGATCGCGTCCGCGTGCACTACCGGCTGAGCCATGCCGGCTATCGCTCACACGAACGTGAGCTGCAGCCCTGACCAAGGCCTAGCTGCATCCATTGACGTCGTCACCCAGCCGCGCCCACCGCAGCGCGGCACGGCCCCCGCATGCCCGCGGTAGTGCCGGCCGCTGGCCGGCTCGCCTGTCTCTCCACCTGTTTCCTTCTCTGTTTATCCACTCCTAAGGAGTTCTTGCCGTGAATCACATCTATCGTCTGATCTGGAACACCACACTGGCCTGCTGGGTCGTGGCCAGCGAACACACCCGCAGCCGCGGCAAGCGCACCCGCACCGTGCGCGCCGCAGCAGCGGCCTTCGCCTTGGCGCTGCCGTTGGCGGCATTGGCCGCTGATGAGGATCGGACAACCGAGGAGGACACGGTATCTGCCAGTGACTTCACTACGGCGCTGTTGCGCCACAACAACGATGCGCTGCTCCGCACCGCCGGAGCTGACATCGCCCCCTTGGCGCTCAACCGGGCCCTTCAGGCGACGGTGAACGACACCTATTTCGCCAACGCGACGTTGAGCGGTGAGAACTCGCTGGTACTGGGCTCGCGTGCCAGCGTGACCGGCAACCGCAGCACCGGTATCGGCAACGAGGTGGTGATCAGTGGCGGTGGCCACACGGTGCTGGGCTCCAAGGCGAGTGCGATCGGTGGCCGGGACGCCGTGGCCATCGGCATCAATGCCACCGCAGCGGGTACCGGCAACGTGGCCATTGGCGAGGCCGCCAGAGCCGATACGGTCGAGGGCGGTTCTGCGGGTATCCATGCCGTTGCCATCGGCGCCCTTGCCCGGGCTGGCAGCCCTGGTTGGACGGGCGCCGTGGCGATGGGAGGAAGCGCGGATGCCACCCATGACGGCGTTGCGCTGGGCTACAGTGCCAATGCCCTGAACGTCGGTGCCATGGCGTTGGGCCGTAACGCATCGGGAACCGCCGCCGGGGCAATCGCCGTCGGTCGCTATACGCAGGCCAAAGGAGATGGCGCGATCGCCATTGGCGAAGGTGCTCTGGCAAGTTACGCGAATGGCATTGCCTTTGGCCGCCAGGCAGATGCGAACAATTCCTGGGCCAACGCGTTTGGCTTCCAGGCCAAGGCGCGGGGTGCCGGTGCGACGGCGATTGGCTATCAGGCAGAATCCAACAGCGCGGCCACCGTGGCGATCGGCTGGCAGACCAAGGCAAACGGCAGCCACTCGGTGGCCATCGGCGCCTTCTCAGACGTCGACACCAATGCAACGGACAGCGTCGCCTTGGGGCGGCAGGCCAAGGTCGGCGCCACCGCCGCCAGCTCAGTTGCCCTCGGGTCAAACTCGGTGGCCACTGCCGTCAATACAGTCTCGGTAGGCTCGGCCAGTTTGAAGCGCAGGATCGTTAATGTGGCCGATGGTGACGTCACCGCGACCAGCACCGATGCGGTGAACGGTCGCCAGTTGCACGCGGTCGGCGCGCGGCTCACCGGGCAGGAGCTCTCGCTGGGTCAAAGTTCCAGCATCAATGGCCCTGGAGGTATCGCGATCGGCAACGCAGCAGCGGTGGTTACTGCCGGCGGTGTTGGGGGCCCAGCAATCGGTTCCAATGCGCGGGCGGGTACGAGCGGTTGGTCCGGCGGCACCGCCGTCGGCAGCTATTCCACCGCCGATTACGATGGCCTTGCACTGGGGCATGACGCCCATGCTCGCGCCAGCCAGTCGGTGGCGCTGGGCCGCGGCTCGGTGGCGACGGAAGGCCGCACGGTCTCGGTGGGCAGCGACACCATCAAGCGCAGGATCGTCAATGTTGCCGACGGCACGCTGGGGGCCACCAGCACGGATGCGGTGACCGGCAAGCAGCTGTTCGCTACCAACCAGAACGTCACCACGGCAACCAACACGGCTAATACTGCCAAGACCACCGCGGATGCGGCACTGGACAAGGCCACCGTTGTCTCCGGCCTGATCGGTCAGGTCTCTCCCACCGGTAGTGTGCGTGTCGGCGGCGAGAACACCGGCGCCGTGCTGGATGTGCGCAGCAAGAGCAATGCCAACCGCGCCATCACTGGCGTGGCCGACGGAGCCTTGTCGGCCGCAAGCACCGAAGCGGTGACGGGCAAGCAGCTGTTTGCCACCGACCAGAAGGTTACGGCAGTTACCACTACCGCCAACACGGCAAAGGCCACCGCTGACGCGGCACAGCTCAATGCCGTGGACGCGCTGGGCAAGGCCAATCACCTCAATGGCTTGGTCAGCCAGGCCAACCCCAATGGCGTCATGCGACTGGGGGGAGAGAATGCGGGCTTCGTGATGGACGTGCGCAACAGCAACGGGGGCAGCCGCACGCTGAGCGGTGTTGCAGCCGGCGCGCTGCATGCCAGCAGCAGCGAGGCCGTCAACGGCGCGCAGCTGGGCGCCGTAAATGACAGGGTCGAGCTGCATTCCGTCGCCATCGCTGTAAACCGCCTGGAGATCGGCGTGAACCGCGACGGCCTGGATGAACTGCGCGAGGCATTCGACAACTTCGAGCCGGACCTGAGTGGGGTGGTGAGGTACAACGCAGATCGCAGTCTGGTGGATCTGGACGGCGCAGGGCTGTCCGGCCTGACCGCCGGCGAGATCAGCGCGAGTAGTCGCGAGGCGATCAATGGCAGCCAGTTGTTCGGTACCAATGAGCGAGTGGGGTCTTTGGAGGCGAAGCAGCGTTACGTGATGGTTGGGGCTGATGAGCTCAGTGGTCCTGCACGGGCCGGTGACCTCGGCGTGGCAGTTGGCAGTGATGCTGTCGCGCTGGCGGAAGGGGCCACGGCTCTCGGCTCGTTCTCCAACGCAGGTGCAGTCAACTCGGTGGCAATAGGGCGCGGCTCTTACGTGGCCGAGACCGGCGTGGAGGGATTCGCGCTTGGCTCGCGTACGCAGGTGCTTGCAGCCGCCGGTCTCGCAGTAGGTGCATCAAGTGTTGTAATGGCGGATGCAAGGAACTCCGTGGCGCTGGGCAATGCCTCCGTAGCTACCGAAGCGGACTCGGTGTCGGTAGGCAACGACAACCTGAAGCGACGTATTGTTAATGTCGGCCGAGGGACTGCCGGAGCTGATGCCACCACCGTCTCCCAGCTTACTGAAACTCTCTCGGCACTGGGCGGCGGCGCTGGTCTCGATGCCACGGGGCACCTGATCGCGCCGAACTACGTACTATCCGGAGATGGGTATACAAACGTCGGAGATGCGTTGACCTTCCTCGACACTAAACTGCTCAGCCACCAGGATGAGCTGGACGCGCTCGACACCCAGTACAAGGCCTTTGCGCAGAACGATCGTTCGATCCGCTACAACGATGACCGTAGCGTGGTGGACTTTGGGGGCGCGCGTCTGACCGGCCTTGCGGCTGGCAGCATCAAGGCCGACAGCAGCGACGCAGTCAATGGTGCGCAGCTGTTCGCGACCAATGAGCGGGTAGGTTATGTGGAGCAACAACAGCGCTATGTGATGGTGGGGACAGATGAGCTCAGTGGAGCGGCCCAAGCCGGCATCTTTGGCGTCGCGGTAGGCGGGGACGCAACTGCTCGTGAAGAGGGTGCAACCGCGGTTGGCAGCTTTGCGTCGGCGCTTGGAAGAAATTCGGTGGCGTTGGGTCGCGGGTCATACGTCGCCCTTGGTGCTACGAATGGTTTTGCGCTTGGGACGCGCAGCAACGTCGAATCTGCGGGAGGGATGGCGATCGGCTCAGACAGTTACGTAATGACGGGCGCCGAAAAATCGATCGCGCTGGGTAATGCTTCTGTCGCCACCGAGGCGAACACAGTGTCGCTGGGAAATGATGGTCTCAAGCGCCGCATCGTAAATGTCGCCCAAGGCATCAAGTCCGACGACGCCACCACCGTCTCTCAGCTCCGCGGTGCCCTCTCGGCACTCGGTGGCGGCGCCGATCTGGATGCCAACGGCAACGTGATCGGCCCGCGCTATGCAGTACAGGGCAGCGAGTACGGCTCCTTCGGCGATGCCATCACGGCTCTGGATGGCAGCGTCGGCGACAACAAGCGCAACCTGGATACGCTGGACAGCCGCTTCCAGCGCCTGTTCCAGGAGTCGCCCTCCGCCAACGCGGACGGCGCGGGTCGCCTGAACTTCGGCGGCGCGCAGGGCATGGTGCTGGGCAATGTGGCCAACGGTCTGATCGGGCAGGGCAGCCGCGATGCAGTCAACGGTGGTCAGCTGTGGGCGGTCAAGGAGGATCTGCAGGGCCAGATCGATGCGCTGGACCCGGCTAAGGGCGAGGTCAGCGGGTCGCCGCTGGCCATGAACGCCCGCAGCGGCTCGATCACCCCGTCAGCGGACGGCGGCAGCCAGCTTGCTCCGCCGGAAGCCACCCCGCCGGCCGCCGATCCGGGCACTGTCGCCGCGCAGGATCAGCTGGTCAAAGCCGAGGGTGACAATGCGGTCGCCGTCGGCAGCGAGGGGAAGGAACGTCAGGTGAAGCACGTGGCCGAAGGCCGCGCCGACACCGATGCCGCCAACGTGCGTCAGGTCAACGATGCGCTGGACCGTGCCAACGCCTACACGGACAGCGCGGTGGCCAGCGTCAACCAGCGTCTGGACCAGGTGGACAAGCGCATCAACCGCATGGCCGCGATCAGCAGTGCGCAGAGTGCCATGGCGATGAACACCGCGGGCTTGGCCACCGCCAACCGGTTGGGTGCTGGCGTGGGCTACTCCGAAGGCGAATCGGCGATGGCGGTGGGCTACCAGCGCGTGTTGACGGAGCGTGGCTCGGCCACCTTCAGCCTCAATGGCGCGTTCACCAACAGCGGCGAGAAGAGTGTCGGCGTGGGTGTGGGTATCGGCTGGTAACCCTCGTGGGCTAGCAACGACTGTGTCATCAGGCCGGCAGCGCAACAGCGCTGCCGGCCTTTTCTGTTGCTCTTCGCAGAGCGCCGGCCTCTCAGGCGGGCGGCAGCAGCAGCCGAAAGCATGCGCCGCCAAGGACCGAGTCGCACACGTCCGCCCTGCCACCATGCTTGGTGGCGATGATATGGACCAGGGCGAGCCCGAGTCCGAAACCGTCGGGATGGCCCTGCAACTGCACATAGGGCTGGAAGATGCGCTCGCGATCAGCGGGCGCCACACCTGGCCCGTCGTCGTCCACGGCGATAACCAGCGACGACTCCGCGAGATGCTGGCTCACGACCACTTGGCTGGCCGCATGGCGACGTGCGTTGCCGATAAGATTGCCCAGCGCGAGCATCAATGCATCGCGGTTGGCGACCAGGGTGCGCTGATGAGGGGGCTGGAAGCATAGCCTCGGGCCGCTTTCGCCGGCGGCTGCAAAGCGCTGATCGAGCGCCTCGAACAGCCTGGGAATGTCCTGCAGGTGCTTAGTGATCCGGCGGCTGCGGCCGAACTGCGCGTAGGTCACGCCGGCAGAGGCCAGCTGCTCCAATCGCGCTACATCGATCTTTAGTCCGGCTAGCAGCTCCGTCTCTTCAGGGTCCTCGTTTCCGTCCTGCAACATGGCCAAGGCAAAGCGCATCCGTGCCAATGGGGTGCGGGTTTCGTGGGCCACTGCCTGGGAGAGTATCCGCTGTCCCTCCATCACGTCTTGCAGTTGCGTTGCCATGCTGGACAACGCCTCACGCAACGGCCGCACAAGATGGGTGCTGACGTGCGGGGAGGCTGCTGCCACGTCGCCCTGCTGGATCGCCAGCGCCATGTGCCCTAGCGCATAGACATCGCGCCACAGGCGGTAAACCAGGAAGTACAAGGGTAGCGCGATGGCGATGACGAAGATGCTGACCATCACCGCAGTATCCACGTTCGCGCTGTCGTACCAGGAAACAGCGGCATGCTCAGGTTCGGAGAAGTCGCCCAGCACCAGCACGTCGATCGAGCCCGGCAGCCGCTGATAGCTGAAGTTCGCATCCGATGACAGGACCAGGCCACCCTGGTCGAGATGACGCAGTGAGTCGGCGTCCAGAACATGCCGAGCCTCGGCCAGGGACATCACCTGCAACGGGTAGGCGAACTGCATCTGCAGGTGCCGGGTCAGCTGCGGCCAGTCTGTCTGCGGCGTGTCGGCATAGCGCGCGTGCAGGAGATGGTGGGTGCCTTGCAACTGCGTGCGGATCTGTTGGTCTTCGCCCTGTGCGGTCAGTGTTGCCCACAGGTAGAGGCCGGCGGCGATCAGCACCAGATAGGCAAGCACGAAGCCGAAGCAATAGCGCAGAAACAGGCGGAAGTGCCCACCGTGAAGCGGAGCGGTATCGGCCGCACCCATCGCGTTCAGCCCCATCCGGCGCGATTGAACAGATAGCCCTTGCCGCGGATGGTCTTGATCCGGCCGGGCACTTCCCCCAGGTCACCGAGCTTGCGACGCAGTCGTGAGATACGGGCATCGATCGAGCGGTCCAGGCCATCAAAACCGATCCCGCGCAGATCGCGCATCAGATCATCGCGGCTGAGGATCGTGCCTGCGCTGTCAGCCAAGCACAGCAACAGATCGAACTCAGCCGTGGTCAATTCGATCCGTTCACCCTGCAGCGTCACCTCGCGGGTATCGCGTTCGATGCGAAGCCGCCCGAAGCACAGTGTCGGACGTGTCTGTCGCTGGTTGCTGTCGCGACGCAGGTGCGCGCGTACGCGCGCCAGCAGTACCCGCGGCTCGATCGGCTTGCCAATGTAATCATCCGCGCCCAGCTCCAGCCCGAGCACCTGATCGATATCATCGGTGCGTGCGCTCAACATGCAGATCACCCCACTGAAGCGCGGTCGGATTGCGGCACAGACAGCAAAGCCGTCGATACCGGGCAGGGTGACATCCAGCAGCACCACGGCCGGGTCCAGACCGGGAATGCGCTCCACCGCGCTTTCGCCGCTGAGCTCGTGTTCCACGTCGTAGCCATGGCGCGAGAGATAGCCGCTGACCAGAGCGCCGAGACGCTCGTCATCCTCCACAAGCACGATGTCGACCATCGCTACCCTGCCTTGTCTTCCTGACCTGGCGCGATCCTAAGGCAGCACGTCGGGGCAGCGAGGCGTGCGCTGAACGTGCCCGTCAGACTGTTCATCCGGGGGGCACCTGTGGGGACAGGTGCGGCGAATCTGCGGTGCAACACGTCGAACGGTGTCGTCATCGGACGGTCTAATAGTGTCCCCGCGAAGGCACGAAACACTTGCCTGATTGTCGCGTTCAACCCGCTGTCACGAACCGTTACACACGGTCTAGAACGGTTGCGCGGGTCACACGTGCGCTGCACTGACAGCGCCCCGCCGACAGCCCACGGTGTGCACTCCCAACCACGGAGTCATCCATGTACATCAAACGTTCCCTGATCGCCCTCTCGTTGGCCCTGGTCGCCACCACGGCCCAAGCCTCTCCCGCGGATCGCGAAGGTGTCTACGTGTACGGTGGCCTCGGCAAGACGCACGCCAACTGGAAGGTCCCCGCTGCCGATGCCGCACCGGGTACCAAGCGCAAGCAGCGCAGCTCCGGCACCAGCTACAGCGTCGGTGCCGGGTACCGATTCAATCCGTTCCTGGCGGCCGAAGGCTCCTTCGACAACACCGTCGGCAACCGTCGCAGCAAGGATCCGGGCACGGCGAACTTCTCCAGCCGTTCGCTCAACCTGGGTGGCCTGGCCCTGATGCCGATCGGTGATCACGTGGAGCTGTTCGGCAAGGTGGCCGTCGGCAGCCGCCAGCAGAGTTTCCTGCCGCCCAAGGGCACGGATATCAAGACGACTCGGCAGAGCAAATTTGCCACCACGCCCAGCGTCGGCGCCAACGTGTATCTGACCGACGCGCTCGCGTTGCGCGCTGAGTACACGATCCCGATGTCGGCCAACAAGAAGGTCCAACAGGCGGCCGGCGTGGAAAAGATGCGCCTCAACAATTGGAACGTGGGTATGTCCTACGCCTTCTGATCGGCACCGCCATCGCCACCCCCGAACCGCTGCGGTCGGGGGTGGCCTTTCCGCTATCTTGGCAGGAGAAACCTCTGTATGAGTGGTATCTGTGGCGTCGTCGTGCGCCCTGGAAAATGTTCCGCTGGCTTGCCGCAACGCTTGGACGCCATGAGTGCGACGTTGCGCCACGGCGGCCGCGCTCCGTCGACCTGGTACGACGAGAGCCACGGCGTGGCGCTGGCGCGATTGCACAGCGTGGGTGGGACCCAACTGCCGCCGCAGCGGTCCGCGTGTGGGCGCTATGTGTTGTGTCTGGACGGTACGCTGCATACCCGTACGACCCTGCAGCGCGGGTTCGCGACGTCGGTAGGGGCCGCCGAGGACGATGCGACGCTGCTGCTGCTCTCGATTGCTGCCCGTGGACTGCAGCGCACGTTGAATGAGTGCGACGGGGACTTCGCGCTGGCCGTATGGGATCGCGAGGAGCACGTACTATGGCTGGCCCGCGATCGGGTCGGCGCGCGGCCGCTTTACTACGGCTGGTGCCACGGCGATCTGCTGTTCGGCATGGGGCTGGCCTCGCTGCACGGCTATCCCGGCTTCCAGGCGCCGATCAATCGCGATGCGCTGACGCTGCTGCTGCGTTTTGGCTACATTCCCGCGCCGCACAGCATCCAGCAGGGCATCTTCAAAGTGGCCGCCGGGTGCGTGGTCCGGCTCACCTTGGCCGTGCGCGAGGCGGGGGCGCTGGCACACAACGACCACGCGGGTGGTCGCCGTTATTGGGACGCCCGCGAGGAAATGCGCACGACGATTGAAGAGCGCGCGCACATGCCGTTGTCCACCAGTGACGACGCGGTGCAGCGGCTGGAACTGGTGTTGCACCAGGCGGTCGCGCGGCGGACGCCACAGGACGGCAAAGCGGCGGCATTCCTGTCCGGGGGGACCGATTCCTCGTTGGTCACCGCCGTCCTGCAGTCGCAGTCCATGCTGCCGGTCGACACCTTCACGGTCGGCTTCGACGATCCACGCCACGACGAAGCCGACTGGGCAGATCAGGTCGCCGCCCGGCTCGGGACCCGGCACACCCGTCACATCCTGCGCCGTAGCGAGGCAGAAACCCTCGTGGCGGCGCTGCCGGACATCTGGTGCGAGCCGTTTGCCGATGCGTCGCAGGTGCCGACACTGCTGGCCAGCATGCTGGTCGCCGGCCATCATCGTGTGGTGATGACCGGCGATGGCGGGGATGAGTTGTTCCATGGACATGGCGCTTACCAGCGCGCCATCCGCAATGCAGCCTGGAACGAACGTGTGCCGGCGCCGTTGCGCAGCTTGTTGCGGCGATGGCCTGCGGCCGACCCGGAACGGGCGCGACTGGGCGGCTGGCCCGCGCTGCGTTCGGAACTGGGCGCCGACAGCGTGGAAGCGCATTATCTGTTGCGGGTGTCGCGCTGGCGCGATCCCGCGCGCGTGGTGTTGCGCGCACGTGAGCCAACGACAGTATTCACTGATCGCGGGCGCTGGCTGGAAGCGGGCGATCCGGCAGACCGGGTGCAATACCTGGATTTCCTGATGGACCTGGGCAACGGCATCCTGACCAAGATCGACCGCGCCGGTGCGGCCCATGGGTTGGATACCCGCTCGCCGTTGCTGGACCAGGCCGTGGCACGCTTCGCCTGGGCGCTGCCTGGGGACCTTACGTTCGCAGAAGGCGAACACAAATGGATCCTCAAGCAACTGTTGTCGCGGCATCTTCCCGAACGGCTGGTGTATCGGCCGAAGATGGGCTTCGGGCCCCCGGTCGCCGCGTGGCTGGCAGGCCCGCTGTTTCCGTGGGCCAACGCCTTGCTGGATGAGCAGCGGCTGCGCCGCGAGGGCTACTTCGATGCGGCCAAGGTCGCGCGGATATGGACGGAGTTCTGTGAGGGCAGGCGCAAGTGGCATACCCACCTGTGGCCGATCCTCATGTTCCAGGCGTGGCTGGAACGGCACCGGCAGGCGATTGCCGATGGCTGAAAGCTGACCAAGAAGCGGCTCTCATTCCATCTCGGGGATGGAGCCGCACTTGTTCGCACAAGTTTGCAGGACCAATCACGGCGAGACTCCAACTCAGTCAAACACCACCGGCGGCTGATCGACCGACGCATCACCGGACGGCGTACAGGCGCTGGATGCTTTGCGCGCCTCGCCGACCGACGCGTACTGCGCCTCGTTGGGCGACAGCCAGCCCATCATCGACATTCCATCGGGTAATGCTGCTTCCTGCGGTGCGCTGGAGATCACCATAAGGGCTCGCCTCTCCATCAGCGTGCCCCTGTCTGAGCTCGATTCCGGCAGGAGCCCTCATCAGCTCTTCAAGTGAAACAGGTGCTGCCGCAGCAGCAGCCGTTGCTGTCGTGCACAGGAAGATCGCAAGTAACGAATCAGTCAGCAAAGTGCGCATGATCGCGGAGCCAGGGTAAAGCATGCAGTCTGCGGGCTCTTGCGACGCCTGGATATGCAAACTGTTGCAGAGTCTACCGAAAAGGCTGAACGCTTCCGCACACGCAACATCGCGTTGGCCTCAATGTGCAGGCAACGCCGGATCCAGACGTATCCGGCACGTCTTTACGTCACTTGCACATTGTTGCTTGACCCACGTTGCGATGCATCCGCACTGTCGCGCAGCCAGGGCCCCGGCCCCCGGGAGGGTTGCCCTTGTTCCTGTTCGACGAAGGCGGTGGTGTTCCATGCATTCTGTTCAATGGGTCGATCGTGGCCTGCAGCTCAACGTCCCGCTGGTGGGCGAGGGCACCAGCAGTATCGGTATCTCACGGATGTCCTCGGTGCAGTTACCCGGCGGGATATCCACACTTTGGATGCAGGTGCGCGGCTCCACGGTCGTCCGCGCGCGGGAGGGGCAGTTCCGCCTGCGGCGTGGCGACTGGATGGTGCTGGAGCGTGACTCGCACCCTGCGTTGCAGGCTGACCGCGCGGGGATCTGTGTGGGCCTGTGTCTGAGCAGCGAAACACTCGTTGCATTGGGCAACGGCGACGTTCCCTTGTTTCCCGGCCGCGGGCGAATGTCGGGCAGCGACCTGCAGATCGCCGTGCGGCTCTGGCGGCAGATTGGCCATGCCGCAGAAAGCAGCTCGGGCATGAGGGGGGATCTGCGCCCATTGCTGTTGCATATGGCTGACCTGCAGCGTGGGATCACTGCACAGGTGCGTCTCTGCCCCGGTCGCTCGCTGGGCCGGAAGCGTCATGTTCTCGCACGGTTGCAACGCGCCCGGCTGTTCCTGGAAGGGCATACCGACCGCGTGGTACGCATCGGCGAACTGGCGGACCTCGCGAGCCTGTCCTACTGGTACTTCTCCAAGGCATTCCAGGCGGTGTATGGCGAGTCGCCCCAGGCATGCGGTGCGCGCCTGAGGCTGGAACAGGCGGCGCGGCTTCTGCGCGACAGCGACATGATCGTCGGTGAGGTCGCTGCGGCCAGCGGGTTTGAGAACGCTGGCAGCTTCGCGCGTGCGTTCCGCGCGCACTTCGGTGCCTGTGCCACCGATTACCGCGAGAGCGTCTGCGACTGCACAGCAAATTCGGCACATATTCCGCGCGCATCGCGCGCAGCGCATCCGCATGCCGTCCCGTAAGTTCAGCTCTGCGCTTTTTCGCGCAACGTTAACAACTGGAGAGAGTTGTATGTCTGACCTGAGCCTGCCGCGCGCACTGCCGGTACATCTACTTCCACTGGCCATTGCTGCCGCCCTTGCACCGCTTACCGCCGTGGCCCAGGAGGCCACGACGCTGGATCGGATCGAAGTCACCGGCTCGCGCATCCGCGCCGCCCATGCCGAGACCCGCCAACCGATCCTCACCATCACCCGCGACGATATCGCCAAGCAGGGTCATACCAGCGTCGCCGATATCCTGCAGAACCTGAGTTCGGCCGGTTCACCGGCGATCTCGCGCGCCGATGCGCTGGCCTCGGGCGAGTCGGTCGGCGGTTACTACATCGACATCCGCAACCTCGGGGCGACCCGCACCCTGGTGCTGCTCAATGGCCGGCGCCTGGGGGCCACCACCAGTGGCATGCAGGATCTGGGCCAGATCCCGCTCGCCGTCATCCAGCGCATCGAAGTACTCAAGGATGGCGCCTCGTCCATCTACGGCTCCGATGCGATTGCCGCCGTGGTCAACATCATCACCGACACCCAGTTCGATGGGGCCGAGTTCAACACGCGGGTCGGCCAGTTCAGCCAAGGCGACGGCCGCACCCAGGAGTTCTCGCTGAAGGTGGGCACGCAGGGCGAGCGCAGCGGCATGATGCTGGCCGCGGAGTACAGCAAGGAAGATCCGGTCTGGGCCAAGGACCGCTGGTTCAGCCGCGACGGCAATGCCGGCCCGGACTATCCCGGCTCGGGCTGGAGCCCGATCAGCAACAAGGGCTCACATTGCAATCCCTGCGCCGGTAAGGGGGTGGACCCCAAGGATGTGCGTTGGTGGACGCTCAAAGACGGCGGCGATCCGGGCAACCGGAACGACTACCGCCTGTTCACCGCCGACGACAACGTCAATTCCAATGAGCAGATGATGGTGCAGACGGGGCTGGAGCGCCGCTCCCTGTTTGCAAGCGCGTACCACGACATCAACGACACCCTGCGCCTGCAGGGCGAGGCGCTGTACAACCAGCGCATCACCGACCAGCAGGTCGCCGGCTACCCGTTGCAGTACAAGCTGCCCGCCAACAGCCCATTCAATCCGTACGGCGTGGAAACCGACATCCGCCGCCGCCTGTGGGAGATGCCGCGCACCACCCGAAGTGAACTGCAGACCTACCGCCTGAGCGGTGGGCTGGTGGGTAGCTTCGAGATGGGCGGGCGCGCCTTTGACTGGGATGTGGGCGCATTGGTCAACCGCAATCGCCTGACCAAGACCGCCCGCGGCGACGGCAGCCGCTTCGCGCTGGACCGCTCGCTCAAACCCGAGTGCGGCACCGCGGCCGATCCGAACTGCAAGCCGTGGAATCCGCTGCTGCCTTACGGCGTGGGTGGGCCGGGCTCGCTGTCCGATCCCGAGCTGCAGAAGTTCCTGTTCCCGACGTTCCTGGATACCGGCGAGACCACCACGACTACCTACAGCGCCAACCTCTCCGGTTCGCTGTTCGATCTCCCGGCCGGCGAGCTTGGCTTTGCGGTGGGGTATGAGCACCGCCGCGAGCAGGGCCGCTTCGTTCCGGACGCGTTCTCCCAGTCCGGGCAGAGCACCGGCCTGGAAGCGGTGACCACTGAGGGGGCGTACTCGCTGGATGAGGTCTATACCGAGCTCAGCATCCCGATCCTCAAGGACATGCCGTTCGCCCGCGAGCTGACCCTGAGCACCTCGGGGCGCTATTCCAAGTACAGCAACTTCGGCAACACCTTGAACAGCAAGTTCGGGCTGAGCTGGCGTCCAGTGGATGAGTTGCTGGTGCGGGGCACGGTGGCCACGGGCTTCCGCGCGCCCACCATCAGCGATCTCTACGGTGGCACGTCGTCCAGCTTCGAGTCCTACATCGACCCCTGCGGCACCGGCCACACCAACAGCGTGAACGGCAATGCGGCATGCACGGCGGCGGGCGTTCCGCTGGGCTATGAGCAGCTGGGGCAGGGGCTGGTGCCATGCACGGGCTACCCGTGCCAGACCCCGGAGCAGTTCTTCAACGAGTCCAACCCGAATCTCAAGCCGGAGCGCTCCACCAGTGCCACCATCGGCCTGGTCTGGAGCCCGCGCTGGGTGGAAGGGCTGGATGTGTCGCTGGATTGGTACAGCTACACGATCAAGGACATGATCATCAAGGACAGCGTCGAGCGTATCCTGCGCGACTGTTACATCCTGGGTAACGCGGAGCGCTGTGCCGGTGTCGTGCGTGCAGCGGATGGGCACATCTCCAGCCTCCACTATGGCAAGGCGAACCTGGGCCTGGCCAAGACCCAGGGCTACGATCTGGGCGTGCGCTACCGGCTGCCGGAAATGGCGATCGGCCAGTTCAAACTGGATTGGCAGAGCAGCTATACCACCAAGTTCGACGAGGAAGGCGTCAACAACGCCGGCGACAAGATCATGATCGGTCTGGTCGGTGACCCGGGTTACTTCCGTCTGCGCTCCAACATCGGCCTGGACTGGGAGAAGGGCAGCTGGGGCGCCAACTACGGGTTGCGCTACTACTCCGGCATGCGCGAAGACTGCGTGCCGAAACGGCCGTGCACGGATCCGGACCGCATGGCACACGGCGAGGGTGCCGCAGTGCGCAAGGTCGGCAGCAACACCTTCCACGATCTGCAGGTGCGCTGGACCGCGCCGTGGGATGCCACGGTTTCGGTGGGGGCGAAAAACCTGTTCAACCACCAGGGCCCGATCATGTTCTCGCAGCCTGATAGTACGTTTGCGTACTACGGCGGCTTCGACATCGGCCGGTCGATCTACATGAAGTACCAGCAGCGCTTCTGATCGGGGCGCCGAGGGAAAGCAGCAGGAGGGCCGGCGCAAGCCGGCCCTTTCAATGACGGCGCAGAGGCGTTCTTTCCCGCGTATGACCTGACGGACGCCGCTCGTGCCCGGGTAACGGAAGCCAGGCCAGTCAAGTAACTCCTCGCGTGCGGCCGCTACGCGCTGCCAAAGGGCACCTTGTCCGCGTTGAAGCGCGCGGAGCGCCGCATGACTCTTACCTGGAAGCCACGTTCATGGAGGATGGACTCGAGCGGCAGCCAGCCCAGGCGTCGATACAACCCTCCGTCGTCGACTTTCGTCTGCAGGTACACATCGCAGATGCCAAGTTCAACGGCACGCGACATCAGTTCGTTGACCAGCAGGCCTGCCAGGCCCTGTCCACGATGGGACGGCGCAACATACACGCTGCCCAGCCAGAATTCGCGTTCTGGGCGCTCCCGGCGCTCATGCCGCTTTACACGCGCGGTGGCTACGGGACGGCCCGCCTCAAGTGCAATCAGCACCATGGGCAGGTCCTCGCCGTGATCGCTGGCCTCCAAATGCTGCCGTTCGACGGCCAGCGAGTGCCCGGGAACTGAGGTACCCCATTCGTCGAAGTACCACTCGGCGACAACCGGCAGCAGCTCAGGGCGATCTCGCAACAGGGTGAATTCGATGGTCATGACAGTTCAATCTTGCTCGGGGCGCTGCGGGCGCTGCGGGCGAATGGGTCGCGGTGCAGCGTCGGGGTTGGTCGATCATTCTCGCCCAAGTGTGCGCGGACGGGGAGGGGCGGATACGTCACGCTCCGTGGCATCGCGCCCCCAGACCCGGAGCAGCATCTCGATGAAATCCCCCGCCAGTACGCGGTTGCCGTGGCCGCTGAGGTGATCGGCATCGAAGTACAGCGGCAAGCCCTCGGCGTCGAACGCCGAGCAGGTCTCACCGGGACACAGCAGAAAGAACGGATCCCAGACGGTGAGCATCGGGTACTGCCGTCGCAACTGCGCCAGCTGAGACAGTTGTCCTGCGCGCAACGTCTGCAACTGTGCCCGCCGCACATTCAGGCCCGGCGCGCAGATCGGGTTGATTCGGTTGAACCAGTCCGAGCAGCGGTTGGCCGGGGCCTTGAACACGGGCTTTGGCGCATCGATCACCACCTGCAGGCCGGCCGCCTGCAACCTCGCCAAGACCGCATGGGCCGAAGCCATCGCTGCAGCCTGACGGTCCTTGTCCAGTTCGGCGAATACCGCCGCCCAGGTCGCCTCCGGGTCAGTAGCCCAGTCGCGGCCGGCAAGTTCCGGCATTCGCAGTGACGCGAGAAACACCATGTCGCCCGGCTTCGCCGCCGCTTCGATAGCCCGCAGCGCGGCCTCGCGACTGTCCGCGCACTCTGGCGGGTCGGCGTCGATCAGCCGCACCACGCCGCAGCCGCCGCGTTCGTGCTCGATCACGGTGACGCCCAGTTGCACCGACACCTGCTTCAGCAGGGTGCGGTAGGCCGCTGTGTGCGAGTCGCCCAGCACGAACAACTGGCGGCCCTGGAGGTGTGGCGCGTGGATGGGCTGCGCCGAGGCCGGCGGGGCATGCCGATAGGCCATCCAGTTATAGGTATCCGCAGTACGGCTGAGCGACACACGATCAGGGTTCTCGCTCACCCAGCGTGCGCCCATCATCGCCACTGCCACCGTGGCAACCGCTGCACCGGCGGTGACCCAGTTACGCATCTGCAGCACGCCGCGACCAGCGCGGATCGGGCTTTCGATCCAATGATAGGAGGCTGCTGCCAGACCCAGCACCAGCAGCGGATAGGCAAGCTGCACTGTCAACAGCTCGAAGCCGACCGTCCAACGGATGAACACCGCCACCGGCCAATGCCACAGATACAGCGAATAGGACAGCCTGCCTACATAGCGGGCTGGCTGGCTCTGCAGCAGATGGTGCGGAATCGGCAGGGCACCGGTGTGGGGAAGCACCAGCGCGGTGATCATCAACAGCGTGCCGGCTACTGTCGCCAGCGCCCACGGCATCGGAAACTGAGTCGCATCGGCTTGCAGGAAGCCAGCAATCAGCAGGCTCAGCCCTGCAAGCATCAGCAGGGCCAGGGCACCACTCGAGCGTGCCTGCAAGGGCCCGCGTCGCAGCAGCTGGTACAGCAGTGCGCCGGCGGCCAATTCCCAGAAGCGCGACGGCAATAGATAGAAGGCGGCCAGGGGACTGCGCCCGGTCTGCAACGCACTGATCGCCAACGACGCCAAGGCAAGCAACGGCAGCAGCGCCCATAGTGCTGGCACGCGCTCCCTGTGGCGCAGCCACAGGTACCAGATCCCCGGGAACAGCAGATAGAACTGCTCCTCCACGCCCAGCGACCAGGTATGCAGATAGGGGTTGAGATCGACGCTGGGCGAGAAGTATGTATCGCTGTTGAAGGCCAGCACGAAGTTGCTCAATCCCAGGAACGCCGCCATGCCGGTGCGGTTGTTCTGCTCGCTGAGCCAGACTTGGGGCAGCAGCATGGCGGACAGCAGGAAGCTGACCGCAAGCACCACCACCAGAGCGGGCAGAAGGCGCAGCACCCTGCGGCGGTAGAAGGTGAGCAGGTAGTCGGCAAAGCCCGTGGTGGTGCGTTCGGACAGCGATTGGCTGATCACGAAACCGGAGATGACAAAGAACATGTCCACGCCGGTGAAGCCGCCGGGCAGCCACGGCAGGTAATCGGCGTGGTAGACGAGCACCGCCAGTACTGCGATGGCGCGCAGGCCGTCGATACCGGGGATGTAGCCGTGAGTGGGTTTGATCATGTGTACGGACTCTCTGGCGTTGACACGGCCGCACGGTACAGGACGCGTGGAGGGCGACGTGGTCAGGCGCCTTGCCCTGCGTGCGCATGCAGTCGTGACAGCAGAGCCTATGCCTTGAACGCCGATGCAGGAAGCAAGCCACGCAACCTCTGTTGTGGGCCGGTAAAGGTGTCGAGCGCGAACGCGATCCGCTGCAGGGGTTCAATTGGTGTTGAACGCGACATGCCTTCGCGTGTGTCGCACGGGTGAGGTCGTTGCCGTGCGTCGTTGTGCCCGGATTGAAAGGCACTCTGGCGCAATCGCGCGCGAAGTGCCCGGTTGCGGCGGAGCTCTAGATTGCGGTGCACGTCTATTTGAGTTTGAGAGTTCGATCGCAAAGACGATTCGAACATTGAATCAGCATTTTTGTCAGTTGGTGATCCGCTGGTCCGTCTGCGCAGTGGGGCACCCAGCCACTGCGATGGTCGAGCGTGTCTGCGGCGCTACCTCCGCGAACTTTCGCGGGCAGTTCGTGGCTGCAACATCTTGCAAAATCCATCTGTTTCACGCTCTTTACCATTTCTTGCATGGTGCCCGCGCTGGCTGCGTGATTTCCTGTTCCCAGCAACAGCGCAGCCAAGATGCACTGCATATATCTCGCTGCCTCTCCTCTCCAGGCCCTGCGTCGCGCATCCGCGCACGCTCGCCACAGCTGCTGCCGCAGTACGGCCGGAGCTGATACGCCCGGGCAGAACACGAATGAGTAAACCATGAAAACACCAAACATGCCCCGGACGGGAAACGGCAGCACGAATGTTCGAGGCTTCACCCTCGTGGAGTTGATGGTGGTCGTGGCGATTATCTCGATTCTTGCTGCCATCGCTCTTCCGCAGTGGAGTAACTACACAGAACGTGCCCGAACCACCGCGATGCTCGCGGAACTCTCTGGCGGCAAAGCAGGCGTGGAAACACTGCTGATGGAAGGTCATTCGGCGGCGACAATCACTCCTGCAGACGTCGGCCTTCAGGGCGCAACAGAGTTGTGTCCCACGGTCATCGTCGCCTTCGTCGAGATGTTCGGCGAGCGCATGGTCAAGCTGCAATGTGACGGCTTGGACCACAGGAGCGTTCAGCTGTGGCGTTCAAGCACCACAGGCTGGTCGTGCAATGCAGTTTCGCGCACAAGTACCGCGTGGGCGCCGGCCAACTGCTACCCGCAGGTCATCATTCATCCCTGAGTATGCTGAAAAGAACTTTGAGCGCGGGGCATCAATCCCCCTATATACGAATGGAGAACATGAACGTACCTGACAGGCCCTGGGTGAAGAGCCCTGCACGCGTACGCGGCTTCACCTTGATCGAACTTATGGTGACCGTTGCCATCATCTCCATCCTGGCCGCGATCGCCATCCCGAACTACAGGAACTACACCGAGCGCGCCCGCGTCACTGCGATGCTTGCGGAGCTCTCGGGGGGCAAAGCCGGCGTGGAGTCGCTGCTGATGGAAGGGGATCTCGGCCCGGTCATTACGCCCGAGGAGGTCGGACTGAACAGCCAGACGACGCTATGCCCGACGGTAACGCTTACCACCTACATCCGACCCGGGCAGCGACGGGTGAAGATGTACTGCGGCGGAATACGATTCAGAAGTGCGGCAGTCGAGCTGTGGTACTCCACCGCCGACGGTTGGTCATGCAACGTCAACACGCTGGTGAACCCCTACACGTGGGCACCCGCAAACTGCAGTCCCTTTTTTCACGATCATCCGTGAGCAAGCGCGTTTGAGCGGCGCGCAGTGGGGGCGTACGACGAACGAGACGTCGTCCTCGGGTCCCGCAGTTGCACGGCAGACAGCTACGCTATGTCGATCAACAATCGCCCAGGCATCTGGTTTTCGAATTGGCCTGGACCTTGGGGCGCTGCTATCAAGTAGCACTGACCATGCGGATTACCACTGTTGAAATCGAACCATCACTCTGCCACGCCCAGGCTGATTCCGGAGATCCGCTCGACCGCCGCGTTGGCGCTCCCCTTGGTGGTGGGACACGTGTCGACGGGATTGATCGCCTTCGCCGACAACCTCATCGCCGGGCACCACGGCACCTTGACGCTGGCCTCGGTCACGATCGGCACGGCCCTGTTGTGGCTGCCGATGCTGGTGCCGATCGGCACGCTGATCGCGCTGACGGCGGCCGTTGCCCAGTTGTGCGGTGCGGGCCGGCATGGCGAGGTGGGCGCGGTGTTCCGCCAGGCGACGTGGCTCGCACTTGTCTTGGGCCTGGCGATGTTCGTGTTCCTGAGCACCATGGCAAAGGCGCTGCCGCTGCTGGGTATCGCCCCGGAAGTGATTCCCGGGGCCACCGCATTCCTGCTCGCCGTGCGTTGGGGTGGGCCGGCGCTGACGCTGTTCTACTGCTTTCGCTATCTGTGCGAAGGCACCCATTGGACGCGCCCGACCATGGTGTTCGGTTTCGGCGGTCTGTTCCTGCTGGTCCCGCTGGGTTGGGCACTGACCAACGGTCGGCTGGGATTGCCTGCACTGGGGGCCCAAGGGCTGGGGATCGCTTCGGCCACCATGATGTGGGCGCAGGCCCTGACCTTCGCGGTATACCTCTGGCGATCACCACGCTTTGCGCCATTGCGTTTGTTCGAGCGCGCAGAGGGGCCACAATGGAGCGTCATTTCAGGGTTGCTCAAGGCCGGCCTGCCGATCGGGCTGTCGATCCTGATGCAGGGTGGGCTGTTCATCGCCACCGCGCTACTGATCGGCCGTCTGGGAGCGCAGACGCTGGCTGCGCACCAGATCGCCGTCAACGTGTCGCAGCTGTGCTTCATGATCCCCGTTGCCGTGGCCGAGGCCACCACCGTACGCGTGGGCCACGCGCTGGGCGCCGGCCACGGACCGGTTCAGGTCCGGCTGGCAGCGCGGGCAGGTTACGTGATCGTGCTGGCGACCCAACTCTGCGCAGTGCTGGTGCTGCTCATCGCGCGCGACGAGGTGGCCGGGCTGTACACCGCCGATGCGGGAGTCGCTTTGCTGGCCTCTACCTTGCTCGTGTACACGGCTGTGCTCCAGGTTCCTGATGGACTGCAGATGGTGTCCTCTGGCGTGCTGCGTGGGCTCAACGACACCAGGGTGCCGATGCTCATGGCGGTGGGGTGCTATTGGGGCATCGGCATGCCGTTGGGTGCCGGCTTGGGGCTTGGGCTCGGCATGGGCGCGCCAGGCATGTGGACGGGGCTGATCACGGCGCTGGTGGCGGCCGCATTTGTGATGGCCTGGCGGGTGCGGCGGAGCGCGGCAGCCATCCCCGTGCATTAGCGGGGTGCGCGTTGCCGCGGCGCGGCCTCACGCTACACTGGTGATTGCCGGGACGGGTGCAGCTGCCCATCCCATACCGCTTGGTGGGCGTCATACCGGGGAAGCGACATCATGTTCGGCGCCAGGCTGATACGCATAGTGATGTTGTGGTTGCTACTGGTCCCGCTGGGGGTGTTCGCCTCCCCCAAGGCGCCGGCTGCGCCGCCGCTGGCATTGGAAACGCAGGAACGCGCCTGGCTGCAGGCACATCCGCGGATCGTGCTGGGTACCGCCGGGCTGAGTTGGGCGCCGTTCGAGTACCAGGAGGGCGGCCAGCTGAAAGGCCTGGGCATCGACTACCTGCAGGCGCTGGCACCGAGCCTGGGGGTGGAGGTCACGGTCAAGGTCTATCCAGACCTGGCCACGCTGATCAAGGCGACCTGCGCCGGCGAGGTCGATGTGATCATGAATGTCGCGCTGACCGCCGCGCGCACCCGCTGCATGGTGTTCACCGATCCCTACGCCGAGGTTCCGGTGGCGCTGGTCGGGCGCAGGCACGACCAGCGGGTGGTGCAGGACCCCGACATGAAGCACCTGCGCCTGGTCACGGAGCAGGATTTCCCGACCGCTGCGATGGCGCGCGTGCGCTACGTCGATGCCCAGCATGTGGTCGCAGCCACGACCGACGAAGCGCTGGGCATGGTGGCCGACGGCCGTGCCGACGCGTACCTGGGCAACCCGTATGTGGCGTCCGCGTTCATGGATGCGCATCGCCAGTACGGATTGAGCCTGGTCCGCCAAAGCGATCTGCCGTTGGACAGCCTGCATTTTGCGGTGCCCAACGCGAAGCAGCCGCTAGCCGAGGCGCTGGACCGGGCCTTGGCACAGCTCCCCGAGAGCGAACGTCTCGCGATCCGCACCCGCTGGCTGCCGGCATTGGACTGGGGACGGCAGGGCCGTCCGTTGCTGAGTGCGCGCGAGACCGCGGCCCTGGCCCAACCGGTACGGATGGGATTCGCCCCGAATGCCGCCCCGATTTCGTTCCTGGATGCGGCTGGCTCGCCCAGTGGTCTGGCCGAGGACTATCTGGCGCGCTTCCGTGCCTTGGGCGCCACCTTGAACATGGTGCCGGTGGCGGACTGGCGTGATATCCGCGACAAGATGCGCGATGGCGAGGTCGATGCGGTCATGGGCGTTCCCGACGACAGCATCGCCGCGGGCAAGGGATGGGTGTTCAGCCGTCCGTTCCTGACGGTTGCCAATGTGATCGTGACCCGTCGCGACGGCGAAGTCGTGCTGGAGATGCGCGATCTGAACGATCTGCGGGTGGTCCTGAGTGACCGTGAGCGCCTGGAGCCCCACCTGCTGGCGCAGGCCCCGCGCGCGCGCGTCCTGGGGGCACGCGGTGCCGAGCAGGCGATGGAGATGGTGCAGGCTGGCACGGTCGATGCCTACATCGGCAATCTGGCGATCATCGACCGGTGGCTGCGGGAACGCCACAGCGGCGACCTCCAGATCGCGGCGCCGACCGGCCTGGAAGACCGGCTGGCGCTGGCCGTGCGTGAAAAGTACGCTCCCTTGGTGAGCAGCTTTGATCGCATGCTGATGGCCATGCCGCCGCGTGATCGTGAGGCCATCCGCAGTGACTGGCTCGCGGTGGAGTACCGCAGTGGGCTGGACTGGCGCCGGCTGCTGCGGTGGCTCGCGCCTCTGCTGATGGTGCTGGTCACGGCCGTGGTGGTGCATGGGGTGGGGCACTGGCGCCTGCGCCGCGAAGTACGCGAGCGCCGCCGGGTGGAGCAGCGCCTGGACGAGGTGACCGACAACCTTCCGGCCGTGGTCTATCAGTTCCAGCAGGATGCGAAGGGGGAGCTCTCGTTCCCCTTCATCGTCGGCGACATGAGGGCGCTGTTCGGCATTGACGCGGCGCAGGCCATGCGTGACGAGCGCGATCTGTTCGCCCGCGTGCATCCGGAGGACCAGGCTGCGCTGCAGGCGTTGCTGGCGGACGCGGCCCGTGACTTCCTGCCCATCGACACGCAGTTCCGCACGCAGGGGCTCGCCGGTTGGCGCTGGGTCCGCTCGCGCGGCACGCCGTACCGTGCCGATGATGGCAGCACCCGCTGGAGCGGTTACTGGATTGACATCACCGAGGCGCAGGCACAATCCCAGGCACTGGCGCAGGCCACGGCCACCGCCGAGCGCGCCACCGCAGCCAAGGCCGAGTTCCTGGCCACCATGAGCCACGAGATCCGCACGCCGATGAGCGCGGTGCTGGGCATGCTGGAGGTGCTGGAGAGCGCCGGGCTGACCCCGCCACAGCGGGAGGTGCTGACGGTGATCGAGGGGTCGGCCAGCATGCTGCGGCAGATCCTGGACGACATCCTCGATCTTTCCAGGATCGAGGCGGGGGGGCTGCAGCTTGCCCCGGTGCCAACCGACCTTCGCGCCACCGTGCGTAATGTGCATGCGTTGCTGGCGCCGCAGGCGCAGGCCAAGGGACTGCAGTTCCAGTGCGAGATCGACCCGGGCGTTGCAGGGTGTGTCCTCGTGGATGGGTTGCGCCTGCGGCAGGTGCTGTTCAACCTGCTGAGCAATGCGATCAAGTTCACCGCGCAGGGTGCGGTGCACGCCCGCGTGGCGTTGCTCCGCGGGGACGCGGGGCAGCAGGAGCTGCGGATTTCCATTGCAGATACCGGGATCGGTATCTCACCGGAGGCGCAGCAGCACCTGTTCCGTCCGTTCAATCAGGCCGACCCCCACATCAGTCAACGCTATGGCGGGACGGGGCTGGGGTTGGCCATCACGCGCCGTTTGGTGGAGGCGATGCAGGGCAGTGTGCAGTTGGAGAGCACACCGGGGAGGGGTACGCAGGTGCATGTGCAGCTGGTGGTGCCGGTGGTGGCGTCGCCGGATGAGCCTGCGGTCGGCGCTGCACAGCATGCTGCGGCCGAGACCCGGTTCTCGGCAGGCCAACGCGTGCTGGTGGTCGAAGACCATCCCACCAACCAGGCGCTGATGCGCTGGCGGCTGCAGCAGCTGGGGTTGGATTTCGTGATCGCCGCTGAAGGGGAGGCTGCGTTGCATGCACTGGAGTCCCAGGCGTTCGACGTGGTGATCACCGACTGCCGCATGCCTGGCATGGATGGCTATGCCTTCAGCGAAGCGCTGCGGGAACGCGAGCGTGCACGCGGCAGTGCGCGGTTGCCGGTCATCGCACTGACCGCCAATGCCAGTGCGGAAGAGAGCGAACGCTGCTACCGCGCCGGCATGGACGACGTGTTGACCAAGCCGGTATCGCTGGATCAATTGTGCGTGGCACTCCAGCGTTGGCTTGTCGTGGCGGCTGGCGCCGACGATGGTCCTGGCCCAGGAGATCCGACACCCGTAAGCGCCCCGTTGGACTGGGCCAGCGACCTGCCGACGACCGAGGCATTGCAGGCGCGATTCGGCACCGCGGACCTCGCCGCACGGATCGCCGCGACCCTGGATGAAGCGCTGGGCGTCGATCTGCATAATCTCGAGTCAGCGCTGGCCAGCGGCGACGCGCAGATGGCGTGCGACGCGCTGCATCGCATGGCGGGGGGCACGGGTGCGGCGGACACGCCGGCGATCGCACTTCACCTGCGCGACCTGAGTGTCGCCGTGGAACGGGAGGGGATCGCGCCCCATCAAGGGGCCATCGAACAGGTGCAGCGCGTGATGACGGCCTATCGCCGGGCCGTCGCGGCCATACGCTGAATCAAGCGTCCAGGTTGAGTTCGCACGCGCTGCAGAAGGTCACATTTTCCACGTGCACATGCGCAGGCAGCCGCAGGTGGGTGACCTCGGTGGTCATCGGCAGACGGGGTGCGGGAACCAGGCCGTGCTCGTAGGCATAGGCGAACAGTTCTGCTTCCGTGGAAAGGCCGAGTTTGTCCATCGCCATGCTGCGCTGGCGGCTGATCGTGCTGACGGTTCGCCCAAGCTGCGCCGCGATCTGCGTCACCGATGATCCGGACACATACAGACGCAGCACTTCCATTTCCTTGGGTGACAGCGCAACACCCGAGCACGGCAGGCCGGGAACATCCATTTCCATGGCATGGCGCAGGCTCTGGCTGACGTAGGTCATTCCGGCCCGCACGTCCCGCAGTGCATCGGGGATCAGATCCATGGGCGCACTCTTGTCGATGATGGCGCGAATGCCCAGCTGCATCGCGATGCGCAGCGAGGGAATGTTGTTGAACATCGTAAAAAGCGCGACAGGCAGCGCGGGGTATCTGCGTCGGATCATCGACAGCATCGCGTGGCCGTCGGGCGAGGTCGTGCAGGGCATGGCGAAATCCGTGATCAACAGGTCCACCGGTGTCCGTTCCAGAGCGAACGCAAGGGATTCGGGGCTGTCGACCTCTGCCACGATTCGATAGTCGCCTTGCCGTTCCAGGATGGCGCGCAGGCCAAGGCGGACCACGGGGTGGTCATCCGCAATGATGAGGCGGGTATTCATGATGTCGAAGTCCATTTGAAGTAGCGCGGCGCGCATCTGGGAGGACGCCGCGCAGGGCGTCATGAAAACGTTTCCATACAGTGTGGGCCGTCATCCATCAGCCTCCAAGGCAATGTTCTGGATTGCCACCGCGGCACTGATTGGATAGTGGTTGATCGCGTCAATAGGGTCATGACCGCGTACGGGAGGCGCATCTGCCCCATTCCCGTGCGGCGCTACTGCCACTAGCGCCCCCGTTGATGCGTGCCTGCCTTTGCTGGATCAGCGCTACATCAGCCGGTGTGAAGGTCGCGTCATCTCTTGGTTGCCTGCCATTCAGGTGTCGCGCGGACTTCGCCGCGTTGCAGCAGAGTCCGCGCTTTCCGCTCCTGCAACACCATGTGGTTACAGTTGCAAGGAATTGCAAAGTGCTGTTTTGAAAGGAGTTTTGCAAATTCTTGCATGGCTCGGGCCGGAGCCCGGTGGTCTCATGTTCGGCACGTGGACAGCGCCAATAGTCCACCTCTCCTGAACTTCAAGGACCTCTCATGAAACGCTCGATCCAACCGCGTCACCTGTCCACCCGCCAAGGCGGCTTCAGCCTCATCGAACTGATGATCGTCGTCGCGATCATCGCCATTCTCGCTGCGATCGCGATGCCGCAATATCAGAACTACGTCGCCAAATCGCAGACCGCGGCAGCACTGGCGGAGATCACCCCGGGGAAGGTCGGCGTGGAAACCATCTATGCCGAGGGCGGCGCACTCGCCACGACCCCGGCCGCCCTCGGTCTGCCAGCGACCACACCTCGCTGCACCAACATCACCCCGACGATGGCAGCAAACGGCGCGGCGACGCTGACCTGCGCGATGCGGGTTGCCGGCTTGGTTGAAGGCAATCTGGTGTGGTCGCGCAACGACGATGGTGTGTGGACCTGCAGCACCACCATGGCGCGAACGGATTTGGTGCCCGCCATCTGCCGCGCCTGATCCGCCTGGCGCACCCGGGTCCGGTGCCGAGCTCGCCTTGTGCGTGTCGGAGGTGCCGGGCTCGCCCTCCTGCACCGCGTTCCGGTGCCGCATCGACCCAGCCAGGCAACCATGACCCGCTTTCGCCGCCTTCCTTTCAGCCTTGCTGAGCCTGTTGCGCCTGCCCCGGCGCCAACCGGCTTCGTGGAGCAGTTGAATCATCGCCTGAGCGTGGGTGCGCTGCTGCACCAGCGGTTGCAGTACGCGGCGGTCAGCCTGGGCGGGGAAACGCTGTGCTGGTTGGACCTGCAAAACGGTCGCGTGCTGGTGGCTGAGCCGGCAGAGACGATGATGGTGCGGCTGCAGGTGGCGATGTCTGCGCAGCTATCCAGCCTGGCCTTCTCGGCGCTGGATCCGGATGCGTTCGAGCGACAGGCGCAGTACACCCGCGCCGCGCCGTTGCGACCGACGCTGTGGCAGGCAGGGTTGAACGCCTGCACGGCCAACGCGCCGCTGCCGCCGCTGACTGCCCAGAGCAGCCTGCAGCTGCGCCGCTGGCCGGACTTCCGGGTGCTCGCACATCGCCACGGCGACTTCCGCATCTGCGCATTGTTGATCAAGCGTGCCATGGACGTGGAAGCCTGCAGCCTGGCCTTGAGCCTGCCGCGCGCAGAAGTGCAGTCGTTCTTCAATGCCGCCTACCTCAGCGGCTATGCCTACCTGGTGCAGACCCAGACCCAGCCGGTGCTGCGCCAGAGCAGCGGGCGCGGACTGGTCCAACTGTGGCGGGACGTTCGCGCCCGCTGGAGTGCTTGATGATGCGTGAGTACAAGATTGTCGTGCTGGGGCCGATGGGCGCAGGCAAATCGACCCTGGTGCAGGCCCTGGCCCAAGGCCGTGCGGTAAGCACCGAGGTCTGCAACACCGACCCGGACATCGACAAGCCGCTGACGACGGTCGCGATGGATTACGGCGATATCGATCTGCCCGGTGGCAGCCGGCTGCGCCTGTATGGCACACCGGGCCAGATCCGCTTCGCCTTCCTGTGGCCGATCCTGCTGGAAGGGGCGAGCGGGGCGATCCTGCTGGTGAACGCCAGCGAGGGTGAGCCGGCGGCACAGGTCAGTGCGCATCTGGAAGCACTGGAGCACTACAGCGCGCACCTGCCGGTGGTGATCTGCCTGACCCGGCTGGACTCGGCCTCGGCGGAACATGTCGCGGCGTGCGAGGCGTGGCTGCACGCCTACCCGGAGCCGCTACCGGCGCTGGCGCTGGATCCGCGCGATCCACAGCAGGTGCTGACCGTAATGGATGTACTGATGAGCCAGATCGAATGCCTGGCCTTGGTGGAAGACGATGCATAGCGCCGCGGTGATTCCCTTGCGTAACCCGCCCAACCCGCTACTGGAGCAGCATCTGAACAGCCTGGTGGCTGCGGTGGACGGCCTGTCCGGCGTCGTGGTGGCCAGTCTCGATGGCTTCGCACTTGCCCAGGTGGGGCGTGCCGACGGTGCTGCCGAACGGCTGGCGGCCATGACCAGCTCGATGCTGGGCCTGGCCAACGCCCTCGGCCGTGATCTGGATATCGGGGTGCTGGACACGCTGATGCTCGATGCCGAACACGGCAAGGTGCTGATGCTGACCATTCCCTCGCAGCCCATGCGCGTGCTGATGGCGGCCTGCAACCAGGACTGCGTGATGGGCCAGATTCTGTGGCATGCAAAACAGACCGTACCTGCCATCGCCATTGCGATGGATACACCTCCCAATTCCTGAAGACACCCAATGAACAATACGATCGAAAAATCGCTGGCCACGCTGATGCAGATCAACGGCGCCCAAGCCGTTGCCCTGGTTGACTATGAAAGCGGCATGCTGCTCGGCGAAGCCGGTTCCGGCGTGGACATGGAACTCGCCGCTGCCGGCAACACCGAAGTGCTGCGCGCCAAGATGAAGACGGCCGAGGCACTGAACCTCAACGACACCATTGAAGACGTGCTGATCACGCTCGGCCGCGCGTATCACGTACTGCGACCGGTGGCGGCACGCAAGGGCCTGTTCTTCTACGTCGTGCTCGACCGCCAGAAGGCCAATCTCGCCCTCGCACGCCGCATGGTGCTGGACGTGGAAGGCGCACTCTCGATCTGACAACGGGGCGCACGCGCCCTGCAACGCCTGGGGATGGGGTAGCCGTGGTCGCCGGGGAAGGGCGGTCACGGCGTTTTGCTGCGCGGCGCGTGGTGGTTGCCTGACAGGAAGGTATGAACATGAAGCACTCCGGAGCTGCACGGCCAATGGGCGGCGCTCGCCCAATCGGTGGTATCACCCTGGTGGGACTGATCGCCGTATTGGGCACCTTGGCTGTGAGTCTGGCCATCGCCATTGCGTACTATCAGAATCATGCAACCCGGGCGCCGGCCAGCGCGGTGTTCACCGAGGTACCCGGTGCCATGAGCGGCGCCGACACGTCACCTCTTGCGCGGCCCTGCAGGCCGCCTCTCTCGCCGTGAATCCGACAATGGCGTCGCCCAACTTTGACGCGGCAGGGTGTGTTCGCCTTCCCGCGCCCGGTGCCGCTCGCGTCCCCAAGGGCGTCACCACCGCCTGGATGCAGCTGCGCGGCACGTCGACCGTGCAGTGCCAGGAGGGAACCTTCCTGCTCAGGCGAGGTGACTGGATCCTGCTCGATGGTGCTTCCCAGCCGCGCCTCCAGACAGATCATCTCGCAATCTGCATGGGTCTGTGTCTTCCGTCAAGCCACGCCTTTTACCCCGGCCGCGGTCGCATGTGGCGGGACGAGATGCAGATCGCGGTGCGCCTTTGGCGCCGCACTCGGGTGGTCCCGGATGGCAAGGTCATGGCGCGGGAGGATTTGCGCCCGCTATTCCTCCTGATGGAAGATCTCCAGCGTGATATCGGCATCGCAGCGAACCGCTGCCCAGGGCGATCCATCAAGCAGCGGGCCCCACTGATGGCAACGTTGCAGCGGACCCGCCTGTACCTGGAAGGTCACACGCTGCTCGACCACAGGGTTGACGATCTGGCCGCGTTCGCGGGACTTCCGGCGCGCTACCTCTCCAGGGTGTTTCATGCCGTCTATGGACTGTCCCCGCTATCGTTCGCCGGGTGCGTGCGGTTGGATCACGCTGTGCGCCTGCTTCGCGAGGGAGAGATGACGGTGGACCAGATTGCCGTGACCGTTGGGTACAAGCATCGTGGGACGCTTCTGTCGGCGCTGCGCGCGCATCTGGGGTTGGGGCGGATGGACAGGATTGAGGATCATGTTCAGCCCATGCAGAGTGCTGGAAAACCATGAGAGCGTGGGTCGTGAGGCGGCGCTATTCTTTCCCCGCGCCTTGCTGGTCAGCGTCCTCCTCGTCCACACCATCTGCGAAAGAATTGATGTACTTTGCCGTACCCCCGGGCAGCGATCGGGGCGACGACGCCAACGAGGCAGCCATGAAGTTTGCCTCGAAGACGAACGGATAGGGCCTCCATCCGGGCACGCCAGTGCTCGGGTCGCGCAACAGGGTCCATGTGAAGTAGATGGGTATGTTGGCAGGTCCGCGGAGGTCTTCCAGGTAGCTCTTCCAGCTGCGGTTGGTGTCCGGCACCAGCTCTCCCTCGGTTATGTCGGCAAGTGTGCCGTCCTCGATATGACGGATCTCGGGAATCATGCAGCGAATGCGCACGCTGACTGACTCGATCCCGTCCTGATTCCGTTCCACCGGCTGGCTTGGCAGTACGGGAGCGCAGTTGATCCGACGCTGCGCGTCGGCCATTACTTGATACAGGGCATGGCCACCGTGGGCGTCTTCTACTGCTTGAGCGATGGCATAGTCCAATCCTTCGCGTGTCTCGCCGATATAGTTGGAACGCACATCTTCTTCAGTGCTACCCGTCGTGACGGCGTGGAATTTAATGAACGATTCGTCGTCGAGCTGAAGGATCAGACGCATGCCGAGCATGGCGAGATCCTCAGGACTGACCTCGCTGCTGTTCTGCATTGCCATGCTGCCGTTGTTCTCGGCGGCGCTGGGAAACGCCCATGGAAGGAAAGCGGCCGAAGTGAGCATCGCGAAGCGGTTCAGGCTGATCATTCAGATTCCGAGGTTATGAGGGTTGACCCAGATGAGTGTCGGTGGCAGCGCGCACATCTGCGCCGTGAGTGCCGTCCAGAATGAGTCCGGGCAGAGAGCTTGAAGCGACGCCATCACCTCGAAAGACTGACAGACCAGGCACGCAGCCCGATCCAGGCAGGAGAGAGGGTCAGCGCCATCACCCGGTGCCATCGTCGTACAGCGCCTCGGCACACCAGCACCATGGCGGTGTACACGGGAAGCATCAGCCCCAGTTCGATGACCAGGTTCCTCCAGAGATAGTAGTTGCCGATCTTCAACGCTCCCGCACTCGGAAGTACGCCGATCGGCATCTGGATCTCTGCAGGGAGCGGCCATAGCAGCGGCACGGCGTGCGCACCCACCAGCAGATCGAGCATTCCGTGCGAGGCGGCCGCGGCAATGAGCCAGATGGCCGGGAATCTGGCCGTCCTGCTGCTACGCGTGGCGGCGTACACAGCCACGACGGCAACCAGCGCGAAAAGCAGGCTATGCGTGAATCGCGGATGGGGGACGTAGTCGAACCACCAGACGGCCACGTAGTCGAGGTCCGGGCAGATCGCCAGGAACACGAAGGGCGTCAGTGCCCACCGGGACCGTTTATCCGCCCATGTGTTGCTGCACAGGTAGGCGGTGATGCCGGCGGCCGCGTGAGCCAGGACGGAGGACATGGGAGTGGCCCAGAGCGTGTCGAACGCAGAGCATGGGTCCGGCCCATGGGGCGAACGTGGTGCGACTGTGTCGCGAACGTGAAGCGGCCCGCGTGCTGCGCGAGTGCCATCATCCGCCCGCTGCACTCACGTTGCCGATCCCGTCCCGATTCAGCGCTTCCACCAATGCCCAGATTCTCGCATCGGCGGGATTGCCGTTGATGGCGTGCGCCTTCAGACATAGCTGCAGCTCACACAGCACCGCCACCGCCTCCGCATCGGCAACCATGGAAGCCGCCCCCTGCATGCGATGCGCCATCGCCAGGGCGCCGCGCCAGTTCTGCACGCGTAGCGACACCTCCAGTCCGGCCTGGTCCAGACGCATCTGCTGGCGATAGGTCTCCATCATGGTCAATCCTTCCTCCATCGCCGTGGCAGGGGGTGGCGCGTCGCGCCTGGTCCCACCACTCGCCGCGTCGAAGGCAGCCCAGTCGATTGGCTTCCCCAGGTAGATATCCACGCCGGCGCGCGCATAGGCGTTCCGGTCGATACTGTCCGGGGAGGCTGAGATGGACAGAATGCGTGCCGGAGGCCAGTCCCGGCGGCGCTCGATGGCCCGGATTTCCAGTGCGACGTCGCTTCCGTCGGCATCCAGGAGGTCACCGTCCACGGTGATGATGCCAAACGGGCCGTGCTGGTTCATGGTCCGCACGGCTGCAGCGCCCGAGCTGGCGATCAGGGCATCCAGACCGAGGCCACAGAGACGGCGGACCATGACCCGCGCGATGGTCGGCTGATCCTCGATCACCAGCGCGTGCGCGACGGATGGAGCAGCGGCCGGTTCAGCCGGTGAACCGCTGCCGGTCTCGGCTCCGGCGAGCTCGGCACGCAGGACAGCCACGAACGTAGCGCCCATCCGCGGCGTGCTGGTGACCGTGACATCCCCGCCATGGGCACGGGCGATCCGCCGGCACAGCGACAGCCCGATCCCCGCGCCGTGCTTGAGGCGGCCGATGCGGGTCGCGCTGAACGGCTCGAAGATGTGGGCGAGGTCCTCTTGCGGAATACCCGGCCCGACGTCGGTGACGCTGAGCAGGAGGGAGCCGGCCTGGCCCACGCCGGTGATGAAGCGCAGGGTGATGGTCACGTCGCCATGGTCGCTGAACTTGATCGCGTTCGAGATCAGGTTGCTCGCAATGTGATGCAGGGCGCGCGCATCACAGAACGCCTGCGCGGTCCGCGGGCCCTCTGTGTGCAGCAGCAGGCGCAATCCCTTGCATTGCGCCAGCGGACGCATCGCCGACAGGCATTCCTCCACGACCTCACTGGCGTTCTTGAGGAACGCGGCATCGGCCTGGTCCGGTTTGTTGCGGAACATGAACTCCAGGGCATTGGTGAGGGTGTGCTTCAGCGCATCGGCAGCCGAGCGGGCCGAGCGCAGCAGCCGCTCGCGCTCGGCCGCGTCCGCTTCGGCCTCGAGCAGGTCGATGGCGGAAATGACCGACGCCGCGCCGTTGCGGACCTCATGGTTGACCAGCGTGAGAATCCGCGCCGAACTGGCCTGGCGAGCGGCCAGTGCCCGTGCCCTGCGCTGGGCACGTGCCACGGCAAGCAGGAACACAAGCAGGGCGAGGCAGAGGACCGTGACGTGCACGCGGTAATGGCTCAGCACCGCACGCAGGGTAGGGGGAGAGCGGTACAGGGCATTCAACCAGCGCTCGAGAATGTCCTGCCGGGTATCCAGTGGCAGCGACAGGAACGTCTGGTGGGCGAGATCGATGTCGGCCGCGCGATGCGGCAACGACGCAACGCGCATCTCCACCGGGGGCGCGTCGGGCGCGGCCTGCACGGCCAATCGCGCGTCGAAGCGCTTGCGCGTCAAGGGGGCCAGCACGGCGTCCACCCCCAGCGCGGCATCGATCGCTCCCCGGTCCACGGCGTCCAGCATCTCGTCCACATTGGCGATCTGGTAGACGTCGATGGCTGGGAAGTTCCGGGCCAGGAAGGCCCGGTACTCGCCATTGCCGATCACCCCGACCCGCATGCCGCCCATCGACGAGAGCGCCCGTGGCCCCACCGTCCGGCGCGTGACCATCACGGTGCTTCCACTGTAGAACGAGGGCGACAGGGTTGCCGTGGCAGGCAGCATCGTTGCCGTGGAGGGCAGGGAGAAGGCAAGGCCATCCACCTCTTCGTTCTTGAGCAGCAGTGCGGCGCGCTCGATGGATGGGGCGCGCACCAGTTTCAGCTTGAGCCCTGACAGGGCCTGCACCGCCTCCAGATAGGCGCTGGCGCCGCCTTTGGCGGGATCCCCGGCCAGCCCGTGCTGCGTGGCCAGCTGGGGGCCGATCGCCAGCGTGAACGGCACGCGCTGCGGGGTGGTCGGCGCCAGTACAAGCCAAAGCAGGGTGCCGCTGATCGCAAGCATGGCAGCAAGCCACGCCATGCGCCGCACACGCTGTCGTCCTTCAATAGCAGAGCTCACGATGTCATCCATGATGGTGGGGCGGGGCCGACGGCGGTCATTCGGTCGGGGAGTGATAGGAACATGCGCGACAGAAGTACACGCGCCAGCGCAAGTGCGGTATGCAACAAGTACGAAATCCGCCGCGGCGATCGCGAATTGAGGCATGGGACTGGTCCCATCCCATGGTGTCGCGAGACACCAGCGCGTCAGGAGCAACTGTCCCAGCGCGTCGTACTCGCACGGTCGTCACGACGATTCCACGCCTTGCTGCTTCGGCGATCCCTAACCTGAGACTCCCGTCGCGACGTTCTTCTTTCCCATGACCACAGCACTGCATGATCTCGACGCACTTGAGCCCATCGATATCGACGGACTGAAAGCGCAGGGCGTGCCTCCGGTCGCCCAGTATCTCGTCGACCAGGAAAAGTTCGTCCTGCTCGGGGGCAAGCGCGGCATCTATCGCCTGGCAGGGACGGATACCGTGTGCTACTTCACCAGCCTGGACCAGATCCGGTTGCATCTGCTGGGGCAATCTTTGACCCGGCTGACGGTCGAGTTGGCGTAAGACACGCGCTGCTGATCGTTGTTGATGAAATCCGTACGCGATTTTCGTACTTGTTGTATGGCCCTGCCGGGGCGACCTGCATAGGTTGGACGGTCGGCACCTGCGGCGATCACCATGATCCCGTACCTGCCGCTCCTTATCTGGCAGGACATCGCGATGCATCTGGCAAGACGTTTTTCCCGTGGAATGATCGGCGTGGGTGCGCTCGTCTGCAGTGCTTCCGCCCAGGCGGCTTCGGCGGCTGCCACCACGCCGATGGTGCCCGATGGGCTTGCGTGGGTACTGGTCATGGCATTGCTGGGCGGGGTCGTGCTGAACCTGATGCCCTGCGTTCTTCCGGTTTTGTCGTTGAAGGTGCTGTCCGTGCTGGGCACGGGCGCGGACCCGGTGCAGTTGCGGCGGCACGCGCTGTCCTACACCGCAGGCGTCCTACTCTCGTTCCTCGCCATCGGCGCGTTGATTCTGGTGCTGCGCTCCACCGGCAGCGTGCTGGGGTGGGGCTTTCAGCTGCAGCAGCCCGCGTTCGTCGCGGTGCTGGCCTGGGTGATGGTGCTGGTCGGCCTGAGCCTGGCAGGCATGTTCACGCTGGGCGGCGCGGTAGGCAGCACGGGCCAGAAGCTGCTGGGCAGGCAGGGCTACGCCGGTGACTTCTGGGCCGGTGTGCTGGCCTGCGTGGTGGCGAGCCCCTGCGTAGCCCCTTTCATGGGGCCTGCATTGGCGTATGCATTCAGCGCCTCATGGGTGGCTGCGTTGCTGGTCTTCGTGATGCTGGGGCTTGGCCTGGCATTGCCCTTCCTGCTGATCGGTTTCTTTCCGGTACTGGGACGCTGGCTGCCCCGGCCCGGCGCGTGGATGGAGACGCTGAAGATCCTGCTGGCGTTCCCGATGCTGCTGACCGCTGTCTGGCTCGTGTGGTTGCTGGGGAACCAGAAGGGCATGAACGCCGTCGCCCTCATCCTGTCCGCCTGCGTCGTGCTGGCGCTGGGCCTGTGGTTGTTCGAGCAGGGCCGCTGGCGCAGCCAGACCTGGCGCAAGGTGTTGGGTGGGTTGGTGATCGTTGCCAGTCTTGCGTTGGTGGGCGCCATCCACCGTTTGCCCAATACCGATGGCAATGCGACGCGTCCCTCGAAGATGATCGGCGCGACGTCTTATTCTGCGCGTGACCTGGCCCATGCCCGCAACGAAGGCCGCCAGGTCCTGCTGACGGTGACCGCCGACTGGTGCATCACCTGCATCGCCAACGAGCAGACGGTGCTGGCCACGGACCGCTTCCAGTCCCTGTTGCTGAGCACGGAAACGCTGTACATGAAAGCGGACTGGACCCACAGCGATCCGCTGGTCGGCGCGTTGTTGAAGGAGCAGGGCGCCCCCGGTGTGCCGCTGTATGTGCTCTATCGACCGAATCAGGAGGGTGAAGTGCTGCCGCAGGTTCTCACCCAGGAGACAATGCGCGAGGCGCTGAGTCCGGTACGGCCTGAGTAGTCAGATGCCGCCGTGCCGCGGCAATGGCGCGGGCACGTTCAACTGCCCGCCCGCCGCCACGTAGGCGGCCAAGGCTTCGCCCTGGCTGAGCAGATGCCGGTTCATCATCTGCTCGGCGGCTTCGGCATCGCGGTTGCGGATGCACTCCATCAGGGCGCGATGCTCGGCCAGTGACTGCGCCATGCGGCCCGGGGTCAGCAGCTGACGGCCGCGATGCATTTTCAGGATGCGGTGCAGATCGTGGGTGACGCGGATCAGCCACGGGTTGCCGGCATGCGTCTGCAGACTCTCGTGGATCAGGTAGTTGTTGCGGTAGTACTCTGCGGGATATCGGAGCTTCCGATCGAGGTTTGCCCTGGGTGCCGCGTGCATTACACGCAACGTGGAGGCGAAGTGGTAAAGACAATAGCCCTGAATGGCTCGGAGTAAAGGTGCCATGGGAATGAACAAGAAAACGCGCTTGGAGACGTTCGATGTGGCCGAGCACCTGCGTACACCGCACGAGATGGCGGCGTATCTCCATGCTTGCCTCATTGAAAGCGACGGCGATGCGGCTTTCATCGCCAAGGCGCTGGGCGATATCGTGCGCGCAGGGCATGAGTAGAGTCGCGCGTGATGCGGGTCTGTCGCGCGTAAGCTTGTGCGGGGCATTGTCCGGTGAACGCAGCCCGGACTTTGCCACAATCCTCAAAGTCACCCGTGCACAGGGCGTGACCCTGCATGCCAGCGCGGCGTGATGCTGAATCCATGAGACTTACGGTCGCCAGCGTGGAGACGATCAGCTGGCCGCCTTCCCGTCAGGCGAGGAGGGCTCTGGGCCAGTGCCCGGGAGTTATCGCTGGGCAGACGTATTCAGGTAGAGTGGCGCGAGAACGGGATGAACGGGGGTTTCAATCCATGTGGCGACAACTTGGGGCTTTGCATCTGGTGCTGGCACTGGTATTCGGGGCCGCGTACTTCCTGGGCATCTCAGTAGTGGCTCGAAGTAAGTTTGCATTCGACACGAGCGACGTGCTGTCCTCGGCTGCCGGCATGTGGTTCGCGCCGAACATCGTGGTCTCTGTCCTGAGTGGCATGGCGGGCGCATGCGTTGGCGTGTTTGTTCGACGTGGTCAACGTCGCTCTGAAGCAAGCGCCGCTTAGCGTTGATCGTTCGACGGACAAAAACCCCACATATGCCAATGTACGCAGAATTGATCATTGCGCGATCTCTGAAGCTTGCAGCGATTGCGGCAGCGTTTGTTGCCTGCTTCGTACTTGCGTGCAACCTGGTTAGCATGAGTTGCCCGCTCGACGCCTACCCGCCGAGCGTACTGGCGGCGATGTATGTGGCTGTATTGATGCTGATGGTGTACTCGAGGTTCAAGTTTGCATCGAGGGGCCTGGTGAAGCTGCCTGCATCATGGGTTGGACGCGTGCTCGGTGCGGTGGTCGCGGTTGAACTGGTCGGTGTCGGCGTGCTGCTTGCGTGGAACCGTGACTGTGGGAGCATCGTTCGCGCACTCCCGGTCCCGGCAGCGCTTCTGATCTTCTATACGACGGTAGGATTCTCGTTGCTCTTTGGTGATGCCCATCTGGGCATACTGAGGAACGTGATTCGCCTGGGCGTCAAACCGAAGGACTTCCTCCGGGACGGTGATTTGAGATGATTGCACTCAGGTACGTGGTGTTGGTTGCAGGAGCGTTGTTGGCAGCGTGTGGCGAAGATAATGCGCTGACACTGAAGCTCGAGGACGTCCAGTTCTTCAAGGCCCAACAGAGCCGACCAGGGGAGCTGTTGCTGTCGGGCCTTGCCTTTCATAGCGCGCTCGCCGTTGAGCGGATCGATAGCGTGCGTCAGGGGGACGCGATTCAAATCAACGTGATGCTGGTGCCCGCGAAAGCGGGCATGTCGGGCAGTTTCACTTACGCGCTCCCCCTGGATGACAAGGTGGATCGGGTTACATTCGGCGACGCGAAGGCGATTGTCTGGCGTCGCGACGGCGGCGTGGTTCGACGACCATGAGCTGGAGGGACAGCTGTCCATGCAGTAGCGCTGACCCTTTCCCGTCGCGCATGGAGGCGTAGACGTACATAGGGCGTTCTCGACGCTTCGATCAGCCCGGCGCCTTGCCCGCACGCGGCCGCCGCGGCTTCGCCCCCCGCGGCACAACCTTCGGCGTCGCCACCAGCACGCCCCACTGATGCAGGTGCTCCATGCCCGACAGCGCATCCAGGTACGCCATGAAATGCGTCAGGTAACCGGGTGAGGTCTCTTTCATCAGCGTCAGGGCGCGATGGACCAGTACACCGGAGTTCAACGGCCCACCATTGGTGGGCATCTGGGCCAGTGATTCCTTGAGCTGGCTGGCATTGCGAAGCCTGGCCCACGTCGCCCGGACCTCGCCCAGCACCGGCAATTCCGGATACGCAGCACTGTGCTGCCGGGTCAATTCCGTGACCAGCGCCTGCAGGCCGATGCGACCCGATGACAGGCCCGGCTCGGATGTCAGCGATGCCGACGCATCGGCAACCCGCTCAGCGTAACCCGCGACCAACGCGTCCAGCTTCCGTTGCAACAGCGCCCGCACCTCCCCGTCATGCGCCTGCATGCGGGCATGCAACGCCTCGATCATCGCAAAACGCGTGCGGTCCAGCCCGTCGAGCTTGTCCGCTCGCCAGTTCTCGAGAATCTCAGCGGTTGCAACAGGGTTACGGGGCATCCGCGGCCTTGCTCGCCTTGGGTTTCGGGATCGGGGCGATTTCGACGCGGCGGTTCTTGGCGCGGCCATCCTCGTCGGCGTTGGAACTCACCGGCTGCTCCGAGCCAAACGCTGCGGCAAACACCGCATCCGACGGCACGCCTTCGGCGATCAGGGTGCGGGTCACGGTCAATGCACGCTCGGCGGACAGCTCCCAGTTGTCGGCGAAGCGCCAGTTGCCATCGCGCACCTGCTGGTCGTCGGTGAAGCCGCTGACCATGAGGATTTCCTCGCGCGAGGCCAGGTAGCCTTTCAGCGGCCCGGCCAGGCTCTTGAGGACGTCGACGCCCTCGGGCTGCAGCGTGTCGGAGTTCAAGGCAAACAGCACATTGCCGCGGATGCCGATGCGGCCATCCACCAGCGTCACGCGCCCGGCCGCGAGCGGGCCGGCCAGTGCCTGCTCCAGCGTCTGGCGACGCTGCACTTCGGCCTGGCGCTGCTTGACCTCCTCATCCAGCCGGTTGGTCAGCTCCAACTGCAGCGCGACGACGCCGACCAGGATCAGTACGAACGCACCGAGCAGCACCGACATCAGGTCGCCGAAGGCGGCCCAGATCGGCGCGCCTCCGTCGGCCTCGACTTCGATCTCGTCGCTCATGCCGAGGCGGCTCCGGCCTTGCTGCTGCGGCGGCCGGCCAGCTGCTGCAGCTCATCGATGATCTGCTTCTGCGAAAGCACGCTGAGGTCGATGACCTCGCGCGCCTGGGCCACGTAGTAAGCAAGCTGCTCGTCACTGCGGGCCAGCGAGCCGTCCAGCGAGGCGGCGATCTGGGCCAGCCGCTCGTTGAGGCCATCGCTGGCCGTCCCGAACGACTGCACGGCGCTGCCGAGCGCATCGGCCAGGCTCGCTACTTCCACCGCGCTGCCGGTGACCTGCGCGGCCACGCTGCCCAGCTTGCCGGTCTCGGCTTCGATGTGATCGGTGAAGCGGGTGCCGACCCGGTCCAGCAGCTCGGCCGAGGTCGATACCAGCGCATCGACGGCGACGCGCTGTTCGTTGGCGGCGTGGTTGACCGCATCCAGCAGAGTCTCCACGGTCGCCAGCAGACGGCTGCGTTCTTCCAGCGTGGCGGTGTCGCGGACCAGGCTGTCGGACAGTTTGCTGCGCAGCTCGGCAACGACATCGGCCGCGGCCTTGGGCGCTTCCGACGCCGCCTGGACCAGGCGCGAGATCTCGCTGATCGTCTCGCTGGCGTGGGCCTGTGCCTGCTGGGTGATGTCGTTGGCGGTGCGGGCGAGGGTGTCGCAGATGTCCTGCTGGCGGCGGGCCACGCTGTCGCCGGTCTGCTCCCAGCGCTCGCCGAGGCTGGCACTCATACCGGTGAAGGCCTCGGTCCACGCGCTCAGACGTTGCTGATCGCGTGCTTCCAGCGCGTCCTGCAGCTGGGCATGGGACTGCTGCATCGCATCGCCGAGTGACACCGCCTGTGCCTGCAGCGTCGCGGCGGCGGCGTCCAGCGCCTGTTGGTGACGCTCGCTCAGTGCCGTTGCGGCCGCATCCTGGCGGGCCAGGGCCTGCTGCCATGCCTCGGCGATCTGGGCGGTGGTGGCGTCCAGGCGGCTGCCGACCGAGTCGATCAGACCGGTGGCCCGGGCCTCGTGCGTTTCGGTGAAGCTGGACAGTGCGCTGCGCAGATCGGCAGTCAGCGCGGCATGGGTCTGCTGCTGAGCGGACTGGGCCGCCTGCCAACCGTCAGCGGTGCTGACCAGCTTCGCGGAAACCGCGTCGAGCAGGCCAAGCGCGCGTTGATCGTGCTGTGCGGCGAATCCGTCCAGCGCGGCGCGCAGGTCGGCGGTCAATGCGGTATTGGTCTGCTGCTGGCTGTCCAGCGCGGCCTGCCAGGACGCGGCGGTGGCGACGCGGCTGGCGTCGAAGCCCTCGGTCAGACCGGTCAGCTGGCGCTGTACAGCCTCGGTCACCGTCTCGTGCATGGCGGCGTTGGCGCGGGCGATGCCGGCCAGGGTGGTGTCCATCACCGGTTGCAAGGCCGCGCCAACCGCGCGTGCGCTTTCGGCGACGCTGTCCTTGAGTGACTGCTCGATCGCGGCGGTCAGGCGCGCGTATTCTTCGTCGGCCTTGGCATGGAAGTTCTGCTGGTTGGCCAGCAGCCGCTCGCCCGAGGCGCTGCTCTGCTGCTCGATCGCGGCCGTCATGGCCTGCAGCCGATCCACCAGCGCGGGCATGAGCTCGGCCTGCTGCTGCAGCAGCCGGAAGGCTTCATTGCGCTGCCAGGACTGCGAGTGGGTGTGCAGGGTGGTCGCGATCTCCATGTCCAGCCGCTGCACCGCCTCCAGGCGCTCACGCCGGCACAGGGCCGAGAGCAGGCCGAGCATGGCGGAGGTGGCGACACCGGCGATCGAGGTGCCGAACGCCACCGCGAGACCTTCCACCGGCGCACCCAGCGAACCACGGATGGCCTGCAGGTCGGTCGCGCTCTCCAGTGCCAGGCCGGTGCCACGCAGGGTGGCCATCATGCCGAGCAACGTGCCGAGCATGCCGAGCAGCACCAGCAGGCCGACCAGGTACGGCGTCAGCACCGGACCGGGCAGGGCGACCCGTTCGCCTTCCACGCGCAGCCGCACCGCGTTGCGCAGGCTGGGATGCAGCTGGCCGAGCCAGGCGGCGAGCCCTGCGCCTGCCGTGCCCGCACTGGCGCTGGCCGACGCAAGCGAGGCGGTCGCCTGCCGGTAGCGATACAGCTCCAGGCCACCGGCGAGGTAGCAGACGGCGATCAGCAGAGCGACCGCGAAGCCGACCGGATTGGTGCTGGCATAGCCCGCCCCGATCCAGCACACCGCCACAAGGCCAAGCAGGAAAACAACGTAGTGAAGACTGGTTCTGAACATGACGTCCCGGTTAGTGGGTGCGAAGCGCTGCAAGCAGGCCTTCGATCGGTTGAAAACGGATATCCAGCTCGGCCAGCAGCAGGCTCTGCATGTCGCGGCGGAACACCTCGCGCCAGGCATCGTCGCTGCTGGCCTCGCGCAGGCGTTCGAAATGCACCCCGAGCAGCACCGGCACCTTGGCCAGCAGGCCGTGCTCGCGCGCGCTCAGGGTCTGCTCCATCAGCGCATCGACCTCGGCGAGCCTGGCCATCTCGGGCGAGGTGCGGGTCAGCATGTCGCGCAGACGGCCACGCAGACGGCTGGTGGCACTGAGCATCGAGCGTTGCAGGGTGATATAGCGCTCGCGGAACACGGTGTAGTCGCTGGACGCTTCGGCACCGCCGGCGTCAACGACCCGGCGAGGGGGCCTGGCAGGCTCAGGTTCCTGAACAATGCTGGCCTCCAGCGCCGCGCGGATGCGCTGGCACTCGGCGTCCTCGTCGGCGTCGAAATCCGGGCCTTCAACCGCAGGCGGGAGCCGCCCATCGAGCGCCTTGGACAAGGTAACCGCCCGCGTCCAGTCCACCCACTCGCTGAGCCGGTCGGACAGGGCAGGGCCCGTCGAGGACAGGTTGCTTTCGGCGAGGCGGGCCAGCAGCCGGATGAAGGCCGGGCCCGGGACAGGCGTCCGTTGCGCGGTTTTGGCCATTGTTCCGGTTAAAACGACGAATTTTACACCGTAATGACCGCCCACCGCCCGGGCGCCGGGTTCAGCCTCCGTCGATCGGCAACGGGGCGCGCGCAGAGACCAGGCCCTGTTCGCGCAACGCACTCCAGAACGCCGGCGGAATCGCGACCTCGGCCAGGGCCAGGTTCTCCGCGATGCGGCTGGGCTGGCTGGCGCCCGGGATCACGGCCGCCACGGCCGGGTGTGCCAGCGAGAACTGCAACGCCGCGGCACGGATGTCGACACCGAACTGCGCGGCGACCTGCTGCAGGCGGGCCACCTGACCGAGCACGTCGGCACCGGCTTTCTGGTACTCGTAATGCGCACCGCCCGCCAGGATGCCGGAGTTGTAAGGGCCGCCGACCACGATGCGGGCGCCCCGCGCTTCGCTGGCCGGCATCAGGCTGGCCAGGGCGTCGTCGTGATCCAGCAACGTGTACCGCCCGGCGATCAGGAAGCCATCCGGGTCGGCCTGCTGCAGCGCCATCACGCAGGGCTCGACCCGGTTGACGCCCAGGCCCCAACCCTTGATGACCCCTTCCTCGCGCAGCCGGGTCAGCGCGGTCGCGGCGCCGGACATGGCCTGGTGGAACACGGCACGCCAGTCATCGCCATGGAAATCCTTGGCCGGGTCATGGATCCAGACGATGTCGAGGCGGTCGGTCTTCAGGCGCTTCAGGCTCTCTTCGATCGCGCGCAGCGTGCCGTCGGCGCTGTAGTCGTAGACGATTCTGTTGGGCAGCCCGTGCTCGAACAGGCCGCCTTTCTCACCCAGATCACGCTGGGCGGTGTCTTCGGTTTCATCCAGCAGGCGACGGCCGACCTTGGTGCTGAGCACATAGGCATCGCGCGGATACTGCTGCAGCGCTTCGCCGAGGCGCAGTTCGGCCAGGCCGGCGCCGTACATGGGGGCGGCGTCGAAGTAGCGGATGCCGTGGTCCCAGGCGGCGTGGACGGTGTCCAGTGCCTCCTGTTCGGGGATGGCGCGGTACATGTTGCCCAGAGGGGCGGTGCCGAAGCCGACGCGGCCGGGGAGATCAATGCGCATGGGGTGGGGTCCGAGGTTGCAGGTCAGGCAGTCTGCGCGCGGCGTTGGTCCGCAAACACCCGTCCAGCGGCGAAAGACAGTTGCCCTGGGCGCAAGGATCCCGGCCCGGCTGCGTAGCGTCTGCGGTGAGGCAACGATTATTCTGTGACCCGATCTCACAGGGGAGTGCAGAAGATGGGGTGGACCGGGAAGATCGCGCCGATGGCGCTGTGGTTGGCCGCCAGCGGGACCGTCATGGCGGCCACGCCCGCACCTTCAGCCACGGAGGGCGTGCGGAACGTCCCCGGGTTTGCCTTACCGCTCTCGCCCTATCTAAGCCCTGAAGCACAGGCGGCGATGCGCAACGCGGTGGTCAACGGTGATCCCGTCGCAAAGATGGACAACGCCACCGTGCTCAGGGAGTTGGCAGCGATCCGTAAGGGCGCGGACGCGTGGGCCTACGGAGAAATCCAGGCGCTGCGCGAGCGCTATCCGGTGGAGCTGCACCATGAACGCTGGAACGGCGTGCCGGTGGTGCGGGTCGAGCCGCACAGTGCACCCGCCGATCCGGCGCAGCGGCGGCTGCTGATCGAGCTGCATGGCGGCGCCTTCGTCTTCGGGCGTGCCGACAGTATTGGCCTGCTCGAGGCGATCCCGGTGGCGGCAATGACCGGTGCCACGGTGGTGGCGGTGGACTATCGACAGGGGCCGGAGCACCACTTTCCGGCCGCCAGCGAGGATGTCGCGGCGGTGTATCGCGCCGCGTTGGAGAAAATGCCCGCGCAGCACATCGGCCTGTTCGGCTGCTCGGCCGGCGGTGTGCTGACCGGTGAATCGCTGGCGTGGTTCGACAAGGAGAAACTGCCGATGCCGGCCGCAGCCGGGTTGTTCTGCGCCGGCGGCGATGCCCGTTACGGCGGCGACTCGCGCTATGTGGCCGCGGCGGTGACCGATGCCCTGCTGCCGCATGCCGATGGCACGCTGCCGATCATGGAAGACCTGTACTACGGCAAGGTCGATTTCCGGGATCCACTGGTGTCGCCGGTGTTTTCCGATGCGGTACTGGCCCGGTTTCCGCCCACGCTGTTCATCACCGCCACCCGCGCGGCCGAAATGAGCAACGTCGCCTACACCCATTCGCGGCTGGTGGACCTCGGTCGCGAGTCGGACCTGCACGTCTGGGACGGCCTGGGCCACGCCTTCCACCTGGACGCGCGCTTGCCGGAAAGCCAGCAGGCCTACCGGGTGATGGCGCGTTTCTTCGCCAGGCACCTGCGGATGCCGCTGCCGGCATCCCCGGGAGAGTAGGGCGCACAGGGCCTGCATACGCTGTGCATACATCCGTATGCACGGTGCTTACATGCCGTTGCCTACGGTGGAACCCGAGTGCACCCGCGCTCGGTTTTCCCCATAAGGAGTAGATGATGAGTCAGCAGATTCCCGAAGGTACCCTGGTCGTTGTAGCCGATGGCGGCTCGGCCCGCGTGTTCACCAACGTCGGCACCGCGCACAAGCTGCAACTCAAGCAGGAGGGGGAACTGCAGCTGCAGGCCGTCAGCGATATCGGCGCGTCCGGGCAGGGGCCGTCCGGCTCGGTGCCGCAGGAGATGAGCATCTCCCAGCTCAACGAGGCGACGTTCGCCAAACAGGTGGCCGCCCAGTTGAACGAAGATGCGCTGAAGAACCGCTACGCACACCTGATACTGATCGCCGATCCGCAGACCCTGGGCCGCATCCGTCCGCTGCTGCACAAGGAAACCCAGGAGCGCCTGATCAAGGATCTGGCCAAGGACTTCACCAACGCGCCGCTGGAGGACATCCAGCGCGCCCTGTCCTGAGAACACTGCCCATGGCCTTCGTTCGTGAGTACAGCCCTGCCGACATCACCCGCGCCGAGCTCGATGCAGGAAGCGGCTGGGTGCTGCTTGAATTCGGCACGGGCTGGTGTGGCCACTGCAGTGCCGCGCAGCCGCTGCTACAGAAGTTCCTCGGTGGCTACGACACCACGCATCTGAAGGTGGAAGACGGGAAGGGGCGGCCACTCGGCCGCTCCTTCGCGGTGAAGCTGTGGCCGACCGTGATTCTGCTGCGGGACGGCGAGGAAATCGCGCGGGCCGTACGGCCGCAGGAGAGGGAAGATCTTGCCCCCTTGATCGATGCGCTGGAGCGCGATCCGTAAGGCATTGCATGTATTGAAACAGCTTGAAACACGCTGTTCCATGCCGTCCGCGGGCAAGGTGGGAGGACCGACAGCGCCGTTTGTAGTAACATGGCTCGCTTGATCACCCCCGGGCCATTGCCCGCTTCCTGGTCATCCATCCCGCAGCGTCGCTGAGTCCACGCGGCCGTCCGGGATCGTCTGTTGCAACCCCTCGTCGCGCATCGCGCTGTGTCATCAGAGGCGGTATTTCCTGTGCCGTGCGCGGGACCTCGGGCGCCGCGATGGCCTGCTTCCAGGAGAAAGCAGATGCAGGACCTGCATGCCGCACATGCCCATTTCGGCTGGTTCAAACGCCGCCGCCAGATGCACGTCGACGAAGTCACCGTCGTTGACCGTCCGATGTTGAAGAAGGCCGTCGGCGCCGCCGCGCTCGGCAACGCGATGGAATGGTTCGATTTCGGTGTCTACGGTTACCTGGCCGTGACCCTCGGTCAGGTGTTCTTCCCCGACAGCAGCCCGACCGCGCAGCTGATCGCGACCTTCGCGACCTTCACCGTCGCCTTCCTGGTGCGCCCGCTGGGCGGCCTGGTATTCGGGCCGCTGGGTGACAAGTACGGGCGCCAGAAAGTGCTGGCCTTCACCATGATCCTGATGGCCGCCGGCACCTTCAGCATCGGGCTGATCCCTTCCTATGACCGGATCGGGATATGGGCGCCGGCACTGCTGCTGCTCGCCCGCATCGTGCAGGGCTTCTCCACCGGCGGTGAATACGGCGGCGCGGCAACTTTCATCGCCGAGTACTCGACCGACCGCAATCGCGGCCTGATGGGCAGCTGGCTGGAGTTCGGCACGCTGGGTGGCTACATCGCCGGTGCCGGCACCGTCACCGCGCTGCACATGGCGCTAGGCACCCAGATGCTGGACTGGGGCTGGCGCATTCCGTTCCTGGTGGCGGGCCCGCTGGGCCTGCTCGGCCTGTACATGCGCATGAAGCTGGAAGAAACCCCGGCCTTCCGCGCGTATGCCGAAGAAGCCGAAAAGCGCGACCACGAACGTCCCGGCCTGGGCGCATTGTTCCGCGTTCATTGGGCGCAGCTGCTGATCTGCGTCGGCCTGGTCCTCGTGTTCAACGTCACCGATTACATGCTGCTCACCTACATGCCCAGCTATCTGAGCGTCACGATGGGCTACGCCGAGAGCAAGGGCCTGCTGCTGATCATCATCGTGATGCTGGTGATGATGCCGCTCAATGTACTGGGCGGGTTGTTCAGCGATCGCCTGGGCCGCCGCCCGATGATCATCGGTGCCTGCATCGCGCTGTTCCTGCTGGCGATCCCGTGCCTGAAGCTGGTTGGCAGTGGCAATGACTGGCTGATCTTCCTCGGGCTGATGCTGCTCGGCGTGGCGCTGGTGTGCTTCACCAGCTCGATGCCGTCCACGCTGCCGGCGCTGTTCTATACGCCGGTGCGCTACAGCGCGCTGTCGATTGCCTTCAATGTCTCGGTGTCGCTGTTCGGTGGCACCACGCCGCTGGTGACCGCCTGGCTGGTGGAGCGCACCGGCGATCCACTGGTGCCGGCGTACTACCTGATGGGCGCGGCGGTGATCGGCGTGATCACCATGCTGTTCGTGCGTGAGACGGCCGGGATGCCGCTGCGTGGTTCGCCGCCGGCGGTGGCCAGCGAAGCCGAAGCCCGTGCGCTGATGCGCAGCGACGAGCCGGTCACGGTGGATGCGACCCAGCCGACGCTGCCGGTGGCCGCCGTGCCGGAGGACGCGCGTCCGGCGTAACGCCGGTCCGCGTCCATCATCAACGGCGCACCAATGGCGCCGGGCGATCGGCCCGGCGCCGGCAACACCCGCACCGCAACATGTCAGCCCGATCGGCCAGTGCTAGGATCAACCTCACCTGAATCGATCTAAATTCAACGCCATGACAAAAACGGGGACGGTGCGGTGGTTGGGGCTCGCGGTAGGGGCGATGTTGGTGGCCGGCACGGCCACGGCGGCACCGGCGAAGCTCGGCGAACGCGCTTATGCGGCGGTCGATCCGTTCATCGGCACGGCCGGGGAGGGGCACACCTATCCCGGCGCGACCGTGCCGTTCGGGATGGTGCAGCTCAGCCCGGACACCCGCATCCAGCCACGCGAGAAGGCGTATGGCTGGGCGGCGGGCTACCGGCATGACGACACCAGCATCGTCGGCTTCTCGCACACGCACTTCTCCGGCAGCGGCCATTCCGATCTGGGCGATGTGCTGCTGATGCCGGTGCGCACCGATGCCAGCCTGGAGCGTGGCGATCCGGACAAACCCGGCAGCGGCTATACCTCGCGCTTCCGCCACGACGACGAGCGCGCCGAGCCAGGCTACTACGCCGTCACGCTGGATGATCCGAAGGTGCGCGCCGAGCTGACCACCAGCACCCGCGTCGGCGTGCATCGCTATACCTATCCGGCCAACCAGCCCGCACGCGTGCTGCTGGACCTGCGCACCAGCCTCTACGACTACCCGGGCAAGATCATGTGGTCACGCCTGCGCGCCCGCGAGGACGGCACCATCACCGGCTTCCGCGAGACCCGCGGCTGGGCACCGGGCCGGCAGCTGTATTTCGCGATGCGCTTCTCGCGGCCGCTGACCGGTCACGCATTCCACAACACCGAGACCGACATCGCCTACAAGGGCTTCCCGCCGCCGGGTCACCAGAGCCCGGCCCAGCGTGCGCAGATTGAAGGGCGCCAGCTGGTCGGCACCTTCGATTTCGGCACGCTGGACACGCCGCTGGTGGTAACCGTGGCGATTTCGTCGGTCAGCGAGGCCGGTGCGATCGCCAACCTGGAGAGTGAAGTACCGGGCTTCGATTTCGACCGTGTCCGTGCCGAGGCTAAAACGCAGTGGACGCAGGCGCTGTCGGTGCTGGATATCGACGGCCCCGAGCACGACCGTCGCAGCGCCTACACCGCGCTGTATCACAGCCTGCTCGGGCCGACCGTGTTCATGGACAGCGATGGCCAGTACCGCGGCTCGGACAATGCCGTGCACCGCGCCGAGGGCTATACCAACTACTCGACGTTCTCGCTGTGGGACACCTACCGCGCCCTGCATCCGCTGCTGACCCTGGTGCAGCCGGAGAAGCGCAACAGTGATTTCATCAATTCGCTGCTCGCGCACCAGCACAACAGCGCCTACGGGATGCTGCCGGTATGGGCATTCCACGGGCAGGAAACCTGGTGCATGATCGGCTACCACGCCGTGCCGGTGATCGCCGATGCCTACCTCAAGGGCATCCGCGGGTTCGATGAGAACAAGGCGTTGGCGGCGATGGTGGCCACCGCGAATTACGGCCCGTATGACGGCATCGCGCAGTACCGCGAACTGGGCTGGGTGCCGATCGATGAAGAAGGCGAGGCCGCCAGCAAGACGCTGGAATACGCCTTCGACGACTGGACCATCGCGCGCATGGCCAAGGCGATGGGCAACACCCAGGTCGCCGGTGAGTTCGAGAAGCGCGCCACGAACTGGCGCAATGCCTATGACAAGGACACCGGTTTCATGCGGGCGCGCAAGCGCGATGGCAGCTTCCGCACGCCGTTCGACCCGAGCGCCAGCGGCTACGGCACGGATTACACCGAAGGCAACGCCTGGCAGTACTCCTGGTATGTGCCGCACGACGTGGCCGGCCTGGCCGCTGCGCACGGGGGCAGCGACGCGTTGCTGGCCCGTCTGGACCAGGTGTTCGAGGCCAAGGTCGACCCCTCGATCTTCGAGCACATGGAAGACATCACCGGCCTGATCGGCTGGTACGCGCACGGCAACGAGCCCAGCCACCACGTGGCCTACCTGTATGCCCACGCCGGCCAGCCGTGGCGCACCCAGGCCCGCCTGAAACAGATCATGGACACCCAGTACGCCGACCGTCCCGATGGCCTGGCCGGCAATGACGACCTGGGCCAGATGTCGGCGTGGTACGTGTTCACCGCGCTGGGCTTCTACCCGGTGGCACCAGGTAGTGGCGAATACATCATCGGCCGCCCGTTCCTGCCCAAGGCGGCGCTGCACCTGCCCAACGGCAAGACCTTCACCATCGTCACCGACGGGCTGGGCAAGGGCCACGACTACGTCGGCTCGGTGACGCTCAATGGCCAGCCGCTGCAGCGCACCTTCCTGCGCCACGAGGAAATCCTGGCCGGTGGCGAGCTGCGCTTCACCCTCCAGGCCGAGCCGAACAAGGCCTGGCCGGGGCAGGGCGCGGAACAGCCGTACTCGATGTCCCGCTGACCGGCTGCCGGGGCGCCCTTCTGGCCAAAATGGGATTTATGTCCAATTTGGCCAGAGGGGGTATAGTAGGGCCATCCCGTCCTGGAGCGTGCCATGACCCTGCCACTGGATCTGCCCGGCCTTGAAAAGGCCACGGCGTCGTCGGTGAAAACCCGCGGCTGGCCCAGCCTGATGCGGACCGTCCGCGAGAAACAGGCCCTGGTGATCACCAACCACAATCACCCCGAAGCGGTGATCGTGGACATCAAGACCTACCAGGAGCTGCTGGCCAAGGCTGCCGGTGGCGACGCCGACGAGCGGCTGGGCGAGCTGGAACGCCTGCGCGCCGCGTTCGATACCGCGCTGGCCAGCCTGGGCCGCGATGGCGGGCTGGGCAAGGTGCTGGGTCAGCCGATCCGCCGTGGCCGCAAGGTCGCCCTCGGCAGCCCCCTCTGACCGATGGGGCGCATTCTGGTACTGGCCGGTGTCAATGGCGCCGGCAAGAGTTCGCTGCTGGGCATGTGGCTGGAAGAAGAAGGCCTGACCTGGTTCAACCCGGATACGTTCACCCGCCGCCTGGTGGAGACGGGGTGGTCGTTGGGCGAGGCCAACGCTGCGGCCTGGAATGAAGGCGCGCGCCGGCTGCGGCAGGCGATCGACGAGGGTACCGACTTCGCGTTCGAAACCACGTTGGGCGGCAACACCATCCCGCGCCTGCTGCGCGAGGCGTGCGGGCAGCACGACGTGGCGATCTGGTTCTGCGGCCTGCAGAGCGTGGAGCTGCACATGCAACGCGTCGCCGCGCGGGTCAGTCGCGGTGGGCACGATATCCCCGCCGACAAAATCCGCGCCCGCTACGACTCCTCCCGCGAGAACCTGCTGGCCCTGTTGCCGCATCTGGCGGAACTGCACGTCTACGACAACAGCGCCCCGGCCGACGCCCACGGCGCCGAACCGCTGCCGGTGCTGCAGCTGGATCGCAACGGGCTGCACTATCCGGCCTCGGCGATCGAGTTGCTGCAGACCCCCGACTGGGCCAAGCCCATCGTGATGCGGGCCATGGAGCTGCATACCCCGGTGTAAGCGTTACTGCAGGGGCCTGAGCAGCAACAGCACGCTCAGCGTCAGCATGAACACCGCGATGCCCGCGTCCAGCAAGCGCCACGCCTTGGCATGCGCGAACCACGGTTGCAGCCAGCGCGCCCCGACGCCCAGCAGGGTGAACCACGACACGCTGGCCAGGCACGCGCCTGCCGCGAACAGCCACCGGGCATCGCCCGGGTAGCGGGTCGAGAGGCTGCCGAGCAGCACCATCGTGTCCAGGTAGACGTGCGGATTGAGGAAGGTGAATGCCAGGCAGACCAGCAGCGTGCGCTGCCATCCCGCCTGGATGTCAGAAGCTGCATCGAGCCCGCCACCGCAGGACCACGCCCGGCGCGCGGCCATAAGGCCGTATACCGCGAGAAAGGCCGCCCCACCGAAGCGCAGGACCTCGAGCAGCAATGGGAAACGCGCCACGGCTGCGCCGATGCCGGCCACCCCCAGCAGTATCAGGGCGATGTCGCCGGCCGCGCAGACCGCGACCACCAGCGCGACGTGCTGCTGTTTCAGGCCCTGGCGGAGCACGAAGGCGTTCTGGGCGCCGATGGCGATGATGAGACCGGCGCCGGTGAGAAATCCGGCGAGGGCGGCAGCTGGCTGCATGGGGAAATCCACGGAAGGGGGCGTGCAGGGTGGCCGCAGGAGCGGGATAAGCCCAGCTACATTTCCTGTGTCACGATAAGCATTCCTGATGCCGAGATCGCCATGAGCCTGCTCCATCCCCAACTCGCCGCGTTCTCCGCCGTGCTGGAGGAGGGCAGCTTCGAGGCTGCCGCCCGGCGGCTCAACCTCACCCAGTCCGCGATCTCCCAGCGGATCAAGGCGCTGGAGGACCGGCTCGGCCAGGTACTGATCGTGCGCCAGGCACCGTGCCGCCCCACACCCGCCGGTGAACAGCTGCTGCGCCGCGTGCGTCCGATGCAGACCCTGGAAGAAGAGGTGCTCGCCGACTTCCTGCCGGATGCGGAGGTGCAGCACCGCAACGTCTGCCTGGCGGTCAACGACGACTCGCTGGAAACCTGGTTTCTTCCCGCGTTGGCCGCCTTGCATGCTGCACATGGCTACACCTTCGACCTGCGCGTGGACGATCAGGACCACACGTTGGATCTGCTCCGGGACGGCTCGGCACTGGGCGCGGTGACGGCGGATGCCAAGGCCCTGCAGGGCTGCAATGTCCATCCGCTGGGCACGATGCGCTATCTGGCGATCGCGGCGCCGGCATTCAAAGCGACGCATTTTGGCGCAGGCGTGAGCGCGGCCTCCCTGGCCACTGCCCCGATGATCGTCTTCAACCGCAAGGACCGCCTGCAGGCGCGGTATCTACGCACTGTCACGCGCGCCACGCTGGCCCCGCCGGTGCACTACCTGCCTACATCGACAGGTTTTGTCGAGGCCGCCGCACTTGGGTTGGGCTGGTGCCTGGTGCCCGAGTCACTCGCCATCACTGCGCTGAAGACAAACGCGGTGGACGAGCTTGATCCAGCGCGCTGGATCGACGTGCCGCTTTACTGGCAGCACGCCGCGATCCGCTCGACCACGCTTCAGCGCATCACGGCTGCGATGCGAGACGCGGCAAGCAAAGTACTTCGCGATCCGTAATGCGGCCGAGTGTCTCAGCCCACCGGCTCGTGGATCGGGCATCCATTGAATCGCGAGCGGAACTGACGCGAGGCGGCCATCACCACGCGCCGCGCCCGGTTCAATCCACCGAGCGGACGATGCTCGGCCAGCGCGTGCCACGGCGCGAACGCGAGCGCATCCTCGACGCCCGGCGAGGCGTCAGGCTGCCACGCCTCCTGCTGCGCCACGCTCAGGCGTGCGACCGGCAGGAACGGGCTGTCCTCCTCGGGCCAGGCAACCGATGCATCTTCGATCGGCATGCGCTCCACATATCGGCACAGCTGCACGCGCAGCTCCCATTCGACGGGGTTGGGCAGGTCGGTGAAGAAGGCCACCACCGCGTCACGCTGCGCATCTTCGTCCGAACCGATTCTGTCGCCGGTCAGTGCGAGCAGGGCAGGTGAGACCGGCGCCAACGAGAACTTGGCCATGTACGGACCGTAGAGAAACGGCACCTGGCTGAAGAAGGTCTCCCCCAGCGGATGGTGCTGTGGCTCGCCACCCATGCCTTTGAGCAGGGCACTCTGGCCACCGACCGCCTCCAGTGCCGCCTCCGCACCCCGCAGCGTGGCCGAGATCATCCGCTTGGTGCGCGGCATCCGCTCGGTGGTTGCGGCGAGCAGCTTGGCCGAACGCAGGAAGCCGGCCACGCCGGGGGTATTGAACGCGGGGCCGTTGACCATCAGGAAGTCCTGCGTGTGCTGCTCCTCGGCGCCTTCCGCACGCGGGCCCTGCACGCCGATCACCTTGAGCGCCATCGCGCGCGGAGTGGAGACCGAATCAGGCAGCTGCTCGGCGGGCGGCGAGGACAGCCGCACCCGTGCGTCGTAGCTGCCGGGCCGCGCAAACAGGCCGTGGCGCAGCTCGGCGGGCAGGTCATCCAGCACGCGCAGCCGACCCCGCAGCAGGCCTTGACCCTTGGCGTGCACCGCGCGGTGCGCGTGGCCTTCCTGTTCGGCCACCGTCAGTGCCATGCGCGCGAACACTTCGGTCAGCTCACGGATGTGGGTCGCCTCGTCCGCATCGGCGTGCTCGAGCGAGGCGTGGTAGAGAACGGGTGGGCGCAGCGTCATGGAGGCTCCTGTGTGATCAAGGTGGACATCGAAGACTGGAACGCGCTGCGCAGGGAGACAGGCTCCCCGCGCAACGGGTCACTCGCTGGAGTCAGGCTGCAGCGGCCTTGGCATTGAAACCACCGGACAAGGCCAGCAGGGTCAGCTTCTCGTCCGTGTCTTTCTCCTCCTTGAGCGTCTCCAGCAGCAACGGCACGGCCGCCTTGTAGCCCAGCTGTTTGGCCAGCGCGGCGATGGTGCCGTAGGAGGCGATCTCGTAGTGCTCCACTTTCTGCGCGCCACCGATCAGCGCTGCGTCGCGCACCGGCCCTTCCTCGATGCTTTCGATCGCGTCCTTTCCTTCTTCAACCAGCCCTTCCATCGCGGCGCACTTGATGCGCTTGAGCCGGATACCCAGCAGCTCCACCACCTGGTCGATGCGCTCGATCTGGCCCTGGGTTTCCTCCAGATGCGTGGTGAAGGCGGCGGCCAGGTCGGGATTGGAGGCGGCGCGCGCCAGCCTGGGCAACGCCTTGGTCAGCTGCTTTTCTGCGCTGTAGATATCCGAGAGCTCGTGGATGAACAGGTCTTCTGCGGTCTTGATCGCCATGGGAGGTACTGCCGGTGGGTGTCGAGTGACCGACGCTAGGCGCGTGGGTGTTAGGCCGGTGCGCTTTGTTGTGAAGGGCCCCTGCACGCGCGCTCAAGGCGCGTCCGGCCATGCCTTCAGCAGGGGCAGCGGATCGTAAGCACCGTCGGCACCGTAGATGCCCCAGTGCAGATGCGGTGGCGTGCCCTTCGCGTTGCCGGTATCGCCGACGTAGCCCAGCACGGCGCCCTGTTCGATGACATCGCCGCGCGCCAGGCTTTCGCGCCAGTCGTCCAGATGCGCGTAGTAGTAGCGCTCACGCGCCGGGCCCATCACCCACACCTGGCGGCCACCCAGGCCACTCTCACGAATATCCGCGACGATGCCGGGTGTCGCGCTGCGCACTTCGGTGCCACGTTTGGCGAAGATGTCCACGCCGGCATGCGTACGATCGCGTCCCCGGGGTGCGCCGAAGGTATCGGCCACCTGGCGTGCCGAAACACCGGCCACGGGAACGGGCAACGCTGTCGGGGCTGGCATCTGCGACAGCCGCCAGAGCGCCCGTGGCGATTCCGCGATGGGGCTGTTCCACAGCACGCCGGCTACGACGATGCACACGACGAGGACGAGCAACCGGAGCAGCCAGCGGCGCAGCCGGCGTGCAGGCGAGGAGCGCAGGGGCGGCGTCACGGCACTCACGAGACGGGCTCCCGCGACTTCTTCGCAGCCGTGCGTCCCGACACATGCAGATGCTCCGGCACATGCCAACGCCACGGAAACTCGATCGCCTTGCTGATGCCGATCCGAGGCCCGACCACCGGCGCTTCTGGCGGCGCCATCCCATCGGACACAATGCGGATGCCACGGTCATTACGCACCAGATCCGCACCATCCAGCGCCTTGGTGATGCCCATCGCCTGCGACAACCGCCCCGGGCCACTGGCCAGATCGCGATCACGCCGGATGGCCGGCCGCGCTTCGCGGATCAGCTCCAGCCCCGCCACCGGCTCGAGCGCCCGCAGCAGCACGCCCCAGCCCTGGCCGACCTCACCGCACACGGCATTCGACCCCCAGTGCATGCCGTAGCTGAAATACACGTAGAGGTGCCCGGCCTCACCGAACATCGTGGCGGTGCGCGCGGTCATGCCGCGGTACGAGTGCGCCGCAGGATCCTGGTCACCGGCGTACGCCTCCACCTCGACGATGCGGCCGGCTCGACCGTCATCGCGCACCAGCAGCTTGTTCAGCAGCTCGGGCGCCACGTCGGTCGGGTGCCGCTGGTAGAAGCGTCGCGGCAGAACGGTCCACTTCTTCATGCCAATCCACGCAATGGAGATACCTTTGCCGAAACGAGCCCTTACTGTGACGCGCCGGCGGTCAATGCGCGATCAACGCCTTGCGATCATCACGCCATGCTCGCCCGACATTCGCGGCAGGTTGATCGATACAGGGCAATCCTCGGCTACGTATCCGCCGCGACGAAGCACGCGCCATGCCCGCCAGAAAACGCCTGAAGATCGCGACCTTCAACGTCAACGGCGTGCTGACCCGGCTGCCGCATCTGCTCGCGTGGCTGGAGCGCGAACAACCGGACATCGTCGCCCTGCAGGAACTCAAGGCCATCCAGGAGGCATTCCCGGAGGCCGCCATCCGCGATGCAGGCTACGGGTGCATCTGGCAGGGACAGCGCGCATGGAACGGTGTCGCGCTGCTGGCGCGCGGCCAGGACCCGATCGAAAGCCGGCGTGGCTTGCCCGGCGATCCGAAAGACGACCAGAGCCGCTATCTGGAGGCGGCCGCACACGGTGTGATCGTGGGCGGCCTGTACCTGCCCAATGGCAACCCGCAGCCCGGCCCGAAGTTCGACTACAAGCTGAAGTGGATGCAGCGCCTGCACAAGCACGCGAAGAGCCTGGTCGCGCTGCCGCATCCCGTCGCACTGATCGGCGATTTCAACGTCGTGCCCACCGATGCGGACATCTACGATCCCAAGTCGTGGCGGAAGGACGCGCTGCTGCAGCCCGAGGTGCGCGAGGCGTACCAGGCGCTGCTCGGGCAGGGCTGGACCGACAGCCTGCGCGCGGTCCACGGCGACGCGCAGATCTTCACTTTCTGGGACTACTTCCGCGAGCACTTCGCCCGCGACCGCGGACTGAGGATCGACCATCTGCTGCTCAATCCCGTGCTCGCGCCCAATCTGAAAGACGCGGGCGTGGACAGGTGGGTCCGCGCTCTCGAAAAGCCCAGCGACCACGCACCCACCTGGATCGAGGTGCTGGCGCCCACCAAACCCCGATAGCTGGCCGGCGCCGATACCGAAAATGCGCCTGAGGCGGTACAGTCGCCTGGCAGGTTGTTTTGAAGGGTATTGCCATGCCATATCGAAGAAGGGACATCGCCCCGGGCGTCGGCGAGGGCAAGCGACTGCCGGCCGGCCCGGAGACCCCGGTGTTCTGCCGGGCGCGCGAGTATCCGGCGGGCACGATCATCGCGCTGCATCACCACCCGGACCGCCATCAACTGGTCTACGCCGAATCCGGCGTGCTGGTGGTGCAGGCCGGGGCAGGGCGCTGGGTGGTACCCAGCACGCGCGCGATCTGGATTCCGGCCGGCATGGGGCACAAGGTCAGCTGCATCGGCGCGGTCGGCATGCGCAGCCTGTACATCCTGCCGCAGGCGATTGCCCAGCCGCCGGCCAGCGGATCCACGGTCTCGGTGACGCCGTTGCTGGCTGCACTGATCCACGCCGCCATGGACGTACCGACGCCGTATCAGGCCCAGTCGCGCAACGGGCGGCTGATGCAGTTGATCCTGGATGAGCTGCAGATGTTGCCGGTGCTGCCGCTGCACCTGCCGCAGCCGACCGATCCGCGCCTGCGGGTGATCGGCCGGCAGCTGGACTCCACTCCGGAAGATCCGTCCACGCTGCAGGACTGGGCCACCCGGTTGGGTGTGGACGTGAAAACCATCCAGCGCCTGTGTGCGCGCGAACTGGGCATGACCTTCGGGCAATGGCGCCAACAGGCGCGCCTGCTGCGTGCGCTGGAGCAGCTGGCGCACGGTGACAAGGTGATCGACGTGGCGCTCTCGCTGGGCTATGCCAGTCCGAGCGCGTTTACTGCGATGTTCAAGAAGCGCTTCGGGCAGCTGCCGAGTCAGTTCTTCCATTGAGGCATCAACCCATCCTGATAGGCCCGAAGCTCCAGGGCGAACGTGGATGACCAGGTACTGGTGATCGATGGTGAAGTAGTTCTAGAAGTCGTGGTCCGCGTAGCGATCCTTTCCATCCAGTCGCTCTTGGGCCTCTGCGTGCCCGCCCTCGGCAGCAACATGAAACCAGTGCCGGGCCAGCATACGACTGATCGGCGCTTGATGGAGGCCCGCTTCATACATGGTCCCCAGCGCAAACGCCGCGTCAATGTCGCCCTGATCGCCAGCGGCTTCCAGCCCCTGAATGCACTGAACCGCCTCCAGGCGAGTACGGGATTCAGCGCAGCCGCACTCACTCCCTGCGCATCCAGCGATAGACGTGCCAGCAGGAAGCAATGAAGTCGCACCATAGGCCTGCGTCTGCTTTCCTGGGCCTGGCAGCAGAAGGATCAACAGGGCCAGTGATCGGGCAGCGTGCATGTTTGAGCTCCAGGTCGGCACTTTCGGCGTATTGCGTCGTGGCCCAGCTAGTCGGCCAGATTTGCGAGGACGCGTTTGCAACAGGATGGCGCACGGGCCGCAGACGCCTCGGCGGCACTACTTATGGTTGGGTGTCCGCTTTCCTGGACCAGTTCCCTCGTCGGCATCCGCGTCCATGCCCTCGTCGCGGAGCGTCTCCTCCAATGCGCGCTGCAAGGCTCCGCCAATGACCATCAGCCCCCAATTGCGCGTCTCCAGCAGATCGCACGCGACATGGCGACCACTGGAGTCAGCCTGGCATACCTCTTGAAGCATGCTGTGCGCATCGACCGTGCTGCTGTTCTCCTGCACGCTGGCCAGGTTCTCGCAGCCCTCGCGAATGCCTGCACGGCAGACCTTGAGATACTGTTCGGCTGCGTGCTGCCACTGACCGTTCAATCCCAGCCGCGTACCAAGCACGTTGCAGCCCTGCAACTTGCCGCTTGCGCAGCAGGCCTCGGCACCCCCATCGACCAGGGCCTTCGGGCAATCCTGCACCAGGGGTACCTCGTTGAAATCAACCGGTGGCATGCAACGAGCCTGCCCGCCCTGATCAGGCTGGCGCTTGAACCGCTGGAAACGGGTCCACTCGTCCATCCCCAGCAGATCGCCGTTGGGCAACGGTTTCAGAACGAAATCTCCGCCTCGCTCATGCCGGATGCGGATAGCGCCATCCTCAACCCGGGCACGCAGCTGGCCGAAGCCCGCCTTGACCAGGCCCCGATCGCCGAATGACAGGGTATCCATGAGCGCACGTTGCGAAACATACTCGCCGCAGGGGACGGTCTCGGCTGCCTGCGGAACCAGTTCTGCCCCCAGTTGCTGAAGTGCAGGCGCCATGGTGCAGGCACTGCTGCTCCCCCCTGTGCACGCCAGCGCCAGTGCGGACGTGGCGTCTACCAGCTTGTTCGCATTCCAGTGCTGCTTGGCCACTTCAGTGCAGAAATCACCATCCTTGGTCTGTTCGCAGAATGCGAGAAGATTGGCCAAGTGTTTAGGCGACAAGGGCGGCTGTGAGGTCCGGGACAGCACCCCCACCATCCCCGCCGCTGCAGATGCACCGAGAAGAGCATCGTTGACCTTCTGCACAAGCTCCGGAGAAGCCTCCATGACTTTCCGGCATGCAGCCTCGTCGGCGTGCTCAGACTCTTCGCGGCAACTTGCCGGGATATCGATTTCCGCCATGGCCTTCTCCATATAGGCACGTGCGGCGGCAATCTGCATTTCCGAAAGTCCCCCATCCTCGTCGGATTGTTCCAGTTGCCTGTACTTCTCCACCAAGCGGGAACACAGTGCAGGCACGCCTTCATTGCAGCCCGCTTCAAGATCCGTGATGTCCTTCTCGTGGAGATCAGCAAGACAGCCGGCGGGATCGGCCAGGCAGCTTCCCTCGGGATGGGGGACGACCGCCTGACATTGCGCAGGCTTGCTCAAACGGTAGTGCCTGTCATCCACACTCAGCTCACGACCGTTCCTGCTGATCATCACGGTACTGATCAGACCGTACCTGAGATTGACCAGGCTCAGTTGGCCGTCGATCGGCTGGAGTGCAAACGCCTTGTCAGAGTCGTAGTCGGAAAGTTCCCGTCCACGATCGGGAGCGTCCAGCTGCAGCTTGGCACTCCCGGTTTCACTCACGAAGAGTCCACATTTCACGGTCTGTGCAAAGCTGCTGGGAGCGAGCGCCAGCAGTGCAAGAGTAGCCAGGGCGCGCAGGCCTCGACGTCGCAGGTGGTGATACCGCATGTCGTCTCCTTGACGATGGACAGCACGGAGGACGACGAGCTGATCAAATACGTCTTGGCTTTGGTCTCGCCCCCCCCTGCCTTATAGGGGCCGCGAGGATAGGGGAGACAAGCGATTGGGCCAACAGCGAGGCTGTGGTCCACGGCACTGTAAAGTACGCCGGGTAGCGCAGGAGGTGGCGAACGCGTCAGTCAGTGACAGAGCTACCCTGCTCGCGAGTGTGCGAATGCAAGTCTTTGTGCATACACCGGTGTCCAGTGGTTGTCGGCATTGCCTGCATGTGCGCGGCAACCGTGCCTCCAGCCGCTACCAAGCGAGCCTGGTGCTGCCGCTGCACGTGCCAGGCAGACGCCTCAGTGCATGTTCGTCTTCGGCAGAAACGCAGTGGCCAGCCCAAGCAGTGGCAGGTACGAGGTGAAGTGGTAGACCCACACCAGACCGTGCACGTCGGCCAGATTGCCCAGCCCCGCGGCACCGATACCGCCGATGCCGAACATCAGGCCGAACATCAGCCCCGAGACCATGCCCACGCGGCCCGGCACGGCTTCCTGCGCATACACCACGAGCGCCGCGAACGCCGAGGACATCACCAGCCCGATCACCACCGCCAGCACCGCCGTGCCCATCAGGTTGGCATAGGGCAGGGCGATCGCGAACGGGGCCACGCCCAGGAAGGAAATCCAGATCACCGCTTTGCGCCCGATCCGGTCCCCGACCGGACCCCCGATGAAGGTGCCGAGCGCGACCGAGGCCAGGAAGATGAAGAGGTATATCTGGCTCTGCTGCACGCTCAGGCCGAAACGTTCCATCAGGTAAAAGGTGAAGTAGTTGGTGAACGAGGCGATGTAGACGAACTTGGCGAACATCAGCACCGCGATGACCGCGATCGCTTGGATCACCTTGCCGCGGCTCAAGCCGATGCCGTGGCTTCTGGCCAGGCCCTTCATCTTGGCCTGGCCGTGCTGGATGGTCCAACCCGTCAGGCGGAACAGCACAGTGATGGCGAGCGCGGCGGCGAGCATGAACCAGGCGATCGCCCGCTGCCCGTGCGGAATCACGATCGCCGCCGCCAGCAGCGGGCCGATCGCCGAGCCGGTGTTGCCGCCGACCTGGAAGGTGGACTGCGCGGTACCGAAGCGACCGCCCGAGGCCATCCGCGCCACGCGCGAGGCCTCCGGATGGAAGGTGGCCGAACCGATGCCGACCACGGCCGCGGCGACAAGCAGCATTTCGTAACGGGTCGCCGTCGCCATCAGGGCAATGCCGACGAAGGTCGCGATCATGCCGGACGGCAGCAGATAGGGCAGCGGCCGTTTGTCGGTGTACATGCCCACCCAGGGCTGCAGCAGCGAAGCGGTGACCTGGTAGACCAGCGCGATGATGCCGATCTGCCCGAAGGTCAGCGAGAACTGGGCCTTGAACATCGGATAGACCGCCGGCAGCACCGCCTGGATCATGTCGTTGAGCAGGTGCGCGAAGGCGGCGGCGCCGACGATGCGGATCGCGAAGCCCTGGTTCGGCGCGGGGCTGAGTGGTTCGGCGGGAATGACGGGGGCGGCAGCGGTTTCGGGGGTCATGGGAGCACGATCGGGAACGGGGGTTAGCCACGGGGTTGGGCTAGAAAACGTGCCCCGTGGCGCGAAACAGGACGCCAAGCGTAGGCCGGAGGGAATGCCCCGTCTCTCGCGAATTGGGCGGTGCTCGTCGCGATTAGGACATGGGCGTTGCGGTTCCCCCGATTACCTGGCTGCGGGCGCCCGGAACGATGGGGCGTCCAATGGCAGGTTTTCCTCGATCACCCTCAGGGCGCCCAGCAGCAGCGTGTGCATGCCCCACCCGAACTCCGCCTCGATCAGGTGCACGCAACTGTTTTCGACAACCTAGCCTTGGTGCACAGCGCACGTATCTGCTCTCGGCGGCAGCGGACCTCTGAGTCACGGATCGTGCCGAGGACGCAGGACAGGACGTTGCCGAAGCAGTCTGTCGTCATTGACCGGCGTGGTCGGGCGAATGCTGCCGGGTCGCTGGATCTGGGTCAGGATCTCGGTCGCCAGGTTGTGGCTGGCGTCGTACTGATCGTCCTTCTGCAACAGCGACAGTACCGCGCGGGCCACCTGCTGGCCGTGCAGCGCCTTGTGGTGGAGGTGGCCATTGCGGTCTTAGGGCGTATGGGTCAGCAGGCTCTCCTGAGTGCGCAAAACCTCGTCATGCAGTTGGTCGCGCACGAAGTCGATGATCACCCGGCTGTTTAGGTTTAGCTGATGCAGGTGGCCGCTGCCGTAGCATAGGTGGTTCAGCTGACGCTTATCGGGCAGGGTCAGGGTTTGCAGATTGCCCAACGCATCGCAGTCATACTAAAAAAGACCGGCACTGCTGGTTTCGCTGAGACGTTAGGTCGAACGCTTTACAGGTGTGGTCGGCGGCAAAGTGATCGTAAATTATCGTCTTCTACGATAGATTTAATAACAGTATTTTTCTCTGGATTGGCTTTTGAGAAATTTATCAGGAATCTTCTTATTGCGTCGCTGTTTGGGTGCGTTTTCAATAAGGCTTTGTATGTGTTGGAGTAATCTTCCGAGTTGGTAATGCGATACGTGATGTGCTCCAGCCAATCAGGAGCAAACTTATTGAGAGCCTCGATGTTGTCAAGCACACATTGCACGTAGTCTACGGAATTAAACGATTCTGCCATGCCAATTAGAACATTCATCAGGTCGATGTGTTCTGACTCGTCATCCAGGTATAACAAAATTACCGAGATATATCTATTGTTCTTCGAAGCCGCCATTTTTCGCACAATGTCTGAAAAGCATTTCATATCGGCTTCGGATTTCAATTTGGAATATTTTTTTAGTTCTGAAATCAAGGACATGGTTTTCTTATCCGTGGAGGTTTATTGAATAGACCTGAAGAAGTCTCTTTGTTTTGAACTGTTGCATCTGCGCGAAGGCGGCGGCGCCGACGATGTCGAGCAACGCCAGTATGGCCACGAGGGCGGGGCGCCGGGTGCGAATGCCGCACTCATCGTGCTGCCCAGCCAGGGCTACGTAGTGATCGGGTTGAGCAATGTCGATCCGGATGCGATGGAGAACGTGGTCAACTTCGTCGGCAATCGTCTGCCGCTGTAACCGTATTGGGCCAGCACCAAGGCGAGCCAAGAGCACTTTGGCCGCCTTCGCAGCTATCTGACCGGCTTCAGAAATGGGTCCTCGGGCGTCCACTGCCCTTCGCTAAAAGCGGTAATGGACTTGCCACCGCCATCCTCATCCTGGAACCCTGAAACAGCTATGCCGTACTTGAAGAAAACTGTAATTCCAACAGTTGTCATGGCTGAAGGATCCAAATCCATCAATGACTCATATGTTGACGTTGACTGGCTCCAGTCAAGTGCAATTCCCGGCAGCGATACATCGCTTATATTTGAATACATGCTGATAGATGCAAGAGAACTGCTGCACTTCAGGAAAGTGAGCTGCAAGCCATTGTCATGCCAGTACTGAGTAGTGGCGTCGGCATCCGTGTCGTAACAAGAGAATCGCGGCTTTCCAATCATGGTTGCCACCATGGATGGAGACATTCCAAATCTCAATTTGCCTACGCCCACATAAGGCAGGATTTCGTAACTCATCATTGTTAGCCGCATCTACTCACAACACACTGCCACAAGTTGATGCCCGAGGCATCCGAGCATGGCGTCAGTCATGCCTCGGGTGCCTTGGATACATCGGACACGATGCTGCCGGCCGTTCATTTGCCCTGATTGTGGGTTATGACGTCATTCGCCATCTTTGCGCGTCGATCCCGATTCACGGTCAACGTTGTCGGCAATCGCCTGCCGCTGTAACCCGGCCGGCTCAGCGCCAGCCCAGCAGCACCGGCAGCGACGACGCCAGCAACACAATCCCCGAGACCGTCAGCAGACTCAGCACGATCTGCCGGAACCGCACGTCGCTGATGCCGATGTAAAGGCGGGTACCGAGCAGGGTCGGGATCAACATGGCCGGCGCGACGATGGCGAACATCGGCAGCATCTCGCGGGTGACGATGCCGGTGCCCACGTAGGTGCCCATGGTTACCAGCAGCATCGACAGGTTGAAGTTCTGCACGATGGAGCGCTGCACATCGCGCTCGTAGCCGCGCAGCGTGCACCACAGCGTCGGCAGGGTGCCGGTGAAGCCACCGAGCCCGCCCATGATGCCGCCGGCAAACCCGACCACGCCATCCGCCGCGCGCCCGCCCGCGGTGACCCGTGGCAGCTGGCGGGACAGCAGCATGGCGGGACACCACAGCACCAGCAGGGTGCCCAGGATGGCCTTGAGCCAGTTCATGTCGAGCATCGGCAGCAGGTAGACGCCCAGCGGAATCCCGGCCAGTCCGCCCAGAACGAAGGGCAGCAGGGTCTTCAGATTGAAGCCGCGGCGCACGGTGAAGGCCGCCAGCAGCTGGCCGGTCAGGGCACCGAACACCGAGAGGGTAGCCGCGAGCTTGGGGTCGAGCACCCACGCCCAGAAGGAGAGCGCCACCAGCCCGAACGCGAAGCCCGACAGTCCCTGCACAAAGCCCGCAACGATGGCACCCAGCGCCACCACCACGTAGATCGAATCCACTACGCCTCCTTACTGACGGTCTGCGAACGCATCCGTCGCGCGCACCAGGGCATCGGCGGTCGCCGGTTCCATCGCGCTGTGGCCGGACAGCACCATCTGCAGCGAGGCCTCCGGCCAGGCACAGGCCAGGTCCCACGCGCTGCGTGCCGGGCAGATGATGTCGTAGCGGCCCTGCACGATCACGCCCGGCAGATGCCGGATGCGGTCGACATCACGCAGCAGCTGCCCATGATCGAGGAAGGCATGGTTGCGGAAGTAGTGTGCTTCGATGCGCGCCTTGGCCAGCGTGTGCAGCGGATCATCACCGGACACTGCATCGACGTCATGCACCAGGGTGGCGGCGTGGTCTTCCCAGCCGAGCCAGGCCTGCGCCGCGGCGATACGGGTCGCCTGGTCGGGGCTGTCCAGCCGCCGCCAGTAGGCCTCGATCATGTCGCCGCGCTCGTCTTCGGGGATATGCGCCTCGTAGCGCGCCCAACGTTCCGGGAACACCCATCGCGCACCGCCATCAGCCTCGGCGAACCAGCGGTTTTCCTCGGCACGGCCGAGATACACGCCCCGCACGATCACGCCCGTCGCGCGGTCCGGGTGCGCCTGTGCATAGGCCAGCGCCAGGGTGGACCCCCACGAGCCACCAAACACCAGCCAGCGCTCGATGCCGAGCAGGGCGCGGATGATCTCGACGTCGGCCACCAGGTGCTGGGTGGTGTTGTCGCGCAGCTCACCGAACGGCGTGGAGCGGCCACTGCCGCGCTGGTCGATCAGCACGATACGGTAGCGCGCCGGATCGAAGAAGCGACGATGGACCGGCGATACGCCTGCACCCGGGCCCCCATGCAGGAACACCACCGGGATGCCGTCCGGGTTGCCGCACTCCTCGATGAACAGGGTATGCAGGGCATCGACCGGCACCTGATGCGTGCGGAAGGGCGTGATCGCGGGGTAGAGCGTGCGCATGGGGGCGTCCTACGGAAAACTGACGCCACATGATACCGCCCGGGTTCGTCGAGACGCGCCCGTGACGCGTCACAAGGGTGGCGGGCTGTCCCTGTCGCGCTGCACCCGTGTCCGATAGGCACCGACATTGTCACCCCGGATGCGTCGCTCCTGCGTCCCCGTCACGGTATCGACCTTGCGGTCCGCGCCCGTCACCGGCTTGGCTTCAATGGTCGTTTCATGCTCGAACGCATGCGACTTGTCGGTGTTGCGGTAGTACCGGTACAACGCCCAGTACAACGCCGTCGCACCGGCCGGGCCGGCGGCAAGCAGCCAGAGTCCACTGTCATCGCTCATGAGGCAGCTACCAGGAAGAAGAGAACGAGGGCTTCAATGATCGTGCCGGTGGTGAGCGCCGCCAGCAGCAGCTTCCACTGCTGCACGGGCACGCTGCCCATGGTTTCACCGGTGCGGCCATTCACCGCGATGTAGTGCAGCATGCCGCCGTTGCGGCCAGGCTGGTGATACGAGTAAAGCCACACGGGCAGGTACATCGACACCCAGCGGGTACCGTGCACATCCACGCGCTCGCGCTCCCAGCGCACACCGCGATCGTAGCGGCGCACCGAGCCCTCGACCTGCGCCCGGGCGATCGACAGCAGCTGATCTTCCAGTCGCGGCCGCAGCTTCTCCACGTCGAGGTTGCGTTTTTCCGAGGTGAAGCCCGCCAGATAAGAGGCGTTCCACTTCAGCGCGTTCTTGGTATCGAACGGCAGGATCGCATTGATGATGTTGTTGGTGTTGGCCTGCGTATCCAGGTTGCCGCGTTCGGCCGAGGATTCCATGGTGAGATCGTCCACGGTGAAATCCACCTGGCGATCCACCTGGTAGACATCGGCGTCGTAGTAGGTCTGCTTGTTCTTCTCGGTGCCCCGCGTGTACTGCCGGGTCTGGATTTCGCCCTTGCCGGACACGCTGGCGCTGACGTTGCTGTCCACGATCATGTAGGGCAGGTAGACGCCGGTAACGTTCTCCGGCGTGAACTGGTCCTTGAACGCCTTGAGTGCGAACAGGCGGCGCTTGTCCACGAACTGGCGGATCCGCGCGACGGCATCGTCCTTGCTGATATGGAACGGCAGCACCGCATCCGGCACCGCGCCATTGGAAATCTGCTCGTTGACCCCGAACACATGGCGGCACCAGTGGCAGCGTGCCGTCATGGTGCTCTCGGTGTTGATGGTGACTTCGGCACCGCAGCCGGTGCATTTGAAGCTCATCAGGCTGGCGGTATCGGCCTCGATGTCGCGCGCACCGGAGGCGACGACCGTGCCGCGCAGCTCGCCAATGCCTTCGCCGAACCCGAAGGCTTCCTCCACGCGGTCGCCATGCCATTCGTGACGGCAGAACTGGCAGACCAGCAGATCGCTGCCCAGCTTCAACCGGATATCGCTGGAGCCGCACTTCGGGCAGCGGTTGAGGCCGTCCTTGAGCTCGGCCGCCGAGGTGTCCAGCGCGACCGGGTCGGGCGCCTGCACCTCATCGCGGATGGGCTGGGGCAGGGTCTCCGGGTCCAGTGGAAAACTGCCGGGCAGGGGTGGCACGTCCCGGGGCGAGCCCGGGCCGGTGACCGGTGCTGCCGGGGAAGGCGGCAACGGCGGCGGAGCCGCCGGGATCGGCGGTGGGATCTTGGGGTCGGACATGGTGTCGGTGCGCTCGGTGTCTTACAGCCCCAGCGCCTTGGCCTTGAGCTTGTCGTAGTCGTCCTGGGTGATCAGGCCGAGGTCGAGCATCTCCTTGGCCTTCTTCAGCTTGGCGACCGGATCGTCCGCTGCGGGAGCGACCGGCTGCTGCATGCCACCGACCCCGAGCATGCCCGAGGCCATGCCCACGCCGACCAGGCCCGCCGCGCCGCCATTCTCACCGGCCGACTGGATGCCTTGGGCCACGCTGGCCTGCAGGTTGGAATTGCCGCGCGAGCCGGCCAGGGCATCGGCGCGCTGCACGGTCTTGAGCAGTTCGCGGGTGTTGGCGTCGTACTCGATCGAGACGATGGCGGTCTTGACGATGGCCAGGCCACGATCGGACTCCCACTGGTAGCCCTGCTCGACGGCAGCGGACAGGCTCTGCGCGAAGCCCAGCGAATCCTGCTGCAGCTTGGTGATGCGGTTGCCCTTGCCGGGATCGTTCGTATACAGGCTGAAGGCCGGGGCCAGCGAGCCGACCACTTCATTGAACAGCTGGCTGGCGGCGGCGTTGTCCAGATCGGTGAAATCGAACACCTGGCCCGGCTGCAGGTAGCTGGCCGGCACGAAGTTCTTCACGAACAGGATCGGATCGACGATCTTCAGCGTGTACGAGCCGCGCGTGACCGCGCCGACCTGGGTGCCGAGGAAGCCGTCGTCCCAATAGATCTCGGACTGCGTACCGAAGCGGTTGTCCGGCAGTTCCTTCAGCGAGACGAAGAAGGCCGCCTGCTGGGACCCGGGCTGGCCGCCGAACTTGAAGCGTTCCCAGCTCTGCTTGATCAGGGGGCTGACGAAGCCGTCGCCGGCGAAGATCGACTGCGAGTTGGCATCGTCGGAGCGCCACTCGTAGCCGCCCGGTTCGGCGACGAAGCCGGTGATCGCGCCGTCCTGGAACAGCAGCAGGCCATAGCCTTCCGGAACGACGATCTTCGAGCCGTTGGTGATGATGTTCGAGGAGGCGCTGGTGTTCGACCCGCGACCGGCATTGGTGCCGCGCGGCACGGCCGCGAACAGCGCTGCCGTGGAGGGCAGGCCCGTCGGCACGGTGTAGAAGTCCTTCCACTGGTCGGCCAGAACGCCACCGACTGCCCCTGCCACTGCCTGACGAAGACCCATGACCCGCTCCCTGTGATTCGTGGCCGGACACCGTGCCCGCCATGCCCGGCTGACTATATCAGCAGCCAGGGCACCGGCAGGAGGCGCCTGCATCCAATCCGCCCCGTTGCCCGTACAACCGGCCATGAACCCCAAGTCGCCGATCGCCCGGAACTGGCCTAGGATGGACGCCGACCCCTCTGCTGCAAGGTTGACGCCTTTCGAGGCGGCCCGGATGAGTGCCATTCCCGCGCAACACACTGCGGAGCTGAAGACCTGGGCTGCGGATGTGGCCGCGGTGGCCGGCGCGCGTGACCGTGAGTGTTTCATGCGCATCTACGACCACTTCATGCCGCGCCTGTGCCGGTATCTCAGTGGACTGGGAGCGCCTCAGGCGGTGGCGGAGGACCTCGCCCAGGAGGTTCTGCTGAAACTGTGGAACCGCGCCGATCTCTACGATCCTTCCCGAAGCGGCCTGGGCACCTGGCTGTACCGGATCGCCCGCAACCTGCATATCGACCGCGTGCGGCGGGAACACATCTGGGTGCATGCCCACGAGGTGGTCGAGCAGGCTGCCGAGCAGGATGACGGGCGGGGCTCCCTGGCCGAGCTGCACACCGAGCACGTCCGGCTCAAGCAACGGCTGGACGAACTTTCCGCCACACAGGCACGGCTGATCCGGATGTCGTACTTCGAAGCAAAGACCCATTCCGAGATCGCCGACGAATTGAACATGCCCCTGGGAACGGTCAAATCACACATCCGGCGGGCGTTCCTGCAACTGCAGTCGCTGATGGGAGAGAAGCGGTGAATCCTCGCCACCACCTGGATCCGGCCACCGTGCTCGCGTTTGCGACCGGCACGCTGGCAGCGGAGATGTCCGTGGTTGCCGCCGCGCACCTAGAGTCCTGCCCCCAGTGCCGGGAGCAGCTGCGCTCGGCCGAGCGCTTGGGCGGGGTGCTGCTTGAGCAGCAAGGGTCGCCGCCAGCGGAAGAACATCGGCAGGCGGCGCTGCGGGAGGCAATGCTGGGCAGGCTGGATGCGCCGACGCCGCCCGCGGTGGCGCCGGTTGAGGTCGAGCGCAGCCGGGTGGGCACGCACGATCCGGATCGGCTGCCCTCCGCGCTTGCACCGCATTTCGGGACGTCTTACCGCTCGCTCAAATGGCGGTGGATGGCGCCGGGTGTGCACTGCATCCGCGCCCCGGACCTGCCGTCGCTGATCATGCTGAAGATCGCGCCCGGTAAATGCCTGCCCATGCACAGCCATGGCAACAGCGAGCTGACCCAGATCCTCCGCGGTGCCTATGACGATTCACTGGGGCACTTCGCACCGGGCGATGTGGCCGATCTGGACAGTGAGGTCGAACATCAGCCGGTGACCACCCCCGGGGTGGCGTGCATCTGCGTTTCAGCGCTGGATGCGCCGCTGGTCTTCAGTGGCTGGTTCGCCCGCAAGCTGCAGCAGGTGTTCAAGCTCTGACGCCCGCGCCCTGTTCGAACACCTGCCTCACCGCGGGCGGGGACATGGGCCGCGCAAGCAGATAGCCTTGGACTTCGTCGATCCCCATGTCGGCCAGAACGTCCATCTGCGCTTCCTGCTCGACCGCTTCGGCCACTGTCAGATAGCCCAGCTCATGGGCCAGATGATGGATGGCGGACACCTTGGCGCGTGCGCGCCGATTGTCAGCGATGCCATCGATCAGCGACTTGTCCAGCTTTACGGTGTGGATAGGAAGGTCTGACAGGTAGCTGAAGTTGCTGTAGCCACTGCCAAAGTCATCAATCGCCACCTTGATGCCGGCCTCCGCCATCGCCGCGATGTGGTCGATCGCCGGTGACCCCGGACGCAGCCATTCGCCCTCGGTGATCTCCAGTTCGATCATCGAGAACGGCAGCGCCCTGTGCTCGAGCTTGCTGCGGATGTCATGCCATGCCGATGCGTTGGACAGATAACTGCTGGACAGATTGATCGAGACTGGAATGTCCTGTCCCTGGGCGCGCCACGCTTGGACTTGATCCAGCGCAGTGTCCAGCACCCAGGTCGTCACCTCGTCCATCAATGCGGTCCGCTCGAAGACCGGAATGAACTCGCCCGGGTTGATCGGCCCCAGGGTGGGGTGGCTCCAGCGGATCAAGGCTTCTGCCGAGACCGGGCGCCGACCGTCGAGGGTGAAACGGGGCTGGTAGTCGAGATGGAAGTCACCGTTCTGCAGCCCGCGCTCGGCATCCGAGGCCAGCCGGTAGGCGCGGTGCATCCGTTCGTCGCGTTGTTCGGAGTACCAGCAAAGCGCCTGGCGAGCGTCGAACGCGCCCTGCATGCTGACCAGCAGTCGTCGCAGCACGTCGTGACTGTCCTGCTCATCCGCATCGACGGCACAGATGCCGGCATGGAAGCGGGGGGACATCGGTACCGCGGCAGCCATCAACGGGCGCAGCATTCGCGTCCTCAGCTCCAGGACCAGGCTCTCGACATGGCCTGCTGCCGGCATGTCGACCACGAACGCGAAGCGGGTCACCCCGACGTGGTACACCGTTGCGGCGTCCTCCAGCGCGGTGCGCAGACGGACGCCGGCACGCCGGATCAGTGCTTCCAACGGGCGCAGCCCCAGCACTTGGCCCACCTGGTTGGCGCGCGGAATATCCAGCACGTCCACCGCGACGGCGTAAGCCCTTCCATCCGCACAGCGCGAGAGAATGCCCGGCAGATCCGCATGAAACTGGTGCCGGCTGGGCAGGCCACTGACCGGATCGAGGTTGCCGGAGAGGTTGCGCAGCTCCAGTTGTGCGATCACCAGCTCCGCCAAGGTGGCCAACTGTTCCTGATCGCGCGGGTCAAAGGTGCGCGGACGAGTGTCCATGACGCACAGCGCACCGATGGCGACGCCATTCTTGGCTACCAGCGGCGCGCCCGCATAGAAACGCAGGTGGGGACTGTGGGTCACCAGCGGGTTGTCCCGGAAACGAGCGTCCTGCTCGAGATCCGGGACGACCAGGACACCGTCGGAGGTGACGGCGTGGGCGCAGATCGACGAACGGATATCGGTCTGCGCCATGGGCAGACCGATCCGGGAAAGGAAGCGCTGCTTCACATCCCCCAGGACCGAGACGAACGCCACCGGCGCGTTGAAGGTGTAGCCAACAAGCGCGGTGAGCCGGTCCAGCGCAGGCAGCGACGCGACGCTGTCGACCTGCATGGCGCTCAGCACCGCGCGTCTTTCATCCAGGGGGGAGGGTGGGGGACTCATGTCGTATCGGAGGGGGGCGGGGGCCAGCGGCCTTCTGTCCACTCCATACGCGTCAAACGCCGTTCCGGATGCAGTTACCAGTCCGTGGGCGCGTAATCCTTCAGGAACTGACCCCAGACGTGCTCGCCGGTGTTGATGCCGTGGATGATCGGATCGACGATGCGCGCGGCGCCATCGACGATATCCAGCGGCGGGTGGAAGCGCTCTTCCTTGACCTTCTTGGCCGCGATATCCGCCGGATCCTCGTCGGTCACCCAGCCGGTGTCGACGCTGTTCATGTGGATGCCGTCGTTCTGGTAATCGGCCGCCGAGGTGCGCGTCATCATGTTCAGCGCGGCCTTGGCCATGTTGGTATGCGGGTGGCGGGTGGTCTTGAAGTTGCGGTAGAACTGCCCCTCCATCGCCGAGACGTTGACGATGTGCTTGTCGCGTCCCGGCGTGCGCAGCATCAGCGGCTTCAGGCGCGCATTGATGATGAACGGCGCGATGGCGTTGACCAGCTGGGTTTCCAGCAGTTCCACCGAGGGCACTTCGGCCATCAGCATGCGCCAGGAGTTGCGGCCGCGCAGATCGACCTGCTGCAGATCCTGATCCAGGCGCCCGTCCGGGAACAGGTGCTGCTGGGCCACCAGCTCATCGTCCAGCAGCGGGACCTGGGACAGCTCGGCCGCACGAGTCAGGCCATTGGCGGCGTTGAAGTCGCGGCCCTGGACCACCGGCAGCGCGGCCGACCCGGTGGTGCCGAGCAGCTCGGCGCTGCGCAGCCCCTCGTAATCGCCGATCAACCTGCGCAGCGTATCGGGCACCTCCTGGAGCGGAGCGGTTTCACCCGCCATCATGTGCGCGTAGAACTGCGGCGGCCGACGCACGGTCTGGCAGGCGTTGTTGATGATGAAATCCAGATGCGACCGCGTGGCCAGCAGTTCGTTGCAGAAGGCTTCCACGCTCGGCGTGTGGCGCAGGTCCAGGCCGTAGACCTGCAGGCGGTGACCCCATTCGGCGAAATCCGGCTCTTCGGCGTACCGGGCGGCCGAGTCACGCGGGAAGCGCGTGGTCACGATCAGTTCCGCACCGGCACGCAACAGCTTCAGGCCGGCCTGGTAGCCGATCTTGACCCGCCCACCGGTCAGCAGCGCGACACGACCGGTCAGGTCGGCGGTCTCGGTGCGCTTGAAGAAGTTCAGCTCGGCGCAGGCCGGGCACATCTGGTCGTAGAAGTGATGCAGCTGGGTGAACTTCTGCTTGCAGACATAGCAGTGGCGCAGCTCCGGCGAATGCACCGGCTCAGGCGTGGCGTCGGCATGCTCACCGTTGGAGGCATCGTGCAGGCCCGCGGCGTGCGGCGGGAAATAGTTCGGGGTGCTGAACACCGGCTTGCGGCGCAGGGCGCGGATGCCGGTCTGCTCCAGCAGTGCCTCGGCCTTGGCCACCTTCTCCTGATGACGCGCCTTGGCCTGCTGCTTCAGCTTCGCCCGGCGGGCTTTGGGCTCGGGGTGGTAGACCTTGGCGACGACCTGGTGAAGGCGGACGCGGTCGGCTTCCGGCAGCGTATCGAGCACGCTGCGGTCGGCTTCGATGGCCTCCAGCAGGTCCAGCGCGGTGCGCAGGCGGTCGGTCAGGGGCAGGTCGTCATCGGCAAGGGGCAGGGCGGTGGTATTCAATTCGGATCCGGAAAAGCGGCAGGAAGGCAGGCATGGACGGCCGCGCAATGGCCGCCTGGGCGGGCATTCACCGGCAGGCCGGGGCAGACGGTGGGCGGGTATTGTCCCTGATCCTGGGATTTGATGCCGGATCGGGTGTTCAGCAGCCGAAAACGGACGCCGGCCACGGGGTTCCCGGGACCAGTGGCGATTCTGAATGCACCAGATGAAATGCGTGCGTCTCCCGCTCAGCCCGCCGGGCTTGCACGGGCGGCAGCCGCCTGCACCGCGCCTGGCTGCAGCAGCTGCATCTGGTCGAGGATGACGGCACTCGTGTGGTCAGGCGGGCGTGCATTTTCGACCGGCAGGTAGTCGTTGCCGAGCACATCGATGCCGTACGGGCGTATCAGGAGTGTTTGCGAGCCGGCGCGTACCGCACGGGTCGTCCATGATTCGACCAGCAGGGGGCGCTCCGCCGGCAGGTCCGTGAACAGGTCGAGCCCGGCGGAGAACTCCGCCGGCGGGTTGGTGCAGGACAACAGGTGCCGCATCAGGGTGGGTGCGATGTCCATGTGGCTGGTGACGGCCGACTCCAATATCGGGGTGCGGCCGGGCCAGCGTACCAACATCGGCACGCGGGTCTGCACATCGCTGAAGTTGCTGTTGTGCCCCCAATCGTTCTGGCCCAGGTCGTTGAACGATTCGCCGTGGTCGCTCGTAATGATCACCACCGTGTCCTCGCTTAGACCGGTGTCATCCAAGGTCTTCAATAGACTGCCGATAAGCGTATCGGCCTTGAGCACGGCATTGCGATACCGATTGAATAATGGAACTGGATCGGTGGAACGTCCCGTCTTCAGGTGAGCCCCTGTTGCGGCCTGCGGCATGTACCGCTGCTCTGCGTCCGCAGGCACGGCGTAGGGCGTGTGTGCGCTGTCCAGGAGGATGAAGCCAAAGAACGGCTGACTCGACGGCTGTGCATGCAGAGCGGTGACCATCTGTGCGACCACATGGCGGTCGCGCATATCCTGCGGAACATGGCTTGGCGCGGTATGCAACGGCGCGTCGGTTTCGACGAACACAGCACGGTCCATGCGGGCACCATGCAGTGAGGCACCCCCATACAGATGGTAGGCATATCCGTGCCGCTTTAACTGACGCAGCAGTTCCGGTCCACGCCGGTGGTGGATCATGGTGTTGGTATGCATCGCCGGCAGGCCATAGAACAACCCGAACAGGCCGTGCATTGTGTTGTTGCCGGTGCTGTAGTGCTGTCCGGCCTGCCATGCGGTAGCGGCAAAGCTGAACGTATGCGGCATCTGCTCGCCGGTGACCATGTCGTAGCGGAGCGAGTCGACCACGATCATCAGTACATTGAGAGGTTGCTGCGCCTGACACTGGAGTGGCCTGCGGGGATAGAGCAGGGCGGCACCTTGGGACGGCTGCTCCGCTAACGAGCGCTGCGAACGATCATCGACCGCCCAGCCCAGCTCGACCAGATGTCGACGCGCCGTTGCAGTGTGAAGCCAAGGAATGGCGCGAAGGCCAGCCATTGCATCTGTACGCCCTCGTGCGTCATACCAGATGCCCAAAGCCTGGGTAGCAAGCACCAGTGGCAGTAGCACGAGCACAAGCCATCGCCCGCGTAGCCGAAGGACACGTGGGTCCCGCAGGCAGCGGGCGAAAAAGAGCTGCGCCATCCCGAAGGTAACTGTCCCGACCATTGCGGCGAGCCAGAACCCCGGGGACAGCCCGAGCTGTCCCAGCAGTCCACCATTCAGCACCAAGGCAATTACCAAGCTGTTGATATGGAAGCCGAACTGATGGAAGACACGTGCATCGATCAGTAGCGCCACCCACCACAAGGTAGTAAGGGTGACGACGGCTGGCAGCGCCCAGGCGCGAAGTGGCCTGATCATTCCAATCAGGAGACCTGGCAGGCCGCATATTGCCATTGCCGTGCCGACCTGCGCAGCCAGTGCAACAACGGTAAATACCCGCGCGTCCATCGCGGTGGGCCACTGCAGATTCGTGATCACCGGGATCGCGGACAGCGCGGCATTGACCACCAGAAACATCGGTAGCCACTCGGCCTGACGCGAAGAAAGAGCAGCGTTAGTCGTGTCAGCCATTTACAGCAATCCCGCAACAAAGGAGGCGAGACCGTACAAGGCTGCGCACCACCAATGCCTCGATATAGAGAAAAACAATAGAGGCAGCAGAACAAATAGACTATTAGTTGAAAATGCTGTCGCAAGCAACCTGTTTCGCGGACGCAACTATCGCAACTAGCACCCAGAAGCTGTGGAATCAGCACGCAGCTGCGATTCAGTCACCGTCAGCGTGCCGAGAGACGGTAACGCAGCACGCTCACTGCCTAACCAATTCAATTCGCGGAAACCGAAGCCTGCAGCGCCGTGGCCAGCGCCGCATCACCGTTCACCAGTTCCGTCCACTTCAGGGTCAAACCGTTCCGCTTGCCCTTGGGCACCAGCTTCATGCCCTCCGGGTCGATCGTGAGCGTGTAGCTCTCGTCGCCGATCTGGACTTCCCGGCGCAGTGGCTTATCGAGCGGCGTCATGAGCGTTACGGCTTCGGTGGTGACGCGTGTTTCGGCTCCGCGGAGGTCTCGGTGCCATGGCCGGAGTCCTGCTCTTCGGAAGCCGCCGTGCCACTGCCGCCCCCGGGCACATTGCGGGCGGATGCGTTGTCGGCAGGCGCGGTGGCCGCTGCAGGCTGCTCGATCGCATCGGCATGCTTGCCTTGCTCGGTACGCTCGCCCTGGCTGCAGGCCGACAGCGCGAGCGCCGCGAGGGCACTCAACAACACGATTCGCATGGCGATTCTCCGGCATTGATGACGAACCCGGTTTGTAACGCTGACGCCGTTGGCGATGCGTGATCAACCCGATGATCACTCTGTGATGACAACCGCATGGAGTACCCTTGCCGCCGTCGATGCTTAGCCGTTCCGTGGTCTACGGGCGGGGAGCCGGCGTGTTACGGAGCAGAGTTCACATCATGAGTATTCCCGAGGGACTGGACGAGAATCGGCGGGGGCACGGCCTCACACGAAGAGGCTTCCTGCTGGCGGTCAGTTCGGTGTCGCTGCTCGCGGCCTGCGGTGACAAAGCGCCTCCTGCAGCAACCTTTGCTGCGACGGCCCCTGCGGCCAAGGCCGATACCGCTTTCCTCGACCTCTCCCATGCCCTCACCGGCAAGACCGATCTGGATCCGGCCACGGCCGACCGGATCGAAAAGGCGTTCGCCCACCTTCAGCCTGAGCTGCATGCGCAGTTCCCCGCGCTAGTTACGCTGGCCGGGCAGGTGAGTGGTGCCACTGCGCTGGTCGCCGCCGCGGGCGAGGCCAGGCCCGCAGCGCTGGCGATCATTACCGCGTGGTACACCGGCACCGTGGGCAAGGGCGTGCATGCCGTGACCGTGTCCTATCGCGATGCGCTGATGCAGCGCTGCGTGGACGATGGCCTCTCCCCGCCGACCTACGTCCAGGGCGGACCCGCCTGGTGGACCGCCGCGCCGCCGGCCCCGATTCGAGCCCACGCATAAGCCTGCGCGGTTCTCTTACACTTTTCATAGCTCTGGAATCCCTCTCATGAAAGCTCCGGTTTTCCGTGATGGCGACGCCGATGCCGACGTCGTGATCGTCGGTTCGGGCGTCGTCGGTGCGTTGATCGCCCACCAGCTGGTGCGTGCCGGTAAATCCGTCCTGGTCCTGGAGGCCGGGCCGCGCTTGAACCGTTCCGATGTGGTCGAGAACTGGCGCAACGCCAGCTTCGAACGGCGCATCGGCAGCGACTTCCAGGGGCCGTATCCGCAATCGAAGTTCGCGACGGCCCCCCTGTATTTTCCCGCCAACGATTACGTCGGCCTGACCGGCCCCGATGCCAGCAGCTTCCACCAGGGCTTCATCAAAGCAGTCGGTGGCACCACCTGGCACTGGGCGGCCTCCTGCTGGCGCCATCTGCCCGTCGACTTCAAGATGCAGTCCGCGTACGGCGTCGGCCGCGATTGGCCGATCAGCTACGAGGACATCGAGCCGTATTACTGCCGCGCGGAAGAGGCCATGGGTGTCTCCGGGCCGAACGATCCGGCGCAGCAGAGCCCATCGGAACGCTCCAAGCCCTACCTGGCCGACATGATTCCCTGGGGCAACGGTGACAAGGTATTCGCCGAGGTGGTCAATCCGCACGGCTACAACCTGGTGCCGATCCCGCAGGGGCGCATGATCAAGCCTTGGAACGATCGCCCCGCCTGCTGTGGCAACAACAACTGCCAGCCGATCTGCCCGATCGGGGCGATGTACAACGGCGTGCATACCGTCGAGGCCGCCGAGGCACTGGGCGCCAAGGTGCTGGCCGAAGCGGTGGCGTACAAAATCGACACCGACGCGCAGAACCGGGTCACCGCCATCCACTGGTATGACAGCGACAAGGTCAGCCACAAGGCCACCGGCCGCAGTTTCGTGATCGCCTGCAACGCGCTGGAAACGCCGCGCCTGCTCCTGCTTGCGGCCAACGAACAGAACCCGAACGGCATCGCCAACTCGTCCGACCAGGTCGGGCGCAACATGCTGGACCACTCCGGCTTCCACTGCTCGTTCATTGCGGATCGGCCGATCTGGCTGGGGCGCGGGCCGGCGCAGTCCAGCTGCATGGTCGGGCCGCGCGATGGGGCGTTCCGCTCCGAGTACTCGGCCACCAAGATCATCCTCAACAACATCAGCCGGGTGGCGATCGCCACCGACCAGGCGCTGAAGATGGGGCTGGCCGGTGAGGCGCTGGACGCGGAAATCCGCCGCCGCGCGATCTACGGGGTGGACCTGTCGATCAGCCTCGAGCCGCTGCCCGACCCGACCAACCGACTGACGCTGTCCAAGACCCGTGTCGACGGCCACGGCCTGGCCTGCCCGGACATCCATTACTCGCTGGGCGATTACGCGCGCAAGGGCTACGACAGATCGTGCGAGCAGCTGCGGCATATCGGCACGCTGTTCAATGCGGAAGAGTTCGTGATCACCACGGCGCTCAACGCCAACAACCACATCATGGGCTCGACCATCATGGGCGCCGATCCGCGTGACTCGGTGGTCGACGGCGATTGCCGCGCGCATGATCACCCGAACCTGTGGCTGCCGGGCGGCAGCGCGATGGTCTCGGCCAGCGTGGTCAACAGTACCCTGACCATGGCCGCGCTGGCCCTGCGCGCGGCCGATGCCATCGAGCGTGCGGCATGAAGACCCTCCTGCTCATCACGATGACTTTGCTGGGTGGCATCAGCCAGACCGTGCGCGCCGACGATACAGTGGAGCGCGGGCGCTACCTGTCCGTCGCGGCGGACTGCGTGGCCTGCCATACCAGCCCGAAGCAGGGCAAACCGTATGCGGGCGGCTACGCGATCGCCTCGCCGCTGGGCGAGATCTGGGCCAGCAACATCACCCCGTCCAAGAGCCACGGCATCGGCACCTACAGCGAGGCCGATTTTGCCAAGGCGGTCCGCGAGGGCGTGCGCAAGGACGGGGCCCATCTGTATCCGGCGATGCCGTACACCTCGTATGCCAAGCTGACCGACGAGGACATCCACGCGCTGTACGTCTACTTCATGCAGGCGGTGGCGCCGGTCGACGAGGAGGCCCACGCGACCGAACTGCCGTTCCCCTTCAGCGTCCGCTCGTCCATGGCGGTGTGGAATCTGCTGTTCCTGGACAAAAAACCCTTCCAGACCGATCCAGCAAAAGGCGCGCAGTGGAATCGCGGCGCGTATCTGGTGGAAGGGCTGGCGCACTGCTCGAGCTGCCACAGTCCGCGCGGCTTGATGATGCAGGAAGTGGGCGGCAAGGCGTTCGCTGGCGGCTCGCTGGGCGACTGGTACGCGCCGAACATCACCTCGCACCCGATCAGTGGCATCGGCGGCTGGACCGATGACGAGCTCGCCCAGTACCTGAAAACCGGCCGTGTGGCCGGCAAGGGACAGGCGGGCGGTGGCATGGCCGAGGCGGTGACCAACAGCCTCTCCAAACTGCGCGATGAGGACATCCGTGCCATCGTGACCTACTTGCGCACCGTGCCGGCGGTGGCGGACAAGGACACCACCCGTGCTGCGTTTGCCTGGGGCGACGCCGCCAACACACCGGGCGAGCAGCCGGTTCGTGGCACGGACGCCCCCCTCGCGTCCGGTGCGGTGCTGTACTCCGGCCTCTGCGCGAGCTGCCACGGTTCGCGAGGCGAGGGCAGCCAGGACGGCTACTACCCGTCGCTGGTGCACAACAGCACCGTGGGCATGGCCCGTCCACAGAATCTCGTGGCCACCATCATCGGCGGCATCGACCGCGAAGTGGATGGCGAGCATGTGGTGATGCCGCATTTCTCTGAAGGCTCGTTCGTCCAGGCTTTGAGCGATGCCGACGTCGCGGCCGTCGCGAGCTACGTGCGGACGAGCTTTGGCCCCGGCGACCAGGTCACGGAAGCCCAGGTCGCGCTGATCCGCGACGGCGGCGAGAAGCCGCTGCTGGCCAAGATCGCACGCCTCTGGCTGCCGCTGCTCATCCTGGGGCTTGCGGCCTTCATAGGGGGGATCCTGCTGCTGCGACGCGCCTGGAAAAAACGCACGCAGCGGAGGGCCTCGGCATGAAGCGCATCTCTCTCCTGGCCAGCCTCGCGCTGGCGGCAGTCGCGGCCAGCGTGCCGGCGTCGGCGGCCGACCCGGACGCCCCGAAACCCAAACCCGTCGACACCATTGCCCAGACGCCGCTCAGTGCCGACTGGGCGGCCCGGATCTGGCTGCAGGACCGTGGCGTGACGCCGAGCGCCCGCATCGTGATCGCCACGGGTGTCAACAGCGATGGCTACAAGGGGACCGGCTGGTCCACCGCCGAACACGTCGATGTTGGCGCCATGATCGATACCGGCAAGGCCTTCGGCTTCGACGGCACGATGCGCGTGGTGCTCTCCGACCGTTTCGGCAATGCGGTCAATGACCGTTCGACCGGCTCCTATGTGCAGAACCAGGCCTTCTATGGCCAGGGGCAGAACCTGCGCTTCAACGAGCTCTCCTACGAGCGGTGGCTGCTGGACAAGCGGCTGAGCCTGAAGGGTGGGTTCTACTCGATGGGCAACGACTTCGGCGGCTTGCCGTACACCTGCAATTTCAACAACAACGGCCAATGCGGCCATCCGCTGGGACCGATCTACAGCTCCGGCTGGCTGGACAATCCGACCGGCCAGTGGGGCCTGCGGGTGAAGTGGGCCGATCCCTCGGGCTGGTACGCGCAGACCGGCATCTACGATGTCGTTCCGATGCGCAAACAGGCCAACAGCGGGTTCCGCGTATCCGATCGTGGCAAGACCGGCCTGTTCCTGCCCGTGGAAGTGGGCTACAGCCACGGCAACACCGGGGAGCATTACGGCGGCACCTACAAGGTCGGCTATTACCTGGATACGTCCAACGCGGACGACATCGGTAATCCGGCCGCACCGCGCGCGTCCCATCGCAGCGGCTCGTACATCCAGCTGGCGCAGCGCGTTCTGAAGCCCGAGGGCGACACGGTGCGCGGGCTGTCAGTGTTCGGGGTGGCGACACGTGCGGATGCCAGGACCGGCCTGATGCGGTACTCGTGGGAAGCCGGACTGAGCTGGCGCGGCGTGGTGGCATCGCGCGAGGATGATGTCCTCAGCCTGGCGTGGACCCGCCTGGATATTTCCGATCGGCTCGCCCAGTACCAGCGCATCACCGGCAAGGACGTGCAGAGCAACGAGCAGTTCGTTGAAATGAACTACGGCGTGCAGGTCACACCGTGGCTGATCCTGCGGCCCGCGGTGCAGTACGTCGCGCGCCCCGGGGCGTATGAAAGTCGGCCGGACAGCTGGGTGTTCACGCTGCAGGCGCAGGCGACGCTGTGATTGTCAAGGCCGGTTTGCTCAACTGCGCTCAACGCGTGAGAAGAACGCCTATCACCGCGAGCAAGGCGACGCCGCTCAGCGCCGACCACCAGATATCACCGATGACGCGCGAATTCCTGAGTAAGAGAAGTGCAATAAAGGCAGCCGAAAGCAGCAGCCCTTGAGTGGCGCCTGCCTGATTGTGCCGCAGCAGCTGCCATCCGCCAAAAGCGAGGCCCAGCCAAGCGCCGGCTGTGCCCGCGTAGAAAACCAGTTCCGTGCGCATGTCGAGTTTGATTGAGTAGAGGTGCCCGTCTCACCGTGCCTGCAGCACAGGAGATGAGCGTGGATCAGCCGCCAACTGTCTCGACGGGCAGTTGGCGGCGTCAGCCTGCTGCTTTAGTAGGCGTAGCCCAGATGCAGCTGCGCCTGGGTGTCAGTAACGGCAAACTGGCGCTGGGCCATCAGTGCGGTTCCGATCGTCAGCCGTGCCCGCCGGTAATCAGCGCCCAGCATGAGCCGATAGTCCATTCCCCGGGGCATGGCGCTCGCAAGTTCGAACGCCTGGTTACCCGCACCGTGGAGACGGGCGAGGCGAGTGCTGGCATTGCTCACTACTGAACCAAGCAGGGCGATGTCACCTCGCAGTTGCCAATTCGCACCGAGTCTCGCATTCATCATGGAACCCAGTTCCAGTTGCACCCCGCTGCGCGTGCCTGCACCTACCGAAAGACCGAAGGCATGAGCACCATATTCCTCGAAGCCCTGTTCGCGGCTATGGTAGGCATTGGCAGCGATGCGAGGCTGCCAATGCACGCCATGTGCGTGAACGTCGCGGCTGAGCGTGCTGCCAAACCGGGTACGTGACAGGCTGCGACGGCTATGCGATTCAAGCTGGGTGCCCCCCCAGCGCAGGCTACGCTGGCCGTCCAGCTGGTGCCATTCGTTTCCCAGGCTGTGCTGAAGGGTGAACGCGCCCAACGACTGACCCATTCCCAGGCCGGCGAAACGGGACTGATTGCGCGTCTGGCCGCCATCGCTGGAGAAATCAGACCCAAGCATGCCCGAGATCAGCTGCAGCTGTCGGCCACCCGCCATTGGAATCGCTACCTGCATGCCTGCACCGGAGCCGCGCACGCCGTAGGTGGTTTCCGCGCCCGGACCGAATGCCACGACACGATGCCCATTGACCGGAGCGGCTCGCGCCAAGCTGGACCAGAAGGCGTCACCGTCAGCGGCCAAGCGCATGCTCGTGGCGGCCATCTCGCTCCCGGAAAGCTGTTGCAGAGCGCGATTGAATTCGGCTGCATCCGCCACCTCCAGACTGTGGAACAACGCGTTGTTATCGTAGCCCGCTTCCAGCGCCCCGGCGACGCCCTGAAGGGAGGTATCGGCGAGTTCACGGTAGTCATTTCGGGTCATGACCACGTCGACGATGCCCTGATCGTCGCGTTCCGCGCGCGCGCGCCAAACCACGCTGGCGCTTCGAATGTTCTGCTCACCTCCTTCAGCACCAGAGAACACCTGGGTCAGTCGCACCTGCGAAGAGGCGGTACCTCGGGTGAAGCCGGTGTCCACGGCAACATCAGACAGCTGCCCTCCCTGGTGGAGCACCATGCGGCCGGAGCTGCCATCGGCATTGGTGCCTACCGTATACCCGCTGATCCCCCTCGGGGCCTGCCAGCCAACGTCTGAACCGGGCCGATTGGCGTGTGCGGTCGTTTCATCGGCGTCGATGCTGCTGCCACTACCATAAACGTGAACCACACCATTGTTGATCAGCTGACCGCCTGCACCCGGCCCCATGCGGAATGCATGGGAATTGTCAGCATGGATATTGATCACGCCGCCGCGGCGGTTGTTGATGGTCGCTGAACCGTCGGACTGCATGGCGACCATATTCTGCCCGTTGATGTTGCCGGCCACACCAACATTGATGGTGCCGTCATTGATGAGAGTGGCCCCCCGACCACCGGACATCGCTACCGCGTTGTCCCCCGTGATGGTAATCGTGCCCTGATTCAAGAGGGTTGCATGGAGGCCTTCAGCATGAAGCGCCGCCTGACCACGGGCTCCGCTGGAAATCAGCGCTCCCAGGCGATTGATGCCTGTGCTTGCGTGACTATCTGCAATCAGATTGAGGACGCGAGCATCGGCCATCATCTCGATCGTGCCGCGGTTGTTGAAACTCTCGATGACCTCGCGCTCGTTACCGACCTGTGCCGTCACCGCAGTCACCAGCGCGCTCTGATGCAGAGCTCCAGATGCGCTGACCATGCCATGGTTATCGAACTCAGACATGCCACCGAGGATGAAGCCACCTCCGTGGACGCTCAGCCTTGCATTGCGCCGCCGCTCCCCATTGTCAAATTCGCTTTCGTCCTGCAGGGTCAGCACAGTATTGCGCAGCTCCATCTCCCCCAGATTCTCGATGTCCGAGTCACCGTTGAGGGTGATGTTGGCGTTGCGCGCCAGCAGACCGCCGAAGTTGTCCAAACTGCCGTCACGCTGCAGGAGGAGTTGCCCGCTCAGCTCGAGGCGGCCATGGTTCTCCATATCGGCGTCATTCTCCAGCACGAGTCGCGCCTGCTCGCCGATGGCAATGGTGCCGACATTGTGCAGGTCACCGCCATTGAGAACACGAAGGCTTCCCGCTGTCAGCTGCAGCTGCCCGTCATTACGCACCTTCCCCGTAATCCGCGTATCGACATTCTGACTCCATACGGCATTGACGCCAGAGGCTGTCAGAGCCTGCAAGTCGCCAAACTGACCTCCTTCCCGACCGGGTGCCGTGCCGCCGTTGTCGCCCCCGCCACCGCTGTCGCTGTTGGAGCCTCCGCTACCCCCGGCGGCCGCAGCGCCACCAACCAGGACGGCGAGGCCGCCGATCAGCCAACCTTTCACGCTGCTGGTGCTGTCGTCATCCGCTGGACAGCTGTCGTCTACGGAAAGGCCATCGCATTCCGGGTCGGAACTGGCATGGGCAGCCCATGGTGAGGCAGCGCACAGCGCCAATGACACCATGATAGAAAGGGGTCGTTGGGTAAATGGGGGGCAACGCATACAGCAGTTCTCCGGGGGTGCAATTGAATTGAGGCGCAGGGCGCCTGCCTTGGCGTAGGGGAGCCTTGGGCGGGTCGCATGATCGGGGAGAACCGCTCGCATGTACCTGCAATTAGTTTCAATAGTGCAAAATTGTGACGCGCTCCTCTGGCGTTATCTCCCGTTTATATGAGCGTGATAAGCGAACCTGCTGATTGGCGCTGTCCGCTCGCGTGAAATGTCTTGTCCGGTCACGGGTTGTGACCCGTCCGCCGCAAGGACCAGGCACGTCCCCGTGCTCTACGGGCGAGCGACTGGCCAAGGTCGGATCCAGCGTCGGTACAGATGCGGTTCGCGGCGCTACACTTTCGCGCTTTCTTTCGCCCACCGAAATGGACCATGCCGCGTTGAAAACCCACACTCTGACGTCCGCGATGCTTCTGGCCGCCATTGGACTCGCCTTGGCACCAGCCGCGCTGGCCTCGAACCCCGCCCGCACCTCGGTCCCCACCCGGTCGCAGATCAATCAGGCGCTGAAGCTGGTCGACTGCAAGGCTGATCGCAAGGCCTTCAGGACGCTGGCGTTCGCCATGCGCGACGTTCAGGAGAGCGGGGAGCCGAAGGCAGGCTGGCAACCGATCGCCACGGAAGGTGAGGCCGATGGCATGCCGCCGGGCGGCATGATGGGTGTCATCGCGGAAATGCGGCTGCCGGCCCCTGTGCGCGTCTTCGGCCATGAGACCACCCGGTTGATCCTGTCGCGCATTTCCATCGTCGCGGCGTTCGATGATCCGGACGTTGCCAGGGAGCTCACCGGGACGCTGGAACTGGAGGGCCGGGGAGCAGACGCACCGCCGGGCGGGATGCGAGTGGTCCAATCCGCGCCCGAGGAGCACGGTGATGGCATCGAGGTCATCGCGCTGGTAGCGGATCGGATCGAGAGCGACCCGTCGCCGATCTCAGTCGCCGGCTGCCTTTACACCACCCGATGACGCCGGCCGCCTGGCCAGTGCCTCCTCGACGCGCTGCTGCAGCACCTTGACGTCGAACGGCTTGCTCACGAACGGCACCTGTTGATGCGCGCGTGGCACGACCTGGTAATACACCGCCGAGGCAAACAGGAAGGGCGTTCCAAGGGCCGCCAGGCGGTCTGCCACCGGAAACACCGGGCCGTCCCGGAGCTCGACATCCAGAATGGCGGCATCGAAGCGCTGGTGGGCGATGACGCTGAGCGCATCGCTCACGGAATAGGCGGGAATCGCCGTATGACCCGACTCGTTCAGCACTTCGATGAACAGCCGGGAGAGCTCGATCTCGTCTTCGACGACCAGTACGGTACGACCAGCAGAAGCAACAGCAGAACGGTTCATGGGGGTGGGGGCGGAGAAGGAGAGGGGTATGGTCTGCCTTCGGGTGTCAACGACGGGCCAAGGCCGTTTTCCTGTTTGTTGACACGGGTCCGGCCGGCGCCTGATGCGTGCCCCGGGCGCCACGGTTGTAAAATGACCTCCCGTTGATGCCGCCGAGGCCCATCCCGATGCCCTATACCAACCGCGACGCGATACAGCGGTTGCGCGAGCAGATTCCCTCGTTCCGCTGCGTGGTGGGATGCCACGACTGCTGTGGCCCGGTCACCGCCTCCAGCGAGGAAGTGGCGCGCCTGCCGGTCAAGAGCGATGCCGAGCATGCCGCCGCGCTGGCCGAGCTGAGCTGCCCGTATCTGGGCAAGAACGGCTGCGAGGTCTACGAAGAGCGGCCGTTGATCTGCCGCATGTTCGGCACCACGCCGACGCTTCGCTGCCCCAATGGCCAGCGGCCTGTGTACATGCTGGACGAGGCGGTCGAGAAGGAGATTCATCAGTTCCTGCGCAGTACCCGGCAGGTGCTGATCTAGCCGGCAGCGGACCCGGGCGCGCCTCCCATCAGTTTGACCGACGTGCGCCAAGGCGCCACACCGCCAGGCCGCCATACAGGACCAGCAGCGCCACCAGCGTCCACAGTTCGTGACTGACTTCGCCCAGGCTCGCATCCATCTGGTTCAGGCGCACCATCAGGTTGATGCCGGGCGTGGTGGGCAGCAGGTGGGCCAGTGCCACCAGCGCAGGCGGCGAGGTGACCGCCGGCCAGGACAGGTTGGCCAGGAAGAACAGCGGGATCGAGCAGGCGATGACCACCTGGAACGCACGCTCGCGGGTGGCGAAAAAGCTGCCGACGAACAGCCCGAACGCCACGGAGGCGGCGATGAACAACGTGCCGCCCAGCAACTGGCCGATGGGATTGCCGCCGCGCGGATAGTCCTGCACCCAGGCGGTGAATCCCGCGTAGTAGAGCAGCCCGAGCAGGCCGATCGTGCCGAAGCCCACCGCCATGCCGGCCAGCGTCGGCAGGTCGAAGCGCAGGCGGCGGCCCAGCGCCAGCCGACGGGCGCCAAGCAGCACGCCGATGCCCATGAGCAGGGTCTGGTGCACGATCAGTTCGGCCACGCCGGGCACGATGGCACTGCCGTAGCCCTCCTGGGTGTTGAACAGCGGGCGCTGCACCAGGGTGATCGGCGGGGCCTGTGGCGCGCCCATGAACGCCGCCTGGGACACCGCCGCCTCGCGGGCGAAGGCGGTCAGGGCATCGGCCACGCCGCCCAGCACCCAGCTGGCTCGGCCCAGGTATGCCCCGTTGCCCATCAGTACCAGGTAGCCATGGCCGCCGCGCAGGATGTCGCGTTCGAGGTTGGCCGGGATCAGCAGGATTCCCTCGGCCCGGCCGGCCTCCATCTCTTCGCGCGCCTCGTCGACGCTGGCCGGCTGGTCGACGATGCGGACCGTGCGCAGGGCATCGACCCGGCGCAGCAGTTCCCGGCTGGTGGCGCTCTGGTCATGGTCGACCACCACGATGGGCAGGTTGCTGGCCACCTGGTGGCGGTAGGCGGCGGGGTAGAAGAACGAGTAGAGCACCACCGCGCCCACCATCAGCACCACCGCATAGCGGTCGGTGAGCACCGTGCGCAGGGTCAAGCGCAGGCTGGCGGCGAAACGGTTCATGCGCCGGCCTCGTTCTGCGCAGCCGGCGGTAGCGGATCCGGGCTGCGGGCGGCGGCGATCAAGCGCCAGCCACCGATGCCGCCGGCCACGAGCACCATCAGCAGCAAGGTGCCCAACGGCCACAGCGAGACGCTCCAGGGCGCGCCGACGAATTGTTGCTGGGTCTGAACCTTGACGTAAGCGGTGAGCGGCAGCAGCACGTTCCAGATCCGGGTGAACAACGGCGCGTCCACCACCGGGAAAGTGGCGCCCGAGAATGCCAAGGCCGTGCCGATGCTCAGGCCGATCGCGGAGAGGGACGTACCCATGTCGCGGGTGAGCCCGACAAACAGCAGCCCCACCGCCGCACAGGCCAGATAGAACAGCGGCTGGGCCAGCATCAGCAGCAGCGCACTGCCGGCGATGCCGTCGCCGCGGAGCAGGGCCAGGTAGAGCACGCCCAGCGCACCGTAGAGCGAGAAAAGCGCGACATACGGCGCGATCTTGCCGGCGATGGCCGCCCACGGTGCGGCGCCCAGCCAGTCGCGCAGGTGACCGTCACGGACTTCACGGCCGAGGCTGGCCGCCACGGCAAGCGCGAGCCCCAGCGACAGGACCGCAGGGAACAGCAACGGCAGCAGGAACAGCTCATAGCTGCGTGCCGGGTTGTGCAGGATGTCCGATTGCACCGCGATCGGCGGCGCGCGCAGCGTGGCCGGGCCCACCTGTTTGGCGATGCGCTCGCCCAGCAACCGCGCATTCCAGGCGCTGACCGCTTCAACGATATCGCGCACGGCCGACTGGCCGGTGGTGAGGTACGTGGCGTTGTAGTACGCAAACACCGCGCCCTGGCGGCCGCGCAGCGCATTGCGTGTCGCATCGCGCGGTACCAGGACCACCGCGAATACCTCCAGCCGGCGTATCTCTGATTGCGCATCGGCCAGGCTGGACGGCTGGCTGGTCACGCGCACGCCGGGGCTGGCATCGAGCATCCGCGTCAGCTGGCGGCTCTCGGCACTGCGATCGAGGTCGACCACCGCGATCGGAATATCACGCATCACCGAGGCGGCGAACAACCAGGCCATCACGCCCAGCATCAGCGCCGGCAGCAGGGTGACCAGCAGCAGATCGGCGCGGTCCCGACGCAGGTGGTGCAGTTCGCGCTGCAGCGAGGCGGTCATGCCCGCCCACACCGGGCGGTTCATCCCTGCGGCCACGCGAACAGCACGCTCATCCCCGGTCGGAAGCCTTCGATACGGGCGACCGGGCGCAGCCGGATCTCGAAGCTGCGCACGTCATAGCCGGAGGATTGGCGGGTGGCGCGCCAGGTGGCGTAGTCGCCGGCCGGATTGATGAAATACACCTCGAACTCGGCATCGCGATCCAGCGCGGGCACGCTGCCGCGCAGCCGGCTGCCCACCTTCAGGCCGCGCATCTGCGACTCACGCAGGTTCACCGAGACCCACATGTGATCGATGTCGACCAGGGTGAACACCGGGTAGCCGGCCGGCACCAGCTCGCCGATGTCGGACATGCGTTTGTTGATCTCGCCCGCCACCGGTGCGCGTCCGTTGACCTCGTCGCGGGCGGCGTTGACTTCGGCCACCGCGCCTTGTGCCTGGCGCACCTGGCCCTGCGCGGCGCGCTTGTCCTGGTCGCGGGCACCCGCCAGCGCCTGGTCGTACTGCGCACGCGCCGCGTTGGACAGCTCGCGCGAACTGCGCGCCTGGGCCAGGGCTTCGTCACGTTTCTGCCGCGTCATCACCCCTTCGTTGAAGAGGTTCTGCACCCGCTGATAGGTGGCGTCGGCGAGGGTGGCACCGGCCTCGGCGCGTTTCCAGTTGGCCTGCGCGGCGCGGATATCCTCGCTGCGGGCGCCTTCGTCGGCCTTGTCGGCCACGGCGCGCGCCGCGTCCAGCGCGCCATGCGCCTGTTCTTCCTTGGCGGCGACTTCCGGGCTGTCCAGCACGAACAGCACCTGGCCGGCCTTGACCCGGTCGCCCTCGCGCACCTTCAGTTCGGCCAGCCGCGCGGTAATCTTGGCGGCGACGTTGACGGTGTCGGCGTCGGCCATGCCCTGCAACTGTTCGGCCGGGGTACGCCAGGCCAGCCACAGGCCGACCACCACCACGATCGCCAACACCAGCACGATAAGGATGCCGAGCTTGCGCTTCTTCGGCGGCGGCGCGTCGGCCGGTGCCTGCAATGTGTCATTCATGCGCGATCACCTCGTCGCCGCGGCGGCGGAATTCTTCATATCGATCCATCTGTCCACTGATCTCCAGCAGCTGTGCCAGTGCCACGTCATACTGATAGGCCGCCTGCGCGCGTTCGACCTGCGCGCCGCCCAGCCCCAGGCGTGCATCGATCACGTCCAGCGAGGTCGCCTGGCCTTCGCGGAACGCCAGCTCCTGCAGGCGCAGGTTCTCACGGTTCTGTTCGATGCTGCTGTCCAGCAGCAGGTACTGCTGGCGGGCGGTGTCCAGTTCGTACCACGCCTTGCGGACGCCGAGCGTCACCTGGTTCTCGGCCTCGCGCAGGCCGGCTTCGGCCTGCTCCTGCTGCGCGCGGGCGGCGCTGATCTGCGCCGGACGCGAACTCGGCGACAGGAAGGTGTACTTGAGGCCGATGCCGAACGCCCAGTCCGGATCCGTCAGCATTTCATCGCGACGACGGAAATCGTACTGGCCGAACAGGAAGACGGTGGGCTTGAGCTTGGCCTGCTGCACCCGCACGCCTTGCTCGGCCTGCGCAACCAGGGCGCGCAGCCGCGCGATCTGGGGCTGCCGGGCCTGCGCATCGCGTTCGAACGTGGGCAGCGCCCCGATCGGCGCCCGGTGCACGAACAGGGGCGACAGCGGCCGGACTTCGCCGCCACTTCGGAGCAGGGTGGCCAGCGCCGCCTTCAGGGTCTGGAGATCATTGAGCGATTTCTGGTACTCGCGCTCGGCCTTGTCACGGGCCACGTTGGCCTGCAGGCGCTGGGCACGGGTGGCGAAGCCTTCGCGCTCCAGTTTCAGGGCATCGTCGAGGTGACGCTGCAGGCCATCGCGCACGTCACGGCGCACGTCCACCGCCTGTTCCGCCAGGCGCTGGCCGAAATAGGCCTGGGCCAACTGCACGCTCAAGGATTGCCGTTGCGATTCGCGCTCGGCGCTGGCCTGGTCGGTGGCACCGGCCGCAGCCTGCTGCGCGGCCGGGATCAGGCCGCCGGTGTACAGCGGCAGCACCGCGGTCACCACCGGACGGGTGCGCCAGTCACGCTCGGTGAACTGCAGGGGCGAGTCGATGCCGAAGGCCTCAGCGACGGGCGCCAACGAACCCAGCGGCAGGGTGAGCGTCTTCTGGAACTGCAGGCGACGCACTTCCCCGGTGATCTCCGGCAGGCGCAGCAGGCGGGTGGCGTCCTGCAGGTCCTGCTTGTTGCGCACCGAGGCATCCGCAGCGGCGAGGGCATTGGACACCTGTTCCAGGCGTTGCTGGGACTGCTGCCAATCCAAGGCGGGGACCGCGGCGCCGTCCGGTGCGGGCTGGGCGATGGCAGCGCCACTCAACAGAAGCAGGGAAAAACAGGTAACTCCTTTTAACGCGCGCGTTGGCGGCCAATGCCGGCTCACGAGGGGCAGCTCCATGGGGTGTGACGGCAAGAGGGTAGTGTGCGCCGCGTGAAGCACGAGTCTTCACGCGGGCACCTCCTGCGGGTCACACCACCTTGCAGCGCCCGGCCAATCCGGAGAGCGCGATGCCACTGATCATCGCGGTCGGCGCAGCGCAGCCCGCACCAATGATCGTGACGTCAACGCCCGCCGCTTCCGGCGACAGTGCCGTATGCGTGATGCAGTGCTGGGTCATCATCCCGACCAGTCGAATGGCCGAGACGTTCCGGGCGGCGAGTGTTTCGCCCAGCGCAGTGCCGAGGAAGCTGTCGGCCTGATGCTTCTCGATCACTGGACAGCCCTCCAGCGCCTCGGCAATGGCCGGATGCAGTTCCGCGCCCTGGGTTCCTGCGGCCATGAACGGACCATCGCTCGGTGCGATGTGCTGGATGCCCACGACCAGCTCACCGGCCTGCCTGGCCTGCGCGATCACGTCCAGCGCTGCAGCCAAGGCCTGTTCGCTGTTTTCCAGCGGGAAGCGGCCGCCTGCGAAGTAGTCGTTCTGGATGTCGACCACGATCAGTGCAGTTTTCATGTTGTGCTCCTTCAGAAGTTCAGGGTTTCGCCATCTTCAGGAATCAGCACGCTGTCCTGGAGTGCTTTCTCACGGACGTAGCGGCGCAGGTCCGCACGGGAGACGGTCATGTGATTCACCGCATCCATGTGGACGGCGACGATCTTCGCCGTCGGCGCCAACGCATGGACACGCGAGGTGTCCTCCACCCCCATGATGATGCCGGTATCGAAGCCCTTGACCCGTGCATCGCCCGTGTTGAGCACGATGACATCGGGGGCATACCGCTTGATCGCGTCCCGTACGTCGCCGGTCCACACGGTGTCGCCGGCGAGGTAGATGGTCGGCTCACCAGCCTTCTGGAAGACGAAGCCGGTCACACTGCCGAGCAGCGTTGCCAGCGGCTCCACCTGGAACATGGCCGCCGACCCGTGCTGGGCGGCGACGCGCGATATCTTCACGCCGCCAAAGGTGACGTGCGCGGGGAGGATACGGACATCAGCGAACCCTTTGCCGCGCAGCAGGGCCGCGTCGGCCTCATGCTGAACGAACATCGTCATCTTCCGCGGGATCAGCGTCTCGGCGGCCGGGTCCCAGTGATCGAGGTGGGTGTGGGTTAGCAGGACAGCATCCACGTCCTTGAGCACCTGGCCCACATCGAAGGGGAGTTCGACGGTTGGATTGCGCAGTTCGCTGCGATATGTATCCGGGAAGCCGGGATATGCGCCCTTTGCGGCCAGCATCGGGTCCACCAGCAACACGGTGTCGCCATAGGTGATCTTGGCCGTGGCATTGCGGATCTGCTGGATCGACGTGGTGGTGGATGCCGGGCCTGCCGCGTTTGCGCTGGTCTGGATACCCAAGGCCAACACCGAGGCAAGTGCGAGGGACAGGAATTTCATGCGTTTCTCTCAGTCTGAGCGGATGGCGCCCAGATTGACGTGGAAGTGAACCTGTGAATACTGGCCTGCGAGACCAACAACGATGGAATCGGGCCATGGCCAGCTACTGTTCATCCCAGCAACGCAGCACGCCCATCCGGGTCGTGGTGGTAGCGCCAGAAGGCGTCAGCGCCTTCCACCTGTCCGTCCCGCTGATGATCTTCGACGTGCATGCAGATGACCCGCCGCTGTTCCAACTGCGGATCGCCGCGGAGCGGAGAGGGGTCACGTTATCGGGTGGGCAGGTGGCGGTGACACCTCACGGCGGGCTGGAATTGCTTGACCAGGCCGAGGTGGTGATCATCCCCGGCTGGGCCAATCTGGATCACCCGCCGAGTGCCGCGCTGAGCGCCACGCTGGTTGCGGCACACCAACGTGGCGCCCACGTCGTGGGCCTGTGTTATGGCGCCTACGCGCTTGCGTACGCAGGCTTGCTCGATGGGCACGCCGCGTCAACACACTGGCTCGCCGAAGCGGATTTCCACGCGCGCTTTCCGGCGGTCACACTCGACATGAATGCCCTGTACGTCGACGAAGACCGCATCGTGACGTCGGCAGGCACCGGGGCGGCATTGGATTGCTGCATGTACCTGGTCAGGAAGCTCTGCGGTGCACGCGAGGCAAACCGCATCGCCCGCATGATGGTCCTGCCGCCGCACCGCGAAGGCGGCCAATCCCAATACATCGACCAACCGGTACCGGCTTCACCTCAGGATGCACTGCTCAGCAGGTTGCTGGACTACATGCGCGAAGATCTGCAACGCGATCATTCGCTGGATGAACTCGCCGAACGCGTGGCCATGAGCCGGCGATCGTTTACCCGTCGCTTCCTCAAGGCGACCGGCATGACGGTCGGCGGCTGGCTGGATGCCGAGCGCCTGCGCAGGGCGAAGGATCTGCTCGAGTCCACTTCTCTGTCCATCGATCAGGTGGCCGAGCGCTCCGGGTACCGCACGGCCGTATCGTTCCGTCAGAGCTTCAACCGCGCATTCCAGGTGAGCCCGCGTGAGTGGCGGCGGGCATTCGCGCTCACGGAGTGAGCCGGACGCTGGTCAACCGCGTGATTGCGTGCGAAGCCAGCGGTGGAGGAGGGGCGCACGAACCGGCCCCGCTTTTGCGCCATTGCGACGGTTTGTCGCCGCCTCGCGTTGGCCAGGTGCCCGCCGGAGCAGGTCATGGGCAGCCGACAGCCCCGCACTGCACATTGACAATTCTCCATATAGGACGTTTATATCCTACATGGGTCTGCTCCAATCCTTGAGCTTGTGCATTGGCTGGCGGGCAGGTCACAGGATTCTCAACCGCCTGCATCGTAACGCAGGCCTCAGCACGCCATTCAAGAGAGCACGACATGACAGCAGTAAAGGGTTGGCGGCGGTTTTGGCGATGGGTGAAGTGGATCCTGCTGGGTCTGCTCGCGCTCGTGATCCTTCTCACCCTGATCGGGGTGGTGTACGAGGCGCTCGCGCGCCGCAGCGCGGCGACCGACCATCCGCTGCGTGGGCAGATGGTCGATATCGGCGGGCGCCAGATGCATATCGAGTGCCGCGGCAGCGGCTCGCCGACCGTGATCTTCGAATCCGGGCTGGGCACGGGCGGGACGATGGATTGGACGCGCGTACACGACCGGATCGCCGGCTTCACCCGTGCCTGCGCCTACGATCGCGCCGGCATCATGCGCAGCGACGCCAAGGACACCCCGCAGCGTGCGTCGGCCGTGGCCGATGACCTGCATGCCCTGTTGAAAGGCGCCGGCATCACCGATCCCCTGGTGTTGGTCGGTCACTCCATCGGCGGGCCGTACATCCGGACCTATGTCGGGCGTTACGGCGGGCAGGTGGCCGGCCTGGTGATGGTCGACCCCTCGCACCCCGACCAGATCGCCCGGCTCGGCAGTGTGGTGAGCATCGATGTCCACCCGAAGAAGGTGTCGCTGTTGATGCACACCGCGACGGCGCTGTCGCGGACGGGCCTGGTCCGCTTCCTGTTCTCGCGCGCCGATCATGGCCCGCGACCCAAGGATGAGGCCGCAGAGATCACGGCCTTCTCCAGCGCCTCGGTCACCGGCGCGACCGCCGAACTCGACGGCTTCGACAGCACCATGGACGATGCCCGCGCGGTCACGTCGTTTGGCGACCGCCCGGTGATCGTGTTGACCGCGTTGAAACCGTTCAAGCCCGATGAGCTGGAGAAGATGGGCCTGTCGGCAGAGGAGGGCGCCCGGTTCAAGCAGGAATGGCGCACGCTGCATGCCGAGCAGGCCGCCCTGTCCAGCCGCGGGCAGCAACAGATCGTGAGCGACTCGGGCCACTACATCCAGATCGACCAGCCGGATCGCGTGGTCGCTGCGGTCCGCGAGGTGGTGGATGACGTGCGCGCTGAGGCGCGTACCGACAAGGAGATGAAATGATGAAGCGCACCCTGCTCTGGGCGGGCCTGTCGATGCTGCTGGCCACCCACGCAGCCGCTGCCGACCATGACCTGGTGATCCGTGGTGGCCGCGTGCTCGACGGCGCCGGCAATCCGTGGGTCCGCGCCGATGTGGCGATCAAGGACGGCCGGGTGGTCCAGGTCGGCCAGGTCCCCGGACACGGCACCCGCGAGATCGACGCCACCGGGCGCTATGTATCACCCGGCTTCATCGACATGATGGACCAGTCCGGTGCGGCGCTGCTCAAGGACGGCGCCGCGGAAAACAAGCTGCGCATGGGCGTGACCACGCTGATCGGCGGCGAGGGTGGCCCGCCGGTGCCTGCGTCCGGGATGCCCGGCTACTTCAAGCAGCTGGAAACGCAGGGTATCGCGGTGAACTTCGGCACCTACTACTCCTCGACCCAGGCCCGCGTGCATGTGATGGGTGATGCCGCGGGCGCGCCCACGCGCAAACAGCTCGATGCCATGGGCGAGCAGGTCAAGATCGCGATGGAGGCCGGCGCGTTCGGCATCTCCAGTGCGCTGATCTATGCGCCCAGCAGCTTCCAGAGCACCTCGGACCTGATCTCGCTGGCCAAGGTCGCCGCCCAATGCGATGGCTTCTATGCAACGCATATGCGTGACGAGAGCGAGGGCGTGGTCAAGGCGATCGAGGAAGCCATCGAGATCGGCGAGAAGGGCGGGGTCAAGGTGGAGATCTTCCACCTCAAGGCGGCCTACGCGCCGGAATGGGGCAAGCTGATGCCGCAGGCGCTGGCGACGATCAATGCCGCACGCGACCGTGGCGTCGATGTCGCCGCCGATCTGTATCCCTACACCGCGGGCGGCACCGGCCTGGAAATCATCGCGCCCAGCTGGGTCTGGGCCGAGGGTCTCGAGAAAGGCATTGAACGCGTGCGTGACCCCAAGGTGCGCGAGCGGATGAAGAAAGAGGTCGCGGCGGGTTCCATGCCCGGCTGGTCGAACCTGGTGCATGCCTCGGGCGGCTTCGAGAATGTGCGCCTGGCCAACAGCTTCAGCGTCAAATATCGGCGGTTCCACGGCAAGACGCTGGCCGATATCGGCAAGGAACTGAATCTCGATCCCGCGGACGCGGCCTGGGACATCGCGCTCGAAGGGCTGCCCAATCGCGCGGTTGCGCTGTACTTCATGATCAGCGAACAGGACGTGCAGCTCGCCCTGCGCCAACCGTGGGTCAGCATCGGCAGTGATGCCGCGGCGGCGGTGAACTACGGCAGCGACGGCGCCATCGGCCTGCCGCACCCGCGGGCCTATGGCACCTTCCCGCGCATCCTCGCCGAGTATGTGAAGCGACAGCACGTGCTGACGTTGGAGGATGCGGTGCGCAAGATGACCAGCTGGCCGGCGCAGCGGATGGGGCTGAGCGATCGCGGGTTGATCCGCGAGGGCATGCGCGCGGACATCGTGCTGTTCGATCTGGACACACTGGATGATGTAGCGAGCTGGGATGCACCTGCTGGCGCGCCGACCGGCATCGAGACCGTGATCGTCAACGGCGTGGTCAGCTTCGAGGGCGGCAAGCACACCGGCGCCAGGGCCGGCTCGGCGCTGCGCCATCAATGCCGCACGCGCTGAAAGACGTGCGCGCACCAACACACACAGGACACACCTCATGATCCGACATTCCACCGGCGGGAGCCTTCTCGCCCTGGCGCTGGCCACGTCTGCGCCGGCATTCGCTGCCGCGCCCCCGATTGCCAGCGCGGATGACCTGGGCACGGCCGTCTCGGCGCAGATCGCCTGCGCGGGCATTTTCGTGGCCAACCGCGCCGAGGCCGACGTGCTGCGTGATGACATCCACTCGTTGGCGCCCTTCACCAAGGCGGTGACGCTGTCGGTGGACCGCAGGGCGGGTACCGTCACCGCCTCCGCGCCCGGCACGCCCACCCGCACGGCGCTGCATCGTCCGGCAGTCGGCTGCACGCTGACCACCGGCGACGTGCCGCTCACCGCACTCAAGGCCCAGACGGCCCGGCTCAAGCCGCTGTCGCCGCTGTCGTCACGCCCGTGGCCGCAGGGCGACCAGCCCGTGCCGGCACTGCAGGCCGCCGCTGAAACGCACCTCGACCGGGCCGCACTCGATGCAGCGGTGCAGGCCGCCTTCGATGAGCAGAACGTGGATGGTTATCCGGACACCCGCGCAATCCTGGTCGTGCAGGGTGGCGCGATCGTCGCCGAACGCTATGCGCCCGGCTTCGACCAGGACACCCGCATGCTCGGCTGGTCGGCGACCAAGAGCTTCATGGGCACGCTGGTCGGCCTGCTGGTCGATGATGGCGTGCTCAAGCTGGATGAGCCTGCGCCGGTGCCGGAGTGGAAGGGTGCGGGCGATCCGCGTGGCGCCATCACGCTGCGCCAGCTGCTGACGATGTCGAGCGGGCTGGCGTTCGTCGAAAGTTACAAGCCGGGCAATGACTCGATCAAGATGCTCTTCGAGGCAGGCGACATGGGCGCACTGGCGGCTGCTTCGCCGCTGGAGCACGCCCCGGGGACGTTCTGGAGCTATTCGTCGGGCACGACCAACCTGCTGTCGCGGATCGTCTTCGAGGCGACCGGCGGCACCCTGGAGGGCATGACCCGTTTCGCGCAGCAGCGGCTGTTCGAGCCCGCCGGCATGCGCAGTACCCTGATCGAACCGGACGAATCCGGCGTGCTGGTCGGCAGTTCCTATGGCTATGCGACGGCGCGCGACTGGGCACGCTACGGGCTGCTGCACCTGAACCACGGCCAGGCCGGCGGCAAGCGGTTGCTGTCGCAGGAATGGCTCGACTTCGCGCTGACGCCGACCCCTGCATCGCCGCGACCATCCTACGGCGCGCAGCTGTGGTTGAACCGCGCAGAAGCCACGGAAGCGGGGCGCAAGGTGCTGCAGGATGTGCCACCCGATGCGTTCATGGCGATGGGCCACAACCACCAGATCGTGGCGGTGATCCCCTCGCAGGATGCCGTGATCGTGCGTCTGGGCTGGACCCCGGAAGGGCAGAAGTTCGACTGGAACAAGCACCTGTCGCGGATCGCGGCGGCGCTCGCTCCGGCCGTCGCACCGACGGAGTAGCCGGAATCGAAGAGAAGAAGGAGGGCGCCCACAGCGGCGCCCATTGACAGTTCTCTTGATAGAGAACTACTGTCTCAATGTGAGAATTACTCACCTTCAGGCAGGGAAACGAGATGTACTCGATCAAGCTGTTGGCGATGCCCCCGATCACGCCTGACCCTGCCGCCGACGGGGCAAACGGCTGATGGCCCGCCTGAAACTCGGCATTGCGGTAGATGCCCTGCGTCTCGCAGCCCCCTTCCGTATCGCCAGTCACGTATTCGACTCCCGGCTGGCCTGCCTGGTCACCCTGGATGACGGCACGCATGTCGGCCGCGGTGAGGCGACCGGGGTTTATTACCTCGGCGAAGACATCGAGACCATGCGCGCCCAACTGGAAGCGGCGCGCGATGCGCTCGAAGCCCATCCGACACGCGAGGAGCTGCGTGCGATCCTGCCCGCTGGCGGCGCACGCAACGCGGTCGATGCCGCGCTGTGGGAGCTGGAATCCAAGCAGACCGGCACACCCGTCTGGGCGCTGGCCGGGCTCGCTGCGCCACGGCCGCTGCCGACGACATTCACGGTGGGTGCCGACGACCCCGCAGCCATGGCGGCGGCCGCAGTTGCTTATCGGCAGGCGCGCTCCATCAAGGTCAAATTGACCGGTGACCTGGACCTCGACATCGCGCGCGTCGCCGCCATTCGTGCGGTGCGCCCGGATGTCTGGCTGGGCGTGGACGCCAACCAGGGCTATCTGATCGGCGATCTCGACCGCCTCGTGACGGCCATGCTTGCAGCCGATGTGTCACTGATCGAACAGCCACTGGCGCGCGGGCGCGAAGCCGATCTCGATGGATTCGTGTCGCCCATCCCGCTCGCCGCGGACGAGAGCGCGCTCACCTTCGCGGACGTGGAAGGACTGAAGGGCCGCTTCAAGGTATTCAACATCAAGCTCGATAAATGCGGCGGCCTGACCGAAGCCCTGTTGATCGCGGCCGCGGCGCGCGAAGCGGATCTGGGCGTGATGGTCGGTTGCATGGTGTGCAGCAGCCTGGGGGCCGCGCCGGGTTTCGTGGTCGGGCAGCTCTGTGACCTCGTCGACCTGGACGGTCCGACCTTCCTCAAGCAGGACCGTAGCCCGGGGGTCGTTTATCGCGACGGCACGATCTGGTGCGACGACGCGGTCTGGGGCGCCGGGAGCTGAGGCGCGGGGGGCGGGGGCGCCTGGCGCACGAAATGATGTCAATGCTGCGACGCAGGATTGACAGTTCTCTGAACAGGACTATTGTGTCCTACATGGGCTTGTAAGTAGCCATTCATCCCAGGAGCGTCATTGCCAGGCCGGCACCACCCCAGCACGACGGGGTGCCCTGACTGCCGCATTCCGTGCCCATTGCCGTGGGCGTCCAGCTTCGCTACCGAGGTCTCATCACATGAGTCACTGTTCGCTCCGAATGAACGCGTTGTCGCTGGCCTGCACTGCAGGCATCCTGGCCTTGGGCTGCAGCGCCACGGCACTGGCACAGGTCGCCGCCGAGAACCCCAACCGCGACGAGGTACATACCCTGGGCACCGTGACCGCGACCGCGCAGAAACGCGTGGAAGTGGTGACCGATATCCCGATGTCCATCAGCGTCATCAGCGAAGAGCAGCTCGACCGCCTCCAGGTCAACAACATGAATGACCTGGCCGGACTGGTCCCCGGTCTGCAGATCACCAGCCTCGGCGCGCCGGGCCGCTCGACGATCTCGATCCGCGGCATCACCCCGATGGGCAACACCGCCTCGACCTCGATCTATGTCGACGATGTGCCGCTGACCGCCAACGGCTCGCTGTCCGGTGCCACCTCCGGCATGTTCGATCTGCTGCCTTACGACGTGCAGAACGTGGAAGTGCTGCGCGGGCCGCAGGGCACGCTGTACGGTGCCAGTGCCCTGGGCGGCGTGGTCAAGTACGTCACCAAACGGCCGGACCTGGAGGACTTCTCGGGCCGCGTCGGCGCCACGATGCGCGTTGTCGACGATGGCGGCCGGGTCGGTCACTCCGAGCGTGCCGCCGTCAACGTGCCGCTGGTGGAGGGTCAGCTGGCCCTGCGCGCCAGCTACGCCGAGCAGACCAGCCCGGGCTGGATCGACAACAGCGTCCTGCATCGCCGCGACACCAACGATGTGTACCAGAACGCCGGCCGCCTTTCGCTGTTGTGGAAGGCGTCGGACACGGTGGATGTCCTGCTCACCGCGATGCGCCAGGAAAACAAGGGCGACAATTTCGCGACGGTCGCACTGGACCCGGCCACCTTCAAACCGAAGCTGCCCGGCTACGCCAATGAATACCTGTTCCTGCAGCCCAGCACGATCAAGTACGACGTGTACGGCCTGACGGTGGACTGGGATCTGGGCTGGGCCGATTTCACCTCTGCCAGCAGCTGGATGAAATCCAACTCGTGGCGCCTGCAGGACCAGTCGGTGGAGTACATCCCGCTGCTCGGCCAGAAGCCGGGCGTCGGTCCGGTGATGGCCTATGCCGGCCTGGACACGGATATCGAACTGAAGAAGTGGACCCAGGAACTGCGCCTGACGTCCAAGGGCGACAGCCGCCTGGAGTGGCAGCTCGGCGCGTTCTACACCGATGAGGATGCCACCTACACCGAGCGTGGCAGTGCATTGAGCCCGGCGTTCATCCCGGTGCTCGATCTGTTCACCGCCTCGGTGCTGACCACCTATAAAGAGAAGGCCCTGTTCGGCAACGCCACCTGGAAATTCACCGACCGCTTCGACTTGGCCTTGGGCGTGCGCCATGCGCGCAACGACCAGGAGTTCCGCCAGACGCTCGGCGGTCCGTTGGGCGGCGACGGGGTGCAGCGCATCACCGAATCCTCGGAAAGCGTGACCACCTGGAGCGCCAGTCCGCGGCTGTTCCTGGGCGAGGACACCATGGCCTACGTGCGCGTGGCCACCGGCTATCGCGCCGGCAGCCCGAACCCCATCCTGCCGGCCGCCCCCGATGTGCCTTCGCAGGTGAAGTCGGACACGCTGATCAACTACGAAGCCGGCCTCAAGACCCACTTCTGGGATCGGCGTGCGCTGGTGGAAGTGGCGGCCTTCCGGATCGACTGGGACGACATCCGCCTGAACCTGCTCACGCCCCAGGGCATCTCCTACGGCGTCAATGGTGGCGAAGCACGCAGCCAGGGCGTTGAATTCACCGGCGCGCTGATGCCGGTCGACGGCCTGCGCCTGAGCAGCAGCCTGACCTACACCGATGCGAAGCTGACCGCGCCGATTCCGCCGGCCCGCCCGGGCGGCCCCAACCAGGCCGAATCCGGTGCACAGCTGCCGCAGGTGCCCGAATGGTCAGGCAGCCTGCAGGCCGACTACCAGTTCCCGACGAGTGGCGAGTGGGGCTGGAGCGTCGGTGGCGCGCTGCGCTATTACGGCGAGCGCGCGGCCTCGGTGGCGTCGACGCAGTCCTTTGATCTGCCCAGCTACACCACGGTCGACCTGACCGCGGAAGTGAGCAGCCAGAACACGACCGTGCGCTTCTTCATCACCAACCTCACCAACAAGGACATCTACGTGGCGGCAGGCAGGACGATTCCTGCGGCAGGCGCGCAGGAGTACCGGCGCTGGAATGCGGTGATGATGCAACCGCGCACGGTGGGTGTGTCGCTCGATTACAGCTTCTGATCGAGCGGGCCGGGGCGGTGCGGCACCGAAGCAGATATGCTTGCACGGGTCCGCCCCACACCCGCAGGCCGCAGCGCGATGAGCTTCAGACTGGATTCCCTCCTGCGTTCCGCCGCACTGTTGCTGTGTGCGGCGCCGCTGTTGACGGGATGTGCCCGGACCCACCGGGAAACCGTGCTGTCCTCGGACACGCTGAAGGTCGTGGCCGTGACCGAAAGCCGACTGGACATCAACGTCAGCCGGTATCAGCACTACACGACGTACGTGCTGTACGTGGACGGCAACAGGCTGTCCGATCAGGGATTCTCCGCGCTCCTGCAGGATCGTGACGCAGCGGGCGATCAGTTCGTGCATACCGATGCTGTGGTGCTGGACGAAGACGCGGTGCTGATCGCCTCGCATAACCGTGACGGCTCACGCTGCTGGACGACGCGGCTTGCCGCACGCAATGGCACGCCGACACTGGACACGATCATGAAAGGGACGGCCGACTGCAGCATCCGCCCGGCCGCTCCGGGCTGGCGGGCGCTTTACAGAGATCCCGGCGATCTGATCCTGGTCCGTGAACGACCTTTCCAGGTCCATCCCATCGCGGGGTACTGGTATGCGCTGTGGATCGACGGCGACACCGTCGCCCTGTACCGGAAGGACCGGGACCATGAGCGCCTCGTCGTCAGGCTGGCACGGATTTCTTCGGATACCCCGCTTGCCGAGCAGACCCTGCCGATGCAGACCTATGCGGAGCCCGACCTGCTGCATGCCTCGCCCGAGCAGCGACGGCAATGGCTGTTCGACAACTTCACGGTCTCCACGGGCGCCTCTCCCTCGATCGCGCTGCGTTCCGACCATCGACTCGACACGATCACACCCGAGGTATGGGCGGAGTATCAGGAGATCGAGCGGCAGAACAAGGAACTGGATGCCCAGGCACGTGCCGCCGGCGACGCATGGATCGAGGCCCAGCGCCGGGAGCTGATGGAAGCGGAGACGCCCCGGTGATCGAGACCCGCCTGCTCCAGCAGTTCATCGCCGTGGCCGAGGAGCTGCATTTCAATCGCGCGGCCGAGCGGCTGCACATGGCACAGCCGCCGCTGAGCCAGGCCATCCGCCGGCTCGAGGGCCTCGTGGGCGCGCCGTTGTTCGAACGGACCAATCGCAGCGTGGCGCTGACCCCGGCCGGCGCAGCCTTCCTTGAAACCGCCCGCCGCACGGTGCAGTCCCTCGAAGAGGGCGTGGCGCAGACGCGCCGGGTCGCACAGGGCATCGAAGGTCACCTCACCCTGACCTTCATCAACATCGCCCCGTATGTCCCGTTGCTGCGCGTGCTGCGCACGTTTCGACAGGCCAACCCCGGTATCAACTTCACGATGCGGGAGGCCACTACCCAGGAGCAGATCAACGCGCTGGAGCAGGGCAGGGCGGACATCGCCTTCATGCGGGCACCGGGAACGACGACACCGCACCTGCGCCTGGCCGCGGTGTTGAGCGAACCCATCTGCGTGGCGCTGCCCGTTGGCCATCGCCTTGAAGCAAGCCCGACCGTCGACCTGGCTTCCCTCAGGGACGAGGCGTTCGTTGCATCGCCGAGGAGCTTGGGCAAGGGCTTTCATGACCAGCTCATCAGCCTGTGCCAGGGCGCCGGGTTCGTGCCCGACATCGTGCAGCACGGCCGGCAGATGCAGACCTTGATCGCCTTGGTGGCCGCGGGGTTCGGCATCGCGCTGCTGCCCGCCTCGTTGGCGACGGATGCACGGCCGGATGTTGTGTTCCGTCCGCTCCGTGTCGATGCGCCCGAAGCCATGACACGGCTGGATCTGTTCATGGCATGGAACGCGAACCGTGCCTCTGCGATCCGCGACCGGTTGATCGATGCCGTGCTGCAGGCGCTGCCACCGCCGTGAAGCGGTGAGACGCGCCGCATCTTGCCGCGGTACGCAGACGGTCCTTCACCCACCTCCCGGCAGGCACTAGTCTTCGGCAGCTCCGCCGTCGAGGATCCGCAATGCCTGCTGCCATCTATGTGTTTTCGCTGTGCGCCTTCGCGTTCGGTCTGTCTGAATTCGTTGTCGCGGGCCTGTTGACCGCCATTGCCGATGATCTCGATGCGCGGATCTCCCTCGTCGGCACGGCCATCGCGGCCTATGCACTGGGCGCGGCCATCGGTGCACCCTTCATCACCGCCCTGGTCGCCCACTGGCGGGACCGGCAGATCCTGCTGCTGGCCACCGCATTGCTCGGGCTGGGCAGCCTGTTGATGAGTGCGTCGCCGAATCTGGTGACCCTGCTGGTGATCCGCTTCGTGGTCGGCCTCGGCCACGGCGTGTTCATGGCGGTGGCCTCCGACGCAGCTACCCGGCTGGTCGAGCCGCAGCGGTCCGGCCGGGCGCTGTCGGTGGTCTGGATCGGACTGACGCTTGCCCTGGCGTTCGGCGTTCCGATCGGAACCTACCTCGGCAGCGTGTGGTCGTGGCGGGTGGTCTTCCTGACCATCGGGGCGCTCAGCGTGGCCGGCATGTTGGGCCTTGCGCTGTGCATGCCGCGGGGTGGGACCGCTGCGCCGTCCGCCCGAGGCGGCGCATGGAAGGGCATCCAGGCCATCACCCACCCGCAGCTGCTGATGACGGCGGGCATCGGCGCGCTGGTCAGCGTCGCCACGTTCTCGTTCTTCACCTTCGTCTCGCCCTATCTGCAGCAGATCACCGGCGTGGACGTGCAGTGGCTGAGCCTGGGCATGCTGCTGTTCGGTGTCTGCGCCATCGCAGGCAATCTGCTCGGCGGATTCCTCGGCGATGCCATGGACGGGGATCGCAGCCTCCGGCTGGCGCTGGTCGCATTGGCGGTGAATCTGCTAGGGCTGTACGGCTTCGCAGGTGTGCCGGCCATGATGATGCTCCTGATCGGCACGCTGGGCATCTGCTTCTTCTCCATCGTGACGCTGCTGACCCTGCGCCTGCTCAAGCAGGCCCAGCACTTCATTCCCGGCTACAGCTCGGTGGCGGCCGGACTGAACATCGCCTCGTTCAACCTGGGCACCGCGCTGGGCGGCGCCGTGGGTAGCCTGACGATCAGCTACGCGACGCTCGCATCGGTGCCGCTGGCAGGGGCCGTGGCCGCGCTCCTGGCGGGCATCGTGCTGTATCTGCAGCGGCGACGGATGAGCGCCATCATCCACATACGTCCGTGAACAGCCGTGCGTAGTTGCTGCCCAGGATCTTCTCGATGCGGGCGTCACTGTGCCCGCGCCGGGACAGCAGGAACGCCAGGCGGTCGAAGCGATCGGGTTGGTTGAGGTCGGGCAGGAAGGTGACCACATCGCCGCTTTCACCGGGCGCGGAGATGCCGAGTCTGATGCGCTCCTCGACGACGGCGCGCAGGCGCTCGCGGTACGCCGGGGTCAGGTCGATCGAGGAGATCATGCCATCGGTGCCCAGGCAGACGTGTTCCTCCCCACAGACGTTGATGGCGTGTTCGATGTGGCGGATCAGGTCCTCTGCCGTCGGCTGCCCCTGCTGGCGCAGGAACGGCATCAGGTAGATGCCCGCGACACCGCCCCGTGCCGCAAGCTGGCGCAGTTCCTGATCGCTCTTGTTGCGCGGGTTCTCGGCGAGGGCGGCGCAGCCGGTATGACTGATCGTGACCGGGTGCCTGGACGCTGCGATCGCATCCAGCGTGGTGCGCTGGCCAGCATGCGAGAGATCGACCAGCCCTCGGCCGGCATCGATCTTCTCGACCAGCTCGCGACCGAATCGACTCAGCCCTGCATTGGCCGGCTCGAGGCAGCCGTCACCGACCAGATTGCGGCGATTGTAGGTGAGCTGGTAGACGCGTACGCCCAGGCCATGGAAGGTATCGAAGCGTTCACTGTCTTCGCCGAACGGCGTCGCATCCTGGAAGCCGTAGATCATGCCGAGGCGCCCGCTGCGTTTGGCATCGACAAGGTCCGCACCGGTGCGCACGAGGCTCAGGGCGTCCTCATGCAGTGCCTGCTGCGCATTCCAGTAGGCGATGTTGCGCATCGTCAACGCATAGTCGTTGAGGTAGCTGCCGACGCCACTGACGGTAATGGTGCAGGCGGTCAGCCCGGAGGCGCGCGCGTCGGCCAGGGAACGTGCACTCAGCGGCGCATACTCGGTTTCTTCTCGTACATCGAGTGGCCCGCCACTGAGCGCATCGATCACGGTGGCGCGCCGATACCCCGGCCACTGCGGGCGTGCGGAAGCCGCCGGGGCAGCGGCGCCCGCCTGCGCCGGCAGCAGCAGGGCCCCGGCGGCACCGAGCGCACAGGCACCGAGAAAATGTCGCCGCGACCGCTCGACGTCAGAGGGGTCGTTCGTCATCGCGTCCGTGTGGAAATTCATCGGGTCTGTCCCTGCTTGCGTGGCTGGAGGCCGAGTGATGGCGCGATGGCGGCTGGATCGAAGACTCGGCCACCCGGAAGCACCCTGTCAACCGTGCCGAGCACGTCGACGCCTGATCCTCGTCCCTTTACTGCAGTCCGGCTGCCTTGCAGGCTTCGACGAACGTCGCGCCCTGTTTATCCATCGCCGTTTTCACGATCTGATTGGCTTTCACAAGCGCGGCGCTGGGCTGGGCCCACTGCGCTTCCGGCAGTGCCTGGGACCAGGCCACCACTGCTTCCGGAAGCACAGGCCGGTCCCGGCGGTGGACCCATTCGGCCAGCAGATAAGGCGCCTTCCAGAACGTCAGTACGCGCCAGAGGTACCAGCGACGAAGCGGCCAGTAGGAGCGCGTGCTGTATCCGTACTTCTCCCGTTGCTCCGGGGTCAGATCGTCGCCGCCATCGTCCAGCGAACCCATCGCGCGGGCATCCTCACGCTCGATCTCGAACGTGTGCATGCCCTCGTAGGTCTTCAGGCGATCCGCGCTCGGCGTGAGGCCCAGCGCCTTGAACCACGGGTTCGGCGCATTGAACTGCTGATGGTCTTCCATGTAGTTGCGGATCGCCGTCCACATGCCCAGAGAGTGCGAATCACTCGCCTGGGACAACAGGATGAACTGCACTCTGTCCTGTTCTTCATCCTCCAGCCCCATGCCGAAGGTGTACTGGCGGATCGCGCCATAACCGGTCACGCCCTGGGAATTGGAGACCCAGGCGACCACGCTTTCCCAAGGCACGATAAGGACGCGGTGGGTCTTGCGGTCGATGTAGCAGACTTCGCGGCGCTGGCGGTTGAAGCGCACGGGGTAGGGCTTGTCACGCTTGAATGTGTCACCGAGCAGGCCGTAGGCGTAAGCCCCCAAGGGAAGCAGGCCGCCGAGCGACCCCAGCGCAAAGACCTGGATGAACGATTTCAACTCCCCCCAGGGATCCGGCCAGTTCTGCGGATAAGCGAGCACGCTGTACAGAACGATGAGGGCGGGTACGCCAACGACGACGAACAGGAAAACCGAGATGGCCCCGGCCAAGATTTTTCCCCCTTCAACCGTTCCCCAGTTGTTTCCTCCCATCTCCAGGAACACATCATTCACGTCCGAGAAGTTTCGACGGGATGCCTGGACCTGGCCGGTGTGGACCGGCAACGGGGACAGGAAGAGGGTTTCGCTCAGACCTTGGACGCGGATTTCACCCGCTGAAGGACGTTGACTGCGGACGTCGAGACCCTGCTCGGCCGCAACCTCCTTGTTGCTTTTCTTGAAGAGACGTTTGAACACGCGCTGTTGCCGGATGGACAACGTTGCATGATTTCACACGGGATATCGACTGTCACCGGGCGGGAAAACAACCCGGCGTATAGTGAGCCCATCCTCACGACAAGGATCAATGCTATGCGGAAGGGCTCGGATCTACTGGTCAAGGCGCTGGAAAACGAAGGCGTGGACCGCATCTTTGGTGTGCCGGGCGAGGAGAACCTGGACTTCCTGGAGTCGCTGCGGAACTCGCGCATCCAGCTGGTCCTCACCCGCCACGAGCAGGCGGCCGCGTTCATGGCCGCCACCCACGGCCGGCTCACCGGCCGGCCCGGCGTGTGCCTGGCGACGCTCGGCCCGGGCGCACTGAACTTCTCGACCGGCGCGGCCTATGCCCACCTTGGGGCATGGCCGATGATTCTGATCACCGGCCAGAAGGCCGTGATGAGCGCCAAGCAGGCGCGCTTCCAGATCGTGGACATCGTGGCGTCGATGAAGCCGCTCACGAAAATGACACGCCAGATCGTCAGCCCGGCCGCGATTCCCGCCACGGTGCGGGATGCGTTCCGCGTGGCAATGGAAGAACGCCCCGGCCCGGTACACCTGGAGCTACCGGAGGATGTCGCCGGTGAGGAAGTGGACGATGTGCCCGTCATTCCGGTGCATCCCCTGGAACGCCCCATCGCGCCCGCTGCCGCACTGGATCGGGCGGAAGCCGCCATCCTCGCTGCCAAGCGACCGCTGGTGATGATCGGCGCGGCCGCAAGCCGGCCGTGGCTCACCGAGGCGCTGTCCGCGTTCGTGGCGCGCACGCGGCTGCCGTTCTTCAACACGCAGATGGGCAAGGGTGCGGTGACCGGTGGCTCCAACCTCTACATGGGTACGGCCGCGCTCTCCGAGGGCGACTATGTACATGAGGCCGTCGCCCGCGCGGACCTGATCATCGCCATCGGCCATGACACCGTTGAAAAGCCCCCGTTCCTGATGAAGAGCGGCGGTGGCCCCAAGGTCATCCATATCAGCTTCCAGTCGGCCACGGTCGAGCAGGTCTACCACCCCGATATCGAGGTGCTGGGCGACATCGGCCCCTCGGTGGATGCACTGGCCGAGCGCCTGGAGGGGCGCCTGACGGCCGATGAGGGCATGATCGAGCTGCGCCAGAACATCCTGGCCCGGCTCAACGACCGCGCGGAGGAGGATCGTTTCCCGGTCACGCCGCAGCGGCTGGTGCATGACGTGCGCCAGTCCATGCCGGACGACGGCATCGTCTGCCTCGACAATGGCATGTACAAGATCTGGTTCGCGCGCAACTACCGCACGCATGTCGCCAACACGCTGCTGGTCGACAACGCGCTGGCCACGATGGGGGCCGGCCTGCCGTCCGCCATGATGGCCGCGATGCTGTACCCGAAGCGGCGCGTCATGGCCGTGTGCGGCGATGGCGGTTTCATGATGAACTCGCAGGAGATGGAAACCGCCGTCCGGCTCGGGCTCAACCTGGTCGTGGTGATCCTCAACGACAGTGCCTACGGCATGATCCGCTGGAAGCAGGCGGTGGATGGCTTCGAGGATTTCGGGATGCGCTTTGGCAATCCTGATTTCGTGAAGTATGCCGAGGCCTACGGCGCGAAGGGCAGCCGGGTGACGGCCGTCGACCAGCTGGTGCCGATGATCGAAGCCGCCTTCGCGGGCGGCGGCGTCCACGTGCTGGACGTGCCCATCGACTATTCCGAGAACACCCGCGTGCTGGTGGATGAACTGCGCAACCGCACCCCGAACGTGGGCTGCGCATGATCGCCTCCGATGCCACACCCTCAAGGAGTCCAGCATGTTGACCGTCGTACAGGCCTTCGACCGCGCCCCGATCGCAGAAATCGGCTTCGACACTGCCACCGCGCTGGAGCACAAGCTCAGCGCCGCCGAGCGGGTGTTCAAGGACCGCGACGGCTGGCTTGCGCCGCACGCGCGCATCGCGATCCTGCGCAGGCTTGCCGCCTTGATGGACGCCAAGCGCGACCACCTCGCCCTGCAGATTGCCCGCGAGGGTGGCAAGCCGCTGCCGGATGCCATCATCGAGACCACGCGCGCCATCGATGGCGTCCACAACGCCGCCGATGAGCTTCGCAACTTTGCCGGCCGCGAAATACCGATGGGGCTGTCGGCAGCGTCGGAGGGGCGCTGGGCGTTCACCACCCGCGAGCCCATCGGCGTCGTGGCGGCGATCTCGGCGTTCAACCACCCGCTGAACCTCATCGTGCACCAGGTGGCACCGGCCATCGCGGTCGGTTGCCCGGTCATCATCAAGCCGGCCTCGGCAACGCCGCTGTCCTGCCTGGAATTCGTGGCGATGGTGCATGAGGCCGGGCTGCCCGAACCGTGGTGCCAGAGCTTCCTCCCGGAAGGCAACGACCTGGCCGAGGCCTTGGCCACGGACCGCCGCGTTGCCTTCCTGAGCTTCATCGGCTCGGCGCGGGTAGGGTGGTCGCTGCATGCAAAGCTGGCACACGGTGCACGTTCGGCGCTGGAGCATGGCGGCGTTGCGCCGGCCCTCGTCGACCGGAGTGCCGATCTGGCCAAGGTCATCGAGCCGATCGTCAAGGGCGGCTACTACCATGCGGGTCAGGTGTGCGTCTCCACGCAGCGCATCTTCGTCCATGACGCTGTTGCCGATGACTTTACCCAGGCACTCATCGCCCGGGTCGAACGCCTGCGCACCGGCGATCCCACGCTGAAGGATACCGAGGTGGGCCCGCTGATCCTGCCACGCGAGGCGGACCGCGTCACCGAATGGATTGAGGAGGCCGTGCGCGGCGGCGCGCAGCTCGCCACGGGCGGCAAGCGCCTCTCGGAGACCACACTGCAGCCCACCGTGCTGCTCGATCCGGCCAGTGACGCGCGGGTGACCACGCAGGAAATCTTCGGCCCGGTGGTGGCGGTCTATCGCTACACCGAACTCGACGAGGCGATCGCGCGCGCCAACTCCCTGCCTACCGCCTTCCAGGCCAGTGTGTTCGCCCAGGATATCGACATCGCCCTGCGCGCCGCCAACCGGCTGGATGCCTCGGCCGTGATGATCAACGACCCCACGGCGTTCCGCACCGACTGGATGCCCTTCGCCGGCCGCCGCGAGTCGGGTTACGGCACCGGCGGCATTCCGTACACGATGCGGGACATGTCGCAGGAGAAGATGATCCTGATGCGCAGGAGCTGAGTGAGTGCTTGGCCGGGGACGCTACCCGTGAATCCATTCTCCGAGAGGTGTTTCCATGTCGTCGCTGCACCACCTGCGCATGACCGCACTCGCTGACCCTGCGCGCTGGCTTGTACCGCGAAAAGCAGCGACCTCCCTCATCGTTCTTGGACTTGGGGCCGTACAAGCGATGCTGGCCTTTCCAGCCGGCGCTGAGCCGCGTGTGGTGACCAGCGACGTCGACCGCTTCTATGCGATCTACGAGGCTTCCGATGGCAAGCCGACAGCAGATCAGCTGCAGCGCGACTATCTGGCGATGGGGTCCGAAGGCTTGAAGCACTTCGCCCGCATCCGCAATATCACCGGGGAGCGCATCGCCAAAGCCATCGCCGATAGACCGGAAATCTATGTCGACGCACGCAATTGCGCCACGGTGCTCCCTGCCGCCAGGATTCGCGTGGGCCGCGCGTTGAGTCTCTTCTCCGAAATGTACGCTGACGCCCGGTTTCCCGCGGTGACGGTTTCGGTAGGGCGCGGGCGCCCCGTTGCTGTCGCGGGCCCGAATGACGGCATCAATATCGGATTGGAGGCGCTGTGCGCGACCACCTTCATCAATCCGGATGTCGAAGATCGCTTCGTGCGCGTCATGGTCCATGAATTCGTCCATGTCCAGCAGAATCCCGCGCTGACCGACAAGCCAGACGCTACGGTCCTTGATGTATCGCTTGTCGAAGGCTCAGCCGAATTCTTGACGGAGCTGCTTACCGGCGATGTCGCCTACGCTTACATGGCTGACCTGGTGAAGGGGCGGGAGCTGGAAATCGAGTCAAGATTCCAGGCAGAGATGGGATCAACCGATTTCTCAAACTGGTTGTACAACTCCTCCGCATCCAATCCACAGGACATCGGTTACTGGGTCGGCTATCGCATCGTCAAAGCATACTATTCCAATGCCAAAGACAAGCGTCAGGCACTCAAGGAGATCATCACGATGGGTGAGCCCCACACCATCCTGGCAGGCAGTGGCTGGAAGCCGGGCGTGGTGATCGAGTGATAGCCGTGAGGCCGCGAGCCGTTCTCCAGAGATGCTCTGATCATCCTCGCAAGATTGGTCGGATGCGGCAGGCCCAGGGCATTCACGCGGTCGGCAACGACACATGCCCGACTGCATATACCTGCGCCGCCGCGTCCTCCAGGACAGGAGCCTGCTTCCATAGCTGGAGGCGCAGCTGAGTCCACCCAGCGGGATCGAACCCATTCACCACCGCCAGCGCACCGCATGCGATCGCATCGCTCGCCTCGGCAACGGCCTGGGCACGCAGTGCCGCCAGATCTGCATCGGCGCTGATCGGAGTGATGGTGCGGTTGGCGTGGCGCGCCTGCGCCAGCCCCGGCGCCAGTTCGGCATGCCACGGCAACCAGGTCTGCACCGCCGGCCGGCCCAGGTCGCGGCACAGCGTGGCAAAGGGCGGGCTGGCCAGAAAGTCGGTTTGACCCTGCGGAGTTGCCCACAGATAGAACGGCGCGTACAGATTGACGCTGCCGGGCACACCCGCCTGCCGGCGCGCACTGAGCCAGGCTTTCATGCGCAGTTGCGGGTAACCGTCGAACAGCGGCCCCTTGTCGGCGATGCGATGGTCGATCTGCGCCATGTCATGGGGGTCGTCCAGAACGACGCTGTATTGCATGGCGATCATGGTGCTGTCCCGCTGTCATCGGCCGCCGAAATGCCGCCACCGAACGACCAGTCCTCCCAGCCCGATTCGGCGATCACCACCATCACATCCTGGGCGGGAATGCCCGGCGCCTGCTCCAGCTCATCAACCAGTCGCCGGAAGAACGCCGCCTTGGTCGCGGCGCTGCGCGGCTTGCCGGTGGTGATATGGAACAGCACGTACTGGTCCGAGCGCGGGCCGCCACGGTAATGGCGGTCGAACACCAGTTCGCCCGGGGCATGCTGGTGTACGGCCACGAACCGGTCGTGTGGCGGTACCTGGAAGCTTTCGACCAGGGCGCGGTCCAGGGCGTTGGTGAGCGCCCCGAGGTAGGCCGGCGAACGGCCGGCGAGGAGCGAGATGCGGGTAATGGGCACGGAGAGCTCCGAAACGGGGCGGGGAGGTGTACTCTCGCCTGCCTGAGGCGTCCTGAAAACCGGATTATTCGGGATCGCCAATCCCGGAATATGGAACAGTCATATGCGTCTGACCAATCTCGACATGGATGCGCTGCGCAGTTTCGTGACCGGCCTGGATGCCGGTTCGTACGCGCGCGCCGCCGACCGGCTGGGCCGCTCCACCTCGGCGGTGAGCGCACAGTTGAAGAAGCTTGAAGAGCAGGCCGGGGCGCCGCTGCTGCGTCGCTCCGGCCGCGGGCTGGGCCTGACCGGGGAGGGCGAGGTGCTGCTGTCCTACGCGCGGCGCATGCTCGGGCTCAACGATGAGGCGGTCGCGGCGCTACACCGCGAGCCACTGCAGGGCTGGGTGCGGCTGGGCATCCAGGAGGACTTCGGGCAAAGCGTGCTGCCGCAGGTGCTGGGGCAATTCGCACAGGCCCATCCGCAGGTGCGCATCGAGGGCCGCATCGCACGCAATGCCGAGCTGCTGGACAAGGTGGCCAGCGGCCAGCTCGACCTGGCACTGGCGTGGGACGAGGGCAATGCCGCAGCGGCGCGGATCGCGACGGTACCGCTGTGCTGGCTGAGCGCGGCCGACGGCGGCCCACACTGGCACCGCAACAGCGACGAGCCGTTGCCGCTGATCGCACTGGAGGCACCGTGCCTGATGCGCACCTTGGCCTGCGAGGCGCTGGACCGGCGCGGCATCGCCTGGCGGCTGGCCTTCACCAGCCCCAGCCTGGGCGGGTTGTGGGCAGCCACCGCCGCCGGGCTCGGCTTCGCGCTGCGCACGCCGATCGGACTGCCGACCACGCTGCGCGCACTACCACCCGCTGCGCATGGCCTGCCGCCGCTGCCGTCGCTGGGCTTGGCACTGCACCGCGCGCCGCAGCAGAACAGCGCACCGGCCGCGCACCTGGCCGACATCATCGAGCAGGCATTGCACGCGTCGCTGCCTGGCGGTTGGCTGCTGCGGTGAGCAGCTATCTGCTGGATCGGGGCATCAGCCGGACCGCGGCGTCGATCCGTGCCCCCGCCCTGCGGCCGAGCCTCAGCGGGCGTTGTTGGCCACGCCCTGGTCATGCAGGCTGCGCAGCTTCTTCTTGTTGATCTTGCCGACGCTGGTGCGTTCTATCGCCTCCACGAAGCTGACCCGGTCCGGGATCGCGTAGCGGGAGATATCACCTGAGCGGCTGCGGGCTGCGACCAGCTCGATGATCTCGGCTTCGGTCACCGCGCTGTTGGCATGGGTGACCACCAACGGCAGCGGTCGCTCGCCCCATTTCGCATCGCTGACGCCGATCACGGCGACCTCGCTGACCGCCGGATGCATGGCAATGATGTCTTCCAGCGCGAGCGAGGAAATCCACTCGCCGCCCGTCTTGATCACATCCTTGATGCGGTCGGTGACGCGCAGGTAGCCGCCGGCGTCGATGTTGCCGATGTCTCCGGTATGCAGATAGCCGCCCGCCCATAGCGCCGCCGACGCATCCGGATCATGCAGGTAGCCTTCGGTGAGCCAGGGCGCGCGCACCACCACCTCGCCGGTGGCGACGCCATCGTGGGCCACATCGTTCATGGCTTCGTCCACGATCCGCAGGTCCACCAGTGGCACCGGGATGCCGGCCTTGGTCCGCAGCGACAGCGCCTCATCCGAACCCGCCACGGCTTCGGCATCGATCTGGGCGAGGGTGAGCAGCGGGCAGGTCTCGGACATGCCGTAGCCGCCGAAAATGTCGATGCCGCAGGCCAGTGCGCGTTGCGCCAGTGCGCGGGGCAAGGCAGCGCCGCCGATGACCACTTTCCAGCCGCGCAGATCGGTCTGGGCAGCGGCGGGATGGTCGAGCAGCATATGCAGGATGGTCGGCACGCAGTGCGAGAAAGTCACCTTCTCGCGCGCGATCAGCTCCAGCAGGCGGCCCGGCAGATAGCGGCCGGGATAGACCTGTTTGAGGCCCATCAGGGTGGCCACGTAGGGCAGGCCCCAGGCATGGACGTGGAACATCGGGGTGATCGGCATGTAGACATCGTCGCGGTGCAGGCGCCCCTGGCTGGCTGCACTGCCCAGGGCCGCCATCCCCGCCAGTGAGTGCAGCACCAGTTGCCGATGACTGAAGTAGACCCCTTTGGGCAGGCCGGTGGTGCCGGTCGTGTAGAACGTGGTGGCGCGGGTGTTCTCGTCGAAGTCCGGGAAGTGGGTGATGGGCGTGGCCTCACGCAGGCCGGCTTCGTACTCGGCTGCGAAACCGGTCGGCAGCGGGCCATCGGCATCATCCAGCAGGATCCGGGTGCGCAGATCCGGCAGCTGTTCATCGATGCCTTCGAGCACCGTCAGAAACTCGCGATTGGCCAGCAGCACCCGCGCACCACTGTGATTGAGCGTGTAGGCGATCTGCTCGGGAGCAAGGCGGACGTTCACCATCATCAGCACCGCACCGATCATCGGCACCGCGAAGTAACTCTCCAGGTAGCGGTTGCTGTCCCAGTCCATCACCGCCACGGTATCGCCGTGCTTTACCCCGAGCGACGTCAGCAGGCCGGCCAACTGGCCGATGCGCGCCTGCAAGGTGCGGTAGTCGAAGCGGACCGCTTCGCCGCACACGATCTCCTGCTCGGGACGCACCGCCAGGGGTGTATGCAACAGCTGCTTGATCAGCAGCGGATACGCATGGGGCCCGGGTAGGGACGAGGACGCGGCGGTGGAGAGCGACATGGGGTTTTCCTGGGAAACAGCGCGTCAGCGGCCGGGACTGGCCTGGGGCGCGGGAATGGACAGGGTGTCGCGCAGCAGCGGGGCGTCCGCGCGGGGTGTCGGGTGGATGAGCGCATCCCGTGGCAGAGCGCGGGCGGGATCCTCAAGGTGATCCCACACCTGGTCCAGGGCGGCGAACATGTAGGGCAGCAACGGCACGTAACGCTTCCGGTAGTCCGGGAAGCCCAGCAGCGAGTCGAAGTGCTGGGCGTTGTCCACCCGCCAGTACGCAATCTGCGCTCCGGCACTGCGTGCGAGCGCCACGTAACGATCACTGGTCATCCCGATCGGCACCAGGCCGTCGTCGATGCCATGGATGACCACGATCGGCAGGCCGCGGCGCGGGGCCTTGACCGCCGCCTCGGCGATGCCGGCGCGTACCCGCCGCGCCTCGGCGCTGTCGGCACTGCCAAGCGCGCGCAGGCAAGTCAGGCCGTGCAGCGGATCCTCTGCCGACTGAGCCGCGTCGTCGTCCACCAGCACCACGCCGCTGCCCGGCGGGATGCCACTGCCTTCGCTCCACCAGGTGGAACGACCCTCTGCAGCCGCCAGACCGGGGCTACCGTCAGCAGCGGCGGCCGAAAAACTGTACGCACAGGGATGTTCGCCCGGGCCGTAGCGTCCATAGGCCGATGCGTAGGTCACCGCGATCGCGCGCCACAGATCGAACCCGGTCGGAAACGCGCCGGCGCGGAGGGCGCCGTCGCTCAGCCCTGCGTCGGCAAGCTGCTGGCGTGCAGACTGTGCCTGTGCCGCGGTGTCATCACCCTGGACCCATCCGCCGGACTTCAGCAGGGCGCAGCGCTGCGCGCCTGCCGGTGCTGCCTGTGACTGCAGGGGTGGCTGTGGCAGATCATCGAGTGCCAGCAGCGCACAGGGCATCAGCAGCGCCGACCGGGTAACGAAATCGTACAGCGGTGGCGCGCCCGCGACCGACACGTTGGGCTCGCCCGCCACCATCGCATCGAACCCGGCGCCCTCGATCTCCGCCGCACGCAGCACGGCACCACCGCCATTGGATACGCCCACCCCCAGCGTGCGCGTCGTCGCCGTGGTAAAGGGAGCGGAGCGGGGGTAGGCGCGGTCCAGCGCCTGCAGCCCGAACTGCAGTGCCTGCAGCAGATGCCGGCCCCAGTCCGCCTCGGGGTTGTCACCCGAATGCGCGTGCTTGAACGCGACACCGTGCGCGGCCGCCGTGGCCGAGGGAACGAAGGCCAATGGGCCCTCGCCAGCAGGCGTGCCGTCGGCCTGGACGCCGATGCGGGCGTCGAGGTCGTAGTAGTCGCTGCCGGCGCCCTTGTCGGTGTAGGCGACGGCGCACCCATGGGCCAGGCCCCAGCTGCCGGCAACCGCAATCGCGCCGTAGATGCCACGCGAGCCGGAGGAGGCGGCGACGACCAGGCAGCGTCTGGAGACATCGAAGGTGTCGGGTACCTGCACCAGCACGCGATGGGGATGGCGGGCGCCAGGGACGCGCGCGTAGGCCGAGAACTCGCGCCCCGGGGCCGGCTGCAGGCTGCCGTAGACAACGCCGAAGCCACCGCCCGGGGTCAGGTCGGCGATGCCACGCCAACTGCTCCAGATCGCGCGGCGCCGTGCTTCCCCGGCCGTCGGTCGCGCCGGGCTGGCGAATGCCGGTGCGGTGGCCACGCGCAGTGCATCGATTCCCAAGCCTGCCGTCAGCAGGTCATCGTTGCCGCGATGCATGGTTTCCCGCCACTGTTCGAACACCGGCGCAGCACCATCCGCACGGGGTTGGGCGGCATGGGCAACGGCGAGGCACCCCGACAACAGCGGCAGCGCGGCGTACAGCAGTACAACGGGGCGACGGATGTTCATGGCGCCACACTAGCAAGCCGGTCGGGACGCGCCAGCGTACCTAGGTACCCGTGCCCGATCGCGGACGATTTGCTAACCTCGGCTGGACATGCCGACCCTGCTCATCGCCGATGACCACCCCTTGTTCCGCGCTGCGCTGCATCGCGCGGCCGAGGAGGCGGTGGTCGATCTGCAGATCAGCGAGGCCGATTCATTGCACAGCGTGCTGGAAGCGATCGAGCACCGGCAGATCGACCTGATGCTGCTGGACCTGCATATGCCGGGCAACCACGGGCTTGCCGGGCTGGCGACCATACGCGCATTGCAGCCTGGGTTGGCGATCATCATCGTGTCGGCCAATGAAGAGCCACACGTCATCCGCCGCGCGATCGACCTGGGTGCGGCAGGCTACCTGCCCAAGAGTTCGGGGCTGACCGATCTGCAGTCTGCGCTGCAGTCCGTGCTGGAAGGTGAGCGCTGGATCCCGGCGATGCTGCGCGAGCCGGTGGCGCGGGTGGCGCCCTTCAGCAAGGACGCCGATCTTGCCGCGCGCCTGGCCAGCCTGTCTCCGCATCAATACAAGGTGCTCAGCCTGGTGGCCGAAGGACTGCTCAACAAGCAGATCGCCGACCGGCTGGGCGTGCAGCTGCGCACCGTCAAGGCGCATATGACCCGCATCATGGGCCGCCTGGGGGTGCGCAATCGTGCGCAGGCCATCCGCGTGCTGCACGAAATGGGGTTGACCGATCCATCCCGACAGCTCGAAGCGGCACAGGACGCCTGATCCGCGGCACGGACATCGCTTGGCCAGCGAATTGCCGGGGCCTCAGGGCGTTGCCGTGCCCGGCTTGGCCAACAGGTGATTGATGGCCCAGCGCAGTGCCAAAGGCTTGAACGGTTTGTTCAGCAGCGACAGACCCACCTCGCGCACCGCGTCGCGAGTGTCACCGCCGGTATCGGCGCTGAGAATCACGGTCGGCCGCGGGCCATGGACGGCAACCAGCCGTTTCCAGAGCGCGACGCCGGTATCGCCATCGTCGAGGTGGTAGTCGAACAACCACAATGCGGCCTTGTGCGCCGACACCTCCAGCGCGCTCGGGTCGCACACTGCAATGACGTCGCAACCCCAGGAGAGCAGCATCTGCCGCATGGCCTCCAGCGCGTCCGGATCATTATCGACCACCAGCACCCGGAGGCCGTTGATGGCGCTGCTGCCGCTGGCGGGCTCCGTTCGTGGTGCCGCGGGCGGCACTGCCCGCGCCACGGTGATGGAGAAAGCGGAGCCGCGCTCGATCACGCTGTGCAGGTGCAGCGGCGCATGCAGCAGGGCGGCGATCCGGTGCGCAATGGTGAGGCCAAGACCCAGGCCCTGGCCGATGCTGCGATCGCCGCGATGGAACTCCTCGAATACCACCGCCTGCTGCGTCGGCGCGATGCCGGGCCCATTGTCATGCACCCCGATCAACAGCCCGTGGCCCTGGCGACGCACCCCCAGCAGGACGCCACCGACGCGGGTGTAGCGGATGGCATTGGCCAGGAAGTTCTGCAAGACGCGGCGCAGCAGCAAGGGGTCGCTGTGCCCCCAGGCGCGGGTGCGCACATAACGGAACTGCAGGCCCTGCGCGGCGGCCAGCACGGCGAACTCCTGCGCCAGCGGATCCAGCACGGTGGACAGCGCGAACGGGCGCGGATCGGCGACCAGCCCGCCAGCTTCCAAACGTGAAATATCCAGCAGGCCCGACAGCAGGTCGTCGGTGGAGTCCAGGGCGCCCCGGATTTGGCGCAGGAAGCTGTCCAGGAACTCGGAGTCGATGTGCTGCGACATCGCATCGGTCAGCAACTGCGCCGCGTGCAGGGGCTGGATCAGATCGTGGCCGACCGCCGTCAGGAAGCGGGTCTTGGCCACGTTCGCGCGCTCGGCCTCGTGCACGGCCAGCTCCAGCCTGGCCGTGCGGTCCTGCACGCGGCGCTCCAGGGTTTCGTTGCTGCGTTTGAGTGCGTCCTCGGCCCGGCGGAAGGCAGTGACGTCGGTGAATGTAGCCACGTAACCGCCCCCCGGCATCGGGTTGCCGCGGATCTCGACGATCGTGTCATCCGGGAAGATCCGTTCGGACAGATGCGGCGTGCCGCGCCGCATGTGCACCACGCGGCGCTGCAGTGCCTTGTCGGGCGTGTCGCCGGGGGTGTCGCCGATTTTCAGTTGGCCCAACGCCCACGCCGTGAGGTTGACCACCGGCTGCCCCACCTGCAGCAGCTCCGGGGGGAACTTGAACAGTGCGGCATAGCGGCTGTTCCAGGCCACCAGCTGCAGCTGCGCGTCGACCACGCTGATGCCCTGGCTCATGTTCTCCAGCGCTGCTTCCAGCAGGCGCTGGTTGAAGCGCAGCACCTGGGTGGCTTCGCCGACCGCGCGGGTCACCGCGTCCAGGGGCGCGGCGCCGCCATCGCGTGCGGCTTCCACCAGCAGCCGCGCCATGCCCGCACCCACCACGGCGGTCAGTTCGCGTTCGATGGCGGTGACCCGGTCGTCATCCAGCATCTGCCCGGCGTGTCCGTCCATCAGTTGCCGTGCCCGCTCCTGGCCGAGGAAGCGACCGGCCGTCTTGCGCAACGATGCCGCTGCCACCGCGTCGCGCTGTCGCGGCAGCGAGGGACGTACCGCACGCGACACCAGCACGACGGTCACCAGGTTGACCGCCAGGCTTGCGCCCATGCTGATGGCGATATGGCCCGGTTGCGGACGCAACGAGAACATCGCCAGCCACTGCAGCCCGCCCGGGTTGGCCGACAGCGGTGGGGTCGGGACCACCATCGGCAGCAGCACCAGCCACAGCCAGACCAGCAATCCCAGCACGATGCCGGCGATGATCGCCGGGGAGGGCGTGCGCGGGCGGTACACCGCCAGCAGCACCGCCGGTGCCAACTGCGAGAGCGCGGTGAACGACATCAGGCCGAAATCGCTGAGCGCCTCGGTGCCGCTCATCGCGCGGCTGTACAGCCACGCCATCAGGAAGACGGCGAGGATGCCGGCGCGGCGGAAGGCCAGCACGCGGGGACGCAGGTCGGCACCGGCGTTCACGCCATGGACGCCTCCCAGCAGCCGTGATCCCACGCCATGGTTGCCGAGCATGATCGACAGGGTCAGCCCGGACAGGATCATCATGCCGGTGGCGGCGCTCAGACTGCCCAGGTAGGCCAACAAGGCCAGCAGGTGGTGCCCGCGCGCCTGCGGCAGCGCCAGCACGTACAGATCGGGCGACACCGAGGGCGGCAGCTGCGCGGCACCGGCCAGCGCCATCGGCACCGACGGCAGTCCGATCAGCAGCAGATACACTGGGAACAGCCAGCGCGCCGTCTTCAGGTCCGACGCCTGGCGCAGCTCGACCACACCCACATGGAACTGATGGGGCAGGGTGAACGCCGCCATCGCACCGAGTGCCACCATGGTCAGGTAGTCCGGCACGACCGCTGGCGGCGGCAGCTCAGCCATCTTCTCAAGCAGGGGCGTGCCCGCCTGGTGCACCGACAGCCCGGCATACAGGCCGATGGCCAGCAGCGCCGCCAGTTTCAACAGCGATTCCAGGCCCAGCGCGACCACGATGCCGCGGTTGTGCTCGGTGGCCGACGCCTTGCGCGCACCGAACAGGGTGGTGAACGCCGCCATCGTCAGCGCGAACCAGAACGACATGTCCAGCTGCCACCCGACGGGCGCGAATTGATCGCCGAGCAAAGTGCCAAGCCCTTGGCTGACCGCTTTGAGCTGCAACGCGATGTAGGGAATGATGCCGAACAACGCGACCAGGGTGATGGTGGCGCCCAGCCCCTGATCGGCACGCAGCCGCGCGACCACCAGATCGGCGATGGTCGCGCTGTTGTGCTGCTTGGCCAGCCGCCCCAGCCGCGCCAGGAACGGCAGGCCGAAGGCGAAGATCAGTGCCATGCCGATCAGCGTCGGTGGGATCGGGAAGCCCCATTGCACGCCCTGCGAGGCTGCCCCGTAATACGTCCATGCGGTGCAGTGCACGCCCAGCGACAGCGCGTAGATGGCGGGCCATGCCTTCGTGAGGCGGTGCCCCTGACGTTCGCCCCACAGCGCGACGCCGAACAACAGGACGGTCCACGCGATGCAGGCGAACAGGACGATGGAGGGCGTCAACATCGCTCCAGTGTAGAGAGAACCGCAGCCGGCGTGCAGCACGCCAGCCACGCGCTGTGGGGCGGAGCGGGACTAGCCGGCGACGATCAACGACAGCTGCTCGGCGACCAGTGCCACCTCGCCGCCGGGGACCACTTCCACGGTCTTGTGCTGGGTCAGCAGCCACTGACCCGGCTGGCGCGCTTCCAATGACACCAGCCGCGAGCGCACCCGCACCTCCGAACCGCTGGGCACCGGCGCCAGGAAGCGCACCTTGTTCAACCCGTAGTTCAGTACATGGGCGATGCCGGGGAAGCCGACCAGGGCGGCCACATCCTCTTCCACCGTGAGCGAGAGCAGGAGGAAGCCATGCGCGATGGTCTGCCCACCCGGCAACCCGGCCGCTGCGCGGGCTGGATCAACGTGGATCCAGTTGTGGTCACCGGTGGCGTCCGCGAACGCATCGATGCGCGGCTGCGCGATCCGCGTGACGCCGCCCAGCCGCTCGTTGGCCGCCCATTGCTGCAGGGCCTGCAGGGCGGCAGGCAGCGCTTCGCTCGATGCAGCGGCACTCATCGCACGCGCTCCAGCAGGGCCAGGATCGCGTCACGCGCCTCGGGTTCGGACAAGGTCGGCGCATGGCCCACCTCCGGCACTTCGACCAGACGGGCGTTCGTCGATGTCGCGGCCATCTGCCGTGCCACATCGGCAGGCAGGATGTCCGACAACGCGCCGCGCACCACCAATACCGGCACACGTGCCGTCAGCCCACGCACCGCGCGCCACAGCACCGGGCGCAGCAGCCACAGCACCCACGGCCGGGTCGTACGGATCACCGCCGGATCGTAGTCCAGCACCAGCAGCCCATCCTCGCGCTGGCGGAAGGTACGTGAGGCCATCGCCCGCCAGTCCTCGGCGGTGAAGCGGGGGAACGCGGCCTTGCCGATGGATTCCACGTAGGCGGTGGCCTGCGCCGGATCCATCGGCGGCACGGGCTTGCCGGCGTACTTGCCGATCCGTGCCAGGGCGTCGCGCGGCACCTTGGGGCCGGCATCGTTCAATACCGCCCCGGCGATACGTCCGGGCGCACGGGAGGCGAGGGTGATGGTCACCAGCACGCCCAGCGAAGTACCGATGAACACGGCCCTGTCGATGTTCTGCGAGCGTAGCAGCGCCACCATGTCGTCGGCATACGCCCGTGGGTTGTAGCCGGACGGGTCCGGCGCGCGTTCTGAACCTGCACGCCCGCGCAGGTCAACAGCGATCACGCGCCAACCGGCCGCGGTCAGTGAACCGGCCAGCGCATCGAAATCGGCGCCGTTTCGGGTCAGCCCGGGGATGCACACCACCGTGCCCCGGGGTGCTTGACCCGCCTCCGGCGCATGGTCGCGCGCGTGCAGGCGCAGGCCATTGTCACTGTTCCAGTACAGATCATCGTAAGACGGCGTCATGCAGGTGATTCCTAGAAATCGTAACGGGCACTGAGACTATATTGGCGCGGCGGACCATAGAACCCGATCAGCGTGCCGACCGCCGGGATGTTGTAGCCGGTGGTCCGATACTCCTTGTCGGCCAGATTGGTGCCCTGCAGCGAGAACGTCCAGGCCTCATCGAGCTTCCAGATCACACCGGCGTTGACCAGTCCGTAGCCGTCCTGGCGGATCACCGGGCTGAGGTCGGTGGTCGGCCACACTTCACTCTGGTAGCTGTAGCTCACGCGTGCGGACAGATTGCCGCCGCGGGCCAGCTCGGTGCGGTACTCCACGTTCAACGCGCCCGAGAAGTCCGGTGCGTTGGTGAACTTCATCTGGTCGGCGACGTTGACGCCGCGATCCATGTACTCGTCGTACTTGGCGTCCAGCCAGGCCAGGTTGCCCGAGATCAACCAGTGCTGGCTGGGCAGGTACTGGTACTCGATCTCCAGACCATTGATGGTGCCGGAGCCGGCATTGGTGAAGTCGCCGAAGAAGCCGTCATCCACGCCATCGCCATTGGTATCGATGCCGGTGAATACGGACAGCTGGATGTCCTTGTACTTGTTGTGGAAGGCCGAGAGGTTCAGGAACAGACGCTGGTCGAGGAAGGCCATCTTGCTGCCTATCTCCAAACTGTCGACGGTTTCGTCATCGAACGGCTCGGCCGAGCGCGGCACCGCCACGGCGTTGGCGCGGATGTTGTAGCCGCCCGACTTGAATCCCCGCGTGGCAAGACCGTAGACCATGATGTCCGGCGTGACCTGATAGTCCAGCGAGACCTTCGGCGAGACGTTCTTGAAGTTGGTCTTCTTGTCGAAATCCGCCGTCACGGCGACCGGCCGGCTGAAGGTCGGATCGGAATAGAGGCGGTTCAGCACGATCGCGCGCTTGTCTTCGTCGGTGTAGCGGGCGCCTGCGTCAAGCTTGAGCCTGCTGGTCAGGTCGAAAGTCCAGTCCGCATACAGCGCGATGCTGTCGGTCAGCACCTTGCCCTGGTTGTCCGCGAACTGCGCGCTGAAGTAGTTGTTCTGGATCTGACCACCGGCTTCACCGCTGAACTGGTAGAGGCCCACGACGCCGCGCACACGCCCCCCCGCATCGTAGTTGAGCTGCACCTCGTTGCTGACCTGGTTGTCGTTGTAGGTACCGCCAACGTCGGCCAGCTTCACCGGCGTACTGTCGAAGTCGATGTTCGCCTCGCTGTCCGATTCGCGCTTGGCCACCACGTACTTCAGCGCCACGTCCTCGCTGGGTCGCCAGTTCACCGTCGCCGAGGCGCCCTTCGTCTCCACGCTGTTGAGGTTGCGCATCCCCGAACGGATGTCGTAGCGGTCATCCATCGGCGGGTACGCCCGCAGGAACGGGTTGGGTGCCAGCATCCTGGAACCCCGCATGCCCGACTGGTCATCGACCCAGTCCAGGGCGAACTGCACGTCAAGATCGTCGCCCGCGTACGCACCCAAGTTCAAACGCGCGGCATTGATCTGCTTGTCGCTGACCGGCTGGCCGTTGAACGTGTTCTCGCCGAAGCCGTCACGATTCATGCTGGCCACCGCCACGCGGGCACGCAGGCCACTGTCCGGCCCGCCCAGCGGCCCACCGATGGCCGCCTTGGCATCCAGCTGGTTGTAGTTGCCCGCGGTGATCTGGGCGAACCCTTCGGTCTGGGTCGGCAGCCCCCGCGAGATGTACTTGATCGCGCCGCCGATGGTGTTCTTGCCATACAGCGTGCCCTGCGGGCCGCGCAGCACCTCGATGCGCGATACGTCGAACACATCCAGCAGCGCACCCTGCGGGCGCGCGATGTAGACGTCGTCCAGGTAGATGCCCACGCCCGGGTCAGCCCCCCAGGTCGGGTCGGATTGGCCGACGCCGCGGATGTACGCTGTGACCGTGCTGCTGGCACCACGTGCAGCGTAGATGGTCAGGTTGGGCACCTGTCCATCCAGGTCGCTGATGTCCTGCACGTTCATCCTGTCCAGGGCTTGGGCGGTGAAGGCCGTGACGGCCACCGGGACTTCCTGCAGGGTTTCCTCGCGCTTGCGCGCGGTGACCGTGATGCTGTCCAGCGTGGTGGCCGATGCGGTCCTGCCCGCCGACGGCGCGGCCTGTGGTGCTTCCTGCGCCAGTACCGGCCCGGAGGCCAACAGCGTGCCGATCATCAGGCTCAAACAGTTCCGCTTCATTCGGTCCTCCCCCCAGGCATGTGCATTGCAGATGGCCCATTGCCACCCCTGGAGCCTAGGCTAGCGGCGCCGTGGTACACCCGCGAGTGGACCTAGGTCCAGTCGGCAGCGACCGCCAGATCGGGATACTGGGCGCATCCTCATCGGGAAGCGCCGAATGTCGTTATTGATCGTACTTGCAGCACTGGGCTTCCTCATCCTGGCGGCCTACCGGGGTTACAGCGTGATCCTGATCGCGCCCATCGCCGCGCTCGGCGCCGTGCTGCTGACCGATCCCTCGCTGGTGGCACCGATGTTCACCGGCTTGTTCATGGACAGGATGGTCGGTTTCCTCAAGCTGTACTTCCCGGTGTTCCTGCTGGGCGCCGTGTTCGGCAAGCTCATTGAACTGTCCGGCTTTTCCCGCTCCATCGTTGGTGCGGCGATCCGATTGTTCGGGCCGCAGCGGGCGATGCTGTCGATCGTGCTGGTCTCGGGCCTGCTCACCTATGGCGGCGTGTCGCTGTTCGTGGTGGTGTTCGCGGTCTATCCGTTCGCCGCCGAGATGTTCCGCCAGAGTGACATCCCGAAGCGCCTGATTCCGGCGACGCTGGGCGTGGGCGGCTTCAGCTTCACCATGGACGCGCTGCCCGGCACGCCGCAGATCCAGAACATCATCCCGACCACGTTCTTCGGCACCGATACCTGGGCGGCCCCGGTGCTGGGCACGCTCGGCAGCGTCTTCGTGCTTGCGGTGGGCATGACCTACCTGGAGTGGCGCCGCCGGGTCGCGCTGCGCAACGGCGAGGGATACGGCGATCCGGCCACCCTGGTGAACGAGCCGGCACCGTTCACCGGCACCCATCTGGCGCATGCGGGCATTGCCATCCTGCCGCTGGTGCTGGTGTTCGTCTCCAACAAGCTGTTCACCCTGGGCATGCCGCACTGGTATGGCGCAGAGCACAGCTTCGTGCCATCGGTACTGGGCAGTTCCGTACCGGTGGTGCAGGACGTGGCTAAGATCGGGGCGATCTGGGCCGTCGTCGGTGCGCTGCTGGTCGGCATCCTGTCGGTGCTGGCGCTGGCCTGGCGTCCGGTGGTGACGAAGTTCGCCGAGGGCACCAAGGCCGCGATCGGCGGTGCGGTGCTGGCCGCCATGAACACCGCGTCGGAATACGGTTTTGGTGCGGTGATCGCCGCACTGCCGGGTTTCATGGTCGTGGCCAACGCGCTGGGCTTCATCAAGGATCCTCTGCTGCACGAGGCAGTCACGGTAACCGGCCTGGCCAGCGTCACCGGCTCGGCGTCCGGCGGCATGAGCATCGCCCTCGCCGCGATGTCGGACACCTTCATTGCCAATGCGCAGGCCGCCGGCATCCCGATGGAAGTGTTGCATCGCGTCGCCTCGATGGCTTCGGGCGGCATGGACAGCCTGCCGCACAACGGTGCCGTCATCACCCTGCTGATGGTGACCGGGCTCACCCACCGCCAGGCCTACAAGGACATTTTCACCGTGACCGTCATCAAGACCCTCGCGGTGTTCGTGGTGATCGGCATCTACTACGCCACAGGCTGGGTCTGACAGCGGCGTCGCAACACCCTACCCACAACTCACGCATGAGGATCTGGCGATGACATCTGGAATCGATTCGATCAAGGCGGCACTTCTGGTGGTGTGCACCTGGCTGGCGACGGCGGGCAGCGCCCTTGCTGCAGGCCCCGCTGGGCATTGGGATGTGGGTCTCTACGGCAATGTGTTCGGCAGCCGCGAGTACCAGGTGTGGGTGCCGGCCGGCTACCAGGAAAGCCAACCACTGCCCATGCTGCTGGTGCTGCACGGCTGCGTCAACGGGCCGAACCTGATGGGCGAGGCGTCGGGCTTCAACGAGGTGGCCGATACGGAAGGTTTCATCGTGGTCTACCCACGACAGAACGTCACCGCCAACCCCGCACGCTGCTGGAACTGGCAGTTGCCGATCAACCAGGCGCGGGGCAGTGGCGAGGCATCGATCCTGGCCGGAATCGTGGGCCAGGTGAAGGCGGGCTACAGCATCGATCCGCGCCGGGTCTACGTCACCGGCATTTCCGCCGGTGGTGCGATGACCTCGATCATGCTGGCGTGCTACTCGGACGTGTTCGCCGCTGGCGCGGTGCATTCCGGCGGCATGTACAAGGGCGCCACCACGGTGTCGGGCAGCGCCTATGCGTTGTTGGCGGGCAGCATCTATTCCCCGGACAGCAACGGCCGGCTCGCCTGGCAGTGCGCCGGCTCACCGTCGCCGCGACCGATGCCGGTGCTGGTGTTCCATGGCAGCGCCGATGCCACGGTCAATCCGGTGAACGGACAGCAGGCCGTGCGCCAGTTCCTGCAGACCAATGACCTGGCGGACGATGGGGTGGACAACGAGTCGGTCAAGTATCTGCCGACGAGCACCTTCCAGGGCCAGGTGCCGGGCGGGCGCGCCTACACGGTGGACACGTACATCTATGGGGGCAGGACACTGGCCCAGCATTACGTGGTGCAGGGGATGGGGCATGCCTGGAGCGGCAGCCAGTCCGGGTTGCCGTTCACCGATCCGAAGGGGCCGGATGCCACGCTGATTACCTGGTTTTTCCTGAGGGATCAGCAGCGCTGAAGGCGGCAGGGGGAGAGCAGGGCGCGATTGCCGGGTTCCATCGTCTTGTTGCAGGGCCCCAGCACCTCTAAGATCGCGCTCTGCCATATCCTCCTCAAGCGCCTACGCATGCACGCGACGTCCATGAGTGTTCCCAGTAGCGCGTGGTTGCGCTGCCTCGTTCTCTCCGCCTCGCTTTTTGTCATGGGCTGCGCAGGCGGGAAGGGCCCAGCGAAGGATCTCGGGGCGGAGATCGATGAGGTCGCCGCAGCGCTGGTCGAGCAGCCCTTGCTCCACTCAGCCTCGATCGGCGTCGTGTACCGGGGCAAGGAGTTCATCCGGCATCGGGGCGACATGGAAGCCGGGAAGCCGGACCCGCCGACCGATGCGACCCTCTACGAAATCGGTTCGTTGAGCAAGACCCTGGCCGGCACCCTGATGGCCAATGCCGTGCTGGATCGCAAGCTGGGCCTGGACGACGACGTTCGGATGTATCTGCAGGGTGACTATCCGAACCTGCAGTACGAAGGCTACCCCATCCGCATCCGGCACCTGCTGTCGCACACCAGTGGCTTGCCGAACATGTTGCCGGAACGCGCGAACACGGTGCTCGCCGACTTTACGGATCACCGTACGCCCGACGCGCTCAATGCCGTCTATGCGCGCTACGACAAGGCGGACTTCCTCCGGGACCTGCACACGGTCGAGATTCCCCGGGTGCCGGGGAAGGATTATGGTTATTCCAGTGCCGGGACCGAGCTGACGGCACATGTCCTGGAAGTGGTCTACAAAAAGGATTACGAGTCGCTGCTGCGCGCGTACCTCGTCGACGCTGCGGGGATGACCGGCCTCAGGATCAGGCTGAGCGATGAAGAGGCGCCCCGTCTTGCGGTCGGCTATCACAGTGACAACCCAGTACCGACCACGCCGATGCCACCGTTGCCGTGGGGTGCATCCGGAAACGCAAAGGCGACGCTTCCCGACATGGTGAAGTACCTGAAGTTCCAGCTGGCCGACGGGCCCGTGGCAAAGGAATCGCATCGTACCCTGGTCACCTTTGATGCCGAGTCCAGCATCGGCTACTTCTGGAACATCGTCCGTGGCGACCCCCTGAAGGGTACTTACTATGCGCACCATGGTGGCGTGCCGCGCTCGCAGTGCTACATCTACATCCTGCCGAAGTACGACCTCGGCATCTTCGTGATCACCAACCAGAGCGGCGACCAGACTGCGCGCGCCATGGAAACAGCGATCGATACGTTGGTGGAGAGGATCGCGGCGCGGGAGAACAGCGCTGGCAAGGGGGAAGTAATTCCGGATGCCTGACACCTGTCACTTGTGATGGGTCGGTGCAAAGCGAGAATGGAGCCATTCCCGCGCGGCGTTGCATCGCCGGCACCCACCCCCATCAAGGACTCCCCGTGATCATGCTGCAGCACCTCATCTCGAACACACCTGTGTGGGTCTGGGCGCTTCTGGTCTTCCTGGTCAGCCGCGGCATCGCGGCCATGAAACCCGGTGAAACTTCGCTCACGAAACTGGCCCTCGTGCCGGCCCTCTTCACCGCCTGGGGAGCCTGGTCGCTCGGCCACCGTTTCGGCGGTTCCTGGGAGGCGTGGGCCGAGTGGCTGGTCGGCATCGGCGCGGGCATGACCCTTGGGTGGATGCTGCTGCGACGCGCAACGCTCACCCTCAACGCGTCCACGGGGAAGGTGTGGCGCAGCGCGGACTACAGCCTGCTGCCGCTGCTGCTGGTCACGTTCGCGGTGAAGTACGGTTTCGAGGTTGCGCTCTCCGCGTCGCCTTCACTGAGCGCCGATGGCAGTTTCCGCGCGGTCTACCTGCTGTTGTCGGGCGGTTTCACCGGCATCTTCATTGGCAAGTACGTGCGATACCTGCGCGCTGCGCGGCTTGTCATGCCAAGCGGAAAGCTGGAAGCGGCGGGCTGAGCCTGTGAAGCCCTGGCCGACGTGAAACCGGGGCACCCGTGGAGTCAGGGCAGGGCGCGTCGATCCATTCACACGCAGCGGCCTATATTCGCCGCTGTGACGCCGCACGCTGCGGCCGAAGTGGAGGCTGTCCTATGAAAACCCGACGCTTGCTTGGCATTACGCTGATGGCCGCAGTGGCGATGGCCACAGCTCCCGCCTGGGCCGACCCGCCGCACCACGCACGGGGCAATGGCCCACCCCCTCACGCCGGCGGCCCCCACAACCGCGATGCCCCACCGCCGGGATGGCAGAAAAAGGCATGGCGACGCGGGGAGAGGCTGCCTTGGGCTGAGGTCGACCGCCGCTACTGGGTGGACGACTACGCGCACTATCGTCTGCGGGACCCTGGTCGCGGTCATCGCTGGGTTCGACAGTCGGATACCGAGTACCTGCTGGTGGAGATCGCAACAGGCGTGATCATCGACGCACTGCACCGATAGGAACACGCCCCCCGGCTGGCGCCACGGCGGGTCGTGGCGTCGCACGGTCAAACTGCCCCAGCCCTCGCCTCGATGAGGTCGGGCTGGGGTTTGGCGCGAGGGGAAAGAGGTCGCTGTTGACCTGAATCGCGGTTGAGGTAATAGGCTGCTCAGCCCAGCTTCCTCAGGATGGTTCTCCCATGTCGTTGCCGATGTCGATCTGGCTGTTCCAATCCGTCTACGCGATGGGCTTGACTGTCTGGCTGGCAATCGCCGTCATCGACAACATCAGAGCATTCCGCGAACTGGCCGGTGCGGTGGGCCTCACCCTGTCCATGGCACTGCTGCGGCAGGCGCCGCCGGTTGAGACCGCGCTTGCGACGCGTGCGGTGACGTCCAGTGTCCTGAGCAGAAGCGCAGCACTTGCGCTGCTGGCCCTGAAGCTGCTGGCGCTTTCAGCGATGGCGATGGGATGCTGTCTACTCCTGTTTGCGAGCGGCATTGATCAGGCCCGGCCGTGGTTGAACCTGGCGCTGAGCCTCTTCACCCTCCTGCTGCTGGCGATGCACCTCGGCGGACTCTGGTTTGCGTACTGGATCCGTCAGGACGATCTGCAGCGGGGGCACCTGATGCTGCTCGTTTGGGTCCTGGGCGCATTCTTCCTGTTCAACGGGTCATGGGCGTGAGCGCTAGGGATCCCGTTTGAGCCACGCGACCAGCGCCGAGAATGCCGGCGAGGGTTGCCGACGGTTCGGATAGTAGAGGTGATAGCCGGGGAAGGGCACACACCACTTGTCCAGGACGGCCACCAGCCGCCCCTCGGCAATGTGATCGGCCACCATGGGCTCGGGCGCATACGCCAGGCCCAGCCCGTCGAGTGCGGCATTGATGACGTGCACCATGCTGTTGAACACCAGCGGCCCGTCGCCACGCACGGTGAACTCCTTGCCCTTTTCCTCGAATTCCCAGGCATAGATGGACCCGTTCGGGCGGTGCCGGATGTTCACGCAACGGTGGCGCGTGATGTCGGCGGGTTTCCTGGGCTTGGGATGCGTCTCGAAATACTCGGGAGACCCCACCACGACCAGCCGCCAATCCGGACCCACCCGGACCGCGATCATGTCCTTGCTCAGCGCCTCACCCAGTCGGATGCCCGCGTCGAAGCGCTGTTCCACCACATTGGTGAAACCGTAGTCGACGTAGAACTCGAGCGTGATGTCCGGATACTCGGCGAGGAACCCGGCCAGGCGGGGACGGATGATGGTCTCCATGGAGTCGTCCGTGCAGGAAATCCGCAGCGTCCCGGCCGGGCGGTCGCGCAGGTCGCCGAGTGCCTCGACGCTTGCGCCGATGGCCTCGAAGTGCGGGGCAATGGAGCGCATCAGGCGCTCACCCGCCTCGGTCGGGGCGACATTGCGCGTGGTCCGGGCCAGCAGCCGGATGCCCAGGCGCTCTTCCAGCAGCCGCATCGAATGACTCAACGCAGACGGGGTGACGCCCAGGCGAGCCGCCGCCTTGGTGAAACTCTGCTCCTGCGCCACCACCAGGAAGGCTTGCAGGTCGTTGGTCTTCACTGCGCTCATGGGTCAATTGTGAGCTAAACTCATTAATTCATCAACTTTCAGCCGGCTTATCGCGGTAACGGCCCGGGCCTATCGTGGCGTCCTCACTCCTCCAGAGGCGGTCCGCATGAAACCCACCACGCTGCTGCTGGCACTGCTCGCCAGCCCCCTCGTTCCACATTCCGCGTGGGCTTCCGACGCGCCAGCGGCCACCAGGACCACGGGGGCGGACAATTTCTACAGGAGCGACCGGGTGACCGGCGAACGCGTCCGGTTCAAGAACCAGTACCAGATGGAGGTGGTGGGCACGCTGTACCGGCCCGAGGGTCTGGGACGCGACGGCCGCGCGCCGGCCGTGGTGGTCGGTCATCCGATGGGCGCGGTGAAGGAACAGAGCTCGCAGCTGTACGCACAGAAGCTGGCCGAACAGGGCTTCGTGACGCTCGCGATCGACCTGTCCTTCTGGGGTGAAAGCGCGGGCACGCCGCGTCACCTGGTATCGCCGGAAATCTATTCGGACGACATCAGTGCGGCCGTGGACTTCCTGAGTACGCAGTCGTTCGTGGACCCGGAACGGGTGGGCGGCCTGGGCATCTGTGGCAGCGGCAGCTTCGTGATCAGCGCGGCGAAGATCGACCCGCGGATCAAGGCGATCGCGACGGTCAGCATGTATGACATGGGCGCCGCCGTGCGCCAGGGGCTGAACAAGGCGCAATCGCTGGAGCAGCGGAACGAGATGATCCAGGCGGCCGCGCAGCAGCGTCTGGTCGAGTTCAGGGGCGGGCAGCGCGTGTATGTGCCCGGGACCGTGAACACGCTCGAGCCCGATACCCCGGCCGTGCAGCGCGAATTCTTCGACTTCTACCGCACGCCGCGCGGCGCTTACGCGGCCGCCGGCGAGCGCCCTGAACTGACCACGCAGCCGCTGTTCAGCAGCCTGGTCAAGTTCATCAACTTCCATCCGTTCAACGACATCGAGACCCTTTCGCCACGGCCGATGCTTTTCATCTCCGGCGACACCGCACACTCCCGTGAGTTCAGCGAAGACGCGTACCGGCGGGCCGGCCAACCGAAGGAGCTCTACTGGGTGAAGGGCGCCGGGCACGTGGACCTGTATGACCGCACCGACCTGATTCCGTTCGCCAAGCTGACGGCGTTCTTCCAGCAGAGCCTGGCCGGGAAATGAGTCGTCCCGACACCACCGTGGACAGGGGCAACTGGGGCGGCGTGCTTGCGATGACGCTGTGCGTCTTCGCGTTGATCGCATCCGAATTCATGCCGGTGAGCCTGCTTACCCCCTTGGCCGCGGACCTTGGCGTGACCGAGGGCCTTGCCGGATACGGTATTGCCATCTCGGGCGCCTTCGCGGTGCTGACCAGCCTGTCGATCTCCCGGCTGGCCGGTGCCATCGACCGCAGAACGTTGCTTCTTACGCTGACTGCGTTGATGGCGGTGTCGGGTCTGATCGTCGCACTGGCCCCCAACTATCCGGTCTACATGATCGGCCGTGCGCTGATCGGCGTGGTGATCGGCGGGTTCTGGTCACTGTCCGCGGCGACCGCCATGCGGCTGGTGCCCGCAGCACAGGTGCCGCGTGCCTTGGCGATCTTCAACGGCGGCAATGCGCTGGCAACGGTGATCGCCGCGCCGCTGGGCAGTTACCTGGGCGGCGTGATCGGGTGGCGCGGGGCATTCCTGTGCCTGCTGCCGGTGGCGGCTGTCGCGCTTGCGTGGCAGTGGGCCTGCCTGCCGTCCATGGCAGCGGAGCGCAGGCAGCCACAGCGCGGCGTGCTCGTGCTGCTCCGGCGGCGGGTGGTGGCGCTGGGCATGACCGCGTGCGGCGCCTTCTTCATGGGACAGTTTGCCTTGTTCACCTATGTGCGACCGTTCCTGGAACGGGTCACCAACGCGGGGGATTCCACTGTCCCGCTGGTGCTGCTGGCCATCGGTGTAAGCGGCCTGGTCGGGACACTCGCCATCGGGGCGTTCCTCAGGCGCGGGCTCTACCGCACGCTGGTGACGGTTCCTGCCTTGATGGCGGTGATCGCCGCGGCACTGGTTCCGCTGGGTCCGCAGCTGTGGCCGACGGCCGCACTGCTTTCAGCATGGGGCCTGCTGGCCACGGCGGCACCGGTGGGGTGGTGGAGCTGGCTGGCGCGCACCTTCAGCAACGACGACGCCGAAGCGGGCGGGGGGCTGATGGTCGCGGTGGTGCAGTGCTCGATCGCGCTGGGCTCCACCCTCGGCGGCCTGCTGCTGGACAGCGTCGGCTTCGCCGGCACATTCCTGGCCAGTGCCGGCGTGTTGGTGTCTGCGGCGCTGCTGGCCTATGTCACGGCCGCGGACGCCGGGTCCGCCGCCCCGTCGGCGATGGCTGCGGAGGCCCGAAGCTGATGAGGCGCACATGCATACGAAGGAGACATCGATGAATCTCAATTCTACTGACGAGCCGGCCACCGCACTGGATGCCAGGCAGCAGGCCATCATTCCGATCAGCGCTGCCGCAGCGGCGGGTGACATGGCCCGCCTTGGCGAGGCAGTGAATCGCGGCCTGGACGCCGGGCTGAGCGTGGCCGAGGCGCGCGAGATCCTCGTACAGGTGTACGCCTATGCCGGCTTTCCCCGAAGTCTCAATGCACTCGGCGAGATGATGAAGGTACTGGACGCGCGCAGGCAGCGCGGCATCCACGATGAGGCCGGTCGCGAACCGGTGAAGCCGATACCCAAGGGCGATGCGTTGCTGGCGGCAGGGACGGCCAATCAAACCACCTTGGCAGGTGCGCCGGTCGCCGGACCCTTGTTCGAGTTCGCGCCACAGGCCAACGCCTATCTACGGACCCACCTGTTCGGGGACATCTTCGAACGTGACAACCTGGATTGGCAGAGCCGCGAGCTGGCCACTGTCAGTATGCTGGCTGCGATGTCCGGGGTGGAACCCCAGCTGCAGTCTCACGTCGGGATAAGCATGAACATCGGCGTGAGCGTCGAGCAACTGCGTGAGCTGGCCGATGTTCTTGACGCACGTTTCGACCCGCAGGCGGCAACGCGTGCGCGCGAGGCCATTGAACATCAACTGGACTCCCTGCACACCGAGTGACGCGGAGAGAGGTTTTCATCGAATGACGCGCAGGCGTCGGAGAGAGCAATGAACAAGGCAATGTGGGGCATCTCAATCTGTCTGATCGCGCTTTCCTTCAGCGCTCGGGCAGAGGAGGCGCAGATGACGAGACTGTCGAAAATCACCGTGGACGCTGCCCATCTCCCCGCCTATCGGGAGGCGCTGGCTGAAGAGGTCCGCGCTTCAATGGCGCTTGAGCCTGGTGTTCTGTCGCTGTATGCGGTGTTTGACAAGGAGGATCCGACACGACTGACCATCCTGGAGATCTACGCCAACCGCCAGGCCTACGAAGCACATGTAAAGAGCCCGCACTTCCTCGCGTACAAGAACGGAACACTGCACATGGTCACGTCGCTGGAGCTGGTGGACGTCGATCCGCTGCTACCAGAGTTGAAGATCAAGTGAGCCGACGGGCAGCGGCCCGCTCAAGGCCCTTGCTGATCGGCATCCGGAGCGCTGGCCGTATCGCCGTCCAGCGTCAGCGGCCTCGCCATGTCCTTGATCCAGCCCCACAGACCATAGAGGACGGCGTAGGCGCTGAGGGCGCTGAGCAACATCGGCCACATCGCTTCTTTCATCAGCTCCCCTGGGTCGCATTGGAGCGGGCCGCTGTTGCCCTTGCCCATCCGCATGCAGCCGTGTTCGGGATAGGCCATCTCATAGGCGCCCCAGGCGAGGAACGCGGCGAGCAGTGCGAACAACAGCATCACGCCGACGTCGGCATCTCGAACGCCCAATCGCTCCCAGCGTTGCGCCAGCCGCAGCTTCAACATCCTTCATCATCCCTGTCCATACAGCCATCCATGATAACAGTGCACGATATCGCGCAGACATCGCGTCGGTAGACTTGGTGTCTGCCACAGATGGCGGCAAACTACTGCTGGATGTGGCGTAGCGCCACCGGCAGGAGTGACATGCGTGACTGATCCAGGAAAGGAAGCGCTGACCATCCGTCGCGCCAGCGTGACCGATACGCCCGCTGTGCTGCGGCTGTTCGACGAAGTGATTGCGTGGTTCGTGGCCATCGGCAACCCGCAGCAGTGGGGCAGCGAAGCATGGTCGTCCATTCCGCGCCGCATCACCCAGGTGACCGATGCCTGCGCGCTGCCCGGCGCCTGGGTGGCTGAAACAGGGAAGGGTGAGGTACGCGCATTCCTGGCGCTGGGCGAGGCCATGCCTTACGTGCCCGCGGCGAACGAGCCAGAGCTCTATGTCCGTGTGCTGGTTGCTTCGCGGGATCCGCGCGTGCGCGGTATCGGCCGCCGGCTGATGGCGTTCGCCGACGAGCAGGCACGTGCCGCGGGTGTTGCCTACCTTCGCGTGGATTGCTATGGCGGAGGCAGTGGCGACCTGGTGCGTTTCTACGAATCGTGCGGTTACGAAAGGCTGTCGACCTTCAACATAGACGGTTGGCCGGGCCAGGTCCTGGACCGTCGCCTGTAAGGTGGCCGCCTCCGCGCCAGGCGGCTAAACGTCCGGCAAAGGCCGCGATACGGACGCCCGCGTGACCAACTGGTGCGGAAGCACGTGGTTGACGATGGCGCGCGCGGAAGCAGTCGGGCGTCGAATCTCGCGCAACAGGATGTCGATGGCAGTGTCCGCCATCTCCGCCACCGGTTGACGGATCGTGGTCAGTTCCGGCCACACCATCGTCGACGCGGAGGTGTCGTCGAAACCGACCACCGACAGATCACGCGGCACCTCGAGGCCGCGACGATGCGCCACGGAAACAACGGCAGACGCCATGTCGTCGTTGCTGGCGAAGATCGCGCTGGGCGGCGTGTGCAGGGCCATCAACCGCTCGGCCGCCTCCAGTCCGGAGCGGTAGGTGAAGCAACCGGGGTGGACGAGTGCAGCGTCGTACGCGATGCCCACGCCAGCCAGCGCATCCCGGTAGCCCTGCCAGCGGTGCGCGCTGGCGGTCTGATTCGGATCGCCCTTGATATAGCCGATGCGGGTATGTCCCTGGCTGATCAGGTGCGACACCATGTCATGGCTGGCCTGGCGGTCATCAATGCGCACACAGGACACCCTGTCACTGAAATGACTGGACGCGATGGAGATGACGGGAATGCCGCCGAGCAGGAATTCGTCGACGATGTCCTTCGACTCACACAGGGGTGGGGGAAGAATCACGCCCGCCACGCTGCTGGACAGTTGCCGTGCCGCCTCGCGACGCGCCTGCGCGCCCAGGTCGTCCCAGGTGGCGATTACCAGCTGCGCCGCGGCCCGGGTGGATCCGCGCAGCGCCCCGACCAGGAGTTCGCGAAGATAGCTGGCGCTGGGATTGGTGTAGATCAACGCGATGCAGGTGTGCTGCGCCGCCGCCAGGGCGCTCGCCGCAGGATTGGGCCGATAGTCCAGTTCGAGCACGCTGCGCATCACACGCGCGCGATTGCCTTCGCGCACCCCCGCATGGCCGTTGATGACGCGGGACACCGTCATGGCGGATACCCCGGCGTGCGCCGCGACGTCGTCGATAGTGATGGCACTCGCTTTTCGACGGACGGTTCTGTGGCTGTTCTTCAAGGGCTCGTTTCCTTTGCTGCGCTGCATGATGACAAGCGCGACCCCGGATGATTAGTCTGCGGCCGTGACGTGATGGTAGCGCTACCACCTGGCCGGGGTAAGGGCCAGTGGGTACCCCCCCCTTTACCACGCGGCTGTTCTGGCAAGCCTGAAAGCGAGTGTGAGTCGCAGTGAGCGCACAGCGCACTGCGATGTTCGGTGTGGAAGACGGGCATCGCCCGTACGTGCCCCCAGGAGGGGCGGTACATCCATTCGATCGTATATGTCAGAGGGGAGAGTCATGAGCGCTTCTACGTTCCGTCGTACCCAAGGCCGGGGGGCTCGTTCATGAGCCGCACGCTGGCGAAGTTCACCTCCAGGGCCATGTTCACGTTCGTGGGCGGCGTCCTGGTCATCAATCCCGCCTTCGCACAGGACGCCTCAACGCCGGCGCCCGTCGCCCAAGCGCAGGCCCAGCCCAGCAGCCCGACGCAGCTGGATACCGTGCAGGTCACCGGCATCCGCAACAGCCTCAGCCAGGCGATGGACATCAAACGCGACTCGGCCGGCGTGGTGGATGCGATCAGTGCCGAGGACATCGGCAAGTTCCCGGACACCAACCTGGCCGAGTCCCTCCAGCGCATCACCGGCATCTCCATCGAGCGCCGTGATGGCGAAGGGGCGCAGGTCACGGCGCGAGGCTTTGGCCCGCAGTTCAACATGGTGACGCTCAACGGGCGCCAGATGCCGGGTGCTGATGCGTTCGGTGCCTCGGGACAGGTCGCCATCGGCGGTGTCGACGGCGGCACCCGCGCGTTCAACTTCGCCCAGCTGGCCGCCGAGGCCATCAACGGCATCGAGGTCTACAAGACCAGCCAGGCCAATGTGCCCAGCGGTGGCATCGGCGCCACCATCAACATCCTGACGGCGCGGCCGTTCGACCATGATGGCACCGTCGCCAGTGCCGGTGCGAAGGTCGTCTCCGACCAGAGCCAGCCGTTCGACAGCGACCTGACGCCGGAACTGTCCGGCATCTTCAGCTACAGCAACCCGGAAAAGACCTTCGGCGTTGGCGTGAGTGCGAGCTACCAGAAGCGCAAGGGTGGCTCGGTGCAGGCCACCAACAACTACTGGAACATCCAGCCGTGGACCGGCACGATGCCGGGCAACCCGACCGTGGTCAACGCACCCGCGGTGGGCGCACTGTACGGTCGCCCGAACGACCTCCGCTATGCGTTCTCCGAGTTCGAGCGTGAGCGCGTCAATGGCCAGGCGGTGCTGCAGTTCGCACCGACAGATGCGGTGACCCTGACCCTCGATTACACCTATTCGACGAACGAGATCACCGAGAATCGTGGCGAACAGGGCATGTGGTTGCAGAACAGCAACTACACCGATGTCACCTTCGACACCAGCGGCGCGGTCGCAACCCCGATCTATATCCGCGAAGTCGCGGGGACCAAGGATTTCGGGCTAGAACAGCAGCGCAGCATGCAGAAGTACAAGCTGGGATCGCTCGGCTTCAATGCCCAGTGGAACGTCACCGACCGCTTCAAACTGAGCTTCGACGCGCACGACTCGAAGAACGAAAGCCGCCCGAACGATCCGCTCACCGGTGGCGGCTCCATCTTCAGCAGCATCGCCGGCACCAACAACTGCACCACCGGACCGCATTGCGGTGGGTCGTGGGTGCAGGAAATGAACTTCAACAACGGCCTGCCAGTGGGCACCCAGGTCTGGTACCCGAGCACGGCCGATGCCCTGGCCAAGACCAATGGCGTGGTCAATCCGGGCTTCGTGCCGGGCGAGATCGGGTCGCAGGTGCTGCGCATCAACTCGCAGACCCAGATCAGCGAGATCAAGCAGGGTCGCGTCGACGGTGAGTGGAGCTTCGACAAGGGCCGCTTCCAGTTTGGCGTGGACTCCAGCAAGCAGACCACCCACCGCATCCAGGCCGCGGAGAACTACAACACCCTGGGCGACTGGGGCGTGGCCAACGTGGACGGGGATGTCGCCAACGGGCTGATGGACCTGCTGCAGCCGGTCAACATCGTCGGCTTGTTCAACGACTTCAATGCCAACAGCTTCACCGCCTGGCGCGGCGATGCTGGCCGCCTCGCGCAATGGGCAGCGGACAACTATGGCGCCAGTCTCGGCGTGAGCCCGCAGCGTGCTGCGGACAACCTGGTGGAGGAGAAGACCAAGTCGGCCTATTTCCAGGTCGAACTGGACGGCGAGCTGGGCGGCCTGCGCACCAATACCCGCCTGGGCGTGCGCTATGAAACCACCGATGTGGTGTCGACGTCGGTCATCGCCATCCCGGAGGCCATCGAATGGCAGTCCAACAACGACTTCCGCGTGGTGTTGTCCGACGAGCAACAGCCGTTCACCGAGAAGAACAGCTACAGCTACATCCTGCCCAACCTCGACTTCAGCATCGACCTCATGGACGACCTGAAGGGACGCGTCTCGTTCGGCAAGAGCATCGCGCGCGCGCCGATCGGCAACCTCTATGCAGGCCCGACCGCGCAGCAACCATTTGGCTCCGTGCTGATCGATCCGTCTTCGCGGGCCAGCGGCACGGCACAGAACCCGCAGCTGAAGCCGCTGGAATCGGACAACCTCGACCTGGCGCTGGAGTGGTACTTCGCTGACGCGAGCTACGTGTCGGTCACGTACTGGAACAAACGGGTCGCCAACTTCATCGGCAACACCGTGGTCCAGGAAAACCTGTACGGCCTGCGCGACCCGACCTCCGGCCCGGATGCACAGTCGGCGCTGGCCTTCCTCAACAGCGGCGCCTGCGTGACCCAGGTCGGTGCGGCCAATGCGGCGGCCTGCAACGGCAACGACACCGCGCTGTTCACCGCGCTGGCGCTGCTGCGCAACAATCCCGCCGGACTGGGTGCCTACAACGGTACAGACGCGCAGGTCCTGGCTACCGAAGCCAGCTACGATCTGTATGGCACGGCGGCCGACCCGCTGTACCAGTTCAACGTCAACCGGCCCATCAACCAGAACGAGTCCAAGCTGCATGGCTGGGAGCTCGGTGGGCAGTACTTCTTCGGCGACACCGGGTTCGGCGTCCTGGCGAACTACACCCTCGTGAACGGCGATGTCGGCTACAACAACGGGGGCGACCCGGGCATCGACCAGTTCTCGCTGACCGGCCTCAGTGATACTGCCAACGCCATGCTGATGTACGAAAAATACGGCTGGTCGGTGCGCCTGGCCTGGAACTGGCGTGACCAGTACCTGATCCTGGCCAACCAGGGTGCCAGCCGTAATCCGTACTACGTGGAAGCTTACGAACAGTGGGATCTCAGCGTGAACTACACCCTGGATGATCACTGGTCGTTTGGGCTGGAGGCGATCAACCTGACCGGTGAGGACGTCCGCTGGCGCTCGCGCACCTCGCAGATGATCGTGAAGCTGGCAGACCAGAGTCCGCGTTATATGCTTGGCGTTCGTTACCGGTTCTGATGTGTGGGGGTGCCGCTGCCTTGGCGGCGGCACCCGTTCAAGGGTCCTGATGGGGTTGGAAGAACACCATGCCGCGTTACGAAATGCTCAACAACATCGCCCACCGCGATCTGCGCGTGGCCACCGACTTCGGCCCCGAGTTCGGCGACGCGGTCGGCATGGTGCCGGCCTACCCGAGCGAGTTCGCTGAACTGCAGCGCGAATATCCCATTTTCCTTCGCAGGGACGCCGTCACGGGCGAGTGGCAGTCGGTGGTCCTGCTCGGGTTCGAGCAGCACGAAAACCTGTTTCTGCAGGACGGCCGATGGAATGCGTCCTACCTGCCCGGGGCCGCAGCCAAGGGGCCGTTCCTCATCGGCTTCCAGGAGAACCGTATCGATGGCACGCTCATCCAGGAGGCAGTGCTGCACGTGGATCTGGATCATCCGCGCGTGAATGCGATGCAGGGCGAGCCGGTGTTCCTGCCGCAGGGGGGCAATACGCCGTATCTGGACCACATCGCAGGCGTGCTGCGTGGCATTCACGATGGCCACGCCTTCGGCGCGCAGATGTTTGCCGCGCTCGACGCCAAAGGACTCATTCAACCGGTCACGCTCGACGTGCAGATTGCCCAGGAGCATCGGGTGGGTGTCAACGGTCTGCACGCCATCGACCGTGACCGGCTTGGCCAGCTGGACGGCCCCGCACTGGCCGAACTCAACCACGCCGGCTACCTGGAAGGCGCGTACCTGATGCTGGCGTCGCTGCACAACATGCGGCGCCTGATCGCCGAGAAGCAGAAACGTCTGCGCCTGCAGGATGCCGCTGCGGCGGCGGGCAGGAACTGACCGGTGCTGGGCGGCATTGCGATGCAGACCCTGGAAGACCTGGAGCCGGGCGCGCTCCCGCTGGAGGCGCTGGTGGCCGCCGGCGAGCCGGTGGTGCTGCGCGGCATCGCGCGCGACTGGGGGCTGGTACAGGCGGGGTTGCGCTCCACGCAGGAGGCGATGGGGTATCTGCGCGGCTTCGAAGCGGGAATCCCTGTCCAATACTCCTTCGGCGGGCCCGAGATCGAGGGGCGTCCGTTCTACAACGCGGACTTCACCCGGTTGAACGTCGAGGTCCGGCGTGGGTTGTTGAGCCAGGTGCTGGACGGAATTGCGGATCATCTCGACGACCCGAGGCCACCTACCTACTATCTCGCGTCGCTGCTGATCGATCGGGCGCTGCCCGGCTTCGCGCAGGCCAACGACGCCGGGCTGGCGGGGCAGGGCATCGAGGCCTCGGCGAGCATCTGGATCGGCAACCGCGTGACCGCCTCCTGCCATTTCGATACCCCGGACAACCTGGCCTGCTGCGCCGTGGGCCGGCGCCGGTTCACGCTTTTCCCGCCCGAGCAGATCGACAATCTGTATCCGGGGCCGCTGGAACCCACCCCGGGGGGGCAGGTGGTGAGCGTGGTGGATTTCGACGAGCCGGACTTCGCGCGCCATCCAAGGTTCCGTGATGCATTGGCAAGCGCACAGACCGCCGAGCTGGAACCGGGCGATGCGATCTTCATTCCCGGCCTGTGGTGGCATCACGTGCGCAGCCTCGCGCCGTTCAATGTGCTGGTGAACTACTGGTGGCGCAGTTCGCCGGCCTTCCTTTCCTCACCGCTGCCGGCACTCCATCACGCGATGTGGGCCGTGCGCGACCTGCCGGCGCGCGAGAAGCAGGCCTGGGCAAAAATCTTCGAGTACTACGTATTCGGTCCGGGTGAGCGGGCAGGGCACCACCTGCCCGATGCCGCCCGGGGCGACCTGGCACCGTTCGACGAGACGCAGGCGCGCCGCATGCGCGCCCAGTTGCTGGCTCGACTCAACCGCTGATGGGAGCACCGCATTGAACGTGGCGAACACAACCGAAGGGCGTATCCGCAGGGTCGTCATCGCCGGTGGCGGCACCGCAGGCTGGCTGGCCGGCTGTGCGCTGGCGCACCAGTTCCGCGATCAGCTGGACATCACCCTGGTGGAGTCCGAGCAGATCGGTACGGTGGGTGTCGGCGAGTCGACCGTGCCGCCCATCCGCACGTTCCACCGATTCCTGCAGATCGATGAGCAGGAGTTCCTGCAGGCCGTCGCCGGCACGTTCAAACTCTCGATCTCGTTCGAGAACTGGCGTCGGCCCGGCGACCGTTTCATCCATCCGTTCGGCACGATCGGGCAGGGCACCTGGGCCACGCCGTTCCACCACTTCTGGCTGGACAGCCTGCGCCGCGGCATGCCGTCGGACCTGGGCGATTTCTGCCTGGAAAGCGTGGCCTCGCGGGAAGACCGGTTCTCGCTGCAGACCCAGCCCCAGGTCAATTACGCCTATCACTTCGACGCCGGGCTCTACGCGAAATTCCTGCGCCGCAAAGCCGAAGGCCACGGGCTGCGCCGGGTGGAAGGCAAGATCCGCGAGGTCCGGCAACATGCCCACGACGGCGCCGTTGCCTCCCTGGTGCTGGAAGACGGGCAGGTCATCGAGGGCGATCTGTTCATCGACTGCACCGGGTTCCGCGGCCTGTTGACCGAGCAGACCCTGCATACCGGCTATGAGGACTGGAACGAATGGTTGCCCAGTGACCGCGCCGTTGCCGTGCAGACCGAGTCGGTCGGCCCGCCGGTGCCGTACACCCGCGCCATCGCGCACGAAGCCGGGTGGCGATGGCATATCGCGCTTCAGCACCGGGTCGGCTGTGGCCTGGTGTTCTCCAGCCGCCACATGTCCGATGACGAGGCGCGGGCCAAGCTGCTGCGTGACGTCGACGGGCCGCCCCTGCGCGATCCCTGGCTGGTGCCGTTCCGCAGCGGGCGCCGGTTGAAGGCCTGGAACAGGAACGTGGTAGCGCTGGGCCTCGCCAGTGGCTTCATCGAGCCGCTGGAGTCGACCAGCATCCACCTGACCATCAGTGCGGTGGTGCGCCTGATCCAGCTGTTCCCGTTCGACGGCATCAGCCCGGCGCTGATGGACCTGTACAACGACGTCAGCCGCCAGGAGATGGAGCACGTGCGCGACTTCATCATCCTGCACTACCACGCCAACCAGCGCGACGAGCCGATGTGGAAGGCCTGTCGTGAGATGGAACTGCCGGAATCGCTTGCGGTCCGGCTGCGCGCCTGGCGCGAACGTGCGCATGCCTGGCAGGACCCCGGCGAGCTCTTCCGGGTGGACTCCTGGACAAGCGTGCTGATGGGGCAGGGGATCCAGCCGGGCCCCCCGCATCCGCTTGCCGCTGCCATCAGCGACGCGGACCTGCGCACGCTGTTGATGCGGATCCGCCAGCCGGTGCAGCAGGCGGTCGCGACGATGCCGTCGCAGGCAGCCTTCATCGAACGCTACTGCCGGACGGCGCAGAACGTCTGGCCACGGGCCTCAGCCCTGGCCTAGCAGGGCAGCACGCTGCTGCACAGAAATGGTAGCGCTACCTCCATACACCCACGGGGATGAGATAGATGGATCTGGTTGCAGGAATCGATGCAGGTACACAGAGTCTGAAAGTGGTGGTGTACGACCCTGCCGGGCGGCAGCTCATTGCCAGCGCGAGCGCGCCCCTGGACCTGGCTTCCGCCGCCGATGGCAGCCGTGAGCAGCAGCCGGCCGCGTGGGGCGCAGCCCTTCAGGCCTGCTTCCGCGCGATCGATTCCAAGGTTCGTTCCCGCATCTCCGCGCTGGCGGTCTCGGGGCAACAGCACGGCTTCGTACCGCTCGACGCCGCGGGGGAGGTCCTGGCACCGGCCAAACTGTGGTGCGACACCAGCACCTCGGCCGAGTGCGTGCAGATCATGGACGCACTCGGCGGACCAGCGCGCACCATCGCGCTGGCCGGCAACCCCATCCTGACCGGTTACACCGCGTCCAAACTGCCCTGGACGAAGACGCATCGGCCCGACGCATACGCACGGCTCGCCACGATCCTGCTGCCGCACGATTACCTCAACTTCGTGCTGACCGGCCAGCGCTTCTGCGAGCATGGCGATGCGTCGGGTACGGGCTGGCTGGACGTGCGCACCCGGACCTGGTCAGCCGAGCTGCTGCGCGCGACCGATCCGGAGCGCGACCTGGCCCTCTGCCTGCCGCGCATCGCCGCGCCCGACGAGCTGTTCGACATCGATCCGGCCACGGCGGGCCTATTGGGGCTTCCCGAGACGGTGAAGGTTGCGGTTGGCGGGGGCGACAACATGATGGCGGCCATCGGTACCGGCTGCGTCGTGCCCGGTCGCCTGGCGATGAGCCTCGGCACCTCGGGCACCTTGTTCGCCTATTCGGACACGCCCGTGGTCGATCCGGACGGCGCCTGGGCCGCGTTCTGCTCGTCCACCGGTGGCTGGCTGCCGTTGATATGCACGATGAACTGCACCGTGGTAACCGAACAGGTCGCCGATGCCTTCGGCTTCAGCACCCGCGATGGCGATGTGCACCTGCGGGCGACCTCGCCCGGTGCCGACGGCCTGGTGATGTTGCCGTTCCTCAATGGCGAACGCACGCCGGACCTGCCGCTGGGCAAGGGCGTCCTGGCCGGTCTGGACACGACGAACATGACCCCGGCGCACCTCTACCGCGCGGCCATGGAAGGCGCCACCTACAGCCTGAAGTATGGATACGACGCCTTCGTCCGCGCGGGCATGCGGTTCGACCGCATCGTGCTGACCGGTGGCGGCAGCAACAGCGCGCAGTGGCGGCAGATGGTGGCCGATGTCTTCGGCCTGCCGGTGGACGTGCCGACCCAGTCCGAGGGGGCGGCCTTCGGTGCGGCATTGCAGGCCCTGTGGGCGCTGGGTCACGCGCGCGGTGACGCCGCCTCCATCGCCGACATCGCGGACCGGCACGTTGCGGTCGATCCGCTGCAGTCCGCTCACCCGGATCCGATGCGTACGCACGCCTATGCCACGGCCTATGCACGTTTCCTTCGACACCTCGACGCCCTCACGCCGCTGTATCGCGGCTGATCCCTCTACGCACCACCTCGCACAACGACAGGAAGACGCACCATGAGCAATCAACCCTTCATCGGCGCCAAGGAATACTTCCCCGGCATCGGCCGCATCCCCTTCGAAGGCCGGGGCTCGGACAATCCGCTCGCGTTCAAGGTCTATGACGCGGACAAGGTCATCGGTGGCAAGACGATGCAGGAGCATCTGCGCTTCGCGGCCTGCTACTGGCACACCTTCTGCAACGCCGGGCATGATCCGTTCGGTCCGGGCACCCGCAATTTCCCGTGGGAAGGCGCCTCGCCGATGGCGACTGCCGAGGCGAAGGTGGACGCGGCGTTCGAGTTCTTCACCAAGCTCGGCGTGCCGTACTGGTGCTTCCACGATATCGACCTGGCGCCGGATGCGGACGATGTCGGCCAGTACGAGAAGAACCTGAAGCACATGGTGGGCCTGGCCAAGGCCCGGCAGGATGCGACCGGCATGAAGCTGCTGTGGGGCACGGCCAACCTGTTCTCGCACCCGCGCTACATGAATGGTGCGTCCACCAATCCGGATTTCGCCGTGGTGGCGCGCGCCGCCGTGCAGGTGAAGGCGGCCCTGGAGGCGACGGTTGAACTGGGCGGCGAACACTACGTGTTCTGGGGTGGCCGCGAAGGCTATGCCTCGCTGGCGAACACGCAGATGAAGCGCGAGGTCGACCACTTCGCGCGGTTCCTCACGATGGCGCGCGACTATGGCCGCAGCATCGGCCTGAAGGGCAACTTCCTGATCGAACCCAAGCCGATGGAGCCGATGAAGCACCAGTACGACTTCGACAGTGCGACCGTGGCGGGCTTCCTGAAAGAACATGACCTGCACAAGGACTTCAAGCTCAACATCGAGGCGAACCACGCCACGCTCTCCGGCCACACCTTCGAGCACGACCTGCAGGTCGCCTCGGACCACGGCCTGCTGGGCAGCATCGACGCCAACCGCGGCAACGCGCAGAACGGCTGGGATACGGATCAGTTCCCGACCGACCTCTACGACACCGTGGGCGCGATGCTGGTCGTACTGCGGCAGGGCGGATTGGAGGGCGGTCTGAACTTCGACGCCAAGCTGCGTCGCGAATCCACCGACATGGAAGACCTGTTCATCGCCCACATCGGCGGCATGGACGCATTCGCACGCGGGCTGGAAGTGGCCCACGCGCTGCTGAACGACTCGCCGCTGGAACAGTGGCGCAAGGCCCGCTACGCCAGCTTCGACAGTGGTGCCGGCAAGGAGTTCGCGCGCGGTGCGCTCAGCCTCACGGACCTGGCCGCACTGGGTGCCAAGGGCGGCGAGCCCAACCAGACCAGCGGCAAGCAGGAACGCTACGAGAACCTGCTCAACCAGTACCTGCTGCGCTGAGCGCGACAGTTCGCAGCGATGACACCGAATCGGGGAGGGGCAGGGCAATGAACCAGGCAGTGAGCGGTGGGGAGAACACCCGGCTGATCGTATTGATCAGCGTGGTGGCGACGATTGGCGGATTCCTGTTCGGGTTCGACAGCGGCGTGATCAACGGCACCCAGGACGGGCTGCACCAGACGTTCCGGTCAGGCGAGTGGATGCAGGGGTTCGAGATCGCCTCGATGCTGTTGGGCTGCGCCATCGGTGCCTTCAGCGCCGGCCGGCTGTCCGACCGCCTGGGACGCCGCAACGTGTTGATCGTCTCGGCGGTGTTGTTCCTGCTGTCGGCGATCGGGGCAGGTGCAGCGGCGTCGTCGACCCTGTTCATCATCGCGCGGGTGATGGGGGGCTTTGCGGTGGGTGCGGCCAGCGTGATCTCGCCGGCGTACATCGCCGAAGTCGCGCCGGCGCGCTACCGCGGCCGCCTCGCGACGGTCCAGCAGATCGCCATCATCAGCGGGCTCACCGTCGCGTTCCTGTCCAACTATCTGTTGGCGGCCACCGCCGGCGCCTCGACCGAGCCGCTGTGGGGCGGGCATGCGGCGTGGCGCTGGATGTTCTGGATGCAGGCGGTGCCCTCGCTGCTGTTCCTGGCACTGTTGCTGACCATTCCGGAGAGCCCGCGCTACCTGGTGGTGAAGCGCCGCAAGGACGAGGCGCTGCACGTGCTGACGCGGCTGTTCGGCGGTGCCGAGGCGCAGGCCAAGCTGGCCGAGATCGACGCCTCACTGTCGACCGACCACCATCGCCCGCGGCTGTCGGATCTGCGCAGCAAGGCCACCGGGAAGATGCGCCCGATTGTCTGGGTCGGCATCGGCCTGGCCATCTTCCAGCAGCTGGTCGGCATCAACGTGGTGTTCTACTACGGCGCCGTGCTCTGGCAGGCGGTCGGTTTCTCCGAGAACGACGCACTGCTGATCAACGTGCTGTCCGGTGCGCTCAGCATCGGCGCCTGCCTCGTCACCGTGCTGCTGATCGACCGCATCGGGCGCAAGCCGCTGCTATGGATCGGCTCGGCCGGTATGGCGGTGTCGTTGGCGCTCCTGGTGGTCGCCTTCGCGAGTGGCTCGCTGGTCGATGGGCGCCTGCAGCTGCCCGGGAGCATGGGCACGCTGGCGCTGGTGGCGGCCAATGCCTACGTGGTGTTCTTCAATCTTTCCTGGGGCCCGGTGATGTGGGTGATGCTGGGCGAGATGTTCCCCAACCAGATCCGCGGCTCGGCACTGGCCGTGGCGGGTGCGGCGCAATGGACCGCGAACTTCGCCGTGACGGTGACGTTCCCCATTCTGTTGGCCGCCATCGGACTCGCGGCGACCTACAGCCTCTACCTGGCGTCGGCCGTCATCTCGGTCTTCTTCGTGCTCAGGTATGTGCACGAAACCAAGGGCAAGGAACTGGAGCAGATGGAAGGATGAACACGATGACGAATCGACGCCTTACCCACGCCCGCCGTGGCGTGATGCTGGCCGCGCTGATGGGGGTGTTGGCTGCCTGCGGAAACGATGACAAGGCTGCTGCACCGGCGGCGGCCGATCCGGATCCGTGGTCGCAGGTGGCCTGGCCGCTGCCTCAGGATGCCGCGCTGGAGAAGCGGATCTCCGACCTGATGGACACCATGACGGTGGAGGAAAAAGTGGGCCAACTGGTGCAGGGCGACATCGCCAGCATCACGCCGGAGGACCTGCGCACCTACCGGCTCGGCTCGATCCTTGCGGGCGGCAACTCCGACCCCGGTGGCCGCTACGATGCCTCGCCGGCCGAATGGCTGGCGCTGGCCGATGCGTTCTATGCGGCCTCGATGGACACCTCGCAGGGCGGCAAGGCGATCCCGGTGCTGTTCGGCATCGACGCCGTCCATGGGCAGAGCAACATCATCGGCGCGACCCTGTTCCCGCACAACATCGGCCTGGGCGCGACGCGTAATCCGGAACTGCTGCGCCGTATCGGTGAGATCACCGCGCTGGAAACCCGTGCGACCGGGATGGAGTGGGCGTTCGCGCCGACCGTGGCGGTACCGCAGGACGACCGCTGGGGGCGTACCTATGAGGGGTACTCCGAGTCGCCCGAGGTGGTGGCCAGCTATGCCGGCGCGATGGTCGAGGGCCTGCAGGGCAAGGTGGGCTCGCCAGGCTTCCTTGACGGTCGCCATGTCATCGCATCGGTCAAGCACTTCCTCGGTGACGGCGGCACCACCGACGGCAAGGACCAGGGCGATACCCGGATCAGCGAGGCCGAGCTGGTGCGCATCCACGCGGCCGGCTATCCGCCCGCCATCGCGGCGGGCGCACAGACGGTGATGGCCTCCTTCAACAGCGTCAACGGCGAAAAGATGCACGGCAACAAGCCGTACCTGACCGATGCGCTGAAGGGGCGCATGCACTTCGGTGGTTTCGTGGTGGGCGACTGGAACGGCCACGGGCAGGTCAAGGGCTGCACCACCACCGATTGTCCGGCCACGATCAATGCCGGCCTGGACATGGCCATGGCGTCGGACAGCTGGAAGGGCTTCTACGAGACCACGCTGGCCGCAGTGAAGGACGGCACGCTTCCCCAGCAACGCCTGGACGATGCAGTGCGCCGGATCCTGCGGGTCAAGATGCGGCTGGGCCTGTTCGAGGCGGGCAAGCCGTCGTCGCGCGCCGTCGGTGGGCAGTTCGCACTCGTCGGCGCGCCGGAGCACCGTCAGGTTGCACGCCAGGCGGTGCGCGAATCGCTGGTGCTGCTGAAGAACCAGGGCGGCGTGCTGCCGCTGTCGCCGAAGCAACGCATCCTGGTGGCCGGTGACGGTGCCAACGACGTGGGCAAGCAGGCGGGCGGCTGGACGCTGAACTGGCAGGGTACCGGCACCACCCGCAAAGACTTCCCGAATGCGGACACGATCTACGAAGGTATTGCGCAGCAGGCCAAGGCCGCTGGCGGCGAGGCGCAGTTGGCGGTGGATGGTGCTTACACCACGAAACCGGATGTGGCCGTGGTGGTGTTCGGCGAGAACCCCTATGCGGAGTTCCAGGGCGACCTGCCCACCCTGGCCTACAAGCCGGGCGACGACGCGGATCTCGCGTTGATCAAGCGGCTCAAGGCCGACGGCATCCCCGTGATCGCGGTGTTCCTCAGCGGACGCCCGCTCTGGGTGAATCGTGAGATCAATGCCGCCGATGCCTTCGTGGCGGCCTGGCTGCCTGGTTCGGAAGGGGCCGGCATTGCCGATGTGCTGCTGCGCAGTCCGGATGGCAGCGTGCAGCACGACTTCAAAGGCAAGTTGAGCTTCAGTTGGCCGCGCACCGCGACGCAGTACGCCAACAATGTCGGGCAGAAGGACTACAACCCCCTGTTCGCCTTCGGCTTCGGCCTGACCTATGCCGACAACGGCGATCTGGCCGCGCTGCCGGAAGCATCGGGCGTGACGGGCAACGAAGGGGCCATCGGTGTGTTCTTCGCGCGTGGGGATGCCGGCTCCGGCATGGCCCTGCGGCTGGAGCGCAGCACAGGGCAGGGGGTGACCGTCACCCAGGTGCCGGAATCCCTCGAGGGCGACCTGCTGAAGGTCACCGGTGTGGATCACCTGGCGCAGGAAGATGGCCGCCGTCTCGCGTGGTCGGGCAAGGGTGAGGCGATCGTCGCGCTGCAGTCGCACACGCCACTGGACCTGCAGCGCGAGAGCAACGGCGATCTGATGCTGTTGACCACGATGCGCGTCGACGCCGCACCCCGGGGCGAGGCGTGGTTGTCCGTGGGCTGCGGCACGGGCTGTTCGGCACGCGTTGCGCTCGGGCCGGCGCTGGCAAAGCTGCCCGTGGGCCAATGGACCCGCGTGGGCGTGCCCTTGAAGTGTCTGGCGGCGGCAGGCGCGGAGGTCGGCAAGCTGGATCGCCCCTGGTCGATCGGGACGGCAGGCGTGATGACGCTCTCGGTGTCACGCGTCGCCCTGGGCGCCTTGAACGAAGCGGAGGCCACCATCGCATGCCCCGGCGCGTGACGATGCGGCCTGCGCCCTCAGCGCTTGGGCGGGCGCGCGACCGAGTCGCGCACCACCAGCCGGTGCGGCATGACGTGATCGGTCAACACGCGCGTCTCATCGCCCTTGCGGCGGATGGTGCGCAGCAGGATATCGATGGCGGCGTCGGCCATCGCAGCGATGGGTTGATGGAGGGTGGTGAGCTCGGGCCAGACGGTCGTTGCCGCCGACGTGTCATCGAAACCCACCACCGACAGGTCACGGGGCACCTCGAGGCCGCGTCGGTGTGCAACGGAGATGGCCGCTGCCGCCATGTCGTCGTTGCTGGCGAAGATGGCCGTCGGCGGCCGACGCTGGGACAGCAGCTTCTCGGTCGCGGCAAGCCCCGAACGGTAGGTGTAATCCCCCTGTTCGACGAGGCCGGGTTCGACCTGCAGCCCTGCCTCCTGCAGGGCGGTGACAAACCCATCGTAGCGTCGCGCGCTCGCGCTGAGGTCGCTGCGGCCGCAGATGAAGCCGATCCGACGGTGCCCATGCTGGATCAGGTGTTCGGCCATCTCCTTGCCCGCATGGAAGTCGTCGATGCGGACGCAGGAAAGATCGTCTCTCAGGTGCCCCGACGCGATCGCGACCACCGGAATGCCGGCGCTGACCAGTTCGGTCACGGCCGCCTGCGACTCGCACAGCGGGGGCGGCAGGATGACGCCATCCACACGGCCAGCCAGGGCGCGCGCAGCGTTGCGCTCGGCCTCGGGGTCGAAGTTGTCCCAGTAATGGATGACCAGCTGGATGGCCGCGTTGGACGCGACACGCAGCAGGCCGACCAGCAGCTCCCGCAGGTAGGCGCCGCTGGGGTTGGTGTAGATCAGCGCGATCCGCGTGTGCTGCGCCGCCGCCAGCGAACTCGCGGCCAGGTTGGGCGTGTAGCCCAGTTCGCGCACCGCGCGCATCACCCGTTCGCGCGTGACATCGCGCACCTTGCCCTGGTTGATCGCGCGCGACACGGTCATCGGCGAGACCCCGGCCAGGGCAGCCACCTCGTCGATCGTCACGCCACTGGTTTTGCGGCGGACCGATTTCTTCGGCTTGTCCAATGCGTGTTGCCTTTCTTCTTTGTGACGCTGCCGCGAGGCGGGCACGTCCGCAGCTTACAAGGTTTGCTGGCGACACTGCTGCTCCGCCGGAATGTCGAGCGGTGTCACTGGATGCTGGGTGTCGCCCTGGCACTTTTCGCCTGCGCGGGCAGCGTGCGCGCGGAGGACGGTTACGCCCTCTGGCTGCGCTACGCACCGCTGGAACCTGCCCTCGCGACCGACTACCGGACACGGCTGGGCGGGGTCGTGGCCCCCGATCAGACCCCGACGCAACGTGCCGCGCGCGAGGAACTTGTGCGTGGCCTCACCGGCCTGCTGGGTCGCGCGCCGCGGATGCAGAGGGCGCCCAGCGCGGACCCCAGCGTGGTGCTGGGCACCCCCGATTCGTCGGCCGTGATCGCGCCGCTCCGCAAGGAGATGGAATCACTCGGCGACGATGGCTACCTGCTCAGGCGTGCGCACATCGGCGGGCGCGCGGTGCTGCTGGTGGCCGCACGCCAGGATATCGGGGTCCTGTATGGCGTGTTCCATCTGCTGCGACTGCTGCAGACCGGCGCACCACTCGATGCCCTTGAGGTTCGGGAATCACCACGGCTCCGGCTGCGCGTGCTCGAACACTGGGACAACCTGGACGGCTATGTCGAACGCGGCTATGCGGGTCGCTCGCTGTGGGACTGGCAGACCCTGCCGGAGTGGCGGGACCCGCGTTATACGGACTATGCGCGTGCCAACGCCTCGCTCGGCATCAACGGCACCGTGCTGAACAATGTAAACGCGAGCGCGCAGAGCCTTGCGCCGGCATATCTCATCAAAGCGGCCGCGCTCGCGGACATGTTCCGGCCGTACGGCATCCGCGTGTACCTGAGCGCGCGCTTCAGCGCCCCCATCGAGCTGGGCGGGCTGAAAACCGCCGATCCGCTCGACCCGGACGTGCAACGTTGGTGGCGCGACAAGGCTGACGAGATCTACGCGCACATTCCGGATTTCGGCGGCTTCCTGGTCAAGGCCAATTCGGAAGGACAGCCCGGACCGCAGGACTATGGCCGCTCGCATGCGGACGGCGCCAATCTGCTGGCTGACGCGCTGGCACCGCATGGCGGCGTGGTGATGTGGCGCGCCTTCGTCTACGCGCATGAGGTGCCCGCGGACCGCGCCACGCAGGCCTACACCGAATTTTCCGGCCTGGACGGCGCGTTCCGCCCGAACGTGATCGTGCAGGTGAAGAACGGGCCCATCGACTTCCAGCCGCGGGAGCCGTTCCATCCCCTGTTCGGGGCCATGCCACGCACGCCGCTGATGATGGAGGTCCAGATCACCAAGGAGTATCTCGGCTTCGCCACGCATCTGGTGTACCTGGGGCCGCTGTACGAGGAGGTGCTGCAGTCCGATACCCACGCAGGCGGCGCGGGCGCCACGGTCGCGCAGCGCCTGACCGGCATCGCCGGCGTGGCCAACATCGGCAACGATCACACCTGGAGTGGGTCGCACTTCGACCAGGCCAACTGGTACGCCTTCGGCCGTCTCGCCTGGAATCCGGACCAGTCCGCCCGCGACATCGCGACGGACTGGGCAGCGATGACGTTCGCGCCGGATCCCCAGGTGGTGGCACCCATCGTCGACATGATGATGGTCTCGCGCGAGGCCGCGGTGAACTACATGACACCGCTGGGCCTGCACCACCTGATGGCGCGCGGGCACCATTACGGGCCCGGCCCGTGGGTGGACGGCGGTCCGCGCGCGGACTGGACCGCCGTGTACTACCACCGCGCCGACCGCGATGGCATCGGCTTCGATCGCACTGCACGCGGCAGCAACGCGGTGGCCCAGTACGCCCCCGAGGTGGCCGCCGTGTACGGCGACCTGGCGCGGGTGCCGGAGCCGCTGCTGTTGTGGTTCCACCATGTCCCGTGGGATCACCGCATGGCCTCAGGACGACCGTTGTGGGACGAACTGGTGGGGCGTTACTCCCTTGGTGTGCGTCAGGTAGAGGACATGCAGGCCAGTTGGGCGGGCCTGCAGGGCAGGGTGGATGCGCAGCGGCATGCGCAGGTCGCCGCCTTCCTCGGCATCCAGCGGCGCGAAGCGCAGTGGTGGCGCGATGCCAGTGTGGCGTACTTCCAGTCGATCAGCGGCAGGCCCTTGCCTGCGGGCGAAACCGCGCCGCCACAGGCGCTGGCGTGGTACCAGCGCCTGCAGTTTCCTTCCGCACCGGGAGATGGGCGATGAGTCGGACAGCGTGGATGGGCTGGATACTGGCGACCATCGTGATGTGCTGCGCCATGCCGGCCGTGGCACAGGAGCCGGCCACAGCACTGTTGCATCCGCTGTTCCAGGATCACGCTGTGCTGCAGCGCGACCAGCAGATTCCGGTCTGGGGCCATGCTGCGCCCGGCATTCCGGTTTCCGTGGCGTTCGCGCGACAAACCGTCACCACGCGCGCGGATGCGGGCGGCCAGTGGCATGCAACGCTGAAGCCCATTCCCGCTGGCGGCCCTCACGAAATGACCGTCCGCGCAGGGCAGACCACCCAGATCGTGCATGACGTGCAGATGGGTGATGTCTGGTTGTGTTCCGGGCAATCGAACATGGAACTGCCGGTGTGGCGCGCGCTCGACGCAGACAGTGAGATCGCCTCCGCCACGCACCCGACGATCCGCCTGTTCAGCGTGCCCAAGGCGGCAACCGTTACGCCGCAGAGCACGTTCCCGGCGCCGACGGCGTGGAAGCCGGCGTCGCCAGCCGCGGTGCGCGACTTTTCCGCCGCCTGCTTCTACTTTGCGCGTGAACTGCAGAAGACCGTCGACGTCCCGATGGGGCTGATCCAGGCGGCGTGGGGCGGCTCGCGGATCGAGGCGTGGACCAGCGCCGACGCGCTGCGTACGCAGGGCGGCATGGATCCCGCGCTTGACCTGCTCGCGCTCTACGCAAGCAACCCTGCGGCGGCAACCGCGGGCTGGGGCGAGGTATGGCAGCAGTGGTGGTCGAAGCGCGACGGAGCCCGGCAAGGCGACACTCCCTGGCAGCCGGGCACAGACAGCACGGCGTGGCACACGGCACCGGCCGCGCTCGGAGCATGGGAGCGTTGGGGCGTGCCGGCGCTTGCCGCGTACAACGGCATGGTCTGGTACCGCACCCAGGTCACGCTGACCGCCGCGCAGGCGGCGCAGGGCGCACGGCTTGCGCTGGGCGCCGTCGATGAGGCGGACATGACCTGGGTCAACGGCGTGGCGGTGGGCAGCCAGTACGGTGCAGGGGAGCCGCGGCTTTACACACTTCCTCCCGGGCTCTTGAACGCCGGCGCGAACACGGTGGTGATCAACGTGCTGGATACCTACGGCGAGGGTGGGCTGTCGGGACCGGCCGCCGCCCACGCGGTGGAGCTCGACGACGGCACGCGCATCGTCCTGGACGCGCCGTGGCACTACCGGGTGGCGCCCGGTGCACAGGCACCGCCGCTGGCGCCCTGGCATGCCGCCACGGGTCTGTCGACGCTGTACAACGGCATGATCGCGCCGCTCGGCAGCTATGGCCTGCGTGGGATGCTCTGGTACCAGGGCGAGTCGAACACGGGTGACGGCGCCGCTTATGCCAACCGGCTGCGCAGCCTGCGCGATGACTGGCGCAGCCGCTTCGGTGCGCGGATGCCGCTGCTGGTGGTGCAGTTGGCCGGCTATGGGCAGCCGCCTCAAGCCACGGGGGAGAGTGGTTGGGCACAGGTGCGCGAGGCGCAGCGTCGCGTCGCGGCGGAGGACCCGCATACCGGGCTCGCCGTGGCGATCGACATCGGCGACGCGTACGACATCCACCCGCCCAACAAACAGGAGCTGGGCCGGCGCCTGGCCCGGGTGGCGCGTCACGTGGTCTACGGCGAACGGGCGCTGGCACCTTCCGGCCCGTCGGTTCGCACGGCGTCTCGCGCGCAGCGCGAAACAAGGATCGCGTTCGACAACGTCACCGGCACCCTGGTCACGACCGGTGCGGACGGCCCCATAGGATTCGAGCTCTGTGACGCCGACGCACGGCACTGCCGGTATGCCGACGCGGTGCTGGAGGGGCTTGAGGTTGTGTTGGATTGCATGGATTGCGTGGAGCCGGCCAGCGGCCGGCACTACAGTAGCGGCGCGTTGCGTGTGCGCTATTGCTGGGCGGACGGTCCGGTCTGCACGCTGCGCGACAGCAGCGGTGCGCCGGCCGGCCCCTTCGAAATTCCCCTCACCGCCGCCGAGGTCCCCTGATGCGCCTGCTGATTGCCACGCTGCTCCTGCTGCTGCCTGCTGCGCCATCGCTCGGTGCTACGCCTGCGCCGCCGGTCTATTTCGACTGGTTCGAATATTCGGGTCACGACGCGGCGTTTGAGACACCTCTTCCAGCCGGTCACTACCGTAATCCGATCCTGGCCGGCTTCCACGCGGATCCGAGCATCGTCCGCGCCAATGACCGCTTCTATCTGGTCAATTCCAGCTTCACCTACTTCCCGGGTATTCCGGTATTCGAAAGCATCGATCTGGTGCACTGGAAACAGATCGGCAACGTGATCGACCGCCCGACGCAGCTGGACTTCGATGGACTGAGCGTTTCGCGCGGCATCTTCGCGCCGGCGATCGAGTACCACGACGGCATGTTCTATGTGGTCACCACGGCCGTCGACAGTGGCGGCAACTTCATCGCGACCGCGCGCGACCCGGCCGGCCCCTGGTCCGACCCGCACTGGCTGCCCAGCGTGGAGGGCATCGACCCGTCGCTGTTCTTCGACGAAGACGGCGCCGTCTACCTGGTCAACAACGATGTGCCGCCCGGTCCGCAGCGCTACGAAGGCCACCGCGCCATCTGGATGCAGCAGATCGATCTGGCCGCGTTCAAGCCGGTAGGGCCGCGGAGGGTGCTGATCGACGGCGGGGTGGAGCCGGCGAAGAACCCGATCTGGATCGAGGGGCCGCATGTCTTCAAGCGCGATGGCTGGTACTACCTCTCCGACGCCGAGGGGGGCACCGGGCCGCAGCATTCCCAGGTGGTCCTGCGCAGCCGCAAGGCCTGGGGGCCGTACCTCCCGTATGCGGGCAATCCGATTCTCACCCAGCGCGACCTGCCGGACGACCGGCCGCTGCCGATCACCAACGCCGGCCATGCCGATCTGGTGGAAGGTCCGGACGGCGCCTGGTGGGCGGTGTTCCTGGCCAGTCGCAACTACCAGACGCGCCACTACAACACGGGGCGGGAGACGTATCTGCTGCCCGTGCAATGGCGGGATGGCTGGCCGGTGATCCTGCCGGCCGACCAGGTCATTCCGTACGTGGTCAAAGCGCCATCGTGGATGCACGGCGATGCCTCGCAGGCCCCATCAACCGGCAACTTCGTCGATCGCGACGGTTTCGATGCACCGACGCTCGGCACGGGATGGTTGCAGGTGCGCGTCCCCAAACGGGCGTGGGCAGACCTGGGCCTGCGCCCGGGCAGCTTGGCTGTGCATCCGCTGCCGGAGAACCTCGACACGCTGCGCAACCCTGCCTTCCTTGGTCGCCGCCAGCAGCATCTGCGCTTCGAGGCCAGCACTGAAATGACGCGACCGGCGACGGATGTGGCGGCGGGCATTGCTGCGTTCCAGAGCGAAAGCTACTGGTACTTCCTGGGCGTGCGCAGCCTCGGCGGGAATCGCGTGGCGATCTTCCTGGAAGGGCGCGATGGCAGCGGGGCGACCCGCACCCTGGCCACGCGCAACGCGACGGCGTCCACGTCGCTGCGCCTGAAGATCGCCGGTGACGAGGGCAGCTATGCGTTCGCATTCGACACGGGTGATGGGCAGGGCTGGCAGAGGCTCGCTGACGACGTAGACGGAACGGTGTTGAGTACGGATCGCGCAGGCGGCTTTGTCGGCGCGCTGCTGGGACCATTCGCGCGCGACGAGCGCGCCTTGAGGAGCAAATGATGACGCGTGCGCCTTACCTCTTCAGTGGCCGTCGTGGCCCCGCCTTCCGCACCCTGGTGCTGTGCGCTGCCATGGCAGCAGCGACCGCCGGTCATGCCGCGGAAACCCAGCTGTGGCTGGACACCTCGGCCGGCTTTGAAACCCGCGCCGCCGCGCTGGTGGGGCAGATGACCCTGGAGGAAAAGGCCGCCCAGATGCAGAACGCCGCGCCGGCCATCGAGCGCCTGGGCGTTCCGGCCTACGACTGGTGGAACGAAGGCCTGCACGGTGTGGCGAGGGCAGGGCAGGCCACCGTCTTCCCGCAGGCGATCGGGCTGGCTGCCACCTTCGATGTGCCGTTGATGGCGCAGGTCGCGACCACCATCAGCGACGAGGCGCGCGCCAAGCATCACCAGTTCGTACGCGAGGGGTCGCATGGCCGCTACCAGGGCCTGACCTACTGGTCGCCGAACATCAACATCTTCCGCGATCCGCGGTGGGGCCGGGGCCAGGAAACCTACGGTGAGGATCCGTACCTGACCGCGCGCATGGGCGTCGCCTTCGTGCACGGCCTGCAGGGCGACGACCCGGTGTACCGCAAGCTGGACGCCACGGCCAAACACCTGGCCGTGCACAGTGGCCCCGAGGCCGACCGCCACCACTTCGACGCGCGCCCCAGCAAACGCGACCTGTACGACACCTACCTCCCGGCCTTCGAGGCGCTGGTGAAGGAAGGCCAGGTCGACGCGGTGATGGGCGCCTACAACCGGGTGTACGGCGAGTCCGCCAGCGCCAGCAGGTTCCTGCTGCGCGACGTGCTGCGCCGGGACTGGGGCTTCCAGGGCTACGTGGTGTCCGACTGCTGGGCCATCGTGGATATCTGGAAGCATCACAAAATCGTGCCGACCCGCGAGGCCGCCGCGGCACTGGCGGTCAAGAACGGCACGGAGCTGGAGTGCGGCCAGGAATACGCCACGCTGCCGGCCGCGGTACGCCAGGGGCTGATCAGCGAAGCGGAGATCGACGATGCCGTGACGCGGCTGTTCACCGCGCGGATGCGGCTGGGCATGTTCGATCCGCCCGAGCGCGTGCGCTGGGCGCGGATACCGGCCTCCGTGAACCAGGCCCCGGCGCACGACGCGCTGGCCCTGAAGGCCGCGCAGCAGTCACTGGTGCTACTGAAGAACGATGGCGTGCTGCCGTTGTCACGCACCCTCAAGCGCATTGCCGTGGTCGGCCCGACCGCCGATGACACCATGGCCCTGCTCGGCAACTACTTCGGCACGCCGGCCGCGCCGGTGACCATCCTGCAGGGGATCCGCGATGCGGCGAAGGGCGTCGAGGTGCAGTACGCACGCGGCGTCGACCTGGTCGAAGGGCGCGACGATCCCGGTGCGACACCGCTGATCGAGGCAGCGTACCTGCGGCCGTCGGCCGATTCCCCGGAACGTGGCCTGCGCGGTGAGTACTTCCGCACGCCCGATCTGTCAGGGACGCCGGCGCTGGTCCGCACCGATGCGCAGATCGGTTTCCGCTGGGACCGGGGTTCACCCACCGACAACCTGCTGGCCCGCGGTGAAGCGGCGCCGGGGCAGGGCATTCCCAACGATGGCTTCAGCATCCGCTGGAGGGGCCAGCTGCTGCCGCCGGTGTCGGGCCGCTACCGGATCGAGGCAGCCGCCGACGACGGCTTTCGTCTCTACGTGGATGGAAAGCGGGTGCTGGACCACTGGGCCAACAGCGATCGCCTGCGCAGCGACGGTGTCGACCTGGACCTGCAGGCGGGCCGCGCCTATGAACTCACGCTGGAGTACTTCGATAACGAACGCGACGCCGGGGTGCGGCTGGGCTGGCGCATGCCCGGGGCGAAGGCGCCGTTCGAGGAGGCGGTCGATGCCGCCCGCAATGCGGACGTGGTGGTCTTCGTCGGCGGCCTGACCGGCGACGTCGAGGGCGAAGAGATGACGGTGAACTATCCGGGCTTCGCGGGCGGCGACCGCACCGACCTGCGCCTGCCCGCCACCCAGCGCGCCCTGCTGGAAGCGCTGCATGCCACGGGCAAGCCGGTGGTGATGGTGCTGACCGGGGGCTCGGCGCTGGCGGTGGACTGGGCCCAGGCAAACCTGTCCGCGATCCTGATGAGCTGGTATCCGGGGCAGCGCGGTGGCACTGCGGTGGGCGAAGCGCTGTTCGGCGACACCAATCCCGCGGGCCGGCTGCCGGTGACGTTCTACACCGCGGACCAGGCGATGCCGGCCTTCGACGACTACACGATGGAGGGCCGCACCTACCGCTACTTCCGCGGCACGCCGCTGTATCCGTTCGGCTATGGGCTGTCCTATACCCGGTTCGGCTACGGCAGACTCCGTCTCGATGCGCCCCGCATCGCCGACAACGGCACGCTCAAGGTGCAGGTGGACGTCTCCAACACGGGCAAGCGCGCGGGTGATGAAGTAGTGCAGGTGTATGTGCGGCGGCTGGCGGCCGGCGCAGGCGATGCGCAGCAGACCTTGCAGGGCTTCCAGCGTGTCCACCTGGCGCCTGGCGAGCGGCGCACCATGGCATTCGATCTGCAGGCACAGCAGGCGCTGCGCCAGTACGACGACGCGCGCGGAACGTATGTGGTGCCGCCGGGGGAGTACGAAGTAAGGGTAGGCGGCTCCAGCGCCGATGCCCGTGTGCAGAGCCGCTTCACCGTGGAGGCACGTCGTGACTGAGGCCCGCCACATGGATATTCCCGAGCACACGCTGTCCGTCCGGGAGAAGCTGGGCTACAGCCTGGGCGACCTCGCGGCGAACCTGATCTTCCAGACGCTGATCACCTACCTGGCGTTCTTCTACACCGATGTGTACCGCTTGCCGCCCGCCACGGCGGCGACGATCATCCTTGTCATCGGCCTGCTGGGCGCCTTCGTGTTCACCCCGCTGATCGGCATTGCCGCTGACCGCACGGTCAGCCGCTGGGGAAAGTTCCGGCCCTGGATCCTGTGGACGGCGATTCCCTTCGGTGCGTTGTCGCTGCTGGCCTTCAGTACGCCGGACCTCGGCGGGCGCGGCAAGGTCATCTACGCCCTGGTGACCTATGGCCTGCTGATGTTCGTGTACGCGGCCAACAACCTGCCGTACTCCGCGCTCAGCGGGGTGCTGACTGGCAGCATGGCCCAACGCAACAGCCTGTCGGCCTACCGCTTCGTGGCGGTGATGATCGCGCAGTTCATCATCCAGGTGCTGCTGCTGCCGCTGGTGCTGATCCTGGGCGACGGGGACCGTGTGCAAGGGTTTGAGCGGGTAATGACCGTGTTCGCGGTCGTGGGCACGCTGTTCTTCCTGATCACCTTCGCCACCACCCGCGAGCGCATCGTGCCGGCCAAGGAACAGACCGGCGGGGTGATGCAGGACCTGTCCGACCTGCTGCACAACCGGCCGTGGAAGGTGATGCTGGCCCTGACGGTGCTGGTCTTCATCAACCTCGCCCTGAAGGGCGGCACCTACATCTACTACTTCCAGTACTACATGAGCGAGGCCGCGTTGGCGGGTTTTCTCGACGCCTCCGGTTTCAACCGCTTCATCGGGGCGGTGAACGCGACCGTCAACGGATGGGGCCTGTCCGGCTTCACCTGGCCGGAGGATCCGGCGACCTCGGCCTTCAGCCTGTTCAACGCCTGCGGCATCCTCTGCATGATCCTGGGCATCGGCGTCTCCCGCCGCCTGGCCGACCGCTTCGGCAAGCGTGATGTCTTCGGCGGTGCGCTGCTGGTATCCACCGTGTTCCTGCTGGTTTTCTATCTCTTTCCGCCCACGGCGGTCGGCGTGGCCTTTGGCGCCTTCATGCTGCACGGATTCTGCTACGGCATCACCATCCCGCTGCTGTGGGCGATGATCGCCGACGTTGCCGACTATTCGGAATGGAAGAACCATCGCCGCGCCACCGCGATCATCTTCTCCGCGATGCTGTGCGGGTTGAAGATCGGGCTCAGCACCGGCGGTGCACTGGTCGCCGGGATTCTCGCGCACCACGGCTATCAGGCCGGTGCGGAACAGCAGCCCCACGCCGTGGTGGACGGCATCCGCCTGACCGTGAGCCTCTACTGCTCCATTCCGTTCCTGGTCGCGGTTGCGCTGCTCTTCTTCTACAAGATCGATAAAGGGATGGAGACGCGCATCGAGCATGACCTGCATCTGCGTCGCCAGGGCAGCAGCCTTGATCAGCTCGCAGCGCATGCCATCTCCCAGCCGCTGGTGACCCACATCTATACGGCCGATCCGTCGGCACACGTGTTCGAGGGGCGCCTGTACATTTATCCGTCGCACGATATCGACGGCGGCGCGCCCTTCGACGATGACGGTGGGCATTTCGGCATGGAGGATTACCACGTGCTGCGGATGGACTCGCCCGAGGCCGACGCCATCGATTGCGGCATGGCGCTGCATGTGCGCGACGTACCCTGGGCCGCGCAGCAGATGTGGGCGCCGGACGCAGCCCACCGCGACGGCCGTTACTACCTGTATTTCCCGGCCAAGGACGGGCAGGGCATGTTCCGCATCGGCGTCGCGGTCGCGGACCGCCCGGAGGGGCCGTTCACTGCCGAACCGGAACCGATGGAGGGCACGTACTCGATCGACCCGGCCGTGTACGAAGACGACGACGGCACGCATTACCTCTATTTCGGCGGCATCTGGGGTGGCCAGCTGCAGAAGTACCGTGACAACCGCTTTGATGCGACGCACGAAGAGCCGACCGGGGAGACGCCCGCACTGGGACCGCGTGTCGGCCGACTGGATGCGGGGATGACCCGGCTGGCGGAGCCTACGCGCGAGGTCGTCATCCTGGACGAGCACGGGCAGCCGCTGCGTGCCGATGACCATGCGCGCCGGTTCTTCGAAGGGCCGTGGCTGCACAAGTACCAGGGCCGCTATTACCTCTCGTACTCCACGGGCAATACGCACCTGCTGTGCTACGCCATCGGTGACAGCCCGTACGGACCGTTCACCTATGCCGGGGTGATCCTGAAGCCCGTCGTGGGCTGGACCACGCATCACTCCATCTGCGCGTTCAAGGGGCGGTGGTATCTCTTCTACCATGACGCCTTGTTGTCGGGCGGCGTGACCCATCTGCGTTCGGTCAAGTGCACGCCGCTGTTGATGGACGCGGACGGCGGCATCCGGACGATCGATCCATATGGCGCTTGAAGCGGCGTCACCCGAGGATGATGCGCAGGCGCCGCTGCCGGGTGGTCGCCTCTACTGGTTGCGGGCAGGAAAGCTGGAGCTCGCGCTTGCACCGGAGGCCGGTGGACGCATTGCGCAGATTCGCTATGACGGTGTGGACTGGTTGGTGGGTGAGCAGGAGGGTGGGGCGGCTGCGATCGGATGGGGGTGCTATCCCATGGTGCCTTGGGCCGGGCGGATCCGGCAGGGGCGCTTTGCCTTTGATGGCAAGCCGTATGAGCTGCCGACAAACTTCGGCGGGCACGCAATCCACGGGGTGGGCTTCTCACGGCCGTGGCGTATCGACAGTCTCGGGGCGGACAGCGCCATGTTGTCGCTGGAGCTTCCCGAGGATGGCTATTGGCCGTTCGGTGGCCGTGCGACGCAGGTCATCCGTGTGCTGGCTGACAGTCTGGAGCTGCGCCTTGCGGTGCAAGCCGGCGACCAGGCGATGCCGGCGGTGCTTGGTTGGCACCCGTGGTTCCGGAAGCCGGATCAGTTGCTGTTCTCGCCCAGTGCGATGTATCCACGGAACGGGGAAGGCATAGCTGCATTGCCCTGTATTGCTCCCACACCTGGGCCTTGGGATGACTGTTTCATCAACCAGGCTGAGGTGACGTTGGTGTCTGGAAACCAGCGGCTGTGGCTGCTGGCGGATTCGGATCACTGGGTGGTGTATGACGGTGCTGCTCACGCGACGTGCGTGGAGCCACAGACTGGTCCGCCTGATGGGTTTACGTTGGTGCCGAAGCGGCTGGAGTCAGGGCAGACGCTGGAGCTGAGGTTCGAGCTGCGGTGGCAGATCGCCACTGGCGATGCTCCGGCGCCCGGGTATCGGTAGCCGGGTCACTAAAACATCACGAACGGTCCCTTGGGAGCGGCCAACCAGTTGGCCTGCCTCTCCTTGCCCGTCGGATCGGCGTGGATGTAGATCGTCAGCCCACCGTCAGGATCTTTCTTCAATCAGCGGCGGCGGTTGGCGGCTGGGATCGAAGGACTTCCCCTGCTCGATGCCACACTGGAAAAACACGCACGCAAGGCGGACTGACTCAGATGCGGGGCTGCACTAACTGCAGCAGGAACGCCAGCTGGCTGAAGAACACCAACAATATCCGGTGCTGCACCTGCAGTGTGGGCGTGTCGAATTGGTGATGCCATAAAGGGCATCGCGCTTCCAGCCCGGACCTGCCATCAGGTATCTACCGCCGCCATTCCAGTGGGAACTGGATCTCGCCACGATTCTTCAAAGACCCGTCTCAGCACGTGCGACATTCGCCAGCTACCGTTGAGCACCGAGGATCTGCTGCCTAGGGGCTTGGATCATTGACGAGAGAATGGAGAGCGTTATGCGCAAAGCGGGTAGAACCAATGGAAGCGCCGACCAGGCGAAAGCAGTCGAGCGAGCGAAGGAATCGGAGCTCTTCTTTGCAAGCATCAGGGATCAGCTGGAGCTGTTGAAGGGAGTGGCGCTCAGTCTGGCCATCCTAGCCGCGCCGCAGGTCGTTCTTGAGAGCAACCTTGCCGTGTACAACAAAGTAATAGGAGCCACAGCTTGCGTCATGTTGGGGTTCTGGACGTTGTATTGCGCGATCGCGCTCTATTTCCAGCATCGTCTGAAGATTCGAGGCTTGCCCCGAAGGATTCAAATTGCACGTATAGGGCAGTACGTTGTCGTATGTATTGCGGGTTTCTTTGCAGGTGACTTGGCTTTGCAGGCTAGAGGAAAGGTCGCCAGCTTTGAGCGTCGCTCCGGCGTCAGTGCAGCCAGTGACAGCGGACGAACCGTCTCCATCGCCCCCTCGCTCGCTATTGACAGTCAACCGGCTCGATCGACTCTTCGAAGCACTTTGGAGGAATGTGCTTGGCTGAGAAGCGGCACGGAGCCAAGGGGACCGGAAAACAGTCCCCAAATAGATACACTTACGGAGGCTCCAATTTGACTACTATGGCGGTTCAATGAAGACCCAGGACCCCTGTCCTATGAAACAGGTTGCATTTACATCTCTCGTCTGCCGAGGTGATTGTCGGCAGGATGCTGCGGCGCAGGAAGGCCTAGCGTGAGCTCATGCTACAACTTCATTCGGAACGGATGCTTGCCAGATATAGAGTGTCGTACAGACGCTCCTGAGGAGATCGTCGTTCCCCGCGTTTCGAAGCGAGAGGGAGTCGACATGGTCTACTCGCACAACGAACGGCATCTGGCTAACCAGGGTTTCATTCCCGTTTCTCACTTTCTACAGCGCCTTGCAAGACTGGAACCCAACCTCACCGCCACCGGTTACCGCGCCAACGGGCGCCAGACAACGATTTCATTCAATAAGTTAGATCGTGTGACGCTGTCGCCGCGCATGGCAAAATGGCTATCCAGTTTAGCCGCGCCTCGGGATGGCAGAAGTGCCGCCATTGTCAGTTTTGTTGCAAATCTGATGCCTGTATATGTGGGTGAACACCTAGACGGACTTTATTGCGCACGCTCGCTGCAAGACGGCACGCTGATTCTGCCGATGGACGAGCGCGATGGCGAAGAGCGCGGCGCCGTACGCGTCTTCTGGCAAGGGGATGATGAGCGCGAATCTGAGCTTAGTGGCTCCGATGTCGCGACGCTTGCGCTGGAGCGATATGTTCGTCTTCATGGTACCGGTGCAAGCGAGGACGCTATAGCCGCCGAGCTGTGGTTCCTGGTGGAACACTTTCGCCGCAAGACCGGATGCGACGTCTATCTGCCGCAATTGACTGCACCGAACGACCGAGTGGATGCCCATAGTCGCCATTTAGGGGAGATGGGGCGCGGCGTGATTGTGAACATCTTTAGCAAATTTCTTGGCGCCTGACTCAACGCCGCGCAGGGTCACGACCCAAGAACGGTCGCGACGGATGGCCAGACAACTTTGCGCTCTGGGGCGGGCAGCCACTATTCAAGACAAATAAACTAAGCGACGCGACCTGCACCTGCCTGACAGAGCAGGGCACAAAGGCCAAAGTTAGGCTGCCAGTCTGCGTGGCGATCACTCGCGATGGCCCAGCCTACAACCCCTACAAACAGCCAGGGCAAGGAGGCCCTGATAGTGGTCGTCAAATTTCAGGCGGGACGGCAGTGCCGGATCAGAGTGCACTCGTTACTTCTGCAGGTGCTCATAGCCCGTATGTCTTGCTCAACGTCCAAAATCGTCCTATGGGCACGTTCCCGAAGTCCGTGCAGAATCGCTACGGCGGGAACTGGCAAGGCTCGTTGATCTGCTTCCAGCCGTTCTCGACGCGGTCGAACCTACGCCCCTGCATGCATCGCTCATTTGTTCGTAATGGGGCTGGCCGGTGTTCCTGTTGAACTGGAGTGGGTCTGTTCACTACAGCCGGTAGCTTCTTCAGTTCGGCATCCAGCTGCTGCGTAACCTGCTGCATCTGGTATCGCGTGTAAGCAGCTTCGATCAGGCTGTGGGCAGAAAGGGTCAAGAACACCCCTAAGCCCACCTGCCACCAGATCGTGTGAATGGCGTCCGCTGTCCTGTGGTCAGTCAATTCCGTTCCCCCGGTGAATGGTCCGCGCATTCTAGCCGGGGTGTAGGGGCGGAGCCCTACGGAGACGCCCTCAACCTGCTGACCGCCCGGAGTGGTGGTCTTGGATGCCCTGTCGGTCAATGAAGCGCGCTTCATCATCTGACGCTGGCCGGATCTTATTTGGTCGGTCAGAGCTTGCGTCTACATGCAAATATGTCCACGCTAATCGCTGATTCTGGTCACTATCTGGAGCCATTGATATGCCCGAGATTGTTCACGACTGTCCGCGCTGTGGTGTTCCACATACGACCTTTGACGTAAAGGGCGCACATTTACTCTCGTCGCAGCACACGTGGCAGGAGGTGCATGAGCTTTTTTCTGTCTGTCGAGCCTGTGCCAAGTCAAGCACCTTGGTTGTCCAAACCAAGGAGCCTCGTGGTTACAGCCTGATGCAGGTTAACGGCGGGATAGGCAAAATGCCTGGTGTACTCAACCACATTGTTAGGGTCATCGGATTGGTTAGTACCAAAGATAGGGTGACCACGGTCCCGCCAGACTATTTGCCCGCATCTATCGATGCTGCCTTTCGAGAAGGGGCCGCCTGCCACTCAATCGGTTGCATAAATGCCGCCGCAGCTATGTTCCGACTCTGCGTTGACCTTGCGACAACTCCACTTGTCCCTACCCCTGAAGAAGGCGGTCCAAACCATCGGACAGCCCGCGAACTTGGCCTAAGACTTCCTTGGCTCTTCGAGAACGCGAAGCTACCTGAGGACCTTCACGATCTTTCTGTCTGCATCAAAGACGATGGGAACGATGGGGTGCACCGTGGCTCTTTATCCAGTGCAGAAGCAGAAGACCTGCTTGACTTTACGACTGAATTGCTTCGTCGTCTCTATACGGAGAAAGAGCGTATTCGCCTCGCCAGGGAACGAAAGGACGCCCGGACTAGGCAGTGAAGGATCATGCCATTGGCAAGGGCTTACGTTCGGCTTGGGCTCCTTTGCCAGTGGGAAACGTGAATTACGTTCGAAGATTGGTCTAGGGTTCCGGCATGATTGACACCCATCTGCCGCTCTCTGCGCGTCCATCGTGGTCATGCTGCGATGTCGTCCTTGTTGGGCTCCCGGAAGGGAGGCAAGACTTGATCCACAGCCACACCCACGAAAGACGACCCATGATCCATTTCGCATAATGTATATTATGTAAAACGTCTGGCGGCCGTGGCGAGGTTGTCGGTGTTCCTAATTGATGTCCTTTTGTTCCTAGATCGTGCCCCGGCCTGCGGTACTGGGCTGCTGGCTGGCATGCGGCGCGCTACGGCATCGAACTGACCATGCCGGTGGCCGAGGCCACCGTGCTGCAGTTTGTGGTCGACCACGTGCAGCGGCGCTCGGCCGATGGAGAGCTAGCGTGGGAGCTGCCGCCGGCCGTCGACCAGGCGCTTGTGGTCGCTGGCCTGAAGGCCAAGCTCGGCCCGTGGACCTTGGCCACCGTGCGTCATCGCGTTGCCGTCCTGTCCACGGCGCACCGACTCAAGCAAGTCACCAATCCCTGCGAGCAGCCAGCCATTCGCACTGTGCTCAGCCGCGCGGCACGAGCCGCGGTCAAGCGTGGCGAGCGGCCGCGCAAGAAGACCGCCATCACCTTGCCTGAGCTGGGGGCGATGCTGGCCACCTGCGATGACAGCTTAGAGGGGATCCGTGACCGCGCCGTGCTCTGCTTTGGATTTGCCAGTGGCGGGCGCCGGCGCAGCGAGATCGCTGCAGCCGACCTGCGTGACCTGCGTGCTGTTGAAGATCTTGACGGCAACGGCTAACCACATTTATTCAATAGGAGTGCCAAGCCTAAGCATATGGCTCCTGCTATGCCGATCCAAAGTGACGCTTTGACAAAGAAGTACTTCCTAGTGCACACACGAGCAATGTCAAAGTTATGACGTAGCCGAATGGTGACAACGTCACTCGGGCTAAGGCTAGAAATCTGTTGGACGAACTGCCCGGGAGATCCGTGACGTGCAACTGTGCCAAAGAAGAAGGGGTCCGTTGATCGCGATGACTTCAACCGAGGCGCTATCCCTAAGAATGCGTAAGCTGCGGATGCAATTAGAAGTGCGAGCGCAATCAGACCCAAGCCACGCACGGCTCCTGATGCGCCATCGAGGAGCAATGGGGACGAACTGGTATTGGTAATAATGTAAGCTACCAGGGCGGCAGATGCGGCAAACGACCATGCACACTTCGTATCTGCAAGCTGGATATAGCTCGTAATATACGCTTGTTGCGTATCAGCAAACTGGAGCTGAATTTGCAGTCCAGCCGCTTCGCTGTGGGCTCCAAGGGAATTAGTAGAATCGCTTGGGTGCGTCATGACATCCACCTTCCGGTGTAGTACCAGTAATAGTAAGGAAGTCCAGTAAGGGTGTAGTGATACCCTGTCTCGTGATCGGAGCGCGCGAGGTACTGTCTCCAGTCTTCCGGCAATGAATTCGCCACGTTATTACCTATCATTATCTCTCCAGCCTGTGCAACATTAAGCATTTTGCACGCAAGATTGGCCGTGGTCCCAATAGCGACAACCCCATTGAATCGCTGCGCCGCCCCCATCTTTGCTACGGTCAATGGCCCGCTATCAATGCAGATTCGGAACCGAAAAGGTTCCACTCCGAAGTTCCACAGTTCATTGTTCAATGGCGCATCCGGGCCGCCGCTCATTGCATCGAACAACGTGATCGCTGCCGTTAGAGATCGAACTTCTTTTGAGGCGTCTTCATCCGCTTCTCTGACAAAATAAGCCATCAACCCGTCGCCAGTATTCTTTTCAACTACCCCGCCGAAGTCCTCCACGACCCTGATCGCTTCCGTAAAAAAAAGCGAAAGCCCTTGAAGAAGCTGCTCCTGCTGATCTCGAGTCTCCTGAGGTCTTCCAGTAAAACCTGAAATGTCTAGAAAGAGTACGGCCGCATTGAGAAACCTGCCTTCGTGTATCGCGAGGTCGTCTGCACCTGGAATTACCCGCCCTGGACGCAAGTTGCTACGAGAACTGATCTTCCTTGCGGTGGCAACGACCCTGTCCCGCTGAGTGGCGCGGTAGCTCTTTGACGTCAACTCTCTATAGGTCGCCATTAGTTTATCTCATAAACAGAATAGCCGTTAAATGAAGACGGCAGTTCCTCTGTTGGAATTAGGGCGGCTCGCTCAAGCCATTGCACGTGCAGCAGCCCATATAGCGCCACACCTATACGCAGGCTATTCGCGCGAGCCGTTTGCTCGATTTTTACTGCAAGGTTGAGGGCGTCGCTATCAACGTGTGGCCAGGTAAATCCAGTGGCAGCATTCGTCTTCTGTTCAAATCTGGCCTCGCCGTAGTCTGCGCCGATCCGGATATCCAGGCGTGGAAGTCCACTGGCATGCAGCATGGGGCAGATCGAGTCTCGCGCCATCCTAATCATTGAAGTCCCAAGATCAACGATTAAGTCACACTGTCGCGTGAAAGCGGGATGTGGCAGGTATGCAATGAAGCCATCACCCGTTGCCTTGAGGATCGTGGCCTCAAATTGACCGACGAGTATTTGCATTTCGCGCAAAAGTATCTCGGCCGCTCTATCAAATGACGCGGAATCCCTCCTGCGCAATTCCGTCGACCTGCAGATATCCAGTGACAAAAATGGCGTACTGGTGATCGTTGTTTTACTTTGCATTTCTCTATGGCGCGCAGGCTCCACGCTCGGGCTTCTGAGGCTCTCGCCCGCCAGCTCATCCTCTACCGCTAAGGCGCGCTCCTGAGCGTAGTCAGTGGTAGAGGCTATCCTCGGTCTTAGATCATAGAAAGGCAGAGTCGAAATGGCGTCTTGAAAAAGCCGTATCGGGAACATGACCCGAGTGAACCTGTCTATGTAGCAAACCTCTCCATCCGCTTCTACTCGCTCGTATCGGCGAGGATCTGGCGTCACCCGGAACTTAATTTTGCCTTCGGACGTTTTCACCTCCTCAATAATCAAGTCCAGCCGACCCCGCCCCTCTGTTCGAAGAGGAGGCAAGTCTTCTGAATATTCGTTGGTATTGGACATCGCCGCTCCCTCGCGCCAGCCTGCATGCGCGTAGCATATCGCTCTGTGCAGGACGGCGCGAGGCGAGGCTGTCATCGTGCACGGCTGTTGTGCCGCAAGGATCTGGCCCGGCCCAATTTGGCACGTTGACGGCTTGGCCGGGCATCCATCTGGGCCCGTTCACTGGAGGGTGGTCGACAGAAACGAAACATGGCGCGCCCTACCCTTGATAAATCTTCCTTATCCCCTTCCCAGCCAATGTCCGCTTCCAGCCGAGGCTGTGTTAAAACTCTTCGCCTTGGAGAAATCGATCAAAAGTGTGCCAGCCAGAATTGAAGCTCGTGGTTCAGGGCAATAGTTTTCACACAGCCTCGGCCAGGACGGGACGTTCGCTTGGTTCCGACGTAGCCGCCAAGCACCTTCGCTCCCGCCCTCACCGCAAAGTCAACGCCAGGCGCGAAAGGCCCGGAAGTGAGCCTGACCCCGTTATCGGCCCAGTAAAGCATGTCATCCACTGAGCGGGCCCCTACAGGGATGTAGGGGCTGCGGAGGCCGCGCCCTCCGTCACTTCGTCAGGAGCAACGCGCTTATCCAGGGCGTGCCTGATCGCGAATTTCAGTATTTCAGTGACCTGCTTGATGCGCTCACGCGAAGCGATGGCCACAAAGCCCATGATCGCAAAGACAGCTGGAAGCAGTGCCACGAGCAAGATGCCCCAGTACACGCTGGCACTCTTATCGAAGAGCTTTACCGAACCTGCGGTAATGGCTGCCAGCATGGGCATCAGGCCAAGCTTTCGGATGTTGCCAACCAGCAACGCGACGCGGTCCTCCATAAGCCCCCACTTGGTCTCGTATTGGACAAGCACGTACTCAAGCTCGCGCTTACCATAGGTCGCCAGTCGAGAAGCCAAGTCCGCATCCGCCGCCGTGGTGAGCCTGATCTGCGTCATGATCTCTCCGTGCGGATCTGACCTTCGCTTGATCAGGCGAATGGTGATATCAGTGACATTGAGCACGGCGTATACAATTCCAGCGATCCCCATCGGAACCACGATCCATGGCAGAACTGCTGTAGCGGTTAATGGCTCAAAGTCGAAGTATTTGAGCCCAACGCCGAGGCCGATAACGACAAGAAGCAGCACGACGTAGAACAGGATGAACCAAAGGTCGGCTGCGGCTACGAAACGAGCGTATCCAGTGCCCTTGGTTTTTGCTGGTGCGACCGTCAGCTGCTCGACAATCGTTGAAATTTCGCTGATGTGCTGCTGATTCAATATCTTCTTGCTTCCTATAGAAAGACCCGCCGTAGCGTGGTGGGATGCCTTGGACTGGCTCACTGGCTCAACGGCCACGAGCGGACGTCGACCGTTTGAATTCGGAGGACGCCCCGAGCAGTCCGCTGGAACGAAGGGTTAGATTTCTAAGCACCATCACCAAATCGCCTCCAGCCGACAACCTCGTCTATCCGCTGATCAACCGCTGCCTTTGCAGCGTTAGCATTTATCAGTGGCCAGATCGTCCCGCTGTTGACCCGCTCTCCGGCTACGAACGATGCCCACGCGTCGGAATACATCTTCCACTTAGCCTGTGAGTCGTTGAACGCTGCGAGCTCGGAGGCGTCGAGGCGTTGCCTGACTCCTTCAATCGCTTCGCCTAGCCGCGCTTCGGCCTCAGAAAGTGACTGCCCGGCGACGATGTTCATCTCAGTCTGCGTCAGAGGCGCGCCGGGGTGAAGCGTTTCAGAGATGAGCTCATCAGTTGCTCTCAAGAACGCCACGCAACTTTGAAAACAACGCTCAACCTCCTCCGCTTTAATCTCATATGCTGAGGCAATCTCGTGACAGATGATGTGCCTTAGCTCGAAGGTCCTCGCCACATCGGCGAAGACCTGGTCGGGGTTCGCGAGGACGGGACTAGGCGGCTCTCCCAACACTTCGTGACCCCAACGATCTATAGTCGTGCGGAGTGCCTGTAAAAATGCCGTTCCGATCAAACTCGTTATCGCATTTTCGATGTGATCGAGACGACTCAGCGGAACGCCATGGGCAACAAGCTCTCCAACGGTGAGCGCTTTGCCGTGCACCGCCCTGAGTATGGAGAAATCAAGCTTCATGGACGAAGCTGGCTTCTCCGCGTTGCTGAGGTATGGATCGCCCGCATCAATGAGGTCTTTGATCGCCATCCGAAAGTACCCTTCGATGCACGCGATGAGCGCGACAGGAAAGTATCGGGTCAGCTCGCTCTGCGACTTGTCATGCCTCTCGAATGCATGCTCTAGCGCAAAGAGCCGCATCGGAAGTTCTGACATGGCTGAGCCACAGCGCCGACGCTGGCGAACTTCGGCAATTTCTTGGATGATGTCTCGTGTGCGGCTCATGGTTCCAATAATTCTAAAGTCCGAGCAATAGTCGTAGTCAGATTGGCGGCCACCACCTCCGCGCGCGTGCTGCAGTGCTCTACAGATCCATCAGTCTGACGAACTGAATACTTCGTCGCCATAACTACTCCTTGTGGACCCTTGGGCCATTGGAGCATGGTGGCCGCTTTGGACTTCAGGCGTCAACAGCTAGATCAAGCGTCGCAGGGCTAAGGTCCAATGTCAGCTTTGGGTCGGATGCTGCCTCGGTGTACTTGGGACCGCTACCGGCCAGAAGCGGACAATTCAGCTGCAACCTCCTCGCGCTTGGGAAGCGTACTCATGGCGAGCTGCTCTCCGTCACTGCTAGATCCAGTCGGCGTCCGCAGCGAAACTTCGCAGTGAACGTCTTCAGTCGCCCACGTGCTCCATTAGCCCGTTTCCAAGTATTTCGATGAGCCTGACGAATTCGAGAACGTCACCCTCTCGAACGAGAATCTTCTGTCCAACAACATATCGATGATCTTGGCTCCGCTCGATATATTCAGCATCAACGATCCCCTGTTGATGCGCCAGCAGATGTCGCTGCTGATAGAAGATCCGGAGCTTCGCTACTGACACCTCATCAGTCAATTGGTCGTAGCTCTGACCAATCTCGGACTTCCAGAGCTCCGATCCAACATCTAGGTTCTGGAAAGAATTTCTCTTTGCCTGTTTTCCTGTACGCAGCAAATAGAGCTGCTCAGAAAGTCGCTGAAAGGAGGTAACCGCATCGAGCACTCCTTTTTCGATGAGCGACTGTGTCACGACTTCAGCCTCATCGATACCGATCGAGCCCACCAAGGTGCCGCGAAGCCCTACGGCAGATCGGATCGAGCCTAGGGTCTGGAAGAATGTGTGCTTTGCCGAGTTTTTTCCGCAGCTCGGACAAAAGTACGCGGCGCCAATGTAGGAGTACCTGCATTCGCAGCCTTCACATACCGCCCGCAACCGCATAGGTTCTGCTGATGCGATGGGGAGCAGAACCGCATCGCGCCCCCCCCTGGCTTCAAGAGTGATGCGAAGGAATGAGTTTGGACTCTGCCTTCTTTTCGACTCGCTCGCATCCTCCCGGATGGCCCTGTTCAAACAATTGACCACGGTGCCAAGTGCGAATTCGCGAGCTGCCTCTACCTGCGCTATAGTGAACCATGATTTCGCCGGGGCTGCATGTCGACAAGCGGGGCAGAAGACCTCCTCGTCGCGGACGATGTTCTTCCAGTCCTCATTGTGAACTTTGAATTGGAAGAGGCACCCAGGTGAGGGACATTCCTTGTCCCAGTAACCTTCAGCATCGCTTTCTAACGGCACCGATACTTGTTGCAGTTGAGCCAGTCGCTCCAGCTCCTTCTTCATATGTTCGAACACGACGTCCCCCTTTTATTTGAATCAAGGGTGGCCCTGATTGAATTCGATATCAAGGCTTCCCTTCAGCGCCCCGATCGCGCGCTCGGGGCAACATCGTACGTCCGCTTTGGGTCGGCAGCTGCCCTCCCCTACCCCCGATAAACATCCCTAATCAACTGCGCCAAGCGCCCATCCTCTCTCTCGGCTACAAGCGGCCGTTCACATCTTGGGAATTGAGCTGGCCCACGAAGCGGCTCGGCTTGAACGAGTTCTGGTACCCAGTGATGTGCGCCTCCTCGCCTGCATAGTAGGTATTCAGCCCGATTGCGATACCGCGCTGACCGATGGCGAGCAGAGCTTGTGCCGAAATCGATATGCCGTCATTGCTGTTGCCCAGGAAAAGGCCGCAGAACAAATCAGGCGGGAACCGTGCCAATGACTCCCAACAAAGCGAAACCAACGTACAGGCAAGTCTTCCAGACCTTGGGGATGCTGGCCGGGTCGCCGATTCCGCCAACGGCTGCCGGGGCCTGCAGTGGCACCCCGGCGCCAGAGCCCGCGCCCGCGCCCTCGCCCAACGTCACTTCACCCAAGAAATATACGATCGATGAGCTGAGGCTGGAGTTGCCGCGAAACTGGTCCGGGAACTGGGTCGGCTTCGACGACGAAACCAACAACCGCTACGCGCGTTTCGAGGCGGACTTGGAGCGGCCTGGGCAGCTGGAACTGGAAGTGCGGGTGGATGAAACGCGGCTGAGGCAGGGATTCGCCTGATGCTGGAATCGATGACCTTTACCCTTTGACCCGGGATCCCCAGGTGGCGGAGTTCCTCGGATAGACAGGAATCGGCTGGTCCGCACTCCGGTCGTAAGACGTGGCCACCGTGCCGGCACTTGATTGATAAGACTGCGTCAAGATCGTTGCAGTCGCATCCGTCTCTTCGTAGAGCGCTCGATCGATGCGCAGAAGGGCCTTCGCAGCGTTGATCGCGGCACGCCGCTGTATGTTGCCTAGCACCCCACCGACGCGGTACCTGCCCGCCGCATGGTGCGGGACCGCGTCTCCGTGTTTCCCCACGTGAAGAACTAGATGCCTTCGCTGATCGAGGTGACGGGGTTGCTCTGCACGGGACCATCGCCCGTCGCAAAATCGGCGCGGATGACACCGAGCCCACTGGCGCACCAATAGTCCACGCGCGCGTCATCTACCGACACCTGCAGATGGCACGTATGTTCGAAGGTGCGTGGCCCAGCGGCAAGGGGCAGTTCGATGGTCGCGAAACCGACGAACGTGATCGTCGCATCGAACGGCAGCAGGCGCTGTGCGAGGCGCATGCCAGTGGACTGGACCTTGGTGCCGCGGGCCACGTGGTCTGGGTAGGGCTCCGCATCTGGAATCCGGACCTCCCCGGCCGGGATCCCTAGCCCATGCATGCCAGTGGATTCGAGCGCAATGGGCCGGTAGGTACCAGGGTCGTGGTACTGCACCACCGTGCCACCCCCATGCTCGTCCGACAGGGTCACGGACACCGCAATCACGTCCCTGTTGTCGTAGCGTGCTGACTCGATGCGCGTGTGGGATGCGGATGTCGATAGCTCCACACCCGGCTGCAGGACGAAACAAGATGCGAAGCTGGGAGCAGGAGTCGCCGCGGCGGCCGCGTCTACGGCCAGCGCGATTGCAAGCAGCAGGAGATTCGGAAAACGCTTCATGCAGGTTCCTAAGATGGCGTGCGCAGGGCACGAGTCGTTCAGTCCGCGAACGTCACGGTTTCCATGATCTTCTGCATGCCCGCTTCCGCGGCGCTGCGATTCGCCTCAACCGTCCAAGTGGATGCGTAGCAGTTCCACTCCTCGCCGCACCGCTTGACGGCCAGTACGTGCAGGCGCTGGGCATACGGTTGATCGTCTTCGAAAAGGTTGTTCTGGAACTGCGTGGCATGCGCCTTCACGCCTGGCGCCAGCTGGTAGGCCGAATACTTGGGGGGTCCGTAGTATTCGCTGTCCTCCACATCCAGTGAGTACGAGTGGGCGGCCCAATCCGGCAACGAGAGGGCCTCGCTCGTGTGGACGACATTGATCGTGACCTCTAGGTTCAACACTTCGAAACGGGTCTTGTCGGCTTCGATGATTAGACGCCGCTGGTTCTCCCCGTCACTGGGATGGTCTTCCAGGACCGTCCAGTTTCCAGGCAACTGCAACTTCAACCCGTGCTTCGTGTAGGTCCTAAGCGACGCAACGTCTGGCGCGGCAGCTGGCTCGACGACGAGGTTCTGCGAAGCGCCCACGACAGGGGCAAGACAGGCGACACAGATCAGGCTGTGGAGCAGGAGAGGTCTCACGGGCAATCCTCGGATCGATAATGGCAGTGGATGGTAGAGAGGGCACGAAGGAGCCGCCATACAACGAGTTGCAAACTTGCATTGGTGCCGCGGCAAACCAAAGGTCGGAAAGCGGAAAGGCGACCCGAGGGCCGCGCTTCCGCATTGACACAACAAACGAAGGTGGGCGGCCGATTGCTCGGCCGTCAGCCCTTCGCCATCCGACACGGCCTTGATCGACGGGCGATTCGGCCCGGCTTGGCAACTTCCAGCACCTTGACCTTCACCCGATCGCCTTCCTTCAGCACGTCCGACACCTTCTCGAAAGGCGTTCTGGTTGGGCTTGCCGGGTTGGACGCATCGCAAGGTCACGCCGTTGGGTTTGGCCAACTGGCTGAGTGCTTCACTTAGAAACTCAGGACAGCTATCGGATCGTAGAATCTGCGGCAATCCGTACCGCCCGACGATACGACCGTGTTCAAGCTCGTTCCTGCAGCGCTCACCCCGCAGGGCACGGCGTTAGGCCACAGGTGCATCCGGCAACCGCGCCAGTATGTCGTCCCGACAGGCGTCCAGAATCTCGTCGGCGAGCGCCGCATCATCCGGACAGGACCGCGACAACACCACCGCGCCCACCGCCTGCGCAATCAGGGCGATCCGCCGCGCACTGCTGCGCTCAGCGGCAGCGGCACCAGGCCAGCACCTTCGGACGTCCTGACCCTGGTCTCGACGTCCACCCTCACCTTCCTGAGCTGCCCTTGGACGTCGCATTCCTGTCCCTGCCGGACGGCGGGTCAGCATCTTTGGCACCGACGTGAGCATGTCCGCCGGTCGGGTCCTCGATCTGGATGACTGTCCCCTTCTGCCACGCATCCGCCCCTGCATCGATGGGCGGCGTGGCGATGTCGGCACGGCGTTGTCGCTTGTCCTCACTACTGACGCCCAACCGCGCGTCGCGTGCAGCCACCATCGCCGGATCCGCTTGGCCATCGGCGGTGAAGCCCATCATCAGCTGCGGCATGCCTCGGGGCAGGTCCTTGTCCAGGTCTGTGTGCCAGGTGTGCCAGGTTTTGCCATACGTGTGGATGAGCTTCTCCATCAGCTCGTGCTCGGCCACCTCAGGGATCCCTGGCGCGATGAGCTGACCGGATTTCACCTCCTGAATGTGGCTGTGCCATAGCGCCTTCTCCTGCTCGGGAAGACCTGCGAAGAGCTTTTCGCTGATGATGTACTCCACCCCCATCAACTTGGCGTCTTTCACGTTGCCGTCGTAGATCGTGCACTGGATGACATCCTCGTTGAGGATGGAGCAGTAATGGTGCGCTTCCATCTGGACCTTCATCTGGCCATTGTAGAAATGGAACCCGTCCAGATAGGCGTTGATGGCGTCGACCGGCGGTCGGTCCTGCAGCAAGGCGGCCCCGGTCTCGAGCGCTTTGGTCTTCGCGGTTTCTTCAGCCCCGGGTGCTTGGACGCTGGACTCTGTGTTCCCGCCCCCGCACGCAGACAGAGCGAAGATGACAGCGATACATACTACGGTTCGATGCATTACGGCTTCTCCTGAACGTCCCACTCGCCCAGCCTGGTTCTAGCCCTTCGACCGTGGGGCGGCTGTGAACAGGTCTGCATGCCGTGCGCAGAAGACATGGCAGGCGTGTGTAGCAGGCCTTCACAGCTCTGCGCACGAACCTAACGGAAAGAGCCCCTAGCTTCAGCGCTCCACCCGCCACCAACCTGGAGGACCATCATGGCGATCAAGACCGCTGAAGACCTGTTCATCCACGAACTGTCGGACATTTACAGCGCGGAAAAGCAGCTGACCAAGGCGCTGCCCCGCCTTGCGCGCGCAGCCGCCAACCCGGACCTGGCCGCCGCCTTTGAAACCCATCTGGAAGAGACCCAGGGCCAGATCGAGCGCATCGACCAGGTGGTCGAATTGCTCGGCATTCGTCTCAAGCGCATCAAGTGTGCCGCCATGGAAGGGCTGGTTGAGGAAGGGAAGGAAGCCATCGACAGCATCGAAGAGGGGCCGGTGCGCGATGCGGCTCTCATCGGCGGCGCCCAGAAGGTCGAACACTACGAGATAGCGTCCTACGGCACGATCGCAGCGCTCGCCAAGCAGCTGGGCTACAAGGACGCGCTGCCGCTTCTCCTTGAAACCCTCGAAGAAGAAAAGGCAACCGATGAGAAGCTGACGATCCTGGCCAAGTCGGGTGGGAATGCGCAGGCGGCAAAGGCCGCTTGAGGCCCGTCGCCCCGGATTCGGCAGCTGATCCAGGAGCGGCATGCACCGCCGCTCCTTCACTGCATGATCGAGCCGCTGCCGACGCCTTACGACCAGACGGACGATTGAGGTGGGAGGAAAGCCATGAGTATTCCCAACCCTGCGCTCGTGATCATCGATATGTTCACGTTGTTCGACTTCCCGGAAGCCGCCCAAGCGAAGCCCAGTGCTCTGGAAGCAGCTCGGCACATCGCAAGGCTCGCGCGGCATTTCCGCGAGCGCGGCCATCCGGTCATCTACGCCAATGACAATTTCGCCAACTGGCAGATGGATTTCAAAGAGTTGGTGAGGCTCTGCCTGTCCACGGAGGGCGCGTCATCGGCGATCGCGAAAATCCTGCAACCGGAGCACGGCGACTACTTCGTGCTCAAACCCAAGCACTCGGCCTTCCTCGCCACCCCACTCGCCGTGCTGCTTGCCAAGCTTGGCGTAAGGGAGCTCGTCGTTGTCGGAATGACGGCCGAGTCCTGTATTACGGCCACGTGTTTCGATGGCAACGCCAGGGAGTATGAAACGATCGTGGTACAGGAAGCGGTCGCCGGCATCGGCTCCCGAAAGGCCACGGCCTTACGATTGCTCCAAGCATCCAGGGCAGCCACCGTCCTCAAACTGGCCAGCTACCTGCGCCGCTGAGGCGTTGCATAGGCCCGAAGAAACAGCGCGACGGTTGCATCGCTCCTGGAGACACGCCTGGGCCCGTGAGGCAAGCCATGCTCCGTGAGCACCAGTCTCAGGAAATTCTCGCTGTCAGCGGCGTTGGTCGGGCGTGCGGAAGCCTCCATGAAGACATCGTCTGCAAGCGTCAGATACGGTTCCAGCATCGCGTTCCACTGGTCTCTGTAGACGTCACTTGCGGCGCCAGAGCGCGACAACGACCGGCAGAACGCCTGACACGAAGCGTCCGCCGCCAATCTTCCGATGCCCTCAGCGATACGCTTCAAGGCTTCGCCAAGATCGGCAACTCCATGCATGTCGAGCATCCCTGAGGGCATCGATGCGAGGTGGCCGTCCATGACCGTCCTGTAAAGACGCTCCTTGTCACGGAAGTGCGCGTAGAGGGTGACCTTCGTGATACCACAGGCCTCTGCGATGCGCTTCATCGTCGCACGCTCAAAGCCCTCCTCCGCAAACACGGTGGCGGCGGCATCAAGGATGCTCCTTCGGCTACGCGCCCTCGCCCGCTCCCAACGCAGCGTGGTCTTGCTTGCGCCGCCGGTTGAGGCCGCAGTGTTCACAGTCGCCCGAACAGCGCGCTGGCATTCACTCCGCCGAAGCCAAATCCATTGGTCAGGGCGAGCGCGATGTCCGCCTTCCGCGGCACGCCGCCTACGATCGTCAGTCCTTCCGCCAATGGATCCGGACGAATCAGATTGAGCGTCGCGGGCGCGATCTGATCACGCAACGCGAGCACGGTGAAGATGGCCTCGATGCCCCCCGCCGCCCCCAGCAGATGCCCGGTGCTGGACTTGGTGGCGGAGATCAGAAGATCGGGTCGGGTACCGAACAGCGCACGCATCGCCGCGAGTTCTGCCCGGTCGCCCACCTGGGTGGACGTGGCATGCGCGTTGATGTGATCGACCTGCGCCGGCGTAATGCCTGCCTGTGCCAGCGCGATCTCTATCGCCCGCCGCGCCCCGCTGCCGTCGTCGGGGCCGGCTGTCAGATGGTAGGCATCGGAGGTCGTGCCGTAGCCAACCAGCTCGGCAAGCGGCTTGGCGCCGCGCGCCAAGGCGTGGTCCAGGCGCTCGATCACCAGCAACCCTGCCCCTTCGGACATGACGAATCCGTCCCGCTGCTCATCGAACGGGCGAGAGGCTGCCTGGGGTGTGGCATTGAAGGAGGTGCTCAGCGCCTTGGCCGCCGCGAAGCCACCCAGGCTGACCCGGTGCATCGCCGCTTCCGCCCCACCGCACAACGCGATGTCCGCCTCACCGGACCTGATCAGCCGTGCTGCATCACCGATGGCCTGGACGCCCGCTGCGCAGGCCGTGACGGGCGCACCCTGCGGACCCTTGAACCCATAGCGTATCGACGCCTGCCCTGCCGCCATGTTGGCCAGGAAAGTCGGCGCAGTGAAGGGCGACAGCCGGCCAGGCCCACGGCTTTCGGTGGTGTGGACCGCATTGACGATCGATCCAAACCCGCCGATGCCCGTGGCAATCACGGTCGCCGTTCGCAGCAGCCCGCGCTCATCGGCATCATGCCAACCCGCCTGCGCCAGCGCTTCATGCGCGGCGACCAGCGCAAACTCAACGAACCGGTCCATCTTCTTGAGATCTTTCGGCGCGATGATCCCGGTCGAGTCAAAGCCCGCCTCCGGGTCTTGAACACGGTCAGGCACGCGGCCGCCGACTTCGCAGCCGGTCCCCGCTGCAAGATCGGCACCCAGCGTCCCGATCCCGGAGCGCCCCGCCAAGAGGCGCGACCAGACGGTTTCAACCCCGCAGCCGAGTGGGCTGACCACGCCCATTCCGGTCACCACGATGCGGTCTTTGTCAGCAATGCTCATGAATCACTTCCCATATAAAAGAGGTCCGGGCCAATGTCAGGCAACGGGGGTCTTTTCCGCTCGGACCTTGAACCAGATGGCATACATCGCCGGGAGGAACACCAGCGTCATCACGGTGCCGGCGATGGTGCCGCCGATCAACGTGTAGGCAAGCGTTCCCCAGAACACCGAATGGGTCAGCGGGATGAAGGCAAGCACCGCTGCCAGGGAGGTCAGGATCACTGGACGCGCGCGGTGAACCGTCGCCTCGATGATGGCGTGGAAGGTCTCCATCCCTGCTTGTTCGTTCTCATGGATCTGACCAATGAGGATGAGCGTGTTGCGCATCAGGATCCCCGACAGTGCAATCAATCCCACCAGCGCGTTGATGCCGAACGGCTGCTGGAACAGCAGCAGCGTTGGCACCACGCCAATCAGCCCCAACGGACTGGTCATGAACACCATGATCATGGCCGAGATGGAGCGCACCTGCAGGATGATGATCAGCAAGGTCACCGCCAGCATGATCGGGAACAGCGGCAGCATGGCGCTCATGGCCTTGCCCGATTCCTCGATGGAACCGGCCTGGGCAATGGCGTAGCCCTCGGGCAGCGAGGCAATGAGTGGCTCAAGCTGCTTGCTGATCGCTGCGGATACGTCCGGTGGCTGCAGCGCATCGTCGATGTCACCGCGCACGGTGATGGTGGGCACCCGATCACGACGGCGCAGCACCGGCTCTTCCATCCGGACCTCCACTGTGCCGATCTGGGACAGCGGCACGCGCTGGCCGGCCGCACCGACGAGAGTGAAGTCCGCAATCCGGCCCGGATCCAGGCGTGTGTCCCCGCCGGATCGAGCGACAACCTCGACGGTGCGGATGTCTTCACGAACAGCCGTGACGGGCACCCCGCTCAGGAAGAACTGCAACTGCTGCGAGACAGAGGCCGATGTCATGCCCATCGCTTGCAGGCGATCTTGATCCAGCATGAAGTGCAGCGTCGGTGTGCGCACGCCCCAATCGGTGTTGACCGTGCGCATCATCGGGCTGGCGTGCAGGGTCTGCTCGACCTTGGCCGCAATGCCACGGACGACGTCCGGATCCGGACCACTGACCCGATACGCCACTGGGTAAGGCGAGTAAGGCCCGAACACCAGTTGTGTCACCCGCACACGCGCCTCGGGCGCCAAGCCCTCCGCCACCGCTCGGCGAAGCTTGGCTTTCAAGGCATCACGCTGTTCCTGGCTGTCGGTGCGCACCACGATCTTGGCAAACGCCGGGTCCGGCAGTTCCGGCGAGATGGCCAGATAGAACCGGGGCGCGCCCTGACCGATGTAAGCCGTGACGATCTTCGCTTCTTCCTGCGCCGAGAGCCACTTCTCGACCTTCTTGGTGGCCAGGCTGGTCTGTTCGATGGCCGTGCCGTAGGGCATCTGCACTTCGACCAACACCTCCGGACGGTCAGAGATGGGGAAGAACTGCTTTTTCACCAGCCCCATGCCCACCACCGAGAGCACGAACAGTGCGATCACCGAGCCTGCGGCAAGCCACTTGCGCGCAATCACGCGCGCCAGGACCGATCGGAAGCGGTTGTAGCGCGGCGTGTCGTAGAGACTGCTGTGCCCGCCTTCGACGGTCTTGAGTTCAGGGAGAAGCTTCACACCCAGGTAAGGCGTAAAGAACACCGCGACCACCCACGACACGATCAGCGCGATGCCCACGATCCAGAACATGTTGCTGGTGTATTCGCCCGCAGTGGACCGGGCAAAGCCATTGGGCATGAAGCCCACCGCAGTCACCAGGGTGCCAGCCAGCATCGGCGCTGCCGTATGGCTCCACGCGTAGGCCGATGCCTTGACCCGGCTGTAGCCCTCCTCCATTTTCACCACCATCATTTCAATGGCGATGATCGCGTCGTCCACCAGCAGGCCAAGTGCCAGGATCAGCGAGCCTAACGTGATGCGGTCGAAATTCTTGCCGGTTGCGGCCATGACCATGAACACGGCAGCCAGCGTCAGCGGCACCGCCGCAGCGACCACCACCCCCACCCGCCAGCCCATGCTGACAAAGCACACCAGCATCACCACCAGCAGCGCGGCGAAGAACTTCATCATGAACTCGTCGACCGACGCACTGATGTTCACCGCCTGATCGGTGACCTTGTCCAGCGCCATCCCTACCGGGAGGCCCGCATTGATCTTCTTGACCTCCGCGTCGAGTGAGGCGCCGAGATCCAGGCCGTTCCAGCCGTCACGCATGACGATCCCAAGCAGCATCGCCGGCTCGCCGCCGTTGCGGATCATGAAGGTCGACGGATCCTCATAACCCCGCTTGACGGTCGCAATGTCCCGCAGTTTCAGCGTCTTACCCTGCGCAATGACCGGCGTATCGCGGATCTTCTCCAGCTGGTCCAGCGCCCCATCCAGGCGGATGAAGATCTGCGGGCCCATGGCCTCGACCGAGCCTGCGGGCGTCAGGGCATTCTGTCCGTTGAGCGCCCCGAACACCTGCTGTGGTGTGATGCCAAGGTTCGACAGGCGTTCGTGCGAAAGCTCCACATAGATGCGCTCGGGCTGCTCACCGATGATGTTGACCTTCTTCACGCCAGGCACGTGCAGCAAGCGCTGGCGCAGGGTTTCAGCGTCGCGTGCAAGCACACGGAACGGCTCACCCTTCGCTTTCAGTGCGAACAGAGCGAAGGTGACGTCCGCATATTCGTCGTTGACCATCGGCCCGATCACGCCTGCGGGCAGGTTCGCTGCTTCGTCGGCCATCTTCTTGCGCGCCTGGTAAAACTCCTCCTGCACGGCCGAAGGCGGCGTACCGTCCTGCAATGTCAGCGTGGTGAAGGACAAGCCAGGCCGCGTGTAGGTTTCGCTGCGGTCATACCAGCGCAGTTCCTGCAGTCGCTTTTCCAGCTTCTCGGCGACCTGGTCCTGCATTTCCGTCGGCGTGGCACCTGGCCAGGCCGTCACGATGGTCATGACCTTGACGGTGAACGCGGGGTCCTCCGCGCGGCCGAGCTGGAAGAACGACACGATGCCGGCAACGGAAATCAGAAAGATCAGAAAGACCGTGATGGCGCGCTCGCGCACCGCAAGCGCGGACAGGTTGAACCCACTCACTGATGGGCCCCATCTGCAGCGGTGCTCTTGGCCGTGTCAGCCAGACGAACCACCTGCCCTTCCCGCAACAGGTGTGCGCCAAGCGCCGCCACGCGATCCGAGGCCTTCAACGCGCCCTCGACCAAGGCCTGATCGTCGCCCAGCTGCTTGACGGCGACCGGCGTCCAGCTGGCTTTGAGCGGCTCACCGCTGATCACCCATACGCCGGTTCCGGTGCCGGGATCGAACAACGCCCCCAGCGGAACCGCAAACCCAGCCGGGACGCCGGCAGGGGCCGAGCCTGCAAGCTCGACCGCCACCGTTGAACCCAGCGGCAGTGGGGCGCTGCCCTCTTCCAACGTGTAGCGGGCTTCGAAGGTCCGGGTTGCGGCGTCTGCCGATTCAGAGAGCACGCGCAACCGCGCGGGGATCTTGCCGCTGCCCCCGAACGAGGACGCCGAGGCCACGGAGCCGATCTGGGGACGCAGCGTCTCGGGCAATTGGACCACTGCCTCCCTGCTGCCTGCACGGGCAAGCCGGGCGACGATCTGCCCCGCCGCCACAACCTGACCGGGCTCGGCGGAGATGGTCATGACCACCCCATCGGCATCGGCAACAAGCGCTGTGTACTGGCTGGCATTGCGCGCAACCCGAGCCTGGGATTCGGCCGCTCCGAGCTGTGCGGCCGCCGCGTCGGCCGCCGCTTTGATCTGGTCGTAAGAGGATCGTGACACGACGCCCTGGGCCGCCAGATCGCGATACCGCGCTTCGTCGGCCGTGGCCTGCACGCTCTGCGCACGCGCCGCGATGACGGCCTGCTGCTGGGCGGCCGCGGCCAGGTTCAGATCGTTGGGGTCCATCCGGTAGAGCACATCGCCGCGCTTGACCGTCTGACCCGTCTCGACGAGGCGCTCAGTAAGCTTGCCTCCCACACGGAATGCCAGGTCGCTCTGCACCCTTGCCGCGATGGTGCCGGTAAATGTGCGCGCGTCTCCCGCGCCCGGTTGCACGGTGGCAACCCGGACGATGGGCGGCGCGGTCCGGGGGTCGGTGTCATCCGACGTTCCGCAGGCTGCAAGGAACAACGGAACAACACAGGAGATGGCTGTGAGTACAAAACGGCGCCGCATACAGACTTCCGGAGTGGGGTATCCGGACGCATTCTGTTCCTAGTGACCATTTACGTCAATAGTCACTAGCGCAGCGAGGACAGACTCCGAAGCACCAGGTCCTGGAGTGCGGTGGGAACTTCCTCATACCAGACCGACAGGTGGGGAAGCGTCACCGGGTTCAGATAGGGCACCAGCACCTGGTACACCGCGCGGCTGGTCTCTTCCAGCGGCGTTGAGTTCTCAAATGCGCCGGAGACGCGTCCAGCTTCCAGGATCTCTTCGACAAGCTGCCGGATGCGGCCTTGGTAGGCCTGGGTCGAGGGCCAGTGATCCGTCGCGGCCGCCACGGCAATTTCATAGAGCCGGCGATCCTGGAGGAACAGGCGAAGACTGGCCTCCACGATGACGGTGAAGAGAACACGAAGCCTTTCAGGTGGCGCTTGAACGCCCTTCAAGGCCGCATGCACCTCGCTTTCGATCTGCCCGAGGCAATTGGCGCAGATGACCTCCCCGATGGCTTGTTTGGAGGCAAAGAACTTGTAGATGTAGGCCTTGGAGAAACCGATGGCCTTGGCCAGGTCGGACACCGTGGTCTTGTCGTAGCCGTAGTGACTGAAGTGCGCGGTGGCCGCCTCGATGATCTGCGTGCGCACATCGTGCTCGGCGGGGCCGCGCCCGGCGTCGAGCGCTGCGGAGGGTGAAATGGACATGGGCCAAGGGTAGCGCCGTGGAGTGAACCGGGCAAACGGTGACCGATCGGGTATGGGTTCACCGAAGGCCGTGCGGCCGTCCGTCAACGGCACCTCCCCCAGGTTGCCACTCTGCTTTTCAAAGCGTCATGCCCGCAGGCGCCGCGCGCTTTTCCGCGCGGTTCACGAGCCAAGTCAGCAACGCGCCAGGCAGCAGGAAGCCGGCCGTAACCAACACGCCGTGCAGCAGATGCGCGGCCGGCTCATTCAACGTCGCAACATGCTTCATGGGTGACAGCCAGGGCGACAGGTTGAGAAACGCGATCGCCATCGCCACCGTCGGCCACAGCAGATGCACACCGCGCTTTGCGCAAACACGCCAGGCATAGGCCGTCAGAGCCGCCACAAACAGCCCTTCGATGACCCAGGACATCGTCCCCAACTTTCCCCACAGGCCCAGTCCAAGATGCGTTGTCGAGAAGGGGTAGATCGCGAGGTCGGCATTGTGCATCGGCCAGTCCGCAAGGAAATGGGAGAACGAGGCGGCAAATGCCATGACCGCGACGGTTCGGTTACGGAAGAAGAGCGCCGCCCATACCGCGGACCACAGCAGCGCAGCGGCCAGGGAATGATCCCAGTCGATGAACGTCAGATCGAAGAACAGGTAGGGCCCGGCGCTGAGGTTGGGCGTGACCTGATTCCAGCCGAAGATGATGAACAGGCCATCGAGAATGTCCAGGAATCCGACCCCCATCAGGAGGGGGAGCGTGGGAATCCGGGGAAAGCGGGCCTTCAGGGCCAGCCCGATTGCGAAGTGTCCGACGTACATATACGGCTCCAGTGCTCGATCCGGTAGATAATCTGCGCGCCCGGGGCTCGAGACTGTAAAAAATGAACACTTTTCCGGAGGGGGCTTCCTCCGCTGCAGACGGGACGCTCCCCAGCGCCATCAGCGCCCTGCTCACCGACGTAGCGGTTTCCCGGCGCTACCGGAAGGGGCAACTGCTGTTTGACGAAGGGTCACATCCTGCCGCGATGTTCGGCGTGCTGAGCGGACATGTCGGGGTCAGCCTGGCCGATTCGGACCATGACCAGCGGCTGGCGACCCTGCTCGGACCCGGTCAATGGTTCGGTGAGGCGCCGCTGCTGGACGCAAAAGCGCGGGCATTCACTGCCATTGCACACGGCGAGTGTCGCATTGCGGTGGTGACCGCAACGGCATTCAACGCTGTGATCACCACGCACCCGGAGGCGCTGCTGGCCATCACGAAACTTGTCTGCGCCAGGTATCGTCAAGCGTTGGCCTGGATTGAAGACAATGTCCTGCAGTCCTTCGAGGTGCGGCTGGCGCGCAGGGTTCTGGCCCTCTCTCCCGAAGGCGCCACTGCGCTACCCAGGATTTCCCAGGAACTCCTCGCGTCACAACTCGGGGTATCCCGCCCTACCCTCAACCGCCAGCTTGCCCGATGGGCACGGCTGGACCTGCTCAGCGTGGGATACGGACGACTGCAGGTGATCGACAGGAAAGGACTACGACGCTTGGCGCGTGTCTCAGCCCGCTAGATCAGGTGCATCCGGCAGCCGCGCCAGTATGTCGTCCCGACAGGCATCCAGAATCTCGTCGGCCAGCGCCGCATCATCCGGGCAGGACCGCGACAACACCACCGCGCCCACCGCCTGCGCAATCAGGGCAATCCGCCGCGCACGGCTGCGCTTGGCGGCAGTGGGATCCACCTGGCCCTCGGGAGCTGCTCCCGCTGCCAGCCGCGCTTCGATACCGGTTGCGAACGCAGACTTGACCGACGCCGGCTGACGCGCGGCATCCGTACACAGCGCCGCCATTGTGCAGCCCTGCCCTGGCGCATCCCGGTGTTCACGGGACAGGTAATAGGTCAGGAACGCACGCAGGTCGGTCTCGGCCAACGCCTCGGCGGATGCCTCGAAGCCACAGGTCGCAGCTTCAGCCATCAGGTCGGTCTTGGAGGCGAAGTGCTTGTAGAAGCCGCCGTGCGTGAAGCCCGCGGCCCCCATCAGGTCTGCCACGCCCACGCCATCGTATCCCCGCTCCCGGAACAGCGTGGAGGCGGTTTCAACGATGTGCGCCCGGTTGGCCTGCGCCTGTGCCTTGGTGACCTTCATGAACGATGCCCTGCAACGCTGTGCTGCGGAAGTAGGGCACTTTACCACACTTAGATTATGTGCATCATCAAACTATTGACATCTAAGATTATGGTCATCATCATTGCGCCACCCGCCGTCCCAGAGGGGGCTTCGGCCCCTTCGCAACATCCCTCCCAACGATCAGAACCTCCGCACCCATGACGACCCCGACACTCTTCCAGCCCTACCCCCTTGGTCCGATAACGCTGGCCAACCGCGTCGTTATGGCGCCGCTGACGCGCAACCGCGCCGGCGCCGGTCTGGTACCCAGTCCATTGGCCGCCACCTACTACGCCCAGCGCGCCTCGGCCGGCCTGATCATCACAGAGGCCACCCAGATCTCGGCCCAGGCCCAGGGCTACCAGGACACGCCGGGGCTGTACTCGCAGGACCAGATCGACGGCTGGCGTCAGGTCACCGATGCCGTGCATGCCCGGGGCGGGCGCATCTTCGTGCAGTTGTGGCACGTGGGCCGCATCTCGCACGTGGATCTCCAGCCGGGTAACGCCGCGCCGGTTTCCGCCTCGGCCATTCGCGCGCAGACCAAGACCTTCGTCCACAACGGCTTTGTCGAAGTGTCCGAACCCCGCGCATTGGAGATCGACGAGCTGCCGGCCATCGTCAACGACTTCCGCCAGGCTGCCGCCAATGCCATCGCCGCCGGTTTTGACGGCGTGGAAATCCACGGTGCCAACGGCTACCTGCTCGAACAGTTCATCAAGGACGGCGCCAACCAGCGCACCGATGCCTACGGCGGCTCGATCGAGAACCGTGCGCGCATGCTGCTGGAGGTAACCGCCGCCGTGGCCGAGGAGATCGGCGCGGATCGTACCGGCGTGCGCATCTCGCCGGTCTCGCCGGCCAACGCCATTGCCACGGTCAGCGACCCACAGCCGCAGTACGACTACATCGTCGACCAGCTCAGCGCGCTCGGCATCGTCTACCTGCATGTGGTCGAAGGTGCGACGGGCGGCCCACGTGACGTCGCGCCCTTCGATTTCGACGGGCTGCGCGGTCGTTTCAAGGGGACCTATCTGGCCAACAACGGCTATGACCTGGAGCTGGCCAACGCACACCTCGCCGAAGGCAAGGCGGACCTCGTTGCGTTTGGCCGTGCCTTCATCAGCAATCCTGATCTGGTGGAACGCCTGAAGACCGGCGCGCTCTTGAACGCATTGAATCCCGCCACGTTGTACGGGGGTGGCGCGGAGGGTTACACCGACTACCCCACATTGACGGACACGACGCCGCAGTAACCCGTTCGACAGCCGCGCATTGCGCCCCCCGTTCGTCCACCCATTTCACGAGACACACCATGAGCCTGCTTCCCACCGTCCTCATCACCGGCGCCTCCAGCGGCATCGGCACCGTTTACGCCGAACGCTTCGCACGCCGCGGCCACGACCTGGTGCTGGTCGCGCGCGACAAGGCGCGCCTGGACACACTGGCCGCCCGCCTGCGCCAGGACACCGGTGTGGCCGTCGACGTCCTGCCGGCCGACCTCACCCAGCACACCGATCTGGCCAACGTGGAAGCCCGCCTGCGCGACGACGCCCGCATCGGCATCCTGATCAACAATGCGGGCATGGCCCAGTCCGGCGGCTTCACCGCGCAGTCGGCCGACAGCATCCATCAGCTGGTGACACTGAATACTCTCGCCCTGACGCGCCTCGCCGCGGCCGTTGCACCGCGACTGGCCGACGCCGGCGAAGGCGCGATCGTGAACATCGGCTCGGTGGTGGGTCTGGCACCCGAGTTCGGCATGTCCGTCTACGGTGCGACCAAAGCCTTTGTGCTGTTCCTGTCGCAGGGGCTCAGCCTGGAGCTGTCGCCCAAGGGCGTCTACGTGCAGGCCGTGCTGCCTGCCACCACGCGCACCGAGATCTGGGAGCGTGCCGGCATCGACATCAATACATTGTCGGAGGTGATGGATGTCGGCGAGCTGGTGGATGCCGCCCTGGTCGGCTTTGATCGTCGCGAGACCGTGACCATTCCGCCGCTGCACGTCGCCGCACGCTGGGACACACTGGAGGCATCGCGCCAGGGCCTGCTCTCGGACGTCCGGCAGGCGCAGGCTGCGGAGCGCTATCGCCCATGAAGGCCTTCCTCATCGACCGCTATGGCAAGAAAGAAACGGGGCGCATCGATGACGTGCCGACGCCGTCGCTGCGCGATGACGATGTGCTCATCCGGGTGCATGCTGCCAGCGTCAACGCGCTGGACACGAAGATCCGGCGGGGCGAGTTCAAGGTGATCCTGCCGTATCGACTGCCGCTGATTCTGGGCAACGACCTGGCCGGTACGGTGGAGCGCGTCGGCGCCAGCGTTCGCCAGTTCAAGCCGGGCGACGAGGTGTACGCACGTCCCGACGATGACCGCATCGGTACGTTCGCGGAGTTCATCGCCGTCAAGTCCACGTCTGTGGCACTCAAACCCAACAACCTCACCACGGTGGAGGCGGCCTCGCTGCCGCTGGTCACGCTGACCGCGTGGCAGGCACTGGTCGAAACCGCCCAGCTGAAACCCGGGCAGAAGGTGTTCATCCAGGCGGGCTCCGGCGGCGTCGGCACCGTGGCCATCCAGCTGGCCAAGCACCTCGGCGCGTTCGTTGCCACCACCACCAGTACGCCGAACGTGGCCTGGGTGAAGGACTTGGGCGCGGACGTGGTCATTGATTACAGGCAGCAGGATTTCGCTACGGAACTGCAGGACTACGATGTGGTGCTCAACAGCCTGGGCAAGGATGAACTGCAGCGATCGCTGCAGATCCTCAAGCCGGGTGGCCATCTTATTTCCATCTCGGGGCCGCCCACGCCCAGCTTTGCCGCTGCGCGCGGGCTGGCCTGGCCGCTCAAGCAGATCATGCGCCTGCTCAGCCTTGGCATCCGCAGGAAGGCCAAACTGAAAGGGGTGACGTACTCCTTCGTCTTCATGCGGGCTGATGGGGCGCAACTGAGCACCATCACATCGCTCGTCGAGTCCGGCGCAATCGCCCCCGTCATTGATCGGGTATTTCCGTTCCAGGATACCCAGGGTGCGCTGGCGCATGTGGAGAGCGGTCGGGCGAAGGGCAAAGTGGTGGTGGAACTGCCGTAGTGGGAGGGCTTCTTTAAGCCATCCTCACACGATCATGGTGGTAGGCCACCAGTTCCAACACATGCCCACCTTGCTGTTCCAGGATGTCTCATCGCCGTTGAAGCTCCACGTGTAATCGACGTCGGCCGTAAAAGGCACATACCCCGTCGCGCTGGAGAACTCTGTCCTGGGCGATCCGTTGAACTCGTGCCACGCGTTCAGGCGAAGCCACGCATCGCTGGCCCGGGCGCCGCCGTTGCGGCCCTGGCCACTGCCGATGCGATTGAGCCGGATGCCCAACCGGCCCACCGTGGAATCGCCATCGCTGTAGCGCACGCGCGCGATGTCATCGACCAGGTCGTCGACGTCCAGGCGCTGCCAGATCAGCTGCGCCTGGGGTTCGATTCTCCAACCCGTCAGCTCTTCCGCGGTGCCGCGCGAACCCAGTGCGAAAGGATAGATATTTCTTCATGGCGCTCATCCGCCTTCCGCTACGGGGCGTCCGGCGGCCCGAGCTTGGTCGACGGAGACAGTTCCGGCGCCACAACGGCGAGGTCGTAGCCGCGGATGAGCTCGCTCCACTCAGGCGTTACGTCTTCCATATCCTTGCTGCGCAAACGGCGCAGATCCACCAGCATCCAGTCGCCCGGTGCCATGCCCGAGGGGCGGGCCAACATCACATCCTTGCGCCAGTCGCTGTCCTTGCCGGTTGTCGCATCGAAGTCGTACACCTTCATCGGGCGACCGACCCCGTTGTATCCGGCCTCCCTGCCCTTCGCGCCAACGACGATCATATTCAACGCCTTCACGCCTTCTCCGTCGGCAAGTTCAGCGACGAAGTTACCCACGTCGCGCTGGCCAAGTGGGTTGTAGCCCTTGTAGAGATGATAGGCGCCGAACTTCATCAGCACGCGCGCCTGCGGCACCTCGTCGAAATGGACCGCGAGCGTCCGCTTCATCAGCCGCGCCCTGCGTCCGTTCGGATCACCACGACCAGACTGCGAGGCCTGATAAATGGCGCGCGTTTCGCGCAAGGCGGCGAACAGTGCCTTTGCCCGGTCGCCGCCGTCCTGGTCGATGGCTTTCCCCGCCGGATCCAGCGTCGCATCGCTGACCTTCAACAGAAACAGGTCCATCGGTGAGCCGGAGGCGAGCGCAGCCTGTACGGCCGTCCGCTCCTGTTTGGCCAAGGCCTCGATCTGGGCACGGGCGAGCGGCCCTGGGGCAGACGCCAGCATCTGGTCGAACAGATAGCCGCTTACCCCCAGAAACTCCTGATCCAGCCCCCACAACGTGAAGTCCGGCCCGGCGACAGCGGCGCACTCGGCCACCGTCTGGCCTTCGGCGCGGCTGTTGAGGAACGCCATGGCGTCGGGATAGGTGGTCATGAAGTCGGCAATCTGCTGTTCGCGATCCGGCGCTCTCATCCGTGCGTCGACTGCAGTGGCGGCCTCCGGCCCGGTCTCGACGGCCATGGCGGTCAGACCGCCGGGCGCCATCAATCGACAGACGTTCGTGGTGAAGGCGGGGATCTCACGCGAAAAATGGCTCTCGCCGATGAGGACGTACCGGCTGGCGTCCACAGCGTCCGACAGAATGGCGGCGCCCGGGCCCGAGAAGCCCTCCGGCCGGACGGTCAGCGGCGACCCTGCCTGCGCCAGGCGATCGGCGAAAGTAAGAGGTACAACGGTCTCCGCACTGGCGGAAGCGGCGCACAGACATGCGAGCGACAGTGCCGCCCCGATCGACTTCAGACGCATCTTGCTTATCCCCTGGGATGAATCGGCGTGACGGCGGGAACCCGCTCAACCCAGTGTAGAGCAAGTGCACTTCGGCCAACGCTTGACGGCGGGACCGGCCCCGCCAGCCGCACGCGACCTTCACAGCTACCACGGCACCCCAAATGCAACTATGAAGGCCGCGACCTGCCCCCCTCGGTAACCCATGCCCCACTTTCGTCGTCTTTTTGGTCGTTGGCTCCGCCTGCGTCGGCTCGTGCGTTGGCGTTGGCGTGAGCGCCAGGCCTCGGTCCCGGCCATCGAAGCCACCGAGGTCCCACTGCGTGCCGCGCTGTACAGCGTTGAACAGATGGAGGTGTACGGCCGCGCACTCGCGCGCCAGCACCGGGTGCGGATGCGACCTGGCGCAGAGCGCCTGCTCGATCGCCTGCAGGCCAACGAGCGTGTCCTGGAAGACGCCAACACGCTGCTCAGCAACGTAGTGCGCGAACAGCGGCCGGTAACCCCGGCCGGGGAATGGCTGCTCGACAACTACTACCTGATCGAAGAACAGATCCAGACCGCGCGACGCCACCTGCCGCGCGGCTACAGCCGGCAGTTGCCTTCGCTTGTCGGCGGCCCCTCGGCCGGATTGCCGCGCGTGTATGAGCTGTCGATGCAGGCCATCGCGCACGGCGACGGCCGCATTGACGCCGACACCCTGGGCCGCTTCATCGCCTCGTACCAGTCGCTCGCGCCGCTGAGCCTGGGCGAACTGTGGGCCGTGCCCATCATGCTGCGCCTGGCCCTGCTGGAGAATCTGCGGCGCATGGCGGCGCGGGTGATGCGCGACGGGACAGACCGTGGCCTGGCCGCCCAATGGGCGGACAACCTCAATCGCGCTGCCTCCGACACCCCTACCGATGTGGTCCTGGTGGTGGCTGACATGGCACGGTCCGAGCCACCTCTGACCGGCGCCTTCATCGCCGAGCTCACCCGCTCGCTGCAGGGGCGCGGCGGCGCATGGGCCATGCCCGTCGCCTGGCTGGAACAGTGGGCGGCCGCGGCTGGGCAGCGCATCGACGAACTGGTCGCCGCCGAGGGGCAGCAGCAGGCGGCCGATCAGGTCTCGATCGGCAACAGCATCGGCAGCCTGCGCTTCCTCTCCACCATGGATTGGCGCACGTTTGTCGAAGATATGAGCGTGGTCGAGCAGCGGCTGCGGGACGACCCCATGGGCGTCTATGCGCAGATGGATTTCGGCACCCGCGACGCCTATCGCCATGTGGTGGAGAAGATTGCCCGCGGCAGCCGCGTCGCGGAGGAACGCGTTGCGACCATCGCGCTCGACCTGGCACGGGCTGCGCCGCTCGAGGGGCCGCGCACGCACGTGGGCTACTGGCTCGTCGGCGAAGGCGTGAACGCCACCATTGACGCGGTGGCCGAGGCAGCCCCTCGCCACCGCAAGGCACCGCGACTGGCGCATCGCGTGCCGCTGGCGCTGTACCTGCTGCCGATCATCCTGCTTGCGGTGCTGGCCACCGGTGGCCTGCTGGCCAGCGGCAGTGGCGCGGCGCCCGTCTGGCTGGCCGCGCTGCTGGGGCTGCTGGTCTTCAGCGAGCTGGGCATCGTCCTGGTGAACTGGACCGCGACGGTGCTGGTCACGCCCCGGCCGCTGCCCAAGCTCGATTTCAGCGAAGGTATCCCTGCCGCCTGCGCCACCGTGGTCGCGGTCCCGTCGATGCTCTCCAGCATCGACGGCATCGACGTCCTGACCGAAGCGCTGGAGGTCCGCTTCCTGGCCAACCGCGATCCCCAGCTGCGCTTCGTGCTGCTGACCGACTTTCTCGATGCCGCGGCAGCCGAGACGCCGACGGACGCCACCCTGCTTGCGCATGCCGTGGAGCGGATCGAGGAATTGAACCGTCGTTACGCGCCAGATCGCAGCGATCGCTTCTACCTGCTGCACCGCCCGAGGCAATGGAACCCGGGCGAAGGCGTGTGGATGGGCCACGAGCGCAAGCGCGGCAAGCTGGCCGCGCTGAATGCCCTGCTCCGCCAGGGCAATGCGGCCGCGTTCATGCGCGTCGTTGGTGACGCGGCGGCCCTGATCGGCGTCCGCTACGTGATCACCCTGGATTCGGACACGCAACTTCCGCGGGATGCGGCACGTGCCTTCGTCGCCACTCTGGCGCACCCGCTCAACCGCCCGCGCTTCGATCCGGCGCTGCAACGCGTGGTCGAGGGCTACGGCATCCTGCAGCCCAGTGTCGGCACCAGCCTGGGCCGGCGCCGCACCTCGCGTTTTGCCCGGATGTTCGGCAGCGAGCCGGGTATCGATCCGTACACGCGCATGGTCTCGGACGTTTACCAGGACCTGTTCGACGAAGGCTCGTTCGTGGGCAAGGGCATCTATGACGTCGAAGCCTTCGAGCATGCGCTCGAGGGCCGCCTGCCCGAGAACCGCATCCTCAGCCATGACCTGCTGGAAGGCTGCTATGCGCGCGCGGGGCTGGTCAGCGACGTGCGCCTGTACGAGGATTATCCCGAACGCTACGCGGCGGATGCCAAGCGCCGTGCACGCTGGATCCGCGGCGACTGGCAGCTGCTGCCGTGGCTGCTGCCGTGGACACCGCGCCCGGGATCCGGCTGGGAACGCAACCGGCTCAGTCTGCTGTCGCGCGGGAAGTTGCTGGACAATCTGCGCCGAAGCCTGGTGCCGATCGCGGCCCTGGCCCTGTTGATGGCGGGCTGGCTGTATGCCGGAAACCCAGCCGCGTGGACGGCGTGGGTGCTGGCGCTGTGGTTCGCGCCGCCGCTGATCGGCATGCTGCGCGATGCGCTGAGCGTTCCGGAAGACACGCCGCTGGAAGCCCACTACATCATGGTCGGGCGCGGTACGTTGCAGTCGTTGCTGCGCGCGTCCACCCAGATCGCCTGCCTTCCCTACGAAGCGTTGCTGGCCGGTGGTGCAATCCTGCGCACGCTCTGGCGCATGGCCATCACCCGCCGTCACCTGCTGCAATGGAACCCCTCCAGCGAGGTCGAGCGCCGCCTCGGCGGCGACCGCGGCGCGGAGTGGCGTGTGATGGCACCGGCGTCACTGCTGGCGCTCGCGCTGGCGGCGGTCGTGGCCAGCGTGCATCCGCAGGCGCTGCCTGTCGCCCTGCCCTTGCTGCTGGCGTGGACCTTCGCGCCCGCCTTGATGGCGTGGCTGGGCCGGCCGCCGGCTGCGAGCGTGGCGGAACTGTCCGTGACCCAGCGGGCCTTCCTCGGCCGGCTGGCGCGGCGCACCTGGTCGTTCTTCCAGGCCTGGGTCCGCGAGCAGGATCACTGGTTGCCGCCGGACAACATCCAGGAGCATCCGACGCTGGTCGTCGCGCGGCGCACGTCGCCGACCAACATCGGCCTGTCCCTGCTGGCCAATCTGTCCGCGTGGGATTTCGGGTATCTCCAGCAGGGCGCGGTCGCCAAACGTACCGCCCTCACCTTCGATACGCTGGACCAGCTCCCGCGCCATCGCGGCCACTTCCTGAACTGGTACGACACCGAAACCCTCGCACCGCTTCCGCCGCGCTACGTCTCCACCGTGGACAGCGGCAACCTGGCTGGCCATCTGCTGACGCTGCGCCAAGGCCTGCTCGCGCTGGTCGACGCGCCGGTGTTGGCGCCGCACACGTTCGACGGCCTGGCCGATACGCTCGGCGTGCTGGAAGAGGAACGGCAGCGCCATCGCCCCGGTGACACGCGACTCGGCGAGGCGCTCAACCACCTTCGCCAGCGCCTGGTGGCAACGCGTACCGATCGCCCCCATGGGATGGCGCAGCTGCTCGCCCGGTTGCAGGAGCTGGCCGGTCTGGCCGATGCCGTGCTGATGCAATGGCCGGCACCGGAATCGCCCGAGGAAGGTGAGCTGCACTGGCCAGCGTTGTTCGCTGCCGAATGCCATGCCGCCCAGGCGGCACTCGCCGACCTCCCTGCCGCTGCCGCCGTGGACGGCGAGGCGCCGGTGCCCAGCCTGCGCCAGCTGGCCGCCCTGCCGGGTACGGCGGGTGCGGACGCGCGCGTGCGCACCGAGCAACTGCACGCGTTGGCGCACCGTGCCGGGCAGTTCTCGCTGATGGAGTACGGGTTCCTGTTCTACCGTACCCGCAACCTGCTCTCGATCGGTTACAACGTCGACGACCACCGCCTCGACAACAGCTTCTACGACCTGCTGGCCTCCGAAGCGCGGCTGTGCGCCTTCGTCGCCATCGCCCAGGGCCAGTTGGCGCAGGAGAGCTGGTTTGCGCTCGGCCGGATGCTCACCGAGGTCAACGGCACGCCGACGCTGCTGTCATGGAGTGGCTCGATGTTCGAGTACCTCATGCCGCAGCTGGTGATGCCGAGCTATCCGGACACCCTGCTCGACCAGACCGCGCGCCATGCGGTCGAGGCGCAGATCGTCTACGGCCGTACCCTGAACCTGCCGTGGGGCGTATCCGAGTCCGGCTACAACGCCGTCGATGCCCGCCTGAACTATCAGTACCGGGCGTTCGGCGTGCCTGGGTTGGGTCTCAAGCGCGGCCTGGGCCAGGATCGGGTCATCGCGCCCTATGCCAGCATGATGGCGTTGATGGTCGCGCCGGAAGCGGCGTGCCAGAACCTCCAGGCGCTCGAAGGATTGGGCTTCTCCGGACGCTTCGGCATGTACGAAGCGATCGACTACACCCCCGCCCGCGTACCACCGGGACAGGATCACGTGCTGTTGCGTTCGTTCATGGCCCACCACCAGGGCATGGGCCTGCTGTCGCTGGATTACCTGTTGCGCGACCAGCCGATGCAGCGCCGCTTCGTTGCCGATGTCGAGTTCCAGGCCACCCTGCTGTTGCTGCAGGAACGCATCCCGCGCATCGGTGTATTCCATCCCCATGAGGTCGAATCCCTGGGCGAGCACTCCGCCATGGCCGAGCACGAGACCTCCCTGCGCGTCCTGCGCGATCCGGGTGGCCCGCGCCCGGAAGTGCAGCTGCTGTCCAACGGCCGCTACCACGGCATGCTGACCCATGCCGGCGGCGGCTACAGCCGCCATGGCGACCTGTCGCTCACCCGGTGGCGCGAGGACGGCACCACCGATACCTGGGGCTCGTTCTGCTATCTGCGCGACGTGGACAGCGGCGAGTTCTGGTCTGCCGCCTACCAGCCCACCTGCGTGGCAGTGGACAATTACGAGGCGATCTTCTCCGACGCCAAGGCAGAGTTCCGCGGTGCCCGCCGCGGCTGCGAGAGCCACCTGCAGGTCGCCATCTCCGCCGAGGACGACATCGAGCTCAGGCGCCTGCGCCTGACCAACCGCAGCCGTCGCCAGCGCACGGTGGAAATCACCACCTATGCCGAAGTGGTGCTCGCCCCCGCCGCATCCGACGATGCGCATCCGGCCTTCAGCAACCTGTTCGTGCAGAGCGAGATCCTGTCGGCCAAGCAGGCCGTGCTATGCACGCGCCGGCCGCGTTCGCACGACGAGGTACCACCGTGGATGTTCCACCTGGTGGCGGTGCATGATGCCGAGGTGGTGGCGATCTCCTACGAAACCGACCGCGCACGCTTCCTCGGTCGTGGCAACACGCCGCGGACGCCGCAGGCCCTGACCACCGATACCGAGCTCTCCGGCACGGACGGCTCGGTGCTCGACCCGATCGTGGCGATCCGCGTCCGCGTGGTGCTTGAGCCTGAGCAGACGGTGCAGCTGGACATGGTGTACGGCATCGGCGCCGACCGCACCGGTTGCGAGGCCCTGGTAGACAAGTACCGTGATCGCCGCCTGGCCGACCGTGTCTTCGACCTGGCCTGGACGCACAGCCAGGTGGTGCGCCGGCAGATCAACGCCAGCCAGGCCGAGGCGTCGCTTTACGAGCGCCTGGCCAGCCACGTGTTGTATTCCAATCCGCTGCTGCGCGCGGGCGCCGCCGTCCTCCAGCAGAACCAGCGCGGACAATCCGGCCTGTGGGGCCATGCCATCTCCGGCGACCTGCCGATCGTCCTGCTCAAGGTCACCGACGCGGAGAACGTGGAACTGGTCCGGCAACTGGTGCAGGCGCATGCGTACTGGCGCCAGAAGGGCCTCAACACCGACCTCGTCATCTGGAACGACAGCAAGGCCGGCTATCGGCAGGAACTCCAGGACCAGATCCTGGGGATGGTGGCCGCCAGTTCGGAGACCGGCCTGCTCGATCGCCCGGGCGGCATTTTCGTGCGGCCGGTGCAGAACATGAGCCACGAGGACCGCATTCTGTTGCAGGCGGTTGCACGCGTGGTGATCAGCGACGAAGACGGCACGCTGGCCGCGCAGGTGGGACGCCAGCCGCTGCCGGTGCGCCGGATTCCGGCCCTGGTGCCGCAGGCGGAGCAGCAGGAGCTGGCCCTGGCGATGGAAGAGACGCCCGGGCTGCCCGTCGTCGCCGACCCGGGCCCCGAACCCGGACTGCCCCCGGGCGCCGAGCATGACGAAGAGGTGGACGACCCGTGGCCGTTCCTTCCGTACCGCGGCGCGGGCCGATTCGACAACGGCACCGGCAGCTTCAGCGAGGACGGCCGCGAGTACGTCGTGGTGGTGCGCGAAGGCGCCCCGACCCCGGCGCCGTGGGCCAACGTGATCGCGAATGCCCGCCTGGGTACGGTCGTCAGTGAGAGTGCACCGGGCTACACCTGGTTCGAGAACGCACACGAATTCCGCTTGACGCCCTGGCTCAATGATCCGGTGTCCGACACCGGCGGCGAGGCGTTCTACGTGCGCGACGAGGACACCGGCCGTGTCTGGTCGCCGATGCCGCTGCCGTGCAGGGGCACCGGTGCGTACCGTACCCGCCACGGCTTCGGCTATACGGTCTACGAGCATATCGAAGACGGCATCGCCAGCGAGTTGTGGATCTTCGTCGATGTCACCGCACCGCTGAAGTTCTCGGTCCTGCGCTTGCACAACCTCTCGGGCAGGCCACGGCGGCTGTCGGCCATCGGCTACGTTGAATGGGTCATGGGCGACCTGCGCACCAAGTCGCGCATGCACGTCGTCACGGAACGCGACCCGCAGACCGGGGCGCTGCTCGCGCGCAACAGCTACAGCACCGAGTTCGGCGGCCGGATGGCCTTCTTCGACACCGATGCCGAGGGCTGCGGCTGGACCTGTGATCGCCTGGAGTTCATCGGCCGCAATGGTGGCCTGCATGCACCCGCGGCGTTGCGTCGCGAACGTCTGGATGGACGCTTGGGTACGGGCCTGGATCCCTGCGCGGCGATCCAGGTGCCTCTGGTGCTGGCGCCGGGCGACCGCAGTGAAACGACGTTCCGCCTTGGCGCGGGGCGCGACCGCGACGAAACACTCGCGTTGGCACGAAGCCGCCAGGGTGCTCATGAGGCCATCGATGCGCTGGACGCGGTGCGTATCCACTGGCGCAATGTGCTGGCCACGGTGCAGGTACGCACGCCGGACCCGGCGCTGGACGCGCTGGCCAATGGCTGGCTGGTCTACCAGACCCTCGGCTGCCGCTACCTGGCGCGCAGTGGCTACTATCAGTCAGGCGGAGCCTTCGGCTTCCGCGACCAGCTGCAGGACGCACTCGCCCTCGTGCACGCTCGCCCGGACCTGACCCGCGATCACCTGCTGCTCTGCGCTGCCCACCAGTTCGCCGAAGGCGATGTGATGCACTGGTGGCATCCTCCTCAGGGTCGCGGCGTGCGCACCCGCTGCTCGGATGATTATCTGTGGCTGCCCCAGGGCGCGTGCCGTTACCTGGAGGTCACCGGCGACGCCAGCGTGCTGGACGAAGTGGTCGGCTTCATCGAAGGACGCGCGGTGACACCGGAAGAGGAAGGGTATTACGACATGCCCACGCCTTCGACGCAGCGCGGCACGCTGTATGCGCACTGCGTCCTCGCGCTGGAGCGCGGTTGCCGGTTGCTCGGCGAGCGCGGTCTCCCGTTGATGGGGACCGGCGATTGGAATGACGGCATGAACCGCGTCGGCGACCAGCAGCGCGGTGAGAGTGTGTGGCTCGGATTCTTCCTCCACGACACGCTTCGCCGCTTCATCGTGCTGGCCAACGCGCGGGGCGACGAAGCCCGCGCCCAGTGGTGCCAGGAGCAGGCCGAGCGCCTGCGTCAGAACCTGGAACAGCACGCCTGGGACGGGGCATGGTACCGCCGCGCCTGGTTCGACAACGGCACCCCGTTGGGCTCGTCGCAAAGCCAGGAATGCCGCATCGATTCGATCTCCCAGAGCTGGTCGGTGCTGTCAGGCGTTGCCGCGCCGGAGCGTGCCCAGGAAGCACTGGATTCGCTCTACACGCATCTGGTGCGAAAGGACGCCAAGCTGATCCAGCTCCTCGATCCGCCCTTCGACAAGACGAAGGAAGACCCCGGTTACATTCGTGGTTACGTACCGGGCGTCCGCGAGAATGGCGGCCAGTACACCCACGCGGCAGTGTGGGCGGCCATGGCATTCGCACAGCAGGGCGATGCGGTGCGTGCCTGGGAGCTGGCCGACATGATCAACCCGCTCAACCACACGCTCGACCCGGAGGCAGTGCAGACCTACCGCGTCGAACCCTATGTGCTGGCAGCCGATGTATACGCCGTATCGCCGCACGTCGGGCGCGGTGGCTGGACCTGGTACACCGGTTCGGCCGGCTGGATGTATCGCCTGCTGGTCGAATCCCTGCTCGGCATCCGTCGTGACGGTGATCGTCTGTCGCTTGAACCGTGCCTGCCCGATCACTGGCCGTCCTTCGAACTGAGCTACCGCTTCGGGCGCAGCCTGTACGAGTTCGTCGTGACCCGCACTGCGCAGGGCCAGCCGACGCTGCATGTGGATGACGTCCTGCAGCCGGACCTCACCGTCCAGCTCCGCGACGACGGTCATTACTACCGTGTCGCGCTTGACCTGGGGGCGCCGCCGGGATGAACGTGCGCCCCGAAATACAGGTGCAGCTTGATGCGCTGGGCGAGATGCTGGTCCACTGGGTGGCGCAGGTGCGCCACCCGGCGCAGTTCTGGCCGCAGTTCGAAATGCTCGCTGGAGAGATTCTGGATCAATGCGCGCAGGCGGAGAGAGACCACGCGTGCGCGTGCATCCAAGCCATGCTCAAAGAGCATGCCTTGGAGCTTCCGGCGTGGCACGACTCCAAGACCAGATCATAGCGCCAGAGTCGAGCGCAGGAAGAACGCCCCTCATTCCACCCAGTACACCGCCTTCAACGCCTCCGCCAATCGCGATGCCGCCTCCTCCTGCGTGAACGGCGGCGTGCGCGGCGGATCGTAGACCTCCGGACGCGTCCCCGCCACGACCAGATCGATCGCGTAGCAGCCGCCGTCATGGACCGCGCGGTAGCTCTCCGCGTTGACGTAATGACTCATCGCGGCATCGCCAACGGTGAAGTGGGTGAACGGCACGCCGCCGATATCGACCGTGGCCGCCACCGCAGGACCGGCCGCTTCGGCAGGCATCTCCAGGCAGGTCTTGATTGCCACGGCATCATCGCTTCGCCCGATCCGCAATTCACCGGCCGTCATCCGATCCGAGCCGTCCAGTACCAACGCCACCAGCGGTGTGCCCACGCTGTCCGGCGGTGCGAACAGCTTCCATGTCGGCGAGGCAAGGTAGTCGCGCTGGAAATCGTGCGCCACCCGCGTCCCCGCGACCGGACCGACCGCAATGCCCGAAGCGCCTTCCTGATAGACCGGTGCCGGCCGCCCGACTGTGGTCGCAGCGCCCCCGGGATCAGCCGCCTTCGCCGCCCCCGGGTCCGCGCCGCTGGGCGGTACCAGCGGCGCAGCACCGCCCTCGCCCTGCGGCGAACAGGCACACAGCAACACCGTCAAAGCGGCGGCCATCAACCCTGCATAGTTCCGGCTCGGCATCTGCATGAAAGGCTCCACTGGCAATGACCCCAGCCTGCCTCGCGGTCCGTGAACGGCATGCCATGTCGAGGGGCGGACGCACGCCTTATCACGCCCGGGCCTGCCGTCATGAGCAATCCGCATCAGGGAGACGCGGCCGGACCTTCCCGCGCTTCCTACAATCGAGCACGGCCTCCCTCCCGCCTTCTCCCCTCTGGATACCTCGATGCGCCTTGCCCTGTCCCTCGGTCTGCTGGGTGTAATCACCCTGCTGCCGGCCTGCTCGCCCGCTCCCTCCCCCGCGGCTACTGCGACGCCCGCTGCGGCCGAACCGGCGCCCACGGAAATCGCCTGGCGCCATGGCGACGTCGACGATGCCTTCGCCGAGGCCCGCGACAGCGGCAAACCGGTGCTGCTGTACTGGGGCGCGGTGTGGTGTCCGCCCTGCAACCAGCTCAAGGCTACCTTGTTCAAGGATCCCGCCTTCATCGCGCTCACGCGCCAGTATGTTCCGGTCTATCTGGACGGCGACGAGGAAGGCGCGCAGGCCTGGGGCGAGCGCTTTGGGGTGCGCGGCTACCCGACCCTGATCGTGCTCGACCCCCAGCGCAATGAACTTACCCGCCTGGCCGGCGGCAACGACAGCGAAGCCCTGACCCGCGCACTCACCCTGGCTGCCGGCCGCCGCACTGCGGTGAGCGAGGTGCTGCAGCACGCACTGAATGCACCGAAGGAGGTCAGCGCCGAAGACTGGCGCGTACTGGGCGACTACGGCTGGGAAGTGGATGCCAATCGCCTTGCCGGCGAGCGCGATGCCGCCTCGCTGCTACAGCAGTTGGCCACCTCAGCGCCCGAGCCTGCGCTGCAGCGTCGGTTCGCGCTGCTGGCACTTGGCGCGGGCAAGCCCGACGTGACACCGACGCCAGCGCAACGCGACACCACACGCACCCTGCTCGACGCCGTGCTGAGCGCGCCGGCGGAGGTCCGTGCCAATCGTGACCTGCTGGGCTACCAGGGTCCGGCCCTGGTGAGCCTGGCCAGCGCCACCCCCGAGCAGGCGCAGCAACTGGGTAAGCAGCTGCTGACCGCCCTGGATGCTGCGGACCGCGCCTTGGGCGACAAGGCGGATGCGCGACTGGGTACCGTCATCACCGAACTGGCGCTGCAGCGCCAGCAGCATCCCGATGAGGAGATTCCGGCGGCACTGAAGGAGAAAGCGCAGCAGCGCGTCGCCGCTGCCGATGCCGCCGCGACCACGCCGCACGAGCGCCAGGCCACGATCAGCACCGCCGTGTATGTGCTGCGCCAGATCAAGGAGGACGACGACGCCGAGAAGCTGCTGCTGGCCGAACTCGACCGCAGCCAGACCCCGTACTACTACATGCCCGAGCTGGCCGACCTCGCCGAGGCCCGGGGCGACAAGGCCTCCGCCCTCTCGTGGCTGCACAAGGCATACCAGGGCGCGCAGGGACCCGCCACGCGCGTGCAGCGGGGTGTCCTGTACGTCGAAGGCCTGGTGCGCCTGAGCCCGGACGATGCCCCCGCCATCGAACAGGCTACCGGCGAGGTGATCGCCGATCTGGCCGCGCAACCGGCCGGCTACCACCAGCGCACCCGCCAGCGTTTCGAACGGCTTGGCACCACGCTGCAGGCCTGGAGCCGCACCCATCACGGTGCGGAGAGCCTGACCCGCCTGCAGGCACGGATGACCGCAACCTGCACGAAGGCCGCGTCGTCCGCGGAGGGCACGGCCGGTTGCGAGCGCTGGCTGAAGAGCTGACCCGGTCAGCGCTGGGCGAGCGCGTAATCCAGTGCCGCGCAGATGGCCGCCACCTGCGCGTCATTGCATTCGGTCGGCGACGTGCGCGGGCTGTCCGGATACACCTCGGTGGTGGTGGCATAGCGCGCGTCGGTGAAACCGGCGCACGCCCCGATCGAGCGCGACTCGCCCCAGACCACGCCCGGTGACTGCAGCGGCATGCCGATCAGCTCGCCGTTCGCATCGGCCGGGGCGATGTGCGTGATCTTCTCGACCGCGGCGATCAACGCCTGCTGGAAGGCCGGCTGCGGATCTTCGCTGTTGCCAATCACATAGAAGCCGTCCGGAATGATGTCGGGCACCAAGGCGATGCCGTCGCGCGCGCAACGCGCCGGATCGAACTCGTGCAGGTCGCTGTCGGTGGTTTCGTGCAGGTCCATGTGCACCAGCAGCGTATCGCCGCGCGCCGCCATCCAGCGCATAAGTGACGCGGCTTCCTCGATGATGCCCTCGCCGCGGAAGCTGCGGTTCGGATCGATCGCCTCCGGATTCCAGCGCTGGATGCGCTCGTAACCCCACGGGCTGACGCAGGGTGCGACGATCAGGTTGATGCGGCCCGCGTATGCCTCGGCGTGCTGGTCCAGGAACTGCAGCGCGCCGTGGACGCCACTGGTCTCGTAGCCATGCACACCACCGGTGACCAGCGCCGTCGGCAAGGCCGGGTTCCAGTCGTGGCTGACCACCGCGAACAGCGGGTAATGATCCGGGGCGTAGTCGAGCTGACCGTACTGCACGACATCAAAGCGCTCGCCCAGACGCTCCAGCGCGGCCACGACATCCTCGTGGTAACTGCGCTGCCGTTGCTGCCCCGCCCGCCACTGCGCGCGCTCCGCGTCGCCCCAGGGCTGGCCGGGGGTGCCGATCGGGTAGAAATGCGTGTTGCTCATAGCGGTACTCCAAGGTGAAATCCGGTCGCAGCGCGGGTTGGGGCTGCGCGCGACAGTGCGATGGATATTCTATGAAAAAAGGAGCCGGTTGCCCGGCTCCCCTTCTTTTTCCACATCAACGATCAGACCGTCTGCGCCGCCTCGTACCCGTTCAAGCGCATGTCGCTGGACGCGCGCCCCTGGGTCAGCGACCGCAGCGAGGTGGTATAGCCACCCAGTCGCGCCAGCGGTGCATAGCCGAGCACTTCGGCCTGCCCATCCTGGTCCTCGATCGAGGCCACCCGCCCACTGCGGCGGTTGAGGTCGCCGACCACATCGCCGACGTTGCCCGACGGCGCGTGGATGGCGATCTCCATCACCGGCTCCAGCAGCTGCGTGCCCGCCTGGGCCAGCGCCGCTTTCACCGCTTCACTGCCGGCACGATGGAAGGCCATGTCCGAGGAGTCCTTGACGTGGGTCTGGCCGTCGACCAGCGTCACCTCGATACCGACCACCGGATGGCCCAGCGGACCTTCGCCCAATGCCGCGCGCACGCCCTTCTCCACCGCATTGACGAACCCGCGCGGGATCGCGCCGCCGACGGTGCGGTCAACGAAGCTCACCTCGCCGTCCTCGCGCGGGGTGATGTCGATCAGGACCTGGGCGAACTGGCCCTGGCCACCGGTCTGCTTGGCGACCTTGCCTTCCACCCGCTGCACGGCACGCTTCGGCGTCTCCTGGTAGGCCACGCGCGGCTGGCCGGTGCGGACGTTGACGCCCCACTCCGTGCGCAGGCGCTCGACCATCACCTCCAGATGCAGCTCGCCCATGCCCCAGATCAGGGTCTCTCCGCTGTCCGCATCGGTCTCGACACGGAACGACGGATCCTCCTGCGCCAGGCTGGCCAGTCCCTGGCTGATGCGGATCAGGTCCGAGGCCTTCTCCGCCGTCAACCGCCATGCCAGCACCGCATGCTGCGCCTGGATCGTATCGAGCAGCAGCGGGCGCGAGGGCGCACTCAGCGTTTCACCGCTGACGGCGTCCTTCCAGCCCAGCACCGCGACGATGTCACCGGCCACGGCCTGCTTGATGTCGTGGGTCTGGTCGGCCTGCACCCGCACCAGGCGGCTGACGCGTCGCCCGTGTGCATGCTGCGAGCTGGCCAGCGCGTCGCCCACCTTCAGCGTGCCCGAATACACCCGCACGAAGCTCAGCGCACCGTGGTTCTGGTGCGTGATCTTGAACAGCAGCGCCGCGAGCGGACCATCGGGATCAGGAGGCAGCAGCACGTCGTTGCCGTTCTCGGTGGCGACCACCGCCGGCCGATCCAGTGGCGACGGCAGATAGTCGACCACGGCATCGAGCAGCGTTTCCACGCCCTTGCTCTTGAACGCCGAGCCCGCGAGCACCGGGACGCCGGCACCGGCCAGGGTGCCGCGACGGATCGCCGCGCGCAGCTGCGCGTTGTCGATCGCCGCGCCTTCCAGCCACGCCTGTGCCAGCACGTCGTCGGCATCGGCCACGGCCTCGATCAGCGCCTCGCGCTGCGGCATCCACTGGGCCGCCTCATCGGTCGTCCAGGCATGACGCAACGCGGTGCCCTTGTCGTCCCAGTGCACGGTACTGCGGTCGACCAGGTCCACCCAGCCGTTGAACTGGCTTTCGGTCCCGATCGGCACGCCGAGCGCCCACGGCGTGGCCCGCAGCTTCTCGCGCAGTTGCGAGAGCACGCGTTCGAACGCAGCACCGGTGCGGTCCATCTTGTTGACGAAGGCGATCAGCGGCACCCCGTGGCGACGCGCCTGGCGCCAGACCGATTCGGACTGGGGCTGCACGCCATCCACGGCGGAGAACACCGCCACCGCACCATCAAGCACGCGCAGGGAACGTTCCACTTCGATCGCGAAATCGATGTGGCCGGGGGTGTCGATCAAGGTCAGGTGGTGGATCGGCTGGTCGCGCGGCGCCCAATGCGCCTGCACGGCGGCCGCGCCGATGGTGATGCCGCGCTCGCGCTCGATCGCCGAGAAATCGGTGGTCGCCGCGCCGTCGTGGACCTCGCCGACGCGATGGATCTCGCCGGTCTTCCACAGCAGGCGCTCGGTGAGCGTGGTCTTGCCGGCGTCGATGTGGGCAATGATGCCGAGGTTGCGCCGGAGGGACAGGGTCTGGGTATGGGTGTTCATGGGATAGGTCTCGCTGCCAACATCGGGGAGCCGCACGCCGCCGTTGGCTAACGGGCGTGCGGCCAGGTTTGGGGCTCGGCGATCTGGTGCATGGCACGTTCTCCTTCAAACAGTTCTGGTGCGTGGAAACGAAAAGAGCGCCCGGTGGGCGCTCTGCTTGGGGTCCAGGGTGACCGGTGTTCCGGTCAGCAGCCTTCCACTCCGAGTAGCAGACGCGCCCGTGCCGCGTAAACGCGGGTCAGGGTAAAAAACGTCAGAAGCGGCATCGAAGTCATGAGGATCACCTGGGGTGTAGCCGGCATTGTAGACCTCCCGTGGCTGGCTACAAGCCCTGATTGACACCACCCGTGCAACACTGAGCCTCATGCACGCCGATAACGCTCGTAGTTAGCACGACGACCCCCGAGCATCCCCCGACATGCGAATGGGTCGCAATTGCGTATATGACGGGAATCCTTAAAATGGCGGCCTATGCGTCGCCAACGGCGACGCCCGCGCGTCAGGCTCCGCCCATCAAAGCAACGAGCCGCGCTCGCGCCCCTCCTTCCGCGTTGCCGAGTTGTTGCCCATGACCTGCTCTTCCTCCCCGAATCCGCGCCGGTTGCGCCCCAACCTGCTGGCCCTGGCCTGCCTGGCCGCCGCGCTTGCTCCTGCCGCCCATGCCCAGACCGCGACCGATCTGGATGCGGTGCGCGTCAATGCCTACCGCGCTGCCAACAGCACCAGCGGCGCGACCAAGACCAGCACCGCGCTGGCCGAAACCTCGCAGTCGGTCTCGGTGATCGAGCGCGCCGAACTGGATGCCCGTGGCGTGCAGTCGCTCAACGATGCGATGCGCTATGTCGCCGGCGTCAGCCTGGAAAGCTCGGGCATCGACAACCGCGTGGACGATTTCCGCATCCGTGGCTTCGATGCCGGCAGCTGGTCCAACAACGTCACCCTGGATGGCATGCGCGCGCCGCAGGGCAGCCAGTGGAACCGCAGCATGTTCGACAGCTGGAACCTGGAGCGGGTCGAAGTGCTCAAGGGTCCGTCCGCCGTGATGTATGGCCAGGTGGCCCCGGGCGGCATGGTCAACCAGGTCAGCAAGACCCCCACCCCGGACCAGATGCAGCAGCTGCGCCTGGGCGTGGATGCGAACGGCCAGTACAGCGCCGCTTTCGACGTGGGCGCCGGCACTGCGGGGGATGATCACCTGTTCCGCCTGGTCGGCCTGTACCGCGATGGCCAGACCCAGATCAAGCGCACCGAACAGGAGCACTGGTTCCTCGCCCCCAGCTACACCTGGCAGCTCGCCGAACGCACCCGCTTGACCCTGCTGGGCCTGTACCAGAAGGACGATGGCGGCTCGACCTACCAGTTCCTGCCGGCGGCCGGCACGCTCAATCCGACGGCGTCGGGCTATATGAAGAACAGCACCTTCATCGGCGAGCCGGACTGGAACACCTTCGACCGCACGCTGTGGACCGCCGGCTGGATGTTCGAGCACCAGTTCAACGACCACCTCACGCTGACCCAGAGCGCGCGCCGCACGCATGTCGATTCGCTGTTCCGCAGCGTGGTCACCTTCGGCGCACTGAATGCCGATGGCCGCACCCAGAACCGTCGCGGCGTGATGGGCACCGGCGACTCCGATGGCGACACCTTCGATACCCGCCTGCAGGCGCGCTTCAGCACCGGCGCGGTGGACCATACCGTGCTGCTCGGCTGGGACTGGCAGCGTGCGGACTGGGAAGGCGTGCGCAGCGCCATGAGCAGCCCGCGCCCGATCGACATCTTCAATCCGGTGTATTCGACCTACCGCCCGACGGTGAGCACCGAAACCCCGACCGCTGGCATCAATCGCCAGAGCGGCGTGTACCTGCAGGACCAGCTGGCGCTCGGCAACTGGCGGATGACGTTCGGCGGCCGCTACGACTGGACCAAGGACGACAGCAGCAGCGCCAACCGCAACATCGCCACCGGCATCTCCACGCCGGGCGGGCGCAACGTGATCAAGAGCGAGGCGTTCACCGGCCGCGCGGGTGTGCTGTACGTGTTCGAGAACGGGTTGACCCCGTACGTGAGCTACGCCGAATCCTTCCAGCCCTCGACCAAATCGCCGCTGGACAGCTTCACCCAGACCGCGTTCGAGCCGGTGACCGGTTCGCAGTGGGAAGCCGGCCTGAAGTACCAGCCGGCCTCGGTGGATGGGCTGGTCACCCTGTCGGTCTACGACCTGCGCCAGCAGAACATGATCGTCGATGATCCGGTGGCGTCGCATCGCAACTGCGGCGCGACCGGTACCGCCACCTGCTCGATCCAGGGCGACGAAGGCCGCGTGCGCGGCATCGAGCTGGAAGGGCGTATCACCCCGATCGAGGGCTTCAGCCTGATCGGCGCCGCCTCACGCATGGACTCGGAGATGACCCGTTCGGCGCCCTACAAGGGCAAGGAACTGGCAATGGTGCCGGACTACAGCGCCTCGTTCTGGGCGGACTACACCTTCCAGGCCGGCGCCCTGCAGGGTCTCAGCCTGGCGGCCGGCGCGCGCTACAACGGCGTCAGCTACGGCGACAGCGCCAACCTGTACCGGATTCCGTCCTACACCCTGTTCGATGCGGCGATCCGCTATGACGTGGGCCGGATCGGTGGCACCCAGGTGCAGCTGGCACTCAACGCCAGCAACCTGGCCGACAAGCGTTTCGTGTCGACCTGCACCGGCGTGTCGTCGTGCTACTACGGCAGCGGCCGCACGGTGATGGCGACCGCCAGATTCGGCTGGTAATCCGTAAACGGCGGGGCCGGCCGATGGGCCGGCTCCCATCACACCGTCAACGCGCCGGCCAACCCGGCGCTACGCGTCGGTGACCACCACCAACGGGACATCGCGCTGCGGATGCCGCAGCACCAGCACCGGCTGCTGGTAGACCCGCTCGATATGCTCGCGGGTCAGGACCTCGGTAGGCGTCCCGTCGGCGGCCACGCGGCCCTGTTCCAGCAACACGATCCGATCCGCGTAGGCCGCGGCCAGATTCAGGTCGTGCAGCACCACGATCACGCAGGCGCCGGCATCGGCCAGCTCGCGGACCGCGCGCAATGTGCGTTCCTGATGGCGGAGATCCAACGCCGCCGTCGGCTCGTCCAGCAGCAACAGCGGCGTGTCCTGGGTCAGCACGCGGGCGAAGGTCGTCCGCGCCGCCTCACCACCGGACAGATGCTCCACTTCCCGCTCGATCAACGCATGCAGGTCGGCACGCGCCAGCGCATCGGCGATGCAGGCGGCGTCTTTGACCGGGTCCGGCGGATGCGGCAGCCGCCCCATCGCGACCACTTCATGCACCCGGAAGGCGAACCGGACCGCGTGCTCCTGCGGCATCACCGCGCGCTCGCGCGCCAGCGGCTTGGCCTTCCACTCCGCCAGCGCCTGTCCACGCAGCAGCACGTGGCCCTGCTCCGCCTCCAGGTCGCCTGCGGCCACCGCCAGCAGCGTCGACTTGCCCGCACCGTTCGGGCCGACCAGCGCTGTCACCGTGCCGGGCACGAAATCCAGCGTGATGTCATCCAGGATGCGCCGTGCGCCGCGACTGAGCTGCACCGACTGCAGTTGCAGCAACGCGCTCATCCGCCGCTCCGATGGCGCTGACGCATCACCAGCCACAGGAAGAACGGCGCGCCCAGCGCAGCCGAGAACAGGCCCAGCGGGATTTCGGACGGCGGATCCAGCGTGCGGGCGGCGGTGTCGGCGACCACGATCAGCAGCGCGCCGGCCACGGCCGAGACCGGCAGCAGCCAGCGATGGCCGGGGCCGACCAGCAGGCGCACGACATGCGGCACGACCAGACCCACGAAGCCGATCGAACCGGCGAACGCAACGGCCGCGCCGACCAGCAGGGCGCTGAAGGCGATCAGTTTGAGCCGCGTGCGTTTTACATCCAGCCCCAGGTGCTGGGCCTGGCGCTCACCGAGCGCGAGCATGTCCAGCGGCGTGGCCAGGCGCAGCAGGGCGATCGTGCCGAGCACGAACACCGGCGCCACTGCGATCACATCCCGCCAGTCGGCCTGGGCCAGCGAGCCCATCTGCCAGAACACCAGCGACTGCAGCTCGCTCTCGCTGGCGATGTAGGTCAGGAACCCGATCATCGCCGAGCAGAACGCGGCGATGGCAATGCCGACCAGCAGCAATGTTGCGGTGCCACTGCCCTGCCCCGGTCGTGCCAGCAGGTAGGTCAATGTGATCGCGCCACCGGCGCCGGCAAACGCGGCCAGCGGCAGCGTCCATGCACCGAACGCGCCTGCCCCGAGCACGATCGCGGAGACCGCGCCCAAGGCCGCGCCCTGGGTCACGCCGACGATGCCGGGGTCGGCCAGCGGATTACCGAACAATCCCTGTAGGCTCGCACCGGCCATCGCCAGTGCGGCACCCACCATCGCACCCAGCAGGGCACGCGGAATGCGCAGCTGCCAGACCACGGCCAGATCGCGGGTGCTGACGCTGGCCGGATCGGCCAGCCCCAGCTTCACCCCGATCGCCTGCAGCACGTCCATCGGCGGCAGCCGCAACGGGCCCACCGCGAAGGAGGCGATCACCGCGATCAGCAATCCCACCGCGGCCCAGATCAACACGGTCGCGCCACGGCGACGCGCAGGACTCGACACCGCCATGCCTTACGCCCTCACGGACGCGGCACGGTGGCGAAGGCCGCGGCCAGGGCGACCGCGCCACTGCCCGAGGCGACACTGGCGGACTTCAACTCCACGTCCGGCATCACCCACACGCGATTGGCCGCACCGGCCGGCGTCTGCCGCAGGGTCGGATAGGCGCGCCACAGGCCGGCCTGGCCACCGAACAGGGCCAGGTCGTTCTCGGTCACCAGGATCACGTCCGGCGCAGCGGCCACCACGCCCTCATTGCTCAGCGCGGAATAGTTGGCCACGCCAGCCTCGTCACCGATGTTGATGCCACCGGCCAGCGTGATCAGCTTGCCCGAGGCGCTGTCCGAGCCCGCCACCGTCGGCGCGCCGCCGGCACCGGTCGCGGAGACATGGATCACACGCGGGTGCCACGCCAGCGCCGCACCACTGGTCTTGGCCGCATCCAGCTGCGACTGCACTTTCGTGGCCAGTGCTTCACCCTGCTCGGCCATGCCGACCGCGGCGGCGACCTTGCGCACCTTGTCGGCCGCCGGCTGCAGATCATCGACGATCACCGCCGCTTCGCCTGCGCCGCGCAGCTTGGCGGCCAGATCGGAATGACGGCGCAGGCTGTTGCCGAGGAACAGGGTGCCCTGCAGGCTCAACACGCCTTCCACGCCCGTGGTGCGGTTGAACAGGAATTGTTTGGGGGCCTTGCGCCCGGATTCGGTGGCCGAGCGCAGCGGCGCGGCGTACACCTGATCGTCCAGGCCAAGCGCTTCGAGCACGGCGATGATGTCATCGCCGCCGGCAATGATCTTCGAGGTGTCGGTCACCGTCGTGGCCACGCCATCATCGGAGGTGACCTGTGTCGGCAACTGCTGGGTGGCGCCTTCGATGTCGGGCACGTCCACGCCCACCACACGCTGCCAGCCTTCCGGCAGTGCTTCGGGGGTCTGCGCGGCCGATGCGGCAGCGGTGTCGGTGGCAGGTGCAGCGGGCTCTTTCGAGCACCCGGCGATCACGGCGACCAGGGACAGCGCCAACAGGCTGCGGCGGACAACAATCGACTTCATGGCAGTTCCTCTTCAATCAGAACGGCGGGGCTGTACGCCCCGCCGCCGGTGCAACGCTCTCCGCGCAGCTCAGTTCGCGCGGGTGCTGATGCGGGTGATGCGGTCGCCCTTGGGATCCTGGGCATCACGCGACTTGTTGACGGCAAACACGTTGCCCTTGCCATCTTCACGCACATGGTTCGGGAAGGTGCCGCCATCCAGGTTGCCGACCACCTTGCCGTTGCCGTCGACCACGGTCACCGTGCCGGCACCGCGGTTGGTCACGTAGGCGAGCTTGGACACCGGCTCGAAGGCCACGTTCAGCGCACCCGCGCCGACCGGCACGTCGTGCAGCACCTTGCCGCTGGCGACATCGACGATCAGCAGGTTGTCCGTGCCCTGAGAGGCCACGTACAGCCGACCTGCCGAAGCGTCGTAGGCCACGCCGGAGGCGCTGATCGAATTACCCAGGTCGATGACCTTCTCCACCTTGCCGGTGGTGGTGTTGATCACCGCCGCTTCGGGCGTGCCGATGCTGACGGTGAACAGCTTGCCGGCCGCTTCATCCAGCACCAGGCTCATCGGGACGAACTTCTTGTCGTCCGCGCCCGAGGCCAGGGTGATCGGCTCCAGCGGCTGCAGGGTGCGGGCATCGAACACCGACAGATGGTCTTCACCGGCGGCCGAGGCGAACACCTTGCCATGGCGGCCATCGACCACGATGTCGCGGGCATGCGGCACCGCCCCGACGTCGAACTGGCGCACCAGCGACAGGTCCTTCTGGCGATACACGGCCACGGTGTCCTGGCGGGTATTGGTCACCCAGACGTTGCCGTTGGCATCGTCCACGCCCACGCCATACACCGCGAACACCGCACCGCCCTTGCCGCCCGGCACTGCAGCGGGGGTGATCTTGGCGGTGACCTTGAGCGTCTTCGGGTCGAGCTTGAGCAGCTGCGACTGGGTCACCGGCGGGCGACCGACCGCCGCGGTGACGAACACCGCGTTGCTGGCCGCGCTGTAGGCGGACTGGTACAGGCCCTGGACCAGCTTGGCCGAGGTCTGGTTGAAATTCTGCTGGCCGCTCAGCGGCAGGTTCGGCGAGACGCGCAGCGACAGCACCGTTGCCGCGGACGGCTGGCTGGCACGCACGATCACCGGCTGCTGGCCGGGCACGGCATCGGCGGGAATCGCGACGTTGCCCTTGAAGTTGCCCTCGGCGTCGACCACGTACGGGGTGGCATTGAGCACGGTCTCGCCGCGCAGCAGGGTGACCTGCTGGCCCGGCACGAACTGGCGGCCGATCACCTCGGCATCGCTGCCCGGCACCACGTTCTGGCCGCGGCTGATCACTTCACCACGGAAGCCGTTGGCCGGCGCATCGAACACCGGCTGCGCGAACACGGCAGGGCTGGCCAGCGACAGCGCAATGGCCAGGGCGGCGACACGCGGGAGGGTTTTCAGGGTGTACATCAGCAGACTCCTTCTGTTGGGGGCGCGCCGGTTGGCGCGTTGTCACAGTGCTTGCCTTGGCGTGGCCGCGGTCCGTTGCGGCGGTGGCACAGGGCCACGGAACTGCCTGGGTAACGAAAAATCAGGGTGCCGGCGCGGGCGTGCCGCTGCGATCGGCGATGCCATACAACTGGCTCAGCGTGGCCTTGAGCGACGCCGGCAGCATCGGCCCATGGCCAAGGCCGGGAAATTCGCGGTACTGCACGGTCAGGCCCGGCACCTTGGCCAGGCGGGTGGCCAGCTGCTGGGCGGCATCGGGCGTCGCCCCGCCGATACGGCGCAGGTGCGCGACCACACGCGGGTTGGTCATGTCGCGCACCCCGCGGTTGCCGGTGCGCTCATCGCCGCCAAGCATCACCGTCACCTGTGCCGGCTGACCCTGGGTGTTGGCAATGAACTGGCGCTCCATGTCGCCCAGCGGCGCGCCCTGGCTCCACCACAGCGATGGGCTGGCCGACACGTAATGCTGGAACGCGGCCGGGCGGGTATACAGCGTGCTGACCACGAACAGGCCGCCCAGCGAATGGCCCCACAGCGACTGCTGCTGCAGATCGATGCTGGCGCGGCGCTGCACTTCCGGCTTGATCCGGCGCTCGATCAGATCGAGAAACGCATACGCACCACCACCGCTGGACTGCGAGGTGCCGTTTTCGTCATCGGCGGTATCGATCCACGCGGTGTAATCGCGGGTGCGTGCCGCGGAATCGATGCGCAGGTCGTTGTCGTAACCGATGAACACCAGCACCGGCGCGGCATGCGCGGCCAGATCGGCAAGCATCGCCTGGTCGAGCACCATCGCCGCGGCGTTGCCGTCGAGCATGTACAGCACCGGTGCCGGCGTGGCCGAGGCCTTCGCCGGCACACCGACATTCACCCGCCAGCGGCGGGCGTGATCCGGACTGTCGAGCACGAAGTGTTCGAAGCGATAACTCTGCGCCGGCTGGTCCAGCACCGTCTCACCGACTTTCTGCTCGGGATTGCGCTGCTGAGCCGAAGCCGGCGACAGCGCCGCCATGCCGATGGCGGTCGCCACGCCCAGCGTGCGCAACCACGGCGATACGGAAGAGATCAGCGACGACGAAACAATCATGACTACCCGGAGCGAGGGACGGTGCTATCGCGCCAGTGTAACTCAAATGAGAATGGGTATCACTGACGTTGCGCTGACCACCCCGCCCAGGCGCCTTCCTTCTCAAGGTGCTTCAGCGCGCGCAGTCACCCGAGGCCGTGCGCGCCTCCCCCACGGTCGCGCCCCCTTTCCCACTGGCCGACAGCCAGCCTGCCAGGGACATAGCATCCGGTATCCCCGCCGCCATCGGCGCGGACGAGATCACCAGTTCGCGCGACGTGCCGACCGGCTCCAGCTCGGCCAGGCGCGCCGCCTTGTCACCGTCGGTGCTGACGAAGTCGTCCGGCCCCGAGCGCGGCGTCTTCGTGGTGTTCGCGGTCTTGACCGCCTTGATCCGCAGTTCGCCGCCGGCACCACCGGTAACGGTCACCGCGTACTGCTCCTTGCCATAGGCCCAGGAGGTCTCGCGCTGCACAGTGGCTGCCTGCCCATCGGCCGGCAGTTCCAGCGTATCGCCTGCAAGGCCCTGCACCATCGCCATGCCACCCATCACCGCCATGTACATGCCGTACGCCCGCATCTGCTTCTCCTCGGCCGTCTTCGCCGCGGGCGCACCCGGCCAGCTCGCCTCGAGATTCAGATGCGCCTTGCCGCTGCACAGTGTCAACACGACCGGCTGACCCTCGCCTTCGCCAAGGCTGATCAGACTGTCGCCGTTGTGGAACTGCTGTACGCGCCCGATCAATGACGCGCCGCTCGTCGGCACCTGGTTCACCTCGACGCGGGACGCGCTTTTCAGGCGCTCATTCAACGACACGGTCGTCGCGGTGGCGGGCAAGGCCGCGCCGATCGCGGCAGCGAGTACGAACACAGGGAAAAAAGCGCGCATGGCATCCAGTCCAGAAGGGCGGGACATCATACGCGCCCACTCGACGACCGCTTCGCGCGTCATCGCCCTGTCGTGCAGGCAGCGCTCAGCCGCGCGCCACCATCGCCATGATGGTCGCCGCCAGTTCCTGCTCCGCCTGCACCGGCGTGATGTCGCCGGTGGTCGCTGCAGAAGAGAGACCTTCCGCGGCACCGAGCATGCCCCACAGCCCCGCCTGCGCCAACGCACCTGCGGGTGCGAACGGCGACAACAGCGCGCGACACTGCTCAAGAAACACGACGTCGTACTCGCGCTTGATACGCGCCAGTTCCGGTGACCCGGCCAGCGCAGCGATCACGCCCGGAATCTCGCGCCCCTGCTTCATCACGCACGCCACGTAGGCCTCGGCGATGACCTGCGCCTTGTCCGCAAGCGTCGGGCCACTGCTGGCGAACCGCGCTTCCATCACCACGCCCTGGCGCGCATCGAAATCGCGGTACAGCGCGGACAGCAGACCGGCCCGCGTACCGAAATGGTCATACACCACCGGCTTGGTCACCCCGGCCTGCTCGGCAAGGCGCCCCAATGTGAGCGCATCGGTGCCTTCCTCGCGGATCAGCCGCCACGCCTCCGCCAGGAGCTGGCGCAGGCGGTCATCGCGGGTCATGCGGCGGCGGGGTGCCACCGGGGCAGGCGCATCGGGCGGACTTGACATGGTTATATACCAATCGTAACTTACGTTCCGTAACTTACCGAAAGTATACAAGCCCTTCCCCGCCCCAGGAATCCCATGCACGCGCTCATCGTCGTCTCCCACCCTGATCCCGACTCCCTGACCCACGCCGTCGCGACCCAGATCGCAGCAGGCATTAGCGCCAATGACGGCAGTACCGCCGAGCTCGCCGACCTCGACGCAGAGGGCTTCGACCCCCGTTTCAACCGGGCGGACCTGCAGGGCCACCACCGCAACGCCCCCTTCCCTGCCGATGTCCTGGCCGAACAGGCCCGGCTGGACCGCGCCGATGCCGTAGTGCTGGTGTTCCCGGTCTACTGGTGGGGCATGCCTGCCCTGCTGAAGGGCTGGATCGATCGGGTCTTCTCCAATGGCTGGGCCTATGACGACAGCAGCGGCCAGGGCGTGCTCAAGAAGCTCGGCCACCTGCCCGTCCACCTGGTCGGGCTCGGCGGCGCTGACGACCGCACCTGGCAGAAGCGCGGCTATACCGGTGCGATGAAGATCCAGATCGAGACCGGCATCTTTGACTACTGCGGCGCGCCGGTGCGGTCGTCCACGCTGTTGCTGGAGACGGACACGGGCGACGCACGCGCGCACCTGCAGACCGCGCGCTCTCTCGGCCAACGCATTGCCGGCAACGCCGACGTGCCCGGGCACTGAAGCCCGGGCCCACCGGCAGGCATCAGGGCGTCGGTTTGGCGCCTTCTGCCTTCCACGCCGAGATCTTCGCCCTGGTCTGCTCCAGCAACGCATCGAGTGCCTTGCGGTCATAACCCTGGCCCCGCAGCACCACGTACTGGATGCCGCGCGTGGCCTCGATGTCCTCCAGCGGATTGCGCTCCAGCAACACGAGGTCGGCCGCTTTGCCGGGCGCGACCGCGCCGTAGCGATCCAGCGTACCGAACCAGGCCGGGCCAGCGCGCGTGGCCGCTGACAGGGCCTGCGCCGGGGTCAGCCCTTCCTTGACGAACAGCGACAGCTCGTCATGCAGGCCGATACCCGGATAGTTGAACGAATTGAGGAAGCCGGCATCGGTACCGGCCATGATCGTGACGCCGGCCTGCTGCAGCATCGGCAGCACGGCAGCGACCTGGTGGTATTCCTGGTGGCGGGCCTGGATCTGCGCGGGCGTCGCCTTGGCCGCGCGCTCGACGCGCCAGGCATAGGTCGCCTGCAGTTTCGGTCCGATGTAGGCCAGGTACGGATCGTCGCGATGATCGTCCTGGTCGAGGAAGTCCAGGATGCGGCCGCCATTGAGGGTCGGGGTCACGAACACCCCCTTGGCCGCGAAGCCACGGTAGGCGGCCATGGCGGTATCGGGATCGAAGCCGGCATCGAGGCGCGCGGTGGCTTGGGCGCGGTCGATGCGCTTGGCCGCGAAGTCCGCCGCGATACCGGCTTCATCCTTGACCCCGGCCTTGTAGGCATAGTCCAGGTGCTCGATGGAACTGATGCCGGCATCGACGGCCTGCTGCACGGTCAGCGCCATCGGAATATGCCCGGACGCCCGCAGCCCGTTGGCACGCGCTCCGCGTACCGCGGCCAGGAACAGCTCCGGCGTCAGCGTGCTGTCGGTGATCTTGACGAAGTCGACCTTGTCTCGCTTCAACCGCAGGAAGGCCGCATCCAGATCGGCCTGGCTGCCGACCTCGATCGTCCCCTTCCAGACCGGCTTGATGCCTTCGATCTTGGCGCCCGAGGTGAACAGTTGCGGGCCGGCCAACTGGCCGCTGGCGATCTCGCCACGCCACTGCAGCACCTGCTCGGGCAGATCGCCCGAGGCGTCACGGATGGTGGTGATGCCATGGGCGATGTACAGCGGCAGCAGCGCCTTGTTCTCTTCGATGAGCTCCGGCCCACCGCCGAAGTGCACATGCATGTCCCACAGCCCGGGGATCAGGTAGCGCCCCTTGCCGTCCACCTGCTGCCTGGCCTGCCATGCCTTGCGCATGGCCCGGTCGCTGCCCACCGCGACGATGTCCTGGCCCCGCACGACGACAGTCTGGTCGGCCCGCGTGGTGGCGTGCTCCACGTCGACGACGGTGGCATGGCGGATCATCAGATCGGCCTGCTCGGCCGCGAACGCGGCGGGGGCCAGTGCAAGCAGCACCGGAATGGCAAGACGCAGGGACATGGGCAGTGCACCGGAAAATGAAGAACCGGGCCACCTTACGGTCGGGCCCGGTGCATTCACCAGTTAAATTTTGGAATGCGCGTCATGCACATTCCCGATCCAAGGCGATGCGTCAGACCTCGCCCTGCATCGCGGGCCGTGCCTGCACCTGCTGCAACCAGGCCGCCACGGCCGGATGCGCGTCCACCGCCGCACCCAGGTAGGTGCCGTAACCCACTACCTGGCCCACGACCAGATCCACCAGCGAGTAAGCGTCACCAAGCATCCAGGACTGCTGCGACAGGCGCGCCTCCAGCAGGTCCAACAATGCGTTGGCGGCGCGGATGCCGGCCGCCGCATGGTCGGCACTGCGCAGCCCGTCGTCCATGGTGGCCAACCACACCCGCCCGATCACGGCACCATAGGTGACATACGCCCAGGTGCACCAGGACATCGCCTCCAGCCGCGCCGGTGTTCCGTCCTGCGGCCACAGGCCCTTGGCCACGCCGTAGTGCTCGCCCAACCACAGGTGGATCGCCAGGCCTTCGAACAGCGGCGTGCCATCCACCACCAGGCACGGCACCTTGCCGTTGGGGTTGATCGCCAGGTACTCGGGGGTGCGCTGCTCGCCGGCGCGGATGTCGATCTTGACGCGCTCGTGGGGGACCGCCAGTTCGGCCAGGGCGCAGGCGATCGGGGTGGCGCTGGACATCGGGTGCCAATAGAAGACGAGGGACATCGGAAACTCCTTGAGGGTGGTGAGGGGTGCGACCGGAGCGGTCCTGCACCGTCGCCTCAAGGCTAGCCACCCTTGCGGACAGAACCCGCCCGCAATGGCTGCTACGCTTTGCCCATGCTGACCGCCTCCGCCCGCCTGCTGAGTCTGCTGTCCCTGCTGCAGTCGCGCCCCCACTGGAGCGGCGCCACGCTGGCCGAGCGCATGCAGATCCACCCGCGCACCCTGCGCCGCGACATCGACCGGCTGCGCCAGCTCGGCTATCCGATCCACGCCAGCACCGGCGTGGCCGGCGGCTACGCGTTCCGCGCGGGGCGTGCCCTGCCGCCCCTGCTGCTCGATGACGAGGAAGCCCTGGCGGCGGCGATCGCCCTGCGCACGGCGGTGACCGGCACCATCAGCGGTATCGAGCAGACCGCGATCACCGCGCTGGTCAAGATCGAACAGGCCATGCCGCCACGCCTGCGACCACGGCTGGAGGCACTGCGTTCGGCGATCCTGCCGACGGACCAGATCGGCCCGCTGGTGGATGCCGGCCGGCTGACCACACTGGCCGCTGCCTGCCGCGACCAGGTGCAGCTCGCCTTCGACTACACCGATCGCGAAGGCCAGCCCAGTTCCCGCCAGGTCGAGCCGCAGGGCGTGGTGCACACCGATCGACGCTGGTATCTGGTGGCCTGGGATTGCCTGCGGGCGGACTGGCGCACCTTCCGCATCGACCGCATCGCCAGCGCACCGGTAGTGGGCGCGCACTTCGCGCCCCGGGCGGGCCCTGGCGATGGCGATCTGCGTCGGTGGGTCGCCCGCTCGCTGTCGCTCGGGCAGTACCCCGATGAGGCGCGGATCATCCTGCATGCACCGCTGGCCGCGCTGCGCCAGCGCATTCCCGCGTCGGCCGGCGTGCTGGAAGTGGTCGATGGCCAGCGCTGCCTGCTGCGTTGCGGCGCCAATCCGATGGGCTCGGTGATCTATTGGCTGCTGGCCATGGACCTGGAGTTCGAGGTAGTGGGCCCGCCGGCACTGATCGAGCGGCTTCGCGAGACCGGCGAACGGGTGGCCCGCAGCCTGACCGCGAGACCGGCGAACGGGTGGCCCGCAGCCTGACACAGCATGCTGCCGAGGCCGCGCCGATGCCCGGGAGCGCTTAGCCGCCCGGCGTCCCATGGCGGACCTCGCCATCGCGCTTCACAATGGGAGCATGACTGCGAGTGAAAAACCGAATCGCACCCTGTTCGACCTGGACCTGTTGCGCGCGATGGTGATGGTGGCCGACTGCGCCAGCTTCACCACCGCCGCGGCGCGCCTGCACTCCACCCAATCCACCATCAGCCAGAAAATCCGCCGGCTGGAAGAGATGGCCGGCCATCCGCTGCTGGTCCGCGGCAACCGCGACGTGCACCCGACCGACGCGGGGCAGCTGGTGCTCGGCCATGCCCGCCAGCTGCTCGCGCTGAACGACCAGCTGCTGGAAGCGCTGGCCGGCACCACCGTCGCGGTGACGGTACGGCTGGGCGTTCCGGAAGACTTCGTCAGCGAGGCCACCAGCCAACTGCTGGGCGCCTTCAACCGTGACCACCCGCAGGTGAAGCTGGAAGTCACCAGCGGACTGAGCCGTGACCTGGCCAATGCCTACGATCATGGCGAGCTGGATCTGGTGCTGGTCAAGCAGCGGCGCAGCAGCCGTGCCGCAGTGAGGTGCTGGCCGGAAACCATGGCCTGGATCGACAGTGCGCGCCACCCGAGCATCGACCTGGATCCGGTGCCGCTGGTGACCTTCCCTCCCCGCGGGCTTTACCGCGATGACATCATCGATGCCGTCGAGGGCATGGGCCGCCGCTGGCGGATCAGCTTCACCAGTTCAAGCCTGAGTGGCATCCAGGGCGCGGTAGCCGATGGCATGGGCATCAGCCTCCTGCCCGCGCGGGCGCTGAGCCGTGAGCACACCGTGCTGGGTGTCGAGCAGGGACTGCAGCCGATCGACAGCTTCGAGATCGCCCTGCTTCACCGCGCCACGGCCGACCCGCTGGTGAAAACGCTGGCGTCGCGGCTGTCCGGCCTGATCGACCAGGAACGTGCGGGCGCGATTACTTGAGCTGCAGCGGGTAGCGCTGCCACAGCACGTGCACCAGGAATCCGGTCAGCTCCGGGTCCTTGCTGGTGATCGACGCGCGGATCTTGTCCAGCAGCACCATGTCGCTGCAGTTGCGCACATCCGCATGGCCGGCCTGGCCGGCGCGGCGCGCACGGTAGCGGGCAGCACGCTGTGCATCGGTCATCGCGTAGCCGAACGTGGGCGGACGGCCGCGCTTGCGCGGCAGCGTCAGTTCCAGTGTTCCGGGGTCTTGTTCATCGCGCATGACGGACGAGGATGCAAACGGGGGCGCGCACGATATCGTGAGACATCACTTTAATCCAGCGTTTTCAGCGGATTTCTGCGTTTGCGCAGCGTGGACTCAGCGCAGCGCCTCCGCCGCGCGTGCTCCCGCCCACACCAGCAGCATGCCACCCACCAGGCTGACGCCGAGGTACAGCGGCACCATCAGGCTCCGATCCGTGCGGGTGAACACCAGCGATTCGAGCATCATCGACGAGAACGTGGTGAGGCCACCGACGATGCCGACGATCAGGAACGCGCGCCAGTACACCGCCGCGTTGCCGCGACTCTGCAGCCAGATCATCACGTATCCGGCGACGAAGGCGCCGATCAGGTTCACCGTCAGCGTGCCCCACGGGAAGCCCTGGCCGAACTGGCGCAGCATCGCATCGCCGATCATGAAACGCAGCGCCGCGCCCAACGCGCCGCCGGCCATCACCAGGCCGAGCTGCTGCCACCAGACGCCGATGCCGTCCATCACTCCGCGCCCTTGTCCGCGCGCGCCTGTGCGCGCGCCGCACGCAGGCGGTCCAGCTTTTCTTTCAGCTTGATCTCCAACCCGCGCGGCACCGGCTCGTAATACACCCGCTCGCCCATCGCATCGGGGAAGCCGGTCTGGTCCAGCGCGATCCCGCCGTCGGCGTCGTGATCATATTGATAGGTCTTGCCGTACCCCAGCTCCTTCATCAGCTTGGTCGGCGCGTTGCGCAGGTGCAGCGGCACCTCCTGGGTACCGGTGTCGCGCACTTCCTGCTTGGCCTTGTTGAACGCGGCATAGCCGGCGTTCGATTTTGCGGTACTGGCCAGGTACAGCACCAGCTGCGCGAACGCGAGCTCGCCTTCGGGGCTGCCCAGCCGCTCGTAGATGTCCCAGGCCTCCAGCGCCATCGACTGCGCGCGCGGATCGGCCAGGCCGATATCCTCGATCGCCATCCGGGTCAGGCGCCGCGCCAGATAGGACGGGTCGCAGCCGCCATCGAGCATGCGGGTGAGCCAGTACAGCGCGGCATCCGGATTGGAGCTGCGCACCGACTTGTGCAGGGCCGAGATCTGGTCGTAGAACTGCTCGCCGCCCTTGTCGAAACGACGGCTGCGGTCAGCCAGCACCTGCACCAGCATCTCCGGGCTGATCCGCCCGCCGTCGCCTGTCGCCAGTTCGGCGGCGATCTCCAGCAGGGTCAGTCCACGGCGCACATCGCCATCGGCGGCGGTGGCGATCTCGAGCAATGCCTCCGGCGCGACCTGCAGATGCTCGCCGCCCAGACCGCGCTCGGTGTCCTGCAGCGCACGCTCCAGCGCCTCGACGATGTCCGCCGGCGACACCGACTCGAGCACATGCACACGGCAGCGCGACAGCAGCGCCGAGTTCAGTTCGAAGGATGGATTCTCAGTGGTGGCGCCGACGAACACGATCGTGCCGCGCTCGATGTGCGGCAGGAACGCATCCTGCTGGGCCTTGTTGAAGCGGTGCACCTCGTCGACGAACAGCACCGTGCGTCGCCCCTCGGCGAAACGCTGGGCGGCTTCAGCCAACACCTGGCGCACCTCGGGCAGGCCCGACAGCACCGCCGAGATCGCGCGGAACTCGGCATCGGCGTAATGCGCGAGCAGCAGCGACAGCGTGGTCTTGCCGCAACCCGGCGGGCCCCACAGGATCATCGAGTGCACATGGCCGGACTCGACCGCGCGGCGCAGCGCGCTACCCGGTGCGAGCAGGCGCTTCTGGCCCACCATCTCATCCAGCGTCTGCGGGCGCATCCGCTCGGCGAGCGGACGCATGTTGTCCCGATCCACGGTCAGCAGATCAGGCCCATTGAAAGTCGTTCGGTTTCTGGCCACGTCTTTATTCTATCGCGGGTGCGCGAGCAGGGAATGCGGGGCCGCGAGCGGCGACCGCCTGATCGCCACGGTAGAGCCAGGCCATGCCTGGCTGCTTTCCGGGCGGCGGGCGCGATAGCGGGAAGGCCCAGCCAGGCATGGCCTGGCTCCACCCCGTGCAGCGACCAGGGCGCGCCGATGATCCGCCCCGCTTACTCGCCGATGACGTCCACGCCCTTGGCCGGGGTGAAGCTGAAAGTGCCCGAGGCGAAGCTCGGGTTGCGCTTCCAGCCGGTGAAGTTGATCACCGTGCGCTGACCCACGGCATCGACCACTTCCATGCGGGCCAGGCCCTGGCCGTTGAAGCCCAGCGCGGCATACTGGAAGGCGGTATCGGTATCGCGCTTCGGGCTCAGCGCCAGCCACTGCAGGCCATCGCGCACCGCGGCTTCTTCGCTGACGTCGTACTGCTTGTCCAGCAGCGCCGGATTGATCAGGGCGGTCAGCGGGCTGTTCTGCTCTTCCTGGCCCTGCGGGCGCACGCTGGCCTGCTCCAGGTCCGGCTCGTAGACCCAGACTTTCTTGCCATCGGCCACGATCAGCTGTTCGTGCGGCTTGATGTACTCCCAGCGGAACAGGCGCGGCGCGGAGAGCGCGACACGGCCGCTGGTGGTTTCCTTGACCTTGCCCTTGCTGTCGAACACCTGCTGGCTGAACTGTCCGTCCAGGCCCTTCAGGCCCTGGGTGAAACGGTTGAGCTCATCACGGGCGCCCGCCCAGGCCGAAGCCGAACCAACACTTGCCACGACCAGGGTGGCGGCAAGCAGGGAGCGGCGGAAGGTGGTGTGCATGCGAGGTATCCAGGCGAATGGGAAGGATGGAAGGGAGTGTGCCCATTCAATCCTGAATGGGCGATCAGGGGCACATTATGCGCTGGAACCAGCGGGTCCGAACGCCCGTCACGGCCCCGCCTGGACCGACTTCAGATCGCCATACACCACCTGCCCGCGGAAGCCGCGCCGGACCTGCTGGTACAGCGCGCGGAAGGCGGCGTAATCCTGCGGCTGGCACAGCGCATCCGCCCCGCGCACGGCGCGCTGGTGCAGGCGGTGCTGCACGGTGACCACCTGCCCTTCGCGCGACCAGTCCACCCGGTACTCGCCGGCGGCATTGTCGAAGCGCTGGCTGCGCGGGATCGCGACGATCGGCACGTTGGCCGGGAACGTGAGCTGGTAGCGCTCATCGCGCAGGCTGTCGTTGCAGTAGAACGGCGTGGCGTTGTCCGGTGCCGAGGTGCTGGCATACAGGTCACGGAACGAGTCGCCACCCGGTGCGTCGGGCAGCACCATGCCGCCGACCACGCCGAAATCGACGTAGTCGCTGGCCCGGAAGTCGTAGCGGAAATTGAACGGCCGGGTCAGGTCCTGCGGATCGCCGAGCAGCGTCAGCGCGCCACTGCCATCGAAGCCGGAGGCGGCCATCATCGACTCCTCGGCCCGCGCGCGGTTCTGCGCGTTGAGCCGTGCGAACGCCGCCCGCATGCCGATCTCGGCCACGCTGCTCGGCTGCTGCACGGTCTGCCCGACCAGGTTGCCGGCGGCGTCGAAGCGGAAATCCACCTCCAGGCCGGTGCCGTTGCGGGTGGCGTCGTTGGCAGGCGTCCGCGCGACCTTCGCCTGCCGGGTGTGCAGCACCGGCGCACCCAGGTCGCCATCGGGCAACTGGCCGAAGCGCGCATAGGCGGTGGTCGAATCCAGGTACAGGTCGAACTCGGGCAGGTAGGTGATCGCGTGGTTGAAGCGGCCCAGCAGCGGAATCGTCGGCAGGGTCGGCCCGCCCCCGGCGCCGATCAGCACCGGCGTGCTCTCGATGCCGCGCGCCGCCAGCAGCGCCTCCAGGATCACCACGTGGTCCTTGCAGTCGCCGTAGTGGTTGTCGAGGATGCTCTGCGCGGGATTGGGTTCCAGCCCACCGTTGCCGAGGTAGACGGCGACGTAGCGGATGTTCTGCGACACCCAGCGGTAGAGCACGGCGGCCTGCTCGCGGCGGTCGGTGATGCCCCGGGTAAGATCGTCGGCCAGTGCCTGGATCTGCGGGGTCACCGCAGCCGCCTCGCCGCCCTTGCGTTGATAGGCCTGCGCCACCTGGGCCCAATCCCGATACGTGCTGGCCATGATCCCCGGGCTGTACTCCCATGGCGCGGCCGACCAGTTCTGCGCGCTCAGCGGTTCGCTGCGCCGGTACTGCCACTCCCACCGCGCCAGCCCGTCGCGGATGCGCGGTGTGGTGCTGCCCTGGACGCCGCGCTGCTCCACCTGCATCGGCAGGTTGGCCGGCGCGGTCAGCGTCACCCGCGCGTCGTCGTACGGCGTGAACACGCTGAAGGTCTCCCACAGGCCGAAGTAACCCGGAAAGTACGGCGTGTTCTGGGTCCGGCGGGTCTGGTAGACCACCCGCGTGCCGGGCGCCAGATTCGGGAACACGACCACGCGCACCTTGCGGTCGGCATACATCGCCGCGGCCGCGCTGGAGTAGCTTTCCTGGGTGTAGATGCGGTCGGCCGGCACGTCCCGGCGCTGGCCATCGGCGGTCAGGGTGTAGGCCTGCAGCACCTCCAGCGTTTCCATCTTCTCGCTGTAGCTCAGCCGCACCTGGCTGAACTGCTCGACCGCCGATTTGGTCTTGAGCAGGATTTCGTACTCTTCGGTCTGCGTGTTGCCTGCATCGGGGCGCACCACGTAGTCGGCGCGATAGCGGACGAAACTGAAATTGTTGCTGGCCTGCGCGTCAGCGCCCGCAGCCGGGCCGCCCTGCCCGCCCGGGGTGCTCGGGGCCACGGGTGTCGCGGGTGGCGGCACGGGCTGCGCATCGGCCCACGCCACTCCCGGCGCGAGCGTCATGGCGCCCAGCATCGTCCAGATCATCGGCTTCATTGCAGGTTCCTTGTGCTCGGCAACACCCGGGCGGCGCCCGGGTGCCATGCAGCCAGTCCGAGGCCGGCGTTACTTGGGCGGCGGCGGCGCCAGCACGCTGCGGTCGCCGTTGTGCTCGGGCGGGCTGACCACGCCCGCCGCTTCCATCGCTTCGATCAGGCGCGCGGCGCGGTTGTAGCCGATCTTCAGGCGGCGCTGCACGCCGGAGATCGACGCGCGACGGGTTTCAGTGACGATGCGCAGGGCCTCGTCATACAGCGGATCGGACTCATCGCCGCCACCGCCGCCCGCCTCCGGCAGGCCGCCGGGGCCGACCACGACGCCATCGCCCATCATCTGCACTTCGTCCAGCACGCCGGTGATGTAATCGGTCGGGCCACTGGCCTTGAGGTGTTCCACCACCCGATGCACTTCCTCATCGGAGACGAACGCACCGTGCACGCGGTCCGGCAGCGCCGTGCCCGGCGGCAGGTACAGCATGTCGCCGTGGCCGAGCAGGGTTTCCGCGCCGGACTGGTCGAGGATGGTGCGCGAATCGATCTTGGAACTGACCTGGAAGCCGATGCGGGTCGGGATGTTGGCCTTGATCAGACCGGTGATCACGTCCACCGAGGGACGCTGGGTAGCCAGGATCAGGTGGATGCCGGCCGCACGCGCCTTCTGCGCCAGGCGCGCGATCAGTTCCTCGACCTTCTTGCCGACGATCATCATCATGTCGGCGAATTCGTCGATGAAGATCACGATGAACGGCAGCGTCTCCAGCGGACGCGGAGCCTCGCCGAGCTCCGGGTTCGGCTTGAACAGCGGGTCCATCATCGGCTGCCCGGCGTCTTGGGCGTCCTTGACCTTCTTGTTGAAGCCGGCCAGGTTGCGCACGCCCACCGCGCTCATCAGCTTGTAGCGGCGCTCCATCTCGGCCACGCACCAGCGCAGGCCGTTGGCAGCCTCCTTCATGTCGGTGACCACCGGCGCCAGCAGGTGCGGGATGCCCTGGTAGACGCTCAGCTCGAGCATCTTCGGGTCGATCATCAGCATCCGCAGGTCTTTCGGCGAGGCCTTGTACAGCAGGCTCAGCACCATCGCATTGACCGCCACGGACTTGCCCGAGCCGGTGGTGCCGGCGACCAGCAGGTGCGGCATGCGCGCCAGATCGGCCACGGTCGGGCGGCCGGCGATGTCCTTGCCGAGCGCGAGCGTCAGCACGCTGGCCGACTTGTCGTATTCCTTGGAGCGCAGCAGCTCGGAGAGATAGATCATCTCGCGGGTGACGTTGGGAATCTCCAGACCCACCACCGACTTGCCGGGGATCACATCGACCACGCGCACCGACTTCACCGACAGCCCGCGGGCGATGTCCTTGTCCAGCGAACTGATCTGGCTGACCTTGATGCCCGGGGCCGGCTCGATCTCGAAGCGGGTGATCACCGGGCCCGGATACGCACCCACCACCCGGGCGTCGATGCGGAAATCCTTGAGCTTGAACTCGATCTGGCGCGAGAGCGTCTCCAGCGTGCCCTCGTCATAGCCCTTGGGCTGCGGCTTGGGATCGTCCAGCAGCGCCAGCGGCGGCACGTCCGAGCCATCGCCGTTGACCCCGCGGAACATCGGAATCTGGGTCTCGCGCTTGGCGCGGTCGCTCTTCTCCAGCACCGGCTCCGGGCGCGGCTCGATCTTGACCGGCTCGCGCTTGGCGCGGACCTCGGCGTCGACCTTGCGCACTTCCTGGCGTTCCTCGCGCATCGCGCGGGTCTGCTGCCACTCGGTGGCCTGCTCTCTCTTTTTGTTGAACAGCGGCGGCAATGCCAGCACCCAGTTGCCGATCTTTTCCATCACCACGAACCAGGAAATACCGGTCGCCAGGGTGATCGAGGCCAGCAGCAGCACCAGCACGAACAGATTGGCGCCCAAGGCGCCGAAACCGACACTGAGCGAGCTGCCCACCAGTTTGCCGAGGATGCCGCCGGCATGGGCCACATCGGCGACGAACAGGCGCAGGTGCAGGAAGCCGGTGCCGGCGATCAGGAAGCCGACCAGGCCAACCAGGCGCAGCGCGGGATCGAGATCATGCTCGCCCTTGGCCTCGCGCTTGAGGCCGAACATCGCGATCCAGGCCAGTGCGCCCAGCACGATCGGCAGCACGAAGGCCATGTAGCCGAACAGCTGCAGCAGCACGTCGGCGATCCAGGCGCCGGCGCGGCCGCCCATGTTGTGGACCGGCGCGACCACGCTGCCGGTATGCGACCAGCCCGGATCGGTGGCCGAGTAGGTGAACAGGCTGGCCACCAGATACAGCAATGCCGGGGCGACCGCGATCAACCCCAGATCGCGCCACAGGCGCTGCCGGCGCGGATTGTCCACGCTGGCCGGTTTGCGCGGCGCTGCCTTGCTGTCGGACGCCTTGGCTCGTTCCGGGACCTGTTTCGCCACCTTAGACCACACCTTGGGAATGCACTGTTAGTGCTTGATAATAAACGACTGGACCCTACCCCGGTAGGTGTCGGCCGCCGGCCGGCACGGCCCGCGTCAAAACACCGGCGCAGGGAGGTCAGTCGCGCTCGGCGGGTCGCCGCGTTCCACTGCGCGCCTTGAATCGCCCCGCCCCTGCCGCCACTCTATGACTTCGCTCGGATGCCGCGCAATCACTGTGCAGGCACCCCGTCCTACCTTCTATTGCGAGCTTACATGAGCAACTCCAAGCACTCCCGCCTGTTGATCCTTGGTTCCGGCCCGGCCGGCTGGACCGCCGCCGTCTACGCCGCGCGCGCCAACCTCAAGCCCGTCGTGATCACCGGCCTGCAGCAGGGCGGCCAGCTGATGACCACCACCGAGGTGGACAACTGGCCTGGAGATGCGCACGGCCTGATGGGCCCGGACCTGATGACCCGCATGCAGGCGCACGCCGAGCGCTTCGAGACCGAGGTCATCTTCGATCACATCCACACCGCCGATGTCTCCCAGCGCCCGTTCAAGCTGATCGGTGACAGCGCCGAATACACCTGCGACGCCCTGATCATCGCCACCGGCGCCACCGCCAAGTACCTGGGCATCCCCAGCGAAGAGGCCTTCAAGGGCCGCGGCGTGTCGGCCTGCGCCACCTGCGATGGCTTCTTCTACCGGGACCAGGACGTGGTCGTGGTCGGCGGCGGCAACACCGCCGTGGAAGAGGCCCTGTACCTGTCCAACATCGCCCGCAAGGTCTACCTGGTCCACCGCCGCGACACCCTCAAGGCGGAAAAGATCATGCAGGACAAGCTGTTCGCCAAGGTCGAGGCCGGCAAGATCGAGACCGTGTGGCACCACCAGGTCGAGGAAGTGCTGGGCAACGACGCTGGCGTGACCGGCGTGCGCGTGAAGTCCACCCTGGACGGCAGCACCCGCGACATCGAGGCCCATGGCTTCTTCGTGGCGATCGGCCACCACCCCAACACCAGCCTGTTCGATGGCCAGCTGACCATGAACAACGGCTACCTGGACATCCGTTCGGGCCTGGGCGGCAACGCCACCCAGACCTCGGTGGAAGGCGTGTTCGCCGCCGGCGACGTGGCTGACCAGCATTACCGCCAGGCGATCACCTCGGCCGGCTTCGGCTGTATGGCCGCGCTGGATGCCGAGCGCTACCTGGATGCGAAGGGCAAGCTGGACTAAGGCAGGCCGGGCCTGGGTAGAGAAGAAAGGGCCGGCGAGGTTTCGCTGGCCCTTTCGTCGTGCGTTCGCGTGGAGCCCATCCGCAGGATGCGCAGGCAGCTCCGTGGGCAGCCTAGCCAGCGACAGCGGCCCCCGCCGCGACAGATACTTCCAGATCGGCCCGTCCGGTATTGCGGATGCACACAACAGAGTGCCGAACGGGGGGAGATTTCACCCCGTCGGCATCCACCACCGAGGTGTGCCAGAGGACGGGGGCGGTGCCGACGTTCTCGCACCGAATCGTGATCCTGTACGGCTGGTCGCCCGGTGCATGGATGCGGACCAGACCGTCCCGGCACGTCCAGGTTGGCGGGCACGCGATGTTGGTGGTAACCAGCTCGATCGGGTATTGCGGATAGCCCTCGAACGGGACATCCACCTCTTCGGACATACCTTGAGATAACTGGAGGCCCCTTATCGGGCCCGCTTTGAGAGGTGCGCAGTCCCTGCCCTCGCGATGGAGGCGATAGCCCTTCTCCACTCCTTTCATGGCTGCTGTACGAAAAAGTGGATCCTGCAGCGCCATAGCGTCAGCTGCATTCGTGTGAAAGGCGACTTCAACCACGGCCGCAGGCATGGTGGCGAACCCATTTTCACCGTGGTTGCCGCTGGAGGGCGACGTCGAAACAGGGAACTCCGAGTAACCGTCCTCCGCGGTGATCAGCTCTTTCATATAGCAGAGCAACATTGCTGCCAGCTCACGATCTTGCGGCTTTCCTCGATGGAAATACACCCGGCTGCCGCGCGCCACCCCACTGTCGTCCCCATTCGTGTGAATGCTGATCATGCCCTCGGCACCAAGATGGTTCGCAAAGTAGGGCCTTGCCCTGATATCGTCGAGCACCTCCCGATCTCGCGCAGTGCTGCCTGCAAAGTGGTTCCAGATGTCGACCCGCTCAGGCAGCAGTGCCTTCAGGTGATAGCGCGAGGACATCTGTTCCCACGGCTGGAGTGCTTCCGGATGAGGCTCGACGCCGTCACGCCGGGCTCGATGCACCACCCACTTGACTGCGGTCCTGCATCAACTGTTGGAGCTCATCCGCATATCCAGGCGTTATCAGATCTTCCCGTACTCCGTGATACACGCGGCGCTGGTACTCCCATTCCCCACCCGGGTGGACCCGGACCAACCCATGGCCCGCCGAGACCAGGACGATCCCATTCAGCACACGCGCTGTCTCTGCGCGGTGGTCTGGATCATATGGCCATGGAAAGTAAAACTCGAACGGCTTGCCTTCGTACAAAACCTGCACCTGCACCTCGTGAAGGCCTGCCTGCCCAGCATAGGCAGCCAAGGTATTACTGATGTACTGCACAATCTCTTCCGTGGAGTGATCCTGCTCGGCAGGCAGAAATCCAGCACCAAAATCAATAACCAGAAGATTCTCTGCGATGTCCGCCTTTACTCGCACGGTGACGCTTGGCGTCTTTGAGGACCTGAGGCGGTCCGCATCAAGCAGCCGCTGCGCTTCACGGGTCAGCAGAGAATCCAGCGACGCATCGGTCTCCGCCAGGGCCGGTAGTGCCACCTCTTTGGCGGCCACCCATTCGGAGGCAAAACCGCAGAATGCAAGTAGAGCAAAAAAAGCACTTCGCCCAAAACGGTCTATCTTCATGACCCTTACCTGATGATGGAGGGAACGCTACGAGGCGCGTCACGCAAGTTTGCTTCCGGCACCCGTTGGCGGGGCTGCACTGACGCACAATTGCGGGCAGCACTGGGCCTGCGATTTGATCGAACCTGGAAACTGCATTGATGATCCCTCTGGCGCCCGACTTCCCATCACCGTGCCCTGTCCTTCCCCATGCCCGATGCGCGCTTCCTGCACCGTCTCTCCGATGTGCCGTCCGCCGCGTGGGATGCCCTGCACGATGGCAGCAACCCCTTCGTAAGCCATGCCTTTCTGTCCGGTCTTGAAGAACACGGCTGCCTGCGACCGGAATGGGGTTGGCGGCCGCGGCACTTCACCCTGTGGGACGGCGGCTCTCTGTTGGCGGCCCTCTCCGGTTACCTGAAGGACAACTCGCATGGGGAATTCGTGTATGCGCGGCACGGGCTGGAGCATTTCCGAAGTGGCTGGGCGCGGTGCCGTATTCGCCGGTGACCGGACCGCGCCTGCTGGCCTGCAGCGAGGGCGCGCGCGCCACGCTGCTGCGCGCCCTTACCGGCGAGGTCCAGCGGAGGGGAGATCTCACCCCGTCGGCAGCCGCCTCTTCGGGATAGTGTTCTTCGAAACTTTTCCCGTTGTAACGGAACTCAATGCCGGAAGCGGGATGGATGAGGCGAGCCTGATCAAGGACTTCATTCATCAACTGGCCCTGAAGGTCTTCCAGCTCTGCCCCTCCCGTTTCCGGCAACCACCCTCTGAGTTCGACCGTTACGCTACCAGTCGATACATCAAACCGGGCGACGGCCTGATCTGGCGCCTGAGAGCCCGCCTTCATCCTGTACTGGTCGAGCGTTTTCTGAGCAACGCTGGACAACAGAGCATCAAAGGCCATCTCCGCTTCGATATCGACAGACGCTCGCGAGGGCAGTCCGCGCGCATCCGACGCAGCGGGTACAAAAAGAAACAGAGCGCAAAAGCCGCCCACTAGTGCTTTGCTTATGCACTTCATGCCTTCCCCTCAGGTTGGTGCTTCTGCCGCCACGTTGGCGACACCACCAAGCTTCCTCACCCGCGGGACATCGTTCCAAGCATCACGTCTCAGTGCGCCATTGAACCCAAGACGTAGTTCCGATCGCACTTTGACCCGCGATAGACGGGGTCTGGAACGCACACGCGCCAGCGATCCTGACCTATCCTTGCAACATGCCAACGAGCCGCTTCCTTCACAATCTGCAGGAAATCCCTCCCGACGATTGGGACGCCCTGCACGACGGACGCAACCCGTTCCTGTCGCACGCCTTCCTCGCCGGCCTTGAAGAACACGGTTGCCTGCGCCCGGAGTGGGGCTGGCGGCCGCGCCACTTCGCCCTATGGGAGGGCGACGCCCTGGTGGCGGCAATCCCCGGCTACCTCAAGGACAACTCGCACGGCGAGTTCGTGTTCGATCACGCCTGGGCCCACGCCTATGCCCAGCATGGGCTGGACTACTTCCCCAAGTGGCTGGGCGCGGTGCCGTACTCGCCGGTGACCGGCCCCCGCGTGCTTGCGCGCACGACTGAAGACAGGGGCGCCCTGCTGGCACTGCTGGCGGGCGAAGTGGCGCGCCTGGGCTGGTCCTCCGCCCACGTCAATTTCCATCCTGCCGACGAAGACCCGGCCTTCAGCCCGGACTGGCTGCTGCGCGAGGACATCCAGTTCCAGTGGCACAACCCCGGTGGCTGGCAGACCTTCGACGACTTCCTCGGCGCGATGGATCACAAACACCGCAAGAACATCCGCCAGGAGCGCGCCAAGCTCGCGCGCAGCGGCGTCACGTATCGCATCGTGCAGGGGGATGAGGCCACCGAAGCCGACCTGCGTGCCATGCACGGCTTCTACCTGCAGACTTTCGCCGAGTACGGCAACTCGCCCGCACTGACGCTCCCGTTCCTGGAGCACCTCGCCCGCACGATGCCGCGCGCGCTGGTGATCTTCCTGGCTCTGCTCGACGGCGAGCCGGTCGCCGGTGCGCTGTGCCTGCGTGGCGCGGATACGTTGTACGGCCGCTACTGGGGCGGCGCCACCCTGCCCGGGCTGCACTTCGAGACCTGTTATTACCAGGGCATCGCTTACTGCCTGCGCGAGGGTCTGGCCCGCTTTGAACCGGGCGCGCAGGGCGAGCACAAGCTGGCCCGCGGGTTCCTGCCCCACACGGTGCGCAGCCGCCACTGGATTGCAGAACCGGCCTTTGCCGAAGCCTTGGTGGCGTGGTGCGCACAGGAACGCGCCGAGGTCGCCCACTATGCGCGGGTGCTGGCGGCGCACAGCCCGTTCAAGGCTGACAAGGTCGACCCGGCATGAGCCGCCGCTTGCCCTGGCGCCTGGACGATGCATCCGAGGCCCCCTTCCCGCCCGCGGAGACCGCTCTCCGCGATCCCGACGGCCTGCTCGCGCTCGGCGGCGACCTCTCCCCGGTGCGGCTGCTCAATGCGTATGCGGGCGGCATCTTCCCGTGGTTCTCCGAGGGCCAGCCGCTGCTGTGGTGGTCGCCGGACCCGCGCATGGTGTTCCGCACCGACGCCGTGCACCTGTCCAGCCGCTTCCGCCGCTCGTTGCGGCAGAGCACGTGGACGCTGCGGGCCGATACCTGTTTCGAGCAGGTGATCGATGCCTGCGCGGCCAGCCCGCGCCCGGGCCAGGACGGCACCTGGATCACGCGGGACATGCGCGATGCCTATGTCCACCTGCACCGGCTCGGCTTCGCGCACTCGGTGGAGGTGTTCGACGACGCACGGCTGGTCGGCGGCATCTACGGGGTGGCGATCGGGCGGATATTTTTCGGCGAGAGCATGTTCAGCGCAGCATCCGGCGGCTCCAAGGTCGCCTTGGCCGGCCTGGCCCATCGGCTGGCCGGCTGGGGCTGGCCGCTGATCGATGCGCAGGTGGAAAACGACCACCTGCTGCGCATGGGCGCCGAACACTGGCCGCGGCAGCGCTTCCTCGCGTTGGTGCGTGAACAGGTCCAACAGCCAGCTGCCGCAGGCGATTGGAGCGATCTGTTCGGTACGCTGGCCGCCGCCGCCCTGGCCGATCCTGGCGCGCCTTAACCAAAACTTTGCATCAAACGCCCGACCCGCGTAAAATGCCCGCTCTTCAGGCCAGCTCGGCCGGTTACAGAACTGCACAGGACTACATGTCGAAAGACGACTCCATCGAGTTCGAGGGCACCGTCAGCGAGACGCTGCCGAACACCACTTTCCGCGTACGACTGGAAAATGGGCATGAAATCATCGCCCACATCTCCGGCCGCATGCGCAAGAACTACATCCGCATCCTGACGGGCGACCGCGTCAAGGTCGAAATGACCCCGTACGACCTGACCAAGGGTCGCATCACCTACCGCATGAAGTAAGCGGTCCGGGGGTTGTTCCCGCCAGAAGGCCAGCCAGGTGCTGGCCTTTTCGCGTGGGCGGCATTCAGGAGACAGCCCCCACCCTGCCATGCGGCACCCTGACCCAGTGCACCCTGACGTCGGTCAGGATGCCTTGATGCAGATTCGCCCTGGCACGCAACGGTCCACTCTGGCTCTCGATCCAATCCGGATCCCGACCCGATGGCCCCCGCCATGAAGCGCCCGACCTCCCTGTTCCTGCTCGCCACCTGCCTCGCGGCCGCCGCGTCCGTTCAGGCCGCCGAACCGGCCGCGCCCGCCGACTGCATCACCCTGTCCCCGGACAAGCAGGTGGTGCGCAACCGTGCCGACCGCGATGTGCTGCTGCGCAACGGCGACCAGCACTATCTCGTCCGTTTTGACCGCTCCTGCAGCAGCGCCGCCATGTCGTCCAAACTCGACTTCGCCACGCCGGGCCAGGACGGCCAGCTGTGCGGTGGCGGCGTGAGCAAGCTGCACACCAACAGCCAGAGCTGTGACGTGGCCGCGGTGGAGCCTCTCACCGCAGAGCAGTTCAACCGCAAGGCCCGCGCCCGCCGCTGAGCAGGCGCCCGGCCCGCGCACAGAAAAGCCCCCTTGCGGGGGCTTTTCGATTCATCTCGACAGCGCCGGCCGCGCGATCACACGGTGGCCGGCAACAGGCGCTCCGGCTCGGCCTCGGTCTCGACGAACAACTGGTCGTCGCGGACGTCGATGCTGACCCGACCGCCGTTGACCAGCTTGCCGAACAGCAGCTCGTCAGCCAGCGGACGCTTGATCTTGTCCTGGATCACACGGGCCATCGGGCGGGCACCCATCAGCGGGTCGAAGCCATGGTGGGCCAGCCAGTCGCGCGCGGTCGGCGTGGCCGACAGGCTGACGTGCTTTTCCTGCAGCAGCATTTCCAGCTCGATCAGGAACTTGTCCACCACGCGCAGGATGTGCTCGAAGCCCAGCGCCTGGAACTGCACGATTGCGTCCAGACGGTTGCGGAACTCCGGCGTGAAGCTCTTGCGGATCACTTCCATCGCGTCGGTGGCATGGTCCTGGCGGGTGAAGCCGATCGACCGCCGCGAGGCCTGCGCCGCGCCGGCATTGGTCGTCATCACCAGCACCACGTTCTTGAAGTTCGCCTCACGGCCATTGGTGTCGGTCAGCACACCGCGGTCCATGACCTGCAGCAGGATGTTGAAGATGTCCGGGTGGGCTTTCTCCACCTCGTCCAGCAGCAGCACGCAGTGCGGGGTCTTGACGATCTTCTCGGTCAGCAGGCCACCCTGGTCGAAGCCGACATAGCCCGGAGGCGCACCGATCAGGCGACTGATCGAATGCGATTCCATGTACTCGCTCATGTCGAAGCGGACCAGCTCGATGCCCAGATGCAGCGCGAGCTGCTTGGTGACCTCGGTCTTGCCGACGCCGGTCGGGCCGGAGAACAGGAAGTTGCCGATCGGCTTTTCCGGATTGGCCAGCCCCGAGCGGGCGAGCTTGATCGCCGAGGACAGCGTCTCGATGGCCGGGTCCTGGCCGAAGATCACCATCTTCAGGTTGCGCTCCAGGTGCTGGAGCACGTCCTTGTCGGTCGCGCTGACCTGCTTGGCCGGAATCCGCGCCATCTTGGCGACGATGGTCTCGATCTCCTCGATGTCGATCAGTTCCTTGCGCTCGCCGTCCGGCAGCAGGCGCTGGCGGGCACCGGCTTCGTCGATCACATCGATCGCCTTGTCCGGCAACAGGCGGTCGTTGATGTGCTTGACCGACAGGTCCACCGCGGCCTGCAGCGCGTCATCTGCGTAGGTCACGCCATGGTGCGCTTCATACTTGGGCTTGAGGCCCTGCAGGATTTCGTAGGTTTCGCCCACGGTGGGTTCCACGATGTCGATCTTCTGGAAGCGCCGGGCCAGCGCCCGATCCTTCTCGAAGATGCCGCGGTACTCCTGGAAGGTGGTCGAGCCGATGCAGCGCAGCTCGCCGGAGGCCAGGGCCGGCTTGATCAGGTTGGAGGCATCCATGGTGCCGCCCGAGGCCGAGCCGGCGCCGATGATGGTGTGGATCTCATCGATGAACAGCACCGCGTTCGGCAGCTTCTTCATCGCGGTCAACACGCCCTTCAGGCGCTTTTCGAAGTCGCCGCGGTACTTGGTCCCGGCGACCAGGGCGCCCAGGTCCAGCGAGTAGATCACCGCATCGGCGAGCACGTCCGGTACCGAGCCTTCCACGATGCGCTTGGCCAGGCCTTCGGCGATCGCGGTCTTGCCCACGCCGGCCTCGCCCACGTACAGCGGGTTGTTCTTGCGGCGGCGGCACAGGACCTGGATGGTGCGCTCGATCTCATCGGCGCGGCCCACCAGCGGGTCGATCTTGCCGTTGCGGGCCTGGTCGTTGAGGTTGCTGGCGAACTCGGCCAGCGCATCGCCCTTGCCCTCGCCTTCGGCGCCCTCGGCGCGGCCCTCACCATCGGCGGCAGGCGGCACTTCGCCCTCCTCGCCCAGCTTGGCGATGCCATGGGAGAGGTAGTTGACGATATCCAGCCGGGTCACGTCCTGCTGGTTGAGGTAATACACCGCATGCGAGTCCTTCTCGCCGAAGATCGCCACCAGCACATTGGCGCCGGTGACCTCCTTCTTGCCCGAGGACTGCACGTGGTACACGGCGCGCTGCAGCACACGCTGGAAGCCCAGGGCCGGCTGGGTATCACGCCCGTCATCTTCGGCCAGGCGGGAGACCGAGGCCTCGATGGCCTGTTCCAGTTCCTGGCGCAGGCGCTCGGCATCCGCGCCGCAGGCCTTCAGGACAGCCTGGGCGGACGGGTTGTCGAGCAGGGCCAGCAGCAGGTGTTCCACCGTCATGAATTCATGCCGGGCCTCACGGGCGCGCTTGTAGCACTGTCCGATGGTGTGTTCGAGGTCTTTACTGAACATGATTAACTCCGGCGGCTGTTGGGAACAATATGCGGCCAACCATCACGATTTCCATCACCCTAGCGGATCAGTGCGTTCATACGGCGTTAGCACTCCGCCGATCGCGCCCCTCCATTCGACGAGCCTCCATCATGCACGAACTTCCGGCCACGAAATGGCAGCTTCACCGTGACGGCGATGTCATCGAGACCCCGCGGGGCCGGCTCTGGCCGGTACGCCTGCCCGACGGCACCCCGGCGATGTTGAAGATGAGCACGCATGCCGAAGAACCCAACGGCCACCTGCTGCTGGACTGGTGGGACGGCGACGGCGCCGCGCGGGCGGTGCCCCCGTTTCAGGGGCTCAGCGATCTGCTGCCCCGTCTGGGGCGCGGTGGATGTTGGCGGGCGCTATGACCGCTGCTGGAACAGTGCAGATCGCGAGTGCAGCGGCTGCTGGCCGACCCGCGCGAGCGCGGGTGCATCTCTGGCCAAGGCGCGGACGGCGCTGGAGCCGCACGTGAGAAGGGCTTCCGCCCTCAGCCGCTGGCCTTTTCCATCGTGCACAGCAGCGGATGCTGGTTCATGCGCGAGAACTCGTTGACCTGGGCAACCTTGGATTCGGCGACCTCGCGGGTGAACACCCCGCACACGCCGCGGCCGCGGGTATGCACGTGGAGCATCACCTGGGTGGCCTTGTCCAGGTCCATGGAGAAGAAGTGCTGCAGGACGGTCACCACGAAATCCATCGGGGTGTAGTCGTCGTTCAACAGCATCACCTGGTACAGCGGCGGCGGCGCGACCTCGGGACGTGCAGGCTCAAGCAGCACGCCGTGGTCGTGATGAGTTTCGTGGGAAGTCTCGCGGGGCATACCCACATTATAGGGCCCCGCTCCCCCGGATTGGACGTCGCCCCCTGCGGCCCTTCACAATCTGCACTCTCCAACCGACGTTCACAGGGATTTCATGAAAAGGATTGCTGCCGCACTGCTGCTGGCCGTGACTGCCACCGGCGCCCACGCGGCCGAGCCGGACAAGGCCGTCGGGCGTGCACTGGACACGCTCGACTACACCTACGAGGTGGACGAGGACGGCGACTACAAGATGGTCTTCGACATGGACGATGGCCGCAGCCAGCTGGCCTTCGTGCGCTCCACCGTCGAGGAGTTCGGCAAGCACACGATCCGTGAGATCTGGTCGCCGGCCTACAACGCGCCGGGCAAGCAGTTCCCGGCCGCGGTGGCCAACCGCCTGCTCGAGGATTCCCAGGACGCCAAGATGGGGGCCTGGGTGAAGCAGGACCAGCTGGCGATGTTCGTGGTCAAGGTCGACGCCAACGCCACGCCGGAGGCGCTCAGCGACGCGATCGATGCCGCGGTCCGCACCGCCGATGCGATGGAGCTCGAGCTGACCGAGCAGGACGAGTACTGAGGTGAGCGCCGTGCAGGAACCGCGCTGGACGCCCCATGTCACCGTGGCCACCGTGGTGGTCCGTGACGGGCGTCTGTTGCTGGTCGAGGAGGCGATCGACGGTCGCCAGGTGCTGAACCAGCCTGCTGGGCACCTGGAGCCGGACGAAAGCCTGGCCGCTGCCGCGGTCCGCGAAACGCTGGAGGAAACCGGCTGGACGGTGCGCCTGAGCGCCTTCATCGGCACCTACCAGTGGACCGCCCCGGACGGCACGCCGTTCCTGCGCTTTGCCTACGCGGCCGAAGCGCTCTCGCACGATCCCGCGCGTCCCCTCGACACCGGGATCCTGCGCGCGCTCTGGCTGACCCCGGCCGAGCTGAAGGCCGATCCGACCCGCCTGCGCAGCCCGCTGGTATGGCAGGTGGTCGCCGACTACCTCGCCGGCCAGCGCCATCCGCTGTCGCTGGTGAAGGAGGTCGCATGAGCACCCCACGGATCATGGTCGGGGTCTCGGGCGGCGTGGACTCCTCGGTCGCGGCCTGGCGGCTGGTCCAGCAGGGCGAGCCGGTGGCCGGCCTGTTCATGCAGAACTGGGCCGACGACGGCAGCGGCGACTGCCGCGCCGAAGATGACCGTCGCGACGCCGTGGCGGTCTGTGGGCTGCTCGGCATCCCGTTCCACTTCCGCGATTTCTCCGGCGAGTACTGGCAGGGCGTGTTCGAGCACTTCCTGGCCGAATACGCGGCCGGGCGCACGCCCAACCCGGACGTGCTGTGCAACCGCGAAGTGAAATTCAAGCATTTCCTCGACGCCGCGCGTGAGCTCGGCGCCGAGCGCATCGCGACCGGGCATTACGCCCGCATCGCGCAGGTCGGCGGGCGCTGGGCGCTGCTGCGCGGTGCCGACCGCAGCAAGGACCAGAGCTACTTCCTGCACCAGCTGGGCCAGGAACAGCTGGCCGCCACGCTGTTCCCGATCGGCGACCTGCAGAAGAACGACCTGCGCCGGATCGCCCGCGACGCGCGGCTGCCGACCTACGCGAAAAAGGATTCGACCGGGATCTGCTTCATCGGCGAACGCGACTTCCGCGAGTTCCTCGGCCGTTACCTGCCGGCGAAGACGGGCGAGATCCGCGATCCTGATGGCGCCCTGATCGCCGAACATCCCGGCGTGTTCTACTTCACGCTGGGCCAGCGCGAGGGTCTGAACATCGGCGGCGTGCGTGGCCGGCCGGCCGCGCCGTGGTACGTGGTGGGCAAGGATGTCGCCAGCAACGTGCTGTATGTCGACCAGGACCGCGAGAGCCCTTGGCTGCAGTCGACCCGGCTGCATTCCGAAGTCGCCCACTGGATCGCCGGCGCTCCGCCTGCGCGCCGGTTCGACTGCACCGCCCAGACCCGCTACCGCCAGCCGGATGAACCGTGCACGGTCACCGTGCGCGACGATGGCACCCTGGAGGTGCGCTTCGCCCGGCCACAGCGTGCCGTCACCCCTGGTCAATCGCTGGTGTTGTATGACGATGAGGTCTGCCTCGGCGGCGCCGTCATCGCCGCCACCGATGCGCCACTGGAACAGCGCCTGCGCGCCACCCCTTCTCCTTTCGAGGTATCTGCTGCATGAGTTTTTCCGTCGACGACCGCGTTCTTGCTCTGGCCGGCATCGCCCAGGCCCTGCAGCAGGTGCGCCGCATCGCCGAAACCGGCCACTCCGAAGCCGCCGTGGTCCGTACCGCGGTGGACAGTGTGTTCCGCATCGACGCGGCCAGCCCGCAGGAGATCTACGGCAGCGCCAGCAATGTCGCCCCGGGCCTGCGCCTGCTGCACAACTACCTGAGCAGCCAGGGCCAGGACGAGCACGTGCCGCGGCTGGCGCTCTCGGTCCTGCAGCTGGAGCGCCGCTTCGTGCGTGAGCACGAGATCGTGGCCAAGGTCAGCACCGGCATCGAGCGTGCCCAGGCGCAGGCCAGCGAGCTGGGCGACAGCGCCCATCCCGACGTGCTCGCCGCGCTGGGCGGCCTGTACGCCGACACCATCAGCAACCTCAAGCCGCGCGTGATGGTCCAGGGCAACCCGCACTACCTGGGCCAGGCCGGCGTGGTCGCCGAGATCCGTGCGCTGCTGCTCGCCGCGGTCCGTTCGGCGGTGCTCTGGCGCCAGACCGGCGGCCAGTACTGGGATTTCCTGTTCTCCCGCAAGACCATGCTGGAGGCGATCGCCCGCCAGCTGCGCTGACCTTGGCAGCCACCCATGGGGTGGCTCTACATGGGGGCCGGAACGTCGGGTTTTTGATCGAATGTGCGGTGCAGGACTAAAGCAAACCGGGGTACGGCCGATACAGCATCCGTGCACCTCCCCGAGAACGTCCATGTACTCACGCCTCTTCATCCGCCTGGCCGCCCCCCTGGTCCTGACCCTTCTGCTTCCCTTTGCCATCGGCTTCGAGTGGCCAGCCGCCCTGCGTTGGGCGATCCTGACCACGATGACGCTCAGCTGGCTCGGGTTTGCCTGGTGGTCGGCCCGCGCCCAGACCCAGCGTTCGCCTGAACAGGCCCGCATCCTGCGCGAGCAGGACCAGCTGCTGACCGAGCTGCGCTCGTTCGTCGGCAACGAAATCGACGGCTCGCGTGGCGAAGTCGAACGTGCCCGCGACCTGATCCGCCACGCGGTCAGCGGCCTGGGCAGCAGCTTCGATGCCATGAACCGCAAGTCGCGCCAGCAGAGCCAGGCATTGGCCCGCATCGTCGACCGTGCCGGTGAAGACGGCGGTGCCGGCGTGGACGTGGCCCGTTTCGCCCAGCATGCCAGCCAGCGCATGGAGCAGCTGGTCGAAGCGCTGGAGCAGGTCAGCGGCCAGAGCAGCAACACCGTGCAGCACATCGACCAGATGGCGCAGCACCTGGATGGCATCTTCGCGCTGCTGGAAGACGTCAAGTCGATCGCCGACCAGACCAACCTGCTGGCGTTGAATGCCGCCATCGAAGCAGCGCGTGCCGATGAAGCAGGTCGCGGTTTCGCGGTGGTCGCCGACGAGGTCCGCAATCTGTCCGAGCGCTCGACCACCTTCAACGAGCAGATCCGCAAGCTGGCGCACAGCTCCAAGGACGCCATCGCCAAGGTCCGCGAGACGGTTTCGCACATGGCCTCCCGCGATATGGACCGTTCCCGCGAAGCGCGCCACGAAGCCGCGCAGATGCTGGACAACGTGGCCCAGATCAACGCCTCGCTGGGCGACGGGATGCGCGAGATTTCCGAGTGCGGCCGTGCCATCGACAGCAGCGTCGCCGAAGCGGTCCGCGCCCTGCAGTTCGAGGACATCGCGACCCAGGCCCTGGGCGGCGTGCACACCCACCTGGATCGCCTGACCGCGATCAACCGCGAGGCCGTGGCCCTGCAGGAACTGCTGCACCGCAGTGGTGGCGTGTTCGACGAAGAGGTCGTGACCGCCCTCCAGCGCACCGGCGCCCGCCTGCGCGACATGCGCACCGAATGGGAGCGACCGCCGCACAAGGCGGTCGCCCAGCAGAGCATGGCCGCAGGCGCGGTCGAACTGTTCTGATCCAGCGGTAACGTGCCGCACGCGGCACACCCTGCGGCCCCGGTACCCCCGGGGCCGTTGCGCTTGCACTCCCCGCCCTGGCTGCAGATGATGGTCCGATGTTGAATGCGTCCGTGTTGTCCGTTGCATCCGTTGTCCCCGCCGAGCTGGACCCGGCGGTGCAGAGCAGTGACGGCGCAATTCCCGTCGCCCTGCCTGACGCCCCCGCGGTGCCTGCCACCCCGCTGCAGGGGCGCGACCTGATTGAACGGCTGGAGCAACTCGCCCGGCAGGAACTGGCGCAGCTGGCCAGGCATCCCGCGCACGCTGTTGCCGCCCTGCCCTCCGCCATCGATCCCGCCATCGCTGGCTTGGCGTGGGACCTGGGTTTGAGCGGTGATGTGCTCGAAGAAGCGGTAGGTCCTCGCGGCTGAGCGCCAGCGGGTCGCATCTGCCGCGACTGCGACCACCGGCGCTACCCGCGTCTGTGGGAGGGCTCCACCCATGGACGGGCGGTTGATCGTTTACGAAAAGTTGCATCGACATCAGCACTGGCCACCACCACACTGCGGGCCTCCTCAGCACTGACGGAAGCCTGATGATGGGCACCGCCCCGCTCCGCCGATGCGCCGCGATCGCTTCCCCCGGACCGAGCGCATGCGTGCTTCGATGACACCTGGCTGCTGGCAGGAACTGCTGGCGCACGAAGATGAGCCCCGCGTCGACTGGACGGCAACCGCCGCGGAAGCGCTCCAGGCGCTGCGCGCTGGCTGGGCAACCTGGTATCCCGTCGTCGCGGACCCACTGCTGGACAGCGTGGCAGCCGATCTGGGCGACGCCAGCGGTGATATCTGGGCCGGCCGGCTGGGTCAGACATGCACCGTCCTCGGACTGTGGCTGTACCTGCTTGAGCGTGGTGACGATCAGTACCGCCTGCTGCTGATCCGGCCCGACGATCTGGACGCCATCGCGGCGTTGGTGACAGGTCAGGGCTTGACGATGTCCTGCTTGATGGAACCCGGCTTCCGGTTCGGCCAGACCACACCGACGGTCCCTGCTGGCCCGGCCCTTGAGGCTGACACCCTGGACATCGCCGTCTCTGCAGACGCGCTGTCCGCCACAACCACACTGGTCAGCGGACGGCATGCCTCGGACGCGACCGGGCGGTGGCTGGACCTTGCCGCCTGGCCGCCGCGGATCGGGCCACCGGGTCCGACCTGCGAAAACGCGCAGTGGTCTGCCAGCGGGGAGATCTGCGTCGCAGACGTCACGCTTCCCGGGATGACGGATAGTGGTCTGCGCTACGCCTTCCGATCACCCCGCCTGGATTTCCAGTGGCGACTGCTGCCGGTGCCGCGCTCCAAGAAAGGCCGGCCTGAGCGCATCTGCGTACACGGTTTCGTCGGCGAGGACCTGTTCCTGCTCGGTATACGCAGAACGTGGCGGATAACCGGATTCGGCTGCCCGTCACCCCTACGCTGCGAAGACGTTACGCCCGGCGTTCGGGAGCTGGGAGGCAACGCGGTGATTCAGCTTGATTCCGGCGGTGGACTGATCGCACTGGGTGGCCGATTCCACACCTGGCATCCGGGCTGTCTGGAGCCAATGCCCATGGGCTTTCCATCGGAGGGTCTCGGGGTGATTCCGTGGGTTCCGCTCGGCGGCGACCGGTATGGCTGGGTGCAACCCTGGCGGAAGCGCATTGTGTGCATCGATGTCTCGACGGGAGACACAACGCACGTGGCTGTACCTGGACTGCTGGACGGTGCCGCACTGCATCCCTGCCCATCAGGATGGTTGGGATTGACCGATGCCGGCCGTGTCACTGGTACCACCGGGGTGCTCCGGTTCTGGAATCCACAACGCAACCTTTGGCGCCGCATGCCGCGCGGAAGCTTGGGAGGCGCGGGTGCGGAATGGATCAAGGTCACGCCGACCGGCGAGGTGCTGGTTGGCAGTCACGATTGCATCCGAAATCTGGGGGGGTTCGCCTCGTTGATCGAACGGATGGAGCCGATCACGCCGGATTGACCGTGCGTCGATCATGCGAGCCACTTGCTAAGCCGGAGGCGTGCCACTGCGCTCGCGCGAGACGATTCCGGAGAAGATTCCGGCGCCGATCGCCGCGAAGCCAAAGGCGAAGAGGTGCTTCACCGGAACAATGAAAGTAATCAGTGTTTTGAGCGAATACGGAATCGAGGGTGAGGCCAGCAGATAGCTGCTGCGCTCATAGACCCCCTCCAAGCCTGTGTAGACAAGAGATGCGGACGCGATTAGAAGCACCCCAGTCGTCGCCTTGTAACGGTCGCTATGACGACCGCGCCGCCGGTACAGCAGGATCAGCATCGCCACGTTCGTTATGAACGAGAAGATGCCGAAGTAGATCAATTCATCCACGACCAGAAAGGCCACAGGAGGGAGCTTTCGATCAAGCTCAACCCATATGCCGCATGCGATCAGTGAGACCGTCATCGCCCACTGAACAATCGCGAGCTCCTTGCGGTTGCTGGCGTGGCTGAGCCACTCGTTCAGCCAGTTCCATAGCCGCGGTGGCAGTGTCGGCTCAGGCGGCGCGGGGTCACTCAAACGACATGCACCAGGGCCGGCGGCTCACCGGCACGCAGCGATGACACCCCCAGCTTCAACCACTGCGCCAGATCGCGCGGCGCCAGCGGACGGGAGTACAGGTAGCCCTGGATCTCGTCGCAGCCCTGGCGGCGCAGCATCGCCTCTTCCTGCTCGGTCTCCACGCCTTCGGCGACGACTTTCATGCCGAGCGCGTGGCCCAGGTGCACGATCGCCTGAGTGACTTCGGCGGTGCCGGCGTCGTGCAGCATGCCCTGGACGAAGCTGCGGTCGATCTTCAGGCGGCCGACCGGGAAGCGGTTGAGGTAGTGCAGGTTCGAGAACCCGGTGCCGAAGTCGTCCACCGCCAGCGGCACGCCGTGGCGCTCAAGGACATCGAAGCAATGCCGCAGCACTTCGGTGTCGCGGATCAGGGCGGACTCGGTCAGCTCCAGCTCGAGGCGCTGGGGTGGCCAGCCGTGGGCGTGGCAGATATCGATCACGCGCTCGGCGAAGCCGCGGTCGCGCAACTGCACGGCCGAGACATTGACCGCCACGCGGTCGAACTTCAGGCCGGCGGCGTCCCACGCGGCGGCCTGGCGGCAGGCTTCGGCCAGCACCCAGTCGCCGATCCGCACGATCTCGCCGCACTTCTCGGCAATCGGAATGAACTCGGCCGGGCTGCAGTAGCCGATGCCGGGACGATGCCAGCGCAGCAGCGCCTCGATCGCCGGGGGCTGGTCGTTCTCGGCATGCAGCAACGGCTGGTAGGCCAGGGTGAACTCTTCGCGTTCGATCGCGCCCAGCAGCGCGTGCTCGATCTCCAGCTTGCGCTGGATCTTGGCCAGCGCGTCCTGGCTGTAATACTGGTAGGTATTACGCCCGGCTTCCTTGGCCGCGTACATCGCCGCATCGGCGGCGCGCAGCAGTGATTCGAAATCCTGGCGGCTGTCGTCGAGCATCGCGATGCCGACGCTGGCACCGACCTTCAGCGTGCTTTCCCCGCGGTGCAGCGGCTCGGCCAGCGAGGCGATCAGTTTGCGTGCCACGTGGCCGGCATCTTCCGGCGCCGCGAGGTCACGCAGCACGACGATGAACTCGTCGCCACTGAAGCGGCCGAACAGATCGTTGTTGCGCAGGCTCTGGTGCAGCCGCGAGGCGGCCGCCTTCAGCAGCGCATCGCCGGTGGCGTGGCCGAAGGTGTCGTTGATGGTCTTGAAGCCGTCCAGATCGATGAACAGCATCGCCAGCGGGCTGCCGCGATCGCGGGCTTCCTCGATGGCGTCGGCGGTCTGCTCGCGCAGCAGCATCCGGTTGGGCAGGCCGGTGAGCAGATCGTAATGGGCCAACAGCTCGATGCGCTCGTTGGCCTCGCGCTCGCGGGTGATGTCACGGAACAACACGACGAAGCGGGTCGGCAGGCCGTCGCGCCTGTCCAGTTCGATCAGCACCTGGACCCAGATGCGCAGCCCGGACTGGCGGTAGAAGCACAGATCCAGCTGCTCGGGCAGCCCGCCGTCGGCGATGCGCAGCAGGGCCGCCTCGAAGGCGTCGCGCGAGTCCTGGGTGTAAAGGCCCAGCGCCTGGTCCAGACTGATCGGCTCCTTGCGCAGCCCATGGATGCGATAGCACTCCTCGGTCCACTGCATGTGGCGGGTGCCGACCTCGATCTCGCAGCCGCCGATGCGGCCCAGCGCGGAGACCCGGTTGAGCAGCTCGGTGCGCCAGCGGATCAGTGCGTCGGTCTGGTGTTGTTCGGTGATGTTCTGGACCTGGCCCAGCAGCCGCTGGATGCGTCCGTCGGGGCCGATCAGCGGCTGCATCCACACGCGCAGGTGCAGCGCGCCCGTGCCACGGACCAGCTCAAGCTCCAGCGTGGTCGCCGCGCCATCGCGCCACATCCGGCGCCAGGCGCCGCGCAGCCGTCCACGCGATTGCGGCTCCAGCTGCCGCAGCCAGTGACGTCGGCCGTGCATGGAATCTTCGCCCATCTCCAGCAGCGCCCGGAACTCGGGCGACCACCAGAACCGGCGTGCTTCCGGATCCCACGACCAGCTGCCCATGCTGGCGATGCGCTGGGCTTCGCGCAGGTGCACCTGCTGCTCGCGCAGCTGGGCTTCCATCTGCTTCTGGGCCTGGATGTCGGTATGGGTGCCGACCATGCGCAGCGGCTGCCCGTCGGCGGTGCGGGTCACCACCCGGCCGCGGTCCAGCACCCAGCGCCACCCGCCGTCCGGATGGCGCGCGCGGAACTGGGCGGTATAGGCGTCGCTCTCGCCGCGCAGGTGCGCGTCCATCGCCATGCGCACCGTCGGCTGATCATCCGGGTGAACGTTCTCCAGCAGCGCGCTGACGCCCTCGGCGCGGACATGGGAGTCTTCCACGGGCTGGCCGTCCCAGCGTCGTGAGCGGCGCACGCTGTCGCTGGGCAGGTCCCAGTCCCACAGGCCATGCCCGGCATGGTCCAGCGCCACTTCCCAGCGGCTGCCCGCATAGGCGGCGACCGGCTCGGGCACGCTCAGGGTGAAGGCCAGCAGGTGCCCATCCGGATCGTGCACGGCGCGCATCCACCCATCGAACCGGCCGCCGGGCCCACCGGGAAGCTGGCAGGGCACCAGGCCGCCGTCGGCGGCGAGCAGGCGCAGGTCTTCCAGTACCTCGCCGTATGCAGCGATCGTGGCCGGCAGGCCATGCTCGCGCGCGGCCGGGTTGGCGGCGATCGGACGACCGGCACGGTCGAGGATCACCAGCGCCGAGGCCAATGGGTGCTGCAGCAGACTCGCGATAATCCCTTGGTCCACGCCCTGTAACTCCGATAACGCACCCGACAACCGGGGAACGCAATCGTTAACGGCGGGCGCTGCGGATTATTGAGTTCCCTCGCGCCCTGCATCCTCACCCGGGGCAGGTAAGATGACGCTTGCCTTGTCCGATTGGCCCCGCCCTGCCCCATGTCCACCCCTTTGCCAGGCCCTTCCGAACGCGCTGCCGAACCCCCTCTCGCCCGCGATCTGCGCCGCGACCGGTGGCGCGTGGTCGTGGCCTACCTGGTCCTGGCCCTGGTCTGGATCCTGTGCAGCGACGCGGCGGTCAAGGTGGTGGCCGGTGATCTGCAGACGGCCGCGCAGTGGCAGACCATCAAGGGCACGTTCTTCGTGGTCGCCAGCGCCGCACTGATCTATCTGCTGCTGCGCCCGCTGGCCCAGCACGTGCTGCATACCCACGCGCGGCTGGAGCATTCGGAAACGCGCCACCGGCAGATGTTCGAGGGCAACCCCGGCCCGATCCTGGTCTATGACCTGGAATCGCTGGCGATCCTGGACGTCAATCCGGCTGCCGCAGGGTTCTTCGGTTTCAGCCGCGAGGCCTTCACCGCGATGCCGATCACCGCGTTGTGGCCGCCCGGCCACGAGGCGATGCTCGAAGCCAAGCTGGAGCATATCCGCGCCCATCCCGAGCAGCTGTGCGTGATCACCGCCGATCTGCGCCTGAGCGATGGCAGCACACGGCGCATGGAGATGCGCAGCAACTTCATCGATTACGGTGGCCGCCGCGCGCGCCTGCTGATCGCGATCGACCGCACCCGCGAAGACCAGGCCCTGCTGCGCCGCGACCAGGCCCTGGCCCGGGTCGAGGAAGCGCACGAAATGGCGCGCATCGGTGCCTGGGAGATCGACCCGGCCACGGGCCTGGGCCGCTACGCCAACCAGGTCTATCGCCTGCTCGGCCGGCGCCCGCCCGAGGCCCGGCGCTGGCACCGCTTCGACGAGCTGCTGGTCCCGGCCGATCCGGCCACGGCGGCGCTCAGCGAACAGCTGCTGCAGGAGATGAGCTCCGGCGAGCCGGTGCAGATCGATGTGCTGCTGCCGCTGCTGGCGATGGACGGGCGCGCCCTGATGGTGCACCTGCGCGCGGAAAGCGGCCAGGATGATGCCGGGCGCCCGCGGGTGCTCGGCACGCTGCAGGACGTCACCGAGCGCGAGCAGTCGCGGCGCCTGCTGCGCGAGCGCGAAGAACAGTTCCGCGAGCTGGTACGGGTGCTGCCCGACGGCGTGGTGATCCTGTCCGAAGAGCACGTGCTGTATGCCAACGCGTGCGCGGCCACCCAGTTCGGCTATGGCCACAACACATTGCTGGGCGAGCCACTGGCCGCACTGGTCACCGCCGATGATCTGCCCCGCGTGCGCGCCCAGCTGTTCGCGCAGTTGCCGCCGCAGAGCGCGGGGGCTGGCGAGGTGATCGGCATGCGGCGCTTCAACGGCCACGCCTTCCAGGCCGGCCTGGCGGTCGGCGACGTGCGCTACGGCGGGCGCGACTGCAAGCTGCTGATCGTGCGCGACCTCAGCGAGCCCGAGCGCATCCGCGAGGCGCTGGAAACCAGCAACCGCGAGCTGCAGGCCATGGCCGGGCGCCTGTTCTCGCTGCAGGAAGACGAGCGCCGGGCCATCTCGCGCGATCTGCACGACGACATCGGCCAGGCGATCACCGCGATGAAACTGTCCGCGTATGCCGCGCAGGACGAGCAGGATGCCGCCCGCCGCGACGAGGACCTGGCCCAGATCATCCAGTTGGCCGACGCGACCGTCGGCAAGCTGCGCGACATCTCCACCCTGCTGCGCCCACCGCAACTGGACGCGCTGGGCCTGGAAGCGGCCCTGCGCTGGCAGGCCGGCGTGCTGTTCCGCTCGGCGGCGATCGAGCTGCTGCCGGATATCCAGTCGCTCCCGCGGCGGCCGGCCGGCGACATCGAACAGGCCTGCTTCCGCATCGCCCAGGAAAGCCTCACCAACGTACTGCGCCACGCACGCGCCAGCCAGGTCAACCTGCACCTGCGCGATGTCGACGACCATGGCCTGCACCTGCAGGTGCGCGACGACGGCGAGGGCTTCGACCCGGACGGCCCGCGCGGGCTGGGCCTGATCGTGATGCGCGAACGCGCGCAGAGCGTGGGTGGCACGCTGCGCATCGAATCGGCGCATGGTGCCGGTACCCTGATCGACCTTTACCTGCCGTACCGCGCCACCGGCGCGACGGCTCACGACGCACTGGAACACTGAGCTCATGTGGAACCCTTCTCTGCCCCTGGTCAGCATCGAAGATGCCCCGCCCCGCCTGGGGGCCGGCAATCCCGAACTGCAGGCGATGGTGACCGAAGCCGCCTCGGGCGGCACGCCGCTGATGCTGATGCACGTGGATATCGACCACTTCGCCTCGGTCAACGAGAACATGAGCGCCGAGGTCGGTGACCAGGCGCTTGTGCTGGTCGCCCAGCGGCTGCAGCACCACCTGCGCGGCCGCGGCAAGCTGTGGCGGCATGGCAGCGACGAGTTCCTGCTGGCGGTGCCGCGCACGGCGGACATGCCGCTGCCGGAGGACCTGGCCGAGGAGATCCGCCAGCAGCTGGAGCTGCCCCTGTCGGTGTTGCCGTACACGCTGTTCATGACCGGCAAGCTGGGCGTGAGCCTGTGCCCGGAGCATGCCACCGGGGTGTCGCGCCTGCTCGACCATGCCGAGGACGCGCTGTACCAGGCGGCCCGCGAAGGCGGCAACGCGGTGCGCATCCATGCGGTGGACACGCCCTCCAGCGCGCACAGCGAGAGCATCATCGCGCGCCAGATTGTCGACGCGATCCCCAATGGCGAGCTCAAGCTGCGCTACCAGCCGCTGGTCAGTGCCCGCGACGGCCACGTGGTCGGCATGGAGGCGCTGCTGCGCTGGCAGTCCCCGACCCTCGGCATGCTGGTGCCGGAGCGCTTCATGCGCACCGCCGAACGCCTGGGCATCATCGTGCAGATCGGCACCTGGGTGCTGGAAGGCGCGCTCAAGCAGGCCAAGCTGTGGCGCGACCAGGGCTTCGATGACTTCACCATCGCGGTCAACGTCTCCACCCTGCAGCTGCTGCGGCCCAACTTCTTCGCCGAGGTGATGTCGCTGATGCAGGCCGCCGGCGTCCCGGCACAGATGCTGACGCTGGAGATCAACGAAAGCGCACTGACCAACAACGTCAACTTCGTCCACGAAACCCTGGTCAACCTGCGCAATGAAGGCATCAGCCTGAGCCTGGACAACTTCGGCACCGGCGACTCCAGCCTCAGCGCGCTGGTCCGCTATCCGGTGGACAAGCTCAAGATCGACCGCAGCTTCATCAAGAGCGCGCCCGCCGGCAACCGCGAAGCGGCCATCGCGCGCGCGATCATCGCCATGGGCCACCAGCTGGGCATGACGGTGATCGCCAACGGGGTGGAATCGCAGGCACAGCTCGGCTTCCTGCGCCGCAACGACTGCGATGTGTTCCAGGGCTACCTGTTCGGTGAACCGATGTCGGCCGATGCGGCCGGCATGACCCTGCGCCGGCGCTACCTGCGCCCGGAGGCCTTCGCCGAGACGCGTCCCGACCGGACGCTGCTGCTGCTGGACGACGAAGAGAACGTGCTGCGCTCACTGGTGCGCCTGTTCCGTCGCGATGGCTACCGGATCCTGGCCGCGGGCAACGTGCGCGATGCGTTCGACCTGCTGGCGATCAACGACGTGCAGGTGATCCTGTCCGACCAGCGCATGAGCGACATGAGCGGCACCGAGTTCCTGGGCCGGGTGAAGATGCTCTATCCGGATACGATCCGGCTGGTGCTGTCCGGCTACACCGACCTCAACACGGTGACCGACGCGATCAACCGCGGCGCGATCTATCGCTTCCTGACCAAGCCGTGGAACGACGACGAACTGCGCAAGCACATCCACCAGGCGTTCCGCACGCATGAAGAACAGCGGCGTGCCAACACCGCCCCGGTGGCTGCCGCGCCGACCGCCGACTGAAAGGCGCGCGGCCCGGTAGTGCCGGCCGCTGGCCGGCTCCAAGGGATAGCTGATGTCTGCGAGGAGCCGGCCAGCGGCCGGCACTACCCATGTCCGATCGCTGCGAGGAGCCGGCCAGCGGCCGGCACTACCCGTGTCTTATCAGCGCGGCTGCTTGATCGGCAGCACCAGCCGGAACCGGGAGCCCACGCCCGGCGTGCTGTCCAGGTCGATGCGGCCGTGGTGCTTGTTGATGATGCTGTAGGAGATCGACAGGCCCAGGCCGGTGCCGCTGCCGACCGGCTTGGTGGTGAAGAACGGATCGAAGATGCGCTGGCGCAGGTCCGGCGAGATGCCGCCGCCGGTATCTTCGAACTCCACCCAGACCGTATCGCCGTCCACCCCGGTGCGCACGTTGATCGTGCCGCGGTCCGCGATGGCGTGGCCGGCGTTGAGCAGCAGGTTCATGTAGACCTGGTTCAACTCGGACGGCAGGCACTCCACCAGCGGGAGTTGGCCGAACTCGCGGTGCAGGGTCACCTTGTACTTGAGCTCGTTCCAGATGATGTTGATCGTGGATTCCAGGCCCGCATGCAGGTCGACCAGCTTCCACGACTCATCGCGGCCGGAATACGAGAAGTCCTTCAGGTCGCGCACGATGCGCGTCACCCGCTCGATGCCCTCGCGCGATTCGGCCATCAGCTGCGGCAGGTCGCGGCTGATGAAGTCGATGTCGAAGCGTTGGCGGATGTCGTCGATTTCCGGGATCAGCGCCTTCGGGTCCGGCGCACGCAGGGCCCGCTCGTAGGCTTCGATCACGGTGAACAGGCTGCGCAGGTACTCCTGCAGGCTGCCCAGGTTGGAGTGCACGTAACCGATCGGGTTGTTGATCTCGTGCGCCACGCCGGCGGCGAGCTGGCCGATCGAGGCCATCTTCTCCGACTGCAGCAGCTTTTCCTGGGTGCCGTTGAGGCGCAGGTAAGCCTGGCGCAGCTCGGCATGGCGCTGCTGCAGCTCGCGCTCGTAGTCTTCCTGGCCTTCGATGCGCCGGAACAGCGCCAGGTAATGCCGCTGGCCGCCATCGTCGTGATGGTAGACGTGGGCGATGACCATCCGCTCGCCGACCGGCAGGCTGCCGTTCCAGTGGCCGTTGAGGCGCGCCTGTTCCAGCGCGTCGGGCGGCAGCAGCTGGCGCAGCCATTGCGCCGGGGTCAGCTCGGCGTCGCGCTCGGCCTGGCCGAGAATTTCGCTGACCGCGGCATTGGCCAGGGCCACGCTGCCGTCTTCGCGGAACAGCAGCACGCCCTCCTTGATCCGTTCAAACAGGGCAAGCAGGACCGGGTGCGGAGGCAACGGCGCGGTGACAAGGGCGGAAGTTACGGTCACGGTCACATCGAGGCAGCAGGAAACAGGCGCTCAATATACGCGGTGACGTTCACATCGGCAGCACGGGGCCGCCAGACGGGGGAGATCAGGCGACCGCGAGCGGCCGCCGGGTGTTGAGCGTGTGCGACTGGCCCTTGGCATCGTACGCCGCCGCATCTTCGCTGCGGCCGAGCTGGCGCAGCGCCCAGTTGACCTCACGGCGGCGCCGCGAGAGCAGCACGCCGTTGGCGCGGTTGCGCTCGGCCAGCTCCTGCACGCGCTCGGCCTGGCCGAGCGGCAGGGCCGCCTCGAGGGCCCGCAGGGCCTCCAGCTTGGCGCCCGTCGCGCGGATCAGGGCCTGCACGTCATGCTCGACCAATGCCTGGCGTTCGACGTCCAGGGCATCGCTGAGGCGCTGCAGCGGCTCGCTCATCGCCAGCTTCATCCCTGCAGCTGCTGGTCCAGCTCAAGCATGCGCGACGCGATCGCGTCGGGGTTGATCTTGTAGGTGCCGTTCTGCAGCGAATCGCGCACGGCCTGGACACGGGCCGCGTCGATCGCCGGGGCCGTGGACAGTTCGCGCTGCATCGCCTGCAGGCTGGTGGCTTCGCCGGTCAGGCGCAGGCTGTCAGCGGCTTCCACCGGGCGGGCCGGTGCATCGGTGCTGACGCTCGGCTTGTTGCCCGGAGCGACGCTGCGCAGATGGGCGGTGGCCTGCAGGTTGCCGTCGATTTTCTGGCTCATGGAGTTGTCCTGGGAATGCGGTTCACAAGGGATAACGGCCGGTCGGGCGCCATCTTTAGGGGAATATTGCAGGTTTTACGGGAAATGTGGCCCGTATTCACAATCGTGTTCAGCGCGTCACTAAAACGTCACCGCTGGCCGCGACGGTGCCCTGCACGATCTTGCGCGAGGAAAGGTTCTCGACCGAGACCCGCTCGTTCTCGCCGGCATCGGCCATGGCGCGTCCGGCTACCCGGACCTCCACCCCGCCCCGCCGCGACACCAGCGCGACACTGTCGCCCCGGCGCACCAGCCGCTGCGCGACCAGATCATTGGCCGAGAGCAGGCTGCCGGCGCTGAGGGTCCTGCGCGCCACGCGGCCGACGGCGGCGGCCGGATCGGCCAACGCAGCACCGGCGATCCGGGCCGCATCACGCTGGCCGGTAGTGATATCGGCCGCCGACAGGGTTTCTCCAGCGGCCACGCCCCGGTTGAGAATGAGTACGGTCTGGTTGCGGCGCACCTTTACCGGCACGAAGAGGCGCCAGCCGCCCGCATCGGGGCAGCTGACCTCCACGGTGCTGGTGCCGGTCGGCTGGGCTGCCAGCGGCTGGCCACAGGCGGGCAGGCGCAAGGCCGAGTCCAGCGTGGTGTCGCCTTCACTGCCGGCCGGCAAGGTGCCCAGCGCCGCCTGGCGGATGCTGTCCACCGGCTGCCAGGCACCGGCCGCCCAGGCGGGTGCCGCCAGCAGCAGCGCGGCAAAGACAAGAGAACGCATGGGCACTCCAAGGGCAAGGAACATGCGCAGCACGATGCAAGCCGCATGCCGAACCGGCGCGTACGCCGCGCTCAAGTCATCGCCACCGCCGCCGATACCAAGCCCATGTCCCATGACCTGCTCAACCGCATCGACCAGCGTACGCGACTGGCCGGCCACAATCGTCTGGCCCTGCTGCTGTTCCGGCTGGGTGGACGTCAGCTTTTTGGCGTGAATGTCTTCAAGGTGCAGGAAGTCCTGCGCCGTCCGGGCCTGTTCCAGGTACCCGGGCTGCCCAGCCAGTTCGCCGGTGTGGCCGATGTACGTGGCCGTTCGGTGCCGGTGCTGGACCTGGGCCTGGCGATCGGCCACCCCGAGCGTGAGCCCGATGCCGACAAGGCGCCGGGCTATCTGGTGGTGACCGAGTTCAACCGTTCGATCCAGGGATTCCTGGTCAGCGGTGTGGAACGCATCGTCAACATCGCGGTGGAGGACATCCATCCGCCGCCGGAGCTGGGCGCTGAATCGAGCTACCTGACCGCGGTCACCCGCTTCCAGGGCGAACTGATCCAGGTGATCGACGTCGAAAGCGTGCTGGCCGACATTGCCGAGATCCGCGGCGAGGCAGTGCTGGACCCCTCCATGGCCCTGCCCGCCGATGCCCCGCCGATGCAGGTGCTGGTGGTGGACGATTCGCGCGTGGCCCGCCAGCAGATCCGCAGCGTGCTCGACCAGCTGGGGGTCGGGGCGACCCTGCTCTCGGACGGCAAGCAGGCGCTGGACCACCTGCTGCAGATCCACGCGTCGGGCGAAAACCCCGCCGAGCGCTACGCCATGGTCATCTCCGATATCGAGATGCCGGCGATGGACGGCTACACCCTGACGACGGAAATCCGGCGTCACCCGGGCCTGGCCGGCCTGTACGTGCTGCTGCATACCTCCCTGTCGGGCGTGTTCAACAACGCGATGGTCGAGCGGGTCGGGGCGAACGCCTTCGTGGCCAAGTACTCCCCGCATGAACTGGCCGACTTCCTGCTGGACCGCCTGCGCAAGGTGGCGATGGCGGCGTAACCGGCGGTCGACTGGCCGTCGGTCCGTCGTCCCCGGTTGGCTTGGGTCACATCCACGCAAGGCGTGGATCTACCCGGCCCCTCCCCTCTGGCGCCCCTCTGGCACGCCGCTTGCACTGCCCCAGGCATCGTCCCGTGGGAGTGCGTCATGCCCAATCTGATTTCGAACTATCTGGGTGTCCATGCCCAGGCCATGCCGTTGCGCGAGCAGCGGATGAAGCTGATCGCCAGCAACCTGAGCAACGCCGACACCCCCGGGTACAAGGCCCAGGACCTGGACTTCGATGCCGCCCTGCGCAACGCCCAGGGACTGGATGCCAATGGTCTGATGAAGACCACCAGCGAGAAGCACTATGAGATCGGCGGCGGGTTGAACCCGTTCCAGATCGCCAAGGACGGCGTGCAGCCGAGCATCGACGGCAACACCGTCGACCCGGATGCCGAACGTGCCGCCTACGGCCGCGCCGCGCTGGAATACCGTGCTTCGCTGAGCTTCGTCGAATCCAAGGTGCGCTCCATGCTCACCGCGATCACGGGGCAATAAGCCATGAGCAACCTGCCCATCTTCGATATCGCCGGCTCCGCGCTGCAGGCGCAGTCCGTGCGCATGAGCACCATCGCCTCCAACCTCTCCAACGCCGACACCGTCGCCGGCTCGGCCGATGCGGTCTACAAGCCGCTGGAGCCGATCTTCCAGTCGGTGACCAGCCGCACCGACCCGAACATCACCACGGTGCAGGTCAAGGAGATCAGCCAGAGCAACGCCGCGCCGATCCAGCGCTACGAGCCCGGCCACCCGATGGCCGATGCCGACGGCTACATCTACCAGCCCGACGTGGACCCGGTCGCGCAGATGGTCAACCTGATCTCGACCTCGCGCAATTACCAGGCGGGCGTGGAAATGCTGACCACCGCCAAGGAACTGGCGCTGGCCACGCTGACCATGGGTCGCTGACCCTCTTACCGCAGGAATCCACTCCCATGAGCAGCACCAACGGCGTTGGCCAGAACAGCAGCGACATCTACACCGCGCTGGGCCTGAACGCACCCAACAGCGATACCAGCAAGAAGAAGAGCACCCTGGACCAGGCCGATTTCATGCGCCTGATGACCGAGCAGCTGCGCCACCAGGATCCGCTCAAGCCGATGGACAACACCCAGATGGTCGCGCAGATGGCGCAGCTGTCGCAGGTCCAGGGCATCACCGACCTCAACAACACGGTCAAGGGCTTCCAGGATTCGATGTCCAGCGACCAGATCCTGCGCGGCGCGGCCCTGGTCGGCCACGAAGTGCTGGTGCCGTCGGAGAAGCTCGCGCTGGAGAAGGAAGGCGATGTCACCGGCATGGTCGCCGCGCCCGGCGCCGGCTTCGTGACGGTGGACATCACTGACGCCAACGGCGTCAAGGTCAACCAGATCAGCGTGGAAGCCAAGGCCTCCGGCGAAGTCACCTTCGACTGGGACGGCAAGGATGCCAACGGCAACCGCATGGCCGAAGGCACCTACACCATCGCGGCCTCGCACACCGATACCGCCGGCACCAAGACCAAGCTCAACACCTACGTGCAGGCCCCGGTGGAGAGCGTCACGGTCGGTACGGACGGCCTGTACCTCAACCTCAAGGGTCTGGGCACGGCCCCGATCGACTACGTGCTCCGCATCAGCTGAGCCGCCCCACCCGCATCCACAGGAGCATCCCATGGGCTTCAACGTCTCGTTGTCCGGCATCAACGCAGCCAATGCCGATCTGAACGTCACCGCGAACAACATCGCCAACGTCAACACCACCGGCTTCAAGCAGTCGCGCGCCGAGTTCGCCGATCTGTTCTCGGCCACCAGCTACGGCCTCTCCAAGAATGCGGTCGGCTCGGGCGTGCGCCTGACCAACGTCGCCCAGCAGTTCTCGCAGGGCAACAACGAACAGACCGGGCGCAGCCTGGACATGGCCATTTCCGGTGAGGGCTTCTTCACCCTGAACATGAACGGTGCGCGCGTGTATTCGCGTGCCGGCAACTTCCAGACCGACCAGGCCGGTTATGTGACCAACCCGCAGGGTGCGCGCCTGCAGGTGTTCGCCCCGAACGCCGACGGCACCAACTTCGATGCCGGCCGCCTGACCGACCTGCAGCTGCTGACCACCGACAGCCCGCCCAAGCAGACCGGCAAGGTCGATGTCAGCTTCACCCTGCCGGCCAACGCCAAGGAACCGACGGTCGACACCTTCGACCCGACCGATTCCAACAGCTACAACCACTCCACCGGCGGCATCACCGTGTATGACTCGCTGGGCGTGAGCCACACCCAGACCTCCTACTTCGTGAAGACCGGAAACCCGAACGAGTGGCAGGTCTACAACTATGTGGACGGCAAGGCGGCCGGTACCCCGACCACGCTGCAGTTCTCCGACGGCGGCGCACTGACCAGCCCGGCCAACGGCCAGATCGTGATGGATCCGTTCACCCCGACCACCGGCGCCGGCGTGCTGTCGATGTCGCTGAACCTGAGTGGTTCGACCCAGTACGGCGAGAAGTTCGCGCTGCGCAACACCCAGCAGGACGGCTACGCGGCAGGCAAGCTCAACGAGATCACCGTCTCCGAGGAAGGCATCGTCTACGCGCGCTATTCCAACGGCGACGACAAGCCGCTGGGCCAGGTCGCACTGACCACCTTCAACAACGCGCAGGGCCTGGAAGCCAAGGGCAACAACCTGTGGACGGAGAGCTTCGCCTCCGGCACGCCGCGCACCGGTTCGCCGGACAGCTCCAACCTGGGCAAGATCCAGGCCGGTTCGCTGGAAGCCTCGACGGTCGACCTGACCGAGCAGCTGGTCAACATGATCACCGCCCAGCGCAACTTCCAGGCCAACTCGCAGATGGTCTCCACGCAGGACCAGATCACCCAGACCATCATCAACCTGCGTTGATGAGCCACTGACCGCAACACGGGAAAAACACCGATGGACAAGGCACTCTACGTCGCGATGACCGGTGCACGTGCGTCCCTGCAGGCGCAGGGCACGCTGTCGCACAACCTGGCCAACACCGACACCCCCGGCTTCAAGGAGGCGCTCGCCAACACCGAAGCCTTCCCGATCAAGGGGACCGGCTACGCCTCGCGCGTGGATGCCCTGCACGTGGACGCCGGCTTCAACCGGCGCATGGGCGCACAGCAGATCACCGGCAACCCGCTGGATCTGTCCCTGCAGGCCGGCAACTGGCTGGCCGTGCAGGCGCCCGGCGCCAATGGCGGCGAAGCGTATACCCGCGGTGCGGCCCTCTCGATCACGCCCAATGGCCAGTTGGTGACCGCCGGCGGCCATCCGGTCCTGGATGAGAACAGCAACCCGATCGCGATCCCGCCCCACCAGGCGATGGACATCGGCAACGACGGCACGATCTCGATCATTCCGCTGGGCGAAGGCCCGCAGACGATGGCCAACATCGGCCGCATCCGCGTGGTGCAGGCCGAGGATGCGCGACTGGAGCGCGGCCTGGACGGGCTGATGCGCAACACCGACCCGCAGCAGGCGTTCGTGCAGGCCCAGGGCAAGTCGCTGGAAAGCGGCCAGCTGGAAGGCAGCAACGTCGATGCGGCCGGTGCGCTGGTGCAGATGATCCAGCTGCAGCGCCAGTACGAAATGCAGGTGAAGGTGATCAAGCACGGCGACGACAACGCCCGCAGCGCCAACAGCCTGCTGCGCCTCGGCAGCTGATCGCCCCGGTGACGTAATCCCGGCGCAGTTGTGGCACGCGCCATGCATTGCCCTTCGCAAGGGCCGCACCATGCGGCCATCCGCTACAACACAGGAATGACGCCATGAACCAGGCATTGTGGATCGCCAAGACCGGACTGGATGCGCAGCAGACGCGCATGTCGGTGGTTTCCAACAACCTCGCCAACACCAACACCACCGGTTTCAAGCAGGACCGTGCCAGCTTCGAAGACCTGCTGTACCAGCAGGTCCGTCAGCCGGGCGGTGCCTCGTCGGCGCAGACCCAGCTTCCCTCGGGCCTGCAGTTGGGTACCGGCGTGCGCGTGGTGGCCACCTCCAAGAATTTCGAGCAGGGCAGCCAGCAGCAGACCGGCCGCGCGCTGGATGTGATGGTCAATGGCCGCGGCTTCTTTGAAGTGCAGATGCCGGACGGTTCCTCGGCCTACACCCGTGACGGCTCGTTCCAGCGCAACCAGGATGGCGAGCTGGTCACCAACAGCGGCTACCCGGTGCAGCCGGGCATCCAGATTCCGGAAGGCGCGCAGTCGCTGACCATCGGTACCGACGGCACCATCAGCGTGAAGATGGCCGATGACGCCGCCTCGGTGGAAATCGGCGCGCTGACCCTGACCGATTTCGTCAATCCCGCGGGCCTGCAGGCCCGTGGTGAAAACCTGTTCCTGGAAACCACCGCCTCCGGCCCCGCGCAGAACGGCAATCCCGGCCTCAACGGCCTGGGCACAGTGGTGCAGGGCGCGCTGGAAGGCAGCAACGTCAACGTGGTGGAAGAGCTGGTCTCGATGATCGAAACCCAGCGCGCCTACGAAATGAACGCCAAGGCGATCTCCACCACCGACGCGATGCTCGGCTATCTCAACCAGAACGTCTGATCGGTCGCCCCGGGAACCTGCCATGTCGCGTCTTGCCCCTACCCTCCGCCTGCTCGCCGCCGCCGTCATCGTCGCCACCTTGAGTGGCTGCGTGATCGCCGGCGATGTGCGTCCCTACCCGGCCATGGCCCCGGTCGAACCGGTCATGCCGCCGTCGGCCCAGGCCACGGCCGGGGCGATCTACGCCGCCGGCCCGGGCCTGCAGCTGTACTCGGACCGTCGCGCACGCGATGTCGGTGACCTGCTCACGATCACCCTGACCGAGAACACCACCGCGCAGACCACCGCCAACACCTCCACCTCGAAAGAGTCGGAGCTGAGCATCGGCACGCCGACGATCTTCGGTGCACCGGTGACGCTGGGCGGCAAGGACATTCTCAGCGCCAGTGCCGCCGGTTCGCGCGATTTCACCGGCAAGGGCACCAGCGCGCAGAGCAACCGCCTGCAGGGCAGCGTGACCGTTACCGTGATCCAGCGCCTGCCCAACGGCAACCTCGTCGTGCAGGGCGCCAAGAACCTGCGCCTGAACCGTGGCGATGAGCTGGTGCAGGTGCAGGGCATCGTTCGCGCGGCGGACATCTTCCCGGACAACACCATTCCCTCCAGCCGTGTTGCCGATGCCCGCATCGTCTACGGCGGCCGCGGCGCGATCGCCCAATCCAATGCGATGGGCTGGTTGAGCCGCTTCTTCAACTCGGCCTTGTCGCCGTACTGAGCCTGACATGACTTTCTTTCTCTCCCTGTTTGGGCAGCGACGCATGGCGTCGCGCTACAACACGGCGCGGGCGGTGCTGGCGCTGCTGGCCGTGTTCGCCCTGGCTGCGCCTGCTTCCGCCGAGCGCATCAAGGACCTGGCCCAGGTCGGCGGCGTGCGCGGCAACGCGCTGGTCGGCTATGGCCTGGTGGTCGGTCTGGATGGCAGCGGCGACCGCACCAGCCAGGCGCCCTTCACCGTGCAGAGTCTGAAGAACCTGCTCGGCGAACTGGGCGTCAACGTGCCGGCCAATGTCAATCCACAGCTGAAGAACGTGGCGGCCGTGGCCATCCACGCCGAACTGCCGCCCTTCGCCAAGCCGGGCCAGCCGATCGACATCACCGTCTCATCGGTGGGCAACGCGGTCTCGCTGCGCGGTGGCTCGCTGCTGATGGCACCGCTGCGCGGTGCCGATGGGCAGGTCTATGCGATCGCCCAGGGCAACCTGATCGTCGGCGGCTTCGGGGTGCAGGGCAAGGATGGCTCGCGGGTCTCGGTCAACGTGCCCAGCGTCGGCCGCATTCCCAACGGCGCCACCGTGGAGCGCGCCCTGCCGGACGTGTTCAGCGGCGGCGGCGACATCACCCTGAACCTGCACAAGAACGACTTCACCACGGTCTCGCGGATGGTGGCGGCGTTGAACAACGCCTTTGGCGACGGCGCTGCGCGCGCCATCGATGGCGTCACCGTGTCGGTGCAGTCGCCGTCCGATCCGGGCGCCCGCATCGGTCTGCTGGCCCGTATCGAAAACCTGGAACTCACGCCAGGCAGCGCGCCGGCCAAGGTGGTGGTCAATTCGCGGACCGGCACGGTGGTCATCGGTTCGCAGGTGCGCGTCGGCGCGGCCGCGATCTCGCATGGCTCGCTGACGGTGACCATCAACGAGAACCTCAACGTCAGCCAGCCGGGGGCGTTCAGCGGCGGCCAGACGGCGGTCACGCCACAGTCGACCATCACCGCGACCAACGATGGCAGCCGCATGTTCAAGTTCAACGGCGGCACCACCCTGGATGAAATCGTGCACGCGGTGAATGCCGTGGGCGCCGCCCCGGGCGATCTGATCGCCATCCTGGAAGCCCTCAAGCAGGCCGGCGCGCTCAGCGCCGAACTCGAGGTGATCTGACATGCGCATCCAACCGGCCCTGGAACTCAATCCCGCCCAGCCCAACAGCCCGGCCAAGGTCGACAAGGTCGCCCGCCAGCTGGAGGGCCAGTTCGCGCAGATGCTGATCAAGAGCATGCGCGAGGCGAGCTTCGGCGATTCGCTGTTCCCCGGCGAAAACACCATGTTCCGCGAGATGTACGACCAGAAGATCGCCGACGCGATGACCCGCGGCCGTGGATTGGGCCTGTCGAGCATGATCGCGCGCCAGTTGGGCGGCGCCGAAGGCGACGCGGCCAAGCCGGTCGACACCACGCTCAACCCGGCCGCCGCCCTGCGCGCCTACCGCCTCAACGCACCCGCCGCGGCCATGCCGCTGCCGGCCAGCGCCGCGCCGTCGGTGCCGCGCGAGGTCGATCTGCTGCAGCAACTGGGTGGCGGTGAGCCTTCCGCCGTGCTGCAGCCGATGGAACGCGCCCTGGACCTGATTGCCGGCCGGGAGAGCAGCCAGATGCATGAGGCCATCGGCCGCAATGATCCGTACGCGGCGGTCGCGGAAACCGATCCGGCCGCGGCCGACTGGGCGATGGCCGATGACCGCTGGAGCGGCGTCAACCGCACCGCGACGGCCGGCCCCAGTGCGGTCGACAGCCTGGCCGCCTCCACCGCCGCCGCTGAACTCGGTCCGCATACCCCGGCCGGCTTCGTCGCCAGCATCTGGGGTCACGCCCAGCAGGCCGCGCGCGAACTGGGCGTGGATGCCAAGGCACTGGTCGCCCAGGCCGCACTGGAAACCGGCTGGGGCCGCAAGCTGGTCCGCCGCAGTGGTGGCGACAGTTCGCACAACCTGTTCGGGATCAAGGCCAATGGCTGGCAGGGCGAGCGCGCCACCAGCGGCACCCACGAATACGTCAACGGCGTGCGCCGCAACGAAACCGCGAGTTTCCGCGCCTACAACTCGGTGGGCGAGAGCTTCGCCGACTACGTGCGCCTGCTGAAAACCAGCCCGCGTTACCAGAACGCCCTGCAGGCCGGCAGCGACGTGCGCAGCTTCGCCCAAGGGCTGCAGCGCGCCGGCTATGCCACTGACCCGACCTACGCAGCCAAGATCGCCGCGATCGCCGGCGGCCCGACCATCGAGCGCGCCGTCGCCGCGGTGAGCGATGCCGGCCAGCGCCTGGGCCGCACTTTTGCCAGCACCGCCAGCCCGACCGGGCTGGGTGTCATCCGTCGTTGAGGTAATCCATGTCCAGCGTACTCTCCACCGGCACCAGCGCCCTGCTCGCCTTCCAGCGGGCGCTGGCGACCACCAGCCATAACGTCGCCAACATCAAAACGCCGGGCTACAGCCGGCAGAAGGTGGACTTCGCCACGGCCGACCCGCAGAACTACGGGTACGGCGACGTGGGCAATGGCACCCGCATCACCGATGTCCGCCGCGTCGCCGATCAGCTGGCGATCTCGCGGCTGCTCGATGGCAGCGGCGAACTGGCGCGCCTGAAGCAGCTCTCCACCATGGCCGACCGTGTCGATGCGATGTTCTCGGACAAAGCCACCAACGTCGCCGGCGTCTGGTCGAACTTCTTCGATTCGGTCAGCGGGCTCTCCTCCAATGCCTCCGGCAGCGCCGACCGGCAGAACATGCTGGACAGCGGCAAGACCCTGGCCAACCGCTTCCAGCAGCTCAATACCCAGCTCAACAACCTCAACGGCGAGGTCAACAACGGCCTGATCGCCGGTGCCACCGAGATCAACCGGCTGGCCCAGGAAATCGCCCAGCTCAACGGCGCGATCGGGGGCAATGCGGCGACCGCCGCACCGGACCTGCTCGACCGCCGCGACCAGCTGATCGCCAATCTCGTCGGCTACACCGGCGGCACCGCGGTGATGCAGGACGGCGGGCTGATGAACGTCTACACCGCCGGTGGGCAGGCGCTGGTGGTCGGCACGACGGCCTCCAAGGTCACCACCGTGACCGACCCCTACCAGCCCGAGCGGCTGCAGCTGGCGCTGGAAAGCCAGGGCCAGAAGATCACCATCGAGGGCAAGACGCTCGGCGGCCAGATCGGCGGCCTGCTGGAGTTCCGCGACACGGTGCTGACCCCGGCCCAGGCCGAGCTGGGCAAGCTGGCGATCGGCATGGCCAGCAGCTTCAACGATGTCCACCGCCAGGGCGCGGATCTGTACGGCAACATGGGCGGTGACTTCTTCACCATCGGCAACCCGCGCATCACCGCCAACAGCGCCAACACCGGCACGGCCAGCATGAGCGCCAGCTTCGGTGATCTGTCCAAGCTGGACGGCCAGAACATCGTGATGAAGTTCGATGGCACCCAGTGGCAGGCCACGCGCGCCGACACCGGCGCCAGCATTCCGATGACCGGCAGCGGCACCGCGGCCGACCCGCTGGTCCTCAATGGCGTCTCGCTCGTCATGAGCGGCACGCCGGCCAAGGATGACCGCTTCCTGCTGCAGCCCACCGCAGGCGTGGCCGGCGGCATGGAGGTGGCGATCACCGACACCTCCCGCATCGCCGCCGCCGCACCGATCAAGGGCACCGCCGCGATGGCCAACACCGGCAGCGGCAAGCTGACCGGCGTCAAGGTGACCGATCCCGACAACGCCGCGCTGCGCAATCCGGCGGCGATCGTGTTCACCAGCGCCACCGAATACACCATCAACGGGGTCGGCCCGAACACCTACACCGCCGGCCAGACCATCACCGCGAACGGCTGGAGCTTCGTCCTCGATGGCGCGCCCAAGCTGGGCGACACCTTCAACATCGGGCCGACCCCGGCCGGCTCCTCGGACAACAGCAACGCCCTGCTGCTGGCCAAGGTCGAGCAGGCCAAGACTTTCAATGACGGCACGGTCACACTCAGTGGCGCGCTGGGCGGCCTGACCACCCAGGTCGGTGCGGCCGCCCGTTCCGCGGAGTATTCCCTGCAGGCACAGCAGGTGATCACCGACCAGGCCCAGGCCGCACGCGACTCGATCTCCGGCGTGAACCTGGATGAAGAGGCCTCGGACATGCTCCGCCTGCAGCAGGCCTACCAGGCCGCCTCGCAGCTGATCTCCACGGCCGACAACATGTTCCAGACCATCCTCGGAGCCGTCTCGCGATGAACAACCGCATTTCCACCGGCATGATGTTCAATCAGTCGGTGTCCCTGATGCTTGCCTCGCAGGCGAAGATGAGCCACCTCGAGCGCCAGATCGCCACCGGCAGCAAGATCGTGTCGGCCAAGGACGATCCGGTCTCGGCCGGCAGCGCGGTCGGCTTGGACCGTACCCTGGCCTCGCTGGACCGCATGCAGCTCAATGCCGGCAACGTGCAGAACCGGCTCGGCCTGCAGGAAAACGCGCTGGCCCAGGTCGGCGACATGATGGGCCGCATCACCGAGCTGACCATCTACGCCAACAACCCCGGGCTGGCCGCGGCCGACAAGCAGTCCCTGGTCACGGAAATCGAGGCGATCCGCGGCAATCTGCTCGCGGTCGCCAACAGTACCGACGGCACCGGCCGCTATCTGTTCGGTGGTACGGATGATGGCAGCCCGCCGTTCAGCCAGGTCGATGGTCGCGTCGTCTACAACGGCGACCAGAACCAGCGCCAGGTCGAAGTCGGCCCGGACACCTACGTGCAGGATGCCCTGCCCGGCAGCGAGATTTTCATGCGCATCGTCACCGGCGACGGGCATGTGGACGGCAAGGCGGGCGTCGGCAATACCGGCAAGGGCGTGCTGACCAACGTCACCCGCGACGGCGATGGCAGCTGGAACGGCGAAGGCTTCAGCGTGCGCTTCACCGCCGCCGATGCCTACGATTTGCTGGATGCCGGCGGCAACGTGGTGTCCAGCGGCACTCTGAAGGCCGGCGACGACGTGGTGGTCAACGGCGTGCGCCTGCATATCGACGGTGCGCCGGCGGCGGGTGACACCTTCGAGGTCAGCCCGGCCGCCAGCCGCGACATCTTCGGCACGCTGGATTCACTGATCGGCGCACTGAAGATGGATACCGGCACCCCCGCCCAGCAGGCGGCCCAGCAGAACCTGCTGCAGAGCGGCCTGCGCGACGTGGCCCGTGCCTCGGAGCGCATGATCGACTCACGCGCCGCCGGCGGTGCCCAGCTCAAGGCGCTGGACAACGCGTCCGACATGCGCGAATCGAACGTCGTCACGCTCAAGACCACGCTCTCGCAGATGCGCGACCTGGACTACGCGGACGCACTGAGCCAGTACCAGCTGGAGAAGACCGCCCTGCAGGCGGCGCAGACCCTGTTCTCGCAGATGCAGTCCATGTCGCTGTTCAACATGATCCGCTGACCGCTCCTACACCCTGGGTTGGCCTGAAGGCCGCGATGCATTGAGCATCGCGGCCTTTTTCGTTCTGGGGCGTGAAATCGGCCCGCCTCCGCCTTCCCCGCAAATCCGCTTGAATCTCTGCCTAAAGGTTGTTGACAAAGCGCCGTTATTGATTTGGCAACAGCGAAGCACACAGCCAAAAACAAAAAAACGGCGGCGCTTCGTTCCATTCACCACCGGGATTCCATTAAGGGAGACGACCCATGGCACAGGTAATCAACACCAATACGATGTCGCTCAACGCTCAGCGCAACCTGAGCACCAGCGGCAACTCGCTCGCTACCACCATCCAGCGCCTGTCGTCGGGCCTGCGCATCAACAGCGCGAAAGACGACGCCGCCGGCCTGGCCATCAGCGAGCGCTTCGGCACCCAGATCCGCGGCACCGATGTCGCGATCCGCAATGCCAACGACGGCATCTCGCTGGCCCAGGTCGCCGAAGGCTCCCTGAGCGAAATCGGCAACAACCTGCAGCGCGTCCGCGAACTGGCCGTGCAGGCGTCCAACGCGACCAACTCCGCCAGCGACCGCAAGGCCCTGCAGGCCGAAGTCACCCAGCTGGTCAGCGAAATCGACCGCGTCGCCAAGCAGTCCGACTTCAACGGCACCAAGCTGCTGGACGGCAGCTTCACCAGCCAGCTGTTCCAGGTCGGCGCCAATGCCGGCCAGGCCATCGCCATCAACAATGTCGTCGATGCCAAGGCCAGCTCGCTGGGCAACGCCAAGTTTGCCGCACCGGTCGACAGCACCGCCGACGTCGGCACCATCACCGACCTGGCCGGGGTGACCATCAACGGCGCGGCCATCGGCACCATCACCGGCAAGACCACCGCCGAGTTTGCCGCCTCCGCCGCCGCCCAGATCAACAGCAAGATCGGCGAAGCCGGTGTCTATGCCGAAGTGGTCACCACCGCCGGCACCCCGGACACCCACCGCCTGAAGCTGACCTCGGTCCAGGCCGACCGCGACCTGGTCATCGACGGCGCCGCCCAGCTCGGCCTGGCCGATTCCACCGCCGCCGCGCCCAGCTCGGTTGCCGCCACCGCGACCTCCAGCTTCGTGCAGGACCTGGACGTCTCGTCCTACGTCGGCGCACAGAAGGCCCTGGAAATCGTCGACAAGGCACTGGAATCGGTCAACAGCGTGCGCGCCGACCTCGGCGCCATCCAGAACCGCTTCACCTCCGTCGTCGCCAATCTGCAGACCTCCTCGGAAAACCTGTCCGCTTCGCGCAGCCGCATCCGCGACACCGACTTCGCCAAGGAAACCGCAGAGCTGACCCGCACCCAGATCCTGCAGCAGGCCGGTACGGCCATGCTGGCCCAGGCCAACCAGGTGCCGCAGAACGTGCTCAGCCTGTTGCAGCGCTGACATGAGCCGCTCCTGAAGCACGTCATGAGCGTCTAACCCAACTCACGTGCAACCGCTCAAGGACCTCTTCCCATGGCACAAGTCATCAACACCAATACGATGTCGTTGAATGCTCAGCGTAACCTGAGCACCAGCGGCAGCTCCCTGGCCACCACCATCCAGCGCCTGTCGTCCGGTTCGCGCATCAACAGCGCCAAGGACGACGCGGCTGGCCTGGCGATCTCCGAGCGCTTCGGCACCCAGATCCGCGGCACCGACGTGGCCATCCGCAATGCCAACGACGGCATCTCGCTGGCCCAGGTCGCCGAAGGTTCGCTGACCGAAATCGGCAACAACCTGCAGCGCGTCCGTGAACTGGCCGTGCAGGCGTCCAACGCCACCAACTCGGCCAGCGACCGCAAGGCCCTGCAGGCCGAAGTGACGCAGCTGGTCAGCGAAATCGACCGCGTGGCCAAGCAGTCCGACTTCAACGGCACCAAGCTGCTGGACGGTTCGTTCTCCAGCCAGCTGTTCCAGGTCGGTGCCAACGCCGGCCAGGCGATCGCCATCGACAAGGTCGTGGATGCCAAGGCCAACGCGCTGGGCGGCGCGAAGTTCGACAGCAACTCGCTGGCGCTGCTCGATCCGGGCACGAATGCCGACTTCAAGACCAGCGGCATGAAGATCAACGGCGTAGACATCGCCAATGTCGACGTCAAGCAGGGCGCTGATGCCGCCGCTACCGGCAAGGCCTCGCGTGAAGCGCTGGTCAGCGCGATCAACGCCAAGATCGGTGAAACCGGCGTCTACGCCGAAGTCAACGGCACCGCCGGCGTCACCCTGACCTCGGTCAAGGACAGCGTCAACACCGACGGCACCTTCAAGGCGATCACCGCGACCCCGGGCACCTGGACCGGTGGTGCGGCAGCGCCGACCTTCACCGCCACCCTGGCCACCGCCGCACCGGCCAACGAGTATGCCAGCGACCTGGATGTCAGCACCGTCAAGGGTGCACAGCAGGCACTGGAAATCGTCGACAAGGCGCTGGGTTCGATCAACAACACCCGCGCCGACCTCGGTGCCATCCAGAACCGCTTCACCTCGGTCGTGGCCAACCTGCAGACCTCCACGGAGAACCTGTCCGCATCGCGCAGCCGCATCCGCGATACCGACTTCGCCAAGGAAACCGCAGAACTGACCCGCACCCAGATCCTGCAGCAGGCCGGTACGGCCATGCTGGCCCAGGCCAACCAGGTGCCGCAGAACGTGCTCAGCCTGCTGCGCTGATCCACGCCTGCCGCGTCGGCGCCGGTCTGACCGGCGTCGACCCCGACGTCCCGTGTTCCACCCACGCCTGAAGGAACTCCCATGGCACAAGTCATCAACACCAACACGATGTCGTTGAATGCTCAGCGCAACCTGAGCACCTCCGGCAGTTCGTTGGCCACCACCATCCAGCGCCTGTCGTCCGGTTCGCGCATCAACAGCGCCAAGGACGACGCGGCTGGCCTGGCGATCTCCGAGCGCTTCGGCACCCAGATCCGCGGTACCGACGTGGCCATCCGCAATGCCAACGACGGCATCTCGCTGGCCCAGGTCGCCGAAGGTTCGCTGACCGAAATCGGCAACAACCTGCAGCGCGTCCGTGAACTGGCCGTGCAGGCGTCCAACGCGACCAACTCCGCCAGCGACCGCAAGGCCCTGCAGGCCGAAGTCACTCAGCTGGTCAGCGAAATCGACCGCGTCGCCAAGCAGTCTGACTTCAACGGCACCAAGCTGCTGGACGGTTCGTTCTCCAGCCAGCTGTTCCAGGTCGGCGCGAACGCCGGCCAGGCGATCGCCATCGACAAGGTCGTGGATGCCCGCGTCGAGTCCCTGGGCACCAGCACCTTCGCCACCGGCGCCACGGCTGCCGTTGCCGCGGTCGCCACCGACGTGCGCTTCGGCGGCAAGGTGATGGGCGTGGATATCGGCACGGTCGAGGTCAAGAATGGCGCCACCGTCGGTGACGCCGCCAAGGCGATCGCCACCGCGATCAACGGCAAGATCGGCGAAGCCGGCATCTACGCCGAAGCCAACACCGACGGCACGCTGAAGCTGTCGTCGGTCAAGGAAGGCAAGGCTGTCGTTGCCGCAGACATCGCCCTGACCCGCAGCAACTACCAGGCGGCGACCACCGACTGGAGCGCCGCTGCGGCCACCAGCGCGTACACCGCCGGTACCGCCACCGATGCCAACGCACAGAAGCTGGATGTCAGCTCGGTGCTGGGCGCACAGCAGGCGCTGGAGATCGTCGACAAGGCGCTGGGTTCGATCAACAACACCCGCGCCGACCTCGGCGCCATCCAGAACCGCTTCACCTCGGTTGTGGCCAACCTGCAGACCTCCACGGAGAACCTGTCCGCATCGCGCAGCCGCATCCGCGATACCGACTTCGCCAAGGAAACCGCAGAGCTGACCCGCACCCAGATCCTGCAGCAGGCCGGTACGGCCATGCTGGCCCAGGCCAACCAGGTGCCGCAGAACGTGCTCAGCCTGCTGCGCTGATCCCGTTTGATCCGAAGGCGCCGGGCAACCGGCGCCGCTTCCACCGCAACACGCTCCACGTACGCCTGAAGGAAACCCCATGGCACAAGTCATCAACACCAACACGATGTCGTTGAATGCTCAGCGCAACCTGAGCACCTCCGGCAGCTCGCTGGCCACCACCATCCAGCGCCTGTCGTCCGGTTCGCGCATCAACAGCGCCAAGGACGACGCGGCTGGCCTGGCGATCTCCGAGCGCTTCGGCACCCAGATCCGCGGCACCGACGTGGCCATCCGCAATGCCAACGACGGCATCTCGCTGGCCCAGGTCGCCGAAGGTTCGCTGACCGAAATCGGCAACAACCTGCAGCGCGTCCGTGAACTGGCCGTGCAGTCGTCCAACGCGACCAACTCCGCCAGCGACCGCAAGGCCCTGCAGGCCGAAGTGACCCAGCTGGTCAGCGAAATCGACCGCGTCGCCAAGCAGTCCGACTTCAACGGCACCAAGCTGCTGGACGGTTCGTTCTCCAGCCAGCTGTTCCAGGTGGGCGCCAACGCCGGCCAGGCGATCGCCATCGACAAGATCGTGGATGCCACGACTGCCAAGCTCGGCACCTCCACGTTCGCTACCGGCAAGGTCGCCACCGCGGATGCTGATCTGACCGCCGATGCGACGTTGTCCGGCACCATCAAGGTCGGCTCGACCACCGTCAACCTCGACAAGATCGAACTGAAGAGCGGTGCGACCGTCGCCGATCAGAACAAGGCCGCGGTTACTGCCATCAACTCCAAGCTCGGCGAGACCGGTGTGCTTGCGGAGTTGAATGACGCCGGCGAGATCGTGGTCACCCAGGTGAAGGATGGCATTGCAATGACCGATGCCGACATCACCATCACCGGCCCGGCAGGCTTCGATCACACGGCCGACGCTGCTGTGACCACCGCCAACGTCGCGAATCTGGATGTCTCGACGGTGACGGGTGCGCAGAAGGCCCTGTCGCTGGTCGACAACGCCCTGAGCTCGATCAACAACACGCGCGCCGACCTCGGCGCTGTCCAGAACCGCTTCACCTCGGTTGTGGCCAACCTGCAGACCTCCACGGAGAACCTGTCGGCCTCGCGCAGCCGCATCCGCGATACCGATTTCGCCAAGGAAACCGCAGAGCTGACCCGCACCCAGATCCTGCAGCAGGCCGGTACGGCCATGCTGGCCCAGGCCAACCAGGTGCCGCAGAACGTGCTCAGCCTGCTGCGCTGATCCACGGCTGCATCGTCCCCGCCGCCGGCTTCGGCCGGCGGCGCGGGCAACCCGAGGCATCGCAAAGCACGCGCAGGAACGGGCCATGGCCATGGGACCGGACTCTCTCCCGGTCGCCACATCATCGTGGCCATGGCCCGCCCCTGCGGCAGAACTGTTATCAGCGCTGTTTGTTTGACTGAACACCCCGGGTGGCTTCGTCTCCCCCCGCTTTTCAGTAGCCTGACCCCTCCTCTGCATTGGAGGAGGGTTTTTTACAGACCACCTATCAAGGGCGCGCATCGCCGCCCCTGCCCCAGGGCTCCTGCAACCGGCGTGCCAAACCCGCCCCCGCCCTGGCTGGCACAACTCGTGCATCAACGTGGTTCTAAAGACCCGGCGGCTACGGCCGCTACTTTCGTTGATGGCATCGCCCTGCGACTTCACTGCAGTGGCAACAAACAGGAGATACAACGTGGCGGACTTCGGTTACGGCGGCATCGGTTCAGGACTGGATATTTCCGGCATGGTCAGCAGCCTGGTGGCAGCCGATCGCAAGCCGGCGGACAACGCACTGAACCTGCAGCAGTCCAAGGCCAAGATGCAGCTCTCGGCGATCGGCACGGTCAAATCCGCGTTCGACACCCTGAACACGGCGCTGAAGGCGCTGAAGGCGAATACGGCCTTCGATGCCCGCACGTTCACGGCCAGCAAGCCCGGCACCGACGAGATCTTGACGGTCAGCGGGACGAATTCTGCGGCGGCGGGCACCCACCTTGTCAACGTGGAAAAGCTGGCTACCGCACACAAGCTGATCTCAAACACCGAGATACCGAAAACAGACACGTTCGGCGCCGGAACCCTGACGCTCACCGTTGGCGTCGGCGATAAGCAGAAGACGCTGAACATCAACGTCGAAGCCGACGACACGCTCAGCTCGATCCGGACGAAGATCGAGAAAGCCGGCCGCGCCTCGGGCGTACAGGCCACGCTCATCGCGTCTGGCGATAACCAGATTCTGTCCCTCTCGCAGGAGAAGTCGGGCGCCGCCAACGCCATCACGCTGACTGCCGCACCAGGCAATACCAAGCTGGCCGACCTCGCTGCCAGTCTGAAGGAGCGTACGCCGGCCGCAGACGCCAAGCTGACCATCGACGGCGTGGCAATCACCAGCAGCGAAAACACCGTCACTGACGTGGTGCCCGGCCTCACCCTGAACCTGAAGAAGGAAGGCGAAAGCACCGTCACCATCAGTACCGACGTCGCCGCCGCGCGCAAGGTGATGCAGGACTTCGTCACCGCCTACAACGGCGCCATCGCGGCGATCAACACCGCGACCAAGTACGACATCGAGAACAAGGAACCGTCCTCGCTGACCGGCGATGCCCAGATGCGCGGCGCTTCCAGCCAGCTGCGCAGCATGATGGGCGGCATCCTCAAGGATCTCTCGGCCGCCGGCCTGGACCCCAAGAAGATCGGCCTGCAGACCCGCGCCTATCCCAACGCCGATGGCAGCCTGGTGCTGGATACCGCCAAGTTCGACGCGGCCCTGGTCAATCAGGGTGGCGCGGTACGCGAAGCCTTCACCGGCGATGACGGTGCAGCGGCCAAGCTGTTTGCCATGGTCGACGGCTATGTCAGCACCACCGTGGGCAAGGAAGGCGCGTTCGTCTCGCGCACCACGAGCCTCAACACCACGCTGACCGACATCGACAAGCGCCGCAAGGCGCTGGATGTGCGCATGGAAGGCGTGTCCGAGCGTTACAAAAAGCAGTTCCTCGCGCTCGACGCGCTGATGAGCAAGATGAGCCAGACCATGACCAGCCTCACCTCGCAGCTCTCGCAGCTCAGCGGCTGATCGATCGCGGCAGCGGACTCAAGTTGAACTGGCCCGCTGCCGATATCACTGGCAGGACACCCCGCAGGCTCCACCCGGTGCCGACGATGTCGCGAACCTCGCGGCCCCGCATGAAGGAGACATGATTGATGTACGGTTCCAACCGTCAATTCACCGAGCAGTACCGCAAGGTCGGCGTGCAGAGTTCGGTTACCGATGCCGACCCGCACAAGCTGGTGGCGCTGCTGCTGGCCGGTGCCTGCGAACGCCTTCGTCTCGCGCTGGCCTGCATGGAACGTGGCGACCAGGCGCGCAAAGGCAAGGCGATCGGCGAGGTCTGTGCGATCGTCGGCCATCTCAACGGCTCGCTGGACCATGAGGCCGGCGGCGAAATCGCGGGCAATCTGTCCTCGCTGTACGACTACGTGATGCACCGGCTGACCGAAGCCAACCTGCACAACGATCCGGCCGCGTTGACCGAAGCCCTCGAGCTGCTCGGCGAGATCGACGCCGCGTGGAATGCCATCCCCCAGCAGCAGCGCCAGACTGCGCAGGCCGCCCCGTGAGTTCGCTCGGCGCGCTGAACGCCCGGCTCGATGCACTGGAAACCGCGCTGCACGACGAGAATTTCGACGAGGCCGGGTTGCAGCTGGATGCCCTCGATGCTGCCCAACAGGACTACCTGGCCGGCCCGTCGGCCCTGTTCGATGTGCCGGGCCTGTCCTCGCTGCAGGCGCGCCAGCAGCGCATCATGCTGTTCATGATGCGTCAGCGCGAAGACGCCAGCCGCCACATCCACAACGGCCACCAGTCCCTTCGCGCCGCCCAGGCGTACCTGACCGCAGAATCCCTGTCATGACCGACCTTCGCACCAGCGCCATCCATCACCCGGCCGAAAGCGAGCTGTTCGATGAGACGCTGAGCTGCGAACTGGCGCTGCCGGCCGAGTTCCGCATCGGCAGCGCGGTGATCCGCCCCGGGACCGCCGAGACCCTGCTGCGCAGCGTGGCCCTGGTCGAAGACGCGCGCGGCGACGACGGCCATGACGACCGCAGCGATGCGACGCTGCAGGTACAGCGCCTGGAGGCCAAGCTGGATCTGGTCATGGTGCTGCTGGGCCGGCTGGTGCGCCAGACAACCCAGGACCTGCCCCTGCGTCCGCTGCGCTGGTCGCGCCGCGGCATCCGCCTGGAACAGGGCACGCGCAGCGGCGCCACCCCGGGGAGCATGGGCGTGATCCGCCTGCAGCCCTGCGACTGGCTGCCCGACCATATCGACCTGCCGGTGGTCATCGTCGCCGAAGCCGCCAACGGCTCGGGCGCCCACTATCTCTGGCTGCGCTTCGAAGGGCTCAGCGACGCGCTGGAGATGGCGCTGGAACGTCATCTGTTCCGCCTGCACCGCCGCCAGATCGCCGAAGCACGTCGTCTGCGCTGACCATACGCTCCCGACTGTGACCCAATCGGCTTGGCGGTAGGCCTTCACTCCGTTAAGGTGACGACCTCCCCGCTTCCCTAGCAGCCTGTGCGCGTTCTCATCGTCGATGATCACACCCTGGTCCGTGCCGGCCTCAGCCGCCTGCTGCAGGGCTTTGCCGACGTCGAGGTCATCGCCGAGGCCAGCAACGCCGAGCAGGCGCTGCAACTGAGCGTGCAGCATTCCCCGGACGTGGTGCTGATGGACCTGTCCCTGCCCGGCCGCACCGGCCTGGAAGCCCTGAGCGACATCCTGCTGCGTACGCCCGGCTCGCGCGTGGTGATGATGACGATGCACGACGATGCCGTGCACGTCCGCGATGCGCTCGACCGGGGTGCGGTCGGCTTCGTGGTCAAGGATGCTGCCCCGCAGGAGCTGGAACTGGCGCTGCGTGCCGCCCATGCCGGGCAGGTGTTCCTGAGCCCGCAGATCTCGGCCAAGATGCTGGCGCCCATGCTGGGCAGGGAAAAACCGGTCGGCGTGGCGGCCCTGTCGCCGCGCCAGCGCGAGATCCTGCGCCAGATCGGCAAGGGCGAAAGCAACAAGGAAATCGCCGCCGACCTCGGCATCAGCGTCAAGACGGTGGAGACCCACCGCGCCCGCATGATGGAATCGCTGGGCTGCCGCCGCGCCAATGATCTGGTGCTGCTCGCCGCCCGCCACCAGCACGAGCTGGAGTGAAGTGCGCCGGTTCTCCGGCACACAGCGGGCAGCCGGCCGATCGGTGACGGATTATTGAAGCCCGGCCGGCGGTGCCGGCGACCACAGTGCAAGGCCCGGCCGTCCAGCAACGTCAAAATACCGCGCTGGTGTAGGGGTTTTCCCCACACACTGTCAGGCATTTGACGACCCGACTCAGGAACCCCCTGATTCCCGGCGTACGGGAACAGAAGCAAGATGTGTTCCATAACGCACCGGGGAGTCGGTGCGAACGGGGAACCACCTTGAAAGCCTCCATGTCGACCCAGATGGGTCAGCAGCTTCACCTCACGCCGCAGCTTCTGCAGTCCATCCGCCTGTTGCAGCTTGACGGGATGCAGCTGGAACTGGAAATCCGCCGTGCACTGGACAGCAACCCGCTGCTCGAGCTCGAGGAAGCGCCGGAGCCGGTAGCGGCCGAGACCGCCGAAGCCACGACCGGCCAGGACGTGGCCGCCTTCGACGAACTGCCCGAGAGCACCATGTGGGACGTCGCCGGCGCCGGCTGGCAGGATGGCGACGATGACCGCATGCAGCGCGTGGCAGCGGGCGAATCCTCCGACCCGCAGCTGCGCGCCCTGCAGCGCCTGGCGATGGAGCTGGATGCCCGCGAACTGGCCGTGGCCGGTTTCTGGCTGGAGCACTGCGATGACGCCGGCTATCTGGATGCCCCGCTCGCCCAGCTGACCCTGCTGGCCAGCGCCCGCTGCGATGTCGATGCCGCGGGCGTGGAAGCGGTCCGCCAGCAGATCCTGCACGGCGACCCGGTCGGCCTGGCCGCGCAGGACCTGCATGAATGCCTGAGCGTCCAGCTGCGCGCCCTGCCCGGCCGGGTCCCCGCCCGCCATCTGGCCCAGCGCGTGCTCGATCACGGCCTGGCCGCACTGGCCGCACACGATTACCCGGCCCTGGCCCGGCAACTGGATGCCGAAGTCGCCGATATCCATGAAGCGGTCCGCCTGATCCTGTCGCTGCAGCCGCGCCCGGGCGAAAGCCTGCTGCCGGACAGCAACGGCGTGGTCATCCCGGACGTGGTGGCCTGGCACGCCGATGGCCAGTGGCGCGTGGCGCTCAATCCGGCCACCAGCCGCCGCCTCAGCATCAACCCGCACTACGAACAGGCCCTGGCCGAGACCACCGAAGCGGCCCAGCCGCTGCGCGACATGCTGCAGGAAGCGCGCTGGCTGACCCGTGGCCTGTCGATGCGCTATGACACCCTGCTGCGCACCGCGCGGGTGATCATCGAGCGCCAGTCCGGCTTCCTGACCCGTGGCGAAGAAGCCATGGCGCCGCTCACGCTGAAGGAAGTGGCCGACGAAATCGGCATGCACGAGTCCACCGTCTCGCGCATCACCACCGGCAAGTACCTGCAGACCCCGCGCGGGACGCTGGAACTGAAGCATTTCTTCGCGGTCCGTCTGGAAGGCGCCAGCGTCTCCGGCCAGGCCGTCAAGGCCATGGTGCGTCGCCTGATCGAGTCCGAGCCGGCCGCGCGCCCGCTGGCCGATGAAGCCATCGCCGGCCTGCTCTCGCGCCAAGGGGTGAACATCGCCCGCCGTACCGTTGCAAAATACCGCGAACAACTGGACATCGCCCCGGCGCGCGAACGCCGCCGCAGCCATGCCAGCACCCCGCACCTCCTGGCCCGGGTGGGCTGAAGGAAATGGAAGACATGAACAAGCTCACCGTCCTGCTGGTCGACGACCACGAAGGTTTCATCAACGCCGCCATGCGCCACTTCCGCAAGGTCGACTGGCTCGATGTGATCGGCAGCGCCGCCAATGGCCTGGAAGCGATCGAACGCTCCGAGTCGCTGCGCCCGAAGGTGGTGCTGATGGACCTCGCCATGCCGGAGATGGGCGGCCTGCAGGCGACCCGCCTGATCAAATCGCAGGACGACGCACCCTACATCGTCATCGCCAGCCACTTCGATGACGCCGAACACCGCGAGCACGCCCTGCGCGCCGGGGCCGACAACTTCGTCAGCAAGCTGTCCTACATCCAGGAAGTGATGCCGATCCTGGAAGGCCTGAAGGGGAACGGATCATGAGCGAATCACGCATCCTGGTCGTGGACAACGACGCGGTCCGCGCCGAGCGCACCGTCGCCCTGCTGGAGTTCATGGACTTCAACCCGCGCTGGGTGGCCGACGCGAACGATTTCGACATCACCCGCCATCGCCCGAACGACTGGATGGCCGCGATCATCGGCGGCCTGGACGGCTCCGAGCGCAGCGACGCGCTGTTCGCCTGGCTGGGCAAAGGCGCACTGCCGCCGCCGGTGATGCTGATCGATGGCGACACCACCGCTTTCGCCCGGCAGTACGGGCTGCACGAAGCCAATGTGTGGCCGCTGGAAGCCCCGCTGCGCCACGCGCAGATGGAAGGCCTGCTGCGCCGCGCCAGCCTCAAGCGCCTGGATGCCGAGCACCAGGCCGGCGCCGTGCAGGACCAGGGGCCGACCGGCGAGGGCCCGGCCGTCACCCAGCTGCGCCGCATGATCGAGCAGGTCGCCGCGTTCGACACCACCGTGCTGGTGCTGGGCGAATCGGGGACCGGCAAGGAAGTGGTCTCGCGCTCGATCCACCAGCGTTCGCCGCGCCGCGACGGTCCGTTCGTGGCGATCAACTGCGGCGCGATCCCGGCCGACCTGCTGGAAAGCGAACTGTTCGGCCACGAAAAGGGCGCCTTCACCGGCGCGCTGAGCGCCCGTAAGGGCCGTTTCGAAATGGCGGAAGGCGGCACCCTGCTGCTGGACGAAATCGGCGACATGAGCCTGCCGATGCAGGTCAAGCTGCTGCGCGTGCTCCAGGAGCGCAGCTTCGAGCGGGTCGGCGGCAACCAGACCATCCGCTGCAACGTACGCGTGATCGCCGCCACCCATCGCGATCTGGAATCGCGCATCGCCGACGGCAAGTTCCGCGAAGATCTGTTCTACCGGCTCAACGTGTTCCCGATCGACGTGCCGGCCCTGCGCGAGCGCAGCGAAGACCTGCCCGCGCTGGTCACCACCATTGCCGGCCAGCTGGCCCGTACCGGGCGCGGCGAAGTGCGCTTCACCGGCGAAGCGCTGCAGGCGCTGGCCACCTACGAATGGCCGGGCAATGTGCGCGAGCTGACCAACCTGGTCGAGCGCCTGGCCGTGCTGCACCCCAGCGGCAACGTGCGGGTGCAGGATCTGCCGGCGCGCTACCGCGGCGATTTCGCCGTCCCGGCCCCGGTCGTGGCGGCCGTACCGGCGGCGGCGGCCGACGAGCGCCTGGACCTGCGCAGCTTTTCGTTCCACACCCCGGGTGCCCAGGGCACCACGGCAGCTGACAACGGCAGCGGCCCGGCTGCCCGCGCGCCGGCGCTGCCGGACGACGGCATGGACCTGCGCAACCACATGGCCAGCATCGAATTGAACCTGATCAACGAAGCGCTGGAACGCACCCAGGGCGTCGTCGCCCACGCCGCCCAGCTGCTCGGCCTGCGCCGCACCACGCTGGTGGAAAAGCTGCGCAAGTACGGCATCGAGCGCGACCAGACCGAACTGGCCGGCTGAGCGGATTGGCAGCTGGAAAGCAGAAGCCCGGGCACGTCCCGGGCTTTTTTTTTGACCCCACCCTCCGCCGGTTTTCCGGCGTCGACTCTCCGGCACGCCAGCGCAACACACTGCCGCTGGCGCATGCCGTCGCACCGCGCCCGCCCTATGCACAGGGACGGCTGAATACGCAAACCCCCGCCCCCCTTACGAAACTGAATCGCTCATCGGTTTCGGCACGGCACTTGCAACGTATTCACCCGTAACCCACCCCTGCTTCGGAACGTTCCAGATGTCGCACTCCGTCACCTCGATCCTTTCTCAGATCCGCACCTTCCAGACCCAGATGGGGCAGCCCGCCGTCAGTCCGCTGACGGAGCTGCCGCGCAGCAATGCCATCCAGGGCCTGGTGGCCCCCCAGGAGATCCAGGGCCCCAGCTTCACCGAAACCCTGCGTGGCGCCATCGCCGGCGTCAACGATGCGCAACAGAAATCCGGCGCGCTGGCCAAGTCCTTCGAACTGGGTGAACCCGGTGCGGACCTGGCCAAAGTGATGGTCGCCTCGCAGCAGTCCCAGATCGCCTTCCGCGCCACCGTGGAAGTCCGTAACCGTCTCGTCCAGGCTTACCAGGACGTGATGAACATGCCGCTGTAAGGATAGAAACGCATGGCCCTGTCGCTCTCCAAAGAATCGCTGAACACCGAAAAGGCTGGACAGTGGTTCGACCGGCTGCAAAGCCTGCAGATCACCCGTCGGCTCGGCCTGATGGCGATGATCGCCGTGGCCGTGGCGGCAGGGCTGTTCGTGTTCTTCTGGTCGCAGAAGCCGGGCATGGTGCCGCTGTACACCGGGCTGGACCAGAAGGCCACGGCCGAGGCCACCGACCTGTTGCGCGCGGCGCAGATTCCGTTCCAGCTCGACCCCGCCACCGGCGGCATCACCGTGCCGGAGAAGAACCTGCACGATGCCCGCCTCAAGCTGGCCGGCTCCGGGCTGACCGACAGCGGCCGCCTCGGCTTTGAACTGATGGAGCGCGATCCGGGCTTCGGCGTCAGCCAGTTCATGGAGAACGCCCGCTACCAGCATTCGCTGGAAACCGAGCTGTCGCGCACCATCAACACGCTGCGCCCGGTCCGCGATTCGCGCGTGCACCTGGCCATCCCCAAGCCCAGCGCCTTCACCCGCCAGCGTGACGTGGCCAGTGCCTCGGTGGTACTGGAACTGCGCGGCGGGCAGCAGCTCGAGCGCGGCCAGATCGATGCGATCGTGCACATGGTCGCGGCCAGCATTCCGGACCTTGCCCCCGAGCGGGTGACCGTGGTCGACCAGAGCGGGCGCATGCTCAGCGTCTCCGACCCGAACAGCGATGCGGCCATGAATGCCGCGCAGTTCGAGCAGGTCCGCCGCCAGGAAACCTCGTTCAACCAGCGCATCCGCGAGCTGCTCGAACCGATGACCGGCCCCGGCCGCGTCAATCCGGAAGTCAGCGTGGACATGGACTTCTCGGTGATCGAAGAAGCCCGTGAGCTCTACAACGGCGAGCCGCAGAAACTGCGCAGCGAGCAGATGAGCGAGAACAGCAGCAACGTGCCCGGCCCACAGGGCGTGCCCGGTGCGGCCAGCAATACCCCGCCCGGCCCAGCGGCCGCCCCGGCCACCGCCCAGGCACCGACCGAAACCTCGAAGAACGCCACCCGCAACTACGAGCTGGACCGCACCCTGCAGCACACCCGCCAGCCGGCCGGCCGCATCAAGCGCGTCTCCGTGGCGGTGCTGGTGGACAACGTGCCGCGCGCCGGGGCCAACGGCAAGATGGCCGACCAGGCGCTCTCGGCTGCTGAGCTGACCCGCGTCGAGGCGCTGGTCAAGCAGGCGGTTGGTTTCGATGCCGAGCGTGGCGATACGGTCTCGGTGATGAATGCCCCGTTCGTGCGTGAGGTCACCCCGGTCGAAGGGCCGAAGTGGTGGGAGCTGCCGCAGGTACAGGACGCACTGCGTCTGCTGCTTGGCGCGATCGTGGTGCTGGCCCTGGTGTTCGGCGTGCTGCGCCCGGCGCTGCGCTCGATCACCGGCCAGACCAAGCCGAAAGACGACGAACTTGAACCCCACAGTGCCGATGTGCAGCTGGTCGACGATGGCGAGGGCCTGCCTGCGATCGGCAGCGAACGCCTGCACGCGGCGGGACATGAACCCCTGGCGTTGCCGGTGGACTCTTACGAGGAACGACTGCGCATGGCGCGTGAAGCTGTAAAGACCGATTCCAAGCGCGTGGCCCAGGTGGTCAAGGGCTGGGTGGCCAATGATTGATGCACCTCCCCCGCTGACCGGCGTGCAGCGCGCCGCCGTGCTGCTGCTTTCGCTGGGCGAACTGGACGCGGCCGAAGTGCTGCGCCACATGGAACCCAAGGAGGTGCAGAAGATCGGCATCGCCATGGCGACCATGACCGACATCACCCGCGAGCAGGTCGAGCGGGTCATGGACCAGTTCGGCAGCGAGCTGGGCTCCAAGACCTCGCTGGGCGTCGGTTCGGACGATTACATCCGCAACATGCTGGTGCAGGCCTTAGGTACCGAAAAGGCCGGCAGCCTGATCGACCGCATCCTGCTCGGCCGCAACACCACCGGCCTGGATGCACTGAAGTGGATGGATCCGCGCGCCGTCGCCGATCTCGTCCGCAACGAGCACCCGCAGATCATCGCCATCGTGATGGCCCACCTGGAAACCGACCAGGCCGCCGATGCGCTCAAGCTGCTGCCCGAGCGCACCCGGGTGGACGTGCTGCTGCGCATCGCGACCCTGGATGGCATCCCGCCGAACGCACTCAATGAACTCAACGAGATCATGGAGCGCCAGTTCGCCGGCAACCAGAACCTGAAGTCGTCCAATATCGGTGGCGTGCAGTGCGCGGCCAACATCCTGAACTTCATGGACAGCGGCCAGGACCAGGCGATCCTGGGCGAGATCGCGCGCATCGACGCCCCGCTCAGTGGCCGCATCCAGGACCTGATGTTCGTGTTCGACGATCTGGTCGACCTGGACGATCGCGAACTGCAGCTGGTGCTGCGCGAAGTCAGCGGCGAACGCCTCGGCCTGGCCCTGCGCGGTGCCGACATCAAGGTGCGCGACAAGATCACCCGCAACATGTCCCAGCGTGCAGCTGAAATCCTGCTGGAAGACATGGAAGCCCGTGGCCCGGTGCGCCTGTCCGACGTGGAAGTGGCGCAGCGCGAGATCCTGGCGATCGTCAAGCGCATGGCCGATGAAGGCACCGTCACCATTGGTGGCAACGCGGAGGCGATGCTGTGAACAACGCCGTGCGCTGGCTTGCCCCGGACCTGCTGGCGGTGCCCGAGCCGCCACCGGAAGAACAGTTCGAACTCACCGAACCGGATCTGGAGTTCGAGCCGGAGCCGTTGCTGCAGCTGCCGACCCTGGAGGAAATCCAGGCGATCCAGGACAACGCCGAGAAAGACGGCTTCGACCAGGGCCACGCCGAGGGGCTGGCCCAGGGCCAGGCCGAAGTGCGCCGCCTGATCGCGCAGATCGAAGGCATCCTCGACAACTTCAGCCGGCCGCTGGTGCGGCTGGAGAATGAAGTGGTCGCCGCGCTCGGCGAGCTGGCGGTGCGCGTGGCCGGCAACCTGGTCGGCCGTGCCTACGAAGCCGAACCGGAGCTGCTGGCACAGCTGGTCAACGAGGCCCTGGACGCCGTGGGCGGTGCAAGCCGCGACGTGGAAGTCCGTCTGCACCCCGACGACATCGCCGCACTGGCCCCGGTGCTCAACCTGGCCCCGAACCAGCGCCTGACGCCGGATCTGAGCCTGAGCCGCGGCGACCTGCGCGTGCACGCCGAAGCCGTGCGCATCGACGGCACGCTGGATGCACGCCTGCGCGGCGCCCTGGATGCGGTCATCCGCAAAGCCGGAACCACCCCATGAATACCGAGCCCCTGCCCCTGCCCCCGCCCGCCGACTGGACCGCCGCACGCAACCTGCGGCTGGCCTCGCGGCTGGACAATATCCGTCCAGACACCGCCCATGGCCGTGGCCTGATCCGCGAAGGCGTGCTGCGCCGTGCGGTCGGCCTGACGCTGGAAGCGGTCGGCTGCGAAGCCCCGATGGGCGCCAGCTGCAAGGTCGAAGTGGCCGATGGGGGCTGGGTCGATGCCGAAGTGGTCGGCTTCGCCGGTGAACGTACTTACCTGATGCCCAGCGCGGAACTGCATGGCCTGCTGCCCAATGCGCGGGTTGTGCCTTCGCTGGGCCGCGGTGGCGTGGAGGTCGGTGAAGGCCTGCTCGGCCGCGTGATCGACAGCGACGGCGTGCCGCTGGATGGCAAGGGCCCGATCCGCGCCGAAGGCACAGTCGGCATGGCCGGCGTATCGATCAATCCGCTGGCGCGCGAGCCGATCACCCAGCCGCTGGACGTCGGCGTGCGCGCGATCAACGCACTGCTTCCGATCGGTCGTGGCCAGCGTGTCGGTCTGTTCGCCGGCTCCGGCGTGGGTAAATCGACGCTGCTGGGCATGATGACCCGCTACACCGCCGCCGACGTCATCGTGGTCGGCCTGATCGGTGAACGTGGCCGCGAAGTGCGTGATTTCGTGGAAAGCACCCTCGGTGAAGAAGGCCTGCGCCGCGCGGTGGTGGTGGCCAGCCCGGCCGACCGCCCGCCGCTGGCCCGCCTGCACGGCGCCTACCGCGCCACCGCGATCGCCGAGTGGTTCCGCGACCAGGGCTTGAACGTCCTGCTGCTGATGGACTCGTTGACCCGCTTCGCGCAGGCCCAGCGTGAAATCGGTCTGTCGGTCGGCGAGCCGCCGACCACCCGCGGCTATCCGCCGTCGGTGTTCGCCAAGCTGCCTGCGCTGGTCGAACGCGCCGGCAATGGCGCGAAGGGCCGCGGCTCGATCACCGCCTTCTACACCGTGCTGACCGAAGGCGACGATCCGCAGGATCCGATCGCCGATGCCGCACGCGCCATTCTCGACGGCCACATCCTGCTCTCGCGCCGCGTCGCCGACAGCGGCCTGTACCCGGCCATCGACGTGGAATCCTCGGTCAGCCGCGTGGTCACGGAAATCGCCGACGAACCGTGGCGCCTGCGCATCCGCAAGCTCAAACGGCTGGTCTCGGCGTACTCGTCCAACCGCGACCTGATCGCGATCGGTGCCTACCAGCGCGGCAACGACCCGGCGACCGACGAGGCGCTGGAGCGCTGGTCGGACATTGTTGAATTCCTCGGCCAGGACGTCGGCAAAGCCGCCGACCTGCCGCACAGTCAAGCCGCCCTCAAGCGGCTGGTGGAACCAGAGACTTAAGCCATGATCCAATCCAAGCGCTTCGACCCCTTGCTGAAACGAGCCCAGGACCACGAAGACGAGGTCGCCCGCGACCTGGCCGAGCGCCAGCGCGCGCTCGACACGCATGTGTCGCGCCTGGATGAGCTGCACCGCTACGCCGAGGAGTACGCCGGCGCACAGATGTCGGCCACCAGCCCGGCTCAGCTGATGAACCGCCGCGCGTTCCTGGATCGCCTGGACAGCGCGGTCGCCCAGCAGCGGCAGACCGTGGACAACAACCGCGAGAAGGTCGATGCGGAGCGCGCCCGCCTGTTGCTGGCCAGCCGCGACAAGCAGGTGCTGGAACAGCTGGCCGCCAGTTACCGCGCGCAGGAAAAGGTGGTCACCGACCGCCGCGACCAGCGCGAGATGGACGACCTCGGGGCCCGGCGCTCGCGCCAGGCGCAGCGCGAAGACAGCGAGAACGGAGGCACCCCGTGATGCCCCCCGCCCTGCTCGGCGGCGCCGCATCCGCACAGAATACGGGCGGCACCTCGGCCAGCCCCCGCGCGGACAGCGCCAGCGGCACCGACCGTCGGGACTTTGACGCGCTGCTCAAGCCGGGCAATGAGGCACCGCGCAACGACACGCCACGCAGGTCGGGCAGCAGCCGCGATGCGGCCAAGAGCACCAACACCACCACTCCGCCCGGCCAGGACAAGGACGCAACCACGCGCCCCGCCAAGCCCGGCGCCAAGAAGGCGGACGATCTGGTCGCCGCCACGGATGCCACGGGCAAAACACCGGCCACGCCGGAGAAGCCGGCCGCCGAACCGGCCGACGACACCGAAGCCGCCTGGCCGCCGCTGGGACTGGCCGGGCTGGCATTGAACGGGCTGCCGGTGCCGGTGCCGGCGCCCACGCCGGTCACGCCTGTGGCGGCCGGTACCGCCGCCGGCGCCAATGCGGCGCTGCCGGCCCTGGCGACTGCCGCCCCGGATGCGAACGCCACCCCGCCAGCGCTGGCCGCCGCGCCGTCCACCGACGGCAGCATCGCACTGCCCGGCTTGGCCGCCGAGGCCGCGCCGGCCGACGATGCCCTGCTGCTGAAGACCTTCACGGACGCCTTGAACGCGGCCACCAACGACGGGCCCGATGCCCCCGCCAGTCCGTTGCTTCATGCGCTGCAGGGCATGACCGAGGCCAAGCCGGTGGTCGCCAGCCTGTTCACCGGCTCCCCAACCGCCACCCCGCATCTGGGCGGTGAAGACTTTGACGATGCCGTCGGGGCACGCGTCGGTTGGCTGGCGGACCAGAAGATCGGCCACGCGCATATCAAGATCACCCCGAACGACCTGGGGCCCATCGAAGTGCGGCTGCAGCTGGACGGCGACAAGGTACATGCCACCTTCACCAGCGCCCACGCCGATGTGCGTCACGCGCTGGAAAGCAGCCTGCCGCGCCTGCGTGAGCTGCTCGGCGAACAGGGCTTCCAGCTCGGCAATGCCGACGTGGGCCAGCAGCAGACCTCACCCGACGGCGGACGTGGCGATGGCAGCGGCGGCCTGACCGGCGACGACGGAGAACCGGCGCTGGCCGACACCACCCTGTCCCCGTCCCAGTTGATCCGCCAGCGCGGCCTGGTCGACGCCTACGCGTGATCGCGTAGCGGTGCAGCCACGCATGGCGTGGCTGCCCTTGGTTCCGGCGAGGCAAACGTCCACCCCTGTGTTGCGTGCCCACCGCCGCCAGAAACCCGACGCACGCCATCTCCAGCATTCAGGCACGCGCTTTGCATGTAGGCAGGAAGCAATCCTCTGGAGCTTCCCCCGTGGCCGCAGCCGCCGATAAAACCAAGAAATCCGCCGACAAGGACAAGACCGCCAAGCCGCGCAGTCCGCTCCTGGTCACCGCCCTGGTCGCGGTGCTCGCCGCCGGCGCCGCCGGTGGCGGCGTCTGGTACTTCACCCAGTCCAAGCACGACGACAAGGCCGCCAAGCCGGCCACCAGCAAATCCGCCGTGCCTGCCCCGGCGCAGTACTTCGGCCTGGAACCACCGTTCGTGGTCAACCTCAACAGCAGCTTCGACGGCCCGCGCTACCTGCAGGTCGAAGTGCAGCTGATGAGCCGAGACCCGGCCGCGATGGAAGCGATCAAGCTGCATGCGCCGGCCATCCGCGCCAAGCTGCTGATGCTGTTCTCGCAGGTCGAACCGACCGACATCGCCGACCGCGCCGGCAAAGAGCGCCTGCAGGCCAGTTCCCTGGCCGAAGTACAGAAGCTGCTCAAGGCCGAGACCGGCAAGCCCGGTGCCGACGAATTGCTGTTCACCAGTTTCGTGACCCAGTAAGGGCGACCATGAATGACCTGCTTTCCCAGGACGAGATCGATGCCCTGCTGCATGGCGTGGACTCCGGTGCGGTCGAGACCGACATCGATGCGCCCACGCCCGGCGAGGCGCGCTCGTACGATTTCGCCAGCCAGGACCGCATCATCCGCGGTCGCATGCCGACCCTGGAAATGGTCAACGAGCGCTTCGCGCGCCTGTGGCGCATCGGCCTGTTCAACCTGATCCGGCGCTCGGCCGAACTCTCCGTGCGTGGCATCGAGCTGATCAAGTTCAACGACTACATGCATTCGCTGTACGTGCCGACCAATCTCAACCTGATCCGCTTCAAGCCGCTGCGCGGCACCGGGCTGATCGTGTTCGAGCCGACGCTGGTGTTCGCGATCGTGGACAACTTCTTCGGCGGTGATGGGCGCTACCCGACCCGCATCGAAGGCCGCGAGTTCACCGCCACCGAAATGCGCGTCATCCACCTGCTGCTCAAGCAGACCTTCGCCGACCTGCAGGAAGCCTGGGCGCCGGTGATGGACGTGGAGCTGGAGTACATCAACTCCGAGATCAACCCGCACTTCGCCAACATCGTGACGCCGCGCGAGTACGTGGTGGTCTGCCGCCTGCACGTCGAACTCGACGGCGGTGGCGGCGACATCCACGTCACCCTGCCCTACTCGATGCTCGAGCCGATCCGCGAGCTGCTCGATGCCGGCATCCAGAGCGATCGCAACGACCGCGACGCGAGCTGGGGCGTGATGCTGCGCGAACAGCTCAACATCGCCGAAGTCACGCTCTCCAGCGTACTGGCCAGCAAGCGCATGACCCTGCGTGAACTGACCGGCCTCAAGGTCGGCGACATCCTGTCGATCGACATGCCGGCGCAGGTCCCGTTGTGCGTGGAGAACATCCCGGTGTTCACCGGCGAGTTCGGCATCGCCAACGGGTGCAACGCCGTCAAGATCACCGCCACCCATCCCCCGGGCACCCGCCCACGCGTTCCCGTACTCCAGGAAGTCTCGAAATGAACGATATCGAATCCAACGAACCGCTGTCCCCGGTGGAACCGACGCCAGCGCAGTTCACCACGCTGCAGTCCGATGAGAACCTCGGTCCCGAGCTGAACCTGGATGTGATCCTGGATGTACCGGTGACCCTGTCGCTGGAAGTCGGCCGCGCCCGCCTGCCGATCCGCAACCTGCTGCAGCTCAACCAGGGTTCGGTGGTGGAACTGGAACGCGGTGCCGGCGAATCGCTGGACGTGTTCGTCAACGGCACCCTGATCGCCCATGGCGAGGTGGTGGTGATCAACGACCGCTTCGGCGTGCGCCTGACCGACGTGGTCAGCCCGAGCGAACGGATCCGGAGACTGCGTTGAGTGCCGGGCTGCTGATCGCGGCCGGCGCCTCGACGGTCAAGGTCGGCCAGCATGCCGCCGCCGCACCGGGCATGTTCGGTGCGGTGCTGGCGTTGCTGGGCGTGCTGGCACTGATCGTCGGCCTCGGCTGGCTGCTCAAGCGCATGCCCGGCAGCGGCTTCCGCCCGGCCGAAGGCCTGCGCGTGGTCGCCAGCCTGACCGTCGGTGCCAAGGAGCGCGTGGTGGTGGTCGAGGTCAATGGCACCCAACTGCTGCTGGGTGTCACCGCCGGCGGCATCAACACGCTGCATCAGCTGCCCGAACCGCTGCCGACCCCGCCGCCGGCGCGCCTTCCCGATTTCAAACACCTCCCGAATTTCGCCCAGCTGCTGCAACAGCGGCTGCGCAAGGAATCCTGATCATGCGTGGCCCCCGTACCTCCTGGACCCGTTACCTGCCGCTGTTGCTGACCGCCCTGCTGTGCGCGCTGCCGGCCCTGGCCTGGGCTGCGCCCGGCGTGCCGGGCGTACCGGCGCTGCCGGACGTGAATGTCGGCAAGATCGGCGGCCAGCCGGTCAGCCTGCCGCTGCAGACACTGCTGCTGATGACGGCGATCACCCTGATCCCGTCGATGCTGCTGGTGCTGACCGCCTTCACCCGCATCATCATCGTGCTCGGCCTGCTGCGCCAGGCGCTGGGCACCGGCCAGACACCGTCCAACCAGGTGCTGCTCGGCCTGGCCCTGTTCCTGACCGCGATGGTGATGCTGCCGGTCTGGCAGAAGGCGTGGGGCAGCGGCATGGCGCCCTACCTCAACGGCGAGATCGATTTCCAGACCGCCTGGACGCTGACCACCCAGCCGCTGCGCGCCTTCATGCTGGCCCAGATCCGCGAGACGGACCTGATGACCTTCGCCGGCATGGCCGGGCATGGCACCTACTCCAGCCCGGATGCCATCCCGTTCCCGATCCTGGTCGCCTCGTTCGTCACCAGCGAGCTGAAGACCGCCTTCGAAATCGGCTTCCTGATCTTCATTCCATTCGTGATCATCGATCTGGTCGTGGCCAGCGTGCTGATGTCGATGGGCATGATGATGCTCTCGCCGATGCTGGTCTCCGCACCCTTCAAGATCCTGCTGTTCGTGTTGGTGGATGGCTGGGTCCTGGTGGTGGGCACCTTGGCCGCCAGCTTCAATGCGGTCTGACCGCCCCGCCCTGTTGATCGATACGGACCCGAGACTGACATGACGCCCGAACTTGCCCTGACCGAACTGCGTGGTGGCCTGATCACCGTGCTGTGGGTCGCCGGCCCGCTGCTGCTCACTGTGCTGATCGTCGGCGTGGTGGTCGGCGTGGTCCAGGCCGCGACCCAGCTCAACGAACCCACCATTGCCTTCGTGGCCAAGGCGGCCGCCCTGACCGTGGTGCTGTTCGCGCTGGGCAGCCTGTTGATCGGCCACCTGGTCGAATACACCACGCTGCTGTTCCAGCGCATTCCCCACCTGATCGGCTGAGGCCCGCCGCCGTGGATTCCGCGACCCAGATGGCAGCCGATGGCCTGCAGGCCTTCGGCATGATCGGCACGATCCTGTGGACCATGCTGCGCATCGGCGCGATGCTGATGGCCATGCCGCTGATCGGCACCCGCGCGGTGCCGTCGCGGATCCGCGTGCTGCTGGCCGGTGCGCTGGCGATCGCGCTGTCGCCGATGCTGCCGCCGGTGCCGGAATGGACCGGCTTCGATGCGGCCACGGTATTGACCGTCGCCCGCGAGCTGGCGATCGGCGTCTCGATCGGATTCGTGCTGCGGCTGGTATTCGAAGCCGGCGCGATGGCCGGCGAGCTGGTGGCCCAGGGCACCGGCCTGGCGTTCGCGCAGATGAGCGATCCGCTGCGCGGTGGCAGCTCCGGCGTGATCGGACAGTGGTTCTACCTGCTGTTCGGCCTGCTGTTCTTCACCGTCAACGGGCACCTGGCGCTGATCTCGCTGCTGATGGACAGCTACAAGGCCTTGCCGATCGGCACCTCGCTGCCCGATCCACAGGCGTTCCTGAGCATTGCCCCGACCTTCCTGCTGCAGGTCTTCCGTGGCGCGCTCACTCTGGCGCTGCCGCTGACCGTGGCGATGCTGGCGATCAACCTGGCCTTCGGCGTGCTGGCCCGCGCGGCGCCGGCCTTGAATCCGATCCAGCTGGGCCTGCCGGTGGCGTTGCTGCTGGGGCTGTTCCTGCTCACGGTACTGGCCGGCGAAATGGGCCCACCGGTGCAGCGCCTGTTCGACGCGGCGTTCGATGCCGCCGACAGCGTCAGCCGCTGACCCGGGACACGCCGGGACAACCACGCCAGCGCTCCGCGGCGCCGCGCACCTGCCCCTTGCGATGCCCCCCGGGCGTGGCGTTAGTCTTGGCTGAAGACGAGGCCTTCACCGGTACTCTGCGGTGATGGCACCGCGTTCTGTCGTATCGCTCAGATGTTGACCAGGGAGAGCGTCATCCATGCTGATCGGCAGTTACACCCCGTGGTTGGTGGTCGTTTCGTTCCTGGTCGCCGTGCTGGCCTCGTTCACTGCGCTGGACATGGCCAGCCGGGTCACCACCGCGGCCACGCCCCGCACCACCTGGCTGTGGCTGGTGGGCGGCGGCTGCGCGATGGGGCTGGGCATCTGGTCCATGCACTTCATCGGGATGCTCGCCTTCCGGCTGCCGATCCCGCTCGGCTACGCGCTCGGCCTGACCACGGTCTCGCTGCTGGCCGCCATGGCGTCTTCGATCTTCGCCCTGTGGCTGGTATCGCAACCCACCCTGCCGCACGGCCGCCTCGCGCTCGGTGCCGTGCTCATGGGCAGCGGCATCGCCTCGATGCATTACCTGGGCATGGCCGCGCTGCACATGCAGCCCGGGATCGACTACCACGCCGGCTGGGTGGCGCTGTCGCTGGTGATCGCGGTGGTCGCTTCATGGACTGCGCTGTTCATCGCCTTCCGCCTGCGCAGCACGCACCGTCGGCTGCGCGACCGCGCCGCACCGGCGCTGGTTCTGGGCACCGCGATCGTGGGCATGCACTACACCGGCATGGCCGCGGCGCGCTTCCCGGCCGGCAGCATCTGCGGCGCAGCGGCCGGTGACGGCCTGCAGGCGCAATGGTTGGCACTGGTGGTACTGGTGCTGACCATCGCGATCCTGGCGGTGGTGCTGATCGTTTCCTGGCTCGACCAGCGCATGGAGGCGCAGCTGCTGCGGCTGCGCAACACCGACCTGAGCAGTTCGCTGGACGATGCCCACGCCGAGCTGACCCAGGCGGCACTGCACGATCCGCTGACCCGCCTGCCCAATCGCCGGCTGCTGCAGCAGCGCATCGAGCAATCGCTGGCCGAGGCCGAACAGCGTGGCAGCCGCTTCGCGGTGATGTTCATGGATCTGGACGGCTTCAAGCAGGTCAACGACGCTTACGGCCATCAGACCGGCGACGCCCTGCTGGTGGCCGTCGCCGACCGCACCCGCAAACTGCTGCGGCCGGCGGACATGATGGCGCGGCTGGGTGGCGACGAGTTCGTACTGGTGGTCCCGATCGAGAACGACGAAGACGTGGCGACACTGGCCAGCCGCATCATCCAGACCGTCGGCTGCGAGCCGCTGCTGCCGCGCCACGATCTGCAGGTGACCGCGAGCATCGGCATCGCGATCTGCCCGGACCATGCCGCCAGCGAACGCCAGCTGATGGCCTTCGCCGATGCGGCGATGTATCAAGCCAAAGAAGCCGGCCGCAACGCCTACGTGCTGTTTGCGGACTGGATGAATGACAGCGCCGAGCAGCAGTTCCAGCTGCTGGCCGACCTGCGGCGCGCGATCGGGACCGAACAGCTGTTCCTGCACTACCAACCCAAGACCCGTGTGGCCGGGCAGTCGGTCAGCGGCGCCGAGGCGCTGATCCGTTGGCGGCATCCGCAGCAGGGGCTGATTCCACCGGACCGCTTCATCCGCCTGGCCGAGCGCAGCGGCGTGATCAACGAGATCGGGCGCTGGGCGCTGGATGAGGCCTGCCGCCAGCTGCGTGTCTGGCACGACGCCGGGCATGACGGGTGGACGGTCTCGGTGAATCTCTCGCCGATCCAGTTCGCTTCGCCCAACCTGCTGCAGGAGGTCCGCGAGGCGCTGCAGACCCACCGCATCGAACCACGCCGGCTGATCCTGGAGATCACGGAAAACACGGTGATGCGTGATACCGAGGCCAGCCTTACCCTGCTGCAGGCCATGGCCGCGCTGGGCGTGGGCATCTCCATCGACGACTTTGGCACCGGCTACTCCAGCCTGTTGTACCTCAAGCGCCTGCCGGCCACCGAGATCAAGATCGACCACGCCTTCGTGCGCGATCTGGAAAACAGCTCCGAGGACGTGGTGATCGTCTCGGCGATCGTGGCGCTGGGGCATGCACTGGACATGGACATCGTCGCCGAGGGCGTGGAGACGGTCGGCCAGCGGGCCTACCTGGAGCGACTGGGCTGCGATTACCTGCAGGGGTATCTGCTGGGACGTCCGGTGGATGCCCAACGCTTCATGCAGCTGCATGACCTGCCCCGGCCCCGGGTGGAGGTGGCAGCGGGATGGACACCGCAGGCGCGGCCCGGCGCCTCGTCGGGGTGATGTCCGCCGCCGGCGGAATGGTTCTTGCACGGCCCCGGGTATCTCCTCCCGTATCGCGCCCCGATGTCCGAGAACGAACAAGCCGGCGAAAAAACCGAATTACCCACCGAAAAACGCCTGCGCGATGCCCGGGAACAGGGCAACATCCCGCGCTCACGGGAGCTGGCGACGGCGGCCGTGTTCGGTGCCGGTGTGCTGGCGCTGATGGCGTTCTCCGGCACCATCGCGCGCAACGCCAAGACCTGGATGCAGTTCGCGCTGAGCCCGGAGCCGGGCCTGCGGCTGCATCCACAGGCGCTGTTCGGCCACTTCGGCGAGCTGCTGCTGCGCCTGCTGCTGGGCATGTGGCCCCTGATCGTGATCTGCCTGCTGGCCAGCTTTCTGTCGCCGGTGGTGATGGGCGGGCTGCGCTGGTCGGGCAAGGCGATGATGCCGGACTTCAAGCGCATGAGCCCGATGGCGGGCATGAAAAGGCTGTACGGCCCCGAAGCCATCGCCGAGTTCACCAAATCCCTGCTGCGCATCGCCTTCGTCGGCACCGCGGCCGGGCTGGTGGTCTGGCACGGCATCCGCCCGCTGCGCGACCTGCTCAACCAGCCGCTGGAGGCCGCCATGGTCCACGGCCTGGGCTTCACCCTGAAGCTGATGCTGGCCACCGGCGGCGCGATGATGCTGCTCGCCGCCATCGATGCGCCGTACCAGCGCTGGAACTGGATGCGCAAGCTGAAGATGACCCGTGAAGAACTGCGCCGGGAGATGAAGGAAAGCGAGGGCAGCCCCGAGGTCAAGGGCCGCATCCGCCAGCTGCAGCAGCAGATGTCCAACCGCCGGATGATGGAAGCGGTGCCCACCGCCGACGTCGTGGTGGTCAACCCGACCCACTACGCGGTCGCCCTGAAGTACGAGGGCGGAAAGATGGGCGCGCCCACCGTGGTCGCCCTGGGCGTGGATGAAACCGCCCTGCGCATCCGTGAAGTGGCCGACGGCAACAAGGTCGCCATCGTCTCCGCCCCGCCTTTGGCACGCGCCTTGTATCGGGAAGGTCAACTTGGAAAGGAAATTCCCGTGAGACTGTATTCGGCCGTGGCCCAGGTGCTCTCCTACGTCTACCAGCTGCGCAGCTGGCGGACCGGCCCGATGCCGGCCTCGCCCAGCATCGATATCGATGAGTTCGGCAAGGGAGGCCGCCCATGAGCGCCCAGCCTGCCGGAATGAACGTGCGCCGCGCACTGGACATGATCCGCCACGGGCTCGGTGCCCCGCTGATCGTGCTGGCGCTGCTGGCGATGGTGGTGGTGCCGCTGGCGCCGGCGGTGCTCGATGCACTTTTCACCTTCAACATCGCCATCTCGCTGATGGTGCTGCTGGCGGTGGTGTACGTGAAGCGCCCGCTGGACTTCACCATCTTCCCCATCGTGCTGCTGATCACCACGATGCTGCGGCTGGCGCTGAACGTGGCCTCCACCCGCGTGATCCTGCTCAACGGCCAGAACGGCCACGAGGCGGCCGGCAAGGTGATCGCCTCGTTCGGCGAGTTCGTGATCGGCGGCAACTACGCGGTCGGCATCGTGGTCTTCGCGATCCTGACCATCATCAACTTCGTGGTGATCACCAAGGGTGCCGGCCGTGTCTCCGAAGTGACCGCCCGCTTCATCCTGGACGCCATGCCCGGCAAGCAGATGGCGATCGACGCCGATCTCAACGCCGGTTTGCTGACGCGTGAAGAGGCCAAGGCGCGCCGCGAGGAGGTCCGCGAGGAAGCCGACTTCTACGGCGCGATGGACGGCGCCAGCAAGTTCATCCGTGGCGATGCGATCGCCGGCATCCTGATCCTGTTCATCAACCTGGTCGGCGGCCTGGCGGTCGGCGTGCTCCAGCACGGCATGCCGTTCGGCGATGCCGCGGCGACCTACACCCTGCTCTCCATCGGTGACGGCCTGGTCGCCCAGCTGCCGGCGCTGCTGGTCTCCTCGGCGGTGGCCATGCTGGTCACCCGCGCCTCGCGCTCGCAGGACATGGCCCAGGCCATGATGGGCCAGGTCTTCGGCCAGTACCGCGCGCTGACCATCGCCGCCGCGATTCTGGCGGTGGTCGGCCTGGTGCCGGGGATGCCCAACGTCGCCTTCTTGACGCTGGCCGCCATCCTCGGCTTCATCGCCTGGAAGGCCTGGAAGAAGAGCACGGCCGAAGCCCGCGCCGCCGAATCCCCGGCCACCAACCGCCCCGACACCCTCGGCCTGCCCGGTGCCGCGCCCTCGCCGACCGCCGAACTGACCTGGGACGAACTGCGCCCGGTCGATCCGCTGGGCCTGGAAGTCGGCTACCGGTTGATCCCGCTGGTCGACAAGAACCAGGGCGGCGAACTGATGGCCCGGATCAAGGGCGTGCGCCGCAAGCTCACCCACGACATCGGCTTCCTGATTCCCTCCGTCCACATCCGCGACAACCTGGAACTGCCGGCGAGCGCGTATCGCCTGCTGATCCACGGCGTGCCGGTGGCGACCGCCGAGATCCATCCGGACCGCGAACTCGCGCTGGACCCGGGCAGTGCCCTGGGCACGCTGGAAGGCATCGCCGGCAAGGATCCCGCCTTCGGCCTGGATGCCACCTGGATCCAGCCGCACCAGCGCGCCAATGCCGAATCGATGGGCTACACCGTGGTCGACCCGGCCACCGTGGTCGCCACCCATCTGTCGCACCTGATCCGCGAGCACGCCCCGGAACTGCTCGGTCACGAAGAAGTGCAGCAGCTGCTGGCCAACCTGGCCAAGAGCGCACCGAAGCTGGTCGAAGATCTGACGCCGAAGTCGCTGCCGCTGTCGGCGGTGGTGCGGGTGCTGCAGAACCTGCTGATCGAGCGCATTCCGATCCGCCAGCTGCGCAAGATCGTCGAATCGCTGGTGGAAAGCGCGCCGACCAGCCAGGACCCGGCCGTGCTTACCGCCGCCGTACGTAACGCGCTGGGCCGTTTCATCGTGCAGGAGATCGCCGGGATGTCGCCCGAGCTGCCGGTCTTCACCCTCAACCCGCAACTGGAACGCGTCTTGCAGGAGTCCACACAGGGCAACGGCGCCGCGCTGGAACCCGGACTCGCCGAGCGACTGCATCAAAGCCTGGCCGAATGTGTCGGCAAGCAGGAAGCGAAGAACGAGCCCGCGGTCGTGCTGGTGCCCGGCCCGGTACGTGCCGCGCTGGCACGGCTGGTACGCCACAGCGTCCCCTCGCTGTCCGTACTCGCCTACAGCGAGGTGCCCGAGGACAAACGGTTGAAGCTGGTCGGCACGATCAGTTGAGCCGGACCTCCGACGGCACCGCGACAGAAAACAGACACCTCATTCGATTTCACCGCAGCAGGAAATAAAGGGACTCCCTGACCGTGCAGACCACCGACAACCAGCGTTTCCCTTCCACCACTCCGCCGCCCCAGTCCCGGTACCACAGCATGAAAATCAAACGCTTCGTCGCCTCCGATATGCGCTCGGCCATGAACCTGGTGCGCAAGGAACACGGTCCGGACGCAGTGATCCTGTCCAACCGCCGGATCGAGGAAGGCGTCGAGATCGTGGCGGCGGCCAACTACGACGAGAGCGCCGTGCAGCGCGCACTGGAAGCGGCCCGCAAGGACGTCGCCCCGGCGCCGGCACCGCGCCCCCGCAGCGCCGCCGATGCCGTGATCGCCGCCGTGACCCGCCGCAAGGCCCCGGTCGCCACGCCGGAACCGGTGGCCGCCACCACCTCGGCCGTCGCTGCGCTGGCGCGCGCCGCCGTCGGCGCGACCGGCCGTACGCTCGATTCCGCCAACGAAAGCGTCCCGCAGCGCGGCAGCGATGGCTTCGCCGCCACCCTGGCCCGCGCCGGTGTCAGCCCTGCCGTCAACGAACCGTCGCTGCCGGAGCAGATCTTCGCGCCGTTCAATGTCGAACAGGCCGCCGCCGCTTCGCCGGCCCTGCCGCACGAGGTCGCCGCACCGGCCCCGATCAACCGCGCCCGCTTCGTCATCGATCCGCCGCTGGAGGAGATGGACGAGACCGCCGTGCCGGCCGCCGCCCTCGCGCCGCTGCCGGTCGTGGCCGCGGCCCTGCCGCCGGCGCTGCCGATCGCCGCGACCGTCGCCACCGCCGCCAATGAAGCGGCACCGGTCGTGGCCAGCGTGCCGGAACTGATCGTGGTTCCGCGCGACGACGAAGAGATCCGCCAGCTGCGCCACGAAGTGGCCGGCATGCGCCACGTCATCGAGCGCGAGATGCACCGCTTCACCGACGAACGCCTGCGCGGCTCGCCGGTCCGCGCCGCCGCGCTGGACCTGATGGACGAGTACGGCTTCGACGCCGGGATCAGCCGCGACGTGGCCATGCAGATTCCGCTGGATACCGAAGCCCACCGCGGCCGCGGCCTGATGCTGGGCCTGCTCTCCAAGAAGCTGCCGATCGCCCCGGTCGACCCGCTCGAAGCCGGCGGCGTGATCGCCCTGGTCGGCCCCACCGGCGCCGGCAAGACCACCACCATCGCCAAGCTGGCCTCGCGCTTCGCCGAAGCGCATGCCGCCCGCGACGTCGCCCTGGTCACCACCGACACCGGCCGCATCGGCGCCCGCGAACAGCTGTACGGCTTCGGCCGCCAGCTCGGCATCGCGGTCCATGAGGCCAGCAGCGGCAGCGATCTGAACCAGCTGCTGGAGCGCCTGAAGGACTACAAGCTGGTCCTGATCGACACCGCCGGGCTGGGCCCGCGCGACCGCGCCCTGGCCGCCCAGCTGCAGTGGCTGCGCGCCGCCGAGCAGATCCGCACCCTGCTGGTGCTGCCGGCCAACACCAGCTTCGGTGACATGGACGAGGTGGTCCGTCGCTTCAGCGCCGCCAACCCGCAGGGCGTGGTGCTGAGCAAGCTGGACGAGACCGGCCGCTTCGGCACCGCCCTGTCGGTGGCCGTGGATCACCGCCTGCCGATCACCTGGGTCACCGATGGCCAAGACGTTCCCGAAGACCTGCACCGTGCCAGTGCGGCCAATCTTGTACTTCGCCTTGAAGATTTGCGCCGCGCGGCCGATATGCCCTGCAACCCGGAGTTGAACCATGCCGTCGCGTGAGTACGCCAAGCTGACCAAGACCTTCCCGTTGTCGGCTACCCGAAGCCAGCCGCTGGGCCCGGTCCGCACCATCGCCGTCACCGGCGGCAAGGGCGGCGTGGGCAAAACGAACGTTTCGGCCAATCTGGCCGTGGCGCTGGCCGACATGGGCAAACGCACGCTGCTGCTGGACGCCGACCTCGGCCTGGCCAACATCGACGTGATCCTGGGCCTGCAGCCGAGGGTGACCCTGGCCGACCTCGTCGCCGGGCGCTGCACCCTGGAAGAAGTGATCATGGAAGGCCCCGGTGGCGTGCTGGTGGTCCCGGCCGCGTCCGGCCGCCGCCACATGGCCGAACTGCAGCCGGCCGAGCACGTCGGCCTGGTCAATGTGTTCTCCGAGCTCGAACGCGAGCTGGACATCATGATCGTGGACACCGCCGCCGGCATCACCGATGGCGTGCTGACCTTCTGCCAGGCCGCGCAGGACACCGTGGTGGTGGTCTGCGATGAGCCGGCCTCGATCACCGATGCCTACGCGCTGATCAAGGTGCTCTCACGCGAACGCGGCGTGGATCGCATCCAGGTCGTGGCCAACATGGTCCGCGACCCGAACGAAGGTCGCGTGCTGTACGAAAAACTGACCCGCGTCTGCGACAAGTTCCTCGCCGATGTCTCGCTGAACTACCTGGGCTGCGTGCCGCAGGACGACTGGCTGCGCCTGTCGGTGCAGCGCCAGCAGCCGGTGGTGAAAGCCTATCCGTCCAGCCCGTCGGCGCTGGCATTGACCGAAATCGCGCGCCGTACCGCGCGCTGGCAGGCCCCGACCGAGCCGCGTGGCGGGGTCGAGTTCTTCCTCGAACGCATCCTCAAGCAACGCGGGGTGACGGTATGAAGGGCGCAGCACAATACAAAGAAGTCCAGCGGACCGCGGCCAACGAGTGCATTGCCCAGCACTCCGACCTGGTCCGCCGCATCGCCCACCATCTGGCGGCACGCCTGCCGGCCAGCGTGGAGGTCGATGACCTGATCCAGGCCGGCATGATGGGCCTGATCGAGGCCTCGCGCAGCTACGACGCCGACCAGGGCGCCTCGTTCGAAACCTATGCCTCGATCCGCATCCGCGGCTCGATGATCGACGAGATCCGCCGCGGCGACTGGGTACCGCGCTCGGTACACCGCCGTGCCCGCGATGCCGCCGCGACCATCCGCCGGCTGGAGCAGAGCACCGGCCGCGCCGCCAGCGCCACCGAAGTAGCGGCCGCGATGGACATGCCGTTGCCCGACTACCTGCGCCTGATGGAGGACGCCTCGCGCGGTCAGGTGCTGAGCCTGGAATCGCGGATCGAAGACCAGGGCGAGCTGGATACCGTCGCCCAGGGCGGCCCGACCCCGCAGCAGGTACTGGAGCGCGGTGAGTTCGGGCGCGAGCTGGGCAACGCGATCGGCCTGCTGCCCGAGCGCGAACAGCTGGTGCTCTCGCTGTACTACGAGCAGGAACTGAACCTGAAAGAGATCGGTGCCGTGTTGGGTGTCAGCGAATCGCGCGTGTGCCAGATCCATGGCCAGGCCGTGCTGCGCCTGCGGGGCCGGCTGAAGATCTTCGAGGCGGCAGACGCCGGCCTCGAGAACCATTGAAATCGAGGAAAGTGCTTTGAACAAGAACATGCGTATCCTGATCGTCGACGACTTCTCGACCATGCGTCGTATCGTCAAGAACCTGCTGGGCGACCTGGGCTTCACCAATACGGCCGAAGCCGAGGACGGGCATGCCGCGCTGGCGATGTTGCAGAGCCAGCCGTTCGATTTCGTGGTCACCGACTGGAACATGCCGGTGATGACCGGCATCGACCTGCTCAAGGCCGTGCGTGCCGACGCCAAGCTCAAGACCCTGCCGGTGCTGATGGTGACCGCTGAAGCCAAGCGCGAGCAGATCATCGAAGCGGCACAGGCCGGCGTCAACGGCTACATCATCAAGCCGTTCACCGCCCAGACCCTGGAAGAAAAGCTCGGCAAGATCTTCGAACGCCTGGCGGCGAGCGCCTGATGGAGACCCTGAGCGACAAATCCGCGCTGGTGCAGCGCCTGCAGGACGCCCTGGCCGCGCTGGAAAGTGGCGACGAAGCCGGTTGGCGCCGGGAAATCGACGCCCTCGCCGCGCTGCGCACGCAGCCGATGATGGCCGGCCTGAACCGCCTGGCCCGCGAGCTCGGCCAAGCCCTGGGCGAGCTGCCCAGCCTGCCCAGCGAAGCCGGCGAGCTGGATGACGCCTGCGCGCGCCTGGACCACGTGGTGGCGATGACCGAACAGGCCACCCACCGCACCCTGGACCTGGCCGAGGAATGCCGCTCGCTCACCGAGCAGCTGCGCGCCAACGGGTTGACGGCCGACCAGGGCCAGCAGCTGGACCGGATCCGCCACAACCTCACCGAAATCGCGCTGACGCAGAGCTATCAGGACCTCACCGGGCAGATCATCCGCCGCGTGGTCGGGATCGTGCGTCGCGTGCACGAGGGCTTCAGTGCGCTCGGCCTGCCGCCGCAGGACGACGAAAAGAAGCGCGACAACAACGGCCTGGCCGGCCCGGCCGTGAACGGCCTGGATCGCCACGCGGTGTCACAGAACGACGCCGACGACCTGCTATCGGACCTGGGACTGTAACGCTCATGAGTGCTGTTCCAGACGATATCGCCGCCGACTTCATCCTCGAGGCCCAGGAAATCCTGGACCGCCTCGGCGAACAGCTGGTGTCGCTGGAGCAGGCGCCCCAGGACACCGACCAGCTCAACGCCGTGTTCCGCGGCTTCCACACGCTCAAGGGCGGTGCCGGCTTCCTCGGCATCCAGGCGATGGTCGAGCTGTGCCACGCTGCCGAGGAAACCCTCGGCATGGCACGCTCCGGCCAGGCCACGCTGCAGGCCCACCACTTCGATGCGGCCCAGCAGTCGCTGGATTACCTGCAGTCGATGCTTGATTCGGTCTCGGCCGGCACCGAGCCGGGCTATGCCCCGCCGGAGCTGATCGCCCAGTTCGACGTCAATGGGCCGGCCACGCCGGCGCCTGCGGCCGCCAACACGGCGAGCAGCGGCGGCGAGATGATCACCGATGATGAGTTCGAAGCGTTGCTCGACCAGTTGCATGGCGGTGCCGCACCGACCGCCATCGCGGCCCCGAAGAAAGATGACGGCCTGATCGGCGAGGACGAGTTTGAAGCCCTGCTCGACCAGCTGCACGGTGGCGCCGTTCCCGGTGCCAAGGCCGTCGCCGCCGCACCCGCTCCGCGTGCCGTGGCCGCCCCGGCAGCGCCGATGGCCAAGCCAGCGCCGGCCAAACCGGTTGCCGAAGCCGAACACACCGTGCGCGTGGATACCAAGCGCCTGGATGCCATCGTCAACCTGATCGGCGAACTCGTGCTGTCGCGCAACCGGCTCAAGACCCTGCGCGCGCGCCTGCACGATGAAGAACTCGACCGCGCCGTGTCCACCCTGGACATCGCCACCGCGCGCCTGCAGTCGGCAGTCATGCGCACCCGCATGCAGCCGGTCGGCAAGGTGTTCTCGCGCTTCCCCAAGGTGGCCCGCGATGTCGCGCGTTCGCTCAAGAAGGAAGTCGAGCTGGAGCTGATCGGCGCGGAAACCGAACTCGACCGCAACCTGGTCGAGGCGCTGGCCGATCCGCTGGTGCACCTGGTCCGCAACGCGATCGACCACGGCGTGGAGATGCCGGACCTGCGCGAGGCACAGGGCAAGCCGCGCAGCGGCCATGTGCGGCTCTCGGCCCAGCAGGAAGGCGACTACGTCAGCATCGAAGTGCAGGACGACGGCGCCGGCATCGATCCCGAACGCCTGCGCCAGAAGGCGCGCGAGAAGGGCTTGATCGACCCCGAAGCCGCCGCCCGCCTCAGCAGCGAGGAGTGCCTGCACCTGGTGTTCCTGCCCGGCTTCTCGACCAAGCAGCAGGTCACCGACATCTCCGGCCGCGGCGTGGGCATGGACGTGGTCCAGTCGCGCATCCGCGAGCTGAGCGGCCAGATCCAGATCCAGTCCGAGCTCGGCCGTGGCAGCCGCTTCATGATCCGCGTGCCGCTCACCCTGGCGATCCTGCCGACCCTGCTGGTGCAGGCCGGCGAGGACGTCTACGCCCTGCCCCTGGCCCGCGTGATGGAGGTGCTGCATGCCCCCAACACCTCGCTGGGCTGGTTCGATGGCCGTGCCGTGCTGGACCGCAAGTCGCACACGCTGGCCCTGGTCGACCTGCGCCATTGGCTCGATGTGGAGCCGATGCCGTCCTCGCTGCTGACCATCGTGGTGCTGCAGGCCGGTGAAGCCCGCTTCGGCCTGGTGGTCGATCAGGTGCGTGGCCGCGAGGAAGTGGTGATCAAGCCACTGCCCAAGGCCCTGCGCGGGCTGCGCGGCTATGCCGGCGCCACCCTGATCGGCGACGGTCGGATGGCACTGATCCTGGACGTGGACGGGCTGCGCACCCACCACGATTGACCCTGTGAAAGTGTGACCGCCGCATCACTGGATTCCTTCGGCGTCTCAAGTCCCATTCACACAAGCCGATAACGGACCCATGGACAGACTCAGCCTCATTGGACTTTTCCTCGCCTTGGCCTCACTGGTCGGCGGCAGCATCCTCAAGGGGGCCGGTCTGGCGTCGCTGTGGTCGCCGGCCGCCTTCGTGATCGTCATCGTCGGCACCATCGCCTCGATCCTGCTGCATACCTCGCCGGCCGTGTTCAAGCACGCCTTCAAGATCGTGCGCTGGGTGATCCTGCCGCCGAGCAGCGACCGCCGCGAGCTGATCCAGCAGATCGTGGAGTGGAGCAACATCGCCCGCCGCCAGGGCCTGCTCGGCCTGGAAGCCCAGGTCGACGCCCAGGACGATCCGTTCCTGCGCAAAGGCCTGCAGCTGCTGGTCGACGGCGTGGAGCCGGAGACCATCCGGCACATGATGGAAATCGAGCTGAGCAGCCAGGAGAGCCAGGATCTGGCCGCCTCCAAGGTGTTCGAGGGCATGGGCATCTATGCGCCGACCCTGGGCATCATCGGCGCCGTGCTCGGCCTGATCGCGGTGATGAAGAACCTCGCCGACCCGAGCAAGCTCGGCCACGGCATCGCCGCGGCCTTCACCGCCACCATCTACGGCATCGCCTCGGCCAACCTGCTGTTCCTGCCGGTGTCGGCCAAGCTCAAGAGCGTGATCCACCACAACAGCCGCGACCGCGAGATGATCATCGAAGGCCTGATCTCGATCGCCCAGGGTGAGAACCCGCGCAACATCGAAACCAACCTGTCCGGGTTCCTGCACTGACATGGCCCGTCGCAAGCACCACGAAGAACATGCCAACCATGAGGCCTGGGCGATCCCCTATGCCGACCTCATGACGCTGCTGCTCGCCTTCTTCGTGGTGATGTACGCCATCTCCTCGCTCAACGAAGGCAAGTACCGGATCATGGCCGATGCGCTGACCACCGCGTTCGGCGGCGCGCCGCGCACGATCAATCCGGTCCAGGTCGGCAACCAGCAGGTCCAGGGCGGCGGCTGGGACAGCCCCTCGGTGATCAGGGCCGGCACCAAGATCGGCCCCTCCGCACCGGCGCCGACCAACGACCCGACCCTGTTGCCGGCGATGGCCTCGCAGATGCGCATGCCGGTCTCGATCCGCAACCAGGAGCAGCTGCAGCGTGCCGAGCGCCAGCTCAACGGCATCGCCGACAAGCTCACCGCCACGCTGGCCCCGCTGATCGAACGCGGGATGATCACCGTGCGCCGCACCGAGCTGTGGATCGAGGTCGAGATCAACAGCGACATCCTGTTCCCGACCGGTTCGGCCACGCTGGACGTGCATGCACGCGACACCCTCTCCAAACTGGCCGAAGTGCTGCGCGATGCGCCCAATGGCGTGCGCGTGGAAGGCCACACCGACAACATCCCGATCGCCACCTCGCTGTTCCCGTCCAACTGGGAACTCTCGGCCGGGCGCGCGGCCAGCGTGGTGCATCTGTTCGCCGACCAGGGCCTGCAGCCGGCACGGCTGGCGATGGTCGGCTATGGCCAGTTCCGCCCCCGCGAAGACAACGCCAGCGCCGAAGGCCGCAACCGCAACCGGCGGGTGATGGTGATCATCCTGGCCGATACCGCGCAGGGCATCGACCCGATCACCGACCGGCTCAGTGCCGATGCCGACGCCGCCGATGCCGCCAAGGCACCTGCCGCTGGCGCCCCTGTTACCCCCATCGCACCGGTGCAATTGCCACCGGTGCCGGCCGGCAGCCGCGTTGGCGCCGCCGTTCCGCCCGCAATGAAGGAGTGAACCGCATGCGTATCTGGGCTGTTGCCAATCAGAAAGGCGGCGTGGGCAAGACCACCACGACGCTCGCGCTCGGCCGTGGCCTGGCCGCGCAGGGCCACCGCGTGCTGTTGATCGATCTGGATCCGCATTCGTCGCTCACCCGCGCCTTCGGCGTCGCGCTGGATCCCCCGCCGCAGGGCGTACTGGAACTGTTCGGCGCGCCGCCGGCCGAGCTCTCCACCCTCGCCCACCCCAGCGACATTCCGGGCCTGGACTACGTGTGCGCACAGGCGGCCCTGGCCACCCTGGAACGCCGCAGCGCCAACCAGCCGGGCCTCGGCCTGGCCCTGCAGAATGCGCTCGGCCGCCACCAGGGCCAGCATGACTACATCCTGCTCGACTGCGCGCCGACCCTGGGCCTGTTGATGATCAACGCACTGGCCGCGGCCGACCGCCTGATCATCCCGACCCAGGCCGAGCCGCTGGCACTGCACGGACTGGACGGCATGGTCCGTACCGGCGAGATGGTGGAGCGCTCGCGCCGCCGCCCCCTGCCGATGTCGATCCTGCCCACCTTGTTCGACCGCCGCACGCGCGCCGGCAACGAAACCGTCAAGCAGATGCAGGACAAGCACGGCCACCGCGTCTGGGAAGATGCGATCCCGGTCGATACCCGCATCTGCAACGCCGCCAGCCTGACCGTGCCGGCGCAGTCCGGGGATTACCCCGGCCGCGGCCTGGCGGCCTATCGTCGCGCACTGGAATGGATCCTGGCCGACGACGCGCAGCAGATGGAGCGCGCGGCATGAACACCGCCGGTGTACTCGACGACTACCTGGAGCAGCTGCTGGGCGACGCGATGCCGGCGCCGGCGGAGGTGGAGGCGCAGGCACCGCTGCCCGTTGCAGCGGCGGACCCCGTCGAAGTCACCGTCACTGCAGCGGCCCCCGCGACTGAAGAGGTCATCCCCCCGGGCTTCGATGATCTGCTGGATGAACTGCGCAACGATCCGCTGCTGAGCGGTGCGATGACCTTGTCCGCCGCTCCTGCGGTGGTCGAGGCGGCGGCTGAAACGGATGCTGCGATCGCGGCGCTACCCGTCGCAGCGCCTGGCTTCGATGACCTGCTCGACGAACTGCGCAACGACCCGCTCCTCAGCGGCGCCATGCCCGCGCCCGCGGACGAGGCCCGCCCGAGCTGGGACGACCTGCCACCCGAGGTCGTCCACGAGACCGGCCCCGTGGCTGCCATCGCCCCACCCGTTGCGGCCCCCGCACCGGTCGTCGCGCCCACACCTGCTCCGGCACCTGCCCCAGCCCCTGCAGCCGTCCCCGTCGCGCCCGCCGCTCGTGCACCAGCAGTGCGCTCGATGCCGGCCATGGCGCCCATGCTGGCCGCCACAAGCGCCCGTGCCAACGCTCCCTCGCTGGCACAGAGCCGACCCGGCAGCTGGGAGGAGCTGCAGCGGCAGGCACGCGACCCGGCCTCCAGCCCACGCGAGAACCGCCGCGCCGCCGAACGGACCTCGCGCTGGCTGCGCCTGCGGTGTGGCGCCCAAGCCTACGCGCTGGAGCTGCTCAAGGTCCAGGAAGTGGTCCTGCCGGTACCGCTGCTGCCGCTGCGCGGCACCTCGCCGGCGATGCTGGGCATCATGAACCTGCGTGGCCAGGTAGTGCCGGTGATGGACCTCGGCATCCACCTGGGCAGCAGCGCGGCCGGCAACGATGCCAATACCCGCATCGTGGTGCTGGAAGAGAATGGCGAGACCATGGGCCTGCGCGTGTCGGCGGTGGAAGATGTCGCCAACCTCACCGACTCCCAGATCGAGCCGCCGGACACCGCCCGCATCTGCCAGATCTCCAATGATCTGTTCCGCGGCGTGGCCCGTGGCGGCGCGCAACCGATGATCCTGCTGGACGCCACCCAGCTGCTGAACTGACGTAGTGGCGGAGACCCTTGCCGCCATGCGTGGATGCGCGATCTGCACCGGCACGGGACACGGCAGCCCCCCATGGGGTGGCTCTACCGGATCGTTGGATGGAACGCTGACGATCCCCCCCCCTTCCGCTAAAGCTTTGATGGTTTGGGCCGTTATAGACCTCGGAACCGTTTGTCCGGAGCAATGATGAGCACTGTGGCCTTGGGTGATGATCTCGGAATCGAGACCAGCACCGAGCTGAAAACCCGTTTGGCCCCCTTGGTGGATCAGGCCGGCGATCTGACGCTGGATGCCAGCCAGATCGGCCGTATCCATACCGCCTCGGTGCAGGTGCTGTGCGCATTCGTCGAGGCCCGCCGCAAGGCCGGGCATCCCACCGGATTCCACGGTTGCACCGCAACCTTCCGTGATGCCGCGCGTCTGCTCGGCGTCACCCAGGCCCTTGGCCTGGATGCACCCCATGACAACCTGAAATCTGTGGAGAACGCTGCATGAGCGCACGTATCTTGGTGGTGGACGATTCGGCGTCGATGCGCCAGATGGTCTCTTTCGCCCTCACCTCGGCCGGCTTTTCCGTCGAGGAAGCCGAAGACGGCGCGGTCGCCCTCGGTCGTGCCAAGGGCCAACGCTTCAACGCGGTGGTCACCGACGTCAACATGCCCAACATGGATGGCATCGCGCTGATCCGTGAGCTGCGCCAGCTGCCGGACTACAAGTTCACGCCGATGCTGATGCTGACCACCGAATCGGCCGCCGACAAGAAGTCCGAAGGCAAGGCCGCCGGTGCGACCGGCTGGCTGGTCAAGCCGTTCAATCCGGAACAGCTGGTCGCCACCGTCCAGAAAGTCCTGGGCTGATCCCGCTTCACCCTTCCCTCCCCTCGCAACTGGACACCCCGCACCATGAGCATGGATCTGCAACGTTTCCACGCCACCTTCTTCGAAGAAAGCCGCGAGGGGCTGGATGCGATGGAAGCTGGCCTGCTGGCGCTCGAATCGGGCCAGCAGGACCCGGAAATCATCAACTCGGTGTTCCGCGCCGCGCACTCGATCAAGGGCGGCGCCGGCACGTTCGGCTTCGACGCGATCGCCGCCCTGACCCACGTGCTGGAAACGCTGCTGGACGAACTGCGCGCCGGCAAGCGGGCGCTGGAGCCGGCCGCGGTCGACGCGATGCTGGCGTCGGTGGACGTGCTGCGTGCCCTGCTGCGTGAAGCCGAACACGGCCAGGCCGCCGATCCGCAGGCGGTCGCCGAGGTCAAGGCGCGGCTGGAAGCAGTGCTGTCCGGCCAGGCCGCCGCCGCGACGCCGGTCGTCGCCGCCAAGGTCGATGACACCCCCGAGGCGTGGCAGATCGGCTTCGTGCCGGCACCGTCGCTGTTCATGAGCGGCAACGACCCGCTGCGCATCATCCGCGAGCTCGAGCACCTGGGTTCGCTGCAGGTCGCCGCCCGCCTGGACCGCCTGCCCGGCTTCGATCAGCTCGATCCGCTCGAGGCTCACCTGGCGTGGGATCTTGGCCTGGTCGGCAAGGTGCCGCGCAGCAAGATCGAAGACACCTTCGCCTGGGTCGTGGACGACTGCGAACTGGACATCCGTCCGGCCGCACCGCCGAGCCTGGCCACCAGCACGCCGGTCGAGGCCAAGCCGGCCGCCGCCGTCGCCGCTGCACCGGCCGCTGCCGCACCGGCCGCCGCTGCACATGAAGCCGAGACCTCGATCCGCGTCAGCGTCGACAAGGTCGACGCTCTGATCAACCTGGTCGGCGAACTGGTCATCACCCAGGCCATGCTCAAGCAGGTCTCGCACGCACTGGACCCGGCGCAGGCCGAGCAGCTGCTGACCGGCCTGGACCTGCTGGAACGCAACACCCGCGATCTGCAGGAAGCGGTCATCGGCGTGCGCATGCTGCCGGTGGACGCCGTGTTCCGCCGCTTCCCGCGCCTGGTCCGCGATCTGTCCTCGCGCCTGGGCAAGCACGTGCGCCTGCGCACCATCGGCGAAGGTACCGAGCTGGACAAGGGCCTGATCGAGAAGATCGCCGATCCGCTCGTGCACCTGGTCCGCAATTCGATCGACCACGGCCTGGAAATGCCGGACGTGCGTCGCGAGGCGGGCAAGGACGAAACCGGCACGATCACGCTCGCCGCCTCGCACCAGGGCGGCCACATCGTGATCGAAGTCAGCGACGACGGCCGCGGCCTGAACCGCGACAAGATCCTGTCCAAGGCGCTCGAGCGTGGCCTGAGCGTGCCGGACAACCCCACCGATTCGCAGGTGTGGGACCTGATCTTCCAGCCGGGCTTCTCCACCGCCGATGCCGTCACGGATCTGTCGGGGCGTGGCGTCGGCATGGACGTGGTCCGCCGCAACATCCAGGCACTGGGGGGCGAAGTTCAGCTGGAGAGCCAGGCCGGTAACGGCACCCGCGTGCTGATCCGCCTGCCGCTGACCCTGGCGATCCTGGACGGCATGACCGTCTCGGTCGCCGGCGAAACCCTGATCCTGCCGCTGGCCTACGTGCTGGAGGCGCTGCAGCCGCAGGCCGACGACGTTCGCACCATGGCCGGCGAAGGCCGCGTGCTGCGGGTGCGTGGCGAGTACCTGCCGATCCTTTCGCTCAGCGAGTACTACGGCTACGGTGGGCGTGCGCTGGATGATCCGCTGGTGGTGGTCGTTGAAGGCGATGGCCAGAAGATCGCGCTGGAAGTGGACGAACTGGTCGGCCAGCAGCAGGTCGTGGTCAAGAACATCGAGAACAACTACCGCCGCATCAGCGGTGTCTCCGGCGCCACCATCCTCGGCGATGGCCGGGTCGCGCTGATCGTCGACATCGGCGGACTGGTGCGCTCGCTCAAGGTGCCGCAGGCCGCGTAACGCCGCCGCCCTCACGCTGTCTCCGACGCCGCCGCTCCCCCGGGAGCGGCGGCGTTCGTTCGCGGGTGGACGACGGCAGGCGACACACGCCGAACTGTGAACTCCATCGAGGGCCACCGTGCAAAGCATCGGCCCCCACCCTCCGCCTGCGTACGGTCAACGCCCGGCAAACCCTTGCAACAGCAACCATCCCGGCCCGCTGAACGTTGGCCACGGCCGTGAAAAAAATGTGACGCCGCACTATCAAGTTGCGGCCGATCAACGCCGCTATCCGAAGTAGCGACCACGGCAACCGTCGCGCGCTCCTCCGCTCCCGCGTCTCCCCATCCCGCTGATTCCGCCCAGCACCCCACGGCTGTGCGCCACTGCCCTGCCCGGAGTTCCAATCATGAAGTGGTTCCACGACCTGCCCATCGCCCGCAAGCTGGCGGTAGGCTTCACCCTCACCACGTTGATGACGCTGGCCCTGGGCGTCTTCGTCCTGGTCCGTCTTGGCGAAGCCAATGACCAGCTGCGTGCGATGAGCACCAACGACATTCCCTCGGTCCAGCACCTGGGCGAGGTGCGCGCGCAGCTCGGCGAATTCCGTACCTACGAGATGGCGCAGCTGACGGTGCTCGACAAGCCGGAGTCGGTTGCCGACTACGACAAGCGCATGGCCGACACCGGCAAGATCGTGAATGCAGAGCTGGCCGCCTACGCCGCGCTGCCGGCCGGCGACAAGGAGCGCCAGCTCTACGAGGTGGTCGCCGCCCGTACCGCCGACTACTTCAAGGCCAACGGCCTGATCAAGGCCGCGATCGCCGCCGGCGACGGCGTCACCGCCCAGCAGATCTCCGACGAGCAGTCGCGCCCGGCGCGCCGCGCGCTGTTCGCCGCGCTCAAGGAACTGGGCGAGTTCAGCAACGGCGTCGTCGCCAGCCGCATCGAAAGCGCCAACGCCACCCACCGCAACAGCATCTACGCGATCATCGGCTGCATCGTGCTGCTCTCGCTGCTGGCCGCGGTGATGGGCGTGGTGATCTCGCGCGCCGTCACCCGCCCGCTGGGCCAGGCCGTGCACGCCATCCAGTCGGTGGCGCGTGGCGATCTGTCGGTCAACATCCAGGCCACCAGCAAGGATGAAGCCGGCAAGATGCTGGCCGCGACCCGCGACATGACGGTGATGCTGCGTCGCTTCTCCGAGCAGACCCAGCAGATGGTCGAGATGCATGCCGGTCCGGACATCAGCCACCGCATCCCGGAAGATTTCCCGGGCGTGTACGGCCAGCTGGCCGTCGGCGTCAACACGGTGATCTTCGAGCACCTGGATTCGATCAAGGACGCGATCAACGTCCTGAACCAGTACGCCGCCGGCGACCTCTCGCCGAACGCCCGCCGCCTGCCCGGCACCCGCGCGATCCTGCACGAATCGATGGATGCGGCCAAGGCCAGCCTGCTGGCGATCAACACCCAGATCCAGTCGCTGGCCCAGGCGGCGGCGGCCGGTGACTTCACCCAGCGCGGCGATGCGCTGCGGTTCGAGCACGACTTCCGGGTCATGATCGAGAACCTCAACACCATGATGCAGGTCGCCGACGGCAACCTGTCCCAGCTCTCGCACCTGCTGCAGTCGATCGCCTCCGGCGACCTGACCGCGCGCATGCAGGGCGAGTTCCACGGCGTGTTCGCCGCGATGCGCGACGATGCCAACACCACCGTCGCCCAGCTGACCCAGATCGTCGGCCGCATCCAGCAGGCCTCCTCCAGCATCAGCACCGCGGCGGGCGAGATCGCCTCCGGCAACAACGACCTGTCGCGCCGCACCGAGCAGCAGGCCGCCAACCTGGAAGAAACCGCCGCCTCGATGGAGGAACTGACCTCCACCGTGCGCCAGAACGCCGAGCATGCCCGCCAGGCCAACCAGCTCGCCATCGGCGCGCACTCGGTGGCCTCGCAGGGCGGCGAAGTGGTCGGCCGCGTGGTCAGCACCATGCACGAGATCGACGCCTCCTCGCGCCGCATCGCCGACATCATCACGGTCATCGACGGCATCGCGTTCCAGACCAACATCCTGGCGCTGAACGCTGCGGTCGAGGCGGCACGTGCTGGCGAACAGGGGCGCGGCTTTGCGGTCGTGGCCTCCGAAGTGCGCACCCTGGCCCAGCGCTCGGCGGGCGCCGCCAAGGAGATCAAGGGGCTCATCGATGAGTCCGTCGGCAAGGTCGCCGAGGGCTCGCAACTGGTCAACCAGGCCGGTGCCACGATGGGCGAGATCGTCGCCTCGGTGCAGCGCGTGACCGACATCATGGCCGAGATTTCCGCCGCCTCGCAGGAACAGTCGGCCGGCATCGAGCAGGTCAACACCACCGTGGTGCAGATGGACGAAACCACCCAGCAGAATGCCGCGCTGGTGGAAGAAGCCACTGCCGCCGCCCGCGCCATGGAAGAGCAGGCCGGCCACCTGACCGACGCCGTCTCGCTGTTCAAGCTGGACGGGCAAGCCTACGCTGCCCCGGCGGCCGCACCGGCCGCCGGGGTGCGTTCGCCTGCCGCAGCGCGAGCCGCCGCCCCGGCCAAGCCGCGCAGTGTCGTCGCCGCACCGCGCCGGGCCATGGCCCGGGAACCGGCACTGGCCAACGACGCCGAGTGGCAGGAGTTCTGATCACGCCCGCGACGTGATCCATTGCGCCTGACGACACCCCGCCCCGGCGGGGTGTCGTCGTTTCACCGGCCCGCCGCCGGCACCGCACGCCGGAACCGCGGCCCGTCTTCTTCGCGGGGCGACACAATTCCCCCTACATAAATGTGAACTACTGCCGATAAACGGACAGAGCCCCGGTATGTACGCGTGCCGGCACCCGCCCAACCCAGCAGATTCCATGTCCGAAGGCAGCCACGACGCACACGACCGACCCCATGCCACCCACGACGATGGCACGGATGACCGGTACCTGGTCCGCAACCCCCGCCAGATCCGGCAGTTGCTGCAGGCGCTGATCGACCAGCGTTCGTTGATCAACGCCCACCTGGGCGGCCGCGACCAGTCCTTCCCCACCGCGGTGCTGGAACTGGACGACGACGAGGATTCGCTGCTGCTGGACGGCAGCCCCTCCGAGACCTCCAACCGCGCTGCCGAAGAGGCCGGCCATCTGCTCTGCTTCGCGCAGCTGGACCGGGTGATGGTGCGCTTCCGCCTGGACGGCCTGGAGCGCGTGCGCAATGAAGGCCACGTCGCCTTCCGCGCGCCCTTCCCCGAGGAGCTGGTGCACCTGCAGCGCCGCGAGCTGTATCGGCTGGAAACGCCGATCACCGATTCACCGCACCTGCAGTTCCCGGTCAACGAAGACCGCAGCGAGATCCTGCAGCTGCGCGTGGTGGACATCAGCGGCGGCGGCCTGGCCGTCACGGTGCCGGTGGACTGCAACGTGTTCTCGCTGCAGAAACGCTACGCGGCCCAGCTGGACCTGCCCGATGGCAGCCCGCTGCATGTCTCGCTGGTCGTCTGCAACCAGTTGGCGGTCAAGCTGCCCAACGGGGTCGAAATGAAACGCATCGGCATGCGCTTCGACGACCTCCCGCGCGGTGGCGACAGCGCGATCCAGCGCTACATCTTCCGCATCGACCGGCAGCGGAGTGCGAGGAAGAATGGGGAAAGCTGATGGCTGCTTCAACTGCGTGGCGCTGGTGATGCGTGATCGGGGCAGCGGCTGTTGGCCTTGCTGCCGCTGTCGATGTTGCCATTGCTGTTACTGACACACCGACGCACTGTCGAAGGGCTGGTGTGGGTGGGTTGGCGGGACCATGAGCGCCATGGATGGCGCGACATGAGCCTCCATGGACGGATTCACGGCGTGTCCCGCCTACCCACCCACACCAGCCCAGCCCAGCCGCCGAATGCCACACCCCCCACGCCGTTGCTTTTGCAGCTGCAGTTGAACGCAACGCCGAGTCTCCAGAGTCCAGCACCCCTAAAGTCGCCCCCGGCCAGGCCGATATCCAGCGTGACCCCCGGTTATTCGACCGCCACGCCCGATCCAGGACCCCTCGATGAACGACAAGAACAGCAACGCCACCAGCGACGGCGGCGAATACCTCAGCTTCACCCTCGGCGCCGAGCACTACGGCGTGGACATCCTCAAAGTCCAGGAAATCCGCGGCTACGACTCCGTCACCCGCGTCCCCGATGCCCCCGACTACATCAAGGGCGTCATCAACCTGCGCGGCACCATCGTCCCCGTCATCGACCTGCGCCTCAAACTGCGCCTGGAAAATGCCACCTATGACGCCTTCACCGTCATGATCGTCCTCAACGTCGAAGACCGCGTCGTCGGCATCGTCGTCGACAGCGTCTCCGACGTCATCCCGCTGGCCGCCGACCAGATCCGCCCGACGCCTGAATTCGGCGCCGCCGTCGATACCCGCTTCATCTCCGGCATCGGCACCCAGGACGATCGCATGCTCATCCTGCTCGATATCGAAACCCTCCTCGACAGCGCCGACATGGGCCAGGCCCCGGTCATCGACGACGTCGCAGCCTGAGACATCCGTCACAGAACAAACAGCGGACTGCGCCCGGTACATACCGTGACAGCCACTGAAGAAAAAACACGCTTCAGTTCCGCCCGGTCCGGCCGATAGCTGGTTTCAGAACCCGGCTGCACTGGATCGCCCATGGCCGGGCCAACTGCCCTTATCCCCGGAGAATGTTCCCGATGAAGTCCCTGCTTGCCCTGTTCTCGGTCGCCGTGATCGCCGCCTCCGCTTCCACCGCATTCGCCCAGTCCGGTGAAATGATTCCGCCGGAAATGGCCCCGCGCTCGGTCGGCAAGGACGGCATGGTCTGCGGCAAGGTCGAGAAGGCCCGCTACGCCGAAGGCTCCGAAGGTCAGCCGACCTTCCTGTACATGGGTGGCGCGTTCCCGCGCCACACCTTCTCGGCCCGGATCGCCGGCGCCAACCGCGACAAGTTCAGCTTCCCGCTGGAGTCGCTGGAAGGCAAGACCGTCTGCGTGATCGGCAAGATCGCCCGCGATGCCTCGCGCGCTGAAATCGAAGTCAGCTCGCCGGCCGGCCTCAAGCTCGCCAACATCAAGTAATCCCCGTACGCCCTGCCACGCCGGCGTTGGCCGGCGTGGTCGCTGCAACCGGCCCCGACGGCCGGACGCGTTTGCCACTGGAGACCGCACCTGCCATGCCGTGGATCAACAACCTCAAACTGATGCCCAAGTTGATGCTGACTTTCGGCGTCCTCCTGCTGGTAATGCTGCTGCAGGGCATCGTGGCCTATCGTGGCCTGCACTCACTCAACAACGTCACCACCGAACTGTCCGGGCCCCGGATGGACAGCATCCGCCTGGCCGGCGAACTGCGTGGCATGGTCGGCGAGTACCGCAACTCCGCCTACCAGAGCCTCATCCGCGCCAGCGATGACGTGAAGGCCGAAGCCAAGTCCCGCGCCGCGCAGCTGCGCACCCAGATCGACGCCTCGATCAAGAAGTACCCCGCGCTGATCGACAATCCCCAGCAGAAGAAGCTGTTCGACACCTTCGCCAAGGATTGGACCGACTCGCTGGCGTCCTACGACGCCGTCACCGAAATGCTCGAGCTGGACCTGCCCGACGACGCCGTGGATACCTTCGTCGGTGAAACCCGTGCCAAGCATCTCAAGGCATCCTCCGCCCTCGAGGCGCTGATCGCCGAAGACAACCGCCTCTCGCGCGCCTCGCGCGAAGAAGCCGAATCCACCTATGCCGCCTCGGCCACGCTGACCGTCATTACCCTGCTCGGCGGCGCCGCCCTGGGCCTGGTGCTGGTGTACCTGTTCGCCCGCTCGCTGGTGGGCAGCATGCGCGGCGCCGTATCGGTCGCCAATGATGTCGCCAGCGGCAAGCTGGATGGCCACATCGACGTCAGCCGCAAGGATGAAGTCGGCGACCTGCTGCAGGCCATGCAGCGCATGCAGCGCGACCTGCGCGAACGCACCGAAACCGACCAGGCCATCGCCCGCGAGAACCTGCGCATCCGGACCGCACTGGACTACAGTTCGACCGGCGTCTACCTGACCGATGCCCAGCACACGATCGTCTACAGCAACCGCGCGCTGCAGCAGACCCTGAGCCAGTACGAAGCCGACATCCGCAAGGACCTGCCGGACTTCGATGCCGCCGCCTCGCTGATCGGCAAGTCGGCCGCCACGCTCGAACACGGCAGCGAGATGGATGCCAAGACCCTCGCCCAGCTGCAGCAGCACGGCGTCAGCCGTCGTCCGATGCAGTTCGGCGAAGCGCAGTTCGCACAGGTCGTCTCCTCGATCGCCAACGAGCAGGGTGAGACCGTCGGCCACGTCATCGAATGGCGCGACCGCACCCCCGAAGCGCTGGTGGAAGCCGAAGTAGCCCGCGTGATCGCCCAGGCCGCCGCTGGCGATCTGTCCGGCCGCATCGACAGCGAAGGGAAGGACGGCTTCTTCCTGCAGCTGGCCCAGCAGCTCAACGGCCTGCTGGACGCCAACTCGGCCAGCATCGAACAGGTCTCCAACCTGCTTGCCGCACTGTCGCAGGGCGACCTGACGGTGCGCATGCACGGCGACTTCCAGGGCGTGTTCGCCCGGATGCGCGACGACGCCAACGCCACCGCCGAGCAGCTCAGCGGCATCGTCACCCGGATCAAGCACTCCAGCCAGCAGATCAACTCGGCCGCCAGCGAGATCGCCACCGGCAACAGCGACCTGTCGCGCCGTACCGAGCAGCAGGCTGCCAACCTGGAAGAAACCGCCGCGTCGATGGAGGAACTGACCTCCACCGTGCGCCAGAACGCCGAGCATGCCCGCCAGGCCAACCAGCTCGCGATCGGCGCACACACCGTCGCCTCGCAGGGCGGTGACGTGGTCGGCCAGGTGGTCACGACCATGAGCGCGATCCAGACCTCGTCGAAAAAGATCGCCGAGATCATCTCGGTGATCGACGGCATCGCGTTCCAGACCAACATCCTGGCGCTGAATGCCGCGGTCGAAGCGGCACGTGCCGGCGAGCAGGGTCGCGGCTTCGCGGTCGTCGCCTCCGAAGTGCGTACCCTGGCCCAGCGGTCGGCCGGTGCAGCCAAGGAGATCAAGGGCCTGATCGACGACTCCGTCGGCAAGGTCAACGACGGCTCGGCACTGGTGCAGAAGGCCGGCGCCACCATGGGCGAGATCGTCGCCTCGGTGCAGCGCGTGACCGACATCATGGCCGAGATTTCCGCGGCCTCGCAGGAACAGTCGGCCGGCATCGAGCAGGTCAACCAGACCGTCGTGCAGATGGATGAAACCACGCAGCAGAACGCTGCGCTGGTGGAAGAAGCCACCGCCGCCGCCCGTGCGATGGAAGAACAGGCCGGCCAGCTGACCGATGCCGTGTCGATCTTCAAGCTGGACGAGCATGAGCTCGCACCGGCTCCGATCGTGGCCGCCCCGCCGCGCGCCGCGCGCGCGCCGCTGGCGCAGGCTGCCGTGCGTCGCCCGGCTTCGCGCCCGGTGGCCACCGAACTGGCCGACGGCGACTGGCAGGAGTTCTAAGCCCTGCCGGGCGTTTCGCTCAAAGGCCCCGATGCGCCTGCATCGGGGCCTTTTTGTTTGTGCCCACCAAAACTCAGCCGCCCGGGCTCAATCGTGGCGACCTGCGGCCGATAACAGCATTGCCGCGACATGTTTGTCGATCAAAGACCCCTGCCCATGAATCTACTCAGCCGCTGGAACCAGTCCTTCTCCAACCTGTCCGTCAGGCGCAAGCTCAACCTGCTGACCCTGCTGATCGCCTTGGGCGTCATCGCCCTGTCGGTGGTCGCCGCGCGCATGCAATACTTGGATTTGACCGACACCCGCAAGGACAGCCTGAAGACCCAGGTCGAACTCACCTACGGCATCCTGGAGCACTACCACCGGCTGGCGGACAGCGGTGAACTGACCGAGGACGCGGCCAAGCAGGCTGCGCTGATGGCGCTGGAGAGCATGCGTGCCGACGGCGACACCTACTACTTCAACGTGTACGACACGAACTACCGCATGCTCATGCATCCGTTCCGCAAGGAGTTGATCGGGCAGGACATGAAGGAATTCCGCACCGATGACGGGGTGCGCGTGTACTACGACCAGATCGGCATGGCCCGCCTCGGCGGCGGCTTCGTCTCCTACCAGTGGGCCAAGCCGGGTACCGACAAGGTGGTCGAGAAAGTCGCCTATGCCGGGATGTATGCGCCGTGGAACTGGGTGATCAGCAGCGGCGTCTACATGGACGATGTGCAGCAGCAGGCGCTGGTGTTCACGGCGATCATGGCAGCCACCGGCGGCGGCGTGGTCCTCATCGTGCTGGCGCTGAGCTGGCTGATCGGCAACCGCATCACCCTCCCGCTGCGCCAAGCCACCCACGTGGCCGAGAGCATCGCCCGCGGCAAGCTGGACAGCCGCATCGGCGAGCAGGCCCACGATGAGCCCGGGCGCCTGCTGGAAAGCATGGCCCGCATGCAGGAACAGCTGCACGCCGTGATCAGTGGCCAGCGCGAGATGGCCAGCCGCCATGACGCAGGCAATACCGGCTACCGAATGGACGAGACCGCCTTCCCCGGCGAGTACGGCCTGATGGTGCATGAAACCAATGCCCTGGTCGGCGCGCACGTGCAGACCATGGACGATGTGCTGGCCGTGGTGCAGCGCTATGCCCAGGGCGACCTCGGCGCGGACATCGCGCGCTACCCGGGCGAGAAGGCCGAGATCACCCGCACGGTCGATGCGGTCAAGCAGAACCTGGGCAGCATCAACGGCGAAATCCAGCGCCTGGCCGCGGCCGCCGCCGCCGGCGATTTCAGCCAGCGCGGCGACACGACCCGCTTCGACCACGATTTCCGCCGGATGATCGGCCACCTCAACGCGATGATGCAGATCAGCGACGAGAACCTGGGCAAGCTCTCGCAGTTGCTGTCGGCCATCGCCGAGGGCGATCTGACCGCGCGCATGCAGGGCGACTTCCAGGGCGTGTTCGCCACCATGCGTGACGATGCCAATGCCACCGTGGCCCAGCTGACCCAGATCGTCGGCCAGATCCAGGAAGCCGCCGGCAGCATCAACCTGGTCGCCGGCGAAATCGCCACCGGCAACAGCGACCTGTCGCGCCGTACCGAGCAGCAGGCCGCCAACCTGGAAGAAACCGCCGCCTCGATGGAGGAACTGACCTCCACCGTGCGCCAGAACGCCGAGCACGCACGCCAGGCCAACCAGCTCGCGATCGGCGCGCACTCCGTCGCCTCGCAGGGCGGCAACGTGGTCGGCGAAGTGGTCACCACCATGGCAGCGATCCAGACCTCCTCGAAGAAGATCGCCGAGATCATCTCGGTCATCGACGGCATCGCGTTCCAGACCAACATCCTGGCATTGAACGCTGCGGTGGAAGCCGCACGCGCCGGTGAGCAGGGTCGCGGCTTCGCGGTCGTGGCCTCCGAAGTGCGCACGCTGGCCCAACGCTCGGCCGGTGCAGCCAAGGAGATCAAGGGGCTGATCGATGACTCGGTCGGCAAGGTCGCCGAGGGCTCGCAGCTGGTCAACCAGGCCGGCGCCACCATGGGCGAGATCGTCGCCTCGGTGCAGCGCGTGACCGACATCATGGCCGAGATTTCCGCGGCCTCGCAGGAGCAGTCCGCCGGCATCGACCAGGTCAACCAGACCGTGGTGCAGATGGACGAGACGACCCAGCAGAACGCTGCGCTGGTGGAAGAAGCCACCGCCGCCGCGCGCGCGATGGAGGAACAGGCCACCCAGCTGGCCGACGCCGTGGCGATCTTCCGCCTCGACAACCAGGTCGCCCAGGCTGTCAGCGCGGTCACCGCGCGCGCGGTCGCCGCGATGGGGCCGGTACGCCCGGCCAGCCGCCCGGTGCCGCCAGCATCCCCTGCCCTGCGTGCCGCCGCCCAGGTGCGCACACCGCGCAGCACGCCGGCCGATGACGGCAACTGGCAAGAGTTCTGAGTCCCCGCGGCGATCCCTGATCGCCGCACCCCCTTTCCCTGCGAGTCCGCCCGTGTCCACGCCCCCAGCCAACGCCGCTTCACCGAATGCTCGCGAATTCGAGTTCGCCGATCGTGATTTCCGCCGCGTCTGCGAGCTGATCTACCAGCGCGTCGGCATCTCGCTGGCGCCGGCCAAGCGCGACATGGTCTACGGCCGACTGTCGCGCCGGCTGCGTGCGCTTGGCATGCGCAGCTTCAGCGACTACCTGGACCAGCTCGAGTCCCATGGCGGCGACGAATGGCAGGCGTTCACCAACGCCCTGACCACCAACCTCACCGCGTTCTTCCGCGAGCCGCACCACTTCGAGAAGCTGGCCGACGAACTGCGCCTGCGCGCTGGCCACGGCACCCTGCAGCTGTGGTCGTGCGCGGCCTCGACCGGCGAGGAACCCTACTCGATGGCGATCACCGCCTGCGAGACCTTCGGCACGCTCAAACCGCCGGTGCGCATCCTGGCCACCGATGTCGACACCCAGGTGCTGGCCACCGCCAGTCGTGGGGTCTATGCGATCGACCGCGTCGCCGGGCTGGATCCCGCCATCCGGAAGCGCTACTTCCAGCGCGGCACCGGCCCGAATGAAGGCCACTGCCGGGTCAATCCCGCACTGCGCGACCTCATCGACTACCGCCCGCTCAACCTGCTTGCCAACCGTTACGACGTCGGCGGCCCGTTCGATGCCCTGTTCTGCCGCAACGTGATGATCTATTTCGACAAACCGACCCAGCGCGGCATCCTGTCGCGGCTGATCCAGCACATGGGCGATGACGGCCTGCTCTATACCGGCCATTCGGAGAACTACCTGCACGCCGCCGACCTGATCCAGCCCTGCGGCCGGACCCTGTACAAACGTGCGCCCGGAGCGCCGGTATGAGTCTGCCGATCCGCAACGACGAAGTGATGCGCTATTTCGACAGCCGCTTCCAGGTCACCGCCGCCAAGCTGCTGCCGACCCAGTACCTGGCGGTGGACGACAACACCGCGCTGACCACCACGCTGGGCTCCTGCGTGGCCGCCTGCCTGCGCGATCCGGTGCTCAAGATCGGCGGCATGAACCACTTCCTGCTGCCCGAAGGCAACGTCGGCGATGGCGCGCCCGCGCGCTACGGCAGCTACGCGATGGAACTGCTGATCAACGACCTGCTCAAGCGCGGCGCCCACCGCAAGCGCCTGGAAGCCAAGGTGTTCGGCGGTGCCAACGTACTCAAGGGCTTCACCAGCAACCCGGTCGGCACCCGCAATGCCGAGTTCGTGCGCCAGTACCTGCAGGCCGAGCACATCCCGATCATCGCCGAGGACCTCTGCGGCATCCATCCGCGCAAGGTGTGGTTCTTCGCCGATACCGGCCGCGTGGTCGTGCAGCGCCTGCCGCATGCCCATGAAGCCGAAGTGGCCGCGACCGAATCGGCCGTGCGTGCCCGCCTGTCCAAGGCCCCGGTCACCGGTGGCGTGGAGCTGTTCGAATGACCCACGGTGTCCCCTGCAAAGTCCTGATCGTCGACGACTCCGCGGTCGTGCGCCAGATGCTCAGCGAGATCCTCGCCAGCGATCCCGGCATCGAAGTGGTCGGCACCGCCGCCGATCCGCTGCTGGCGCGCGAGAAGATCAAGCGCCTTGCCCCGGACGTGATCACGCTGGACGTGGAAATGCCGCGCATGGACGGGCTGGCCTTCCTGGAAAACCTGATGCGCCTGCATCCGCTGCCGGTGGTGATGATCTCCTCACTGACCGAGCGCGGCGCCGATACCACCCTGCAGGCGCTGGCGCTGGGCGCTGTGGACTTCGTCTCCAAGCCGAAGTTCGACGTCGCCCGTGGCCTGCAGGTCTACGCCGAAGAGATCATCGGGAAGGTCAAGATGGCGGCCCGCTCGAGGGTCCGTACGCTCGCCCGTCCCCCCACGCCGCGCATCACCCTGGATGCGGTAGCACCGAAGGCGCCCCCGCGCAGCATCCAGTTCCGCACCACCGACCGCCTGATCGCCATCGGCGCCTCCGCGGGCGGCACGGAGGCCCTGCGCGTGGTGCTCGAAGGCATGCCGGCCGACGCCCCGGCCGTCGTGTTGACCCAGCACCTGCCCGCCACCTTCAGCACCCCGTTCGCCGAGCGCCTGGACCGCCATTCGGCGATGTCGGTGCGCGAGGCCAGCGATGGTGAAGCGGTGTTGCCCGGCCACGCGTACCTGCCGCCGGGCGGCAAGCACCTGCGGATCATCCGCGACGGCGCCCGCTGGCGCTGTCGGGTCGACGACGGCCCGGCGGTCAACCGGCACAAGCCGGCAGTGGACGTGCTGTTCCGTTCGGTGGCCGAAAGCGCCGGGGCGAACGCGATCGGCGCGATCCTGACCGGCATGGGCGACGACGGTGCCCGCGGCCTGCTCGATCTGCGCAACGCCGGCGCCCCGACCCTGGTGCAGGACGAAGCGACCAGCGTGGTCTGGGGCATGCCCGGTGCAGCGTTCAAGCTCGGCGCGGCGGAGGAAATGGTGCCGCTGGAGCGGATTGCCGAGCGGTTGATGGCGTTGGCGCGGGGTTAAGCCGCGCCAGCCACGCATGGTGTGGCCGCAGCACGCGGATCACCACGTCCCTCACCCGCCCCAGTACAACCGCATCGGGTTGTCCACGAGCAGCTTCCGCTGCAGCTCGGCGGTCAGCGCGATTCGTGGAATGAACTCCACCAGCTTTCCGTCATCGGGCATGTGCGATGTCAGGTTCGGGTGCGGCCAATCCGTTCCCCACAGCACACGAACCGGGAACCGCTCCACCAGATGGCGGGCGAACGGCACCACATCGTCATAGGTGGGCGGACCGCTCACCGACAGACGCTCCGGGCAGCTGACCTTGCTCCACACGTTCGCGTGCTTGTCCATCAACCGCACGAACCGCTGGAAACCGGGACCGTCCACCGGCTGGGTCACATCCGGCCGCCCCATGTGATCCACCACCACGGTGGTTGGCAACGACGTAAAAAACGCCCAACGCTCGGCCAGGTCCGCCGCCTCGAAATACACCACCACGTGCCAGCCCAGCGGCGCAATACGCTCGATGATGGCGCGGTAGTAGGCGTCCGGCTTGGGGTCCACCAGCCGCTTGACGAAGTTGAAGCGCACGCCACGCACCCCGGCGGCATGCAGCACCTGCAGCTCCTCATCGCTGACGCTGTCGCGCACCGTGGCCACGCCGCGCGCCATCCCACCGGACGCCTGCAGGGCATCAACCAAGGCACGGTTGTCAGCGCCATGGCAGGTCGCCTGCACGATCACGTTGCGGGTGAAGCCCAGCCGGTCACGCAGCGCGAAGAGCTGGTCCTTGCCCGCATCGCACGGGGTGTACTTGCGCTCGGGCGCATACGGAAACTGGTCGCCGGGCCCGAACACATGGCAATGCGCATCCACCGCCCCGGGCGGCGGCACGAACGCAGGCACGCTCGGATCCGGGCAGAAGTCCAGCCAGTCCGCATCTTTCACGAATGTCGTCATCTCACAACCCCCTCGCCTTCAACTGTGCATCCAGACGCGGATACACCCTGCGCGCGTTTCCTTCGACCACCTTGCGCCGGTCGGCCTCCGACAACCCAAGGGCCTCCACGTAACGCAGGGTATCGTCGAAGTACTGCCCGGTCTCCGGGTCGATGCCACGCACCGCGCCCACCATCTCCGAGCCGAACAGGATGTTGTCGATGTCGATGACCTTGAACAGAAGATCGATGCCCGGCTGATGATAGACGCAGGTGTCGAAGTACACGTTCTTCATCACGTGCTCGTTCAGGGGCGGCTTGCCCAGCATGTCCGCCAGCCCGCGGAAGCGGCCCCAGTGATACGGCACCGCGCCACCGCCATGCGGGATGATGAAGCGCAGGTCCGGGAAATCATGGAACAGGTCGCCCTGCAGGAACTGCATGAACGCCGTGGTGTCGGCATTGAGGTAGTGCGCGCCGGTGGCATGGAAATTGGGATTGCAACTGCCCGACACATGCACCATTGCCGGCACGTCCAGCTCCACCATCTTCTCGAAGAACGGGTACCAGGCCTTGTCGGTGAGCGGCAGGCCGCTCCAGTGCCCACCGGACGGATCCGGGTTGAGGTTGCAGCCGACGAAGCCCAGCTCGTTCACGCAGCGCTCCAGCTCGGCGATGGAGTGGGCGATCGGCACGCCGGGTGACTGCGGCAGTTGGCATACGCCGATGAAGGTCTCCGGGTACAGGCCGACCACGCGCGCAATCAGGTCATTGCAGCGGCGCGTCCATTCCGCGCTGACCTGCTCATCGCCGACGTGGTGGGCCATGGTGCTGGCGCGCGGCGAGAAGATGGTCATGTCCGCACCGCGCTCGCGCAGCAGGCGCAGCTGGTTGGCCTCCACGCTCTGGCGCAACTCCTCGTCGCTGATGACCGGGTACACCGGCGCCGGCAGCGTCGGGTCGTTGAAGTGCGCGATCTGCTGCGTGCGGAACGCGTCGTGGCTGGCGGGGGCGGTCGTGTAGTGACCGTGGCAGTCGATGATCATGGCATGGCCTCGTGGGGGAGGAATCACCAGCCGAACAGCTGGGCGAAGTGCACATCCACGCGCAGCCCGACAATCAGTGCATCGGGGATGTCGGTGGTGCGGGTGGGTGCGTAGATGGGATCAGGGTTGATGACGTACTGCAGGTTGGGCATCAGCCGGATGCCCTTGTGCACCGCCCAGCCATAACTGAGCTCGGCGATGATCTCGTCGGCGTTCGGTGCGCCGCTGCCGCCGTTGCGGGTGCGGCGATCACGCAGGAAACCGATCTGCTCATCGCTGAAATGCGTGTTGGAGACAAACATCGCCAGCGTGTCCTGGTCGCGGCCCACGAAGGTGCCGGTCTTGACGAAGCCGGCCGACGCGAAGCTGTCGACCGGCGCCTCGTTGCCGGTGTTCACATAGGCCCGCGCGAACAGCGCCAGGTTGCGCCGGCCTTCGCCACGCCACACGGTCTGGTCGGCCATGGCATACCAGCCGACGCGCGCGCCGTCCTGCACGGCGGTGGGCTTGCCGCTCAGCGCGGCCGAGGTGCCGTCGGCATCGAAGTAAGAACTCCTGCCGCCGTCGCTGTTGCGGTACATGCCCAGTCGGTAGGTGCGTGGCAAAGGGTCGTTGGCGAAGCTGGTCTGGTAGCCCACTTCATAGGCGGTGAGGGTGCCGCTGCCCTCGCCCACCGAAAAATCCACGCCGTTCTTGCCAGCCTTGTTCAAGTCGTTGTTGTAGTCGAACGCACCCGCCTGCGCGTACCAGCGGTCGTTCACGTCGTAGCGCACGATGCCCGCCCAGGACGAATTCGGATACGCGGTGATGCCCAGGTCGGTGATCGCGCCGTACGGCGTCAGGCACATCGCGTTGCTCATGAACACGCAGTTGAGCGCGGAGTTGTTGAAGTAGCTGTTCACCGGCGCGCGTCCGACGGTGATGCTCAGGCCGTTGTCGAAGCGATGGCGCACGGTCAGCCGGGTCAGGCGCCCGCCGGCCACCGGCCGCCAGGTCTGCTGGGCGCTGATCGAATTGCCGATCTTCTCGCGTGCCAGGTTGCGGCCGGCAAACCACGCCCACTGCGCGTCCACATCGGTGTTGTGCACGCCCCACAGGGTATCGAGGTCGAACTTCGACTGCGCCATGACCCAGTACGAGCCTTCCGTCCCCTGCTCGACACCGCCCACCGGATTGGAGGCCACGTTGCCGACCAGGTCCAGGGTGAGATCGCTGCCCTCGGGCAGGCTGCCCTGGGACGCGGGAGCCGCAGCAAGCGCGGGGGTGGCCAGGCTGGCGGCAACAAGCACGCACAGCGTGCGGCGGGAAATCAACGACACAAGCGCCTCCTGTCCGGGGCCGGGGCACCGGGACGAAGTGGAATCGGGAAAGGCCGCAGCGACGCTGCGGCCGCAGGTCAGACTGGCTGCACGCCCAGTACGCGGCGTCGCAGTCGGCGCGTGCCGATCTGTTCGGCCATCACCTTCTCGTCGAGCTTGCCTTCCCACTTGGCGATCACCAGCACCGCGATCGCGTTGCCGATCAGGTTCACGAAGGTCAGGCCTTCGGCGAGGATGCGGTGGATGCCCAGGATCAGCGCGATGCTCGCCACCGGGATCGTGCCGGTGGTGCCCAGCGTTGCCGCCAGCACCACGAACGCCGCACCGGCCACGCCCGCGGCCCCCTTGGAGGTCAGCAACAGCACCGCGATCAGCCCCAGCTGATGCCACACGGTCAGCTCGGTGTTGGTGGCCTGGGCCAGGAACAACGCCACGGTGGTCAGGTACAGGCAGGTGCCGTCAAGGTTGAACGAGTAGCCGGCCGGGATCACGAAACCGACCACACCCTCCTCGCAGCCCAGCTTCTTCATCTTCTCGATCAGCCGCGGCAACACCGTTTCAGTGGACGTGGTCGCGGCCACGATCACGATTTCATCGCGCAGGTAGCCCAGCAACCGCCACAGGCTGGCGCCGGTCCACCAACACACGCTGCCCAGCACCAGCACCGTGAACACGCCGCAGACCACGAAGAACTCGATGATCAGCTCACCCAGCGACAACAGCGACCCGGCGCCGAACTGGCCCACGGTGAAGGCGATCGCGCCGAACGCGCCGATCGGGGCGAAGTACATGATGTAGCCGATGATCTTGAACAGCGCGGTGGAGGTGGACTCGATCACCTTCATCACCGGCTCGCCACGCTCGCCCACCGAGGCCAGCGCCACGCCGAACAGCACCGCCACGAACAGCACCTGCAGCACATGCGCTTCGGTGAACGCACTGACCAGCGTATTGGGGATGATGGCCATGATGTAGGACACGATCGACTGGTCATGCGCGCTGTGGACGTAGCCCTGGATGCTCGCCATATCGATGGTGGCCGGGTCAATGTTCATGCCTGCGCCGGGCTTCCACAGGTCCACCGCCACCAGGCCGATGATCAGCGCCAGGATGGTGATGACCTCGAAGTAGATCAGCGACTTCAGCGCCAGCCGGCCGACACTGCGCATGTCACGCATGCCAGCGATGCCGTGCACCACGGTCACGAAGATGATCGGCCCGATCATCATCCGGATCAGCTTGATGAAGGCATCGCCGAACGGCTTCATGGCCGAGCCGATATCCGGCTGCAACCACCCCAGCACCACACCGATCACGGTACCGGCCAGTACCTGGAACCACAGTTGGCCAAGAATGCCGAAGCGGCCCGGCCGCTTCTCCACAACAGTCATATCAACCCTCCCAGGTTGCAAGAATAGGGACGTCGCGCGTATTCAGTCGAACAGCACGCCGTCGAACAGCTTTCTGGCGGTCCGCAGTACCGCCGCGCGGGTCACCTGCCCCGCCTCATCCAGGTCGAGCACGCAGCCGGTGCTGCCACTGGGGTGTTCCACCGCCAGGGTCTGCTGGCTGCCGCCCGGCAGCACCGCCAACGCGTGTGCCGGTGATCCCGGCAGCAGGCACGCAGTGGCCACGCTCACCGCGCCCAGCACACCGATCGAGGCATGGCACCGGTGCGGAATGAACGAGCGCACGCTGATCGCACCGCCGTTGCGGGGCGCGGCCACCAGCATCATCTTCGGCACCGACTGCGCGCTGACATCGCCGAGGTTCATCAAGGGACCCGCCTGCAGACGGATCGCTTCCAGCCGTGCCTTCAGCGCGTCATCGGCGTCCAGTGTCTGGCGGTCTTCGTAGCCGCTGATGCCCAGGTCGCCCGCGCGCAGCACCACGCACGGCATACCGTTGTCGATCAGGGTCGCCTCGACGCCATCGATCACGTCCCGCGCGCGCCCGGTCGGCAACAACGCGCCGCAGCTGGACCCGGCGGTGTCTTCGAAGGCCAGTGGAATCGGCGCGGCGGTGCCCGGCACGCCGTCGATGCGCGCATCGCCGTCATAGCGCACACGCCCGCCAGGGGTCTGCAGCGTCGCCTGCGCCAGCTGGCCGGTGTTGACCATGAAGATCCGCACGCCGGTCTGTTCCGGCCCCGCCGCGACCAGGCCGCGCTCGATCGCGAACGGCCCGACGCCGGCCAGCATGTTGCCGCAGTTCTGCGCATCGCTGACCAGCGCCTGGTCCACGAACACCTGCAGGAACAGGTAGTCCACGTCGGCATCCTCACGTGTGGACGCCGATACCACGGCCACCTTGGAGGTCAGTGGATCGGCCCCGCCCATGCCGTCGATCTGGCGTGCATCGGGCGAACCGTAGGCGCGCAGCAGGAAGGCATCGCGCTCGGCCACGTCGGCGGGCAGCTCCGCGGCAAGGAAAAACCCGCCTTTGGAGGTGCCACCGCGCATCCACATCGCGCGCACGCCCTTACTCATAACGCAGCCCCTTGGCCGCCAGGCGCTCGCGCATGGCGTAGATGTCCAGGCCCAGCTCACCGTTGGCCAGCCGTGCCCGCTTGTCCGTCTCGCGGGCCTCGCGCGCCTGCGCCTCGCTGGCCACGCGCGCCGCATCGGCGCGCGCCACGATGCACACGCCGTCGTCGTCGGCGATCACCACGTCACCGGGCTGCACCAGGGCGCCGCCGCAGACTACCGGCACGTTGACCGAGCCCAGCGTTTCCTTGACCGTGCCCTGTGCATGGATGGCCCGGCTCCAGACCGGGAAGCCCATCGCGGTGAGGTCGCGCACATCGCGCACCCCGGCATCGATCACCAGCCCGCGGCAGCCGCGCACCTGCGCCGACGTCGCCAGCAGGTCGCCGAAATAGCCATCCGTGCACGCGCTGGTCGGCGCGACGACCAGGATGTCGCCCTCGCGCAACTGCTCGATGGCCACGTGCATCATCCAGTTGTCGCCCGGCGGCACCGACACGGTGATCGCGCTGCCGGCGATGCGTGCGCCGCGGTAGATCGGGCGCAACCGCGGATGCAGCAGGCCGCTGCGGCCCTGCGCTTCATGGGCGGTGGCGACCCCGGCCTGGGCCAGGCTCTGGATCACCGCCGGAGCGGCACGTTCGACACGGGTGACTACGCGGGACATCCATCCATCCTTCGTTGACGATGGCGCAGTCTGTGTCGCCGCAACCGGACACCTCAAGATGGTTTTTCGGAACAGCCATTGGGTTTAGTTATAGTTGGTGCATGAGCGTGACCCTGGCCCTGAACCTCAAACACCTGCATGCGCTGGTGGCCGTGCATCACCACGGCGGCATCAGCGCCGCCGTGCCGCACGTGAATCTGTCCCAGCCCGCGCTGACCCAGGCGATCGCGCGACTGGAGACGCAGCTGGATGCACCGCTGTTCGACCGCCAGCCCGGCGGCATGGCCCCTACCGAAGCAGCCCGCCTGCTGGTGCCCCGCATCGAGCGCGCACTGGCCTACATTGCCCACGGCGTGCGCGGGGCCCGGCGCACCCAGCGACTGCCGGCAATGCCCGCGGTGGAGCGCTATGTCACCCTGCCGCAGCTGCGCGCGTTGGCCGCGGTGGACAGCGCCGGCAGCTTCACCCTGGCTGCCAGCCGCGCCGGGGTCTCGCAGCCGGCGATCTACCGCGCCGTGCACGACCTGGCCGCCGCGATCGAAATCCCGCTCACCGTGCGTCGCGGCAAGACCGTGCAACCGACCCCGGCGGCCACACGCATGCTGCGGCCGGTGCGGCTGGCGCTCTCCGAGCTGGCCGCAGGCGTGGATGACCTGGCTTCGCTGCGCACCGAACAAGGCGGTCGGGTCACGCTGGGGGTGATGCCGCTGGCGCGGGCCATCCTGCTGCCGCAGGTCCTGGCGCGCTTCGCACGCGCACACCCGGGCGCGTCGGTGAACGTCATCGAGGGCCCGTACGCGGAGCTGCTGGGGGATCTGCGCGAAGGCAGCCTGGACCTGCTGATCGGCGCCATGCGCGACAGACTGCCGGTACGCGATATCGCGCAGGAAGGCCTCTTCGACGACAACCCGGTCATCGTCGCGCGCAGCGGGCATCCGTTGGCGCGTGCCGGCGGCTTCGCCTTCCCGCAGCTGCTCCACTACCCGTGGGTGATCGCCGCCACCGGTGCACCCGTACGCGCACGCTGGGAGCACATGTTCCGCCAGCACGGGCACGAGCCGCCCCGCCTGCGCATCGAATGCGGCTCGGTGCTGATCACCCGCGGCCTGCTGCTGGAAGACGACTGGCTCACCCTGATGTCGCGCGACCAGTTCGTGATCGAGCGCCGCGCCGGACTGCTTATCGAGATCGGCAGCGCCGGCGACGACCTGCGCCGCCGCATCGGCCTGACCACCCGCGCCGACTGGCACCCCACCCGCCTGCAGCAGGCGTTCGTGGCCACGTTCCGGCAGGTATGCGCCGAACGCAGTGGCGATGCGCAGGACGATTGGCCGTTCCGGTACCCGGCCGCCCGCTGAGCCCGCGCAGCAACACCGGGTAGGTGTGCTTTCATGCCACCTGGCGAACCGCACCCGCTACCGCACAAACAAAAAACCCCCGGCTTTCACCGGGGGTTTCTGTTTTCAGCCCACCGACCAACGGTCGGCGGCTACCGGTCGCCGGGCAGCGCCCGGCCCCGGATCAGGCAGCAACCGTACCGGCCACTTCCTGGTAGTCCTCGATCTGGTCGAAGTTCATGTAGCGGTAGATGTCCTTGCTGCTGGCATCCAGCACGCCGATGTCGGCCATGTACTCTTCCTTGGTCGGAATGCGACCCAGACGCGAGCAGATCGCGGCCAGTTCGGCCGAACCCAGATACACGTTGGAATTGCGGCCCAGACGGTTCGGGAAGTTGCGGGTCGAGGTCGAGAAGACCGTCGCGCCCTCACGCACCTGCGCCTGGTTGCCCATGCACAGCGAGCAGCCCGGCATTTCCATGCGGGCGCCGGCGGTGCCGAAGGTGCCGTAATGGCCTTCCTTGGTCAGCTCCGAGGCATCCATCTTGGTCGGCGGGGCCACCCACAGCTTGGTCGGGATGTCGCGCTTGCCTTCCAGCAGCTTGGCCGCCGCACGGAAGTGACCGATGTTGGTCATGCACGAACCGATGAACACTTCGTCGATGGCCGCACCGGCCACGTCGGACAGCGTCTTGACGTCGTCCGGGTCGTTCGGGCACGCCACGATCGGCTCGTGGATGTCGGCCAGGTCGATCTCGATGACGGCGGCGTACTCGGCGTCGGCATCCGGGGCCAGCAGCTCCGGGTTGGCCAGCCAGGCTTCCATCTTCTCGATGCGGCGTGCCAGCGAACGGGCGTCCTGGTAACCCTCGGCGATCATCCACTTCAGCAGCGTGATGTTGCTGGTGAGGTACTCGATGATCGGCTCCTTGTTCAGGTGCACCGAGCAACCGGCGGCCGAACGTTCGGCCGAGGCGTCGGACAGTTCGAACGCCTGCTCGACCTTCAGCTCCGGCAGACCTTCGATTTCCAGGATGCGGCCGGAGAAGATGTTCTTCTTGCCGGCCTTGGCCACGGTCAGCAGACCGGACTTGATCGCGTACAGCGGGATCGCGTTGACCAGGTCACGCAGGGTCACGCCCGGCTGCATCTTGCCCTTGAAGCGGACCAGCACCGACTCCGGCATGTCCAGCGGCATCACGCCGGTGGCAGCGGCGAAGGCCACCAGGCCCGAGCCGGCCGGGAACGAAATGCCCACCGGGAAACGGGTGTGCGAGTCGCCGCCGGTGCCGACGGTGTCGGGCAGCAGCATGCGGTTGAGCCAGCTGTGGATCACGCCGTCGCCCGGGCGCAGCGAGATGCCGCCACGGGTGGAGATGAACTCCGGCAGGGTGTGGTGGGTCTTGACGTCCACCGGCTTCGGGTACGCCGCGGTGTGGCAGAACGACTGCATCACCAGGTCGGCCGAGAAGCCCAGGCAGGCCAGATCCTTCAACTCGTCACGGGTCATCGGACCGGTGGTGTCCTGCGAGCCCACCGAGGTCATCTTCGGTTCGCAGTAGGTGCCCGGGCGCATGCCCTGGCCTTCCGGCAGGCCACAGGCGCGGCCGACCATCTTCTGCGCCAGCGAGAAGCCCTTGCCGGTATCCGGCGGGTCCATCGGCAGGCGGAACAGATCGGTCGGGGCCAGGCCCAGCGCTTCACGCGCCTTGGCGGTCAGGCCGCGGCCGATGATCAGCGGAATGCGGCCACCGGCGCGCACTTCGTCGAACAGCACATCGGACTTGACCTTGAACTCGGCTATGACGGCGCCGTCCTTCAGGGCCTTGCCGTCGTACGGGCGCAGCTCGATCACATCGCCCATGTTCATCTGCGACACGTCGAGTTCGATCGGCAGCGCGCCGGCGTCTTCCATCGTGTTGTAGAAGATCGGGGCGATCTTCGAGCCCAGGCACACGCCGCCGAAGCGCTTGTTCGGAATGAACGGAATATCTTCACCGGTGAACCACAGCACCGAGTTGGTGGCCGACTTGCGGCTGGAACCGGTACCGACCACATCGCCCACGTAGGCGACCAGGTGACCCTTGTCCTTCAGCGATTCGATGAACTTGACCGGGCCGCGCTTGCCGTCTTCTTCCGGCTCGATACCATCACGCTTGTTCTTCAGCATCGCCAGGGCGTGCAGCGGGATGTCCGGGCGGGTGGTGGCGTCCGGGGCCGGCGACAGGTCGTCGGTGTTGGTTTCGCCGGTCACCTTGAGCACGGTAATGGTCAGGCTTTCCGGCACCTGCGGACGGCTGGTGAACCATTCCGCATCGGCCCAGCTCTGCAGCACGCCCTGGGCGTTCGCATTGCCGGCCTTGGCCTTTTCCTGCACATCGTGGAAGGCGTCGAACACCAGCAGGGTGTTCTTCAGCGCATCGGCGGCGATCGCGCCGACGCTGGCATCGTCCAGCAGCTGGACCAGCGGGGCGACGTTGTAGCCGCCGAGCATGGTGCCCAGCAGTTCGGTGGCGCGCTCGCGGCTGATCAGCGGATTGGTTTCGCTGCCCAGGGCGATCGCGGCCAGGTACGAGGCTTTGACCTTGGCAGCGTCATCGACGCCGGCCGGCACGCGGTGGGTCAGCAGTTCCAGCAGGAACTCGGCCTCGCCGGCGGGCGGGTTCTTCAGCAGTTCGATGACGTCGGCCGTCTGCTGGGCGCTCAGCGGCAGCGGCGGGATGCCAAGCGCGGCGCGCTCGGCTACGTGGTGGCGGTAGGCTTCCAACATGACAACTCCCGGGTGATTCTCTGAAAGAATGCGGTTTAAAAGTATGGGCTCAGGCGTGCGGCACGATCAGCTTCAGGCCCTTGAAGTAGTCGCGGTAAAATTTGTCGTTCCAGGTGATCAGGCCGTCGCACTGCAGCAGTGCATGCGACCCGACCATGAATTCATCCAGCCCGCGCGGTTTGGCGCCGCGCTGCCGGTGCCGGCGGTGCATCTCGCCGGCGCGCAGGGCCGATTTGGCCTCCAGTGGACTGAAGTGGACGCCCATTTCCTCGAGCGCCTCCTGCACCTCGGCACCGCCGCGCAGCGATGCGCAGATCTCGGCCAAGGTCACCCCGCAGATGACCACGCGGCCGCCGACAAGGCTCTGGCGCAGGCCGGCTTCGACCGCGTCGGCCTGCGGACCATTGCTGAGCAGCTCGATCAGGACCGGTGAATCGACGGCGATCATCACGCGCTCATTCCTCGTCGCGGACCGCGCGCACGGCCGCTTCGGCCGAATCGAAACCATCCAGCGCGAACTTGCCGCGGGCACGGGAGATCGCATCGTCCACGCTCTTGCGCAGGATGATCCGGCTGCCTTCGAGCTCCACCTTCAGCTGCGTGCCCTTGGTCAGGCCCAGCGCATCACGGACCGCCTTGGGCAGGGTGATCTGCCCGCGCTCTGCAACGGTAGCTTCCATCGGTACGCCCTCCAAAGTATGCACAAATTATACATACTTCCACGGGCATACTTCCACTGGAGTACTGATCTGGCCGGCGAGACCGTTGGCACAGAAAGGATCTGTCTCATCCATGACACGAGGGATACATATCTCCGTGTAGCCTGAGACCAACTGCCGCAGGTGGCATCCGGCTGAATCGTTCATACTCAGAACGATCGCCGGCCTACCGGTCAGCGGCGAACGCAAGCAGGTCTGCCTCGGGCGGGCCAATGCAAGCCATCCGCAAGAGGAGTCACCCGCAATGAGCGATTCGTTCTCCACCCGCAGCCAGCTGGACGTCGGCGGCACCACCTACGACTACTTCAGCCTGCCCAAGCTCGGACAGACGTTCGACATCTCCCACCTGCCCTACTCGATGAAGATCCTGCTGGAGAACCTGCTCCGGTACGAGGATGGCGGTGTCACCGTCGGCAAGGACCACATCCAGGCCGTGGCGCAGTGGGACCCCAAGGCCGAACCGGACATCGAGATCGCCTTCATGCCGGCCCGCGTGGTGCTGCAGGATTTCACCGGCGTGCCCTGCGTGGTCGACCTGGCCGCGATGCGCGATGCGGTGGTCAAGCTCGGCGGCCGGCCGGAACAGATCAATCCCCAGATTCCCTCCGAGCTGGTGATCGACCACTCGGTGCAGGTCGATGTGTTCGGCACCCCGGACGCGTTGGACCTCAACGGCAAGATCGAATTCCAGCGCAACCAGGAACGCTATGGCTTCCTGCGCTGGGGCCAGAAGGCCTTCGATAATTTCAAGGTGGTGCCGCCCAATACCGGCATCGTCCACCAGGTGAACCTGGAAAACCTGGCCCGCGTGGTCATGACTGCGGACAAGGACGGCAAGGCAGTGGCCTATCCGGACACCGTGTTCGGCACCGACAGCCACACCACCATGATCAATGGCATCGGCGTGCTGGGCTGGGGCGTCGGCGGCATCGAAGCCGAAGCCGCCATGCTCGGCCAGCCGTCCTCGATGCTGATCCCGCAGGTGGTCGGCTTCAAGCTGACCGGGCGCATGCCCGAAGGCGCCACCGCCACCGACCTCGTGCTGACCGTCACCCAGATGCTGCGCAAGCACGGCGTGGTCGGCAAGTTCGTCGAGTTCTTCGGCGAAGGCCTGCAGCACCTGCCGCTGGCCGACCGGGCCACGATCGGCAACATGGCCCCGGAGTACGGCGCCACCTGCGGCATCTTCCCGATCGACGAAGAGTCGCTGACCTACCTGCGCCTTTCCGGCCGCAGCGAGGCGCAGATCGACCTGGTCGAAGCCTATGCCAAGGCCCAGGGCCTGTGGCACGACGCCAACACCGCACATGCCAGCTACAGCGCCACGCTGGAACTGGACATGAGCCAGGTCAAGCCGTCGCTGGCCGGCCCGAAGCGTCCGCAGGACCGCGTGCTGCTCGAAGACGTCAAGCAGAACTACCGCGAGAACCTGGTCGGCCTGACCACCAACCGCGACAAGCGCAACGATGACGTGTCCAAGTTCGTCAACGAAGGCGGCGGCGCGGCGGTCGGCAACGAACAGCTGGCCAAGGGTTACAGCGATGTGGAACTGGAGGGCAGGAAGTTCCGCCTGAAGGACGGCGCGGTGGTCATCGCCGCGATCACCTCGTGCACCAACACCTCCAACCCGGCGGTGATGATCGGTGCCGGCCTGCTTGCCCGCAACGCGGCGGCCAAGGGCCTGGACCGCAAGCCGTGGGTCAAGACCTCGCTCGGCCCGGGCTCGCGCGTGGTCACCGATTACCTGGAAAAGGCCGGTGTGCTCACCGAGCTGGAGAAGATCGGTTTCTACGTGGTCGGCTATGGCTGCACCACCTGCATCGGCAACTCGGGCCCGCTGCCCACGGAAGTGAGCGCCGGCATCGCCGCCGGTGACCTGGTGGTGGCCTCGGTGCTGTCGGGCAACCGCAACTTCGAAGGCCGCGTGCACCCGGAAGTCAAAATGAACTACCTGGCCAGCCCGCCGCTGGTCGTCGCCTACGCCATCGCCGGCACCACCGACATCGACCTGACCACCGAGCCGCTGGGCACGGGCAGCGATGGCCAGCCGGTGTACCTGCGTGACATCTGGCCAAGCAACAAGGAAATCGGCGATGTCATCGCCGCGACCATCGGGCCGGAGATGTTCAAGAAGAACTATGCCGACGTGTTCAAGGGCGACACCCGCTGGAACACCATCAAGTCGCCCGACGGCGATCTGTATGAGTGGGACGGCAGTTCGACCTACATCAAGAACCCGCCCTATTTCGAGGGCATGACGATGGACGTCGGCCACATCGACGACGTGCATGGCGCGCGCGTGATGGGCCTGTTCGGCGACTCGATCACCACCGACCACATCTCCCCGGCCGGCAACATCAAGAAGGATTCCCCGGCAGGCCGCTTCCTGCAGGAACGTGGCGTGCAGCCGGCCGACTTCAACAGCTACGGCAGCCGTCGTGGCAACGATGACGTGATGGTGCGCGGCACCTTCGCCAACATCCGCATCAAGAACCTGATGTTCGGCGGCGAAGAAGGCGGCAACACCCTGTACTTCCCGAAGGACGGGGGCGAGCCGCAGAAGCTGGCGATCTACGATGCGGCCGTCAAGTACAAGGCCGAGGGCATCCCGCTGGTCGTGTTCGCCGGCAAGGAATACGGCACCGGCTCCTCGCGCGACTGGGCCGCCAAGGGCACCAACCTGCTGGGCGTCAAGGCGGTGATCGCCGAGAGCTTCGAGCGCATCCACCGCTCCAACCTGGTCGGCATGGGCGTGCTGCCGCTGCAGTTCAAGAACGGCGACAACGCGCAGAGCCTGGGCCTGGACGGGTCTGAAGTGGTGGACATCACCGGCCTGCAGGATGGCGCCAGCAAGTCGGCGACCCTCACCGCGACCCGGGCCGATGGTACGAAGAAGACCTTCGAGGCCCATGTGATGCTGCTGACGCCGAAGGAAGTGGAGTACTTCAAGCACGGCGGCCTGCTGCAGTACGTGCTGCGCCAGCTGGCGGGCAAGAAGTAAGCGTCAGGCGCTTTCGCGAAGTACGCCCTCCCCGACCAGGGAATGGCACCGGCAGCAAGGGGGCGTAATGCCCCCTTGCTGCTTTCCGGCATCCAGCGATTCGGCGCTCTGGGCGTGCCCGCTATAGGCGTCCCGGCCGCCGCCTCTTCATTTTCATAAATTTCATAAATCACATAATTAGCCCATTTCGTACGGACTGGGCTAAGCTGGCCGCATCCGCCAGGGAACCGCCGCCATGCTGCATGCGCTCAAGTTCGACCCGATCACCGAGCTGACCCGTACCACCGCCTCGACGGTGAAGGAGCACTGGCGCAAGGTCATGCAGGACGTCCGCGAACAGCAGGCCGTGCTGGTGACCAATCACAACGAACCCCAGGCCGTCATCCTCTCCGCCGAGCAATACCAGGCCATGCAGGCCGAAGTGGTATCGCTGCAGCGTGATCTGGCCTCCCTGCGCGAGCAGACCCCGGCCCTCCAGCACCTGCGGCAGCGCTTCGATGATCGCCTTGCCGTGCTGGACAGTGCCGCAGCGGGCAACAAGGCCCGAACGCTGCTGCGTAAACCGGCACGGCTCAAGGGCAAGGTGGTCGCGGGCAGCGGGTACTGATGGCGGCGCGGCCTTTCCTGCTCGTGCTGGCAGGGGTCAATGGTGCGGGCAAAAGCTCTATCGGCGGTCACCTGCTGCGCGAGGCGGGACTGGACTGGTTCGATCCGGACGACTGGGCCGGGCAGCTCTGCCGCGAGCTGGGCATGAGCCAGCGCGAGGCCAATGGCCAGGCGTGGAAGGAAGGCTTCGGCCGACTGCAGGCGGCGATCGCCGAACACCGCAGCCACGCCTTCGAAACCACCTTGGGCGGGCAGTCAATCGCCGCGACCCTGGCCGAGGCATGCGCCACGCATGACGTACTGGTCTGGTACTGCGGTCTGGCCTCTCCCGAGCAGCACATCGCACGGGTGCGCGCACGCGTCGCGGCCGGTGGCCACGCCATCAGCGATGCGGACATCCACCGCCGCTATACGTTGGCGCTGCAGAACCTGATCACCCTGTTGCCAGCACTGGCACAGCTGCAGGTGTACGACAACAGTGCAGAGGTCGGTCCTGGCCAGCCGGTTGCCGACCCGCATCTTGTGCTGCAGATGGACGGCGGCCGTTTGACCTGGCCCGCGGCCGATGACGCCGCCCAACTGCGGCAGACACCCGACTGGGCCGTGCCCGTGCTGGAAGCTGCACTGCAGTGCCACGACACCTGCGCTGGCGAGCCGCCGCGATGAGCGCGCGCATGCGGCTGCAAACGTCATTTACCGTCGGCACCACCCTGCCCCGAAGCCACGCGTCCGCCTTTCTTCACAGACCCTTCGCGTTTTCCATTCGGGACGGTATGCTGCCGAGGCATGAAACGACGGATACTCTCCGTCATCGCATCACATCATCCACGTTTCCTGGAGGGGGAATATGAGTCTGGAACGACCCTGGCTGCAGAGTTATCCCAAAGGCGTACCCGCCGAGATCGACGTCAACGAGTTTCATTCGGTTTCGGCCGTCTTCGACACCTCGGTGGCCAAGTTCCGCGACCGCCCCGCCTACTCCAGTTTCGGCAAGGTCCTCACCTACGGGGAAACGGACGCGCTGGTTGAACAGTTCGCCGCCTACCTGCTCGGTGAGCTGCAGCTCAAGAAGGGCGACCGCGTCGCCCTGATGATGCCCAACTGCCTGCAGTACCCGATCGCCACCTTCGGTGTCCTGCGTGCCGGCCTGACCGTGGTCAACGTCAATCCCCTGTACACCGCCCGCGAACTCAAGCACCAGCTGGTGGATTCCGGCGCGGCCGTGCTGGTGGTGGTCGACAACTTCTGCGACACCGTGCAGCAGGTCATCGCCGATACACCGATCAAGCAGGTGGTGACCACCGGCCTGGGCGACATGCTCGGCGCCAAGGGCATCGTGGTGAACTTCGTGCTGAAGTACATCAAGAAGATGGTGCCCAACTACAGCCTGCGTGGCGCGATCCGCTTCAACCAGGCGCTCAAGCTCGGCAGCCGCCACACCCTGCCCAAGGTCGAGATCGACCACGACGACGTCGCCTTCCTGCAGTACACCGGCGGCACCACGGGCGTGGCCAAGGGCGCGATGCTGACCAACCGCAACCTGGTGGCCAACATGCAGCAGGCCTCGGCCTGGATCTCCGCCTCCGGGATCGAGATGGGCAAGGAGGTGATCATCACCGCCCTGCCGCTGTACCACATCTTCGCGTTGACGGCGAACGGCCTGGTCTTCATGAAGTTCGGTGGCTGCAACTACCTGATCACCAACCCGCGCGACATGAAGGGCTTCGTCAAGGAGCTCAAGGCGACCCGCTTCACCGCGATCACCGGCGTCAACACGCTGTTCAACGGCCTGCTCAACACCCCCGGCTTCGACGAGATCGATTTCTCCTCGCTGAAGGTCACCCTGGGTGGCGGCATGGCGGTGCAGCGTGCCGTTGCCGAGCGCTGGAAGAAGGTCACCGGCGTGACCCTGGTCGAGGCCTACGGCCTGACCGAGACCTCGCCGGCCGCCTGCATCAACCCGCTGGACCTGGCCGAGTACAACGGCGCCATCGGCCTGCCGATTCCGTCCACCGATGCCTGCGTCAAGGACGATAACGGCCAGACCCTGCCCGCCGGCGACGTCGGCGAGCTGTGCATCAAGGGCCCGCAGGTGATGAAGGGCTACTGGCAGCGCCCGGAAGACACCGCCGCAGCGGTCGATGCCGAGGGCTGGCTGCACACCGGCGACATGGCGCGGATGGACGAGCAGGGCTTCTTCTACATCGTGGACCGCAAGAAGGACATGATCCTGGTGTCCGGCTTCAACGTGTACCCCAACGAGGTCGAAGACGTCATCGCGATGATGCCGGGCGTGCTCGAAGTCGCGGCGGTCGGCGTGCCCGATGAAAAGTCCGGCGAAGTGGTCAAGGTGGTCATCGTCAAGAAGGACCCCAACCTCACCGCCGAGATGGTCAAGGAGCACGCGCGTGCCAACCTGACCGGCTACAAGCACCCGCGGATCGTGGAGTTCCGCAAGGAGCTGCCGAAGACCAACGTGGGCAAGATCCTGCGCCGCGAACTGCGCGATACGCCCGCGCCGTAACGGTTCCCCAACGGCGGCATCTTCACAGGGCCCCTGCCGGCAACGGCGGGGGCCTTTTGCATTGCCTGAGATGCCCGGGGTGTAGGATCGCGGCGTGTGGACCCGTCAGGCCCGCCGCCCACCGTCCTCCCAGCGGGCCAGCCTCCGAGGAAATCGCCATGAGCACCATTGAAAAGCTGCCCGTCAACCGCCGCTACGCCACCATCCGCACCGAGACCACGGGCAACGACGACGCCCATTGGCTGTACATGCATGCCGATGCCGGCAGTGGCATCCGCCCGTGCTGCCGCAAGGACATGCTCGATGAAATGTGGAATTTCATGAGCGCCATCACCCGTACCCCGGCCGAGCGCAACAGCGGCAAGCTGCGCCATTTCGTGCTCGCCTCCGATGCGAACGCGTACAACCTGGGCGGTGACCTGGACCTGTTCACCCGCCTGATCCGCGAAGGCAACCGCGACCGCCTGCTGACCTATGCGCAGCGCTGCGTGGAAGGCGTCCACCACCTGCACACCGGCTTCGGCGGCGACGTCCGTTCGATCGCGCTGATCCAGGGCGACGCGCTGGGCGGTGGCCTGGAGATGGCGCTGGCCTGCCACACCATCGTGGCCGAGGAAGGTTGCGGCATGGGCTTGCCGGAAGTCCTGTTCGGGCTGTTCCCGGGCATGGGCGCGTACTCGTTCCTGTGCAAGCGCGTGGCGCCGCAGCTGGCCGAGAAGATCATCCTCGACGGCCGCGTGTATTCGTCCGAGGAGATGCATGCGATGGGCGTGGTCGACGTGCTGGTGCCGAAGGGCCAGGGCGTCAAGGCGGTCGAGGACCTGATCCGCCAGCACCAGCGCATTCCGCATTCCTACCTGGCGATGAATGCCGCACGCAACCTGGCCCAGGCCGTGCATTACGACGAGCTGCTGGAAATCACCAAGGTGTGGGTGGACTCCGCGCTCGCGCTGGGCGACAAGTCGCTGCGCACCATGGATCGCCTGATCAAGGCCCAGACCCGCCGCGCCACCCTCGACGTCGCCTGAGTCACCCCCTCCCCTGTGTTGTTCAAGCCCGGCTGCCGCCGGGCTTTTTTTCAGCGCATGTCGCCGCCGTCGTCCGCCTGGCCCTGGGTCCGGCGCTGCGCACGCGCGTCGAGTGCCTGCCGGCCTTCCTTGATCCCCGCCTGCAGCAGGGTCACGCGCTGCCGCCATTCGCTCTTGAGCTGCCAGTCGGCCATGCGCATCAGGTCGCCGGCACGATTGGCGACGCGGACCAGGCCGAGATTGCTGGCCACGCCCTTGATCGCATGCGCCTGCTCACGGAAATGCACCCAGTCGCTGCGCTCGCCATCGGCCAGTGCCACGCCGACGCACTGCTCGGCATCGGCCAGGCATTGGCGGATGAACTCGCGTTCGAAGCCATCGCCCATGCCGAGCGAGGCCAGCTCGTCGAGCACGCCCGGATCCAGCACGCCATCGAGTACGGTGGCCGTGCGCACGATCGGCGCACTGGCCTTGAGCTGGCCATTGGAGGCGATGTCGGCCAGCACGTCCAGCAGCCGCACCGCGACCACGGGCTTGGCCAGGAAGGTGTGCGCACCAGCCTGGGTGCAGCGCTGGATCGCTTCGGGGGTGACATCGGCGCTGAGCACCAGCACCGGCGTGCGCGGACCACCGCCGGCCTGCATCACGCGCAGCTCCTTGAGCATGTCCAGGCCGCTCATGCCGGGCATGTGCAGATCGACGATCGCCGCATCGAAATCGCTCTCGGCCATCGCATCCAGCACCGCTTCGCCGCCGTTGACGCACAGCACCTTGTGGCCGGCCTTCTGCAGCAGCCGCTGCAGCACCATCCGGTTGGCCTCGTGATCATCGGCGACCAGGATGTGCATGCTGCGCACGCGCGCGCGATGACGCAGGAATGGATCGGCGAAGGCGATGACATTGCCGTTGCGGTCCGGCAGCCCGTCGCCGACCAGGGCCGGGGTGACCGTGCCCAGCGGCACGCGCGGCGGCGCGAACGGCAGCTCGAACCAGAAATGGCTGCCCTGCGGCGGATTCTCTTCGTAGCCGATGTCGCCCCCCATCGCCTCGACCAGGCCCTTGGCGATCGTGGTGCCCAGGCCGGTGCCTTCGTGGCGGCGCGCCATGCTGACGTCGGCCTGCTCAAATGCCTCGAACAGTCGCGGGCGCATCTCCGGCGCGACGCCGATACCGGTATCGAGGATGTCGAAGCGCAGCCGCACCCCGCCGTTGGATTCGGCATGCAGCACCGCGACGCGGATCTCGACCCGGCCGTGGTCGGTGAATTTGACCGCGTTGCCGGCGATGTTGAGCAGTATCTGGCGCAGGTGACCGAGATCGCCGCGCAACAAGGGCGGCACGGTATCGGCGACCTTGACCCGGTAGTCCAACCGCTTGGCCTTGGCCTGCGGCAGCAGGATCAGCCCGATCGCCTGGATCACATCGGCCAGCGCAAAATCCTCGGCGTTGACGCGCAGCTTGCCGGCTTCGATCGCGGAGATGTCGAGCACTTCTTCAACCAACGCCAACAGGCTGCGTGAAGAGGCCTGGATGGTGTTGACGCACTCGCGCTGCTCTTCATCGAGCTTGGTGGTGGCCAGCAGTTCGGTCATGCCCGACAACCCGTTGAGGGGGGTGCGGAACTCATGGCTCATGTTGGCCAGGAAGCGGCTCTTGGCCTCGTTCGCGCGGCGCGCCTCGGCCATGGTCCGGGTCAACTGGCGCAGCAGCGTGGAGAAATACAGCGGCACCGCCGCCAGGCCCAGCCACAGGCCGAACGCCAGCCGGGCATTCTGCTCCCAGTACGGTGTGAGCAGCGCGGTGCTGCCGAAGCTGACCATGGCCATCGCCACGGCCACGTACAGATAGTTGTTGCCGTAGCGCATGCCGTTGCCGACGGTCACCCACATCACCACGATGTAGACCCAGGCCAGCGGCTCGCCCATCTGCACCATGCCGGCGGCAATGAGACCGTAGTCGGCGAGCATGCCGGCCACGCGGCGCGGATCCGAGCGCCCCGGCCGCCACAGCAGCCAGCCGAACAGGCCCAGCGACAGCGTCAGGCCGGTCAGCACGATTGCCAGCACGCCGTGGTACTGCTCCGGCGGCAGATCGTGGCGCGGCCCTGGCATCAGGACATACAGCAGGATCAGGGTGATCAGCACGATGCGCACGATCGCCTGGCCGTGCTCGGTGTCCGGGCGCTGCGCCAGACGTTGCTTCAGGCGCGGGTACAGACGACGCATATCACATCCCCGGGCGGGATGACGCAGTGGAGTGCTGTGCGCAGATCTCGTCAAGCTGGAGGCGGCCGCGCAGCAGGGCATCGACGCAGCGCGGATCAAACAACCGACCACGCTGGGCGTACAGATAAGCCAGCGTGGCTTCCATGGTCCATGCTTCCTTGTACGGACGGGGTGAGATCAGGGCATCGAACACGTCGGCCACTGCCACGATCCGCGCTTCCAGCGGAATGGCATCGCCGACCAGGCCATCGGGGTAGCCGCTGCCGTCGTAACGCTCGTGATGGCGCAGCGCGATCAGCGCACCGACCTGGATGAAACGGTTCTGGCTGCCGCTCAGCAGTTCATAGCCGATCCGCGGGTGCCGGCGCATGATCGCCTGCTCCTCGTCGTTCAACTTGCCCTGCTTGAGCAGCACGGCGTCGGGAATGGCGATCTTGCCCATGTCATGCAGGGGCGCGGCCATCTCGATCAGCTTGACCTCCTCCTCCGGCAGCCCGAGCTGCTCGGCGATCAGGCCGGCGACATGCGCCATGCGCTCGAGGTAGGCGCTGGTGCCGGCATCACGGAACTCGATCGCCCGCGCCAGCCGCGACAGCGTCTCGCGCTCGCGTTCCTCGACCTCGTGCATGCTGGCCAGCAGCCGCTGCTCCAGCGACAGCGCACGCTGTTTGACGTTCTCCGACTGCTGGCGCAGCTGCAACAGGTTGTAGCAGCGCGCGCGCAGTTCGCGCGGGCGGATCGGCTTGACCAGGAAATCGATCACCCCGGCCTCCAGCGCGGCCTGGCGGACCGGCTCGTCGCCGACCACGGTGATCAGGATCACGGGGATGTCGCGGTGCTTGGGCAGGCGACGGAACCGGCGGGCGAACTCCAAGCCGTCCATCTCCGGCATGCGGTAATCCAGCAGCAGCAGATCCACGGCGTGCGACTCGCACCAGGCCAGCGCCGTCAGCGGATCGCCGAAGTCGTGCACGGACAGTTCCGGCGCGATGTCCTCGATGACATGGCGCAGCATGGTACGCGCGGACGTCTGGTCGTCAACGATGACAATATTCAAGGCTGCTTCTGCCTTCTTCCTTGACCACACTGGAACATGCTGCGGAGAGGATACTCCGCCGCTCAGCACACTGGCACCTTGCATGGGTCCGCCTCCCGTCATGAACACCCCAGTTCATGATCGTCGTCACAGTGTGATGCCGATGTGGGCATCCCCCTGCGACCCGTCATGGTCTGTGGCCATCACGCCATAGCGCCTGTTAAGGCCACGCAGAAACCATACTCGCGCGGCCACGGGAGCGGAACCCCCATCCGGACGTGCCCCAAGCACGCCCGGACGCAGGTCTCAGTTTTCGGGACGCATATACGGGAACAGCAGCACGTCACGGATCGAGCTGCTGCCGGTCAGCAGCATCACCAGACGGTCGATGCCGATGCCCAGGCCGCCGGTCGGGGCCATGCCGTATTCCAGCGCGCGGATGTAATCAGCGTCGTAGTGCATGGCCTCGTCGTCGCCGCCTTCCTTCGCCGTGACCTGGGCCTGGAACCGGGCCGCCTGGTCTTCCGGGTCGTTCAGCTCGGAGAACCCGTTGGCCAGCTCCTTGCCGTTGATGAACAGCTCGAAGCGGTCGGTATAGCCCGGCTGGTCATCGTTCGCACGGGCCAGCGGCGAGACTTCCACCGGGTGGTCGGTGATGAAGGTCGGCTGGATCAGGGTGTGCTCGACGGTGGCCTCGAAGATCTCCAGCAGCAGCTTGCCCCAGCCGTAGGACGGCTTGATGCGGATCTTCAGGCGCTCGCAATGGGCGACCAGCGCATCGCGGTCGGTGCAGTCGGCCGCGCTGATCTCCGGGTTGTGGTGGCGCACGGCCTCGTCCATGCGCCAGCGGCGGAAGGCCGGGGCCAGGTCGATGGTGGCGCCATCCCACTCCACCGTGGTGGTGCCCAGCACCTTGCTGGCCACGTCACGGATCACGCCTTCGGTCAGGTCCATCACTTCGGTGTACGTGGCGTAGGCCTCGTACAGCTCCATCATGGTGAATTCCGGGTTGTGGCGGGTGCTGACGCCTTCATTGCGGAAGTTGCGGTTGATCTCGTACACGCGCTCCAGCCCACCCACGACCAGGCGCTTGAGGTACAGCTCCGGGGCCACGCGCAGGTACAGGTCCAGGTCCAGCGCGTTGTGGTGGGTGGTGAACGGCTTGGCCGTGGCGCCGCCGGGGATGTAATGCATCATCGGCGTTTCGACTTCCAGGAAGTCGCGGTTGTCCAGCCAGGCGCGCATGGCGCGGATGATCCGCGAGCGCTTGATGAACACCTCGCGCGACTCCGGGGTCACGATCAGGTCGACATACCGCTGGCGATAGCGCTGCTCCACGTCGGCCAGGCCGTGCCACTTGTCCGGCAGCGGGCGCAGCGACTTGGTCAGCAGGCGCAGGCTGGTGGCCTTGACCGACAGCTCGCCGGTCTTGGTCCGGGTCAGCCCGCCCTCGACGGCGATGATGTCGCCCACGTCCCAGCCCTTGAAGGCGGTATAGGCATCGCCCAGGGTGCTGCCCTGCAGGAACAGCTGGATGCGGCCGGACTCGTCCTGGATCTGGGCGAAGCTGGCCTTGCCCATCACGCGCTTGGCCATCAGGCGGCCGGCCATTTTGACCTGGCGGTCACTGGCTTCCAGCGCTTCGGCGGTCCACTGTTCGGCGTCGGCGAACTCGGCCTGCAGGGTGCCGGCGAAGTGCTCGCGGCGGAAATCGTTCGGGTAAGCGATGCCCTGCCCGCGCAGGGCGGTCAGTTTCGCGCGGCGCTCGGCGATGAGGCTGTTCTCGTCGACGGGGGGCTGCGGCGCGGCGGTCTGATCGTTCATGGCGTGGGTCTATGTATGTCGGGGGGAGGTACGGTCCCCGCCATCATGCCGATGGTCGGGGCGGATTGCGAAACCGGGCGCGGCCCGGGCACAACGGATCGGGGCCGCGCGTGGCGGCCCCGACGGTCAGGCGTCGGTGCGTTTGGCACCCACGGCCAGGCCGGACTTCAGGCTGGCTTCGACGAATTCGTCGAGATCGCCGTCCAGCACCTTCTGCGTATCGGAGCGTTCGATGCCGGTGCGCAGGTCCTTGATACGGCTCTGGTCGAGCACGTAGTTGCGGATCTGGCTGCCCCAGCCGATGTCGGACTTGGTGGCTTCCACCGCGTCGCGCTCGGCGTTGCGCTTCTGGATTTCCAGCTCGTACAGCTTGGCGGCCAGCATCTTCATCGCGTTGTCGCGGTTCTGGTGCTGGCTGCGGCCGGTCTGGCAGGCCACGACCGTGTTGGTCGGGATGTGCGTGATACGCACCGCCGATTCGGTCTTGTTGACGTGCTGGCCACCCGCGCCGGAGGAGCGGTACACGTCGGTGCGCAGGTCGGCCGGGTTGATGTCGATTTCGATGTTGTCATCGACTTCCGGCGACACGAACACCGAGGTGAAGCTGGTGTGGCGGCGGTTGTCCGAATCGAACGGCGACTTGCGCACCAGGCGGTGCACGCCGGTTTCGGTCTTCAGCCAGCCATACGCGTAATCGCCTTCCACGCGCAGCGTGGCCGACTTGATGCCCGCGACGTCGCCGCCGGAGACTTCCATCAGCTCGGTCTTCCAGCCGCGCGATTCGCACCAGCGCAGGTACATGCGCAGCAGGATTTCGGCCCAGTCCTGGGCTTCGGTACCGCCGGCGCCCGCCTGGATGTCGACGAAGGCAGCCGCGGTATCCATCTGCCCGGAGAACATGCGCTGGAATTCCAGCTGTTCGACGTGCTTCTGGTACTTGTCCAGGTCGCTGACAACGGCCAGGGCGGTTTCTTCGTCCTGTTCGCTTTCGGCCAGTTCCAGCAGTTCACCCGACTCGGCCAGGCCGTCGAGGATCGTGGCGATGCCGCCAACGGTCTTCTCCAGATTGGCGCGTTCGCGGCCAAGGTTCTGGGCGTACTCGGCGTTGTTCCAGATATCCGGGTTTTCCAGTTCCCGGGTTACTTCTTCCAGACGCTCTTTCTTGGCGTCGTAGTCAAAGATACCCCCTGAGCGAGAGCACGCGATCGGTGAGATCGGTGATGCGCTGGCGGACAGGATTGAGCTCGATCATGTCGGCGATTAATGCGTGCGAAAAGACTGTCCATCATAGCCTATCCGGGGCTTTCCGGCGGTGGCCGGGGCGCTGGGTGCCGCGTGGGGGTGGGGGAAAACGACATCACTGAACACGGGCGGCCGGCCAGGCGGTAGACTTCCGCCCCGCCGCGCGGCCCCCTGCCCTGCGGTTCCCCCAACGCACTACATGGAGCACCACCCCGATGAGGACGTCATCCTCCGCCCTGCTGCTGGCTCTCGCCTGCCTGACCGCTTCCACCACCGCCTCGGCCCTCGACCTCAAGCAGCTGACCAGCACCGGCCTCAAAGCCGGCCAGGCGCTCACCCTGTCCGACCAGGACGTGGCCAAGGCCGCCGACGAAGCCTGCGTCTACATGGACCAGCAGAACAAGGTCGCCCCCGCCAACAGTCCGTACGCCCAGCGCCTGGCCAAGATCACCCAGGGCCTGGCCAATGAAGACGGCATGAGCCTGAGCTTCAAGGTCTACCTGACCGAAGACGTCAACGCCTGGGCCATGGCCAACGGCTGCGTGCGCGTGTACTCCGGCCTGATGGACATGGCCTCGGACGACGAAGTGCGCGGCGTGATCGGCCACGAGATCGGCCACGTGAAGCTGGGCCACTCCAAGACCAAGATGCGCACCGCGCTGCTGGCCTCGGCCGGTCGCGACACGCTGGCCGCCTCGGGCAATGCCAACGTCGCCACCCTGACCCAGGGCCAGCTCGGCGCCTTGGCCGAAGGCTTCGTCAACGCGCAGTTCTCGCAGAAGGAAGAAAGCGCCGCCGACGAGTACGGCTACCGCTTCATGAAGCGCCACCAGTACGATCCCGCCGCACTGGCCAGCATGTTCCGCAAGCTGTCCAGCGATGGCGGCCTGATGTCCTCGCACCCGGGCTCGGAAGCCCGCGCCGGGCGCATCGACGCGATGATCAAGAAAGACAGCAAGCGCTGAGTTCCCTGCCGGCACCCTGCTCCGCCAGGGTGCCGGTCAGCCCGGCAGGGTCAGGCCGGTGCCTGCACGGCCAGCGCCTGCCGGAACGAGGGAAGCTGCCGGCGACTGCACGGCACCCGGCCTCCATCGTCCATGTACAGCAGGGCCTCGCCCCCGTCCAGCGGCTCGATCGAGACCAGGTGCCGCACGTTCACCAGCCAACTGCGATGGGCGCGCACGAACAACGCTGGATCCAATCGTTCTTCCAGCGCCGCCATGGTGCTGCGCAGCGGGTAATCGTGCCCGCGCACCCGCAGGTTGACGTAGTTGCCGGCCGCCTGGGCGTATTCGATGTCGCCGGTCGCCACCAGGAAGTCCCGTCCCAGCTTGCGCACCAGGAACCGCTCCGGACGCTCCACGGCGTCCACCGGCGGAGCATCGTCCGGCGCGGCCAGCAGATGCGCCTCGCCCTGCCGGCGCCGCCCGAACCAGCTGAAGAAGTGCTCGATCGCCACGAAGGTGAAGAACGCACGGACATCCTTGAGGTACTCGTACATCAGGCGCAACGGCCAGCTGGCATCGTCCTGGTAGTGGTAGCCGAGCGCGGCATAGGCGAGATGGCGCAGCCCCATCATCCCGGTGACATGCACCAGCGACCACGCCACGCTGGCCAGCAGGTACAGCGGCAGCCGCCGCTTCCAGGTATCGGCGTGCAGCGGCCAGCGCTGGCAGCCCCACCACAGGACCGGCAGCGTCAGCAGGATCATCGTGACGCTGCTCAGCTCCCAGATCATCGGCTGCCACAGGCCCAGGTCCTCGCCACGGCGACCCGCATCCATCACTTCCACCAGCGCATTGGCCACCGCGGTGGTCAGCAGGATCACCGACCACACCAGCATCCGCGCACCCGGCCGCCACCGCGCGGCACGTCCGTTCGCCATTGAATCGTCCATTCGCAAAGGGTCGTCAGCCTGACTCATCCCGCCATGGTAGTGCGCCCCACCCGTCCCTTGGCGACCGCCATTCGTCACTTGTCCCCGGCGGCAGGCCCCTCCGCCATGGCGGACCGCGCGGCGACTGCGCACCGTGCAGCCTCCTTTCCTGCCTGCCCCGTCCATGCCACGCCGCCACGACATCGACGCCCTGCGCGTGCTCGCCTTCGCCCTGCTCATCCTCTATCACACCGCCATGGCCTACGTGGATGGCTGGGGCTTTCATCTCAAGAGCGACTACACCACGGAGTGGCTGCAGTGGCCGATGCTGCTGGTGAACCGCTGGCGGATGCCGTTGCTGTTCCTGCTCTCCGGGATCGCCATCGCCCTGATGCGGCCTGAGAAGCGCATCGCCCGCTTTGCCATGCTGCGCACGTGGCGGTTGCTGCTGCCGCTGCTGTTCGGAATGTTCGTCGTGGTGCCGATCCAGCCCTACGCCGAGGCACTGACCAACGGACAGATCGAGCCCGGCTTCGGCGCCTTCCTGCTGCGCTACTGGCAGATGCCGGCATGGCCGCAGGACACGTTTGCCGGCTGGCAACTGCGCATCACCTGGAACCACCTGTGGTACCTGGCCTACCTGTGGGTCTACACACTGGTGCTCGCGCTGCTGATGCCGGTACTGGATACCCCTGCGGTGCGCCGCGCGGTGGAGCGCTATGCCCGGGCACCGGCGCCGATCCTGATCGGGCTGCCCACGCTGCTCTCCTTCGGCTGGGTGGCCTGGCTCGATCCCCGGTTTCCCTCGACCAACCTGCTGTTCGGCGATTGGTATCAGCACGCCAAGTACGGCACGGTATTTCTGGCCGGCTACCTGCTGGCCCGCGCCACCCCGTTCTGGGCACGCGTGGTCGAACTGCGCCGGATCACGTTGTGGGTGGCGGTCATCGCGGCGGGCTGGTACTTCGGCATCCGCCTCCTGGGGCGGGTGTTGCCGGCCGATTCGCTGCTGCGGCAATGGCCGGAGAGCGTCTGGACGCTGCAGGTGATGGCCAGCCAGTCGCTGTACCTGTGGGCCGTGCTGCTGACCCTGCTCGGCTGGGCCAAGGTGTATCTGGATCGCCCGTTCCGCTGGCTGCCGTACTGCACCGAGGCGGTGTATCCTTGGTACATCCTGCACCAGAGCCTGATCATCGCGCTGCTGTTCTGGCTCAAACCGCTGCACCTGGGGCCGTGGCGGGAGCCGCTGCTGGTCGTGGCCGGGACGGTGGCAGGTTGTCTGCTGCTGCACGAAGGGCTGATCCGGCGCGTTGGTTGGCTGCGCCCGCTGTTCGGACTGCGCCGGCAGCGATTGCCGTCGATCCGTCCCGCCGCCGGTGGCGCAGCGGCGGGATCACCGGAAACGAGCTGAGCAGCTACTTCACCTCGAACTCCCCGACCAGCACCGTCTCCGCCCGGTCCTTCAACCGCAGCGTGACCTGCTGGTCGCGCTGGTCGCGGCTGCCCCACTTGGTGCTCAGGCGCAGCATCAACGTGGTCGCGCCAGTAACCAATTGCTCGCGGCTCCCGAAGTAGTTCGCTTCGATCCTGTAGGTGCCCGGCTTGGCATCACGCAACGAGAACTGCTCCGGGCCATAGCCGCCGGTGAAGTCCTGTGACATCTGCCCGCCCTGGTAGGTCAGCCGGTTGCCGTAGTACGCGCGCTCGCCATTGGGATCGGTGACCCACAGGTCCATGTCGCTGTTGTCGCTGTCCCAGCTCAGCACCACGCGCAGGTCCAGCGGCATCGCACGGCGCAGGCGCGGGTCGATGGCCGAGGTGTCGACGCGCTCGCGGGTGATCAGCCGGGTCAGTTCATCCAGCGCGATCAGCGAGATGCCGTCGAAGCGGCCGTCCCACGGCCGGACCACCACCTCATAGAGCGATGCCACCGCCGCCTGGTACTGCCCGGCTGCTTCCAGGGCCAGGCCCAGGTCACGGAAACTCTGCGGCTCCTCCTCGCCCATCGCCAGCACCTGGCGGAACACCGGCACGGCCAGTGCCGGCGCCTTGGCCTGCATCAGGCGATAACCGAGCACGCGCAGCACGTGGCGGTTTTCCAGGTCCATCTCGGCCAGGTTGGAGAGCACGCGCAGCGCGAGATCACGCTGTCCGCTGGCCAGCAGCAGATCGGCCACGTCCAGATAGAAGGCGCTGCTGCCTGCGTGCTGTTCGCGCTCCTGCAGGTACAGCGGATACAGTTGCGCCGGCTTGGCATCGCGCAGGCGGCGTGCATAGGCCGAATCCGGTGCCCACGGCGCCAGCGTCAGGGTGATCTGGCCGCTGTTGGCCTTGGGTGCCGATTTAGCGCGGCGCTCGGGGGTGGCCTCTGCCTCATCGGCAACCGCCGACGCAGTCAGCTCGACACGGTCCAGCGCCATCGGTGCGGGCGGTGCCGGCGGTGGCGCGGCCATCGCCATGGCGACCGGCGCGGCGACGGATCGGGATTCAGGCTTGGGCCGCGGTGGCGCATCCTTGGGCCAGCGGGTATTCCACCACTGCTCGCGCTCGGCGAACTGGCGGGCGATGCCATCCAGGCGGCGCTTCCGCTCGCTTGCCACATCCGCCACCGTCAACGCATGGCGCTGGTCGTAGGCCGCGCGCAACGGGGCCGGCGGACGGATGCCGTAGCGCAGGTAATCCTCCAACGTTTCAAGAACCAGCAGCGAGGTATCGGCGGTGACCACACCGAACTGCTGCGACAACGCCTTGGCCGCCGGCGCCCCGGCCGGGTCCGCCGCCAGTGCGGCCAACCGCGCATTCGCCCACGCGTGGGCGACCAGGCTGCCTTCCACCCCGCGTGCGTTCGCGACGTCGACGGTGATGGGCTGCGGATCGCTGCCGCCACCGCGCAGAGACAGCAGCACCGTCGCATCGGGACGCAGGACGCGGCCGGTGACGCGGATCCACCCCTGCGTTGCGCTGGAGGCATCCACGTTCACGTCCTCCACGCCACGCGCCCGCACCTCGGCGACCTCGACCGGCTGCTGGAGCAGCAGCGGCATCACGCCTGGCACCTCCGCCTCGCTGTTCACCTGCAGCAGCTGGCCATGATGGGCGCTGGTCCAGGCGCGCAGGCGTGGTGTGTCGGTCTTCGCACCGGCGCTGCTCAGCGCATACAGGCGTTGATCGCGCGACAGCGTGGGCAGCGTCTGGCTGCCGTAGTTGGCCAGGCCATCGCTGACCAGCAGGTACTCGCCGATGGCGGGGTTGGGGGTCCAGTCGCCCAGTGCGCTGGCGCCATCGTTGGGCAGCGCCCGCAGGTACTCGCGTAGTGCTGACCAGTCGCCCTTGTTGATGGTGAACTCCCGCGGCGTTTCGCTGCGGTCACGCAGCACGGTCAACTGGACCTGGCCGCTGCCGAGGGCCTGGAAGTAGCGATCCAGCACAGCGCGTTCAGCCGCGCCGTTGCGTGTGCCGGCCGAGCCCGATGCATCCCAGAGCAGGCCGATGCGCCGAGGCAGGACACGCGCAGCGGTGGACGCGCGAACCCGCACGCTGGCCAGCAGATAGCGCTGCCCCTCATGCAGGCCAGTGACCACGTCAGTGCTGCGAACGAGCGGAAGGCTCCACTGCAGCTGTGCAGGCAGATCCGCGCCCCGCCCTTGCCACTGCGCCGCATAGGCGCCGGACTTCAACGTGAACCCGAGGGGATTGACGCCCACGGCGACCGGCTGGCCCGTCCCGCTGGCCTCCAGCCGGACCGTCACCTGCTCCGACTGCCGTGCGAAGAACACGGGCAGTGACCACTGCAGGCCCTGCGGTACGGTCGGCAGGCTGTCGCGCAGCACCAGACGGACGCGACGCTCACCGCGGGCCGGGATGGGATAGAGCCGCAGCCGGAACTGATTGCCGGCGGTCTGCTCCAGAAGCCCCGGATCGACCTGGCGACGCTCGATCGCCTCGAACACTTGGCGGCCCTGCGCCTTGGGGACCGGCACCGCGTCGCGCAGCTCACCACCGATATCCAGTGCGAACCCGGCCACCTGTTGGCCCGCGGCCAGTGGGAACGCCAGCTGCCCTTCCAGCACCCGGGCATTGGGATTGTGGAACGTCATCTCGATCGTGGTTTCGCCCAGTCCCGCCATGACACGGCTGTCGATACGCGCCTCGGTCAGCCGCACCGGCACTTCGGCGCCCGCCACCTGCAGGATGGGCGGCCTTGGCGGCGGGAAACGCCGCGCCTGGGCGTGGACGCTGGGCAGCTGCCAGTACAGAAGAGCGAGCAGACCGATACTGCGCAGTGCGAGTCCCATGTGACGCTCCTGATCCGATGACACTTCCTTGAACGCATGGCGATCAACAACGGGGTTGAGCGCTGGCAACCGCCTGTTCCGGTCATGGACGCCTCATCCGTGCTGGGCCAAGATCGCCCTCCACGGATTGATGGACCAAGGATGCCGTATGCGCCTGTTGTTGACCGCCCCGCTGTTGATGGGGCTTGCCCTGCCCGGCTACGCCGCCACCCCCGTTGAGGGCGTGACGTTCGGCCACCGCGACTGGATGCTGGCCTGCGACAACACCCGCACCTGCCGCGCCGCCGGTTACCAGGCCGATGAGAATGGTGGCGACCCGGTCTCGATCCTGCTGACCCGCCCGGGCGGGCCGGACCAGCCGGTGCATGCCGAACTGATGCTTGGCCAGTACGACGACAACACCTCCACCCAGCGGCTCAGCCTGCAGATCAATGGCGCCTCGCTCGGCCCGATGCAGTTCGATGCCGCCGAGGGCACCGCCGCTTTTTCCGCGAAGCAGCTCGCGGCCCTGCTCGCTTCGCTGGCACGTAACAGCCGGATCGAGCTGATCGGCGACGACGGCGCACGCTGGACGGTGTCCGATAAAGGGGCGTCGGCCGTGCTGTTGAAGATGGATGCGTTCCAGGGCCGCCTGGGCACGCCGGGCGCCCTGATGCGCAAAGGCACCCTCGCCGAATCCTCGGTGCCGCCGGCACTGCCGGTGCCGGTCGTGCAGCTGGGCAAGCCGGTGGCGACCCGCCCGTCAGACGAGGCGCTGGCCGCATCACCGGCGCTGCGCGCCGCCCTCGCAGCGGTGACCTCGGCCGACGATTGCGAAGCGCTGGGACCCAGCGGCAGCCTGTCGCCGGATGGCGAACCCGAAGCGCTGACGGTGCAGCGGCTCAGCGCGGACAAACTGCTGGTCTCGCTGAGCTGCTGGCGCGCCGCGTACAACACCGGTGATGGTTACTGGGTGGTCAACGACCGCGCGCCGTACCAGCCGCGGCTGGTCACCACGGCAGCCGTAGGTGATGACGTACGCACCATCCAGGAGGCGCACAAGGGCCGTGGCCTCGGCGATTGCTGGTACTCCACCACCTGGGGCTGGACCGGCACGGCGTTCGTGAGGACCGCTGACAGCAGCACCGGCCTGTGCCGGCTGGTGGCCGCCGGTGGCGCCTGGGAAATGCCGACGCTGGTGACCGAGGTCCAGGAGTAAACCATTACGCTGCCACGCGCGGCGATCCTCAGCCGTCGTCGTCTTCCCAGCCATCGAACGGGAACAGCGCGGGAAGGATCGTCTGCATGATCGCCATGCTCTGCACGACGGCCTGGTCCGCCGTGCAGGGACGCGAGAAGACGGCGTGATGTGCGTGCACAGGCCTGTCCGGTGCGCTGGAGAGGTGTTCAACGTAGGCGGCCAGCAGGCGTTGCGCGGCCTGTTGGCGATCCGTTCCCTCCTGCGCAGCGCGCAGCGCTGCATGCACGGGACGCAGCGCTTCGGGATCCGGCAGCGCGCAGGTATACGCCAGCGCGCCGGTCTGATCGTCGGCATCCCGGTAATCGTCCGGGTCGTCCGAAGGCTGGTAGCCCGTGGCCACGCAGCGGGTCCGGCTGAGTCGCGCCATCACCGCGGCAACCGCGTCGTCGACCGTGACCGGGCCGCTGGCTGTGCCATCTCCACTCTCGACCCGGGCGGCCAGTTCCTGCCGCAGCAGCCACGCCACGCTTTGCCGCGAGCCGTCCAGGTCCGGGAATTCGAAGCCCTCGCGGGCGGAGAGTTCGGTGCGGGCGGTCTCGTCACCCTGCAGCACGATGCGGCTCTGCAGGTCGAAACGTTCGGTGGGCGATGGGAGCATGTGGGCGTCTGCGGAAAAGGAGAACGAGGACAGCAGCAGGCTGGCCGACAACAACAGGCTTCGGCGCAGGTCAGGCATCCGCGCAGTGCTCGATGATCAGCTGGATCGCGCCGCCTCCCCGGTAGTCATCACTGACCAGCCGATAGGCGATGTGGACGTGGTTGGCCGGCGCATTGCCGGTCCAGCCGCTGAAGTGGATCGCGCTGACCGGCTCGGGGCGGCCCGGCACGCGCAGGCTCAGCTTGAGGTGCTTCTCTTTGAGCACCTGCCAGCGCGCCACCTGGAAGTGACCATCGAACAGCGGCTCGGGGAAGCCCTGCCCCCACGGCCCGGCCAGACGCAGGGCCTCGGCATGGGCGAAATCCAGCTCCTGCGGCAGCAACTCGCCGTCGGTGAGCAGCAGCTGCTGCAGCGAGAGCGGATCCAGCGTGCGCTCGACCACATCCACGAAGGCCTGCTCGAACGCGGGCAGCTTCGCGTGCGGCAGGCTCAGGCCCGCGGCCATGGCGTGGCCACCGAACTTGTCGATCAGGCCCGGGTGCGCGGCGTTGACCAGGGCCAGCGCATCACGGATGTGGAAGCCGGGAATCGAGCGCGCCGAGCCACGCAGCGAATCGCCGCCCGGCTCGGACGGCGCGAACGCGATCACCGGGCGATGCAGGCGATCCTTCATCTTGGAGGCGACCAGCCCGACCACGCCCGGATGCCACTCGGCATCGAACAGGCAGGCCGCGACCGGGCGCACACCCTCGGCACTCAGCACCGCACGGGACACCGCCAGTTCCGCGTCGTCGGTCATCAACTGCTGGACCGCGCGGCGCTCGGTATTGATCGACTCCAGTGTCGTGGCGATCTCACGCGCGTGGGCGCGGTCTTCGGTGAGCAGCAGCTCGATGCCCAACGCCATGTCTTCCAGCCGGCCGGCGGCATTCAAGCGTGGGCCGAGCGCGAAACCGATGTCGGTGGCGCTCAGCCGTGCCGGATCGCGCCCGCTGGCCTCGATCAGCGCCTGCAGCCCGACGCAGCCTTTGCCGCTGCGCAGCCGGCGCAGGCCGGCCGAGACCAGGGCGCGGTTGTTGTCGTCCAGTGCGACCAGATCGGCGACCGTACCCACCGCGACCAGATCCAGCAGGGTCAGCAGGTCCGGCTCCGGCGTCGCGGCAAACGCGCCCTGCTCGCGCAGGTGGCGGCGCAGCGCCATCAACACGTAGAAGATCACCCCGACGCCGGCCAGCGCCTTGCTCGGGAAGGCATCGCCGCTGATGTTGGGGTCCACGATCGCATCCGCAGGCGGCAGGTGCTCGCCGGGCAGATGGTGATCGGTGACCAGTACCTTCCAGCCCAGTGCCTTGGCCGCGTTGACGCCGGCGTGGCAGGCGATTCCGTGATCGACCGTGACCAGCAGGCCGGGATTGAGCGGGGCCAGTTCGGCCACCAGCGATGGCGACAGCCCATAGCCGTGCAGCATGCGGTTGGGCACCGCGTGCACCACGTCGCGTGCGCCCAGCATGCGCAGGCCGCGTACGCCGACCGCACAGGCGGTGGCGCCATCACAGTCGAAATCGCCGACGATCAGGATGCGTTCGTTGTTGGCGATCGCATCGGCCAGCAGCGTTACCGCGGCCTGCATGCTGCCCAGCAGATCCGGCGCATGCAGCTGGGCCAGCTTTGGCTGGGCCTGCGCGGCATCGGTAACCCCGCGCGCGGCGTACAACCGCTGCAGCAACGGCAACATGGATGACGGCCACTCGCTGACGGCGGCGGCAGGACGGCGCTGGATACGGGGTGCTTCAGACTGGGTCAAAACGGGCTCGATCGATGACGTGCGCGTCCATGATACTGCCCGGGGAATGCATCCACGCATGGCGTGGATCTACCCCGGTATACCGGCAGGACAACCGTAGATCCACGCCATGCGTGGATACCAGCAGCACGAGGTAGATCCACGCCATGCGTGGATGGCGCACCCTGTTTGCTGGAGCCAGCCGCCGGCCGGCTCTCCTTCGACGAACTCAGAGGTCGTGCAGCTGCACCGGCTTCTTCCAGAACCGCCAACGCTGGCCTTTGTCGATCTCGACGCGGGTGCCGTCTTCGAAATCCAGGACCAGCCGCGTCAATTCCCCGCGCGCGATCGCCGCCAGCAGCGGCCGGATCGCCTCATTGCCCAACTGCTCCAGCGAACGCAGCTGGCGCAGGTCCACCAAGGCATCCACGGTCTGCTCGCCATCGGCGTGCAGGCCTGCCGCCTTGGCCAGCGCCTGCAGCAGCGCATCGCGGCTGCGGACCTGGGCATGCGCGGTGGTCACGCGTTCGGGCAGCTCACCGCCGCCCCAGAACCACAACGAGTTGATCGCCCGCTTGCCGTCGGCCACGCGCTGCTGGTTCCACGCGTGCTGGTGCAACACCACCTGCGCTTCGGTCAACAGGGCACGCCAGCGGCGGCCCGCATCGCCTTCGGGCAGATGGGCAAACAGATCATCGCCGAGCACTTCATCGGGCTCGGCGAATAACGGCAGCGTGGTGCCGGGCGGCAGGCGCAGATACCACCGCGACGGCACCGGGGCATCCAGCACGAAACCGTAGCCGGCAAACAACGGCTGCAAGGCCGGCAGCAGATGCATCACATCGGCCAGATCCGGGCGCAGGGTATCCCCGTGCCCCATCAGGCGAGCGCCATGCATGTCCGGCACCACATTGGCCGGATCGGCCCGCAGCCACACCGCTCCGTCGGCATCGCCGACATCCAGCTGGCGGGTCAGGGCTGCGGCGGACCACGCGTCCGGCTGCGTCTGGAAATGCCGACGCAACTGGGCGCGCTCGCCCGCCTCGGCGCTGCGGCGTTCCGCACGCCCCAGCGCCTTGGCGACGTCATCGGGCAGCGGCGCCGCCGGAAACCGGCTGCGCGCCGGGAGCAACAACGTCGCCGTGGCCATCGCCGTCAGTCCAGGTACTGGACGCTGACGATTTCGTACTCGCGCTGGCCGGCCGGGGCGTCGATGGTGACCGCATCGCCCTCCAGCTTACCGATCAAGGCACGGGCCAGCGGCGAGGAGATCGCGATCAGGCCCAGCTTGATGTCCGCTTCCAGGTCACCCACGATCTGGTAGCGCTTTTCTTCATCGCTTTCCACGTCCGACAGCTCGACGGTGGCGCCGAACACCACCTTGCTGCCGGCGTTGAGCTTGGTGATGTCGATGATCTCGGCATGCGAAAGCTCGCCTTCCAGCTGCTTGATGCGGCCTTCGATGAAGCCCTGCTCCTCGCGCGCGGCGTGGTACTCGGCGTTCTCCTTGAGATCGCCGTGCTCGCGGGCCTCGGCGATCGCCGCGATGACCTTCGGGCGCTTGACCGACTTCAGGTGGTCAAGCTCTTCGCGCAGACGCTGCGCGCCCTTCAGGGTGATCGGTGCTCTCATGCGTTCAACTCCTTGTGCAGTTCCTGCAGCGACCAGACCGGGCCGGTCCCGCGGAATTCCAGTGATTGCACCAGCGCCATGGCGCCGGCGATGGTGGTCGAATAGGTCACGCGATGCTGCAGCGCTTCGCGACGGATCGAGAACGAGTCGTTGATCGCCGCGCGACCTTCGGTCGTGTTGACGATGTAGACGATCTCGCCGTTCTTGATCGAATCGACGATGTGCGGACGACCTTCGACGACCTTGTTGACGATCTCGCAGTCCATGCCGTGCTCCTGCAGCCACGCGCCGGTGCCACGGGTGGCAACCAGGGTGTAGCCGCGCTCGAGCAGGGCCTTGGCCACCGGCAGCACGCGCTTCTTGTCCGGATCACGCACCGAGACGAAGGCCTTGCCCAGCGGCGGCGCCTTGATGCCGCCGGCTTCCTGCGCACGCGCGAAGGCGGCGCTGAAGCTGCGGCCCACGCCCATCACCTCACCGGTGGAGCGCATCTCCGGCCCGAGGATCGGATCGACGCCCTGGAACTTGGCGAACGGGAAGATCGCTTCCTTGACCGAGTAGTAGCCCGGCACGATTTCCTTGGTCGCGCCCTGCTCGGCCAGGGTCTTGCCGGCCATGCAGCGCGCGGCGATCTTGGCCAGCGGCATGCCGGTGGCCTTGGAGACGAACGGCACGGTGCGCGAGGCACGCGGGTTCACTTCCAGCAGGTAGACGATGTCTTCGCCGTTTTCGCCGGCCTGGATCGCGAACTGGGTGTTCATCAGGCCGACCACGTTCAGGGCCTTGGCCAGCTCGACGACCTGGCGACGCAGCTCGGCCTGGGTTTCGGCGGACAGCGAGTACGGCGGCAGCGAGCAGGACGAATCGCCCGAATGCACGCCGGCTTCTTCGATGTGCTCCATGACGCCGCCGATCAGCACGTTGCCGTCCTTGTCGGCAATGATGTCCACGTCCACTTCCACGGCGTTGTCGAGGAAGCGGTCCAGCAGCACCGGCGAATCGTTGGAGACCTTCACCGCGTCGCGGACGTAGCGGGCCAGATCGGATTCACCGTAGACGATTTCCATCGCACGGCCGCCCAGCACGTAGCTCGGGCGCACCACCAGCGGGTAGCCGATCTCGCGGGCCAGCAGCAGGGCTTCCTGGTCGTTGCGGGCGATGCGGTTCGGCGGCTGCTTCAGGCCGAGCTTGTCGACCAGCTGCTGGAAACGCTCACGGTCTTCGGCCAGATCGATGGAGTCCGGCGAGGTGCCGATCACCGGCACGCCATTGGCTTCCAGCGCGCGCGCCAGCTTCAGCGGGGTCTGGCCGCCGTACTGGACGATCACGCCCTTCGGCTGTTCCAGCTCGACGATCTCCAGCACGTCTTCCAGCGTCAGCGGCTCGAAGTACAGGCGGTCGGAGGTGTCGTAATCGGTCGAGACGGTTTCCGGGTTGCAGTTGACCATGATGGTTTCGAAGCCATCATCGCGCAGCGCCAGTGCCGCGTGCACGCAGCAGTAGTCGAACTCGATGCCCTGGCCGATGCGGTTCGGACCGCCGCCCAGGATCATGATCTTGTCGCGGTTGCTCGGCGCCGCTTCGCACTCGTCCTCGTAGGTCGAATACAGGTACGCGGTGCTGGTGGCGAACTCGGCCGCGCAGGAATCCACGCGCTTGTACACCGGGCGCACCTTGTGGGCACGACGCAGCGCACGCACGGCCGCTTCGTTGGTGCCGGTCAGCTCGGCCAGGCGGGCATCGGAGAAACCCGCGCGCTTGAGCTTGCGCAGGCGCACGGCGTCCAGCGCATCGATGCCATCGGCGGCCACCCCGGCCTCGGCCTGGATGATCTCTTCGATCTGGTCCAGGAACCACGGGTCGATGTGCGACAGGGCGAACACCTCTTCCACGCTGAAACCGGCGCGGAATGCATCACCCACGAAGAACAGGCGCTCCGGGCCCGGGGCCTTGAGCTCGCGCTTGATCGTGGTGATGTCGTCTTCGTTGGACAGGTCCAGGCCGGTCGGGTCCAGGCCGATCTTGCCGGTTTCCAGGCCACGCAGTGCCTTCTGCAGCGACTCCTGGAAGGTGCGGCCCATCGCCATCACCTCGCCCACCGACTTCATCTGGGTGGTCAGGCGCGCGTCGGCGGCCGGGAACTTCTCGAAGGCGAAGCGCGGGATCTTGGTGACGACGTAATCGATGGACGGCTCGAACGAGGCCGGGGTCAGGCCGCCGGTGATTTCGTTCTTCAATTCGTCCAGGGTGTAACCCACGGCCAGCTTGGCCGCGACCTTGGCGATCGGGAAGCCGGTGGCCTTGGAGGCCAGCGCCGAGGAACGCGACACGCGCGGGTTCATTTCGATCACGACCACGCGGCCGGTGGTCGGGCTGATGCCGAACTGCACGTTCGAGCCGCCGGTATCCACGCCGATCTTGCGCAGCACGGCGATGGAAGCATCGCGCAGGCGCTGGTATTCCTTGTCGGTCAGGGTCTGGGCCGGGGCCACGGTGATCGAGTCACCGGTGTGCACGCCCATCGGGTCCAGGTTCTCGATCGAGCAGACGATGATGCAGTTGTCGGCGGTGTCGCGCACCACCTCCATCTCGAACTCCTTCCAGCCCAGCACCGACTCTTCCACCAGCACTTCGGTGGTCGGCGACAGCTCCAGGCCGCGGGTCACGATATCGACCAGCTCTTCGCGGTTGTAGGCGATGCCGCCACCGCTGCCGCCCAGGGTGAAGCTGGGGCGGATGATGGTCGGGTAGCCGACGCGGGTCTGGATATCGATCGCTTCTTCGAGCGTGTGCGCGACCGCCGCGGACGGGCACTCCAGGCCGATCTCACCCATGGCCACGCGGAACAGCTCGCGGTCTTCGGCCATGCGGATGGCATCGCGCTTGGCGCCGATCAGTTCAACGTTGTACTTCTCCAGCACGCCGTTGTCGGCCAAGTCCAGCGCGCAGTTCAGCGCGGTCTGGCCACCCATGGTCGGCAGCAGCGCATCGGGCTTTTCCTTGGCGATGATCTTCTCGACCGTCTGCCAGTTGATCGGCTCGATGTAGACGGCGTCGGCCATCTCCGGGTCGGTCATGATCGTGGCCGGATTGCTGTTGACCAGCACCACGCGGTAACCCTCGTCGCGCAGCGCCTTGCAGGCCTGCGCGCCGGAGTAGTCGAACTCACAGGCCTGGCCGATGACGATCGGGCCGGCACCGATGATGAGGATGGTTTTAAGGTCAGTGCGCTTGGGCATTGTCTTCTCTAAGTCTGGACAGCGAGGCAGATGGGGGTGATCGCACGCTGTCGATCAGGAAATATCGTCGGGGTTCAGCACGATCCGGCATTGGTCCTGCAGCGGCTTGGCCAACTGCGCGCCCAGATCCTCCGGCATCGCCGGCCCGCTCTCGAACGACGCCACCAGCCGGCGATAGGCCGGGCTGCCGATGAAGGCCGCAAGCTGTGCGCGGTCCGGCCCAGCCAGACCCGCAGCGGCCTTGGCCTCGGTGTTCTCGGGCGTGGAATTGGCGAAGCCGCTCGCCAGCGCCTTGCCCGCCGGCGTGGCCAGGAAGCGCGACCACTCGGCGATCACCGCGTCGCCATCGCTGCCCAGACCCGTGATGATGGAACCACGGAACTGCGCATCCAGCAGATCGCGCACGGGCGCCTGCGCGCACTGTTGATCAGGGTCCGGCAGCGCCTTCAGGGCCGGCGTGGTGTCGATCACCAGGCTGGCCATGGTGGTGCCCAGCGTGCCCAGGCCCAACGTCTTCACCACCGCCGCCACGTCGGCATCGGCGGCGGGCGCAGCCTGCGCCACACCCGCCACACCCCACAGCAACGGCAGCAGCGCGAGGCTGCGCATCAAGCTTTCGCCTCGGCCATCAGCGCCACGAACCGGTCGAACAGCGGACCGACATCGTGCGGGCCCGGCGAGGCTTCCGGGTGGCCCTGGAACGAGAACGCCGGCACGTCGGTGCGCGCGATGCCCTGGTTGGTGCCATCGAACAGCGAGCGATGGGTCACGCGCAGGGTGGCCGGCAGCGACGCTTCATCGACCGCGAAACCATGGTTCTGCGAGGTGATCATGACGCGACCACTGTCCAGGTCCTGGACCGGGTGGTTGGCGCCGTGGTGGCCATGGCCCATCTTCACCGTCTTCGCGCCGGAGGCCAGCGCCAGCAGCTGGTGGCCCAGGCAGATGCCGAAGGTCGGCACCTTCTTTTCCAGGAAGGTCTTGATCGCGCCGATCGCGTAATCGCACGGTTCCGGATCGCCCGGGCCGTTGGACAGGAACACGCCGTCCGGATGCATCGCCAGCACTTCGGCGGCCGGGGTCTGCGCCGGCACCACGGTGAGCTCGCAGCCGCGCTCGGCCAGCATGCGCAGGATGTTCAACTTGGCGCCGAAGTCATAGGCCACCACCTTGAAGCGCGGCGCGGCGTTGACGAAGGCGTTGCTGTCCAGATCCAGCTGGCCCTCGGTCCAGGTGTAGCTCTTGTCGGTGCTGACCACTTTGGCCAGATCCATGCCCTTCAGGCCCGGGAACTTGCGCGCCGCTTCCAGCGCCGTGTCCACGTTCAGCCCTTCGCCAGCCATCAGCGCACCGTTCTGGGCGCCGCGCTCGCGCAGGATGCGGGTCAGCTTGCGGGTATCGATGCCGGAGATGGCGACCACGCCGCGCTGCAGCAGCCAATCCTGCAGCGACACCTGGCTGCGCCAGTTGCTCGGGCGGCGCGGCACATCGCGCACGATCAGGCCGGCCGACCATACCTTGGCCGCTTCATCGTCCTGGTCGGTCATGCCGGTGTTGCCGATATGCGGGTAGGTCAGCGTGACCATCTGCCGGGCGTAGGAAGGATCGGTCAACACTTCCTGATAGCCGGTCATGGCGGTATTGAACACCACCTCACCGACGGACAGGCCGGGCGCGCCTACGGATTCGCCCTCGAATACGGTGCCGTCTTCGAGGACGAGGATTGCGGCTTGGGTCACGGAAATCTCACTTTGGCTACCGAGGGGTCGCCGAAGTCACGCCTGCGCTTCACGAAAAAGCGGCTGCAAAAAAGCGCGGACTGCGGTTCTGGACCGGTCCGGCTGTCGTGATTCGGCGAGCGGGAATTGTAAAGGGAAGCCGGGTGCGACGCCAGTATCCGCGTGCAATTGCCCTGTTCAGGCCGATAAAGGGCGCAGCGCCGGTTCAGGCGCCCGCCCGGCTGGCTCCGCGGGCCCCATTCAGACGGCAGGCGGCGGCGTGGCCCCATCCAGCAGGTCGCGCACGCGCCAGCTGCCCGGCGCACGGCCCGGCAGCTGGCGGGCGGCAAACAGCGCCCCTCGGGCGAAAATGTCGCGGTTGGTGGCGCGGTGGGTCAGTTCGATGCGCTCGCCCAGCCCGGTAAACTGGACCAGGTGCTCACCGACGATGTCACCGGCGCGCAGGCTTGCGTAGTGCGGCTCGGCCCCGCCCTTCTCCGCCGCCGCGCCCAGGGTCAGGGCAGTGCCCGAGGGCGCGTCCTTCTTCTGGGTGTGGTGGGATTCGACGATGTCGCAGTCCCAGCCCTTCAGGGCGGCGGCCGCACGCTCGACCAGCTCGTCCAGCACCGCCACGCCCAGGCTGAAGTTGGAGGCCCAGACCAGCGGAATCCGGCCCGCCGCCTGGATCAGCGCCTGGCGCTGCGCCTCGCTGATGCCCGTGGTACCGGAGACGAAGCCGGCGCCGCGCTCCACGCACAGCGCCAGCACCGGATCGAACCCCTCGGGCAGGCTGAAATCGATGGCGACATCGAACTGGGGCGCACCGCCCAGCTCACTGCTGGCGAAATGCGGCACGCCCTCGACCACGCGCTGGGCCGGCGAGCGGCGGGTGACCGCGGCCACGACCTGCAGGGCGGGAGTGTCGGCGGCAAGGCGGAGCAGCGCCTGGCCCATGCGGCCGGAGGCACCGTGGATGAGCAAACGTAGGGGAGTGGTAGTCATGCCCGCAGGCTAGCGGGTGGCAACGACGATGTACAAGAGGAAAACCACCCGCGGCTTGCTACGCTGGCCGACCGGTCCCTCTGGCAGCCTCTCCATGCAGCGTTCGAAGCGCCTTCCCGTCACCCGCAGCGCACCCGACCTCGGCCATCACCTGGCGGTGCATGGCGGGCTGATGCGGGATTGATCCATGCGCATCTCCGACATCGCCCGACGCAGCGGCGCGAGCCAGAAGGCCATCCGCCTGTATGAAGCACGGGGCCTGCTGGCGCCGATCCCGCGGCTCAATCGCTACCGCGACTACAGCGAGCAGGATCTCCACCTGGTCCAGCTAATCCGCCAGGCGCTGACGCTCGGGTTCCGCCTTGCCGACGTGGCCTGCCTGCGTCGTGCCGATGGCGGCATCGATTGGCCACGCGTGCAGACACTGCTGGTGACGCGCCAACAGGCGGTGCGCGCAGACATGGAGCGCCTCCACCAGCTTGACCAGGCACTCACCGCTCTACGCGATGAGGTGGCCGAACTCGTCGTTCACGGGGATACCGGCGCACTGGAAAGCTGCATGGCTGCTGGCGACTGCCGAGCCGCTTGACTCTGCCCCATGGGGCAGACCGCAGGCTTGCGCTCCCCTCCTGCGAGTTCGCCCATGTCCCGCTCCATCGTCATCCTGCTTGGCCACCCCGACCGTGACAGCCTGTGCGGCGCAATGGCCGAGCGCTACCGGGACGCCGCGCAGGCGGCCGGGCACTGCGTCCACCTGTTCGCCCTGGGCGAGGCCGATTTCGATCCTGTCCTGCGCCATGGCTACCGGCAGATCCAGCCGCTGGAGCCAGACCTGCAGGAGATCATGGCCGCCATTGCCCAGTGCAATCACCTGGTGCTGGTCTACCCGACCTGGTGGGGGGGCATGCCGGCGCTGCTGAAGGGCTTCTTTGACCGTGCCTTGCTGCCTGGCGTCGCGTTCCGCTATCGCAAGGATTCGGTGTGGTGGGACCGGTTGCTCAGTGGGCGCAGCGCGCGGGTGATCACCACCCTGGACACCCCGCCCTGGTACTACCGTTGGGTGTACCGCATGCCGGGATATCAGCAGATCCGCCGCACGATCCTGGCGTTCTGCGGGATCAAGCCGGTCAGGATCAGCGGATTCGGCCCGGTGCGCAGCACCACGCTGGCGCAGCGTGAGGCCTGGTTGCGCAAGGTAGCTGCGCTCGGGCGGGCGGCGGAGTAGCGCCTGGCGCTGCGCCGGTTGCGTTTATGATTGCTCTGGCAGTGGTGACTCAATGACCAACGACCACACCACGCCCGAAAAAGTCATGGGCGCCATCTCCAGGAACTGGTGGAGGAAGGCAGCTCCAGATACAGAAGTCTTCTGAGTTTGCCAGTGGACGAACTGAACACCGTTTGCCCAAAAGCGCAGCGTGCGTTGTCCAAGCTCTCTCCCCATGAAAGGGACCACGGTCATCGACATCGTCATCCTCGACACCGCCTCGGCAATTCTGGGCACTCTGGATGGAACCCATTTCCCGGGTCCTCTCTCCCGCGACTTCATTGCCACATTCGACAACGAAGTCAACCAGGGAGACCTACTGGATGTCTTCAACAAAAACGCCCAGGCAAGGGGCTTCATGACCTTAGCTGGCACCGACTCCGTCTTGCTGCGCTGGCGAAACCGCCACCGATTGCCTTCGACCTCCCGCCAGACCGACATAAGGACTTTCGAACGTTCGAGGATCTGAGTCGGAACCAACTTGTCGCATTCGGCTCTGGTGGGCTCTACGCGACAGTCACACAATGGCGCACCGCCAGAAGCCGTCCCACCAATGTCGATGCCATCACAGAACGTCAATACAGCAAAGATATTCGGCGCTGCTGCCAAGGACGCGGGTTTTCTGGGAAACACAGTCACTCGATATCGCGATCATGACAAGTTTCTGCTTGTCATCAACCATCAGAAATCCGCATTTGGGAGGCTCTTCTACGTAAACGTGGGCCTCTATTTCCGCGAAATGCTGGACGAACCACTGGACGAGACCGCGATAAGAGGAGCGTTCAAAGTTCGCACTACAACTCCCCACCCCCATGTTAGCTGGCGCATAGAAAACACGCCGGGGATGCCCGCCGCCATCACGCAGGAGCGTTTGGATTCGTTGGTCGTGCAGAATGATGCTGACGAGCTTCGCGGAACACTGAGCCTGACACTGGGGATTCTACTGACATTCGTCGCCGCGCACGCTGATCGCCAGGCGCTCCGCCAACTGAGCGACGCTCGCCTGTTCAGCGCGATGATCCTGAAAGAAGTGTAGCCCCGGTAGCGTTGCACAGACGCTTGCCGCCGATGCTCCCACCGTGTCGGCGCGAAATGCAGCAAGCCTAAGCGCATCAAACAGGCGAACGTCCCGAGCGATCGTGCCAGACGCCGCGTGGATCCCGCCCCTCAGTGCTGCTTCGGCGGCGTCGGTCCACAACTGTCGCAGCCGCCACACGCACCACCGCCACCCGTGGCCGGTGGCGCGATCCTGCGGCCCAGTGCCTGCAGCCAGGCGGCGCGCTGAGGCTTGACCAGCCCCAGCGCGATCGCCCCGCGCGCCCGGCGCACGGTGCCCGGGAACTGCTTCTTCATCACCACCCACGCGCTGACCAGCACGGCCAGCGCGATCACGGCGTACTGCAGCAGCAGGCCGGTCTCCATCAGCCGCCGCCCAATGCCACGGTCACCTGGTAGGTGATCAGCGAGGCGATGTAGGCGGCCGCGAACAGATAGAACGTGGCAAAGCCCATCTGCTTCCACGAGTTGGTCTCGCGCTTGATCGTGGCCAGCGTGGAGATGCACATCGGGGCGTAGATGTACCAGACCAGCAGCGACAGCGCGGTGGCCAGCGACCAGCCATCGCTGATCAGCGGCGTCAGTGCCTGGCTGGCCGCATCGTCATCGGCGGCTGACAGTGCGTACACCGTGGCCAGCGAGGCCACCGCCACTTCGCGCGCGGCCAGGCCCGGGATCAGCGCGATGCAGATCTGCCAGTTGAAGCCCAGCGGCGCGAAGAACACCGCCATCGCATGACCGATCTGGCCGGCGAAGCTGTAGTCGATCGCCGGCATGGTCGCGTTCTCCGGCGCCCCCGGGAACGACAGCAGGAACCACAGCAGGATGGTCAGCGCCAGGATGATGCCGCCCACGCGCTTGAGGAAGATCATGCCGCGCTCGTACAGCCCGACCGCCAGATCACGCGGGTGCGGAATGCGGTAGGACGGCAGTTCCAGCATCAGCGGGTGCTCGCTCTTGTCGCGGCGCCACTTCTTCATCGTCCAGGACATCAGCAGCGCGCTGACGATGCCGGCCGCGTACAGCCCGAACAGGACCAGGCCCTGCTGGTTGAACACGCCCCAGATCTGCTTCTGCGGGATGAAGGCGCCGATCAGCAGCGCATACACCGGCAGGCGCGCCGAACAGGTCATCAGCGGAGCGACCAGGATCGTGGCGAGCCGGTCGCGCGGGTCCTGGATGCTGCGGGTGGACATGATGCCCGGCACCGCGCAGGCGAAGCTGGACAGCAGCGGGATGAACGAGCGCCCGGACAGGCCGGCCGCGGCCATCATGCAATCCAGCAGGAACGCGGCGCGCGGCAGATAGCCCGACTCCTCCAGCGCCAGGATGAAGGCGAACAGGATCAGGATCTGCGGCAGGAACACGATCACGCCACCCACGCCGGCGATGATGCCGTCGGTGAGCAGGCTGTTGAGCGGGCCTTCCGGCAGCGCGCCCCCGATCCACCCACCCAGCGCAGCGGTGCCGGCCTCGATGAGGTCCATGACCGGGGTGGCCCAGGCGTAGACGGCCTGGAAGATCAGGAACATCACTACCGCCAGGGTCAGCAGCCCGAACACCGGGTGCAGCAGCCAGCGGTCCAGCGCGTCGTCGATCTTCGCCGTACGCGTGGGCATGCTCACCGAGGCGGAGAGGATGTCGCGCACCTGGGCGTGGTAATCGGTCTCGACTGCGGGCACCGCCACCGGCGCCTGCAGGTGCGGCACCATCGCATCCAGGCGCTCGACCAGCCTGGCCGCGCCGTTGCGGCGCACCGCCACGGTTTCGACCACGGGCACGCCGAGCGCCTGTTCCAGCGCCTGGACGTCGATCTTGATGCCGCGGCGCTCGGCCGCATCCACCATGTTCAGCGCCACGATCATCGGCTTGCCCAGCTCACGCAGCTCCAGCGCGAATCGCAGGTGCAGGCGCAGGTTGGTCGCATCGATCACGCACAGCAGCACGTCCGGGGCGGTCTCGCCGGGGTAGAAGCCCCGGCACAGATCACGGGTGATCGCCTCGTCCAGGCTGGCCGGCTGCAGGCTGTAGGCGCCGGGCAGGTCGAGGACGGCGAACTCGCGGCCGGACGGCGCACGCAGGCGGCCTTCCTTGCGCTCGACGGTCACGCCGGTGTAGTTGGCCACTTTCTGGCGGCTGCCGGTCAGCTGGTTGAACAGCGCGGTCTTGCCACTGTTGGGGTTGCCGACCAGGGCGATGCGCAGGGCGTTGGTCGCGGCGCTCATGCGTTGGCCTCCCGCGCCTGCAATGCGGTGACCACGATACGGGCGGCCTCACTGCGGCGCAGCGCGAAGCGCGTGAACCCGACCTGCACCAGCAGCGGCTCGGCGCCGACCGGACCACGGGCGACCAGACGCACCTCTTCCCCTTTGACGAAGCCTAGCTCCTTCAGTCGGCGGGCGATCGCATCGTTTGCGTGTAGTTCCTGCACGGACTCCACCACGGCGGAGCTGTACAGCGCCAGATCGGACAACGTCACGGAGCGCCTTCTCGATGATAGGAATGGTTATCAATTGTACCATCGGCGCACCGCGTCATTGCCCGTGACCGATGGCCCGCTATGATCTGTACATGTTATGGAGCAAGCCGACCCATGAGTGATGCATTACGGATTGAACGCAGCGCCTCGGTGCTGACCCTGTGGCTGAACCGCCCGGCCCTGCACAACGCCTTCGACGCCTCGTTGATCGCCCAGCTGACGGCTGCCCTGGAGGCCGCCGGCCGCGACGACCACGTCCGCGCGGTGGTGCTCGCCGGCGAAGGCGCCTCGTTCTCGGCGGGCGCGGACATGCAGTGGATGCGTGGCATGGCCGCCGCCAGCGAGGAAGACAACCGCCAGGACTCCCTGGCGTTGGCCCGCCTGATGCGGACCCTGGACGAGCTGCCCAAGCCGACCATTGCCCGCGTCCAGGGCGCCGCCTTCGGTGGCGGGGTCGGCCTGGTCGCCTGCTGCGACATCGCCATCGCCAGCACCAGCGCCCGCTTCGGGTTGACCGAAAGCCGCCTGGGCCTGCTGCCCGCGGTGATCTCGCCCTATGTCATCGATGCGATCGGACCCCGCCAGGCGCGGCGCTGGTTCGCCACCGGCGAGCATTTCGATGCCGAGACCGCCCTGCGCATCGGCCTGGTCCACCAGTTGATCGAGCCCGAGCGGATCGACGAGGCGGTCCAGCGCCAGCTTGGCCTGCTCGACAAGGCCGGCCCGGTGGCCTCGTCCTCGGCCAAGGATCTGGTCCGCCGGGTCGCGCTGGGCCGCGACCGCGACGCCACCGACCGCGACAATGCGGCCTTGATCGCCCGCCTGCGGGTCTCGGCCGAAGGTCAGGAAGGCCTTGGGGCCTTCCTCGATAAACGCGCCCCGCATTGGGTCACCCCGGACTGAGCCCCAAGGCTGACCGCCTACGCCCGCGGGATGGCCGTTTTGTCGCCCATCCCGCGTATCCCCTTTTCGTGGCCCGCCGGGGAACGTGGGCCGCCTTCCGTCTGACAGGAATCTCCGTGATCTCTACCCCGCTCCGTCCCCTGCTGGTCGTCCGTCGCTCCGTCCGCGGAGCGCTGGCCCATGGATGATTTCGTCCGCATCGTCGAGGTCGGCCCGCGCGACGGGCTGCAGAATGAAGCCCAGCCGGTGGCCACCGCCGACAAGATCGAGCTGATCCGCCAGCTCTCGCTCACCGGGCTGCGCACCATCGAGGCCACCAGCTTCGTCAGCCCGCGCTGGGTGCCGCAGCTGGCCGACGCCGCCGAGGTCTATACCGGGATCGACCGCCGTCCCGGCATCGACTACCCGGTGCTGGTGCCCAACGAACAGGGCTACGATCGTGCCCGCGCGGTGGGCGTCCAGGAAGTGGCGGTGTTCACCGCCGCCTCGGAGACGTTCAACCGGACCAATACCAACGCCGGCATCGAAGAGTCGCTGGCGCGCTTCGCTCCGATCCTGGAGCGGGCCAAGGCCGACGGGGTCAAGGTGCGTGGCTATGTGTCCACCGTGCTCGGTTGCCCGTACCAGGGCGAGGTCGCGGTGAGCGAGGTGGTGCGCGTCGCCCGTGCGCTGCACGGGATGGGCTGTTACGAAATCTCGCTCGGCGACACGATCGGCGTCGGCACGCCGCGCAAGGCCCGCGCGATGCTCAAGGCCGTCGCCAGTGAGCTGCCGATGGCCGCGCTCGCCGTGCATTTCCACGATACCTATGGCCAAGCGCTGGCCAACATCGATGCCTGCCTGGAAGAAGGCGTGCGCGTGGTCGACTCGGCCGTCTCCGGCGCCGGTGGCTGCCCGTATGCCAAGGGCGCCAGCGGCAACGTCGCCAGCGAGGATGTCGTCTACATGCTGCACGGCATCGGCATGCGCACCGGCATCGATCTGCCGGCACTGGCCGCCACCGGGCGCTGGCTGGCCGCGCGCCTGGGGCGCGAGACCGGCAGCAAGGCCGGCAAGGCGCTGGCGACGACATGAAAAGCGGCGGCCGGCGCAAGGACGCTGCGGTCGGTGATCACCTCACCGCCCACGTCCACGCGCTGGCCGCCCTGGAACATGCACTGGCCCACTCGCCCGGCGAGCTGCGCGCACTGCTGGAAAACGTCCAGCAGGCCCTGCAGGAAGCCATGGACGAGCGCCAGCTGGCCCTGCGTCGCTATGCCGCCCTGTTCGATGCGGTTCCCGACCCGGTCAGCATCCTCAGCGAAAGCGGCGTGGTGCTGGACCTCAACAAGGCCGGCGTGCGCGCCTACGGCCGCCCCCGCGAGGAGATCGTCGGCCAGCCGATCGAGTTGTTGAACCCCGACCTGCCCGGCGACCATCTGGACCCCGTCTGGGAGGCCCTGCACCGTGGCGAAACCTATGTCATCGAAGTCACCAACATGCGCGGCGACGGCAGCCGGTTCCCCGTCGAGGTGCATTCGGCCGGCTTCGAGCACCAGGGCGAGCACTGCATCGTGGCGGTCGCCCGGGACCTGAGCAGCCGCTGGCAGGCCGAATCGCGCTACCGGCTGCTGATGGAGTCGATCGACAAGGGCGTGATCCTGTTCGACCGCCAGCTGCGCGTGGTCTCGGCCAACCCGGCCGCGCACCGTATCCTCGGCACGGCCGGCAATGGCGGCAGCCTGCAGGCGATGCTGGCGCCGGAAGACTGGATCAGCGTGGACGAGCACGGACATCCGCTCACCCGCGAGCAGTGGCCGGCGAGCGTCTCGCTGCAGAGCGGCCGCATCGTGCGCAGCACCATCGTCGGCCTGTACCACCGCCCGCGCGGACGGATGATCTGGATCTCCACCACCAACGTGCCGGTGTACGGCAACGGGCGCGATGCACCGGACCATGTGTTCGCGCTGTTCAGTGACATCACCGAACTCAAACGGAACAACACCCTGTTCGACCGCGCACAGTCCTTGGCGCATATCGGCGGCTGGGAGTGGGATCGTGGCCTGCAGCGCCTGTACCTGACCGACGAGGCGACCCGCATCCTCGGCCAGGCGCTGCCGATGCGCGACATGGCCGAGCTGCTCGAATGCCTGCGCCTGGATGACCGTTCGCAGCTGCAGCAGGCACTGCTGGACGTGATCGACAAACAGGTCTCCTTCGAGTTGGAACTGCAGGGCCAGCGCAGCGACGGTCACTCGTTCTGGGTACGCATGATCGGCGAGGCCGAGGCCGGGGATGTGGATGCCGCGCGCATCGCCGGCACCGTGCAGGACATCACCGCGCGCAAGCAGGCCGAGGAGACGCTGCGCATCCAGGCGCGCACCGATCCCCTGACCGGGATCATGAATCGCGATGCGGTACTCAATGATCTGGCCACGCGCATGGCCAACCCGACGCACTGCCGGGTTGCCGTGCTGTACATCGATCTGGACCGGTTCAAGATCGTCAACGATCTGCTCGGCCACAACGCCGGCGACGAACTGCTGATCGATGCCACCCGCCGCATCGCCACCGCGATCGGCACCGAAGGATTACTGGCGCGGTTCGGCGGCGACGAATTCCTGGTGGTCTGCGATACCCGCGACCAGGCCGACCAGCCCGAGCAGCTGGCCGAGGCGATCACCCGCGCCTTCAGCACGCCGTTCCGTTTCGGCGCCGACGAGTTTCCGGTGACCACCAGCATCGGCATCGCGCGCGCGCCGCAGGACGGACTGCGTCCGCAGCAGCTGATCCAGAATGCCGACATCGCCATGTACGACTGCAAGCGGCGCAGCCGCAACGGCTGGCAGGTATTCTCGCCCGAGCTGGCCCAGCGCCAGCACGATCGCCTGCAGATCGAGAGCCGCCTGCACCGCGCGCTGGACGACGATGAGTTCCATCTGGTGTACCAGCCGCAGGTCAACCTGCACAGCGGCCAGCTGATCGCCGCCGAGGCACTGATCCGCTGGCGCAACACCCAGCTGGGCGAGCTGCGCCCGGATATCTTCATCGGCCATGCCGAGAACACTGGCGACATCGTCCGGATCGGCCTGTGGGTGCTCCGCGAGGCCTGCCAGCAGGTACGCCGCTGGCAGGACGACGGGCTCGGCATCGTACGGGTGGCGGTCAACGTCTCCTACCGGCAGTTCGTCGGCGAGGACCTGGCCCGGCACGTGCGCGCGGTGCTGGATGAGTTCCACCTGCCCGGCAGCGCGCTGGAACTGGAATTCACCGAACGGGTGTTGATCGAGGACGCACCGGACACCCTGCGCACCTTCGCGCGGCTGCGCGAGATGGGCGTGCTGCTCACCATCGACGACTTCGGCGAAGGCTACAGCGCACTGAACTACCTCCGCCGGCTGCCGATCCACGGGCTCAAACTGAGCCAGCTGTTCGTGGAGGGGGTCCCGGGCAACCGCTCGGATGTGGCCGTTTGCGAAGCCGTCTGCGGGATCGCCCGCAGCCTCGGGCTGGGACTGGTGGCCGAGGGCATCGAATCGGAGGCCCAGCGCCAGTTCCTGCAGACCCTGGGGGTGTCGGTCGGCCAGGGCTTCCTGTTCGCGCCGGGGCTGGCACCGGATGAGTTCGCCCGGCGGCTGGCGCTGCGCGCGAGGGTCGCCGTGGGCAGTGCACAACAGTGATCGCGACCGCTTCCGTTAGAATCGGCGGTTCTTGAACCAGCGGGATCGTGCAATGCAGCTGTCTTCTGTCCGCGCCGTCATCACCGGCGGTGTCTCCGGCCTTGGCTTGTCCGTGGCCCAGCACCTGGTCGCCCACGGCGCCAAGGTGGCCCTGTTCGATCTCAATGACGAGAAGGGTGCGGCGGCCGTGGCCGAACTGGGCCAGGCCAATGCGCGCTACTACAGCACCAACGTCAGCGATGAAGCCGCCGTGGCCGCGCAGATCGAGGCCGCCTGCGACTTCCTGGGCGGACTGAACGTGGCGGTCAACTGCGCCGGCATCCTCGGCGCCGGCCGCGTGCTGGGCAAAGAGGCGCCGATGCCGCTGGCCAACTTCCAGGGCACGGTGATGGTCAACCTGGTCGGCAGTTTCAACGTCGCCAAGGCCGCCGCCAACCGCATGCAGCACAACACCCCGGGCGAGGACGGCGAGCGCGGCGTGATCATCAACACCGCCAGCGTGGCCGCCTATGAAGGGCAGATCGGCCAGGCCGCCTATGCCGCCTCCAAGGGCGGCGTGGTCAGCATGACCCTGCCGATGGCCCGCGAGCTGTCGCGCTTCGGCATCCGCGTGATGACCATCGCCCCGGGCATCTTCTGGACCCCGATGGTCGACGGCATGCCGCCGGCCGTGCAGGAATCGCTGGCCGCCTCCATCCCATTCCCGCCGCGCCTGGGCAAGCCGGACGACTTCGCCGGCCTGGTCGCCTACATCCTGGGCAACACCTATCTCAACGGCGAGACCATCCGCCTTGACGGCGCCGTGCGTCTGGCGCCGAAGTAAGCGAGCACGCAACCCGCTGGGTGCCCGGTTCCGGCACCCGCCACCTCCACGAACCGACCTTCATTCCCATGAAAGCCAGCGACATCAAGAAAGGCAACGTCGTCGAATTCAACAACGGCGTCTACCAGATCCGCGACATCGAACGCAGCTCCCCGCAGGGCCGCGGCGGCAATGTCCGCTTCCGTTTCATCATGTACAGCGTGCCCGGCGGCAACAAGCTCGATTCCAGCTTCGATGCCGACGACAACCTGCCGGAAGTCGAACTGCTGCGCCGCCAGGCGACCTACTCGTACATGGACGGCGACGCCTTCGTCTTCCTGGACGACGAGGACTACACCCCGTACATGGTCGACGCGGACGTGCTCGGCGATGACGCCGGCTACATCACCGATGGCCTGACCGGCATCTACGTGCAGGTGATCGACGAGACCCCGGTGGGCGTGCAGCTGCCGACCAGCGTGGTGCTGGAAGTGGTCGAGACCCCGCCGGAGCTCAAGGGCGGCACCGCCACCAAGCGCCCGAAGCCGGCCAAGCTCAGCACCGGCATCGAGATCATGGTGCCGGAGTACATCGCCAACGGCGAGCGCGTGCTGGTCAACACCACCACCGGTGAATTCGCCGGCCGTGCCGACTAAGCGGTCGGCACCGACCGTCCTGCTCCTGCTGCTCGCGGCGTGCTCGCCGCGGGCAGTGGAGAGCGAAACGCTGGACCCCCAGGCCCCGGCAGCCGTCGATACCACCGGCAATGCGCGCTGCGACGTGCCTGCAGAGCTGTTCGTGGCCGAAGACATCCGCATGTACTGCGCGATGCCGGGCGACGTCCAGGCGTTCCTGGGCCGCGAAAGCGCCTGCCAGCACTTCGCCGGCGAAGAAGCCTACGACGAGGACCGCGCCCGCGAACTGGCGTATGCGATCCACGAGTACTGCGACGACCGCGCCGCGCTGTTCAATCAACTTCTGCAGCGCCATGCGGACAATTGCCTGGTGCACACCGAGCTGATGCTGCTCGGCACCCGCAACGAACTGGTCCTGGATACGCGCAGCCGCGCGCTGCCCAATCCCTGCCCGCGCGGCATGTGATGCCTTACCGGACGCGCACACGCGCATCCGGTGACGACGGATCGATCAGGGCTTGGCGGCCAGCGACGGCGCACCGGCAAAATCGCCACACCCATGGTACTGGCGCGCACCGACGGTCAGCATCGCGGTGGCCCCGAAGGCCTGGCCGCTCATGTCGTCCTGGCACACCGTGCGCTGGAAGGTCAGCTTGACCGGGGTGCCATCCGCAGCGGTACCGGACCAGCCGTCACGGCCCTGCGTGGGGCTGGCAATTTCGAGCTTGCGCTCGCCGTAATCCATCTCGATGTGCAGCGTCGGCGTCGCGCCCGGGCCGACTTGGGCCAGCCAGCCGGGCTCGTTCCCGGTCGCGCGGAACCCGCCCGCGGCATCGGCATCCGCATTGGCCGTGGCGTTCGCCGGCGGCGCTTCGCCGCCCTGCTCGCCGGTGCCGGTGCAGGTGCGGTCCGGCTCGCCCTTGAGGATCAGGATCCCGTCGGTGGTGCCCTTGGTCCAGAATTCGTTGCCCTGCCCATCGCCATACTTGGCACCGGATGCGGCCGGCTGCGACGACATCGGGAAGGTGCGGTCGCCCACCACCACCGTCGCCGAATCCTGGCCGCGGTAGGTCGCATGCACTTCCAGCTCGCCACAGCGGAAGGCGTAGCTGCGCTCATCGGCCGTGGAGGCATCGAGGGGGGGCGGCGCTTCGCTGCCGTCGGCGGCGGGGCTGCTCTCGGTGGCCGGTTGGCAGGCGGCGAGTACGCCGGTAACGGCCAGGCTCAACAACCAGGGAGATGCGCGCATGAGGAACTCCTTGCGATAACGTCGACAACACTTGATCGTACCTGCCGCGCCGTGGGAACAGGTGAAGCGGCGCTGACCCCGCCCGCCCTGCTGAACGCGCGGTTCAGTGCAGCGGTGGCGATGCAGGGAGCACGCACATCGACAGCAGATGCACGCCGGGCGCGGTGCTGCTGCGCGTCCAGACACGCAGGAGGCGCATCGTGTGCAGCTGCCTGCCGTGCTCGCCATCGAGGTGGATGCGCAGCTCGCCGGTGACCAGAACCATCGCGCCGCAGGCCAGCTGCTCGGTCTGCTGCCGCTCGATCGCAGCGATGCGGATGCGCCGCGCGTTCCAGCCCGCCAGCAGCGGGGACGCATCCTGGCGCTGGCCTTCGTGGTCGGTCAGGAACAGCGCCGGCGACAGCAGCGCATGCAACTGCTGCGGCTGCCACTGGACCAGCGCATCCCAGAGCCGCGCCTCGGCTGCCTCGACGTGTGCCGATTGCAGTAGCGTCTTCATGGGTACACCCGCCATCGTCGCAGCGTCCTACGCCCGCCGCTCGCGCGCCGTGTCTCGTTCGCCGCCCCAAGGGCGGGCATCCATCTGGAGTTCTTCATCCGCAGCACAGGGCCGGAACACCGGCCGAAATCACGATGGCGGCAGTCTGCGCGGCCTCGGTGGGGTTTCGATGGAGGAAGTGTGGAGATACGATGGAGCACAAGCACCTTCCGGCCCTGCCCTGCATGCCCGCCTCCGATTCACCCGGCGCCCCCACCACGCGCTGGGATCATTCGCTCAACGCCCTGGTCCTGATCGTCGAGGACGAACCCGAGATCGCCGACATCGTCGCGGCCTACCTGGCCCGCGAAGGCCTGCGCACGCTGCGTGCGCAGGACGGCCTCAGCGCGCTCGCCCTGCATCGCAGCGCGCGGCCGGACCTGGTCCTGCTCGACGTGCAGATGCCGGGCATGGACGGCTGGACCGTGCTCAGCACGCTGCGCCAGCGCGGCGATACGCCGGTGATCATGTTGACCGCGCTGGACCAGGACCTGGACAAGCTCACCGCGCTGCGGATGGGCGCGGACGATTACGTGGTCAAACCCTTCAACCCGGCCGAAGTCGCCGCGCGGGTGCGTGCGGTGCTGCGCCGTACCTTGAATGCACCGCGCCCGCGCGCACCGGAGATCCTGCGCGTGGGCAGCTTGGTGATCGATCCGGAGCACCACACCGTGCACGTCGAAGGCGATGGGTACAGCCACGAACTGCTGCTCACCCTGACCGAGTACAAGCTGCTGCACTGCATGGCGCTGGCACCGATGCGCATCTTCAGCCGCAGCGAACTCATGCACGAGTGCCTGCCGGAAAGCGAAGCGCTGGAGCGCACCGTGGACAGCCACGTCAGCAAGCTGCGGCGCAAACTCGATGATGTCGGCCTGGCCAACGTGCCGGCCAGCGTGCGCGGCGTCGGTTACCGGCTGGCGGCGGACCATTGATGCGCCGCTCCGGCCTGAGCCGGCACATCGTGCTGTCGATGTCGATGATGGTGCTGGCGGTCATCGTGATGGTGATCCTCAGCTCCTACCTGCTGTATGCCGTGCTGGTGGCGTTTTACCCCGGTGGCGCCGAGGAGCCGGTCAGCTGGGTGCCCAGCGGCCCCGAGCTGGTCTGGATGGTGGGCGTGACCCTGATCGGGCTGACCCTGGCGGTCGCCGCCTCGGTGCGATTGTCCCAGCGCATCCTGACCCCGCTCAATGCGGTGGTGGACAGCATCGGCCGGCTTGCCGATGGTGACCTGGGCGCGCGCGCCACGGTCAGCGATCGCTCGCTCGGCGAAGTGGCGCTGCTGGTGGACGACTTCAACGCGATGGCGCGCCGGCTGCAGAACATCGAGGCCGACCGGGTGATGTGGCACGCGGCGATCGCGCACGAGCTGCGCACGCCGGTCACCATCCTGCGCGGCCGCCTGCAGGGGCTGGCCGAAGGGGTGTTCGCCCCGGATGAAAGCCAGTTCCGCAGCCTGCTGGCGCAGGTCGAAGGGCTGTCGCGGCTCATCGAGGACCTGCGCGTACTGAGCCTGGCCGACAGCGCCCGCCTGGATGTCCGCCGCGCCCGCAACGATGTGGTGCAGGAAGTGCAGTCGGTGATGACCCTGGTCGACCCGGGCTTCCGCGGCAGCGGCTTCGTGCTGGAGCTGGAAACCTCGCGCGAGGAGCATCCGGCGCATTGCGACCCGACCCGGGTCCGCCAGGCGCTGATGGCGCTGCTGGAGAATGCGCGGCGCTACGCCACGCCCGGCAGGGTCCGCATCGCCGTGCACGACACCGCCACCCACGTACAGATCGCCATCGACGACGAAGGCCCCGGCATCGATGCGGCGTTGCGTGAGCATATCTTCGATCCCTTCCTGCGCGGCGACGGCTCGCGCTCGCGTCAGCGCGGTGGCAGCGGGCTGGGGCTGGCGGTGGTCAAGGCGATCGCCGATGCGCATGGCGGCCATGTGGCCTGCACAGCCAGCACATTGGGCGGTGCGCGCTTCGTCATCGAACTGCCGCGGCAGTAACGCCGTCTTCGCGGGCCAGTTCGCGCATCCGCGCGCCGAGCCGGGCCAGCGTGCTGTCGATCGTGGCCAGTTCGCGTTGCTGCCGGACCGGCAGGCGTTGCTTCAACTGCCGTTGCAGCGCCTTCCAGGCCGGCGCGCCCTGCACACTGAGCTGCGCTGCAGCCTCGGTCGCCATGGCGCGCTCACCGGCGGAGGGCAGCCCGTAGCCCCCACCCTTCACCAAGGCGGCCGGGCTGACCAGCTGCCCGGTGTCCTCGAGCAATGCGCGCAGCGTGTCGCGCGCCGCGGCATCGCCCGTGTCCGGATCGCCGAGCAGCCGCTTCAGGACATCGCGCGCGCGGAGTTCTTCGCGGCGTAATGCCGCCTGCTCCAGCAACAACAGGGCCGCCGTGGCGCGCAGATCGCCCTGCTCCACCCAACGTGCCCGCTGACTGGCCGGCTGCCGCAACCAGTCGCCGACGTCTGCCGTGCCCAGCGGCAGCTGCCGGCGGGCGACATCGAACAGCTGCTGGTAATGCGCTTCCGCCGACGCGAAGTAGTAGCCCTGCCGGGTCGCCTGCCCGCGATCGGCCAGCACGCTGGCATCCGCCACGCCCAGGCGCTCCAGACGGGTCAGCAGGCCGCGCGGGGTGATCCGGTTCAAACCGGGCGAAGCCAGGCGCGGCACGCCTTCCTGCAGCAGCTTGCCGGTCTCCACCGCGCAGTTGTTGCTGACGAACAGATAGCGACCGTCGTAGCTCCAATGCACCTGCGCGACACGCTCGAGCAGGCTGGCGATCTCCTGCTCATCCATCGCCAATGGCACCGAGGACAGCCCCCGCAGTTCGAGCTGGGTGTATTCGTTGATGACCTGGTTGAGCGGCAGCACGAACAGGCGCGAGGGATACGCACCGGTCAGCCCGCGCCAGCTGGAGATCTGCACATCGCCGACGAAGGCGCGGTAGGACAGCACGCGGTGATGGGACAGGTCCATCCGGCAGGCCGGCCCGCGCGGCCGCCCCGGTGCGCAGATCACCAGCCGCAGCATGCTGTGGCCCCAGCGGCTCATCAGCTGGTCATTGCCCTCGGCGAGCAGGTAGTCGACGCCATAAACCCGCGCTGGATCCAGCTCGAGCAGCGTGGCAGCGCCCGCCTCCTCTTCGGCCTGCATCAACGGCAGACGGGTGTCGCAGTCGACCGCGTGCGCGGTCGGCCCCAGATGGTCGGCAAACCACGCGGCGACGGCCGGTCGACGGCAGGCGTAATCGGGATCGAGCAGCAGGTGTTCGGCGTTGACCGCCAGGAACTCGGCCGGGCTGGCACGCTCGTAATCATCGGGGCTGCGCCCGCTGAAGGCGTTGGCGGTGCGGCCGAGTTTCCACGGGCGCCGTTGCCAGCCGGCCAGATCGCGCAGGCGCGGATCGCGCGACCAACCGCCCTGCGGCGAACGGTCCAGCACGTGGGTCAGTTCATGGATCAGCGCCGCCTCGGGCGGGCGCGGCAGTGGTTGATCCTCCTGCACGCTGTCGAGCAGGGCGCGCTGCAGGGTGATCGTGCCGTTGCGGGTACGGCCGTGCACGTGGGCCGGCAGCGTGTCCGACCAGCGGACCAGGACCAGCTGCTGGAACCGTGCCTGCCATCCGGAAGGGAGGCGCGTGCGCACCTGCTGCAGGGTGCGCTCGGCAGCGACGATCTGCGTCGCACTCAGTCCCTGCGGCTGCAGCTCCAGCTGCAGCGCAGCGTGCGCACAAGGCGCGGCCAGCCACGCGATCAGGACCGCCCAGCGCCAGCGGCGGACCTGACCGGTGGGTTGCATCAGCGCGCCAGCAGGGTCCTGGCCAGCGCCATGTCACTTGCCTGCTGCGCGGCACCCTGCTCGCGCAGGTGCAGCAGTGCCGCTTCCAGGCGTGCGCCACGGATGGCGCCGTCGCTGGCCACGAAGGCTGCGGCATCATCACGCGCATCGAGCACGATCTTGTCATCGCCCGAGCTGGACGAACCGGCCGAAGACGCGCCGGATGCGGAGCCGGCGGAGCTGCCGGCAAAACTGGACGCCATCGCAGACAGCGGCAGGGCAAGCACGGCAAGAAGCAGGATCGGACGCATCATCAGGGTGTCGTTCGTGGTGGAAAGCACAGAGCGTATAGGCTGCGTGAAAGCCTGTCTTGTCTCAGAGGTCGAAGACCTTGCCGGGATTCAGCAGCGCTTGGGGATCAAACGCGCGTTTGACCGCCTTCATCAAGGCGATTTCCGCGGTGCTGCGGGTGCTGTCCAGATAGCCCTTCTTGACCAGGCCGATCCCGTGTTCGGCCGAAATGCTGCCATCGAACCGGCTCAGCACGCCGGCGAGCAGTTTGGTGACATGCTCGCACTGGGTCAGGAACTCGGCGTCAGCGGTGTCGTCCGGCTTGAGGACGTTGATGTGCAGGTTGCCGTCGCCGATGTGCCCGAACCAGACCACGTCGAACTGCGGGTATGCCTGCCCGATCAGCGCCTGGGTTTCGGCGAGAAACGCCGGCATCGCCGAGATCCGCACCGAGACGTCGTTCTTGTAGGGCTTGTAGCGCGCCACTGCCTCGGTGATGCCCTCGCGCAGCCGCCACAACTGCGCAGCCTGCGCATCACTCTGGCTGACCACACCATCGCTGACCCAGCCGTGCGTCATGCAGTCTTCGAAGGCGGCCATCGCGGCGGCTTCCTGGGCCTCATCGCCGGCAGCGAACTCGGTGACCACGTAATACGGATGAACCTCATCGAACGGCGCCTGCGCACCGTGCGCCAGCACGTGCTCGAGCGCGCGGTCGGTGAAGAATTCGAAGGCCTGCAGCTGCAGCCGTTCGCGGAACGCGGCAAACACCTGCATCAGCACCTCGAACGAGGGCAGCGCCAGCAGCATCACGTTGCTGGCCGGCGGCGGGTCGGTGAGCTTCAGGGTCGCTTCCACGATGACGCCCAGCGTGCCTTCCGAGCCGATCAGCAGCTGGCGGAAGTCGTAGCCGCTGGAATTCTTGATCAGGCCCTTGTTGAGCTCGACCCGCTCACCGGCCATGGTCACCACCGTCAGGCCGGCGATCCACTCGCGGGTATTGCCGTAACGGATCACGCGGATGCCGCCGGCGTTGGTGGCGATGTTGCCGCCGATCGAGCACGACCCGCGCGCGGCGAAATCCACCGGGTAGATCAGACCCTGCTCGAGCGCCGCGTTGTGCACCGCTTCCAGCGGCATGCCGGCCTGCACGGTCAGGGTGCGGTCGACAGCATCGAAGGCCAACGGCTTGTTCATCCGTTCCAGGCTTAGCACCAGTTCCCCATGGGCTGCGACGGCGCCACCGGACAGGCCGGTCCGGCCGCCGGAAGGCACTACCGCCACGTTGCGGGCACTGGCCCAGCGCAGGATCGCCTGCACCTCCTCGACCGTGCCCGGCAGCGCGATCGCCAGTGGCGCCGGCGTCCAGCGGCGGGTCCAGTCGCGGCCGTAGTGCTCCAGATCGGCCGGATCGGTCTTCAGGCGCAGCCCGGGGCAATCGTGCAACAGCGAATCAAGGCGCGGATCGGTCATGGGGCGTCTGGCAGTGCCGGGGGAGCCCGCAAGCCTGCCAGCCGCTACGGGCCGCGTCCAGTCGCCGGGGCATCGATCACCCCCACCAGCCCCGTCCAATTAGGTGCATCTGAAACTGTCTGGCCATCGATTGGCGCACCGCACCATCGACGCCGGCTTCTGGCATAGTTGGGGGCTCCCGCCGCCACACGTCGCACGCCGCCCATGTCGCCGAAAAAGACCTCGTTCCCGAAGCAGGATATCCGCGTACTGTTGCTCGAGGGGGTCAGCCAGACCGCGATCGACGTGTTCACCGCGGCCGGCTATTCGCAGATCGAACTGCACAGCAAGGCGCTGCCCGAAGACGAACTCAAGGCCCGGATCGCCGAGGCCCACATCGTCGGCATCCGCTCGCGCACCCAGCTGAGCGCGGATGTGCTGGTGCATGCCAAGCGCCTGATGGCGGTCGGCTGTTTTTGCATCGGCACCAACCAGGTCGACCTGGAGGCGGCGGAACTGGCCGGCATCCCGGTGTTCAACGCGCCCTACTCCAACACCCGCAGCGTGGCCGAGCTGGTGATCGCCGAGGCGATCATGCTGACCCGCGGCATCCCGCAGAAGAACGCCGAGTGCCACCGCGGTGGCTGGTCCAAATCAGCAGCGGGCAGCCACGAGGTGCGCGGCAAGACGCTGGGCATCATCGGCTATGGCCACATCGGCACCCAGGTCGGCGTGATGGCCGAGGCGATGGGCATGCAGGTGATCTTCCACGATGTGGAAACCAAGCTCTCGCTGGGCAATGCCCGCGCGGCGCTCAGCCTCGACGACCTGCTGGCGCGCGCCGACATCGTGACCGTGCACGTACCCGAAACCCCCGCCACGCAGTGGATGATCGGCGCCGATGAACTGGCGCGGATGCGCCCCGGCACGCACCTGATCAACGCGGCACGCGGCACCGTCGTCGACATCGATGCACTGGATGCGGCGCTGCGCTCGGGCCATCTCGGCGGCGCGGCGCTGGACGTGTTCCCGGTCGAGCCCAAGGGCAACGGCGATGCTTTCGTCTCCCCGTTGACCGCCCATGACAACGTGATCCTGACCCCGCACGTGGGCGGCAGCACGCTGGAAGCGCAGGACAACATTGGCGTGGAAGTAGCGGCCAAGCTGGTGCGCTACAGCGACAACGGCAGCACCCTGTCGGCGGTGAACTTCCCCGAAGTGACCCTGCCCGAGCATGCCGAGAGCCTGCGCCTGCTGCACATCCACCAGAACGTGCCGGGCGTGCTGTCCAAGGTCAACGAGATCTTCTCGCGCCACAACGTCAACATCGACGGCCAGTTCCTGCGCACCGATCCGAAGGTCGGCTACGTGGTGATCGACATCACCGCCAGCGAAGCGCAGGCCGGCGCCGTGCGCGACGAGCTGGCGGCCATCCCGGGCACGCTGCGCACCCGCGTTCTTTATTAACAGGGACGGAGGTAGTTAATAACTACCCCCGTCCCTGTTAAATCACCGCGCCAGCCAGCGCTTGGCCATGCGCGGGAGGGAATCGTCGCCATCCGGGGTCTCGATCGCCGCGTTGGCCACGTCACGGATATCGCGCCAGGCCAGCGCCAGCGACTCTTCGCTGACTGCGAACTGCTCGCCGCCCAGCGCCCGCACTACGTAGCGGGCGTCGTAATGCCAATGCCCGGGCACGTCCCTGCGTTCGGGGATCCAGTGCTTGTCGATGTCGAACAGTTCGCCATCCTCCAGCACCAGCGCGGTCAGCCCGGATTCCTCCTCGGCCTCTTTCAGCGCGACCTGGGCCAGGTCGCGCTCGCCGTCGGCATGGCCGCCCAGCTGCAGCCAGCGGTCCAGCTTGCGGTGGTGGGTCAGCAGCACGCGCTGCCCGTCCGCACTGACCAGCCACGCACTGCCGGTGAAGTGCCCGGCCAGGCGCTCGCGCAGGAACGGGTTTTCCGGATCGTCCAGCAATGTGCTGAATTCGTCAGCGAGCGCCGCGTCCCCGGGGTGTCGGCGGGCGTAGGCGTCAAGCTGACTGCGCAGGGCAGCGTCAGGAATGGCAATGGATTCGGGGTTCAACGACATGGCAGGCGCGGGCATCGTGCGGATTTGGCCGATTATCGCTCGGCCATGCTGCAATTGTGCTTGTACAGCGGCTTCAGCTTTGGCTAAGGTACAGCGGGCCCCGCACCGCTGGGGCGCCCAGTCGCCATCAGGGCGTGCGGCAATGTACCGCGCGCCTCACCTTTGTTCATTTAGGGAAGCACTGCATGCTGAAGTCTCTGTTGAGGGTCAAACCGGTCGCACCGGCACCGCACGTCGATGCCGGCGAGCCCATCGAAGGCAGCCTGGACGGCGAGCCAACACTGAAACGGACCCTCACAGCGAAACACCTCATCCTGCTGGGCATCGGTGCGGTGATCGGTGCCGGCATCTTCGTGCTCACCGGCCAGGCGGCGGCGAACCACGCCGGCCCTGCCGTGATGCTGTCGTTCGTGTTCGCCGGCTTCGCCTGCGCACTGGCCGGCCTGTGCTACGCCGAGTTCGCGGCGATGATGCCGGTCTCCGGTAGCGCCTACTCGTACTCCTACGCCACCCTCGGCGAGGGCATGGCCTGGTTCATCGGCTGGTGCCTGGTGCTGGAGTACCTGTTCGCCTCGGCCTCGGTCGCGGTGGGCTGGTCGGCGTACCTGATCAGCTTCATCACCACCACGCTCAACATGCCGTTCCCGGACGCGCTGAGCGCCGCGCCCATCGCCTGGACCGGCCATGAATTCATCTCCTCCGGCAAGCTGTTCAACCTGCCGGCGGTGCTGATCGTGGCGGCCGTCTCCGGCCTGCTGTACGTCGGCGTGACCCAGTCGGCGTTCGTCAACGCGATCATCGTGGCGATCAAGGTCACCGTGATCTGTCTGTTCATCGGTTTTGGTGCGGCGCATCTGGACCCGGCGAACTGGACCCCGTTCATTCCGGAGAACACCGGCGTGCCGGGTGAGTTCGGCTGGAGCGGCGTGTTCCGTGCGGCGACCATCGTGTTCTTCGCCTACATCGGCTTCGATGCGGTCTCCACCGCTGCCGGCGAAACCAAGGACCCGCAGCGCAACATGCCGATCGGCCTGCTCGGCTCGCTGGCCGTGTGCACCATCGTCTACATCATCGTCTGTGCTGTGCTGACCGGCATGATGCCGTACCACCTGCTGGGCACCGACAAGCCGGTCGCCACGGCGCTGGAGCCCTACCCGACCCTGTCCTGGCTCAAGACCGCAGTGGAAATCGGCGCGATCGCCGGTCTGTCGTCGGTGGTACTGGTGATGATGATGGGCCAGACCCGCATTGCCTACACGATCTCCCGAGACGGCCTGCTGCCGAAGATATTCGGCAAGGTGCACAAGCGATTCCGCACCCCGTACTGGAGCACGATCGTGGTAGGTGCCGTCGCCGCCACCCTGGCGGGCACCGTGCCGCTGAACGTGCTCGGCGAGCTGGTCTCGATGGGCACCCTGCTGGCCTTCGCCACGGTATGCATCGGCGTGCTGATCCTGCGCTACACGCGCCCGGAGCTGGAACGGCCGTTCCGCGTGCCGCTGGTGTGGGTGATCTGCCCGCTGGGCGCGCTGGCCTGTCTGTTCCTGTTCTACCAGGCCTTCGTGGTGCACTGGCACCTGTTCGTGGCGTGGACCCTGCTGGGTCTGTGCATCTACTTCGGCTACGGCATCCGCCACAGCAAGCTGAACAAGAAGAACGCCTGAATGCTGCCAGGCCGGCCCAGCGCCGGCCCGGTCGTTTGATACGTCGCGCCTGAGAAGAAGTCCAAACCATGTTCAAGCAACTGTGGGCCACCAAGCATCCGCACGCCGCCCATGAAGACGCCAACGGGCTGAGCCTGCGCCGTACCCTCGGCCCCTGGGGCCTGACCGCGCTGGGCATCGGCGCGGTGATCGGCGGCGGCATCTTCGTGATCACCGGCCAGGCCGCTGCCAACCATGCCGGCCCGGCGATCATGCTGTCGTTCGTACTGGCCGCGATCTGCTGCGCGTTCTGCGCGATGGCCTATGCCGAGTTCGCGGCGATGGTGCCGGTCTCCGGCAGTGCCTACACCTATACCTATGCCACGTTCGGCGAGCTCTCGGCCTGGTTCATCGGCTGGATGCTGGTACTCGAATACGGCGTTTCCGCCTCGGCGGTGGCAGTCAGCTGGACCGGCTATTTCCTGAGCCTGCTCAGTCACTTCGACATCCATCTGCCGGCCGCGCTGGTCAGTGCGCCACTGGATGGCCAGCTGCGCCCGACCGGCGCCATCGCCAACATCCCGGCCGCCGTGCTGGTGCTGCTGCTGACCTGGCTGTGCTACGTGGGCATCAGCAAATCCTCGGCCATGAACATGGCGATGGTGGTGCTCAAGACCGCGCTGATCCTGCTGGTGATCGTGGTGGGCTGGAAGTACGTGGATCCGGCCAACTGGACGCCGTTCATTCCGGACAACGAAGGCCCGGGCAAGTACGGCTTCGATGGCGTGCTGCGCGGTGCGGCGATGGTGTTCTTCGCCTACATCGGTTTCGAGGCGGTCTCGGTGGCCGCGCAGGAATCGCACAAGCCGCAGCGCGACATGCCGATCGGCATGATGCTCTCGCTGGTGATCTGCACGGTGCTGTACATCGCCATGGCGGCGGTGATGACCGGGCTGGTGCCGTACCAGCTGCTGGGCACGGACGAGCCAGTGGTGACCGCGGTGGCGGCGCATCCGCAACTGGGCTGGCTGCGCGTGGTCGTGGAGATCGGCGCGCTGATCGGGCTGTCGTCGGTGGTGCTGGTGATGGTGATCGCGCAGCCCCGCATCTTCATGATCATGGGCCGCGACGGGCTGTTGCCGCCGCTGTTCACCAAGATCCACCCCAAGTACCGCACGCCGCACATCAACACGGTGATCACGGGCATCGGCATCGCGCTGCTGGCGGCGGTGTTCCCGCTCGACGTCCTCGGCGAGCTGACTTCGATGGGCACGCTGATCGCGTTCGCGGCGGTCTGCGCGGGCGTGCTGATCCTGCGCCGCACCCAGCCGGACCTGCCGCGTCCGTTCCGGATGCCGATGGCGTGGCTGATCTGCAGTCTGGGCGTGCTCAGCTGCATCGCGCTGCTGACGGCGATGACGGCGCACAACTGGATGCTGATGGGCTTCTGGACGCTGGGCGGTTTCGCGATCTATTTCAGCTACGGTTATCGCCATAGCCGCTTGCGCGGGAAGTAAGGATCACACTTAAGGCCACGGCCGAAGCGGCGGCTGAAGCAACGGCTATCTTGTTTCGGTCGGTTTGGCGGGGTGGTGTGGGTTCGCGGGGGACGCCGTGAATCCATCCCTGGAGGCTTATGTCGCCGCTCGCTCATATGCGCTTTCCTGCGCATATGGCTAGACCGGGGCTGGGCTCCTGCCCAGCCCGTCGGGCGCATGCGCCCGACCCATGCGGCTCATACCCCCTCCAACCCACACCACCCCGCCTCTGACAGTCGGCAGGTGACGGTACCGAAGGCAAATGCCACGCCCAATAGCCACTGTCCCTTTTTGCACGGTTTGATATGCCTGCACGCGCATAGATGTGTGGAGGGCCGGACGGGGTGGGGTTTGAGGGGGTATGAGCCGCATGGATGCGGCGACATAAGCCTTATCTGTTCGGAATCTGGCAGCTTAGGTGCCGAGAGCCGGCGTGGGCCGCCGTACGAGCCTGGATCTGAGCGATCGCCATGTAGCTTGGCGCCCACGCCGGAATCTCCCTTGATCCGCCCGA
>NZ_JABBXB010000003.1 GCF_013387485.1 Stenotrophomonas sp. SAM-B
GGCCGGCACTACCGCCTTGGAACCGGCCGCTGGCCGGCTCCATCCCGCGGCGGTCCTGACCGGCCGGTGAAGTCCGCCCGCCGCCGGGGTGGCAGCGGCCACCGGAAACCCGGATAATGCACAAAAGCCGGACGGGCACTCTGTTTCAGAGTCACTCGTCCGGCTTTTTCCGTGTCTGGGTACCCCAGCGTCGGCGCGCTCCCCGCTGGAGCCCGCCAACCCGCGCTGATCGGCCCCCCCGGCATGGTCCCAAACCCGCGGCCCCGATGGCCGCACAAAAACCAGGAGTTACCCGTCATGGGTCAGTCAGTTGTCGTGTTGGGTGCCCAGTGGGGCGATGAAGGCAAGGGCAAGATCGTCGATCTGCTCACCGAGGAAATCGGCGCTGTCGTGCGCTTCCAGGGCGGCCACAATGCCGGCCACACGCTGGTCATCAATGGCAAGAAGACCGTCCTGCACCTGATTCCGTCGGGCATCCTGCGTGAAGACGCCCTGTGCCTGATCGGCAACGGCGTGGTGATCTCGCCGGCCGCGCTGCAGAAGGAAATCGCCGAGCTGGAAACCTCCGGCGTGGAAGTGCGTTCGCGCCTGAAGATCTCGCCGGCCGCGCCGCTGATCATGCCGTACCACATCGCCCTGGACCAGGCGCGCGAACGTGCTGCCGGTGGCAAGGCGATCGGCACCACCGGCCGTGGCATCGGCCCGGCGTACGAAGACAAGGTGGCGCGTCGCGGCATCCGCATCGCCGACCTGCATTACCCGGCCCAGTTGGAAGAGCTCCTGCGCACCGCGCTGGATTACCACAACTTCGTGCTGACCAATTACCTCAAGACCGACGCGGTCGACTTCCAGAAGACCTACGACGAAGCACTGGCTTTCGGCGAGTACGTCGAGCCGATGAAGTCCGACGTCGCCGGCATCCTGCACGACCTGCGCAAGCAGGGTAAGCGCGTGCTGTTCGAAGGCGCCCAGGGCGCGCTGCTGGACATCGACCACGGCACCTACCCGTACGTCACCAGCTCCAACACCACCGTCGGTGGCGCACTGGCCGGTGCCGGCGTGGGCGCCGATGCGATCGACTACGTGCTGGGTATCGCCAAGGCCTACGCGACCCGCGTCGGCGGTGGCCCGTTCCCGACCGAGCTGGACGATGAAGTCGGCCAGGGCATCCGCGACCGCGGTGCCGAGTACGGCGCCTCGACCGGCCGCCCGCGTCGCTGCGGCTGGATGGACATCGTCGCGCTCAAGCGCGCCGTGGCCATCAACGGCATCAGCGGCCTGTGCATCACCAAGCTGGACGTGCTCGACGGCATGGAGAAGCTGAAGGTCTGCATCGCCTACGAATACCGCGGCAAGCGTACCGAGTATGCCCCGCTGGACGCGCAGGGCTGGGAAGAGTGCACGCCGGTGTACCTGGAGTTCCCGGGCTGGACCGAGAACACCCACGGCATCACCAACTGGGACGACCTGCCGCCGGCCGCCCGCGCTTACCTGCGCGCGCTGGAAGAGCTGGCCGGTTGCCCGGTCAGCATCGTCTCGACCGGCCCGGACCGCGACCACACCATGGTCCTGCAGGATCCGTTCGCCTGATCAGGCGCGTAGTCCCGGGCCATGTCCGGTATGGCGTGAAGGTCTAAGGCGTAAAGAAAAGCCCCGCGCAAGCGGGGCTTTTCCGTTGCCGAGCCCGGGTCAGCGCCGGCCGATGCCCATCTGCAGTTCCGACAGTTCCAGATTCTCATCGTGGTTGGCATCCAGGTTCTGGAAACGCATCTCCGATGAGCGACGCATCTCCTCGGCACTCAATTCGCCGTCGCCGTTGAGGTCGGCGATGCGGACCCATTCGGCCGCCGAGAACTCGCCGTCACGCTGCGGGCCGAGCACCGCCTGCACTTCCTCCACGCTCACCCGGTAATTGTGATCCGCATCGACCAGGCGGAAGAAAGCATCTCCGTCGTACTCATCGCGACTGACCTTGCCGTCGCCATTACGGTCCAGCATCGCGAAACGATCCGGCGCGGTGGCGGGCAGGTCCTGCGCCGCGGCGGCACTTGCGGCGACAGCGCCGCAGAGAAGGAGCAGGGCAACGCGGTGCGCGAGCATCATCACAGTTGTCTCCAAGACCGCAGGGGGAGGGGGGGGGCATGCCTTCAGCACGCAGTGTCCGCCGCGTGGATGCCCGGGGCAACGGCAATTTCCCGCATTCGCGCCAGTAGTTTTACTGGTTGCCCGCGCCCATCGGACCGGCGTGGCCACGTCCGCCAGCGCGGGGCCATGGCATGCTGTGCAGCCTCACCAATCAGCAGGGGCGACAGGGTGTCTGAAGATCACGTGGCCACCGGCATGAGCAGCGCGGACCGCGCGTTGCATGCGGTGGTGTCCGAGCTTGAAGCGTTGCTGCGCGGCGACGGGGAAACCCACTGGGCCGACTGGATGCAGCGGGTCATCACCCAGCTTGAGCAGGGCGATCCAGGCGCGCCGGAAAGCGTGCTGCGCGCCTATGGCGGCATGGGGTCGTTCAATGATGTTGCGTTGGGCCTGGATTACAGCAACGGCCACTTCCAGTGGCGCGCAGACGCGGGTGAACTCAATGAGCGCCTGGATGCACTGCGCGGTCGTGCCTGGCAACTGGCGCGGGCGATCCGGGACGCCCCCCCCGGTACGCGTTGATCAAAGGGCCTGCTGCCCCTTCAACACCGGATACGGATTGATCGATTCGCCTTTCCACCACTGCTTTTCCGGACCCAGTACATGGATCTCGAAATGCAGGTGGGGCGCCTCGGGACTGGCGTTGCCGGTGCTGCCGACATAGCCGATCACCTCACCGCGCTTGATCGTCTTCCGCTCGGCCAACCCATCGGCGTAGCGGTCCAGATGCGCGTAGTAGTAGCAGTAGCGACCGCTTGGCTCGAACTGGTACACCGTCAGGCCGCCCCGCACGCTGTCGAACAGTTTTTCCACGGTCCCGTCGGCGACGGCCAGTACCGGCGTCCCGTTCGGCGCCAGGATGTCGATCGCATCATGTACGCGGCCTTCGCTGCGCGCATCGGTGAAGGTGTCCTGCAGCTGATCGGCCCCTACGCCCTGCACGGGCAGCAGCAGCGCGCCCGCCGCGCCGCTTGTCGGTGCGGGTGTCGAACCGCCCGCGTCCGGCGCGGGCGGTGTGGCTGAGGTGTCGGCGGACACGGGTGTGGTGGCGGGCGTCGGTGGCGGCGGGGCATCAAGCGCAGCGCGGGCCGAACTGGTGGCCGATCCCACCTTGGCCGGTTCGGCGGCACCAAGCCGGGATGAGGGGCCCGGCCCCAGCAGCCAGTAGCCGACCACGCCGATCACCAGTCCTACTGCCAGCAGTCGAAAGGTCTTCATGGCTTACTCCTGCATCACGACCGGCACCGAGGCATCGACCGCAGCGGCGACCTGCAGCGCATCCCAGTTGGTCATGCGCACACAGCCGTGCGATTCGGTCTTGCCGACATGGCCGGGTTCGGGCGTGCCGTGCAGGCCGTAGTGGGGCTTGGAGATGTCGATCCAGACCACGCCGACCGGATTGTTCGGGCCCGGCGGCAGGACCGCCTTGCTGTCGCCCGCCTTGGCATCCCAGAACAGCTTGGGGTTGTAGTGGAAGGTGGGATCGCGGGAGATGCCCAGGATCTTCCATTTCCCGATCGGCAGCGGGTCATGCTTGCTGCCCGAGGACACCGGGAACTGCGCGTAGACTTTGCCGTCCGCATCGAACAGCCGCAGCGTGGAGTCGGATTTGTCGATCACCAGCTTGCTGGCCTTCGGCAGCGGGGCGGCCGCGATGTTCGGCACCTGGATCACGCTGCCGGCTTTGCCCAGGTCTACGCCCGGATTGAGCGTCTTCAACAGCTCGGGGGAGGCGCGGAAGCGCTCGCCCAGCGCTTCTTCGATCGAACCGAAGCCCAGGGTTTTCAGCTTGGCCTGCGCGGCCGGACCCTTGGGCACCGGCTGGAACGGACCGGCCACGTCTTCCGCGGTGAGCGTGTAGCGCACCAGCGGCGGGGCGGCATCCGGCTGCAGAGCCTTCCAGGTGGCATCGTCCAGTTCCCCACTGACCTTCAGCCCGCGTGCGGCCTGGAAGCCGGACACGGCGCGCTTCTGGTTGGAGCCGCGCTCCCCATCGATCTGGCCGGGGGAGAAGTGCGCGCGGTCCAGCAGCACCTGCGCATGCAGATCCGAGCGTGGACCGGTCGCCAGCGGTGTCGCGTCGGCGTCCGGGATCGCGGCGGGCGCGGGTGCCGTCTGTGCGACCGCCCAACCGGAGGAGGCCCCCAGGGCGAGGGCGAGCGCGGTGAGGCGGGCGATACGGTGCAGGCGAAGGGACATCGGCAACTCCAGCGGGAACGTGTTTCCACCATGCCTGCCGGGCGTGCGCACTTGCCGTGAAAAGCCTGACGGGGGGCTGAGCGGCGACGCGGGGGTAATGCCGGCGTTATGTGAATCCATTCACAGCGGGCTCACGGCCGTCGGTCAAGGCGCTGCGTTTGGCGCCGATACCAGCCCACCCCCCCACGTTTTTCGGATGTCTCATGGAATTTTTGCGGAACGTCAGCGTTGTCTGGCGTCTAGGTATGGGCTTTGGCCTGTTGTTGCTGCTGGTCGCGGCCGTCGTCGCCACCGGCGCCACCGGGAGTGCGGTACAGAAGCGCGCGATGCAGCAGGTGGTCGAGGTCAACGTGGCCAAGGTGCGGCTGCTCTCGGACATGCTCGATGCCAACAACCAGATGATGGTCGTGCGCCGGGAGATGCTGATCCGCCAGGGCGACGGTCTGGCCGAGGATGAGGCGCGCATCGCCGCGCTGGTCGCGCGCTATGAAGCCAGCTGGGCCGCCTACCAGGCCCTGCCCACGCAACCCGAGGACAAGGCCATCGGCGACGCCATCGCGGCCGCCCGCGCGGTGGCCCGTCCGCTCAACAAGCAGATGAGCGAACAGCTGCAGCAGGGCGATTTTGCCGCTGCCACGGCCCTGACCCTGGGCGCCGTGCAGGCCGCTGCCAAGGGCTGGAACCAGGCGCTCAGCGATGGCGTGGTCTACGAGGAAAAGGAAAGCCGCGAGGCCGCTGCCGAAGCGATCCGGCTGGGCGAGCGGACCCTGCTGCAGCTGCTGGTGCTGGGCGCGATCGCGCTGGTGGTCGGCATCGCCGCCTCCGTGCTGATCGGGCGCAGCCTGACCGGTCCGCTGGCCCGCGCCGTCGGCCTGGCCACCCGGATGGCCAAGGGTGATCTGGCCCATGACGTCCATCTGGGCGGTCGCGATGAGATCACCCAGCTCGGCAACGCCATGGCCACGGTCCGCCAGAGCGTCCAGGGCGCGATCACCGCGCAGCTGGACATGGCTCGCCAGCATGAGGCCGGTGCCATCAGCCATCGCATGGACGAAACGGCCTTCCCGGGCGATTTCGGCCGGATGATCCGCGCCACCAACGAACTGGTCGGTTCGCACGTGGCCGTCGAGTTCCACATGGTCGAGGTGATGCAGCGCTACGCCATCGGCGACCTGAGCCGTGATCTGGACAGCTACCCGGGCGAGAAGGCCGTGCTGACCACCACCATGGCCACCGTCAAGGCCAGCCTGATGGCGATCAACCAGCAGATCGAGACACTGGCTTCGGCCGCGCGTGCCGGCGACTTCTCCGTGCGCGGCGACGAGCCGGCGTTCCAGTTCCAGTTCCGCGCGATGGTCGCCCAGCTCAACGGGATGATGGCCAGCTCGCAGGCCAGCATCGCGGACCTGTCGCAGGTACTGCGCGCGATTTCCACCGGCGACCTGACCTCGCGCATGGACGGCCGGTACGAAGGTGTCTTTGCGCAGATGCGCGACGATGCCAACGCCACCGCGGTGCAGCTGACCGGCATCGTGCAGCAGATCCAGGGCGCGGCCGGCAGCATCAACGATGCCGCGCAGGAACTGGCGGCCGGCCACAATGACCTGTCGCGCCGTACCGAGCAGCAGGCAGCCAACCTGGAAGAAGCGGCGGCCTCGATGGAGGAGCTGACCTCCACGGTCCGGCAGAACGCCGAGCTGGCCAACCAGGCCGACCATGAAGCCCATGCGGCGGGTGCGGCGGTCAAGGCGACCGAGCAGGCGATCGCGCAGATGGCCGCGGTGATGAGTGAGATCGACCAGTCCTCGGCGCGTATCTCCGAGATTTCCTCGGTGATCGACGGCATCGCCTTCCAGACCAACATCCTCGCCCTGAACGCGGCCGTCGAAGCGGCCCGTGCCGGTGAGAACGGACGCGGCTTCGCGGTGGTGGCCACCGAGGTACGCACGTTGGCGCAGCGCGCCGGCACGGCGGCCAAGGAGATCAAGGACCTGATCGATGAGTCCAGCAGCAAGGTCAAGACCGGGTTGAGCGTCACCGTGCAGTCCGAAGCGGCGATCGCCCGCCTGACCCAGGCCAGCTCGCGCACCAATCAGCTGATGAGCGACATTGCCGCCGCGACCAAGGAACAGGCCGCCGGCATCGAGCAGGTGAACCAGGTGGTCGTGCAGATGGACCAGGTGACCCAGCAGAACGCGGCGCTGGTGGAGGAAGCCACCGCCGCCAGCCGCGCGCTGGAGCAGCAGGCGCACGCACTGACCGAATCGGTGGCGGTGTTCACGCTGGAGGACCCCGCTGCAGGCCTGCGCCGCCCAGCGTCACTGCAGGCCGCGTGACGGCACCTGCGCGCTGAGTTGGACGGAAAAGCCCCGCATCGGCGGGGCTTTTTTCATGCTGATCCAGCCGCCCGACGCAGCGGCGCGCCCCGCTCAGTCCTCGTTTTCTTCGGCGGCTTCGCGACCCTGCTGGCGGATCAGCGCTTCCTCGCGCGCATCGTTGATGGCGTGGCGCACGCCATCCAGGTCGATGGTGCTTTCATCCTGCTCGAACTCGCCGGTCAGCACGCTGTCCGGGAGCAGATCGCCGGCCTCGAACAGCGCCCACATCTCCTCGCCGTACCAGGTCTCCAGCAGCTCCGGCGCCCAGCGGCCGAGGTAGGCGGTGAGGTTGTTGACGTCGCGCAGCAGCATCGTGCGTGCGGCGTTGTTGCCTGCCGCGCTGACCACCTGCGGGAAATCGATCACCACCGGGCCTTCCGGGCCGACCAGTACGTTGTACGGCGACAGATCGCCGTGGATCAGCCCGCAGCACAGCATGCGCACGACCTGGCGGACCAGGATCTGGTGGAATGCGCGTGCCTGTTCCGGGCTCAGTTCGACCTCGCCCAGGCGCGCGGCGGAATAGCCCTCGGCATCGGTGACCAGTTCCATCACCAGCACGCCGTGGAAATAGCCATACGGCTCGGGCACGCGCACGCCGGCATCGCGCAGCTGGTACAGCGCATCGACCTCGGTGTTCTTCCAGGCCGCTTCCTGCTGCTTGCGGCCGTAATTGCTGGCCTTGCCCACGGCGCGCGCTTCGCGGCTGCCACGGACCTTGCGGCCTTCCTGGTACTGCACGCGCTGCTGGAAGCTGCGCTGGGCCATGTCCTTGTAGACCTTGGCGCAGCGCACATCGTCGCCGCTGCGGACCACGTATACCGCTGCTTCCTTGCCGCTCTTGAGCGGGCGGAGCACTTCATCGATCACGCCGTCGTCGATCAGCGCCTGCAAGCCTTGGGGGGTCTTCACGGTATCTCGGGAATCGGCGGGCGCGGGGCCTGCCCTGGAGGGGGAGGGATTTTCGCATCTTCGGGCCGAGGGAGCCATCGACACGGCACCCGGCGGCCGGGTTGTTCAGCTGTGTGCACGCCGGCGCCGGCTTGAAATCTGCTTCACATCCGCGCGGCAGGCTGGGGTCACTTCCCAAGGAGTGCCGCTCATGATCCTGTCCCTGCTGCGCCGCACCGGTGCCGTCCTGGCCCTGCTGCTGGCCGTCCCGACACTGCACGCCCGCCCCGCGGCGTCCGATACGGTGCTGATCGTGGTCAGCGGCGAAGGACGCGATCACGGCAAGACCCGGCCTGGCTTCGAGATGGACGAGTTCGCCCAGGCCTACCTGATCTTCCGCGACAACGGCCTGGCCGTGCAGGTCGCCAGCCCGCGGGGCGGGCCGGTGGAAGCCGACAGATTCGATCCGAAGGAGCCGTTCAACGCGCGCGTCCTGGCTGATCCGGCGGCGACCGCGCTGCTGGCCGATACCCGCGCCACCGCGACGCTCAGCGCGGCCGACTACGCGGCGGTCTACGTGGTCGGCGGCAAGGGCGCGATGTTCGACCTGCCTGCCGATGGCGCACTGCGCGCTCTGCTGGGCACGGTGCACGACCGCGGCGGCGTGGTCGCGGCGGTCTGCCACGGCCCGGCGGCGCTGGTGGAGGTGCGGCAGGCGGATGGATCCCGGCTGGTCGCCGGGCGCCGCATGACCGGCTTCACCAACGCGGAGGAGGGCGTGTTCGGCAAACGCTGGGCGAAGGAGTTCCCGTTCCTGCTGGAAACCGCGCTGCGCGAGCGCGGTGCGCACTGGGAGCAGGCGCCGCTGATGATGCCCAAGCTGGTGGTGGACGGTCGGCTGATCACCGGGCAGAACCCGTACTCCACCCCGGCGGTCGCAGAAGCGATCGTGCGCGCCATCGGTCGCACCCCGGTCGCCCGCACGCCGTGGCGCGATGAAGCCAGCATGGCGCTGGTGCAGCGCCTGCTCGACGGCGAGGGTGACGCGGTCAGGCGCACGCTGGCCAGCGACCGCACCGGCTATCACGACCAGTTGATCGGAGTGCTCGGTTACTACCAGTTGCAGGCCGCGCAGGACGACGCTGCGGTGCGTGATGCGCTGGCGATCATGCAGTTGGCTGCGCCCTACATGAGCGAGCCGCAGCTGCCGCTGGGCATCGCACAGGCACATTGGCGGCTGGGCGAGGTGGCGCAGGCGCGCAGCGTGCTCGGCAAACTGCTGGAATCCCACCCCGACATGGCCGAAGCTAAGCAGCTCAAGGCCACGATCGAAGGCTGACCCCATGCACGACGGCCTGCACATCCTGGTCATCGAGGACAACCCGGCGCTGCGCGCCGGCATGGCCACGCTGCTGGAGGCGCGTGGTCATCGCGTGGCCTTTGCCGCGGATGGCCGCAGCGGCCTGCAGATGGCGCTGGACGAACCTCCCGATGTGCTGGTGCTGGATCTGACCCTGCCGGGGATGGACGGCCTGCGCGTGTGCAGTCATCTGCGCGAACAGGCCGACCGCCACGTCCCCATCCTGATGCTGACCGCGCGCGATACGCTGGGCGACAAACTGATCGGCTTCCAGGCCGGTGCCGATGACTACCTGGTCAAGCCGTTCGCCGGCGAGGAACTGTTGGCGCGATGCTTGGCGCTCGCCCATCGGCACGGCCGACGCGACGGGCACGTGCTGCGCATCGGGTCGCTCGGCATCGACCGCCGTAGCGGCGCCGTGTGCCGCAGTGGGCAGACGATCGAGTTGCCACAGACGGCCTATCGGCTGCTGGTGCTGCTCGCCGAAGCCTGGCCGCGCACGGTGACCCGCAGCGAGTTGATCCGCCGTCTCTGGGGTGATGAAGCGCCGCCATCGGATCCGCTGCGCTCGCACCTGTACCTGCTGCGCCAAGCCTTGGACAGGCCGTTCGAGCGGCCGATGCTCAAGACCGTGCACGATGTCGGCTTCAAGCTGGAGGCCGACGCATGACGGCACCGGTGCACCGCCTGCGCAACCGCTTGATGCTGGCCTTCGCGGTGTTCGCACTCGCGGTGGCCAGCCTGTTCGGCCTGTACGTGGCGGTGTTCGTGTACAGCGTGGAAGATCGCTTCTTCGAGGCGATGCTTGAACAGGAAGCGCAACAGCAGCTGGAGCAGCGGGCCACCCGTGGGACGTGGTCGCCGCCGCGCAATGCCTTCATGACGATGCACGACAGCCCTGCGACGTTCCCGGCGGATCTCAAGGTCGCCTTCAATGCCGAGCCGTGGCGCCGCGAGATCGCCGGCACCGAGGGACGCCACTATCACCTGCGCGCGCTGCAGCCGGGCGGATCCGGTGCACCGGGGTGGCTGGTCGCCGAGGTCAGCCAGCAGCTGGTGGTCCGGCCGATGCGCCGCCAGATTCTGGCGTTGCTGGCCTGGTCCGGCGTGGCCGTGGTCGTGGTCGCGGTGCTGGCCGGTGCGTGGCTGGCGCGACGTACCACGCGGCCGCTGTCGAAACTCGCGGCACTGGTGGATGACATGGCACCGGCGCGTTTGCCGGTCGGGTTTGCGGGTGACTTCCCCGATGACGAGGTCGGTGTGCTGGCCCGTGGCCTGGACAGGCTGAGCGGGCAGGTGCGCGCCTTCGTTGCGCGCGAACATGCTTTCACCCGCGATGCCAGCCATGAGCTGCGCACGCCATTGGCCGTGATCCGCAGCGCGATCGAACAGCTGGCCCACGAACCGGGGCTGTCTGCGGCCGGGCGGTTGCAGCTCGACCATGTACAACAGTCCGCGCGTCACCTCGAACAGACCGTGATCACCCTGCTCACGCTGGCCCGCGAAGAGAACGTGGAACGGGACGCGACGCCGCTGGCGGTGCTGCCGGTGCTGGAACAGGTGGTGGTCGAGCAGGCGGCGCTGCTGGAGGGCAAGCCGGTGGTGGTGCGGGTCGATGTGCCCGGCGATGTGCGCCTGACGGTGCCCGGGCCGGTCCTGCACATGCTGCTGGCCAATCTGGTGGGCAATGCATTCGCGCACACGCGGGCGGGGGAAGTGCACATCGATGTCGCGGCCGGACGGCTGCGCATCCGCAACACGGCGCCGGCAGGCGACCCCGACACGATCGTGCGGCCCTTCGCGAAAGGCGAGGGCAGTGCCGGCTTCGGGCTCGGCCTGGCGATCGTGCACCGGCTGTGCGACCGCTTCGCCATCGACCTGCGCATCGAGGGAACCGAGCACGCCACGGTCGCCAGTTTCAGCGTCCAGCAAGGCCGCGCTCACGGCTGCCCCACGCAGGGCGTGGCAACGGGGGCCGGCCCGCTTCCGTCGACCGCAAAAGTACGCGATGCTCTGCCGAACGGGGGAGGGGCGGATGGGAAACAGGGACGAGGGCAGTATCCACGGTGACGTACCGGCGGGCATCGCGACCACCGCTGGCGGTGAGTCGCAGGCACCGGTGGATGATCAGGCACCGACCGACTGGTCGTTGCTGCCGGTCACGCACGGCAATGAAGATTCGATGGTCGCGGTGATCTGGCGCCTGCTGCGGCAGGAGCCGGCGCTGATGGTGAGCGCCGGCTACGTGTTCCTCTCCGTGCTGGGGTTGTGGTCGAGCTACTTCTTCTATTTCAAATTCCGGCTGTCGATCCTGGACTACCTGCAGGTCAGCGACTTCCTGGTCGCCGGGCTGCGCGATCCGGCCTACGTCCTGATCCTGCTGCTGGGCGCGCTGCTGGCAGTGCTGCTGGGCTGGCCGGAAACACTGCGTCGGCGCAACCCGGCCAAGGTGGCACGCCTGCGTGCGCGGCACTGGGGATGGCGGATGCTGTTCTCGGAGTCGCCGTGGATGAACTGGGAATTCTCCGGGCTGCGTCCGCTGACCGGTATGTGCATTGCGGTGGTCTGCTTCATGGCATTCGGCGCGGCGCTGTATGCCCTGAGCTCGGCCGAGAAGATCCTCGAGGGCAGGGGCGGTACGTCGGTGCAGGTCGTGCTCGGTGATGACGCGGCGGCGCTTCCCGGCACCGCGAAACTGCTGGGATCCAGCAGTGCCTTCGTGTTCCTGTGGTGGCCGGAGCAGCGGCGCGCCGAAGCAGTGCCGATCGGCTCGATCCGTCGGCTGCAGTCGATGCCTGTGCCGGTGAAGCCGGCGCCGGTGTCCAAGCCGGCCCCGGCGGCCCCCGCGCCGCGCTGAGATCAGCACGGCGCACCGCGCACGGCTCAGGCGAGCGTGCGCACCTTCGGCTCGCGGGCCCACTGGCGGGTGGCGGCAGCAGCGAGGAACGCCTTGGCATCCTCGGCCTCGACCACGCCGGCATCGTTGCCGACGCGGGCCACCTTCAGCAGCGCCTGTGCCCCATCGTCGGCGGCGATCGCCTTCAGATGCGCCCAGGCGTCGCTGACGAAGTCGATCGCGGCCGACTCCCTGCTCAGCTTCTTGGCCGCGTCATTGCTGAGCACGACGGCGACCGCATCGAAGATCACCGACGGCGTGCCTGCCAGCTGGCCGTCCGCCGCCAGCGTCTTGCCGTCACTGAGCTTGGCGCCACCGATCTTCGGCGCCACCAGCTTGACGCTGGCGCCGGCCTTGTCGGCGGCCTTGCGCAGGTTGGCGATCAGCGCGGCATCGGAGCCCTCGTCGAACAGGATGCCGATGCAGCGTCCCTTGAGCAGGTCCTTGGTGCGGCCGATGATGCGCACCTCCGGTGCCTTCGGGAAATCCTGCGCCGGGGTCTGCGTGGCGGCCGGCTCGGGCAGGGCAGGCATCGCCAGTCCGTCGGCGACCCGCTTGGCCAGCGCGTCGTCGATGTTGCGCAGGTGGCTCACGGTGCGCTCGCGCACCTTGACCGTCTCCACCTTGGACAGCTCGAACACGAGCGCCGAGGCCAGGTGCGCCTGCTCCGGGGCTTCCAGGCTGCGGAAGAACATCCTGGCCTGGCTGTAGTGATCGGCAAAGCTCTCCGCACGCACGCGGCCCTTGCGGCCATCATCCGGCGCGGTGGTGTGGCTGGGGAAGCCGTCGGGGGTCTCGCGCGGGGTGTCGCCCTGCAGGGAGCTGGGATCGTAGGCAACCCGCCCCTTCGGGATGCTCATCTGCATGTGGCCGTCGCGCTGGTGGTTGGCGAACGGACACTTGGGGGCGTTGACCGGAATCTGGTGGAAGTTCGGACCGCCCAGGCGGCTGAGCTGGGTATCCAGATACGAGAACAGGCGCCCCTGCAGCAGCGGATCGTTGCTGAAATCAATGCCCGGCGGCACGTTGGCCGGGCAGTAGGCGACCTGCTCGGTCTCGGCGAAAAAGTTGTCCGGCCAGCGGTCCAGCACCATGCGTCCGATCACGGTCAGCGGGACCAGCGACTCGGGAATGATCTTGGTCGAATCCAGGTGGTCGAACGGGAACGACTCGGCCTGTTCCTCGGTGAACAGCTGCACGGCCAGCTCCCACTCGGGGAAGTCGCCGGCGGTGATCGCCTCGAACAGATCGCGCCGGTGGAAGTCGTTGTCCGCGCTCTGCAGCTTGACCGCCTCGTCCCATACCGTGGACTGGAGGCCCAGCTTCGGCCGCCAGTGGAATTTGACGAAGGTCGATTCGCCGGCATCGTTGATCAGCCGGAAGCTGTGGATGCCGAAGCCTTCGATGGTGCGCAGCGAGCGCGGGATGGTGCGGTCGCTCATCGCCCACATGATCATGTGCATCGACTCGGGCATCAGCGACACGAAGTCCCAGAAGGTGTCGTGCGCGCTGGCCGCCTGCGGGAAGGCGCGGTCCGGCTCCATCTTCACGGCATGGATCAGGTCCGGGAACTTGATCGCGTCCTGGATGAAGAACACCGGGATGTTGTTGCCGACCAGGTCCCAGTTGCCTTCCTTGGTATAGAACTTCACCGCGAAGCCGCGCACATCGCGCGGGGTGTCGACCGAACCGGCGCCGCCGGCCACGGTGGAGAAGCGGGTGAACAGCGGGGTGCGCACGCCCACTTCGCTGAGGATCCGGGCGCGGGTGTACTCGCCGAGCGAGCGGGTCAGCTCGAAGTAGCCGTGCGCTGCGCTGCCGCGCGCATGCACGATGCGCTCGGGGATGCGCTCATGGTCGAAGTGGGTGATCTTCTCGCGCAGGATGAAGTCTTCCAGCAGGGTCGGCCCGCGCGGGGTGGCCCGCAGCGAGTTCTGGTTGTCACCGACCGGGATGCCCTGGTTGGTGGTCAGCACCGGGTGGCCGTTGCCCGCACGCTGGTGCAGTTCATCCCCCTCGCCGCGGACATCGGTGGCAGGTGCGGGGGCGTTCTTCGTGCTTTTCTTGCTGGCGGCCATGAGGCGACTCCGGGAGCTGGCGGGAAGGGGATCGCCTCACACTGGCGGCCGGGGCGTTAATCGAGGGTGCGAATACGCGGCCCTGCTTGCACCCGCGCTTCACATGCCGCATCCGGCCGCTGTGTGGGCGAGGCCCGGGCAGGTATCCTTGGGCGCGTCTTCTCCTGTGTTTTCCAGCCGCATGCGCGTTGAACCCGCCGACATCGAAGCCCTGTTTGATGCGATCCCCGACGTCCTGTTCTTCATGAAGGACTGCAACGGGCGCTATACGCACATCAACCAGACCATGCTGCGCCGGCTCGGCCTGAAGTCGCGCAAGGAGGTGATCGGGCGCACCGCAGCGGAGATCTATCCCACCGGGCTGGGCGCGGATTACGCGACCCAGGACGAACAGGTGCTGGCCGGCAAGGTCATCGAGAACCTGATGGAACTGCATCTGTTCGCCAACCGCGAGCCGGGCTGGTGCCTGACCTGCAAGCGGCCGCTGCTGGTCGACGGGCAGATCCGCGGGCTGATCGGAATCTCGCGCGACCTGGGGCAGAAGGACAGCCTGGGCACCCAGTACGAACAGCTCCGCCTGGCCCTTGCCCATCTGAATGCGCATTACGCGGAGAACGTGCGCATGCAGACCCTGCTCGACATCACCGGGTTCTCGCTGTCCAAGCTGGAGCGCACCTTCCGCAAGGTGTTCCAGATGACCCCGCAGCAGGTCCTGACCCGCCTGCGCATCCAGATGGCGGTGCACCTGCTGCATGGCCCGGACAGCATCGCCAGCATCGGCCAGGCCTGCGGCTTCACCGACCAGAGTGCCTTCACCCGCAAGTTCAAGGCCGAAGTCGGGCTGTCGCCCCGGGCCTACCGCGCCCAGATCGGCGAGCGCGCCGCCGCCTGAGGCGGGGAGGGGCTTCCGGCCTATGCCGCCGCGCGGCCGACAGGGTATGGTGTCGCACTTGTTGCCCGCCAATCGATTCCGATGCCCGCATCCCAGACTCCGGCTCCCGCCACTCCGCCCGCCGCTGCCCGTCTCGGGCACGCGCTGAAGCCCCGCCAGCTGATCATGATGGGCCTGGGCAGCGCGATCGGCGCCGGCCTGTTCCTCGGCTCCGGTGTGGGTGTCCAGGCCGCCGGCCCGGCGGTCCTGTTGTCGTATCTCGTCGCCGGCGCGCTGGTGATCATCGTGATGAACGCACTGGGCGAAATGGCCGCGGCCAAGCCGACCAGCGGCGCGTTCTCGGTGTATGCCGCCGACGCGATGGGGGCCACCGCCGGCGCAACGGTGGGTTGGCTGTGGTGGGTGCAGCTGGTGATCGTGATCGCCGCCGAGGCGGTCGGTGCGGCCGGCCTGCTCGCCACGGTATGGCCGGCGATTCCGGTCCCGATGGCGGCGCTGGCGTTCATGCTGTTCTTCACCGCGATCAACCTGCTCGGGGTGAAGAACTTCGGCGAGTTCGAATTCTGGTTTGCGATCCTCAAGGTCGCCGCGATCGTCGGCTTCATCCTGATCGGCGTGGCGCTGCTGATGGGCTGGCTGCCGGACGTGGCTTCGCCGGGCCTGCGCAACTTCACCGAGCACGGCGGCTTCATGCCCAAGGGGCTGGCCGGCATCGGCGCGGCCCTGCTGGTGGTGATATTCGCCTTTGGCGGCACCGAGATCGTGGCGGTGGCCGCGGCCGAAACCGAGGATCCCGAGCGCAGCATCGCCCGTGCGATCCGCACCGTGGCCTGGCGCATCCTGGTGTTCTACATCGGTTCGCTGAGCGTGATCATCGCGGTGGTGCCGTGGACCAGCGAGGCGCTGAAGTCGCCGTTCGCGGCGGTGCTGGAAGCGGCCAAGATTCCGGGCGCGGCGACGGCGATCACGCTGATCGCGGTGATCGCGCTGTTGTCGGCGTTGAACGCCAATCTCTACGGTGCGTCGCGGATGATGTATTCGCTGGCGCAGCGTCGCGAGGCGCCGGCGGTGCTGGGCTGGGCCGACCCGCGCCAGGTGCCGATCATCGCGGTGCTGGCCAGTGTGCTGTTCGGTTTCGCGGCGACGGTGATGGAGCTGCTGTTCCCGGACAAGGTGCTGCCGGTGCTGCTCAATATCGTGGGTTCGACGTGTCTGCTGGTGTGGACGATTTCGTTGTTGTCCCAGTTGATCCTGCGCCATCGTGCGAACCGCGATGGGACGCGTCTGCCGTTCCGGATGGCGGGGTATCCGTATCTGACGGTGTTCGGGTTGGGGGTGCTGGCGCTGATCTTCGGTCTGTTGCTGTCCGAGGCGCACACGCGGGTGCAGTTCCTGTCGATGGCGGCGCTGACGGTGGTGATTGCGGCGAGCAGTGAGATCGCGCGTCGGGTGCGTGCTGGTCGGGGCAGCTGACGGCCGACAGCCGACAGCCAACAGCCGCAGGTTTGAGCCTCCGCTCGCCTTGGCGGGCACGGGTGGGTTGTCGGGACCCGCTGCAAGTACGTCCATGTAAGCTCGTATGCCGCCATCCATGGCGGCATACGGTCCCGCCAACCCACCCGTGCCCACCCTTTGACAGGGGGCTGGTGGGCAATGGAAAGCCCAACGCAGAACGCAGCCGAGCTGGCGCTGCGCTGCTCGCTTCTCGAATCTGGATACTCAGCGCTCAGCGCTCAGCGCTCAATGCTCAATGCACGACGCACGACGCACGACGCACGATGCTCAGTGCTCAGTGCTCAGTGCTCAGTGCTCAGTGCTCAATGTTCAACGCCAACGCCAACGCCAACGCCAACGTCGATACAGATGCTGATGCTGATGCCTAGGTGATTGACTGCAACGTGACGCGACGACTGCATGACGTACTGACGCTCGTCTCCGCCGCGCGGCATCTGCGTTTGTTTTCTCATAGGCGACCGACCCATTGTCGAGGGGCTGGGGTGTGTGGGTTGGCGGGACCATGAGCGCCATGGATGGCGCGACATGAGCCTCCATGGATGGATTCACGGCGTGTCCCGCGAACCCACACACCCCCGCCCCAGCCTGCAGAATCTTAGGGCCGCTCTCCTCCAAAGCGCGCGGGAACCGGGAGTCGGGAGGCGGGGAGTCGGCAGCAGCCCATAACAAAAACGGCCCGCTTGCGCGGGCCGTCTGCTGTGGCCTCAGGGCAGGAGGGCTTAGACCTCCACGCCCTCGTCTTCCTTGTACGCATCGACCGGGATGCAGGCGCACATCACGTTCTTGTCGCCGTAGACGTTGTCCACGCGCGCCACCGGCGGCCAGTACTTCTGCTGGCGCAGGCTGGCCAGCGGGAAGGCCGCCAGTTCGCGCGGGTAGGCATGGGCCCACTCGCTGGCCGAGACCGCCGTGGCGGTGTGCGGGGCGTGCTTGAGCGGGTTGTCCTCGCGATCCAGGCGGCCGTCTTCGATCGCGGCGATTTCCTCGCGGATCTGGATCATCGCGTTGATGAAGCGATCCAGCTCGTGCAGCGATTCGCTTTCGGTCGGTTCCACCATCAGCGTGCCGGCGACCGGGAAGCTCAGGGTCGGGGCGTGGAAGCCGAAGTCGATCAGGCGCTTGGCCACGTCCTCGGCGCCGATGCCGGAGGTCTTCTCCAGCGGACGCACGTCCAGGATGCACTCGTGTGCCACCAGCCCGTTGCGGCCGGTGTACAGCGTCTTGAAGTGCGGGGCCAGGCGCTTGGCTATGTAGTTGGCGTTGAGCAGCGCGACCTGGGTCGCCTTGCGCAGGCCGGCGGTGCCCATCAGCGTGATGTACATCCAGCTGATCGGCAGGATCGAGGCGCTGCCGAAGCTGGCCGCGCTGACCATGCCGACATCGCCTTCGCCGCCCAGCACCTTCGGCAGGAACGGGGCGAGGTGCGACTTGACCGCGCACGGGCCGACGCCCGGGCCGCCGCCGCCGTGCGGGATGCAGAAGGTCTTGTGCAGGTTCAGGTGCGACACGTCCGAGCCCCACTTGCCGGGCTTGGCCACGCCGACCAGGGCGTTCATGTTGGCGCCGTCGGTGTACACCTGGCCGCCGTGCTTGTGCACGATCTCGCAGATGTCCACCACCTCTTCCTCGAACACGCCATGCGTGGACGGGTAGGTGATCATCAGCGCGGCCAGGCGGTCGCTGTACTTCTCCGCATTGACGCGGATGTCGTCCAGATCGACGTTGCCGTTGGCATCGGTCTTGGTCACCACGACCTTCATGCCGCACATCTGCGCGGAGGCCGGGTTGGTGCCGTGCGCCGAATCCGGGATCAGGCAGACGTCGCGGTGGCCTTCGCCGCGCGAGCGGTGGTAGGCGCGGATCGCCAGCAGGCCGGCGTATTCGCCCTGCGCGCCGGAGTTCGGCTGCAGGCTGACCGCGTCGTAGCCGGTGCACTCGACCAGCATCGCTTCGAGGCCGTCGATCAGTTCCTTGTAGCCGGTGGCCTGGTCGGCCGGGGCCAGCGGATGGATGTTGGCGAACTCCGGCCAGGTCACCGGGATCATCTCGGCGGTGGCGTTGAGCTTCATGGTGCAGCTGCCCAGCGGGATCATGGTGCGATCCATGGCCAAGTCCTTGTCCGCCAGCGAACGCAGGTAACGCAGCAGTTCGTGTTCGCTGTGGTGGGTGTTGAACACCGGGTGGGTCAGGAAGGCGCTGGTGCGCACCAGATCGGCCGGCAGCGCATCGGCGGTGGCCGCATCCAGTGCGTCCACGTCGACGGTCGCACCGAACAGCTGGCCGAGCGCGACGATGTCGGCGCGGGTGGCGGTTTCATCCAGGCTGATGCCGACCGCATCGCTGTCGATCGCGCGCAGATTGATGCGCGCCGCGGCGGCCTTGGCGTGGATCGCCTTGGCGTCGATGTCCTTGACGTGCAGGGTGTCGAAGAAGTGCTCGCCCACGTTGACGCCGGCGCTGCGCAGGGCAGCGGCCAGGATCGCGGCCAGGCGGTGGGTGCGGCGGGCGATGCGGGTCAGGCCTTCCGGACCGTGGTACACGGCATACATCGAGGCCATCACCGCCAGCAGCACCTGGGCGGTACAGATGTTGGAGGTCGCCTTCTCGCGGCGGATGTGCTGCTCGCGGGTCTGCAGGGTCAGGCGGTAGGCGGCATTGCCCTGCGCATCGACCGAGACGCCGATCAGGCGGCCCGGCATCGAGCGCTTGTACGCATCGCGGCAGGCCATGAAGGCGGCGTGCGGGCCACCGAAGCCGAATGGCACGCCGAAGCGCTGCGAGTTGCCGACCACGATGTCCGCGCCCCATTCGCCGGGGGCGGCGATCAGGGTCAGCGCCAGCAGGTCGGTCGCCACCGCGACCAGGCCGCCGCGCGCGTGCACGGCATCGGCCAGCGCCTTGTAGTCGCCGATATGGCCGAAGGTATCCGGGTACTGCAGCAGCACGCCGTAAGCCTCGGCTTCCATCGCCTCGGCCGGGGTGCCCACGCGCAGCACGATGCCCATCGGCTCGGCGCGGGTGCGCAGCAGTTCCAGCGTCTGCGGGTGCACGGCGTCGTGCACGAAGAAGGTGTCGGACTTCGACCTGGCCGAGCGCTTGGCCAGCGTCATCGCTTCAGCGGCGGCGGTGGCTTCATCCAGCAGCGAGGCGTTGGCGATCTCCATGCCGGTCAGGTCGGCGCACAGGGTCTGGAAGTTGATCAGCGCTTCCATGCGGCCCTGCGAGATCTCGGCCTGGTACGGGGTGTAGGCGGTGTACCACGCCGGGTTTTCCAGCACGTTGCGCAGGATGACGTTCGGGGTCAGCGTGCCGTAGTAGCCCTGGCCGATGAAGGTGCGGAACACCTGGTTCTTGTCGGCGATGGCGCGGATCTTGGCCAGTGCCTGCACTTCGGTCAGCGACTCGGGCAGGTCCAGCGGTGCCGGCGACTTGATCCCGGCCGGGACGATCGCATCGGTCAGCGCGTCCAGCGAGGCGTGGCCGACCACGTCGAGCATCTGCGCGATTTCGGCGTCGTTGGGGCCGATGTGGCGTTCGACGAACGCGTGGCTGTGTTCAAGCTCGCGCAGGGAGGGGGTGTTCTGGGACATGGCTGGCATCTCGGAGAGTGGGCACGCACGTTCGGAAGGCGGTCGGGCCAGGGCGCGTCGCGGGCGACAGCGATCCACCGGACCTTGCGGTCTTCCTGGGTGCCCCTCTGTCCTTTTGCCTGAGAGTTTAAAAGCGCGCATCTGCGTGCTTCGTGCCCCTTCGGCGCCGGCATTCGCCGGTCTCTCCAGAGTTTTGATGCGGGTGGTATCGGGCCTGAGCGATTACGGGCGTTGCGCCTTCGGCAGCGGGTGTCCGCTTCTCCCACCATGTAGCCCGGCGATTATAGCCCAGCGCTTTCGGCCGCTGGGCCTTTCCAGCACATGAATACGGGGCCGTCCGGACCCCGGAAACGTGCCCCCGGGCATGGTGCCGGGCGCGGCAAAGGCCTATGATCGCTGGATCCTCGTATTCATCTGGCGCCGCCCGTACCGGGCTGGCGCCCGCCGCGCATTGCGCACGGCCGCTGACGGAAGCCCGCATGACGCCCGCCTCACCCTCGACCCGCCGCCTGGCCCTGCTGCTCGCAGGCCTGGCGATGTTCGGTCCGTTCTCGATCGACACCATTTTCCCGGCCTTCCTGCTGCTGGGTGACCGCATGCAGGTGGACCAGGTCGCGGTGCAGCAGACCATCAGCGTGTACCTGCTGTTCTACGGCCTGATGAGCCTGGCGCACGGCCCCCTCTCGGATGCGTTCGGCCGCCGGCGGGTGATCATCGGCGGGCTGGTGCTGTTCATCGGCGCCTCGATTGGTTGTGCGCTGTCGCGCGACATGACCACGCTGCTGCTGTTCCGCGCGCTGCAGGGCGTGACCGCCGGTGTCGGCGTGATCGTCGGCCGCGCGGTGATCCGTGATCTGTACCACGGTGCCGATGCGCAGCGATTGATGAGCCAGGTCTCGATGATCTTCGGTGTCGCGCCGGCGATCGCGCCGATCATCGGTGGCTGGATCCTGCTGGGCGGCGGCGACTGGCCGTTGATCTTCTGGTTCCTGGTGCTGTTCGGCGTGGTGCTGCTGCTGGCCACCAGCAAATGGCTGCCCGAAACCCACCCGGTGGAAGCACGCACGCCGCTGTCGATGCGCGAACTGCTGCGCAGCTACGCGCGCATGGGGTCCAACCCGCGCCTGCTGCGCCTGGCCGCGGCCGGTGCGTTCAATTTCTCCGGCATCTTCCTGTACATCGCCTCGGCGCCGGTGTTCGTGATGCAGCACTTGCAACTGGGCGAGGGCGGCTTTGCGTGGCTGTTCATTCCGACCATCGGCGGCATGACCGTGGGCTCGTTCCTGTCCGGTCGCATGGCCGGGCGGATCGTGCCGCAGCGACAGATCGCGATCGGCTTCGCGCTGTGCGCGGTCTCGGCGCTGCTGAACTTCGGCTACGTGGTGTCGGTGCCGCAGATCGCATTGCCGTGGGCGGTGATGCCGATCTTCCTGGGCGGTGTCGGCATGGCGCTGATCTTCCCGATCCTGGCGCTGGCCGTGCTGGACATGTATCCGCATCAGCGCGGCTTGGCCTCGTCCATGCAGATGTTCATCCAGCTGATGATCAACACGGTGGTGGCCGGCGTGGTCTCGCCGATGCTCAGCAGCAGCCCCCTGCATCTGGCCCTGGGCTACGCGGCGTTCTTCGCCATCGGTGGCAGTTTCTGGTACTGGGAGCGGCACGCCGAGCGCCGCCGTGAAGTACTGACGCCCATCGAGTGACCCCCCTGCCGCACAGGCCCGCCAGGGGCCGTGCGGTATCCTTGGCGCTTTGACGCAGTCCGGATTTTCCCATGTCGACCACCTCCAAACTGCGCCGCGACATCCGCCGGCGCCGCGAAACCCAGGCCGCCAACCGCGAGCAGGCCACCGCCACGCCGGTTGAGCCGCATGCCGAACTGCGCGACCAGCAGCGCACGCTGCTGGCCGGCATCGTCCGCCGGGACGGCGAGTGGGTGCTGGGCATGGATGGTCGCATCGCCGGCCAGACGCCGAGCGCGGCGCGGGTGCTGGCCCTGATCATGCAGGCCGCCGAACTGCACGAACGCCAGGGAACGCCGGTGCGCCTGGTGTATTCGGATGCACTGAAGGACGCCGCGCATGCCGAGGCGAAAGCGGACGGCATGGATTTCGAGCAGTTCAAGGTCGAGCTGGCGGCAGCCTTGAAACCGAAGTCATAACGCCGCGCCCTGCGCGGATGCGTTGCGTGGCCGTGCCTGTCCCCCGGCTGCAGCCCCCGATGTGCGCATAAAAAAAACCGGCCTTGCGGCCGGTTTTTCGTTTTACCGCTGTCGCCGGGAGGGCCCCGGCGGCAGCCGTTACGGTGCCTTGGGGGCCACCGGTGCAGCCGCGGCCGTCGGAGCCTGCCAGCCACACATCTGGCCCTGGTTCTGCTGCTTGAGCCACTCGTTGACCGGGGTGAAGTATTCGATCATCGGGCCGGCATCGAGCTTGTCGCCGCCGGTGATTTCCTTCAGCGTGGCCTGCCACGGCTGGCTGGCGCCCTTGCTCAGCATCGCCCAGAACTTCTGCCCGGCTTCCTTGTTGCCGTAGAAGCTGCACTGGTGCAGCGGGCCCTTGTAGCCGGACGCATCGCACAGGCCCTTGTAGAACTGGAACTGCAGGATGCGCGCCAGGAAGTAGCGGGTGTACGGGGTGTTGCCTGGCACGTGGTACTTGGCACCCGCGTCGAAGAACTCCTCACCGCGCGCGCTGGCCGGGGCCACGCCCTGGTACTTGGCCTTCAGGTCCCACCAGGCCTGGTTGTAATGGTCCGGGGTGATCGAACCGTCGAACACGCCCCAGCGCCAGCGGTCGATCATCAGGCCGAACGGCAGGAACGACACACCGCTCAGGGCCATGCGCATCTGCGCGTTGATGGTCGCCTCGCGGCTTTCCTGCGGCGTGTCGACCAGGCCGATCGAGTTGAGGTACTGCGGCGTCATCGCGAGCACGATGGTATCGCCGATGGCTTCGTGGAAGCCGTCGTTGGCGCCACCCTGGAACAACGGCGGCAGCGGGTTGTAGGCCAGGTCGTAATAGATATGGCCCAGCTCGTGGTAGATCGTGGTGAAGTTCTCTTCGTTGGGCTTGATGCACATCTTGGTGCGCACGTCGCCGTCCATGTTCATGTCCCACGCGCTGGCGTGGCAGACCACATCACGATCCAGCGGCTTGATGAACTGGGTCTTGTCCCAGTACGACTTCGGCAGAGCCGGCATGCCGAGCGAGACGTAGAAGTCCTGCGCGCGCTCGGTCATCTGCTTGGCGGTGCGCAGTTCGGCCTCACGCTGCGCCTTGTACAGCGCCTCCACGTTCGCGCCGCTGCCGGCCTTGGCCAGCGCGCCGCTGAGGTTGGTCTGGTACTGCTTTTCCAGTGCGGCGGTGATGTCCAGGTTGCCGGCGCCGGGGTACGGTTCCAGCTGGTCCCACAGGTTGGACCAGTCCTGCTGCCACATGTTGCCGGTCAGGTGCGCGGCGATCAGGCCGCCGTTGACCTCGGCTTTGTCCTTGCCGTAGGTGGCGTCGAGCTTGGTACGTGCATAGCAGTGCAGCTGCTCGTACATCGGCTTGACCTGGTCCCACAGGCGGTCGGTTTCCGGTCCGATCTGGTCGGCGGGCATGTCGTAGCCGCTGCGCCACATCTGGCCGGCGTCGGCGAAGCCCATTTCCTTGGCGCCTTCATTGACCAGGCTGACGAAGCGTTCGTAATCGGCGCGCATCGGCTTGGTGGTGCCGTGCCAGCCCTGCCAGGCGTCGAGCTGCGTGTCGTAGTCGCGGCTGCGGGCGAGCACCTGCTCCAGGTCGCCGAGCTGGCGGCAGGTCTGCGGGTTGGCTTCGTCGGTGCAGTACTTGCCGGAGCCGTAGGCGCCTTCCATGCGGCTGGCGATGCGGGTCAGCTCGGAGAGCTTGGCCGGGTCGCGCGGGGCGGGCATGGAGGTCATCAGCTTGAGCAGGTGGATCTGGCGCTTGGTGTCTTCGCTCATGGGCTGGCCGTCGTACTGGCCGGCCTGGGTGATCCAGCCGTTGAGGACGGTAAGCCAGCGTTCGTTGGCCTTGGCCGCGACGCGCTCGGAATCGTCATTGATGTAGGTGGAGGAGAGCCACTGCGCCGAGGTCATTTCCGGGTACATGGCCTTGTACTCGGCGTTGACGCGGGCGATGAACTGGTCCGCGGTTTCCTTGGACTGGGTGGCGCCCGCAGCCGGTGCATCGGCGGGGGACGGTTCCTTCTGGCAGGCCGCCAGCGTCAGTGCGGCAGCACTGACTGCCAGGGCCAGCAGGAGCGGGCGGTGGTTCACGGGCACATCCTTGGGTGGTGACAGACCGGCGAAGGCTAGTGAAGCGCCGGGCGCACCGCAAGGGGCAGGGCAGCAGGGGCCCCCACACCGCCCCGTCGACAGTGGGCCGGTGCGCATGGAAACCGCCTTGTCATCCCTCGCATGCCGCGAACAGATCCCGGTCACGTTCATACACCGACGTCTTGACCTGCATCAGCCCGAGGACCGACGGGAACAGATTGTCGTGGTCGGTGTACTTGCCCGCGCGCTCCCGCACGCAGGCCAGGTTGAGCCCACGGTTGGCGGCGAAGGACGGCGAGAACCACATCGTCATCGGTACGCGGGTCTGTTCCTGCGGCGCGATCGCGTACGGCACGCCGTGCAGGTACAGACCCTTCTCGCCCAGCGACTCGCCGTGATCGGAGAGGTAGATCATCGCGGTGTCGTAGTCGTCCATGCCCTTGAGGGTGCCGATCGTGCGCGAGAGCAGGTGATCGGTGTACAGCAGCGCGTTGTCGTAACTGTTGGTGATCTGCTGGCGGCTGCACTTGCCGAGGTCCGGTGTATCGCAGGTGGGGGTGAAGCGGCGGAAGCGTACCGGATAGCGTTCGAAGTAGCTTGGCCCGTGGTTGCCCAGCTGATGCAGCACCACCACGCGGTCGCCGGGTCTGGCGCGGACCTGGGCGGCGAGGTCGTCGATCAGGATTTCATCCATGCAGCGCCCGTTGGTGCACAGGGGCGGGTGCTTGGCATCGTCCAGTGCCTGCATCTCCAGGCCCTCGCAGACGCCCTTGCAACCGGACTGGTTGTCGCGCCACAACGTGGCGATGCCGGCGTGGTCCAGCACGTGCAGCAGCGACTGGTGCGCGCGGATCTTCTTCTCGTCGTAGTCGTGGCGGCCGTAGGGCGAGAACAGGCAGGGCAGCGAGACTTCGGTGCTGGTGCCGCATGAATGCATGTCGGGGAAGTTGATCACCCCGGCCTGGGCCAGTTCCGGCGTGGTCTGCCTGGTGTAGCCGTTGAGCCCCCAGTTCTGCGCGCGCGCGGTTTCACCCATGACGATCACCAGCAGGCGCGGGCGGCTGCCGGCGGCACGCGGGGGCGCCTTGGCATCCATGCCGATCGGCAGCTTGGGGGCGCGCTGGATCGGATTGTCACCGCGCAGTGCCTTGGGCAGGCCGAGCAGGACGTTGCCGGGCGTGGCCAGGTAGCGCACTTCGCGTTGGTTGCGCATCAGCGACGACATTTCCTGGAAGGACAGCATCGCCCCGCCGAAGGCGATCAACGCCGAGAGCAGCAGAAAACCGATACGCCACAGCAGCGCCGCGCCCAGCGTGCGCCGGCGCAGCTGCACGCGCCACAGCAGCAGCATGGGTGCGAAGGCCAACAGCAGCAACGGCAGGATCAGGGTGGGCGTGATCAGTTCCCGGCTTTCCTTGTGGTCGGTCGCCAGCACGTTGCGCAGCATGTCCGCATCCAGATAGATGTGGTAACTGCCCATGTAGTGCGCAGCCAGTGCGGTGCAGATCAGCAGCACGCTGAGGACCACTTTGGCATTCCAACGCCAGACCAGCAGCCCCATCAGCAGGCTGTGCGCGCCGACCAGGAACAGGAACAGCGAGAGTGCGAATCCAATGCTGCCCGGGTGGGTCGCCATCGCGCTGTGCCAGAACAGGCCGTTGCAGGCGACCGCGAAGAACACGCTGGTGAGCAGGATCAGGGTCTCGGTGGTGCACTGCGGGCGCCAGGCGCGCAGGGTGGCCAGCGCCGGGAAGCGTGTAGCACGCGGGAGGGCGGCGCTCATGCCATGTCTCCCTGTGCACTGACGGGCGCCGCGCTGCGTTCGAGCACGCGGATGCGTTCCACCAGCAGGTACAGGGCCAGCGACACCGCCCAGCAGGTGGCCAGCGTCCACAGATCATGTGAGAGGAAATGCGCGCCACGCAGTTGCTGCGAGACCCCGAACACGCCGCCGGCCAGCAGGCCGACCGCGAGGCCGCGCCAGCGCCAGGCGGGGCGCACCATCAGGGCGAAGAAGTACAGGCTGATCCATGCAAAGCCTGCGCTGGAGTGCCCGCCAGGGAAGCACACCCCGCGCGGCATGCCCGGTGGGCGTGTGGCGAAGAGGCCGATGAACTCGCGGGTGCCGCCGTAGCGGGTCAGATCCCACGGGCAGTCCATGTTGGTGAATGACTTGAGCAGCGAGACCAGACCGGTGCCCAGCGCGACCGCCAGCACCAGGTACAGCAGCGGCCAGCGCCACTCGGCCGCACGCTCGCTGCGCCACGCGTGGAAGCACAGCACGATCGCCACGAGCGCCGCCACACTGCTGGCCCATTTGCCGGCCTGATGGATCAGATGCGTGGTGAACCAGGCGTTCTGCAGCGCCCACTGCTGGCCTTCCAGGCGATACCACTGGTCGGCCAGCCACTGGTCGCCCCCGGCGCCCATCAGCACCGCACTGGCGAGCAGGGTCAACGCCAGCGGAGCCCAGAGATGGTCGCGGAGGAAACCCGGCGTGGCCGTGGCAGCGGGCGCGGAGGAAAGAGCAACGGTGGACGCTGGGAACATGGACAAAGGGGCCGGCGGAGATTCCGGCGCCATGGTCGTCAGCGGGATGTCGGAGAGCGGTCGGAGCGATGTTGGCCGCCGGTTAAGCGCGACCGGCCGTTCAGTCTTCCTCGTCCTGCGCGGTGTCGGTCGCGGTCACCGCCGCGTGGCAGTCGGCCTGCCACGCGGTGCCCGGGAACAGCAGCCAGCGGTTGCGGTTCGCGCTGCCGATCTCGATCACGGCCGCGGGGTCCACGCAGGGACTGATCGCTTCATCCAGCACCAGCAGCCAGCGCTGCGCGGGCGCCTGCGCCAGCCACGGGCCGGCGGCCTGCCACTGCTGCTCCCACGGTGTCTTGAAACCGAAGTCGGTGACGGGGCGGTCGGCCTGCAGCAGGTTCTGCTCGCGCCAGGCGACCACGCCCAGTTCGGCCTGCGGGCCGATCCGCGCGCCCACCTGCCGCATCACGGCGGAGGCGGAGCTGTACGGATCCAGGGTCGGCATCAGTACCCAGCCATACAGATTCCAGAGCAGGAATGACGTCGCCACCACCAGCGCGCCGACACGGCGTGGCCGCCACCAGAGTGCCAAGGCCAGCAGCACCACGCCGAAGGCGAGCAGCCAGCCGCCGAGCACCGGCAGCAGGCTGTCGGGCATGGCGCGCCGTGCCAGTTGCGCATGCGCCCACGCACTGCCGTTCCAGAGCTGCAGGCCGATGTACAACCCGGCCGCGCCCAGCAGAACGACATAGGCCCATAGCAGCCAACGCAGCCCGCCACGACGCAGCAGGCCGGGCAGCAGGGGCGCGGCGGCCAGGCACAGCGCGGGCAGCATCGGGAAGATGTAGACCTCGCGCTTGCCAGGGCTGGCGCTGAAGAAGGCCAGCACCAGCAGGGCCCAGCCCAGCAGCAGCCACCAGCGCCCGTCCAGGCGCTTGAGGCGCCGCCACCATGCCGGCATCAGCGCGGGCAGCAGCAGGCTGCCGGGCAGCCACAAGGTCGCCATCACCTGCAGGTAGTACCAGGCCGGCTTTACGTGGTGCCAGGCGTTGGCGTAGCGGGTGCCGGTCTGTTTGAACAGCAGTTCACGCGCATACGCGTGCAGGGCCGGATCGGGCGAGTGCAGCAGTGCCACCCCCAACGGCGCCAGCCAGACCGCGGTGCCGAGCAGGAACGCCGGCAGCAGCCACCACAGATCGCGCGCGGTGCCCGGCGGCAGCGCCGTGGCACGGGTGCGCCAGCGCCAGAGGGCAAACGGCACCAGCACCAGCAGCGGCAGGAAGCCGACGCCCTTGGTCACCGTGCCGAGACCGGCCGCGAAGCCGGCCAGCCACAGCGCCGGCCGGTTGCGACCCTCCAGCAGGTGGCGCAGCAGCCCCCAGAGCGACAGGGTGGTCATCGCCACCAACACCATGTCGATCTGGGCCCGTTTGGCCATCAGGCCGAACTGCAGGCAACTGAACAAGGCGAGCATGGCCCACCACCCGACGCGCCGGGTCCACAGCCGCCGACCCAGATCCCAGGTCAGCCACAGGGTCAGCAGGGCAGCCAGCAGCGAGGGCACCAGGAAGGCAAGGGCCCAGCCGCCGAACAGCTGGTGGCTGGCCGCCTGCATCCACATGAAAACAGGGGGTTTTTCCGCATAGAGTTCGCTGCCGCGGTGGGGCAGCAGCCACTGGCCGGAGTCGACCATGGCACGGGCCGCCAGCACGAAACGCGGCTCATCCGGCGGCGAGGGCTGGCGCAGGCCGATGCCGGCCGCCAGCGCCACCAGCAGGGCAAGGCAGACCAGCACACGCGGCCAGCGCCGCAGGAAGAAGGATTCGGTCACGCCCAGGCTCATCGGCAAAACAGCCACTGTCTCCCCGACAGCGTAGGAAAAGCGTCGTAACCACCCCATTGCGACCGGATTCCGACATGGTTCCCGCTACCATGCGCCCAACCGGTCAAGAGAGTGTCCCATGCGGCTGCTGGTCATTGAAGACAACCGTCAGCTGGTTGCCAATCTTTTCGATTACTTCGAATCCCGGGGCCATGTGCTCGATGTCGCGCCCGACGGCGTGACCGGGCTGCACCTGGCCGTGTCGCAGCCCTATGACGCGCTGATCCTGGACTGGATGCTGCCGCGCATGGAAGGCCCGGAAGTGCTGCGACGGTTGCGCGCCGACCACGGTTCGGAAGTGCCGGTGATCATGCTGACCGCCCGCGACGAGCTGCCGGACAAGATCGCCGGTTTCCGCGCCGGCGCGGATGATTACCTGACCAAGCCGTTCGCGCTGCCGGAGCTGGAAGTGCGCCTGGAAGCATTGATGGTGCGTGCCAACGGTCGCAACCCGCGCAAGGTGCTGGAGGTGGCCGATCTCAGGCTGGATCTGGCCACGCTGGAGGCGCAGCGCGACGGCAAGCCACTGCACCTGTACCCGGCCTGCCGCAAGCTGCTGGAAGTGTTGATGCGCGCCAGCCCGGGGGCGGTCACCCGCCAGCAGCTGGAGTTCGCGCTGTGGGGCGACGAGCTGCCCGACGGCGACCTGCTGCGCTCGCATGTCTACGAGCTGCGCCGCAGCGTGGATGGCCCGTTCCAGCAGAAGCTGATCCATACCCTGCCGCGGGTGGGGTACCGCCTGGGCGTGTCGGCTGCGGACAGTTCCGATGCAGTGGCATAAGCGCGTGGCCAAGCCAGCGCCGATGCACCGGCGCATGGTGTGGTGGCTGCTGGGCTATCTGGCGCTGATCTCACTGGCGGTGTTCAGCGTGGGCAACTATGTGCATGAACACGCCGAGCACTCGGCATGGCGCGCGCTGCTCAACTCCGAGCTGGACAGCATCGTCAACCACATCGAACACGAGCCGCACTACCGGTGGCAGGATTCGGACACCCTGCGGCTGTTCTACATCAACGGCAGCCCTGCGGTGCCGGAGAGCCTGCGCACGCTGCACCCGGGCCTGCACGACGGGGTGATGGTCAATGACCGCCAGAGTGCGGTGATGATCCGTGAGACCCCGCAGCTGGGACGGCTGGCGCTGGTGCTGGACATCAACGATTTCCATGAGCTGGAACAGTTCGCCACGCGCTGGGTGTTGCTGGCCGGCGTGCTGATGATCATCGTCACGGTGCTGATGGCGTCCTTCGGCGTCGGCCGGTTGGTGCGCCCGCTGAGCTCGCTGGCCAGGCGCATCGATGAGCTGCACCCGGGTGTTCCCGGGCAGCGGGTGGAGGTGGACCCGCGTGCCAGCTCGGAGCTGTACGTCATCGCCAATGCGCTCAACGATTACCTGGCGCGCAACGAACAGTTCGTCGAGCGCGAGCGCGTCTTCATCAGCACCGCCAGCCATGAGCTGCGTACGCCGATCGCGGTGATCACCGGGGCCTCGGAGCTGGCACTCGGCCAGCCTGACATCCCTGAGCGTGCACGACAGCAGATGCAGCGCGTGCATCGCACTGCCCAGGGCGTGGAGCAGCTGATCCAGCTGCTGCTGGTGCTCGCGCGCGATCCTGCGCGGTTGGCCGCACTGGGCGAACGCATTCCCTTGGACCTGCTGGTACCGGACATCATCGAAGACCATCGTCACCTGATGGGCGACAAGGACCTGCGCATCGAGATCGATGGCCTGGCGCGGGTGGACATCATCGCGCCGCTGGGCGTGGTGCAGGCAGCGATCGGCAACCTGCTGCGCAACGCGATCGAGAACAGTGGCCGCGGCACCATCCACATCCAGGTCTCCGACCAGGCGGTGGTGACCCTGCAGGATCCGGGGCTCGGCATGAGCCCGGAAGAGATCGCGGCGGTCCACGCGCGCATGGCGCGGGGCGACCGCAACGAACAGAGCGGGATCGGCCTGGAGCTGATCGCCCGGCTCTGCGAACACCTGGGCTGGGCGCTGCAGATCCAGCCCTGCGTGCCGCGCGGAACCTGCGTGATCCTCGATCTGGGTGCTTCGCTGCCGGAGCGCAGTGACAGGGGCTCGCTGCCAGCGTCGTCACCGCCCTGATCGCTGCGCTGCAAAGTGTGGCCTCGTGAAGACAATGTTAAGCTCCGGAGGCGCCGCTCTATGCGGCGCTTTTTTTATCCCTTCGATCGACAGAGGATGGCGTGATGCCGACCGAACCCAGTACTGCCCTGATCACCAATGACATCGTCGGCCTCGGCCTGATCGCCGCCACGCTCGCCGTGATTTTCTGGGCCGCCAGCGGCCCGACGCCGTTGCTCAAGAAGGTGTTCGCCTGGGTGCCGGCGTTGCTGCTGTGTTACTTCATCCCGGCCATCTACAACACCGCCGGCCTCATCGATGGCCACAACACCTCGCTCTACAACCCGATCGCCCGTGACGTGCTGCTACCCGCCGCGCTGGTGCTGCTGACGCTCTCGATCGACCTGAAGGGCATCATGAAGCTCGGCCCGAAGCTGCTGGTGATGTTCTGCGCCGGCACGCTGGGCATCATCCTCGGCGCCATCGTGTCGTTCCAGACCATGTCCTGGATCCACCCGGCCACCGTGGCCGGTGATACCTGGAAGGGCATGGCGGCCCTGGCCGGCAGCTGGATCGGCGGCGGCGCCAACATGGTGGCGATGCGTGAAGTATTCGGCACCGATGCGACCACGTTCGGCCAGTTCGCCGTGGTCGATGTGGCCTGCGCGAGCCTGTGGATGGCGGTCCTGCTGTTCCTGGCCAACCGCGCCAAGCAGATCGATGCCCGCAGCGGGGCCGATACCCGCGCCATTGATGAGATGAAGGAGCGCATCTCGGCATACGAAGCCCAGAATGCCCGCATTCCCAGCCTGACCGACCTGATGGTGATCGTCGGTGTGGCACTGGGCGGTGTCGGCCTGGCGCATGCCATCGCGGCACCGCTGAGCGGGTGGTTCAAAGCCAACGTGAGCTGGGCCAGCCAGTTCAGCCTGGACAGCGCGTTCGTCTGGGTGGTGCTGTTGTCCACCGCGCTCGGCCTGGGCCTGAGCTTCACCCGCGCGCGGCGCCTGGAGTCGGCCGGTGCCTCGCGCCTGGGCACGCTGTTCCTGTACTTCCTGATCGCCTGCATCGGCATGCAGATGGATCTGCTCTCGCTGCTCGACCGTCCGTGGCTGTTCGCGCTCGGTGCGATCTGGATGCTCACGCACATCCTGGTGCTGTGGATCGCCGCCAAGCTGCTGCGTGCGCCGCTGTTCTTCTTCGCGATCGGCTCGCAGGGCAACATCGGTGCAGCGGCATCGGCCCCGGTGGTCGCCGCGGCATTCCACCCGTCGCTGGCCCCGGTCGGCGTGCTGCTGGGCACCGTGGGCTATGCCACCGGGACCGGGCTGGCCTATGTGACCGGCCTGATCCTGAAGTGGATGGCCGGCGCGTAGCAGGATCCTGATCGCGCGCTTCCCGGCAGCGTCCGGGACGCGCAATCCAGTAGTGCCGGCCGCTGGCCGGCTTCCCCTTCGTCAGAGTGTACTGAGGGCCGACCAACGGCCTACACCACATCTGGGAGATACGCGTGACACCTCATTGTTCTTCGTTCATTGCCGTCAGTCTGGATGGTTGCATCGCGCGCGCGGATGGCAGCCTGGACTGGCTCGACCTGGCCCAACAGAGCGTGCCAGCCGGTGAAGATTGTGGATACGCAGCCTACATGGCGCCGATCAAGGCGATCGTGATGGGGCGGGGCACCTTCGAGAAGGTGCTGTCGTTTCCCGAATGGCCGTATGCGGATCTGCCGGTCTACGTGCTGAGCCACTCCCTGCAAGCCGTTCCCGAGGCGGCGCCAAACTCGGTGCGGCTGCACGCAGGGACGTTGTCCACGCTGATGGAGGAGGTGGCAGCGCGTGGTCTGGACCGCCTGTACATCGACGGCGGCCGCACGGTGCAGTCCTTCCTTGCCGCCGGCCTGTTGCGGGAGATCACCGTGACCACGATTCCGGTGCTGATCGGTGGTGGCCTGCGGTTGTTCGGCGAGATGGGGGCCGAAGCGCGGCTGACGCATCGCGCCACGGTCGTGTATCCGTTCGGATTCGTGCAGACGCGCTACGCCATCGGCAGCGCAGACTGATATGACCGTCGGCCACGCGTCGGTCTGCGGGTCATCAACAAAAACGGCGGCGCTTTCGCGCCGCCGTTTTTTTGTAGCGGTGTCCCGATCAACGGTCGGGACCGTGCGGACGCTGCGGCTTCAGCAGCACCGTCCCCCGTTCTTGCCGCTGTAACGCGCCTCCTGGCGCTCGCGGAAGAACGTCTTGTAGTCCATCGGCACGCGGTCCGGATGCTTTTCCAGCACATGCCGGACGTAGTTGTCGTAGTCGGGAATCCCGCAGCACAACCGCGCGGTCTGCACCAGGCGCCGCCAGATGCGGCGGTGGGCCTGGTACTGACCGGCGGGGACAAGTTCGGTACTCATCACAGGTCCGCCATCTGGTGCGGCTCCAGCGCCACGTACGGGGTTTCCCTGTCGGTCCGCTGCGGGGTGCGGCGGGCCATGAAGATGGTCTTGATCGCGTAGAACAGGATCGAGAACACCACGAACAGGAACAACACGGTCAGGCCGGTGTTGACGTAGGCGTTGACCACGATCTGGTGCATCTGGCCCACGGTCTTGGCCGGCGCGGTCAGGGTGCCGGTGGCGATCGCATCCTGGTACTTGTGTGCCTGTGCCAGGAAGCCCTGTGCCGGGTTGCTGTCGAAGATCTTGATCAGGCCCGCATAGGTGGTGCAGATCAGCAGCCACACCGCCGGCACGCCGGTCACCCAGGCGAAGCGGTCACGCTTCATCTTGAACAGCACCACGGTGCCGAGCATCAGTGCGATACCCGCCAGCATCTGGTTGGAGATGCCGAACAGCGGCCACAGGGTCTGGATACCACCGAAGGGATCGACCACGCCCGTATAGAGCAGGTAGCCCCACAGCGCCACGCAGCCGGCGGTGGCGATGATGTTGGCGGTCCACGATTCGGTCTTCTTCAGGGCCGGGATGAAGTTGCCCAGCAGGTCCTGCAGCATGAAGCGACCGGCACGGGTACCGGCATCGACCGCAGTGAGGATGAACAAGGCTTCGAACAGGATCGCGAAGTGGTACCAGAACGCCATCATCGCGTTGCTGCCGCTCGGGATCGCCTCGTGCAGGATCTGCGCGATGCCCACCGCCAGCGTCGGTGCGCCACCGGCGCGGTGCAGGATGGTCGGCTCGCCGATGGCGGCGGCCGTAGCCTCCAGCTGCTCGGGGGTGATGACGAAGCCCCACGTATTGCTGATGTAGGCCGCAGCGGAGACCGCATCCGGACCGATCACGGCGGCCGGCGCGTTCATGGCGAAGTAGATGCCCGGATCGATGATCGAGGCGGCCACCAGCGCCATCACCGCGACGAACGATTCCATCAGCATGCCGCCGTAGCCGATGTAGCGCATGTGGCGCTCATTGGCGAGCAGCTTGGGCGTGGTGCCCGAGGCGATCAGCGCATGGAAACCGGACACCGCGCCGCAGGCGATGGTGATGAACAGGAACGGGAACATCCCGCCTTTCCAGACCGGCCCGTCGCCACTGGCGGCGAACTGGGTCAGCGCCGGCATCTTCAGTTCCGGCATGACGATCAGGATGCCGATCGCCAGCGCCACGATGGTGCCGATCTTGAGGAAGGTGGATAGGTAATCGCGCGGCGCCAGCAGCAGCCACACCGGCAGCACCGAGGCGACGAAGCCGTAGCCGATCAGCATCCAGGTGATCTGGATGCCGGTGAAGGTGAAGGCCGGGCCCCAGACCGGATCGGCGGCGACCTTGCCACCGAACCAGATCGCGGCCAGCAGCAGGATCAGGCCGACCACGGAAATCTCACCGATCTTGCCCGGGCGGATGTAGCGCATGTACACGCCCATCAGGATCGCGATCGGCATGGTCGCGATGACCGTGAACATGCCCCAGGGGCTTTCGGCCAGCGCCTTGACCACTACCATCGCCAGCACCGCGAGGATGATGATCATGATCAGGAAGGCACCGAACAAGGCGATGGTGCCGGGCACCGGCCCCATTTCCTCGCGCACCAGATCGCCCAGCGAGCGACCGTTGCGACGGCTGGAGAGGAACAGGATCATGAAATCCTGCACCGCGCCGGCCACGACCACGCCCACCACCAGCCAGAGCAGGCCGGGCAGGTAGCCCATCTGCGCGGCCAGCACCGGCCCGACCAGCGGGCCCGCACCGGCGATGGCGGCGAAGTGGTGGCCGAACAGCACGTGCTTGTTGGTCGGGACGTAATCCAGGCCATCGTTGTTGATCACCGCGGGCGTGGCCCGGGTCGGATCGAGCTGCATCACCTTGTCGGCGATGAACAGGCTGTAGAAGCGATACGCGATGAGATAGATGGAGACCGCAGCGACGACGATCCACAGCGCATTGATGGGTTCACCGCGGCGCAGCGCGACGGTGCCTAGACAGAATGCGCCAAGCAGTGCGATGACTGCCCAACCCAGTTTCGAAAAACCTTTCATGAGATTGCGTCTCCCTGGAGATCGTCGTAAGAGTCCGCCTTGGCACTGACGGGGTCAATGCAATGGCGGGGGCTTGCCGCTAGTACTTTGGTCGTAGGGTGGGTGGGGAGCGTGCCCGTGCACGTCATCGGAACATCACGCTTGGAACAATCGGTTGCGGGCATGACGGTTGGCCGGCGGGGCCGGCGAGGCCATCTTGTCGATAGATCACCGACCCTGGAGTCACCATGAGCAGCCCAACCCCGGTGCGCGTGCTGCGCACCATCCGTGGCATGGCCACCTCCGATGGCGCCGGCGTCCGCCTGACGCGGGTCATCGGTGGGCCGTCGCTGCCTGACCTGGATCCGTTCCTGCTGCTCGATGAATTCGGCACGGACCGTGCCGAGGACTACATCGCCGGCTTCCCCAGCCATCCGCACCGCGGGTTCGAGACCGTCACCTACATGCTCGACGGCCGGATGCGGCACAAGGACAACCACGGCAACGAGGGCCTGCTCACGCCGGGCAGCGTGCAGTGGATGACCGCCGGACGCGGCCTGATCCACTCGGAGATGCCCGAGCAGGAATCCGGCCAGATGCGCGGTTTCCAGCTGTGGGTGAACCTCCCTGCGCGCGACAAGATGACGGACCCGAAATACCAGGAGTTCGCGCCGGACCATATCCCGGTGATGGCGCCGGCCGAGGGCGTGCAGGTCAAGGTGATCGCCGGGCAGGTGGGTGACACCGTCGGGCCGATCGTGCAGCCGGCCACCGACCCGGTGTATCTGGACATCACCCTGGAGGCGCGCGCGGGCTGGAGCTACACGCTGCCCGATGGCCACAACGCCTTTGCCTACGTGTTCGAAGGGGGACTGGAGATCGGCGAGGGCGACGATGCGCGCTCGGTAGCCAAGCAGGAAATGGCGGTGCTGGGCGGCGGTGAGCAGTTGGCGCTGCGCGCAGGCGAAACCGGTGCGCGGCTGATCCTGGTGGCGGGCCGCCCGCTGCGCGAGCCGGTCATGCGGCACGGTCCGTTCGTGATGAACACCAAGCAGGAGCTGATGCAGGCCTTCGTGGATTTCCAGGAAGGCCGCTTCTGAGGCCCGTGGGCGCCGGTCGCAGGCCGGCAACCGCATGACACCTGACGGTGTAGGAGGCGCCGGCCAGCGGCCGGCGCTGCCATGGAGGACGGGATGAGTGCGGTGCACCGTCCCGTCCTCTTCCTCAGCGCCCGGCGGCGACAGCCGAGGGCGTCAGGTTCATGCCCTGCGCAAGCGACTGCAGCGAACCGAGTTCGCTCCTGTCGCCCGCGTACAACGCAATCTGCGCGAAGCGGTTCTTGTCGAACTTCACCACGGTAATGCGGCGGGTGTCGTAGCCCGGCGGTTTCTGGCCGCCCAGGTCGGGCTGGTACCAGTACAGCGTTTCACCCGCGAAGCTGCCTTTTTCCTGGCGCAGCGCGCGGTTCAACGGCAGCTCGGGGTTGCGGGCGCTCATGGTGAGGCTGAGCACTTCACGCCCATCGGCGGTCCTGGCCTTGCACAGGATCAGATCCCGCTGGGCCAGTTCCTGCCACTGCAGGCCGCTGCTGGCGGGCAGGGACGGACATTCGCTGGTGGATTGCGCCGCAACGGCGCCGGCAGACATCGACAGACACACACACACGACAGCGCGCAGGACGTTCATGGTTCCCCCAGGGTCGATGATCGCGTCCGTCGCTGACAGGCATTCCGGCGGCCGTCGACAACCCAGGCCGTGGTGGCGCATTCCCCGCGCGCGTACCGGATGACTCGCTGCCGTCAATGTCGGACGAGTGATCCGGACCTTAACGGAATGTGACTCAGTGTACAAATAACGGTTTCAGGTGAATCTTTCTCCACCGGGGTGCCGGGCAGCGCGCGGCCGCCCGGCCGGATCCTCAGCGGGGTGCGGCCCCCATCCATTTGTAGACGATGCCGCCGATCAGGCCGCCCAGCAGCGGCGCCAGCCAGAACAGCCAGAGCTGGCTCAGCGCACCGCTGCCGGCGAACAGGGCCACGGCGGTGGAGCGGGCCGGGTTGACCGAGGTATTGGTGACCGGAATGCTGATCAGGTGGATCAGGGTCAGGGCCAGGCCGATCGCGATCGGAGCAAAGCCCGCCGGTGCGTTGCCGTGGGTCGAGCCCATGATGACGATCAGGAAGAAGGCGGTCAGCACCACTTCGCACAGGAACGCGGCCGCGACGCTGTAGCCTCCCGGTGAGAGTGCGCCATACCCGTTGCTGGCGAATGCGCCGGCCTGGCTGCCATCGATCTGGAAGCCGGGCGCGCCGGAGGCGATCTGCAGCAGGATGAAGCCGGCCAGCGCACCGCCGAGCACCTGCGCGACGATGTAGGGGAGCAGGTCACGGGCCGGGAAGCGGCCGCCGGCCCACAGGCCGACGCTGACCGCTGGATTGAAGTGCGCGCCGGAGACATGCCCGAACGCATAGGCGCCGGTCAGCACGGTCAGGCCGAAGGCCAGCGCGACGCCCACGAAACCGATCCCCAGCGGATTGCCGTCGCCGCCGAACCTGGCGGCCAGCACCGCGCTGCCACACCCACCCAATACCAACCAGAACGTGCCCAGGAACTCGGCGGCCAGACGCTTGCCCATGCTCATCGATGTGCTCCACGTTATGCCCGGGGTGGGCAGGCGCAACGTAGCTGAATCGGGGTTCATCGGGGTGACGGTCACGTCAAGACCCGACGAACGGTTGGCCGCCGGGTGTGCGGCTCAGTACGCGGGCAGCGGAATGAACTCTTTGTCGTCCCCCGGAATCGTGCCGAAGCGGCCGGATTCCCAGTCGTGCTTGGCCTGCTCGATCCGCTCGGTGGAGCTGGAGACGAAGTTCCACCAGAGATGGCGCTGGCCATCGAGTGGCTCGCCGCCCATCAGCATCGCCTTGATCGGTGTCTTGGCGCGCAGGCGGCCGCGGGCGCCGGGCTCGGGGATGATCAGGTGCTGGGCGGGAACGTCCACGCCATCGAGCTGGGCCTGGCCTTCGAGAATGTAGAGCGAACGCTCGGCGTGGCCGGTATCCAGGTCGATCTCCGCATCGGCGTCGAGATCGATGGCGACGTTGAGGGTCTCGGCGAACACCTTGACCGGGGATTCTTCGCCGTACGCGCGGCCGGCGATGACGCGCAGCCACGCACCGTTGCGGCGCTGCTGGGGCAGGGTGTCGGCGGCATGGTGGTAGAACGCGGGATCGGTCTCTTCCGCACTCTTCGGCAGCGCCAGCCAGGTCTGCATGCCGTGCAGCGGATGGTCGTGCTCGCGCTCGAGGGCAGGCGTGCGTTCGGAGTGGGCGATGCCGCGGCCGGCGGTCATCCAGTTGACGTCGCCGGGGCGGATGACCTGGTCCGAGCCGAGCGTGTCGCGGTGGCCGATGGCGCCGGACCACAGGAAGGTGACGGTGGCCAGGCCGATGTGCGGGTGCGGGCGGACGTCGATGCCGGTGCCGGGGGAGAGCACGGCCGGGCCCATCTGGTCGACGAAGACGAAGGGGCCGACGCTGCGCGCCTGCAGGGTCGGCACGGTGCGGCGCACCTGCAGGCCACCGATGTCATGGATGCGGGGGGCGATGATGGTCGTCATGCGGGCGGTCTCGCTGGCGGGGACAGAGCGGGAGGATCGCATGCGGGGTGTGGGGGTGGGAGGCCTGTATCGGTAACAGGGTGTTCTGGTTGCACGCCGGCGGCGGAAACAACAACGCCACCCTGCGGTGGCGTCGTCGTTTCAGGTCACGGCGATCCTCAGATCACCGGTTCGCGCAGTACCGGCGAATCCCAGCCCGGGCGGGGCGCGAAACGGTCGCCATGGCGCTGCTGCAGGACCTTGAGCCGTTCGAGCAGGGCGTCGGCACCGGTGGCGCGGATGTACTGGATCGGGCCGCCGCGGAACGGGGCGAAACCGGTGCCGAAGATCACGCCGGCATCGAGCAGGTCGGCATCGGCGACGACGCCGTCGTGCAGGCAGGCCACCGCTTCGTTGAGCAGCGGCAGGATCAGGCGGTCCTCCAGATCGGCCGGCACCTCGTAGTTGGCGGGGACGTCCGGCTTCTGCGCGCGGCCGTTCTCCCACTTGTACAGGCCCTGGCCGTCCTTCTTGCCGCGCTTGCCCTGTTCCACGGTCGCCAGTGCGGCCGGCACCTGCAGGCCGAGAAACGGCGCCAGTTCCTTGCCCACGCCGGCCGCCACATCCAGGCCGACGGTGTCGAGCAGTTCGATCGGGCCCATCGGCATGCCGAACTTGACCGCGGCCTTGTCCAGCACCGGGCCCGGGACGCCTTCGGCATACGCGGTGGCGGCTTCAAGCATGTACGGGAACAGCACGCGGTTGACCAGGAAGCCGGGCGTGCCGGCGACCGGTACCGGAAACTTGCCCAGCGCCTTGCAGAACGAGGCCAGGCGGCGCTCGGTCTCCGGCGCCATGCCGTCGTGATGGATGATTTCCACCAGCGGCATCTGCGCGACCGGATTGAAGTAATGCAGGCCGGCGAACTGCGCCGGACGCTGGATGTGGTCGCGAAGTTCGTCCAGCGGGATCGAGGAGGTGTTGGTGGTCAGCAGCGCATCGGCCTTCATCTTCGGCTCCAGCGACTGGTACAACTCGCGCTTGGCCTCCGGGTTCTCGATGATGGCTTCGATCACCAGATCCGCCTGGGCCACGCCCTCGCCGGCAAGATCCGCCTTCAGGCGTGCCGCCACGGCCGGGCGCTTGCTGTCGTCCTTGACCCGCTTGGCGAACAGCGCCTGCGCGCGTTCCATGGCCGGCTCGATGAAGCGCTGCTCGCGGTCCTGCAGGGTCACGTTGAAGCCCTTGTAGGCCGACCACGCGGCGATGTCACCGCCCATCACACCGGCACCGACGACGTGCACGTGCTGGATGCCGTGGTCCTTGCCGCCGAGGGCCTTCAGGCGTTCGGTCAGGAAGAAGATGCGGATCAGGTTGCGGGCGGTCGGGGTGCCGGCCAGCTTGACCACGGCACGGCGTTCGGCATCCAGACGGGTCTGGATCGGGCTGCCGCCGGTGCGTGCCCAGGTGTTGATCAGCGCGTACGGTGCCGGGTAATGCTCCTTGCGCGCCTTGCGGGCGACCTGCTTGGCCATCTGCGGGGCGAGCAGCTTGCGGGCCAGCCAGGTATTGGTGATCCACGCGGTCGCGCGCTGTTTGAACGGGCGGGTGGTGCCCTTCAGCGCGAGCGACACGGCGGTATCGAGCAGCACGGCCGGTGCGACGACCTTGTCGACCAGGCCGATGTTGCGTGCGGCTGAGGCCGACAGGTTGCGGCCGGTCAGCATCATGTCCATCGCGGCCGGTGCGCCGACCAGCTGCGGCAGGCGCGAGCTGCCGCCCCAGCCCGGGAAGATGCCCAGCTGGGTCTCCGGCAGGCCGATCCGGGTGGAGGGATCGTTCGATGCCACGCGGTAACGACAGGCCAGGGCCAGCTCGGTGCCGCCGCCCAGGCAATGGCCGTGGATCGCGGCGACGGTCGGGCAGGGCAGCTCGGCCAGCTTCTGGTAGGTGCTCTGGCCACGGCGGATCGCGTCATTGACGGTGCCGCGGCGGTCGAATTCCTGGAATTCCTTCAGGTCCGCCCCGGCGATGAAGCCGGCCGCCTTGATCGACTGGATCACCACCGCCTTGGGCGGGTCCATCGCGATCCGCTCGATCAGGTCGCCCAGTTCGAGCAGCACGTCCTGCGACATGGCATTGACGCTGCTGTCCTGGCGGTCGAGGCTGAGCACGACGACGCCATCGTCACGGATCTGCGGGTGCCAATGCGAGAAGCGGAGCCCATCGAAGCCTGAGAGCATGGGAACGTTCCATCCGGTTGTGTATGGAGAAGGGGGCTATGATCCAGAGGTTGTTTCCTCCCCGTCAAATCCCTATAGCTGGGGGAGAGAAGCCGTCGATCCATTGCCTGGATCGGAAACCTTAACGGAACGGTGGTTAAAAGCTGGTGCGGCGCGGTGTGATCGCGCGCTGAACTTTTCCCGGGATTGGCAGTCTCATTGCCCGACGTCGGTTGGGCTGACAGGAGTGCGGCCCCCCATGGCCGAGGTTGAAACACCACAGGAGCTGGACCTGGAACTGGTCCGACGTGTGCAGCGTGGCGAGAGCGCGGCGTTCGATGTCCTGGTACGCAAGTACCAGCATCGGATCATCGCGCTGATCGGGCGCTACATCGCGGACTGGAGTGAATGTCAGGACGTGGCCCAGGACACTTTCGTCCGCGCGTATCGCGCGATCGGCAGTTTCCGGGGCGACGCCCAGTTCTATACCTGGCTGCACAGGATCGCCGTGAACACTGCCAAGAACCATCTCGCCGCCCACAACCGCCGCCCGCCCACCGATGACATCGAGATCGGGGACGCCGAGCAGTACGACAGCGGCACGCGCCTGCGCGACACCGACACGCCCGAGCGCGAGTTGATGCGCCAGGAGCTGGAGCAGACGGTGATGAAGGCGGTCTCCGCGCTGCCTGAAGAACTGCGCTCGGCCATCACCATGCGCGAGGTGGAGGGCCTGAGTTATGACGAAATCGCGCAGAAGATGGGGTGCCCGATCGGCACCGTGCGGTCGCGGATCTTCCGTGCCCGCGAGGCGATCGACACTGAACTTCGGCCGCTGCTCGATGTGGGCAGCGCCACCCGCGAGAAGAGCCGCGCATGAGCCACGATATGTCCAATGATGCTTCCCGGGGCGCGTCCCCCGATAAATTCGACGCCCATTACCGGCAGCAGTTGTCGTCGTTGATCGACGGTGAGCTGTCGGCCGATGAAGCCCGTTTCATGCTGCGTCGGCTGGAACACGATGAGTTCCTGTCGAGCTGCAACGAACGCTGGCAGATGCTCGGCGATGTGCTGCGGGGGCAGGCCTGCGCGCCGGCCCCGGTGGATTTCGCCGACCGTGTGCGCGCCTCCGTTGCGTCGGAGCCGGCCCCGGTAATGCAGGCCAGGGTCGAGCGCGGCCCGGACCGCCAGGAGCGTCGCGGCGGATGGCGACGCTGGGGTGGCGGTGCGGCGTTGGCCGCCTCCGTCGCGGCCGTGGCGATGTTCATGACCCGCGAGCAGTTGCCGGCGCCGGCACCACTGGACGCGCCGACCACCATCATCGCCAGCCAGGCCGAATTGCCTGCGGCGCCGGTGACCGAGGCGTCGGCCGCCGGACAGGCACTCGCCGTGGCGGCAGTGCCGGCCGCGGCCGTGGCGGCGGCCAGCCGCCGCCAGGACGTGGCAACTGCACGCCGCGCCAGCGCCAGTGCCACGCGTACCCAGCAGGCCGCGCGCAGCGCCGCCGAGCGCAGTGCCGAACCGCAGCGGGCGGTCGCCAGCCAGGCGCCGTTGACCCCGGCCGTGCCGGCAGCCACCCCGCGGCAGTTCCCGTTCGGTGAGGTCGGCAGCCTGCAGGCCAAGCCCTGGCCGCGGTCCAGCCTGGCCCCTGCCGCGGGTGGCGCGCTCAATGCGAGCTTCTCCACGCAGGCCCCGCAGGCCCCGCAGGCCGCGTTCTATCCGTTCGAGCCGCGTCTGCAGGAGTCGGCCGAGTCGGCCGAACCCGCGCGCCGGCACCGCGACTGAGCATCGTCGCCCTGACGTTCCGCTCCGGCCTGTGCGCCGGAGCGTTCCCCTCCTTTGTTCCCTGACCCGGAGGTTCGTGTCTGATGACCGCCCGTATCCGTACCCACGCCCTGGCGCTGATCGCCATGACGCTCCCGCTGGTGGCCTGCGCCCAGTCGCCGTCGCCGGCCACCTCGGCCGCCCCGGCGGCGGCCGCCGCACCGCGCGCGCCTGCACCGCAGCTGGTCAGCGGCCTGCCGGACTTCACCAACCTGGTCGAACAGGTGGGCCCGGGGGTCGTCAATGTCGAGACCACCATCGTGCGCAGCAATCGCCAGGCCCGCATGGCCGGGCCGGCCGACCAGGACATGCCCGAGTTCTTCCGCCGTTTCTTCGGCCCGGACTTCCAGATGCCGGGGCAGGGCGCGGACGGCCCCGATGACGGCACCCCGAGCATCCGCGGTCGCGGCATGGGCTCGGGCTTCATCATCTCCGCCGACGGCTACGTGTTGACCAATCACCACGTCGTGGCCGATGCCAGCGAGGTGAAGGTCAAGCTCGGTGATCGTCGTGAGTTCACCGCCAAGGTGGTCGGCAGCGACCAGCAGTACGACGTGGCCCTGCTCAAGATTGACGGCAAGAATCTGCCGACGGTGCGCGTGGGTGATTCCAATACGCTCAAGCCGGGTCAGTGGGTGGTCGCGATCGGCTCGCCGTTCGGACTGGACCACTCGGTCACCGCCGGCGTGGTCAGCGCGGTCGGCCGCAGCACCGGCGGCCCGGACCAGCGCTATGTGCCCTTCATCCAGACCGACGTGGCGATCAACCAGGGCAACTCCGGCGGCCCGCTGCTCAACACCCGCGGTGAAGTGGTCGGCATCAACTCGCAGATCTTCTCCGCTTCAGGCGGGTACATGGGCATCAGCTTCGCGATCCCGATCGACCTGGCCATGGGTGCGGTCGAACAGATCAAGAAGACCGGCCGGGTCAGCCGCGGCCAGCTCGGCGCGGCGGTCGGCCCCATCGATGGCCTGAAGGCCCAGGGGCTGGGCCTGCCGGACAGCCGCGGCGCGCTGGTCAACGAAGTGGTCGCAGGCAGCGCGGCGCTCAAGGCCGGTATCGAGCCGGGGGACGTGATCCGCTCGGTCAACGGCAGCCCGATCAATACCTTCAGCGATCTGCCGCCGGCCATCGGCGCGCTGCCGCCGGGCAGCAAGGTGCGCCTGAGCGTGCTGCGCGATGGCAAGGAGCGGGAGATCACCGCCACCCTCACCGAGCTGGCCGAAGACGCCGAGCGCGGTCCGGCCCGTCCGGCCGCGGAAACGACCAAGCCGGAGACCGGTGCCAATGCCCTGCTGGGGGTGGAGGTGGCCGATCTGACCGCCCCGCAGCGCCAGCAGTTGGGCCTGTCGGCGGGCGAGGGCGTGCGCATCACCCGGGTCAATGGCCAGTCGGCGCGTGACGCCGGGCTGTCGCCGGGCCTGGTGGTGCTGCAGGTCGGCCGGACCCCGGTCGGCAGCGTGGCCGCGCTGAACAAGGCGTTGGGCGGCTACTCCAAGGGCGATGTGGTCATGCTGTTGATCCGCGCCAACGGCAACAGCGCCTTCGTGGCGGTCAAGGCCGGGCAGTAAGCCCCGCCCCGCCTGCGTTTCCGGGCCCGCTTCGGCGGGCCCGGTCGTTTCTGGCGGGCCGATCACGCCAATCGCGGGCGGCCGCACGCGGGACCGGGCCGGCCATGCGATAATCCGCAGTCATCCTGACGACGCGACGCGCCGCCGCCACCTATGTCTTCTGATTCGATGCGGTTCATCCGCAACTTCTCCATCATCGCCCACGTCGACCACGGCAAGTCCACGCTGGCCGATCGCATCATCCAGCTTTGCGGCGGCCTCCAGGCCCGTGAGATGGAGGCGCAGGTGCTCGACTCGAACCCGATCGAGCGCGAGCGTGGCATCACCATCAAGGCCCAGTCGGTCTCGCTGCCGTATGTCGCCAAAGACGGCCACACCTACCACCTGAACTTCATCGACACCCCCGGGCATGTCGACTTCTCCTATGAAGTCAGCCGCTCGCTCGCCGCCTGCGAAGGCGCGCTGCTGGTGGTCGATGCGGCCCAGGGCGTGGAAGCGCAGTCCGTGGCCAACTGCTACACGGCCGTCGAGCAGGGGCTGGAAGTGGTGCCGGTGATCAACAAGATCGACCTGCCCACCGCCGACATCGACCGTGCCAAGGCCGAGATCGAGGCCGTGATCGGCATCGATGCCACCGACGCCGTGGCGGTCAGCGCCAAGACCGGCCTGAACGTGGGCGACGTGCTGGAAGCGATCGTGCATCGCATCCCGCCGCCGGTGCCGCGCGATACCGACAAGCTGCAGGCGCTGATCATCGACTCGTGGTTCGACAATTACCTGGGCGTGGTCTCGCTGGTGCGCGTGATGCAGGGCCAGATCAAGGCCGGCGACAAGCTGCAGGTGATGTCCACCGGCCGCAATCACCAGGTCGACAACGTCGGCGTGTTCACCCCCAAGCGCAAGGTGCTGCCGGCACTGAACGCCGGTGAGGTGGGCTGGGTGACGGCCAGCATCAAGGACGTGCACGGTGCGCCGGTCGGCGACACCCTGACCCTGGCCGCCGATCCGGCCGCCAAGCCGCTGCCGGGCTTCCAGGAAATGCAGCCGCGCGTGTTCGCCGGCCTGTTCCCGGTCGATGCCGAGGATTACCCGGACCTGCGCGAAGCGCTGGACAAGCTGCGCCTGAACGATGCCGCGCTGCGCTTCGAGCCGGAAAGCTCCGAAGCGATGGGCTTCGGCTTCCGCTGCGGCTTCCTGGGCATGCTGCACATGGAAATCGTGCAGGAGCGCCTGGAGCGCGAGTACAACCTGGACCTGATCAGCACTGCGCCGACCGTGGTCTATGAAGTGCTCAAGACCGACGGCACCATCATCAACATGGACAACCCGGCCAAGCTGCCGCCGGTGAACATGGTCGATGAGATCCGCGAGCCGATCATCCGCGCCAACGTACTCACCCCCGAGGAGTACATCGGCAACATCATCAAGCTGTGCGAAGAAAAGCGCGGCAGCCAGATCGGCATCAACTACCTGGGCAGCCAGGTGCAGATCAGCTATGAGCTGCCGATGGCCGAAGTGGTGCTGGACTTCTTCGACAAGCTCAAATCGGTCAGCCGTGGCTATGCCTCGCTGGACTATCACTTCGTGCGCTTCGATGCTGGCCCGTTCGTCCGCGTGGACGTGCTGATCAACGGCGACAAGGTCGATGCGCTGTCGCTGATCGTGCACCGCAGCCATGCCGACCGCCGCGGCCGCGAGCTGTGCGAGAAGATGAAGGAACTGATCCCGCGCCAGCAGTTCGACGTGGCGATCCAGGCCGCCGTCGGCTCGCAGATCATCTCGCGCACCACGGTCAAGGCGATGCGCAAGAACGTGCTGGCCAAGTGCTATGGTGGCGACGTTTCGCGCAAGAAGAAGCTGCTCGAGAAACAGAAGGAAGGCAAGAAGCGCATGAAGCAGGTCGGCCGCGTGGAAATCCCGCAGGAAGCCTTCCTGGCCGTGCTGCAGATGGACAAGTAAGGCCGGATGGCTTTCCCGGCAGCGGCGGGCGGCACCGGATCGGTGTCGCCGGACGCGCAGGGGCACACCACACCGCTGCAATCGTTCCCAAGGACACTGCATGAAATTGTTTGAGCTCCTCCTGGTCGTACTGACGTTGGCCTCGGGCCTGATCCTGCTGGCCGAAAAGCTGTACTTCGCCAAGCGCCGCGCCCAGCGCGCCGGCCTGCTGGACACCGAGCCGGTGATGGTCGATTACGCGCGGGCGTTCTTCCCGGTGCTGGCGATCGTGCTGGTGGTGCGCAGCTTCATCGCCGAACCGTACAAGATCCCGTCCAGCTCGATGATGCCCAACCTGCTGATCGGCGATTTCATCCTGGTCAACAAGTTCTCGTACGGCCTGCGCCTGCCGCTGAACAATGCCAAGGTGATCCCGTTCGGCGAGCCCAAGCGCGGCGACGTGGTGGTGTTCCACTTCCCGGGCCATTCGGACAACGATCCGGCCAAGGGCGAGAACTTCATCAAGCGCGTGATCGGCGTGCCGGGCGACCAGATCGAGTTCCAGGGCAATGGCCTGATCCTCAATGGCGAGCCGGTCAAATACGACAACAAGGGCCTGTACGCCGGCCACAACGGCCAGGGCGAGGGCAGTTCGCTGCTGGTCGAGCACCTGCCGGGCCGCACGCATACCGTGCTGGAGACCGATTACGCCCGCGGTGAAGGGCAGTGGACCGTCCCGGCCGGCAGGTATCTGGTGATGGGCGACAATCGCGACAACAGTGACGACGGCCGTTTCTGGGGCCTGCTGCCGGAAGAGAACCTCCGCGGCAAGGCATTCCTGATCTGGCTGAACTGCTCGGGCTGGTTCTGCAAGGACGGCTTCGAACCGTCGCGGATCGGCACGGCCATCCATTGATTCATGGCACACGCGTATCTGGGGAGAACGCAATGAAGAACAGGACATCGCAGCGCGGCATCACCTTGACCTCGTTCCTGGTGGTGCTCATCGTGGTCGCCTTCGGCCTGTACATCGGCATGAAGCTGTTCCCGATGTATCAGGAGTATTACGCCGTGCGTACGGCGCTGAAGAGCCTGGCCAAGGAGCCGGGCGTGGCCAACATGGAGCCGGCACGGGTCCAGGAACTGTTCTTCAAGCGCATTCACATGAGCTACTCCGAAAACCTCAAGCCCTCTGATATCAAGTTCGATCGCATCGATGGCGGCTGGAACTTGAAGGTCAACTACGAAGTACGTCGTCCGTTGATCGGCAACCTTGATGTCGTGGGCAAATTTGACACAAACCAGGATCTGACTCTCCGCGGTGCCGACTAAGACCTTCCAACGCGGTGACCTGATCGGTCACGCCTTCAACGATCCGGGCCTGCTCCAGCAGGCGCTGACGCATCGCAGCGCCGGCACGCCCAATAATGAGCGGCTGGAATTCCTCGGCGACAGCATCGTCAACATGATGGTGGCCCAGGCGCTCTACGAACGCTGGCCCAAGGCCGACGAGGGCGCGCTGACCCGTGCCCGCGCCGAGCTGGTGCGTGAAGGCGCGCTGGCGGTGATCGCGCGCGAGCTGCAGCTGGGCGAGCGCCTGATTCTGGGCCCCGGCGAGATGAAGACCGGCGGTCACCGCCGCGACTCCATCCTGGCCGATGCACTGGAGGCGGTCGTCGCCGCGATCTACCTCGATGCCGGGTTTGCCGCCTGCCGCACGGTGGTGCTGCCCTGGTTCAGCGCCTCGATGCAGGCCCTGCCGGCCACCGGCAAGCCCGAGAAAGACCCCAAGACGCGGCTGCAGGAATGGCTGCAGGCCCGACAGAAGGCGCTGCCCCAGTACGAGCTGGTGTCAGAATCGGGTGACGATCATGCCAAGACCTTCCGGGTACGCTGCGGCGTAACCGACCCCGCTGTCAGCACCGAAGGCGAAGGTGCCTCGCGACGGCTGGCCGAACAACAAGCGGCTGCCGCCGCCCTTGAGCAACTGGATTCCAAGTGAACGAAGCAACCCCCCATCGTTCCGGCAGCGTGGCCGTCATCGGTCGCCCCAACGTCGGCAAATCCACCCTGACCAACGCCCTGGTGGGCGCCAAGGTCAGCATCGTCTCCAACCGCCCGCAGACCACGCGGCACCGGTTGCTCGGCATCGCCAGCTACCCGGACGGCCAGATCGTGCTGGTCGACACCCCCGGCCTGCACCGTGCGCAGAAGCGCGCCATGAACCGGGTGATGAACCGCGCCGCGCGCGGCTCGCTCGAGGGCGTGGACGCCGGCATGCTGGTGATCGAAGCCGGCCGCTGGGATGACGAAGACACCCTGGCCTTCAACGTGCTCAGCGACTCGGGCATCCCGGTGGTGCTGGTGGTCAACAAGATCGACCGCCTGAAGGACAAAGGCGCCCTGCTGCCGTTCCTGCAGCAGGTCACCGAAGGCCGCACGTTCGCGGCCGTGCATCCGATCTCCGCGCAGAAGCGCAACGGCCTGGAGTCGCTGGTCCGCGACCTGATGAAGCTGTTGCCGGAAGCCCCGCCGATGTTCGGCGAGGACGAGATCACCGACCGCAGCCAGCGTTTCCTGGCCGGTGAACTGGTGCGCGAGCAGCTGATGCGCCAGCTCGGTGAGGAACTGCCGTATGCGACCACGGTCGAGATCGAGCGCTTCGTCGAAGACGGCAACCTGCTGCGCATCGGCGCGGTGATCTGGGTCGAGCGCGAAGGCCAGAAGGCGATCGTGATCGGCAAGGCCGGCACCCGCCTGAAGGAAATCGGGGCCAAGTCGCGCCTGCAGATGGAGCGCCTGTTCGGGGCCAAGGTCTTCCTGGAAACCTGGGTCCGCGTGCGCGAAGGCTGGTCGGACGACGAAGCCGCGCTCAAGGCGTTCGGCTACGAATAAGCCGGCCACCCCGGCCCCGGGCGGGTGAGTCATGCGCATCGACGATGAGCCGGCGTTCGTACTGCATGCCCGGGCGTGGCGGGAGACCAGCCTGCTGGTTGAAGTGCTGACCGAGCAGTACGGCCGGATCGGGGTGCTCGCCCGGGGGGTCTCCAGCCCGCGCAGCCAGGCGCTGCGCGCGGCTCTGCAGCCGTTGCAGTGGATCCGCCTGACCGCCGTGCAGCGGGGCGAACTGGCCCAGCTGCGTGGGGCCGAAGCGCTCGATGCCGCGCCGCGGCTGACCGGCGACGCGATGCTGGCCGGGTTCTACATCAACGAACTGATGATGCGGCTGGCACCCCGCCAGGACCCGCTGCCCGAGCTCTACGACCACTACGCGCAGGTGCGTGCGCGGTTGCGCGATGGCGAGCCCTTGGCCTGGACGCTGCGGCGTTTCGAGCGCGATCTGCTGGAGGCACTGGGTTTCGGCTTCGATCTGCTGCACGGCAGCGACGACGAGCCGGTCGACCCGGCCGCGCGCTACGAACTGGACCCGCAGGAGGGGCCGCGTCGGCTGCTCAGCGACCGCGGTGTCGATCAGCGCCGTGGCACGGCAACTGGCAGCGCCTTGCTGGCGCTGGCCGCCGATGCGATGCCCGGGCCCGAGGATCTGGGCAGCCTGCGCCGGCCGATGCGCGCGGTGCTGATGCACCACCTGGGCGGACGCGGCCTGAAATCCTGGGAAATGCTCGAGGATCTGGCCCGGCGCCGCCCGTAGCGCCGGGGATCTACTGCAGCAGCGCGTCGACCGCGACGCGGAAGCGGCCCTGGGCACCGGTGGAATCCGGGGCCTGGTGCAGCTGGCGGACCGCTCGCGCCAGGCGTGCGGCGCCGACGAACCCGCAGCTGGCCTGCAGCCGGTGCAGCTGCCCACGCAGGGCCCGCACATCGTCCTCGCGCAGGGCCTGGGCCACGGCGTCGCGTACCCCCGGCAACTCGGCCAGGAACAGTTCGCGCAGGGCGATCAAGTGGTGGCGCTGCCCATTCAGCGCAGCGAGGGCGGTGGTCTCGTCCCAATCCTGGCGCAGGCTGTCGGCATCCTCCGCGTCCGGGTCGAGCGGGGCCGACAGGCTGCCGGCGGTATGCACCAGCGCACGACGGACCGCCTTGAGCAGGTGCTCGCGGCTCAGCGGCTTGACCAGGGTTTCGCTGAAGCCGGCATCGCGCAGGCGCGAGTGGATCGAAGTATCGCCGTCGGCAGTGTGCGCCAGCGCCGGAGTGTCCGGTCGCGAGCGGCGCAGCTCCTGCAGCAGCTGGGTGCCATTGCCGTCGGGCAGGTTGACGTCGATCAGCCACAGGTCATGCTGGCTGCCGCGGGCGCGGTCCATGGCCGTGGCCAGTGAATCGGCGGTATCGACCTGGGCCGGCAGGGTTTCCAGCGCGGCCTTGAAGAAGCCGCGGCTGATGGTGTCGTCCTCGACGAGCAGGAATCGGGGCATGGGATCCCTCGGGGTCATCTGCATATGGGCTGCCTCCATGTCAGCTGCCTCCATAGTAAACGCGAAGGCTCCGCCTGCAAGCGGTTTCAGCGGGCGGCAAGTCAGTTGGAAGTTGGTATCTGCGACAATACGCACCCTTTTTGCCCGCAGCCTGTTGCCACGTGGCCCGAACCCGCTCCCGCCTCGACCGTACCCCCTTCCAGACCGACATCCTCGACCTCAGCCATGACGGCCGTGGCGTTGCCCGCCGCGACGGCGAGGGTGGCAAGGTCACCTTCATCACCGGCGCGCTGCCGGGCGAGGTGGTGACCGCCGAACCGACCGCGCGCAACCGCCATTTCGATGAAGCCCGGACCCTCGAGGTGGTACAGGCCTCGCCGCAGCGGGTGACCCCGCGCTGCCCGCATTTCGGCGTCTGCGCCGGCTGCGTGCTGCAGCACCTGGAGGAGTCGCAGCAGATCGTGGCCAAGCAGCGCGTGCTGATCGACAACCTGACCCGGATCGGCCACGTCAGCCCCGGCACCGTGCTGCCGCCGCTGGTCGGCGACAGCTGGGGCTACCGCCGCAAGGGCCGCTTCTCGGTGCGCCGCGTCGAGAAGAAAGACAAGACCCTGGTCGGCTTCCGCGAGCTGGATCCGCGTTTCGTCGCGGACCTGAGCCAGTGCCTGACGGTCATTCCCGAGATCGGCATGAAGGTCGGCGTGCTGTCCGAGTTCATCGAAACGCTCGATGGCAAACGCGATATCCCCCAGATCGAATTCATCGCCGGCGATGACGCGATCGTCCTGACCATCCGCCACATGCAGCCGCTCAGCGACGCTGACCGCGCGGCCTGGACCGCCTTCGGGCAGGAGCACGGCTTCGCGATCTCGCTGCAGCCCGGTGGCGTGGAGTCCGTGCATCCGCTGTGGCCGGCCGAAGTACCGCTGTCGTTCAAGCTGGCCCCGTGGGACGTCGAGCTGGCGTTCCGCCCGCTGGACTTCATCCAGGTCAACGCCAAGCTCAACGTGCAGATGATCGCGCACGCGCTCGCGCTGCTCGATGCCGGCCCTGACGAGCGCGTGCTCGATCTGTTCTGTGGCCTGGGCAACTTCACCCTGCCGCTGGCGCGTACCGTGCGCAACGTGGTCGGCGTGGAAGGCGATCCCGGCCTGGTGGCGCGTGCCAAAGAGAATGCCGTGCGCAACGGCCTGGAGAATGCCGAGTTCCATGCCGCCGACCTGACCCAGGACCAGCGCCAGGCGTCGTGGATGCGCCAGGGCTTCGACAAGCTGCTGCTGGATCCGCCGCGCTCGGGTGCGATCGAAGTGCTGCAGCAGCTGCCGCTGAAGCAGTTCAAGCGGATCGTCTACGTGAGCTGCCATCCGGGCTCGCTGGCGCGCGACGCCGGCTACCTGGTCAACGAGCAGGGTTTCACCCTGGTCTCGGCCGGCGCGATGGACATGTTCCCGCACACCGCGCACGTGGAAAGCATCGCGGTGTTCGAAAAGCGCTGACCGCGTTCGGGCTCAGCGGCGCTCTTCCGGCGCGGCGTTCTGCCACTGCCCCTGTGCATCGAACACATAGGTCTGCGGGTCGGTACCGCGCTCGGTGCCGTCCCCGGCGGTGACGTCGCAGCGGATTTCCGGCGCCTGCATGGTGTGCAGTTCGCAGTCCTCGATCGCCAGGATCTGCAGGCCCTGCTGGAAGGCGCGCAGTTCCTCGCGGGCAGCAGCATCGTCGATGGCCGCGGCACGATGATCGAGCTGCTCGATGAGCAGTTCGCGGACACGCTCACGCGGAGGAACCGGCGCGTCGACATCGGCGCGCTGCATCGCCCAGCCCATCCCCTGCGGGACGAAGCGCAGCATCCGGTAGCGGTTCTTGAGACCGATCTCCATGCCGACCAGGCACTCGTACGCGCCGGTCACCGTCGTGCTCGCGAAGCACGGCCCGTGGTCGAATCCGCGCGGCGTGAACATCGACTGCAGCACCAGATCCTGGGCGGAGGCGGCCGGTTTCTTCTCGGCCTCGATCATGGCCATGATGGCCGCTTCGATCTGCGCGTGCGTGGGTGGCGTAGCGGCGGACACGCCCAGCGGCAGCAACGACAGCAGCAGGGTGGGGAACAGGGGTTTCATCGGGCGTCCTTGCAGGGCAGCCGGCCAGTATAGAAGCAGCGCGTGGCCGCCGTGCCGGGATCGCCCCATACTGTGCGCATGGGCATCGAAATCGAACGCAAATACCTCGTCACCGGTGAAGGCTGGCGCACCGCCGCACACGCGGTGATTCCGATGGCGCAGGGCTATCTCAACGACACCGCCTCGCTCGACAGTGGCGCACAGAAGGCCTCCGTGCGCGTGCGCATCCAGGGGGAACAGGCCTTCCTCAACATGAAATCGCGCGAGATCGGGCATACCCGGCAGGAGTTCGATTACCCGATCCCGGTGGACGATGCGCGCGCGCTGCTGGCGCTGTGTGTCGGCGGGCTGATCGACAAGCGCCGGCATCTGGTCGAGCACGAAGGGCTGCTCTGGGAAGTGGACGAGTTCCTGGGCGAGAACGCCGGGCTGGTGGTGGCCGAAGTCGAGCTCGAGCACGCCGATCAGGCGGTCACGCTGCCCGACTGGGCCGGTGCTGAAGTGACCGACGAGGTCCGTTATTACAATCTGGCGCTGGCCGCGCACCCGTTTTCACGCTGGTCCAGCGCTGAACGCGGCTGACCGCCAGACCTTGTAAACGCCCCGCGGCACCCACAATCTGGCCAGATGAAAATCGATATCTGGTCGGATGTGGTGTGCCCCTGGTGCTGGATCGGCAAGCACCGGTTCCAGCAGGGCCTGGCGTTGCTGGGCGATGACGCGCCCGAGGTGGAGGTGCACTGGCACCCGTTCCTGCTCGACCCCGATGCGGGAACCACGCCCGTTCCACTCCGCGAGGCCTACGCGGCCAAGTTCGGCAGCGCCGAGCGCACCGAACAGATCCTGACCCAGACCCAGACCGCGGCGCGCGCCGAAGGCCTGCCGATGGACTTCGACCAGGGCCAGGTCCGGGTCACCACGCTGCCGGCGCACCGTCTGATGTGGCTGGCCGGGCGTGAAGGCGTCCAGGCGGCGGTCGGCGAGGCGCTGTTCCGCGCGCATTTCGTCGAAGGCCGCAACCTGGCCGACCCGCAGACCCTGATCGCCGCCGGCGCTGCCGGTGGTCTCGACGCCGGGCGCATCACTGCGCTGCTGGCGGGCGAGGAGGGGCTGGAAGAGATCCAGGCCCAGCTGGCACAGGCGCAGCGGTTTGGCATTCAGTCGGTGCCCACCTTTGTGATCGACGACAAGTACGCCATCCAGGGCGCCCAGCCGCCGGAGGCCTTCGCCCAGGCACTGCGCCAGATCGCGGCGGAGAGCTCGCCCGCAGGGGCTGCCAGGCAGGGCGATGGCTGCGGCCCGGACGGCTGCGAGGTCTGACGCTGCGCGCGGGTTCTGCGACAATGCGGCGGTGCGCCATGGTGGCGCCCCGTATTGGAGACACCCCATGCTCGTGATCGGCGTTGCCGGGACCGAACTCACCGCCCAGGAACGCGAATGGCTGCAGCACGACGCCGTGGCCGGCGTCATCCTGTTCAAGCGCAACTTCGCCTCGCGCGAGCAGGTGGCCGAGCTGTCGGCGGCGATCCGTGCCGCCGCGCCGCGCCCGCAGCTGATCTGCGTGGACCAGGAAGGCGGACGCGTGCAGCGCTTCCGTGAGGGCTACAGCGCCCTGCCGGCGCTGCAGGGCTTCGATGCCCTGTATGCCACCGATCCGCAGGCCGCGCTGGCCCTGGCCGAGCAGCACGCCTGGCTGATGGCCAGCGAAGTGCGCGCCAGCGGCGTGGACCTCAGCTTCGCCCCCGTGGTCGATCTGGGTCGCGGCAATCGGGCCATCGGCGATCGCGCTTTCAGCGCAGATCCGCAGGTGGTGGCTGCGTTCACCGCGGCCTATGTGCGCGGGATGCACAGCGTCGGCATGGCCGCCACGCTCAAGCATTTCCCGGGCCACGGCACCGTGCTGGAAGACACCCACTTCGACGATGCCAGCGATCCGCGCACGCTCGATGAACTGCGCGCGCTGGACCTGATCCCGTTCGCGGCCGGCATCCGCGCCGGCGCCGATGCGGTGATGATGGCCCACGTGGTCTACCCGCAGGTCGCGCCGGAGCCGGCCGGCTACTCGCCGCGCTGGATCCAGCAGATCCTGCGCGAGGAGATGGGCTTCCGCGGCGTGGTCTTCTCCGATGACATCGGCATGGCGGCCTCGTTCTCGGCCGGTGGCGTCAAGGCGCGCGTGGATGCGCATCTGGACGCCGGCTGCGACGTGGTGCTGGTCTGCCACCCCGAACTGGTGGAAGAATCGCTGCGCGCGGTCGAAGGCCGCACTCTCAACACTGCTGCGCTGCTCGGCCTGATCGGTCGCGGCGCGCTGGGCTGGGACGGCCTGCTGGCCGATTCCCGCCATGGCACCACCCAATCCCGTTTGCTTGACACCCTTGGAAGAACCGTCTGATGCCCAACCTCACCATTTCCCAGGCCCTGGCCCAGGCCGACCTGCTGGTCGACCGTCCCACCATCGACAAGGCCATCGCTGGCATCGCCGACGCCATCGCGCGCGATTACAAGGGCGAGGTCCCGCTGTTCCTGTCGATCATGCATGGCGCGCTGCCGTTCGCCGGCCAGCTCGCGCTGGAACTGGGCGCACGTGGCCAGGATGTGCAGTTCGATTACCTGCACGCCACCCGCTACCGCGGTGAAACCACCGGCGGCGACCTGGTCTGGAAGCACAAGCCGGCCACCGCGCTGTTCGGCCGCCGCGTGCTGCTGGTCGATGACATCCTCGACGAGGGCTACACGCTGCAGGGCGTGCGCACCTGGTGCCTGGAGCAGGGCGCGACCGACGTGCGCATCGCCGCGCTGACGGTCAAGCTGCACGACCGCGCGCTGCCGGACGTCAAGGCCGACTACGCCGGCATCGACCTGCCGGACCGCTATGTGTTCGGTTTCGGCATGGACGTCAACGAGACGCTGCGCTGCGTGCCGGCCATCTACGCGATGAAGGAATGATGGAACACATTTCCCTCGCCGTCATCGGCGGCACCGGCGTCTACAAGCTGGCCCAGCTCGACGACGTGAGCAGCCACCAGGTCGAGACCCGTTACGGCACGCCGTCCGGTCCGATCCGCGTCGGCACGCTGCTGGGCCAGCGCGTGGCCTTCCTCGCGCGCCATGGCGAAGGCCATTCGCTGCCGCCGCACAAGATCAACTACCGCGCCAACCTCGCGGCGCTCCAGCAGATCGGCGCGCAGCGCGTGCTTGCGCTCAACACGGTCGGCGGGATCACCGAGCACTTCGGCCCGCGCGTGCTGGCCTGCCCGGACCAGCTGATCGACTACACCTGGGGGCGCATCTCGACCCTGTGCGAAGAGCCGGGTACCGACGTGCTGCATGTCGATTTTGGCCATCCCTACACGCCGATGCTGCGCAGCAAGGTGCTGGCCGCGGCGAAAGTCACCGGCGTACGCCTGCAGGACGGTGGCTGCTACGGCGCCACCCAGGGCCCGCGGCTGGAAACCAATGCGGAAATCGCGCGCATGCGCCGTGATGGCTGCGATCTGGTCGGCATGACCGGCATGCCCGAAGCCAGCCTGGCCCGCGAGCTTGGGCTGGACTACGCCTGCCTGGCGATCGTGGCCAACTGGGCCGCCGGCTGTGGCGATGGTGATGAGATCACGATGGCCGAAGTGCTGGCCAATGTGGACGCTGCCTCCTCCGGTCTGCCCGAATTGATCGGTGAATTGGCACGGGGGTGATTGTCATTCCGGTACAAGGTTTGCATACTCCGCCAGTGCGCTGGTTGAGCGTACACCACCCATTCATAGAAGAAGGTCTCGCATCACCATGCCGAACGGTACCGTCAAGTGGTTCAACGACGCCAAGGGATTTGGCTTTATCTCGCCGGAGGACGGCAGCGCCGACGTCTTCGCGCACTTCTCCGCGATCAACTCCAAGGGCTTCCGCAGTCTGCAGGAAGGCCAGAAGGTCACCTATGACGTGACCCAGGGCCCGAAGGGCGCCCAAGCCTCGAACATCGTGCCGGCTGAGTGATTTTTTCAGCTGCGCATTGAAAACCCCGCTTCGGCGGGGTTTTTTTTATCAGTGAGGCCGCGCATGACCCCTCGTCGCACCATCGCCATCGTCGGCTACGGCACGGCTGGCCAAGCCTTGTCGATCCTGCTTTCACGTGAGCATCACGACGTGCACGTGTTCGAGCGTGCCGCCACGCCCGGTCCGGTCGGGGCAGGGTTCCTGCTCCAGCCCAGCGGCCTGGACGTGCTCTGGCAGATGGAGCTGCTGCCGGCGGTGCTCCGTCATGGCGCCGCCGTGCGCCGGCTGTACGGCGAGACCCCGTGCGGACGCGCGGTGATGGACATGCGCTATGCCGACCTGGATCCATCGCTGCACGGTGTGGGGATGCAGCGCGGCGCGCTGTTCTCGCTGCTGGCCGACGCGTGGGAGCACCCGGGCAACCTGCAGGCCGACACCGCCATCGTCGCGGTGGACGCCGCACAGGGGCGCCTGCGCGACGCACACGGGCACTGGCATGGCCCTTACGATCTGGTGATCGCCGCCGATGGCGCCGCCTCGTCGCTGCGCGCGCAGGTGCAGGGCACGGTGCTGGACCGCGAGTACCCGTGGGGCGCGCTGTGGTGCCTGCTGCCGCGCGCCGATTGGCCGCACATCGATGAACTGCGGCAGCGCTACGTGGCCGCGCGCAGGATGATCGGCCTGCTGCCGGTGGGGACGCGACCGGGCAACGACACGCCACAGCTGAGTTTCTTCTGGAGCCTGCCCCGCGACCGGTTCGCGCAATGGGAGCGTGACGGCATGGCGCGCTGGCTCGATGAGGTCGCCGCGCTGTGGCCGCAGGCGCATGAGCGCCTCGCCGGCGTGACCGGACCGGCGCAACTGGCCCGCGCCGGCTATCGCGATGCGGTGCTCTCGCGTTGGCATCGCGAGCGGCTGGTGCTGGTCGGCGATGCCGCCCACGCGATGAGTCCGCAGCTGGGGCAGGGCGTGAACATGGCCCTGATGGACGCGATGGCCCTGCGCGATGCGCTGCGCACGCATGCCGATCACGACGCCGCGCTGCAGGCCTACCAGGCGCAGCGCCGCGCCCACGTCGCGATCTACCAGTACTGGAGCCGCTGGCTGACGCCGTTGTTCCAGTCCGAGCGCGACGGCTGGGCGCGCGCACGCGATCTGTTGTTCCAGCCGATGGGCCGCGTGCCCGGCGGGCGCGGGCACATGCTCCGCGTGCTCAGCGGCACGCAGCACGGCTGGCTCGGCAGACTGCCGTTGTCGCCCGGCTTCGCGCAGGCGATGCGCGCGTTGCACGCACCCGATGGCATCAGCTGACAACGCGGCGTAGCGGTGCCTGCGCGCCGATGTGAGGACGTGAATAACATTCATTGACGGTGGACTCACCGTCGGCATGGGACAACAGCGTGGCAAACGCAGCGTACGCGGCTTTTCTTCCTGCGCCCCGTGCTGCTCACGCCGAAGCGGTGTCCGATTCCTGATCGCTTGGAGGCCCGCGACTGACGGGTGGTAGGGTGGTGCTGCGTTTGCGACCTACGGTCCGGTGGACCGATCGCAACCCAAGGAGATTGAAATGCTGTTCTCGGCCGAAACTCTGGAAAGTGAAATCCGCAAACTGCGCGGACTACTGCAGATGCTGCATGAGGATCAGCCGGACGTGATGGAAGACGTGTTCGAGTTCCATGTGACCAGCCTCATCACGCACGCCGCGCCGGAGCACCATCCGCGCATCCGTGCCGCCGCCCACGAGATGTTGACCGCGATCCAGCGGCAACCAGTGCGGCCCAATCCGCACGCGCCGGATATCCGGCTGATGCCGGACCTGCTGGTCTCGGCGGCCTGATCCACATACGTTGACTGAGTGACTGTTGTCGCGCGCTGCTCGACCTAGCGCGCCGGCAACGCGATGGCCTGGTCTTCGACGCAGGCCACCAGTCTTTCGCCCGTGCCCAGCACCGGCGCGATACCTGCGGTGAATCCTGAGAAGGCGGGCAGGATCGTCATTCCCTCGCGAAGCCAGAACGATGGCCAGCGCCGCTGCATGCCCGGCAGCCTGGCCAGTGGATGCAGGTGGCCGCACACCACGTGCAGGCCGGGGTGACGCTGCGGTGCGTGACGCAGCAGGAACGGTCCCTCCTGGACACGTTCACCCAGCAGTTCAATGCCGAGATCGGCTTTGGGCAGCACCCGGTCATGATTGCCCTCCAGCGCGCCGATCCAGAGCCCGGGATGTTGTTCGCGCCAGCCCTGCCATTGGCGGTACCACGCGGCGCGGTGTGCAGCGCCATGCAGTACATCGCCGAGTATCCACAGCTGGCGCACCGCGTGCTGCTGCACCATCGTGCCCAAGCGCTGCAGATCATCGGAGGTGCCCCCGCTGGGCAGGCCGATGCCCGAGCGCCGGAACAGGTCCGCCTTGCCCAGATGCAGATCGGCGATCAGCAGGCCCTGACGCGCGGGCCAATGCAGCGCACGCGCGCCAAGCAGCTGGACGGTTTCGCCGGCGAGGGTGATCGGCAGTTCAGGCGCCATGGCGTTTCTCCAGTTGCTGTGCGGCGCGCAGGACGCGGGTCTTCCAGTCTTCGTTGCTGAGCTGGCCGCGCAGTCGTTCGGCCCACAACGGGAAGGACAGCGGGCCCAGGCTGCTGGGGTGCTGCAGGCTCAACGTGCGAGCCTGGCAGGACGCCAACGCACGGGCCAGGCTGTCGAGATCGAGTTGATCGTGCAGCACCTCGTGTTCGGCCAGCGTCAGCAGGATGTGATCCGGATCATGCTGGCGCAGCACGTCGTACAGCAGCCCGCTGGAGGCCTGCAGCTGGCGCAGGCTGCGTGGCGTACGGCCAGGCAGTGCCGGCACCAGCATGCCGGACACGCGCGCGATGTCGCGGAACTGGCGTCGCGCCAGTTCGCCCAGGTTGAGGCTCTCGCGCAGATCCGTGAGCAGTCCTTCCGGTTCCAGCAGGGTGCGCACGCGCGCGGCATCGATTTCGACAGCACGGGCCGGCGCCAGCACGAACCCATAGTCGTTGGCCGCGTAGCCGAACGTATTGGTCTGCAGGCGCGTCCAGCGCATCGCCATCAACGCGGCCAGCCCTTCATTGACCTGGCGGCCGGCGAAGGGGTACACGAACACGAACTGACCGTCGCGGCGGCGGACGTGTTCCACCAGCAGCAGTTCGGGCGCGGGCAACGCGGACAGGCGCGCCTGCAGCGACAGCAGCGGCGCCAGCCACTGCATCTCCGGACTCTCCGGCGGGCGGGCCAGCACCGCTTCCATTTCATGCCCCAGCGCCTCGGAGAGCGGAAGGCGCCCGCCCTGCCAACGAGGCACCACACCGTCGCCGCCGCGCGCCAGTCGCACGTACGCGGTCAGATTCTCCAGGCGCACCAGTTCGAGCAGGCGCCCGGCGAACTGGAAGCGATCCCCCGGGCGCAGCCGGCTGAGGAACTGTTCCTCCACCGCGCCGAGCCGGCCGCCGCGAAGGAACTGCACCATGACGCTGCCATCGCTGGTGATGGTGCCGATCGACAAACGATGTCGCAGCGCGACGTGACGGTCATGCACGCGGTAAATGCCATCTTCATCGCGCACGACTTTGTGGAAATCCGGATACTGCGACAGCGCGCGACCGCCCTGCACGATGAACTCCAGCACGCCCTCCCAGTGCGCGGGGTCCAGTGCGGCGAAGGCATGCGTGCGTCGCACCTGCGCGAACAGCGCCTCGGGATCGAAGCCACCGCCGAGCGCGCAGCTCACCGCGTGCTGCGCCAGGACGTCCAGGGACAGCCGCAGCGGCCGGCGGGCCTCGATATGGCCCTGGGCCAGCGCACGTCGCGCCGCGGCGTACTCGACCAGCTCCAGCGCATGCGAGGGCACGCACACGATGTGCCCGGATTCGCCGGGGCGATGTCTGGCGCGGCCGGCACGTTGCAGCAGCCGGGCAATGCCCTTGGGGCTGCCGATCTGCAGGACCTGGTCGACACTGGGGAAGTCGACGCCAAGATCAAGGCTGGACGTGGCGACCACGCAGCGCAGCCGGCCTTCGCGCAGGCCTTGCTCCGCGGCGCGGCGCAGGGCCGGGTCGAGCGAGCCGTGATGCAGGGCGAGGGTATCCGGATCTTCCGGCCACACCGCCGACAGTGCCTGGTGCCACAGTTCGGCGTGGGCGCGCGTGTTGGTGAACAGCAGGCTGGTGCGCACCGCCAGCAGTTTTTCCAGGACACGCTGCAGCTGCGACAGGCCCAGATGACCGGCCCACGGGAAACGCTCGCCCTGGGCCGGCAGCAGCGTCTCCACGCTGACCGGGCGCGGCCGCGCGCCGGCCACCAGCGGCGCGTCGGGCACGTCCGGCAGCAGAACATCGCGCGCCTCGTCCAGGTTGCCGAGCGTCGCCGAGAGCCCCCACACCTGCAGGGTGGGCAGGGCATCGCGCAGGCGGCGCAGGTTCAACTGCAGCAGTACGCCGCGCTTGTTGCCCAGCAGTTCGTGCCACTCATCCACGACCACGCAGCGCAGGTGCTGCAGGCGCGCCATCGTGTCGGGATAGCTCAGCAGCAACGCCAGCGACTCCGGGGTGGTCACCAGCACATCGAGCCGGCCCTCGCGCGCCAGGCGCTTGTCGCGCGCGCTGGCATCGCCGGTGCGCAGGCCCACCTGCCAGTCCAGCCCGAGCGCGTCCAGCGGCTCACGCAGCGCGCGCGCGGTGTCGGCGGCCAGCGCACGCAGCGGCGTGATCCACAGGACCTGCAGGACCGGCACCGGTGTCTTCGCACGGCCGCGGGTCGTCCGTGGCGGCGGATCGTGCAGCGCCTGCAGCAGCGGACCGCCGAACATCGCCAGTGTCTTGCCGCTGCCGGTCGGTGTGTGCAGCAGGCCGGACTCGCCGGCCAGATAGTGCCGCCACATCGCTTTCTGGAAGGGCAGCGGCGCCCAGCCCCGGCTGGCGAACCACGCCGTCAGGCGGGCCATGGCCTCCCGTCGCGTCACCGCGCCAGCGCCTGCAGCTGGGCCAGGGTGTCGGCCTCGCTGGCCGGCTTGTCGTGCCGCCAGCGCAGGATGCGGGGGAAGCGCACCGCGATGCCGGACTTGTGGCGCTTGCTGCGGTTCACCGCTTCAAAGCCGAGTTCGAACACCTGCTCGCCACGGACGCTGCGCACCGGCCCGAACCGTTCGATCGTGTTAGCGCGGATCCAGCGGTCCAGCGCGAGGATTTCCTTGTCGTCCAGGCCAGAGTACGCCTTGGCCACCGGCACCAGGGTCTCGCCATCCCACACCCCGAAGGTGTAATCGGTGTACAGCGTGCTGCGCCGGCCATGACCGGACTGCGCATAGATCATCACCGCATCGATGGTCAGTGGATCGATTTTCCATTTCCACCAGTCGCCGCGCCGGCGTCCCGCCTGGTAGACCGAATCGCGTCGCTTGAGCATCAACCCTTCCACACCACGCTCGCGGGCGAGATCGCGGTGCCGGGCGGCGGCGCTCCAGTCCGCGACGCTGACCTCCGGCGACAGCATCAGGCGCGGGTCGTCCAGCGTGGCGAGTACGTCGGCCAGGCGCGCACGCCGTTGCGCGAGCGACAGCGCGCGCAGGTCTTCACCACCCAGCTCGAGCAGATCGTAGGCGAGCACGCGCACCGGCGTATCGCGCAGTGTCTTCGGCCCGGGCTTGAGCCGCTGGATGCGGGTCTGCAGCGCGGTGAACGGCAGCGGCAGTGCGTCGCCGTCGGCCCAGGCCAGCAGCTCGCCATCGATCACGCAGCCATCGGGCAACGCCATCGCCGCCGCGTCGATTTCAGGGAAGCGGCCGTCCAGCCGCTCTTCGCCGCGCGACCACAGCGCGACCTCGCCCTGGCGGCGCAGCACCTGCAGGCGGATGCCGTCCCACTTCCATTCCAGCAGCCAGTCTTCGATCGGACCAAGCGTGTCGACCTCCGCCTCCAGCGGCGAGGCCAGGAAGAACGGGTAGGGCTGCTGGCGATCTTCAGGGCGCTCTTCGGGTGACAGCAGGGCCGCCAGCAATCCGGGCGTCGGCACCCAGCTGCCGAGCATGCGCTGGGCGATGCGCGCGATATCGATCCCCGACCACTCCGCCAGTGCCTGCTGCACCAGCCGCTGTGAGACGCCCACGCGCAGCGCACCCGTCAGCAGCTTGTTGAACACCAGCCGCTCGTCGAAGGCGAGCTGTTGCCACGCCCCGGTGATGGCCGCGTGGCGTACCGGTTCGGGCTGATTGGCGACCGGCAGCAGTTTCTGCTCGATCCAGTCGGCCAGCGCGATATCCGCGCCGACCTGCAGCGGATCGTCCATCAGCAGGGTCAGCGTCTCGGCCAGGTCGCCCACCTGGTCGTAGCTGTCGTCCACCAGCCAGGTTGGCGTGTCGGAGATCTCCGCGACCCACGCGCGCAGCTCGGCGTTGCCGGCGATCTTCCGGCGCGCGCTGGTGACCTTGCCGCCGGCCAGCAGGAACAGCGCCCACGCCGCGTCGTGCGGGGGCGCCTGCTGGAAGTAGCGCACCAGCGCGGCGCGCTTGTCGCCGGTGGCAGTGCTGCGGTCGAGTTCACTGTAGAGCGCGGCGAAGCGTTTCATTCTTCGTCCCCGTAGCCGGTGGCGAAGGCCTCGGCGGCGACGCCGCGCTCGCGCAGGAAGCGGATCAGCGCGTCGGTGTTGCCGTGGGTGGCGATGACGCGGCGGGCACCGGTCTCGGCGATGGTGCGCAGCAGGTCGGGCCAGTCGGCATGATCGGAGACGACGAAGCCACGGTCGTAGTTGCGGCGGCGGCGGTTGCCGCGCACCCGCATCCATCCCGACGCGAAACCAAGCTGCGCGCGTTTGAAGCGGCGCATCCACGCACTCCCCGCCGCCGAGGGCGGGGCCAGGATCAGCTTGCCGGCGAACTCCGCACCGCGCGCCTGCTCGCTGACCGGCTCGGTGGCGAGCATCGGAATCCCGGCCTCGCGGTAGACCGCCACGCCGGTGGCGATCGCACCATGCAGCAGCGCCGGCTGCGTATCCAGCGGGAGCAGTTCGGCCAGGATCCGCTGTGCCTTGCCCAGCGCGTAGCAGAGCAGCACGGCCGCCTCGCCGCGCGCTTCGCATTCGCGCCGCCACGCCACGATGTCCGCCGCGACCTGCGACGTGTCCGGCCAGCGGTACACCGGCAGGCCGAAGGTCGCCTCGGTGATGAAGGTGTCGCAGGGCACCACCTCGAACGGGTCGCAGCTCGGATCGTGCTGCCGCTTGTAGTCGCCCGAGGCGACCCAGACCCGCCCCGCATGCGCGATCCGCACCTGGGCCGAGCCGAGCACGTGCCCGGCCGAATGCAGGGAGACCTCGGTGTCGCCGAGGGTGAAGCGTTCACCGTACGCGTGTGCGCTGCAGTCCACATCGCCCAGCCGCCAGCGCAGGATCGGCAGGGTCTGCGTGGTGCAGTGGTAGTGGCCCATGCCGTTGCGCGCGTGATCGCCATGGCCGTGCGTGATCACCGCCCGCGGCACCGGTCGCCACGGGTCGATGTGGAAATCACCGGCGGGGCAGTACAGCCCCTCGGGCCGGAGCACCACCAGGTCGTCGTTGTCGGCATCCGCGTTCATGCCTGCACTGTGCCGCCGGGCTCGTGCAGGAGGTGAGAATCCGCATGAACGGCGGCCTGCAGGGGGATGCGGCAGAATCGGTGCATCTGTCTGCAAGGAGCTCGCCGTGATGACATCAGCACTGCCCGCGTTCGAAACGCACGAGGTGAGCAACCAGCCGCCACCTTTCGGGGGGCGCAATCTATGGGCCGACGACGTCGCACTGGCCGAGGCAGTGCAGCGCGAAGGAGGCGCCGCGTTCGCGGGCCAGCTGGCGCGCTATGGCGGCCTCGCCGGCGATGAGCTGTACCGGATCGGCTTCGACGCCAATCGCGATCGGCCGCGCCTGCGCACCCACGATGCGCAGGGCCATCGCATCGATACGGTCGAGTTCCATCCGGCGTACCACCAGCTGATGACGGCGGCGAAGACGCACGGCGTGGCCGGGCTGTCCTGGCACGATGGTGGGCCGGGTGCGCATGTCGCGCGCGCGGCGTTGAGTTATCTGCATCACCAGGCCGAGGCGGGGACCAGTTGTCCGCTGACGATGACCCACGCCGCCGTCGCCGTGCTGCGCCAGGATCCGTCGCTCGCCGCCTGGGCGGACAAGGCGGCGGCCCCGCATTACGACCCGCGTGACGTGCCGATCGCGGACAAGGCCGGGATCACCCTGGGCATGGGCATGACCGAGAAGCAGGGCGGCTCGGACGTGCGCAGCAACACCACGCGGGCCGAGCCCCAGGTCGATGGCAGCTATGCGTTGGTCGGCCACAAGTGGTTCTTCTCCGCGCCGATGTCCGATGGTTTCCTGGTGCTGGCGCAGGCGCCGGGAGGCCTGAGTTGCTTCCTGATGCCGCGACGCCTGCCCGATGGCGACCGCAACGCGTTCCGGCTGATGCGCTTGAAAGACAAGCTTGGCGACTGGTCCAACGCCTCCAGCGAGGTGGAGCTGTGCGGTGCCTGGGCGCAGCGTGTCGGCGAAGAAGGGCGCGGGGTGGCCACCATCATCGGGATGGTCATGATGACGCGGCTGGACTGCATGCTCGGTGCCGCCGCCGAGATGCGCATGGCCCTGGCCCAGGCGCTGCACCACACACGGCACCGCAGCAGCTTCGGCACGCGGCTGAGCGAGCAGCCGCTGATGGCCAACGTCCTGGCCGATCTGGCGATCGAATCCGAAGCGGCCACGGTGTTCGCCATGCGTGTGGCACGCGCGGTGGACCAGTCCGCGGCCGATCCGCAGCAGGCCGCGTTCGCGCGCATCGCCACGGGCGTGGGCAAGTACTGGGTGTGCAAGCGTGCGGCCATGTTCGTCAATGAAGCGCAGGAGTGCCTCGGCGGCGCGGGCTATGTGGAGGAGTCGATGCTGCCGCGGCTGTACCGGCAGGCGCCGTTGAATTCGATCTGGGAAGGCAGCGGAAACATCCAGTGCCTGGACGTACTGCGTGCCCTGTCACGCGAACCGCAGGTGCTGCACGCGCTGGATGCGGAATTGAATGCGGTGGCCGGTGCCGATGCGATCTATGACGCCGCACTGCGGGCGTTGCGCGTCCAGCTCGCGGCCACGCCGGAGCAGGCACAGGCCCGCCGTATCACCGAACGCCTGGCGCTGCTGTTGCAGGCCGCGGTACTGCTGCGGGCGCAGAGTCCGAACACCTCCGTCTTCATCCGTTCACGGCTCGGGGCCGAGCACGGGATGGCCTTCGGCACGCTGCCGGCGGATATCGATGTCGGCGCCGTGCTGGGCCGCGCACTGCCATAACGCAGACGCCCCCTCCAAGGGAGGGGGCGTCGTGACCGACGTGATGCACTTGAAGGGGCGGCCGGACTCAGCGCTTGGCTTCGTTGGCGTTCTTGTTGGCATCGTCGGCGACGTCGCGCGCCTTGTCGGCGACCTTCTGCGCGGCATCGGCGGTGGACTCGCTGGCGTGGGCAGCCGCATCCTTGGCGGCGACCTTGGCTTCGCCGGCAGCCTCGGAGGTGGCCGCAGCAGCGCGGTCGAGTGCCTGCTGGGTATCGGCGGCAGCGCGCTCGGAGGCGGCCGCGGCATCGTCGGCAGCACTGCGGGTGGCCGCAGCGGCCTTGTCGACGGCTTCGCGCGCGGCGGCATTGGTGCTGTCGGCGGCCTGCGCGGCGTCACGGCGGGCCTGTTCGGCCTCCGGGCCCTTGCACGCGGCCAGGCCGAGCAGCAGGGAAGCGGCCAGCAGGGAGGTGGTCAGCGGACGGATCTTCATGTGGCGCTCCAGAACGGCGATGGATGGGAGGCCAGCCTATTCATGCGCCTGTGAAGACGCGGTGCGCGCGGCAGCGCGGCAAAGAACACCCAAAGAAAAAGCCGCTGGCGAACCAGCGGCTTCTTCAGACTTGCTTGAAGAAAGAAGTGATTACTTCTTGGCTTCTTCAGCAGCGTCCTTGGCCTGCTCAGCGGTGTTTTCCGCAGTCTTGGCAGCGTCCTTCGCCTGCTCAGCAGCAGCGTCGGTGGCAGCGCCAGCAGCCTGGGCAGCGGCATCAGCCGAAGCGTCAGCAGCGGTGGTGGCGGTGTCAGCAGCAGCCTGGGCAGCGTCAGCAGCCGGGGCGCCAGCAGCAGCGGCCTGGTCAGCAGCGGCCTGGGCGTCAGCGGCGGCTTCGTTGGCCGAAGCGGCAGCGTCAGCAGCCTGCTCCTGCTTCGAGCAGGCGGTCAGAGCCAGGCCCAGGGCCATTGCGATCAGCAGCTTGTTGATGCTCATTGTTGTGAATCCTCGTCGTTAGATTAGGCAACGCGCTATTGCGCGCCCGGCAACATGATGACAAGCCACGATTGGCTGTCAAGCGATCGCGCATTCAGTTTTGAGAAATGCGCGTTAAACCAAATCAAATCAATTCGATAGCGATGGCGGTTGCTTCGCCGCCGCCAATGCACAGGGTAGCAATTCCGCGCTTGGCGTCGCGCTTGCGCAACGCGTTCACCAGCGTGACCACCAAGCGTGCACCCGACGCACCGATGGGATGACCCAATGCGCAGGCACCGCCATTGACGTTGACCTTGTCATGCGGAATGCCCAGCTCGCGGATCGGCGCCATCGCGACCACGGCGAAGGCTTCGTTGATCTCGAACAGATCCACCTGGTCCAGCGTCCAGCCGGTCTTTTCCAGAAGCTTGTGGATCGCACCGATCGGCGCGGTGGTGAACCACTCCGGCGCCTGCGAATGGGTGGCGTGGCCGACGATGCGGGCCAGCGGCTGCAGGCCGCGGGCGGCGGCGTCCTCCTCGGTGAGCAGCACGACCGCGGCGGCGCCGTCGGAGATGCTCGAGGAGCTGGCGGCGGTGACCGTGCCGTCCTTCTTGAACGCCGGGCGCAGGGTCGGGATCTTGGCGATGTCCGAGCGGCTCGGCTGTTCGTCCTGTGCGTACTCGACCTCACCCTTGCGGGTGCTGACCTTCACCGGCACGATTTCTCCGTCGAAGGCGCCATTGGCCTGCGCGGCCTGCGCGCGGCGGACCGATTCGATGGCGAAGGCATCCTGGTCCTCGCGGCTGACCTGGTACTTCTCCACCGTGCATTCGGCGAACTCGCCCATGGCCTTGCCGTCGTAGGCATTGACCAGGCCGTCGTGCGCCATGTGGTCGATCACCTGGAAGTTGCCGAAGCGGTTGCCGGTGCGCGAGTTGGGGATCATGTGCGGGGCGTTGGACATCGACTCCATGCCACCGGCGACCACGATGCTGGCCGAGCCGGCCTTGATCAGGTCATGCCCCAGCATGATGGCCTTCATGCCCGAGCCGCACACCTTGTTGAGGGTGGTGGCGCCGGTGGAGACCGGAATCCCGGCGGCGATCGCGGCCTGGCGGGCCGGCGCCTGGCCGAGGTTGGCCGGCAGCACGCAGCCCATGATCACTTCGGAAACGTCCGCAGCCGGTACTCCGGACTGCTCCAGGGCCGCTGCGATCACGGTGGCCCCCAGGGTCGGGGATGGCACGCCGTTGAACTGGCCCAGGAAGGAGCCGATGGCGGTGCGCTTGGCGGCGGCGATGACGATGTTGGACATGTGCAATCTCTTTGGTGCGTGAGCGAAGAGCGGAATGGGAACGCGGGCGTTGGAAGCCGACGCATTTCCCGGCAGACTGCGTGGGGGTCGGTCCAGTATAGAGGGTCGGCATTGACCGCCGGTGTCTGCCCGGGAGGCAGGCAGGTGGGGAAGGTCCATTCACAAGGGGAGCAGGGATGAAGCAGGTTGTGATCGGCAGGTCGGCCTTGGCCGCGGCATTGGCGTTGGCATTGAGTGCCTGCGGAGGCGGAGGCAGCAATGTCCGCGGGGATCTGGAGCCGTCGCCGCCTCCGACCCAGCCCCCGTCGCCGCCCCCCACCACGCCACCTTCTCCACCGCCGACCACGGCGCCGACGCCGCAGCCGGCGATCGACGCGCACCTGGCCATCGTCCAGGCGGGGCCGGCGCAGTCCGCCGGCTGGACCGGTGCCGGCGTGCGCATCGGCATCGTCGATTCGGGCGTGAACCGTGAGCATCCCGCGCTCAGCGGGCGGGTGCTGGCGAACTACACCTACGTCGATCCGCGCGTGAACAACGTCAATGTGGACGACGTGGTCGGCCACGGCACCGTCGTCGCCGAACTGGCCGCCGGTCGCCGGGTAGGCAGCTGGCCGGGCGGCGTGGCCAGCGAAGCGCAGATCGTCTCGGCGCGCATCATCGCCGACAAGCGTCCCGTCGATGACGGCTCAGGCAGTGGCAACGAAGTGACCGGTGCGATCGGCCTGGACGGCGTGCATCAGGACCTGATCGCGGCCGGCGTCAAGATCATGAACAACTCGTGGGGTGGCCTGTACTGGACCAACCCGTCGGCCACCGCGCCGATCGCCCAGGAATACCGGCCCTTCATCATCAGCAACGGCGGCCTGGTGGTGTTCGCCACCGGCAACGAGAGCAAGCCCAATCCCTCCAGCATGGCGGCGCTGCCCAGCCAGGTCGGTCCGGGCGGCAGCCTGCCCGCCGCGGATCTGGAACGCGGCTGGCTGAGCGTGACCGCCGTCGATACCGCAGACCCGGGCAAGCTGGCTTCGTATGCCAACGCCTGCGGCGTCGCGGCGCAGTATTGCCTCGCCGCACCGGGCACGGTGGCCTATGTCGATCCGGCCAACAAGGGCGGCACGCCGGAGTACTACTATGGCTCGGGCACGTCCTATGCGGCGCCGCTGGTCTCCGGCGCGGCGGCGCTGGTGTGGCAGAAATATCCGTATTTCACCAACGACCTGGTGCGCCAGACGCTGCTGGGCACCGCGACCGATCTCGGCGCGGCCGGCGTGGACCGGACGTTCGGCTACGGCCTGCTCAACATCGCCAAGGCGATCAATGGTCCGGCCAGGCTGGACTGGGGCGATGTGACGGTCAATGTCGCCACGCTGGGGCTGGATTCGGTGTGGAGCAACGACATCAGCGGCAACGGCGGGCTGACCAAGCAGGGTGCGGGTGCGCTGACCCTGGCCGGCGCCAATACCTACACCGGTGACACCATCATCGAGCGCGGCACCCTCGCGCTGCGCGGCGGTGCGTCGCTGCGGTCCAACGTGCTCATCGCGCCGCAGGCGGGCAATCCCAATGCTGCGGCGCTGCAGTTCATGAACGGCACGACGCGGGTCAGCGGCAACGTGGACAATGGCGCCAGCGTGATCCTGCGCAGCGACAACATCGATGCGGTCATCGAAGGCAACTACATCCAGCGTGCCAGCGCGCAACTGGTGGTCGCACTGGGTGCCAACCCGCTCATGGTGAACGGCAGCGCCACGCTGGCCGGCACGGTGCGCGTGGACAGCATCATCAGCGGCTACGTGCCCCAGGACGGACGCACGCAGCCGCTGCTGCATGCCGATGGTGGGGTGACCGGCACCTTCGCCAGCGTCACCAACGGGCTGGCGCCCGGCACCCTGCTCCAGGCGAGCCTGCTGCATGCGAACAACGACGTCACCCTGGTCACCGACCGCATCAACGTGACCAGCGCGAGCCTGCAGGCCGGCCTCGGTGGAACCGCCCTGGCGTCGGCGGCGCGCGTGGAATCCGCGTTCGAGGTGCTCGATGGCAAGGGGGCGGCGCTGGACGGGTTCGCGGACGCGGCCGGCCAGCTGCAGCAGGTCGACGGGGCCAACGCCTTGCAGGCGAGCCTGGACAGCCTGTCCGGCAAGGCGCATGCGCTGGCGACGGCGGCGACCTTCGACAGCATCGACATGAACCGTCGTGCGCTGTCGGCACGGGTGGGTGACGTGCAGGCCGCGCCGCGCCTGCGCGGTGCCTGGCAGAGCGCGTTGGGCGAGGCGGGCCAGGGCAGCTTCGCCGGCAACGGGGTGGCGACCCGGGGCTGGATGATGGGCCAGGACATGGCGCTGGGCAGCCACGGCATGCTCGGTTTCGCGTTCGGCGAAACCCGCAGCTACGGCAGCCGCGAGTGGGGTAGTGACCGCGGCCGCGACCGTCAATCGCAGGCGCAGGTCTATGCGGGCTGGGGGACCGGCCGTGCGTATGCGATGGGCCAGATCGGCGCCGGCCAGTTCACCCGTGAGATCGATCGCCAACTGCTGCTGGGTGCCGGCCAGTACGGGGTCAATGCGCGCTACGGCGGCAGCTTCAGCGCGGCCAGCGTGGAGTCGGGTTACCGCTTCGGCAGCGCCACGGCATCGCTGACGCCTTACCTGGGCGCCGAGTACGCCCGGGTGGACAGCGACGGCTTCAGCGAAGCGGGCGGCATGGGCTTTGGCCTGCGCGCGCACGATGCCGTGAGCACGCGCAGCCAGGCCCTGGCCGGTCTGCGTGCCGAGCGTCGCTGGGGCGGCTGGTCGCTGCGCGGCTATGCCGAGTGGCAACAGCATCTGTCCAGCGACGGCCTGGCCTTGGACGCCAGCTTCGTCGGGGTCGAGGCCTGGGCACCAGTGGCCGGGTTGCAGCCGGCCCGCTCGGGCGGGCTGTTCGGGCTCTCGGTGGAGTCGTGGCTGAGCCGCACCAGCCGCCTGGCGTTCGGCTACGACCAGCGCTTCGGCCCGCGGGGCGATCTGCGCCAGGTGCAGTTGCGCTATTCGGCCGGGTTCTGACAGCCGGTCTCACTGCGACGTGTGTAAAAAAAGAGGGCGCGATCAATGATCGCGCCCTCTTTCGTTGTATCACCCAACGGCTCAGTTGCCGCGCAGGGTGCCCCGGCGCGGCGTGCTGGGACCCAGCGGCATCTTCAGTTTGCCGATCGACAGGATGCGCGATTCGGCGATCTGGTCGGCGGCGCGCTGCGGGGCGATGCCCTCGCTCTGCGACAGCGCGAAGATGCGGCCGAGGTTGTGGTAAATGCTGCGGATCAGGCGCATCGCACGCTCGCGGTTGTAGCCGTCGATCTCGAGCGAGACGTTCATGACACCGCCGGCATTGACCGCGTAATCCGGCGCGTAGAGGATGCCGCGGGCATGCAGTTCGTCACCCACTTCCAGGCTCGAGAGCTGGTTGTTGGCGGTGCCGCAGACGATCTTGCACTTCAGCCGCGGCAGCGTATCCGGATTGATCGCGCCTTCCAGCGCGCACGGCGCGAAGATGTCCGCGTTGACGTCGTAGATATCCTCCGGCTTGACCGCTTCGGCACCGTATTCGGTGACCGCACGCTCAACGCGCGCGCTGTCCAGGTCGCTGACGTACAGCTTGGCGCCGCGGTCACGCAGCAGCTTCACCAGTTCCATGCCGATGTGGCCCAGCCCCTGCACCGCGATGCTGGCCTTGCCGACTTCTTCATGGCCGAGCTTGTGCTGCATCGACGCCATCAACGCCTGCAGGGCGCCATACGCCGTGAACGGCGCCGGATCGCCGGAGCCGCCATGCACCTGGTGTACGCCGGTGACGTACTCGCTCTCCAGGTAGATGTTCTCCATGTCGTTGACATCGGTGCCGACGTCCTCGGCGGTGATGTAGCGGCCGCCCAGCGAATCCACGTAACGGCCGAACGCGCGGAACAGCACCTCGGACTTGTCGCGCTTCGGGTCGCCGATGATCACCGCCTTGCCGCCGCCCACGTTCAGACCGGCCAGCGCGTTCTTGTAGGTCATGGTGCGGCTCAGCCGCAGCGCGTCGGCCAGGGCCTCGTCGGTGCTGGCGTAGGGACGCATGCGCACACCGCCCAGGGCCGGGCCGAGCGTGGTGTTGTGGATGGCGATGATCGCCCTCAGACCGGCGTCGCGGCTGTGGCAGAACACCACTTGTTCGTGACCGGTGGTTTCGAGGGTTTCAAATAACATGGTGGCTCCGATGGTGCGAACGGTGGCGAACAGCGGTGAACGCGCCAGCAAAAGGTGGTTTGTAAAACAAAAAAAGCGACGTCGTCGGGTCTCGGACGGGTCGCGCGGCGCCATTCTAGTGCATTCCGGCGGAGGGTGTTGTCAGGGCTCTCCCGTCGCGTCGTCATTAAAGTTGCTGAAGCGCAGGCCGATGCCGTGGCAACGGTGTGGATGGCCGGTCATCGCAGGAAGAATCACGTGGGCGCAGTCGCAACAAGGCAAGTGCGGGATCCGGCGTGTGCAGGGCCGTGGGCGTGATCGGCGTGATGCTCGTAAGCGCCGCCGTGCTGGCGTTGCTGGGGGGAATCGGCCTGGTCCGCCACCGGCGTGCCGTGGCGCAGCCATCGAGGGGCCGTGCCGCCGCCGCGCAGGCGGGGGCAACGGCAGTGCCTGCCGCCGCTCTGTCGCCGGGCACCGATCCGGTCGCAGTGCTGCAGGCCGGGCTGCACACGCTCGCGCTGGTCCCCCGCAGTGGCGATGCCGCCGATGCCGCGGCCCCGCACACAGTGGAACTGCGCGATGCCGTCACGGCGTCGCTGCTGGCCCGTGACTGGTCGGCCAAGCACCTGCCACGCCGGCCGCAGCTGCTGCCGCAGCTGATCCAGACCGTCAACGACAGCGATGCATCGGCACGTGCGATGGCCGCGATCATCAGCCAGGATCCGGTGCTGACCGGCAACCTGCTGCGCATCGCCAACAGCCCGGTCTACCGGGTGCAGGCGCGCCCGGTGGAGACGCTGCAGCGCGCAGTCACCCTGGTAGGGACCGATGGCATCCGCCAGATCATCAGCGCCGTGCTGGTGCAGCCGGTGATGCAGCTGCAGTGCGATGCGTTTCCGCAGTTCAGTGCGGTGATCTGGGAACACGCGCTGCTGGCCTCGCGCGCGGCCGCCGACCATGCCCGGACGGTGACCCACGAAGATGGCTTCGCCGCGCAGTGGCTGGGCCTGACCCAGGGCCTGGGCGCGGCCCTGGTGATGCGCCACCTGCTCGATGCCTGTGCGCAGCAGTCGGTGGCCGCGCCGCCGCGTGCACTGGCGGCGGACCTGCTCGACAGCTGGACGCTGCCGGTGGCCAGCCGCATCGCGGCGGCATGGGAGCTGCCCAAGGCCGTGCACGACGCCTTGATCCGCCAGAGCGGCAGTGGACTGGCGGCGAGCCTGCGTTTCGCCCGCGCGGCGGCGGCGGCCAGCCTGCTGTGCCGGCACGGCCAGATCGGCCAGGTCCAGGCGCTGGCCCTGCTGGAACAACTGGACGGCACGCCGCCGCATGCGCTGCAGTGGATCTGGCGGCGCGTGCACGGGCGCGCGGTGGAGACCCTGGACGGTGATGAGGCCGAGCTCGAAGTTGCCGGGGCCGGCTGAGCTACAGCTGGGATTCCAGCGGCAGCCAGCTGATCGCACGCGCGCTGGCGCGCAACCAGAACCCGGTATCCGGTTCGGTATACAGCCACTGCGGTGGCTGGGCATCGCGTTCCAGCCAGCGGACGTCACCTTCCGGCCCCAGCGCCACCCAGTAGCTCTGGCTCGGGCTGGCCAGGCGCAGGTACTCCTGGCGCAGCTGCCCGGCCAGCACGGGGTCGTCGAACAGCACGCCCATCTCGGTGTTGAGATAGGCCGAACGCGGGTCGAGGTTGAACGAGCCCACGAAGCCCCGCCGGTCATCGACCATGAAGGCCTTGGTGTGCAGGCTGGCGCCGCTGCTGCCGAACAGGCCGCCGCCATCGACGTTGCCGCGCGATTTGAGCTCGTACAGCTGCACGCCACTGCGCAGCAGCGGCGCCCGGTAGTGCATGTAGCCACTGTGCACGGCGGCCACGTCATTGGCGGCCAGTGAGTTGGTGATCACCCCGACCTGGGCACCGCGCGCGACCATCGCGCCCAGCCCTTCGGTGCCGTCCTCGCCGGGCACGAAATAGGGCGAGATCAGCAGCGCCTTGTGCTGTGCGCTTTCCAGTTCCTCGACCAGGCGCGTCACCAGCCAGCCGGCCTGATCGTCGCGGCGATGCTTCATCGGCGGATCCGAGGCGATCTCCACGGTGGGCGTCCAGTGCAGGTCGAGCGCATCGCGGTAATAGGAGCGCTCCGCCTGCGAACGGGCCACGCGCGCCAGGTACGGCTTGGCACTGTCCAGCCGCGCTTCGTGTTCGCTTTCGCGGATCAGCAGGCGCAGCTGCGGTTCGGTGTAGAACGCCAGGGCGCGGATCGGCACCGCGGTGTCGCTGTTCCAGTAGTCGTCGAAGATCGTGTTGGCCTGCTGCACCGCCTCGCCGGCCACCAGCAGGTCCAGGTCGCGGAAGTTCACGTCGGGGCGGGCGCTGAAATATTCCTCGCCGATGTTGCGGCCGCCGACGATCGCCACGCGTCCGTCGGCGATCCATGACTTGTTGTGCATGCGGTGGTTGACGCTGAAAACGCGCTGCACCATCTCGACCAGGCGCCAGAGCCCGCTGCGGTTGCGGAACGGGTTGTACAGGCGGATCTCGATGTTGGGATGTGCATCGAGCGCCATCATCAGCGCGTCCTTGTCCTGCGCGTTCATGTCGTCGAGCAGGATCCGCACGCGCACGCCGCGCTCGGCCGCGCGGTACAGCTCGTTGGCCATGAGGTGGCCGATCAGGTCGTCGTGCCAGATGTAGTACTGCAGGTCCAGGCTGCGGCCGGCGTGCTGGGTGATCACCGCGCGCGCGGCGTAGGCGTCCAGTCCATCGGACAGGAAGGCGACGCCGCTCTGGCCGGGGTGTTCGGCCTGCAGGCGGACCAGCTCTCGATCGATCGCGGTCTGGTCGGCCTGCGTGGGCAGCACCGTGGAATGCTCGCCCACGGCCTGCGGGGTCAGGTGATCGGCCAGCAGCAGGCCGCTGAGCACCAGCAGGATCAGCAGGGCGACAACGATTCCCAGCCAGCGCAGCAGCCGGCGCCAGAGCGGTTTTTTCTCGGTCATGCCCCGATCGTAAGCGGCAGGGGCGTGCAGGGCGAGTGCTGGCGCGGTTTAGAAGCGCTCGTCCGGCGCCAGGTAACGCCACTGGCCCGGCACCAGCTTGCCCATCGCCACGCGGCCGATGCGCAGGCGGCGGATGCTGATGACCTCCAGCCCGACCTGGGCGCACATGTCGCGCAGCTGGCCCGGATGCACCGGCTTGATCGCAAAGCGCAGGCGGGTTTCGTTCTGCCAGCTCACCTTGCACGGTGGCAACGGCCAGCTGCGGAAGCTCAGGCCGTGCGCGAGCCGCTTCATGCCGTAGGGCGCCAGCTCGCCACTGACTTCGACCAGATATTCCTGCTCCAGCGTCGCACCGCGATCCTTCAGGTGCGAGATCACGCGTCCGTCCTGGCTGACGACCACGAGGCCGCTCTCGTCGTCGGACAGCGGCATCACCAGCTGCAGGGCGTGGAAATGCCGCTGCAGCAGGGTCACGCCGGTGGCATCGAGGTCGCTGCGGCTCTCCGGGGTGACCAGCGCGCACAGTTCGTCCGAGCGCATGCCGGCCGGCTTGTGCAGCAGCATGCTCACGGTTTCGGTACGGGTCGCTTCGGCGTTCTCGCGCAGCACGATCGTCTCGTCGGTGACCATCGTCTGCGGTTGTTCGACGACCTGGCCGTTGACGGTCACCCAGCCGCCCTCGATATAGCGCTGGGCGTCGCCACGGGAGCAGCCGATCAGGCTGGTCAGGCGTTTGTCGAGTCGGATCGGGTCGGTCATCGGGCAGGCAACATAAAACGGGAAGCGGGCGGGGAGTGTACTGGCTGGGGCCCGGCGCTGCGCGATGACAGCCGCCGCGGCTCAGCCCGGCGTGCGTTCCAGGTGGGTCAGGTACAGGCGCAGGTCGAACTCGAGCTGGTGGTAATCCGCTTCCATGTGGGTGCACAACTGGTAGAAGGCCTTGTTGTGGTCCGATTCCTTCAGGTGGGCCAGTTCATGCACCACGATCATCTTCAGGAACGGGGCCGGGGCCTCGCGGAAGACGGTGGCGATGCGGATTTCGCGGCTGGCCTTGAGCCGGCTGCCCTGGACCCGCGAGACCGTGGTGTGGGTGCCCAGTGCGTGTTTGAGGACCTGGAGCCTGCTGTCGTAGATCACCTTGGACAGGGGCGCGGACTGGCGCAGGTAGCGCTCTTTCAGGCCCTGGGTGTAGTCGTACAGCTGGCGGTCGTTGCGCACCGTGTGCAGCTCGGCGTAGCGGCGTTCCAGCCACGGCCCCAGCCGGTCGCCCGCGATCAGCTCGCGCACCTGCTGCTGCAGGGCGTCGGGATAGCCGGCGAGGTACTTCAGGGCAGTCATGCAGGCGGTTGGGGCGGGGCGGGCAGACCAGTATGATGGGCTCCGGAATCCCGCAACAACAGATGCTAGGCGTATGGCGAAGGCAAATCCCCTGCAGGAGCAGCTGCTCAAGGCTGGGCTGGTCAAGAAATCCCAGGTCTCCCAAGCCGCCCGTGAACAGGTGAAAGCCCGCCACGGCAAGGCCCCGGTCGCGCCCAGCGAGAGCCAGCGCGAGGCCGAACGCCTGCGCGCGGAGAAGGCCGAGCGCGATCGCGCGCTGGAAGCCGACCGCAAGGCCAAGGCCCACGCCCAGGAACTGCAGGCCCAGGTCCGCCAGATCATCGAGGCGCACAAGGTCAAGCGGGACGGCGAGAGCGAGTACCGCTTCAACGACGGCACGCTGATCCGCACCCTGCTGGTCAACAACGTGCTGCGCCGCCAGCTGGCCTCGGGCAGCCTGGTGATCGCCCGCCACGGCGACGGCTTCGAACTGCTGCCGCGCGCCGCCGCCGAGAAGGTCCGCGAGCGCGATGCCAGCGTGATCGTGCTCGACAACAGCCAGCCCGGCAGCGAACCGAGCACCGGCAACGCCGAGGACGATGCGTACTACGCCCAGTTCCAGGTGCCGGACGACCTGGTCTGGTAAGCCTCGCCTGAAGCGTTCACCCGGTGCCGCGCGCGTTCAGCCCTACGTCGGCTGGGCACCGGGGCCCGGGTCTATGCTGGAGACCTGACACCGGCATGGGAGATACATCATGGCGACAGGTTGGGCAGGCGACGGCGCGGTCCAGGATCAGATCGACGCCACCGTCGATGACGCCATCCAGCGGGCGCGCGCACAACTGCGCGACGGCCCCGGGCTGACCCACTGCGAACAGTGCGAGGCACCCATTCCCGAGGCGCGGCGCAAGGCCGTCCCCGGCGTTCGCCTGTGCGTGCGCTGCCAGGAAGAAGAAGACGCCGCCCAGCACGAAGGCAGCGGCTACAACCGGCGCGGCAGCAAGGACAGCCAGCTTCGGTAGGTGCCGACCGTTGGTCGGCACGCAATAACGCATACCGACCAACGGTCGGTATCTAAAACCGGCGTGGCACGCTCCCTCAACCGTCCCCCTGGATCCCGCCGGGTGCCTGCGACGGATCCCGCCACCGGCGTACCGTGCGCTGGAAGAACATGTTGTTCGGCATCTGCAGCACCGTGCCTTCATGGCCGTTGCCGGTTTCCTGCAGCGTGGTGTAGATCAGGTTGATGTCGATCACCCGGCCCTTGAGCCCGGGCTTCTCGCCGTTCTCCAGCAGCTCGATGTAGTCGTGCAGGCGGAACGGACGTGTGGTGAAGATCAGCAACGTGCAGAAGATGTTGGACAGCACGCTCCACGCGGCGAAGAACGCCACCGCGCCGACGGCGGCGAAACCGGTGAAGGCAGTCCACAGCACCGAGGCCGATGCGCCGACGATGCTCAGCACGATCAGCACCGCACCGAAATTGATCACGAAGCTGCTGATGCGGCGCGCGCCCATCACCATTTCCGGCGGCAGGGTGTAATGCTCACCGAGGCGGCGGATCAGCCTGCGCGCGATCAGGCGCAGCAGCCAGGCCACCAGCACGGTCACCAGGATCTGCAGGGCAGGGACACCGTATTGCAGCCAGTCGTGGGTCCAGGCGGGCAGATGGTCTTTCATGGGGGCGGAATTCCTTTGCAGCGATAGTGCCGATCCCGCCATGGTAATGCCGATGCGCGTCAGCGCATCGTGGTGCCCGCTTACTGCACGGGCCTGCCGTACACGTCGAACGCAGCGATCATGGTGGAAGCGCACAACGGCGCATTCTGTGCGTACTGCACACAGACATCCGGCGCCTCGGGCGCCAGCGTGACCCGGATCTGCAGCGGGCTCCACGGCAGCGTGCAGCCGGTGGCCAGTGAGAGCAGCACGGCCAGGCAACTGGATGACATGGGGATACTCCTTGGCGAGCGCCGGTAGTGACAAGGGATTGGATGCCGCTGCCACCGGAAAGGTTTAAAGGCCGCGCAGAAAAAGAAATCCACCGGCGGCTTAAACCTTTTCCATGCCCCCCGCATCCAACGGATATGCTCGACACGACCATGCCCACTTCCAGCGCCCCGACCGAGGCCGATGCCGCCGATGACCACGCCCTGGTGCGTGCCGCGGCGGCCGGTGACGTCGCGGCGTACGAGCGCATCTACCGGCGGCATTCGCCGCGGGTGTACGCCGTGCTGTGGCGCCTGTGTGGCGGCCATTCGGCCCGCGCCGAGGATGCCCTGCAGGAGGCCTTCCTGCAGGCATGGCGCGCGCTGCCGGGCTTCCGTTTCGAAAGCAGCCTGGGCACCTGGCTGCACCGCTTGGGCGTCAACGCCGCGCTGATGGAGCTGCGTGCCAACGCCACCGGCGATGCACGCGATGCCGGCGAGGAGGGCTGGGAGTCACTGGCGATGCTGCCGGCCCAGGACCGCTGCGCCGGCACCTCGATGGACCTGGAGCGGGCGCTGGAAACGTTGCCGCCACGGGCCCGGGCGGTCCTGGTCCTGCATGACATCGAAGGGTGGAAACACCAGGAAATCGCTGACCAGCTGCAGATGGCCGTCGGCAGTTCCAAAGCACAGTTGCACCGTGCGCGCGGCCTGCTGCGTGCGCGCCTAGGAGAAACCGCATGAACCCCCATGATTCCGATCACGACGAGCTGACTGCACACCTGCATGCCCTGCCGACCGAGCGCGTCCCGCCGGCGCGGGTGTGGCAGGCCATCGCCGCCCAACTGCCGGCCCAGAGCGCGGCCCCGTCCCCGGCGGCGACCGTGCCCACGTTGTCAACGCGTCACCGGCGTCGGCGCTGGCCGCTGCGCATCGGGCTCGGCCTGGCGGCCGCGCTGGCGGTGCTGATGGTGGTGCCGACCCCGGTCCCGCATACGCCGGCACCGTCGCTGCTGCAGCGCCAGGCCGATGCGATGGCCGGCGAGTACCAGCAGGCCATCGCGGCCCTGCCCAATGCCGAGGTCACCGAGGAATGGCGCCCGGCCCTGCACGAACTCGACGCCAGTGCGGACAACATCCGTGCGGCCATCGCTGAAAATCCCCGCTCGCGCTATCTGCTCGGGCAACTGCAGCGTACCTATGCGCTGCGGCTGGAACTGACCCAGCAGGCGGTGTTGTCCACCGGCCTGCCCACCTGAAGGAGAACCCCATGCGTATTCCTCTGTCCCTGATCGCCGCGCTCGCCCTGTGCCTGCCGCTGGTCGCCCAGGCCGCTACCAGCATCAACGAGCGCCATCCCCTGGGCGCTGGCGGGCGCGTGGAAATCAGCAACATCTCCGGCAAGGTCACTGTCCGTGGCTGGGATCGCAGTGACGTGGCGCTGACCGGCTCATTGGCCGACGGGCTCACCCTCAAGCAGGACAAGAGCAGCAACCGCGTGCGCTGGGAAGTGGAGTATCCGCGCGGGCGCAGCAACGGCGGGGCGACCCTGGAGCTGCGCGTGCCGCGTTCGGTGGAAGTGCAGCTGGGCACCATCAGCGCGGACATCGACGTGGCCGACATCGACGTACGCCGCCTGCAGGCCAACAGTGTCAGCGGCAGCATCACCGCGGCCGGGCGCAGTGGCGAGACCACGTTGAACACGGTCAGCGGCAGCATCCGTTCGCAGCTGCAGACCGCACGGCTGGATGCGCGCACGGTCAGCGGCCAGCTGCTGGCCGGCGGTGGGGCATCGGGGGAAGTGGCGGCCGAATCGGTCTCCGGCCGGGTCAATGTCAATGCCGGGCGGATCCAGCGGCTGGCGGTGGAAACCGTCTCGGGCAGCCTGGACGTGAGCGCGACCGGCATGGCGCCGGGCGGCAAGGTGACGATGCAGACGGTCAGCGGTTCGGTCGCGCTGAAGCTGCCGGTGAACGTATCGGCGCAGTTGAACGTCAAGACGTTCAGTGGCGGGATCCAGTCCGATGCCGGGCAGGTGGAGAAGCCGCGCTATGGCCCGGGCAGCAGCCTGGATGCGCGTCTTGGCTCGGGCGATGGGGATATTTCGATCAACGCCCATTCCGGGAGCGTGCGGGTCAGCCTGGGCCGCTGAGTGCGGCCACCGCACCGGCCGATGCCGGTGCGGTCGGCAGCAATGTCAGCCGGCTTTTTTCAGTGCCAGGGTATTGCCCAGCACTTCGATCTTGCCGCCACCCTTGCGGAAGGCAGCCAGATCCGCAGCGATGCTCTGGCTGCTGACGGCGGAATTGGACCCTTGCTTGCGGTCAACGCGAACGGTGTTGCTTGCCTTGGGGGAGGTCTTTGGCGTACGAGCCATGGATGCTCCTGCTATGGATGAAGCGTGGAAGAAAACGTCGACAGATCCTGCTGTTGTCGACGGTAGTCCTGCCGCACGAGGCGGCAATCATCGCCGCCCATGTCGAACTGGCGGCAGATCGCGGGTCGCTGCGAGTAGATCGTGCAGCGCAGGTGATAGGGGTCGATCGCGGCGCACCAGCCTTCTTCGTTGCGTGCCATCACCGTGCCGCCACGCGCATCGGTGTCCAGCAGATAGCCGGGCACGTTGTCGTCGGGCATCACGGTGACGGTGAGCCGGCAACACACCGCATCGCAACGACGGCAGTCGATGGGGTCGGGCTCGGACGATGTAAGGAGTGCAGCCAGGCGTTCGCCCAATCTGAGTGTCTCTTTGGCGGCTCGGGGTGAAGCATGCTGTGAACGAGCCGGATCACAGCGATGAGCGATCCCGGCACCGCGGACAGGCCGACGGTGGCAGTATCGAAGAGGACGGTGGCCAGTCAGGCCCGGAAGACGATGCTGGGTGCATCAAGCGCATTGCGCTTTGAAGCCGAAAGATGATAGCGCTTTCGGCGTAACGTTTTGTTAATAAGGCCTTTCACGCCTCTTCAGGCCTTGTGGGACAAGGCCTGGCGCAACAGCGGGGTCAGTGGGCGGCGGCCAGTGCCAGCCCGTGGACTACACCGAAGGACGGATTGCCGCGGACCAGGGTCGAGCCCGGGAAGGCGTTGGCTACCGCCTGCTGCAGATAGCCGGCGCGCGACATGCCGCCGGTCAGGAACACGGCGGCCGGGTCGTGGCCGATATCGCTGCGCACCTGCTCCAGCAGGGCGGTCAGCTCGCCGAGGTAGCCGCCGGCGGCGGTTTCCAGCCGCGCGGCGTCGATCTGCACCTGCAGGCCACGCTCGATGAAGTCCAGCGCACTGTCATGGCGGGTCACGCTGCTCAGGGCGATCTTGCAGCGCTCGACTTCGCGGTACAGGCGCGCGGTATTGCCGGTGTCCTGCAGGGCGGTCAGGCGCGGACCGAACGGCGCATCCACGTCGCGGTAGGTGTGCTGGCGGAAATCGCGCTGGCGGGTCATGTCCTGGACCATCGCCGCTTCCACGTAATGGTGGGCCGGCACCCGGGTGATGCCGCGGCCGAACAGCGGCATGTAGCCGCCCAGGCTGAGGGCCAGGTCGATATCGGTACCGCCGCGGGCGATGCCCCAGGCGCGGTGGATGGTCGGGGCCTGGCCACCGCCGACGCGGGCATGCGCGACGTCGGTGGTACCGCCGCCGATGTCCACCACCACGGCGTCGTGCTCCTGCGGGCTCTCGGCGTGGTAATGCATCGCGGCGGCCGCCGGCTCTTCGAGGAAGTCGATGCTGTCGAAGCCGGCCGCGATCGCCGCGCCATGCAGGATGTCCAGCGCCTGTGCGTTGCCGGCCTCGCCGATCGAGCTGCGGAACTGCACCGGGCGGCCCAGCGTGGCGGTGCGGATGGGGGTGTCCAGCTGGCGCGAGGCGGTCAGGCGGATGTGCTCGAGGATGTGCGTGGCGATGCCGGCGATGGTCTGGCGCGCGCGCGGGTGCAGGTTGTAGCCGAGCATCGACTTGGGGCTCTGCACCAGGTTGCCTTCGTTCTCTTCGAAGTAGGCTTCCAGCGCGTCGTCGCCGTAGACCGCGTTCTGCAGCAGGGTGGTGGAGCTGAGCGGGGCGCGCATCTGCTCTTCCATCCACTGCCGGCGCACCACGCGCAGGGCCTCGCGGCGCAGTGCATCGGGCGTGCGCTCCTGGCCGGCGGCGCGGGCATCGCGCGCGGCCGCATCGACCAGCCGGGCCAGATCGTGCTCCAGCGCCGGGGTCAGTTCGAAGTCGTTCGGGTCGCGCATCACCTCGGGGAAATACACGGTGGTGCGGAACTGTTCGGCCTGGCCGAACTGGATCGGCACGACCTTGCCGTCGATCACCACGGCGGCGGCGGAGTTGCTGGTGCCAAAGTCGATGCCGAGTTTCATGCGCGGGCCGGGCCGGTGGTCAGGGGGCGCGCACTTTGCGGCAACGGGACCGCCGACGCAAGGGCAGGGGGTAACGGGCGGTTACAATGGCGGCCGTTTCGTTACCGAAGAGCTGTCGATGTCCGCCATTCCCGCCTGCCCGCAGTGCACCCTGGAAAACACCTATGCCGATGGCGCGCTGTTCATCTGCGCGGACTGCGGCCACGAGTGGGCGGCCGGTGATGGCGGCGGCGAGGCCCTGGTGGTACGCGACAGCAACGGCAACGTGCTGGCCGCCGGCGACACCGTCACCGTGATCAAGGACCTGAAGGTGAAGGGCTCCTCGATCCCGCTCAAGCAGGGCACCGTGATCCGCAACATCCGTCTGGTCGAGGACGATGCCGAGCACATCGAAGGCAACTCGGAAAAGATCAAGGGGCTGGTCCTGAAGACCTGCTTCCTCAAGAAGGCCTGATCGGCCTCAGTCGGCGTGGGCGCCCCGCTGGCGCCAGCGCTGCAGGCTGTCCAGCTTGGCCTGGTAGCGGGATTGGAGCGCATCGCCGTTTTCCGCGGCCAGGTCACGCGCGCGCTGCATCTCCTGCGAGGCGCGGTTCGGGTTGCCGGCCAGGAAGTAGGCGCGGGCCAGGGCGAAGTGGAACGGGTGGGCCGTGTCATACAGGCGCACCGCGCGGCGGTAGAAGCGGACGGCCCCTGCATAATCGCGCCGCTGTTCCGCCCGTGCCCCGAGGATGTACTGCGCGAAGGGGTCGTTGCGCTGCACCCGGGCCAGACGGTCGTCCAGCCGCTCGGCCTCCCGGGTATCGCCCAGCCGACGGTAGAGCGCGCTGGCGTTGCTCAGGCTGGCACCGTGCCGTGGCTGCAGCCGCAGGGCGGTTTCATAGTCCCTGCGGGCCTGGGCGGTGTCGCCAATGCGCGCATCGAGCACGCCGAGATTGTTCCAGCTCCCCACGAAGTCCGGCGCCATGCGCAGCGCGGCCTGGAAGTTGGCGCGCGCGCCGGCGGAATCCCCGGCGGCCATCCGGTCGGCCCCCCGGTTGTTGTAGAAATGGGCCAGTGCCCGCTGCCGGTTGATCTTCTGCGGCCCGTAGCGGTCATACAGCACGTTGTGGTCCAGATCGACGGTGCCGCTGCGCCCGTCCAGCACGATGCCGGCATTGACGTGGCCAACGCTGTAGATCACCCCGGAGGCCTGGTACCAGCTCACCACCTGGGCCACCTCCTGCACATGCGCGTCGATGCCGGCGAGGTTGGCCAGGGTGACGAACAGCAGGGTGAACGACAGGCAGTTGGCGCGCCGGGTCTGCCATGTCTCGCCGATCGTGTGGGTTGCATCGGCGTCGTAGGCCAGGTGCAGTCCCTGCGCGTCGAAGATCATCTCGACCAGACGCTGCAGGCGGCGCTCGCGCGAGTAACCGGGATCGATGACCCGCTCGTGCAGCAGGGCCAGCAGCGGGGCCGGCACGTCCAGAATCTGCGCCGGCGTGGGCAGGGCGGTAGTGCCCGGTTCGGCGGCGATGGACGGCGGCGTGGTGTCGGCCGCCCAGACCGGCGCGGCGGCCAGGGCCATCCACAGGATCACTACTCTGCATGCGGTCATCGCCGTCACCTCGCGGGGCGCTGGGGTCCGTCGGGCCCAGTCTAGGCGCGTTGTCGGAGGGCGGCGTGCCGTTCATCGGCTGTCCGCACCATCCACAGAGGATGTGGACCAGCGGTCGACAAACATGTGGATAACCGTGCGCAGCCACTGCGCGGCAACGGGTCTGTGAAGGTGGTCAAAAAAACACCGTCCGGCTTGCCAGCGCCGCCGCGACGGCCAATCATGGCGGCATGCACTTTGAACCGATCCCCCTCCCTGCCGGGCAGCTCGCCGCGCTGGAAACCGCCTACGCCGTGCCGCCGCGGGCGTACCACAACTGGTCGCACGTGCAGGCCGTCCTGCAGCACTGCCGCACGGTCGCCGAGGCCGGGCCGGGCTGGAGCCGTCCGCGCGAGGTGCAGCTGGCTGCGCTCTACCACGACGCCATCTACGACGCGGGCCGTGGCGACAACGAAGCGCGCTCGGCGGACATGGCGCGCGAGGCCATCGCGCGCTGGTTGCCGGATGCCGGGATCGATGCGGCGCGCGTGGTCGAGCTGATCGAACTGACCGCGCGCCACAGCAGACTCGCGCCTGGCGATGTGGACCCCGAGGCCGCGCTGTTCCTGGACTGCGACATGGCCATTCTGGGTGCGCCGGCGGCGGTGTTCGATGCCTACGACCGGGGCATCGCGGAGGAATACGCCGGCCACGTGCCGGGCTTCCTGTTCCGGCTGAATCGACGACGCTTCCTGAAGCAGGTGCTGGGCCAGCCGCGCATCTTCCTGAGCGACTTCTTCCACCAGCGCCTGGATGCGGCGGCGCGCGACAATCTCCGTCGCCGGGTTGAGCGCTGAACCACGCCCGCTACACTGTGCGCGCTGTTTTCCCTCCGTGTGTGGCCATGTCCGTGTCCGTTCCAGATTCCGATCCGCGTCCGCAGCCGCCGGAAGAACCCGGCCCCAACGAGTGCTGCGGCAGCGGCTGCCCGCTGTGCGTGCTGGATCTGTACAGCGATGAGCTGCAGCGCTACCGCGCTGCGCTGGCGGCGTGGAAACAGCGCCACCCCGAGGCCACCGACTGAGCAAAGGTGCTGCGATGTCGCTTCCCCTGCCACGCTCCTCCCGCTGGCCGCCGACGCATCACGGACGGGTCGCCCTGGCCACGCTGCTGGCCTTGGGACTGTTCATCGCCACCGCGCTGTGGACGCAATGGGCACGGGATGACCTGGACTGGGTGCAGGCCACGCTGAGCCTGTACCTGCACGGGCCGTGGGGGCTGGCGTTGCGCAGCGCCTACTGTGTCCTGGCGCTGGCGATCATGCTGCTGGCCCTGTCCCTGCATGCCAACAGCCGTTCACCGCGCCGCAGTGCGGCCGCACCGCTGCTGTTCTCGGTCGCCGCGCTGGGGCTGATGGGGGTGGCGATCGGCGACAGCTGGTTGCCCGGGCGCGCGCCCCTGCTGGCACCGCTGGTGCACGGGGTGTCGGCGAATACCGCCTTCCTGTGCGTGAGCGTGGCGATGCTGCTGCAGAGCTGGTACCTGCGCGCCGACCCCCGCTGGCGCGACTGGGCCGGTCCGGCGTGGTGGTGGGCCTGGCTGTGCTTCGTGCTGTTGTGGCTCCACGTGCTCTGGCGCGGGCCGCCGCGCGGCGCCGGTCAGAAGCTGGTGATCGCAGTGGTGCTGGTCTGGCTGGTGTCGGTGGCCTGGCAGCTGTGGCGGCAGGCACGCCGCGACGCGCGCTGAGCGTCCGGCCACGCTGTGTACATGCCCTTGGCAGGGCAGGGGCGTATCGTTGGCGCACTAGTCATGGGATGCGCGACGATGCGGCGAGCCGGTTGGGGGATGATGCTGGGTGTGGTGCTGGCGGGGATGTCCGGACAGGCGCTGGCCGCGCCGCCGCAGCAGCTCAGTCACGGGCGTTTCGAGAACGTGCCGGTGTACCTGCCGGACGGTCGTCCGCAACGGGTGGTGGTGTGGTTCGACGGCACCGCCGGCCATGCCGACAGCCAACAGCGCATCGATGCACTGCGTGCCGAGGGCGCCCTGGTCGCCCAGATCGATGTCGCGCATCTGCGCCAGGTGCTGGCCCGCGAGAAGAGCGGTGACTGCGCATTCGGGGCCGGTGACGTGGAGAATTTCTCGCGCTGGTTCCAGGCCTACCTGCACGTCCCGGGCTACCACCTGCCGCTGATCGGCGGCGATGGCGAGGGCGCCGCGCTGGCCTATGCCGTGGCCGCCCAGGCCGACACCCAGGTGTTCGCCGGGCTGCTCACCACCGGCTTCTGCCCATCGGGGGTACGCGAGCGCAAGGTCTGCGGTGCCGGCAGCAGCCATGGCCGCCTGCAGCCGGCCGAACTGAATTTCCCGTGGTTGAACGCGGCCGGCGATGTGCATTGCCCGGCCGGCGAGTCGGCCGCGTTCGTGCGCAGGGTCGGCATGGGGCGCCAGTTCGAGCGCACCGCACGGGGCGACGCGTTGCCCGGCCTGCTGGCCGCGGCAAAGGTGATCGGGGCGCAGAAGGGCGTCAGCCTGGCGCCGCCGCCGGATGATCTCAAGGGCCTGCCGGTGGTCGACGTGCCCTCGAGCAAGGCCGGCGATACCTTCGCCATCTTCGTCTCCGGCGACGGCGGCTGGGCAGGCCTGGACAAAGAGGTGGCCGCCTCGTTGAGCGAGGCCGGGGTGCCGGTGGTCGGCGTGGACTCGCTGCGCTACTTCTGGACCGCACGCACCCCCGAAGGCTTCGCGCGCGACCTGGAGCGCATCGCCAATCACTACAGCCGCCAGTGGCAGCGCCGCAACGTGGTGCTGGTCGGTTTCTCGCAGGGGGCCGATGTACTGCCGGCGGCGATCAATCAGCTGTCACCGGCCACGCGGGAGTCGGTGTCGATGATTGCGCTGTTGTCGGTCGGCAAGACCGCGGACTACGAATTCCATGTCAGCAACTGGCTCGGCGGCGGCGGCGATGGCCTGCCGATCGCGCCGGAGGTGGCCCGGCTGCCGGCCGGCAGGACGCTGTGCGTGTACGGCCAGGACGATGGGGACGCGCTCTGCCCGTCGCTCCCGCCCGGTGGCAACGCGCAGATCATCGCGCTGCCCGGCGATCACCATTTCAAGGGCGATTACGATCGTCTCGCGGACACCATCGTGCAGCACCTGCCCGCGCGTTGAGCGCCAGCGCCAGCGGCCAGCACCGACGCTGCGTGCCGGCACGCGATCAATCGTGCCGGCGCGGGTCCAACGAGATCAGCCGGGTTGCATCGAGCAGGGCGGCAGGCAGGTGCACGCCGCCTGGCGCGGCCAGATAGCGGGCCCGCCAGACCGGCGCGAACTTCGACTTGAAGCGACGCAGCCCGCTGAAGCCATAGAAGCGCTCACCGTGCCGCGCCACCACATTGGCGAAGCGGTTCCAGCGCCCGGCCAGGCGATGCTGGGCGAGCCCGGACAGCGGCGCCATGCCCAGCGAGAACCGGTGGAAGCCCTGTTGGCGCCCCCACAGGAACAGCTCGATGAACAGGAAATCCATGGTCCCCTTGGGCGCGTCATCGACATGCCGCATCAGGTCGACCGACAGTTCGTTCCCGGCCGGCGCCTGCCACAGATTGGCGAAGGCCACGATACGGCCCTCGGCCTCGACCAGCGCCACCGGGAAGCGTGACAGGTAGGCCGCATCGAAGCTGCCCAGCGAGAAGCCCTTTTCATCGCCGGCCTTGTCGTCCAGCCACTGCTGGGAGACCACCGACAATGCCGGCAGCAATGCTGGTACGTCCTCGGGCGTCGCAACCCGGAAGCTCAAGCCACCGCGCTTGCCGCGGTTCCAGGCCTGGCGCAGATCGGCGCGATCGCGGCCTTCCAGCGTGAAGTCCTGCAGCGGCACCATCGCCTCTTCACCGAGCTTGACCAGGGTCAGGCCGAGGTCGAGGTAGGTCTGCCAGTGCGCTTCACCGACCTGGTAGAACACCGGGCGCAGGCCCAGCCGGTCGGCCTCCTCGCGGAAGCGCCAGATCAGCGCGCGCACCACCTCCGGTGGGCCGACCGGATCGCCCATCGCGATCAGCGAACCGCCGTAGCGCTGCATCATCACGAAGCCGCGCTGCGAATCATCACGCAGCACCGCCTTGTCCGCGGTGAGCACCAGGCAGGCCTGGGTGTCCTCGGCGGCGGCCAGGATCGGGGCGAGCGCGTCCAGCGTGGACGCATCGGCGGCTGGCAGCGGACTGCGCGTGCTGTGCAGCAACCGCGCCAGGCCGAAGATGGTCAGCGCGATCGCCACCAGCAGCAACGCACGCAACGCACGTGGCGCGTTGCCCTGCAGCGCGAACTGCCACCACAGCTCGTTCTGGTATTCCACGTGGCTGTAGACGAAGAACAGCAGCCAGATCACGGCGACCAGGACCAGCCCGAGGTTGCGGATCCACGGCCATGACCAGGCTTCATCCAGCAGCGCACCCTGGCGGTAGAACTCGCGGCGCGAGGCCCACAGCGCCGCGGCCACCAGCAGCGCCGACAGCGCGATCAGTACCTGCCCACCGCGCAGCCAGATCGGCAAGGGGGAGAGCACACAGATGCCGAGTGCGAGCATCCACGCGGCATGGCTGCGTCGCTGCAGGCCCTGGCCGATCAGCAGCAGCGCGACACCCGCCAGACTGCCCAGCAGGTGCGAGGTCTCCAGGATCGGCAGCGAGGCGGTGACCAGGTGCCGGCGCGACGTGGGCAGGGTGCCGTCGATCACCAGCGCGGCGCCGACGCTGAACACCGCCAGCGCGATGATCTGGGGCAGCCACGGGCGCAGCGCGGTCCAGCCGACCCGGGTCGCCCCGGCACCGGCGCGCAGCGGGCGGCGCAGCGCCGGCGCGACCGCCAGCACCGTGGCCAGCAACAGCGGCAGCACGTAATAGGTGACACGGTAGATCAGCGCGGCGGCCAGCACCGCGGCCGGGGCCACCTGCGGCAGCAGCTTGAGCAGGCTCCACTCGAACACGCCCAGGCCGGCCGGCACGCTGGAGATCAGGCCGGCCAGCACCGCCACCAGATACAGCCCGACGAAACCGGGCAGACCGGTCGGGGTATCCATCGGCAGCAGCACATAGAAGGCCGCGCTGGCCAGCACCAGCTCGACCACGCTCAGCGCGGTGACGCCCAGCATGGTGCGCCGGTCGGGCAGCCACAGCGCGTGCCCGCGGATCTGGAAACTGCGGCCCTCGCGGCCGACCAGCAGCACCGTGCCCGCATACGCGAGCAGGCCCGCAATGCCGATCGCGCGCACCGCCTGCACCGGGATCGGCAGGGCCAGCGCCGCCGCGCCCGGTTCAAGCACGAAGGCCAGCGCCAGCAGCAGCCACGCGCCGAACACGAAGCCCAGGGTGCTCATCAACACGACCTGGCCGATCTCGCCCAGGCTCAGGCCGGCACGGCCATAGCCGCGCAGGCGTACCGCCCCCCCGGTGAGCGCGGCAAAGCCCAGCGTCTGCCCCAGCGTATGCGCGAGGAACGCGGTGATGCCGACTCGTGCCGGATGCAGGCGCTTGCCGCTGCGGCGCAGGCCGATCGCATCGAAGCCGATCAGGCACGCATAGCTGGCCAGCCCGAGCAGCACGGTCAGCGCGATCTGTCCGGCGCCGAGATGGTGGAAGGCCTCGCGGATCGCGCGGTAGCCGTGCGCGTCGAATTCGTTGGCCAGGCCGCGCAGGGCCAGGGCCAGGATCACCAGCGGGATGACGACGGTGGCGGCGCGGCGCCAGGGGGCGCGGGCCGGGGTTGGAGCAGCGGCGGTGTCGGTCATCGGTACAGCGTGCTCCGGGGTGGGCGATGAAGGAGTCAACGCAGGCGTGGCCGCCTGGCCGGCAAATCGTGCGCCTGATGCCGACGCTTGCCAAGCGGGTGCGCTGTGCATGCTGTGGCCGCTTTGCGCGCAGCATCCGGCAGGCGCGCGCCGCATCGGTGACAATGCGGTTTCATCCAGAGGAGTAATTGCCATGTTGGAACGTTTCGATGTCGGCCCGCGCATGTCCGAAATGACCGTGCACAACAAGGTCGCCTATCTCTCCGGGCAGATCCCCGAAGACACCAGCCAGGACATCACCGGCCAGACCCGTCAGGTGCTGGAAGAAATCGACAAGCTGCTGGCGCTGGTGGCCAGCGACAAGCAGCACATCCTGCGTGCGGAGATTTTCCTCGCCGACATCGGCGATTTCGCCGGCATGAATGCCGCGTGGGATGAGTGGGTGGTGGCAGGCATGACCCCGGCACGCGCCACGGTGGAAGCCAAGCTGGCCGATCCGAGCTGGAAAGTCGAGATCGTGGTGACGGCGGCCCTGCCGTAACCGCACCCTCCCGCGGCCGTCGCGAGGCGTCCAGCGCCCCGCGTTACGGCCGGCGCGCGCTGACCAGGTCGATGCAGTCCACCGGACACGGCGGGATGCAGAGCTCGCAGCCGGTGCACAGATCGGCGATGACGGTGTGCATGTACTTGGCACCGCCGACGATCGCATCGACCGGGCAGGCCTGGATGCATTTGGTGCATCCGATGCAGTCCGCTTCGATCACCACCGCGACCTGCGGTGCCTTGTGTTCGCCGCGCGAGCGGTCGAATGGCACCGCCGGCACGCCCAGCACATCCGCCAGCGCGCGCGCGCCCGCATCGCCGCCGGGCGGGCAGTGATCGATGCCCGCCGCGCCACGCGCCATGGCCTCGGCATACGGGCGGCAGCCGTCGTAGCCGCATTGCCCGCATTGGGTCTGCGGCAACAGTCGATCGAGGCGTTCGGTCAAGGTGTCGATGGTGGGGCTCATGGCGTGGCGGTGGCTGCGCGGTGGGGCATCAGGCCCGGCTGTGCCGGGCAGTGGGCGTGCTCGCCGGTTCCGCCCGACGGGACTTGATGGGCTTGCCGCGATACCAGGGCTCGTGGGCGAGCGCGAGCATGGGGCGGTCTTCGCGGCTGTCGCCGTAGGCGTGGATGCGCAGGTAGCGCGCGAGGTCGTAACGCCGGCGGATGTGCTCCACCTTGCGCGGCCCGCAGTCGCCCTCGGCGTAGCGCCCGGTGAGGCGTCCGTCGCGGCTTTCCAGCCGGTTGCAGATCAGGTCCAGCCCCAGCGCCTCGCACCACGGCCGCAGATACAGGTCCAGCGAGCCGGACACGATCACCACGGTGTGCTGCTGCGTGAGGTGCCAGTGGATCTGGTCGAGCATCTCCGGCCGCATCACCTCGGGCAGCACGTCACGCGCATAGCCCGCGGCCTGCGCGGTGATGTCCTCGACATGGCGGTCGGTGAAGGTCAGGCGGGTGACGCGCGCGCGCAGGCGCTTGGCCGAGATCAGCTTGAGGCGGTAGGCCAGCAGCCACGGACCCACTTTCCACCAGGCCCGTGCAAGCTGTTCGGGGGTGGCCACACGGCGCAGGAAGCGGCCGTAGGTATCGCAGGTGGTGACCGTGTGGTCGAAATCGAACAGCGCCAGTTCCAACCCACACCTCCAGGCAGAAGAGCGTGGCAGGGCGACCGCGTGGCCGCCCTGCCGCCGCGGTCAGCGGATCGGCATGCCCGGCAGCGCGGCGCTGTCGGCGTCCAGCAGGGCGAGCGCGCCACCGTCGAAACCGGCCGACAGGATCATGCCTTCGCTCAGGCCGAAGCGCATCTTGCGCGGGGCCAGGTTGGCGATGAACACCACGCTGCGGCCGACCAGCTGTTCCGGCTCGCCGTAGCTGGCGCGGATGCCGGAGAAGATCTGGCGCTTGCCCAGGTCACCGGCATCGAGTTCGAAGCGCAGCAGCTTGTCCGAGCCTTCCACGAACTCGCAGACCAGCACCTTGCCGATGCGCAGATCCAGCTTGGCGAAGTCGTCGATGCCGATGTAGGCCGGTGCGGCCTCGCCATCGGCCGCAGCGACCGGCGCCGGTGCGGCAGCGGGCTTGGCCGGTTTGGCCGGGGCGGCGGGGGCCGGGATGGCGGCCTGCAGGGTGTCCTTGGAAGCGTCGGTCATGGCGTCGATTTTTTTCGGGTCGATACGGGTGAACAGGGGCTCGTACACCGCGATGGTGTGCGCGGTCAGCGGGGCGGCGATGTCGGTCCAGGCGTGCACCGGCGCGGCCAGGAAGGCCTCTGCCTGCGCGGCGGTGGCCGGCAGCACCGGCTTGAGCGCGGTGACCAGCACGCGGAACAGGTTCAGGCCCTGGGTACAGACCGACTGCAGCTGCGCGTCCGCGCCCTCCTGCTTGGCGATCACCCACGGCTTTTCATCGTCGATGTAGCGGTTGGCCTCGTCGGCCAGTGCCATGGTCTGGCGCAGCGCGCTGGCCGGATCGTTGCGCTCGTACGCCTCGCGGATCGGCGCCAGCGCGGCGACGAAGCGGTCGTACTGGGCCGCATCGGGCAGCGCAGCGGCCAGGCGACCTTCGAAGCGCTTGCTGATGAAGCCGGCGCAGCGGCTGGCCAGGTTGACGAACTTGCCGACCAGGTCCGCGTTGACGCGCGCGATGAAGTCGCCCAGGTTGAGGTCGAGATCGTCCACGCCGCCGGAGGACTTGGCCGCGAAGTAATAGCGCAGCGCTTCCGGTTCGAGCCCTTCATCCAGGTAGGTGCGGGCCATCACGAAGGTGCCGCGCGACTTGGACATCTTGGCGCCGTCCACGGTCAGGTAGCCGTTGACGTGCAGGCGGGTCGGCGCACGGTGGCCGGTGCCATGCAGCACCGCCGGCCAGAACAGACCGTGGAAGTTCACGATGTCCTTGCCGATGAAGTGGTGCAGCTCGGTGCTGGTGCCGGCGCGCAGGTGCGCGTCGAAGTCTTCGCCGGTCTTCGCGCACAGGGCCTGGAAGCTGGACAGGTAACCGATCGGCGCGTCGAGCCAGACGTAGAAGTACTTGCCCGGGTGGCCCGGAATCTGGAAGCCGAAGTACGGCGCATCGCGCGAAATGTCCCACGCGCGGAGGCCGCCTTCGGCGTTGAGCCACTCACCCAGCTTGGCCTTGACGCCGGGCAGGGCGACGTCGCCGGCCAGCCACTCGCGCAGGAAGCCTTCGAAGCGGCCGACCTCGAAGAAGAAATGCTCCGAATCGCGGATTTCCGGCGTGGCGCCGGAGATCACCGATTTCGGGTCCTTCAGGTCGGTAGGACTATAGGTGGCACCACACACTTCGCAGTTGTCGCCGTACTGGTCCGGGGTGCCGCAGTTCGGGCAGATGCCCTTGATGTAGCGATCCGGCAGGAACATGCCTTTGGCCGGGTCATAGAACTGGGCCACGGAGCGGCGCGCGATGTGGCCTTCGGCCTCGAGCTTGAGGTAGAAGGCTTCGGTCAGCGCCTTGTTGGCCGCCGAGTTGGTGGAGTCGTAGTGGTCGAACGCAACGCCGAACGCGGCGAAATCGCGCTCATGGCTGGCCTGGATGTTGGCGATGAAGGCCTCCGGGGTCACGCCGGCCTTTTCGGCCGCGAGCATGATCGGGGTGCCATGGGTGTCATCGGCGCAGACGAACCAGGTCTTGCCGCCGCTCATTCGACGCGCGCGCACCCAGATGTCAGCCTGGATGTAGCCGACCAGGTGGCCCAGGTGCAGCGGGCCGTTGGCGTAGGGCAGGGCGGTGGTGACGAGAGCGGTGCGGGTCATGATGGGCGCTGTTGCCAGGGGAACCGGGGATTATCGCACGCCAAAACGCAGTAACCCGGCCGAAGCCGGGTTACGGGGGCTGGAACCCGCGCCGGGCTTACTCGCGGACCCAGGTCTGGGCGCGGCAGATGAAGGCCACGCAGCCGGACACGTCCAGCTTGGCGCCGCCGGTCTGCAGCTTCATCTTGGACTTGTAGGTCTTGCCGTTGCCCGGATCCAGGATGGTGCCGCCGGACCAGGCGTTGGCGCCATCGGCCTTCAGGTTCCACAGGATGGTCATGCCCTTGACCGGCTTGTTCTTGTTGGCGCCCTCGCAGCCGTCGCAGACCGGATTGGGGCCCTTGTCGGAGTGCAGGATGTCCACGACCTTGCCGGTCAGGGTGCCGTTGGTGGCCTGGGTGATCTCCACGATCGACTTCACCTTGCCTGTCTTGTCGTCGATGGTCTTCCAGCGGCCGACGGCGCCGTCGGCGGCGCTGGCCGACATCGCGGCCATCATCAGCGGCAGCGCCAGCAACAGGGTCTTGAAAGTCTTGCGCATGTTCCCCTCCCAGGGATGTCCGTGAACGCCGGCGCAGGCGGCCGGTACAGGGCCGACTGTATACCCATTCGCTCCGGTACGGAACGTGCCCGGCGCACGGTTCAGCCGGCGTCGGCCGGGATCTCGTACAGCTCCAGCGGCAGGTCGTCCGGGTCGGCGAAGAAGGTGAACCGGCGGCCGGTGTACTCGTCCACCCGGATCGGCTCGCAGGCCACGCCGGCCGCGGTCAGCCGCTCGATCATCGGTTCCAGCGCGTGCACGCGGAAGGCCAGGTGGCGCAGGCCCTGCGCCTCCGGGCGGCTGGGGCGGGGCGGTGCGCCCGGGAAGGAGAACAGCTCCAGCTGGCTGCCGTCGGGCAGGGCCAGGTCGAGCTTCCAGGAGTCGCGCGCCTGCCGGTAGTTCTCGGCGATGACCCGCAGCCCGAGCACGCGCGTGTAGAACGCCTTCGAGCGTGCGTAGTCCGCGGCGATCAACGCCACGTGGTGCACGCCGAACAAGAGAGAAGTGTGCGTATCGTTCATTGCAGGGTGTCCAGCCAGCGCCGGGCGATCTGCAGCGCCAGCGGATAGGGTTCGGGGGCGTTGCGGTTGCTGAGCACGATCACCGTGAGGCGCTGCGCCGGATAGCGCAGGATCACGTTGCGGAAGCCGATGCTCTCGCCGCTGTGCCACTGCGCGCCACCGTTGAGACGCCAGCCGAAACCGTAGAACGGCACGTCCGGCTCGGCGGTGCGCGTGGCAGGCGAGAACATCTGCTTCAACGATGTCGCCTTCAGCAGGCGCTGGTCATAGAGCGCCGCGTCCCAGCGGGCCAGGTCATCCAGCGACGCATACACGCCGCCATCGCCGAGCACCGCACTGGTCGGGCTCTGGTCGGTGCGCTGCCAGCGCCCGTCTTGCTCGCTGTAACCGTAGGCGCGGCGCGCGATATCGTACACGCCGTCCTGGTGGGCGACGCTGTCGTGCATGCCGAGCGGCAGGAAGATGCGCTGGCGCAGGAAGCGGGCGAAATCGGTGCCGGAGGCCTTGCCGACCACCAGCGCCAGCAGCGCGTAACCGCTGTTGCTGTAGCGGTAGGTCGTGCCCGGGGCGAAGTACGTTCGATCCTGGCCTTCCAGTAGATGCAGGACATCCTGGTCATGCACCTGCGCGGTCGCGTCGGCGGCCATCAGGTCTTCGTAATCGAGCAGGCCGCCGGTGTGGCTGAGCAGCTGGCGCAGGGTGATCGCATCCGCCGCAGCCGGCAGCGAGGGCAGCCAGCGTTTCACGGGATCGTCCAGGGTCAGCGCGCCATCTTCGGCCAGCAGCAGGATCGCCGCGGCGGTGAACTGCTTGCTGACCGAGGCCAGGCGGAAATTGGTCTGCGCAGTCACCGCGGTGCCATCTTCCAGCACCGCCAACCCGTAGCCGCGACGGAACACCGGTTTGCCGTCGTGCAGTACCAGCACTGCCGCGCCCGGAACCTGGCCGTCGTAGCGCTGCATCAGCGCATCGATGCCCGGGTCCGGTGGCGTCAGCACCGGCGCTGCCACGACAGCACCGCTCCCGGCGATGCACATCGCACTGATCCACACACGCAGATGCCGGACGATGTGCATGCTCGTTTCCTTCGGGGGTCAGGGCGCAGGTGTTGTCGCACCCTTCTGGCTGGCGATCCAGCGGGCGATCTTGGCATCCAGGATGTCCAGCGGCATCGAGCCGTCGCGCAGCACTTCCTCATGGAAGCGGCGCGCGTCGAAACGCGGCCCCAGCGCCGCCTTGGCCTTGTCGCGCAGCTCCATCATCTTCAGCTCGCCCAGCCCGTTGGCCAGGGTCTGGCCGGGCAGGGCCATGAAGCGCTCGACTTCGGCGGTGGCATCGGCGGCGCTCATGTCCGCGGTCTTGACCAGGTAATCGACCGCCTGGCGCTTGCTCCAGCCCTGCGCGTGCACGCCGGTGTCGGCGGACATGCGCGCGGCGCGGGTCAGCGCGGCCTGCAGGTAGCCGATGCGCTCGTACGGATCCCGGTAGACGCCCAGTTCCTCGCCCAGCGATTCGGCGTACAGGCCCCAGCCTTCGACGAAGGCGATGTCGCCGCCCAGGCGACGGAAGCGCGGCAGCTTGTCCAGTTCCTGCTGCAGGCCCAGCTGCACGTGATGGCCCGGGATGCCCTCATGCAGGAACTGCATCGGCGCGGACCAGCGGCGGCGGCTCGGCAGATCGCCGGTGTTGATGTACAGCACGCCCGGGCGCATCCCGTCCGGCAGCGGCTGCTGGTAGCTCACCGCGCCGGCGGTGGCCGTGCGCTCGGGCTCGACCGCGCGGATCTCCATCGGCGCCTTCGGCAGCGTGCCGAGCAGGGTCGGCAGGCGCGCATTGACCTGGCTCTGCAGCTGCTTGTACCGGTTGATCAGCGCATCGGCGTTGGCGTACTGGAAATCGCGGTCGGTACGCATGGTGCGCAGCAGCTTCTGCTGCGAGCCGCGAAGCCTGTTCTCTTTCATGATCGTGGCGATCTGCGCCTGCAGCGAGGCCACGCGCTGTTCGGCCAGTGCATGGATCTGCTCGGGCGTCAGCGTGGAGGCGGTGCTCTGCACGATGGTCTGCGCATACCAGGCCTTGCCGCCGGGCAGGCCGGCCAGGCCATCGGTGCTGCGCGCGGCGGGCAGGTACTCGGTGGCGATGAAACCGCGCAGGGCGCGGTAGGACGGCATGATGCGGAACTCGATCATGCGCTTGTACTCGGCGGTGATCCGCGCCTTGTCGGCCGCCGGGAAATCCTCGGGCAGGTTGCGCACCGGCGCCCAGAAGATGCTCTCTTCGGCGGTCGGCTTGATCACCGCATCCAGCTGCGGCAGCACTTTTTCCATCAGATCGCGCGGCTGCACCACGCCGGCGGCCATGCCCTGGCGCATGTTCGCGATGGCCTGTTCGAACAGGGCGGGAATGCCCAGCGAACGGCGCGACCAGCCGTCGTAATCCTGCACCGTGTTGAACGGCTGCGCGCCGGAGCCGGAGCCGAGGATGGCCATGATGCTGCCCAGGTTGTAGTACTGGCTCACCGGCAACATCCAGCCGGGGAACTGCTCGGCGGCCAGCGACATGCGCGCGTCGCGCACGAAGATCTCGTAGCTGAGCAGGTCCTGGCCGCTCAGTCCGTCCGGACCGATCTTCTCGACCTTGCCCAGCCATTCCACGGTGAAGTCATGCGACTGCTGCCGATAGGCGGCCGAAAGGATGTTGGAGAGCTGGTCGTTGTGGCGGCTGTCGCCCTGGAAGGTGGCCTGCAGCGGATTGAGCCGCATCGAGGCATCCCAGTATTCGTCGTAGATGCGGTCCAGCTGGGCGGCCTTGCTCTGCTGGCGCACCAGCGGCTGGCGGGCCGGGGCGGCGGCCGGGCGTGCACGCGGCTTGGCCTTGGGCTTGGCGGCGGGCCGGGACTGCGTCGCGGCGGGCCGGGTGGCCTTTTTCTTGGCAGCTTCGGCCGGGGCGGCGGCGCTGAAGGCCATCAATGCGGCGATGGCAAGCGCCAGGGCGCGGGCGGGGTGGGGCATCGGCTGTTTCCGTAAACGCACAGACACGGGAGCTTGCCCGATTCGCCTGCGTACGGCCAGCATCGCTCCCCGGTCAGCTTTGTCATGTACGGCGCCCAGTCAGCTGCGGCAGCGCAGGGCTGCCGCAGGCATCAGCGATCGCCGGCGCGGGTGAACGGCATGGTTTCCGGGGCGACCGCGCCGCCGGAGATGATGAAACTCATCGCCTGGTCCACGGTCCAGTCGGTGGGCGTCAACAGCTCGACCGGCACGATTTCCAGATAGCCCGACGTCGGATTGGGGGTGGTGGGTACGTATACAGCGGCCAGCTCGCGGCCGCTGCCTTCTTCCTTCATCACCCGCGTCACCAGGCCGACCGACTTCATGTCGCGATGCGGGAAGTCGATCAGCACCACGCGCTGGGTGCTGCCCGGTTCGGTCTGCAGCATGTCCAGCAGCTTCTTGGCGCTGTCGTAGATGATGCTCGCCAGCGGGATGCGCTTGATCACCGCACCGAACCAGCGCAGCAGGCGCTGGCCGATCACGCGGCGGCTGAGCACGCCGACCGACAGGATCACCAGCAGGGTGGCGGCCAGGGCGATGATGTCCTGCATCCACTCGACCTTGATCCAGCCCAGGTAATGCGGGAACGAGGCGGCGATCTGCTCGGACAGCGGCACCACCAGCGGGCTGGAAATGCCCGAGAGCAGCACGAACACGAATTTGACCACCACCCAGGTCAGCCAGATCGGCAGCAGGGTCAGCAGGCCGGTCAGGAACAGCCGCTGCAGGGAGGGACGCGGAACGAGTTGGGGGGCTTCGGGCGACATCCGCGCATTGTAGCGGGGGCGATGCCCGGTTTACGCTGCCGGTCCCCGCAGGACGCGGGGTCCGGGGAGAACACTGTGGTGAGGAATGGACTGAAATGGGTGGTCGTCTCGATCCTGAGCCTGCTGCTGGCCGTGGCCGGACTCTGGGCCGCCTCGCGGTTCTGGCCGCTGCCGGCCGAGCAGCGCGAGGCGATGCGGCTGCTGCAGGCACCGCTGCCCACGCCCGGCGCGAATGGCTTCAGCGCGTTGTGGACCCTGCGCCATGACGGCCTGGATGCCGCCGGCCGCGAGGCCGTGATGGCGCAGGATGCCGCGCGTTGGCGCCAGGGGACGCCCGGCCAGCGGCCCCAGGACTCCAGCGCGGACGGGCGCTACCCCACGACCCTGCGTCCGGGCTCGGCGAGCTGCGGCCGCCGGGCCGTCGGCTGTCTCGAGGCGGTGCGCGCCGACCCCGACAGGTTCCAGGCCGCGCATGCCGGCCACGAAGCGTTTCACCAGCGCGTGGCTGCGATCGCCGGCTACGGTCACTTCGTCTCCCCGTTCACGCCGTTCGACACCGATCCGATGGTGCCGCTGCCGGCCTTCCAGCCGGTGTTCGATCCGGTGTCCGCGCACGCGCTTGCCCATGTGCGTGGCGACAGTGGCGCCGCACTGGCCGGTGCCTGTGGGGACATCCTCAGTGGGCGCCGGATGGCCGGGCAGGGCGACACCCTGGTCACCAGCATGATCGGCGCGGCGATGGTGGAGAGCAACGCGCGGGTGCTGGCCGACATCCTGGTCGAACTGCCCGCGGATGCGCCCGTGCCTGCGGTCTGCGACGCTGCTCTGGCGCCAATGACGCCTGACGAGCAGAGCCTGTGCACCGCGATGCGCGGTGAGTTCGCGCTGGCCGGGGCGGGGCTGCGTCTATCGAGCGGGGATCCGGAGGGAAATCGCCTGCTGTTGGATGTGCCACGCACCCAGGCACGCATCGCGCCGCGCTACGCGTGGGCATGCGCGGCGAGCGCCGAGCTGGTGGCCGCGCGGGATGCGCCCACGCCGATTCCCGGGCCGGCGCAGGATCGCTTCGCCTGCATCGCCAATCCGCTGGGCTGCACCCTGGCCAACATCAGCGGACCGGACATGCGGCAGTACGCGGGCCGCCCGCAGGACGCCGCCGCGATGCTGCGCCTGGTGGCGGCGCAGCGCTGGCTGCGGCAACAGCCCGTGGCGGCGTCCGTGGCGCTGCAGACGTTGCCGGAGGCGCTGCGCTCGCCCACGCGCACGCCGGTGCTCAGCGAAGAGGGGCAGTGGTTGCAGGTGGATCGGCGCGTGGTCGTGGACGAGCTCGGGCCGACACTGCGGGTGCCGATGCGCGCGCCGGCACGGTAAGCGGCGCGCGGTTGGCGGCGTCCTAGCGGTCGTCCGTCGCCTCCAAGGGCTGGAATGCACTGCCATCGCCCACCGTCTCCAGCGTCCAGCGGCGTGGCGAGGTGAGGGTCTCCCAGCGCACGCTGTCTTCGTCCGAGTCGATGCTGCCCTCGGTGTAGCGCACGCGGCGGGTCGCGTAGTTGATGCTCAGGCTTTCGGTGTGGCCCGAGTTGCGCATCAGCGAGCTGTTGTCGTAGCCGATCAACGCGAAAGCGCCGTCCTGCCAGCGGAAGGTGAAGCTGGCCGAACCCGTCGACCAGCTGCCGGCGTTGGAGAAGAAGTACAGCGTGGTGCGCAGCGTGCCGCGCACGATCGAGACGCCGGGACCGTCCTCGAAGACATCGGACAGGTTCGGCGCCTCGTGGCGGGTGATCAACGTGTGGTTCTGCGCGGCGAGCGTGTAACCGCCCGCCGGGCCAGCGAACGCAATGGCGAGCATGCGCGGGTTGCTGTCCAGCGGGCTGATGCCGAAGCCATCGTGTTCGACGATGTTGCGCGGGTCCTGCTGGCGCAGCACCAGCACGAGATCATCGCGTTTGTCGCCGTTGAGATCGCCGCTGAGCTGTTCCTCGATGCGCCACCCGGACGGCAGGAAACCCTCGGCCGTGGTGGCGCGCGCCGGCAGCACCGGATAGTCGACCGGCGGTATCCGCAGTTCCTGCGCAGACGCGGTCAGGGCGGTGAGCAGCAGCGGGGTCAACAGGAGCAGGCGCATGGTCTTCCGTGGCGGTGATCAGGCGCGCGAGCATAGCAAGCGCGACATGACTCACCCCGCGCGTTGGCGTGCCTCGGGCTTGAGCCGCAGGTAGACCTGCTTGCGCACGCGGGCGATCACCTCGCCGTTGGCATCGACGATGTCATTGCTGAACCAGTGCAGGTATTTCCCGCCGCTGGCGGTGGCGGCGCGCAGCTGGTCGAGCAGTGCCTCGTCCAGCCGGAACTCGGCCACCACCGTGCCGCGTCCCGGCTTGAGGAACTCGATCTCGCCGGCGCGATCCCAGACGTAGTAATCACGGCCGAGGTTCTGCATCACGGTGAGCATCCAGAACGGATCGGTCATCGCGAACAGGCTGCCGCCGAAATGCGTGCCCACGTAGTTGCGGTTCCACGGGCGCATGCGCAGCTCGACGCGCACATGGCGGTAGTCCGGACTGACATCGGTCACGTGGATGCCGGTGAACAGGAACGGCGGCCATAGATTGATGCCGTGGCGGAAGACGGAGGCCTTCATTCGGATCACGTCACGCTGGGGAGGTGATCGGAGTCTACCATTCGCTTGCGTATGGTGGGCGGTGGAGGCTCAGCCGGGGCCGCCGTCGTCGACCGCATAGCCGTTCCGCCCTGCGGCCTTGGCCTGGTAAAGCGCCGCGTCGGCCCCTTCGAAATAATGCCGGGGCTCCGTGCCGGGGCTCGGGATGCGGGTGAACACGCCCGCGCTCAGGGTGATATGCGTGGTCGCGCCGCGGCCGGCTGGAATCTCCAGGCCCTGCGCCCGGGCCACCAGATCCTGCACCACCTGCACCGCGCCTTCCGGCGTGGTGTCGGGCAGGATCAGCGCGAACTCGTCGCCGCCGAAGCGGGCGGCCATGTCACGCGGACGACGCGCGTGCGCACGGATTTCCTGGGCGATCCGGCGCAGCACGGTGTCGCCGGCCTGATGACCGAACTCATCGTTGTGGCGCTTGAAGTGGTCCACGTCGATCAGCACCAGACTCAGCGGCCGCCCGCTGCGGCGGCCGGCGTCGTGCTCGGCCTGCAGGGTCTGCTCGAAGCGCAGCCGGTTGCCCAGCCCGGTGAGCGCATCGCTGTTGGCCTGGCGCCGCCAGGCGCTGACCCGCCACAGCGTCCATGCCAGCAGCACGGTCAACATGCTGGTCAAGGCCGCGGCCGGTGCGAACCAGAGATTGCCCGCACGCAGCAGGGCGAAGCTGAGCAGCAGCGTCAGCGGCAGGGCGAGCACCCCGCTCAGCCACGCCCGCGGCAGCGTCAGCAGCAGGCAGCACAGCGCCACCAGCAGCCCCGTGAGGGCACTCTGCCACGCAGACGGCAGCGGGTTGATCACCTTGTCGGCAAGCAGCATCGAGGCGACATTGGCCTGGTACTCGCTGCCACTCATCCAGCGCTCGCGGGTGGTCGGGGTGAGCAGTCGCGTCGCGATGCCGCTGGCGGTCATGCCGACCAGCACCAGGCGCCCGCGCAGCAGCGCCGGGTCGACGTCGCCGTCGAGCACATCCGCGTAGGACACCTGCGGGAACCGTTCGGGCGGTCCGGCGTAGCGCACGCGCACGTAGTGGTCGCGGCGCCACTGGTAGGGCGAAGCCACCGTCGGCTGGTCGTCGTGCAGGCCGGGCAGCGGACCCTGCGTGTCGGCCAGTGCCAGTCCAAGCGCCGGCCAGTGCGGTGCGCCGATCCCGGCGGTGAGGTACAGCCCACGCGCGACGCCATCGCCGTCGACTTCGATATCAGTGTGGCCCAGGCTGGCCGCGTTGGCGGCGATCAGCGGGATCGGCAGCAGTTCCTCGGCCATGCGCGGGCCACTGGCCGGCGCGGCCAGCACCGGCAGCACCACGTGTCCGTTGCGGCGGATCGCCGCCGCCAGTTCGGCATCCTGGGTGCTGTCCTGGCGGTCCGGTTCGGACAGCATCAGGTCCAGCACCACGCGCTCGGCGCCGGCGTCGGTGAGCCGGTCCAGCAGGCGTGCGTGGGTGCCGCGCGGCCACGGCCACTGGCCAAGCTGCTGCAGGCTGTTGTCGTCGATCGCCACGATCAGCAGGCGCGCATCCGGCGTGTACTCCCAGCCGCCGACGTACGCGTCGTAGACCGCCTCATCCTGTTTCCAGAACCACTGCCAGTGACTGGCCACGACCGCCAGCGCGCCGACCAGGGCGGCCAACACGATGCGGTGCGGCCAGGGCAGATGCAGGGGGGTCACAACAGCAGCCACAACAGCAGTGCACCACCCCCGGCGGCGTAACAGGTGCGGCACGGCAGGGCGATCTGCTGCGCCGGCGAAAACGGACCGGCGTAACCGTCCTCGTCGATGTACTGGACGCGCACGTGCAGCGTGCCGCGCCAGGGGCGCTTGATCGACACCTCCGGCTGGTCGAGCTCGCGGTCGAGCAGCGGCGCGCTGAAATCGCCGCGGCGGTCCAGCTGCACGCGATAGCGCTGGCCGGGTTCGCCGGCCTGCCAGCGCAGGGTCAGCTGGCCTTTGGCGGCTTCGGGCGGCTGCAGGGCCGGGTCGACCGGCAGATCGGTGATGGTCAGCGGCAGAGGCTGGCCGAAACGGCCGCGATGGCCGTTGCGGTCCACCGACGCCACCCGCCAGACGTAGTCGCCGGGCGCCAGGTCCTGGCCCGGACGCAGATGCGTGCCGCGGCCGTCCTGCTCCAGCACCGGGGCGAGGAACTGCGGATCGCGGGCGATCTGCAGCACGGTGCGCTCGGCATCGGCGACCCGGGCCCACTCGAAGCGCGGTCGGGCACTGTTGACGGTCTGGCCATGCAGCGGGCGCACGGTCAGCGGTGCGACCGGCTGGTCACGCACCTCGAAATCCTGCCCGGCATCCAGGCCTTCGACCTGCGCCGCGCTGACCGCCCGCACCAGCACGCGGAGCTCGCCCGGCGGCAGGTCGGGCAGGGTGAGCGCGGTGGCGTCGGTGTCGCGCGCGAACAGCAGCACGTCGGGTTGATCGGCGCGGACGACTTCGACCCGGTAGCCGACGGCGTCCGTCACCGGCTGCCAGGCCAGGGCCGCGGGCAGGGTGGCCAGCCGCTGCGGATCGGTGGACAGCACGGGCGCGGGCAGCAAGGCTTCCGCGCCGGCCGGTCGGGCATCGAGCGAGGGGCTGCGCGTGGCCTGGCCACGGGTGACCAGGCGCTGGCCGCGGCGGTTGCCGACCTGCACGCGCCCTTCCAGCACTTCGGTCGCCGCGCCGCGGCCCTCGAGGCCGGCGCTGACCCGGAACACGGTGCCACGCACGCTGCTGGTCGCGGTGGGCGCATCGATGATGAAGCGCGACGCCGGACCATTGGCGGGCGTCACCCGGTTGCTGGCGCGGCCCTGCTCCAGGCGCAGGCGGGTGTCGACCATGCCGGTGTGGCCGTAGCGGGAGAGCTGATCGAAGCGCAGCCGCGAACGTTCGCGCAGCTGCAGGCGCGAGTCATCGGCGAACACCACGGTGACGCTGGCATCCTCGCCGGTGACAAGTTCCTGGCCGATCCGCAGCAGATCGCCTACCAGCACATCGCGGCGGGGCTGGCCGTCGGCCTGGCTCTGCACCGGGCCGCGGACGGCGAGCACCCGTGCCGGGGCGGGCTGCACCTGCAGCCAGGCCACCGGGAAGCGCAGCTGGCTGCCGGGCGGCAGGCGGTAGGGATCGGCGATGCGGTTGTGCGACTGCAGCTGTTCCCAGGCGATGGTCGGCTTGAGATAGCGGGCGCTGAGGTCCCAGATCGTATCGCCGGGCCGGACCCGGTAGGTCCAATCCTGGGCCAGGAGCGGCGCGGCGGACAGCATCAAGGCCACCAGCACCAACAGGCGGGCAGCCAAAGAGAAACAAGGCAATCGGGTCAATCTCACGGTCGTTCACGGCCCTGCAAGGCGGGGCGCAGCCAAGTAGGCCGCCATGGCCCAGACCTCATCCTCCCCGATGGATCGCGGCCTCCAATGGGCCGCGGCGGCATTATTGCCCGGGAGCCGTGCAGGGTTTCTGAACGTGATTCACGTCACACATCGAGGACGAGCGTTCGGATAGACGACTTTGCAGGGCCAGCGCCCCGGCAGGCGCTGGCCCTGATCGATCAGAACAGCAGCGACGCCATCCGGCGGCGGTACTGGCCGACCAGATCTTCATCCTCGATCACCTTGAAGGCGTCGATCAGCAGCTTGCGCGGGCGACCGTCGTCATACGTACGGTCCCGCCGCAGCATGTCCAGGAACTGCTCCAGCGCGGCGGCGTCCTGCCCGGACAGCAGCAGCTGCACGCCACGCAGGTGGCGGGCCTGCAGATCGTCGCCGTTCGCGGCAATGCGGGCGTCCAGCACCTCGGGAGCCGGCGCGTCCTGCAGCGCGCTGGCGAACTCCAGGCGGGCCCGGGCGCGCACGGCGCGATCATCGGTGGACAGATTGGCCGGCAGCGCATCGATCAGTGCCGTGGCTTCGGCGGTGGCGCCGGTCTGCAGCAGGGCCAGGGCGAGGTCGAGCTTGAGCTCCTCCTTGTCCGGCTCAGCGGCGATGGCCGCGCGCAGCACGTCGACCTGGGCCTGCGGATCGAGCGGAGCGGCTTCGACGGCGTCCTCGGCCTCGGCTTCTGCTGCGGCCTCCAGCGGCATCACGCCATGCTGGGTCAGGAACTCGCGCAGCTGACCTTCCGGTACCGCGCCGGGGAAACCATCGACGATCTGCCCGCCCTTGACCAGGAACACGGTCGGCACCGAGCGGATCTGGAAGGCGGCCGCGATCTGCTGTTCCTTGTCGACATCGACCTTGGCCAGCTCGAAGGCACCGTGGTATTCGCCGGCCAGCTTTTCCAGCATCGGGCCCAGGGTCTTGCAGGGGCCGCACCAGGTGGCCCAGAAATCGACCAGCACGGGGGTCTGCAGGGATTTCTGCAGGACCTCGGTCTCGAAGGTCTCGGTGGTGGCGTCAAATACGTGCGGCAGATCGCTCATGGTTTCAGATCAACGGGAAACTGGAGAGGAAGTGTATGGTGCCGCCCGCCGCCGGACGCAACCCCACGGGCGGAATCGGCCGGGAACGGCGACAATGCAGGCCTTGTGAACAGGCCGGGTGCAGCATGTCGGGACTTCATCGTTGGGAACGTGCGCTCGGCATTGCCGCCGCCGTGTTGTTCGTGGGCGCAGTGCTGGGCTTCGGCGCGGCGCTGCCGCTGTTCGATCCGATCGGCCACCCGGTCGCGCTGCTCGGCGCGATGGGCGTACCGCATGCGCTGGCCTTCAACATCGTCGGCTTCGCGCTACCGGGCCTGCTCGCCAGCCTCGTCGCCCTGCGCCTGCTGCTGCGGGTGCCGCGGACGGCGCCCTGGTCGATGCGGGTGGGCGCGCAGCTGCTGATGCTGGCCGGGGTCGGCTTCACCGCGATGGGGGTGTTGCCGCTGGATACCAGCGATCTGGACAATCCGGCCAGCCAGTACCACGCCAGTGCGTGGATGGTCTGGGTGCTGGCCTTCGTGCCCGGGGCGGTGATGTCCGGGATCGGCGCGCTGCGGCTGCCGGCGTGGCGGGCCGTGGGTGCGCTGCACCTGGCCTGCGGGCTGGGCGTGCTGCTGTCGGCCTTCGCGCTGCAGGTGCTGCTGCCGGCGCCGCTGGCCCAGCGGGTGGCCTTCGGTGTGTGGCTGGTCTGGCTGGTCGCGGTGCTGCCGCTGGCCCCGGGCGCGCGCCGCGCCTGAGCGCGGTTCGCCCGCTGCTGCGCCCCGGCACCGCGCCGGGGCCAGGGCAGGGTGATGACGTATTCGGCCAATCCCCAGTCAATTCAATGAGATGACGGGTTTGGGCGATGCGGTGGGCACCGTCGATTGGAGCCCTTTGCCGCACTGCGGTACCCTGTGCCGCTTTGCCGCCGCACTAGCGTTTTTATGACCAGCGTCGAACCCAACGTTTACGATCCGCAGCAGGTTGAATCCGCCGCCCAGCAGTATTGGGATGCCACCCGTGCCTTCGAGGTCACCGAGACTTCGGACAAGCCGAAGTTCTACTGCCTTTCGATGCTGCCGTATCCGTCCGGTGCGCTGCACATGGGCCACGTGCGCAATTACACGATCGGCGACGTGATCAGCCGCTACAAGCGGATGACCGGTCACAACGTGCTGCAGCCGATGGGCTGGGATGCGTTCGGCCTGCCGGCCGAGAACGCGGCGATCAAGAACAAGACCGCGCCGGCCAAGTGGACCTACGCCAACATCGAGCACATGCGGGGCCAGTTCAAGGCCATGGGCTATGCGATCGACTGGTCGCGCGAGTTCGCCACCTGCACGCCCGAGTACTACGTGCACGAGCAGCGCATGTTCACCCGCCTGATGCGCAAGGGCCTGGCCTACCGCCGCAACGCGGTGGTGAACTGGGACCCGATCGACCAGACCGTGCTGGCCAACGAGCAGGTCATCGACGGCCGCGGCTGGCGCTCCGGCGCACTGGTGGAAAAGCGCGAGATCCCGCAGTGGTTCCTGCGCATCACCGATTACGCCCAGGAACTGCTGGACGGCCTGGACGAACTGCCGGGCTGGCCGGATTCGGTCAAGACCATGCAGCGCAACTGGATCGGCCGCTCGGAAGGGCTGGAGATCCAGTTCGACGTGCGTGATGCCGACGGCAGCACGCTGGACCCGCTGCGCGTGTTCACCACGCGTCCGGACACCGTGATGGGCGTGACCTTCGTGTCGATCGCCGGCGAGCATCCGCTGGCGCAGCATGCGGCGAAGTCCAACCCGGCGCTGGCCGCGCTGCTGGCCGAGATGAAGCAGGGCGGCGTGTCCGAGGCTGAACTGGAAACCCAGGAAAAGCGCGGCATGGACACCGGCCTGCGCGCCATCCATCCGGTCACCGGCGCCCAGGTGCCGGTGTGGGTCGCCAACTTCGTGCTGATGGGCTACGGCACCGGCGCGGTGATGGCCGTTCCCGGCCACGACCAGCGCGACAATGAATTCGCCAACAAGTACGGCCTGCCGATCCGCCAGGTCATCGCGTTGAAGTCGCTGCGCAAGGAAGAAAGCGCGTACGACGCCACCCGTTGGCAGGACTGGTACGGCGACAAGACCCGCGAGACCGAGCTGGTCAACTCCGAAGAGTTCGACGGGCTGGATTTCCAGGGCGCCTTCGAGGCATTGGCCGAGCGTTTCGAGCGCAAGGCCCAGGGCCAGCGCCGCGTCAACTACCGCCTGCGCGACTGGGGCGTGAGCCGCCAGCGCTACTGGGGCTGCCCGATCCCGGTGATCTACTGCCCGAAGTGCGGCGCCCTGCCGGTGCCGGAAGAGCAGCTGCCGGTGATCCTGCCGGAGAACGTCAACTTCGTCGGTACCGGTTCGCCGATCAAGGCCGATCCGGAATGGCGCAAGACCACCTGCCCGGACTGCGGCGGCGCGGCCGAGCGCGAGACCGACACCTTCGACACCTTCATGGAGTCGAGCTGGTACTACGCGCGGTACACCTCGCCGGGTGCCCGTGATGCGGTCGACAAGCGCGGCAACTACTGGCTGCCGGTCGATCAGTACATCGGCGGCATCGAGCACGCGATCCTGCACCTGATGTATTTCCGTTTCTTCCACAAGCTGCTGCGTGATGCGCGCATGGTGGACAGCAACGAGCCGGCGCAGAACCTGCTGTGCCAGGGCATGGTGATCGCCGAAACCTACTACCGCCCGAACCCGGACGGCTCCAAGGACTGGATCAACCCGGCCGATGTCGATGTGCAGCGCGACGAGCGCGGCCGCATCGTCGGGGCGACCCTGATCGCCGACGGCCAGCCGGTGGTGATCGGTGGCACCGAGAAGATGTCCAAGTCCAAGAACAACGGCGTGGACCCGCAGGTGATGGTGGGCAAGTACGGCGCCGATACCGTTCGCCTGTTCTCGATGTTCGCCGCCCCGCCGGAACAGTCGCTGGAATGGAACGAAGCCGGCGTGGATGGCATGGCCCGCTTCCTGCGCCGCCTGTGGGCACAGGTGCAGAAGCACGCCGCCGACGGTGCCGCCCCGGCGCTGGACGTGGCCGCACTGAACGCCGAGCAGAAGGCGCTGCGCCGCAAGACGCATGAAACCATCGGCAAGGTCGGCGACGACTACGGCCGCCGCCACAGCTTCAACACCGCGATCGCCGCGGTGATGGAACTGATGAACGCGCTGGCCAAGTTCGATGACGTCAGCGAGCAGGGCCGTGCGGTCCGCCAGGAAGCGCTGCGTGCCACCGTGCTGCTGCTCAATCCGATCACCCCGCATGCCAGCCATGCGTTGTGGCAGGTGCTGGGCCACGCCGAGGAACTGCTGGAAGACCAGGCGTTCCCGCAGGCCGATCCGGCCGCGCTGGTGCGCGATGCGGTGACGCTGGCGGTGCAGGTCAACGGCAAGCTGCGCGGCACCATCGACGTCGCCGCCGATGCCCCGCGCGACCAGATCGAAGCGCTGGGCCTGGCCGAGCCGAACGCAGCCAAGTTCCTGGAAGGTCTGACCGTGCGCAAGATCATCATCGTGCCCGGCAAGATCGTGAACATCGTGGCGGCCCCGCAGGGCTGATCCTGTCGTGCCACCGGGTGCCTGCGCGCCCGGTGGCACGGATCTCCTAGAACCGATACGGGCGGCGCCGCGCGGGCGGTCCGGTATCAAGTCCTGTTCACGCGGCATCCGGCACGATCACTGCTTGTTGCCGCGACCGCCCGGCTCCTACAGACTGTGTCCATGACCCGATTCCTGCTTGCCCTTGTCCTGACCGCAACCCTCGCCGGGTGCGGCTTCCATCTGCGCAACAAGTTGATGCTGCCGGCCGATACCGCGGCGGTGCAGGTGGTCTCCACCGCGCCTTACAGCGAACTGGTCAAGTTGCTGCGCCGTGGCCTGCAGGCCTCCGGGGCGCAGATCGCCGACAGCGACAGCAGCGAGCCGGCGGCCCAGCTGCAGGTGCTGTCCGAGCGTTGGGGCGATCTGCCGATCGCGATCGATGCCCAGGGCCGTGCCCAGGAATACAGCCTGCGCTACGCCGTGATCTTCATCTTCCGCCGCGAAGATGGCAGTGAGCTGGTGCCGCAGCAGGTGATCGAACTTTCGCGCGATTACGTGTCGCCGCCGACCGACGCCACCGGTACCACCACCGAGCGCGAAATCCTCGCCGACGAACTGCGTCGCGAGATGTCCGCCTCGATCATGCGCCGCATCGACAGCGTGGTCCGCGCCGAACTGGAGCACGGCCGTGCCCCGGCCAAGCCGGGTACCCCGCCGGTGGAGACGCCGGTCGAGCTGCCGGCGGCCACCCCGGCTTCGACGACCCCGACGCCGGCGGTACCCGCCGACGTTCCGCAGGGGCGCTGAGTCCGGTCCGCCTGCGGATCGGCCTGCCCGCATGGAACTTCGCCCCGAACAGCTCGCCAGCCAACCGGCCAGCCAGTCGTTGGCACCGGTCTACCTGATCGCGGGGCCCGAGACGCTGCGCGTGCTTGAAGCGGCCGATGCCGTGCGGGCACGTGCCCGCGCCGATGGCGTCAACGAACGCGAAGTGTTCGATGCAGATGGCCGCGACTTCGACTGGAACCAGCTCGACGCCAGCTTCAACGCGCCCAGCCTGTTCAGTGCGCGTCGCCTGATGGAACTGCGCCTGCCCAGCGGCAAGCCGGGCAAGGAAGGCGCGGAGGTGATCAGCCAGTTCTGCGCCAATCCGGCCCCGGACGTGATCCTGCTGATCACCTGCAACGAATGGAGCAAGGCGCACCAGACCAAGTGGGCCGATGCCGTCGGCCGCGCCGGGGTGATCTCGGTGGCCTGGGCGATCAAGCCGCATGAACTGACCGAGTGGATCGAGCGCCGCCTGCGCGGCAAGGGCCTGCGCGCCGATCCCCAGGCCGTGCAGCGCCTGGCCGAGCGGGTGGAGGGCAATCTGCTGGCCGCCGCCCAGGAAATCGACAAGCTGGCCCTGCTGGCCGATGGCCAGACCCTGGACGTGGAGACCATGGAGTCGCTGGTGGCAGATGCCGCCCGTTACGACGTGTTCCGCCTGGTCGAAGCGACCTTCTCCGGCCAGCCCGCCGCCGTGCTGCGCATGATCGCCGGCCTGCGTGCCGAAGGCGAAGCCGTGGCCGCGCTGACCCCGATCGTGATCCGCGAACTGCTCTCCACCGCCGGCCTGGCGCGGGTGCAGGCGCGCGGTGGCAACCTGGCCGCGGAAATGAAGAGCCGTGGCATCTGGGAATCGCGGCAGGCGCCCTTCAAGCGCGCGCTGCAGCGTCACCCCGAGGTCAAGCGCTGGGAGCGCTTCGTGGCCGAGGCCGGGCTGGTGGACCGCATCGCCAAGGGGCGCGCCGACGGCGATGCCTGGCTGGCGCTGGAGCGGTTGCTGATCGCCGTGTCCGAAGCCCGTGCCGTGCGCCTGCTCGCCCGGGCCTGAGCCCATGGGGCTGCGCATCTATTACGGCGGGACCTTCGATCCCGTCCATCTGGGCCACCTGGCCATTGCCCGTGCCGCACGCGACCAGCTGCAGGTCGCCGTGCGCCTGCTGCCGGCCGCCGATCCGCCGCACCGCGCCACCCCCGGCGCCGACGCCGCGCAGCGCCTGGCGATGCTGGGCCTGGCCATCGGCGACGAGCCCGGCCTGCTGCTCGACCGCCGCGAGCTGGACCGGGCCGCGCGCAGCCCCGGCGTGCCGTCCTATACCGTCGATACGTTGCGCGAGCTGCGCGCCGAGCTGGGCCCGCGCCAGCCGATCGCCTGGCTGGTCGGCGCCGACAGCCTGCTGGCCCTGCCCAGTTGGCACGCGTGGACCGCGCTGTTCGATCTGGCGCATTTCATCGTCGCCGACCGCCCGGGCAGCCCCTTGGCCGACGCGCTCGACCCGGTCCTGGCACAGGCCCTGGACGGGCGCTGGGCCAGTCACGAGCGCGCGCTGTTCACCGCCCCGGCCGGGCGCCTGCTGCGCCTGCAGGCCCCGCTGCGCGAGGAATCGGCCACCGCCGTGCGGACCCGGATCCAGGCCGGTGGCCCCTGGCAGCAGCTGCTGCCCGAGCCGGTGGCCGGCTATATCCTCGACCACCGCCTGTACGGCGCGACACCGTCGTGAATACGCGCGGGCGCGCCGCCCCGTATAATCGACCCCACATTTATCGAGTTGACCCGCTTTGAGCAACCAAGCCCAGCCCCAGACCATCAAGGTCCAACTGCCCAATCCGGCGCCCTCCGTTCTGCAGCTGCTCGAGTGCGTGCGCGGGGCCACCGAAGAACTGAAGGCGAAGGATCTCGTTGAGATCGACGTCATCGGCCGCTCCAGCGTCGCCGATTACATGGTGATCGCGTCGGGTACCTCCAGCCGTCACGTCAAGTCGATCGCCGACGAAGTGGTGAAGTTCGCCAAGAAGCTGGGTGTGATGCCGCTGGGCGTGGAAGGCGAGCGCGAAGCCGAGTGGGTGCTGGTCGATCTGGGCGACGTGATCGTCCACGTGATGCTGCCGCGCGTGCGCGAGTTCTACGCGCTCGAGCGCCTGTGGACCGTGGGCGACCAGCCGCCGATCGAACTGCTCGACGATGCGGACGACGACTACGACGCGCGCTGATCGCAGCGTGCAGGGTCACGACAACGGCGCCGATGGCGCCGTTGTCTTTTGCGGCGCCGCGTGCGGTGCCTGCCGAGGACAGAGATGAAAGCCAAGTTGATCGCCACCGGCGAACGTGCGCCGTCCTGGGTCGCGCAAGGCTTTGCCGAGTACCAGAAGCGGCTCTCGCACTGGTTGCCGTTCGAGCTGGTCGAGATCGAGCCCGGCTTGCGTGGCAAAGGGCGCGACGCGCGCCGCGCCACCGATGACGAAGGCAAGCGCGTGATCGCGGCGCTGCCTAAGAATGCCTACGTGGTCGCCCTCGATGTCCCGGGACGCCCGCTCAGTTCCGAACAGCTGGCGCAGCGCCTGGAGCATTGGCGCGGGCAGGGCAGGGATCTGGCCTTCCTGATCGGCGGGCCGGAAGGCCATTCCGCCGAGGTGTCGGCGATGGCCGACGAGAAATGGTCGATCGGGCCGCTGACCCTGCCGCACATGCTGGTGCGCCTGGTGGTCGCCGAGCAGCTGTACCGCGCCGCAGCGATGCTGGCCAACCATCCGTATCACCGCGCGTGAAATAGTTGTCGCCAGATGGGTTACATCCCGCGAAAAACGGGCTACAATGCGCACCCCGCCCGAATAGCTCAGCCGGTTAGAGCACTTGACTGTTAATCAGGGGGTCGTTGGTTCGAGTCCAACTTCGGGCGCCAAGATTTGAAAAAAAAGCCTCGCAGCGATGCGGGGCTTTTTTTTGTCCGCGATCCGCGCAGCTCGCATGACCGGCAAACAAAAAGCCCGGGCACTGCCCGGGCTCCTTGTTCCCCAAGTGCGGCTACCTCATTCGAAGGTGTACTTGGCACCGACGGTGAAGTAACGACCGATCGCGCCGCTGAAGTGCAGCGGGTTGTAGTTCACGCCACCGTAGGTGGTCGGATCCAGCGGAGCGATGCGGTCGAACAGGTTCTGCACCGACGCGTTCAACTCGAAGGCCTCGGTGATGTTCCAGCGACCGGACAGGTCGAAGGTGGTGAACGAGGAGATCTTCTCGACGTCGGTACCGTCGGCGTAGGCGAACTGGTACGAGCCGTCCGGACCGCGGAAGTCGGTGTTCTCCATCTTGGAGATGTAGTTGGCCACGCCGCTGACGCTCCACGGGCCCTGCTTCCAGGTGGTGCCGAAGTTGATGCGGTCCTTCGGCGTGCCGATGCAGTTGGTGACGTCGCAGTTGCCGTGGGTACCGGCGTAGTCGACGGTCACGTCGGCATCGGTACGCTCGAACTTGAGCACGTGGCTCCACTGCAGGTCCATTTCCAGCTGCCCCGGACCGATGTCGAAGGTCTGGCGGATGTCGGTATCGATACCGCGGACGCGGGTCGATGCGGCATTGATGTACTGCGTATTGACCGCCAGGATGCTGCCGGTGCCGGGAACGCCATTGAGCAGGTTGTTGTCGCGCAGCACGTTGCCGGCGGCAATCGCTTCGGCAGTGCTGCCCTGGGCGATTTCGTTGGTGCGCTTGATCTGCCAGGCGTCGACCGTCATCGAGGTGCTGGAGGTCGGCTGCAGCACCAGACCGACGGAGTAGCTCTTGGATTCCTCCGGCTTCAGGTCCGGATTCGGGCGGGTGATGATGGCGACCGGCAGTGCGCCGCAATCGTCATCGGTCGCACCCGGGGCCGGGTTGCCGCCGGGGCAGCGCACGGGGTCAGCTGCGTTGGAGAACGCCGCCAGGCCACCGTCGCCGTTCTCGGCCGGATTCGGTGCACGGAAGCCTTCGGCATAGCTGCCGCGGACAGCGATCCAGTCGGCCGGCGTCCACTTGATGCCGACCTTCGGCGTTGCCTTACCTTCGCCGCTTTCATATTTGTCGTAGCGGACCGCACCGGACAGTTCCAACTGCTCCAGCACCGGCGCGGACAGTTCGACGTAGCCGGCATACACGTTCTGGGTGCCGTCATAGGCCGAGTAGCCCAGGCCGATGATGTCGCCCTGGTCGGTGTAGGTCTGCGGGGTCAGGCTGTTGCTGGTCCTGCGCCATTCGGTACCCAGTGCCAGGCCCAGCGGGCCGCCCTTGAGGTCGGCCAGGCTGCGCGACACGGTGAAGTCGAACATGTCCAGGCTGGACTTGGCGCGTGCACTGATGTCCGGCGAGATGTAGTCATACAGCGCCTGCGAATTGAGGCCGGCGTCGTCACCGATGCGCCACACGCCACCCGGGCAGGCCGGGTTGCCGAGTGCGCACTGCACGGCGCTGTAGCGCAGGAAGCCGGTGCGCTTGTTGACCAGGTCGGTGCCCGAATGCAGGTAGGCGGTGTCGTAGCTCCATTCGCCCCAGTTGCCCTTGACCCCGACCAGGAAGCGGTTGAACTCGTTGGTGTTGTTGGTGACGCGCGGGCCCACGTCCCAGGCCGAATAACGCAGGCGCGAGGCCTGGCCCGGGATCGGGTTGTCCGGATGGGTCGGGCCGAGCACGGTGGCACCATCGCCGCTGTTGGCGTTGACCGGGCCGCCGGGATAGCCCCAGCCACCGGACACGCCGGAGGGCGTGTTGCTGAAGGTGGTTTCCTTCTTCGAGTAGCCGATCTCGGTGTAGATCTCACCGCCTTCGCCGAAGGCGAAGCTGGCACGGCCGAACACGTTGACGTACTTCTCTTCCGGGGTCAGGTCGCGGTACAGCTGGTTCGGATCCCACAGGCAGCCCTGCTGCTGTGCGGTGACGTCATTCTGGCCCGGGATGGTGGTCAGGCCGGCGCAGCCCGGCAGCGCGACGAGGAACGCAGGATCATCCGGCGTAACGGCGCGATCGTCGAAGACCGAACCGGTCGGGCCGACGCCGCCACGGGTGCCGCCGGACAGCGCGGCACCGCCCAGGAACTGCGCATTGTTGCCATAGCCGTAGCGACGGATGTCACCGGTGCCGATCCACTTGCGGTCCTTGCGGTCGCTGATCTTGATCGCGTCGGTCTTGCCCACGTCCAGGCTGAAGAACGCGTTCCAGCCGTCAGTGGCCAGATCGCCGGTACCGGCGGTCAGGGTGGCCTTCTTGGCATCGCCGTCGCTGTCGCCGGACAGGCCGTAGGAGGCGCGCAGGATGGCGCCGTTGAAGTCGCTGCGCAGGATGATGTTGACCACGCCGGCGATGGCGTCCGAACCGTAGATCGCAGAAGCGCCGTCCTTGAGGACTTCAATGCGCTCGACCGCATCCAGCGGAATGGTGCTCAGATCGGTGAAGACCTTCTGGCCGTCATCGGCCAGGCCGTAGGTCGCCATGCGGCGGCCGTTCAACAGGACCAGCGTGGAGCCGGCGCCCAGGCCGCGCAGCGAGATGCCCGCGCCGCCACCGGCAAAGCCGTTGCCGAAGGTCTTGGGAATGGAGCCCGAGCCGTCCGCGGTCAGGGTCTGCAGGTACTCGGCGACCGTGGTCTTGCCGGTGCGGTCGATTTCCTGGCGGGTGACCACCTGGACGGGGGAGGGAGTTTCGGTATTGGTGCGGGGGATGTTCGACCCGGTGACGGTGATCCGGTCAAGGTTGGTCGCCTGCTCCTGCGCGAACGCGGAGAACGACGCCATGGCGCCCACCAGCAGCAGCGCGCCGCCGGTAAGGATCGTGGAAATGGAAGTGGCCAGGCTGGTGCGGCGGCTGTCGTCGCGGCGTTGGATCGGGTGTTTCACAGCTTCTCTCCTGACTGGGAAAACCTAGATGTCAATAAGTCGACACCAGAACGGTGGCAACGGCGCCAATCTAGGTTTCCGGCAGGTGACGCAAGTGTGAAAAATTGCTTAATTCGCGAAAGAGGGTGTGAGGGGACTGTGTGAATGGGGAGAGCCCGTCGCAGGCTCTCCCCGGCACATCTAACGCGGCAACGTGAATTCCACCGGGACCAGGCCATCGGCCTCGACGACCTGGCCATTGACGGTGGCGGGCACGAAGCGCCAGTGGCGCATGACCTGCTGGCGCGCGGCCTGGTCGAACACGCGCGAGCCGCTGCTCTTTTCGATGTCGACCGCCAGCGGATTGCCATCGGTACCGACCCGGATGCGCAGCACGACCGTGCCCTGCTGGCCCAGGCGGATCGCGGTGATCGGATACGGCGGTGGCGGGGCGCTGCGGTACTGGAGCTGGGCACCCTGCGTCGGTGCGGCTGCGGCAGGCGCCGGCGCCAGCGAGGGCGGTGACGCCTCGGTGGCCGGTAGCGGGGACACCGCCAGAGCGTCATCAACGGGGGCAGTGAGCGTCGGCAGGGGCGTCGGCGGTCGCTGCGTGTTCACCGCTGCCCTCGGAACCTTCGGCGGTGCCGGATCGGCATGGACCCGTATCGGCGGCGGAGGCGGCGGCAGCACCCAGCTCACGCGCATGCGCTCGCGCGGGGCCGTGATCAGCGGCTGTGCGGCAGGAATCAACAACAACATCAGGGCCAGCGCATGGACCGCGATGGCAGTGCTCCACCCGAGCACGCGGGACGCTTCGATGTGCAGCGGGACAACCGGGGACGGGGTACGGACCATGCTCCACTCTCCTTGCCAGATGTGCGGAAACATCAACGTGCCTGCGCGGCGGATGGGGTCAGGCGGGGCCGTGCAATGACAGCAATACCCGAGCCCGGCACGGGCCGGAAGTCAGGGGCAGGGTGGGGAGTTGGCTGGCAGTCAGAATCGGACCGCGCACAGCATGACGGCGCCTTTCGGCGCCGTCACAGGAACATCGACCGGAGCGCGGATCAGCGGCCCAGATCGAACACCACGTCCAGGTTGACCGACACGGTGGATTCGCCCGGCGAAACCGGCGTCGACACATCGGCCGCCATCGGCGCCGCCTGGGCACGCATCATCACGGGACGGAAGTTGCCGCCACCACTCTCGGAGATGCTCACGATCCTGCGCACGCGCAGGCCCAGCGATTTCGCGTACGTCTCGGCGCGGGCCTGGGCCTTCTTCAGCGCCGCGAGGCGGGCCTCGTCATAGACCGGTTCGGGCTGGTCGATCTCGAACTGCGGGCCGTTGATCTGGTTGGCGCCCTGCGCGGCCAGCGCGTCGAGCACTTTGCCCAGCTTGGCGATGTCGCGCACCTTCAGGCTGACCGTGTTGCTGGCCTGGTAGCCGGTGATCTTCGGCGCTTCGTTGTCGGCGTAGCGGTACTGCGGGCTCAGGTTGACGCCGCTGGTCTGCACATCACGCTCGGCGATGCCGGCCGCCTTGATCGCGGCCAGTACCTTGGTCATCTGCTCGGCGTTCTGGCGCATGGCGGTGTTGCCGTCCACGGCCTGGGTGACCATACCGGCCGAGAGCGTCGCCACGTCCGGCACGCGCCTGGCCTCGGCATTGGCCGAGATGTTGAGCAGGGTGCCGTCGGCCGGCACGGCGATGGTGGGCTGGGACTGGGCGTGGGCGGTCATCGAAGCTCCCAGGGCAAGGGACAGGGCGAGCAGCAACGGGGACAGGGACGGGCGGCGCATGTACATCTCCTTGTGAAGACGTTGAGGTTGGTGTCGGGGCGATGAACGCGTCGTGAGGTTTGATGGGGTCGATCACGATTCAAGCGTGTTGCTCGCGATTCAGACAGTAGGCTCAGGTTATGCTTCCTCGATGCTTTATCTCGCCTCTCGATCCCCCCGACGAAACGAACTGCTTGCGCGCCTGGACCGACCGTTCCAGGCGCTCGACCTTCACGTGGCCGAAGTCCGTGCCGCCGACGAGTCGGCCGCCGACTACGTGCAGCGCGTCGCCGCCGACAAGGCGCGCGCCGGGCTGGCCCTGGTCGCGCACGATCCGGACGCGGTGGTGCTGGGCTCGGACACCGAGGTCGTGCTGGACGGGCGCGTGTTCGGCAAGCCGGCCGATGCCGACGACGCCTGCGCGATGCTGCGCACCCTGGCCGGGCGCACCCACCAGGTGATGACCGCCGTGGCGCTGGTCGCCGCGGGCCGGGAGCAGGGCGTGCTGGTGGTCTCGGAGGTGACGTTCGCGGCGATCGATGAGGATCGGATCGCGGCCTACGTGGCCAGCGGCGAGCCGATGGACAAGGCCGGCGCGTATGCGATCCAGGGCGGCGCCGAACGATACATCCGCCATCTGGCGGGAAGCTATTCGGGTGTGATGGGTTTGCCCCTGCAACAGACCGAGCAGTTGCTGCAGACGTTTGAACTGAAGGGAGTCGCCCATGTCTGAAGAAATCCTGGTCAATGTCACCCCGCGGGAAACCCGCGTCGCCGTCATCGAGAACGGCATGCTGCAGGAACTGCACATCGAACGCGGCTGGCGCCGCGGCGTGGTCGGCAACATCTACAAGGGCAAGGTGCAGCGGGTGATGCCGGGCATGCAGGCGGCCTTCGTCGAAGTCGGGCTGGAGCGCGCGGCGTTCCTGCACGCCAACGACGTGATCCGGCCGGCCCCGGTGGCCAGCCCCGATACCGAAGGCACGACCCTGCCGCCGCCGTCCTCGGTGCCGATCGTGGAGCTGCTGCGCGACGGCCAGGACATCGTGGTGCAGGTGGTCAAGGACCCGATCGGGACCAAAGGCGCCCGCCTGACCACCCAGATCAGCATTCCCTCCCGCTACATGGTGCTGCTGCCGCAGTCCAAGGTGGTGGGCGTGTCGGCCCGGATCGAGGACGAGACCGAGCGCGCGCGCCTGAAGACGCTGGTGACCGAGCTGTCTGCCCAGCACGGCGGCTATGGCTACATCGTGCGCACCAATGCCGAAGGCCAGCCGGCCGAGGCGATCGCCGAGGACGTGGCCTATCTGTCGCGCGTCTGGAACGTGGTGGAGCGCCGTGGCCGCGATGCCGCCCCGCTCAGCGTGATCTATGAAGACCTCAGCCTGCCGCTGCGCTCGGTGCGCGACCTGATCCGCAAGGACGTGGACAAGGTCAAGGTCGACTCCAAGGAGACCTTCAACCAGCTGCAGGCGTTCGTGGCCAAGTACATGCCGGTGCTGGCCGAGAAGATCGAGCTGTACAGCGGCGATCGCCCGATCTTCGACATGTTCGGGGTCGAGGACGAGATCGGCCGCGCGCTGGACAAGCAGGTGCCGCTGAAGTCCGGTGGCTACCTGGTCATCGACCAGACCGAGGCGATGACCACGATCGATGTGAACACGGGTTCCTTCCTGGGCCAGCGCAACCTCGAAGAGACGGTGTTCCGCACCAATCTGGAGGCCGCGCAGGCGGTCGCGCGCCAGCTGCGGCTGCGCAACCTGGGCGGCATCATCATCATCGACTTCATCGACATGGACGATGCCGAACACCGCCGCCAGGTGCTGCGCACGCTGGAGAAGGCGCTGGCCCGCGACCATGCCAAGACCACCGTGTACGACTTCTCGCCGCTCGGCCTGGTCGAGATGACCCGCAAGCGCACCGTGGAAAGCCTGGAGCGCCAGCTGTCCGAGCCGTGCCCGGAGTGCAGCGGGCGTGGCTCGATCAAGACCGCCGAAACGGTGACCTACGAGATCTTCCGCGAGATCACCCGGGCGGTGCGTCAGTTCGATGCGGCGCGCCTGCTGGTGATCGCCTCGTCCAAGGTCGTGGCGCGCATCACCGACGAGGAATCCTCGGCGGTGGCCGAACTGGAGGAGTTCCTGGGCAAGAGCATCCGCTTCCAGGCGGACGAGCAGTACCTGCAGGAGCAGTTCGATGTCGTGCTGCTCTGATCGCGGCCGGTCCGGCATTCCCACGTTCCGATGAGCACACCGCTCCGCCTGCGCCTGCGCCGGATCCGCCGCCATGCCGTGTATGCGGTGGCGATCCTGCTCGTGGGCGTGGCCCTGCTGGTCGGCACCGCCAGCCAGCTGCTGCCCCTGGCCGAGCGTCACCCGGACAAGGTGGCGGCGTGGTTGAGTGCGCGCGCCGGGCAGCCGGTGCGTTTCGACGCGTTGGATACCGCCTGGACCCGGCGCGGTCCGCTGCTGCAGCTCAAGGGGCTGCGCATCGGTGAAGGCCAGGGCCTGCGCATCGGCGAAGCGGAGGTGCTGGTCTCCATGTATGCCGGCCTGCTGCCGGGGCACTCGCTGACCGAGCTGCGCCTGCGCGGCCTTGCACTGGTACTGCAGCGTGCCGACGACGGCCGCTGGTCGGTGCAGGGCCTGCCGCAGTCCACCGCGGGCGACCCGCTGGAAACCCTGCGCCGGCTGGGCGAGCTGCAGGTGATCGGGGGCCGGCTGAGGGTGGATGCGCCCTCGCTGGGCGTCAACGCGACGCTGCCGCGGATCGACCTGCGCCTGCGCGTCAACGGCCAGCGCCTGCGCGTCGGCGCACGTGCCTGGGCCGACCCGGCCGCGCAGCCGCTGACGGCGGTGCTGGACTTCGAGCGCAAGCGCGGTGACGGGCAGGCGTGGCTCTCGGCCGACCCGGCCGATTTCCGGGCATGGTCCTCGCTGCTGCAGTTCGGTGGCATCGGACTGCAACAGGGCACCGGTGAACTCAATGCCTGGGTGGACCTGCGCGATCATCGGGTGGTGATGGTCACCACCGACGCGGACCTGCAGAACGTACAGGTCCGCGGCGTGAAGCTGGCGGATGGCACGCACCCGCAGCTCGCGCTGCAGACCCTGGAGCTGCGCGCCCGCTGGCGCTGGGTGCAGGGCGGCTGGCGCGCGGATGCACCGCGCCTTCGGATCGGTCTGGACGGCAGTACCCAGCAGTTGGATGGCCTGCTGCTGGCCGGCGGCCAGCACTTCGCCCTGGCCGGCGACAACATCGATGCCACCGCGCTGCTGCGCGGGCTGGCACTGACCGACCGGATCGACCCGGGCCTGCGCGAGTGGCTGCATGAGGCTGCGCCGCAGGTGCGCATGACCCGCGTGCGGATGGCGGGCGAGCAGGGCGGCGCGCTGTCGATCGAGGGCGATCTGGAGGACATCCGCTTCGCCGCGGCCGGTCATTCGCCCGGGCTCAGCGGCGTGGGCGGACGCTTCAACGGCGATGCCGACGGTTTCACGCTGGATCTGCAGCCGCAGCGGGTGATGCATTTCGATTGGCCGAGCGGGTTCGGCGAACGCCACGACGTGCGCCTGGGCGGCCGGCTGGTGGGCTGGCGTGACGAGGCCGGCGGCTGGCGGATCGGCACGGCGGCGCTGCGCGTGCAGGGCACCGACTACGCCGCCGACGTGCGCGGCGGCATCTGGTTCCAGAACAACGGCACCCGCCCATGGCTGGAACTGGCGGCCAAGATCGACGATGTGCCGATGACCGCCGCCAAGCGCTTCTGGATCCATTCCAGGATGAGCAAGGCCGCCACCGATTGGCTGGATGCCGCGCTGGTCTCCGGGCAGGTCCGCGGCGGCGTGGGCCTGGTCACCGGCGATCTGGAAGACTGGCCGTTCGACAAGAACAACGGCCGCTTCGAAGCGACCGGGCACATCGACGCCGGCAGCATCCGCTTCCAGCACGACTGGCCGACGATGGACAAGGTGGACGCGGACATCGCTTTCATCGGCCCGGGCTTCGAGCTGCATGGCAAAGGCGATCTGGCCGGCGTGGCGGTGGACCACTTCGATGCCGGCATTCCGGATTTCGGCGTGACCGCGCTCTACGTCAAGGCGACCAGCCGCAGTGATGCGGGTGCACTGCTGGCCATGCTCAAGCAGAGCCCGCTGCAGGCCACCTACGGCGAGACGCTGGACAACCTCACCGCGAAAGGTCCGGCAGCGGTCACGTTCGATCTGCTGCAGCCGCTGCACCATGTTGAAGGCAGCGGTCACCTGCAGGGCACGGTCGATCTGGATGGGGCGACCCTCGCCGAGAAACGCTTCGATCTTCTGTTCGAAAACATGCGCGGCACCGCCCGCTACGGCCATGGTGGCTTCGATGCGGAGAACCTGGCGGTGCGCCACCAGGGCCAGGACGGGCTGCTCAGCCTGCGCGCCGGCGAATTCGTGCGCGATCCGCAGCAGGCCTTTGAATCCGAACTCACCGCTTCGCTGGAGGCCGGTGCGCTGCTCGACCGCGCGCCGGAGCTGAACTGGCTCAAGCCTTACATCCAGGGCACATCGCGCTGGACCATCGGGGTGACCCTGCCCAAGGTCGCGGCCGGCAGCAAGGTCGAGCCGCCGACCGTGCTCAAGCTGCATTCGGATCTGGTCGGCACCACGCTGGAACTGCCCGCGCCGTTGGACAAGCCCGCTGCTACGCCGCTGGCGACGGACGTCACCGCGCAGTTGCCGATGGGCAGCGGCCGCGTCGATGTCGCGTTCGGCCAGCGGCTGGCCCTGGCTGCGCGCACGCGTGACAACCAGACCGGCGTGCAGGTCACCCTGGGCAGCGACCATGTGGATCGCGATCCGCCGGCCAGCGGGCTGGTGGTGAATGGTCGCAGCGGCTCACTGGATGCGCTGGAGTGGATCGGCCTGGCGCGCTCGCCGGGCGGCGGCGATGACAAGGACCCGATGCCGCTGCGGCACGTGGATGTGCAGGTGGGCCAGCTGCTGCTGGCCGGCGGTGTCTTCCCGCAGACCCGGCTGCAGCTGCGTCCGACCGGCAACAGCGTGGACGTGCGCATGGACGGCCCGTCGCTGGCCGGCACCCTCAGCGTCCCCAATGCCGAGGGCGGCACCATCGTCGGCAAGCTCAGCCGCGTGCACTGGCAATCGCTGCCCACGCCGGTGAAGGCGCCGAGCGACGGCGCGCCGATCCTGCTGCCGCCGGACGTGACCCTGCCGGCGCGGGTCCAGGCCAGTGCCAACGACACCAACCCGGCCAAGGTGCCGCCGCTGTCGCTGGATATCGACGACCTGCAGTTCGGCAAGGCCAGGCTGGGCCAGGCAGTGCTGCGCACCCGGCCGATGGCCAACGGGCTGAGCGTGGACCAGCTGCAGTTCCGCGCGCCCAAGCAGGAGATCGACGTCAGCGGGCGCTGGATGGGCATGGGCGAGACCGCGCGCAGCCAGTTCAACGTGCAGGTCAACAGCGAGGACCTGGGCGGGCTGATGCAGAACCTCGATTACGGCGGCCAGCTGCGTGGCGGCCAGGGCCAGTTGACCATGACGGCCGGCTGGCAGGGCGGCCCGTCGGACTTCCAGCTCGGCGCGCTGCAGGGCCAGCTCGATGTGCAGGCCCGCAACGGCCAGCTGCTGGAACTGGAACCCGGCGCCGGGCGCGTGCTTGGCCTGCTCAGCGTGACCCAGCTGCCGCGCCGGCTCATGTTCGATTTCCGCGATTTCTTCTCCAAGGGCTTCGCCTTCAACCAGGTCGAGGGCCGCGTGGCCTTCAGCGACGGCATGGCCACCACCGACAAGGTGCTGATCGAAGGCCCGGCGGCCAACATCACCATCCGTGGCCAGACCGACCTGCGCCAGCAGCGCTTCGACCAGACCATCGACGTCAACCCGCGCGCGGGCAACCTGCTCACCGTGGTCGGTGCGGTCGCCGGCGGCCCGGTCGGTGCGGCGGTGGGCGCGGCGGCCAATGCGGTGCTGTCCAAGCCGCTGGGCGAGATCGGTGCCAAAACCTACCGCGTGACCGGCCCCTGGGCCGAACCCAAGGTCGATGTGATCGACCGCGACGCAGCGCCCAAGCCGGCCCCGGCCGCCCCCCCGGCGCGCTGACCCCTTTCCCGCGCCCGGGTTGCGATCGCGCCCGGCGCCCATAGATCAAAGAGCATGAACAACAACGCACTTTCGCTGGCCACCGACCGTCTGCTGCTGCCCGCCGGGCTGGATGCGAACGGTCTGGAACGCACGTTCGGCACCCTGCTGGGGCCGGGCATCGATTTCGGGGATCTCTATTTCCAGCACGCCCGCCGCGAGAGCTGGAGCGTGGAGGACGGCATCGTCAAGGACGGTGCGCATTCGATCGAGCAGGGCGTGGGCGTACGCGCCATCGCCGGTGAAAAGACCGGCTTCGCCTACTCCGACGACATCCACAGCGACGCGCTGCTGGCCGCGGCAAACTCGGCCCGCGCCATCTCCCGCGAGGGCGGGGCGCAGTCGGCCCGCTCGCTGGTGCGTGGTAGTGGCCGCGCGCTGTACCCGGCGCTGGACCCCATCGACGGCATGGGCAACGAGGCCAAGGTCGAGATGCTCAAGCGCCTGGACCGCTACCTGCGCGCCGCGGACCCGCGCGTGCAGCAGGTGATGGTCAGCCTCTCCGGTGGCGTGGACACGGTGCTGATCGCGCGCAGCGATGGCGTGCTCGCGGCCGACGTCCGCCCGCTGGTGCGGTTGAACGTGCAGGTCATCGTCGAGCAGCACGGCCGTCGCGAGTCGGGCTACTCCGGTGGCGGCGGTCGTTACAGCTATGAAGAACTGTTTGCCGACGGGCGCCCGGAGGGCTTCGCGCGCGAGGCCCTGCGCCAGGCGCTGGTGAACCTGGAGGCGATCCCGGCTCCGGCCGGGGTGATGACCGTGGTGCTCGGCCCGGGCTGGCCCGGCGTGCTGCTGCACGAAGCGGTCGGCCACGGCCTGGAAGGCGACTTCAACCGCAAGGGCACCAGCGTCTATGCCGGCCGCATCGGCGAGCGCGTGGCCGCACCGGGCGTGACCATCGTCGACGACGGCACCCTGGACGGCCGCCGCGGCTCGTTGAACATCGATGACGAGGGCCACCCGACCCAGTGCACCACGCTGATCGAGGACGGCATCCTGGTCGGCTACATGCAGGATTCGCTCAATGCGCGCCTGATGGGCGTGGCGCCGACCGGCAACGGCCGTCGCGAGTCGTTCGCGCACATGACCATGCCGCGAATGACCAACACCTACATGCGCGCCGGCCAGCACGATCCCGAAGAAATGATCCGCTCGGTCAAGCGCGGCCTGTACGCGGTCAACTTCGGTGGTGGCCAGGTCGACATCACCAGCGGCAAGTACGTGTTCTCGGCCACCGAGGCCTACCTGATCGAGGACGGCAGGATCACCGCGCCGGTGAAGGGCGCCACCCTGATCGGCAACGGCCCGGAAACCATGCAGAAGGTGCGCATGATCGGCAACGACCTGGCCCTGGACGAGGGCGTGGGCATCTGCGGCAAGGATGGCCAGAGCGTACCGGTCGGCGTGGGCCAGCCGTCCCTGCTGATCGATGGCATCACCGTGGGCGGCACCCAGGCCTGAGCCGGATGCGTACGCCCGTGCTGCCCGATCACGCGGCCGCCAGCAGGGTGCTGGCGCCGCCGCGCGAGCGCCGGGACTCAGTCCTCGGCGTTCTCGTCGCTGTCGCTGTCCGTGTCGGCCACGTCGTCCAGCGCATCCTCGGACGCGGCGTTGACGCCCTCCAGGCCGAGCGCGGCGGGCAGCAGCAGCGTACGCAGCACCTGGAAGATCTCGCGGTACGCGCGCGGCGGCTTGTTCTTGGCTTTTTCGGCCTGGGCGTTGCGCACCAGCGTGCGCAGCTCCTGGCGGTCGGCATGCGGGTACTCGTCCAGCAGGGCGCCCAGCGCCTTGTCGCCGTCCTTGAGCAGGCGCTCGCGCCAGTCTTCGACGCGGTGCATGGTCGCCACTTCCCGGCGCGAGGTCTCGCTGTTGGCGTCGAGCGCGTCGCGGATCGCATCCAGCACGGCGTCGTCTTCGCGGCGCATGTGCTTGGCCAGGAACGCCAACTGGCGCTTGTGGGCGATATGCGCGGTGATGCGCTTGGCCTCGGCGATGTGCGGCAGCAGATCTTCCGGCACCGGCAGGCGCGCCAGCTGGGCCGGGGTCAGCGAGACCAGCTTCTCGCCCAGGGCCAGCACGTCCAGCGCAGCCCGGCGGTTCTGGCTGCGGCTGATATCAAGGAATTCACCGGTTTCTTCGTCGCGTCCGCGCATCGTCTTATTTCCACATCCGTAAACTGTGCCGGCGTCGCGCCGGGCACTCACCTGTACAGGATAAAGCATTGAACGTGATCTCCCCTGAAGTCTCCCCGGCCGACGACAGCCTGCAGCGCCTGGAGCAGCTGGCCGACATCTCCCAGCGCCTGCTGGAGCGGGCCAAGGCCCTGGGCGCCACCCAGGCCGAGGTCAGCTGCAGCGATGAGCGCGGGCTGGATGTGAACGTGCGCCTGGGCGAGGTCGAAACGGTCGAATCCACCCGCGACCGCGGCATCGCCGTGACCGTCTACTTCGGCCAGCGCAAAGGCAGTGCCAGCACCGCCGACCTGCGCGAGAGCAGTCTGGAGTCGACCGTGGCCCAGGCCTGCGCCATTGCCCGCCACACCGAGGACGACGAGGCGGCCGGCTTGGCCGAGGCAGCGCTGATGGCCCGCGAGTTCCCGGACCTGGACGGCTGGCACCCGTGGGAGCTCAGCGCCGATGCGGCGCTGGACCTGGCACTGGCCTGCGAAGCGGCCGGTCGCGAGGCCGACGCCCGGATCAGCAACTCCGACGGCGCCTCGGCCGCGACCGCGCAGAGTCTCTCCGTGTATGCGAACTCGCATGGCTTCATCGGCCGCGAGCGCAGCAGCCACCACTCGATCGGCTGCGCGCTGATTGCCGGGCAGGGCGATGGCATGCAGCGCGACGGCTGGTACAGCAGCGCGCTGGCCCGCGAGGATCTGGACGATGCGGCCTCAATCGGCCGCCGTGCCGCCGAGCGTACCGTTGCCCGGCTGGACCCGCGCTCGATGACCACCGCGCAGATGCCGGTGCTGTATTCGCCGGAGGTGGCCCGCTCGCTGATCGGCCACCTGCTCGGCGCGGTCTCCGGTGGTGCGCTGTACCGCCGCGCCAGCTTCCTGCTCGACAGCGTCGGCACCCGCCTGTTCCCGGACTGGTTCGGCATCGAGGAGCTGCCGCTGCTGCGCCGTGGGCTGCGCTCGGCGGCCTTCGATGGTGATGGCGTGGCCACCCGCAACTCGGCCCTGATCCGCGACGGCATCCTGGAGCGCTACATCCTGGGCAGCTACTCGGCACGCAAGCTCGGCCTGCCGACCACCGCCAACGCCGGCGGCGTGCACAACCTCAAGGTCCGCGCCAACGCGGGCGACCTGGTCTCGATCGCCCGCCACATGGGCAACGGCCTGCTGGTCACCGAGCTGATGGGGCAGGGCGTCAACAGCGTGACCGGTGACTACTCCCGAGGCGCCGGCGGCTTCCGCGTGGAGAACGGCGAGATCACCTACCCGGTGGACGGCATCACCATCGCCGGCAACCTCAAGGACATGTTCGCCAGCATCGAGGCGGTGGGCACGGACATCGATACGCGCTCGCACGTGCATACCGGCTCCATCCTTGTAGGACGAATGACCGTTGCCGGTAACGATTGACGTATTCTATGGAGGCTGCCCTGGCAGGCGGGGAGCCTGCCGCGTGCACTACCCATTACCTCGAACAAGGAGTTTCACGTGAGCGATTTCGATAACGTCACCACCCCGCCGCCGCCGGCGAGCGCCCCGGCCCCGGCCGACCAGCGCACCATGGCCCTGGTGGCGCACCTGCTGGGCATCTTCACCTGGTTCATCGGCCCGCTGATCATCTGGATGATCAACAAGGACGACAGCAGCAAGGGCTTCGTCATCGACCAGGCCAAGGAAGCGCTGAACTTCCAGATCACCATCACCATCGCGATGCTGATCTGCATCGTGTTGATGATCGTCATCATCGGCGGACTGCTGGCCCCGCTGGTCGGCCTGCTGAACCTCGTGTTCTGCATCATCGCCGCAGTGAAGGCCAACAACGGTGAGTACTACCGTTATCCGTTCACCCTGCGCCTGATCAAGTAATCGATCCGCAGCGCTGGAACGAAAAACGCCCGGGATTCCCGGGCGTTTTTTTGCGTCATCGCGTCGTAGAGCCACGCCATGCGTGGCTGCCTTCACGATCGCTCAATGATCCCGCTCAACCGCCAGTTTCGCCAGCGCACGCAGTGCATCGGCCGCCTCACCATATCCGGCCAGACCATCGAACATCTGTTCGCTCAGGGTGCGCAGGTGCGCCTTCGCGCCCTCCATGCCCAGCAGCGCCGGGAAGGTCGACTTGGCCTGCGCCTCGTCCTTGCCGGCGGTCTTGCCCAGCTGTTCGGAACTGGCTTCGACATCGAGGATGTCATCACGCACCTGGAAGGCCAGGCCCAGCGACGCGGCCACGGCATCCAGCGTCGCCAGATCGGCTTCAGGTGCCTGGCCACACAGCGCGCCCATGCGTACCGCCGCGCGGATCAGCGCGCCGGTCTTGAGCGCGTGCATGCGTTCAAGATCCTGCAACGGCTGCTGATGGCCGGTGGCATCGATATCCAGCGCCTGGCCGCCGCACATGCCGGCCGCGCCGGAGGCGTGCGCCAGGGTCTGCAGGCAGGCCACGCGCAGCGCGGCCGGCAGGGCCGCATCGGCGATCAGGCCGAACGCGCGCGTCTGCAATGCATCACCGGCGAGGATCGCGGTCGCTTCGTCGAAGGCGATGTGGGTGGTCGGCCGGCCGCGACGCAATGCGTCGTCGTCCATCGCCGGCAGATCGTCGTGTACCAGCGAATACGCGTGGATCAGTTCCACCGCCATCGCGGGGGCATCCAGCGCGCTTTCATCCGCACCGAAGATCCGGCCGCTGGCATACACCAGCAGCGGTCGCATGCGCTTGCCGCCACCGAGCACCGCATAGCGCATCGCCTGGTGCAGCCCACGCGGGGCATCGGTCGGAGAGGGCAGGCTGGCGTCTAGATGATGTTCGATCCGGTCGCGCCAACGCGCGAACGTGGCCTCAACCGTCATGGCCGGGCGGGTCGAACGGGACGGCGGTGTCGGGCTGGGCCGGATCGCTGAGCAGGCGCACGCGCAGTTCGGCCTGTTCCAGCGCCTGCTGGCACTGGCGGTACAGACCGACACCACGTTCGTAGGCGCTGAGCGATTGTTCCAGGCTCATTTCGCCGGTTTCCATCTTCTCCACCAGCTGCTCCAGCTCTTCCAGCGACTGCTCGAAGTGGGCAACCGGGGAGGTTTCATTGGGGGACTTCTTTGCCATGCGCCAAGTGTGGGCCGCCGGCCCGGCGGGGTCAATTCACGCCGCGCCCGGCGTCCACTGCAACTGCGCATGATGGGCCTGCAGCCACGGCTGCAGGGCGGCACCGATCACGCGGTCGCCGGCCGCCAGCAGGGTTTCCTCATCGAAAAGCAATGGCAGCTGGCGGCGTTGCCACGGCGGCAGGCCCTGCTGCTGCAGCAGGTCTTTGAGTGCGTGCGAATGCGCGCGCCCGGGCAGCTGGATGCGCTCGCCGCCGCGCCGCGCACGGATCTGCACCGGCGTATCGAAGCCATCGACTGCACCGATCAGGCGCAGCTCACCGCCATCGGGCAGGGCCAGCGGCGCGCGCCCATCCCAGTGCACGCTCCAGTCGGCCGGCAGCGCCAGGCTGGCCGAGAGCAGGTGCAGTTGCCCGCGCCAACGACGGATGCGGGCACCCTGCCAGGCGAACTGCGCATCGGCATGGTGCGCGGCCGGCAGCAGCTCGCGTTCGACCGCCTCGACGCCCGCGGCCGGCAGCGGTGGCAGGCCGCTGCCACGCACCCAGTGCCGCAGCAGGCGCGCGCGCCGTTCGACCGGCTGCCGCATCAGGCGCGCGCAGTCGATCACGCCGGGGCCCACGCTGCAGCGTTCCAGCGCGTCGCGGTCGGCGCTGTCGAGCAGATGCTGGGATTGCGCGCACAACGCCGCGCTGCGCGCGAAGGCCGCGTCCGCCTGCGGCCAGCGCTGGCGCAGTTGGGGGAGCACGTGCAGGCGCAGGAAGTTGCGGTCGGCGTCGTCGCTGGCATTGCTGGGGTCTTCGATCCAGTCCAGCCCTTCGGCCTGCGCATGCGCGCGCAGGCTGCTGCGCGGAACCTCCAGCAAGGGGCGCCACACGGTGCCGGCGCCAAATGCGCTGGTGACCTGCATGGAGGCCAATCCATCCACGCCGGAGCCGCGCAGTGCCCGCAGCAGGAACGTCTCGGCCTGGTCATCGCGATGATGGGCCAGCGCCAGCTGTTCGCCGGGCAGCAGCTGCGAGGCGAAGGCCTCGCGCCGCGCATGCCGCGCGGCGGCTTCCAGCCCCTGTCCCCGGTTGCGCGGTACCTGCACGCGGATCACCCGCAGCGGGATGTTCCAGCGGGCGCAGACCTGCGTGCAGTGCACGGTCCAGGCATCCGCCTGCTCCTGCAGGCCGTGATGGACATGTACGGCGCGCAGGCCAGCCGTGCGCTGCGCCGGCGAGGTGGCCAGCCAATGCAGCAGGACGGTGGAATCCAGCCCGCCGCTGAAGCCCACCAGGACCGGATGGACGACAGAGGGCGGTGGCGGAAGCAGGGGAGTCATGGGGAGAGCAGCCTCAGGCAGACCGGCAGTATCGGCGCTGCGTGGTGGCGATGCCACGCGGAGCCTTCATGGCGTCTCTGCGTCCATTGCCGAGCGGCCCTGGCGGTCGATGCGATACCAGGTGCCGCCGACCATGGCGGTATGGCCGTGGTCGTCCGGCGTCCCCTTCCGGCAGCCCTCGCAGACGCGGGCCACGCCGTCTTCGAAGGCCCAGCCGAAATCGAACGTGGCCGGGAAGGCCTGACGCAGCTCGGTATCGAAGTAGCCGATGCGCGCGCCGACGCGGCCGCGCACCAACCCTTCCACCACATAGTCCGGGCCGTTGTCGAAGGTGATCACCGGCAGCTGCCGGCCATCGGCGCGGACATAATGGAATCCGCCGCCGGCATGGACCGCCGCCAACCCGTCCTGATCGTAGGACAGCGAGGCCAACGCCTCGGGCGCGAGCGCAAGACGTCCGTTGGCCCACCGGCACCCGGCCAAGGACTGGAACCCGTCTTCCTCGGTCAGGGCCTCGCATTCCGTGCCCGCGCCCCAGGCGATGCCGGAGGCGAACAGACCGGCCACCAGCAGCAGGGGCCGCACCTGGCGGCCCCTGTTCGTTGCGTTGCGGAGGGGCAGACGCATTACTTCGTATCGCCGGCCTGGCGCTCGAAGGCGGTCGGCTTGGGCAGCTCGACCGGCACGCCCTTGGCGTCGCAGGTCCCGGCCTCGCACAGGCGCTGGCGCAGGCGCGGGGTGGCCTGCACGATCATGTGGTAGATCGCGTTCTGCTCCATCGTGCCGCGCACCGCCTTGCTGCCCGGGCCACGTGCCCAGATGCCCACGTCTTCGCCGCCATGGGATTCGCTCTTGGCCGGCACCAGCGCTTCCTGCATGTAATCGGGATGCTCGGTATCCACTGCGGTGAGGTCAGGCCGGCCGGTGGTCGGATCGAAGCTGCTCGGGTTGTGCGGATACCGTTTCGGCCCGACCGGCTGCTGGTTGGTGGCACCGGTGTAGCCCGGGCCGTTGGCATAGGTCAGCGTCGTGTAGGGCAGGCCCAGGCCATCGCGGGCCAGCTCCAGCTTGCCGGCGCCGTCTTCGCCACCCTTGTCCTTCACTTTGCCGAGGATCGGATTGCCACGCGCCGGATAGCCGACGAAGTTCAGCGTGTGCGAGTGGTCGGCGGTGACGATGATCAGGGTGTCCTGGTCCGAGGTCGCCTCGACCGCGGCACGCACCGCATCGGACAGCGCCACCGTGTCGGTCAGGGCACGGTAGGCATTGCCGCTGTGATTGGCGTGGTCGATGCGCGCGCCTTCCACCATCAGCACATAGCCTTCCTGGTGGCGCGACAGGTTGGCGATCGCCGCCTTGGTCAGCTCGGCCAGGCTCGGCTCACCGGCCGGATCGTCCTTGCGCTCGGCCTCGTAACGCATGTGGTCCGGCTCGAACAGGCCGAGGATCGCCGGTGCGTTCGCGGCGGCCTGCAGCTGCGTGGCGTTCCAGACATACGCACCCTGCGGGTGGGCCTGCTGCCACTCGGTCACCAGGCTGCGCCCGTCCAGGCGCTGACCGACCTTGTCATCGTATTCCGGATCGCGTTCTTCCACGGTGGTGAACTCGCCGCGGCCGCCGCCGAGGGCGACCAGCGGGCCGCGTCCGAAGCGCGCGGTCGACAGCAACTGCTGGGCGATATCGCGGCAGCCGGCAGCCTTGGCCTCCTCGGGCACGTCGGTATCGTTTTCCCAGTTGCGCTCCGGGGAGTGCGCATAGGTCGCCGCCGGGGTGGCATGGGTCAGGCGCGCGGTGGAGACCACGCCGGTCGCCATGCCGGCGCTGTCGGCCAGCTGCAGCCAGGTCAGCAGCCCCTTGCCCAGGCTGTCGGCGCAGTCATTGCGCGTGCCTGCGCTCACACCGATCGCGCCCATGTGGGTCTTCACGCCGGTGGTGATCGCCGTCATCGTGCCCGCCGAATCCGGCGTCTGCGAATCGGTGTTGTAGGTCTTGCTGAACGCCGTGGCCGGGAAGCGCTCCCAGGACAGGAGGTTTTCCTCGCCCGGGTGGCCGTTGCGCTGGCCTTCGAAGATGCGCGCCGCCGCCACCGTGGTCAGGCTCATGCCATCCCCCAGGAACAGGATGACGTTCCTGGCCTTGCCGTCCATCGCCCCGGTACTGGCCGCACGTGCCGCGCCGCTGCGGTACCACCACTGCGGGGTCTCCCCGGCGGGGTGGGCAATGGCCGGCACATCGACCTGGACCGCGCCGGCAGAGGCGCTGGAGGAGGGAGCGGTACTGGCGCAGGCGCCGAGCAGCAGGGTGGTGACGGCGGCCACCAGAGGCGTGAAACGGGACATGGACAGGAAAATCTCACATGTGAAACGGGCGTTCATTATGCAGAACGCCGCAAGGCACGCCGATGACACGCTGATTTTCCGTGCGCGCCTCGTTCCAGGGCCCCGCTTGGGCTAAGGTGCCTAGCTGTCAAATTACCTCTGGAACGCGCATGAAGCTGGTCTCTGCCTGGTTGCGGATCCCCTTCTGGCAACGGGTCCTCGGCGGCTTCGTCCTCGGCGCACTGGCCGGCTGGCTGCTCGGGCCCGCGGCTGAAACCTGGTTCGGGCCCCTGGGCGACCTCTACGTCACCCTGATCAAGATGATCGCGGTGCCGCTGGTGTTCTTCGCCGTGATCAACGCCATCTCCTCGCTGCACGGGCAGAAGTCCGTCGCGGCGCTGGGCGGGCGCACCTTCCTGTGGTTCATCATCACCGCCGCGCTGGCGGTCTGCGTGGGCCTGGCTGTCGGCACCGTCATGCAGCCCGGCAGTGGCGCGCTCAGCCTGAGCATGGACCACAGCTACACCCCGCGCGAAGTGCCCAGCGTGATCAAGGTGCTGATGGATGTCGTGCCCTCCAACGTGTTCTACGCGTTGACCGGCATCGGCACCCGTATCAATGCCGCCGGTGAAACCGTCCTCGCCGCGGGCCGTGGCTCGATCCTGCCGGTGATCTTCTTCGCCGGCCTGCTCGGCTTTGCCATGGTCAAGCTGGGCGACAAGGTCAGCGAAGCACGCAAGCTGACCGGGCAGATGAGCGAGATCATGATCCAGGTGACCCGCTTCGTGCTGGAGATCACCCCGCTGGGCACCTTCGGCCTGATCGCCGGCCTGGTCGGCAGCTACGGCTTCGAGAAACTGCTGCCGCTCGGCAACTTCGTCCTCGCCTTGTACATCGCCTGCGCCGTGCACATCGTGGTGGTCTACGGCAGCCTCCTGCTCATGCACGGCCTGAACCCGCTGAAATTCTTCCGCGGCGCCGCACCCGGCATGCAGGTCGCTTTCGTCAGCTCCTCCAGCTTCGCCGCGATGCCTGCCGCGATGCGCTCGATCACCCACAACCTCGGCGTCAACAAGGACTACGCCTCCTTCGCCGTTCCCTTGGGTGCCAGCATCAAGATGGACGGCTGCGGCGCGATCTATCCCGCCCTGTGCGCGGTCTTCATCGCCCAGTACACCGGCGTCCCGCTGACCCCCGAGCAGTACATCGTCGTACTGATCGCCTCGGTGCTGGGCAGCTTCGGCACCGCCGGCGTCCCCGGCACCGCCGTGGTCATGGCGACCGTTGTCCTCAGCGCCGCCAACCTCCCGCTGGAAACCATCGGCTACCTCTACGCCATCGACCGCATCCTCGACATGATGCGCACGATGACGAACGTCACCGGCCAAATGCTGGTCCCGGTCATCGTCGCCAAGGAAACCGGCCTGCTCGACCGCGCGGTCTACGACAACCCATCGACCAACCTCGGCGTGGATGAAGGCGAAGAACGAACGTCCTGATGCAGGCACCAACGCACCACCCAAAGACCGGCGAGAGCCGGTCTTTTTTTTCCGCTCGGGGTCGCCGCGAGCGTTACGCCCCGAAGCGACCGGCAGGCCCCTCTTCGGGGCTCGTGCGCGGTGGTAGGCGTACTGCAGACATGTGCTTGCTGAGGGGGGCGCCAGTGGCTGGGCTGCGCTTGTGGGCGAAATCAAGGAGGAGGGGACGGCCGCAGGCCGGCACCGGGGGACATTCGCCGACAAGCGTAGCGAGGCCCAGCGCTCGACACACCGGCCGCCCCCGCCAGTGAACAGTTGAAGCGTTGCGCGCGCCAGGCAACCACCCTGAATCCGCACCGTAAACCCCTGTATCACCCGGTGTAACACCCGTGATACACCCGCACCGCGTCTACCTGTCAGCAACGCGTGATCACCGCACCAACCCATTCATTCGCCCAAATGCCAACGCCCCTGTAACAGCAATGTTGCGTGCGGATAACCCGAACTGCACAGAAACCCCGCAAACACGGGCGTTCCGAACTTGGCACGAATGCTGCTCCAACCCTCCGCATGTCATCGGAGGTCGCCATGGACAGCGTTGCCGCATACCGCACACGACACACCACACTCTGGCTGCTCGCCGCCGCACTCATCCTGCCGGCCGCCGCCCACGCCTCCGGCGCGCGTCAGGGCGTCAAAGCCCAGCCCGGCGAAATCGTCCTCCTGCGTGACGTCTCCGCACGTCCCGCCTACCGCCCCGCACCGCCGGGCATGGCCCTCATCGCCGATCCCTCACCGCGGCGCGAAGTCGGCCAGGCCCTGGGGACCTCCACCGGCATGGACGAACTCAGCGACGACGACTACGCCTCGCTCGGCTCCAATACCGGGGCCGGCATTCCCCGCGGGGCCACCACGATCGAACGCGTCACCGGCCACACCGTCAACAGCACCCTGGGCAAAGCCACCGACAGCGGCATGCTCTCCAGCGGCCAGTTCAGCAACACCATCGGCGGGCCCATGGGCGCGGTCGGCAACGCCACGCGCGGCATCGGCGACCAGGTCCGCGGCGCACTCGCGCAGTTCCCGCTGGGCCAGCCTGCCGGTGGGCCGGGCAAATGAACACCGTCCTTCGCACCAGCCTGCTCAGCTGCCTGCTGCTCGCGCCGCTGGCCGTGCACGCCCAGCAGAGCAATGACTACGCCGCGATGCTCTCCTACCTCAACCAGAGCCGCATCGACGGCCGCACCCTGGCCGGCGCCGATGGCGCCATCACCGTCAACATGGCCGCCGGTGATCTCAACCAGCAGGCCAACCTGATGGGCATCGCCAACGGCCGCAACGCCCACATCACCGTGGACGCGCGCCAGCAGCAGTCCAACAACGTCAGCCTCAGCGACACCGCCATGGACGCCAGCGCCACGCTCGGTGGCCAGGCACTGAACGGCGCCAGCGGCGTCGCATCGATCAACCAGGCCAGCGGCAACGGCAACGCGACGCTCAACGTCGTCACCGCCACGCTGGCGCAACAGGGCATACGCGAAACGAACGACGAGGCCTTGGCCGCGTCGGGCGCGCTCGCGTCAGCAGGGGGGCAGGGGGCCGTCAACAGCGGTCGGTCGGCCGGAACTCGCAGGGTGGCGGTCGAAGCCTCCGCGCTGCAGGGATTCGACGGCGTCCTGCAACTCAATCAGATCGCGGGATCCGGCAACGCCACCGCAAACCAACTGAGCATTTCGGTGCAGTCCACCCCGTGAGTAGTCACATCCACCCGATTGTCTGTGATGAGAGAGAGGGCACCATGAACACCAACATGAAACGGACCGTACTGGCCATCGCCGTTGCCGCTGCATCCGCCTCCGCCGGCGCCAATGGCTGGGGCAATGACCGCGACAACCAGAACCAGAGCGCCAACATCAACCACCTGCACAACGTGGTTGAAACGCGCACCAACACCAACACCGATACCAACACCAACACGGATACCGATTCGCGTACCTGGAACCGGACCTGGAACAACACCCGCAACAACAACAGCACCACCAACACCACCATCAACGACAACGTGACGAGCAACACCAACGTCACCAGCAACCGCGACGTGACCAGCAATCGCAACGTCACCGAGAATGTCAACAAGACCAGCAACATCCAGGCCGACGAACGCCAGGAAAAGAACAACCACGGCGTTGACGTCAACATCGAAAAGGACCTGCGCCTGAGCTCGGACATCCGCTTCTCGGGTGATCCGGAAATCACCGGCTCGATCGATATCGACTCGGCCGCCATCGCGATCATCGACAACCGCCAGTCGATCACCAACAACCTGGCGGGCAATACCCTCGTGACCAACAGCGCCTCGATCGCCGACGACGTCGGTGCCGATGCCTCCGGCAACCTGGGCTTCAACGTTGCCGCCGGTGACAACAACGCGCAGGACAACGCTGCTTCGCTGTCCGCGGCGGACGCCTCCTTCAGCTTCGGCATGGCCGATGCGGAAGTCTTCGTCAACCAGTTCGGCGGTGGCAACACCACCCTCAACTCCGGCGTAACCAACGCCGCGGGCCTGGGTGGCAATGCCTTCAGCGGCGCGTCCGGCAACATCGGCGCCAACGTCGCCTCCGGCAACAACAACGAGCAGAAGAATGCGCTCGCTGCGTCGGTGGCCACCAGCGCCTATGCGACCTCCAGCATCAGCTCCAACCAGGTGTCCTCCGGCAACACCGTCAGCAACGCCGGCTACCTGCAGTCGATGACCGACACCGTGGACGTGAACCTCAGTGGTCGCGTTGCCGGTGCGACGTTGGCCGTGGGTGCAGGCCGTTACAGCGGCTCGGGTAGTGCCTACCAGAAAGACAACTACTACCTGGATACCTGGAGCGGCGCGCTGGACCATCCGAGCGGCAGCGAAACCGGTCATATCGACATGGATAGCGATATCCAGAATGCCACCGCCAACCCGAATCGTCCGGGCGTGGGCGGCATTGCGTTCGACACCGATGAGCGCGGCACCAGCCAGTTCGTGGAACTGGGCGTGGCCGACCTCTACGCGAGCCTGAGCGGCACCGTGTCCACCACCCGCTGGGTGAACGTGGATGCGACCAACACCGCAGCGTTGTCCGGCAGTGCGTTCTCCGGCGCCTCCGGCAACATCGGGGTGAACGTGGCCTCCGGTACCGGCAACCTGCAGGCCAACAGTCTGGCCCTGGCGGTTGCGCAGCCCTCCACTGGCGGCGGCGGTGGCGGCGGTCCGGAACAGTAAGTCTGTCCGTTTTCGCAAGCAGTACGCGTTGAGCGCAACAAACCCGGTCATCCGCCAATGACCGGGCTCCCCGGGAGCCCCTGTCCCTTCTCCCCCTTGGGGCAGGGGCTCCTTCCTGAGCCGGAGTACACGATGTCCACCCGAATGCGCACCTGGATGCTGGCCTGGGCACTGTCGATGCTGATGATGCCGATGGGCCTCGTGCGTGCCGGCGATGTCGGCTTCAGTGGCGTGCTGCCCAACGGGGCGGTGCTCACCCAGCGCGTGGAAAGCATGCAGGAACGGCGCTTCCGCAACGTGGTGAGGCAACACACCGATTACAGCTGTGGCGCGGCTGCCCTGGCCACGATCCTGCGCTACGCCTACCACCTGGAGGCGGACGAGGGCACGGTGATCGAAGGGATGATGGGGGTTTCGGATCCACAACTGGTCCATCAGCGCGGTTTCTCGCTGCTGGACATCAAGCGTTACGTCGAATCGATGGGCATGCGCGGCCGCGGCTACCGCGTCAACGAAGAGCGCCTGCGCTCACTGCGCGTGCCCGGGCTGGTGCTGATGGATGTGCGGGGCTTCCGCCATTTCGTGGTCCTCAAACAGGTCCGTGGCGATGTGGTGGATGTAGCCGACCCGATCCTGGGCAACCGCAGCATTCCCGTCAGCGAATTTCTCCAGGCGTGGCCGTCGCGCGCCGTGTTTGTCGTGATCGGCAGTGACTTCGATCGCAACACGGTACTGCTGCAGCCCGGTGAACGGCCGAGTGCCCGTTCGCTGTATGCCAGGCAGGGACCGATCACCGATGCCGAACTGGTCGACTTCGGATTCACCCATGCCGATCTGTTTTAAGGAGGCACCATGAACATCGCAACCTGGACGCCCGGCATCGTGTTGCTCGCGCTGCTGGGCATCGCGCCGGCGCACGCCGACGACAGCCGGCCCGGCAAGGGATTGAGCGAGATCCCCGATCCGGAATTGAACCTCATGCGTGGCCGCTACACCGTCGGTGGCAACACCGTGGCGTGGTTCGGCGTCACCATGGTCTCGCAGTGGCAGACCGCCGGCGGGCAGTCGGCGCAGAGCGCGCTGAAGCTGGGCATGGACTTCAGCCACGGCGGCAGCACACCGAAGATCAGCTTCGCACCGAGCGTGAGCGTGACCGCGGCCGATGCGCCGTTGCCGGTGACACCCGGGCGCAGCGTGGAGTCCAGCGGGCTGCAGAACGTGGCCGGCCTGAGCCAGAGCATCCAGGTCGCCGGTGACGGCAACCTGGCCAGCAACGCCACCCAGTTGACCGTACGCGAAGGCACCGCACCCACGCCCACCGGCGAAGGCGCGCACCTGGCCAGCGTGCAGCAGGGCGGTGTCAGTGCGTTGGCACAGCTGGAAGGCAACACGGCGAAGGTGCAGCTGCAGATCGAGGGTGTTGGTGCGGTCCAGCAGTGGATCCGCAACGGCAGCGTCGGCCAGGGCATCGCACTGGGCAGTGATGGACAGTCGGTCACCAACCGGCTGCAGATCGACCTCGTGAGGCAGTCGCTGGCCAACAACGTTCCGCTCAACCAGAACGTGGCGCAGGCGATGACGCTGGTACGCGGGGTAGGCATGGGGCCGGGCCAGTGATCCATCGGCACGGCAGGGGGAGCGTCAACACAACGGTGGGCCAAGGCAATGCACACGATGATCCGCGCAACACCGCTGGCGCTGGCGGCGCTGGCACTCATGGCGGCTGCGTCCGCCCATGCACAGGCGCAGCAACCTGCGCCGAATGACGCGGCCGACGTCAAGGCGCTGATGGCGCAGCTGGAAAGTCTCAAGGCCAACTACGCGCAGGAAGTAAGACGCCTGCGCGAACTGGACATGCAGGTGCAGGCCATGCAGGCACGACTGACCGGCAAGACCGCGCCGGTCGCCGGTGCCGCACCTCCACCCCAACAGGCACTGCCGGCCGGCACGCCCGCGGCACCGGCCAGCGCCGACGGCTATGCCAGCTCGGCGGCCGAAGCGCAGCAGGCCAAGCAGGAATCGCGGCGCAGCGTGGATGACGTCAAGCAGCAGCAGGCTGCGCTCTTCAGTCGCCGCTTCACGCTGGAGAACAGCCTCTCCTACGCCCGCTACGACCGTAAGCAGCTCAGCCTCAACGGCTTCCTGGCGCTGGATGCGATCTTCCTGGGCAACATCGCCATCGAGAACGTCGAGTCGGACACGCTGACCTACAACCTGGCCGCGCGCTGGGGTGTCAGCCCACGCCTGACCTTGAACCTGGACGTCCCCTATCTGGCGCGCAAGACCGTGTTCCAGAAGGGCGGCGCCGGCGGTTCGGCCGCGGCGATCGCGCAGGAAGAAACCACCGGCAACGGCATCGGGGATGTGGGCGTGAGCGCCAACTACCGGCTGTTCGCCGAACGTGGGCGGTTGCCGGAAACCGTGCTGACCGTGGGCGCGACCGCGCCCACAGGGCGCGCGCCGTATGGGCTGGACTGGAAGGTGCTCGAGCGCGACGACGATGACTTCATCCGCTTCGCCGTGCCCGAGCAGCAACCCACCGGCAACGGGGTGTGGCAGGCCAACGTCGGGCTTTCCGCGGTGAAGACCGCCGATCCGGCGATCCTGTTCGCCAACATCGGCTACATCCATTCCTTCCCGCGCAGTTTCGACGACATCGACGCCAACCCGGACACCACCAACCCGGGCGACGTGAAGCTCGGCGGCTCGTACTACTTCGGTGCCGGCGTGGCCTTCGCGTTCAACGAGCGCACCAGCCTGAGCATCTCCTTCAGCGACAAGCTGAGCGCGCGCGCCTCCACCCGCTACAAGAATGGCCAGTGGCTCAAGGTGATCGGCAGCGATGCCAACGCGGGCACGCTCAACCTGGGCATCACCTATGCCCTCAACCAGAAGACCACCCTGGTGAGCCTGCTCGGCATCGGCCTGACCCCGGACGCACCGGACTTCACCCTGGCCTTCAAGGTGCCGTACAGCTTGTGAGCGCGACTGCTCACACGCTGTACGGTCGGCGTCAGCGCAGTTCGGGCAGCGCGAGCTGGTGCTTGCGGCACAGCCGGTAGACCGTCACCCGCGAGACCTGCATGTGGCGGGCGCAGGCGGTGATGTTGAAATCGTTCTGGCGCAGCGCATGCAGCAGGGTCTCGCGTTCGGCGATCTGCTTTGCCCCCTGCAGGCCACGCTCGGCGGTGGGCAGCAGCGGTTGGCTCAGCTCCAGGTCCGCCGCGCTGATCAGCTCGGCGTCGCTGACGATCGCCGCACGCTGCACGCGGTTCAGCAGCTCGCGCACATTACCCGGCCAGGCGAAGCATTCCAGCGCCTGGATCGCCTCAGCGGTGAAGCCGCGCGCACGGGTCACGTGCCGGTGCCGGAAGCTGGCGAGGAAGTGATGGGCCAGCAGCGCGATGTCGCTGCCGCGCTCGCGCAGGGGCGGCAGGGGCAGGCGCAGCACATTGAGCCGGTAGAACAGGTCGCGACGGAAGTGGCCCTGTTCGACCGCCTTCTCGAGATCCACGTGGGTGGCGGCGAGCACGCGCACGTCCACCTCCAGCGGCCGATTGCTGCCGACGCGCTCGACCGTGCCCTCCTGCAGCACGCGCAGCAGGTTGGTCTGCGCATCCAGCGGCAGGTCGCCGATCTCGTCGAGGAACACGGTGCCGCCACTGGCCGATTCGAACAGGCCCAGGCGTCGCGTCGCCGCACCGGTGAAAGCGCCCCGCTCGTGGCCGAACAGTTCGGACTGGACCAGCGCGGCCGGGATGGCGCCGCAGTTCACCGCCAGGAACGGGCGCGCGTGGCGTGCCGACAGCGCATGCAGCGCCTGGGCGGCCAGCTCCTTGCCGGTGCCGGTTTCGCCGGTGATCAGCACCGGCAGGTCCACCGGCGCGTATTTGCGGATCGCCGCGCGGGTCACCTGCAGCACGGCGCTGTCGCCGATCAGGGACTGCGGGCCATGTTTGGCGGGCAGCGGGTCCGCGCCGGCCAGTTGCTGCAGCCGCTGCACGACCCGCGGCAGGTCGATCGGCGCGGTGTAGGTATCCACGCAGGCAGCGAGCAGCGCATCCAGCACCGGCGAGGCGCGCAGGGGTGCGGCCGGCAACAGAGCCAGCAGGCTCATGTGGCGGTGGTCGACCAGCAACTGCTGGAGATGGGCCAGGTTGGCCGGGACCGCGGTGCGCAGGTCCAGCAGGCCGACGACCTGGTCGCTGCCGCGCATGCCGATGCCGGCGCACTGTTCGGGGGCCACGCCGCGGACCTGCCAACCGGCCGCAGCTAGGGTCGCCCGTTCAAGCGTGAGGGGGTGCCCAAACCAGATCACACACCGGGCAGGAAAATCGGGGACAGCCGCCATGCGTCACCTTGTCGACGAGGATCGCGGGCGGTGTCTGCTGCCTGATCGGTTGCCACGGACGTGCCGCCCCACGTCCGGGTCCGTCCCCCGCCACGGTGCACAAGCGCCGGGCGCGTCGCCGGCCGGGAAAACAGCGGTGACAGAGAAGGGAACGCGGGTTGGGCCGGTCAGCGGCCAGTGCCGGTCGCCCAACGAAAAAGGCCGCTGCAGGGCAGCGGCCTTCGATCGGGCGGTTCAGCAGGGCGCGTCAGAGGTCGACGCGGCGGGCCTGCATGAACTTGCCGCCCCAGTAGCCGCTGACCAGGCTGTCGACGCGGACGTCCTTGCCGGTGCTCGGGGCATGCAGGAAGCGGCCTTCGCCGACATAGATGCCGACATGGTCGACCCGGCCCTTGCGGCCGAAGAACACCAGGTCGCCGGCCGCCAGCGCGTTGCGGTCATTGATCAGTTCGGCAGCGCCGTCATGGGCCATCTCGCGGGAAACGCGCGGCAGTTCGACGCCCAGCGCAGTCCGGAACACATAGCCGACCAGGCCACTGCAGTCGAAACCGCTGTCCGGCGAGGTGCCGCCCCAGCGGTACGGCGTGCCGAGCAGGGTCATCGCACGGCGCAGCAGCGACTGGACCTTGCCGTTGTCGGCGGCGTCGCCGGCCACGGTAATGGCGCCGGTGCTGGCGTCGTAGTTGGCAAGCAGGCGGCTCAGGTCACCGGCGAACATCGCCGAGCGATCCATGAGCGGGATGGTGTCGTTGGCCGCCAGGTGCGGAAGCAGGGCGGCGAGGGTGGCGCTGGCAGCGGCATCAGCCTTGCTGCGGGCCGGCGCATCCGCCTTGGGCTTGGCCGGCGCGGAAGAATCGGGGGTGACAGTGACGGGGGGTGCAGCAACCTCGGGAGCGGTCGTCGGTGCGGACTGCGCCCAGGCCGGAAGGCTGGCCAGGCAGAGTGCTGCAGCGAGGAAAGCGGGGCGGGCGCGTCGCCGGGTGGCGGCGGTCTGGCCTTTGCACGTCAGGTCGTCTGTCGTCACGCGGCGGTCACTGAATAAAAACGATGGGTGATGATGCCGTGTAAGCGCAGTGATTAGGTACAAATTCCGTTAATTTTTCGTTTACAACTGCGTGATGTCGGTCACAAATTTGGACCTTACCCCTGTTCAGCTTAGTTAAGGACGCGTTTCGCTCCCGTGTAGTGGTCCTTCCAATAGGGCCCGCCGAGCGAGTCCAGCCGGACCGTGCCGCCGGTGCTGGGGGCGTGCACAAAGCGGCCTTCCCCGACATAGATGCCGACATGGAAGACGTTGCCCTTGTTGCCGAAAAACACCAGATCGCCGGGCGCCAAGCGCTTGGGATCGATCTTCGGCCCCTGCACGGCGGCCAGATCGCGCGAGGTGCGCGGCAGGCGCAGGTCGAGCATCTCGCGGTACACGTACGCGACCAGGCCGCTGCAGTCGAAACCGGATTCGGGAGTGTTGCCGCCGTAGCGGTAGGGCGTGCCGACCAGGCCGATCGCGCGCATCAGCACGGCGTTGGCGGCCTGCGGATCGTTCGGGGCCACGCTGGGCCAGACCTGGGTCGAGGCGGGCGGCGCGGCCGGGCGGGTGGTCTTGCCGCCGCCACAGGCGCTCAGCAGGGCGATGATCGCCAGCAGGGCCAGGTGGCCGGGCAGGCGGGTCAGGCGCGAAACTGGCGTCATGTGCATGTTGTCCGGATAATGCGCGACCTTAGAAGGCCGTCATGATGGCGGCGTATCCGGCAGGCCACAACCCGCCTCACCCGTCTGCCCTCGGCAGTCTCCAGACCAGAGTTGCGCATGAAGATCGAAAAAGACCGCGTCGTCCGTTTCCATTACACCGTCGCCGAGCAGGGCCAGGAGCCGATCGAGAGCTCCAGGGACCGTGATCCGCTGGCGATCCTGATCGGCCACGGCAACATCATCCCGGGCCTGGAAAACGCCATGATGGACAAGGAAGCCGGCGCCACCTTCGAGGTGGACGTCAAGGCGACCGACGCCTACGGCGAGCGCCGCGACGGCCTGACCCAGCGCGTGCCCAAGAAGCACTTCGGCACCAGCAAGCTGGTCCCGGGCCAGCAGGTCGTGCTGCAGACCAACTTCGGCCCGCGTGCGGTCACCGTCGAGAAGGTCGGCATGAGCGTGGTCGACGTCGACCTCAACCATCCGATGGCCGGCAAGGACCTGCACTTCAACGTCGAGATCGTTGACGTCCGCGAAGCCAGCAAGGAAGAAATCGAGCACGGCCACGTGCACGGCGACGGCGGCCACCAGCACTGAGTGCGGTGACCCTTCGTTGATCCGACGGCCCGCTTCGGCGGGCCGTTTTCGTTTGTGCGGCAGGCCCGCGCGCGCGCGGCATAATGGTGGACCTGGTCAGCGGATTGCCTGTGAACGCAGCTTCTTCTCCTTTGCAGCCGGTGGGCGCCCACGAGCGCATCGCCGTCATCGACATCCTGCGCGGGTTCGCGCTGCTGGGCATCCTGCTGATGAACATGGAGGCGTTCAGCAGTCCGCTGGACCTGTCGTTCACCGGCATCGATCCGCATTGGCAGGGCGCCGACTACTGGGCCGACGCGGCCATCTACGTGCTGGTCCAGGGCAAGTTCTTCACCCTGTTCTCGCTGCTGTTCGGCGCGGGCTTCTCGGTGATGGCGCAGCGCGCCGACCTCGCCGGCCGCGCGTTCGCACCGTTCTATCTGCGCCGCAGTGCGGCGCTGCTGCTGATCGGCCTGTGCCACGCGCTGCTGGTGTGGTCCGGCGACATCCTGGTCATCTATGCGTTGATCTCAGTGCTGTTGCTGGCCTGTCGCGAGGCGCCGCGCAGCTGGCTGCCGGCAATGGGCGCGATCAGCTATCTGGGCGCGGCCGCCCTGGTGATGGTGCTGGGCGCCTTGATGAGCTGGATGGCCAGCATGGAGCATACCCAGGCGCCGCTGCGCGAAGCCATCGCACATGCCGAACAGACGATCGAACTGCAGCGTCAGGCGTATGCGCATGGCAGCTGGGCGCAGGCCGTGGGTCAGCGCCTGCATGATCTGGGCGCGATGTTGTCCGGGATCTTCGTCATCGGCCCGGAAGTGCTGGGCATGTTCCTGATCGGCAGCTGGTTCGCCCGCAGTGGTGCGCTGGCCGAGCCGGAGCGTTTCGCGCGGCTGTATGCACGGCTGCGCTGGGTTGCGCTGCCGAGCGGTCTGGTACTGATGCTGGGCAGTGCGGTCTGGCACCCCTACCAGGCGCCCGGCACACTCGATCTGGCCGGCGGCGTCGCCTATGCGATCAGTGCGCTGGCCGGGCTGCTGATGTGCCTGGGGTATCTGGCCTGGATCGTGCACGGGCGCGCGCGCCTGCAGGTGCTGGCACCGATGGGACGGATGGCGCTGACCCATTACATCGGCCAGTCGCTGGTCTGCACCTGGGTGTTCTACGGCTACGGACTGGGGGCGTTCGAGACGATGCCGCGGCTGTGGCAGATCCCGTTCGCGCTGGCACTGTTCGCCGTGCAGGTCGCCATCAGCCATGCGTGGCTGCGGTATTTCCGCTTCGGGCCGCTGGAGTGGATCTGGCGCGCGATGACCTATCTGCAGTGGCCGCCGCTGCGCCGGGCCTGACACGGCGGCGCCACCTCCCCTCACGTCTGGATCGCGGCCGGTCGTGGCATGCTGGAGATGCGCATGAGCGTCGGCACCGGCCCGTTGATGGCAGACCTGATCAACGACCGCACGCCGGCGTTCGATCCTGCCCCTTACCGAGTTGAGCGATGCCAATGACGACGCAATACGACTATGACCTGATCGTGCTGGGCGGCGGTTCCGGCGGCCTGGCCGCGGCCTTCCGCGCGGCGCAGCACGGCCAGCGGGTGGCGATGCTGGAGCCGGGTGAACTCGGCGGCACCTGCGTCAACGTCGGCTGCGTGCCGAAGAAGGCGATGTGGCTGGCCGCCGATCTGTCCGGGCGGATCGGCCTGGCCGCGGCGATGGGCTTCGACGTGCCGGTGCGCCCGTCGCTGGACTGGAGGGAACTGGTGGTGCATCGCCAGGCCTACATCGCCAACATCCATGCCAGCTATCTCAAGCGCCTGGATGAAAACAAGGTGGTGCGCGTGCCGCGCCGCGGTCGGCTGGTGGATGCGCACACGGTGGAATGCAGCGATGGCGTGCGCATCAGTGCCGCGCACCTTCTGATCGCGACCGGCGCACATCCGCAGCGCCCCGATATTCCCGGTGCCGGACTGGGGCTGGTCTCCGATGATTTCTTCAACCTGTGCAGCGCGCCGGAGCGGGTCGCGATCGTCGGCGGCGGCTACATCGCGGTGGAACTGGCCGGGCTGCTGCAGGCGCTGGGCAGCCGCGTGACCCTGCTGGTGCGGGGTGAGCGCCTGCTGGAGCGTTTCGATGCCGAACTGACAGCGCAGCTTGCCGAAAACCTGCGGCATCAGGGCGTGCAGGTCCACTTCGGCTATCGCCTGCGCGAGCTGCAGCGTGACGGCGACGCCGTGGTCGCGCTCGGCCATGATGGGCCCGCCGATGGTCACTTCGATGCGCTGTTCTTCGCCACCGGCCGACGCGGCAACAGTGCCGATCTGGGGCTGGAAGCGGTGGGCGTGGTGGTGGGTGACAAGGGCGAGGTGGAGGTCGACGAGTGGCAGACCACCGCGGTGCCGAGCATTCATGCCGTGGGCGATATCGCCGGGAAGGTGGGCCTGACCCCGGTCGCGATCGCCGCGGCGCGCAAGCTGATGGACCGCCTGTTCGGCGGCCAGCCGCAGGCGAAGATGGACTATGAGAACGTGGCCAGCGTGGTGTTCTCGCACCCGGCGCTGGGCGCGGTGGGGCTGAGCGAAGAAGAGGCCTGCGCGAGGTACGGCGACGTCCGCGTGTACCGCAGCAACTTCCGCCCGATGCTGCAGGCGCTGGCCGATGGCACCCAGCGCAGCCTGTTCAAACTGGTCTGCGTGGGCGAAGAGGAGCGGGTGGTCGGTGTGCACCTGCTGGGCGAGGCCGCGGATGAAATCCTGCAGGGGTTCGCGCTGGCGGTGAAGATGGGCGTGACCAAGGCCCAGTTCGACGACACGGTAGCGATCCATCCAACCTCTGCAGAAGAAGTCGTTCTGATGCGGTAGCAACGCGCATTCGCGCATCGCTCCCAAGGTTTGCGATGCAAACCTTGGGCCCCGCCTCACCATCACCCACATCCCCGCGCCTGTCGGCGCGCCCCCTTGACTCAAGGGGGCTGCTCCACCCGCCTGGTATCCGTGGGTGTCGAGCATGCGACAATTCCAGTTCCCCCGCTGCCCAGCCGCCTCCGTGCGGCTGTCCGCCGTCCCGATGCCGTCACCCGCTTCTTCGCTGCCCACGTCCTCCAGCCGCATCGCCGCCGGCGGCATCGCCTTGGCCGCGATCGGCGCCATTGCCGCCTCGGGCAAGGCGGTCATCGTCAAGCTGGCGTATCGGCATGGCGTGGATGCCACCACGCTGCTGGCGCTGCGGATGTTGATGGCCTTCCCGCTGTTCGCCCTGCTGGCCGTCTGGTCCGCGCGGCGCGCGCCGGCGTTGTCATGGGGCGATCGCGGGCGGGTGGTGTGGCTGGGTTTCACCGGCTATTACCTGTCCAGCCTGCTGGACTTCCAGGGCCTGCAGTACATCAGCGTCACCCTGGAACGGCTGATCCTGTATTTGAACCCGACGCTGGTCCTGCTGATCAGTCTGGTGCTGCTGAAAAAGCGCCCCGGTCGCTGGCAGGTGGCCGCACTGGTGCTGAGCTATCTCGGCGTACTGCTCGCCTTCGGCCATGACCTGCAGCTGGAGGGCGGGCGCATCGTGCTGGGCAGCGCGCTGGTGTTCGCCAGTGCGCTGAGCTATGCGCTGTACCTGTTCGGCAGTGGCCAGGTGGTGGCGCGGATCGGTGCGATCCGGCTGACCGCCTATGCCAGCTGCGTGGCCTGCGTGCTGTGCGTGCTGCACTTCGCGGTGCTGCATCCGATGTCGGCGCTGGGCCAGGCACCGGTGCCGGTGTACTGGCTCTCCCTGATCAACGCGACGGTGTGCACGGTCCTGCCGGTGATGGCGATCATGCTCGCGGTGAAGCGGATCCGCTCGTCGCTGGCCGCGCAGGTGGGTATGCTCGGTCCAGTCTCCACCATCGTGATGAGTCTATGGCTGCTCGACGAACCCATGGGGCCGTGGCAGATCCTCGGCACGGCGCTGGTCCTGCTCGGCGTGCTGCTGGTCAGCCGGGTCCGCGCGTGAACGCGGCCGCGATCGGCGATGACCCGGCAGCACAGGCGCGTGCGCGCATCCTGGCGGTGATCCGCGCGATCCCGCGCGGGCAGGTGATGGGTTACGGCCAGGTCGCGGCCAAGGCGGGGCTGCCGGGCAGGGCGCGGCTGACCGCGCGCGTGCTTGGCATGAATGACGACCCGGAGCTGCCGTGGCACCGCGTGCTGCGCTCGGATGGGCGCATCGCGATGCCGGAAGGCTCGGCCGGCTGGAAGGAACAGAGCCAGCGGCTGCGCGCCGAGGGCGTGGCGATCGAGCGGGGGCGGGTCAGGAGCATGACGGTGGCCGGCGCGGACGATCTGGATGCCGCCCTGTGGGGCCCGGGCTGACGCTGCCTGGGCGTTGAACAGGGCGCGCTGGCGCGCAGCGTGCGGCCGGGTGCTGCGGCTATGATGGGCGCAGTTCCAAAGGATGCCCCCATGTTTCCGCGACTGCCTACCGTCACCAAAGCGTTGTTGATCGCCAACGCCCTGCTGTTCCTGCTGCAGCAGCCGTTCCTGCTCGGCAATGCCACGTTCGAGCCCTTCATGCTGCAACCCCTGGGCGGTGGTTTCGATCCGTTCTCGCCCGGCGGCAACTTCCAGCCCTGGCAACTGCTCACCTATGGCTTCCTGCATGGCAGCTTCGGCCATCTGTTCTTCAACATGCTCGCGCTCTTCATGTTCGGTGCGCCGCTGGAACAGACCTGGGGCGAAAAGCGCTTCCTGACTTATTACCTGGTGTGCGTGGCCGGTGCCGGCCTGTGCCAGCTGCTGGTCGGCATGATGCTGGCCGACCCGGCCACGGTGCTGGGCGCTTCCGGTGGCGTGTTCGGCCTGTTGCTGGCCTACGGCATGCTGTTCCCCAACCAGCGGGTGATGCTGCTGTTCCCGCCGATCCCGATGAAGGCACGTACCTTCGTGATCGTCTTCGGCGCGATGGAACTGATGCTGGGCGCCACCGGCTGGCAGCCGGGCGTGGCCCACTTCGCCCACCTGGGCGGCATGCTGTTCGGCTGGCTGTTGATCCGCTACTGGCGCGGCCAACCGCCGTTCAACAACCGGCGTCCACCGGGACCTCCGAAGCGCCCCAACCACCTGCGCAGCATCAAATAACAGGGACGGAGGTGGTTAATAACCACCTCCGTCCCCATTAAAAAAAAAGGGCGCCCCGTGGGCGCCCTTTTTCGTTGACCAGGATGCAGGACTCAGCGCCAGACCTTGATCTGGTCGTTGTCCACGCGCTGCATCGGCTGGCCCGGCTTGCAGGTGAAGGTCGCGCCGAAGGACGGCAGGTTGGACAGCGGGCCGTTGGTGCGCCAGCGGCCCGGGGCCAGGATGTCGGAGGTCACGCGCTGGGCGGCGACGTTCGGCGACAACTGCTGCGGCCACAGGCTGGCCCAGGCGCGGAAGAAGCCCTGCTGGGCGGCCGGCTTGGCAGCCGGTTCGACGGCCTTGTAAGCCTCCCACGCCAGTTCGAGGCCGGCCAGATCGGCCAGGTTCTCTTCGCGGGTGAGTTCGCCGTTGACCTTCGCACCCTTGACGCCCGGGTAGTCGTAGCCGCTGTACTGCGCGGCGACGCGGTTGCCGAACAGCGTCCAGGCGGTCTTGTCGGCCGGGGTCCACCAGCTGCGCAGTTCGCCCTTGGCATCGACCAGCGCGCCCTTGGCGTCGATCGCACGGGTCAGCTCGTGGGCGACCAGCGCGCCGTAGTTGCCGAACAGCTCGGCGGTATCGCCCTTGGCGTTGAACACCGGGCCCTGCAGCACGGCGGCGGTGACGATCAGGCGGTTCTGCGCGATGTCATACGCCAGCGCCGGCTGCTGCGGCAGCACGTCCCAGCGGCGGTCGGCGTTGCCCTTGCCGATGCGCTTCATTTCTTCGCGGTGGCGCCAGGTGGACGCGATCAGCATGTTGCCGCCGAAGCTGCCACGGCCCATCGGCTGCACGGTGTAATCCAGATCGCGCAGCGGAGTGCCGATCTCGATCTTCAGTGCGGCCAGCTTGGCCTGCGCTTCGGTCTTGGCTTCATCGCTCATCCAGGTGCTGCGCTTGACCGCGTCGATCTGCACTTCGCGGATCTTGTCCACGACCAGGGCGGCCTTGCGACGGTCGTCGGCGGACAGATGCTTGGCCGCGTACTCACGGCCGACCATCGGACCGGCAGCGACGTTGATCGCATCCAGCACCTGCTCCCAGCGCGCCGGCGGCAGGGTCTGGCCACGGATCACGCGGCCGCGGAATTCGAACTCGGCGTCGCGGTAGGCCTTGGACAGGTACGGTGCCATGGCGTCACCCACGCGCCAGCGCAGGTAGACCTTCCACTGCTCCGGCTTGATCCGCGTGACCATGCCGTCGAGCTGCTTGAACAGCGCCGGATCGGCCAGCGAGACCAGGTCGTCGTTGACGCCCTGTGCCTTCAGGAAGGCCTCCAGCTGCAGGTTGCGATAGCGGCTGTTGAGCTCCTTGGTGGAGATCGGCGCGTAGTTGTTGAACGGGTTGTTGATGCCCGCCAGCGACTGCGCGTTGCGCGCCAGTTCGGTTTCCAGCGCGATCACCGACTGCGACTCGGCATCGAGCTTGTCGGCCGGGGTGCCGGTCAGGGCCAGCACCTGCTTGACGTAATTGCGGTAGCGCCCCATCAGCGCGACGGTGTCGGCATCGGTGCGGGTGTAGAACGCCGGATCCGGCAGGCCCATGCCACCCTGCATGAAGTAGCCGATGTGGCGGTCCAGCGCCTTCAGGTCCACGTCCGGCGCGAAGTTGAAGGCGACCGGGATACCGACCTGGTGCAGCGCGGCGATCGAGGCCGGCACGTCCTTGGCCTTCTTGATCGCGTTGATGCGGGTCAGCAGCGGGGCGATCGGGTTGGAGCCGTCGGCTTCCACCGCCGCTTCGTCCAGGCCGCTGGCCCAGAAGTCGCCGAGCAGCTTCTGCACGTTGCCCTGCGGTGCGGTCATCGCCGCATCCAGCAGTTCACGCTGCTGCTGGCGGGTGCGGTCGGCGAGCTGGCCCAGCGCGGTGGTGGCGCCGGTCTGCGGTACCGGGTTGGCCTTCAACCAGGTCGCATTGGTGGCCTCGTAGAAGTCGCTGCACTGCGCGCTGACGGCCGGCGCGCGGGCGGCGGCCTTCTTCTTCGGCGCGGCATGCGCATCGTGTGCGATGACCAGGGAGGCCAGGCTCAGGCCCAGGGCAATGGCGAGCGGACGGAGGTTGGACATGTAAAGCGAATCCAGCGGGGATGAGATCGCGCGAGTGTACCAAGCAAAGCGAAACGAGCGTGATGGCAGCGCGCGCCCAAAAAACAAAGGCCCGGGAAAATCCCGGGCCTCTGCATGGATCACATCACGCCGGGGCGCGATGGCTTACCAGATCACGACCTGCTGGTCGCCTGCGCGCACCATCGGCGAGCCGGCCTTGCACTGGAACGCAGCGGCGAAGGTCGGCAGGTTCGACGGGGCACCCATCGCACGGAACTGCGCCGGGGCATGCGGGTCGGTCGCCAGACGGACCTTCATGTTCTCCGGGGTGTACTTGGTGCGCCACACGGTGGCCCAGTTGAAGAAGAAGCGCTGGTCGCGGGTGAAGCCGTCGACCTTCGGGTCTTCCTTGCCGGCCGAGGCCTTCTGCAGGGCGTCGTAGGCGGTCGCCAGGCCGCCCAGATCGGCGATGTTCTCGCCCAGGGTCAGCTTGCCGTTGACCGGCTGGCCGTCCACCTTGTAACCGTCGAACTGCTTGATCAGCTTGCCGGTCAGGCCGCTGAAGTTCTTGGTGTCGGCGTCGGTCCACCAGTTCTCGAAGTTGCCGGTCGGCCCGAAACGGCTGCCCTGGTCGTCGTAACCGTGGGTCATCTCGTGGCCGATCACCGCACCGATGCCGCCGTAGTTCAGCGCGTCATCGGCCTTCGGATCGAAGAACGGCGGCTGCAGGATGGCGGCCGGGAACACGATCTCGTTCTGCAGCGGGTTGTAGTAGGCATTCACCGTCTGCGGGGTCATGCCCCACTCGGTCTTGTCCACCGGCTGGCCGATCTTGGACAGCGCGAACTTGTAGTTGAACGCATTGGCGGCACGGACGTTGCCCAGGTAGCTGTCGCGACCGGTGGTCAGGCCGCTCCAGTCACGCCACTTGTCCGGGTAGCCGATCTTCGGGGTGAAGGTTTCCCACTTGGCGATCGCCTTGGCCTTGGTCTCGTCGCTCATCCAGGTCAGGCCCTGGATGCGCTCCTTGAGCGCGGCGGCGAGGTTCTTGACCAGTTCTTCCATCTTCGCCTTGGCTTCCGGCGAGAAGGCGACCTTGACGTACAGCTGGCCGAAGGCATCGCCGGCATCGTTCTCGATGGTGCCCAGCACGCGCTTCCAGCGCGGCTTCTGCTCTTTCTGGCCGTTGAGGGTCTTGCCGTAGAAGTTGTAGCTCTCGTTGACGAACGCATCGGCCAGGTACGGCGAGGCGCCGTCCACGGTGTGGAAGCGCAGGTAGGCGCGCCACACCGACGGATCGGTATCACCCAGCGCCTTGCTCACTTCCTGGTGGAAGCTCGGCATGGCCAGCGAGAATTTCTCCGGCGTGGCGATGCCCTGGGCCTTGAAGAACTCGCTCCAGCTGAAGTTCGGGGTCAGCTTGTCCGCATCGGCCACGGTGACCGGGTTGTAGAACAGCGAGACATCGCGCGACAGCTCGACGCTGGACTTGGACGCCTTGGCCAGGCGGGTTTCGAACTTGACCACGTCGGCAGCCTGCTTTTCAGCATCCGCGGTCGCCACGCCGGCCAGTTCCAGCACCTTGGCCACGTGGGCCTGGTAGGCCTTGAGCTTGTCGGCGTTCTTGGCGTCGGTGTAGTAGGTGGTGTCCGGCAGGCCCAGGCCGCCCTGGCTGGCATAGGCCAGGTTCATGCTGGAATTCTTGAAGTCCGCTTCCGGACCGAAGCCGAACAGCACGTTCTCGCCCTTGGCTGCGCTGGTGCGCAGGTAGTTGGCGATCGCGTCCTTGTCCTGCAGTCCGTCGATGGCGGCCAGGTCGGCCTTGATCGGCTCGATGCCCTGGGCGTTGATCTTGGCTTCGTCCATGCCGGTGGCCCAGAAGTCGCCGACGATCTTCTCGATGCCGGCCGGGTTCTTGACCGCCGCGACCTGTTCGGCAAGCTGGTGCTGCACGGCGACCGAGCGCTCGTCCAGGATCGTGAAGGCGCCCCAGCTGGTGCGGTCGGCCGGGATTTCATTGGCGGCCAGCCACTTGCTGTTGACGTAGTCGCCGAAGGCGCCGCAGGCGTCCATCGCGGTGTCCAGGTCGGACGGATGGAAGGCGTTGTAGGCCGGCAGCTTGCTCTCGTCGAGCTTGTACTCGGTGACGGCCGTGGCGGCCGGCGCGGCGGTGGAGGCTGCGCTGTCCGTCGCCGGGGTTTCGTTCTTGCCGCAGCCGACCAGCGCGGCCGAAACGGCCAGGGTCAGCAGTACCAGTTTGGGTGTACGAGCGATCACGTGATTGGCCTCCAGGCCGGAAAGTCATGCAGGAATGGCCCGCAAGGGCCTGTGGGCCAGACGATACGCCGCTGGCCCGGCCTGCAAGGGTGTCGAAGGTCATGGCCGATGGCAAGCGGCCTGATCCGGTCAATCGCGGACCAGCGCCCGGCCCGGTGACGGCCAAGGAAAAGCCCCGCCTTGCGGCGGGGCCCGGGGGTGTCATCCCTGGTGCGGCTTAGTTGGTCTTGGTGCCGAAATCGTACTTGGCCTGCACGTACACCGCGCGACCGTACGGGTTGTAGATGCTGCTGTTGTACGGCGAGGCGACGTTGCCGGCGTAGCTGTGGGCCTGGCCGTCGGGCATCTTGTTGAACACGTTGTTGACCATCAGCGAGAGGGTCAGGTTGTCCAGCGCCCGGTAGTTCACGCTCAGGTTGTACGTGGTGTACGAGCCCCACTTGCCCGCCTTGTAGCCGGACGAATGCACGTAGTCGTAGCTCTCGCCCAGGTAGGACATGTAGTTCGGCGTCTTGCCGATGTAGTTGAAGTACAGCGTGGTGGTCCAGCGGTCCTTGGCCCAGCCCACCGAGCCATCGGTACGGACCTTGGCGTAGGCGTCGTAGTACCACATCGCATACGGGTCGCGCAGCAGATCCAGGTAGCCGTCGCCCGGCTGCGGCTGCAGCTCGCGCTTGAGGATGTTGGTGTAGTTGCTGGCGAACTGCAGCGAGCCGAAGCGGCCGATGTCCTGCACGTACTTGAAGCTGGCCGTGAGGGCCTGCAGGTTCTGGCGCGCCACGTTGAGTTTCGGCGTGAAGATCTGCTCGATGTTGCCGGCCGCATCGCGGGTGATCCAGTCGGCGACGTTGTCGCAGCTGGCCGAGGTCGGGTTGTCCTGCCCGTTGCGGCAGTAGTACTCCGCGCGCAGCAGCTGATCCGAGCTCAGGGTGTCGACTTCGTTGTCGATCTTCCAGTTGTAGTAGTCCACCGAGACCGACAGGTTGTTGATCGGTGCCCAGACCACGCCGGCATTCCAGACATCGGCGGTGATCGGTTCCAGCTCCGTGTTGCCGGCCTGCACGCCGAACACCGACTCGTTGCCGTACGGGCAGGCGAGGGTATCGGCCGGCGCATAGCCGAGCTGGCCGCAACGGTAGTAATCGACCGCGCCGTTGGCGTAGTAACCGCTCTCGCCCTGGAAAGCGTCGGGCAGGGTGGGGGCACGGAAGGCGGTGCCGTACTTGCCGCGGAACAGCAGGCTTTCGATCGGGCGGAACTCGACACCCACGCTGTAGGTGGCCTTGTCGACGGTGTTGTCGGCGATCTTGTAGGCGTCATAACGGCCGGAACCGGTGACGGTCAGCGAATCGATCAGCGGCAGGCGCAGTTCGGAGGTCAGCGCGTAGTTGCTGCGATGGCCATTGCCGGCCACCGAGGTGGTGCCCCACACGCTGCCGTCCATCAGGCGCTCGTCCGGGCGGTAATCCCAGCCTTCGCTGCCGGCTTCGGCGACGACGGCAAAACCGGCATCGCCACCGGGCAGGGTGAACAGTGAGCCGTTGGTGATCTGGAAGCGGCCCAGGTTCTGCCAGGTCTTGCTCTCGTTGTAGGTGTAGCCGGTGAAGCTCTGGAAATCGCCGGCCGGCAGCTGCGAATAGAACGCGCCCCAGTTCGGGCTGTAGATGTTGTAGCCGTCATCGGTGGTGCCGAGCACCGGACCGAGCACGCGGTTCTCGAAGTAGCTGTCGATGTCATCGGCCCAGCGCACGAAGCCGCGCTCGGTCAGCTTGTATTCGCCACGGCTGAAGCTGGCGCTGTAGTCCCAGTTGCCGAACGTGCCACGCCCGCCCAGGGTGACCTGGTAGGCCTTGTTGCGGTCGGTGTTGAGGATGTCCTTGTAGCCGTTCGGCCCGATGTCCTCCGGCGCGAACGCGCGCTGCAGGTTCATGTACTGATCGGTGTCCTGGTCATAGAACGCGCCGAAACTCAGGTCGCTGCCCCAGAACGTATAGCCCGAACCCGGGGTGTACTTGACCTCTTCCAGGCTGTACAGCGCATCGGCGAACAGGGTGAAGTTGTCGTTCACATCGAACGTCATCGAGCTGTAGAACTGGCTGCTTTCCTTGTCGTTCTTCAGCGTGCGGTAGCCCGCGCCGTAGGCCGAACCGCACGACTCGCCCGCCGCGCGGGTGCCGAGCACGGTGGTACCGCCGAACTGGCCGGCGACGCTGGCGCAGCGGGTCGGATCCATCATCACGAAGGCGTTGTTGTCCGCCGGCAGGTAGACCAGGAAGTCATTGGCCGGCACCTGCGCGCTGTAACCGACGCGGTTGTTGGTGCGGGTCAGGTCGCGCTGGTAGCCCCAGATCGGGTTGCTCTTTTCGTACTGGACGTTGACCAGCGCATTGAAGCGGTCATCGGCGCTGTTGAAGCCCTTGGCGCCGCTGACGCGGATGTTGTTGCCACCGCCCTCGGTGGTGGCGCCGCCACGGACGTTGAGCACACCGCCTTCCATGCGCTCTTTCAGGATGATGTTGACCACGCCGGCGATCGCATCCGAACCGTACAGCGAAGACTGGCCGCCCGGCAGGATTTCGATGCGCTCGACGATGTCGATCGGGATGCCGCTGAGGTTGTTGAACGCATCGCTGCCGTTGTAGAGCGCCGGGTACTGCAGCATCGGGCGCCCATTGATCAGGTACTTGGTGTACCCCGGATCCAGGCCGAACATGCCGGCCGCTTCGGCGCCCTGGGTGAAGGAGGCCGCGGTCTGGCCGCCCTGCAGGCCGCCGGTGGTCAGCGAGGACTGCTGCAGGACTTCGGAAATGCTGGTGAAGCCGCGGGTCTGGATGTCCTCGGCGGTGACGGTCAGCACCGGCGTGTGGTTCTCGATCTCGGTCTGCGGGATCAGCGAACCGGTGACGGTGACGCGGTCGAGATTGGTGGCGCCGTTGTCCTGTGCGAAGACGGTAGCGCTGGTGAGCAGCAGGCCGGTGAGGACGGCGGCGGCAAGCGGGTGACGCGAGATCGAATTACCTTGGCGAGACATGTGTAACCCCGTGTAGTGGTGATGTCGTGGCTTTCCCTTCCGTGGGACGTCTTGATGGCGTTCAACGGTGACCGGTCCCAGGCCTGTGACCATCCTTGGGTGTTTCATTCTGCGTTCAGTTGAAACCGGTGTGCGGCGAACGTAACACACGCTTAACGTGAAATTCGCTGAATGGTCATCCTCGGCCGGGGAGGAATATCGACCCGCTGTGAAATCGTTTGAAAAACAATCGCCTGGGCATGCATGAAATTTTATTCATGTTGCGCGGATGAGCGAGTGCTGAATATGGCGGTGTTTAACAAGTGAGATTAAAAGCCGATTCGCATTCCGAAACCCGGCGTCCGGACATGAAAAAAGCCCCGCCTTGCGGCGGGGCTCCAGGGTCCATCCCAGGACGTGGAACTTACTTCGCGCCGAATTCGTACTTGGCCTGCACATACACGGCACGGCCGTAGATGTTGTAGAAGTAATTGTTGTACGGCGTACCCGAGGTGCCCGGGTAGTTGCTCGCCTGGTTGTCGGGCATCTTGTTGAACACGTTGTTGACCATGACCGAGAAGGTCATGTTCTCCGCCGCGCGGTAGTTCACGCTCAGGTTGTAGGTGGTGTAGGAACCCCACTTGCCGGCCTTGGCGCCCGAGGAGTGCACGTAGTCATAGCCGTTGCCGGCGTAGGCCAGGTAGTTCGGGGTCTTGCCGACGTAGTTGAAGTACAGCGTGGTGGTCCACTTGTCCAGGGCCCAGGCCAGCGAGCCATCGGCGCGCACCTTGGCGTAGGAATCGTAGATCCACATGTTGTACGGATCGCGCAGCAGATCGAGGTACTCATCGCCCGGCTGCGGCTGCAGCTCGCGCTTGATCATGTTGGTGTAGTTGGTGGAGAACTGCAGCGCACCGAAACGACCCAGTTCCTGCACGTACTTGGCACTGGCGGTGATGGCCTGCAGGTTCTGGCTGGCCACGTTCATCTTCGGGGTGTAGATCTCGTCCAGCACGCCGGAGGCATCGCGGGTGATCCAGTCGTTGACGTTGTCGCAGCTGGCCGAGGTGTTGTTGACCTGGCCGTTGCGGCAGTAGTACTCGGCCAGCAGCAGCTGGTCCGAGCTCAGCGTGTCCACTTCGTTCTTGATCTTCCAGTTGTAGTAGTCGACCGAGAAGGACAGGTTGCTGAGCGGTGCCCAGACCACGCCCGCGTTCCACACATCGGCGGTGATCGGCTCCAGGTCCGGGTTGCCGGCGCGCTGGCCGAACACCGAGACGCTGTCGTGGGCGCAGCCGGTGGTATCGGTCGGGGCGTAGCCCAGCTGGCCGCAGCGGTAGTAGTCGGTGGCACCGTTGGCGTAGTAGCCGCTCAGGCCCTGGAAGGCATCGGACAGGCTGGGCGCGCGGAACGCGGTGCCGTACTTGCCGCGGAACAGCAGGCTCTCGATCGGGCGGAACTCGACGCCGATGCTGTAGGTGGCCTTGTCGACGGTGCTGTCCCCGATCTTGAACGCGTCATAGCGGCCCGAGCCGGTGACGGTGAGCGAGTCGAGCAGCGGCAGGCGCAGCTCGGAGGTCAACGCGTAGTTGCTGCGGTGACCCGCGCCGGCGACCGCGGTCGTGCCCCACACGCTGCCATCCATCAGGCGCTCGTCCGGGGTGTAGTCCCAGCCTTCGCTGCCGGCTTCGGCGACGACGGCGAAACCGGCATCACCGCCCGGCAGCGAGAACAGCGTGCCGTTGGTGATCTGGAAACGCCCCAGGTTCTGCCAGGTGCGGCTCTGGCTCTCGGTGTAACCGGTGAAGGTGGCGAAGTCGCCGGCCGGGATCGGCGCGTAGAAGGCCTCCCAGTTCGGTGCGAACACGGCGTAACCGCTGCGGGTGCCGAGCTGCGGGCCCAGCACGTGTTCTTCGAAGTAGTTGTTGATGGGGTCGGCCCAGCGCACGAAGTTGCGCTCGGTCAGCTTGTACTCGCCGCGGGTGAAGCTGGCGCTGTAATCCCAGTTGCCGAGCGTGCCGCGGCCGCCCAGGGTAACCTGGTAGGCCTTGTTGCGGTCGGTGTTGAGGATGTCCTTGTAGCCGTTGGCGCTGATGTCTTCCGGCGCGAACGCGCGCTGCAGGTTCATCCACTGGCCACTTGTCTGATCCCAGAAGCGGCCGTAGCCCGACGCGGTGCCCCACCAGGTGTAGTTGGAACCGGTGGCGTACTTCACGTCTTCATAGCTGTAGAGCACATCGCCGAACAGCTGCAGGCTGTCGTTGGCGTCGAAGGTGAACGAGCTGTAGACCTGCGCGCTGTCCTTGCCGTTCTTGACGGTCTTGTAGCCCGGGCTGTAGATCGAGCCGCAGGACTGGCCGGCCGCACGCGTGCCGAGCACGGTGGTGCCACCGAACTGCCCGGCAACGTTGGCGCACAGGTTCGGGTCCATCATCAGGTAGGCGTTGCCGGCCGCCGGATTGACGACCAGGAAATCGTTGGTCGGCACCTGCGCGGTGTAGCCGTTGCCGTTGGTGGTCCTGGTGACGTCGCGCTGGTAGCCCCAGATCGGATTGCTCGATTCGAACTGGGCATTGACCAGCACGTTGAGCCGGTCATCGGCGCTGTTGAAGCCGGTGGCCCCGCTGACGCGGAAGGTGCTGCCACCGCCTTCGGTGTAGGTGCCGCCGCGCACGTTCAGCACGCTGCCGTCCATCCGCTCCTTCAGGATGATGTTGACCACGCCGGCGATCGCATCCGAGCCGTACAGGGAGGACTGGCCGCCCGGCAGGATTTCGATGCGTTCGACGATGTCGATCGGGATGCCGCTGATGTTGTTGAACGTGTCGCCGCCGTTGTACAGGGCGGGGTAGGACAGCATCGGGCGGCCGTTGATGAGGTACTTGGTGTAGCTCGGGCTCAGGCCGAACATGCCGGCCGCTTCGGCACCCTGGGTGAACGAGGCGGAGGTCTGGCCGCCCTGCAGGCCGCCGGTGGTCAGCGAGGACTGCTGGAGCACATCGGCCACGCTGGTGAAGCCGCGCGTCTGGATGTCTTCGGCGGTGATGGTCACGACCGGGGTATGGGTTTCGATCTCGGTCTGCGGGATCAGCGAACCGGTGACGGTGACCTTGTCCAGGTTGGTGGTGCTGCTGTCCTGGGCGAAGGCGGTGACGGCGCTGGTCAGCAGCATGCCGGTCAGTACGGCGGCGGTCAGCGGGTGGCGCGAGAGAGTGGAGCGGTGGCGAGACATGGGCATCCCCGAGTGCAGTTTCGACGTGGGTGAGGCCATCCGTGGGGGCGGTGACATGCGATGTGAAGACTTCCTTGCTTCTTCATCGAACGTAACACAGCCTTAACGCGGCTTACACAAAGCAGTCACATGACAATCAGGAATAAGGGCGGATTTGCATAAAAAACGTCTTATAAAACAAGCGTGTATATAAATGTATCAATTTGTAACGCGTGCGTTGCTGACTAAGAGGTGAATGGTTCCGGCTGAAAACGATTCCTGTTTTTGGCCTTCCAAGCCGGAATGCAGCCGGGAAGCCAAGGTCCTGAAAGCAACAAGCCCGGCGGTTGCCGGGCTTGTTGGGTGGTGCGGTTCTGGAGGAATCAGAACTTGTAGTTGACGCCCATGTACATGAAGCGACCGATGTTGTCGTAGTACGCGCTACCCAGGTCGGAACCGAAGTAGTTCACCGGCGGGTTCTTGTCGAACACGTTGTCCACGCCCAGGTACACCTCCACGCCCGAGTCGGCCATCGTGTAGCCGATCTGCAGGTTGTGGTAGGTCATCGACGGGTTCCAGATCGGACGCTGCGAACCCGGGTTGGTGTTGTAGCTCTCCGGGAAGACACGCAGGTTCTTGTGGATGTAGACCATGTCCCAGCTGGCGCGGAAGTTGTTGAGCGTGTACTTGGCGGTGAACTGACCGCGCCAGCGCGGGTTGGTCACGTAGTTGGAACGCTCCTTGTACTCGTTCGGGAAGTCCTGGAACTCCCACTCGCGTGCTTCGAGCAGGCGGGTGCCGACCAGGCGCAGGTTGGTGTGGCCACCGGCCATGCCGAAGTCGTAGTTCATTTCCACGTCGACGCCGGTACGGCGGCTCTTGGCCAGGTTCTCGGTGACAGCGGTCCAGTCGTAGATGCTGTGTTCCGGGAACTCGGCGCCGTTGGAGCCGATAGTGCCGCCTGCCCCTGCGCGCTTGATCATCGAGCAGAATGCGTTGTTCACGCCTGCCGGAGAATCGACGCAGCGGGTCGCCAGGTTCTGTGCCGAGACCGAGCCGATCGCATCCTTGAGGGTGATGCGCCAGTAGTCGACCGACAGGCCGAAGCCCTCGAAGAACTCCGGCTGCCAGACGAAACCGATCGAGGACGAGTCGGCCTGCTCAGGCTTCAGGTTCGGGTTGCCACCGCTCAGGCCCGGACGGTTCGCGCTGTACGAATCCACCCAGTTGGCCGGTACGCCCAGTGCCGCGCAGTTGGCCGCGCGCAGTGCCGGATCGCCCGCCGTGCCCGGACGGTTGGGATTGGTCGCGTTGGTGTTGCACGGGTCGTTGATGACCGCGAAGTTCTGCGACTGCTCGTCGTACAGCTCGGCGATGTTCGGGGCGCGGATCGCCTTGGCGACGGTGCCGCGGACGCGCAGCGAAGGCAGCACTTCCCAGTCCAGGCCCACGTTCCAGGTCTTGGTCGAGCCGATCGTGTTGTAGTCCGAGTAACGGCCGGCCAGGTCCAGCGACAGGCGGCGGATGCCCGGGATGTCGGCCAGCAGCGGCACGTTGGTCTCGACGAACACTTCCTTGACGTCGTAGGAACCGCCGCCGCCCGCAATGGCGTTGAGGAAGGTCAGGCCCTGTGCGGCCAGCGGATCGGTGCGCTCGGTGCTCTTTTCCTTGCGGTACTCGACACCGGCAGCCACGCCGACATCACCAGCAGGCAGTGCGAACAGCGCATTGTTGGCCACCGAGGCGGCGAACACGCTCTGCTGCAGCTTGCCGTGGTACTGCGAGCGCACGTTGAACCAATCGGCCGCTTCCTGCGAGACCGCACCGTTGCCCATGATGCTGAAGGGGATGCAGCCATCGCCCATCAGATCGCGGCGATAGGCGCTGCCGGTCTGCGGGTTGATCGCGGCCGGGTTTACGTCCATGCGGCACACGATGCGGCCGTCGGCGGTGCGCACGGCATCCAGACCGGCGAACCAGCGCTCGTTGTAGCGGTTGTTGACGTTGACACGGTTGATCTCGGTCTCGCCGTAGTTGCCCGAAACCTCGTAGCTCCAGTTGTCACCGAACATGCCTTCGGCGCCGAACACGGCACGGCGGGTCTCACGCTTGACCTCTTCGCCACGACGGCCGGCATCGACGTTGAAGCGGTTCACGGTCAGCGTGCTGGCACCCGCCGCGTCCATCGCTGCACCGAGTTCCGGGGTCATGTAGGCGTTGTCGCGACGCAGGCGCAGCGACGAATCGAAGGTCGGCTGACCGAAGAAGGTCGACTCGGTCTTGGTGTACTTGCCTTCGAAGAACAGGCGGTGGCGGTCGTTCAGATCGAAGTGTGCCGCCGTGTTGAAGCTGATGCGGTCGAACTTCGGCTGCAGGTCGGCCACTGCGTTGAGATCGGTGAAATCGCAGTTGACGCAGCTGGTCGGGCTGACCACCGGGCCATCAAAGCGGTTCTGGCTGAAGCTGCCGTCCTCATTGAAGTGGTAGCGGTAGCCGTAGGTCTCCCGGCGCTGGTAATCGAAGACGCCCCCCATCTGGAAGGAGCCGCCGTAGGAGGTCGAGTAGTTGCCGCCGGGACGGGCAAGGATCGTCTGCGGGTTGCTCTGGCTCGACGGAATGCTCTTGTCATAGTTCGGGTTCGGCACGCTCACGTCGTACTGGCGGCCGATGGAACGGTCGCCACGGCCGAAGCGGTCCTGCTCGCTGTATTCCAGCGCGACGGCGACGTTACCGCGGCCATCGGCGAACGAGGTGCCGCCGGTGACGGCGACGAAGGAGCGGTTGAAACCGCCTTCGCCGGCAATGCCCTTCTGCGCGCGGGCTTCGAAGCCTTCGAAGTCCTTCTTCATGATGAAGTTGACCACGCCGGCCACCGCGTCGGCGCCGTAGATGGCCGAGGCGCCACCGGTGATCACTTCAACGCGTTCGATCCATTCCACCGGAATGGTGTTGACGTCCACCGCGGTGCTGCCGGGGTTGGCGCCGACATGGCGGCGGCCGTTGACCAGCACCAGGGTGCGGTCGTACCCCATGCCGCGCAGGTCCATCAGGCCCAGGCCTGCGGTACCGATGTAGCGGGTGGAGTTGCCCAGGGTGAACGAGGGCGAGAGCTGCGGCATCTTGTTCATCAGGTCGCTGATGGTCAATGCGCCGGTCTGGCGGATCTCTTCAGCGGTGATGGCGGTGACCGGGGAGGAGGTCACGAAGCCGGTGCGGGCAATGCGCGAGCCGGTGACGCTGACCTTGTCCAGATCGGTGGTCGCCGGGGCATCCTGGGCGAGTGCCGGGGAGGCGGCCAGCACCAGGCTGGCGATCAGTGCGGAGGTCAGGGTGTTGCGCGCCGGGGCGCTGTGGTGCGAGATCTTCAAATCATTTCGTCCCTCGGAACGGCCGAAAGACGACAACGTTCCGTGTTGAGTGTGGGTTCAGGCAAGCCTTGCCTGATTTCGAAATTAACATGAAGTTAACGGCACTTGTCTCATTTGTTACAGAAAAGTGAATGGGCGCCAACGACTTTTGCGTTCAGGATTTTTTCCAGTGTGCCCAACGACTTACGTTGATTTTGCCGAGTCTGTCAGTATGACTATTGGCTGAATGGGGGTTGTTTTTCACTGTTTGCCGCGTGAAACGCGTCCCAGTCCAGCGTCAGGCAGGAGCGGGGGCGTGCTTGTATCATGTGCGGTCCCCTTCCTGATCCAGCTGGAGTCCGCAGTGACAAGCTCCGCCCGTCGTCCCCACGCCAGCCAAGTGCAGAAGGGCTTGTCGCCGCACCCGCGCGTCCGCAACGTGATCGCGGTGGGCTCGGGCAAGGGCGGGGTGGGCAAGTCCACCACCGCGGTCAACCTGGCGGTCGCGCTGGCCCGGCTGGGCGCGCGCGTGGGCCTGCTCGATGCCGACATCTATGGCCCCAGCGTGCCGGCGATGCTCGGCCTGAGCGGCCGTCCGGAAAGCCCGGACAACAAGTCGATCGAACCGATGCGTGCGTTTGGGGTGGAAACCATGTCGATCGGTTACCTGATCGAGGACGAGACGCCGATGATCTGGCGCGGCCCGATGGCGACGTCGGCGATGACGCAGTTCTTCAACGACACGCTCTGGGACGATCTGGACTACCTGCTGATCGATCTGCCGCCGGGCACCGGTGACATCCAGCTGACCCTGACCCAGAAGATTCCGCTGGCCGGCGCGGTGATCGTCACCACGCCGCAGGACATCGCCACGCTGGATGCGAGAAAGGCGCTGAAGATGTTCGAGAAGGTCGAGGTGCCGGTGCTGGGCATCGTCGAGAACATGGCCGTGCATACCTGCAGCAACTGCGGGCAGGTCGAGCACCTGTTCGGCGAAGGCGGCGGCGAGCGCATGGCCGCCCAGTACGGCGTGCCGCTGCTGGGTTCGCTGCCGCTGGAAATCGGCATCCGCGAGCAGGGCGATGCCGGCACGCCGATCACCGCTGCCGCGCCGGAGTCCCCGGCCGCCCAGGCGTATGTGCGGGCCGCCGAGCGCCTGATCGAGGAAGTGGCCAAACGCCCGCGGGCCAGCATCCCGATCCTGTCTTCGCTGATCTGATTAGAATCGACACCCGGGCGCCCGTTGGCGGTGCCGTTGTCCCTTTACGCACCCAGGACCCCCCATGAGCATCAAGAGTGACCGCTGGATCCGTCAGATGGCCGAGCAGCACGGCATGATCGAGCCGTTCGAAGCCGGCCAGGTCAAGCAGGCCAACGGCCAGCGCATCGTCAGCTACGGCACCTCCAGCTACGGCTACGACGTGCGTTGCTCGCGCGAGTTCAAGGTGTTCACCAACATCAATTCCACGATCGTGGACCCGAAGCACTTCGATCCGGGCAGCTTCGTGGACATCGTCGGCGATGAGTGCATCATCCCGCCCAACAGCTTCGCGCTGGCGCGCACCGTGGAGTACTTCCGCATCCCGCGCGACACCCTGGTGGTCTGCCTGGGCAAGAGCACCTATGCGCGCTGCGGCATCATCGTCAACGTGACCCCGCTGGAGCCGGAGTGGGAAGGCCACGTCACCCTGGAATTCAGCAACACCACGCCGCTGCCGGCGCGCATCTATGCCAACGAAGGCGTGGCGCAGATGCTGTTCTTCCAGGCCGACAAGGACGACATCTGCGAGACCTCCTACAAGGATCGCGGCGGCAAGTACCAAGGCCAGACCGGCGTCACCCTGCCGCGTACCTGAGCCCACGCCCCGGTAGTGCCGGCCCACGTACCGGTAGTGCCGGCCAGCGACCGGTGTTACTTGCGGCCGAACAGCAACCCGATGCCGACCGCCACCAGGACCACCGGCCACCAGGTGAGAATCAGCTTTCCCATGTTCATGTTGGTCCAGCCCAGATTGCTGGCCAGCAGGAACAGGCCAACGAGGATCAGGACGATGGCGGCGACAAGGTTGGAACGCATCAGGGGCAGGGTCCGCTAGGGCTGGGGCGAATATCCTAGCCGTTCCTTCCAGTGCGCGACACGCTCGGCCAGCACGCCCGGATCAAAACGGTGCGCCTGCCCCTGGCCCCAGACCGGGCCCGGCCACGCCGGATCGCCGACATGGCGGCCGATCACGTGGAAATGCAGCTGGCGGACAATGTTGCCCAGCGAGCCGATGTTGATCTTCTCGACCCCATCGGTGCCTTTGAGCGCCTTGCACGCCCGGTTCAATTCGGTGCGCAGCTTGTCCTGCTGCTCGCCGTCCAGGTCGATCCATTCGGTCACGCCAGCCAGGCGCGGGACCAGGATCAGCCAGGGATACCTTTCATCGTTCATCAATCGCACTTGCGATAACGGCCCTTCTGCTACCAGTACGCTGTCGGTGGCCAGGCGTGAATCCAGTTCGAACTCGCTCATCCAAGATGCTCCGCAAAGAAGTCCAGGGTGCGTTCCAGCGCCAGGTGGGCGCTGTCTGGATCATACGCATGTCCGACGCTGCGGTTGAAGGCGTGATCGGCCGGGTAGACGAAGGTGGCCATCTGCGGGAGCTTTTCGCGGTGGGCCTTGATCGCCTCCGGCGGGATGCTCTTGTCCTGGGCGCCGAAGTGGAACATGACCGGCGCCTTGGGCGTTTCGTCCAGGTACTTCACGTTGCGGGCGCCGTAATAGCTGACCGAGGGCAGGCCCAGCCGCAGTGCGGAGAGCAGGGCGATGCTGCCGCCCCAGCAATAGCCGACCGTGCCAACCTTGCCGGCCGGGGCCAGCCGCGAGGCGGCCGCGCGGACAATCTCCAGCGCCTTTTCGACCCCGAGCTCGTCGACCATGGCCAGGCCGGCGGCCACGCCATCGCTGTCGTAAGGCAGTTCCGGCGGTTCGGTGCCGTCCGGGGCCGACTCGGCCAGATCGAAGAACGACGGGGCCAGCACTGCATAGCCCTTGGCGGCGTAGTCGTCGGCCACCGCGCGGATGTGCGGGTTGGCGCCGAAGATCTCCTGGATCACCACCAGGCCCCCGCGCGGCTTGCCTTCCGGCGTTGCCTGCCAGGCGCGGACCGGTCCGTAATGCGTATCGAGCGTGACCCACTCACCCATGGTGCGAGACTCCAGTTGGTTCAGGCATTCATTATCGGCCCCGCGCGGGTTAGCGCGATGTCAGGGGGGATGCCGTATCTGGCGGGATCGGCCCGATTCGGTTCAGGGGCGCGGACTGAACGCCGGTATACTTGCCGCCGTTTCCGGCCCCAGGTCCCCACGCCATTCCGGCATGGGCCCAGGCCCCCAGAGTCCTTGCGATCCATGTCCCAGCTGAACCCCAAAGTCGGCTTCGTCAGCCTTGGCTGCCCGAAGGCCCTTGTCGATTCCGAGCGCATCCTCACCCAGCTGCGGTCCGAGGGCTACGACATCGTTCCCTCCTACGACTCGGCCGACGTTGTAGTGGTCAACACCTGCGGCTTCATCGATTCGGCCGTGACCGAGTCGCTGGATGCGATCGGCGAGGCGATGAACGCGAACGGCAAGGTGATCGTCACCGGCTGCCTGGGCAAGCGCCCGGAGCAGATCCGCGAGGCCTACCCGAACGTGCTGGCGGTTTCCGGTCCGCAGGACTACATGAGTGTGATGGAGGCCGTGCATGCCGCGCTGCCGCCCAAGCACGATCCATTCGTGGACCTGGTGCCCGATTACGGCATCAAGCTGACCCCGCGCCACTACGCGTATCTGAAGATTTCCGAAGGCTGCAACCACAAGTGCAGCTTCTGCATCATCCCCTCGATGCGCGGCAAGCTGGTCTCGCGCCCGGTCGATGAGGTGCTGCGCGAGGCCGAGCGGCTGGTGCGCGGTGGCGTCAAGGAACTGCTGGTGGTCTCGCAGGACACCTCGGCCTACGGCGTGGACGTCAAGTACGCCGAACGCATGTGGCGCGACAAGGCCTACCAGACCCGGTTGAAGGCGCTCTGCGAAGGTCTGTCCGAGCTCGATGCCTGGACCCGCATGCATTACGTCTACCCGTACCCGCACGTGGACGAGATCGTGCCGCTGATGGCCGAGAACCGGATCCTGCCGTACCTGGACATCCCGTTCCAGCACGCCAGCCCGCGCATCCTCAAGCTGATGAAGCGGCCGGGCGCGGTCGACAAGACCCTGGAGCGCGTGCAGCGCTGGCGCCAGCTGTGCCCGGACATCACCGTGCGCTCGACCTTCATCGTCGGCTTCCCGGGCGAGACCGATGCCGAGTTCGAGGAGCTGCTCAGCTTCCTGGACGAGGCGCAGCTGGATCGCGTCGGTGCGTTCGCTTACTCCCCGGTCACCGGTGCGACGGCCAATGACCTGCCCGGTGCGGTGCCCGAAGAAGTGAAGCAGGAGCGCCTGGCCCGCTTCATGGAGCGCCAGGCAGAGATTTCCGCCGCGCGCCTGGAAGCCAAGATCGGCACCGTGCAGCAGTGCCTGGTCGATGCCATCGAAGACGGCATCGCGGTGGCGCGTTCGAAGGCGGATGCGCCGGAGATCGACGGCCTGGTGCATATCCAGAATGCCGACGAAGCCAAGCTGCGTGTCGGCCAGTTCGTCGATGTCGAGATCACCGAGAGCGACGATCACGACCTCTTCGGTGACGCGATCATCGCCGCCGAAGCGCGCAAGCCGTTCGATCTGCAGGTGCTGTGACCGCATCGGCGTCGACGGCCGATAGCGGCGGTCGACGCCGTTTCGTCGCGCCGCCGCGCGATGCGGTGGAGGCGGCCTGCTTCGCACAGCCGATCTATGCGGGGCTGGGCGGGTTCCGGGACCTGATGGTGGCGCCCGATTGGCCCACCGTTGCAGCGCTCGACGCACGCCTCGCGTTGCCGGACAAGCATCTGGTCGAGCAGGACGCGACGCTGCTCGCCGACGGCCTGCACTATGAAACACGCATCGCCGGGCGCGGCCGGATCGCTACCCGTGCGGACAACTGGCACGACCTGTTCAATGCCCTGGTCTGGGCGCGTTACCCGTCCATCAAACAGGCGCTCAACCGGCAGCAGTGTCGGCATATCGCGGCGATGGCGCCGGGGCAGCGCAACCGCGCGCAGGCGGCACTGACCCAGTTCGACGAGACCGGCGTCATCGTGCGTGTGCGCGATCCGGCGCTGCTGGGCGCATGGGACCGGCACGACTGGCCGGCGCTGTTCGTGGAGGGGGCAGGGCACTGGCGCACCGGTGGGATCGCGGTCGCGGCGGTGATCGGTCATGCGTTGCTGGAGCAGGCCCTGTTGCCGGAGCGCCTGCTGGTCGGCAAGTGCGTGGTGGTGCAGGGCGATGACGATGCCGCCGCTATCGCCGTGGCAGCGCGGGCGATCACGGACGGTGCGGTGCTCACTGATCCGCTGGAACTGCGGCCATTGCCGTTGGCGGGGATACCCGGGTGGCACGTCCACCAGGATGGGGGGTTCTACGCGCAGATCGAGTACTTCCGGCCGCGGCGCGAAGGGCGCGTGTATCCCGCAGCGCTGGGGTAGATCCACCCCACGCGTGGATGCGCTCCCGGTCAGCCGGGATACGCCACCGACAGGATCGCGAACCCGTGGCGCCCGCTCGGCAGCTCCACCTCGAACTCATCGTCCACGCGCTTCTTCAACAGCGCACGCGCCAACGGCGAATCGATGCTGATCCAGCCCGCACCGGCATCGGTCTCGTCCGGGCCGACGATGCGATACACGTGGGTGTCGCCCGAGTCGACGTTCTCCAGCTCGACCGTCGCACCGAAGAACACCGCGTTCGGATCGGTCGGGGCGGTATCGACAATGCGCAGCGCCTCCAGCCGCTTGGTCAGATAGCGCACGCGCCGATCGATCTCGCCCAGCTGCTTCTTGCGGTAGGTGTACTCGGCATTCTCGGAGCGATCGCCTTCCGCGGCGGCGGCCGCCAGTGCCTTCACCACTTCGGGGCGCTTGTGACGCCACAACTCATCCAGTTCGGTCTTCAACCGCTGATGGCCCTGTGCGGTGATCAGGGCCGTGCTTTTTTCCGCGGGGGGACGCCAACGCGACATCAGGTCTGCTTGTGCTCGTCAAAAGGTGCCGCGCCACAGGGCGCGACACGCAGTATCAACGCTTTCCGCCGAAAATGCCGCCGAGCAGGCCGCGCACGATCTGGTTGCCCAGCCGGGTGCCGACGGTGCGCGTGGTCTGCTTGGCCATGGTTTCGATCATGCCCTGGCGGCGCTTGGTGCCGAAGATCGCATCCTTGATCGACTGGCCGAAGCCCCCTTCCTGGGCCTCATCCTGTTGGCGGGTGCGGGCCTTCGGGGCATCGGCCTGCTCGACGGTCTTCTGCGCGCGCTGCGCCAACAGCTCCGCGGCGGACTCGCGGTTGATCGCGGTGTCGTAGCGGGTGCCGACCGGGCTGCCGGCACGTACCTGGGCACGTTCGGTCTCGGTGATCGCGCCCATCCGGCAGCGCGGCGGTGCGATCTGGGTCTGCTGCACCGGCGAGGGAATCCCCTTGTCCTGCAGCGTGGACACCAGCGCTTCACCGGTACCCAGCGTGGCCAGCGTAGCGGCCACATCCAGTTTCGGATTGGGCACGAAGGTTTCGGCGGCGACCTTCACCGCTTTCTGGTCGCGCGGCGTGAACGCACGCAGCGCATGCTGCACGCGGTTGCCGAGCTGGCCGAGAATGTTGGCCGGCACGTCATCCGGGAACTGCGAGCAGAAGTACACGCCCACGCCCTTGGAGCGGATCAGCCGGACCACCTGCTCGATGCGCTGCACCAGCGCCGCAGGTGCGTCATCGAACAGCAGGTGCGCCTCATCGAAGATGAAGACCAGTTTCGGCTTCTCCAGGTCGCCGACTTCCGGCAGCGTTTCGAACAGCTCCGAGAGCAGCCACAGCAGGAAGGTCGAATACAGCCGCGGCTTGAGCACCAGCTGGTCGGCGGCGAGGATGCCGATCACGCCGCGGCCATCATGGTTGACCCGCATGATGTCGGCCAGCTCCAGCGCCGGCTCGCCGAAGAAGGCTTCGCCCCCATCCTGGGACAGGCGCAGCAGCGAACGCTGGATCGCCGCGACCGTCTGCGCACTCACCAGGCCGTACTCGGTGGAGATGTCCTTGCGCTCCTCGGCGACCAGGCCGAGCAGGGCGCGCAGGTCATCCAGATCGAGCAGCAGCAGGCCGCGGTCGTCGGCGAGCTTGAACACGATGTCCAGCACGCCGGCCTGGGTGTCGTTGAGCTCCAGGATGCGGGCGAGCAGGGTCGGGCCCATCTCGCTCACCGTGGTGCGCACCGGGTGGCCGAGCTTGCCGTACAGATCCCAGAAAATGGTCGGGCTGGCGGCGGGCGCATAGTCGGCCACGCCCAGGTCCTTCGCGCGTTGCAGCAGCGCATCCGTCCCGGCACCGGCTACGGCCAGGCCGGAGACGTCACCCTTCACATCGGCCAGGAACACCGGCACGCCGATCCGCGAGAAGCCCTCGGCCAGCGTCATCTGGGTGACGGTCTTGCCGGTGCCGGTCGCGCCGGCCACCAGGCCGTGCCGGTTGCCCAGCCGCGGCAACAGGGTGACGGGGATATCGTCGGTGATGCCTTTGCCGAGCAGAATCGGATCCATGGTCAACTCGCAGTGTGAATAGGCGGGATTCTAAACGTCGGCATGGGCCGGCCGGCAGACGGGTTGCCCCGATGCAAGCGGCACGGCTACTCTGCCCCATCGTTCGCACACAGTGCCAAAAATGCCCGTTCCTGTCTTGCTTGTCCGTGGTTGGCCGTTGCTTGCCCTCGCCGCGATGCTGTCGTTCGTCCCCGAGGCCCATGCCCAGCGCGTCTCCGCCCGCGACAAGGCCAAGGTGGAAGCGCTCGATCAGCGCATGACGGCCGCCGAGAAGCGCTACAACGCGGCGCTGGTGCTGGTGAACAACGCCGACCCCAAGGGCACCAACGAGGCCGATGCCGCGCTGGAGGACATGGAGGATGTGATCAGCGCCTGCGTGGCCCAGAAGGGCTGCCAGGTCAGCAATCTGCTGCCGACCTACAAGCGCCTGCTCAAGAGCAACGCCGACAGCCAGCAGGACAGCGAAGACGGCGCGGCCATCGCCGACGGCACCCTGCTGGAGGCCGACCCGGACCATGTCGGGCCATTGGCTGCCGATGTCCCCGAAGCTGCCCGCGCCGCAGCGCTGCTCAATGACAAGCGGCACGCCTTCGACACCATGGTCGAGTACAACCCGGCCGTGCAGGCCGGCATCCGCCGCTGGCTGACCGACATGCGCCCGGCGCTGCTCACCAGCTACGAGAATTACCAGAACCTGCGCGCGGTGATGTGGCCGGAGTGGGAGAAGCGCGGCCTGCCCGAGGCGCTGCTGTTCGGCATCATGGCCAAGGAATCCAACGGCCGCGTGCATGCGTCCTCGCGCGCCGGCGCGGCCGGGCTGATGCAGTTCATGCCGGCTACCGGCCGTCGTTTCGGGTTGGGCCCGGACGGTACCGGCTTCGATACCCGGTTCGATGCGCGCAGTGCCGCCGAGGCCAGCGCGACGTACCTCAACGAACGCATGCGCGAGCTCAACAACAGCGTCGAGCTGTCGCTGGCCGGGTACAACGGCGGCGAAGGCCGCGCCATCCGCGTGTTCCGGCAGTATCCGGGGCAGGGCTTCTGGACCGACAGCGTCTACAACCAGTTCCCGGGCGAGACCAAGGACTACGTGCCGATGGTGATCGCCGCGGCATGGATCTATCTGCACCCGCAGCAGTACGGCGTGGAGTTCCCGAAAATCAGCGCGCAGCCGGCCACGATCCGCCTGGCCAAGTCGACCACCATCTACGAGCTGACGATCTGCCTGGGCAGCAGCGGCACCCGCGACGGTTACATGCGCGCGCTGCGCAACCTCAATCCGCGTTATGAGGCGGACGGCTGGATTCCCGCTGGGACGATCATCAACGCGACCACCCGCATCGCCGGCCTGTACAACCGCTTCTGCGTCAGCGGTCCGCGCGCCGATCTGGCCCGCACCCTGATCACGGCCGATCTGAATGCCGCGATCGTGCGGCCCACCGCGGTCAGCTATACCGGCAACGTGGCGGTGGGCAGCGTGGTTCCGGTCGCCCAGGCCCAGGCCATGCCGGCGGTGACCCCGGCCGCGCCTGTCGCTGTTCCGGCCGCCAAGCCCAAGGCCAAGCCGGCCCGCAGTTACAAGGTCGGCAAAGGCGAGACCCTGGGCAGGATCGCAGCAAAGTTCCAGTGCGATGTGCCCACCCTGGCGCGGGCCAACGGCCTCAAGGCACCGGCCTATTCGCTCCGGCAGGGCCAGAGCATCAAGCTGCAGGGCTGCGACAAGGACAAGTAAGACATAACCGGGTAGGCTCGCCGGCATCACGCCTGCGGCCGCCCGGCCCAGCACATCCATCGCAGCGCCGGCCGTGCCCGGCGCTCACCGCAACACGCATACAGGACAGCAAGATGGATATCACCGCGATCAACGAGATGTTCGCCAACATCCGTGAAAACACCGACTGGGACCTCAACGGCCCGATGCTGTGGGGTTACTTCTTCGTCAACACCACTCCGGAGCCGCTGCACGGCCTGGGCGAGAAGCTGGTCGAGCTCGGCTACACCCTGGTGGAAGTGTTCGAACCGGACCTGGAAGAGGGTGAAGCCCCGTACCACGTGCTGCACGTGGAGCGCGCCGAGGTGCACACCGAAGCCTCGCTGGACGCCCGCAACCACGAGCTGCAGGCGCTGGCCGAAGCGAACGGCGTGGAAGACTACGACGGCATGGACGTCGGCCCGGTCGAGATCTGATCGGCGCGATCCGATCGAACCGGACACAACGAAAAACGCCCCCGTTTCCCGGGGCGTTTTTTTGTGGGCGCCGATCGCGCACTTGAACCACCGGTAGTGCCGGCCGCTGGCCGGCTCCCCGGAACACCTGCGATGCCGGCCAGCGGCCGGCACTACCGTTACTTCAGGGTCGCCAGCGCCTGCCCCAGCTGCACCGCATGCTCGGCATCCAGATGCGGCGCGAACTCGGCCACGCCGGGCGGCAGCAGCACGATCACGGTCGAGCCGTAATTGAAGCGCGCCATCTCCGCGAAGCGCTCCAGGGTGATGCCCTTGCCGCGGTAATCCTTGCGCGTGATGGTATCGCCGTAGGCCGGAATCTCCTCGCCGCCCCACACCGTCTCCACGCCGGAGACCAGCAGCGCGCCGACCATCACCGAGACCATCGGGCCAAAGTCCGTATCGAAGTGGCAGACCAGGCGCTCATTGCGGGCGAACAGTCCCGGCACCTTGTTCACTGCGGCCGGGCCGACACTGAACAAACGCCCCGGCACATGCACGGTCTCGCGCAGGGTGCCGGTCCACGGCATGTGCACGCGGTGGTAATCCTTCGGCGACAGATACACCGTGGCGAACAGGCCGTGGTGGAAGACCTCGGCATCCTTGGCATCGCCCAGCAGTTCGGCGGCGGTGAAGGACTGGCCCTTGGCCTGGAAGATGCGCCCGTCTTCGATCGTGCCCAGCTGGCTGATCCGGCCATCGGCCGGCATCACCAGCGTGCGCGGATCGGCATCGGGCACGCGCGCGCCCGGCTTCAGCGCCCGGGTGAAGAACTGATTGAAGGTCGGGTAGCTGCGCGGGTCCGGATGGGCCGCTTCCGCGAGGTTCACCCCGAACTTCGCGGTCACGGTGTCGATCAGCCAGCGCGAGATCCGCGGGTTGCTGGAATACGCCAGTCTGCGCGCCATGGACGACAGCAGGCGGTGGGGCAGGGCGTAGCTCAGCGTGGTCATCAAACTCATGGGGCGGATTTCTCGGTCAGCAGGTGCAGGTCGCGGGCGATGGCCTGCGCTTGGAAAGGAGGACGGATCAGGCCGGCCAGGCGGCCTTGCGGGTCCAGCACGGCCAGGCTGGCCGAGTGTTCGAGGGTGTAATCCTCGGGATTTTCATCGAAGTGCTTGCCCGGCACCTTCTGGAACACGAAGCCCAGCGAGGTGGCGAAGCGCTCCAGCGACGGCACATCGGCGGTCGCGGCCAGGGTGTCCTTGTGGAAAGCGTGCACGTACTCGCCCAGCCGTGCCGGGGTGTCGCGCTCGGGATCGACCGAAATGAACACCAGCCGCGGGCGCAGCGTCTCCGGCAGGGCTTCCCACTGCTTCTGGGCCTGGGCCAGGTCGGCCAGGGTGGTCGGGCAGACGTCCGGGCAGAAGGTGAAGCCCAGGAACACCAGGGTCCAATGGCCCTTCAGCTCGCCCGGGATCAGGCGGGTGCCGTCGGACTGGCCGAGGTTGAAATCGGGCAACGGGCGCGGTTGCGGATAGAACGTGATCGATTCGGTGGCGGGGCGGTCACCGCCCGGCGTGGGCGCGAAGACCTTCTGCGCCACGACCAGGCCCAGCCCGGCGGCGAGGGCGATCAGCAGGATGATGCCGACATTGCGATTGAACATAAGGGCCCCGTCCCGGAAGTGGCCTCCATGATAGAGGGATGGGGGCGGTGGCGTCCTGTGGGTGGCCCGTCCACCGTTTCGACTGCAACGGATGCCCCGGCCCGCCCCAGCGCCTATAATCGAGGGCCACATTGTCTGTTGCCCCGCCATGACTGCCGAAACGGCCGCCGAACTCCACACGATCATCGATCTGATCCGCTACGGCACCAGCCGTTTCAACGCAGCCGGGCTGACCTTCGGGCACAGCTATGACAACGCCCTGGACGAAGCCACCCAGCTCGTCCTGCACAGCCTGCACCTGCCGCATGACCTCGGCCCGGCCTATGGCCAGGCGCGGCTGCTGCAGGAAGAGAAGGTGCGCGTGCTGGACCTGTTCCAGCGTCGCATCGACGAGCGTGTTCCGGCCGCCTACCTGACCGGTGAGGCCTGGTTCGCCGGCCTGAGCTTCAAGAGCGACACGCGCGCCCTGGTGCCGCGCTCCCCGATCGCCGAGCTGATCGAATGTGGCTTCGAACCCTGGCTGGCCGGCCGCGACGTCCATCGCGCGCTGGACCTGTGCACCGGCTCGGGCTGCATCGCCATCGCCATGGGCCACTACTACCCGAACTGGGAAGTGGACGGTGTCGACCTCAGCGACGAGGCACTGTCGCTGGCCGAAGAGAACAAGGAACGTCTCCAGGCGCACAACGTCACCCTGCTCAAGTCCGACCTGTTCAACGGCCTGACCGGCCGTCACTACGACCTGATCGTCACCAATCCGCCGTACGTCACCAACGACGAGACCGATGCCCTGCCGCGGGAATACTCCTACGAGCCGGACATGGGCCTGCGCGCCGGCGACGATGGCCTGGACCTGGTGCTGAAGATCCTGCGCGACGCCCCGCTGCACCTGAGCGAGGACGGCCTGCTGATCTGTGAAGTGGGCGAGTCCGAACAGCACCTGATCAAGCTGCTGCCGGAAGTCGACTTTGCCTGGGTCGAGTTCAAGGTCGGCCAGATGGGCATCTTCGCGGTCGAGTGCCGTGAACTGATCGCCCACAGCGCCCGCATCACCGAACTGGCGGCGCAGCGGCCGTGAGTTCCAACAGCTTCGGCAAACTGCTGACCGTCACCACCTTCGGCGAATCGCACGGTCCGGCGATCGGCTGCGTGGTGGACGGCTGTCCGCCGGGGCTGGAGATCAGCGCCGACGAATTCGCCCACGACCTGCAGCGGCGGGCCACCGGCAAGAGCCGGCATACCTCCGCGCGGCGCGAAGCCGATGAGATCGAGATCCTGTCCGGTGTGTACGAAGGCCGTACCACCGGCACCCCGATCGGGCTGCTGATCCGCAATACCGATCAGCGCAGCAAGGATTACACCACCATCGCCCAGCAGTTCCGCCCGGGCCATGCCGACTACAGCTACTGGCAGAAGTACGGCATCCGTGATCCCCGCGGTGGCGGCCGCTCCTCCGCGCGCGAAACCACCATGCGCGTCGCCGCCGGCGTGATCGCCAAGAAGTGGCTGCTGCAGCGTCATGGCGTCACCGTGCGGGGCTACCTCTCGCAGCTGGGCGAGATCACCCCGACCGGCTTCGACTGGTCCGCGGTGGAGGACAACCCGTTCTTCTGGCCGGTCGCCGACCAGGTGCCCGCGCTGGAGAGCTACATGGACGCGCTGCGCAAGTCCGGGGACTCGGTCGGCGCGCGCGTCAACGTCGTGGCCGATGGTGTCCCGCCGGGTTGGGGCGAACCCATCTACGGCAAGCTCGATGGCGATCTGGCGGCGGCGCTGATGAGCATCAACGCGGTCAAGGGCGTGGAGATCGGCGACGGCTTTGCCAGCGCCGCGCAGAAGGGCACCGAACACCGTGACCTGCTGACCCCGCAGGGTTTTGCCAGCAACCATGCCGGCGGCATCCTCGGCGGCATCTCCACCGGCCAGCAGGTCACCGCCTCGATCGTGCTCAAGCCGACCTCGAGCCTGCGCCTGCCCGGCGCCACGGTGGACGCCAGTGGCGCCTCCGTCGAGGTGATCACCACCGGCCGTCACGATCCCTGCGTCGGCATCCGCGCCACCCCGATCGCCGAGGCGATGATGGCGCTGGTGCTGATGGACCAGGCGCTGCGCCACCGCGCCCAGTGCGGCGATGTCGGCGAGATCACCCCACGCATCCCGGGCACGATCGATGGCTGATCGGCGCCCCAGGGTCTGGGTCAGCCAGCCGCTGTTCGACGATGTCGTCGATCAGCTCGGGCAGCATTTCGACCTGGCCATGACCGGCGACGTCACCCGCTATACGCCGCAGATGCTGGCCGAACAGCTGGCCCACGTCGACGGCGCGCTGATCACCCTCAACGAACGCATCGGCGCGGCCGAGATCGCCCATGCGCCGCAGCTGCGTGCGATCGCCAACGTCGGCGTCGGCTACAACAACCTGGATATCGACGCGCTCAGCGCTGCCGGCATCCTGGCCAGCAATACGCCGGATGTGCTGACCGAAACCACCGCCGACCTCGGCTTCGCGCTGTTGATGGCCACCGCACGCCGCATCACCGAATCCGAACGCTGGCTGCGTGATGGCCAGTGGGGGCAGTGGTCGTTCCAGACCATGCTTGGCGCCGACATCCACGGCAGCACGCTGGGCATCCTCGGCATGGGCCGCATCGGCCAGGGCATCGCCCGCCGCGGCGCGCACGGCTTCGGCATGCGCGTGCTGTACCACAACCGTTCGCGGCTGCCCGAGGCCACCGAGGCAGAGGTCGGCGCGCAGTACGTGGACCTGGATACCCTGCTGGCGCAGGCCGATCACCTCGTGCTCGTATTGCCCTACAACGCGTCCTCGCACCACATCATCGATGCCGGTGCGCTGGCGAAGATGAAGTCCACCGCCACCCTGGTCAACATCGCCCGCGGTGGCATCGTCGACGAGCTGGCGCTCGCCGATGCCCTGGCCAACGGACGCCTGGCCGCGGCCGGGCTGGACGTGTTCGAAGGCGAGCCGACGGTGCGCCCCGAACTGCTCGCCCTGCACAACATCGTGCTGACCCCGCATATCGGCAGCGCCAGCCAGGCCACCCGCCGGGCGATGGTGCAGCTGGCCGTGGACAACCTGACTGCCGCACTGGGCCAGGGCCCGGATGCCGGCCACCCGCCGAGCGCGATCAACGCCGATGCTGTCGCTGCCGTGAAAGCCGGTGGCGCGACCGTGGGCGGCAAAAAAATCGACGACGCAAAACGATAGGGAGCCGCGCCGGCCAACAGGCGAGGTTCCCGAACCGGTAGGTACCGACCGCGGGTCGGTACAGATCCCCAAGGCACGGCAGGTACCGATCGTTGGTCGGCACGCACATTCAACATTCCGGCAGGTACCGACCGTGGGTCGGTGCACATCCCCAAATCAAGGTAGGTACCGACCGTGGGTCGGTACACCCAACAGAGGTTCTCATGAGCAATCCAGATCGTCGTTTCCACGTCGCCGTCGTCGGTGCCACCGGTGCTGTCGGCGAAACCATGCTGGCCATCCTGGCCGAACGCAACTTCCCGATCGCCACGCTGAGCCTGCTCGCGTCCTCGCGTTCGGCCGGTGGCGAGATCGAGTACCAGGGCGAGAAGATCAAGGTCCAGGACCTGAGCACGTTCGATCCGAACGGCGTGGACATCGCGCTGTTCTCCGCCGGTGGCAGCGTCTCCAAGGAGTTCGGTCCGAAGTTCGCCGCCGCCGGTGCGGTGGTGATCGACAACTCGTCGGCCTTCCGCTACGACGATGACGTGCCGCTGGTCGTCTCAGAAGTGAACCCGGAGGCGCTGAAGAACCGCCCGCGCGGCATCATCGCCAACCCGAACTGCTCGACCATGCAGATGCTGGTCGCGCTCGCCCCGCTGCACCGCCAGTACGGCATCGAGCGCATCAACGTGGCCACCTACCAGTCCGTCTCCGGCGGCGGCCGCTCGGCGCTGGAAGAACTCGGCAAGCAGACCGGCCAGCTGCTCAGCTTCCAGGAAATCGACCCGCAGCGCTTCCCGGTGCAGATCGCGTTCAACCTGATCCCGCACATCGATGATTTCCAGGACAACGGCTACACCAAGGAAGAGATGAAGCTGGTCTGGGAAACCCGCAAGATCCTCGGTGATGACAGCATCCTGGTGAACCCCACCGCCGTGCGCGTGCCCGTGTTCTATGGTCACTCCGAAGCGGTCACCATCGAAACCCGCGACAAGGTCACCCCGGATGCCGCGCGCGAGCTGCTGGCGCGTTCGCCGGGCGTGGAAGTGGTCGACCGGCATGAAGCGGGCGGCTACCCGACCCCGGTCACCCATGCCTCGGGTACCGATGCGGTGTATGTCGGCCGCATCCGCGAGGATCTGTCGCATCCGCGCGGCCTGAACCTGTGGATCGTCTCGGACAACATCCGCAAGGGCGCGGCCCTCAATGCGGTGCAGTTGGCCGAACTGGTTGCTGCCGAAGGCTGATCGCAGGGGTGCCGGCGGCATGGGGATGCCGCCGGCACCCCGCATCGAAACATCGCCGATCACGGGGGGAGCCGCTATATTGGCCGCCATGAAGAACCGGGCTCCGGGCGCAGTGCGTCCGCTCAAGTATGTGTCGACGCTGCTGCTGGCCCTGGCCAGCAGTTCCGCCCTGGCCCTGGGCCTGGGCGATATCCGGGTGCTGTCCAAGCCGGGCCAGCCGCTGCTGGCCGAAATTCCCGTCATTTCCGCCGATCCGGCCGAGCTGGAGAACCTCCGTGTGGCGCTGGCCTCGCCGGCGACCTTCGCCCGGGTCGGGCTGGAACGGCCGTCCGGTCTGGTCAGCGAGCTGCAGTTCGAGTTGACCCGCAATGCGCAGGGTCGCGCCGTGGTGCGCGTCAGCAGCCAGAGCTCGGTGGTGACCCCGTCGCTGAACTTCCTGATCGAAGCCGATTGGGGGCAGGGCCGTCTGATCCGTGAATATTCCGCCCTGGTGGACGCGCCCAACAGCGCGGCCGCCGTGGCCGAACCGGAGATCGTCGCCCCGGCGGGCGCGATGTCCAATGCCATCATCCGCGAGCCGGCACCGCCGGCTGCGCCTGTCGCCGCGTCGCCGCCGCGCCGTGCGGAGCCGGCAGCCACGCCGCGCCCGGCCGCACCTCGCGCTGCGCCCGCCGCACCGGCTGCCGCCGACGGCAGCGTCACCGTGCAGCGGGGACAGACGCTGTCGCAGATCGCCGGTTCGCTGGCGCGCGAGCAGGGCATCAACCGCAACCAGGCAATGATCGCGCTGCTGCGGGCCAATCCCGAAGCCTTCATCCGGGGCAACGTGAACCTGCTCAAGCAGGGCGCCGTGCTGCGCACGCCGGGCGCCGAGGGCGTGGCCGAGATCGATGCACAGCAGGCCGCGGCGATCGTCCGCGAGCACACCGCGCAATGGCGGCAGTCGCGCGCCGCCATCCCGCAACCGGCAGACAGTGGCGTCGCCGCTGCGCCGACACCTGCGACCGCGGCAGCGAGCCAGGGCGCGCGCCTGGAAATCGCGCCGGCCGTCGCCGCCGCCGGCACCACCGCAGGCACAACCACCGGCACCGCTGCCGGCACCGAGGGCGACATGCTGGGTAACGAACAACTGCGTCAGGCCAAGGAAGACGTCGCCACCCGCGATGCCGAGATCCAGGAACTGCGCGAGCGCGTGGCCGAGCTGGAAAAGCTCAAGGCCCAGCAGCAGTCGCTGATCGCAATGAAGGACAACGATCTGGCCGCCGCGCAGCAGCGGCTGGAGCAGGCACCCGGGGCGCGCGACAGCGCCAGCGGTGGCTGGTACTGGCTGGGCCTGGTGGTGCTGCTGCTGGTGGTCGGAGGCTGGGCGCTGGTGCGCCGGCGCAAGCCATCGCCATTGCCGCCGCTGTCGCGTGATGGGCTCGATGGCGCCTCGCTGGCGGCGGCCGTGCCGGCCGTCGATCCTGCGGATACGCTGGCCGCGCAGCAGGAGGACGCGCACCGCGCGCCTGACGAAGAGGCCATTGCAGAGACCGACGTCTACGCCGGGCTGCGTCGCGAGCCGGTCTTCGCGCGCGATGCTTCCCCGCACGAAACCGTCCCGCAGGACCGCATCGAGGATACGCGCTGGAGCACCTCCGCGACGGATGATGCGCCGGTGTTGCCGGAGGTCGAGGCAACCGCTGCGTCGGCCTACGGCATCGACGCCGATGCCCAGCATGTAAACGTGGACGACGCGCTGTTCCGCGAACCGGCCCCGCTGATCGAGCCGCCGGCCCACGCGCTGGAAGCTGCGGCGCAGCCGTCGTTCCGCGGTGTGTTCGAGTTCCCGGACGAGTCGGTGACCGCCGAAGAACACGCTTCGGATGCGGGCGACGATCGCGCCGGCCACGATGCTGCGCCGGCCATCGCCAGCGGAGACGAGACCTCGGACGCCGCCGATCCGGCCGTCGACGAAGCGCCCATCGCGCCCATCGGCAGCCCCGGCCGTGATCGCCTGGAACTGGCCATCGCGTACCTGGACCTGGGGGATGCGGAAACCGCGCGCACTCTGCTGCATGAAGTGGCCGTCGGCGCCGATCCGCACAGCCAGGCCGAAGCGCGCGAACTGCTGGCGCGGCTGGGATGAGCGACGCCCGCCCGGTAACAGTGCGGGAGCGTCGCCTGGACTACGTCGAGTTCGCCTCGCGCGATCCCGCCGCCAGCCGCCGCTTCTTCGAGCAGGTGTTCGGCTGGTCGTTCGTGGATTACGGGCTGGACTACACCGCCTTCGACGACGGCCGCTTCCAGGGCGGGTTCTTCCGTGCTGAGCCGCAGACCGCCTCCGCGGGTGGCGCACCCTTGCTGGTGATTTACGCCGACGACCTGCAGCCCATGCTCGAGGCCGTGCGGGCCCAGGGTGGGCAAGTGGTCAAGCCGGTGTTCGCCTTCCCGGGCGGCAGCCGGTTCCAGTTCCTGGAGCCCGGCGGCAACGAGCTGGCCGTGTGGTCCGAGCGCGACGCCGCCTGATGCACTACCCGGCGCCCGCGCCGGTTCCCCCGAAAACACAGAGGTTCACCATGCGCTACGCACTGGGCGTGGAATACGACGGCAGCGAATTCAAAGGCTGGCAGCAGCTCGGTGAGAGTGGCTGTCCCAGCGTGCAGGCCAGCCTGCAGGACGCGTTGTCCTCGGTGGCCAATGCGCCGATCCAGGTCGTGTGTGCCGGGCGTACCGATGCTGGCGTCCACGGCGAATGCCAGGTCGTGCACTTCGATACCGATGTCGTGCGAGATCCACGCAGCTGGATGCTGGGGACCACCACCCGCCTGCCACGCTCCATTGCAGTGCGCTGGTGCGTGCCGGTGGCCGACGAGTTTCATGCGCGTTTCGCCGCGCGTGCACGCCGCTACCGTTATCGCCTGCTCAATCGCCAGGTCCGCCCGGCGCTGTACAGGCAGACCCTGAGCTGGGAGCGCCGGCCGCTGGATGCCGGGCTGATGCACGCGGCCGGTCAGGCCCTGCTCGGCGAGAACGACTTCAGTGCCTTCCGGAGTGTGCAGTGCGAGGCCCTGCACGCGCGCCGGAACATGCAGTCGCTCTCGGTGACCCGTCAGGGCGAGGTGGTGGAGGTCGCCGTTCAGGCCAATGCATTCCTTCATCACATGGTGCGCAATATCGTCGGTTCATTGATCCTGGTCGGCTGTGGTGAGCAGCCGGTCGCGTGGATGGGGCAACTGCTGGCCGGGCGCGACCGCACCGTGGCCGGTCCGACCGCTCCGCCACAGGGATTGGTCTTCGTTGGTCCCCTGTACCCCGACAACTGGCAGCTGCCTGCCGAGGTCACCTTATGAGCCGCTCCTTCTACCGCACCCGTATCAAGTTCTGCGGCATGACCCGTGCCGGCGACGTGCGCCTGGCCGGCGAACTCGGCGTGGACGCGGTCGGTTTCATCTTCGCCCGCGAGAGCAGGCGCCGGGTCGCGCCGGCCGAGGCCCGGGCCATGCGCCAGGCGATCGCGCCGATGGTCGACGTGGTGGCCCTGTTCCGCGACAACAGCAAGGAAGAGGTGCGCGAGGTGCTGCGCACCGTGCGGCCGACCCTGCTGCAGTTCCATGGCGAGGAAGATGAATCGTTCTGCCGCAGCTTCAACATGCCGTACCTGAAGGCCGTGGCCATGGGCGGCAAGGACGAGGTCAATGCCCGCCAGCTGCAGCTGCGTTTCCCGAGCGCGGCCGGCTTCCTGTTCGACAGCCATGCGCCCGGCGGTGGCGGCGGAACCGGCGTGGCCTTCGACTGGACCCGCCTGCCGACCGGCCTGCATCGGCCGTTCCTGCTGGCCGGCGGGATCACCCCGGACAACGTGTTCGACGCGATCGTGGCGACCCTGCCGTGGGGCGTGGATGTGTCCAGCGGCATCGAATCCGAGCCGGGCATCAAGGACGGCTACAAGATGCGCAAGTTCGTGGAAGAAGTCCGCCGCGCCGATTGCCACGAAGCAGATTGATCAGCTTGTCCAGCGGGTAGGCCACGACCGTTGGTCGTGGCGCACTCATCCTGTCAACTGCGCCTGCAGCCACCCGGCCAGCGCATCCACCCGCGGATCCGCCACCCCCTCCGGCGTGGCCAGCACCCAGAAGCCCCCGGTGGCGCCAAATCCCCACGGTGCCAGCACCCGGCCGGCCGCCAGCTCATCGGCCACAAGCGGCTCCGGCGCGATCGCCACGCCGAGCCCGGCGACGGCCGCTTCCAGCAGGTAGTACAGATGTTCAAAGCCGCTGCCCAACTGCAACTGCGCAGGTTCCAACCCATGCGACAGCGCCCACGCGGGCCACGCCTGCGGGCGTGAGGTGGTGTGCAGCAGCGGTTCGCCCAGCAGCGCGGAAGGCGGTTGATGCCGCAGCCTTGCCGCGGCCGGGTGTTGTGGACTGACCACCACGCCCACACGCTCCGGCGCCAGCTCCCGCACCTGCCAGCCGCGCGGCCACGGTGGCTGGGCCAGCAGCAGGACTGCATCCAGACCCTGCTGTTCGGCGGTGAAGCTGCCGTCCTGCGCGGACCAGTGCAGCGGCAGCTGGGGCAGGGCAGTCTGCAGGGCCTGCAGGCGCGGGATCATCCAGCGCGCCAGGATGCTGCCGCTGCAGCCGAGCACCAGCGCTTCGGGTCGCTGTTGGCGCTTGAGGGCCACCACCGCCTCGCGGATCTGCTCGAAGGCGCCCTCGCAGGCGGCCTGCAGATCCTCGCCGGCGCGGGTCAGGCGCAGCCCACGGCCTTCGCGCTGGAACAGCACGACGCCCAGGTGTTCCTCCAGCAGGCGCAGCTGGCGGCTGATCGCGCCGTGGGTGACATGCAGGGCGTCGGCGGCCCGACCGACGCCGCCCAGGCGGGCGGCCGCCTCGAAGCTGCGCAGGGCATTGAGCGGGGGCAACGGTCCGTCGGTCATGTGAGTTTTCCTGACAGGTCGTGGCAGATATTATCGATATTCCTGTCATGACAGGTGCGTTAAATTGGCAGCCTGTCTCCACCGGTTGTCGCGCTATGTCTGCTTCCCCCGTCTCCCCCATCGTCGATTTCCACGCCTACCCTGATGCCAACGGCCATTTCGGCCGCTACGGCGGGAGTTTCGTCGCCGAGACCCTGATCGGGCCGCTGCAGGAGCTGGCCGCCGCCTATGACGAAGCACGCCGCGATCCGGCCTTCATCGCCGCCTACGACAAGGACCTGACCCACTATGTGGGCCGTCCCAGCCCGATCTATCACGCCGAGCGGCTCAGCCAGCAGGTCGGCGGCGCGCAGATCCTGCTCAAGCGCGAAGACCTGAACCACACCGGCGCGCACAAGATCAACAACACCATCGGCCAGGCGCTCCTCGCCGCACGGATGGGCAAGAAACGCATCATCGCCGAGACCGGCGCCGGCCAGCACGGCGTGGCCAGTGCCACCGTGGCCGCGCGGCTGGGCCTGGAGTGCGTGGTGTACATGGGGGCCACCGACATCGAGCGGCAGAAGATCAATGTCTACCGCATGAAGCTGCTCGGTGCGACGGTGGTGCCGGTCACCTCCGGCTCGGCCACGCTCAAGGATGCGCTCAACGAAGCGATGCGCGACTGGGTCACCAACGTGCGCGACACCTTCTACATCATCGGCACCGTGGCCGGCCCGGACCCGTACCCGCGGATGGTGCGCGATTTCAATGCGATCGTCGGCCGCGAGGCGCGCGCGCAGATGCTCACCGATTACGGCCGCCTGCCCGATGCGATCACCGCCTGCGTGGGCGGTGGCAGCAATGCGATCGGCCTGTTCCATGCGTTCCTCAATGATCGCGACGTGCGCATCGTCGGTGCCGAAGCAGCCGGCGACGGCATCGAGACCGGGCGCCATGCCGCCTCCATCGCGGCCGGTCGCCCGGGCGTGCTGCACGGCAACCGCACCTATGTGATCTGCGACGACGACGGCCAGATCACCGAAACCCATTCAGTCTCGGCCGGCCTGGACTATCCGGGCGTCGGTCCCGAGCATGCCTTCCTGGCCGATGCCGGGCGCGCCGAGTATGTCGGCATCACCGATGACGAGGCCTTGGCGGCGTTCCACCAGCTGGCCCACAGCGAAGGCATCCTGGCGGCGCTGGAGTCCAGCCACGCGGTCGCCCAGGCGATCAAGATCGCGCGCGATCTGCCGCGCGACAAGCTGGTGCTGTGCAATCTGTCCGGGCGTGGCGACAAGGACGTGCACACCATCGCTGCCCGGGAGGGTCTGGTCCTGTGAATCCGCTGCTGCGCCAGGGAAGTGCGCTGCTGATGGTGGTCGGCCTGACCGGATGCACGCCGCCGGATCCGCCGGTGTTGCCGGCCCCTGCGGCACCGCTGGGTGCGGTGGCGCCGGCACGCGAAGAGGCCAGCAATGACGATGACATCGCCAACCGTCCGATCGAGGACGCGCCGGCTGGGCCACCGGCCGCCGAGGCAGGCGTGGCGGACGACGCCGTGCCGTCGGTGGTCTCGGTCGCGCTGGATCATGCGGGCGATGTCGTGGTCGGGCAGCGGTTCACCGAGCTCGCCGCCGATGGCCCCTGGCATTCGGCCGGCCTGAGCGAGGGCGAGCCCGCGGGCGCCTGCGAGTATTACGAGCGGGGCAACCTGCCCGAAGGCGTGTCGATGATGGTCGAGGACGACCATGTGCAGCGCTTCGAGCTGGCCCCGATCGAAGATTCCTACGAAGCCATCACCCAGCCCGGGCCGTTCGGCCTGCGCCTGGGCATGACCCGTGACGAGGCGCTCCAGCGGCTGCCGCCCGGCAGTACGCGCGCACCGCACGCCTATGACCCGGAAACGGGCGAGTACCTGACCTGGCAGGACCCCGGTTCGGATCTGGCGATCCGGCTGGAAATCCTCGACGGGGTGATATCGAAGCTGTACTGGGGCGCCAGTGGCGCTGTTGAACTGATTGAAGGATGTGCCTGAGATGTCCGTGGACCGTATCGATGCCTGTTTTGCCCGCCTGCGCGCTGAGCGTCGCAAGGCGCTGATTCCCTTCATCACCGCCGGTGATCCGGGCCTGGATGCCACCGTGCCGGTGATGCACGCACTCGCCGCCGCCGGCGCGGACGTGATCGAACTCGGGGTGCCGTTCTCCGACCCGATGGCCGACGGCCCGACCATCCAGCGCAGCTCCGAACGCGCGCTGGCGCGTGGGGCAGGGCTGCGCTATGTGCTGGAGACCGTCGCCGCGTTCCGCAAGGCCGACGCCACCACGCCGGTGGTGCTGATGGGCTACCTCAACCCGATCGAGATCCATGGCACGGCCCGCTTCGCGCAGTCCGCCATCGCCGCCGGCGTGGACGGCATCCTGCTGGTCGACCTGCCGCCGGAGGAAGCCGCCGAAACCCGCGAGATCTTCACCGCCGCCGGCCTGGCGCTGATCCTGCTGGCCTCGCCGACCACGGTCGATGTGCGCCTGGATGCGCTGTCCGCGATGGCACAGGGCTATCTGTACTACGTCAGTTTCGCCGGCGTGACCGGGGCGTCGGATCGTCTGGACAGCAGTGCCGCCAGTGCCCGCCTGCGCGACCTGCGCAGCCGTTCGGCGGTGCCGGTGGTGGCCGGCTTCGGCATCAAGGATGCGGCCAGTGCCGCAGCGATGGCCGTGGAGGCCGACGGCGTGGTGGTTGGCAGCGCGCTGGTGGCTGCGTTGGGCGAGGCCCCCGATGCCACGGCCGCTGCACAGGCCGCGCAGGCATTCCTCACGCCGCTGCGACGCGCACTCGACGCCGCCTGAAGCACGCAAACGTACGTACCAGAATGGTTTAAGCCAGCCCCCCGGCAACCGCCGGGGGTGCCCGAGCATGGAAACGGTGAGCTAGACTGTCCGCCTTTGCGGCCCCCGGGCCGCCCTGAACGGAAGTAGCATCCCGCATGAGTTGGCTCAGCAAGTTGATGCCGTCTGGCATCCGCACCGACAACGTCCCCAGCAAGAAGCGCAGCGTCCCCGAGGGCCTGTGGGAGAAGTGCAGCAGCTGCGGCAGCGCGCTCTACCGTCCTGAGCTGGAAGAGAACCTGGAAGTCTGCCCCAAGTGTGGCCATCACATGGCCATCCGCGCGCGCGCGCGCCTGGCCGCGCTGTTCGACGCGGACAGCACCACCGAGATCGGTGCGCGCCTGGGCCCGACGGACCTGCTCAAGTTCAAGGACCAGAAAAAGTACAGCGAGCGCATCAAGGCCTCGCAGAAGAACACGGGCGAGTACGACGCACTGATCGCCATGCAGGGCCTGATGAAGGGTCGCCCGCTGGTCGCTTCGGCCTTCGATTTCGCCTTCATGGGCGGCTCGATGGGTTCGGTGGTCGGTGAGCGCTTCTCGCTCGCCGCTGAAAAGGCGCTGGAGATCGGCGCCCCGTACGTGTGCTTCTCCGCCAGTGGCGGCGCGCGCATGCAGGAAGGCCTGTTCTCGCTGATGCAGATGGCGAAGACCTCGGCCGCGCTGGGGCGCCTGCGCGACGCCGGCCTGCCGTACATCTCGGTGCTGACCCATCCGACCACCGGCGGCGTGTCGGCCTCGTTCGCGATGCTGGGCGACATCAACATCGCCGAGCCGCAGGCGCTGATCGGCTTCGCCGGACCGCGCGTGATCGAACAGACCGTGCGCGAAAAGCTGCCGGAAGGCTTCCAGCGCTCGGAGTTCCTGCTCGAGCACGGCGCGATCGATCAGATCTGCGACCGCCGCGAGATGCGCGATCGCCTGTCCGAGATCCTGGCCATGCTGGCGCGCCAGCCGGCGCCCGCACCGGATGCAGCGGCCTGATGGCGTCGCGCAGGTACTTCGGCACCGACGGCATCCGCGGCAAGGTCGGTGAGGGCGTCATCTCCGCCGATTTCGTGCTGTGCCTGGGCAATGCGCTCGGGCGCGCGCTGACCGAGCGCAACGGGCGCCGCCCGGTGGTGGTGATCGGCAAGGACACACGCATCTCCGGCTACATGTTCGAAGCCGCGCTCGAGGCCGGGCTGGTCGCGGCCGGTGCCGATGTGCAACTGCTCGGCCCAATGCCGACCCCGGCGGTGGCCTTCCTCACCCGCACCCTCGGTGCGGATGCGGGCATCGTCATCAGCGCCTCGCACAACCCGCACTACGACAACGGCATCAAGTTCTTCTCCGCCGATGGCGAGAAGCTGGATGACGCCACCGAGCTGGCGCTGGAAGCCGCGCTCGATGCACCGTTCACTACCGTCGAGTCCGAACGTCTGGGCAAGGCCATGCGCGCGCGCGATGCGGTCGGCCGCTACATCGAGTTCTGCAAGGCCAGCGTGCCGCGCGGCTTCGACCTGCGTGGCCTGAAGATCGTGCTCGACTGCGCGCACGGTGCCACCTACCACGTCGCCCCCCTGCTGTTCCGCGAGATGGGCGCCGAGGTGATCAGCATCGGTGATGCGCCCAACGGCCTGAACATCAACGATGGCGTCGGCTCGATGCACATCGACAATCTGGCCGAGAAGGTCCGCGAGGTCGGCGCCGATTTCGGCATCGCTTTCGACGGCGACGGCGATCGCGTGCTGATGGCCGACGACCAGGGCAACCCGGTCGACGGCGATGACCTGCTGTTCGTGCTGGCCCAGGCCTGGCAGCGCAGCGGGCGCCTGCATGGTCCGGTGGTTGGCACGCTGATGACCAACTTCGGCCTGGAGCAGGCGCTGGAGCGGTTGAACATCCCGTTCCAGCGCAGCAACGTTGGCGACCGTTACGTGCATCAGGCGCTGGTGGAAAACAACGGCGTGCTCGGTGGCGAAGCCTCCGGCCATCTGCTCTGCCTGGATCGCGCTACCACCGGTGATGCGGTGGTCAGCGCGCTGCAGGTGCTGGAGGTGCTGCGTCGCGACGGCACCTCCCTGCGCGAGGTGCTGTCGGTGCTCAACAAGGTGCCGCAGAAGACCGTCAACGTGCGTCTGCAGGGCGCTGCCAAGGCGACCGTGCAGGCCGAGAGCGTGCAGGCCGCGCTGGTGGCCGCGCAGCAGGCGGTGAAGGGGCGCGGTCGTGCGTTCCTGCGCCCCTCCGGCACCGAGCCGGTGGTGCGCGTCACCGTCGAAGCGGACAGCGCCGAGCTGATGCAGGCCACGCTGGACAGCCTGTCCGCGGCGGTGAAGGCGGCGGCTGCGGCCTGAGCCGGCGGAAGCACGGCTGAATCGAAAACGCCCCGGGAGACCGGGGCGTTTTCGTTGCGGATCCGCTGCGGGTCAGGGCCCTGCCACCATCTTCTTTTTCTTCGCCTTGAAACGGTTGAACAGCGGCGCGATCAGCGGGTGGTAGCTGTAGGCGATGCGCTTGCGCAGCCAGCGGGCAGGACGGTCGCGGATCGCGAACCGGTAGATGTGCTCCGGATCGCCCCCGACCACGTTGCGGCCGAACGGGTGGGTCGTGTGCAGGTACTTGAAGCCCTGCGCCCGCGCGATCTGCACATAGTCCTCGTCGAAATCGCCGTACGGCCAGCACAGCGTGTCCGATACGTCGCCCAGCTGTTGCCGGAGCACATCGCGTGCCACCGACAGGTCGCCGCTGATGCCCTGGCGCTTGTGTTCGCGGGAGATGTCCTGCTTGAGCCAGCGGGTATGCGTGTGTGTGTGGCAGTGCACCTCGAAGGTGCCGGCGGCGATCATCTCGCGCGCTTCGCTCCAGCGCATCATGACGTCGTCGGGGCGGTTCTCCTGCAGGATGGCCGCCTCGCAGCCGCGATGGTCCGGCGTCGCGGGCAGGGGGGCGCCGGGCTGCCCGGCATGCGGGCGGACCTCGCCTTCGCCCATCCAGCCGGTGACCACGAACACCACCGCGTGCATCCCGTACCGCGCCAGGATCGGGTGCGCGTACACCCAGTTGTCCAGGTAGCCGTCATCGAAGGTGATCACGATCGACTTGGCCGGCGTCGGCTTGCCGGCGAGGAAACCGGCGTACTGGGCCAGGGTCAGCGAGGTCCAGCCGTTGGCTGCCAGCCAGGCGATCTGGCTTTCGAAGTTTTCCGGCGAGACCGTGATCATCCCCGGCGACGGGGAGACGTGGTGGTGCATCAACACCGGGACGGATCTAGCGTTGGCCATGGCCCAGTTCCTTCAACCACTGGTGGTAATAGTATTCGGTCGCTTCAGTGTGACCGGTCGGGGTGAAGCGGTGGGCGCTGCGCATCCATTCCCAGCCGGCCAGCCCCATCTGCTCGCGTCGGTCAGGCTGTTCGATCAGGGTTCGCAGCGCGCCGGTCAGCGCGGCCTGGTCGCCCAGTGGCGCAAGCAGGGCATTGCTGCCCTCCACCACCATTTCCGGGACCCCGCCGACACGCGTGGCGACGATCGGCACACCCACGTAAGCCGCCTCGAGAAATACCGTGCCGGCCGCTTCCTTGTGGGTGGCGAGGGCGAAGATATCGAAGGCGGTCATCAGCCGGCAAGCACCCTGGCGGTAGCCGAGCAGGTGGACCTGCGCGGTGATGCCGAGCTGCTCGCGCAGGGCGATCAGGCGCTCCATCACCGGCTGGCCGTCGCCCACGATCACCAACTGCACGCGTGGATCGGCGCGGCACAGCGGGGCGATCGCCTGCAGCAGCTCGAGGTGGCCCTTCGGCTCGCGCAGCACGGCGACGCAGCCGACCACGATCTGGTCGTCGCCGAAGCCCAGTTCGGCGCGCGTTTCCGCACGGGTGTCCTGCCGGCACTGCCACGGATCGCGCTTGGCGATCTGCGACCACTGCGGCGGCACCGCGATCGGCGGGACGATCCCCACGTGTGCGTCGTCGATCCCGCGGCTGACCATCAGCTTCTTGACGAAGCTGCTCACCGTCATCACCCGGTGGGGCAGGCCGGTGTAGGTCAGCAGCGAGTTGATCGGGCTCATCAGGTGGCGCGAGCGCACCACCAGTGGCGTACCCCCGAGCCGGGCGCCGGCCGCGGCGATCAGGCTGTCGCGGCGGCTGGTGGTGTTCACCACGTGGTAGCCATGGCGGCGCACCAGGCGCGACACCGACCAGATCCCGCGCAGCATGCGCAGCAGGCCGCCCATCTTCAGCGCGTGGACGGTGAAGCCGGCCTCGCGCGCCATCTCACCCAGGCGGGCGTCGGGCTGGCACAGCAGGGAGACGTCGTGGCCGCGGTCGCGCATGGCCAGCATGTGGCGGTAGATGTAGATCTCCTGCCCGCCAAATCCCTTGGCAGCCTCGGTATGGAGAATTTTCAGTGGAACGTTCATCGGTGGACAGTCCATGTGTGGAAACGCGCCCGCGGGATGCGCGGGCGGCCGTCGTCATTGCCTGCGGGATCGCGCCAGCGCATCCCATGCGCTGTGCGGTGCCGTGGGTGGAAGGTCGTGCGGGGGCCGCGGCCACGCGCGCGGCCCTGCCGGCGTGGGCCAGCGCAACGCCGTCGGCGATGAGGGGGAGGGCAGGGCAACCATGGGGCGGACCGGGCGACGCAAGGAGAAAAGGGGGCGGCGCGTAAGCGTCGCCGGTGGCCCGTTGTGGCCGTCCGGGCGCGCGCATTGTATCGGTTTGTATCAATGTATCGGTGGCGGGGATGGCCCGATCTGGCACAATGTTCAGCCGGGCCACAGCTGGCCCACCGACCACCATGAACAAGCAGGAATCGCTGTGAGCCAGATCCCCACCCTCGACATCACCCGTTTTGACACCGACCGCGACGCGTTCGTGGCCGAGCTGGGTGCGGCCTACCGCGAATGGGGCTTTGCTGGCATCCGCAACCACGGCATTCCGCAGGCCGACATCGACGCCGCGTATGAGGTCTTCAAGGCCTTCTTCGCGCTGCCGGAAGAGACCAAGCGCCAGTACCACGTGCCCGGCAGCGGCGGCGCGCGCGGCTACACCGCCTTCGGCGTGGAGACCGCCAAGGGCTCCCAGCACTTCGATCTGAAGGAGTTCTGGCATATCGGCCGTGAGATTCCGGACGACTCCAAGTACCGTGACGTGATGGCCCCGAACCTGTGGCCGAGCGAGGTTCTGGGCTTCCGTGAGCGTGGCTACGGCCTCTACCAGGCCCTGGACAAGCTGGGTTCGCGCGTCCTGTCGGCGCTGGCCCTGCATATTGGTCTGCCGGAGGATTTCTTCGCGGACAAGACCAACAACGGCAATTCGATCCTGCGCCCGATCCACTACCCGCCGATCACCGCAGAGAACATCCCGAACGTGCGCGCCGGTGCCCACGGCGACATCAACTTCATCACCCTGCTGGTCGGCGCCAGTGCGGCCGGGCTGGAAGTGCAGTCCCACGAGGGCAAGTGGGTGCCCTTCACCTCGGACGCGGACACCATCGTGGTCAATATCGGCGACATGCTGCAGCGCCTGACCAACCATGTGTATCCGTCCACGATCCACCGCGTGGTCAACCCTCCGGGTGAGCAGGCGCGCCAGCCGCGCTATTCGGTGCCGTTCTTCCTGCACCCGAACCCGGATTTCCTGATCGACGTGCTGCCGACCTGCATCACCCCGGAAAACCCGAGTCGCTACCCGGAGCCGATCACTGCCCACGGCTTCCTGGAAGAGCGCCTGCGCGAGATCAAGCTGAAATAAGCCACGAAGGCCGCCGAAAGGCGGCCTTCTTCATTCCGTGTCACGCCGGCCGCTGGCCGGCTCGCTCCACCGCACTCCGATGCGTGCCGATTGACTGTCAGAGGGTGGGCGTGGGTGGGTTGGCGGGACCGTTTTGCGCCATGGATGGCGCATAACGAGCCCCCATGGATGGGTTCACGGCGGGTCCCGCCAACCCACCCACGCCCGCCCAGCCCGGGCACGTCCACCGGCCCCGTCGCCCTTGCTTTTGATCTGGGACTGCGGCCGAAAATAAATATCCAATTGAAATGTAAGCGTTTTCCCGCCCACGCCATTTCGTTGCATCCGTTATCATGGCCGGCTGATATCCAAAGGAGCCATCGCCATGCGCCGCAAGATCGTCGCCGGTAACTGGAAGCTGCACGGCAGCCGCCAATTCGCCACCGACCTGGTCAGTGACCTGGTTGCCGACCTCCCGCTGCAGGGCGTCGAAGTCGTGGTCCTCCCGCCGCTCCCGTACCTGGGCGAACTGGTCGAAGCCTTCGAAGGCCGCGCCGTCGCCTTCGGCTCCCAGGATGTCAGCAGCAACGAAAAGGGCGCCTACACCGGCGAAGTCTCGGCCACCATGCTGGCCGAAGTCGGCGCCCGCTACGGCCTGGTCGGTCACTCCGAGCGCCGCCAGTACCATGCGGAAAGCAGTGAACTGGTCGCGCGCAAGTTCGCCGCCGCCCTGCATGCCGGCCTGACGCCCATCCTGTGCGTGGGCGAAACACTCGAGCAGCGCGAGGCCCATCAGACCGAGGCGGTCATCGCGGCCCAGCTCGCCCCGGTGCTGGAGCTGGTCGGCGCCGCCGGCTTCGCCCAGGCCGTGATTGCCTACGAGCCGGTCTGGGCCATCGGTACCGGCCGGACCGCCTCCAAGGAGCAGGCCCAGCAGGTCCACGCGTTCATCCGTGGCGAAGTGGCCAAGCTCGATGCTAGAATTGCGGATTCACTGTCGATCCTCTATGGCGGCAGCGTGAAGCCCGACAACGCCGCGGAACTGTTCGCACAGCCCGATGTCGATGGTGGGCTGGTGGGCGGCGCCTCGCTGGTGGCCGCGGACTTCCTTGCCATCGCTGCCGCGGCGGCGGGGCGCTAATTAGTAATGTTGCCGGCCCAACCGCCGGCACGACATGTCCGAGGACGGATTCGAAATGCTGATGTTGATCCTCAATGTGGTCTACGTGCTGGTCGCAGTGGCCATGATCGCGCTCATCCTGATGCAGCGTGGTTCCGGCGCGGCTGCAGGGTCGGGTTTCGGTGCCGGCGCCTCGGGTACCGTGTTCGGCGCGCGTGGCGCGTCCAACTTCCTGTCCAAATCGACCAAGTGGCTGGCCGTGGTGTTCTTCGGCATCAGCCTCTTCATGGCCTGGTACGCCAGCCATGGCTCGCGCCCGGCGGCGCAGCAGGACCTGGGTCTGATGTCGGCTCCGGCCGCATCCGCGCCGGCCGCACCGGCGGGCGAGCTTCCGGCCGTGCCGAAAGCCCCGGAAAGCCCGGTCCAGCAGCCTGTTCCGTCGGCCACTGTGCCGGCTCAGGCGGAAACTCCGAAATCTGGTGAAGAAAAGCCTTCGGAAGGCACCCAGACTCGCTGAAGACGGTTACAATATGCGGCGCACTGGAGAACAACCGGTGCGATCGTAAGCCCAGGTGGCGGAATTGGTAGACGCACTACCTTGAGGTGGTAGCGACGAGAGTCGTAGGGGTTCGAGTCCCCTCTTGGGCACCATTTGTTTGTAAGCGGGTTCGTCTGGCGCGCAAAGCGCCAGGTAGCGGTATCCGTCCACTCCCCCATGCCAAAGCGCCTGCAGGCGCAGCGGCAGAGGCAAGAGAGAATCGCTGTGCTGGCCGAATATTTGCCGTCTCTGCTGTTTCTGATCGTTGCCACTGGTATCGGCGTTGCGCTGATGCTGGTTGGCCGATTCCTCGGTCCCCGACGTCCTGATCTGAAAAAGCTCTCGCCGTACGAATGCGGCTTCGAGGCTTTCGAGGACGCGCGCATGAAGTTCGATGTGCGCTACTACCTGATCGCGATTCAGTTCATCGTATTTGATCTGGAAATCATCTTCATCGTGCCGTGGACCCAGGTCTTCATGGAACTGGGCGCACGTTCGCTGGTCACGATGGGCCTCTTCGTAGGCATGCTTTTCCTCGGTTTCATTTACGTCTGGAAGAAGGGAGCGCTGGAATGGGAGTAATTCAGACGCTCGACGGCCTGATGAACAACCCGGTCCCGGAAGGGCGGGTCGATGACATCCTGCGCCCCGAAGGCGACAACCCCCTGCTCGAAAAGGGCTACGTGACCACCAGCGTCGATGCGCTGTTGAATTGGGCGCGTACCGGTTCGATGTGGCCGATGACCTTTGGTCTGGCCTGCTGCGCAGTGGAAATGATGCACGCCGGCGCGGCGCGCCTGGACCTTGACCGTTACGGTGTGGTGTTCCGCCCGTCGCCGCGTCAGTCCGACGTGATGATCGTGGCCGGCACCCTGGTCAACAAGATGGCTCCGGCCCTGCGCAAGGTCTATGACCAGATGCCGGACCCGAAGTGGGTCATCTCGATGGGCAGCTGCGCCAACGGTGGCGGCTACTACCACTACTCGTATGCAGTAGTGCGTGGCTGTGACCGCGTCGTGCCGGTGGACATCTATGTCCCCGGCTGCCCACCTACCGCCGAAGCGCTGGTGTACGGGATCCTGCAATTGCAGAAGAAGATCTGGCGTACGCAGACCATCGCCCGCTGACATCCCTCCTGACAAGAGCACGCCAAGCCCCCATGGCAGAGCAAGCACCTTCCTTCATCGACCGACTTTCCGCACGTTTCGCAGGTGCGCAGGTCTTCGTGGTCGAACCCCGCGGCGAAGTGACGCTGGAAGTGCCCGCCGCTGACTGGCATGCCACCGCTCTGGCGCTGCGCGACGAATTCGGTTTCGAGCAGGCGGTTGACCTGTGCGGCCTGGATTACCTCGGCTATGGCAGCGACGAATGGGATACGGCCGATGTGTCGTCCCAGGGCTTCAGCCGTGGCGTCGAGGGCAAGTCCGTCGGTCGTTTCGCCTGGGGTGAATTCCCCACCCGCGAAACCAGCGATGGCGCCCAGCCGCAGCCGATCCCGCTGCAGCGTTTCGCCGTGGTCGCCCAGCTGCGTTCCTACCAGCACAACCTCATGATGCGCATCCGTTGCTTTGCGCCGAACGAGGAGCTGCCGGTGGTCGCGTCGCTGACCAACATCTGGCCGGGCCTGAACTGGTTCGAGCGCGAAGCGTTCGATCTGTTCGGCGTGATCTTCGAAGGCCACCCGGACCTGCGCCGGATCCTGACTGACTACGGTTTCGTCGGGCATCCGTTCCGCAAGGATTTCCCGCTGATCGGCAACGTTGAAGTGCGTTACGACGAAGAGAAGCAGCGCGTGATCTACGAGCCGGTGACCTCGGTCGAGCCGCGCGTCGGCGTGCCGCGTGTCATCCGTGACGACGCCCGTTTCCAGACCGCTGCCGGTGAATCCGCGCAGTCGGAGGCAAGCAAGTGAGCGAATTCACCCAGGCCCACCAGGCCTTTGCGAGCAACCCGGCCGAACTGCGCCAGGAAATCCGCAACTACACCATGAACTTCGGTCCCCAGCATCCGGCCGCGCACGGTGTGCTGCGCCTGATCCTGGAAATGGACGGCGAAACCATCATGCGTGCCGACCCGCACGTGGGCCTGCTGCACCGGGGTACCGAAAAGCTGGCCGAGTCCAAGCCGTTCAACCAGTCGATCGGCTACATGGACCGCCTGGATTACGTGTCGATGATGTGCAACGAGCACGCCTACGTGCGCGCGATCGAGACCCTGATGGGGATCGAGGCGCCGGAGCGTGCGCAGTACATCCGCACCATGTTCGACGAAATCACCCGCATCCTGAATCACCTGATGTGGCTGGGTTCCAACGCGCTCGATCTGGGCGCGATGGCGGTCATGCTGTACGCCTTCCGCGAACGCGAAGAGCTGATGGACTGCTACGAAGCGGTCTCCGGCGCGCGCATGCACGCGGCGTATTACCGTCCGGGCGGGGTCTACCGCGACCTGCCGGACCACATGCCGAAGTACAAGGAATCGCGCTGGCACAAGGGCAAGGCCCTGAAGAACCTCAACGCCTCGCGCGAAGGTTCGCTGCTGGACTTCCTGGAGAACTTCACCGTCGAGTTCCCCAAGCGCGTCGACGAATACGAAACCCTGCTCACCGACAACCGTATCTGGAAGCAGCGTACGGTCGGCATCGGCGTGGTCACCCCGGAACTGGCCCATGCGTGGGGCATGACCGGCGTGATGCTGCGCGGCTCGGGCGTTGCCTGGGATCTGCGCAAGAAGCAGCCGTATGCCAAGTTCGACGCGGTCGAATTCGACATCCCGCTCGGCAAGGAGGGTGACTGCTATGACCGTTACCTGTGCCGCGTGGCCGAGATGCGCGAATCCAACCGCATCATCAAGCAGTGCGTCACCTGGCTGAAGGCCAACCCGGGCCCGGTCATGGTCAAGAACTTCAAGGTCGCGCCGCCCAGCCGCGAAGACATGAAGGACGACATGGAAGCGCTGATCCATCACTTCAAGCTGTTCAGTGAAGGCTACTGCGTCCCGGTCGGCGAAACCTACGCCGCCGTCGAAGCGCCCAAGGGCGAGTTCGGCTGCTACCTGATGTCCGATGGTGCCAACAAGCCGTTCCGCGTGCACCTGCGCGCGCCGGGCTTCGCCCATCTGTCCTCGATCGACTCGATCGTGCGCGGGCACATGCTCGCCGACGTTGTGGCCATGATCGGCACCTACGATCTGGTGTTCGGTGAGGTGGACCGGTGATCGCATCCGCCTGCACGATGCCTGACACCCGCCGGCTGCTGCCGGCGCTGCAGGTTCTGGTTTTTAACGATTTCGTATTCGCTGAGGTCGGCCGATGAAGGCGACAGGTAATTTCGAGGCGGCGCGCGACGTCGACCCGATGGTGGTCTTGAATGACAAGACCCGTGCGCACATCGATCACTGGCTGGCCAAGTTCCCGCCGGATCGCAAGCGTTCGGCTGTCCTGCAGGGCCTGCACGCCGCACAGGAACAGAATGCAGGCTGGCTGACCGACGAGCTGATCGCCGGCGTCGCCAAGTACCTGGATCTGCCGCCGGTGTGGGCCTACGAGGTCGCCAGCTTCTACTCGATGTTCGAACTGGAGAAGGTCGGCCGCCACAACGTCGCCTTCTGCACCAACATCAGCTGCTGGTTGAACGGTGCCGAAGACCTGGTCGCGCATGCCGAGAAGAAGCTCGGCTGCAAGACCGGTCAGTCCACCGCCGATGGCCGCATCTACCTCAAGCGCGAAGAAGAATGCCTGGCCGGTTGCGCCGGTGCGCCGATGATGGTCATCAACGGCCATTACCACGAGCGCCTGACCGTCGAGAAAGTCGACGAGCTGCTGGACGGGTTGGAGTAAGACATGGCACATCATCACGCACCCAGTGGTCCGGTCGGTCCCGCACCGTTGCCGCACCAGGTGGTCTACACCACCCTGCATTACGACACTCCGTGGTCGTATGAAAGCTACCTCAAGACCGGTGGCTATGCCGCCCTGCGCAAGATCCTCGAAGAGAAGATCTCGCCGGAGCAGGTCATCGAAATGGTCAAGCAGTCCAACCTGCGCGGCCGTGGCGGCGCGGGCTTCCCGACCGGCCTGAAGTGGTCCTTCATGCCCAAGGGCACCATGCAGAAGTACATCCTGTGCAACTCGGATGAATCCGAGCCGGGTACCTGCAAGGACCGCGACATCCTGCGTTACAACCCGCATTCGGTCGTGGAAGGCATGGCGATCGCCTGCTACGCCACCGGCTCGACCGTGGGCTACAACTACCTGCGTGGCGAGTTCCACCACGAGCCGTTCGAGAACTTCGAGCAGGCCCTGGCCGACGCCTACGCGAACGGCTGGCTGGGCAAGGACATCCTCGGCAGCGGCGTGGACATCGACATCTACGGTGCGCTGGGCGCCGGCGCGTACATCTGCGGCGAAGAAACTGCGCTGATGGAATCGCTGGAAGGCAAGAAGGGCCAGCCGCGCTACAAGCCGCCGTTCCCGGCCAACTTCGGCCTGTACGGCAAGCCGTCGACGATCAACAACACCGAGACCTATGCCTCGGTGCCGGCGATCATCCGCAACGGCCCGGAATGGTTCGCAGGCCTGAGCCTGACCAAGAACGGCGGTCCGAAGATCTTCTCGGTCTCCGGTTGCGTGCAGAAGGGCGGCAACTTCGAAGTGCCGCTGGGCACCACCTTCGACGACCTGCTGGAAATGGCCGGTGGCCTGAAGCCGGGCCGCACGCTCAAGGGCGCGGTCCCGGGCGGCGTCTCGATGCCGGTGCTGAAGGCCGAAGAGCTCAAGGGCCTGCAGATGGACTACGACACCCTGCGTGCCCTGGGCACCGGCCTGGGGTCGGGCGCCATCGTGGTGCTGGATGACAGCGTCTGCTGCGTCAAGTTCGCCTGCCGCATCTCGCAGTTCTTCCACAAGGAATCCTGTGGGCAGTGCACCCCGTGCCGTGAAGGCACCGGCTGGATGCACCGCGTGCTGGAGCGCATCGTCGCCGGCAAGGCCACGATGGAAGACCTGCATCAGTTGAAGACGGTGGCCGGCCAGATTGAAGGCCACACCATCTGTGCGTTCGGTGAAGCGGCGGCATGGCCCATCCAGGGCTTCCTGCGCCAGTTCTGGGACGAATTCGAGTACTACATCGTCAACGGTCATTCGATGGTTGACGGCAAGAAGGTGGAGGCAGCCGCCGCATGAGCGCGCAACCCGTAAACCCGAGCGTGCCACCGGATCATGTGACCGTCGAAATCGACGGCCAGTCCCTGGTCGTGCCCAAGGGCTCGATGATCATCCAGGCCGCCGACAAGGCCGGCATTCCGATCCCGCGCTTCTGCTACCACGAGAAGCTGCCGATCGCCGCCAATTGCCGCATGTGCCTGGTCGACGTGGAAAAGTCGCCCAAGCCGGCGCCGGCCTGCGCCACGCCGGTCATGGATGGCATGAAGGTCGCCACCCGCAGTGAAAAGGCGCTGAAGTTCCAGCGCTCGGTGATGGAATTCCTGCTGATCAACCATCCGCTGGACTGCCCGATCTGCGATCAGGGCGGCGAGTGCGAGTTGCAGGACGTTTCGCTGGGCTATGGCCGTTCGGTCAGCCGCTTCAACGAGCGCAAGCGCGTGGTGCCCGACGAGGACATCGGTCCGCTGGTCGCCACCGAAATGACCCGCTGCATCCAGTGCACCCGCTGCGTCCGCTTCACCGCCGACGTTGCCGGTACCTATGAACTGGGTGGCATGTATCGCGGTGAGAACCTGCAGATCGGTACCTATGACGGCAAGCCGTTGACCACCGAGCTGTCCGGCAACGTCGTCGACGTCTGCCCGGTCGGCGCGCTGACCAACAAGGTGTTCCAGTTCCGCGCCCGTCCGTGGGAACTGACCGCACGCGAGTCGCTGGGCTACCACGACGCGATGGGCTCGAACCTGTTCCTGCACGTGCGTCGCGGCGAAGTGCTGCGCGTGGTGCCGCGCGACAACGAGTCGGTCAACGAATGCTGGCTGTCCGATCGCGACCGCTATTCGCACCAGGGCCTGTACAGCGAAGACCGTGCGGTCAAGCCGCTGCGCAAGGTCAATGGCGAGTGGAAGGAAGTGAGCTGGGCCGAAGGCCTGGCCGCCGCCAAGGACATCTTCGCCGCCCACCAGGGTGACGATCTCGGCGTGCTGGTGCACCCGTCGGCCTCGAACGAGGAGGGCGCACTGCTGGCCCGTCTCGCGACCGGCCTGGGCACCACGAACATTGATCACCGCATCAACAACCGCGATTTCTCCGACGCCGCCACCGCCGAAGTGTTCGGCCTGCCGTTGGCTGAGATCGAAGGCGCGGACAGCATCGTCGTGCTCGGCAGCAACATCCGCCACGAGCTGCCGCTGCTGCATGCCCGCCTGCGCAAGGCGCAGACCACGCGCAACGCGAAGATCCACGCCGTCAATCCGGTGGACTTCGATTTCGCCTTCAAGCTGGCCAGCAAGCAGATCGTCGCCCCGTCGGCCTTCATCGACGCACTGGGCAACGCCGAGCTGCGTGACGCCGTGAAGGGTGCCAGCAACGCCGTGCTGATCGTCGGTGGCATCGCCGAAAACCACCCGCAGGCTGCCGCGATCCGCGCCGCTGCGCGTGATTTCGCCGCCGCGACCGGTGCCAAGCTGTGCCGCATCCCGCAGGGCGCCAATGCCGTGGGCCTGACCCGCGCCGGCGTGCTGCCGGCCGGCAAGGACGTCAACGCCATGCTGGCCCAGCCGCGCAAGGCCTATGCCATCTACGGCATCGAGCCGGGCCTGGACTTCGCCGACGCCGCTGCTGCCCGCAAGGCGCTGGCCGGTGCCCAGGTGGTGGCTTTCAGCCAGTTCGCCTGTGCCTCGACCCGCGACGTCGCCGACGTGATCCTGCCGATCGGCGCACTGCCGGAAGTGGATGCCACCCTGACCAACCTCGATGGTCGCGAGCAGTCGGCCCGTGCCGGCGGCAAGCTGCCGGGCGAGGCGCGTGAAGGCTGGCGCGTGCTGCGTGCACTGGGTGGCGAGATGTCGCTGGCCGGTTTCGAGTTCACCGACCTGGCCGGCCTGCGCGCCAGCCTGGCCCCGGTCAGCGTCAACGTCTCGTCCTCGACGGCAACGCCGGTAGCGGGCGAGGGCCTGGAAGTGACCTCGACCGCCGCGATCTACCGCACCGATGCGGTGGTCCGTCGCGCCCAGGCGCTGCAGTCGCATCCGCTCAACAACGCCCCGCGCATCGTGCTCAACGCCGACGACGCCGCCCGCCTGCAGTTGGTGGAAGGCCAGATGGCCAAGGTCGGCACCGATGCCGGCCGTGCCACCTTGCCGGTGGTGGTCGACGCCCGCGTTGCCGCAGGGTCGGTCTGGATTGAATCGGGCCACGGTGCAACCGCACCGCTGGGTGCCGCACGCGTAACGGTGGTGGCTGCATGAACGAATTGCTGTTGAACGCGGTCGACCCGCTGCACCAGTGGCTGCTGTCACTGGGCGACATCGGCGCGCTGCTCTGGATCATCCTGAAGATCCTGGTGATCGCCATGCCGGTGATCATCTCGGTGGCCTTCTACGTGGTCTGGGAGCGCAAGCTGATCGGCTGGATGCACGTGCGCCATGGCCCGATGTATGTCGGCATGGGCATCTTCCAAGCCTTCGCCGACGTCTTCAAACTGCTGTTCAAAGAAATTATCCAGCCGAGCAGCTCGCACAAGGCGATGTTCATCCTGGCGCCGCTGATCACGCTGGGCCCGGCCTTCGCGGCCTGGTCGGTGATTCCCTTCGACGCGCAGATCGTGCTGTCCAACGCCAATGCCGGCCTGCTGTACCTGCTGGCGATGACCTCGCTGGGCGTGTACGGCATCATCCTGGCCGGTTGGGCCTCCAACTCGAAGTACGCGTTCCTGGGTGCGATGCGCGCCTCGGCGCAGATGATCAGCTACGAAATCGCGATGGGCTTTGCCCTGGTCGGCGTGATGATCGCCTCGGGCAGCCTCAACCTGAGCAGCATCGTGATGGCGCAGGCGGGCAACTCCGGTCTGTTCGACTGGTTCCTGCTGCCGCTGTTCCCGCTCTTCATCGTGTACTGGGTGTCCGGCGTCGCCGAAACCAACCGCGCGCCGTTCGACGTCGTGGAAGGTGAATCGGAAATCGTTGCCGGCCACATGGTCGAATACTCCGGTGGTGCGTTCGCGCTGTTCTTCCTGGCCGAATACGCGAACATGATCCTGATCAGCTTCCTGATCTCGATCTTCTTCCTCGGTGGTTGGCTGAGCCCGCTCCAGGGCTGGATCACGGCAGACATCTCGCCGTGGATCGACTGGATCTGGAAGGGCGGCTGGCCGTGGCTGCTGCTGAAGGTCTTCTTCTTCGCCAGCTCCTACATCTGGTTCCGTGCCAGCTTCCCGCGCTTCCGTTACGACCAGATCATGCGTCTGGGCTGGAAGGTCTTCATCCCGCTCACCATCTTCTGGATTGCAGTGACGGCGTTGATGGTGTTTTACGGCGTGATCCAGAAGGGCGTCTAAGCGATGAACCGAATTACCCATTACTTCAAAAGCCTGCTGCTCCTTGAGCTGCTCGGTGGTCTGTGGCTGACCCTGAAGTACGCCTTCAAGCCGAAGTACACGATGATGTACCCGATGGAGAAGTTCCCGCAGTCGCCGCGTTTCCGCGGTCTGCATGCACTTCGCCGCTACCCCAACGGTGAGGAACGCTGCATCGCATGCAAACTGTGCGAAGCGGTGTGCCCGGCGCTGGCGATCACCATCGATTCGGCCAAGCGCGAGGACGGCACCCGCCGTACCACCCGTTACGACATCGATCTGTTCAAGTGCATCTTCTGCGGCTTCTGTGAAGAAAGCTGCCCGGTGGACTCGATCGTCGAGACCCACATTCTCGAGTACCACTTCGAGAACCGTGGCGAGAACATCGTTACCAAGCCGCAGCTGCTGGCCATCGGTGATCGGCTTGAAGCCGAGATCGCCGAGCGTCGCGCCGCCGATGCCGCTTTCCGCTGAGGTCGAATGATGGATTGGGTAAATATCAGTTTCTGGGTCTTCTCCATCGTGGCGGGCATTTCCGCCGCGGCGGTGATCAGCGTGCGCAATCCGGTCTATGCCGTGTTGTGCCTGATCCTGACCTTCTTCTCCGTGGCCTGCATCTGGATCCTGGTCGGGGCCGAGTTCCTCGGTGTCGCGCTGGTGCTGGTCTACGTCGGCGCGGTCATGGTGCTGTTCCTGTTCGTGGTGATGATGCTGGACATCGATCCCTCCAACCTGCGCGAGGGCTGGGTGCGTTACCTGCCGCTCGGCCTGGTGGTGGCGGTGACGATGCTCGTGCAGATGCTGGTGCTGATCGGCGTGAAGGGCAGGGCGGTCAATCCGTTCCCGGTCGACAACGCTGCCGCGCTGGCGGCCGACACGTCCAACATCACCTGGCTGGCCCGCAGCCTGTTCACCGAGTACCTGCTGCCGTTCGAGTTCGCCGCCGTCATCCTGACCGTGGCCGTGGTTGCCGCCGTGATGCTGACCCTGCGTCGCCGCACCGGCCTGAAGACCCAGAACCCGTCCGAGCAGACCATGGTCAAGGGCAGCGACCGCCTGCGCGTCGTCAAGATGGATGCAGAGAAGCCGTTCGTGCACACCAACATCAAGCCGTCCAGCAACGAGGAGGCGCAGCCATGATCACTCTTGGCCACATTCTGGCGCTGGGCGCGGTGCTGTTCTGCATCAGCCTCGCCGGCATCTTCCTCAACCGCAAGAACATCATCGTGCTGTTGATGTCCATCGAGTTGATGCTGCTGTCGGTCAACATCAATTTCGTCGGGTTCTCGCGTGAGATGGGTGATACGGCCGGACAGCTGTTCGTCTTCTTCATCCTGACCGTGGCCGCGGCCGAGGCCGCCATCGGCCTCGCGATCCTGGTAACCCTGTTCCGTACTCGCCGCACCATCAATGTCGGCGAAGTCGATTCGCTGAAGGGCTGATCCGTAGATGGAAATCACTCTCTCCAAGAGTCTGTTGATCGCAGTGGTGCTCGCACCGCTGTTCGGCAGCATCATCGCCGGCCTGTTCGGTCGTCAGGTCGGTCGCGCTGGCGCGCAGGCGGTCACCATCCTCGGCGTGGCGGTCAGCTGCGTGCTGTCCAGCTACGTGCTGTACATGCTGTTGTGGGGCGGCGCCCAGCCGTTCAACCAGAACATCTATACGTTCTTTGAAGTGGGCCAGTACTCGGCGCACGTCGGCTTCATGGTCGACAAGCTGACCGCGATGATGATGGTCGTGGTGACCTTCGTGTCCTTCCTGGTGCACGTGTACACCATCGGCTACATGCAGGATGACCCGGGCTACCAGCGGTTCTTCAGCTACATCTCGCTGTTCACCTTCTCGATGCTCACCCTGGTGATGAGCAACAACTTCCTGCAGCTGTTCTTCGGCTGGGAAGCGGTGGGCCTCGTCTCGTACCTGCTGATCGGCTTCTGGTTCAAGCGCCCGACCGCCATCTTCGCCAACATGAAGGCCTTCCTGGTCAACCGTGTCGGTGACTTCGGCTTCATCCTCGGCATCGCCGGCGTGTTGTGGGTGTTCGGCACCCTCGATTACGCCACCGTGTTCGCCAATGCCCAGGTGCTGGGCCACCCGGATGCGGTGATCCAGATCTGGTCGGGCACGATCGACCTGTTCGGCACCTCCATCCCGGTGATGAGCGAGCCGGTGATCTGGTCGGTCGCCACCGTGATCTGCATCTGCCTGTTCATTGGTGCGATGGGCAAGTCGGCCCAGGTGCCGCTGCACGTCTGGCTGCCGGACTCGATGGAAGGCCCGACCCCGATCTCGGCGCTGATCCACGCGGCGACCATGGTCACCGCGGGCATCTTCATGGTCACCCGCATGTCGCCGCTGTTCGAGCTGTCGCAGACCGCGCTGAACTTCGTGCTGTTCATCGGTGCCACCACCGCGTTCTTCACTGGCCTGATCGGCATCGTGCAGAACGACATCAAGCGCGTCGTCGCGTACTCCACGCTGTCCCAGCTGGGTTACATGACCGTCGCCCTGGGCGTGTCCGCGTACTCGGCGGCCGTGTTCCACCTGATGACCCACGCCTTCTTCAAGGCGCTGCTGTTCCTCGGCGCGGGCTCGGTGATCATCGCCATGCACCACGAGCAGGACATGCGGAAGATGGGCGGCCTGCGCAAGTACATGCCGATCACCTTCGTCACCATGTGGATCGGTACGCTGGCCCTGGTCGGTACGCCGTTCTTCTCCGGCTTCTACTCGAAGGACACCATCATCGAGGCTGCCAAGCACCACGCCGAGATTTCCTCCAACTGGGTGGCCACCTATGGCTACTGGGCGGTGCTCGGTGGCGTGATCGTGACCAGCTTCTACAGCTTCCGCCTGCTGTTCCTGACCTTCCATGGCAAGGAACGCTTCCGCGATGCGCATGACGACCACGCGCATGGCCATGATGATCATCATGCCGACGCGCATGGCGCCGATGCACATGCTGCCGACGCTCACCACGGCGACGCGCATCATGACGATCATGGCCACGGCCATGGCGCGCATGAACCGCATGAAACCTCGTGGGTGGTCACCCTGCCGCTGATCCTGCTGGCGATTCCCTCGATCTTCATCGGTTACTTCAGCATCGGCCCGATGCTGTACGGCACCGACTGGAAGGGGACCCACGCCGAGCACGCGATCCCGGGACAGGTGCATTCGTTCTTCACCGGCATCGTTGATTTCTACGTCCCGGCGCGAGACACCATCGGTGCGCTGGCCGGTGAGTTCCATGGCCCGCTGGGCTTTGTCGGTCACGCCATGAAGGGCCCTGCGGTATGGCTGACCTTGGCAGGCTTCCTGCTGGCGGCGTTGTTCTACCTGTGGAAGCCGGAAATGGCCGGCAAGGCCCGCAAGACCTTCGCGCCGATCGTGTCGGTGCTGGAGAACAAGTACGGCTTCGACAAGCTCTGGATCGGCGGTTTCGCCGGCGGCGGTATCAAGCTCGGCAAGGTTTCGCGCGCGATCGACACGAATGTGGTCGATGGTGTGGTGGTCAACGGTTCGGCGCGCCTGATCGATCTGGCGGCCAACCTGCTGCGTCGCACCCAATCCGGTTTCCTCTATCACTACGCCTTCGCGATGATCATCGGCCTGATTGCCCTCCTGGGCGTCCTGATGCATTACCTGCGTTGATGACCTGTACGGAATAAGAAGACGTGTCGAACTGGCCCCTACTTAGTGTTCTCATCTGGCTGCCGATCATCGGCGGTGCATTGATCCTTGCCATCCGGGATGCCCAAACCGCCCGGTGGGCGTCCCTGGGCGTCGCGGTGCTGACCTTCGTGGCCAGCCTGTCGCTGCTCAGCGGCTATGACACGGGAATCGACGCGCTGCAGTTCGTCGAGACCCGCGCTTGGATCCCCGCCTACGACATCGGCTACAACCTCGGCGTCGACGGCATCGCGATCGCGCTGATCCTGCTGACCACCCTGGTCTCGGTGCTGGCCCTGATCGGTGCGTGGAGCGCGATCGACAAGCGCGTGAACCAGTACGTGGCCGCCTTCCTGATCCTGGAAGGTGTCACCGTCGGTATCTTCTCGGCGACGGACGCGATGTTGTTCTACGTGTTCTTCGAAGCGATGCTGATCCCGATGTTCCTGATCATCGGTGTCTGGGGCGGCCCGCGTCGCATCTACGCCGCGTTGAAGTTCTTCCTGTACACCTTCCTCGGCTCGGTGCTGATGCTGGTGGCCCTGATCTACCTGTACCTGAAGGGCGGCAGCTTCCAGCTGGCCGACCTGTACCAGCTGCAGCTGTCGGGCAAGGAACAGACGTGGATCTTCTTCGCCTTCCTGATCGCCTTCGCGGTCAAGGTGCCGATGTTCCCGGTCCACACCTGGCTGCCGGACGCCCACGTGGAAGCGCCGACCGCCGGTTCGGTGATCCTGGCGGCAATCGCCCTGAAGATCGGTGGCTACGGCTTCCTGCGCTTCAACCTGCCGATCGTGCCGGACGCCTCGCACGAGTGGGCCTGGCTGGTGATCGCGCTGTCGCTGGTGGCGGTGATCTACGTCGGCCTGGTCGCCCTGGTGCAGGACGACATGAAGAAGCTGATCGCCTATTCGTCGATCGCGCACATGGGCTTCGTGACCCTGGGTACCTTCATCGCCATGTGGCTGGTGCGTGACGCCGGCAACCCGGATGCGGCCCGCCTGGGCCTGCAGGGTGCGATGGTGCAGATGGTCTCGCACGGCTTCGTGTCCGGCGCGATGTTCTCCTGCGTCGGCGTGCTCTACGACCGCATGCACAGCCGCCGCATCGCCGATTACGGCGGCGTGGTGAACGTGATGCCCTGGTTCGCCACCTTCGCCATGCTGTTCTTCATGGCCAATGCCGGCCTGCCGGGTACCAGCGGTTTCGTCGGTGAGTTCATGATCATCATGGCCAGCTTCCAGCGCAATCCGTGGCTGGCACTCGGCGCGGCGAGCACCCTGGTGATCACCGCGGCGTATACGCTGTGGCTGTACAAGCGCGTGTTCTTCGGTGAAGTGGCCAATGCCCATGTCGCCGAACTGAAGGACATCAACGGTCGGGAGTGGCTGGTGTTGGGTGTATTCGCCGTGGGCACCCTTGCCCTGGGCCTGTACCCCAAGCCGCTGACCGACCTGATGGAGCCCTCGATCGCGAAGCTGGCGATGCAGATCGCATCCAGCAAGCTGCTGTAATCGGGCCGTCGAGAGTATTGATTCCAGGATTTGATGATGACCACCTCGCCGCTGTTGCCACTGACCGCCGCTGACCTCCCGCCGCTCGCTCCCGAGCTGGTGCTGGTCGGCAGTGCGTTCGCCCTGTTGATGCTTGATCTTTTCATCAGTGAGAAGAACAAGATCTGGACCCACCTGTTCTCGATCGCTGCGCTGGCGGTCGTGTTCTTCATGCTCGCCACCGGAGTGGGCGGGCAGGGCGAGGTCTTCCACGGCATGTTCGTCCGCGACAACGCGGCCGACGTGATGAAGACCGTGATCGTGCTGTGCAGCGGGCTGACCCTGATCTACGGCTGGAGCTACCTGCGCGAGCGCAAGCTCTACCAGGGTGAGATTCCGGTGCTGATCCTGTTCGCCACCGCGGGCATGATGATCCTGGTCTCGGCCGGCAGCCTGCTGATGGTCTACCTGGGCCTGGAACTGCTGGCCCTGTGCTCCTACGCACTGGTCGCCAGCAACCGTGAGAACGGCCTGGCCTCGGAAGCGGCGATGAAGTACATCGTGCTGGGTTCGCTGGCCTCGGGCCTGCTGCTGTACGGCATGTCGCTGATCTACGGCGCCACCGGCTCGCTGCACCTGGACGCCATCAATGCGGCCATCCCGCACACCGAAGAGAAGATGCTGCTGCTGACCGGCGCGGTGTTCATGATCGCCGGCGTGGCCTTCAAGCTCGGTGCGGCTCCGTTCCACATGTGGCTGCCCGACGTCTACCAGGGTGCCCCGGCACCGGTCGCGTTGTTCATCAGCTCGGCCCCGAAGCTGGCTGCGTTCGGCATGGCCTACCGCCTGCTGGAAATGGGCGTGGGTCCGCTGGCCGACGAGTGGAAGTACCTGATCGGTGGCCTGGCCGCACTGTCGCTGGTGATCGGCAACTTGATGGCGATCGCGCAGACCAACCTCAAGCGCATGCTGGCCTTCTCGACCGTCTCGCACATCGGCTTCCTGCTGATGGGCATGGCCGGTGGTGGCGAGCGGGGTTACTCGGCGGCGCTGTTCTATGCCCTGAGCTACGCGATCATGTCCACCGCGGCGTTCGGCGCGATCATCGCGTTGTCGCGCAATGGCTTTGAAGCCGAGAAGATCGAAGACTTCAAGGGCCTCAATGCCCGCAACCCGTGGATGGCCGGCCTGGTGTTGTGCATCATGGCGTCGCTGGCAGGCATCCCGCCGTTCCTGGGCTTCTGGACCAAGCTGGCCGTGCTCGGCGCGGCGATCCAGGGCGACATGCTGTGGCTGGCCATGGTCGGCGTGATCTGCGCCGTGATCGGCTGCTTCTACTACCTGCGCGTCATCAAGGTCATGTACTTCGATGAGCCGGTGGGCGAGCCGCTGCCGGCCAACAACGACCGCGTGCTGGGCGTGGTGCTGGGCGTGAATGCCCTGGCGCTGCTGGCCCTCGGCGTAGCGTGGAACCCGATCATGGTGTGGTGCCAGCAGGCATTTGCACATATTTCGTAAAAAACGATACAAACGTGCGCAACTCGTGTAATATTCATCTCCTGAGTTGTTGATGCAGCGGTTTCGCCAGAACATCGTTGCGGTAGGTACCCACCGTTGGTTGGTACACAACTCATCCGCTTCTGCTGCGGGGTGGAGCAGTCTGGCAGCTCGTCGGGCTCATAACCCGAAGGTCGCAGGTTCAAATCCTGCCCCCGCTACCATATAGCTCCGGTGCAAACCGGAGGCAGTGGACGAATCAAGCGATACCGGAAACGGTGTCGCTTTTTTCGTTCCAAGGTTCGGCTCGCGCTGGTTGTTTGGCGTTGGCGTTGGCGTTGGCGTTGGCGTTGGCGTTGACCAATGGCTGTCGCACAGCAAATGTTTCAAAGGGGTTGCACGGGATCTCAAACTCCCTTACAATTCCGCTTCTGCTGCGGGGTGGAGCAGTCTGGCAGCTCGTCGGGCTCATAACCCGAAGGTCGCAGGTTCAAATCCTGCCCCCGCTACCACAGAAAATCTGCAGTGCAGATGCAGTAGACGAAAAGGCGATCTCGGTAACGAGGTCGCTTTTTTCGTTATGGCATTGGCATTGGCATTGGCATTGGCATTGGCATTGGCATTGGCATTGGCATTGGCATTGGCATCGGCATCGGCATCGGCATCGGCATCGGCATCGGCGCGGCAGTGGAAGGGCGGCGATGGCGGCAGCGGTTGCGGTTGTTGTTGCGCCAAAGATGATCGACGCACACCCAGGGTCAACGACGGGTCGTCGCATGAAATGTCGCCACGCTTTTGCTTTTGACCTCAGTGACTGACCAGCCATTTCCGTAGGCAGCGGTGCGGGCAGGTTGGCGGGACCATTGGGGCGACATGGATGTCGCCCATGAGCCCCCATGGACGGGTTCACGGCGCGTCCCGCGGACCTGCCCCCGCCGCTGCCCACGACGAAGGTCACACACCCGCTTGGCTGTTCAGCTTTCCGAATAGGGACACCAGTAGCCACCCCAACCATTGCACCAGCGCGGTGCAACGGCTATCATCAGTGGCTTAGCGGACTGTCTACTCATATCCCCTCAACGGATATGAACAGGCCCCGCAACCGGCTTCCAGGAACGGCAACCTGTACCCAGGCCGCCGTGACCCCCGGAACGCTGGGCTCGCAGACGCGCACCACGTGCGCATCTGCACCGGAATCCAGCATGACCGGAGTTGTACCGGACAGGGGCCCAACGGGCCCTTTGTTGTTTCCGGAAGGTGGTCCATGCACTGGACCAGACCGTATTTCTTTTCAACGAATCAAGGCCGACTGTGAGCGACAAGGCAACCGAAATCGCGAATCTGCTCGCCCCCACCGTTCAGTCGCTGGGTCTCGAGCTGCTGGGCGTGGAGTATCTGACCGCACCGGGCGGCGCAACGCTGCGCCTGTACATCGACGTGCCGCTGGCCGAACAGCCCGAGCGCATCGTCAACATCGACGACTGCGAGCGCGTCAGCCGCGAAGTGTCCGCCCAGCTGGACGTCGAAGACCCGATCACGGCGAACTACACGCTGGAAGTGTCTTCGCCGGGCGTGGATCGCCCGCTGTTCACCGGCGCGCAGTTCGAGCGCGCCATCGGCGAATCCGCCAAGGTGACGCTGAGCCTGCCGCAGGACGGCCGCCGCCGTCTGCAGGGCGAGATCCTCGCCGTGGATATCGAACAGGGCACGGTGACCTTCAAGGTCGACAATGCTCCGTTCACCGCCGACATCGAGAACATCGACAAGGCACGCATCATGCCGGACTGGGCCGCCCTTGGCCTGGCTCCGACCAAACCGACTGGCCCGGCACCCAAACAGGGTGGCAAGGCGAACAAGAAACCATCCAACGAGCCGGCGGCCAAAAAGCCGCGCGCGGAGTGAGCCAATGAGCAAGGAACTTTTGCTGGTAGTGGATGCGGTCGCCAACGAAAAAGGCGTCCCGCGCGAAGTCATCTTCGATGCCATCGAGGCCGCGTTGGCTTCGGCTGCCAAAAAGCGTTACCCGGAAGAAGAAGTGCTGGCCCGTGTGTCGATCGACCACAAGGACGGCAACTACGAAACCTTCCGCCGCTGGGAAGTGGTGGCCGATGACGTGGTCATGGAGTCTCCGGACCGCCAGATCCGTCTGATGGACGCCATCGATGAAGCTGACGGCGTGGAAGTCGGCGATTTCATCGAAGAGCAGATTGAAAACCCGGACTTCGGCCGTATCGCCGCACAGGCCGCCAAGCAGGTGATCGTCCAGCGCGTGCGCGAGGCCGAGCGTCAGCAGGTGGTCGATGCGTGGAAGGATCGCGTCGGCGAACTGGTCACCGGTGTGGTCAAGCGCGCCGAGCGCGGCAACATCTATGTGGACCTGGGCGGCAACGCCGAGGCCTTCATCCCGAAGGACAAAGGCATTCCGCGCGACGTACTGCGCGCTGGCGACCGCGTGCGCGGTTACCTGGCCGAAGTCCGTTCGGAACCGCGTGGCCCGCAGCTGTTCATCAGCCGCGCCGCGCCGGAATTCATGATTGAACTGTTCAAGCTCGAAGTGCCGGAAGTCGGCCAGGGCCTGGTCGAGATCAAGGCCTGTGCACGTGATCCGGGCGACCGCGCCAAGATCGCCGTGCTGGCCCACGATTCGCGTACCGATCCGATCGGTGCCTGCATCGGCATGCGCGGTTCGCGCGTGCAGGCCGTGTCCAACGAGCTCAATGGCGAGCGCGTGGACATCGTGCTGTGGAACGAGAACCCCGCCAACTTCGTCATCAATGCGATGGCGCCGGCGGAAGTGCAGTCGATCATCGTCGATGAAGAAAAGCACTCGATGGACCTGGCCGTGGCGGAAGAGCGCCTGGCCCAGGCGATCGGCAAGGGCGGCCAGAACGTCCGTCTTGCCAGCCGCCTGACCGGTTGGCAGCTCAATGTGATGACCCAGGACCAGGTGACCGCCAAGTCCGAGGCAGAGCAGACCGTTGCCCGCCAGCTGTTCATGGACAAGCTGGAAGTGGATGAAGAAATCGCCGCCATCCTGGTGACCGAAGGCTTCAACACCGTGGAAGAAATCGCCTACGTCCCGGTCGGCGAACTGCTGGCCGTGGAAGGCTTCGACGAAGACATCGTCGAAGAGCTGCGTGCCCGTGCCCGCGATGCGCTGCTCAACGAAGCGCTGGCGGTGGAAGAAGGTCTGGAAGACGGCTCGCCGTCGGAAGACCTGCTCGCCCTGGAAGGCATGGACGAGGCGACCGCCTACGCCCTGGCCGGTCATGGCGTGCGTACCAGTGAGGACCTGTCGGACCTGGCCGCCGACGAGATCCTCGAGTTCGGCATCGAGGACATGGACCAGGAGCGCGCCGCCGCCCTGATCCTTGCCGCCCGAGCCGAGGAGATCGCCCGCCTGGAGCGCGGCGAATGAGCCAGCGATGAACAGTGCCCTGACCCGCTCAGGGCTTAGACTCCGCGCTGCCTTCGCACGTTTCGAGGGAGCGCCAACCAGATCATAGGATCCGAATGTCGCAGCAAACCACCATCCGCAAGCTTGCCGAACTGGTCAATACCCCGGTCGATAAACTGCTCGTACAACTTGCCGAAGCCGGCATGAAGTTCAGCGGTCCCGACCAGGTCGTGACCAGTACCGAGAAGGTGAAGCTCCTGGGCTTCCTTCGTCGCTCGCACGGCAAGACCGAGCAGCCCGTCGAGAGCACCGACGAAGCCGCCAAGAAGATCACCCTCAACCGTCGCAAGTTGCAGGAAGTGACCGTCAGCGCCGGCCGCAGCAAGACCACCGTCAACGTGGAAGTGCGCCAGAAGCGTACGTACATGAAGGACGCCAGCGGCAAGCCGATGACCGCGGATGAGGAGCGCGCCGACATCCTGCGCAAGCTGGAGGAATCCCGCCAGCGCAATCTGGACGAGCAGCGCGCACTGGCCGAGAAGGACCGTGCGCGCGATGAAGAAATCGCCCGCAAGCGTCAGGAAGAAATCGACGCCAAGGAGCGTGCCGAAGCCGAGCGCAAGGCGGCCGAAGCCGCTGCTGAAGCGGCCAAGAACGCACCGCCGGCCCCGGCCCCGGCTGCGGTCAAGCCCGCTGCTGCCGATGCTCCGGCCCGCAATGCGCGTCCGGCTGCACCGTCGGCTGCCCGTCCGGCACCGCGTTCGGACGATCGCAACTCGAACAACAACAACAACAACCGTCCGGGCGCCAAGCGCGACGACGATGGTGGCAACCGCTTTGCCGGTCAGCTGCATCTGTCGGCCGCCGATCGTGCCCGCCGCGGCAACAACAGCAACTCGCGCGGTCGTCCGACCGGGCGCGTGCAGCACGGCAGCCGCCGTGACAGCAACCAGTCGCGCAGCGGCGGTGGTGCCCATGGCTTCGAACGTCCGGTCGCTCCGATCGTGCGTGACGTGACCATCGGCGACACCATCACCGTCGCCGATCTGGCCCAGAAGCTGGCCGTCAAGGGCGGCGATGTGGTCAAGGCGCTGTTCAAGATGGGCGTCATGGCGACCATCACCCAGACCATCGACCACGATACCGCCGCGCTGGTGACCGAAGAACTCGGCCACAACGTGATCCGTGCCAACACCAACGACGCCGAAGACGCGCTGCTGGCGCTGGCCGGTGGCAACCAGGGCGAGCCGGTGGCACGTCCGCCGGTCGTCACCATCATGGGCCACGTCGATCACGGCAAGACCTCGCTGCTGGATTACATCCGCCGCACCAAGGTCGCCACGGGCGAAGCCGGTGGCATCACCCAGCACATCGGTGCGTACCACGTTGAAACGCCGAAGGGCGTCATCAGCTTCCTGGATACCCCGGGCCACGCGGCGTTTACGTCCATGCGTGCCCGCGGTGCCAAGCTGACCGACATCGTGGTGCTGGTGGTGGCTGCCGACGACGGCGTCATGCCGCAGACCAAGGAAGCCATCCAGCACGCCCGTTCGGCGGGTGTGCCGCTGATCGTGGCAATCAACAAGATCGACAAGTCCGGCGCCGATCCGATGCGCGTCAAGAACGAGCTGCTCACCGAGCAGGTCGTGTCCGAAGACTTCGGTGGCGACACCCAGATGGTCGAAATCTCGGCCAAGGCTGGCCTGGGCATCGACGACCTGCTGGATGCGATCTCGATTCAGGCCGAACTGCTGGAACTGAAGGCCGTGGCCGACGGCCGCGCCACCGGCGTGGTCATCGAGTCCTCGCTGGACAAGGGCCGTGGCCCGATCGCCACCGTGCTGGTGCAGCAGGGTTCGCTGAAGAAGGGCGATTACCTGGTCTGCGGTATCCAGTACGGCCGCGTGCGCGCCCTGTTCGACGAAACCGGCGCACAGCCTGACCAGGCGGGTCCGTCGATTCCGGTCCAGGTGCTGGGTCTGTCCGGCGTGCCGGATGCCGGCGATGACTTCGTCGTGGTCGAAGACGAGCGTCTGGCCAAGGACGTCGCGCAGCAGCGCGAAACCAAGCGCCGTGAATCGCGCCTGGTGCAGTCCGCGGGCAGCCGCATGGAAGACATCATGGCGACCCTGGGCAAGGGCGATGGCCAGCAGGTGCTGAACCTGGTGATCAAGGCCGATGTGCAGGGTTCGGTGCAGGCGCTGAGCCAGGCACTGGTCGCGCTGTCCAACGACGACATCCGCATCAACGTGATCCACTCCGGCGTGGGCGGCATCACCGAGTCGGACGCCAACTCGGCGGTTGCCTCCAAGGCCACCGTGATCGGCTTCAACGTGCGTGCCGACGCCTCCGCGCGTCGCATCATCGAGTCCAACGGCGTGGACCTGCGTTACTTCTCGATCATCTATGACGTGATCGATCAGGTGAAGCAGGTGGCTTCCGGTCTGCTCGGCGTGGAAATCCGCGAAGAGATCATCGGTATCGCCCAGGTCCGCGATGTGTTCCGCAGCTCGAAGTTCGGTGCGGTCGCAGGCTGCATGATCATCGAAGGTACGGTGAAGCGCAGCAAGCCGATCCGCGTCCTGCGCGACAGCGTCGTGGTCTTCGAAGGCGAGCTGGAATCGCTGCGTCGCTTCAAGGAGAACGTCGAGGAAGTCCGCAACGGTACCGAATGCGGTATCGGCGTGAAGGCTTACAACGACGTCAAGCCGGGTGACCAGATCGAGTGCTTCGAGCGTATCGAAGTGCCGCGCACCCTGTAATGTTCCAGGCCGGGCCGCATCACGCGGTCCGGCTTTTTCGCTTACGCATCACCCTTCAAGACGAGTCCGCCTACCGTGCCAAAGACCTTCCATCGAACCGACCGTGTTTCCGCCCAGATCCGCCGCGAACTGGGGACGCTCGTGCACAACGCCGTGCGTGTACACGGCCTGCCTTCGGTGAGCGTCTCCGACGTGGAAATCACCCGTGACATGGCGCATGCCAAGATCTTCGTCACGGCACTGATGCCCGAACGTTCGGTGGAAGCGATGAAGGGCCTGAAGGAACTGGCCTGGGAATTGCGCATGGAGCTGGCGCGTGCGATGAAGCTGCGCCACGTGCCCGAGCTGCACTTCCACTACGATGACTCGGTGGACCGCGGTGAGCGCATCGACAACATCCTGCGCGACCTGCCCGATACGCTGGCGGCAGAAAAGAGCCGGCAGGGTGATGAAGGCGATGAAGGTGTCGAAGACGACACCGACGAAGGCGAAAAGAAAGTCTGATGGACCAACAGCCCGAAAGGGCTGTTGTCTTATGGGGCGGGGCCTGTCGCAGCGCGACCGCTCCGCCGGAGGCCGGATTGACCGGCAGCGCCACACGGCGCCGTTTTGAATTGAATGCATGGCACCTCGAATTTCGTTCCGCCGCCTGGATGGCATCCTGCTGCTCGACAAGCCCGCCGGCATGAGCTCCAACGCCGCCCTGCAGGTGGCGCGGCGCCTGTACCGGGCAGAGAAGGGCGGCCACACCGGCAGCCTGGACCCGCTGGCCACCGGCCTGCTGCCGCTGTGCTTCGGTGAAGCCACCAAGATCGCCGGCCTGCTGCTTGGCTCGGCCAAGGCCTACGACGCCGAGGTGGTGCTGGGCCAGACCACCGATACCGATGACGCCGATGGCACCGTGCTGCGAGAGCGGCCCGTTCCTTCCATCAGCGCAGCGGAGCTGGAGGCGGCGCTGGCCCCGCTGCGCGGTCGCATCCGCCAGCGCGCCCCGATCTATTCCGCGCTCAAGCAGGGCGGTGAGCCGCTGTATATGAAGGCCCGTCGCGGCGAGGCGATCGAGGCACCCGAGCGCGATGTCGAGGTGCACGCGCTGGAGGTGCTGGACCAGCAGCCGACGCGTCTGTCCCTGCGGGTGACCTGCGGTTCAGGCACCTACATCCGCAGCCTGGCCCGGGATCTCGGCGAGACCCTGGGCTGCGGTGCGCATATCGCCGGCCTGCGCCGGCTGTGGGTGGACCCCTTCCGCGAGGCCCCGATGGTCACCCTGGAGACCCTGCGGGCCCTGGCCGAGCAGGGCGATGAGGCCGGCATGGAGGCCCTGCTGCTGCCGCTGGACGCGGGTCTGGCCCATTACCCCCGGGTCACGCTGGACGACGAGCAGACCCCCCGCTTCCGGGTGGGTCAGCGCATCCGCGACGCCGGCTGGCCGCAGGGTGGGGTGGTCGTCTTCGGCCCGGGCGAGGCGATCCAGGGCCTGGGCCAGGTCGACGAGACCGGTCTGCTGGCGCCGCAGCGCCTGTTCAACCTCTGACCGACCCGGCCCGGGACCCGACCGGTCCTTGTTCCGGAAGGCCACGGACGTTACAATTCCGCGGCCTTTTCAGGCTTCCCGCGTTCTGCGGGTTCATCCTTTCGTTCACGGCGAGTCGCGCGGTACGTCAATGGGACGTTTCTGCGGGCCACGCATCCAAGAGAAAAAAGATATGTCGATCGACACCCAGAAGGTCATTGAAGACAACAAGCGCAGCGCGGCTGACACCGGCTCCCCGGAAGTCCAGGTCGCTCTGCTGACCGCCCGCATCGAACTGCTGACCGGCCACTTCAAGACCCACAAGAAGGATCACCACAGCCGTCGTGGTCTGCTGCAGATGGTCAACCGTCGCCGCAGCCTGCTCGACTACCTGAAGAAGAAAGACGCTCCGCGTTACAAGGCCCTGATCGAAAAGCTCGGCCTGCGTCGCTAAGCACGAACCCCCACCGCGGCGCAGGAATGCGCCGCGGTTTTGTTTTGGCAGTACCGCAATAAACGTATGGGCCGGACAACCGGTCACCCGTCGGCGGCAAGGGTCGCCCGCGGTCCATTGAAGAAAGCATCATCCAAGGAAACCCCCGTGGCAAAAATCACCAAAACCTTCCAGTACGGCAAGCACACCGTCACGCTTGAAACCGGCGAAATCGCCCGTCAGGCCGGCGGTGCCGTCATCGTCAAGTTCGACGACACCGTGCTGCTGGTCTCCGCCGTTGCCGCCAAGAGCGCGCGTGAGGGCCAGGATTTCTTCCCCCTGACCTGCGACTATCAGGAGAAGTTCTATGCAGGTGGCCGTATCCCGGGCGGTTTCTTCAAGCGCGAAGGCCGCGCGACCGAAAAAGAGACGCTGATTTCGCGCCTGATCGATCGCCCGATCCGTCCGCTGTTCCCGGAAGACTACAAGAACGAAGTCCAGATCATCGCTACCGTGATGTCGCTGAACCCGGACATCGATGGCGACATCGCTGCCCTGATCGGTGCCTCGGCTGCGCTGTCGCTGGCCGGTACCCCGTTCAAGGGTCCGATCGCCGCCGCCAAGGTCGGTTACAAGAACGGTGAGTACATCCTCAACCCGACCGTGACCGAGCTGAAGGATTCGGAGCTGGAACTGGTTGTCGCCGGTACCGCCAACGCCGTGCTGATGGTGGAATCCGAAGCCGCGCTGCTGTCCGAAGACGTGATGCTGGGCGCCGTGACCTTCGGTCACCGCGAAATGCAGAAGGTCATCAACGCGATCAACGAGCTGACCGTGGAAGCCGGCACCAAGCCGTCGACCTGGGAAGCCCCGGCCAAGAACGACGTGCTGATCAGCGCCCTGCAGGAAGCCATCGGCCCGCGTCTGGGCGAAGCCTTCCAGGTGCGCGACAAGCTGCAGCGCCGTGACGCCATCTCGGCGATCAAGAAGGACGTGGTCGAGTCGCTGGCTGGCCGTGTGGCCGCCGAAGGCTGGAACCCGGCCGAACTGTCGAAGGAATTCGGCGAGCTGGAATACAGCACCATGCGCAACTCGGTGCTGGACACCAAGGTCCGTATCGACGGCCGTGCGCTGGACACCGTCCGCCCGATCTCCGTGAAGACCGGTATCCTGCCGCGTACCCACGGCTCCTCGCTGTTCACCCGCGGTGAGACGCAGGCGATCGTGACCATCACCCTGGGCACCGCCCGTGATGGCCAGGTCATCGATGCCGTCGCCGGTGAGTACAAGGAAAACTTCCTCTTCCATTACAACTTCCCCCCCTACTCGGTGGGTGAGACCGGCCGCATGATGGGCCCGAAGCGTCGCGAAATCGGCCACGGCCGCCTCGCCAAGCGCGGCGTGCTGGCAGTGATGCCGTCGCTGGAAGCCTTTCCGTACACCATCCGCGTGGTCTCGGAAATCACCGAATCGAACGGCTCCTCGTCGATGGCCTCGGTCTGCGGCTCCTCGCTGGCCCTGATGGACGCCGGCGTGCCGGTCAAGTCGCCGGTGGCCGGTATCGCCATGGGTCTGGTCAAGGAAGGCGATCGCTTCGTCGTCCTGTCCGACATCCTGGGTGACGAAGATCACCTGGGCGACATGGACTTCAAGGTGGCCGGTACTGCCGAGGGCATCTCCGCCCTGCAGATGGACATCAAGATCGAAGGCATCACCGAAGAGATCATGAAGCAGGCACTGCAGCAGGCCAAGGCTGGCCGTCTGCACATCCTGGGTGAAATGGCCCACGGCCTGACCGCCCCGCGCGAAGAGCTGTCGGACTACGCGCCGCGCCTGCTGACCATCAAGATCCACCCGGACAAGATCCGCGAAGTGATCGGCAAGGGTGGTTCCACCATCCAGGCCATCACCAAGGAAACCGGCACCCAGATCGACATCCAGGATGACGGCACCATCGTCATCGCGTCGGTCAACGCCATCGCTGCGCAGGCTGCCAAGGCCCGCATCGAGCAGATCACCTCGGACGTCGAGCCGGGCCGCATCTACGAAGGCAAGGTCGCCAAGATCATGGACTTCGGCGCGTTCGTCACGATCCTGCCGGGCAAGGACGGCCTCGTCCACGTGTCGCAGATCTCCAGCGACCGCGTGGAGAAGGTCGGCGATGTGCTGAAGGAAGGCGATGTGGTCAAGGTCAAGGTCCTGGAAGTCGACAAGCAGGGCCGTATCCGCCTGTCGATGAAGGCCGTCGAAGAAGGCGAGGGCGTCACCGCCGAGTAATCGGCCCACGCCGATCTCGCGGTAGGTGAGGACCGTTGGTCCTCACGCTTTCGCAGACACGAAAAAAGCGGGCTTCGGCCCGCTTTTTTTTTGTTCCCGATGCGACCCGCGTGACACGAAAAGTCACGCTGCAGCACGTTGCATGACGTCACGGGGCGGCCCGGAAGACCGCATGGACTGTCCGCCGGACGGATTCGCAGGACATCGTCGCCGATGGCACGCACAGGGTGCGCTGCACTGCTAACGTGGCCTCGCCTTCGACCGGGGAGATCCCATGTTCCGTCCTGCCGTCGCTGTTCTCGCCGTCCTGATCGCCAGCGTGTTGCCGCAGGCGGCCTCCGCCGCCGAGCCATTGCCCAGGATCATCGGCGCGTATTACCCCGGCGGCTCCGCCGACCGCTATCCGGTGGAAGACATTCCGGCCGACACGCTGACCCATCTGTTCTACGCGTTCGCCACCATCGACCAAGGTCAGTGCGTCGTCGCGCCGCAGGCCGACGCGCACTTCAAGGCGCTGGCCACGCTCAAGCGCGCGCATCCGACGCTGCATACGCTGATCTCGATCGGTGGCTGGAACGCCGGCGGCTTCTCCGATGCAGCGCTGACCGCGGAAAGCCGCCAACGCTTCGTGTCCTCCTGCGTGGCGATGTTCTTCGAGCGTCATCGCGGCAGTTTCGACGGCGTGGACATCGATTGGGAGTTCCCCGTGTATGGCGGCCCGACCGAGATCACCGACCGCCCGGAGGATCGGCGCAACATGACCCTGCTGGTGCAGGAGTTCCGGCGCCAGCTTGATGCGCTGGACAAAGCCGACGGCCAGCATCGGCTGGTCACCGCCGCATTGCCTGCGGGTCGGGTGCAGACCGATGGTCCGTACGATCCGGCACGCAGTTATGAGCTCAAGGCGCTGGGCCACGCGCTCGATTTCATCAACCTGATGAGCTACGACATGGGCACCGGCTTCTCGGCGGTGTCCACCTTCAACGCACCGCTGCACGCGGTGCCGGAGGATCCGCTGACGCCGGAACTCAAGCGCTGGAACAGCGTGGCCGGGGCGGTGGCCTACTACGAGCAGCAGGGGGTGCCGAAAGAGAAGCTGGTGCTCGGCGTACCGTTCTACGGTCGTGGCTTCACGCTGGAGGGCGACGCCAACCATGGCCTCTACCAGCGCTACAGCGCGCCGCATCCGGCCGGTGACTGGCGGCAGATCCAGGCCGGCATGCTCGGCCAGCCCGGCTGGGAGCGGCACTGGCACCCGGTCGCGCAGACCCCGTGGCTCTACAACGCTACCGAGAAGGTCTTCGTCAGCTTCGAGGATCCTACCTCGATCGGCCTGCGCGCGAGCTTCGCCAGGGACAACGGCCTGCGCGGCGTCTTCATGTGGGAGCTGACCGGCGACGATGCGCAGGGCAGCCTGCTCAAGGCCATGGTGGCGCCGTTCCAGGGCCCTGCGAAGTAACGCCACGGGAAGGGGCGCCGCGACGCAGTCGCGTGCCCTATGCTTGCCCGCATGGAGAGCGTCCGGCTGCTGGATCTGCACATCGACCGCAACGCACAGCACGTGCGGCGCGGGGATGAGCTGTTGCCGGTCAACGGGCTGAGTTGGCGGCTGTTGGAGTGTCTGCTGGCCCATGGCAACGCCGTCGTCGATTTCGACACACTGGCCGATCAGGTGTGGGCACCGGCGGTGGTCGGCGAGGATGCGATCAGCCAGCGCGTGAAGCTGCTTCGGCAGGCGCTGGGCGATGACAGCCGACGGCCACGGTATGTGCGCTCGGTGCGCGGCCGTGGCTACCAGCTGTGCGCGCCGCCGCAGCCGGAGATGCGCGACACCGTGGTCACCGTCAGCGCGGAGGGCGCCCTCGCGCCACGCCGGCACGGCGGTGCTCGCTGGATCTGGTTGGGGGCGGGCGTGACCGTCGTCGCGGTGGCTGCCGCCTTGATCGCGGTCCGTCCCGGCACCGCGCCGGTGTCGCCTGCCGATCCGGTCCTGCAGCGCGCTGCGTATTACGCGGGCATCGGGCAGGCCAGCAACAACGAGCGTGCGATCGGGCTGTACCGCCAGGCGCTGCAGATGGATCCGGAATCGTTGATGGCCAAACGTGGGCTCGCCCGTGCACTGGCGGCCGACGCCTGTCTGTTCAACGGCGCACGCGAACGCGCGCAGGAAGCGCTGGTGTTGGGCGGCGAACTGGTCCGCAAGGCGCCGGACGATGCGGCCGGCTGGGCCGCGCGCGGTTATGCCCACGATTGCCTCGGCGCGATGTCGCAGGCCATGGCGGACTACCGGCAGGCCCTGCAGCGCGACCCGGGTGACGAGCGCACGCGTGCGTCGCTGGCCTATCTGCACCAGGAAAAAGGCGACCTCGCGCAGGCACTGCAGGACAATCTGTCGCTGCGCGCGCCCGAGCGTGTCCGCTTCCGCGACGTGCAGGTCGCGCGCGAACTGGAACTGCTGGGTTTTACCGATGCCGCCGCGCGCCGGCACGCACGCAACTTCCAGCTCTATCCGGACAATGTGTTCGCCAACATCGCCTGGCCGCACAGCCTGTGGGCGATGGGCGAGCCGGGCAAGGCACGGCAGGCGCTCGATCAGGCACTCGCGCGCGGGACGCCGCACCCGCAGTTGCTGCGCCTGCAGGGCGAGATGCTGTTGTTGAGCGGGAATCGCAAGGGCGCCGCTGAAGCCTTCGAGCAGAGCCGTGCCCTGCGCCCGCAGCAGTCGATGGGGCAGACCTTGGCCGGCCTGTACGGCGATGACGCGGCCACACCCGCGTGGATCGCCGGGCACCTGCAGGTGCTGGAGGGCCAGGCCGACGATGGCTGGTCCGACACCGCGCTGGAGCGCGCGATGTTGCTGCAGGCCCAAGGCGACGACGCCGCAGCGCTGGCCGCCCTGCATCACGCGGTGGATGCCGGCTTCCGCGATGCGGCGTGGTTGCGTACCACGCCCTTGTTTGCGCCGCTGCACGGTGCGGCCGGCTGGCAGGGACTGCTCGACACGATCGAGACGGACGTATCTGCCCAGCGTGCCCAGGTGTTGGCCGCGCCGTGGCGGCCAACAGACCTCGAGGGCCTCAGCGCAGCGCCGGCAGCAGGAACTCGGTGAGGATGCGGCGCGACTGCGGGTGGGCGAAGCTGCGGTTGTAGGCCTGGCTGGTGATCACCGCCACCAGCTTCTTCTCCGGCATCACGAACACGTAGTTGCCGCCGTTGCCGGACATCGTCCAGACCGTGCGTTCGTGCCCCTCCACGGGAAGCTTCAGTCCCCACCACTGGTAGCCGTAATCGCTGCCGTCACCGGTGGTCGCCTGGGCGCTGAGCATCGCCCGGACATACCGGGCCGGGATCAGCTGCCGGCCCTGCCAGCGCCCCTCGGCCAGCACCAGCTCGCCCAACCGCGCCAGGTCACGGCTGCGGTAGCGCGTTCCGCCGCCGCCCATGCCGATGCCTTCCGGTGAGCGGTTCCACCTGCTCGCGGTGATGCCCAGCGGGCGCTCCAGCACCTGCGCGGCGTAGTCGGCCAAGGGCCGCTTCGTGGCCTGTTCCAGTACCGCGCCGAGCACGAAGGAATTGGCCGTGCAGTAGGCGTGTGACCGGCCATGCGGGCTGTCTTCCGGGCGCGTCATCCACGGTGCGAAGCCTCTGACCGGCAGCGACAGCGCGAAGTCCAGCCAGTGCTCGGTCACGTACATGCGCTCTTCGTTGCCGGCCGAGAACGCATTCTCGTCATCGCACTCCCACAGCGTGCTCATGGTGAGCAGGTCTTCCACCGTCATCGAGCGCAGCCGTGCATCCACCGGATGGCTGGCAGTGAACGCCGGGAAGTAGTCATACACACGGGCCTGCGCGCCGGGCAGGTGACCATCGCCGATGGCCGCGCCGATCAGCATCGCGGTCACGCTCTTGCTGGCCGAGCGCACGTCATTGAGGGTCTCCGCCGTGCCGCCGTTGAAGTAACCCTCGTAGGCTACCTGGCCGTCCACCAGCAGCAGGACGCTGGTGACCTGTTTGATGTCCTGGGTGGCGATCGCCGACTCCAGCGCGGTGATCCGGGCGCTATCCAGCGCCGCGGGTGCGGCGGGAGAGGTCAGTGGCAGCGCGGCTGCCAGGGCAAAGAGCAGGGCGGCAAGTCGGTGTCGGTGGTGGTGCATGGGCAGGGCTCCTCGAGATGAGGCCCGACTACGCCATGACGCGGTCTGAAGTGCTGGAAACGCGGCTGAAGAATTCTGAAAGCCCGCCGCAGCAGGCGTCCAGGGTGATCAGCGCGGTGCACTCCACACGCTGTTCGGGTCGCCATGCCGCGCGCGGCGCAGGCTCGCACGGGCCAGCGTGGCAAATCCGAAGGCCAGTGCCAGCGCCACCGCGTCCACCCAGAACAAGGGCCAGTAGCCACGTGCCGCGCTCGCCCACGGCCAGTAGCCTGTGAGTGCGCCGTGTACCACCGCCACCAGCGTGGTGCTGATGGCGGCCGCCCAGAGCAGCTCACGGGCGGCCTGGTCGGGGCGACGCAGTGCCGCCCACAGCGCACACGCGGCCCAGGTGGCGAAACAGATCCAGCGGATGCCGTGATCGACTGCCTGCGGCGCGACCTGCTCCAGGATCTGCGCGCCCACGAAGCTCGCCGAAACCGCGACGCACAGCCCGATGCACACCCCCACCGTGGCCCGGGCCATGTTGATCTGCGCGCGCCCCTGTTCCACCTGGCGCCGCTTGCGACGCGATTCGATCCACAGCAGGTTGCCGGAATAGAACAGGAAGGCGCCGCCCAGGCCGAGCAGGAAGTACAGCCAGACCACCACGCCATTGCCGAACTCGCCGAAATGCAGCGCGTAGGCCGCACTCAGGGTGGCGTGGTTGGCATCGCGCTGGCCGGGCAGCTGGCTGCTCAGCAGCCGTCCGCTGGCCGCATCCAGGCCGACCGCGCCGAGCGGCCCCAGGGTGCCGCCGGATTCACCGGTGATCTCGATCGTGGCAGTGGCATCGCCGGCATGGGCGAGCTTCAGGAAGGCCGGTTCGAAATCGGCCACGCCCTGCGCGCGCGCCACCTCGATGGCGCGGGCGTGCAGCATGCGCAGGTTCGTTCCATTGCCGGACTGGCCGCTGGGCTCGCGTACCGGTGCGGTGTCCATCGCGGCCGGCACCGCCTGCAGCAGCTTACCGTCGAAGATCAGCGGATTCAGCGCCGCCATCTGCAGGAAGATCAGGCAGAGCAGCGCGCCGGTGACCGCGAACATCAGGTGGAAGGGCAGGCTGAGCACGCCGATCACGTTGTGCGCGTCCTGCCACATCTGCTTGAGGTTGCGGCCCGGGCGCAGCGCGAACAGATCACCGAACAGCTTGGGCAGGTGGATGACCAGGCCGCTGAGCAGGGCCATGCCATACAGCAGGCTGACGATGCCCATCAGGTAGGTGCCCGCGACCGGCAGGCCGAGGCTGTAGTGCAGTTCGTTGACCAGCTCGGCCAGCCCGGTCTGCGGCGGCGTGATGCTGCCGTCGTAATGGTCCAGCCAGGCATACAGCCAGGTGCCCTTGGCATCCTGCCAATACGCGATCGGCTGCGGATGGTCGCCGCCGGGGAAGGTCATGCCCACATGGGTGCGTGCGGCCGGGTGGCGTTCAAGCACGCCGTCGAGCAGGCGCTGCGCGTCGTCCAGGCTGGCGGCGGGCGTATCCACCGCATGCGGGGTCTGCCACAGCGGCAGATCGTGGTGGAACAGGGTCAGCGCACCGGCGTAGAACGCCACGAACAGCGCGAAACCGGCGACCAGGCCGACCCACGTATGCAGCGTGGTGAAGGTGCGCAGGGTGTGGGAACTGAACTTCATCGCATCGCTCTCATTGCACCGCGCCGGTCAGGCGCAGCAGCCACAACAGGCCGAATCCGGCCACGGCGGTCGCGCTCATCATCGCCCACGCGCGCGGGCCGGTGCGGAAGCTGAAGGCCCAGACCGCGGCCAGCATCCACAAGGGAATGAAGGCGATCAGGCTGGGCACCAGCGCGTTCTGCCACGGCCCCGGCGGCAGCCAGGCGACCAGGCCGGTGGCCGCGGCCGCGACGAAGAACCCCGCCAGGAGGCCGGCGCCCGCGCGGGCCCACATCAGCGGATCACCTGTGCCGGGCGGTGCCACGCGGCCAGCAGCGGGAGCAGGATCGCCACCAGCATCCAGCTGCACAGCATCACCACCACGCCGGTGGCGATGCCCAGATTGGCGATCCACAGCCACAGCGCCGCCACGGCAGCCACCAGGCTGATCTGCCGGCCAAGACGGCCGGCACGGCGCAGGCGCGGCCAGCGGCAGTGCGGTGAGGCGGCATACAGCGCCAGCGCGGAAAAGGCGGAGCCGGCCAGCGCCAGGCTGCAGAAGCCGAGCGAAGTCAGCGCAACAGTGATCATCGGGAATCCAATCGGCAAACCTGTCCTGGGCAGGACAGTAATCCGCGCATGGTAATCATTGCGGTTTGTGGGCGCCACACGGACGCATTCAGGCGGTCCGCTGCCGGGCCGCAGCCGGGGGGGCGGCGCATTCATCACCGGATTGGTTTAAGATCAGGGCATCTCTATCGAGGCAACAAGGTGGCCCGCGCCCTGCGCCGGTCTAGCGTGTGACATGAGCACTACCACCGCCCACCGCTGAACGCCCCCGACGGCCCTGACGCAGGCGCCTTCGTGGCGCTTTTTTGTTGCCGCCTCGCCCCCGGATTCTCCAGGCCCCCTTGCGGGCCACCAGACCAAAGCACTCTCATGATCGCGATCACGCTCCCCGACGGCAGCCGCCGTGAATTCGAACATCCCGTCAGTGTCATGGACGTCGCCCAGTCGATCGGCGCCGGCCTGGCCAAGGCCACCATCGCCGGTTCGGTGGATGGCGTGCTGGTCGATGCCAGTGACGTCATCGACCACGATGCCAGCCTGCGCATCATCACCGCCAAGGACGAGGAGGGCGTTGAAATCATCCGCCACTCCGCCGCCCACCTGGTCGGCCACGCGGTCAAGCAGCTGTACCCGGACGTCAAGATGGTGATCGGCCCGGTCATCGCCGAAGGCTTCTACTACGACATCTACTCCGAGCGTCCGTTTACGCCCGAGGACATGGCCGCCGTCGAAAAGCGCATGGGCGAGCTGATCGCGCAGGACTACGACGTCATCAAGAAGGTCACTCCGCGTGCGGAGGTCATCGAGATCTTCAAGGCGCGTGGTGAAGACTACAAGCTGCGCTTGATCGAGGACATGTCGCCGGACATCCAGGCAATGGGCATGTATTACCACCAGGAATACGTGGACATGTGCCGCGGCCCGCACGTGCCCAACACGCGCTTCCTGAAGGCCTTCAAGCTGACCCGCATTTCCGGTGCCTACTGGCGCGGCGATGCCAAGAACGAGCAGCTGCAGCGCATCTACGGCACTGCCTGGGCCGACAAGAAGCAGCTCGAGGCCTATATCAAGCGCATCGAAGAAGCCGAAATGCGCGACCACCGCCGCATCGGCAAGCAGCAGGAACTGTTCCACCTGCAGGAAGAAGCGCCGGGCATGGTGTTCTGGCACCCCAAGGGCTGGGCGCTGTGGCAGGTGGTCGAGCAGTACATGCGTCAGGTTTACCGCAAGACCGGCTACGGCGAAGTGCGTTGTCCGCAGGTGCTGGACGTTGCGCTGTGGAAGCAGTCCGGGCACTGGGACAACTTCAAGGACAACATGTTCTTCACCGAATCGGAGAAGGGCACGTATGCGCTGAAGCCGATGAACTGCCCGGGCCACATCCAGGTGTTCAACCAGGGCCTGCACAGCTACCGCGACCTGCCGATCCGCTACGGCGAGTTCGGCTCGTGCCACCGCAACGAGCCGTCCGGCGCGCTGCACGGCATCCTGCGCGTGCGTGGCTTTACCCAGGACGACGGTCATGTGTTCTGCACCGAGTCGCAGATCGAAGCGGAAGTGACGGCGTTCCACCAGCAGGCGCTGGCGGTCTACACCACCTTTGGTTTCGAGGACATCCAGATCAAGATCGCGCTGCGCCCGGAACAGCGCCTGGGCGATGACGCTACCTGGGACAAGGCCGAAGGCGCGCTGCGCGCGGCGCTGGCCAGCTGCGGCGTGGAGTGGCAGGAGCTGCCGGGCGAGGGCGCCTTCTACGGCCCGAAGATCGAGTACCACCTCAAGGACGCCATCGGCCGTACCTGGCAGCTGGGCACGATGCAGGTCGATTTCATGATGCCCGGCCGCCTCGGCGCCGAGTACGTGGACGAAAACAGCCAGAAGAAGCACCCGGTCATGCTGCACCGGGCGATCGTGGGCTCGATGGAGCGCTTCATCGGCATCCTGATCGAGCACCACGCCGGGTCCTTCCCGTCCTGGCTGGCCCCGACCCAGGTGGTGGTGGCCAATATCACCGACGCCCAGGCTGAATACGTCAGCGAAGTGCGGAAAACCCTTGCAGATCAAGGCTTCCGCGTGAACGCCGATTTGCGCAACGAGAAGATCGGATATAAGATTCGCGAGCATACGCTGCAGCGGGTCCCGTACCTGCTGGTGGTTGGCGACCGTGAGAAGGAAAATGGCGCCGTGGCCGTGCGTACGCGCTCTGGCGAAGATCTGGGCAGCATGTCCGTCCAGGCCTTCATCGAGCGGTTGCAGGCAGAACAGTCCGTGTAAGAAAGTCCCGGCCCTGCGGATGCTCCGCGATGGGCCGGTTTGATTCCTCTGGGAGATTGCAATATCAGTACCCCTGACAACAAACAGAACCGCAAGAATCAGGAAATCCGGGTGCCGCGCGTACGCGTGATCGGCAGCGACGGAGAAATGATTGGTGTGTTGACGCGTGACGAAGCGCTGTCGATGGCCGAAGACGAAGGTCTGGACCTGGTCGAGATTCAGCCGCAGGCTGATCCGCCGGTGTGCAAGATCATGGACTTCGGCAAGTTCAAGTTCGAAGCGCAGAAGAAGGCCAACGAGGCCAAGAAGAAGACCAAGCAGGTCGAGATCAAGGAAGTGAAGTTCCGCCCGGTCACCGATGAAGGTGATTACCAGATCAAGCTGCGCAAGATGCGCGGGTTCCTGGAAGAGGGCGACAAGATCAAGGTCAACATCCGCTTCCGTGGCCGTGAAATGAGCCATCAGGAACTGGGTCGCGAGATGGCCAGCCGGATCGAAGGTGATCTGGGCGAGGACATCGTGATCGAGTCCCGTCCGCGCCTTGAAGGCCGGCAGATGGTGATGATGATCGCGCCGAAGAAGAAGTAACAGGCCGGCCCCAGCCCGAAAGGGTGGGGCGTGGAGCCGGGCCATGCCCGGCTGCCGGCGCCGCCGGAGTCGATTGCTTCAGATTCGCGTCAGAAGGCAAGGGCGTCTTTTCAGGCGCCTGTTGCCGTTTGCCGTGGCCGCAGCCTCCTGTGGCCCGCCCGGCGGGCGTTCCACGCCCTGTCGGCACCGGTAAACACCCGCCCAATCAAGCGTTTGCAACTGCCTGGATTCACGGGCATAATGGGCGGCCCCGTTTTGCGGGGGTGCTGTTTTGAACGGTTTCCCGCCCCACAAAGGCACGCTGTTTCAACGGCAAACAGGACCGGCCTGGTTCCCATAGGGGATCCCGGGCTTACAAGCAGGCAAGGGCACGGACGGAAAGTGTGGCAATGCCACCGCCCTGGTCAGTGACAAAACATCATCAAGGACATAGCAATGCCCAAGATCAAGACCAACCGGGCGGCGGCCAAGCGCTTCCGCAAGACCGCGTCCGGCAAGTTCAAGGCTGGCCACGCCAACCGTAGCCACATCCTCACGAAGAAGTCGACCAAGCGGAAGCGCAATCTGCGTCAGACGAACCATGTTCGTGCAGAAGACGCAGGCCGTTTGAACCGTATGCTTCCCTACCTCTGAGGACTGACCCATGGCACGAGTAAAGCGTGGCGTACAGGCGCGTCGCCGCCACAAGAAAATTCTGACCCTGGCGAAGGGTTACTACAACGCTCGCCGCAAGGTCTTCCGCGTTGCCAAGCAGGCCGTGATCAAGGCACAGCAGTACGCCTACATCGGTCGTAAGCAGAAGAAGCGCAACTTCCGTTCGCTGTGGATCACCCGCATCAACGCGGCTGCCCGCATCAACGGCCTGAGCTACAGCCGTTTCATGAACGGCCTGCTCAAGTCCGGCATCACCCTGGACCGTAAGGTTCTGGCTGACATCGCCGTGCACGACGCAGCTGGTTTTGCTGCACTGGCCGAAAAGGCCAAGGGCGCACTGGCGGCATAAGTCCATTCCCCTGCCGTTGCCGTTCACGCGCAACGGCTGTGGGTAAGGCAAATGCATGGGGAAGGGCGCAAGTCCTTCCCCATTCTTTTTTGTGTTGGCGGTGGCCCTCCCGGTGCCATCGATCGACAGCGGTGGCGACGGGGGTCGGCCCGACGCGCATCGCGATGGCATACCGACGCGAGGCTCCGGCTATCCATGAGTGACATCCAATCCCTGACCACGCAGGCACTGGCCGACGTGGCCGCTGCCCAGAGCCCCGACGCGCTGGAAGCCCTGCGCGTGGCCCTGCTGGGCAAGAACGGCAGCATCACCGCACAGCTCAAGCAGCTTGGTGGCCTGCCGGCCGATGAGCGCAAAGCCGCCGGCGAAGCCATCAACCGTGCCCGTGACGCGCTGACCAGCGCGCTGGGTGATCGCAAGACCGTGCTGGAAGACGCTGCGCTGGACGCGCGCCTGGCCGCTGAAGCGATCGACATCACCCTGCCGGGCCGTCGCGATGAGCGCGGTGGCCTGCACCCGGTGACCCGTACCCTGGAGCGCATCACCGAGATCTTCGGTCGCCTCGGTTACGAGCTCTCCGAAGGCCCGGAAATCGAAGACGACTGGCACAACTTCGAAGCGCTGAACTTCCCGCCGCACCACCCGGCGCGTGCGATGCACGACACCTTCTATTTCGGCGATGGCCGCCTGCTGCGCACGCATACCTCCGGTGTGCAGGTGCGCTACATGGGCGAGCACGCACCGCCGCTGCGGATGATCGCGGCCGGCAAGGTGTACCGCAGCGACAGCGACCAGACCCATTCGCCGATGTTCCACCAGGTCGAAGGCCTGCTGGTCGATGAGCACTCCACGTTCGCCGATCTGAAGGGCACGCTGTCCGAGTTCGTGCGCGCGTTCTTCGAACAGGATTTCGAAATGCGCTTCCGCCCCAGCTACTTCCCGTTCGTGGAACCCGGTGCGGAAGTGGACATCGCCTGGCAGCAGCCCGACGGCAGCACCCGCTGGCTGGAGGTGCTCGGCTGCGGCATGGTCCATCCGAACGTGCTGCGCAGCGTCGGCGTCGATCCGGAGCGCTATACCGGCTTCGCCTTCGGTATGGGCGTGGAGCGCTTTGCGATGCTGCGTTACGGCGTCAACGACCTGCGCGCGTTCTTCGAAAACGACGTGCGGTTCCTGAAGCAGTTCGCGTAAGCGCGTCAGCGTAGCGCCGGGCCATGCCCGGCTGGACAGGATTCAAGACCATCACGGCCCAGGCGCCTGCGCCGGGCCCACCAAGGTGACACCATGAAATTCTCTGAAAACTGGCTGCGCAGCCACGTCCCGACCACCGTTTCGCGCGATGAACTCAGCGCGGTGCTGACCGCGATCGGTCTGGAAGTGGAAGAGGTCGATGCGCTGGGCGATGGCCTGCAGCATGTCGTCGTAGCCAAGATCATTTCCGCCGAGCGCCATCCCGAAGCCGATCGCCTGCAGATCTGCCAGGTCGATGCGGGGCAGGGCGAGCACCTGCAGATCGTGTGTGGCGCGCCGAACGCACGGCCGGGCCTGGTCGCCCCGCTGGCGATGGTCGGTGCGCAGATCGGCGACCTGAAGATCAAGCCGGCCAAGCTGCGTGGCGTGGAGTCCAACGGCATGCTGTGCTCGGCCAAGGAGCTGGGCCTGGACACCGATGCCTCCGGCCTGTTCGAACTGCCGGACGATGCGCCGGTCGGCCAGACCCTGGTCGAGTACCTCGGCCTGCCGGACGCCAGCATCGAGATCAAGCTGACCCCGAACCGCGCCGACTGCTTCAGCATCCGCGGCATCGCCTTCGACGTGGCCGCCGCGTGCGCCAGTGAAGTGGTGCCGTTCGACGCCGCCCCGGTGCCTGCCGTGGGCACGCGTGAGCTGGCGATCCGCCTGGATGCCGGTGCCGAAGCGCCGCGTTATGTCGGTCGCGTGATCGAGGGCGTCAACGCCCGCGCCGCGACCCCGCTGTGGATGGCCGAGCGCCTGCGCCGCAGCGGCGTGCGCCCGGTCTCGCTGCTGGTGGACGTCACCCAGTACGTGATGCTCGAGCTCGGCCAGCCGATGCACGCCTTCGATCTGGGCACCCTGCAGGGCAGCATCGGCGTGCGCCGTTCGCGCGCCGGTGAAACCCTGAAACTGCTCGACGGCCGCGACGCCGCGCTGGACGACAGCTTCCTGCTCGTCACCGATGCCGACCGCCCGATCGCGCTGGCCGGCCTGATGGGCGGCTTCGATACGCGCGTCACCGACGACACCACGAACGTATTCCTGGAAGCCGCGCATTTCGCGCCCGCCGCGATCATGGGCCGGGGCCGCAAGCTCGGCCTGCACACCGATGCCGGCCACCGCTTCGAGCGCGGCGTCGACCCGGTGCTGCCGCGCACGGCGATCGAGTATGCCACCCGCCTGATCCTGGACCTGGCCGGCGGCACCCCGGCGCCGGTCACCGAGGCCGTGCGTGAGGCCGACCTGCCGGCGACCGCCACCATCGCCCTGCGCCGCGCCCGTATCGCGCGCGTGCTGGGCATCCAGATCGCCGATGCCGATGTGGAGCGCATTCTGCGCGCGCTGGGCATGGACGTAACCGCGTCCGCCGATGGCTGGCAGGTCACCGCGCCGAGCCGCCGCTTCGATATCGCCATCGAAGAAGACCTGATCGAAGAGCTGGCCCGCATCCACGGGTACGAGCAGATTCCGACCACGCTGCCGGGCGGTGCCTCGCGCGTGGCGATGCCGACCGAGACCCGCCTGGACGACCTCAGCGTGCGCCGCCAGCTGGTCGCCCGTGACCTGCAGGAAACCATCAACTACGCCTTCGTCGATGCCGCGCTGCTCGCGCAGTGGCAGCTGGACGAGGGCCTGGTCGCGCTGGCCAACCCGCTTTCCGCCGAACTGGCGGTGATGCGCCCGTCGCTGCTGCCGGGCCTGGTCGCGACCCTCGGCCGCAACGCCGCGCGCCAGCTGGGCCGCGTGCGCCTGTTCGAACTGGGCCGCGTATTCCATCAGCAGGCCGGCGAGGGCCAGCCCGCCCCGCTGGAGACCCAGCGCGTGGCCGCTGCGATCTGTGGCGATGCCGACACCCAACAATGGGGCCTGCCGACCCGCAAGGTCGACTTCCACGATCTCAAGGGCGACCTGGAATCGCTGGCGGTCGCCAGTGGCGCCGAACTGGAGTTCAAGCCGTCGCAGCGTCCGTATGGCCACCCGGCACGTTCGGCCGAGGTCTACCGTGACGGCGTCAGCCTGGGCTGGATCGGCCAGATCCACCCGCGCCTGGCCAAGGCCATGGATATCGACGTGGACGTATTCGCTTTCGAGCTGGACCTGGCCCCGCTGGCCACCCGCGCGCTGCCGCGGGCGAGCGAGCTGTCGCGGTTCCCGTCGATGCGCCGCGATCTGGCCTTCCTGGTGCCCGAGGCCGCGGCCTGGACTGACCTGGAAGCCACCCTGCGCCGGGCCGTCGGCCCGCTGCTGCGCGAGGTCACCCTGTTCGACCGGTACGTCGGCCAGGGGGTCGAGCCGGGGTTCAAGAGTCTCGCTATGGGCTTGATTTTGCAGGACAAGTCGCGCACTCTGACGGACCGCGACGTGGATGCGGTGGTGGCCGAGGCGGTCTCTGCCATGGAGCGTGAACATCACGCCCGGATCCGCGGCTGAGCGGGAAGCATGGGGGATAGCAGGCAATGGCATTGACCAAGGCGGAGATGGCCGAGAAGCTGTTCGACGAAGTCGGTCTGAACAAGCGCGAAGCCAAGGAATTTGTCGACGCGTTCTTCGATGTGCTGCGTGAAGCATTGGAACAGGGACGTCAGGTGAAGCTGTCCGGCTTCGGGAATTTCGACCTGCGGCGCAAGAACCAGCGCCCGGGTCGCAACCCCAAGACCGGTGAGGAAATTCCGATTTCCGCCCGTACGGTGGTCACCTTCCGTCCGGGCCAGAAGCTCAAGGAAAGGGTAGAGGCATATGCTGGATCCGGGCAGTAACCGAGAACTTCCGCCGATACCGGCCAAGCGCTACTTCACCATCGGTGAAGTCAGCGAACTGTGCGACGTCAAGCCGCACGTGCTGCGCTACTGGGAAACCGAGTTTCCCAGCCTCGAGCCGGCCAAGCGCCGCGGCAACCGCCGCTACTACCAGCGCCACGACGTGCTGATGGTCCGCCAGATCCGCGGCCTGCTCTACGAGCAGGGCTACACGATCGGCGGCGCGCGCCTGCGCCTGGAAGGTGCCGATGCGCGCGAGGAATCGGCGCTGAGTAACCAGATCATCAAGCAGACGCGTATGGAACTGGAAGAAGTGCTGCAATTGCTGCGCCGCTGAACCATTTTTCACGCAAACCCGTTATACTCGTCGGCCCGCTGAGAGGCGGGGACATTGCCAGCATCATCGGGGCGTAGCGCAGCCTGGTAGCGCATCTGCCTGGGGGGCAGAGGGTCGTCGGTTCAAATCCGGCCGTCCCGACCAAACTGGTAATAAAAACAAAGGCCTACGCAGCGATGCGCGGGCCTTTTTTTTGCGTCACCCTATTCTCCCCCTATTCTCCCCCTATGGACCCGCTATGGCTCTGCTGTATCGAGGCGTCTCGAAGGTGCTTGACTCTCAGAACGGCGGCAAGCTCCTGCCGCGCGGCACCAAGTCTGAAGTCGCGATCTTGGCGGACGGGGAATTCTTGGCCGATGGGACTTTCTTCGCTTCCTCGACGGTCGAAAATGCCGCCCGGCTGCACCGCAAGATCTCGGGTTCGCACGGCGGCAGCTATGTCTCGTTCACTACTGATAGAGAAGTGGCGCTTCAGTTTGCGACCAACCGGTTCAGCGAGTCTGGCTGGATATACGTGGTTGACGACCAGCTTCTTTCGGCTCATGACGTGATCGCTTGGGTTGGAGAAGACGCCGAGTGGGCTGAAGAGGCTGAGGTCTCACTGTCGACGAAGGATGGGAAAGTGCTTCCGGCCGGGATTGTGGTGGATCGCTACGAGGTCGATCGAAAAGGTCGTCGCTTGGTCAGCCCTGAGCAAAACGCGGACCTGACTATCTGACGAGTACGCTCCCTGTCTGCACTTCCTGCCATGGTGTGTCGTGGCCTTCGAGATAGTGCTCTGTCATCGATGTAGAAGAGTGGCCCATAAGGCCCTGCACCTGCTCGATCGCCCAACCAGATTCGCTCAGCAAAGCACCGCCCAGGCTGCGGATTTCGTGGAAGCTCGGCGGGTTGTCGCCCTTGATGCCGGCCGCTTCGCGCGCGTCGAGAAATGCTCGCGTCACCTGCTCGGGCATGACTTGCGTGTGGTGCTGCCGCGCTGCTGCGCGCTTGTTCGACGGCCTTGCGCGATCGGGAAGGCGATGCACCACGTAGGGCGACAGCACGGTGTCGCGTGCCTGGGCGAGCAAGGTGGACAGCTCGTCGCCGATCCTGATCTTCAACTTCACCAGCGTGCTGCCCTCGGTTTTCTGCGGGACCACCCACAGGAAGCCATCGCGCACGTCGGAGAACTTCAACGACACCACGTCCTCGCGGCGCAGCAGCGTCACCAGTGACAGGTCCATAGCCAGCCGCAGCCACGGCTCGGCCTTTTCCCAGATGGCCGAATAGGCCTCCTTCGTCAGGCGCGCGCGCTTGCGCTCGTGCTGGAACCGGCGCGTGGCGAGGACCGGGTTGGTGTCGATCCAGCCCTCCTGCACCGCGCAGGCCATGATCCAGCCAAGTACCAGACGGAACTGCTGGCGCGCGCGGTCGGACTCGGTGACACCGCGGATGAACTCCGCGCAATCCTTGACCGTGACCTCTTCCACCGGGCGGCTGCCGATGCCGGCCTCGGTGCGCCGGATCACGCTTTCGTAGACCTCTGCGGTCTTCGGTGCCCAGTTGCGACCGGGCACGTCGTCGCGTCGGAACACGGCGATCGCGTCGGCCACGGTCTCGCGCGAGCCTATGACTTTGTCGACCAGGTCGTTACCGGGCAACAGCATGGCGTTGAGCTTCTTGGCCGCGGCGAACGCCTTTGCCTGGTCCCGGCCCATGAATGTCTCGCGCTTGGTGACCGGGTGGCGGTATTTGAATCCGCCCTTGTTGGGGTAGAGATTGTCGGGCCAGCCTTGCCGGCCGGCGCTGCGCTTGCGTGGTGACATTGTTCCTATCCTGCTTTCAGTACCCGCTCGACCAGGTTGTCCCCGTCGGCGAGCCATGCGTGTTCGTCGATGAACCAGGTGCCGCCCACCTTTTTTGCGGGGATCTTTCCATCTCGAAGCCAGCGCTGGAGTGTGGGAAGACTTGGCCGACTTGCCTTGTCGAAGTACCGATCTAGCCATTTTTCTGTGGTCATCAGGTGCATTTTTTCTCCTTCGGACCATTGCCTCCGTTGCGACCGGCGGTATGAGGCTGCGCGTTCATATCTGATGGATCAGCCGCGACTCTGCGTGCGGAAAGCGATAGCATCAGAGCAGTCATCCGCTGACTCTGGTGTGGCTTATGGCAATTCCGCCCCCAATCCCGCACGGCAGGCAGTCTTTTCACCTTCGCTCTTGGCAGGACTTGGTAGCCAAGCTCAGTTTTGAGATTGAGGAGTTCGACCGCACCAGGTTGATTGACCGCGACCCGGAGTTCAGGACATTTCGAGCAGTCAATGGAGCCGTCACTGCATGGCACATCGGAGACTGGCTTTGGGACTGGATGACTAGGCATCAGCCGCAGTATTTCGTACCCGCAGCGGAACACGTTGGAATATCGATTCTTGCGGAACACGATTCGGCGAGAATCGCTGCATTGCTTGCGAAGGGGATGGCGACAAAGCACCGGGATTTGGCAATCTGCCGAACTATCACCAACGCATACAAACACGTGAGAAGTACTCGATTTCCCGATGTCCTCACGACGCATCCGGTTCACGTCTTGCAGGTTGTTCGAGGGACAGACAGGGCTGCGGGCGAGTCCTGGCACGATTTGAGAGTCTTCTCGGATGGGCAAGTACACGAAATTGCCGATGTGTTGAAGGGAGCGGCGGCTTCGTGGACCTCGCTTTTTATGCACTGTGGCCTCTGGACCGTCCGCGACGGCTGGATTGTGGAGACGCGTCCATAAATCCACGTCGATCATGGGAACAGTAGTTTTCATGCAGCGTCCGCGAGTCGTGCTGCTGCCGGGTCCAGATTGGCCTCGGCCAGTGCGCGCAGCGGCGGCGGGCTGACGCTGTTGCCGACCATGCGCACGGCTGCGCTGGTGGTCAGCGGGGTGCCGTTCGCCGTGCGGTCGATGATGTAGCCCACCGGGAAGCCCTGCGCGCGGTACAGCTCGTGCGGCTTCAGCATGCGCAGGCCGATATCGACGATGACGTAGGGGGTGCCCTTGATCACCACCGTGACCAGCGCCAGCCGGTCCTTGGTGGTGATGGTGTCGGCCGGGTCGGTCAGGCTCGGCACGTTGGCGCCGGTGCCGTAGTACTTCACCAGGAAGGCGGCCACGCGCAGTGCGCCTTCCTGATGCTCCGGCGACAGCTGGGCAAGGTCTGCGGTTACCAGCTGCTGCTGACTGCCGGTGGCGGTGATCGTGTTGACCGGGTTGCGTGCATCGCGCCCGCCGCCCTCGTAGAAACCACCGTTGGCCTGCTCGAGGAAGGCGGTAGCCACGCAGTGGTGTTCGGCCTGCGCGGCAACTGTGGAAAGCGGAGCGCGCGCGTCTGCGCCGACCATGTTCCTGCGCAGGGTGACCAGGCTGGCGGCAGCGATGCCCAGCGCGTGCGCAGCGCCTGCAGGCCGGGCCGCGCCAGCACCCGATGTGATCGTGGGCACCGGATCGGTGACCGGCGTGCCGATGCTGTCACCCTGGAACTTCACGAGGTGCGGCGCCGCGATCGCGTGCTTGATGCCACCGGCCACAACCGTGCCCAGCGGCTGCTGCAGGTCCAATGCACGCGGTGCTTGGCCGGCGCGCTCGCCGTAGCCAGTCTGCACCAGCACCGGCGCCACCAGCGCGGTGTCCGCCTTCGCGGTCATGGTGTACAGGGGATCAGCGCCAGAGCGCGGCTCCGACTGGCCGGCCCGGCCGCCAACGCCGGCAAGGATCGGCGTGACCACGGAGAAGTGGCCGCCCTTCACCCCGGCGCAGACGGTACGCAGTGGCTCGTCGGCTCGCATGGTGCCCAGCGAATGGCTGCTGTTCGCGTGCTCGGCAATGAACGGGGCAAGCTCGGGCATGGCCAGCATCAGCTCGCCGCGGTGTGCAGCGGTGATGGTGCGCAGCGGCTCGTGCACGCCATGGACGCGGTCGGCACCCTGGTGGGTCACCGGCACAATGAACGGGTCCGCCGACTGGATCACGTGGCGCACGGTGCCCTTGGCAATGCGACGCATGGTGGCGTCTGCCAGTGGCCGCTTCCGCCCGAAGATGGACGGGCAGGGGATGCTGAAGTCCAGGCAATCGGCGGCGGATACGCGCGGCTGCTGGCCCGGCGCGGTGCCGTGGCTTGCCGCCGGCCACACGATCGGCTCGCCGTCGCGGCGGCCGAGCAGGAACAGGCGTTCCCGGCTGGTGCCGGCGCCGTAGTCGCTCGCCACGAGCTTGCGCCATTCGACCGCGTAGCCCAGCGCACGCAGCGCGGCGACGAACTGCCGCCAGGTGCGGCCGGTGCGGCTCTTGTCCGGCACCAGCTGCTGATGCTCGACCGGCACGCGCTCGCCGCGCGCTGCGGCGGTGCCGTCCATCTTCAGGACGCGACCGGTGGTCTTACAGCGCTTGGCGATCAGCGGGCCCCAGGTCAGGATCTGCCACACGTTCTCCATCGAGAAGATGCGCGGCGCGGTGTTGGTGCCGTTGACTAGGTCAGCGCGCAGCAGCATGCCAATCCACTTCAGCACGACCCACGACAGGGCGCGGGTCTTCCGGCTGCGCGGCTGGCCGCCCTTGGCCTGGCTGAAGTGGGTGCAGTCCGGAGACGCATGGAACCAGCCGATCGCGCGGCTGGCCACGTCTACGCGCGGGTCCGCATGCCAGATGTCTTCGCGGTGGTGGCTGGTGAGCGGGTGGTTCGCCGCGTGCATGCCGATCGCCAGCGCGTCGTGGTTGTAGGCGAGCGCCGGGTCTTGGCCCAGCGCCTGCTTCAGCGCCTCGCTGGCGCCGCCGCCGCCGGCGAATAGATCGACCACGATCTCACCGGCGCGCAGGCGCGAGCGCTGCGGTAGCGGGAAATTGAACGAGCGGGAGCCATCAGCCATGGGGGCAGTCCTTGTGTTCGCTATCGGGGCGCAGTCGGGTGCGACGGTGGAGTGGAGGCTTAATGGTGGCTAGGGAGGCGAGCTTAGTCGCGTCGCGGCTAGGCACAGCTCTAGTTGTGCGGCGCACAGATTCCTTTCTGCTGTCACCCTGCGGAGTACCACTTACTAGGCTACGTTTGATCGCGTGCGTGGGGTGACGAGGCCGGACGTAGTTCATGACAGAATCGGCATGAAGATCGGGGGTGCAGAGATGACTAAGCGACGGATTGTTGAGCTTTTGGTTAGCCCATGGTTTCTGGCACCCCTTTGCTTCGGGAGCGGAGCTGGACTTGCAGTTGCAATCCTGGGGGTACCGCTTCTCTGGACACCAGAGGCGGCAGGTTGGGCATCTGCCATCGGAACAAGTGCGGCAGCCATTGTTGCTTTGGTGGTCGGGGTAGTGCCTGAGATCAATCGCCGACGCGAAATGGAAATCAAGTCCTTCGCGCAAATGCACGTAACTGAGTCCTCCTTGGAAACTCAGCTCTTGCATGTCAGTGTGGCAATCGAGCACGCACGACAAGAGTTCTTGGATGCTGCGGCTCGGAGAGCGATATTTGCCGCCATGGAGAAGTTCGATCCAATGCCCGTGGCTGCGCTCCTCAACTTCCCCGAACACCTCGGCCCAGGAGTACTCGGCAACACTTCGCGTTGTGTCGTGGATATGAACCGCGTCGACGCGTTGATGCGTACCTTTCGAAGTGTCCCCTCCGAAAGTGTGATCGAAGGCGGAGAGTGGCTGACAGGGGTACTGGTTAGTGCATACCTCTCGATGGATGACGCGCGGAGTGCATACAGCGTGGCGCTTGGCCGCAAGCCGTCGCGTTTGCCCGAAGTGCCGGCGGAGGTGATCGCGGCACGTGCTGCGAATGAGTGAGATCGCCGATACCCCCCCGATCAGCGTAGTTTCGAAATCGTTCACCTGGACGCGCAGCCGGGGGAGTGCAACGCGCAGCGCGACAATCATGCTTCGGCGAGCGTCCCCGTGATAGAAGTTCAGGCTGACGACGTGCGCCACGCAGCTACGGTCGCGAGGGAGTAATCGATAGACGAACCCGAAAAGACCCATCGGGAAACGGCCCCAAGAGAGCCCGTCAAGCTTCTTCGGCGAGCGCCGCGCCACCAAGCGGCTCATGGGTGGCCTCGTTGCGCGGTTGCCTGCGCCAGCCGTTGGCTGCCGGAGGCGTCATTGATCTCGCGGCGGGTCATCTCGCGACGGGTTGGGGTATTGCCCAGGACTTCGACCTTACCGCCGGCGCGCCGGAACGCGGCAAGCTGATCGGCGATTTCGGCGCGATCCCGGTCCTTGTGCTGGACCGTGGTGCTGTTGTGGCTGCCCGTGGGCACCGAGCGCATCACACGCGCGGCAGCGGCCCGAGTCGGCTGCACACGTGCATCTGGGGCACGCATCAACCTGTGCATGGTGGGCGTCAGCATCCAGATCCTGTCACCCCTGTTGATGCTGGCTTGCACCTGACCGGTATCGCACATTACCGCCAGCGAACTTTTGAGTTGCTTGGTGGAGCAGTCGATGCCGGCAGCGAGAAGCTGCTCGGCGGTTGCGCCAGCCGGGCGATCGAGCAGGAGTGCCCGGATTGAGGCGGCGCGGCCATGGCGTTGAATCTTGGCGGTCATGCAATTTCCTTGGGGGTCTGGTCGCGCACGGTCACGCCTTGTCGATCGAGCCAGCGACGGGCCGCCTGCAGCGACTTCTGAGAGAGGGGGTAGTGGCCTGCGCCTATCCGCAACTGACGGCCACGGACGGTCGCGGTGCGCCCCTTAGCAGCCGAGACCTCGGTCGGGACGGCGCTGTAGGGGCTGGCATACAGCCCGGCCCACAGCCAGCCCGCGCAGACCATCAGCACCAGGGTGGTGCCATGGCTGCCAGTGGGGAACGAATGCTCAACGGGGAGAGCCGACGCTTTCATGCGGCATCCGCCTGGTCAGCAGAGGCGCGATATGAGGCAGCGAGCACATCCCATTGCGACGCGAAGCGCCGCAACGTCTCTGCCAGCTCTTCATGGTCGACCATGGACTCGGCATCGGCTTCCACGCGCAGTGCCGCGGCGTATGCCGCCTTGGCCTCGGCAACCTTGAGGTAGTAGTCGCGGGTCATGGGGCCCCCGCGCTGAGGCGTGCCTGCTCGACCAAGGCAGTGGCTTGCGCCATGCCCGATTTGGTCAGCGTGGCCTGCGTCGGAAAACTTGGGTCGTCGTAGTCGATCAATGCGCGCTCGTAGAGCCAGTTGGTGACCCGCCGCGTAAAGACCTTAGCGGGCTGCCTGGTCGAGCAGAAGCCGCCACGGGTGCGCTTCAGCACATGGCCGGCCGCAGCGAAGGCAGTAACGAGCGCGGCACGCTCCAAGGGTTTGAGTGGTGCAGCCATTGCGTTCTCCAGGTCAGGCGGCGTGCTGTGCAGGCAGGCGCGCCAGCACGGCGGCGCGGGCACGGGCAAGGTGGGAAATTGGGATCAGCTGCGATGCCAGATCCGGATCGGTCCAGCGCAGCTCGGCGATCGCGAGGGACTCACTCGGTACCGTTGCTCTCTGGCAGAGATGGCACTCGAAGTGCAAGAGGGCCGGCACAGGTGCGCCGAGCTGGTGGCCTGCCGGCGCACCAGTAGTCGTCACGATTTGCGGGCGGTGCCTTGGGCGGCACAGCGGTACAGAGGCGGGGGCAGGGCGGGAAGTCTGCATGGCATCACCCACGAACGCTGGAGGACGCCGCCCAGCGCGCCTGATTGGCGTCGCGGTCGGCGTGGGCCTGGCTGATCTCCACCAGGCGGAGAGGCACGACGATGGCTGCCACAGCGCCGACGAGGGCCCACGCGATCCGGTACCGGCGGTTCATGCCCGCACCTCGGCTGCCATATCGCGCGATTCGGCTTCAACGCGGCGGGCGGCAACCCCCATGCGGCGCGATCGGCGCAGCTGGTTACGGCTGTGCTCGCCAGCGCTGCGGGCTCGCAGGACGTTGGCGCGGGTGTGGTCGCGGGCGGCCTGCGCCAGCAGGCACGAGGCGGCCTGGGGCAGCAGCGGGGCCTTGGGCAGGGAGTCGGCAGCGGTGCGGTAGGACATGGCGCTCTCCGTAGAAAAGGAGGGCGCCGGCGGGCCTATTGCCTGGGGAGGGGCATCTGCGGCTCAGCAGGGGAGGGCTGGAGCGCAGTGACGACCCGCCGGTCGCCCGTCGGCTGGGGTGCCGACGGTGCGATTTATCTCACAGCTAAATCATCAACGCAATAGCTGTCAGCTAAATTGATGGTATTGGGCTGTTGGACCCTAGGCGCGATAATGCAGGTAGTCAGGGAGAGTGGGGTGCAGGATGCGGATCTGGAGCGTGTTTGTAGCGTTGCTGGCAGTTGGGCTGACCTCAGCGCCGGCGGCAGGCCAGGTTTACAAGTGCAAAGGGCCTGGCGGAGAGACGGTCTATGCTCAGAATCCCTGCGGCAGCTCCGCTGAGCAGGTCAAGCTGAGATCGACTCGCCCCGCGACCCGATCAGATGCGGAGCTGGCGAACCGAGAGGCTGTCTTCCGCTCAACGGATATGACCGATATCGCCATCGCTGAAAGAAACTGCCTGTCGTCCGCAAATTCCAGCATTTTTGGCCCGGTGAACAGTCGAGCTGCCGATTACCAGCGGCAGATCGCGGCGCTCCATAGCGAAGCAGCTACCGCAAAGAACAATCTTGCTGGTGCGACGTTCCAGGCAGGCATTCGCAATCAGATTGCCGCCCTGCAAAGTACGTTGAGCGCTGAGCGGCTAGGGGCCGATAGTGCGATGGCCGCTTCTCGGCAGCGCTGCGCAGACGAAAGGCGCAGCAAGGAAGCGGCCGTCAGAAGTGTCTATGACGCGCGTTCCGACGGTGCGCGGCCAGCGGCTGGGCACTAAGCGCCAGCCGCGAAAAACAGCTTCAGTCAGCTGCAGGAATCGCCACGTTACGGATCAGTCCCGCCTCTTCAATCGAAACGCCTTCGACGCAACACTCGCGTGCGTACTCCATCTCGCGGTGGAGCTGCATCAGGTCGGCGTCCTCAAGGCAGTCAATGCTTGGCAGGTTGAAAGTTGCCTGTGCGATCAGGCAGCCCAGATTGTAGTGATCGCGCAGCCAGCGAATCCTTCGCAGAATTGAGTCCCGGGTGATGCCGTCGATCAGGGTTGGCCGCGGGGTAGTGATCACCCGCAGGCGTGGCTGTGGATCCTTACGCCTTTCGACGCGCTGCGCGATGATTTCCGCTAGCGCTTCCATGGACCCCGGTTCCGGTGCCTTCTTCTTCTGCGTTTCCATTCTTCTCCCTAAGTCGATCGGCAAGCGCCTTGCTGAAATCGATCAGGTTGTCGGGTGTGACCGTAACCTCACCTCGCCTATACAGATACTCGTACGCATACGCCAATGGCGTGCCGTCGAGTTCATTGTCGAAGTCGTAGATGTCGAGATTTGAGAAGGTCAGCCTCAACAGCCTGAGCGCGGAGGCGATGATCTCAGGGTCTATTCGCAGGGGCTGAGATGACTGATTGCTGCTGCTCTCAGCACCGCGCTCGTGCGCGACGTCCATCCACCCGTGCGCGAGAGAGCTCAAGCGTTCGATCTTGCGCGCAACGTCGTCACCCATCTTCTTCCCGCCCAAGAGCTGGTTGAGATAGGAGGGGGACATGTCCAGGCGGATCGCAACCGCCTTTTGAGTACCCAAGGCGGCTGCTAGTTGATCAACTAGGGTCCGAAGGTTGTGCTGGCGGGTACTGGTTACGTCCATCGCGTAAGAGTAGCTAGGGGCTAAAGCCCCGTGTTTCGCCACCAGCTTGACAGCATCGTTTAGCTCTGGGCTAAATATGCCCACATGGACCTCCTAACCTTCATTTCAGATTCCGAGCGGAAGCGTCGCCTGGCAGCGCTGACGGGCGCGTCCGAGGGCTACCTTTGGCAGTGCGCCACCGGCTGGCGGGGTAAGCGCACCAGTCCAGAGCTTGCCCAGAGCATTGAGCGCGCATCTTCGGCCATCGGTGCCGAGGTGGGTGTCGAGGGGGTCTTGCGATGCGACCTTCGCCCCGACATCTGGCCTCCAGGGGAGGCCGCATGAGCGTCTCTGCGATCCCGCTCGAGTCTGACCTTTCAAATGGAGAGGTCGGGTGCCTGGTGGACATCTCCCTCATTGACACCCGTCACCCCGACGGTATTGCGCTCTCTGTTGATCAGTGGGTGGCTTTGCGTGAGCAGCGACAAGCCGTAGGGCGACCGCTTCATTGGTGGGAGGTGGCGTCCCATGGGTAGGGAGCGCGCACTCCGGGGTGAAGAACACTGCGACCACGCCGCCAACGCCCCGATTGACATCGAAGGTGCGAAGCGCGCTGAAGCGCATGCGGTGCTGGAAATGGATGATCTCGCTCATGGCCTGCATCTTGTTGCAGCGGATGGGCTCGGCGAAACGATGAAATGCAGTCTGTTTCAGGGTGACGCATGACGTGCCAACGATCTGACCTCTACTGGCGGGATGCGCTCTACAACGCCGTGTCGAAAGCGCCGGGCAACGTCCAGGCAGCAGCGGCCTACCTCAGCGACCGCCGCGGTAAGGGCATCACGGGCGAGACCCTGCGCAAGAAGTTACGTGGTCTGGCGGGTGAATCGCTGTCGATGGAGATGGCAGAGATGCTCACCGAGTACCTCCAGCAGTTCGTGGACACCGCTGAGCTGGCAACCGATTGGATCGCCTCGCTCGGCGGTCAATTCAACCTGATGGTGGATTTCGTGCCACCGCCGCCCGAGGGCGGCTGGCCCAACGAGCTGGAAGCGCTGCAGAACAAGCTGCTGCAGCTGCATGCGATGACCGGCCGGCTCTCGGGCACGACTCTCGAGGCGGTTGCTGACGGTGATCTGAGTGTCAGCGAGGCAGACGGGATGCAGGACCTGACGCGCAGCATCCGAACGCTCTGCTTCCGCCTGGAGCGCAACGCCTGCAGGGCGGCCAAAAAAGCGGTGAGCCGTGAATGACGTGGCTACCTTCCGCGCACCCCGGGCACGGTACAGGCGACGAGGAAAGATGAGCGCTGCTGCCTGCCGTGCGATGGAAGAGGCTGCCCGTGCGCTGACTGACGCCGTGCCCGCGCTTGTCGGCGACGAAGCGATGGCGGAGCGCGAGCGCCTGCGTCGCGAGGACGAGTTGAGGGCTACTGCCCAGCGCGAGCTGGACCTTGGGGGTAAATCGTGGGCGTGAGTTGCTGCCTGCTCAAGGCCCTCGATATCGGCCGTAAGCCGCGCTCAGAATGGAAGGCCTCAATCGAGGCGCTGCCGACGACGTGTCCGCACCCTGGCGTCTGCACTGGCGACGTCGGGTGCCGTGAGCGCATTGCTGACTACATGCGCATGCAGTGGAACATGGCTGCAGCCCGCGCGGCACGCAAGGGCGGGCGATCATGATTCACAACGGCATCGATGTCGAAGCGATCAAGAACGCCGTGGATCTCGATGAGGTCATTGGAAGGTATGTGAAGCTCCGGCGTACCGGCAGGGAATCCACCGGCCTGTGCCCGTTCCATGAAGAGGGATCCCCTAGCTTCACGGTCAACCCTGCAAAGGGATTCTTCCATTGCTTCGGTTGTGGCGCCCACGGTGATGCCATCGGTTTCATTCAGAAGATCACCGGCCTCGATTTCAAAGAGGCATGTGCGCAGCTGGGCGGCCACGAGTTCGCGCCGGCCTCTCCGACCGCCCGAAAAGTGGTGGAGCAGCCCTTGGAGGTGAACTGGGTGCCCTTGCTGCCGGTCCCTGAGGCCGTGCCGCCGCTGATGGCTGGCGGGGAATGGACTGTGCCGATCTGGAACCCGAAGAACGGGAAGCTCCGCCGAATGAAGCCGACTCGGGTGGACGCCTACCGCGACGCCGAGGGGCGTCTGCTTGGGTACGTCCTGCGCTGCGAGTTCGTCGAGCAGTCCTCGCAGAAGCTCAAGAAGTGGACGCCGCAGGTAACGTGGTGCGTCGGTCCTGACGGCCAGCAGCAGTGGTGCCTGGTCAAGTTCCCAACACCGCGCCCTCTGTGCGGCCTGGACGCGCTTGCGGCCAAGCCGGATGCGCCGGTACTGATCCCCGAAGGCGAAAAATGCCGCGCGGCTGGCGCTGGCGCGTGGGCGGGGTACGCCGCACTGACCTGGGCTGGTGGCGGCAATGCCGTCGGCAAGACCGACTGGTCGCCAGTGGCAGGCCGTGATGTCGTGCTTTGGCCTGATGCAGACCCTGCAGGCCGGAAGGCAATGCTGGGCTGGCACAACGACGCGGGCAACTATGTCCCGGGCGTAGCGCAGCTCTGCGCACGCGCTGGGGCGAAGTCGATCCGGATGATCGACGTGAGCGGGCAGCCCGACGGCTGGGATATCGCCGACGCACTCGAGCTGGACAAGTGGACGCCGCGGCAGCTCGCAGCCTGGGCGGCTAATCGCGTCGTCGAACTGAATGTGGTGGCACCCGATGTCACGTAACGGCCGCCTGTTGGAGCGCATCAAGTACTCGGACCGGGAGCTGGCACGGCTGTATCGCCTCGCTGCCAAAGCGGCCATCGAGAACCCTTACGAATCCTCGCGCGCTATACGCCGCGAGCGTGCAAAGGCGTATCTGCGCATCGCGCGAGGACATAAAAAGGCAATACGGGGATGACAGAGCCGAAGCGTAAGAGATTGACCGTGGTCGACGGTGGCCGCGGTGCGCCGCCGCCAGGCGGTGGTGGGGTAGATCCGGAAGCATGGAAGATCAACCTGACGTTCAACCGCGACCACAACGTCGAGGGGACGCTCCACAACCTGATCCTGATCATGGAGAACGATGAGCGGCTGGCAAAACTGTTCTGGCTCAACGACTCCAGCAACCAGGTGAAGCTGGAGCGGGATCCGCCGTGGAGTGGTGGTAGCCGGGAAGAGTTCATTGACACGGACGCATATGAACTTTCCGCGTGGCTGCAGCACCCTGACCGATACCGGATGAAGTGCAGCGATGACCTCGTGCTGAAGGCGGTGATCGCGGTGGCACGACGCTACAGGCGCCACCCCATCCGCGAGTACCTCACTGCGCTGGAGTGGGATGGCGTGCCTCGCGTTGAGCGGATGCTCACGGTCATGTTCGGCGCGCCGGACAATGCATATAGCCGGCGCGCAGCGCAGTGCTTCATGGCGAGTGCCGTGGCGCGCTTGCTCTGGGTAGATCCGAAGCAGCCGTTTGTCGGCGCGCAGGTTGACTTCATGCTGGTGCTCGAAGGCGAGCAGGGCAAGCAGAAGTCCAGCGGCCTGCGCGCAATCTTCGGGAGCCAGTGGTTCGTCGAGACCAGCGAGTCACCTAGCGGCAAGGACTTCTACCAGGTGATCCAAGGTGCCTGGGGCGTAGAGATCGGCGAGATGGACTCCTTCTCCAAGGCGGACGTGACCAGCGTAAAGACCGCCATCACCAGGCGCGTCGACAAGTTCAGAGCGCCGTACGACCGCGTTCCTCGCTCGTACAGGCGTGAGTGCGTACTCACCGGCACGACCAATGAGCATCAGTATCTGCGCGATCCGACGGGTGGCCGGCGCTTCCTGCCGGTCAGGACGGAAGGGCAGGTGCGCATCGATCTGATCACCGAACAGCGCGATCAGTTGTGGGCTGAGGCCGTCCAGCTGTTCGAGGGTGGCTTCGACTTCTGGGTACTGCCCGAGGACGCCAAGGAAGAGCAGGCCGCGCGGTACGTCGGCGACAGCTGGGAGGGCAGGGTGGAGGCGTGGGTGGAGATGCGAGCCGACACGTCCAAGTATCCGACACGCCTGCAAATGGCTACGAGGCTCGGCTGGGCGACCACCGATGACCTGTTGACCTTCGCTATAGGGCTGGATGCCGGCAAGCACGGGAGGCCGGAACAGATGCGTGTGGCAGCAATCATGAAAACGCTGGGGTGGGAGAGCGCGAGGCGGCGCTGGCCCGAGGGTGGTCGCGAGCCCCGCTGGTTTCGGGTTGGTGAATCTGTCGATGACTGGATGGCGAGCGCCAGCCAAGGCAAGGCGAGCGGCAGCCAGGGCAAGCATGCGGAGGTGGGTGATGGCCCTGACTTCTGACCAGACCTCGGCAGGATCGTCCGGACCTGTCCTAACCATTGACCAGACCTTGACCCTTGCAACGCAAGGCCGTCCCGACCGTCCAGACCTTTTCGCGCGCGTGTACATGGAAGACCACCCCATCAAACCAATCTCAAAACCTCTCAACAGGCATGGACAGTCTGGACATTTAGGACAACTCAACAGCCCCAAGGGTTTGCGCTGTCCAGACCTTGCCTCGATGGTCGGGACGGTAAGGACGGGCGGGATGTTCCACGCGAATCCAACGACGGGCGCGGCGGCCGGCCGCCCGTCCCATCGGCAGGCCCCCTCGGCGCGGGTCCTCCTGGCCCGTGGGAATTGCGGGCCACCAAGCGCGCGATGCTCGAACGTGTTTCTGGTTCTGAGTTTGGTTCCGATGGAACTAGGGGGTTCCGCATGAGTTCCGAAATGGACCTGATGACCGTTGCCCAGTACGCAGAGCACCGCGGGGTCAGCGATTCGTACATCCGCCGCATGCGTCGCGAGGGCAAGTTGGTCTGCGACGGCAAGGCGATCCGCGTCCAGGCCAGCGACAACCTGCTGAATGACGTGACGCACCCGCTGCGCGGCGGCGATCGCACGCCTGGCGCGGAAAGCCCGGCTGCCGCCACTGCTGGCGTTCTCTCCCCCTCCGGCGGGCCGAGTGTGCAGGAGGCGCATCGCCGCGAACGGCTGGCGCGGGCGCGTATGGCAGAGCTGGAGCTGGGGGAGCAACTCAACGAGCTGACGCGGACGAAGGGCGTGGAGCGCGCTGTGTTCACCCTGGTGCGCCAGGCGCTTAACAGCATGATGAACCTGCCGAGCAGGCTGCGATCGCAGCTGGCCGCAGAAAGCGAGCCGCGCAAGGTAGAGGCGATGCTGGAGGATGAGATTCGCAAGATCGCCGAGAAGATGCAGAAGGACGCCCAGGCACTGTTTACCGGTGCCCCTGCTGAGCCTGCTCCGCTGCAGCAGGCCGCCGAATGAGCCTCGACCTGATTGCGCATGATGTGGTGCTCGCAGATCCGCAGAGGGTCGTTTGTTCCGCTTGGGAGAAAGCCTGGACGTTGCCGCCACGGCAGACGGTCAGCGAGTGGGCCGATGCAAATCGAATCATCGCCAAGGGCGCGGGTGCCGAGCCCGGTGAGTGGCGTACGGCTAGAAACCCGATCCTCCGCGAGATCATGGATTGCCTAAGCGACCATTCGCCGATCCGAATCGTCGACTTCATGAAGTCAGCCCAGATCGGTGCCACCGAGATCGGCATCAACTGGACCGGGTACGTGGTTGATCGCGGCTCAGATTCGATGATTGTGGCGCAGCCGGTAAAGGACCTCGCCCGCAGCTGGGTGCTGTCGAAGTTCGATCCGGCGGTGCTAGAAATGCCCGAGCTGCGCGCCAAGTTCGCTACAGACAACACGCTGGAGAAGCACTTCCCCGGTGGCACGCTGTGGGCAATCTGGGCCAACTCCAGCAACCAGCTGCGCCAGCGCACCGCTCGCTACATCTTCATGGATGAGGTGGACGAATACCCGAAGGACCTGGGCGGTCAGGGGCCGGCCGACCAGCAGCTGGAGGCGCGCGCCAGCTCCTACGGCGACCGGGGCAAGGTCTATCGCGCCTGCACCCCAACGATCGCAGGCGCCAGCGCCATTGAGGCCGGCTACCAGGCAGGGGACATGTGCGTCTACGTGGTTCAGTGTCCCGAATGTGGCGGTGAGCAGACGCTCGACGTGGAGCGTCTGCAGCCGGATGGGACGTTTGCCTGCGAGGTGAGCGGCTGCGTGATCCACGAGCACCACAAGGACACGATGCTGGCTGAGCGGGGTTTCGGCGGGACCGCGTACTGGAAGCCGACCAATCCGGCGGCCGACCCCTATCACCGCAGCTTCCACGCATGGGCCGCTTATGCGCCCTTGGGTCTGGGGCCGTCATGGAAGGATCTGGCTGACGCGAAGGCAGAGGCCGATCGCGATCCGAACAAGATGGCTGGCTTCTACAACCTCAAGCTGGGTCTCCCCTTCGAAGGCGAGCGGCAGCAGCAGGATTCTGAGGAGGTCGCGAAGCTGGCCGAGCCGGGTGTGCACAGGGGCATCGTTCCGCCTGGTGGATTGGTGCTCACGGCAGGCGTCGATTTCCAGCACGACCGCGCTGAGGTCCAGGTGATCGCTACCGGTCGCGGGCAGCGACGCTGGATTGTGGACTACGCGGTAATCGACCTGGATCCAACGATCCTGGAAACGTATGACGCGCTGGATGGGTACCTGAAGGGAACGTGGCGCACAGCGAAAGGAATTGAGATGGGCATTTCTGCGGCAGCGCTGGACGGCGGCAACTGGACCGAGACCGTGGCGCAGTTCGTCAAGAAGGCGGTGGGCAACTCTGGCTCCAACCGAATGATCGAGACTCCGCTTGGCTTCATCAAGCAGGCTGTCTACTTGGTGCGTGGTCGTGCGGAGAAGAAATCGGACCGTGCCGTCTACCGCCCGGCCAAAACCGAGGTCAACCACCGTGAAAAGACAGTGGCCCGCAGCATTGGTGTGTGGGGTGTCGGCACGTCCGTGCTCAAGCACATGGTCTACGGCTGGCTGACGGCCGCGCTGGGTGCAAAGGATGAGGCTGAGCGGGAGGGTGCAGACGAAAACCTCTCAGTGCGTATGCTGCGCTTCCCTGGTGGACGTGGCGATGAAGTGCACGATCCGCTTAACCCCGATCCGGGTGCGTTGCCGGCCCGCTACTTCAAGGGCTTGACGGTGGAGTACTTCGATCAGGACGCGGGTGCATGGATCAAGCCGAAGGGAGCAAGGAACGAAGAGCTGGACACCGTCGTCTATGCCATCTGGGCTTCGCTCGCCCCCGCGGTAAAAGCGGACGTCATTCGCGACTCGCAATGGGCTGCGCTTGAGGAGCAGTATCACCCTGTGTCACATGGGCTGTTTGACCAGCCTTCGGATTTCCGTGAAACATCGGCGGTTGCGCCTGCGCCCGTTGTACCGGCCAAGCCAATGCATGCGCCAGTGGTATCGCCTCGATCTGCAGGCATCGCAGCACGCGATGGATGGGGATTCTAATGGCCCGTCGTAAGGAGGCTGAAGATCAATTGCGGGACCGCATTCTGATCAAAATGCGCGAAGACATCGGCATCAGCGAGGCTATGGCACAACCTTTCGTTGAGTCAGTCATGCGATGTTTCGCAGGGGAGAGACTCTATTTCCCTGCTATGTCGCGAGCGTATCCGGTCGAAGAAATTCGAATGCTCTTGGAGCGCGGGACTACAGCCAGCGCTGTATGTCTAAAGTTCGACCTGTCCCGACGGCAGTTGAACAGACTCTTCCCTGGTGGAATTCCCAGGGCAAGGGGCGGCGCCTGACAAGGCGCCGCCAGCTTTCCAGCATCAGTCCGGCTTGGATCGGTCCAGTCTGACCATCGCGGGGTCGAGCTTCATGAGCTTGCCCTCCGCATCTTCTACGAGCGCGTAGGTGACCGCGAAATAGTTGTTGCCTTCATCGGTGATCGTGTCATTGACAAGGCCGTGGAAGATACCCGGATGGTCCTTGTATGCATACTGATACTGGCAAACGATAGGCGTCTTTCCCAGCACAGCTGATTCAAGCGTTTTTACGTCATTGGTCATTTGGAATTCCTTTTTCGGGATGCGCAGATTTATTGCTGAGGTCTGCGTAGGGAGTTTGACAGCTTAAGCAAAAGCTGGCGCGCGTGAGATGGCAAGTCATTGAACGTTAAGCGCTTTCTGCGGCTTGCTAGCCCGGTTTTGGCGTTACTTGGCGCGCGCACCTCTTCAAAATATGTGCATGACAACTGCACAGCAAATGCTCGGACACTACGCACAGGCGGAGATCGCCGTGCTGAAGGGGCAGAGCGTTCGCTTCGGCGAGCGGCAGCTGACGCACGCTGACCTGGCTGAAATTCGAAAAGGCCGCGCTGAGTGGCAAGCGGTTGTTGACCGTGAGGCAAACGGGGGCCGTCGCCGTCGGGCGGGTTGGGCTACTGCGGACTTCGGCGGTTCCACCTGATGGCATCCGCATCGATCGCCCGTCAACGCTTGCTGACCACCACCGCTGCAGATCGCGCAGATCACGCAGATCGCGCAGTACGCGCCCCGGCGGCGGTCCCCGTTGAAGCCCGTGCCCACGAGGTGACCCGCCCGTCGCGCAGCCGGAAGCTCGCCCGTGACTGGGGCAGCGGCGGCGCTATCGCTGGCATGGACGCCCGCCAGCTGAGGGATCAAGCGCGGCACCTCGAGCGTGATCTGGATCTGGCGGACAACGCCCTGAACGTTCTGGTACAGAACACGGTCGGCTCTGGCATTGATGTTCTGGCTTCCCCGCGCTTGCCGGGCCAAGCGATCAACCGCGACCTGGCACTGCAGCTCGATGATCTGTGGGACGAATGGTGGGACCGTCCGGAGGTCACTCAGACGCACGACTACGGCGCATGTCAGCAGCTGCTGGCACGGAGCTGGTTTCGCGATGGCGATGTGTTCTATCAGGACCTGATCGGCTTCGTGCCGGGATTGGCACATGGCAGTGGCGTCCCCTACAGCATCGAGATGCTGGAGGCGGATCTGGTGCCTCTTGAGTTCAGCGACCCCTCCCGAAACATCCTGCAGGGCGTCGAGAGAAACGCCTGGGGCCGCCCTGTCGCATTCCATGTCTACAAGCAGCACCCGGGTGATCCCTCCGGTAACCGGCTTGAGACGAAGCGGGTCTCTGCTGACTTCATGCATTGCATCGCCAACCTGAGCCGGCTGCACCAGGTACGCGGACTCAGCGTGTTCGCCAGTTCCATGTCCCGCTTCGAGGATGTGAAGGACTACGAAGAGTCGGAGCGGATTGCGGCCAAGGTTGCTGCCTCGATGACCTTCCAGATCAAGAAGGGCGAGGGCAGCATGTTCGGCGGCGCTGACGGGCTTGGTGGTCGTGTGCTGATGCAGGACGGTGCTCCGGTTCGCGAACTCCGCATGGCACCTGGCGCGATCTTTGACGATCTGCTGCCGGGCGAGTCGATTGAGAGCCTCAGTTCCGATCGGCCCAACCCGAATGCCGCGACCTGGCGCAAAGAGCAGTTGCGCGCCGCCGCCGGCGGTATCGGTGTGAGCTATTCCAGCCTCTCGCTGGACTACAACGGCACGTACTCGGCTCAGCGACAGGAGCTGGTGGAGAAGTGGGGCAGCTACCTGATGCTCGCCGAGCGTTTCATCGCGATGAGCATTCGCCCACAGCGGCAGCGCTTCATTGAAGCGTGCGTACTGGCAGGCAAGGTCAAGTTGCCGCGTGGCTGGACGCTGCGCCACTTGGCCGCGTCCACCTACGTGCGGCCTGTCATGCCGTGGATCGATCCGCTGAAAGAAGCCTATGCCAAGGGTGAGGCCGAGGACCGGGGCTGGGTCAGCCCGCAGCAGAACATCCTGCAGTACGGAAACAACCCGATCGACGTGCTGCGCCAGCGAGAAGACTGGCAGCAGCAGGCCGCCGAAATCGCGCCGACGGCGCCCAATACCAGCGCAGAGGCCCGGGCACAGGTGCTCGGCTCGCTGACGCGCGATCTTTCCAGGAGCGAATGACCATGCGTGGAGTGAGCCTGTTGGCAAGCACCATCAACCTTTCCATCACCGCCGACGCTGGCCCGGACTGCCAACTGGGGCCGTGCCTCTTCCAGGTGCACGCCGAGGCTGACACTGCCGAAGTCATGATCTATGGCGCCATCGGCGGGTACCTCTTCGAGGAATCGGTGTCCGCGCTGGATCTGGTGGAGCGCATCGGGCAGATCACCGCCTCGACCATTCACGTCCGCCTGAACAGCGTGGGTGGCGTCGTCACCGACGGTATGGCGATCTACAACGCCCTGAAGTCCCATCCGGCCCGCACCGTGGTGACTGTTGAGGGGCAGGCCGCCTCCATCGCGTCGCTGATCCTTCAGGCGGGCGATGAGCGCCGTGTCTTCGCCAGCTCGCTGGTCATGGTGCATGGGCCGCGCACCGTCGCGGCTGGCACTGCCACGACCTTCCGTCAGAACGCTGAGGCGTTGGACGCCCATGCGGCAGCGATGCTTGAGGCATATGCCTCTCGTTCGGGCCGCCGTGAGGACATGGAACGGCTGCTCACCGATGACGCCGATCACTGGTACTCGGGTCCGCAGGCGATCGAGGCCGGCCTGGCCGACGTGGTGGTAGATGCCGATCCTGGTGCCAGCGCCCGCTGGCAGGCCGCCTCGGCAGTCGCCGTTACCGGCTATCTCCAAGCAATCGAGGGGGCTGGTGCGCCGGTGACCGCCCAGCTGCGTCGCCACATCGTTGCCAGCCTCTCCCCGCAAACCTTCGCCTCACTCCCTGAGGTAAGCCAGTCGGCCGTGATCGGCCATATCGAGGATCCCACCATGAAACAGCAGTACGCCACCATCCTCGCCAGTGCCGGTCTCGCGACCGCCGCAGCGGCGGGCAATACCGCAACTCCGGCCGTAGCTCCCCCAGCTCCCGCAGCTCCGGCGCCGGCGCCCGTCACTGCCGCTGCTCCCGCGGCAGATCCGGTAGCGGCGGCGATGCTCGCGCTGCGGACGCGTAACACCGAGATTCAGGCGATTGCGCAGACACACATGGGCATCCCGGCCGTGGCTGAGTACGTCAATGGAATCATCGCCGCGGCAGACATCAGTGTGACCGCCGACAACGCCGGCCGTCACATCCTGGCGCTGCTGGGCTCCAACGGCCGGCCCCTCAACGGCAATGCTGGAATCGTTCCGGGCGGTGATCAGCGCGACCTGACCCGTGCCGCCATGGCGAACGCCATCGAGGCCCGCGCCGGCCTGGTGCAGGCCACCGATGGCAATCCGTTCCGTGGCATGACCATGGGCGAAATCGCGCGTGCATGCGTCCAGGCCACCGGAACGAACGTGAACGGCATGGACCGCATGCAGATCGTGGGCATGGCTTTCACGCACAGCACCTCGGACTTCCCGGCACTGCTGGGCGACGCCTCGCGCCGCGCTGTGGCGCAGGGCTACCAGGAGGCGGAGGAGAACTTCGACCAGTTCACCCGCGCGGTGAACGTGCCGGACTTCAAGCCGACCAATCTGGTGGGTCTGGGTGCGTTCTCGGATCTGGACATCGTGCCGGAGGGCAGCGCGTACAAGCAGGGCACCTTCAGCGAACAGTCGCAGGCGATGAAGATCGTCACCTACGGCAAGCTGTTCACCATCACCCGCCAGGCCATCATCAACGACGACCTGGGCATCTTCAGCGATGTGCCGCGCAAGATGGGCCAAGCTGCCCGCCGGACGCTGGCGAAGGCCGTCTTCGACCTGATCAACAGCAACCCCCGCTTGGCCGACGGCAAGCTGCTTTTCAGCGCGGATCACGGCAACGTGCTGCCTGCCGCGCTGATCAGCACGGAAAGTGTCGGTGCCATGCAGGCCGCAATGCGTCTGCAGAAGGATAAAGACGACAATCTGATCCAGGTTCCGATGAAGGGCCTGCTGACGCCGGTGGCGCTGAATCTGCGTGCCCGCGCCGTGCGTGACTCCGAGTACGCCGTTGGTGCCGGTGTCGGTGAGAAGGAGCCGAACACCGTGCGCAACACCTTCGAGGTGTGGGACCACGGCCGCCTGGACCAGAAGGATCCCAAGGCGTGGTACGGCCTGGCAAACCCCGCGTTCGTTGACGGCATCGTCGTCGGCTATTTGGACGGAAATCAAGCCCCGTACCTGGAGCAGGAGCAAGGCTTCACGGTTGATGGCGTGGCCTGGAAGGTCCGCCTGGACGCTGCGCCGGCGATCGCCGACTACCGCGGCATCTACAAGAACCCGGGCAATCCGACCTGAGCCTCCGCCACATTTGAGCGCGGCCGGGTTGCCGGTTCGCGCCCAAGCGATATCCCTTTCGATTTGAGGAAACAGTCATGAAGAACGCACATCAGGACGGCCGCGTGCTGGACGTGGTGCTGGACAAGGCGGTCAAGAGCGGCGGTGTCGTCGCGAAAGGCAAGCTGTTCGGTGTCGCCGTCACCGACGGCGGAATCGGCGACCGCATCGCGGTCCACGTGGAGGGCGTCTTCCGCCTTCCGAAGCTGGCAACCGCAGTCGTTGCGAACGGCGCGGCGGTCAACTGGTCCAGCGCTGACGAGCGGGTGATCGTCGCAGATGGCGGCGCGGCGGACTTCAACGGCTTCGGATACGCCGTGGAGCCGGCGGCGAACGGTGATGCTGAGGTGCTGGTTCGCCTGACGCCGGGCACCGCAGCGACCGGTACCGGCGGCGCATAAGGGTTAGCCCACCACCGCACACAGATGCCCGGGTGGCGTGTGCGGTGGTGGAGCTTCTACGAATACAGGGGGATCGATGAGCACCACTGATGCAAATGCCCAGCTCGACCGGGCCATGAACGGCAAGTTTGCGTCTGTGGCACTCAAGGTCGCCATCTTCGCGCTGCCTTTCGTGCTGTCGGTGGCGGGCGGGGCAGTGAGCTGGATGCTCAACGACATCCGCACCATCCAGGCGGAGCAGGGCAAGGGTCTTCAGCAGGTAACCAGCGACGTGCAGGTGGTCAACGCGAAGCTGGACAACGGGGTGATCTGGCGGATCGCCGAGCTGGAGCGTCGTCTTAATACCGTGGAACAGGCGCAGAAAACACCATGAAACGCATCCTCTCCTTCTTCAGCCGCTGGCAGGAGTTCATCCTCTGGCTGCCGGTCCTGATTTTCTTAGCGCTGCTCGGCTGGGTTCTGCTGGGCGCGCTCGACCGCACCATCGGCGGCGACTTGTTGGCGCAGCTGCTGCAGCTGCCGATCTCCGCCGCGTACCTGGCGACCGCCTGTGCAGCTGCCTGGCTGTTCAAGCGCACCTATCTGTTCGACCTGCCTGAAGATGAAGAGCGGCAGTTGCATGACGCTGCCCGGGCTGGTGACCGATCGGCCTGGCGCATGTTGCTGCTTGATCGCGCCGAATGGATGGGGCTGGTTGGCCTGTTCGTCGCCTTCTTCTGGATCGCCCGATGATCGCCCGGCGCGTTCTCGCCGGCCTGCTGGTCGTCGCGCTCACCGCTTGCGGCCAGGACCCGGTGGCAGCGTCCGTGCCTGTCCCTGCTGATGCGCCGGCAGCTGCCCTCGCTGAGGCGCGTTCAGAGGTGGGCGACGTTGTCGCCCCGGTGGTTCAATCGGCACAAGAGTCCACCGCAGGCGCAGTGATGCCAGTGGTCGTTGCGCTGCAGGAGGCCGTGCAGCAGGTCGTGCCACCGGCGGCCAGCGCCCCCCAGGTGTCGCTCATCTCGCCGGCTGCTGTTGCGCTGATTGTCCGCTGGGAGGTTGGCAGCCAAGCGCTGTACACGCGGCGCTATGAGGCGCCCATCTGGCCGGGTGGCGCATCAGGCGTGACGTGGGGCATCGGCTACGACGGCGGTCATCAGACCCGCCAGCAGATCGGCTTGGATTGGTCAGCGCTGGCCGCGACGTCCCGCCTCCAGGCGACCGCTGGGATCACCGGCCCTGCCGCGCAACCCGTCGTGCGGGATCTCCGCGACGTGCGCGTTTCGTTCGGGCTGGCGAGTGACGTGTTCGGCGTGGCCTCGCTCCCGCGCTATCACGCCAGTGCGCGGCGAGCGTTCGGTGCCGACGGGTTCGATGCGTTGCCCGCCGACGCCCGCGGTGCACTGGTCTCCGTGGTCTATAACCGCGGTGCCTCGATGACCGGTCCGGCGCGCACGGAGATGCGTGCGATCCGCGACGTGTGCCTGCCTGGCGCGGACGTGCATTGCATCGCGGGCCAGATTCGCCAGATGTGCCGACTGTGGCGTGGTACCAATCTGGAGGCGGGTCTCTGTGGGCGTCGCGAGGACGAAGCCGGTCTGACGGAGCGTGCGCGATGAAGCTGCCCTCGGTGGTCACGGTGAAGCCGCTCTTGTGGGTGATCGGGGTTCTCGCCTTGGTGGTGATCGCACTGTCTGTCTGCCTTGTGGTCGTGCGGGCCAATGCTCGTGCTGCCGCTGCCACCTATGAAGGCGCGGCGACTGCCTGCGCCTCGCAGAAGGAGGGCGCCACCACGCGGGTTGCGGAGCTGGTTAAAGCCAACGCTGGCTACGGCCGCACTGTTGGTGTCCTCCAGGCTGAGCTGGCGTTGGCGCAGAACCAGGCAGCAACGCTCAAACGCCAGAGCGACAGCGCTGTAGCTGCGGCAGAGGCCCGCGAGGCGGATGCCAATCAGACGTTGAAGCAGTTCATGAATCGCTATGCCGGCCAAGCGCGTGAGACGCGCTGTGCGCTGGCCCTGACCGAGGTGGAAGGATCATGCCCAGCATTCTCCGGCTACTGAACGTCGCGGCGCTCGCCGCCGTGCTTGCTGCCTGTGGGCGGACCAAGCCTGATGCAGGCCCGGCGCAGTGCGCGGTGACCCCTGAGCCTGTGGTGGTGGAGCGGCGCGTATACGTGTCAATCCCGGCCGCGCTTACGCGCACTGAGGCCGTTCCCGAAGGTCCGATTGCGCAGTGCTTCGACGTTGCCGCGCAGCGCAGGGCGGTCATCGAGCGGCAGAACGGACGCGCTGAGCAGGTTCGCGCGATTGAGGGCACCGAGGTGAAGCCGTGAGCGCGCTCCTGGCCTTCGCTGTCGTCGTGCTGTGTCTTGTGTTGGCGCTGTGCGTCACCAATCGTCGTGGGGATCGCCGGTGATGGGGCAGCGCGCATTCCTCGCCGAGATGGATGCAGGGCTTCATGCCAGCTTTGCCGCGGCCGGCATGGCCGACATGGGTGAGTACACGTCCCCGGGTGCCGATGGACCGATGCCGTGCCAGGTGTATGTCGATCGCAACATCGAAACTATCGGCGGCCTGCAGCAGTTCCAGGCTGGCCGCGTGGAGATCGCCTACGTTCGCTCTGAGGGGTTCAATCCTGTGCAGAAGGGGCAAGTTCTGGTTGACGGTGAGCGCTACATCAACTCAAAGCTGATTTCTGATGACGGCTCGCTGAGCCGCTGGCTGGTGGCACGTGTCTGATAGCGACCTGAAAGAGCCAGTCACTTGGCAGTTGGTGGAGTTTCTGGCGGAGCGGGTGAGGTTGATCAAGAGGGAATCGGGATTCTTCACTGATATCGGTGCTGGCCTTCTTTTGCTTGACGATGAGGACAGCCCAGCCAGTCTCACTGTTCCTGCAACCGCCATCGTGGTGGACCGCATCACCGGGACGGGCGGCGGCCGCGCTCAGACCAGCTCAGACGTTGCTGTGACTATCGAGTTCAGCGTGCCGCGATTCCAGGGCGAGGATCGCCCTAATCGATTGGTTCATCGCGCTCGGCACGACCTGATCTCCGCTCTCAAGTTCGATGTGCGAGATCTGCCGTTCGGACTCACGAAGTTCGAAGTCATCGACTCGCAACTGGCTGCCGTCGCCGATGACGACGGTCATTCAAGTGTTGTCGCTCAGATCACCGCGCGGGCCGGTCTGACCGAGAGTTTCCAGCCCGTGTCCATTTCCCAGGAGAAACCCTAATGGCCCAACAGCCCAAGGTTCGTAAGTTTGCCGGCGATCTGCGCTTCTTCGAGTACGGCGCCGGTGCCAACCTCGTCCCCGTCATTCCGGACTCGGATGACAAATTCGGCAACAAGCCGCTCGAACAAAGCTCGCTGACGTTCAGCTATGAAGCTGGCGACACGACCGAGGTGAAGAGCAAGCGGCGCGATGATCGCTACGGCCAGATCATCCACACCGATGCCAACCCCGGCACCACCGGAATCAGTGTGACGGCATTGGAAGTGCCGCCGGCGATCCTGGCGCGCATGCTCTACGGCAGCGCTGTGTCGTCGTCGGTTCAGGCCGGCGAGGTTGAGGATCGGCCGCTCGCGGTCTACAGCAAGGACGTGCCCGTTGATCTCGGCCACCGTTTCGTACTGGCGTCGCCGGTGCCGGTCGTCAAGAAGGGCTCCACGACTCTTGTGGCTGGCACCGACTACGACATCGACAATCGGCAGGGGCTGTTCATCCCCCTGGCCGGCGGCAGCATTGTCCACGGTGATGCGCTTACCGTCTCGTACAGCTTTGACGGCTATCTGGAAACGGCCATCAATGGTGGTGCGGTGCCCAACAAGTCCTTCATGATCTTGGGAAACCTGCAGGACCGGATCAGTGGGGAGGACGGCCTGCTTCGCATCCCGCAGGTCGATCTGACCGTTGACGGCGATGTGGACTGGTTCAGCGACGAGCCGATCCAGGTGACCCTGACCGGCTCGGTCATCTTCCGATCGGAAGAGACCGCGCTGTACACCTTCAAGGTGTACGAGCAGAAGGCCAGTTGATGCGGCAGAGGGCTGCTCCCAGTCCTCAGTGGTCGGCGCCTGAGATGGTGCCGACCACCTTTGCGTGGGGGCTCTGAGCTATGGGCAGGTTCGCCAGCCTCGACCGACGCATGAATGCCGCTGCCTTGGCACGCATTGCTGCCAAGGTGAATGGTGTGAGTGCGGCGGCGATTGCAAAGGCCGACGCTCGTTCGGCCATCACGGTGCGTCGGCGGTTCGAGCCGGCGGCGAAGAGAGCCATTCGTGAGATCTACAACGTACGGGTTAGCGATCTGACCGGGCGCTTCACTGTGCGCACGGGTGCGGATGAGAACGGTGAGTACATATCGCTGAATGCCTCGGCCAGGCCGCTTCCGCTGGTCGGGTTTGGTGGACGCTGGGGCGGTCGAAAGACAGCCGGTGCGACCGCCCTGATCCAGAAGGGTGAGCGGAAGGTCTACAACTCGGCCTTCATCGCGACGGTTGGTGGTCAAAGGCGCTTGGTGGCGCGCCAGTTCTCGCGTGACGCCACGGCGTCGTCGGGGCGCGATGGGCGCCGCAAGCTGCGGACGCTCACAGGTCCGAGTGCATTCCAGATGGTGATGGGCCAAGGCGACGTGGTCGTTACACGCCTGGCTCGTGAAATGAACGCTTACCGCGGCAGCGAGCTCATTCGGCAGCTCAAACTTGCAAGGCAGGGGAAACGTTGATGGCGAACAATGCGGCATTCGAGGAAGCGCTGCGGCTGGTGCTGGAGACCAGCGGCACTGAGGGCGTAGATGAATTGCGCCAGGCGCTTGCCGAGATGGGCGTGGCCTCGGATGCTGCCGTGGCCGACACCGGGAAGCTGGTGGACAAGCTGGCCGAGCTCAACGCCACCGCCGAGAAGGCCGAGGCGTTTGACGGATTGCTGGTCACGTTGGCCGATCTGGAAACACGCTTTGACGCCAACCAGAAGGCCGCCTACCAGCTTTCGTTGCAGATCGCTGAGACAGCTTCCCCATCGAAGGAGCTGCTGAACGCTCAGCGGAATCTACGCGCAGAAGGGGACAAGCTGAAGGCCTCGCTGAATAGTCAGTGGGAGGCGGTGGTAAAGGCGGACACCGCGCTGGGCGGCTTGGGCGTCAATACGGCGCAGTTGGCCGAAAGCCAGCAGCGCCTGCGGGACGATGCTGAGCGCACCGCGAAGGCGTTCACCGAACAGGCAAAGGAGGCTGCCCAGGCCGCCGCCGAAAGCCGCCGGCGGAACCAGCAGATTGAGGAAAGCGATAACCGGTTCCGCGACCAGGCGAAGGCCAGCACGGCAGCCGCTGAGTCGCTGAAGGCCTATCGCGACCGCGCCAGCCAAGCCGCGCAGGAGACTGCTGAGCTGGGAGTGGCGGCCACTGCCACCAGCTCGATCATGAGCAAGCTGAAGGGCATCGCTGCGACCGCCCTCGGCTTCATCGGGTTCGGCAAGGTCGTCGACGGCATCAAGGACATCATCAAGGAAGGCAGCGACGCAGAACAGGAACTGGGCCAGCTGGAGGCCGCGCTCGCTGCGACTGGTCGGCAGGGCGAGTTCACGGCCGAGCAGCTGGCGCGGATGCGGCGGCAGCTGCAGGGGGGTCTCTTCGACGACGGGCAGATCTCCGCAGCTCAGGTGCGCCTGCTGTCCTACACGAACATCGTGGGCGAGCAGTTCCCAGCAGCGATGCAGGCCACGATCGATCAGGCGCAGCGATTGGGCATGAGCCTGGAGGCGTCGGCCGAGGTCGTTGGCAAGGCGCTCCAGACCCCGTCGAAAGCAATGGAGTCCCTCAGTAAACAGGGCTTCACCCTGGAGGACAGCCAGAAGCAGCTGATCAAGCAGCTGGAAGCGACCGGCAGGGTGGCTGAGGCGCAGGCCATCATTCTTGACGTGCTGAACGAGTCTTACGGCGGTGCGGCCGCAGCCGCCAAGGTGGGCACGATCGCCGGCCTGTGGAAGGAAGCGACCGAGCGGTTCAAGGACTGGAAACAGGAAGTCGCCGATCAGGGTGTGCTGACCTACTTCAAGGCTCAGCTCACCGACATGCTCACCGTCGTGGATCGCCTTGCCAAGGACGGCACTCTCACGCGCTGGGCCAAGCAGACGGCCGACGGCATCATCACGATGGCGCAAGCGGTCAAGGGTGCGACCACTTGGGTGGTGGAGCACAGCGGCGCGCTGGTTACGTTGGGTAAGGCCTTTGCGACCTTTGCCATCATCAAGGCAATCGCTCAGGTGAACACCTGGCGCATTGCGCTGGCAGCTTCGACGCGGGCGCAGTGGGCCAACGTCGCCGCGATGGATGCGACTGGGAAGCGTGCTGTAACGCTGGGCAACATCCTCAAGAGGATGCCCACGGTAGTGCCGATCACGGTGACGCTGCTCGGCTTGGAGCTGTTGGCCAAAGGGCTGGAATCGATCGGGCGTGCGATTGGCGATGAGCTGGGTAAGAACAGCCAGGCGATGAAGGAGGCTGGTGAGATCAGCCGCCGGCTTCAGGAGACGCTGTATCAGGAGGCTGTTGCTCGCAAGGCCGTCGCCAACGGCCTGATCGAGTTCCGGGATACCGCCGTCCAGACTTCCGCACAAGTGGCGGCGATGGCGGAGGCGGAGCGCCAGTCCTATCAGGCCCGGGTGGAGGGGCTGAAGCAATACCTGCAGGCGCAGCTCGCCTTCTTGCTGCGCATGCAGGCCATGGGCATCGCCACCGATGACCAGCTCAAGCAGCTGGAGCAGGTGAAGCTGCGCCTGCGCGAAGCCAATGAAGGCTATCGCGCGATCGCCGAGGGAGCCCGCGTCGCCGGCGACGCGATGAAAAATGGCATCGGTGCCGGGGCCCAGCTGGTGCTGGAGCAGCTGGTGGGCATCGACCGAGACGCCAAGCTGGCATCCACCTCGATTTCGAAGTTGTTCCAGGCGCTCAACTTCGCAGACACGCGCTCGCTGGAAGACGTGGCTGTGGCGCTGGCGCACACGGCCGCGCAAGGCGCTGCTGCCGGGCGTAACGTTCGGGACGGCCTGCTGGACGTCCTACAGCAGCTTTCCGGTGAAGAGCTGCTGCGCTTCCAGCAGGCATCGCAGACGGCGTTTGACGCGCTGCCGGCGGCTGCTGTGGACGCGGCCGCGGTGCTGCAGCAGACGCTGGCGGCATCTCTCCAGAATCTGGGTGTCTCCGCCGAGCGCGTCGGGCTGAGCTTCGGTAAGGCTGGGCGTGATGCGATCGCCTCGTTCGCGGCCATCTCGGAGAACGCGCTCGCCACCGGTGCTCAGATCGAGGAAGCCTTCCGCGCCGCGCTCGGCAAGGTGTCGACCATCGATGAGGCCCGTACGCTGGGCACGCTTCTGGAGGCCGCCGGCACACGTGGGAAGGTGGGCTTTGACCAAGCGGGTCGCTCGGCGGCGGCCTTGCACTCCCGGATTCGTGACATCACCAACGCCATGGATCCGCTGAACAACGAGTTCGGCAAGCTCGGCATCCAGTCGCAGGCATCTCTCAACGCAGCGCGGGACGCTGCAAAGTCGGCCTTCGAAGAGATCCGACGGGGCGCAGCACAAGGCAAGGCGAGCATCGAGGACGTGCGGCGCGCTTTCCGGGCGTACGCAGAGAGCGCTCGGGAGGCCGCAGCAGATAGCGACGTGACCCAGAAGTTCATGGTTGAGTCCCAGCTGGAACACCTGGGCGCGATCTACCGGGTCAACGATGCGATGGACGACCTGAAGGAAAAGGGCACCTCGGCGACCCGTGCCGTGGCAGATGGCGCGGCAGGCGCTGCCCGCGAACTGGATGGCGTGGCTGCCTCTGCCGGCGGCGCCGCCAGCGCGACCGAGGCTGTGGGTGCGGCGGGCAGCAACGCGGCCTCGGGCTTGGGTGGCGCTGACAGCGCGGCGCAGGGTCTGTCGTTCTCGCTGGGCGACCTCTCCGGAAAGGCCCGGGAACTCTTCCAGACCTTGGGCGGGCAGGACTCCCTTGAGAAATTCGCCACCCTGATGAACGGCATCAGCAAGCAGCGCCGTGACCTGGCCGAATACAACGCCGAGCTGGAGCGGACCCTCAAAAGCAATGACGAAATGGGGGTGCAACGCGATGCGCTGGCGTCGAAGTTCGACTACCTCGGCACCGCCGAGCTGGAGCGCACGTTGCAACTGGAAACGCAGATCAAGCAGCAGATTCAGGCGCGCGACCAAGCCGCCCGGCAGGCAGTTGAGCAGCGCCGCCAAGAGGCGGAGGCCGCCCAGCGGCAGCAGGAAGCCGAGGACGCCAAGCGCGTCGGCAACGCCAATGGCAGTGGCACGGAGATCCTGCGGATCGAGTGGACGGCACCCAGCGCGTCGGTGGCGGCCAGTGCCAGCGCGCAGGAGCGCGCGACCGCTGAGCGCCTCGCCTCCCTGGTCGCGCCGCTGGTGCTGGACCGGGTGGCCCGCAGCCGCAGTGTCTCGGTGAGCGCGGGGAGTCGCCGCGGATGAGCGTCCTCTCGTTGGCGGGCATCGCGCTTCCCGCAGATCTCCAGTGGACCGATGAGTTCACCGCCTGGCGCGTGGGGCAGGCCGTCAAAACCAGCCTCACCGGCGCCCTCATCGTGCAGGAATCAGCGATGCAGGCAGGCCGCCCGATCACCCTCCAGACCCAGCGGGATGGTTCTGCCTACGTGGCACCTGTCCGTCTCGATGTGCTGCGCGCCCTGCAGGCGCTGGAAGAGCTCCCGCGCACGACCTCTTTGCCCCTGATCCTGCCCGCCCACAACGGCGGCCAGCGCGAGCTACCTGTGCGCTGGCGGCGGACTGATGGTCCGGGCATCGAGGCTGACCCCATTCGTTTTGCCGTGCCTGCCCTGGACGGCGACTACTTCTCCATCACCCTTCGACTCATGACGGTGTAAGCGATGACGATCTCAGCAACAGACATCAAGATGCGTCAGTCGCAGCGACTGACCGATAACCCGGACGGCGGCGGCCGCATGGTCCAGACCGAGATCGTGGACGGGCAGATGAACAACCTGTTCCCCGATATCGGCGATGAAGAGCGCACCACCGGTCGCGCGACCCTGCGCAAGATGTTCGTGCACCTGGATACGCCGGGGCCGGATGTGCTCAAGGATGCGATCGGGGTGCTGATCGATCCGCCGGCCGATCCGCGCGTGAGCGTGAGCATGTTCTCCACGGGCAGCTACAGCGACGTGCGCGCCGATGCGCGCAGTCGCGTGGAGGGCTATATCACCCGTGGCACCGAGTCGCGCTACATCCTGCTCAACGACCACTTCATCGGCCAAATGGCGTTGCAGTTCTACTGCACCAAGGATGCGCCCAGCCCGGACATCAACGACAACCTCTGCCTGCTGACCAATGCCAACGGGTATGACCCGGCCGAGCAGTACGTGCGGGTGAAGAGCATCCTGTCCCGCACGACCCGCACCTTCACCGATGCCGATGGCGCCTTCGAGCGTGACGTGATCGTGGTCGAGATCGTCAACGCGCTGCTGCTCCGCTTCTATGGGCAGGAGGTGGTGCGCTTCACCTCCACCAAGCCGCCGACCCGTGTCTATGAGACGAACGTGGTCGACGCCACCAGCTATCACAGCGTCAAGCGGCTCACCGCGGCAGCGGCGCCGGGTGACCTGTCCGTCCAGGTGGACAGCCCCTATGTCGCGATCGTGCCCACCTCCACGGCCGAGACGGCAGTGAGCGATGTGCTCGCCGGGCTCGGGGCGATCAGCTACGTTCCGGCTGGGCCGGCTGGCTCGCTGACCCTGCAGTTCACCAGCAGCTTCAGCGCCGGTGTCGCGGTCACGCGCTACCTGGGCAACTCGATGGCCGTCGGCTCGGTCAAGGTTGCTGCCGGCGCGGTCGAACTGACCGACGACGGCACGGGTGGCCTGGTCTCGGCCGGGCAGTCGCCGTGGTCCGGCACCGTGGACTACCAGTCGGGCGCCGTGAGCGTCGCCCATTCCACCGGTACCGGCAGCACCCCGGTCACGATCACCGCGACCCCGGCCGGCGCGGTGGTGCAGCAGGGCTTCAACGACGAAATCGTCGTGACCCAGAACAACCAGGGCTACAACTGGCTGTTCCAGATCGAGCCGCTGCCGGCGCCGGGTACCGTGGTCGTCGACTACCGCGCCCTGGGCAAGTGGATCCGCCTGACCGACAACGGCCGGGGTCAGTTGATCGGCAGGCCGGGGCAGGGCAGTGGCACCGTCAACTACGCCACAGGCTCGGTGGTGATGACTGCCGGTGCGCTCCCGGATCTGGGCAGCAGCGTGATCACCAGCTGGGGCACGGCAGTCGTGGCTGAGGCCCGTGCGGGCGATGTGGCCATCCAGCCGCCGGCGCTCCACTTCATGCTGCAGAACGGGGGTGTGGTGCCTGGCACCGCAGCCTTCACTCTTCGTGTGGCTGGCCAGAACGTGGCGGTGAGCGACAACGGTGCGGGTGAGTTGCTGATCGGCGGCGTGGCGCGGGGCGCTATCGCCTATGCCACGGGCGAGGTGAGCATTCGCCCGGCCACGCTGCCGGATGCCGATTCGCAGCTGGCCTGCCAGTACGAATGGGGCGACTCGCAGACCGCCGCCCCGACGCCGACGCCCGACGGTGCTGGCCTGGTCTCGTTCCAGCTGCCGGCCGGTCCGGTGCGCGCCGGTAGCGTCAATCTGGACTGGATGATCTCGGTGAGCGCCGACGCCGACGGCATGCCGAGCACGCCTGTCGCCATGCGCGTGCTGGCAAAGGATGACGGCCAGGGCAACATCCGAGGCGTCTCCGTCGGCGGCCAGCCGTTCAGCACGGTGCTGGGCGCGGTGAACTACGCCACCGGTGCGGTCACCCTGCAGGCCGGGAAGTTCACCGTCCACCAGGTGTCTGTGCCGATCTATGAGATGGGCGGCAACCAGCGCTGGAAGGTGACTGGCTATCACCGCAAGGACGTGCCGGCGCAGTTCTCGGCAGGCACGCTGATCTCGCTGGGCTGGAGCGTCGCGGGCGCGGCGCAGACCACCGCAAACGAGAGCCTGGCCCTGCCGCCGGTGGAGCTGCTGCTCACCCCGACGATCAGCGACAGCATCGTGCCCGGCAGCGTGCGCTTCACCTACCGTGGCCGCACGTACGTCGATCGCAGTGGTGCGCTGTACCACTCCATCGACCCAGTCAATGGTGCTGGCACCTATGCCGGCACCATCGACTACGCCGGCGGTGCTGCCAATCTGACGCAGTGGGCGCCCGGGGGCGGCAACACCGTGCAGGTCCAGTCGCTGCTCACCCGCATCGCCGATCCGGGCACCGCGGCCGTGTTCTTCCGCACGCCGGGCTCGCCCCTACGGGCAGGCAACTTCACCCTACGCGCCACGACCTTGGATGGCATCCTGCTGACCGCCTCGGCCGACATCAACGGTGTTATCAGCGGCAGCCAGGTGCGCGGGCTGGTGGACTGGGAGAGCGGGCGAGCGTCCGTGCAGTTCGGCTCCATGGTGCCGGTGGCCGGCAATGAAGGGGCGCCGTGGTTCGACCCGGCGGCCGTGGTGGGCGACCAGGTCTGGAAGCCGACGCTGGTCCTGGCCGGCTCGGTCTACATCGGTGCGGTCGTCTTCCGCTCCATCCCGCTGTCGGCCGTGGTGGTCGGCTTCGAGTCCGTCCGCTTGCCCAGCGATGGCCGGGTGCCCGCATTCAAGCCCGGCCAGACGGTGCTGATCCATCACACGGCCAAGCACCCGGTGGCGTCGCCGGCGGCCGGCCAGGTGGTGAACCTCGGCCGCGGCCGACTGTCGGCTATCGAGGTGCGTGACTCAGCGGGCACGCCGGTGGAGAGCGTCTGGTACACCTCCGATCTGGATGTGGGCACGCTGACGTTCTCCGACCCGCTGAACCTTTCTGCCTACGTACTGCCCATCATCATCAGCGATCGCGTGGAAGACCGGCGGCTGGTGGTGCAGCCGCAGATCACTGGTGAGATCGAGATCAACAGTGGGCTGACCCACGACTACCCGGCCGGTGAGGCGCTGATCAGCACCGCGCTGCGCTTGGGCGAGGCGAACGGCTCCCTGGACCTGCAGGCGCGGGTGGAGAACCTGTTCGATCAGTCCGCTTGGACGAATGTGTGGAGCAATGTGCCGATCGGGAGTACCGCCTCGGCAAGCTACAACGACACGGACTATCCGCTGGTCGTCGGCAACGCTGACGCGATCACGGAGCGCTGGGCAGTGCGGTTCACCAGTGCCACCAACTATGAGCTGATCGGCGAGACCGTCGGCATCATCGCCACCGGCAGCACGACTACCGCCTTGGCGCCGATCAATCCGCGCACCGGGCAGCCTTACTTCACGATGCGCTTCCAAGGCTGGGGCACGGGCTGGGCGACGAACAACGTTGTTCGTTTCAACACCATTGGCGGCCTTGCACCGGTGTGGATGGTGCGCACGACACTGCCCGGGACGCCCGAGAGCGCCACCGATTCCACCCGATTCCAAGTCATTGGCAACGTAGCCGGAGCAGCTGCATGAGTCTCATCCCGAATGTTTACCGCAGCACCGATCCGGGCGCACCCGTTCTGACCGGCCAGGCCGGTTCCCTCATTGCGCTGCTGCACGCAGTGCTGGTCACGGGCTATGGCAGTGGCGCCAACGTCAAGCCCGGCGCGGGGTGGACGCGGCCGTTCTCCAGTTCGGGCGTTCATGTCTACCGCAACAGCCAGGTCAATGGTTCCGGGTCCTACCTGCGCGTACGTGACGATGCATCGGCGGACATGCTCAACACGCCTGCCTTGGCACAGGCATTGGCTTACAGCTCGATGACCGATATTGACACCGGCATGGATCGCACGCCGAGCGTGGCGCTGCAGGCGCAGGGGTCGCTGATCGCGAAGGCACCGGCGGCCGGCGCCACGGCCCGCCGTTGGATGGTAGTGGCTACTGATATCGGCTTCTATCTGTTTACGCAGTGGCATAACTTGGCCGGTGAGGTCGGCGCCTACTACTACGGCGACCTGATCTCTTCAGTGCCAGGTGATGCATATCCATTTGTGACTTTTGGTGCGCACGCCCTCACCAGCTACAACGGCACGTGGGGATCTGAGGTCTGCTCTGTCTTCTGGTGCTCGACCTTGGACTCGGATGTGACCGCGGTGTCGGCCCGGACGAACGGCTACATCCCCGGCGGCTTCGTGATGCGCAGCTACAGTGCGGGCCTTTCCTCCCCGGGGCGCGTGACCACCGTAGGAATTCTCCCCATTCCGAGTGGTGGCGGGAATAGGTCCTACGGCAGCAGTGCATACCGAGCGGGACCGGATCCGGCGCACGGTGGGTACAACTACATCGCCGCTGCGGTCCGTGAAGGCTCTCATGCACTGCGAGGCTACCTGCCAGGCGTGCTCGTGCCACTCCACTCGCGCCCCTTCGCCGATGGCGCGGTTGTTCCCTACGTCGAGGGTATGGGCGTGGGGCAATGGCTGGCGAAGACCTACAACATTGCCGAGCCCGACGTCGCTGATCGCAACGGTCAGGTGCTCTTCCGCTTGGATGCGCCCTGGAAATGATCGTACAAACCTTCTATCGGAACTTGGGCCAACTCACCGGTGACGGTTACCTGGGTGGCGATCCGCCGACAGGGGACGATGATGGTCGCGCAAAGATCGTCAATGTCCCTTCCCGGATCAGGGTGTCGGTGTTTGTAATGCATGACGCAGTCAACGTGATCTACGTAGGCTCGGTCCTCAGTGGTCATGACGGTGTGTGGCGAATGGCAGGTATTGATCGGGCGCTGCGCTACCGCGTGATCGGCACGGACTTGAACGCGGGGGTGAACTCGGCGATTCAGGACTGGGTTACGCCGGCGAAGATGGTGAGCTGATGGCCGTGGCATCAGGCAACTGGGTGGTCCTCAACCTCGGCCCCCGGTATCTGGGAGGCGGCGAGGTGATCTCGCTTAACCTCGGTACGGACTGGAATGACACGCCCGTCGAGCCGGTGGTTCGTGGTCTGCGGACCGACGCCGGACTTCGATGGGGGCGCACTCGCGCGACCCGCGGAAGTGTGCGCGTCGGTTGGGGGGCGTCTGCACTTCTGAGCGCACACGCGGCACCTGGCTGGGGTAGCGCAGCGGCTGTAGAACGTCAGGCGGTACTTGGCTGGGGTCTGACGCCTCTGCTGAAGAGTAGCTCCACGCTGCACTGGCAAGTCGCTGCAGGTGTTCGACCCGCGGGCATGCTGCTCCCCTGGACATCCCTCCCCACGGCACAGACTCAGCTGGGCATCCATTGGTATTCCAGCCTGCCCGGGCTGCTTGCTGCCTCTCGCTTCTCTTGGAGTAGCGGTCGCGCCTCTCATCTCAGCGTAGACATTGCGTGGTCGGCAAGTCCCGATGCTCGCCATGCATCGTGGGCGGCGCCATGGCGTGCGTTGCGGCAGGGCAGGCGTGCGGCCACGTTGCCGTGGGGGGCGGCCAAGCCCCTGCCTTGGATTGTCCGCCCGCCGAAGCCTGGCCCGGATCCCGACCCGGAACCGGTGTTCCCGCCCGGCAATCTCGTTGCGCTCAGCCTCGGCTGCGCGCTGATCAGCACTCCGGGCCTTGCACCTCTCAATCTCGGCGCGACCGCCTGTTACCTGGTGCGCCCGCAGCAAAGGACATACGTCGTGATCAACAGCATTTCCGTGGTGCGCATCCCCGATCGCACACCCATTGAGGTGGAAGGGGTGTCGATCCTGTCGAGCGTCGACGCTTGGGGCATCAGCTTCGATGTGGACCTCGCCGACAGCGCTCAGCTCGCCCTGCTGAAGCCCACGGCCGCCGGGCCGCGTCAGGTCGAGGTGACCCTCAACGGCTACGTCTGGACGGCCATCATCGAGACCTACCGCAAGCAGCGGGAGTGGAACCGGGTGGGCGTCTCGCTGACGGGCCGCTCGCGGACGGCGTTGCTCGCCGCGCCGTATGCGCCGGCACGGGTGAAGGCGACCACCGAGGACCGCAGCGTCGCGCAGCTGGTGGGCGAAGAGCTGGCCGACACCGGGTTCACCGCCGACTATGGAACGGTCGATTGGGTGGTGCCGGCGGGTGCCTGGTTCTACGACGGCACCCCGGCCATGGATGCGATCGCCCGACTGGCCGGCGCCAGCGGGGCGGTCGTGCAATCGGACCCGGCGACCCAGCAGCTGCACGTGCGGGCGCGCTACCCGGCCAGCCCCTGGGACTGGCGCAGCACTCAGCCGGACCATGTGCTGCAAGAGGACATCATCACCAGCGAGAGCCTGCAGGTCCGCAGCGCGCCGCTGTACGACGCGGTGATCGTGACCGGGGAGCTGGCTGGGAAGGGCGTGACGTGCAAGGTTCGCCGGCAGGGCGAGGCGGGGCAGCTGTTCGCGCCGCAGGCCAGCGACCCCTTGATCAACACCAGTGCCGCCGGCGCCGAGCGTGGCCGGAACATCTTGTCGGACCGCGGCGAGCAGGCCGCCATCGAGCTCGTGATCCCGCTGTTCGGTGCGCCTCTGGTCCCGGGCCAGATCGGCAGGGTGCAGCCGCTGGATCTGGTGGAGGTGGTGGGCGACGCCGGCACCTGGCACGGGCTCTGCACGGCCGTGCGGACCGAGGCGCGGGCGGACAGCAAGGCGCTCGTGATCGAGCAGACCATCACCCTGGAGAGGCACTACACCGATGCGAACTGATCTGTGGGACCAGTTTGATGGCCTGGTCGGCCCCAGCCCCCGGCTGCTGGCGACCGTCACCGCTCATAACGCAGATGGGACCAGCAGCCTGGTCGCCTATGACGGGGCGCAGATGCGTGCTATCGGCATCTTGGGCAGCACCATCCCTTACAACGTGTGGGTTCGGGATGGGCGTATCGTCGAGTTGGCCCCAAATTTGCCCCTCGCCGAAGTCGCTGTCTAGCAGGTATGGCGGTGTCGAGAGCTCTGGTGCTAGGCTGCGACTACACCAATAGCAGGGATGCTTATGAATACGGCGAATGTTTCGATGAAATCTCTCTTGCAATCGCTTCAGCTCGGTAGCTCTGTGGCAGAGTTCGACCAATCGCTGGAAAAGTACTTTGTCGAGAATCAAGCATTCACTGCGTTGATTAAAAATGAAGCCGACGTAGTCGCAGGAGACAAAGGCACAGGGAAAACTGCCCTTTTCCGCATCCTGCAGGAGCGGCGCGCTAAAATTCCTGAGCTTGTCGGAATTGAGGTGATTGAAGGATTTAACCCGGTCGGTAGTCCGATATTCCAGCGCCTAGTTCATCAGGCGGTGATGACCGAGGGTCAGTATGCGAGTCTCTGGAAGGCTTATTTCCTGTCTTTGATTGGAAACTGGTTGCTTGGCATTGTTGGAAAAGATTACAGCGAGGCAAGCGCTGAGCTAGATCGTTTGCTAGAGGCGGCCGGGCTGAGGTCAAGGGATGACAAGCCCGAGACGATATTCTCGAAGATCGTGAACGCTGTGCAGCGGGCGCTTCTTGTGCGGCCAGCTGCTGCGCAGGTTGAGTTTTCTCTTTCCGAAACCGGGCTGCCAGTTATTACGCCCCGGCTGGAATTCACTCCGATTGAGAGCGTCAAAAACGTTGAAGAGGTCTCTTACTCGGAGGCATTCGCCTTGCTTGATCGTTGCTTGGCCGAGTTGGATGTCACGGTATGGGTGGCAATGGATCGACTTGATGAGGCGTTCCAAGGTTTCCCCGATGTCGAGGTCCCGGCGCTTAGAGCGCTGCTACGAACCTACCTGGATCTGCTTGCATTCGATAAGCTCCGTCTAAAGCTATTTGTGCGCCGAGACTTGTTCAGGCGAGTGATCGGCGGCGGTTTTGTTAACTTGACCCACATCAATGTCAGGAAAACTGAAATTTCCTGGGACGATCGAGAGCTTATGTACTTGCTGGCGCAGCGAGTTCGAGATAGCGGAGATTTTTTGAAGCTGCTCGGTCTTGTGGGGGCGGATGATGAGACGATCTTTTACAGGATTTTTCCGAATAAGGTAGATCAGGCGGAGCGCAAGCCTACTAGCTTTAATTGGATGATGTCGCGGATACGTGATGGGAATAACGTAAAGCCGCCCAGGAATTTGATTGACTTGGCGAATAGTGCTCGCGAAGTGCAGATCAATATGGACACCAGAGCCAACCGTGATTACGACCCGGACCAGCCATTGGTTTCCGCTGATGCGATTCGCGAGGCGCACGGTCGCCTCAGCTCTAAGCGCGTTGAGGACACGCTTTTGGCGGAAGCGGGTACAGAGCTAGGCGCATTGATCAACCGGTTTAAGCGTTCCAAAGCTGAGCACAACCTGGACACGCTATCTCAGGTGCTGGCGCTGTCTGGCGATGAGCTATCGATCAGGGTCGGGCAGCTGACCGAGATCGGCTTTCTTGAAGAGCTGAAGGCATCTTGGAAGATACCGATGCTCTATCGCGAAGGGCTGGAAATCACTCAGGGAAAAGCATTTTCCGTGAGCGAAGAGCCCGATGATGGCGAGTGACGATCCTGCGCGTGGCGGGGCTTCGTCAATCAACGCAGGTGTCCCAGTAGATCCCTTGAATTGTTTCGCGGAGAATTTGCCGCTCGGCTGACCCTGTAGGCTTCCATCTCAGGGACTGCTGCGGCGGCAAGCATCGCCATGGCGTGGTCGGGCTCGGCCGCCAGCCACTCATCCGCTTGGCTGGCCGTCAGCCACACCGGCATGCGGTCGTGGATATCGGCCGAGACACCGCTGCTGTCCCCGGTGATGACGGTGAAGGTGCCTAGGTTGTCCGGGTCGAGCAGGGGGCTGGTGTCTTCCCACAGGCCGGCGGCCAGCAGCGGCCCGGTCGCGTGAATGAACCACGGGTCCTTCTTGCCATCCTCGGCATTGACCGACCACTCGTAGTAGCCGGCCATCGGGATCAGGCACCGCCGCTTCTTGAATGCCGACCGGAATGCCGGCTTGGTCGCCACGGTCTCGATGCGCGCATTGATCGTCGAGCCCTGCAGCTTCTTCGCCTTGGCCCAGAAGGGCAGCAGGCCCCAGGACAGGCGAGTGACCTGCAGGCCGGTGCCGCGATCGAGGATCACGGAGGCGCGCTGGGTCGGCGCGAGGTTGTAGCTTTCCGGGATCGACAGCAGGTCGCCCACCAGCTGGGGGAACCCCAGGGTGTCAGCGTTTCGGATTGGGGTCTGGACGAATCGGCCGCACATGGCCGAACCATAACCCCTACCGGTGGCCCGGGCCTTCGCGCGGCGTGCACTCCGACGGGCCGGGGCGGCCTATCCCCACACCAGGCCGGGCAATCACCCTGTGCCGCCGCAGGCTCCGCGCGGGCAATCTGTCCTCGCCGGATCCGGGAGCCGCAGGCAGCTCAGCCCGGGTGCTGGGGCGCCTGAGCAGCGCCCCGCCGGCACCGTCGCAACCCCTGAGACGTCCGGGCGTATCCTGCGGGCATGGACACCCCAGACAAGCCCGATCCGCCCGAGCGCCCGGACCCCACCAAGCTGGCTCCGGGCCTTGGCCACCTACTGATGCGCGACACCCGGACCCCAGAGCAACAGCAGGCCGCCTCGCTGAAGGAGTCGGCCAGGCGCTCGGGCAGGGGGCGTTCGAAGTGGTGGGAGAAGGTTGGGGAGTGATGCGAGGCGTCACCCTATCGGCTGGTAACTCATTGATCGGTATATGCAGGGATTGCCACTTTTCGCAGGCTCCTGCGCAGGCTTGATCCCTTAGCAGTCAATGACTTAGCCCGGTGAAGGGCGATGCCTGGGGGGCAGAGGGTCGTCGGTTCAAATCCGGCCGTCCCGACCAATGTTGGTGATTCGATCAAAGGCTTGTGCAGCGATGCGCAGGCCTTTTTTCTTTTTGTCCGAGTCCATCCTGCGGGCAAGACCGATGGTGTGGTTGGCTGTCCCCCGTCACTGTGAATGCTCTTCTCTGCGAACCCATGTCTGCCGCAATGTGCGGCAACAGCAGTGAAGCACCTTCATACGACCTCAGGGGAGATACTCATGGTGATACGCCTGCCTGCTTTTGTTTCTTCCGTGGCGCTGATCTGCGCCACGCTCGTTGTTTCCAATGACGCTGCTGCTGCCGTCCCGGACAGGATGACCGTGGAGACCAAGGCACGTTACACGGTGGGTGCGTCCGAAGCCGATGCCCTTGACCGTTGGCTCGCACGTACGCCAGAGGCCGAGCCCCGTACCCTCGACTGGGGAACGGTGACCATCTCGTCGTTCAAGCGGGTAGATCCGCTCGCCATACGGACGGCGAACGCTCCTCCCGTCCCGCTCCCCACAAGGGGCACGCCGGGAGAGCAGCTGACCATCATCAACGAGCTGCCTGGCGGCTTCAGGGAGCGCTGGACGTTTGAATGGGTCGCTCCCCGAGGGGGCGGCGGTGGTGGAGAATGGAAACAGACGCACTACGAGTCGCTTGCGCCTGTCAGTGGCCTGTATCGACCCGATGAGTTGTGATGGAGGCGGAATGACGCCGGGCGAGTCGTCGCAACGGGCGACAATGTCAGGCACGCCGCCCTGCGGCCCAGCGAGGAGGGATACACGCGTGATCGAGATTCGCCAGGCAACGATGCAGGACCTGCGAGCGCTGGTGGCCATCGACAGCGTCGCCGCACAGGCGCCGGAACGCGCTGAGCTGATCCGCGCCTGGATCGGGGCGGATGCGTGCTACGTGCTCACCGTCGACGCATGCGCCGCCGCGTACGGCGTACTCGACTATCACTTCTTCGGCTGCGGCTTCATCGAGATGCTGATGGTCGATCCAGCGCGCCGTCGCCAAGGGCTGGCCCGGATCCTGATCGAGCACCTGAAATCCGTCTGTGTACACCCCAAGCTGTTTGCATCGACCAATCGTTCCAACACCCGGATGCAGGCCGTGCTTCTGCAGACCGGCTTCGAGCCCAGCGGATACATCGACAACCTCGACCCCGATGATCCCGAGCTGGTGTTCTACTGCAGGGTCACCCCGGACGAGGGTTGAGCCTTCGCACAACGTTTGCCAGCTGCGTTGTCAGAAGTAGCCACTGGCCTTGATCACCCCATCCACAGCCGCCGCATCGTCATACCGCAGCTCGATCAACGTGGCTATCGCCTTGGCTTTGTCCGGTTGCGCGGCGTAGTACGCGGTGGCAATCCGATACCCCACGTAGTAACCGAGATCGCTGACCCCGAAGCGGTTGGCGCTGCTGTTGTACAGCCAGTCGCGGTAGTCGTTGCCATGCCGGTCGGCCTGGAACTGCCGCCTGAGCTCGGCTTCGTGCGACGGCCCATGGACGTACAGCGGCAGGTCGGGCTTCTTTCCGGTGACGAGCTCGGCGACCAGTTCCGCCACGCCTTCGCGCAACGCGTACTGCGCCAGGGTATCGCCGGCCCCGATCTGCTGCGTATGGATGTACTCGTGGATGTTGTTCTGACCGTTGTTGTGGAACGGCTGCGAGGCATAGAACGTACGCAGCCGGGTCTGCAGCGGTTCGGGGAGCTCGGACACATCGACGCTGTCGTCGCCCAGGGCAAGTTCGGCACCGATCAGCACCTTGTCATCCAGGGTGGTGCCGCCGGTGCGCAGTACCCCGATCGCATAGGTGATGCTGGCCGGGCGCAGGGCGGGATACAGGCGTTTCAGCGTCGCCAAGTCGGCGTCCAGCCCGGCGCTGGCGGCGAACGCACGGTCGGTCAGCGGCCGCACGGAGGCCCAGTAGCGCGGCCAGGCGTCGATCGCTGCCACGTACTGGCTGGCGGTATAGCCGCGGGCCTCCATCAAGGCGTGCAGGCCGGGCGTGCCCTTGTCGATGTAGAGCGACTGGATGAGCTGCTGTTTACGCGCGGCATCGGCTTCGCTGCGGATCGCATCGTGGGCAAGCCAGAAGTTCGCGATGTCGGCGGTGATCACCCGGGACGAGGCGGGCGGCGCCGCTGCCGCCATGGTCCATGGCAGGGTGCCTGCGATAAGCAGGGCCGAGAGGATGCGCGCCCATGGTTTCATGTCGTTCTTCGTCGGATGGGTGATCCACCGTTGGATGCAGGAACCGGTCAGAAGGTTTAAAGGGACGGGGAGCTGGCACACTCTGATCCCACGTTGTCCCCCACCAGGATGCTTCGCATGACCGAACAGCTCCATCCCTACGCGACGCCGGGCACTGCCCCGGTCCCGGCACCGCGCGTGCGCATTCCACATCTGCAGCAGATGAAGGAGCGTGGCGAGAAGTGGGCCATGCTGACCGCCTACGACATGTACACCGCGACGATCTTCGAAGACGCCGGCATTCCGGTGCTGCTGATCGGCGATTCGGCGTCCAACAACGTGTTCGGCAACGACTCCCTGCTGCCGGTCACGGTCGATGAGCTGATGCCGCTGGTGCGCGCGGTCAGCCGCTGCACGCGGCGCCCGCTGGTGATCGCCGATCTGCCGTTCGGCTCCTACCAGGCCTCGCCGGAGCAGTGCTTCCACACGGCCGTGCGTTTCATGAAGGAGGGCGGCGCACACGCAGTGAAACTGGAAGGCGGCATCGAGATGGTGCCGCAGGTCCGCAAGCTGGTCAGCTGCGGCATCCCGGTGATGGCGCATATCGGCTTCACGCCGCAGTCGGAGCATCAGCTCGGCGGCTTCCGCGTGCAGGGGCGGGGCGAGGATGGCGCACGGCTGATCGAGGAGGCGCGCGCGCTGGAGGCTGCCGGTGCTTTCGCGGTACTGATGGAAATGGTCCCCGGCACGGTGGCCGCACAGATCACCGCGGCACTGAAGATTCCCACCGTCGGCATCGGAGCGGGCAACGACTGCGATGCGCAGGTGCTGGTCTGGCAGGACATGGCAGGGCTGCGCACCGGCAAGCTGCCGCGCTTCGTGAAGCAGTACGCGGACATGCACGGGCTGCTGGAAAAGGCCGCGCGTGAGTTCGCGGAAGAGGTGGGTGCGGGCACGTTCCCCGGCCCGGAACACACGTTCTGATCGATACGCGCGCGGCCTGAGGCGCGTTTCCACGGTACCGCCGCGCGGCGGTACCGTGTCGCCTGCGTCATCGAATCGTCATGCAGGCCACGTACCTTCGCCGCACCTGGGGGCGAGGCGGGATCGTGGCCGAACACGCAAAACGGCGTTTGGCGCGCATGTTTCTGGAGCAGGGGCCGGTGCTGAGGGGATTCTTCACCCGCCGCGGTGCGCGTCAAGATGCCGAGGACATGGTGCAGGAAACCTATCTGCGCCTGCTGCGCGCACATGAGGATCACGGCGAGGCGATCGCCAATCCGGAGGCCTATCTGTTCACCGTCGCGCAGAACCTGGCGCGCGAGCAGGCCGCGCGTCGGCGCTGGTCGATGCTTCCGATCGATGATCTGGAAAACCTCACCACGCTGCTGACCGGCGAAGAAACCGTCGAGGATGCCGCCGAGCGCGAGCAGCGCCGCACGCATCTGCAGACGCTGCTGGGCACCTTGCCCGAGCACACCCGTGCGGTGTTGGTGATGCAGTACCGCGATGGACTCAGCTACAAGGAGATCGCCGAGCGGCTGGGCGTGTCCTCCCATATGGTCAAGAAGCACGTGGTGCGTGGCCTGTCCGTGTGCCGCCGCGCGCTTGCCGGTCATGCGGAGGCGTGGTGAGCGAGATTCCCGCGCCGCGTCCTTCCCTCGCCAACGAAGCCGCGCACTGGCATGCGCTGCAGCGCCAGGGCGGGGTGACGCCTGATCAGCAACGCCAGTTCATGACCTGGCTGGTGACCTCGCCGGCCCACCTGCGCGAGTACATCACGGTCAGCCGCGTGGCCAGCGAGCTCAGCGATGCGTTGCGGGGCATGGCGGTCGACCTGGATGCGCTGATTGCTGCAGGGCCACCGCCGGCCGACGACAACGTGGTGGCGCTGCCGGTGCGTCGGCGCCCGCCGCAGCCGGTGGCATCGCGCGCGTCACGCCGGCACCTGCCGGGTATCGCCGCCGCCGCCGCGCTGCTGCTGGGTGTGGGGGTGGTCGGCCACATGGCCTGGCCACAGAGCCGCCACTACGTCGCAGCGCATGGCGTGCCGCGCAGCTTCGCGCTGCCCGATCACACCGTGGTGCATCTGAACGCGGAGAGCGAACTATCGATCCGCTTCACCCTGCTGAGCCGCCGCGTGGAGCTGTCGCGCGGGCAGGCCAGCTTTGTGGTCGCCGAGGAACGTCGTCCCTTCGCCGTGCATGCGGCAGGGCTGGAGGTGCGCGATATCGGCACGACCTTCGACGTGTCGCTGCGGCGCGAGCAGGCGAGGATCGAGGTGGCCGAAGGCAGCGTGCAGGTGCGCGGCGACTCGGGCCAGGGCCGTCTGCTCGCTGATCTTCGCGCCGGGCAGAGCGCCCATATCGACTACCGCGACCAGTCCGTCAGCATCCGCCAGCAGCATGCGGACACGATGACCGCATGGTGGCGACGCCGCGTGGTGTTCCAGGACGAGCCACTGCGCGAGGTGGCCGAGCAGTTCAACCGGCTCAACGACGTGCGCCTGCAGGTGGATGACGATGTCGCCGGCGCGCTGCGCCTGACCGGCAACCTGCGTGGCGATGATCTTGCATCGCTGCGTACCTTCCTCGATCAGCAGCCCTCGCTGCATACGCGTGTGGTCGACAGAACGATCCGTGTGGGCAGCCGCTCTGCCGCTGGGGCCGCGCAGAAACCGCAGTAATGGCAGTTCCCCGCGGGACCGCGGGCGGCGCTGCCAAGGGCTGTCAAAAAAAATTCATCGAACTACCGGTGCCCGATCCGCGCCCTGCGCCCTCGTAGTCCAGGCAAGCGCGAACGATTCCGTCTCGCGACGCTCATACCCCCCCCACTGGACTTCTACGATGCGCCGCATCCTTTTCCTTTCGATCGCTCTTGCCCTGCAGAGCGCTGCCGTCACCGCCACCGCGCAGGAATCGCGTGTTGCCAGCGAGGCGATTCCGGCCCAGCCGCTCGACCGTGCGCTCAATGATCTGTCGCGCCAGACCGGGCTGCAGTTCGTCTACAACGCGCAGCAGGCCGGCAACCCGCGCACCCGCGCCATGCCCGCCGGCCTGGCGCCGCAGCAGGCCCTGGAGCAGCTGCTGCACGGAACCGGCCTGCGCTATCGCTATCTCAACGACACCACGGTGACCATCGAAGCGCGCAGTGATGCCGCACCGTCGGGCACGTCCGCCGTGCCCGTCGCCACATCCGCCGTGGCGTTTGAAGCGGCAGCCGCGGGCGCTGGCGATGCCGGCCTGCAGCAGCTGGAGCGCATCGACGTGGTCGGCAGCTACAGCCGCAGCCTGGAGCAGGCCGTGGACATCAAACGCGCCACCATCGGCTTCTCCGATTCGATCGTCGCCACCGACGTGGCCGACTTTCCCGAGCAGAACCTGGCCGAAGCCCTGCAGCGCATGCCCGGCGTGACCATCGAGCGCGACAAGGGCCTGGGCAGTCGCGTCAATGTGCGTGGCCTGCCATCGGAGTACACCCATGTCTCGATCAACAACCTGGCCACCGCGTCGGGCAGCGGTGGGCGTGACATCGAGTTCGACATCTTCGCCTCGGAGATCATCCAGCAGGTGACGGTGCTGAAGTCGCCGACCGCGGCGGACGAGGAGGGCGGCATCGCCGGCTCGGTGCAGATCTCCACCGCGCGCCCGTTCGATTACACCGGCCGCAAGCTGGTGGCGTCGGTCGAAGGCGCGCACAACTCGATCTCCGAAGAGGTCGATCCCAAGTTCTCGTTCCTGGCCAGTGATACCTGGGGTGACTGGGGTGGCCTGGTGTCCTTCGCCACCGCCAAGCGCAGCAACCGCACGGATGCGACCTCCGGGATCAACTTCCGTCCGATGTCGCGCTTCCTGGGGGCCTCCGGCACGCGCGGTACGCAGGCTGCCGCGGTGCTGGCCCGCGATGCCGGTGTGGTGGTCAAGAACCGCAACGACACCGATGAAAGCAACCTGATCGTGTTCCAGGACAAGGTCGGTGACCGCGTGTTCGTGAACGACCAGGACAAGTGGGGCGCCACCGCCTCGCTGCAGTACAAGCCGAGCAGCCGCTTCAGCCTGACCTTCGATGCGATGCTCGGCGGCTACGACACCACCGAAGACGAGTACGACGCAGCCGCGTATTCCGCCTCCAGCCGCAGCACGCTGGAGACCATCCATGACTACGACGCCAGCACGCTGTCGCAGTACGGCATCGTGGTGCTGCGCGATGTGTCCTACACCGCCACCCAGCACGAAATGCTGAGCAAGGAGCGGATCAACAAGACCGATTTCAGCCAGTACAGCATGGCGATGGATTGGAAGGGCGATACCTGGGGTGTGGATGCGATGGTCGGCTATTCCGGCGCCGACAAGACCCTGGATGCCAGCAACCTCAAGCACGTGGCCTACGCGCCCTCGCGGACCCGCTGGACCGGCAAGAGTGGCGAGACGATTCCCAGCGCCAACCCGGCCAGCATCGACATGTACAACGCTTCGGACAAGTACCTGTTCGAGGCCTATGAAACCACGCTGGAGAAGGTCAGCGATGACAAGTACGCCGCCCAGGTGGATGTGAACAAGGCGCTGGAACTGGCCTTCCTGCCGGCCCTGCGCAGCGTCCAGTTCGGTGCGCGCTACACCGACAAATCCAAGCAGCGCGAGTACGGCGAAGCCAAGATCTACGGGCCGGATGCGGGCAACAACAGCTGGGTCAACAAGCGCACCCTGGCCGACAGCCCGCTGCAGTCGATCGGCGACATCGTGCCCGGGGGTGGCTACTCGGTGAAGGACCTGGACTGGAAGATGGTCTCCAACGACTACGCACGCAGTGCCTTCCGCTATCCGGGCTTCGCGACGCCGTTTGATCCGGGCCAGTACTACCGGGTCGATGAGAACGTGACCAGCCTCTACGCGATGACCGACATCGGCTTCGATGTGGGCCGCGTGCCGGTCTCGATCAACGCGGGCGTGCGCTATGTGGATACCTCGGTGCAGTCCTCCGGCTTCCACCCGGTCCAGCGGGCAGACGGTACCACCGGCTATACCGACACGCCTGTCTCGCGCAAAGGCAGCTACAACGATCTGCTGCCGAGCCTGAATGCCACCGCCGAACTCGCCGAAGGCCTGGTGCTGCGTGGCGCGGCCTCCAAGACCTTCATCCGCCCGGCGTTGACCGACATCGCCTACAAGCGCACCGCCAGCTGGAGCTCGTTCCGCTTCACCGATGGCAACCCGGATCTGCAGCCTACCTATGCCAAGCAGTGGGAGCTGGGGCTGGAGAAGTACCTGGACAACGGTGGCCTGCTCGCGACCTCGTACTTCCACAAGAAGATCGACGGCGTGGTGATCAATGCGCTGACCGGCGTGGTGCCGGATGTGGCGGTCTACAACGCCAACGGCTCGCTCAACGGCACCTATGATTTCGATGTCTACCAGCCGATCAATGCCGACGGAACGTACGTAGTGAAAGGCGTCGAGCTGATCGCGCAGCTGCCGTTGAGCATGCTGCACCGTTCGCTGGAAGGCTTCGGCATCAATGCCAACTACACGATGCTGGACAGCTCGCTGGCCGGCGAATCCGACCTGGGCGTGAGCACGCCGATGCCGGGTCTTTCGGAGAAGTCATACAACGTCACCGTGTACTACGAGAACGCGCGCTTCGACGCGCGCGTGTCGTACAACCACAAGGGCGAGTATGTCGAATCGATCGGCTACAACATGTACCCGATCTGGCGCGATGACTACGGCCAGGTGGACGTGTCGATCGGCTATCGCCTCACCGACAGCATCAAACTCAGCCTGAAGGGCATCAACCTGACCAACCAGGCGACCACCGGCTACACGATGGATCCCGCCTTCCCGACGATGTACGAACGCTCCGGCCGCCGCATCAGTCTCGGCCTGCGCGCGGACTTCTGAGCCGCCCGCTTCGCGGTGCATCCGGAGGCGCGTACGCGTGCCCCGGATGCGGCCGCCCGTTTGTGAGGAATACTTGATGCGACATTTCTTTTTCCTGCCGCTTGTGGCCGTGCTGGGGTGGCCGGTGGTCGCCCAGGCGGCGGATGACGATGCCGGCCGCAGCTGGCAGGCCGGTGATCACCATGTCCACAGCGAGTGGAGCGTGGACTGGGATCGCAGCACCCTGCCGCCGACGCCGATCCGTGGCGGCGACTCGTCCTACACCCGCACCCATAACGCCCGGCAGGCGCTCGCCAATGGGCTGACATGGATAGTGCATACCGATCACGGCGGGCCCGGGCATTCCGCGGTCACCCGGGACCATGCGTGGCCGGCGCTGCTGGATGCGCGGCGCGAGGTGCCCGGGCTGATCCAGTTCAACGGGATGGAATTCGACGTGCCGGCGGGCGAACACGCTTCGCTGATCATCGTCCCGGGCCCGGACGAGCGCGATCAGCTGGTCGCGATCGAACGCGGGTACAGTCGCAGCGAGCCGCTGCAGGGCAGCCGTGATGATGGGCAGACGATGCTCGATGCACTGGCCCACATGCGGGCGCTGCCGGCGCCCCCGTTGATGTTCATCAATCACCCCTCGCGCACCGCCACGGCGATGGGCCGGTGGGGCGATGTCGAGCCCGATGAACTGCGGGCGTGGCATGGCGCCGCACCGCAGGTCCTGGTCGGCATGGAAGGCGCGCCGGGCCATCAGGCCACCCGTGTCCATCGTGGCCTGTATCGCAATGCCGATGCACCGACACTGGGCGGCTTCGACCAGATGACCGCGACGGTGGGCGGGACCTGGGACACGCTGCTCGCCGAAGGCCACCGCTTCTGGATCACGGCCAGCTCGGATTCGCACGTCAATCAGCGCGACGGCGGCAGCGATTTCGATCCCGGCCAGTACAGCAAGACCCATGTCTGGGCGCGGCGTGACGCCGAGGACATTCTCGATGGCCTTCGCCACGGGCGGATGTTCGCGGTGACCGGTGATCTGATCGATGCGCTGGAGCTGCGGGTGAGTGCGGACGGTCACGATGCACGCACTGCAACGATGGGTGGCACGCTGTCGCTGTCCCCTGGGGCGTCCATGCGCGTGGAACTGCGGGTGCGTGTACCGGCCTCAGCCAATCACGCTGGGCGGCACCCGGTGCTGGATCACGTCGAATTGATCGTAGGCGGCCCCGGCAGTGGAAATGGGCCTGTGATGCAAACGCGTGTGTTCGGCGCCAGCGACTGGCAGGTGGACGGCGCATGGCGCTCGGTGTCCTGGGTGTTGCCGGTCCCCGCCCGGGGCGGTTTCGTCCGTGCCCGCGGCAGTAGCACTGCGGAGCTGACGCCGCTGCCCGATGTGCCAGGCGAAGATCCCTGGCAAGACCTGTGGTTCTATTCCAATCCCGTCTTTGTGGAGGCCGTGCTCTGAGCGGACCCCGCTTGAGAGGCAAACTTCACGCCGTTCAGCCGACGCGTTCACGAAGGTGAGACAGCCCGCTGGCTACCGTGGAGTCCTGTCATTCAACCCGATTCGGGGAAAGGATCATCATGATCAAGTGGGCCATCATTTTTGCCGTCATCGGCCTGATCGCCGGTGCCCTCGGTTTTGCCGGCATCGGCGGCGCTGCGATCGGCATCGCCAAGTTCCTGTTCTGGGCCGGCATCATCATCGCCGTGGTGCTGTTCGTGCTGGGCATGACGATCGCCAAGAAGGTGACCTGACCCGTCGCGTAAACACGCGGCGGTTCCACACCAAGGCCTGCGCGGCATCGCGCAGGCCTTTTTCGTTGGCGAGGCAGCACGCGCCCCGCAAGTCTCAGTTGAAGTACACCGACACGCCCAGCCCGGCCTGGGTATCCGGGCTGTCGTCGTCCAGCCCCACATCGAAGGACGCATCGAGCTGCACGGTCGGGCTCGCCATCCAGGTGATCCCTGCGCCTGCGATCCTGCTCGAGGGCTCGCCGTCCGTATGGGTGAAGCCCGCTTCCAGATAGGTGCTGACCGTGTCGGTGGCGGCGAAACTCAGGCTGGGCGCCCAGGTGACGCTGTCCTCGCTGCCGCCGCGGGTCACGTTGGCGTAGAGCGCGCCGGTCCAGCGGTCGCTGACCTCGTACTCATAGCTGGCACCCAGCGCGTACTGCGTCGCGCCCTCGCTGAAGTCGCGTGAGCCGGTGGCAAAGGTGGTGGTGGCCAGCAGGGCCACGGCGTGCCTGTCCGATGGCAGGGGCAGGGCGACTTTGAGGCCGATGCCGAGATCCCCAGCCCCACGGCTGCGCGCAGCCGGCGCATCGCGCGGCGCCACGCGCAGGTGGTTCCAGGGCGAAGTGAAGGCCTGCAGCTCAACGTGGCTGGACACGCCGATCCGCAGGGCGAGGTCGGCACTGTACTGCGTGCTCAGCACCCCGTCCGCGTCGCGGTCGCGGCTGAAGCTGGGCAGTCCCGCCTCCAGCGCTACGCCACCGCGGGGCAGCGTCGAAGCCGCAAACCCGATGCCCGGGCGATCGAAGGCCAGCTCGGGTGGCGCATCCTCCTGCGCGGACGCGGCAGTGGAAAACACCAGGGACAGCAGCAGCGCTGTACATCGCATGGAAATACTCCCGGCCGGACCATCACGGCATCAAGGAGCAGCCAGCCTGCTCCTTGGCCGGAATGTAGCACGGTGATTTTCGCGCTTCTGTGCAGATCCCGGCGCAGCGTCCTGCGCCGTGGCGGCACCGCGACAGGGTGGCGCTGCAGCGGTCAGTGTGCCGGGCGGGTCATGGCGATGAGGGCATCGCGCATGCGCACGGTCGCTCCGTCGGGTGTCGCGTCACAGCCGAGCACGCAGGCGCGGAGCAGGAATCCATCGGCGGCGTGCCGGGCGGCGGTCAGCTGCGCATCGCGACGGTCGAGCGGATGCTCGCGCAATACGGCATCCAGCCACGAACGCCGCGCGGTGACCCATTCGCTGTCGACGTGGTGCGGCCGGCAGTCGACGCTGATGGTGCGCCCGATGTCGAACAGCTCGGCGATGTAGGCGCGCGAAAACCGGCCGTGGGCCTGGCTGTCGCGCTCCATGCGCTGCTGGATCGCACGGTGGAGATTGGCCACGATCGCATGCGCGGCGAGGTCATCATTGGCTGCTTGCAGCAGCGAGGTATCGGTTGCGTTGTGCATTCGCGCCTCCAGGACACCGGTGGGGGAAAAACGAGGAATCAGCCGCGCGGCAGGACGGGATCACCCTGCTGCAGCAGGGTGTCCAGCAGTGCGACGACGCGCTCGCCCTGGCCCTCGCAGGCCAGTTCGAACGTGGTCTGCCCGTCGAGTGCGGGCAGCGGGGAATGCAGAATCCATTCAAGAACGGCGGCGCGGTCCGGCTCGATCTGCAGGGCCAGATCCGCGACACGACGTACGATTCCCTGACGCATGATCAGAATCCGTAACTGAGGGAGAGGGCGGCGGTATCCATGTGGTCGCCACGGGTCATCGGGCTGTCACGCATGGCATCGGCCAGCGACGTGCGTCGGATCGAGGCGGTGGCGGTCCAGCGCGGCCCCAGCGGCATCACCGCGGCGATGTCCAGGTAGGGCGACACGCCGCTGCCGGCCGAGTAGCGCGCCAGGCCGCTGCGGGCGGCTTCGCGTTCGCTGACACCGAAGTAGTAGTCGTTCAGATCTGCGCTGGCGTAGTTCACGCCCACCGCAGGCATGAAGGTCACGCGGCCGGCCGGGATCGGGTAGGCATAGCGGGCGTCGGCCGAGAAGCCGCCGCCGTGCCCGGTCACTTCTGCCTGCGCATTGGCCTGCAGCACGCCCCATTCGGCCTGGTGCCGCCAGGAGACGCCGAGCATGCCGGACAGGCTGCGGTTGTCGAGCTGGCGCAGCTGCGGGTCGTGGCTGTCGCGGCGCTTGAAGCGCATCACGTAGGGCGAGGCGGTCAGGGCCAGCTCGGACTGCGCCGTCTGGTGCAGGCGATAGCCCACGCTGCCCCCGCGGAAGAAGAACGAACGGCCTTCCCAGCTCACGATCGGGGCGGCCAGACGATCGGTGTCATAGCCGGCGTAGGGGGTCTTGAGCGCGACGACGGCAATGCCGACGCTGCTTTTCCTGCCCGTCTCGGGGGCATCGGCTGCCTGGGCGGCCGTAGCGGTGAACGCACTGGCCAGGGCCAGGCCAGTCAGGGTGGGAAGCGGACGCGAAAAACGAAAACGGACGTGCATGGACCTGCCGAGGGGGAACAACCGGAGTGTCATGGTGGGCGCCCTACATTGTCGGAACGTTACGTCCGGCTGCGCGGTACCATCGCCTCCTTCGTACCCGCAGGCACCGCTCCCATGCGCCTTCTTCTCCTGGAGGATGATCCGGAAATGGCCAGCGCGATCCAGGTCAGCCTGGCGCGCCACGGCATGGTGGTCGACGTGGTCGGCACGATGGCGCAGGCCGATGAAGCGCTCAAGGCCGGCGTCCACCAGATCCTGCTGCTGGACCGGCAGCTGCCTGATGGCGATGGCGCCAGCTTCGTCCGCATCGCGCGCGAGCACGTGCCGAACCTGCCGGTGATCATGCTGACCGCGCGCGCGTCGGTGGCCGACCGGGTCACCGGGCTGGACGTCGGCGCGGACGATTACCTGACCAAGCCGTTCGCCGTCGAAGAGCTGCTCGCGCGGATCCGCGCGATCTCGCGGCGGCCCTCGCAGATCACCTTGCCGGTGTTGTCGCTGGGCCGGCTGCAGTTCGATTTCGTCTCGCGCGAGGCGCGCGTGTCCGAGGTGCTGCTGGCGCTGCCGCGACGGCAGCTGCTGGTGCTGGAGGCGCTGGCGCTGCGCCAGGGGCGCACGGTGGGGCGCGCTTCATTGCTGGAGGCCGTGTACGGGTTCGACGACGCGATCCAGTCCAACGCGCTGGACGCGCATGTCTCCAAGCTGCGCAAGGCGCTGCTGGAAGCGGATGCGGGCGTGGAGATCCACGTCATGCGCGGGATTGGTTATCTGCTCAAGGACACGCTGTGAGATTGCTCAAGCCCGACTCCCTGGCGTTCAACCTGGTGTGGAAGGTCTGCCTGATCCAGACCGCCACGATCGCGCTGGCATTGAGTGCAATGGTGCTGACCTACGGCGATCGCCGCTCGGCCTACATCGACTGGAAAACCAGCGACCAGATCGCCTCGGCGATCAGCCTCGGTCCCCAGGGACTGGAAGCGGATCTGCCGAAGGTCGATGCAGTGGTACCACGGCCGCCGGCGACCTTCTGGTTCGCCGCCGCCGATGAGCAAGGCCGACGCCTGGTGCATGGCGATGTTCCCGTGCAGTACCGCCAGTTGGTGGCACGGCTGGATCAGATCGAGCAGACCGACATCCGTACCCGCATCAATGCCGATGCGCTCGCCGTGCGCGTGGTGGTCGCCGATCGGCCGGAAGGGCGACTGCACGTGGCGGTGGGGGGCATTCCCGAGCGCAGCATCGTGCGCCAGCTGCTGTTGATCTTCCGCTATCTGGGCGGCTGGATCGCGCTGCCTGTGCTGGTGATCACCCTGGTGGTGGCACCGTGGGTGATCCATCGCGCGCTGCGCGGGGTGAATCGTGTGGCCGCGCAGGCGGCCGCGATCCAGGTCAACGAGCGTGGCAGCGGCCTGGATACCCGCGCGGTACCGCTGGAAATCTACCCGCTGGTGGACGCCTTCAACGCGGCCGTCCGCCGCATCGGTGAAAGCTACGACGCGCAGGACCGCTTCCTGGCCGGTGCGGCGCATGAGCTGCGCATGCCGATCGCGATCCTGGCCACGCGCCTGGCCGACCTGCCGCCGGGCGATGCACGTTCGCGCCTGCAGCTGGACCTGAGCCGCCTGAGCAACATTGCCGAGCAGCTGCTGGATCTGCAGCGGCTGGACCGGCATGGCAGCCAGTCCCAGCGCATCGACCTGTCCGCGCTGACCCGCGACGTGGCCGCCGATGTGGCGCCGCTGGTGGTGGATGCCGGCTACGGGTTCTCGGTGGATGCCCCGGAGCAGCCGATCTGGGTGCGCGGCGACCCGCATGCGCTGCACCGGGTCATCGCCAGCCTGCTGCAGAACGCCATTGCCCACGGCGGCGGGCGGGGCATGATCGCGGTGGCGCTGCACGACGACGGCTGCCTGTCGGTCAGCGATGAGGGCCCGGGCGTACCGGAGGCCGAGCGGCTGTCCGTGTTCGAGCCGTTCCATCGGTTGCGGCCCAGTGGCAGCGGCAGCGGCCTTGGCCTGCATCTGGCCCGGGAAATCGTGCTGCGTCATGCCGGGACCATCGCCGTGGATGGCGCGCCGGGTGGCGGTGCGCGGTTCCTGGTCGTGCTGCCGGTGGATCCGCGGCCGCAACCGGGGCTGGCCCCGGCATGACCAATGGCAGGTGATCCGGCCCGGGCATCGTGGGACAACAGGTGCGTCCCCTTTCAGGTGCCGGTTCGATGCGCGTACGTTCGCTGTTCCCTGTGATCGCGGTATCCGCCCTGTCCCTGCTGGGCCTGTCCGGGTGTGCCACCTATGACGACGTCGCTTCGCGCCCGCAGTGCGAGGATTCGCCGCAGGTGAAGGACCTGCCGGCGCAGGTCGCCCGCCGTGAAAGCCGCTGCAATGAGTTGAACATCCGGTTCAACGACGATCGTGGCGGCGACAGCAAGCCGCTCGATTTCGGCGGCAAGAACAAGGACGGTTGATCCCGCGTTGGTCAGCGTTTCGCCGGCCCGGCCGGCGGCGCAGCGCAGTAGGCGGCAGGATGCAGGGTTCACTCCTCCATCACCGGGCGTGGGCTGATATGACGCTCGACGATTCTGCCGGTGTTGCGTTGTAGTCCGTGACGGGCACCGCGGAACGCGATGATGCGTTGAAGCAGGATGCGTGCGACCCGCCTGTGTGGACATCGCCGGTATCAGGTTTGACGCCAGGTTGTCAGCGCCACTGCCAGGAGGCACGTCATGAAAACACTGTTTTCGCTGCGTCACATCGCACTCGCTGCGGCGCTTGCCTGTGTCTCCGCCCAGGCCGATGCCTGTACGCGCGTGGTCTACCTGGGCGACAACCAGGACGTCATCACCGCCCGCTCGATGGACTGGAAGAGCGACGTCGCCACCAACCTGTGGCTGCTGCCGAAAGGCATCGCCCGCGATGGCCAGGCCGGCCCGCGGTCGATCCGCTGGACCTCGCGCTACGGCAGCGTGGTCGCCACCGGCTATGACATCTCCACCACCGATGGCCTCAACGAAGCCGGGCTGTCGGCCAACCTGTTGTGGCTCGCCGAATCCGAATACCCGCAGCAGCGCGGCAGCAGGCCGGGGTTGGCGATTTCGTTGTGGGCGCAGTATGTGCTCGACAATTTCGCTACCGTCGCCGAGGCCGTCACCGCGCTCGAACGCGAACCGTTTTCGATCGTGACCGACAAGGTGCCCGGCGAGTCGCGGCTGGCCACGCTGCACCTGTCGCTGTCCGATGCCAGCGGCGACAGTGCCATCGTGGAATACATCCACGGCAGGCAGGTGATCCACCACGACCGTGCGTACCAGGTCATGACCAACTCGCCGGTGTTCGATCAGCAGCTGGCGCTCAATACCTACTGGCAGGACATCGGCGGCACCGTCATGTTGCCCGGCACGAACCGCTCGGCCGATCGTTTCGCGCGCGCGAAGTTCTACATCAACGCCATTCCCAAAAGCGAGGATCCGGTGGTGGCGCTGGCCAGTGTCTTCAGCGTGATCCGCAACGTCTCCGTGCCCTATGGGATCACCACGCCGGGCGAACCGAACATCTCTTCCACGCGCTGGCGGACCGTGGCCGACCACAAGCGCAGGCTGTATTTCTTCGAATCGGCGATGACGCCCAATACCTTCTGGGTGGACCTCAACAAGGCGGACTTCTCGCGCGGTGCACCGGTGCTGAAACTCGATCTGGGCCCGGACCAGCGCAATGTATTCGCCGGCGACGCGCTGCCCCGGTTCCAGCCGTCCGAACCGTTCCGGTTCCTCGGTACCGACGGCTGAGCAGAATCAGACTAATCCGATACCGGCAGGCGGCGGCCTGCTCTATCGTTCTTGGCGAGGGAAGGATCCCTCCCGTCGTGAGCTTCCCGCCCAGACTGCCGCAAAGGAACGATCCGCATGGTGATCAAACTGCAACACATCGAACGCCGCTGGCACGTCGTGCACCCGGCCAAATCCGCGCCGATCGCCTTCCGCAGCGGCGCCATCGCCTTCGATTTCGCCGATGCGCTGGCGCGCGAGCACTACGCCGAGACCGGTCACAGCAGCGCGGTCCGCGTACAGGTGCTGGAGACCTACGTGGACGCGGTCCGCTACGGCTGAGCATCATCCCCGCTTGGAGGAGGAGAATGTGACGCGGGCCACGCTGTCCCGGTCAGCTCCGCGTCGGGTACCTAAATAGGGGATGAAATCAGCGACTTCTGGCCTATGTCGCACGCAGAGACGATCACCGATCCTGTGCGCCTCCCCAAACGGTAACGAGGAACGCATGATGAGCAACAGGAAGCCCACGGGGTCGAATCGCTGGCTGTGGGTCGTGGTGCCCGCACTGATGGCGCTGGCCGGTGCCGCCCAGGCGCAGAACTACGACCGCTACTACGACGATGGCTACAACGGTGGCCCGGTGCGCTGCGAATCGGTCAAGAACCGTACCCAGCAGTGCGCCTTACCTGGTCGTGCCCGTCTGGTGCGGCAGATTTCCGGCTCGCCCTGCATCGAAGGCCAGACCTGGGGCCAGGCGCGTGATGGTGTCTGGGTGACCCAGGGGTGCCGGGCAGAGTTCGTCGCGGAGCGCGGCCGGCCCTCGCACGGGGGCTGGGGCAACAATGGCGGCCATGGCAATGGCCGTGGCGAGCTGATCACCTGCGATTCCAACGATCGCCGGCAGCGCCGCTGCAACGTGACCATCCGGCGTGATGCGCGCTTGGTGCGGCAGACCTCCAAGACCGCCTGCATCGAAGGGGAGACCTGGGGCTGGGACCGCAGCGGTGTGTGGGTGGCGGGCGGTTGCCGCGGTCAGTTCGCGGTGAATTGATCGGTATTGCCGATCCTGGCGGCCTGCCATCACAGATGACAGGCCGCGTGCCGCGAGCGGTCAGCCCGTGGCGCTGAGCGGCTGGCCACTCTTGACCAGCATCGGCCAGCGCTTGAGCACGGCCTGGCGGATGCCGGCGGCATCGATGCCGGCCTCGGCCAGCAGGTCTTCGCGGCTGGCGTGGTGCTGGAAGCTGTCCGGCAGACCCAGGTGGAGGAACGGCCTGAGCACGTCTTCGGCGTTGAGCAGCTCGGCCACACCGGAGCCGGCACCGCCGGCGACCACGTTGTCCTCGATGGTCACGAAGCCTTCGTGGCGCTGCGCCAGTTCCAGCAGCAGGGCGCGGTCCAACGGCTTGATGAAGCGCATGTTGACCACGGTCAGGCCCAGCTCGCGGCCCACCTGTTCGGCGGCGCTCACGGTGCTGCCAAAGGCGAGCAGGGCGATGCGGCTGCCCTGCAGGCGCAGGTCGGCCTTGCCGATCTCCAGCGTGGACAGGTCCGTGCCGGCAGCGATACCGGTGCCACTGCCGCGCGGATAGCGCACGGCGGCCGGGCCGGCGTAGCGCAGGCCGGTGGTCAGCATCTGGCGGCACTCGGCCTCATCGGACGGCGCCATCACCACCATGTGCGGCACGCAGCGCAGGAAACTCAGGTCCAGGTTGCCGGCATGGGTCGCGCCGTCCGGGCCGACCACGCCAGCGCGGTCGATCGCGAACAGCACATCCAGCTCCTGCACGGCCACGTCGTGGACCAGCTGGTCGTACGCGCGCTGCAGGAAGGTCGAATAGATCGCCACCACCGGCTTGGCGCCCTGGGTGGCCATGCCGGCGGCCAGGGTCACCGCGTGCTGCTCGGCGATCGCCACGTCGAAATAGCGCTCCGGGAACTCCTTGCTGAAGCGCACCAGGCCCGAGCCTTCGCGCATCGCCGGGGTGATCCCCATCAGCTTCGGCTCAGCGGCCGCGGCATCGCACAGCCAGTCGCTGAAGACGTCGGTATAGGTCGGCTTCTTGGCCCCGCCCTTGGAGACCAGGCCCTTGTCCGGATCGAACGGGCCCACGGCGTGGTAACCGATCTGGTCACCTTCGGCGCGCTCGTAACCCTTGCCCTTGGTAGTCATCACGTGCAGCAGCTTCAGGCCCTTCAGGCTCTTTAGCGTCTTCAGCGTGGCGACCAGCGCCGGCACGTCGTGGCCGTCGATCGGACCGGTGTAATGGAAGCCCATTTCCTCGAAGAACGTGGACGGCACGAACATGCCCTTCCAGTGCTCTTCCCAGCGCTTGACGAAGCGCGCGGTCGGGTTGTGCTTCTTGTCGCCGAGGATCTTCTTGCCGCCTTCGCGCAGCGCATTGAGCGTGCGGCTGCCGGTGGCGCGGCCGAGCATCTTGGTCAGCCCGCCGACCGCCTCGGAGATCGACATGTTGTTGTCGTTGAGGATCACCAGCAGGTTCGGTTCGCTGTCCATGCCGCCGGCGTGGTTGAGCGCTTCATACGCCATGCCGGCGGTCATCGCGCCGTCGCCGATCACGGCCACGACCTTGCGGTCATCGCCTTCGGCCTGGCGCGCGATCGCCATGCCCAGCGCGGCCGAGATCGAGGTGGAGGAATGGCCGACGCCGAAGGTGTCGTACTCGCTTTCCTCGCGCTTCGGGAACGGCGCGACGCCGTCCTTCTGCTTGACCGTGTGGATCTCGTCGCGGCGGCCGGTCAGGATTTTGTGCGGGTAGGTCTGATGACCCACATCCCAGACCAGCTGATCGACCGGTGTCTGATACAGGTAGTGCAGGGCAACGGTCAGTTCGATCACGCCCAGGCCGGCGCCGAAATGGCCGCCGCTCTTGCCCACCGATTCAATCAGGTAGGCACGCAGTTCATCCGCGATCGCGGGCAGTTCGGATTCATCGAACCTGCGCAGGTCATCCGGTGACTGGATGCGCGCAAGGCGGGGATAGCGGGCGGAGTCGATCATGTTTATCGCGCTTCTTCTGAGCGCCTATTTTCCCCCCCAAATGGGGGTGGGGCAAGCAAACCGCCTTTTCAGTGAGTAAACGGTGACGGTGGCTGCGACAGAACGTCGCAGCGCGCTCAGGCGGAGAGCTTGGAACGCTTGGGAAGCTGCGCCTTCAGAAACGCCATCTGATCGGCCAGGATGTTGCGGTTGGACAGGATCATGTGTTCGATCCAGCTCGGCCGGTAGGGCACCGCGAGCAAGGGCATGCTGGCCTGCTGCGGGGTCCGGTTGCTCTTGCGCGAATTGCAGTGGAAGCATGCGCTGACCACGTTCTCCCACACGTCCAGCCCGCCCTTGGAGATCGGCATGACGTGGTCGCGGGTCAGCTGGGGGCGATTGAACTGTTGCCCGCAGTACAGGCACAGGTGCGAATCGCGCGCGAACAGCGCGGGATTGGACAGGTTCGGGGTGGGATCGATCGCGCGGGAGCGGGCGTGGCCGCGGGCGGCGATGATCGGGTGCAGGTCCAGGCCACTCTGCAGGCCGGTGGTGCGGCAGATGCCGCCATGGATGTGCAGGCAGGGGTCGCCGAGGGTCCAGGCCACCGCGCCGCGCGCGTAGAGGCAGGAGGCATCCTGCCAATTGATCCAGTCGAGCACGCGCCCGTGGGCGTCCAGGGCCAATAACCGTACCGAACCAGGCCGATGCAGCGTAACGATCGGCGACACCTCGGCGACCGGGGCGGACGAGGCTCCGGTATCGATCAGACCCAAGCGTGTAGTGTCTGTCTCCATCGGGAAAACAGCTTATACCCGAATCGTTACCAAATGGGTATAGGCGGCAAGCGCCTCTACCCATTTGGTAACGATTCGGACAGGCATTCCACCTTGACCCCGCGCCTCCGGCGCGCCCCCTTCAACAAGAAGGGGGCTTTTCTCCAGAAGGTGTATCGGGGGGCCGACCAACGGTCGGCACCTACCGACGATCAGGCATCGGTGTCCCGACTGGCGGTCGGCACCTGCGTGGCGGTCAGGTAGCCACCGACCGTTGGTCGGTGGTCTGGCGACCGATCAACCTTCGCCGAAGTGCGCGTCGGTCATCGCCATCAGCGGCTCGGCGCCGGCCTGGATCGCGGCGGCGTGGCTGAGCGTGCGCGGCAGCACGCGGGCGAAGTAGAACCGGGCGGTTTCGCGCTTGGCCTGCTTGAACGCCGCGCTCTGCGCGGAAGCATCGGCGGCGGCGACGCTGCGCGCCCACCAGTAGGCCAGCACCACATAGCCCGAGTAGAACAGGTAATCGAAGCTGGCCGCGCCGAGCTCATCCGGGTTGCCGGCCGCGCGCTGCAGCGTTGCCATGGTCAGCTTGCCCCATTCGTCGGCCTTGGCGCGCAGCGGCGCGATGAACTCGGCCAGCGCCTCGTTGCCTTCATTGGCCTTGGCGAAGGCCTCGATCTCGGCGAGCATCAGCTTCAGTCCGGCGCCCTGGCTGGACGCGGTCTTGCGGCCGATCAGGTCCAGCGCCTGGATGCCGGTGGTGCCTTCGTACAGCGTGGTGATGCGCGCATCGCGGGCCAGCTGCTCCATGCCGTGCTCGCGGATGTAGCCGTGGCCACCGAAGCACTGCAGCGCGTTGTAGGTGTTCTCGATACCCCATTCGGTCTGGCAGGCCTTGGAGATCGGGGTCAGGAAGCTCACCAGCGTATCGGCGCGCTCACGCTCGCCGGCATCCTCGGCATGGTGGGCGATGTCGATCAGGGTGGCCGCGTGCAGCGCGAGCAGGCGGCTGCCTTCGACCAGCGATTTGATGGTCAGCAGCATGCGCCGCACGTCCGGGTGGACCAGGATCGGATCGGCCGGCTTTTCCGGGTTCTTCGGGCCGCTCAGCGAGCGCGACTGCAGGCGCTCGCGGGCGTACTTGAGCGCGTTCTGGTAGGCACGCTCGGACAGGCCGATGCCCTGCAGGCCGACCCCCAGGCGTGCGGTGTTCATCATGGTGAACATCGCCTGCAGGCCCTTGTGCGGCTGGCCGACCAGGTAGCCTTCGGCACCGTCGAAGTTCATCACGCAGGTGACCGAGCCCTTGATGCCCATCTTGTGTTCGATCGAGCCGCAGCGCAGCGCGTTGCGCTCGCCGACCTTGCCTTCGCGGTCGACCTTGAACTTCGGGGTGACGAACAGCGAGATGCCCTTGGCACCGGCGGGTGCGTCGGGCAGCTTGGCCAGCACCAGGTGCACGATGTTGTCGGTGAGGTCGTGCTCACCGGCGGTGATGAAGATCTTGGTGCCGGTGATCGCGTAGCTGCCGTCCGCGTTCGGCTCGGCCTTGGTCTTTAGCAGGCCCAGGTCGGTGCCGCAATGCGGTTCGGTCAGGCACATGGTGCCGGTCCAGCGGCCTTCGATCAGCGGCTTGAGGAAGGCATCCTGCTGCCACGCCTCGCCGTGCTGCTTGAGCGCTTCGATCGCGCCGTGCGAGAGCAGCGGGAAGTTGCCCCAGGCCAGGTTGGCGGCGTTGATCATTTCGTTGAGCGGCACGCCCAGCGTATGCGGCAGGCCCTGGCCACCCAGCTCCGGCGCAGCGGTCAGGCCGGTCCAGCCGCCGTCGACGAACTGCGTGTAGGCCTGCTTGAAGCCGGGCGGGGTGGTGACCTCGCCGGTGGACTGGTCAAGCACGCAGCCGATCTCGTCGCCCACGCTGTTCAACGGTGCCAGCACGCTGGTACTGAAGCGGCCGGCTTCTTCGAGCACGGCATCGACCACATCGGCGGTGGCATCGGTCAGGCCGAGACGCGCGAACAGCGGCTCGACCTTCAGCACGTCATGCAGGGCGAAACGGATATCGGAAAGCGGGGCGGTGTAGCTGCTCATCGGGTACGGTCTCGATCAGTGGCAAAGGAAGGCGGAAAGCCGCCGGTCAGCGCAGGACGCCGGGCAGGCCGGGGGCCTGGTTGAGCGTGCTGCGGCTGTCAATCTCGAAAGTGCGTTGCTTCTTTTCCTGCGGGGTGGCGCTCACCGAACCCTTCAGCGAATACCCCAGGGTGCGGTTCCCGGCCAATGCATCGGCCATGACCAGGCGTGCGCCCGAGCTTGGCTTGAGCTCCACGTTGACCACATCGGCCGACACGCCGCCGATCGACAGCGCGGGCTGCAGCTGCAGCTGGCCGGCGTCCTGGTCGCTGACCGTGAGCTGGAGCGAGACGGCGTCGAAGGTCATCGGCATCGAGCTGAAGTTCTGCAGGCGCAGCGCGACTGTCCAGCTGCCATCGGCACGCACCGTCAACTCCTGCACGCTGGCGGCCGGCTCGGAAACGCGTTTGACCGTCTTGTTGCAGGCGGTCAGGGCCAGCGAGGCGATGACGATCAGGGCGAGGGCGAGGGCGAGGCGGGGACGGAAGCGGTGGGACATGGCGCAATCCTCAGGCGGGTGTTGCATGGGTATGAGCATACTACGGCGTATGGTGTTCGCGCTGCCTGCGGCAGCGTGACGCAAGGGTAGGGCACCGGAAGGAGGACGCCACGTGCTTTTAGTCTTGGGGGCGCGCCCAGCGGGCCGCCGGGCGGCGTGGGCGGGTCAGTCCAGCGGCGCCATCACCCGCAGCGGGGCGAGGTCATAGCCCATCGCCTCGGCGCGGGCCTTGAGCTGCCCGAACAGGGCGGTGTCCATGCTCGGCGAGCGCGACAGGATCCACAGGTACTTGCGGTCCGGCTCGCCGACCACCGCCCATTGGTACTCCGGGTCCAGTGCGATCACCCAGTAGTCGGCCCAGACCAGCGGTACCCAGGACAGCCAGTCCGGCACGAAGCGCACCTGCAATTGCCCAGGGTGGCCCTCGACCGGGCGCGCCACGCCATCGGCGGCCACGCGGTCGCCATCGGCCACGCGGCAGGCGTTGTGCACACTGATCCGTCCATCGGCACGCAGGCTGTAGGTGGCGGTGATGTCGCCGACGCACTTCTTCTGGAACGAGACCGGCAGGTGTGCGATTTCATGCCACTGGCCGGCATAGCGGTCCATGTCCAGCGCCTCCACCGAGGTCACCGGCGCGGCGGCCCAGGCCGACCCGGAGGCGGTGAGGGCGAGCAGGGCACTGATCAGATAGCGGCGGCGCATTCTCGACACTCCACACAAGACGCAGCGAGCTTAGGCACAGGCAGGACGGAAATTGTGAATATTCCGTCATCCGGTGCGGGGAGGTCGCCGCGTTGTACACCTGCAGTGCGTTGCGGATCGCCGTTTCGATCATTGCGTCATCGTCGCGTGCGCTGACGCGTTGAGCGGAGGTCGTGGCACGCAATCACGCAGCGGACAGGCGAGTGATGATCGGCGCACGAAGCTGTGCGCGCACTGCCTGGTTGAAGGACATGATGTGGCTGTGCCGAACGACAGACAAAAAAAATGACCTGCATTTCTGCAGGTCATCTGAAAGTGTGGTGGCCGGGGACGGAATCGAACCGCCGACACGGGGATTTTCAATCCCCTGCTCTACCAACTGAGCTACCCGGCCACTTCATCGCTGCGTTGCCGCTGGCGAGGACGCGAATAATACGGAGGTATGCAGGGTTCGGCAAGCGTTTCGCGAAAAAAATTTCACATTTGTTTCCGAGCCCTTGTCCGCAGGCGTCCAAGTACTTGATCCAGCGGGTGAGGGCGCGTCACCCGAGCGCATGAACATCGGTTCAGGCGACCGCGCGGCGCGGCTGGCATCAATCACGCCGCGGTCGATCCTGCATCGTCGGGCATGCACCACAGCAGCACGATGCCGATCGCCATCATGATCGCCGCCAGCACCAGGGCGCCTTGGTAGCTGCCGCTCTCGCGCGCCAGCGTGCCGGCGATCGCGGGGGCGATGATCTGGGCGACGCCATAACTCAGCGTCAGCATCGCCATCGCCTCGGCCGGGTTGTGCGGATAGTGGCGGCCGACCACGGTCAACGTCAGGCTGACGATGCCGGCGAAAGTCATGCCGAACAACACCGCGCTGGCCGCGCCCGCCGCTATCCCATCGTCGAGCAAGGGCAGCACGAACGAGACCGTCTGCAGTGCATACGCGAGCATCAACGCGCGGATCAGCCCCAACCGTGCCGCCAGCCGGTCCCAGGCAAACGTCGAGGGAATCGCGGTGATACCGACCAGTACCCACACCCAGCTGCCGCGACCGGCGAAGGCAGGGGTCTGCACCAGGATGGCAACGATGAACGTCGCGCTGACCACGAAGCCGAACCCCGCGCAGAAATACGATGCGATCAACAGCCCGCGCCAACGCCTGCCAGGCGCGGGAGGAGCGGCCGCAGCGGTCGCGTTGGAGATGGGTACCGGCGCCGGCATCCAGGCCCAGGCCGGGACCAGGAACACGATCGCCAATGCGCCCAGCGCCATCCACTGCCGGGAGGAGGCCAGCTGGTCGGCCATCGCCGCAGCCGCCAGCCCGGAGACCGCGATTCCCAGCCCAAGGCCGGCGAAGTGCAGGCCCAGCTGCGGGCGTCGCTGGTGGGCGAGCAGCCAGTTGAGCACCAGCCCCGAGGCGAGCAGCAGGCCGGCGGTGCTGGACAGGCCTGCCACGAACCGCAGCACGCCCCAGCTGCCCATCTGGCCGGTCGCGCCCATCAGGCCGGTGGAGACCACCGCAAGCACCAGGCCGATGCGGTAGAAGCGGAACTTCAGCTGCATGTCACCGACCCGGGCGACCAGCAGCGTGCCGGCCAGGTAGCCCAGATAGTTGAACGTCGCCAGCCAGCCGCCCCCGGATGCCGACAGTCCCGCGTCGGCGCGCATCGCGGGAAGCAGGGGCGTATAGGCGAAGCGCGCCAGGCCCACCGTAAGCACCAGGGCACAGACGCCGGCAGCGATGACCTGCCAGGCATGACGGGGCGGCGGGGCGACAGGGGACATGTGCGTCGGTGGCAGCGGGGAGGCCCCTATCGTGCGGGGAAGGCACTGACGGCGTCTTTCGATAGAATGACCGCTTATGTCGATGAGGCGTCACATGGCCGCGATCGAGCGAACTGCCCCGGGCTGGCGTGAAGTCCCCGTGCCGCCGCTGCGCCGGTTGCCATGGCCGGTGGTGGCACGCAGCCAGTGGCTGGACGCCGGCGAGCGGTTTCCGCCGCACGTCCACGCCTGGAACCAGCTGGTATACGCCAGCATGGGCGTGCTCCAGGCCAGTGCCGGACACGCCCGCCATGTGATCACGCCGCAGCAGGCGCTGTGGGTGCCGACCGGTACGCTGCATCACACCGGTGCATTGAGTTCCTCGGCCTTCCGTAATCTGTATGTGGGTGACGATCCAGCGCTGGGGATGCCGACGCACTGCGTGGTGCTGGACGTGTCACCGCTGCTGCGCGAGTTGATCATCGAAATCGACCGCACCGTGCCCGATCACGACCGCACCTATTACGCCACCTTGTGCACGCTGATCACCGCACAGCTGCCGCGCCAGCCGCAGCACGCCCGGCATCTGCCGTGGCCGCAGGATGCCCGCCTGCAGCGCTGGTGCCAAGCGCTCTACGAGCAGCCTGCCGATACCCGCAGCGTGGAGGACTGGGCGCCGCTGCTGGGTGCATCACCACGCACCCTGGCACGCCACTTCGAACGCGAGACCGGCATGCGCCTGCGCGACTGGCGGTTGCGGCTGCGCCTGCTGCGCGCCATCGAGTGGCTGGCGCAGGGGCGTTCGCCGACGGTGATCGCGCACGCGCTGGGCTACGCCTCGGCGTCGGCGTTCAACTACATGTTCCGGATCGAGATGGGCATGAGCCCGCTGCAGTGGAAGCGGGCACGCACTACGGCGTAACCGGGCACGCCAGGCTGACCAGGCGCTCGTTCTCGAAGCGTGCGTGGATCATGCCGTTGTCGGCTTTGCCTTCGGGCCACTCTGCTTCGTCGCCCGCGCCGGGCAGGGGATCGCCCAAGTGGAAATACACGCGGCCACGGCTGTCGCCGATCCGCACCTTGTCGCATGCCGCGGCCGGCGAGGCCATCTCGCCGCAGTCGCCCTGCAGCAGGCACAGGCGGGTATGGCACTTGCCCGCACCGGACGACCAATGGCCCTGCGCGACCAGGCAACCGGGCTCGGTCGCCAGGATCGCCCAGCATGCCAGGCCGAACACGGTCGTGGCGGACATCAGCACCGGCAGCAGGTAGCGACGTCGGCGGGAAAAGGAAGCATTCATGACGCGATGATGCGCCCTGGCCGGCGGCGAGGGCAACGCATGCGCGGTGCAGCGTACGGATGGAATGCTGTGACGCCATCCGGATCATCGGTCGCTGTCGCACAAGGCGATTCCACCGCCGCGTCGTCCTGCACCGATGGAACGCTGTTTTACCCCCCTCCTGGACGTGTCCGGAAGGCTTACTGTCGGGGTTCCTTTTCGTCTCCCCGGAGCCATCCGCCGATGAACGCTTACCAACACCCGCATCGTGCTCGCCTCGCGCCCCAGTGGTGCCCCCGTCGCGGCCAACTTCCGCGTTGAACAGGTGCCGGTTCCCGCGCCCGGCGCGGGCGAGGTGCTGCTGCGCAACCGCTATCTGTCGCTGGATCCCTACATGCGCGGTCGCATGGAGGAAGGACCGTCCTACGCGGCGCCGGTCGCGCTGGATGCGGTGATGGAGGGGCGCACCGTCTCTGAAGTGCTCGCCTCCAACCACCCCGGTTTCTCCATCGGCGAGCACGTCCTGGCGCCCGGCAACTGGCAGACCCATGCGGTCATCCCCGGTGATCAGGTGAGCCGCACGCTGGAGGATGACGGCCTGCCGATCAGTACGGCACTCGGGGTCTACGGCATGCCCGGGTTCACCGCCTATGTGGGACTGCAGGAAATCGGCAGGCCGCAGCCGGGCGAAACCCTGGTGGTGGCCGCTGCCAGCGGACCGGTCGGCGCGACGGTGGGGCAGATCGCCAAGCTGCAGGGCGCGCGCACGGTCGGCATCGCAGGGGGCGAACAGAAGCGTGCGTATCTGGAAACACTGGGCTTCGATGTGGCGCTGGATCATCGCGCCGACGATTTCGCCACGCAGTTGCGTGGGGCGGTTCCCGACGGTATCGACGTCTACTTCGAAAACGTCGGGGGCCATGTCTTCGATGCGGTCGCGCCATTGCTCAACGACTTCGCGCGCATTCCGGTCTGCGGCACGATCGCCACCTACAACGCACGCGGCGTGGTGTTGCCGGGGCCGGACCGGCTGCCGGGTTTCATGAGCCAGGTACTGCGCCAGCGCCTGACCGTGCGCGGCTTCATCCAGTCCGATCTGCACGCCTTCTTCCCCGCGTTCCTGCGCGACATGGGGCAGTGGCTGAAGGACGGCCGCGTGCAGTATCGCGAGGACATCGTGCAGGGACTGGAGCGCGCGCCCGAGGCCTTCTTCGGCCTGCTCAAGGGCCACAACTTCGGCAAGCTGGTGGTCAAGCTGGATTGAGCGGCCCGGCGCGTGTGAGTGCGACGTGTGCAGGAGTGCGCCGATCATGATTCGTGCCTCACGATCGGCTGGTTAGTCTTCCCATGAAGGCGCCGCTCCGGCGCCCGTACGAGTGAGTAGAACCATGGCAGACACCAAGCCCAGCGAACACGGCAAGCAGGAAGGCATCGAAGAGAGCCAGCAGGACCGCAAGCAGGATGAAACCGCCAAGCAGCGGCCGGGGCAGACCGATCAGGCGATCCACGATGCGGGCACGCGTCGGCCGGAGCGCAAGGACACTCCCGAGGGCGCGTAAGCGATTGCGCGAAGGCGGTGAATACCAGCACGTCCCGGGAAGATTCTTCACGGGGCGGGCTGTTGAATACGGGTGAGGCAAGGGGAATCGCGTTCAGCCCTGGCCGGGCGTGTGGATCAGCCAGCCTGCCGCATCCAGGCGAACATGTGCGGCACGTAATCTGCCTTTCCCAGAGGCACGCCGTTGTGGCGCAGGATGTTGTACGCGGTGATCAGGTGGAAATAAAACTGCGGCGTGGCCCAGTTGGCGGCGTATTCGCTGCCCTTCATATCAAACGCAAGGCCACCTGCCAGCTCGATGGCCACGTCAAGTGAAGCGCCGGCATCGATCTGCGCTGCGTCTGCCGCAGCCAGATGGTCCAACGTCTCGTCGATCAGCTCCCGCGTCTGGTCCATGTCGCCGGGCGTGCACAGCACCGGCAGCGGTTGCCCAGTGAGACGGCACACCGCCTCACGCGCTTGAGTGCAGGCAAACTGTATCTGTTTCGCCAGCGGATACATGTCCGCAGCCAACCGCGCTGAAAGCAAGTCTCGCGAGGAATAGCCGGTGGTCAGCGCATGTGCGTCGGCCTTGTCCAGTTGGCCTCTGAGCGCACGAAGCATCTGCGCGAAGCCGCAGATGTTCACTTGATGGATGGACATGGTGCTTCCTTGCGTGGTGAGCAGTCGAGGCGCGCCGCACGGCAGGCAGTTGCACTCTACGGCGGTCACCGCGAGGAGTCTTTCGGCCTCATCGGCTTGACCATCGACGCGCAGGAGATGGAACTGTCCGGTGTTGGGCATGGGCCTATGTGGTTCGCGGCGGGGCCGGGATGCCTCGGACGTGAATCATAACCGTCCGCTTGTTGAGTTTCGGCTACCAGAAGCTGGTTCCGCATGCGAATTGGAAAGCAACGGCGGGTGCTTGGGGAGGGGTTCGATTTGCTAGGATTCAAGGTCCCGACACTGCTGGCGCAAGGAACAATGCAGCTCGATATCACCATCACAGACTCGCCCAGTAGGGAGTCGCTCGATCTGATTACCAGCGGGTTGGACGGTTTCAATCTGGATGCCGCCGGTTACGCCGACCGGCGCGAACTGGCAGTGCTGGTCACCGATCCGCAGACTGGCAAGGTACTAGGCGGTCTGACCGGCCGGACATCATTGGGGATGTTGTTCATTGACCTGTTCTACCTCCCGGCGGAACTGCGTGGGCAGGACCTCGGCTCGCGCATTCTTGCGGCCGCTGAGGACGAAGCCAGGCGGCGGGGGTGCCGTTCTGGTCTGTTGTATACGATCAGTTTCCAAGCGCCGGACTTCTATGTAAAGCAGGGCTGGCGCGTGTTCGGCGAGATACCGTGCGAACCTGCTGGGACGCGTCGAGTGTTTTTCAGCAAGGACTTGTTGGCGTCCTGAGGGTGGGACGGCTCCAGTGAGGTCGTGCAGTGGGGATTTGCCAGTCTCCGGAGCCAGTGATAGGGTCACCTCATGCAATTTGTACGCGCCCTCACGTTGATTATTACCACCCTCCATAAGGGTGGGTAGAGCGCGTCTCGTTTCCAGACAACGCAACCCGCCGCGAGGCGGGTTTTGTTTTTCCGCTCGCGGCCATTTTTGGAGTCAAGAATGTCCGACCATCCCCTGAAAACCCTCATCGAAGCCGCAGACCGATCCATATCGGCTGGAGATTTCGAGGGCCTCATGCGGTTCTACACAGATGACGCCACCCTGGTGGTGAAGCCTGGCATGTACGCCAGAGGCAAAGACCAGATCAAGAGAGCATTCGAGGCGATCTCTGCGCATTTCGACGGCCAATTGAAGGTTCGGCAAGGAAAGATGGAAGTGATTGAGGGCGGGGAAACGGCGCTGGTTGTCATGGAAACATGGCTGGATAGCGCTGATGAAGACGGCGCGGCGATTTCGACGGTTCGTCGGGCCACCTACGTGTTTCGTAGGGAGCCGGCGGGCAACTGGCTATGCGCTGTGGACAACTCATACGGCACTACTCTGCTCGACAGCTGACCACGGGGGGAGGTGGCGCGCCGGATAGCGAGATCGGAGAGTGGGGGCACCTCAACGAAAAAAGCCGAAACCCCTGTTTTTGCAGGTGTTCCGGCCTTTCGAGTGCCCTGTCGGGCTGAATAGTGGTGGAGCCAAGGAGGATCGAACTCCTGACCTCGTCGATGCGAACGACGCGCTCTCCCAGCTGAGCTATGGCCCCACGGGTGGTGCAACTGCGTGGCGTACCCGACCTCGGCCGTACCTCGCGATGGGCCTAGTCTAGCGCCGACCGGCGTTGCCTGCCAAGTGGGGCCTGGTCCGGATCACGGGCGGGCGCCGGGTGTACTGCCCGGTGCCCGTTCGACCTGCCGCAGCAGGGCTTTGTCCAGTTTGGCCGCCACCCCGACGCTGCGCCCGGCCAGATTGGCCACCACGAAGCTGACCGAGCTGCCCAGCACCTGCGCCGTCTCGGACAGGCTCAACCCGTAGTCCTGTTCCAGCCACTGCGCCATGCCCGCGGTGGCAGCGCGCAGCGCATCTTCCAGCGAGCCGGCCTGGCCCAGCACCATCACCTGCGTGGCCGATTCCACCCGGGGCGCAGACTGCGCGCGGGACTTGATCACGTCCACGCTGAATTCCACGTCCATGGACGTCTCCAGCGCGTACTGCGAGGTTTCGCCATCGCCCTGCAGCGCATGCGCATCGCCCAGGTAGAGCAGGGCGCCGGGCTGGGACACCGGCAGGTATACGGTGGCGCCCTCGCGGATTTCGTTGAAATCCATGTTGCCGCCGAAACGGCCGGTATCGCCGGTGGAGATCGGCGCGTTGCCGAAGCCGGGGGCGACCGCCAGCCCGCCGAGCATGGGCCGCACCGGCACCCAGAAATCCTTGAGCTTGCCGGTGGCAGCTTCCGGCCGCGCGCGCTCGCGCTGGCGGTCCAGCGTCCAGCGCACGGGTTTATCCAGTGCGGTGGCCTTGGCGGCCAGCGCCGGCGTCTGTGCGCGGCCGACGATGCTGTCCAGGCTGTCGGCATAGTTGCGGTTCAAGCGCAGCCGTTTGATGTGGATGGCCAGCACATCGCCGGGCTCGGCATCCATCACGAAGAACGGGCCGGTCTGCGGATTGCCGAACAGGGCCCGGGTCTGGCCCTGCGCGTCAACGCCGCCGGAATCCAGCGTGGTGGTGCGTACGCTGTCACCCGGCCAGATGGTCAGTACAGGTGCGCGGTGGGGCGAGAACTCGTTGGCGTACGAGGTAGGCACGAAGTCGTGCTGCCGCGGACCTCCGGCCGGTCGATCCGGCAGGCGGCGCGCGCTGAAGGGGTGGGTCGCGCGCCGCTCGCTGGCGTTGGTGTCGGGGTAGTCGGCGGTCCCGCGCAGCGTCGCGCCGGCCTGCGTGCCATGGAAGCGGTAGGTCGCCCCATCACTGCCGGTCACGACGAACGCCAGCGTGTCGCCCTCGCGGCTGCCCTGCAGCGTGTCCCCGTCGAAACGGCCCTGCAGCGGACCCTGCTGGTCGGGCAGGGTCAGCAGCTGATAGGCCGGGTTTCCCCACAGGTCGGTGGTGACCAGCCACTGCGCAGGGGGCTCCCCGGCCTGGGCGGCCGAGGCGGACAACAGCAGGAGCAGGGCGGCCAGGCGGCAACGGGACATGCGGGAATCTCGTGGGTGACCGGCGCAGTGTTTGCGGGAGGTACACGGACGACAAGTGCCGGGCGGCACGTGACGGATGGCAGGTAACGCGCCGAACGCGAAGCCCGCCCTTCCGGCGCGCGCGCGGGGCGGGCATAATCCGCGCCAGAAGACACGGCCGCATAGCCAAGTGGACCAGGGGGGCCGGACAGCCGTCGCCCATAACGCCCTGACACCAATCTGCAACATCCAGCCAATACCGTGCCGCATCGCTGTTTCCACGGCGATGTCGATTTCCTATGGTGCCCGGCCATGCCGCCGGCTGCCCCGATCTGTACTACCAGAGACCTCTGCATGCCCGCTCTACGCCACGCTTCAGTGTCGACGCGTCTTCTTTCCCGTTCCCTGCCGCGCCGCCGCGCCCTGGCGCTGGCCTGTGCTTCGGCCGCGCTGATGCTGTCCGCCGCCGCCTCGGCGCAGGACGCCCAGTCCGCCAGCGCAACCTCGCTGGACACCATCACCGTCACCGCCGACCACCGCGAACGCAACCTGCAGGAAGTGCCGGTCTCGGTCGGCGTGGTGCAGGGCGAGAAAATCCGCGACTACACCGCCGGCGGCGATGACACCCTGCTGGCGCTGTCGGGCAAGGTGCCGAGCTTCTACGCCGAAACCACCACCGGCCGCATCTTCCCGCGCTTCTACATCCGTGGCCTGGGCAACATCGACTTCTACCTGGGTGCCTCGCAGCCGGTGTCGATCATCCAGGACGACGTGGTGCTCGAGCATGTGGTGCTGAAGTCCAACCCGGTCTACGACGTGGACCAGATCGAAGTGCTGCGCGGCCCGCAGGGCACGCTGTTCGGCCGTAACACCACCGCCGGCATCGTCAAGTTCGACACCATCAAGCCGAGCCAGGATTACAGCGGCCGCGTGCAGGCCAGCTATGGTTCGTACGGCAGCGTGGCGATCGATGGCGGCTTCGGCGGCCCGATCAACGACATCGCCTCGTTCCGCGTGTCGGCGCTGTACCAGCACCGCGATGACTACGTCGACAACACCTACAGCGGCCCGAGCGCCGATGGCACGGTCTCGCCGAAGAAGAACGCCATGGGCGGCTTCGACGACCGCAACGTGCGCGCGCAGCTGCTGCTGCAGCCGAGCGACAACTTCTCGCTGCTGGCCTCGGCCCACGCACGCGATTACGACGGTACCTCGACCCTGTTCCTGCGCAGCGCGCTGACCAAGGGCTCGAACAAGACCGACGTGCCGCGCGACAAGGTCGCCTACGACGAAGCCGACAACAACCCGCAGGCCTACAAGACCTACGGCGGCTCGGTGAAGGCGATCTACGATTTCGGCAATGTCTCGCTGACCTCGATCACCGCCTACGAAACCACCTCCGGCTACAGCCGTGGCGACACCGACGGCGGCGCGGCGGTGAACTACCCGGTCAACGGCGTCTCGAACGGCTACGGCCAGTCGATGGGCCAGATCCGCGACCTGGACCAGTGGACCCAGGAATTCCGCCTGGCCAACGCCGATGACAACCGCCTGAAGTGGCAGGTCGGTGCGTTCTACTTCGACGGCCGCGACACCACCGATTTCTACCAGCGCGCCTGGTTCCTGAACACCGCTGCCCGCAACCCGAACAACTGGGTGCGCCTGCGCAACGTCAACACCTCCTGGGCCGGCTTCGGCCAGGTCAGCTATGACGTGACCGACAAGTTCACCCTGACCGCCGGCCTGCGCCAGACCAAGGACGAGAAGAAGACCCGTCTGCTCAAGACCGCCGATACCGCTGCCGGTGCCGTGACCTACAAGGGCCGCACCTACGTGGAAATGTCCGACACCACGCCGAGCTGGGACCTGAGCGCGATGTATGCGTTCAACCCGCAGCTGAGCGTGTATGCGCGCGTGGCCCGCGGCTTCCGCGGCCCGACCATCCAGGGCCGTTCGGCCGTGTTCAACGCCGATTTCACCACGGCGAACTCGGAAACCATCCTGTCCTGGGAAGCCGGCATCAAGAGCAGCCTGTGGGACAACCGCCTGCGCGTGAACGCCGCCGCGTTCACCTACGTGGTCAATGACATCCAGCTCAACGGCAACGATTCGGACGGCAACGGCGTGCTGTTCAACGCCGACAAGGCCAAGGCCTACGGTCTGGAAGCGGACATGGAACTGCGTCCGATCCCGAACCTGGCCCTGAGCGCCGGTGTCAGCCTGCTGCACAGCGAAATCCAGGACGACCGCGTGTACGCGCAGGTCTGCGCCCTGAACGGCGCCGTGGTCTGCACGGTGAACGATCCGACCATCAAGGTCGGTGCCAACACCTTCGCGCAGATCAACGGCAACCCGCTGCCGAACGCACCGAAGTACAACATCAACCTGGCCGCGCGTTACGACATGCCGGTCAACGACAGCGATGTGTTCTTCGTCTCCACCGACTGGAACAAGCAGGGCTACACGAGCTTCGTGCTGTACGACTCGGCCGAGTTCAACTCCAAGGGCAGCTTCGAAGGCGGCCTGAAGCTGGGCTACTCGGCCAACTACGGTGCCTGGGAAGTGGCGCTGTTCGCGCGCAACATCACCAATGAGAAGAACCTCAAGGGTGTGATCGAAAACTACATGGCCGCGGTCTACAACGAACCGCGCACCGTGGGTGTTTCGCTCAACATGAACTGGTAAGTCACGCGACCACCGGTGCCGCAGGGCACCGGTGACAGCGAGTGGTTCCGACAACGCCCCGCGATCGCGGGGCGTTTCTGTTTGTGCACCCCGGTCAGCGACGTGGGGTAGTCATGCCGCTCATACCGACTGCATATCCTGGCGGTCCGGCACGGAGTCGAAGCCGAAGGTGAGCTGCCAGCTGCGCAGGTCCACAGTGTCGCGGTCGCGCGCCTGTTGCCTGGCCGCCCGGCTGGCGCCGAACAGTTTGCCCTGGCCCTCGATCAGCGGGCGCATGCGCAGTACATCGGCATTGTCCGGCTCGGCTTCGGCCGCCCGGTCCACCCAGACCTTGGCCAGGAACGCGTTGGCGGGCACGCCGTTGCCGAAGTGGAACACGTCGGCCAGGAAGCCGGCAGCCCAGGCCTTGGTGGCAGTGTCGCCACGCCACCACAGCGGGCCGAGCAGGTCGAACACGGCTTCCTGTTTGTCGCGGTCATCCTCACCCTGGTACAGCAGCACCGCCAGGTTCTTGTGCGCCGGCCGCCACACGCGGTCGTGAGGGGCGGCCTCATCCACGCAACGGCGGTACAGCGCGCGCGACTGCTGCTGCACAGCCGGGTCGGGCGTGTGCTTGAAGGTTTCGCTCAGCTCCCATGCGCGGTTGTAGATCGCCACCAGGTCGCCCGCCTCGATGGCGCGCTCGGTCCACGCCGCGGCCTGGGCCGGATCGGCGAACGCAGGGAAGTCGCGGCCGGCCACGCGACCACGGTACAGGTCCACCATCGCCGCCATCGCGCGGCGGTCACCGCCTTCGGCAAGCTGCTGCATCATGTGCAGGCCGGCCGGTACGGATACGTCGCAGAACAGGTTGGCCGCCACCGTGGAAAGGTTCACCTCGTCCTCGTCCGCCATCGCCATCGCGCGTTGCAGATGCAGTGCGGCCAGGGGCGTGTCGAGGCTGAAACCGAACAGCCCGGTATGGCGCGCAGCGGACAGCCACGCCAGCGCATGCGCGCTGTCGGTGAACGCCTCGACGCTGGCCAGCACCTGCGCGAACAACGCATCGGCGCCCTCGACGTGGGCAAACAGCGCGCAGGCTTCCAGCGCGTTCATGCCTTCCTCGACCACGGTGGCCGGGTCCAGCGCGAACGCCTCGGCCAGGCAGGTGTAGGCATGTGTCATGCGTGCCGCGTCCCAGCGCACGTCGTTTTCTTCGGGTTCGTCACGGCCCAGCTTGTAATCCAGCGTCGCCCACCAGCACAGCACCAGCGCGCGCGTGGGCGCATCCAGGTGCAGGTCAAGCAGGTTCGCGTAGGCGGTGTCGTGCTGGGCGATCGCCTTTTCTTCATCGGCCTCCGGCGCGAACCAGAGCCAGTCGCGCTCCTTCATCACGCGCAGGCGGTTGCGCTGCGGCAGCATCAGCCGGGCCGCATACGGGCCGTCGATGAAGTCCTGCATCAGCGCGTGGCTGCCGCCCCAGCGCGGGTACAGGTAGTACAGGAAGGTTTCGAGCAGGCCGACATCGTCCGCGCGCAACGCCAGCGCGTGCTGCAACCAGTAATCGGCGGCGTACTCGAAGTCGTCTTCGGTGCGCTGCGCCAGCCGTGCTGGCAACGCCGGCAGTTCCGCCAAGGGGGCGCCGTAAGGCGCCAGCAGCGCCAGTGCCGCCGCATAGCCGTCCGGATCCTGCTGCTGCAGGGATGCGTACAGTTCTGCCCGCCCACCGCGCTGCAGCTGCTGCAGCCAGCGCGGTTCCCCCAGGTAGCAGGTCAGCCGCATCACCTTGCCCAGCACGAAGGCCGGGCGCGGATGCAGCGCGATCGCGCGCAGCCACGCGGCCAGCGCATGGTCGCGGGCAAGGCTGGCACCGGCCCACTGCGCGTCGCGGATCAGGTCGGCGGTCTCGCTGGACCGGATCTGGCTGGCCACGCGCTCCCACAGCGACCCCAGCGCCACCCAGGGATGGGGGCTGTGCGGCTGCTGCGCGCACCACTGTTGTGCCTGCTGCAGTCGTGCGGGCAGGGCCTGCGCCGGGTCGATCAGGCTGGACAGCAGCCAGCCGTAGCCGTAGCGGGGCGACCCGCCGTCGAGCCAGCGCTGCTCCAGCCCGGTCAGGAGCCGATCGAGATCGTCGAAGCGCGCCTGCTGCAGCGCGTCGCGTGCGCGCTGGCGCAGCTCAAACGCGTCGCTGGGGGAATCGGTCATGGGGACCACGTCCTTGTCGAAGTTCAATCGCGCATTCTAGGCAATCGGCGTGCGCCGTTGGTGGGTCGCCATGGGCGCGACGCGCTGCGGGTGCAGGGCGTCGCGTGTTGCGTGGGACTCACTCCTGCATGCGGTTGAAACGCCGATCACCCGGCCGGCGGCAACAGCGCCGAGAGGATCGGCTCCAGCTGTGCCTGGCGCCAGCCCGCCAGCGCGGCCGGCCACTGGCGGCGCTCCAGATAGCTTTCCAGATGCTTGCGCGAGGCCAGCACGCCATCGGGCAGGCCGAGTTCGGCACTGCGCGCGGTGACGGCATCCTGCAGCCGCTTGAGGGCCTGCTTGTTGGCATCGTTGGCCGGCAGCGCCACCGGTGCGTCGGCTTCGTCGGCAAGCGGGGTGATCAGTGCCTGCCACACCTGCGCGGCCAGCTTGCGGGGGGCCTTGGGGAAGCCTTCCATCAGCTTGGACAGCGCATCCACATCGGCGGGCGGGGTGCGTGCGAGCACGGCCGCCAGCTCGTTGTCGAGCACCCAGCTGCGCGGTTTGTCGCTGGCACGCGCCTGCACGTCGCGCCAGCGCAGCAGCCGCAGCAGACGCAGCTGCGCAGAGGTGTCCATGAACTGTGCCGAGCGCATCGCCACGTGCGGCCAGCGCTCTTCATCGTTCTCGACACTGGCGAGCAGGCGTTCGGCGTCATCCTGCAGCCACTGGCGGCGGCCCAGTTCTTCCAGGCGCGCGTCGATGGTGTCGTGGATCTGGAAGAGGTATTCGACGTCGTCGGCGGCGTACTCCAGCTGCGCCTCCGAGAGCGGGCGGCGCATCCAGTCCGAGCGGGTCTCGCCCTTGGCCAGGGTGACGCCGGTGACGGCGGTGACCAGTTTCTGGTAGCCCATGCCGCCGCCGATGCCGGCCAGCGATGCACCGATCTGGGTGTCGAACAGCGGGCGCGGCAGCACCCCGCAGGCCACCTTGAAGGTGACCAGGTCTTCGCTGGCGCTGTGCATGATCTTGAGGATGGCGGTATCGGCCAGCCACGGCGCCAGCGCCTCGTTCATGCCGGGGATCAACGGGTCGATCAGCAGGATTTCGTCACCGACCGCCATCTGCACCAGCGCCAGTTGCGGCCAGTACGTACGTTCGCGGATGAACTCGGTGTCCAGGCCGATGCGGGTGGGGCGCTGGCGGTAGCGCTCGTCCAGTTCCGCCGGGGTTTTGATCCAGTAAGCCACGTGGGATTCCATGTACTGCAAAGGGATGCTCAGGTCGGGGAGGATAGCCTAACCCCGTGTTACGGCCGGCATGCCGCGGCGCGGTGATGAACACCCGGGCCGTTGGCGGTCGCCGCCCACGACGGTGGCGATTATGATGATCCCCTGTCCGCGCCGTCGGCATGCCGCCTGGACTGCACTGCGCGCAGGCACACCCCGAGGAGTTCATTTGCGATCGTCAGGCACATTGCCGCTGCTGTTTACTGCACTGTTGGGCCTGCTGGCCGGCTGTTCACCCGCGCCGGCCCCCGCGCCCGCGGCAACGCCTGCCGCCGTCCCGGCCAAGGCAGCGGCCAAGGCGAGCGCACCGGTGGCGCAGGTGACCATCGGCGGTGAGGACGCCGCCGAGACCGTGGAGCGCTGGCAGCCGCCTGCGGTGACCCTCGCCGAGGACGGGGTCGCGCAGGCCCGCCGTGATGCCGCACGCGCGTTCGAGGAAGACCGGCTGTACCGCACCGCCGAGGACGCGATCCCGATCTGGCTCGCGCTGCTGCAGCACGATCCCAAGGACCGCGCGGCCGAGGCCGGCCTGAAGCGCGCCCGGCAGCGTCTGCTGGAAGAGGCCTCCGTCCTGCTGGATCGCCCGCTCAAACAGCGCGAGGCGCTGGCCGAGGCCAGCGCAATGGCCCTGGTCCTGCTCACCCTGGCGCCGGACGATCCCAAGGTGCGCGAGCTGCAGTCGCGGGTGGAGATCGCCCAGCGCGTGGTCGCCTACAACCGTGCCGGCGAAGAGGATCTGCGCGCGGACCGGATCGGCGAGGATGGCGACGGGGCCATTCCCAATTTCCGCGAAGCGCTGGCGCTGGATGCCGACAGTGCGCGTGCCCGGCAAGGGCTGGCAGCGGCCGAGAGCGCCCTGATCCGGCGTGCGGAAACAGCCGCGCGGGCCACCGATTTCGCCACCGCGGGCACCTGGCTGGCGGAAGCGGCCAAAGTCCGTGACTCCTCGATCACCATCGCCGATGCCTTCGAACGCATCGAGAAAATCCGCGCCGATACGCTGGCGCGGCTGCGCAACGAGGGCCTGCGCGATCTGGCCACGCCGCAGGGGCTCAAGCCGGCGCGGCAGAAGCTGGAAGATGCACTGCGCATCGCCTTGCCCGGCGATCCCGTTGTGGGCCAGTTGCGCGAGCGCATCGAACTGGTCACCCATTACGGCAGCTTCCGGCCGCGCCAGGTGTTCAGCGATGCGCTGCGCGATGGGGGCCGCGGGCCGCAGATGATCGTGGTGCCGCATGGCGGGTTCCAGATGGGCGCGGCCGAGAACGAGCTGGGCGCGACCGATGCCGAAAAGCCCTCGCATTACGTGCGGTTCGAACGGGGCTTCGCGATGTCGATCACCGAAGTGACCGTCGCCGATTTCCGGCGTTATGTGCAGGCCACCAAGGCCCGCCCCCGCGCCACGCGGCGCGGCCATTCGATCGTGTACGACGAGCGCAGCGGCAATTTCGTGCGGCGCAGCGGGGTGGACTGGCAGTCCGATTACAACGGCGCCGAGGCCATCGCCAATCTGCCGGTGATGCACGTCAGCGTGCGCGATGCCGAGAATTACGCCAGCTGGCTGTCCGAGCAGACCGGGCGCTCGTACCGGCTGCCCAGCGAGGCCGAATTCGAGTATGCCCTGCGCGCGGGCAGCAGCGGCCGCTACCCGTGGGGCGATGCAGGTACCCCGCCGGCCCGTGCGGGCAACTTCACCGGCGCCGAGGATGTCTCGCCGTCCCGGCGGCACTGGTACAACGCCTTCGTCGGCTATGGCGATGGATATTGGGGGCCGGCCCCGGTCGCCAGCTTCGATCCCAATCCCTGGGGACTGCACGACATCGCCGGCAACCTCAGCGAATGGGTGGCCGACTGCTGGCATGCGAGCTACCGGCGCGCGCCGTCCGACGGCGTGGCCTGGTTCAACCCGGGCTGCCGGCAGCGCGTGATCCGCGGCGGCAACTGGGCCAATGCGCCGGCCCAGACCCGCGCCGCATGGCGGCAGTCGCAGGACTCGGACACCACCACCGCACGGATCGGCTTCCGGCTGGTGCGCGGGATCTGACGGATCGCCGTGCGGCCGGATTTCACCCGGCCGCACGGCGCGCGTTCTAGGATTGGCACAGCGTCGGGCAGGGTGCCACGGCCATCTCAGGAACCAAGCGCATGCGCAACGATCCATTCGGCGGTCAGCAGCAGGGCCGCGCCCGGCGGCCGGGCCTGTTCGGCAACATCCGCTGGTGGGTGCTGCTGGCGTTTGCCGGCTATGCGGCGTTCTATTGGTTCTCCAACCGCGCCGTGGATCCGTATACCGGCGAGAGCGTGCTGATCGACAGCTCGCTGGATGCCACGCAGGAAAAGGCGCTGGGCCTGCAGGCCTACCAGGAGATCCTGGCGCAGGAGCGCCCGCTGGATCCGAACGCACCGCAGTCGCGCGAGATCCAGGCGATCGCCCAGCGCCTGATCGCCAAGGTGGACGTGGTGGAAACCGCCCTCGCCGAAGAACATGGGCTGAAGCCGGCGCATTTCGCGCGTGATTTCGAGTGGGAGGTCAACGTGATTCCCTCCGAGCAGGCCAATGCGTTCTGCCTGCCGGGCGGCAAGATGGCGGTGTACACCGGGCTGATCCCGGTGGCGCGTACGGTGGATGCGATGGCCGTGGTGATGGGCCATGAGATCGCGCATGCGTTGCTGCGCCATGGTGCCCAGCGTATGGCCCAGCAGAAGATGACCCAGATCGGGCAGATGGCCGGCGCCGCCAGCGGCATGGACCCGCAACAGCAGCAGATGATGATGTCGGCGATGGGCTACGGCTACCTGCTGCCGTACGCGCGCAGCCACGAAACCCAGGCCGATGAAGTGGGCCTGATGCTGGCCGCGGCGGCCTGTTTCGATCCGCAGGAGGCGATCCCGTTGTGGGAACGGATGGGGCAGGCCAGCGGCGGGCAGTCGACCTCGGAATTCGCGTCCACGCATCCCAATCCCGGCACGCGCATCCAGAACCTGCAGGCGTTGATGCCGAAGGCGATGGAGTACCGGCAGACGTTCTGCGAGAGCGCGGGGCGCTGACCGTCAACGCCTTATCGGCGATGCGCTGGATCAGCGCGCCGGTTCGTTGACCGTTACGTCGATCACGCCGTCCTGCACGCGCGCCTTGAGCGTATCGCCCGGGCGCACCTGCAAGGGCGAGCGCACCAGGCTGCCATCGTCGTCACGGGTCAGGATCGCGTAGCCACGCGCAACCGTGGCCAGCGGACTGACCGCTTCCATGGAGCGGGCGAGGGCACGCAGGCGCAGGCCGTCGCGCTGCAGCTGGCGGCCGATCGCACTGTCCGCGCGCGGCTGCAGGCGCTGCAGGCGCTCACGCAGGGCGTCCAGCCGGCGCTGCGGATGGCCGCTGCGCAGTACGGCCGCGGCGTGGCGCAGGTGGGCAAGACGGTTCTGGTGCTGCGTGGCCCAGGCCGCGTGCAGGCGGCGCGCAACGTCCTGCTGCCGGCGCTGCAGCAGCTGCAGGCGCGACTGCGGGCTCTGGGCGTTGAGGCGGAGCAGGGCACGGTCGGCGCGCTGCATCGCCTGCCCCAGGCTGTGCCGCTGCAATTGCGCCAGGCGTGCATCAAGGCGACGCACGCGCAGCAACAGATCGCGCTGGTCGGGGACCAGCAGTTCGGCCGCGACCGAGGGCGTCGGCGCGCGCAGGTCGGCGGCGAAGTCGGCCAGGCTGAAGTCGGTTTCGTGACCCACCGCAGACACCACCGGGGTCTGGCTGGCCGCGATCGCGCGGGTCAGCTGCTCATCGTTGAAGGCCCAGAGATCCTCCATCGAGCCGCCACCGCGGGTCAGCAGGATCACGTCGTAACGGCCGCTGGCATCGGCCGAGCGCAGCAGCGCGGTGAGCTGGGCGGCGGCGCTGTCGCCCTGCACCAGGCTGGGCAGCAGATCGACCTCGAGCATCGGGAAACGGCGCTCCAGCACGCTCAGCACGTCGCGTACCGCCGCACCGGTCGGCGAGGTGATCACCGCCAGGCGACGCACATGCGCCGGCAGCGGCCGCTTGCGCTCGGGGGCGAACAGGCCCTCGGCCTCCAGGCGTGCCTTGAGCTGCTCGAAGGCGCGGCGCAGGGCGCCTTCGCCGGCTTCTTCCATGTGGTCGAGCACCATCTGGTACTCGCCGCGGGCTTCGTACAGGGTCAGCCGACCACGCGCGAGCACGCGCATGCCTTCGCGCGGCACGAACTTCAGCCACTGGCTCTTGGGCTTGAACAACGCCGCGCGGATCTGCGAGCGCGCATCCTTCAGCGTGAAATACATATGGCCCGAAGCCGGGCGCGTCACGCTGCCCAGCTCGGCCTCCACCCAGATCAGCGGGAACGCGCCTTCCAGCAGGTCGCGGGCCAGGATGTTGAGCTGGCTGGGCGTGAGAATCTGCGCGCTGCGGTCCATGGAGGAATCAGGCCAAACGGTACGAACGGGACGCCATGGTCGCACGTCGGCGGGGATGCTTCATCCTGCCGTGGCGCGCGCGGCGTGCTGCTGCAGGGCCCAGGCCACATGCTCGCGCACGAGCGCTGAAGGATGCTCGCGCCGCGCGTGCAGCGCGGCCAGTGTTTCGGCGTGGCTCGGCGCATTGCCCAGCGCCACGGCGATGTTGCGCAGCCAGCGCTCATGCCCGCTGCGGCGGATCGGGCTGCCTTCGGTGCGGCGCAGGAACTCGTCTTCCTCCCAGGCGAACAGCTGGGCGAGCGAGGCGGTGTCCAGGTCGTTGCGCGCACGGAAATCCGGCTCGTCGGTGCGCTTGGCGAACTTGTTCCAGGGGCAGACCAGCTGGCAGTCGTCGCAGCCGTAGATGCGGTTGCCCATCGCGGTGCGCATCTCTTCGGGAATCGCACCGTCGTGTTCGATGGTGAGATAGGAGATGCAGCGGCGTGCATCCAGGCGGTGCGGGGCGATGATCGCCTGGGTCGGGCAGACATCGATGCAGCGCGTGCAGGTGCCGCAGTGCGCACTGGCCGGCGTATCCACCGGCAGCGGCAGGTCGATGTAGATTTCGCCGATGAAGAACCACGAGCCGCCCTGCTTGTCGATCAGGCAGGTGTGCTTGCCGATCCAGCCCAGCCCCGCGTTGCGGGCGAGTGCGCGCTCCAGCACCGGAGCCGAATCGACGAAGACGCGGTAGCCGAACGGCCCGATCTCGGCGGCGATGCTGTCAGCGAATTTCTGCAGCCGGTTGCGCATCAGCTTGTGGTAATCGCGGCCCAGCGCATAACGCGCCACGTAGGCGCGGTCGCCATCGTGCAGGGTGTTCCAGGCCTCGGCGTCGTCCTTGTGGCCGTAATCCATGCCGACCGAGATCACCCGCACGGTGCCCGGCAGCAGTTCGTCCGGCCGCGCGCGCAGCGTGCCGTGCCGCGCCATCCACTCCATCGTGCCGTACAGGCCCTTGCCCAGCCAGTCGGCCAGGTGCGCTTCGTCCTCGCGCAGATCGATGCCGGACACGCCGCAGCGCTGGAAGCCGTGCACGCGCGCGATCGCACGGATGCGTTCGGCGGCGCGGGCCAGATGGACGGGGGCGGGCAGGGGGACGGCGGACATGGCCTGGGCGGAAACGGAGCCTGGGAAGGGCGCGGCAAGGCTGCGCCTGGGCGACAAGTATAGAATCCCGGCATGCCCGAGCTTGCTGAACTGTTCGATATCGCCGCCGCGCGCCGCCTGGATGCGCAGGCCAGTGCCCTGCGGGGCGATGGCGGTGCCTCACTGATGGAGCAGGCCGGCCAGGCCGCCTGGCACTGCCTGCTGGAGCGCTGGCCGCAGGCGCAGCGGATCGGGGTGGTGGTTGGTGCCGGCAACAACGGCGGCGATGGCTACGTCGTGGCGCGCCTGGCCCGCGAGGCCGGCCGCCCGGTGACGGTGCTGCGGCTGGACACCGATGCCCCGGCGACGCCGTTGTCCCGGCAGGCCGAGCAGGCCTTCATCGCCGCCGGCGGTGGGGTGGAACGCTTCGATGGCCGCATGCCGGCGGTGGACCTGCTGGTGGACGCGCTGTTCGGCATCGGCCTGAACCGTGCCCCGGCCGGTGCGGCAGCCGATCTGATCACGGCCATCAACGCGGCGGGCGTGCCGGTGTTGTCGCTGGACGTCCCCAGCGGCGTGGATGCGCAGACCGGCAGCGTGCCGGGCGTCGCGGTCCGCGCCACGCTCACGCTGCAGTTCATCGTGCGCCACCAGGGCCTTTACACCGGCGCGGCGCTGGAACATGTCGGCGGACGTCGCCTGGCGCCGTTGGAACTCCCTCAAGCCGCTGCGGCAGGCGTGCAGCACAGCGCCGAGTGCTGGCAGCCATCGCGCCTGCGTGCGCAGCTGCCGGCGCGCCGCGCCAATACCCACAAGGGCGAATCCGGCCACGTGCTGTGCGTGGGCGGCAATCTCGGCAGCGGCGGGGCGGTGATGCTGGCCAGTGAATCGGCGTTGCGCGCCGGCGCCGGGCTGGTCAGCGTGGCGACCCAGTCACCGCACGTCGCACCGCTGCTTGCGCGCCTGCCCGAAGCGATGGTGCATGCCGTGCAGGACGCGCAGGAGCTGCAGTCCCTGCTGCCCCGTGCCGGGGTGATCGCGATCGGGCCTGGCCTGGGCCAGGACGACTGGGCGCACGAACTCTGGCGGCAGGTGCTGGCCAGCGGCAAACCGCTGGTGATCGATGCCGACGCCCTGAATCTGCTGGCCAAGGCGCCACGGACACTCAGCGACGCGATCCTGACCCCGCACCCGGGCGAGGCGGCGCGGCTGCTCGGGCTGACCACCGCGCAGGTGCAGGCCGACCGCTTCACGGCGGCGAACGCGCTGGCCGCGCGTTTCCACGCCGTGGTGGTGCTGAAGGGCGCCGGCACCGTGGTCGCCGCGCCCGACGCACTGCCGCGGGTGGTGGCCGCCGGCAACCCCGGCATGGCCGTGGGTGGCATGGGCGACCTGCTCACCGGCATCATTGCCGCCCTGCGCGCGCAGGGGCTGGGCGCCTTCGACGCCGCCAGCGCCGGCGCGCTGCTGCACAGCCTGGCCGGCGATGCCGCCGCCAGTGACGGCCAGCGGGGCCTGCTTCCCACCGATCTGCTGGCGCCGCTGCGCCGGCTGGTCAATCCGGACGTTTGAACATGATCGAGTTTTTCCTCGCGCAGCCTGAAGACACCGACCTGCTCGGGCAATGGCTGGCCGCGACCCGGCCGCCGCAGGCGGTGATGCAGCTGCAGGGCGACCTGGGCGCCGGCAAATCCACCCTGGCCCGCGCACTGCTGCGCGCGCTGGGCGTGCAGGGCGCGATCCGCAGCCCCACCTACACCCTGGTGGAGCGCTATCCGCTGGCCGACGGCCATGAGGCCTGGCACCTGGACCTGTACCGCATCGGCCAGGCCGAAGAGCTGGATTTCCTGGGGCTGGACGAAGGCAGCGCTTCGCTGTGGCTGGTCGAATGGCCCGAACGCGGTGCCGGCGCGCTGCCGCCCACCGACCTGGAAGTGGCACTGGACATCCAAGGCCAGGGACGCCGTGCCCGGCTCACCGGGACCAGTCCGGCGGGTCGCGAATGGCTCCAACGGCTGCCTCAAGGGGGTGACTTGCAGGCCCTTTCTGTCGGCTGACACTAGGAAACACCGGCAGGTTACGGATTATTAAGGGAAAAGGAGTTGCATTTCATTCAGCGCGGTGATTGAATCCTGACCTATGCCAATGGGGAAATCTCTCGCTGCCCTCTGCACTGCCGTCGGACTCTGTCTGGCGAGCGCGCTGTCGTGGGCGGGCGAAGTCCGCCAGGTGGCCGTGGAGACCGGTGCGACCGGGACCCGTGCGGAGATTTCGCTGGCCGGCAGTGGGGGGTACAAGACCCTGTCCCTGGCCGGTCCGAACCGCCTGGTGGTCGATTTCCCGGACTCCAGCGCGATCCGCAACCTCAAACTGCCTGCGCCGAAGGGCGTGGTCACCGCGGTCCGCACCGGGCAGCCGGTGCCGGGCACGTTCCGCGTGGTGTTCGACCTGGCCGAATCGGTGGCGCCGTTCCGTCCGCAGATGATCAAGCAGGGCGATCAGTCGCGGCTGGTGATCGAGTGGCCGGGCGATGCGCCGAGCGCGACCAACGTTGCCACTGCGCCCGCGCCGATGCCTGCCGCTGCGCAGGCTGCGGTGCCTTCACCGGCGCCGACCGCTTCCGCGCCGGCACCGACCCCCGCGCAGACCGCCGCCCAGTCCGCACAGGCGCGCAGCGATGCCGCGCGCGCCACGGCCTTGCTGACGGCTTCGGTGCGCCAGCAGGCCAGTGCCACGGTTGCCACCTCGGCGCCTGCCCCGGGCCCGACGGCGACCACCGCCACCACCGTGAATGTCGCGGCCGCCGGCACCGCCAACGCCGCCAGCAACAGCGCCTCGCCGGCGGCGATCCTGGCCGGTCAGGCAACCGGCGCCGTCGTCGCCAGTACGCCGGTTCCCACGCCGGTGCCGACGCCGACCCCGGTTACGCCGCAGGACAATCCGCGTCCGGCGATGCCCAGCGATGCCTCGCGGGTCAAGATGCGTGCGGGCATGCGGCCGCTGGTGATCGCGATCGATCCGGGCCATGGCGGCCAGGATCCCGGCGCGGTGGGCCCGACCGGCAAGCGCGAAAAAGACATCACCCTGGCGGTGGCGCGTGAACTGGCCCGCCAGGTCAACGCAACGCCCGGCCTGAAGGCCTACCTGACCCGCGACAGCGACGTGTTCATCCCGCTGCCGATGCGCGCGCAGAAGGCACGTGCGGCCAAGGCCGACATGTTCATTTCGATCCATGCCGATGCCGCGGAAAACCGTGCGGCGACCGGCTCGTCGGTGTATGTGCTCTCGACCAAGGGTGCCTCCTCGCAGCGCGCCCGCTGGCTGGCCGACAAGGAAAACGCCGCCGATCTGGTCGGTGGCGTACGCCTGCAGCAGACCGAAGGCACCTTGGCCAACGTGCTGCTCGATCTGGCCCAGAGCGGCTACATGAAGGCCTCCGAAGACGCGGCCGGGCACGTGCTCGGCGGCCTGAAGCGGATCGGCAAGAACCACAAGCCCAACATCGAACGCGCCAACTTCGCGGTGCTGCGTACCTCGGACATGCCGGCGATGCTGGTCGAAACCGCCTTCATCTCCAATCCGGATGAAGAGCGCCGCCTGATCGACCCGGCGTACCAGCGCCAGATTGCCGGTGCGGTGCTCGATGGCGTGCATACCTTCTTCAGCCGCCAGCCGCCGCCGGGCACCCTGTACGCCGCGCGCGCCCAGGCCGAAATCGACGCCGCCGGTACCGTGGCGGGTGGCAGCAAGTAACCCCTGCGGGTTGCATCGCCCGGCGCACGCTATCATCACGGGATGACGTCCGTTTCCCGCCTCCGCCTCGCCGCCCCGCCTGCCACCTCCGCTGCCGGGAGGTGCGCATGAGCATCCGCCAGCTCCCCGACATCCTGATCAACCAGATCGCCGCCGGCGAAGTGGTCGAACGCCCTGCGTCCGTGGTCAAGGAACTGGTCGAGAACGCGCTGGATGCGGGCGCCACCCGGGTCGATATCGACCTGGAAGAGGGCGGCGTGCGGCTGATCCGGATCCGCGACGACGGCGGTGGCATCGCACCGGAAGAACTCGCGCTGGCGGTGTCGCGACACGCCACGAGCAAGATCGCCAGCCTGGACGATCTGGAATCGGTGGCCACGCTCGGCTTCCGCGGCGAAGCGTTGCCGTCGATCGCCTCGGTGAGCCGTTTCACCCTGAGTTCGCGCCGCGCCACCGACGAGCACGGCTCCGCCCTGCAGATCGAAGGCGGCCGGCTCGGCGAAGTGACCCCACGCGCGCATGCGCCCGGCACCACGGTGGAAGTGCGCGAGCTGTTCTACAACGTGCCGGCGCGCCGCAAGTTCCTGCGTGCCGAGCGCACCGAGCTGGGCCATATCGAAGAGTGGCTGCGTTCGCTCGCGCTGGCGCGCCCGGATGTCGAGCTGCGCGTATCGCACAATGGCAAACCCTCGCGTCGCTACAAGCCCGGTGATCTGTATTCCGACGCGCGCCTGGGCGAGACGCTGGGCGAAGATTTCGCCAACCAGGCGCTGCGCGTGGACCACAGCGGTGCCGGCCTGCGCCTGCATGGCTGGATCGCGCAGCCGCATTATTCGCGGGCCAGCACCGATCAGCAGTACCTGTACGTCAACGGCCGCTCGGTGCGTGACCGCAGCGTCGCGCACGCGGTGAAGATGGCCTACGGCGACGTGCTGTTCCATGGCCGCCAGCCGGCGTATGTGCTGTTCCTGGAACTGGACCCGACCCGCGTCGACGTCAACGTGCATCCGGCCAAGCATGAAGTGCGTTTCCGCGATTCGCGGCTGATCCATGACTTCGTCTACCGCACGCTCAAGGAAGCCTTGGCGGAAACGCGCGCTGGCATGACCGCGGCCGGTCCGCAGGTGCATGCCACCGAGAGTGTTGCCACTGCGGCGCCCGCCTACGGTCTGCCGTCTTCCGGCGGCACCGGCTATGCACTCGCCGGTAATGGAGCAGGCGGTGGTGGCATGGGTGGCGACTGGCGCCCGCAGCAATCACCGCTGGGGCTGCGCGTGGCCGATGCGCCATCCGCCTATGCAGCGCTGTATGGCGCGCCCGGCGGAACCCCGGCGGCGGGCAGCTTGCCGCCGATGCCGACTGAAAACGGTCTGCCGGTGACCGCCGCCGACAGTGGTGTTCCACCGCTGGGCTACGCGATCGCGCAGCTGCATGGCATCTACATCCTGGCCGAGAACGCCGAAGGCCTGATCGTGGTGGACATGCATGCCGCGCACGAACGCATCGGCTACGAACGCCTGAAAACCGCGCACGATGGCATGGGCCTGCATGCGCAACCGCTGCTGGTGCCGATCACCCTGGCGGTGGGCGAACGTGATGCCGATACCGCCGAACGCGAAGCCGAGACCTTGACCTCGCTGGGCTTTGAAATCACCCGTGCCGGCCCCGGCTCGCTGCACGTGCGCAGCATTCCGGCGCTGCTGGCCAATGCCGAACCCGAGGCGCTGCTGCGCGACGTGCTGACCGACCTGCGCGAACATGGCCAGAGCCGACGCATCGCCAGTGCCCGCGACGAACTGTTGTCCACCATGGCCTGTCACGGTGCGGTGCGCGCCAACCGGCGCCTGACGGTGCCGGAGATGAACGGACTGTTGCGCGACATGGAAATCACCGAACGCTCGGGTCAGTGCAATCACGGCCGACCGACCTGGGCGCGTTTTTCACTGGCGGAAATCGACCGCTGGTTCCTGCGCGGACGTTGAGGGGAAGGTCATGGGGAAGCACTCGGGAGTGTGGGCCGCCGCGTTGCTGCTGGCCGTGGGCGTGACCGCGTGTGGCGGCAGGAACGAGGCGGCGCCGGCCAAGGTCGCCATCGATCCGGCCTTCGAAGCCGGACAGCAGCAGTGGCGGCAACAGCGCTACGAGGAGCTGCATGCCGCCGATGGCTGGACCAGCCTGGTCGGCCTGCATTGGCTGGAGTACAAAGCGCATTACATCGGTCGCGGGCCCGGCAGCGGCATCCGCCTCGCCGTGGGCCCGGACAAGCTCGGCATGGTCGCGCGTGAAGGCACGACTGTCTGGTTCACGCCGGAGCGTGGCGTGCCGATGCGCGTGGACGGCAAACCGGCCACCGGCCGCATCCGCTTCTTCAGCGATCGTGATCCCACCCCGACGGTCATCGCCTTTGACGACGACAAGGGCCAGCTCAGCCTGATCCATCGGGGCGAGCGTTTCGCGCTGCGGGTCAAGCATGCCGATGCGCCGTCGCGGACGAACTTCACCGGCCTGACCTACTGGCCGGGCGGTCCCACCTGGCGCGTCACCGCGCGCTTCGTGCCGCATCCGGCCGGCAAGACGCTGCCGATCGTGGACATCACCGGGCTGACCACCAACATGCCCAATGCCGGCGCGCTGGAATTCGAGCGCGACGGCCGCACCTGGCGGCTGGAAGCGATCGGCGAACCGGGTCGCGACCTGTTCGTCATCTTCGGCGACCGCACCAGCGGCCACGGCAGCTATCCGGCGGGTCGTTATCTGGATCTGCCCGCGCCCGATGACCAGGGCCGCGTGGTGATCGATTTCAATCACGCCTACAACCCACCGTGCGCGTTCACCCCGTTCGCGACCTGCCCGCTGACGCCCCCTGAAAATCGCCTGGACCTGCGCGTGGACGCAGGCGAGCAGGCGTACCACGCTCCCGAAGGAGAGGCTTGAACATGTCGATGTTGTCGCGCCTGTTGTCCCCGATGCTGATCGCCGCGGGCCTGTTGATCGGTGCCGGTGGTGCCGAGGCACGCCCGGCCGCGCCCGCCACGCCCGTGGCCAAGGCCACGCCGCCGGTTCCCCTGCTGTGGAAAGTGACCGGCCCCGGCGACAGCCGCCTTTACCTGTTGGGCTCGTTCCACCTGCTGCAGCCCAGCGATTACCCGCTCTCGCCGGTCGTCGACGCGGCGTTCGCGGCCTCGCAGCGCGTGGTGTTCGAGCTGTCCCCGCAGGACATGGAATCGCCGCAGCTGGCGCAGAAAATGGTGCAGGCCGCGGTGCGTACCGATGGTTCGGAGCTCAAGCGCGATCTGGATGCGGCGACCTGGACCAGGCTCCAGGCCTACGCACAGGAGAACAAGCTGCCGCTGGCCCAGTTGCAGGGCATGAAGCCGTGGTTCGTCGGCCTGACCATCACGTTGAGCCAGTTCACCAAGATGGGCCTGGACCCGGCGCTCGGCCTGGATCGTCATTTCATGTCCCGCGCCGCGAGCGCAGGCAAGGCGACCGACGGGCTGGAGGACATCGATACCCAGGTCGCGGTGCTGTCGGGGATGTCGGCCAAGGAACAGCAGCAGATGGTGGCCGAGGCGCTGGAGCAGGCCGGCAAGGGCGACGAGATGGGCCGCAAGCTGCACGATGCCTGGCGCCGGGGCGACGACAAGCTGCTGTGGACGTCGATGGCCACCGAAATGCGTGGCCAGTACCCGCAGCTCTACAAGCGCATCAACAGCGACCGCAACGACGCCTGGGTGCCCAAGCTGCAGCAGCACCTGCAGGCCGGGCAGGGCGGCACGATGGTGGTGGTCGGCACCCTGCATCTGCTGGGCAACGATGGCGTGGTGGAAAAGCTGCGTGCCAAGGGCTACAAGGTCGAGCGCGTCTGCACCGGCTGCGCCAAGCCCAAGCGCTGATGCGCGCGGCCGGGATGGCGCCAGGGCTGGCCGGACGGCGACGGTGACATCGCCGGGCCCCTGAACGAAAAAAGGCGCGGCCCGTGGGCTGCGCCTTTTCTCTGTGTGCGGGGAGCCCGGGCTCAGCGGCGGGTCTTGCCCGCGCCCGGTGCCGGGGTTTCCGGCTTCTTGCCGGCACCGGTGCCGGTGCCCGTGCCTGTGCCTGTGCCGGTACCCGTTCCGGTGCCACCCGGGCGGCCGCCGAAGCCGGTGCCCATGTTGCGCTGGAAGTCCTGCCACATTTCCATGTTGCGCTCGGTCAGCTGGTTCATCATCGCCCACGGGGTCTGGCCGAGGAGATTGCCCATCTGCTGGCGGAACTGCTGCTGCTGGTCCAGGAAGACCTGCATGCTGCGCTCCAGGTAGTTGCCCATGAAGCCCTGCAGCGAGTCGCCGTAGAAGCGGATCAACTGGCTGAGCAGCTGGGTGGACAGCATCGGTTCGCCGTCCTGCTCCTGGTCGGCGATGATCTGCAGCAGCACCGAGCGGGTCAGGTCATCGCCACTCTTGGCGTCACGCACCTCGAAGTCCTCGCCATCCAGGATCAGCTGGCGCACATCCTCTATGGTGATGTAGCTGGAGATTTCCGTGTCGTAGAGCCGGCGGTTCGGATACTTCTTGATAATGCGGGTCGCAGCCATGAAGCAGTCACTCATCACAGTAGGCGCGCAGCATGGCGCAGTGCAGCAGCCTATGCAACCGCCATAGGTAGCAAGGGGCCGCATTTATGTTGCGCAACATGGGGTGCAGCAAATTCGCCCTTCTCCGGGCCCTTACCACCCCATGTGGTGGCCGCCGTTGATGTCCAGGTTGGAGCCGGTGATCCAGGACGCTTCGTCGTTGACCAGGAAGGCCACCGCGTAGGCGATCTCTTCCGGCTTGCCGAGGCGGCCGGTGGGGATGTCGGCGATGATCTTGGCACGCACTTCGTCCGGGACGGCCATCACCATGTCGGTGGCCACGTAGCCGGGCGAAATCGTATTCACGGTAATGCCGAAGCCCGCATTCTCACGCGCCAGCGAAATGGTGAAGCCGTGCATGCCGGCTTTGGCGGCGGCGTAGTTGGCCTGGCCATACTGGCCCTTCAGGCCGTTGATCGAGCTGATCTGGATGACCCGGCCCCAGCCGCGGCGGCGCATGCCCTCGATGACCGGGCGGGTGACGTTGAACACCGAGTTGAGGTTGGTGTTGATCACATCGTGCCACTGGTCCGCGCGCATGCGGTGGAACGTGGTGTCGCGGGTGATGCCGGCGTTGTTGATCAGGATCTCGACCGGGCCCAGCGCCGCTTCGACGGCCTGCACCATGCTCTCGGCGGTGCCGGGGTCGGACACATCGCCCGGGAAGATCGCCACATCGCAGCCGCGGGCCAGCATCTTCTCGCGCCAGGCCTTGGCTTTTGCTTCGTCACGGTAGTTGGTGGCGACCCGATGGCCCTGGTCGGCCAGACGTTGGCAGATGGCAGTACCGATACCGCCGGTACCACCGGTGACCAGTGCGACGCGAGATGTCATGAGCAGCTACTCCGAAAGGCAGGGCCAACAAGGGGGAGAACGATTCTGCAACATCAGCGGGCAAAAGGGGCAGCCTCGCCAGCCGCATGCAGGGTTGAAATGTCGCCCGGTGGCAACCGTGCCGGATCGAAGCCGGCGGCGGCCTGCGGCAGCCAAAGGTCGACCTCGTCGACCGCCGCGCCGATGGTCGGGTCCTGGCCGAGCTGCCGCCACGCCTGGCGCAGGGCCGGCAGCGGTCGGGCGGGGTCGATCGGCAGCGCCGCCTCGGACTTGGACAGCTTGCGCCCGTCGGGGCCGAGCAGCAGTGGCAGATGCAGGTAGCGCGGCGTCGGCAACTCGAGCGCCTGCTGCAGCAGGATCTGGCGCGGGGTCGAGTCGAGCAGGTCGGCCCCGCGGACCACGTCGGTCACGTGCTGCGCGCCATCGTCGACCACCACCGCCAGTTGGTACGCCCAGTAGCCGTCGGCCCGGCGCAGCACCACATCGCCGACCTCGGCGTGCACGTCCTGGACGATCGTGCCCTGCAGGCCGTCATCGAAGCCGACCACGCTGCCCGGTGGCACCCGCAGCCGCACGGCAGGGTGCGCGCGTTCGGCGCGGGCCACGCAGCGGTGGTGGATGCCGCCCTGCGCGGCCAGCTCGCTGCGGCTGCAATGGCAGACAAACGCCTTGTCCTCGCGCAGCAGCCGCTCCAGCGCCGCCTCATACAGCGCGTCGCGCTGGCTCTGATGCACCACCGGCCCGTCGCTGATGAGTCCGCAGGCGGCCAGCATGGCCAGCTGGCCGCTTACCGCGCCGGGCACCGTTCGAGGAGGATCGACGTCCTCCACCCGCACCAGCCAGCGGCCGCCGGCGTGGCGCGCGAGCAGCCAGCTGCCCAGCGCCGCCAGCAGTGAGCCGGGGTGCAGGGGGCCGGTGGGCGAGGGCGCAAAGCGCCCGCAATAGGAGGGATCGGACATGGACTATGAATCGTCGGTCAGTTTGCGACTTGAATTCAAGCTGAAGTCACCGCAGATTTGCACTCATCAACCTCCCACGAGCGTCCTTTTCCCATGTTCAGTCGCATTGCTCTCTTCCTTCTGACCAACTTTGCGGTGCTGATCCTGGCCGGCATCGTGATGTCGGTACTGGGCGTTAATCCCAACCAGATGAGCGGTCTGCTGGTCTTTGCGGCCATCTTCGGCTTCGGCGGCTCGTTCATTTCACTGCTGCTGTCCAAGTTCATGGCCAAGCGCTCCACCGGCGCGGTGGTGATCACCGAGCCGCGCAACCAGACCGAGCGCTGGCTGCTGGCCACCGTGGAACGCCAGGCCCGCGAAGCCGGCATCGGCATGCCGGAAGTGGCGGTGTATGAAGGCCCTGAAATCAACGCCTTCGCCACCGGCGCCAATCGCAACAAGGCCCTGGTCGCGGTCTCCACCGGCCTGCTGCACAACATGAGCGAAGACGAAGCCGAAGCCGTGCTCGGCCATGAAATCGCCCACGTCGCCAATGGCGACATGATCACCATGGCTCTGTTGCAGGGCGTGCTCAACACCTTCGTGATCGTCCTCGCCCGCATCGTCGGCGGCTTCATCGACAGCGCCCTGTCCGGCAACCGGGAAGGCGGCGGCCGCGGCTTCGCGTACTACATCATCGTGTTCGTGCTCGAAATGGTGTTCGGCCTGTTCGCCACCATGATTTCCATGTGGTTCTCCCGTCACCGCGAATTCCGTGCCGACGCCGGCGGTGCCCACCTGGCCGGCCGCCAGAAGATGATCGCCGCGCTGGAACGCCTCAAGGTCAACCACGGCCAGAGCACCCTGCCGACCCAGATCGCCGCCTTCGGCATCGCTGGCGGCGCTGCCAAGAAGCTGTTCATGAGCCACCCGCCGCTGGACGAGCGCATCGCCGCGCTTCGCGCCGCCAACAACACCGTGGTGTAACCCACACCGCAGTGCGCTGACCAGAACGCCCGGCTTTCGCCGGGCGTTTTTGTTGGGCGCGGCCTCGGGCCCTCAGCTATGGAGGTGCTGCCGTTGCCGTTCGCAGCCGTTCAAGAGCAGCCGACCAGCGGTCGGCACGACCGACGCACGACGAGCCAGGCACGCGATGACCCGTCCAGCAGGGCGCACGATGACAGCCCCACAAACGCAGACGGCGCCCGAAGGCGCCGTCGTCATGCAGATCGCAACCCGCCCGATCAGAACTTCGCGTCGAACTCCGCCGCGTAGCCGGTATTGACCAGGACCTTCTGCAGCGCATCGCTGATCTTCACGTTGCCCGCGACGATCTGCTGGGTTTCCGGACCACGGCTGTCCATGCGGGCCGGGGTCGCGCCCTTGAAATCGCAGACCCGGCCACCGGCCTCACGGACCAGCAGCACGCCGGCTGCGATATCCCATGCCTTCACGCCGGCCTCGAAGTACGCATCGGCGCGGCCACAGGCGACATAGGCCAGATCCAGCGCCGCCGAACCGGTGCGGCGCACATCTTCCGCCTGCACCAGCAGCGCATCGACGGCCTTCAGCTGCGCACTCGTGCGCTGGCGTTCACGCGGGGCAAAGCCGGTATGGATCATCGCGCCGCCCAGATCCTTGCGCTCGGCAATACGGATACGGCGGTCGTTGAACACCGCGCCCGCACCACGGCTTGCGGTGAACAGCTCATTGCGGAGCGGATCGAAGATCACCGCGTCGATCGGCTCACCGTTCTCGACCAGGGCGATGGACACGCAGTAATGGGGGAAGCCGCGCAGGTAGTTGCTGGTGCCGTCCAGCGGATCGATGACCCACATGTAACGGTTGACCGACTGCACGCCACCTTCCTCACCCATGATCCCGTACTCGGGATAGGCGCGCTTGAGTTCCTTGACGATGACCTTTTCCGCATCTGCATCGACTTCACTGGCATAGTCCATGCGGCCCTTCTGCACGACGTTCAACGCCTCGAGCTTGTTGATGTTGCGCAACAGGACGTTGCCGGCGAGGCGGGCGGCCTTGACCATGACGGTGACGGCGGGTTTCTGCATGGCGAAAAGCTCCCGTAAAGGCAGAGTAGGGGTTTGGCGGGGGAAAAGAGCGGTCCCGGCGCAGAGGCCGGTCGCACAGTTTACCATTTGTCGCTGTCCTGCTCCCATTTGGCCTGTTCATGTCCGTTGAAACCGCTCCCGCCCGCATCCGTTTCGTCCTGGTCGGCACCCAGCACCCCGGAAACATGGGGGCGGCCGCGCGGGCCATGAAAACCATGGGCCTGGGCCGCCTGGTCCTGGTGGCCCCGGAAAAACCGCTGGATGAAGAGGCCTTCCGCCGCTCCGCCGGCGCCGAAGATGTCCTCGGTGACGCCCCGGTCGTGGCGACCCTGGCCGAAGCCGTGGCCGATTGCCGCTTCGTGCTGGGCTGCACCGCCCGCTCGCGTCGGGTGCAGCTGGAAGAACTGCTGCCGGCCGTGGCTGCCCAGCGGGTGCTGGCCAAGGCCGCCGAGCCGGCCGAAGTCGCCTTCGTGTTCGGCCGCGAGCGCACCGGCCTGACCAATGAAGAGCTGCAGCTCTGCCATGCGGCCGTGCACATTCCCTCCAACCCAGAGTTCAGTTCCTTGAACCTGGCCGCCGCCGTCCAGGTGCTGGCCTATGAAGTGCGCATGGCGATCCTCGGCGCCGCCGAAGCCCCGGTCGCTGCCCCGGCCGAGCCCGGTTTCGGCGAAGCGCCGGCCAGCCATGCCCAGGTCGAAGGCCTGTTCGGCCAGCTCGGCGATACCCTCGATGAGATCGATTTCCACAAGGGCCGTGCGCCCGAATCGGCGATGCGCAAGCTGCGCCGCCTGTTCCTGCGGACGGAACTGAGCGAACAGGAAGTGCGGCTGCTGCGCGGCATCCTGTCCGACGCTCAGCGGATGGCGCGGTTGGCGACGAATAAGCCCCTGTAAGCTGACGCAGTTCTCATTTTTTCGGGTAGTCTGTCTCGATTCCTTGGGGGGAGTGATGGGCTTGTCGAGACTGCGAAGGCTGCTGCAGAGCGTAATGCTGTGTCTGGCCATCGCCGCGATGACCGGTCCGGCGCTGGCCGGGCCCGCCCATGTCCTGGTGCTGGGCCGGATCAGTGACGACCCCAAGTCACACTATGCGCAACTGCAGCCCCTGCTCGATTACGTGATCCCCCGCATGCACGACGTCGGTATCACCGAAGGCCGCATCCTCATGGCGCGCGATGCCCAGCAGATGGGCAGCTACCTGCGCCGCGGCCGGGTCGACTGGGTGACCGAAACCTCCGGCACCGCCGTGGCCCTGGGATTGCGCAGCGGCGCCAGACCGCTGCTGTTGACCGAGCGCAGCGGCGTGCGCGACTACCACACCGTGTTCTTCGTGCGCCGCGAGAGTCCCATCCAGACCCTGGAAGACCTGCGCGGGCACACCCTGGCCCTGCAGAACGTGGCGTCCACCAGTGCGTATCTGGTGCCGGTCATGACCCTGCTGCAGCATGGCGAAACGCCGGAGATACTGGCCTCGATCGGTGATGTCGCCGCGCCGGATACGGTGGGTTACGTGTTCGCGCGGTCGGAGTCGAACATCGCCACGTTCGTCCACAAGGGGCTGGTCGACGCGGGGGCGGTGAGCAGCGTGGACTGGTCCGATGGCAAGCGCATTCCCGCCAATTTCCTGCGCGATTTCCGCGTCATCCATCGCACCGCGCCGTATCCGCGGGCGGTCGAGATGGTGCGCGAGGGCCTGGACCCGCAGGTGCGCGACCGCCTGCAGCAGGTGCTGCTGGACGCCGCGTCCGATCCGCAGGCACGGCCGGCATTGAAGACGTTTTTTGGTACTTCCGGGTTCCACCGGGTGGATGCGCAGATGCAGCACCGGCTGGATGAATTGAAACAAGGCTTGACGCGCGTGCGGATGGAAGTGGAATGAGTCGCTTGGGTTCCGGAATGCAGGCCCGCTTCGTGCTGGCGATGGGCGGCGCGATGCTGGTCGTGGTGGCGATCGTGGCCGTGGTGCTTGGGCGCCAGGCCACGATGCAGGAGGAGGTGCAGCACCTCAGTGGCACGGTCATCCATGACCTGTTCGACCGCAGCGTGCGCAGCCGGGGCGAAGCGCTGGCGCGTGAGCTGTCCGATGCGCTGGCCAACCCGCTGTACTACAACGACCTGGAGCAGGTCGGGGCGCTGGTGCGCAATACCTCCCGGCAGCAGGTGGTGCGTTATGTGCTGGTGTTCGACGACCAGGGCCGGCTGATCCACGATGGCACGGTGGACGTGCTGGAGTTCGGCCAGCCCATGACCGACCCGCTCGCTGCAGGTGCCGCCGGCGCACGCGAACTGGTGGTGCAGGCCTCGCCCAAGGTGCTCGACAACGCGATGCCGATCATGATCGGCAACCAGCGGATCGGCGGGGTGCGCGTGGGCATGGCGCTGGACGATGTGCAGGCCATGGAGCGGCAGGCCAACCAGACCTTGGGCGATCGCCTGCAGCAGGTCGGCAAGCGCCATCTGGGGTGGCTGCTGCTGATGCTCGGCCTGTTGATCGGGATCGGCGCGGTGGTGATCATTTACGTGCAGCGCACGCTGGTCACGCCGATCCGTTGGCTGGCCGGTGCTGCCCGCCAGATCGAGGCGGGCGATTACACCCTGCGGATGCCGGAGAGCCGCCGGCAGGACGAGGTCGGCGAGTTGATGCGTGCGTTCGACCGCATGAGCCAGGCAATCGCGCGGCATGACCGCGAAGTGCGGCACATGGCCTATACCGATGCGCTGACCGGCCTGACCAACCGGCTGGCGTTCCGCGAGGCGCTCGATCATCGCCTGATGGCGGCGCGCGCCTCCGGACACCGGCTGGGGCTGCTGTTCGCCGACATGGACGATTTCAAGCGAGTCAACGACACCCTGGGGCACGAGGCCGGCGACGAGGCGCTACTGCAGTTCGCGCAGCGGATCAGCGCGGCGGTCGCCCAGGCCGGCGGCGACGAGGCGTTGTTGGCGCGCTTCGGCGGCGACGAGTTCGTGATCCTGATCGGAGAGGGCGATGTCGCCGCCGGGGCCCGCGAGCTGGCCGAGATCCTCGTGCGCGAGCTGGGCAAGCCGCTCGTGGTGCAGGGCCGGGAGCTGTTCCTGGGCACCTCGATCGGCGTGACACTGTTCCCCGATGATGCTGCCGATGCCACCACGCTGCTGAAGAACGGCGACATCGCGATGTACCAGGCCAAGATGGCCGGCAAGAACTGTTACCGCTATTACAGCCGGGCGATGGACCATGCGGTCGAGCGCCGCGTGCACATGGAGCAGGAGTTGCGCGGTGCCTGGGAGCGCGGCGAACTGCGGCTGGCCTACCAGCCGATCTTCCGCACCCGCGACCGTCGCATGGTCGGGGTGGAGGTGCTGCTGCGCTGGCAGCACCCGACCCTCGGCACGATTCCGCCCTCGGTGTTCATCGAAGTGGCCGAGCAGAGCGGCCTGATCGAGGTGATCGGCCCCAAGGTCCTGCGCGCGGCCTGCACCGAGGCGGTGCAATGGCCGGCCGGCGTGGACGGCGAGGGCCTGTTCGTGTCGGTCAACGTGTCACCGCGCCAGCTGCGGGGCGGGGAACTGCCGACCCTGGTCGCCGACTGCCTGCGCGATACCGGCCTGCCGGCCTCGCGCCTGCACCTGGAGCTGACCGAAACGGCGGTGATCGGCGATGAAATGCTGGCTGCGGCGCTGCTGGACAAGCTGCACCGGACCGGCGTCAAGGTCTGGCTGGATGATTTCGGGACCGGCTTCTCGGGCTTGAGCCACCTGCGCCAGGTGCCGGTGGACGGGGTCAAGATCGACAAGAGTTTCGTCGCCGACATGCAGCGCGACCCGGACGACCTGGCCCTGACCACGGCGATCATCGCCATGGCCCATGCGCTGGGGATCACCGTGGTCGCCGAAGGCATCGAACAGGAAGTGCAGTTCGACCTGCTGGCCCAGCGCGGCTGCGACCTGGCCCAGGGCTACTGGCTCAGCCACCCGGTCAGCGCGACCGAGGTGGTGCAGCTCCTCGAATCGGGTCGCTGATTAACAATTACACCGGCCGCTTGCTGGTGTCGCCGGAGATCTCGCGGACCAGCTTCGGCACCAAATAGCCGGACAGGCGCGCGGTCAGCTGCGCATGCAGGTCCTTGGCGATGTCGTCGTCCACTTCGAAGTGGGCCACGCCTTCGACCCGATCCACCTGGTACAGGTAGTAGGGCAGCACACCGGCGGCGAAGCTGCGCTCGCTCAGTGCCTGCAGCGCCTCGATCGAATCGTTGACCCCGCGCAACAGCACCGCCTGGTTGAGCAGGGTGGCGCCGGCCCCGCGCAGGCGCGCCATCGCGGCATCCACCGACGCATCGAATTCGTTGGCGTGGTTGGCATGGATCACGAACGCCACCGGCCACGGCAGGCTGTCCAGCCACTGCACCAGTTCGTCGTCCACCCGTTCGGGCAGCACCACCGGCAGCCGGCTGTGGATGCGCAGCCGGCGCAGGTGCGGGATCTGCCTGAGCGCCTGGGTCAGCTCGACCAGCTTGTGCGTGGCCAGCGACAGCGGGTCGCCGCCGGACAGGATCACCTCGTCGATGTCCGGGTCCTGCGCGATCGCGTCCACCGCATCGCGCCAGCCCTCGCGGGCCGCGTTCTCGGTGCCGTAGTCGAAATGGCGGCGGAAACAGTAGCGGCAGTTGATCGCGCAGCTGCCGGTGGTGACCAGCAGGGCACGGCCGCGGTACTTCTGGATGACCCCCGTGGCCTTCTTGGCCGCGCCGTCACCGACCGCGTCCAGGCTGAAGCCAGGGACGATCTTGAGCTCGTCGGTGATCGGCAGCACCTGGCGGAGCAGGGGGTCGTGGCGGTCGCCGTGGCGCATCCGGGCCGCGAAGCCCTGCGGCACGCGCACCGCGAACTGGCCGGCCGCTTCGTCCGAGACGCCCAGCTCCACCGGATCCAGCCCCAGCTGCCGCAGCAGCTCGCGCGGGTCGCGGATCGCCTCGCGCCACCGTTGCTGCCAGCGGACGGGGGCGGCCAGGGGCGTGGCGGAAAGCTGCATGGAATGGGGGCCTGCGGTTATCATGTGGGTCAGAAATATCGAGTCACCCCACCGGTGTCGGTGGGATTTCCCATTCTATCCGGCTCGCCGCGCCTGCGCGGCGTTTGCCCATTCAGGAGTTTCAGCATGGCCACTGTTGGCATGAACGACGTCAAGAACGGGATGAAGATCCTGGTCAACAATGAACCAGCGGTCATCACCGAGACCGAATACGTCAAGCCGGGCAAGGGCCAGGCCTTCACCCGCATGAAGTACCGCTTCATCAAGTCGGGCCGCGTGGTCGAAATGACCATGAAGGCGACCGATGACGTTGAGAAGGCCGACGTCGTGGATACCAACATGGACTTCATGTACAGCGACGGCGAATTCTGGCACTTCATGGACCCGGAATCCTTCGAGCAGGTCCAGGCCACCAAGGCCGGCATGGGCGGCGCGGAGAAGTGGCTGAAGGGCGAAGAGTCCTGCATCGTCACCCTGTGGAACGGCGAGCCGATCTTCGTGCAGCCGCCGAACTTCGTCGAACTGAAGATCACCGAAACCGACCCGGGCGTCCGTGGCGATACCTCGGGCGGCGGCGGCAAGCCGGCCACCCTGGAAACCGGTGCGGTGGTCCGCGTGCCGCTGTTCGTCAACCAGGATGAAATCATCAAGGTCGACACCCGCTCGGGCGAATACTCCGCGCGCGCAGGCAAGTAATCCGGCGAAGCCGGATTACGGTAGAGCCGACCGTTGGTCGGCTGCGCCACCCGGTAGCCGATCGTTGATCGGCCGGCCCTTGCCAGTGCCGACCGTTGGTCGGCACCCAGGCGCAGCCCGGCGGCACTTCCCGGCGTTCATGATGCCGACACCACGCGCAGCCGAGCATGGCTCGGCTCTACCTCCAGAGCGCCCCGGTCGCACACGCCTTCGGGGTCGCCGCCCAGCACAGTGAGTCCGCATGACCGACACCGCCCGCATTCCCGAAGCCTGTGACCTGTTGATCGAAGCCGGTTACGTGGTCCCGATCGAACCGCATGCGGTGGTGCTGGAAGAGCATGCCGTGGCCGTGCGCGGTGGCGAGATCGTCGCGATCCTGCCGCGTGCCGAAGCGCGCGAGCGCTTTGCGCCCAAGCAGACGGTCTCGCGCCCGGAGGCGGCGCTGATGCCGGGCCTGGTCAACGCGCATACCCACAATCCCATGACCCTGCTGCGGGGCGTCGCCGACGACCTGCCGCTGATGGTCTGGCTGCAGCAGCACATCTGGCCGGTGGAAGCGGCGGTGATCGGGCCGGAGTTCGTGGCCGACGGCACCACCCTGGCGATCGCCGAGATGCTGCGCGGCGGCACCACCTGCGCCAACGAAAACTACTTCTTCTCCGACGTCCAGGCCGCCGTCTACAAGCAGCACGGGTTCCGTGCGCTGGTCGGCGCGGTGATCATCGATTTCCCGACCGCCTGGGCCAAGACCGACGACGAGTACTTCGCCAAGGCCGGCGAGCTGCACGACCAGTGGCGCAACGACCCGCTGATCGGCACCTCGTTCGCGCCGCACGCCCCGTACACCGTCAACGACGCGAACTTCGAACGCGTGCGCATGCTGTCCGATCAACTGGATATGCAGGTCCACCTGCACACGCATGAGACGGCTCAGGAAATCAGCGACTCGATCAAGCTGCATGGCCAGCGTCCGCTGGCGCGGCTGGATCGGCTCGGCCTGGTCAACGACCGCCTGATCGCCGTGCACATGACCCAGCTGACCGAGGCGGAAATCCACCTGTGCGCCGAGCGCGGCGTCAGCGTGGTGCACTGCCCGGAATCCAACCTCAAGCTGGCCTCCGGCTTCTGCCCGGCCTGCGCCCTGCAGCGTGCCGGCGTGAACCTGGCGATCGGCACCGACGGCTGCGCCAGCAACAACGACCTGGACATGTTCAGCGAGAACCGCACTGCGGCGATCCTGGCCAAAGCCGTCGCCAATGATGCGACCGCGCTGGACGCGGCCACCACGCTGCGCGCGGCCACGCTGGGCGGCGCCCGCGCGCTGGGCTTCGGCGACCGCATCGGCTCGATCGAGGTCGGCAAGCAGGCCGACCTGGTCTGCGTGGACCTGTCCGCGCTGGAAACCCAACCGCTGCACCATGTGCTTTCGCAGCTCGTCTACGCCGCCGGCCGCCATCAGGTCAGCGATGTCTGGATCGCCGGCCAGCCCAAGCTGGTCCAGCGCGAACTGATTGGCATGGACACCGCGGCGATCGTCGCCAACGCCCGCCAGTGGCGCGAGCGTATCCGACACATCCGTGCTTGATGCACCAAGGATCCCCATGAACACCCCTCCTGCTTCCACCAATTTCGATCAGGCCGAACTGGACAAGTTCGCCGCGCTCGCCAACCGCTGGTGGGACGTCGACGGCCCGCAGAAGCCGCTGCATGCGCTGAACCCGGTACGCCTGAAGTACGTCGCCCAGCGCGTTACTCTGCGTGGCGCCCGTGTGCTCGACATCGGCTGCGGCGGCGGCCTGCTCAGCGAGGCGCTGGCGAAGGAAGGTGCGGACGTCACCGCGATCGACCTGGCCCCGGAACTGGTCAAGGTCGCGCGCCTGCACGGGCTGGAGTCCGGCGTCAGCGTCGATTACCGCGTGCAGGCCGCTGAAGACCTGGCCGCCGAACAGCCGGGCAGCTTCGACGTGGTCACCTGCATGGAAATGCTCGAGCACGTGCCGGACCCGGGCGCGATCATCGCCGCCTGCCACCGTCTGCTGAAGCCGGGCGGCCAGCTGTTCCTGTCCACCGTCAACCGCACCCCGGCCGCGTTCGCCGTAGCGATCGTCGGTGCCGAGTACGTGGCGCGGCTGCTGCCCAAGGGCACGCACCACTACCAGGATTTCATCAAGCCGGCCGAGCTGGGCAAGTGGCTGCGCGAAGCGGATTTCAACCTGCGCGACGTCAGTGGCATGGCCTATGAGCCGTGGGGCAACCGGGCCCGCCTGAGTCCGCGCACCGACATCAATTACCTGGCCCATGCGGTCAAGCCGGACGCCGCCGCCCGTGTCTGAGCTCGGTTTCCCGCCGGCGGTGCTGTTCGATCTGGACGGCACCCTGCTGGACAGCGCGCCGGACATGCTGGCCACCGCCAACGCGATGCTGGCCGAGCGCGGACGTGGGCCGATCACCCTGGGCGCGCTGCGCCCGGTGGTCTCCAAGGGTTCGCGCGCGATGATTTCGGTGGCCTTTCCCGAACTGGGGCAGGTCGAGCGTGATGCGCTGGTGCCGGAGTTCCTGGAACGCTACGAGGGTCTGATCGGCCAGCACGCGGCGCTGTTCGATGGCATCACCGGCATGCTCGACGCACTTGATGCTGCCGGCTGTGCCTGGGGCATCGTGACCAACAAGCCCGAATACCTGGCCCGCCTGATCGTGCCGCAGCTGGGCTGGGAACAGCGCTGCAAGGTGCTGATCGGTGGCGACACCCTGGCCCAGCGCAAGCCGCATCCGCTGCCGCTGCTGGCCGCGGCCGAACGCATGGGGATCGTACCGGGCACCTGCGTTTACGTCGGCGATGACGAGCGCGACATCGTCGCCGCCAACGCCGCCGGCATGGCCTCCGTCGCCGCCCTGTGGGGCTATCGGCTCGATGCCGACGATCCGATGGCCTGGGGTGCCGACACCCTCGTCGCCCTGCCCGAACACCTGCAACATGCCAAGGCGTGGCCGCTTCCGCGCACGCTCTAGCCTTTCAAGGAATACACCGTGAGTACTTCCAGCGCCCTGGACAGCTTCCTGGACAAGTGGCGGACCCGCTGGCCCGAGTGGCAGGTGGCCGAACGCTTCGTTCCCGAGAACCAGCGCACCCTGGTGGTGGCGTGGTTCTCGCTGCTGCAGGAGTTCGACGACATCCTCAACACCGCCGGCGATCCGATGCCGTCGGACGCCAAGCTGGCGTGGTGGGGGGAAGAGCTGCGCAGCTGGTCCGTGCAGCGTTCGCGCCATCCGCTGGGTCGAGTGCTCGAGCCGGTGCGTGCGCCGTGGGCAGAGCTGGCCGAGACCCTGCCGGATCTGATCGACGCGCGTGCGGTACCGGTCGATCCGGCGCAGGCGCTGCGCGCGTTGCAGGGCTATGCGGCCGCCGTGGCTGCGGTCGAAGCGGTGATGTTCGACAGCCCGGCGCGTGGCGATGTCGCCACCCCGGTGCTGGTGCAGACCCTGGCCCAGCGCCTGCACGAGAGTGGTGTTGCTGCCATTCCGCGTTCGCTGCTGGCCGAGGATGACACCGCCGCGCCGCGCCGGTGGGCGCAGCAGTTGCTGGCGAAGTGGCCGGCGCGGGTGGCCGGCCCGCGGCCCCGCCGGCTGTACGCCGCGTTGGCCCGTGCCCGCCAGCAGACCTGGGCGCAGGACCGCCAGTACCAGGCCACGCCGATGCGTACGCTGTGGCTGACCTGGTGGGCTGCGCGCGGCTGAGTGTGCGTGCCGGCCAGCGGCCGGCACGCCGTTATTTCCCGCGTTCCAGCACCAGCAGCGGGTCGATACGGGTATCGAACCAGTTCATGCCCCAGTGCAGGTGCGGGCCCGTCGCGCGACCGGTCGCCCCGACCGCGGCGATCACCTGGCCCTGTTCCACGCGGTCGCCGACCTTCACGTCGATGCGCGACAGGTGCAGGAAGTTCGAACTGATCCCGAACCCGTGATCCAGCAGCAGCGTGCCGCCGGTCAGATACAGGTCCGGGCCGGCGAAGGTGACCACGCCGGCGGCCGGTGCCTTGACCGGCGTGCCGGTGGGGACCGCGATGTCCATGCCGGAGTGACCCGAACCGGGCTGCCCGTTGTAGACGCGCGCATTGCCGAAGCGGCCGCTGATGCGGCCCTGCACCGGCCAGATGAAGGCCTGCGCGAAGTCGGCGCGGTTGTCATCGCGGGCACGCGCGGCGGTGACCTGGGCCTGCTCGCGCTTGATCCGCTCGGCGATCGCCGGCGGCGGGTTGACCGTCTTCGGTGGCACGCCGTTGACACGCTCGGTCGGCCAGTCACGCGGGGTGACGGCGATGCTGACCGTTTCGTTGCCGCCGTCCGGACGCTGCACCTGGACCTGCAGCGGCCCCTTTTCATCGCGGCCGATGCCGAACACCACGCTGCCGTACCCGCTCACGCGCAGGGTGCGGCCGCCGTACTGCACGACGCTGCCGGCGGGCACCTTGCCGATCACCATCGCGCCCTGCGAGGCGCTGGCCGGAAACACCACCCGCGCATCGGCCTGGGCCACGGCAGGCGAGGGCAGCAGGCTGCCCATCGCCGCGACGCCTGCGGCCGCCAGGGCCGCACTCAACAGCCGTGCCCGCATCAGCGGTCGAAGCTCATGCGCTGGCCGTTCGGCGAACCCACCAGCTTTTCGCCATCCCACGCCAGCTGCCCGTTGACCCAGGTCGAGGCGATGCGCGAGCGGAACGTGGTGCCTTCGAACGGCGACCAGCCGCACTTGGACAGCACGTCTTCGCGTTTGACGGTGAAGGGCACGTCCTCGACCAGCACCAGATCGGCGAAGTAGCCCTCGCGCAGGTAGCCGCGCTGGCTGACGTCGAACAGCTGGGCCGGCGCGTGCGCGAACTTCTGCACGACCTGGGTGATCTCCAGCTTGCCTTCGTGCACCAGCTCCAGCGCGGCGACCAGTGCGTACTGGACCAGCGGCAGGCCGGACGGCGCCTGCGCATAGGGCTTCTGCTTCTCTTCCCAGGTGTGCGGCGCGTGATCGGTGGCGAGCACGTCGATCACGTCATCGGCCACGGCGCGGGTGAGTGCCTCGCGGTCGCTGGCTTCCTTGATCGCCGGGTTGCACTTGATCAGGTTGCCCAGGCGCGCGTAATCGCTGCGGTCGAAACGCAGGAAGTGGATGCAGGTTTCGGCGGTGATCTGCTTGCGGCTGCCATCGGCGCGGATCAGCGGGCCACGCTCGAACAGGGCCAGCTCGTCGGCGGTGGAGATGTGCAGGACGTGCAGGCGGGTGCCGTGCTTCTTCGCCAGCGACACGGCCAGCTGGGAGGACTTCAGGCAGGCCTCGCGCGAGCGGATGTCCGGGTGCTGTTCGGCACTGAGGGCATCGCCGTACTTCTCGGCGTACTCCTTGGCCTTGGCATCGATCATCGGGGTGTCTTCGCAGTGCGTGATGATCGGGGTGGGCGCGTCGCGGAAGATCGCGTCCAGCGTTTCGGGGTTGTCGACCAGCATGTTGCCGGTGGAGGCGCCCATGAACACCTTGATGCCCGGTGCGGTCTTGGGATCCAGCGACTGGATGTGGGCCAGGTTGTCGTTGCTGGCGCCCATGTAGAAGCCGTAGTTGGCGCGCGCGCGGCCGGCGGCGGCGTCGTACTTGGACTGCAGGATCTCGGCGTTGAGCGTGGGCGGGTTGGTGTTGGGCATGTCCATGAAGCTGGTCAGGCCCCCGGCGACGGCCGCGGCGGATTCGGTCGCGATGTCACCCTTGTGGGTCAGGCCGGGCTCACGGAAGTGGACCTGGTCGTCGATCATGCCCGGCAGCAGCCAGCGGCCGGCGGCGTCGACGACGGTTTCGCCCGGACGTGCCTCCAGGCCAGGACCGATCTGCGCGATGCGGCCGTCTTCGATGCGCAGGTCGCCCTGGGTGATGGTGCCTTCATTGACGAGGCGGGCGTTGACGATGAGCGTGGAGGACATTCAGTGTTTTCCTGTGCAGCGGCAGGTGGCGTCATGCGCGGCGCGCGGGGGCACCTCGTCGATACCACCGGGATGGAAGGGATGGCAGCGGCCCAGCCGGCGCGCGGCCAGCCAGCTGCCGCGCGCGGGGCCATGGGTGGCGATGGCTTGCATGGCGTATTCAGAACAGCTGGGCATGAAGCGGCAACGCGGCCCCAGCAACGGGCTGATGAAGCGCTTGTAGAAGCGCAGCAGGGCGATGAGCAGGCGTGAGATCACCCCCCAATCTTATTCCAGTTGGCATGAAGGCCGCATTTGTCGCAGGATGGGGCGTTGGACCCGTCCGCACCCACGCGCGCGACGGGCCGCCCCGGCGGTGTCGCCGGGTCAGGTACCGAACTGCGCACGTTGGCCCGCCTGCCAGGCGGACCGGTCGCACGCCTTGCGACTCCGGGGCTGAACGGAGTAGGCGGTGTGGTTGCTGCTGCTGGTCGGGTAGGCTATAAAGGCCCGCTTTCCCGGGCCCCGGGGAATCCAAGGAAGAGCGTTTCGTGGCTGCTAAAAAAACTGCAAAGAAGGCCGTCAAGGCCGCCAAGAAAACCGCCAAGCCTGTTGTAAAGAAGTTGGCGGCCAAGACCGTTGCCAAGAAGCCGGCTGCCAAGCCGGTCGGCAAGCCTGCATCCAAACAACCGGCGGCCAGGACGGCACCCGTTAAGAAGGCGGCCAGCAAGTCGCCCGCCAAGGCCGTCAAGAAGGCTGTCGCCAAGAAGCCTGCTGCCAAGACGGTGGTGGCCAAGAAGACCGTCGCCAAGAAGGTCGTTGCCAAGAAGTCGACGGTCGCCAAGCCGGTTGCCACGCCCGCCAAGCGCGCGGCAGGCAAGCCGGTAACCAAGGCGCCCGTCAAAAAAACCGCGGCCGGCAAGCCGGCGGCCAAGAAGACCGTGACGCCTGCCGCCGCCAAACCCGCGGCCAAGCCGGCCCCGGCGAAGAAGACCGCGGTCAAGCAGGCACCGGCCACGCCGGTGAAGGCCAGCAAGACCGCCAGCAAGCCCGTGGCATCCAAGCCGGCTGCCAAGCCGGTTGCAGCACCCGTAGTGAAGTCCGCACCGAAGCCGGCATCGCCGGCGCCGGCCAAGTCTGTCCCGGCCAAGAGCGCGGCCAAACCTGTCACCTCTCCGGCCTCCGCGCCGGCGCCGGTCGCAGCCGCCCCCGCCTCCAAGGCCCCGCAAAACAAGAATCCCGTGCCCGTTTCGAAATCGCCTGCAAAAACCCCCGCCAAGTCCGAGTCCGCCCCCAAGCCGGTGTCCCGTCCGGTCGGCAAGGTCGCCGTTGCCGTGGCAGCGCGTTCGGCCGCCCCGGCCCCGCGCACCAAGGTGAAGGTGGTGGAATACAAGACTGACGAAGCCACCGGTCGTCCGATCCTGCCCGACGGTTACAAGCCGAGCGCGGAAGAGGAATACATGAGCCCGCTGCAGCTGGAGTATTTCCGCCAGCGCCTGCAGCACTGGCGCAATGATCTGGTGGAAGAATCCAAGCAGACCATCGCGAATCTGCAGGAAGAAGTGCGTGATATCGGCGATGAGGCCGAGCGCGCCACCCGCGAGACCGAGAACTCGCTGGAACTGCGTACCCGTGATCGTTACCGCAAGCTGATCGGCAAGATCAACAGCACCCTGAAGCGTCTGGAAGACGGCGACTACGGTTTCTGTGTCGATACGGGCGAAGAAATCGGCCTGGATCGTCTGGAAGCCCGCCTGACCGCTGAGCGCACGATCGATGCGCAGGAGCGTTGGGAGCATCTGCAGAAGCAGCAGGGCGACTGATCGCCCTGTTGGTGTTGCTGTTCTACGGAAAACCCGGCTTCGGCCGGGTTTTTTTTTGGCTGCTCGCTTTTGGGTTGTGTTGGTCTGGTTGGTCGCGAAGAACGTTGGCGCCTTGGAGGCTGGCGTTTGAGTGGGTCGGGCAGCCCGGTCCGGGACGCGCCGTGAACCCATCCATGGGGGCTCGTAGTGCGGCATCCATGCCGCACACGGTCCCGGACCGGGCTGCCCGCCCCCCTCCCGACAGGTTCATGGGTGGGCGGGAGGAAGAGCTTGGACTCCCGCTTCCGACACGGTTTCGGCCGGCTGCCAGCGCTGGCTGGATCGTCGGACATGCTGGGTGCTGGTCCGGATGTTTGTGCCGCGCTGCGCGCGGTATCCACGCATGGCGTGGATCTACAGGTGTGGCGGGTGCGGTCGCTCTTCGCCGTCAATCCCGCGCAAGCAACTTACTGTCCATGGGTGGACGGGTAGCGCAGTGAAGGACCGTGTGCGGCATGGATGCCGCACTACGAGCCCCCAGGGATGGGTTTACGGCGGGTCCTGCACTGCGCTGCCCGGCCGCCCAACCCCAGGAACAAGCAGGCGCCGAACCCGCGGCCCCGGCAGCCCCAGCCGCGCAGCGCGAGCCAACCAGCCCGGCGTCCAGCTGGGGAGCCCCAAGCGGCCGGCCGGGCAAAAGCTCAATGCAGATCGCGCAGATTCAACCGCCGCAGCGTCGGATTCTTCCAAGCCGTGATGCCGGCCACGCTCAACACCGCAAAGCCACCCAGCACCACCGCCGGGACCAGCCCCAGCAGCTTCGCCATCGTGCCCGCATAGAACGCACCCAGCTCATTCGACGAACTGATGAAAATGCCATTGATCGACGACACCCGGCCGCGCATCTCCTCCGGCGTGGCCAACTGCAGGATCGTCGAACGCACCACCACCGATACCCCGTCGAACGCACCGTAGAACAGCAGGATCGCCGCCGACAGCCAGAAATTCGACGACAGCCCGAACCCGATCACACACAGACCGAACCCCGCCACCGCGAACAACAGCACGCGCCCCGCATTGCGCTGCAGCGGCCGCCGCGCCAGCCATAGGCCGACGCATACCGAGCCGAGCGCCGGTGCCGCACGCAGCACGCCCAGCCCCTCCGGGCCGTGGTGCAGGATCTCGTGCAGGAACGCCGGCAGCATCGCCACCACGCCGCCGAGCAGGACCGAGAACATGTCGAGCGCCATCGCCCCGACCATGATCCTGTTGCCCAGCACGAAACGACCGCCCTCGGCGATGCTCTTGAAGATCGGTGCCGCCGGGCCCGTGTGCACCGGCTCGGAGACCCGCAGCGCCGCCAGGCAGCCCAGCGCGATCAGCGATACGCCGACCGCTACGCCATAGGCCACGCCCTTGCCACCCCAGGCCACCAGTGCGCCACCCAGTGCCGGGCCGAGCACCATGCCCGCCTGGAACACCACCGCGCCCAGGCCCGCACCGCGCGCGTACTGGGTGCGCTCGAGCACGCGCGCGAACAACGCGTTGTAGATCGGCGACAGGAACGCGCGGACCATGCCGGTCAGCGCGATCGCCGCATAGATCGGCCATACCCCGTGGAAGGGCAGCCAGCCCTGGGCGACCGCGGTCAGCACCAGGGCCGTCATCACCAGCCCGCTGCACGCGACCATGCCCAGCCGGCGGCGCGGCAGGTGGTCGACCAGGTAGCCGGCAAACGGGGCCACGCAGAAGAACGGCAGTACCTCGGCCAGGCCGACCAGGCCGAGCGAAAACGGATTGCGGGTGACTTCGTAGATGTGCCAGCCGACCGTCACCGCGACGATCTGGTAGGAGAGCATCGCGAAGATGCGGTACGCCAGCACCAGCGAAAAACCCGGGCGGGCCAGCAACTGCAGGGCGCTGTCGGGCTCCTGCGGATCGGCGGAGACCGTCACGACTGTGCTTGGGCGGTGTCGCGGATGAAGGCCAGCATCGCCGCCACGCCATTGCTGCGGGTTGGCGAGAGGTGGCGCGACAGCCCGATGTCCTGGATGTAGCTCGGTTCGGTGGCCAGGATCTCGGCCGCGGAACGGCCCGAGTACACGCGCAGGGCCAGGTAGATCAGCCCGGAGACGATCGCCGAGTCGCTGATCGCGTGGAAGCGCAGCGACGCGGCATTGCCCTCCGGCACGATCCAGACCATCGACTGGCAGCCGAGCAAACGATGCTCCTCGGTCTTCCACTCGTCCGGAAAGGTCGGCAGCTTGCGGCCGAGGTCGATCAGGTACTGGTAGCGCTCGGACCAGTCACCGAAGAAGGCGAATTCCTCGGCGATGGCGGCCTGGGCCTCGGCAGGGGTGGGTTCGAGCGGGAACGGGGATGCAGGGGTCATGGGGGTACTCCAGGCCGGTCATGCGCCTTCCGTGGTCTGGCCGTGATGGTTCGAAGGAGGCACCCGGCCATCCGTGGCCGGGTCTGTGTCGTGGCAACGCCCGATGGGTCGGGCAATATCTGGCAGCGCCCGGCGGTCAGTCGGGCGGTCTTTCAGCGCTTGCGCGACCAGCGTACGCCCTGGGCGGTGTCTTCCAGCACGATGCCTTCGGCGGCCAGCTGGTCGCGGATCGCATCGGCGCGGGCGAAATCGCGGGCCTGCTTGGCCGCCGCACGCGCGTCGATCAGGGTCTGGATGGCGGCGTCGTCATCGTGGCCGACCGCCGTGCCGAACCATGCGCCAGGATCCTGCTGCAGCAGGCCCAATGCCAGGCCGGCGCCGAGCAGGGTGGACTTCCAGTGCGCCTTGTCGGCGTCGGCGGCCTTGCGCGCCTCGCCGGCGATGCGGGCCAGTTCGGCCAGCGCCTGCGGTGTATTGAGGTCGTCATCCAGCGCGGCCTCGATCTCGGCCGGGATCACTGCCGTGGCGTCCACGTCGACCAGCTCGCGCAGGGTGCCGTACAGACGGTCCAGGGTGCGCACAGACTGCTCGATCAGCGCATCGGACCAGTCCAGCGGCTGCCGGTAGTGGGCCGACAGCAGCGCGTAGCGCAGGGCCTCCGGGGCATGCTGGCGGACCAGGTCGTGCACCCGCTCGATGTTGCCGATCGACTTGCTCATCTTGGCGCCGCCGAAGTTGAGCATGCCGTTGTGCAGCCAGAACCGGGCGAAGGTCTGCCCGCCGTGCGCGCACTCGCTCTGCGCGATCTCGTTCTCGTGGTGCGGGAACTGCAGGTCCACGCCGCCGGCATGGATGTCGATGGTCGGGCCCAGGTGAGCGGCGGCCATTGCCGAGCACTCGATGTGCCAGCCCGGGCGGCCGCGGCCCCACGGCGATGCCCAGCCGGGCAGGTCGTCGCTGGAGGGCTTCCACAGCACGAAATCACCCGGGTCGCGCTTGTACGGGGCCACGTCCACGCGGGCACCGGCCAGCATCTCGTCCGGGTCGCGGCGCGAGAGCTTGCCGTAGTCGGCGTAGGAGCCCACCGAGAACAGCACATGGCCCTCGGCAGCGTAGGCGTGCCCGTTGGCGATCAACTGCTCGATCATCGTGACGATCTGGGGGATGTGCGCGGTGGCTTCCGGCTCGATGTCCGGCGGGACCACGCCCAGCGCCGCCATGTCCTCGCGGTAGGCGGCGGCGAAGCGGTCGGTGATCGTGCTGATCGGCACGCTCTGCTCGCGCGCGGCCGTGTTGATCTTGTCATCCACGTCGGTGATGTTGCGGGCATAGCGCAGGCCGCCGAAGCGCCGCCGCAGCAGATCGGCCAGCACCCCGAACACCACCGGTCCACGGGCATTGCCGATGTGGACGTAGTTGTAGACCGTGGGGCCACACACATACAGGGTCGGACAGGTCGGATCGAGCGGGGTGAACGGTTCGAGCTGGCGTGTCAGGTTGTTGTGCAGGCGCAGGGTCATGAGGGTCGGGAGCGGGGGTAAGCGGTCGATTTTAGAACGTGTCGGGGGCTTTGGGGGGATGCGGGGCAGGGGAGTTGGGCGGCGAGGCCGGCCGGCGGGATCGCTGAAGGCTTCAGCCGTTCCGGCCCGTGGTGGCGGGTTCCGGGGCCGCGGGTGGGTCCGGCCTATGGGCAGAAACGTCGCGGAAGGGTAATGTTCAGCCCCTTGTGCTTGGCACTGCCTAAACTATCCCCCTTGTCCTTTTCCTTGTTGCCAATGAAATCCGCTTCGTTGTTGACGCTGGTCTGCCTGCTCGGAAGTGCCGCCTTCGGGGCGTGCGCCCAGGACGGTGAGGTGCGCAACCGGGTGGTGATCGTGGAGAACGTCAAGTTCGACTACGCCCAGGTGCTCAACGTCGAGCCGGTGTTCCAGACCCTGCGCGCCACCCGCACCGAGGAGCACTGCGAGCCGATCTCGACCCGCACGCTGGCCCCGGTCAACGTTACGGGGGAGGAGCCGCAGGAAGACAAGGGTCGGTTCGGCCGCTTCATGGACTCGGTGCGCTCGATCTTCCGCCGCGAAGACGGCAGCACGGACGAGAACGGCTATTCCGAGACCGTGGTCGTCGAGACCGCACCGGCCAATACCGGCCCGCTGCTGACCCGTGACTGCAAGATCATCCCGGTCGGCCGCGAGTTCCGCCGGCCGATCGCCTACGACGTGGACTACGTCTACAAGGGCACCAAGTACCGCTCCCGCCTGCCCGAAGATCCGGGCAACCGGCTCAAGATCCGGGTCTCGATCACCCCCTGGGTCGGCAACGAGCAGGCTGGCGGCGCCAACCCGTGACCCCCGGCATCGCCCCGGGGGTGGATGCCTTCAACCTGAATTGTCATTCAGGCCTTGCACGCACTCCGGGTGCATGCAAAGATGGGCGGCCATGAAACTCACCGACTTCCAGCACGACACCAGCGCCGCCCGTATGGCTACGGGCATGACGTCGCGTGCCCGCCGACCGGAACCCCACATTTTCGCTGGGTAACCGGAGCTTCGTGCTGTCTGTTCGGAAAACCCAGCCCCCGCGCTGGGTTTTTTCGTTTCTGCGATCTGAAAAGTTTCATCTGTATACGTTTTGTTGAGCCCTGAACGCGCCCCGGCGCCCCCAACCTCCGCCGGAAACGGTGGAAAACCAGCCGCAAAGGATCGATCGATGTCCCTGAAGCACTTCCTGAACACCCAGGACTGGAGCCGCACCGACCTGGATGCCCTGCTGACCCAGGCCGCGCTGTTCAAGCGCAACAAGCTGGGCGACGAGCTCAAGGGCAAGTCGATTGCCCTGGTGTTCTTCAATCCCTCCATGCGGACCCGCACCAGCTTCGAGCTGGGCGCGTTCCAGCTGGGCGGCCATGCGATCGTGCTGCAGCCGGGCAAAGACGCCTGGCCGATCGAATTCAACCTGGGCTCGGTGATGGACGGGGACACTGAGGAGCACATCGCCGAAGTGGCCCGGGTGCTGGGTCGCTACGTCGACCTGATCGGCGTGCGCGCCTTCCCGAAATTCATCGACTGGACCAAGGACCGCGAGGACGAAGTGCTCAAGAGCTTCGCCAAGTACTCGCCGGTGCCGGTCATCAACATGGAAACCATCACCCACCCGTGCCAGGAACTGGCCCATGTGATGGCGCTGCAGGAACACTTCGGTACCCAGGACCTGCGCGGCAAGAAGTATGTGCTGACCTGGACCTACCACCCCAAGCCGCTCAACACCGCCGTGGCCAACTCGGCGCTGACCATCGCCACCCGCATGGGCATGGACGTGACCCTGCTGTGCCCGACCCCGGATTACATCCTGGATGAGCGCTACATGGGCTGGGCCGAGCAGAACGTCGCCGAGAGCGGCGGTTCGCTGCAGGTCAGCCATGACATCGCCAGCGCCTACGCCGGCGCGGACGTGGTGTACGCCAAGAGCTGGGGCGCGCTGCCGTTCTTCGGCAACTGGGAACCGGAAAAGCCGATCCGCGACCAGTACAAGCACTTCATCGTCGACGAAGCCAAGATGGCGATGACCAACAACGGTGTCTTCAGCCACTGCCTGCCGCTGCGCCGCAACGTGAAGGCCACCGACGGCGTGATGGATTCGGCGCAGTGCATCGCGATCAACGAAGCCGAAAACCGCCTGCATGTGCAGAAGGCGATCATGTCGGCGCTGGCAGGACGATAAGCAGCACGGCGGCCGTAGAGCCACGCCATGCGTGGCTTCGCGGCGCCCAACGAAGAGCAGCCACGCATGGCGTGGCTCTACCGCCCCGAAAAACGCATTCCACATTGCATTCCACTTGGACCTGACCCCCATGAGCAAGAAAGACATCGTCCTGGCCTTCTCCGGCGGACTCGACACCAGCTTCTGCGTGCCTTACCTGCAGGAGCGCGGTTACAACGTGCACACCGTGTTCGCCGATACCGGCGGCGTGGATGACGAAGAACGCGATTTCATCGAGAAGCGTGCCGCCGAGCTGGGCGTCACCAGCCACGTCACCGTCGATGGTGGCCCGGCGATCTGGAGTGGCTTCGTCAAGCCGTTCGTGTGGGCCGGCGAAGGCTACCAGGGCCAGTACCCGCTGCTGGTCTCCGACCGTTACCTGATCGTGGATGCCGCGCTCAAGCGCGCCGCCGAACTGGGCACCAACATCATCGCCCACGGCTGCACCGGCATGGGCAACGACCAGGTCCGTTTCGACCTGGCCGTGAAGGCACTGGGCGATTACCAGATCGTCGCGCCGATCCGCGAAATCCAGAAGGAACACACCCAGACCCGCGCCTACGAGCAGAAGTACCTGGAAGAGCGCGGCTTCGGCGTGCGCGCCAAGCAGCAGGCCTACACCATCAACGAGAACCTGCTCGGCCTGACCATGTCCGGCGGCGAGATCGACCGTTGGGAAGCGCCGGGTGAAGGTGCCCGCGGCTGGTGCGCACCGCGCAGCGAATGGCCGGTCGAGCCGCTGACCGTGACCCTGAAGTTCGTCGAAGGCGAAGCCGTCGAGCTGGACGGCAAGGCGCTGCCGGGCGAGCAGATCCTGGCCAAGCTCAACAAGCTGTTCGCCGCGTACGGCGTTGGCCGTGGCGTCTACACCGGTGACACCGTGATCGGCCTGAAGGGCCGCATCGTGTTCGAAGCGCCGGGCCTGGTCTCGCTGCTGGCCGCGCACCGCGCGCTGGAAGATGCGGTGCTGACCAAGCAGCAGAACCGCTTCAAGCCGGACGTGGCGCGCAAGTGGGTGGAGCTGGTGTACGAAGGCTTCTACCACGACCCGCTGAAGACCGACATCGAGGCTTTCCTGAAGTCCTCGCAGACCAAGGTCAACGGTGAAGTGGTGCTGGAGACCCGCGGTGGCCGTGTGGATGCCGTGGCGGTGAAGTCGCCGCACCTGCTCAACACCAAGGGCGCTACGTACGCACAGTCGGCCGATTGGGGCGTGGAAGAGGCCGAGGGCTTCATCAAGCTGTTCGGCATGAGCTCCACGCTGTACGCGCAGGTAAACCGCTAAGGCGATTCACCGGGGTGCCGGCCGCTGGCCGGCGCCTCGCAAGGCCGATGGAGGGTAGTGCCGGCCGCTGGCCGGCTCGTGGCACGGCTGGATCATTGCAGAGCCGGCCAGCGGCCGGCACTACCGATTTTGAACCCTACGGATATCCAGAAACATGTTGGAACAGACACTCGATCACCTGCAGCAGCTCGTGTCCTTCGACACGCGCAATCCGCCGCGTGCGATCACCACCGGCGGCATCTTCGATTACCTGCGCGCGAACCTGCCCGGGTTCAATGTGGAGGTGATCGACCATGGCGACGGTGCAGTCAGCCTGTATGCGGTGCGTGGCACCCCGAAGTACCTGTTCAACGTGCATCTGGATACCGTGCCGGACTCGCCGCACTGGACGGCCGACCCGCACCTGATGCGGCGCACGGACGACCGCGTGATCGGCCTGGGCGTGTGCGACATCAAGGGCGCCGCGGCGGCCCTGGTGGCTGCTGCCAACGCCAGCGATGGCGACGCCGCGTTCCTGTTCTCCAGCGACGAGGAGGCCAATGATCCACGTTGCATCGCCGCCTTCCTCGCCCGTGGCATTCCGTATGAAGCGGTGCTGGTGGCCGAGCCGACGATGAGCGAAGCGGTGCTCGCGCACCGTGGCATCAGCTCGGTGCTGATGCAGTTCAAGGGCCGCGCCGGGCATGCCTCGGGCAAGCAGGATGCGGCCGCCAGCGCGTTGCACCAGGCCATGCGCTGGGGCAACCGCGCGCTGGACCATGTGGACACCCTGGCCCATGCGCGCTTTGGCGGGTTGACCGGCCTGCGCTTCAACATTGGCCGGGTGGAAGGCGGGATCAAGGCCAACATGATCGCGCCCGCCGCCGAGGTGCGCTTCGGCTTCCGCCCGCTGCCGTCGATGGACATCGATGCGCTGCTGGCCACCTTCGCCAGCTTCGCCGAACCGGAGGCCGCGGAGTTCACCGAGACCTTCCGCGGGCCGAGCTTCCCGGCCGGCGATATTGCCGAGGCCGAGAACCGCCGCCTGCTGGCGCGTGACGTGGCCGATGCGCTGGATATTCCGATCGGCAACGCGGTGGATTTCTGGACCGAGGCCTCGCTGTTCTCGGCCGGGGGTTACACCACCCTGGTGTACGGTCCGGGCGACATCGCCCAGGCCCACACTGCCGATGAGTTCGTGACGCTGGAGCAGCTGCAGCGTTACGCCGCGTCCGTGCACCGCATCATCGCGCGCGGCGCGTGATCCAATGACGCCGTCGTGGCTCCCCACTGACGGAACACCCATCGCGGCCCCGGCCGCCTGCGACGATATCGAAATGCCTTCTTCCCAGCCCCACCGCCAGACCCGTCAGACCATCGTGCGCCTGCTCTCGAGCATGGCCAGCGCGAAGGAGATCAGCCAGTACCTCAAGCGTTTCTCGCAGCTGGACGCCAAGCGCTTCGCCGTGGTCAAGGTCGGTGGCGCGGTGCTGCGCGATGACCTCGATGCGCTGACCTCCTCGCTGTCGTTCCTGCAGGAAGTCGGCCTGACCCCGATCGTGCTGCATGGCGCCGGCCCGCAGCTGGACGCCGAACTGTCGGCGGCCGGCATCGAGAAGCAGACCGTCAACGGCCTGCGCGTGACCTCGGCCGAAGGCCTGGCGATCGTGCGCCGGGTGTTCCAGGCCTCCAACCTGCAACTGGTCGAAGCCCTGCAGCAGAACGGTGCGCGCGCGACCTCGATCACCGGCGGCGTGTTCGAAGCCGAGTACCTGGACCAGGACACCTACGGCCTGGTCGGTGAGGTCAAGAAGGTCAACCTGGCCCCGATCGAAGCCAGCCTGCGCGCCGGCTCGATCCCGGTGATCACCAGCCTGGGCGAAACCCGCTGCGGGCAGATCCTCAACGTCAACGCCGATTTCGCCGCCAACGAGCTGGTGCAGGAACTGCAGCCGTACAAGATCATCTTCCTGACCGGCACCGGCGGCCTGCTCGATGAAGAAGGAAAGGTGATCGACTCGATCAACCTCTCCACCGAGTACGACCAGCTGATGCAGCAGCCGTGGATCCACGGCGGCATGCGGGTCAAGATCGAACAGATCAAGGACCTGCTGGATCGCCTGCCGCTGGAGTCCTCGGTGTCGATCACCCGGCCGGCTGACCTGGCCAAGGAACTGTTCACCCACAAGGGCTCCGGCACGCTGGTGCGCAAGGGCGAGAAAGTGCTGCGCGCCACCGCGTGGGACGAACTCGATCTGCCGCGCCTGAAGCAACTGATCGAATCCAGCTTCGGCCGTACCCTGGTGCCGGACTACTTCCAGAAAACCAAGCTGCTGCGCGCCTATGTCAGCGAAAATTACCGCACCGCAGTGATCCTCACCGACGAAGCCGAAGGCGTATACCTGGACAAGTTCGCGGTGCTCGACGATGCGCAGGGCGAAGGCCTGGGCCGCGCGGTCTGGAATGTCATGCTGGACGAAACCCCGCAGCTGTTCTGGCGTTCGCGCAACGGCAACCCGATCAATCACTTCTACTACGCCGAATCCGATGGCTGCTACAAGCAGGGCCACTGGAAGGTGTTCTGGTTCGGCGCCGACGGCTTCGACCGCATCAAAGCGTACGTCGAGCATTGCGCCGCACGCACCCCCAGCCTGGAGGGCTGAACCTGATGAATCTTGCCGATTGGACCAAAGTCCCCACACTGGCCGGCGCTCATGCCCGGCTGGAGCCGCTGCAGATGGCGCACATCGATGGCCTGCGCGGTGCACTGGGGGATGGCACTTTGTCCAAGCTCTGGTACACCCAGGTGCCCAGCGCGAAGACGATGACCGCCTACGTCCAGGCCGCGCTGCAGGCGCAGGCCGAAGGCAAGGTGCTGCCGTTCGTGGTCCTCAACGAGGCCGATGAGGTCGTCGGTACCACGCGCTACTACAGCCTGGAAGCCGAGGTGCCGCGCCTGAGCATCGGCTACACCTGGTACGGCGAGGCCGCCCAGCGCACCGGGATCAACACCGAAACCAAGCTGATGCTGCTCACCCACGCCTTCGAACGGCTGGAATGCCTGAGCGTGGTGTTCGAGACCAGCTGGTTCAACTTCACCTCGCGCACCGCGATCGCGCGCCTCGGCGCCAAGCAGGATGGCGTGCTGCGCAACCACAAGCGCCACCCGGACGGCACCCCGCGCGACACCGTCATCTTCTCCATCATCGATGCGGAATGGCAGGGGGTGAAACGCCACCTGCAGCACCGCCTGGACGCACACGCATGAGCACCACGACCTTCACCGTCGGCATTGTCGGCGCCCGCGGCCATACCGGCGCGGAGCTGATCAAGCTGATTGCCGCACACCCCCACCTGCAGTTGGGCTTCGTCTCTTCGCGCGAGCTGGCCGGCCAGCGCGTGAGCGACCACCACAGCGACTGGCAGGGTGAACTGCAGTTCGAAAACCTGGATGCCGACGCGGTCGCCGCCAAAGGCATGGACGCGGTGATCCTGGCGCTGCCCAATGGCCTGTCTGCACCGTTCGTCACCGCGCTGGATGCGGCGAAGCCGGAGACGGTGATCGTCGACCTGTCGGCCGATCACCGCTTCGAGCCGAGCTGGTACTACGGCCTGCCCGAACTGACCCGTGGCGACTACCTGGGCCAGAAGCACATCAGCAACCCCGGCTGCTACGCCACCGCGATGCAGCTGGCGATCAGCCCGCTGCTGCAGCAGCTGGCCGGCCCGCCGCAGTGCTTCGGTGTCTCCGGTTACTCCGGTGCCGGCACCACGCCCTCGGACAAGAACAATCCCGAGCTGCTGCGCGACAACCTGATGCCGTATGCGCTGACCAATCATGTGCACGAGCGCGAAGTCACCGCGCACCTGCGCGTGCCGGTCGAGTTCATGCCGCATGTGGCGCCGCACTTCCGCGGCATCACCATGACCGTGAACCTGTGGCTCAATACGGTGGTCAAGCGTGAGGACGTGATCGCGCTGTACCAGAAGTACTACGCCAACGAAGCCCTGATCGAAGTGCTCGACGAAGCACCGTGGGTCAGCCGCATCGCCGGCCGGCACGGCGTGCAGATCGGAGGCTTCGACGTGGCCCCGGGCGGCAAGCGCGTGGTGGTCGTGGCGACCCTGGACAACCTGCTCAAGGGCGCGGCGACGCAGGCGATGCAGAACCTCAACCTGGCGCTGGGCCTGGACGAACTGGCCTCGATCCCGCACTGAATTCCCACGGCGCTGCGCGGCCCCTGCGCGCGCCCTGACAACCCGGCGGAGCGACTCCGCCTACGGAGCAAGACATGGCAGACCTTCTGTGGCAGAAGCCCGGCGTCGCGGTAGACGCCAAGATCCAGACCTTCCTGGCCGGCGATGATGTGATCCTGGACCGCGAATTTTTCCTGTACGACGTGGCGGCCAGCAAGGCACATGCGCAGGGCCTGGAAAACATCGGCATCCTCGGCAACGACGAGCGCGTCGACCTGCAGCGCGAGCTGGATGTGCTTGCAGAGGATTTCCGCAGCGGGGCGTTCGTGCTGGATGAGCGCTTCGAGGATTGCCACTCGGCGATCGAAGCGCGCCTGACCGAGCGCCTCGGCGATGCCGGCCGCAAGATCCACACCGGCCGCAGCCGAAACGACCAGATCCTGGTCGCGACCCGGCTGTGGCTGAAGGACAAGCTGCTGCGCGTGGCCGAGCTGAGCCGCGAGATCGCCAAGGTCGCGCTCGACCGTGCCGAGGCCGAGAAGGACCTGCCGGTGCCTGGCTATACCCACATCCAGCGCGCTGTCGTGTCCTCGGCGGGCATGTGGTGGGCCGGCTGGGCCGAGGCCTTCATCGACAATGCGATCCGCGCGCACGACACCTTCAACCTGGTCGACGCCAATCCGCTCGGCACGGCCGCCGGCTACGGCGTGAACCTGCCGCTCGACCGCGCGCACACCACTGAGGCGCTCGGCTTCGCACGGATGCAGATCTCGCCGATCTACGCGCAGCTGTCGCGCGGCAAGTTCGAACTGGCCGCGCTGGAAGCACTCGGCGGCGCCACCCTGGACCTGCGCCGCATCGCCTGGGACCTGTCGCTGTTCACCAGCGGCGAGTTCGGCTTCGTCGCGCTGCCGGCGCAGTACACCACCGGCAGTTCGATCATGCCGAACAAGCGCAACCCGGATGTGATCGAGCTGATGCGCGCTACCCACGCCAGCGTGGCCGCGGCACGAACCGAAATCGAGCAGCTGCTGTCGCTGCCGTCGGGCTACCACCGTGATCTGCAGAGCAGCAAGGGCGCGATCTTCCATGGCTTCGGCCGTGGCCTGGCCGCGCTGGAACTGCTGCCGGCGCTGCTGGCCAACCTGGAATGGCGCGACGACAAGCTGCGGGCGGCGATCGACTCGGGCATGTATGCCACCGATGTCGCCGTGGAAGCGGCGGTGGCCGGCGTGCCGTTCCGTGAGGCCTACAAGGCCGCGGCCGCCGCGGCGGATACGGCCGGGCAGGGGCGTACCCCCGAAGGCAGCTTGGCCGCGCGCGTGTCGCCCGGCGCGGCGGCCGACCTGCGGCTGGATGAGCTGCGCGCCCGCTGGGCCGCATTGGTGTAATCACGACGGCGGCCGCAAGGCCGCCGTTTTTGCAACGACTGACCGGGCGCTGCCCGGGAAAGGATGTCTCATGAAAACCTGTTACCTGGTAGTGGTCACCCGCACCCCCGACTTCCGCGATGAGGTCGGTGCCGAGCATGTGCGCTTCCTCGATGAGGTGCGCGCCCGCGGGCAGCTGCTGCTGACCGGCGGCTTCACCGACAAGAGCGGTGGCGCCTACGTGCTTCAGGACATCGCCGACCTTGCCGCCGCGCAGGCGCTGGTCGACACCGATCCGCTGCTGGTGCACGGCAGTGCCACCGCCCGCATCCACGAATGGAGCACGCGCTGAGCGCGCCGATCACATGAACCAGTCCGTGCTTTCGCCGTTCACCGAACAAGCCGTTCCGCAGTGGAAACGTGCCGTGCTCAAGGTCGGCAGCAGCCTGCTGGCGGCCGATGGCGGCGGCCTCTCGCCACGCCACGCACTCGGTCTGGCCCAGTTCGTCTCGGCCAATGTGCTGGCCGGTCGGGAGGTGGTGATCGTGTCCTCCGGTGCGGTCGCGGCCGGGCGGGCGATCGTGCCCCGCGCGCTGGAAGCCGGGGCGGCGATGGCCGCACGGCAAGCGCTTGCCGCGCTGGGCCAGGCGCAGCTGATCGGGCTGTGGCAGCGCTTCTTCGAGCGCCCGGTGGCCCAGGTGCTGCTGACCCACGACGACCTGCGCAACCGCCGCCGTTACCTCAACGCCCGCGCCACGCTCAACGAACTGCTGCGGCTGGGCGCGCTGCCGGTGGTCAACGAGAACGACACGGTCTCGGTGGATGAGCTCAAGCTGGGTGACAACGACAATCTGGCCGCGACCGTGGCCGCGTTGATCGACGCCGACGTGCTGTTCATCGCCACCGATATCGACGGCCTGTACAGCGCCGATCCACGCCGCGACCCGCAGGCGCGGCCGATCCACGATGTGCCTGAGCTGACCGTCGACGTCCTGGCGATGGCCGGGGGTGCCGGCAGCGGCGCCGGCACCGGCGGCATGCATACCAAGCTGGAGGCCGCGGCCAAGGCGGGCCGCGTCGGCATCGAGACCTGCCTGTTCAACGGGCGCAGTGCCGAGGTCGTGCGTGCGCTCAGTCAGGGGCGCCTGTTCGGCACCCGCATCCACGCCGCGCAGACCCGGGTGGCGGCACGCAAGTACTGGCTGCGCCACGCACCGCTGGAGCCCGGCGCGATCCTGGTCGACGCGGGCGCCGCCGATGCGCTGCGTGGCAAGGGCGCCTCGCTGCTGCCGGGCGGTGTGGTCGGCGCGGAGGGTGACTTCCGCCGCGGCGACATGATCGAGATCCGGCAACGCACCGAGTCCGGCGAGGTCTGCCTGGCCCGCGGCGTCAGCCAGTACTCGGCCAGCGACATCCGCCGCGTCGCCGGGCGCCACTCGCGCGACATCGAAAGCGTGCTCGGCTACAACTACGGTGGCAACGTCATCCACCGCGACGATCTGGTGTTGCTGTAAAGCGTAAGAACATCCCCGGTAGAGCCACGCCATGCGTGGCTGCGCAACCTGGGTCTGTTCGACATCCCCCAGCCACGCATGGCGTGGCTCTACTGTTTTTCCGAGGATATTGAGATGGTCGCCAGCTCCAGTACCGACATCCGCACCCAGGCGCTGGCCTGCCGCGAGGCTGCCCGGCAACTCGCCCAGCTGTCCTCCGCCGCCAAGGCCGCTCTGCTGGAGGCGATGGCTGCCGCACTGGACGCGGATATCGATCTGCTCCTCGCCGCCAACGCGCGCGATCTCGCCGCGGCGACGGAGAAGGGCGTCGGGACCGCGATGCTGGACCGCCTGGCCCTGAACCCGCAGCGGCTGGCCGGTATCGCCACCGCGCTGCGCGAGGTGGCCGCGTTGCCCGATCCGGTCGGCCAGGTCACCCGCGATGACGTGCGCCCGAATGGCATCCGCGTGCAGAAGGTGCGCGTGCCGCTGGGCGTGATCGCGATGATCTACGAAGCGCGCCCGAACGTGACCGCCGATGCGGCCGCGCTGTGCATCAAGGCCGGCAACGGTGTGATCCTGCGCGGTGGTTCGGAGGCGATCCACTCCAATACCGCGATCGCGGCGTCGCTCAAGCGCGCGCTGCGCGAGGCCGGTGTCGCCGATGCCGCGCTGACCCTGGTCGAGGACCTGCGCCGCGAGACCATGCTGGCCCTGCTGCAGCTCAACGACCTGATCGATCTGGCGATCCCGCGTGGCGGGGAAGGCCTGATCCGGTTCGTGGCCGAGCATGCGCGGGTGCCGGTGATCAAGCATTACAAGGGCGTCTGCCATCTGTACGTGGACCGTGCCGCCGATCCCGCGCGTGCACTGGGCCTGCTGGTGGACGGCAAGTGCAGCCGCCCCTCGGCCTGCAATTCGCTGGAGACGCTGCTGGTGCATGCCGACATCGCGCCGACCTTCCTGCCGTTGGTGGCGCAGGCACTGGCCGGGCAGGGCGTGCAGGTCCGTGCCGATGCGGTGGCGCGGCAGTGGTTGCCCGACGCCGGGCCGGCCAGCGACGACGATTACGCCGCCGAGTACCTGGACCTGATCATCGCGGTGCGCGTGGTGAAGGACCTCGATCAGGCACTGGCGCATATCCAGCAGTACAGCTCGGACCATACCGAAGTGATCGCCACCGAGGACGCGGTCGCCGCCGAACGCTTCGTGCAGGCGCTGCGGTCGGCCGTGGTCATGGTCAACGCATCATCGCGGTTCTCCGATGGGGGCGAGCTGGGCCTGGGCGCGGAGATCGGCATCTCCACCACCCGGCTGCACGCCTATGGCCCGATGGGACTGGAAGCACTGACCGTCGAGCGCTTCGTCGTCCGCGGTGAAGGCCAGACGCGCGCGTGACCGGGTAGAGCCGGCCGCTGGCCGGCTCTAGCGCATCCTGGCAATCCGTGGAGCCGGCCAGCGGCCGGCATTACCGTTCTGCCAACGCCCGCGCGATTACCCGTACGCGACCGCCAATGCCTGCGCGGTGACCCGTACCGGCCGCGCGTGCTCATCCAGGTGCAGCGTCACCGACTTGCCATCGGCCAGCGACGCGGCCACGGAGGCACTCGCGCCGAGGTCGTGCGCGATCTCGGCGCGGGTCACATCGTCATGCGGCAGCCGACGTTCCTTGCCCGTGAAGCGCATGCGGTTGTACTCGGCCCAGGCGATCAGCAGCGCCGCGCAGCAGAACAGCATCACCGGCAGGGCGATCACCACGAACGGGTCGATCGTCTGCTTCTGTTCGTACAGCTGCGTCCAGGCCATCTGCCCGCCCAGCAGCCAGGAAACCAACGTGACCAGCGGTGCCCACAGATAGAAGTAGAACGCCCAGAAGGCGATGGTGACAAAGCCCCAGGCGGTGCGCTGCAGGCGCGGCTGCTGGCGCGGTTTCTGGATCAGCCGCGAGTCGAAGCGGCGGGTGGATTTGACGGTGTTCATCGGATACCCCGGTCAGGACTGACCCAGACCGCGCGCTTGCCACGACGTTTGAAGATCGTCTTGGGGAACGCCACCAGGGTCGTGAACAGACTGATGAGCCAGTACGCCATCGGGTACCAGATCACCCAGAAGTAATTACGTCCTATATGCGTTTCGTAACGGCGGTCGATGATCAGGCTGCTGGCGAACTGCAGCAGGCAGACCAGGGCCAGGATCACGCCATGCCACTGCGGCAGCAGCGTGGCGATATACAGATCAGGCGGCAGCTCCATGAACTTGCCCAGCGCCCACAGCACGATGATCGCCAGCATCGTGTACGCCCACAGCACGCTGAGGATGTACTCCATCAGCACCCCCCACATCCGCCGCTTGCGCCAGTGGAACAGCGAGCCGCCATGCCGCAGCAGTACTTCCACGCCGCCCTGGGCCCAGCGCAGGCGCTGCCGCCACAGTCCCTTCAGCGTTTCCGGCATCAGGATGAAGCACAGCGCATTGGGCTCGTAGCGGATGTCCCAGTGGTCCAGCTGCAGCCGCCAGCTGATGTCGATGTCCTCGGTGACCATGTCATCGGACCAGTAACCGATGCGATGCAGGGCGGTACGACGGAACGCGGCGATCACGCCGGAGATGGTGAAGATGCGCCCGTACACCCGCTGCGCACGCTTGATCATGCCGATGATCGAGGAGAACTCGGCCACCTGCAGCCGGCCCAGCAGGGTGGACCGGTTGCGGATGCGCGGGTTGCCGGTGACGGCGCCCACGCGTGGGCCGGAGGTCAGGTGCCAGACCATCCAGTGCGTGGCGTACTCCTCCAGCATCGCATCGCCATCGATGCAGACCAGGAACTCCGAGCGCGCCGCCAGCGCCCCCATGCGCAGCGCGTTGGCCTTGCCCATGTTGCGGTCCAGGTGCACGACACGCAGCCGGGGATGCAGGGCGGCCAGGGCATCCAGGCGTGCTCCGGTGTCGTCGCTGCTGCCATCATTGATGGCGACCACTTCGAAGTCCGGATAGTTCTGCCTGAGTGCGGAGTCGAGCGTGTCCTGCAGGTTCTCCGCCTCGTTGTGGCAGGGGATCAGGATCGAGGCGGACGGGTAGGCGGCCATCGGCGGCGGATCATTGCGGTCGCGCGCCTTGCGTTCGCGCCGGAAGAAGTAGTACAGGCCGCCGGACATCCAGAAGAACGCCATCACCATCGGGTAGAAGAAGGCGAACTGGAACAGAATGTAGAGAAGAGGATGCATGGCGACCTCACTTTTCCTCGTACGGGAAGCTGCGGGCCGACATGGCCGCGCGGGCGTCATACGTGGAGGGACGTCCGGCGATGAAGTCATCCGGATACCAGGCGAAATGGCGCACGCCCTGCGCCTGCAGGCGACGGATCTGCGCGCGCAGGCGGTCGCCGGGGATCGGCTTGCCGGTGCGCCAGTCCAGCGTCTGCAGCTCGAACATCGTCTGCGACAACTGCGGATCGTGCTGCCTCACCGCCACCACCAGCCGGTCCAGCCAGCGTTCCGGGCTGCGACTGCCCTCCATCCACGGCATCGCCATCAGCGCGGTGTGGTCGTAGGCCTTGTTGAACAGGTCCAGGCGCTGGGCGAACCAGCTCGCGCTCTGCGGCTCCAGCACGGGCTGGGCATACAGGTTGCGCACGGTGCCCAGCTTCGGCCGCCAGCGCTGGGCGGCATTGCGCAGCTCCAGGGTGAAATCGATCAGCGCCTGGGTACGTGCACCGTCATCACCTTCCTGCGGCAGCCGGGTCAGCTCGGTGTCGCGCAGGTAGGCGTCATCGTGGAACAGCAGACCCTCGAAGTACGCGTTGATCGCGAGATCTTCGTAGATGTCATCGATGATCCGACGCACCTGCGGCCGGGTGAAGTCCAGCCGGAAGATGCCGTCGCTTTCCGGGCTCTCGATGGCCAGCGCCCTGCGGATGGCCGGATCCTTGAGCTCGTAGCCCAGTACCGGCAGCCAGGCGAACACCTTGACCCCGGCGCGTGTCTTGAGCTGCCACGCCACCCGGTTGAACAGGTCCGCGCGCATCGGCAGATGCCGGTTGGGGAAGTACAGCGCATCGGCCGACCCGTTGCCGTCGGGATCGGCGAACGCCTGAAGGAACACGTGGGTCGGGCCGATCTTCTTGACCCGGTCGATCAACGCATCCAGGTTTTTGCCCTGTTGCACCGGGTCGGCATCGTAGACCGCATCCAGGTCGATCTGCAGCGCACGCATCCCATCGCGTTCCACATCGCGGCGCAGTTCGTAGGCCAGCTGCACCACGGTCGGGTTGTTGGTCACCAGCAGGCGCGCCAAGCCGTGCAGATCGCGCTTGATCGGGGTGCTGCGGCCCTCCAGATCGAACGAGACCGGCATGCCCAGCTGCTCGGCGATATCGTTGCTGAGCGCGTTGTACGCGGCGTACGGCCACACGATCGCCTTCGGGCTGACACCGACATTGCGCTGGATGCGCTCCACGCTGCGGCCCAGATCGGCGCGCAGGCGGGCCTCGTACTCGGCCGCGCTTTCATAGGTCCTGCGGGTCGGGTCGTAGATGCGCGTGATCACCGCCGGCGTCTGGTTGCCCTGCGGGTTGGACTGCACGCCGTGGTGCAGGTTGTCGGTGTGGCTGGCCAGTTCGATCAGCCCGCTTTTCTGCATCTCGCGCAGCTGCGCCCAGGTCAGGAAGTCGTCGCGGGTGAAGGGGCGGTAGCCGTAGTCGATCTGGCGCCCGGCCGGCATGTCCACGTAGTCGGTGATCACTGCCACCAGCGCCGGATAGTTGTAGGCGCGCAGCAGCGGGAACACTTTGCTGTACACGCTGCGCAGCCCGTCATCGAAGGTCAGCAGCACCGGCTTGGGCGGCAGCGGGGTGCCACCCTGCGAGGCAGTGATCAACTGCGACAGCGAGACCGGGTGGTAGCCATGCGCGGACAACCAGTCCAGGTGCGCGGCAAAGTTCTGCGTGCTGACCGCATACGCATCCGGGTCGCCGCGCTCGGCCACCTCGTCACGGATGTCGTGATAGCTCAGCACAAGCAGGCCGTTGTCGGCGGCATCGAGTGCGGCCGGCGTCTGCTGTGCCTGTGCCGGCAGCACCACGGCGAGCAGCGCCAGCAACAGCCAGTGGGACCAGCGCTTCATGTCGATGTGCCGCATCTCATTCTCCCCACCGCAGGCCGGCATCCAGGCCGATGTGTCGTTCCCGCTGTCCGTCATAGACCGGTCGCGACCAGCGGATGCCGTACTCGAAAATGCGGCCTTCGCCGAGCTGCCATTCGTGGCGGTACTCGGCCGAGGGCACGATCGCGCTGCCATAGCCCTGCTGCCAGTACTGCCCCACCGAAACGGTCAGGCGATGCCTGAAGTGGCGTTCGTAGTGGCGCCACAGCTGCTGGTCCACGCGCAGGCCGATCTCCACCGAGCGATCCTCGGAGGGGTTGAAGTAGGGCACGTCGTCGCGGCTGCCGCGGCTGGCATACAGACTGCCGAGGCCGTCCACGAACACGGTCGGCCGGGTCATCAGGCGCTGTTCGATGGCGGTGGTGACGGTGTCGCGGCGGTTGCCGTCGTCGTAGCGGAACTGGCTGGCGCCCAGGCTCCAGTGGGTCCGCTCGTCGCGCCGGTAGTCGGCCGCCAGCGCGATGCTGTCGGCGGTGATGCCGGAGACGCGCGCCTGCATCGAGGCCTCCGGGTCATTGCGTGCGGCGGTGATGCCCGCATGCCACTGATCGCTGAACTGCCAGCCGAACCCGGCGCTCAGTCCGGTCTCGCCGATGTGGTCGTTGGCGCGGTGGATGAACGCTTCCGCATCCGCGCGGCCGTAGCGGTAACGCGTGCCCACGCCGATCCGCAGCGGGTCGATGCTCTCGTCCTGGAAATCCACGCTGCGCCGGTCCGCGAACGCGACCAGGCGCCAGCGGTCGTCGAGTACCGGGGACTGCACTTCCACGCCATAGCGGCCGTCGTCGTTGCCCAGCGGCGAAGCACCGCCACCGCCGGAGCTGCGGCCACCTTCGGCGTAGGCATGCCACTGCCAGCCACGGTGCGCGCGCCAGCTGCGATCCATGCGCTGCACGGACGGCTGGTTGGGATAGGCGGCAAGCAGGGTGTCGTGGATCGGCCGCGCCAGATCATCGCGCTGCACCTGCACGTAGGCGTCGTACTGCCCAAGGCGCGCCGGCACATCGCGCGGGTCCAGCGTGTTGGCCATGCTGTAGCGCTCCAGCGCCCGCCGCGGCCAGCCGCGCATCAGGTAGACGTTGCCCAGCGAGGATTGCGTGCCGGTGTTGCCGGGCCCGACCTCGACCATCTTCTCCAGATCGCGCTGTGCGGTGGGCAGGTCGCCGCTGTAGGCGCGCACCATCGCCAGGTTGAGGTCGGCCTCGTAGCGCGGCCAGTTGGGGTACGGCGCCTTGGCCCCGTTGGCCCAGCGCCAGGCCGGCTCATCGGCCTGCCAGCGCTTCAGCAGGGCGATCGCGGTGTCGGCGTGCTCGTCTTCCAGATACGCATACGCGAGCTCGGAGCGGGCCTGCGGCAGCGACGGATCGGCCTTGAGCGCCGCCTCCAGCACCGGGATCGCTTCGTCCGGATGCTGTGTGGCCATCAGCGAATCGCCGACCGCTGCCAGCAGATAGTTGGGGACGGGGTGACCCTCGGCGAGCAGGCCGCGGTACTCATCGCGCACCTGTGCATGGCGCCCCAGCCGGTTGAGCAGGATCAAACGGTCATGGCGGATCCGCAGCGGCGCCTGCTGCACCGTGGTGCCGTCGCGTTCGAGATACTGCTGCATCTGCACCAGCGCGGCGTCGGCTTCATCCAGGCGCGTGTCCTCGCTGGGGCCAAAGGCCAGGCTCCAGCCCACCAGCTTGGCCAGGTAATTGCCTTCCAGCCGTTCTTTCTGGGCGGTGTCGAACAGGTCGGGGCGGGCCAGATACAGCTGCCACGCGCGGTACGCGTTGCCGATGTCCGAGAGGGTCAATACCTGAAGGCGATACAGCAGGGTGTCTTCTGGTGACTGCACCCGGGCCCGCTCGATCGCCGCCAGCGCATCCAGCCATTGGGCGTGGTCCCGGAACTGGCCGATTTCGGCCAGGGCGTCGGCCCGCGGTTCGGCGGAAAAGGCAGCCGGAGCGGAGAAAGCGAGTGCGGCACATGCCAGGCCGACGCCGAGCGCCAGCGGACGATGGTCGTACATGGAACCCCCCTTGGAGCATCCTTTCGAATGGCATTAGCGTCACAAACTGTGACGCACATCACATGCCAGTCGTGCCTGACTGCGCGCTTGGTGCCAAATCGCCAAGAACCGGGTACGGCCGATCAGCCCCCGGGTAGCACCCGGAGGGGAGGAGCAAGTCGTTGAAATACTGAAGATTCCCGCCATGTCGCCAGCATGGGGAACGCACTCCGTCGCGATGAAGCTGTTCATCCCGCTGGCGATGCCAGCGGACCCGAACATCACCCGTTGCCGCGCAGCGGGTCAGTTAGCGACACGCTACGTCAGCTGTTGCGCACAGCGCGTGTAGATGGACGCAGCGGGGCACTCACCACTGGTCTTCGAGCTTCTGCGGTTTGCAGGCAACCCAGGAGGCGCACAACAGGACTACCGCGCACACCACCAGGAAGCCGAACGGCAGGTGCCAGCCGCCACTGACCGCATGCAGCCAGCCGAACAGGAACGGGCCCAGGCAGCTGAACGCATAGCCCACGCCCTGCATGAAGCCGGACAACGCGGCCGAACCGGCCGGGGTGCGGGTGCGCAGGTTGATCAGGGTCAGCGCCAGCGGGAAGGTCGACGGCCCGATGCCGAGCAGTACCGCCCACAACCACGGCGCCTTCATCGGGGCGAACAACAGGCCGGCGAAGGCGATCAGGAAGGCGCTGAAGCCGATCAGCACCAGCCCGAAGGGATTGCGCAGGCGCACGGCCAGCGCCGGCATGGTCAGTGATGGCAGCAGACCGCAGGCAGCGAAGATGGCGACCATGATGCCGCCGAAGGCCGGCGTGGCACCGGCTTCGACCACGATCCGCGGCAGCCAGGTGAACATCGAATAGGTCATCAGCGAGGTCATGCCGAACATCAGGGTCATGCCCCATGCCAGCGGCGTCTTCCAGACCTTGCCGTGCGGCGCGCTGGACGGGTCGTTGGCGGCGCTGATGGTGTCCGGATGCGGGCGCGCACGCGAAAGCATCAGCCACGGCAGCGCGGCGGCGAGCGACATCAGCGCCCAGATGCCCAGCGACACGCGCCAGCCGGCCTGCTGCGCGACCGGCACCGCCAGCAGTGCCGGCATCATCGTGCCGATCTGCAGCACGGTGATGTAGAGCGTGCTCATGGTGCCCACGCGGTTGGCGAAGTAGCGCTTCACCAGCGGCGGTACCACCACGTTGCCGATGCCCATGCCGGCGAGCGCCACCACCGAACCGAACAGCAGGCTGCCCACGCCGCCGGCCATCGAGCGCAGCAGCAGGCCCACGGTGGCCAGGCTCATTGCCAGCAGCGCGGTGCGCTCCAGGCCCAGGCGGCGCGCCACGGCCGGGGTGGTGACGCCAAACAGCGCGAAGGCCGCGGTGGGCAGCATGCCGAGCACGCCGGTCATCGTGGTGCCGAAGCCGAACGTCTGGCCGAGCACATCCAGCAGCGGGGTCAGCGAGGTGACCGCAGTGCGCAGGTTCAAGGCGGCCAGCAGGATCGCGGCAAACGCCAGCAGGCGTCCGTGCAGCAGGGACTGGGACGGTGAGGTGGGGTGAGTCATCAGCATGTTCCTGACAGGTGGCGCACCGCGGCCATGCCGGCGCGCGGGTGCAACGGCAGAGACCGGCCAGCGGCCGGCATCTGCGGGGAAGGGGACTGGGCCGGCGCCGAAGGCGAGGCCAGGACCGTCCATTGTACGGGTTCGATCCCGGCAGGTCGCGCCGGGAGCCGCCGGGGCCCTGACATGAGCGACGGCAACGTGCAGGGTTGTACGATGAGCCGGGCAGTGCGCGTCGTGGCCGTACCATGAGTGTCCCGCGTGCAGGAAACAGGCTTCTACTGACCTGTACGACGTTGATGCTCGCCAGTTGCGGCATCGGCGGCATGTGGATGGGGATATACGCAGTCGGTATCCCGCATGCCAGAAGCAAGGCGGCTGCGGACAACCAGGACGAAATGCATGAGGCAGGTTCGGAGGCAAGGACATGCGAGGGGGTACACCTCGCTGCTGGTGGCGACTCTACTTCTTACGGTGGCAGGTTGTGCCACTGCTCCTGCCGTGCCTGGCCAGGTAGCGACGGCGGACACGGGACTCATTCCGGCGGGTTCCGTCCGGGTCATGCCCACCCGGCAGTACTGGCGCAAGGCCGGTACCAGCAAGGCCGACGCGGACCGGGTGCGGCAACCATGCAGTCAGGAGATGCGCAACGACGCAGAGTACGCGGGGCTGCTCAAGGAGGGTGCTGTGATCACGAAGGTCTGGCATGCCGAACGCACGGCTGCCCAGAAGAAGCGGTACAGAGAGATCAACGCCCGGCTGGGCCAGCTTTACGACGCATGCATGATCGGCAACGGGTTCGAGTTTGTCCGTCGTGGATTCCCGGTGGAGTAGGAGCGATGTCAACGACGCTGCTGTTCGTACGAAGGGGTTTCATTGGTGCGATGGCGGTGCTGGGAGTGCTGCTTGGCCTGACCGCCTGTGGCGCAGGTGGCATGTGGATGAATGGACATCCCGCCGCGACCCGGCACCTGGTCCCGCCGGGCCACGACTGGAGCAGGCAGGACGCGGGCGCGCTGGTGCGTGACATGGATTGGGAAGCCTGCGGCGGCCAACGCAATGGGAACATCTCGCCGGACCGGCAAGGTGCCACGGGCAAGGAAACCGCGGATATCTCCCGCGACACGCTCTATGCGGCACAGCGCTGCATGTTGGGGAAAGGCTACCGCTACACCGGTACCTGCGAAGGCGATATTCCGAGCCGCTATCCGGCGTGTCAGTCCCGCCCGTTGCCCTGATTCCTGAAGTGGCTCAATCAACAGGCACAAAAAAACCCGGAGGACACTGAAGTCTTCCAGGCTTGATTGTGACCATCAAATGGTCGGGGAGACAGGATTCGAACCTGCGACCTCTACGTCCCGAACGTAGCGCTCTACCAGACTGAGCTACACCCCGTAAGGAGCCGCCTATTGTATCGATCCCGCCGGTCGGCGGCAAGGGGGGATCGCGTTTTTCACCTTCGGTGCCGTGTTGCCACAGCCCTTGATAAAGAAGCCTGGAAACGTGTTCCCAGGCTTCAATACGACCACCGAAGTGGTCGGGGAGACAGGATTCGAACCTGCGACCTCTACGTCCCGAACGTAGCGCTCTACCAGACTGAGCTACACCCCGAAGGAGCCGACAAGGATACGGTGTGAAGACCCGATCGGCAACCTTTTTTTAGCCTTCTTCGTGATCCGTACGGCTCTGCTCGCGGGCTTCGAACCACATGCCGTTGAGAATGGCCACGACCGAAGCCAGCCCTGCACCCAGAATCCAAGCGAAGTACCACATGGTAAGTCTCCTATCGCGCCGTGGGGCGCATCAGTAAGCGTTGGGGTTGTCGCCCATCTCTTCGGCCGTGGTCTTGCCCTTCATCACGCGGTAGACCCAGGAGGTGTAGGCGATGATGATGGGCAGGAAGATGGCCGTGGCGATCAGCATGATCCCCAGGGTCAGGTGGCTGGAGGAGCTGTCCCAGACCGTCAGGCTGGAGCCCGGCTGGCTGGAGGAGGGCAGCAGGAACGGGAAGATCGCAAAACCGACGGTCAGGATGATGCCGGCGATCGACGCACCCGAGGCCAGGAAGGCCAGGCCGCCCCGACGGGCCCGCAGCAGCACCGCGCTGGCCAGCGCACCGACCAGCCCGAGGATCGGGGCCAGCAGGGTCAGCGGCATGCTCTGGTAGTTGCGCAGCCAGCCACCGGCCACCGCACCGGCGGCAGCGGTCTTGAGCAGCGGGTTGGTCGGGCCATCGGTGACCACCTGCGAGGTGATCTGATAGCCCGGCAGGCCGAAGGCCACCCAGACGCCGGCCAGGGCGAACAGCACGAAGGTCAGCACCGCCGCGATGCTGCCGTAACGGGCCGAGCGCTCGGCCACCGGGCCATCGGTCTTGAGCACCAGCATCGCTGCACCATGCGAGACCACCATCGCCACGCTCACCAGGCCGGCCACCAGGGCGAACGGGTTGAGCAGGCCGATCAGGGTGCCGGTGTAGAAGATGCGCATGCTGTCATCGAAGTGGAACGGCACGCCGACCAGCACGTTGCCCACCGCCACGCCGGCGATCAATGCCGGCAGCAGCCCACCGACGAACAGCGCACGGTCCCAGTTCTCACGCCAGCGCTTGCCGGGCATCTTGCTGCGGTACTTGAAGGCGACCGGGCGCAGGATCAGCCCGAACAGCATCAGGAACACCGCCAGGTAGAAGCCGGAGAAGCTGACCGCGTACAGCGGCGGCCAGGCGGCGAAGATCGCACCGCCACCGAGCACCAGCCACACCTGGTTGCCTTCCCACACCGGGCCGACGGTGTTGATCACCAGCCGGCGTTCGTCATCGGTCCTGGCCACGAACGGCAGCAGGGTGCCGACGCCGAGGTCGAAACCGTCCATCACCGCCCAGGCGATCAGCAGGATGCCGAGCAGCAGCCACCAGATCACGCGGAGCGTGGTGTAATCGAGTCCAATGAATTCCATCTGGGTTCTCCTGCCTTACGCCCGACCGTGGGTCGGCGCAGCGGCATTGGGGGAAAGGGACGTGGCTGCAGCCTGCAGCGACGGCAGGATGTCGTCCGGGCCCTTGCGGATCGCCTTGAGCATCAGCTTCACTTCGATCACCAGCAGCACCGTGTACAGCGCGGTGAATACCGCCAGCGTGGTCAGGATTTCATGCAGGGCCAGGCCCGACGCGGCGTAGAAGGTCGGCAGCACGCCGTCCACCGCCCACGGCTGGCGACCGTACTCGGCCACGAACCAGCCGCATTCGATCGCGATCCACGGCGCCGGCAGCGACCACAGGGCGAGCTTGAGGAACCAGCGCTTGTCCTGGAAGTTGTGGCGGCACGAGTAGTAGAAGGCCAGCGCGAAGAAGGCGATCAGATAGAAGCCCAGGCCCGCCATGATGCGGAAGGTCCAGAACAGCGGGGCGACCCGCGGCACGGTATCCATCGCGGCCTTGGAGATTTCTTCCGGGGTCGCGTTGAGGATGTCCTCGCGATAGCGCTTGAGCAGCAGGCCGTGGCCCAGATCCTGCCAATGGCGGTCGAACATCTCGCGCGCTTCGACGTCGTTCTTGTCCTTGCGCACGCGTTCCAGCGCACCGTAGGCCAGCTGGCCACCGCGGATGCGGTTCTCGGCGCGCCCCACCAGCTCCAGGATGCCCGGGATCGGCTGGTCCAGCGAACGGGTGGCGATCAGGCCCATCAGGTACGGAATCTTGATCGCGTAGTCGTTGGTATGGGTGGTCTGGTTCGGAATGCCGAAGGCGGTGAAGTCGGCCGGGGCACGCTCGGTTTCCCACATCGCTTCGATCGCGGCCAGCTTCATCTTCTGGTGTTCGCTGGCGGCATAACCGCTTTCGTCACCCAGCACCACCACCGACAGCGAGGACAGCAGGCCGAAGGCCGCCGCCACCGCGAAGGAGCGGCGGGCCATGTCCTTGTGCTTGTTGCGCAGCAGGAACAGGGCGCTGATCGACATCACGAACACCGCGCCGGTCACGTAGCCCGCACTGACCGTATGCACGAACTTGGCCTGCGCCACCGGGTTGAACAGCACGGCGGCGAAGTCCACCACCTCCATGCGCATCGTTTCCGGATTGAAGATCGCACCGGTCGGGTTCTGCATCCAGCCGTTGGCGATCAGGATCCACACCGCCGAGAGGTTGGTGCCCAGGGCCATCAGCCAGGTCACCGTGAGGTGCTTGACCGGGGTCAGCCGCTTCCAGCCGAAGAAGAACAGACCGATGAAGGTCGCTTCCAGGAAGAACGCCATCAGCCCTTCGATCGCCAGCGGTGCGCCGAAGATGTCACCGACGTAGTGGCTGTAGTACGACCAGTTCATGCCGAACTGGAATTCCATCACGATGCCGGTGGCGACGCCGATGGCGAAGTTGATGCCGAACAGCGTGCCCCAGAACAGCGTCATCTGGCGCCAGACCTGTTTCCGGGTCATGACGTAGACGCTCTCCATGATGGCCACCATGAACGACAGGCCAAGCGTGAGGGGAACGAAAAGGAAGTGGTACATCGCGGTCAGAGCGAATTGCAGCCGCGACAGTTCTACGACTGTCTGATCAATCATGGCCTGGCTACCTCGTTGGGTTTTGCCGTTTCAGGTGGCGGGAAGGGGGTCTACGGGGTGAATTCTGTGACCAGCAACTTCAAACAGCCTTGATTCAGATCAATGTACAAAGACACTCGCGCGGGGATCGTATGCGCTCCCACCCCTGCGACCGCTGGCCGCACGGGGACGGGGCCAGCACCTACTACAATCGACGGAACCTCCCTGTGGCCGCCAGTGACTTGTTTTGAGCATACCCCCCGACGCGCCCCTTGGTGAGACAACCGCCCTGCGCCGCCTTCGCCTGCACTGGCTGGGCGGGCTGGCAACGGCCGCGCGCGGCAAGCAGCGCCTCGCGGCGATCTGCATCTGCCTGTCCGGCGCGTTGCTGATCGGGCAGGCCGCCGCCATCGCCTGGCTGATCCAGGCGGTGCTGGTCGATCATCGCCCGTTGGCCGAGGCCACGCCGGTGCTGCTGGGACTGCTGGCGGTGCTGGGGATCCGCACCCTGCTCGGCAGTGCGACCCAGGCGGCGGCCGGCGATGTCGCCGATGCCGCGCGCCTGGCCCTGCGTGAACGGGTGTATCAGCGGCTGCTCGGCCGGGGTCCGCTGTGGCTGCGCCAGCAGCGCACCGGCGAGTTGGGCGAGCTGATGCTGGCGCACGCCGATGCGATTGAGAATTACTACTCCGGCTATCAGCCGGTTCGCATCGAAGTGGTGGTGGTGCCGTTGCTGATCGCCATCGCCGTGGCCTGGACCGACTGGGTGATTGCGCTGATCCTGCTGTTCACCGCGCCGCTGGTGCCGTTCTTCATGATGCTGGTCGGCTGGGGCGCAGAAGCGGCTGGCCGTGCGCAGCTCGGTGAACTGGCGCGGATGAGCGGTCACTTCGCCGATCGCATCAAGGGACTTGGCCTGCTGCGTCTTTACGGGCGAGGGGAGGCCGAGCTGGACGGCGTGGCGAGCGCGGCAGAAGGCGTGCGCGAGCGCACCCTGAAGGTGCTGCGGATCGCCTTCCTCTCTTCGACGGTGCTGGAGTTCTTCGCCTCGGTCAGCGTCGCGATGGTCGCGTTGTACCTGGGCCTGAGCTATCTGGGCCTGATGTCACTGCATGCGCAGGTGCCGACGCTGGGCGTGGGCATGTTCTGTCTGCTGCTGGCACCGGAGTTCTACGCGCCGCTGCGGCGATTGGCCGCGCACTATCACGACCGCGCCAATGCATTGGCCGCCGCGGCGGAAGTGGAGCGCCTGCTCGGCGAACTGCCTGCCGCCGCCGTTGTCGATGACGCACCGCCCGCCACCGCGCGCGTCCCGGAGCTGCTCGAACAGCACGCGCCGCCGGTGGTCGTACGCGACGTGAGCCTGCGTCCGCTCGGTGCGCACCACGATGTGGTGCAGCACCTTTCTTTCCAGATCGAGCCGGGGCAACGCGTGGCGCTGGTCGGCCCCAGTGGCAGCGGCAAGAGCACGTTGCTGGAAGCACTGGCCGGATGGTTGCCACCCCGCGAGGGCAGCATCGTGCTGCGCCCGGGGCTGGACGTGGGCTATGCCGGGCAGCGCCCGTATCTGTTCCACGGCACCATCGCCGACAACCTGCGCCTGGCCGCGCCCGGCGCGACCGATGCGCATCTGCGCGCCGTGGCCGAAGCCGCTCAGGTGATGCGCTTCGCGGCCGCACTGCCGCAGGGTCTGGACACGGTGATCGGTGAACGCGGCTTCGGCTTGTCCGGCGGCGAGGCGCGCCGCATTGGTCTGGCCCGGCTGCTGCTGCGCGATCCGCACCTGCTGCTGCTCGACGAGCCGACCGCATTCCTCGATCCCGATACCGAAGCCGATCTGCTGCGCACCCTGGCGGCATTCGCACGCGGGCGCAGCGTGGTGATCGCCACCCACAGCGAGACCGCGATGCGCTGGGCCGACACCCGCCTGACCCTGACCGCCGGCGGCGCGCGCCTGGCCTCGGAGGTGACGCCATGAAAGCCGCCCACATCGATTCGCTGAAAGGTGTGTTCGCCCGGCATCGCGGCCGCCTGCTGCTGACCGTGCTGCTGCTGTGGACCACGATGCTGGCCGGCACCGCGTTGCTCGGGCTGTCCGGTGGGTTCCTGACCGCCGCCGCCTTGGCTGGGGCGGCCGGGCTCGGCAATGGCTTCAACTTCTTCTCGCCCTCGGCGGGTATCCGCGGGCTGACCATGGCGCGGATCGTGTCGCGCTACTTCGAAAAACTGGTGGGCCACGATGTCACCCTGCGCATCGCCCGCGATCTGCGCGTGTGGTTCTTCCGTCGCGCGTTGCCGCTGGCACCGGCGCGGTTGGCAGGGGTGCGCACCGGTGAGCTGCTGGCGCGGCTGATGTCGGATATCGGCGAGGTCGACGGCCTGCTGGTGCGCGCGATCGGCCCGCTGCTGGCGCTCGGTGGCATCTCGCTGGTCGCGGTGGTGTCGGCCGGCATCATCTATCCGCCCGCGGCCGGTCTGCTGGCGGTGCTCGCAGTGCTGATCGGCATCGGCGTGCCGTGGTTGACCGTGCGTGGCGCCGCCGACCAGGAGCGCGACCGCGCGCTGCACCGCGCGCAGCTGCGCACCCAGTCGTTCGAAGGCCTGGAAGGCGCGGCCGACCTCGCCGCGCTGCAGGCACGTGAGCATTGGAACCAGCGCGTGCTGGTGGCGGCCAAGCAGCTGAAGTCGCGTGACAAGCGTCGCCGCTGGCGGCTGATCAGTGGCAACACATTGCACGGTCTGTGCGGCGCGGGTGGCCTGGTCGCGATGCTGTGGCTGGCCCTGCATGCCTTCGAACGCGGCAGTGTGGATGCCGCGCTGGCCGCTGCGCTGGTGTTCCTGACCGTTGCACTGCTGGAGCTGTGGGCCGGCATCGGTCTGGCCTGGCAGTCGTGGTTGTCGGGCCGCGTCGCCGCGGTGCGATTGGAAGCCATCGTGGACCAGGCGCCGGGCGTGGTGGAAGCCGACGCGCCCGTGGCCGTGCCGTCGGTGCCCGCGACGCTGCGGTTCGATCAGGTGGTGTTCCGCTGGCCCGGCCAGGCGCGGGTGCTGCTGGACCAGGTGCAGTTGCAGCTCGCCCCGGGCGAACGGATCGCGATCCGCGGCGACAGCGGCAGCGGCAAGACCACGCTCTCATCGCTGCTGCTGCGGCTATGGGATCCGGAGGCCGGCAGCGTGCGTTACGGTGATACCGATATCCGCCGCTTCGCCCAGGCCGACTGGCACCGCCAGATCGCCTGGCTGCCGCAGAACGCGCCCGTGTTCGCCGGCACCGTGGCCGACAACCTGCGGCTCGGCGATGTGCAGGCCAGCGATGCGCGCTTGTGGCAGGTGCTCGCGGAGGTTCGTCTGCGCGCATGGGCCGAGCAGATCGGCGGCTTGCCGGCGTGGGTCGGCGAGAACGGCGCGACCATGTCGGCCGGTCAGGCACGGCGCCTGGCACTGGCGCGCGCGCTGCTGCGCGACGCACCGATCCTGGTACTGGACGAGCCCACCGAAGGCCTGGATGTGGACACCGCGCATGCGTTGTTGCATGACATGGTGGATGCGCTGGGAAATCGCAGTCTGTTGATGATCACCCACGACGAATTGCCGGAGGGCATCGTGCATCGCAGTCATCGTCTGCGGGAGGGGCGGTTAGAGTAGATCGGGGGTCGGCAGAAAGCACCTGCGGGCTGTCTGGCGGATGCAATGTGCTTGAACTAGGATCGTGTCTCAACGTGAACAAGGATGTTGAGCATGAAGTGCAGAGCAGCGTTCCTCCTGATGCTGGGGCTCCTCAGCGGCGGGGCCTCGGCCGACACGGTCTGGAAAGGCACCAGCGTCAACTCGATCACCTCGGGTACGGGAGACATTCTGGAGGACGGCGGAGCGGACCTGCGCTTGTCCGCCGAATCGACCGGCACGGAGAAATTCGTCGGCGCCATCACCTCGATGGACGCCCGTCCTTTCCAGGGGCGAGAGGTTCGTTTAGCTGGACGATTACTGGTCGAGGATGGCGCAGGCAGTGCCGCGCTGTGGGTGCGTGCGGACGGCGCCAACGGGCGATTGGCGTTTGCGAGTTCAGCTGGCGCGCCCGTGCGTGCCGGCGTGGGCGCGCAGGCGAGAGAGCTCCGTCTTTACATTCCGTCCGGAACGACCACCCTCAAGCTCGGTGTCACGCTCGACAGCGCCGGGCATGTCGCTGTGCAAGGGCTCGTGTTGACAGCCGAGGCTGCCACGTCGGGCGGCGTGTCCGCCTATGACATGGTCGAGTATGCCCTCACCACCATCCGCGCCAATGCGTTGAACGCCGGGAACGTTGACTGGTCCGCCGAGGAGAAGGCGCGCTTGGCGCCGGCACTGAAAAGCCTCCCCGCACAAGAGGCCTATGGCAGCATCAGAGCGGTTTTGGATCTGCTGGCAGATCGCCACAGCTTCCTGCAACACCCCAGGGAAGCCGACGCGTACCGTCAGACCGCTGTTGCATCGAGAGACATCGAGGCCAGGCAGATGCAGGACATCGGTTACGTTCTGGTGCCGGGCCTGCGCGGGACCGAAGCAAGTGCTGGTGAAGCTTTTACCTCCCAGCTCTGTGAGCAGATCGAACGATTGGCGCCGACGTCAGCCAAGGGTTGGATCGTCGACCTGCGCCAGAACACGGGCGGCAACATGTGGCCGATGCTCAGCGGATTGCAACCGTTGCTGGGTAACGGAAATATTGGCGCATCCCGGGACCGCAACGGCACTGCCACCGCTTGGCGCCCAGAATCCCGCCGTGCATGCGGAGTCGACCTTTCCAGCAGCCGCGTGGCCGTTCTCGTCGGCCCGAAGACCGCAAGCTCTGGAGAAGCCGTTGCCGTCGCCTTCAGAGCCCGCCCGGGTACCCGGTTCTTCGGGCAGCCGACGGCAGGTCTCGCAACAGCCAACCGCTCCTATCCGCTGCCTGACGGTGGCGCGCTCCGGTTGACGAGGGCCGTGATGGTTGATCGCTCGGGTGAGGCCTATCCGGACGGGATAAAACCCGAGGAACGCGTTTCGAGCGATCAGGACGCCATCGACATGGCGGCCGCGTGGCTACGCTAGTCGCAGTGAAGCAGCGCCACATGCACTGAATACTCTTGGGCTCATGCCCGCAGCAGCACCGCAAGCGCCGAGACGTTGGCCAGCACGCACAGGGCGAACACCCACTGGAATGCGCTCTTGCGGCGTTTGTGGCGGAACACGGATTGGCCCAGCAACGCGCCAGGCCAACCACCCGCGAAGGCCAGCAGCTGCAGGGTGCGCTCGGGTGTGCGCCAGTTGCCCAGGCGTGCGGCGCGTTTGTCATGCCCGTAGAGCGCAAAGGCGACAGCACTGGTGAGTGCGTACCATGCGCCCAGCCACTGCGGTAACAACCCGGTAATCGCCATCGCGACCAACGCGCCTGCCGCCGCCAGCGCCAGGTACCAGCGCGCGTGCCTCACAGCGCCTGCAGGAAGCCGCTGACCGCCGGGCCAAACCGGGCGAAGTCGACCAGGAAGGCATCGTGGCCCTGCGGTGAATCCAGCCCGATGAACTGTGCGTCGGCGCCACCGGCGCGCAGGCCATCGGCGATCTGCTGTTGCTGCTGTACCGGGAACAGGATGTCGGTGTTCGCGCCGATCGCCAGCGCCTTGTCCACCTGGATCTTCGCCAGCCCGGCCATGACGTCGCCGTCGGCGTATTCGGCCAGGTCGAACCAATCCATCGAGCGGCTCAGGTACAGATAGCAGTTGGGATCGAAGAAGCGCACGAAGCGGCGGGCATGGCCTTCCAGGTAACTTTCGACCTGGAACTCCAGGCCGAACGGATCGTCAGCGGCCTGGTCCGAATCCAGGCGCACGCGGCCAAAGCGGCCATCCCATTCCAGTGCGGAGCGGTAGGTGATCACGCCGAGCTTGCGCGCCATGCGCATGCCCGATTCCGGATACGCCTGGTCGGTGTAGCGACCGCCATTCCACTGCGGGTCGAGCCGGATCGCCTCGCGTTGCAGCGAGCGGATCGCGATCGAGAACGGCAACGCCTGGGCACTGCCGGAAATATTGATATGGCTGCGCGCGATGCCCGGGTGCAGCAACAGCAGCGCCAGCGCGGTCATCCCGCCCATCGAGTTGCCGATCACGCAGGCCAGCTCGGCCACGCCCAATGCGCGCACCACCTCGACCGCTGCGCGTGCGCCATCTTCGATCGAGAGTTCGGGGAAGCGCAGGCCGTACAGCTCCCCGGTGGCCGGGTCGATGCTGGCCGGACCGGTCGAGCCCTTGCAGCTGCCCAGCGAGTTCACGCAGATCACGAACCAGCGATCCGTATCGATCGGCTTGCCCGGGCCGACCATCGCCTCCCACCAGCCGGCGGCCGGATTGTCGGCGTTGGCCGCGGCATGCGCGTCCGGCGACAGCCCGGTGACGATCAACACCGCATTGCCGGCGTCCGCGTCGAGCGTGCCCCAGGTCTCGTAGGCGACGTGCGCCTCGCGCAGTGCACCGCCGCGCTTGAACGCGAATGGCGAGGGCAGGGCGTGGTAGCGGGTGCCGGGGGGAATGAATTCAGTCATGCGCGCATTTTAGCCGGGCGCCGCGATGGCGCCGTGGTGGTGGGCGGCACGCTGCGTCGCGGCCGCGCACCGGTCATGGCCGATCGAATACCAGGGACACCGGCCCGGCATGGGGCAGGCGCACCCGTACCGGCGCGGTTTCCACATCCTCCGGCTGGCGGTTGGCCTGGCCCGAGCGCGACAGCCGTGCCACCACCTCGACCTCCTGCAGCTGGGACAACGTGCTGGTCGGCATCGGGCTGTCGCCATCGCCGAGCGTCACCAGCAGCGGCAGCCGGCTGGCCGGATGCTTCTGCACCGCGACCGGCATCGGCGGGCCGTCCGGCGCGCGTGCGATCACGAAGACCGTGGCGTTGGCCCAGGCCGGATCCATCGCGGTTCCGGGCGCGAAGCGCACCTGCACGGCGAGGGCGTGGTCGCCCGCCGCGGCAGGGGCAGGTGTTTCCACCCGCGGCGGCAGACCGGCAGCGCCGCGTGCGATGGCGATCTGCTCGCGCAATGCACGCGCCGCGCCGGGTTCCAGCGTCGGCAGCAGGGCTTCCCAGGCCTTCGCGGCCTCGGCGTCCTGGCCACGCTGGCGCAGGGCAATGCCGATCAGCCAGCCGGCGCGCTCGCTCTCCGGCGCGAGCGCGTTCGCATGACGCAGCCATTGCAGGGCCTCGTCATCGAACTGTTTGCCCGGCGCGGCCTGCGCGCGCGCCTGCGCCGCTTCGACCAGGATGCCGGGATCGTCCGGCGCGAGCCGCACCGCGCGGTCGAACGCGGCCGTGGCCTCGGCCAGCTTGCCCAGTGCCAGTTGCGAGCGGCCGAGCAGGGCCCAGCCATCGGCGCGTTGTGGGTCTTTCGCCAGCGCCTGTTGCAGCGCCTGCACGCCATCTTCCAGCGTGGCGGGTTCGTCGCTGGCCGCCGTCCGCTCGGCGGCATCCGGCGTGCCGACCAGCAGGTACAGCGCGCCACCGGCCAACCCCAGCGCCAGCATGGCGATCACGAAGGGGCGGTGCGAACCGCCTGCACGCAGCGGCCGCAGTACGAGTGCAGCAAGGGCGGCCGCGAACACGGCGGCACTCAGGGCCATCCAAAGGCTCACCAGCGTTCCTCGCTCTTGTCCATCGGTTGGATCCCGCGGCTGCGACGGCGCACCACCCAGATCAGCACGCCCGCGCCGATCAGCAGCGCCACCGGCGGGCCGAACCAGAGCAGCGCGTTGCGGGCCTCCATCGGCGGCCGGTACAGCACGAACTCGCCATAGCGGTCGACCAGGAACTGCTTGATCTGTGCATCGCTGTTGCCCTGCTGCATCAGTACCAGCACTTCACGGCGCAGGTCGTGCGCGATCTGTGCATTGGAATCGGCCAGCGACTGGTTCTGGCATTGCACGCAGCGCAGCTCGGCGGCCAGCGCATGGAAGCGGGCTTCCTCGGCGGCATCGCGGTACTGCAACGGGGTCGGATCGGAGACGGCCTGCGCCATGACCGGCGAGGCCAATGCCAGCGCCAGCGCCAGCGCGATCAGCGCCACGCCGACCCGGCGGATCATCCGGTTACGGCGAGGCCGGCAGCTGCGGCTGGGCATTGGCATGGGCACGCTCCACCTTTTCCAGTTCCGGAATCAGCTGGGTATCGATGACGCGCTGGCTGAGCGCGCCGCTGTACTTCCAGCGCACCACGCCACTGGCGTCGACCAGGAAGGTCTCCGGCGCGGCCGTGACGCCCCAGTCGATCGCGGTGCGGCCCTCGATGTCGCTGAGCACCAGCACGAACGGATTGCCCAGCTGTTCCAGCCAGCGCAGCGCATCGGCCGGCTCGTCCTTCCAGTTGTAGCCGATCACGCGCACGCGCTTGGTTTCGGCGAACCTGGTCAGGATCGGGTGTTCGTCGCGGCAGGCCGCGCACCAGCTGCCCCACACATTGAGCACATAGGGCGCGCCGCGCAGTTCAGTACTGCTGACCTTGATGTGCGGATCGTGCAGCACCGGCAGCTCGAAGGCCGGTGCGGCCTTGCCGATCAGCGCCGAGGGCAGCACGTCGCGGTCCGGCGCGCCGGATTTCATCACCCCGTAGATCATCAGCCCCAGCAGCCCGAAGAAGAACAGCACCCCGATGACGATGGCCACGGGCGGCAGCGGACGGGAGGCGGGGCGGGGATCGGACACGGGGGACTCCTAGGGACGACGGAAACGACGATCGGCGGCGGTGACGAAGCCACCCAGTGCCATCAGCAGCGCGCCCAGCCAGATCCAGCGGACGAACGGTTTGATGTGCACGCGCACGGCCCATGCATTGTTGCCCAGCGACTCGCCGAGTGCCACGTAAACATCGCCGTTGAGGCGGGCGTGGATGCCGGCCTCGGTCATCACCTGTCCGCCACTGGCGTACAGGCGTTTTTCCGGATGCAGCAGGGCCAGTTCACGGTCGTGCTGGAGCACGCGCAGGTGGCCGCGATCGGCGACGTAGTTCGGGCCCTGTTGATGGTCCACGCCTTCGAAGCGCACTTCATACGTGCCCACCACCAGCGACTGTCCCGGTGCGAGCGCGACTTCGCGCTGCACGTTCAAGGCTTCGACCAGCAGCGCACCGGCCAGGAACACGGCCACGCCACCATGGGCGAGCAGCATGCCGACCATCTCGGCGGTGAACCTGCCGTTGCCGCGCAGGCGGGTCCAGACGAAGCGCCCGGTACCGAACGCGACCCAGGCCGCCCCGGTGACGCCAGCGGCGGTCTTCAGCGCCCCCTGGGGCGCCATGAAGTAGGCGATCACGCCGAGCAGCAGGGCCAGCCCGGCCCACGGCGCGAGCATCGCCACGCGGCGCGAGGCCTGGTCGCGCTGCCAGTTGACCAGTGGCCCGAACGGCAGCAGCGCCACCAGCGGCGCCATCAGCACCACGAACAACGTGCCGAAGTAGGGCGGCCCGACCGAGACCTTGCCCAGCACGAGCGCGTCGGCCAGCAGCGGGTACAGCGTGCCGAGCAGGACCATGCCGCAGGCCGCGGCGAGCAGCAGGTTGTTGGCCAGCAGCAGGGTTTCGCGCGAGGTCGGCAGGAAGCCGCGGCGCGGATCCTCGCTGGTCAGCGCGCCGGCCCGCAGCGCATACAGCAGCAGCGCGCCACCGATGACCAGGGCCAGGAAGATCAGGATGAAGGTGCCGCGCGAGGGATCGGCGGCAAACGAATGCACGCTGGTCAGCACGCCCGAGCGCACCAGGAAGGTGCCGAGCAGTGACAGCGCGAATGCGGCGATCGCCAGCAGCAGCGTCCAGCTGGCGAAGCTGCCGCGCTTTTCAGTGACGGCCTGCGAGTGGATCAGCGCGGCGCCGGCCAGCCACGGCATGAAGCTGGCGTTCTCGACCGGATCCCAGAACCACCAGCCGCCCCAGCCCAGTTCGTAATACGCCCACCAGCTGCCCAGCGCGATGCCGATGGTCAGGAAGCCCCAGGCCACGTTGGTCCATGGTCGCGTCCAGCGCAGCCAGCGCGCATCCACGCGGCCTTCCAGCAGGGCGGCGATCGCGAATGCGAACGGCACCGCAAAGCCCACGTATCCGATGTACAGCATCGGCGGATGGATGATCAGCCCGGGATCCTGCAGCAGCGGGTTGAGGTCGCGCCCTTCCAGCGGCGCCGGGATCAGCCGCGCGAACGGATTGGAGGTGAAGATCAGGAAGGCGAGGAAGCCGATGCTGATGATGCCGAGCACCCCGAGCACGCGCGCGGAGACGACGGCGGGCAGGCGCTTGGACCACCGTGCCACCGCGCCGCACCATATCGCCAGCACCAGCGCCCACAACAGCAGCGAGCCTTCGTGCGCGCCCCAGACCGCGGAATAGCGGTACGCCAGTGGCAGCAGCGAGTTCGAATTCTCCGCGACATAGCGCACCGAGAAATCCTGGGTCACGAAGGCCACCGTCAACACGCCGAACGCGCCCAGCAGCAACGCCAGCTGGGCATAGGCGGCCGGACGTGCCACCGCCATCCACGTGGCGCGGTCGCGATGGGCACCCCACAGCGGCAGCACCGTCTGCAGCAGTGCCATCAGCAGGGCGGTGACCAGCAGGATCTGCCCCAGTTCCGGCAGCACTCAGTACGTCTCCGGTGCCGGCACGGGCACATCGTGTTTGGTATGTGCCTGGCCCATCTTGTCGGCCACTTCCTTGGGCATGTAGGTCTCGTCGTGCTTGGCCAGCACTTCCTCGGCGACGAAGCGACCGTCCTGCAGGCGTCCGGTGGCGACAACGGCGGTGCCCTCGGCGAACAGGTCCGGCAGGATCCGCGAGGTGATCACCGGCAGCGTGGCGTCACCATCGGTGACCACGAAGTGCGCATCCAGCGAACCGGGCGCGCGCTGCAGTGAACCTTTGACCACCATGCCGCCGAGGCGGAACCGGGCGTGATCGCCGGCATCGCCGCGCAGCACTTCGGAAGGGGTGTAGAGGTAGGCGATATTGCGCTGCAGGGCCATCGCCACCAGCGCGGTCGCCAGGCCGGAGGCGAGCACCAGCAGCATCACCCAGAGCAGGCGGCGACGCCGGACCGGATTCATCGGGTCAGCTCCGGCGCCACTGGCGGCGTGCTGCCCGCCGCCGCGCGGGACTGTTGGCGCTGCTGGCGGCGTGCAGCCAGGCGGCGTGCCCAGCGCAGCCGCAGCCAGGAGCCGATGGCATCACTGCCCAGCACCAGCACGAACACCGCATAGGCGGCGATCACATAGGGAAGGTGGGTCATGCGCGGTTGTCCTCCAGGGGCGCGCGGGTCCCTGCGGCGACCCAGGCCTTGCCTGCCTCGCGCAGAAGGTTGTCGGCGCGGGCCTTGGCCAGCAGCGAGCCGGCGAACCACAGCTTGGTACCGATCACCATCAGCCACAGGGGCAGCGCCATGCTGGCATCCAGGGTGGATTCGCCGAACAGGCGGATGGTCTGGCCCTGGTGCAGGCTGCCCCACCACTCCACCGAATAGCGGATCACCGGCAGCAGGCTCACCCCGACGATGGACAGCAGGCCGGCCGCGCGCGCGGCGCTGCGGCGGTCCTCGATGGCGTAATACAGGCCGATCACACCCAGGTACAGGAGCAGCAGGATCAGTTCGGTGGTCATGCGCGGGTCCCAGTCCCACCAGGTGCCCCAGGTCGGCTTGCCCCAGATGCTGCCGGTGAGCAGGGTGATCAGGGTGAAGCCGGCGCCGAGCGGGGCGCAGGCCATCGCCAGGATTTCGCAGGTCTTGATCCGCCAGATCAGCGCGATTGCCGCGTACAGCGCCATCAGTGCGAACACGAACAGGCTCATCCACGCGCTGGGCACGTGGATGTAGAGGATGCGGAAGCTGTCCAGCTGCTTGGAATCGGCCGGCACCACCGCCAGCGCCTGCCAGATGCCGACCAGCAGCACCGGCACCGCCGCCAGGTAGAACACACGCGACCAGCGCGCGGCAAAGCGGTCGAAGGTGGGCGGCGAACCGAGTTGGTGGAACCAGCGGACGATCGGGTGCATGCGGCAGTGGCTATCCAACGAAGGGCGACGATGGAACGGACGTGGAGTGGCTCGGCAACGGGTGACGCGGATGCAGGTGACGCTCACAACGCAGCTCACGCCACCGACAGTACGCCATACCGCTCAACTCAGCGAGATGCGGATCGCGGCGGCCGTGGCCAGCGGGGCCAGCACCAGCGCGATCACCAGCCCGGCGCCCAGCATCAGCAGCGCGCCGATCGGGTCCTGCCCGCGTGCGACCGCCGCCACGCTGCCGGCGCCGAACACCAGCACCGGTACGTACAGCGGCAGCGCCAGCAATGCCACGAGAATACCAGAGCGCCGGATGCCGACCGTCAGCGCGGCGACCACCCCGCCGATCAGGCTCAGCAACGGGGTGCCCAGCAGCAACGATGCCAGCAACATCGGCAACTGGTCATGCGGCAGATGCAGCATTTCCGCCAGCAGCGGCGACATCACGATCAGCGGCAGGGCGGTGGTGACCCAGTGCACCAGCACCCGCACCAGCACCAGCCAGGCCAGCGGCACCGGGGCCAGCAACCATTGCTCCAGCGAGCCGTCTTCGGCATCGCTGCGGAACAGGGAGTCCATCGCCAGCTGGCCGGCCAGCAGCACCGCCAGCCACATCACCGCCGCGGCCACGCGCGCCATCGCCTCCGGATCGCGGCCCAGCGCCAGCGCGAACAGCACCACCACCAGCAGCGCGAACAGCAGCGGCTGCAGGGCATCGCCACGGCGCCGCCAGAGCAGGCGCATGTCGCGGGCGACCAGCGCCCGTGCGGTCTGCCACAGACCCGGTTCGGTACCCGGCGCGATCATGCCGCCACGCCCAGGGTCAGCAGGCGCGTGCGCACCGGCGGGGCGGCATAGGCACCGTGGGTGGTGACAAGCGCAGCGCCGCCGCTGCGCAGGTGCGCGGAAATCATGCGGTTCACCAGGTTGATGCCCTCCAGGTCGAGATTGGCGTAGGGCTCGTCGAGCAGCCACAGCGGCGCGGGCGAGAGCCAGATGCGGGCCAGTGCCAAGCGGCGCTTCTGGCCGGCCGACAGCTGCCGCACCAGCGTGTCCTCATACCCGGCCAGGCCGACGATCGCCAGCGCATTGCCGGGCATCTGGCGGGCGCGGCGACCGTGCAGGCCACACAGGAAATGCAGGTTCTCCAGCGTGTCCAGGTCCGGCTTCAACGCGGGCAGGTGGCTCAGATAGGCCACGTAGTTCGCCCGTTCCTTGTGCCCGGCGCGCTTGCCATCGATCTCGACGTGCCCGCTCTCGGCACGCAGCAGGCCGGCCAGCACCCGCAGCAGGGTGGTCTTGCCGGCACCATTGTCGCCCTGCACCAGCAGGGCTTCCCCGGCATCGACCTGCAGGTCCAGCGGGCCGAAGACGGGTTCGTCGTTGCGACTGAAGCCAAGGCCATGCGCGGCCAGCAACGGAGGGGCGTTCAAAGGGCTCAGGCTTCACACCGGGAGGGAGTGTTCATTGTATCGGGGACAGGCGACGTAGTGCCGGCCGCTGGGCGGCAACCTCGCATCTGGGGATTTCGTACACTTCGTCATCTACCCCCTCGATCCTGCCTGCCGATGCAACCGCAAACCAAGCTGCCCAAGGTGGGCACCACCATCTTCACCGTGATGTCCCAGCTCGCCGCCGAACACGGTGCGGTCAACCTGGGACAGGGGTTTCCGGATTTCTCCGCACCGCAGCGGCTGATCGATGAAACCATCGCCGCGATGCAGGGCGGGCTCAACCAGTACCCGCCGATGACCGGCGTGGCGCCGCTGCGCCAGGCCATCGCGCAGAAGTCGCTGGATCTGTACGGCGCGCAGGTGGATCCGGACACCGAGATCACCGTCACCAGTGGCGCCACCGAGGCGATCTTCAACGCCATCCACGCCGTGGTCCGCCCGGGCGAGGAAGTGATCGTGCTCGACCCGGCCTACGACTGCTACGAGCCGGCGATCGACCTGGCCGGCGCGCGTGCCGTGCACGTGCCGCTGGACCCGCAGACCTTCGCGGTCGACTGGGACCGCGTGCGTGCCGCGATCACCCCGCGCACCCGGCTGTTGATGGTCAACACGCCGCACAACCCGTCCGGCGCGATGCTGACCGCCGACGACATGCAGACGCTGGCCGATGTGCTGCGCGGCACCGACATCTACCTGATTTCCGATGAGGTGTACGAGCACATCATCTATGACGGCCGCCGCCACGAATCCTCGCTGCGACATCCGGAGCTGCGCGAGCGTGCGTTCGTGATTTCCAGCTTCGGCAAGACCTACCACTGCACCGGCTGGAAGATCGGCTACGCGATCGCGCCGCCGGCGATGACCGCCGAGTTCCGCAAGGTTCACCAGTACAACACCTTCACCAGCTTCGGCCCGGCGCAGTATGGTTTCGCCGCGATGATCCGTGACGAGCCCGAACACCATCTGGAACTGGGCGCGTTCTACCAGGCCAAGCGCGACCGCTTCCGCGAGCAGCTGCTGACCACGCGCCTGAAGCCTCTGCCGGTGCCCGGCGGTTACTTCCAGCTGGTGGACTACTCGGCCATCAGCGATCTGCCCGACCACGAATTCGTGAAATGGCTGACGATCGACAAGGGCGTGGCGGCGATCCCGCTGTCGCCCTTCTATGAGACCGCGCCCGTCGGCCAGCGCCTGGTCCGCCTGTGCTTTGCCAAGAACGACGCCACGATGGACGCGGCGATCGAACGACTGCGGGCCCTGTGATGCGCACCGCGACCGATCTGCAGGACCTGCGCACTTCCCTGGTCCAGGGCGACACCCGCTGGCACGACCCGGCCGGCAACCGCGCGCATTACGGCTCGCTGCTGGCGCCGCTGGCCGGGCAGACCGATCTGGTGATCCTGCCGGAGACCTTCACCAGTGGCTTCTCCAACGACGCCATCGACAAGGCAGAAGGCATGGACGGCCCGACCGTGGCCTGGATCCGCGAGCAGGCCGTGCGCCTGGGCGCGGCGGTCACCGGCAGCGTGCAGCTGCGGGTGGGCGAGGGCGTCTACAACCGGTTGCTGTGGGCCACCCCGGATGGCGAGCTGCGGTATTACGACAAGCGCCACCTGTTCCGTTACGGTGGCGAGCACGAGCGCTATGCCGCCGGCAGCGAGCGCCTGAGCGTGGAGTGGAAGGGGTGGCGGATCAATCCGCAGGTCTGCTATGACCTGCGTTTCCCGGTGTTCTGCCGCAACCGCTACAACGTGGAGCGCGCCGACCAGCTGGATTTCGATCTGCAGATTTTCGTGGCCAACTGGCCGTCGGCACGCGCCTATGCGTGGAAGACGCTGCTGCGTGCGCGCGCGATCGAGAACCTCTGCTATGTGGCGGCGGTCAACCGGATCGGTGTCGACGGCAATGACCTGCACTACGCCGGCGACAGCGCCGTGATCGATTTCCTCGGCCAGCCGCAGGTGGAAGTGCGCGAAACCGAGCAGGTGGTCACCACCACGATCTCGGCCGCGGCACTGGCCGCCCACCGCGCACGCTTCCCGGCGATGCTGGATGCGGACAGTTTCAGCCTGCAGGAACGCAGCTGAAGCGGTCGTGCCGGCCGCCGGCCGCCGGCCGGCTCTGCACGCTGCTGGCGGTGCGCATTGCCGGCCAGCAGCCGGCACCACCCCGGCCGCTCGGGCTGAACGGATGCCGGATGCACGCGACGTGCATCATCCGCGCCACACGCGCACGCTGCTAGATTCGGCGCGTTCCCACTGCGTACGAGCGGACCTGCATGAAGACGTTCTCCCTGGCATTGATCGCATTGGCCGGCATCTCGGCCGTCCCGGCCGCGCAGGCTGCCGGCAACATTGATTGCGAGCTGCACTACAACCTGGCGGGCTGGTCGGTGCTGTACAAGACCGCCTCCGGCACCGGCACCATCCAGTGCGACAACGGCGCGCGCATTCCGGTCAAGATCACCGCCAAGGGCGGCGGCCTCACCGTAGGCAAGTCCAAGATCGTCGACGGCAAGGGCAAGTTCTCCGGCGCCTACTCGGTCAACGACCTGATCGGTTCCTATGCCTCCGTCGAAGCGCACGCGGGTGCCGACAAATCCAGCAATGCCCAAGTGATGACCAAGGGCGATATCTCGCTCGCCTTGGCGGGCACCGGCAAGGGCTGGGACCTTGGCGTGGGTGTGGGCCGCTTCACCATCGAACGACGCTGAGGGGGAGAGCCACGCCATGCGTGGCTACACCACCGTCTTCGGCATGACGCGCAGCCACCCCAGGAAGCGCAGCCACCCATGAGGTGGCTCTACACGACCGGGTTGATCGCGGCCCGCGTGGACCCAACGAAAAACCCCGGCCTGAGCCGGGGTTTTTTGATCTCAGCGTATCAGCGATCAGCCGCCGCGCGGGCCGCCACCACGATGACCGCCGCCACCGGGGCCGCGATTGCCACCGGGACGACCACCCGGGCCGCCGGGACCACGAGCACCAGGGCCACCCGGGCCACGGTTGCCGCCCGGACCACCCGGGCCGCGGTTGCCACCGGGACCGCCGGGGCCGCGCGCACTGGCGCCACCCGGACCACGTGCGCCGGGACCACCCGGGCCACGGTTACCACCCGGACCCCCCGGACCGCGGTTGCCCGCCGGACGCGCGCTGCCGTACGGGCTGGCGCCCGGGTTGGCGTGATCGGACGGGAAGCTCGGGGCATTGCCCGGATGGCCGTACGGATGGCGGGACGGACCCTGGCCACCCTGGGCGCCGCGGTTGCCACCGCCGCCCGGACCGGCCGGACGGCCCTGGCCGCCGTAACCGCCGCGGCTTTCGCCACCGCCGGCATAGCCGCCGCGACCTTCAGCGCCGCCGCCGTAGCTGCCACGCCCCGGGCCGCCTGCGCCACCCGGGCCCTTCGGCTTGCCATACGGACGGCCCTGGCCGCCGGCACCGGCGCCGGCACCCGGACCACGCGCGCCGGGACCGCGGGCAGCGCCCGGGCCGGCATTGCGATGGCCGCTCGGGCCGGTGCTGACACCGTCCGGCACGTACCAGCTGCGGAACGCGGCCGGGTTGCCTTCCGGAAGCGCGCGGTTGCCCTTGTCCGGGCGGGCCTTGAACGGGCGCTGCGACTGCTTGGCCGCTGCTTCGCCGCTGACCGTCAGGCCACCCTTGAAGCCGCCACCCTTGCCACCGCGGCCACGGCCGCGCTCTTCGCGCACGTTGTCGAAACGACGCAGTTCGCGGCCTTCATCGGCCGAGTTGTGGCCGTTGACGTAGGCGTTGCCACGGCCGCCGTCGCGCGAGACGCGCACGGTGGTCTTGGCGGCACGACGCTGGCCGATCACCGGCTGCAGGGTCAGCGCCGACGGCGCGCCTTCTTCCAGCTTCAGTTCGGCGCGCAGGGCTTCGACCTGCTTGGCCGGCAGCTCGACCGACTGGCCGCGCAGCAGTTCGCGCGGCAGGCTGACCTTGCCGTAGCGGGTGCGCTTCAGGCGGCTGACCTGGCAACCCTGCGATTCCCACAGGCGGCGGACTTCGCGGTTGCGGCCTTCCTTGACGACCACGCGGAACCAGTCGTGCGAATCGGTGCCGCCGATGCGTTCGATCTCGTCGAACTTGGCCGGGCCGTCTTCCAGCGCCACGCCGCGGGCGAGGCGGTCGACGATGCTGTCCGGCACTTTCTCTTCGCCTTCCGGTGCACGCACGCGCACGACGTACTCGCGCTCGACCTCGTAGGAGGGGTGCATCATCGCGTTGGCCAGCTCACCGTCGGTGGTCGCCAGCAGCAGGCCGGTGGTGTTGATGTCGAGGCGGCCGATCGCGATCCAGCGCGCGCCCTTGAGGGCAGGCAGCGCTTCGAACACGGTCGGGCGACCTTCGGGATCTTCGCGCGTGGTCACTTCGCCTTCCGGCTTGTTGTAGGCCAGCACGCGGGAGGTCTCGGTCAGCGCGGTGGCGACGAAGCCACGGCCGTCCAGCTCGACCTTGTCGCCGCTCTTGATCGACTGGCCGGTCTGCGCGACCTCACCGTTGACCTTGACCAGGCCATCGGCGATGCGCTGTTCCAGCGCGCGGCGCGAACCCAGGCCGGCCTGCGCCAGCACTTTATGCAGGCGCTCTTCGAGCTTGGGCTGTTCGGAGGCGGTTTCGCGCTTGAGCGAAAGCTTGTTCAACGATGGCTTGCGGGGGGTGTCACTCATTTACTTGGCTCCGGCCGGCAACGGGTGCGTCGGCCTCTGGTTCGGGATCGGCTTCGTCAACAGCCACGGTCGTCTTCGCGACGGCGTTGTTTTCGGTTTCGTTCTGGGGCGCCGCGCGCTCTCCCGGCGCGGTATCGGGTTCGCCATCGCTGGCGGTCGTATCCGCGTCGTCGTCGGCAAGCGACAACGGCGCATGGGATGGGGTGTCGGAGGCATCCGCATCGGCGGAAGCCTCGTTATTGTCCGGTTCTGCCGGTTGCTCCGCCAGTCGCGCCGAGGCCAGCGCCACGCGGGCAGCCAGCCGGGCGGCGACCGGGTCCACCGGATCTGCAGGATCTGCAGGGTCTACCGGGCCTGCAGGATCTACCGGCTCCGCCGGCGCCGGAGTGGCATCGTCATTGGCCGCGTCGCTGTCCAGCTCGGCATCCGGTGCCGCAGCGCCGGCCGCCAGGCGACCGGCCAGTTGACCTTCGTTGTCCAGCGGCAGCTGCGGCTCCAGCTCACCCAGGTCGCGCAGCTCGGACAGCGGCGGCAGTTCGTCCAGGCGCTTGAGCCCGAAATAATCCAGGAAGCCCTTGGTGGTGCCGAACAGCGCCGGCTTGCCGGGCACGTCGCGGTGGCCGATCACGCGGATCCATTCGCGCTCTTCCAGTGCCTGGATGATGTTGCTGCTGACCGCTACGCCGCGGACCTGCTCGATCTCGCCGCGGGTGATCGGCTGGCGGTAGGCGATCAGCGCCAGCGTTTCCAGGGTGGCACGGGTGTAGCGGGTCTTGCGTTCGGTCCACAGCCGGGTGATGTAGCCATGCACTTCGCTGGTGACCTGGAAGCGGAAGCCGGAGGCCACCTCGACCAGTTCCACGCCGCGGTCCTGGCAGCCGTCGCGCAGCAGTTCCAGCGCGCGTTCGATGCTGCCCGGCGGGGCCGGTTCCTCTTCCGGGAACAGGCCCTGCAGCTGCGCCAGCGTCAACGGCTCGCTGGCCGCCAGCAGGGCGCCTTCGACAATACGGTTGATCAGCGGTTGATCCATGCGTGGGTCGGGTGCTCAGTCGGATTCGTTGGCGGCGTCGTTGTCGTCGAACTCGCTGTTGAACTGCAGCGGTTCGTTGGTGTTGCCGGCGGCCAGGGACTTGACGTAGATCGGCGCCAGCGGAGCTTCCTGGACGATGTCCAGCAGCTGTTCCTTGGCCAGTTCGAGCAGGGCCAGGAAGGTGACCAGCACCCCCAGCTTGCCTTCTTCGGCGGTGAACAGCGTTTCAAACCGGTAGAACCTGCCGTCTTCCAGACGACCCAGCACATCGCCCATCCGCTGGCGCACGCTCAGCGCCTCGCGTTTGATCGCGTGGCCGGTGAACAGCTCGGCGCGCTTGAGCACGTCGTGCAGCGCCATCAGCATTTCCTTCAGGTCCACCGGCGGCGGCAGCTTGACGGCCGCGCGGTCGGGGACGAAGGCATGGACCACGGTGGTGTCGCGGTCCTGGCGGGGCAGGCTGTCGATGTCCTCGGCGGCCTGCTTGAAACGTTCGTACTCCTGCAGCCGGCGCACCAGCTCGGCACGCGGATCGGCTTCCTCGCCCTCGATGCTGGGCGGCCGCGGCAACAGCATCCGCGATTTCACTTCGGCCAGGATCGCCGCCATCACCAGGTACTCGGCCGCCAGTTCGAAGCGCAGCTCCTGCATGACGTTGATGTACTCGACGTACTGGCGGGTGATCTCGGCGACCGGGATGTCCAGGATGTCGAGGTTCTGCCGGCGGATCAGGTACAGCAGCAGGTCCAGTGGACCCTCGAAGGCATCCAGGATGACTTCCAGCGCGTCCGGCGGGATGTACAGGTCCTGCGGAATCTGCAGGACCGGCTGTCCATGCACCACGGCCAGCGGCATTTCCTGCTGCTGTGGGGCGGGCACTCGGGTTGGCGGGTTCGCGTCGAGCGCGAGTTCGGCAGTCATCAAATAGACGTCAGTATTGCAACGGACCGGTCGCCGCACCATGCCAGCGTCCGGAACGGTGCCGGGCGGCAGGATGGCAAGCCATGACACGCCTGGGTCGGCGCGATTCCACACTTCAAACAGCAAGGCGCGCCGCGATGGGCAGCGACAGAACTACGGGGAGGTCGTCTACGTGTGCTGGTGTGGGGCAGTGGGTCGGTCGTCGGCTGGCGGTGGAGCCGGGTGCCGACGGGGCGCTGCGTCCAGCCACGTGCAATGGACATAAGACTACGGGGTTGCCGCGCCAGTGTCCAGCCAGCCCCGCTAGAATGCCCGGGTTCGATTCAACAAGACCTCGGAGTTGCCCGTGTGGTATGTGATTGAAGGCTATGACGGCACCGATGTGCTGGCCGCCCGTCTGGCGTCGCGCCCGGCCCATCTGGCCCGGCTGCAGGCCCTGCAGGATGAAGGCCGGCTGCTGCTGGCCGGCCCGTGCCCGGCCATCGACAGCGAAGACCCTGGCCCGGCCGGCTTCAGCGGCAGCGTGGTCATCGCCGCGTTCGATTCGCTGACCCAGGCCCAGGACTGGGCCGCCGCCGATCCTTATGTAGAGGCGGGCGTATACGTGCGCGTCCAGGTCCGCCCGTTCCGCAAGGTCCTGCCATGAACCGGGTCGAGCGCATCCGCGAGGCGCTGCAGCAGGCGCTGGATCCCGAGTTGCTGGAGGTCAAGGACGACAGCCACCGCCACGCCGGCCACGAGGGCGCGCGTGACGGCCGGGGGCACTTCAAGGTGCACGTGGTCAGCGCGGCCTTCGAAGGAAAACTGCCGCTGGCGCGCCATCGGGCCGTCTATGCGGCCCTGGGGACGATGATGGAGACCGATATCCACGCGTTGTCCATCCGTGCCGAAACACCGGTCAAAAACCGCTGAAACCCTTGTCCCGCCTTGTCCTGGCCAGTCCCGAATGGGGCCGCCATGGACAGCTTTTGGTTACCGCCGTACGACATGAGGCTAACGTAGTGTTTACATCCGGGTTTGAAAACGCTTACATTCCGCGCCAAGCCCAGATCTCTAAGCCGTGGAGGGCGGCGAAGTGAACAAGGCAGCGATCACTATCAAAGATGTCGCCCGTGAGGCCCGTGTCTCTGTTGCCACGGTCTCGCGCGCACTCAATGGCCATGAAAATGTTGCCGAGCCCGTGCGCAAGCTGGTGCTGGAGGTAGCGGCGCGACTGCGCTACACCCCGCACGCAGCGGCCCGGAGCCTGAGCAGCCGACGGACCAACACCATTGGCGTGGTGTTGCCCGATCTCTATGGCGAATTCTTCTCCGAACTGATGCGCGGCATCGACGGGGTGGCCCGCGAGCGTCGCCAGCATCTGCTCGTCTCCAGTTACCACGGTGACCAGGAGCAGCAGGGCGCGGCCCTGCGTGCCATGCGCGGTCGTGTCGATGGGTTGCTGGTGCTCTCGCCGTATGCCGAGAGCCCGGGCTTCCTCACCGACAACCTGCCGCAGTCGCTGCCCACGGTGCTGATCAACACCTATCTGCCCGAGCAGGATCATCCGGTGCTGAGCATCGATGACCATGCCGGTGCGATGACGATGACCCGCCACCTGCTGGATGTCGGGCATCGGCGCATCGCCTTCATTTCCGGTCCGGACCTCAACTACGACGCCCGTGAGCGCCTGCGCGGTTTCCGCGATGCGCTGGCGGCCTTCGGCGATGCTGCCCAAGGTATCGAGTTGCCCGGTGACTTTGACGAAGCTTCCGGCCATCGCGCCGGACAGGAGTTGCTGGCAGCCGGCACGCTGCCCGATGCGGTGTTCGCCGCCAACGACATGATGGCGCTGGGGTGTCTGTATGCGTTCGCGCAGGCAGGTGTCCGTGTGCCGACCGATGTCGCCTTGGCGGGTTTCGATGACATTCCGCTGGCACGTTTCGTTCACCCGTCGTTGACGACGATGCAGGTGAGTATCGCCGACCTCGGCGATAAGGCCGCGACGCGCCTGTTGCAGTTGATGGATGGCAACAACACAGAAGGGGCCGGCGACAAGCAGACGCTCGTGCCGACCCTGATCGTGCGTGATTCAAGCAAGCCCAGAAGCGAGCTGTAGGTCACGACCGTTGGTCGTGACGCATTCAAACCACGCTGTAAAAAAACAATGACAGGGGCCGCAAAGACGGCCACCACCACCCGGAGAGTTACATGACGTATTCCAATCACCGCAACCGCGCGCCCGCACGCAGTCTGTTGTCCAGCGCGCTGGTGACCTGCCTGATGCTGGGCGCCGCCCCGACCGTGATGGCGCAGTCGGCCACCTCGTCGCTGCGCGGCCAGGTCGCCCAGGCCGAGGCCGGCACCGAAGTCACCGCCACCAACCTGGCCAGTGGCTCCGTGCGCCGCGCCACCACCCGTGCCGATGGCAGCTACTCGCTGATGGGCCTGGACCCGGGCACCTACAACGTCGTGGCCAATGGCCAGACGCAGAAGGTGACGGTCACCGTGGCCTCGACCGCGACCCTGAACTTCAGCGGCGCGCCGGCCAACGGCAGCACCGCCAACGCCACCAACCTGGACACGGTCAACGTCATCGCGCCGACCCTGCTGCAGGAAGTGCGCACCTCCGAAGTGGGCAAGACCGTCAGCCTGCAGCAGATCCAGACCACCCCGCAGGTGTCGCGCAACTTCCTGGAATTCGCCGACGCGGTTCCGGGCCTGATCTTCACCCGTGATGCCAAGGGCAACACCTCCCTGCGTGGCGGTGCCACCAACTCCGATGGCACCAACGTCTACATCGACGGCGTGGGCCAGAAGAGCTATGTCAAGGGCGGCGGCGTCGCCGGCCAGTCCGGCAGCGCCGGCAACCCGTTCCCGCAGCTGGCGATCGGTGAATACAAGGTCATCAGCGGCAACTACAAGGCCGAGTACGGCCAGGTGTCCAGCGCGGCCGTGACCGCGGCCACCAAGTCCGGTACCAACGAGTTCAAGGGTGAAACCTTCTACCGTTACACCAACGAAGACATGCGCGCCAAGACCCCGGCCGAGCGCCAGGGCGGCAAGGACAAGATGGTCTCGGCCGAGAAGGAATACGGCTTCGCACTGGGTGGTCCGATCATCCAGGACAAGGCACACTTCTTCGTGACCTATGAAGCCAAGCGCTTCGACCTGCCGGTCACCATCGCGCCGGACGGCGCGGTGACCAGTGCCGCCGGCCTGCTGCCGGCCGACGGCGCCGCAGGCCTCGGCCCGGCCAGCCAGCCGTTCCAGCAGGATCTGATCTTCGGCAAGATCGACTTCGAGCCGACCGACAACGATCGCATCGAGCTGACCTTCCAGGACCGCGATGAAACCCAGTCGCAGTTCAGTGGCCAGACCGCGCCGGAAGCCGGCCGTGAAGTGGTCAACACCGACCGTCGTTACGCCCTGCGCTGGAACCACAGCGGCGAGCGTTACTACAACGAACTGATGGTCACCCACGAAGATTCGTTCAACAACCCGACCCCGCTGACCCTGGCCAACGGCATCACCTACACCGCGCCGGACGGCACCGAAGACCGCACCGTGGTGAAGATCGGTGGCGCATCGGCGCTGGATTCGCAGGTGAAGGGCCAGAAGGGCTGGTCGATCGAAGACAACCTGACCCTGGACGGCATCGAGTGGCAGGGCGACCACACCATCAAGATGGGTGCCAAGTACAAGCAGATCGATCTGTACGCATCCGATGCCGCGCAGATCAACCCGACCTTCACCTACACCCTGGGCGATCCGGACTTCCCGTCGTCCATTCCGTACAAGGCGCAGTTCGTCAAGCCGGTGACCGGCGTGTCGGGCGTGTCGGGTGAAGTGCGTTCGAAGTCCAAGCAGATCGGCCTGTTCATCCAGGACGATTGGCAGGTCAACGACCATCTGCAGCTGAACCTCGGCCTGCGTTGGGACTACGAGAAGACCCCGTCCTACCTGGACTTCGTGACCCCGCAGCAGGTGGTCGACGCGATCTACTCGCAGGATCCGCGTGCGGCGGCTGGCCAGACCTACGCCGATTCGCTGGCACTGGGTGGCCTGAACATCGGCGATTACATCAGCAACGGCCACAACCGCAAGGCGTTCAAGGATGCCTGGCAGCCGCGCCTGGGCTTCTCGTATGACCTCAACGCCGACGAGCAGCACGTGTTCCACGGTGGTGCCGGTCGTTCGTATGACCGCGATCTGTTCGACAACCTGCAGCTGGAAACGACCAAGCTGGCCCTGCCGCAGCCGACCATCTACTTCCGCAACCCAGGCACCGGCACCTGCATCGACGGCCAGGCCGCCTGCTATGACTGGAACCCGAACCTGCTCAACGGCATCGGTAACCTGCAGAACCTGGTCGGTTCGACCAGCAATGCCGGCCTGGAAGTCGACCTGCTGAACAACAACCTCAAGGTGCCGTACTCGGATCAGTTCAGCTTCGGCATGAGCAACCAGGTCGGTGACTGGCTGACCGATGCGACCATTTCCCGCACCCTGAGCTACGACGGCTTCGCCTTCACCCTGGGCAACCGTTACCCGACCGGCCAGTTCTTCGATGACCCGCGCCTGTGCGGCGGCACCGAGCCGGGCCTGGGCCAGGCCTGGAGCTGCAACGTGCCGGGCTTCGGCAGCCTGATCATCGGCCAGCAGGGCATCAAGACCCGTGCCACCCAGGTCCTGCTGTCGGCGCAGAAGCCGTTCACCCAGGAAAGCGGCTGGGGCACCTCGGTGGCCTACACCTGGACCACCGCGCGCCACAACCGTGACATCAACGAGAAGTACGCGTTCGACCGCGGCCTGATCGAAGATTATCCGACCATCCGCTCCAACGGCGCGCCGCGCCACCGCCTGGTGGTTACCGGTTCGTACGCGGGCTTCTGGGGCATCACCTTTGGTGGCAAGCTCACCCTGGCCACCCCGACCGCCGTCAACGACTGGTACGGCGTCCCGCAGGCCAGTGGCTACAACCTGCCGACCCCGCAGGCCGCGGTGCCCAACGCCAATGGCAAGTTCCTGCTGGGTGGCAAGATCTTCGGCTACCGTTCGGTCGATCTGCAGGCGACGAAGACGTTCAAGATGCCGGGCGAGACCGAGCTGTACGCGCGCATCGACATCATCAACGTGTTCAACTTCGACAACTTCTCGACCTACAACTACGTGAAGACCAACGGCAAGCTGCAGGCCAGCTACAACGAGACCGGCGACATCATCGGTACTCCGCGTCAGGTCAAGGCCGAAGTCGGCTTCCGCTTCTGACGCAACAACGGCCCCGTCCTCGGACGGGGCCGGTTTCATGGCAATGGCTGGCCCTCGGGCCAGTCCATTGTCCAGGCCGGTGCCACGGAGGGTGGCAGCGGCCTGGGCAATGACCCGCCGCTTTCGACCACGCATGCGTGGTTTTTTAAAGCGGCGTTCTGTAAACGATTTCAGGTCATTGGACGTTATGCTTCCCAGTCACGAACACCGCACAAGGAGTTGGCCCATGCAGGCACGCCACCTGTTGACCGCTGCGACGATCAGTCTCGCCGCCGCTGCCTGTCAGCCGCAGGCCCAGCAGGAGCCGGCCAAGCCGAAGCCGCCCGTGATCCTGGTCGAGGCGGATGTGCCGCCGCGGCCGATGAAGCCGGAGCTGCCGCCGCTGTTCGACGATATCGAACGCCGCACCTTCCAGTTCTTCTGGGATACCACCAACGAGGTCAACGGGCTCAGCCCGGACCGTTACCCGTCGCGTCCGTTCGCCAGCATCGCCTCGGTGGGCTACGCGCTGACCGCCTATCCGATCGGCATCGAGAACGGCTGGGTCAGCCGCAACCAGGCGATCGACCGCACCCTGCTGACGCTGAAGTTCTTCCGCGACCTGCCGATGGGCCCGCAGCGCACCGGCAAGGGCGGCTACAAAGGCTTCTACTACCACTTCCTGGACATGCAGGAAGGCCGCCGCTACGACAGCTGGGTGGAACTCTCCAGCGTGGATACCGCGCTGCTGATGATGGGCGTGCTGTTCGCGCAGTCCTATTACGACGGTGACGACGCGCGCGAAAAAGAGATCCGCGAGATCGCCGACACGCTGTACAAGCGCGTGGACTGGCCCTGGCTGCAGCAGCGTGCGCCGCTGATCTCGATGGGCTGGTTCCCCGAGAGCGGCTTCATCGATCACGACTGGATGGGCTACAACGAGGCGATGATGGTCTACATCCTCGCGCTCGGCTCGCCGACCCATCCGGTCAGCCCGGACGCCTGGACGGTCTGGACGCGTACCTACGACAACGACTGGGGCGTCTACCAGGGCCAGGAATATCTGTCCTTCGGTCCGCTGTTCGGCCACCAGTACACGCATGTGTGGGTCGACTTCCGCGACATCCAGGATGCCTACATGCGCGAGCGGGGCAGCACCTACTTCCTCAACAGCCGCTCGGCCGCCCTGGCGCAGCGCGAATACGCGATCGCCAACCCGATGAACTGGAAGGATTACGGCCAGAACGTGTGGGGGCTGACCGCCAGCGATGGCCCGCAGAACACCACCCAGGAATACCGCGGCGAGCAGCGCCAGTTCCGCCATTACTCTTCGCGCGGCGCCGGCCTGCGCGAGAACTTCGATGACGGCACCATCGCGCCGACCGCCGCGATCTCCTCGATCGTGTTCGCCCCGGAAGAGGTGATCCCGGCCGCGGTGGAGATGCACAAGCGCTACGGCGACTACATCTATTCCAGTTACGGCTTCCTGGATTCGTTCAATCCCAGCTTCAACTACGACATCCCGATCAAGACCGGTCGTCTGGTCCCGGATCGCGGCTGGGTGGCCAGCGATTACATCGGCATCGACCAGGGCCCGATCCTGACCATGATCGCCAACTACCGGAATGATTTCGTCTGGGATGTGATGAAGAAGAATCCGCACATCCGCAAGGGCCTGGAACGCGCCGGCTTCACCGGTGGCTGGCTGACGCCGGAAGGCGAGGATCAGCCGATGGAACTGCAGAAAGATGAAAAGGCGGCTTCGGCGCGCTCGGTCGGCATCGCCGAATCGCGCGCGGCAGCAGCCCAGGAACAGAAGAACAATTCCAATTCGAACCGCAACCAGCAGCAGGGGAAGTAAGCAGTGCCATCGTCGTCGCGCCCGAAGCTGGGGTTGAGTCTGTTGCTGCTGATCGTCGGCAGCCTGTTGTTGAGTGCCTGCCGGAAAGAACCGGAAGGGGTCACCGTGCGTTTCTGGGCGATGGGTCGCGAGGCCGAAGTCGTCACCGGTCTGGTTCGCGAGTTCGAGGCCGAAAATCCCGGCATCCATGTCGATGTGCAGAACATCCCGTGGACGGCCGCGCATGAAAAGCTGCTGACCGCGTTCGCCGCCGAAGGGCTGCCGGACGTGTGCCAGCTGGGCAATACCTGGATTCCCGAGTTCGCCGAACTCAACACCCTGACGCCGCTGCAGCCCTACGTGGCGCAGTCGAAGGTGGTGGACCCGGCCGATTATTTCCAGGGCATCTGGGATACCAACGTGATCCATGGCGAGCTGGTCGGCGTGCCGTGGTACGTGGATACGCGCCTGCTGTATTACCGCAAGGACCTGCTGGCCAAGGCCGGCTATGACCACCCTCCGCGCACCTGGGCCGAGTGGAGCGACATGATGGCGGCGATCAAGAAGATGCAGGGTCCGAACCGCTACGCGGTGCTGATGCCGATCAACGAGTTCGAACAGCAGCTCTCCTTCGCCCTGCAGCAGCCCGATCCGCTGCTGCGCGATGAAGACACCCGCGGCAACTTCAGCAGCCCGGGCTTCCGCAGGACGCTGGGCTTCTACGAGAACATGTTCGCGCAGGGCTGGGCCCCGCGCATGTCCGAGACGCAGATCTCCAACGTGTGGGACGAGTTCTTCCGGGGCTTCAACGTGTTCTATGTGTCCGGCCCCTGGAACATCCGCGAGTTCAAGAAACTGCAGCCCAAGGAGCTGGAAGGGCAGTGGGGCACGGCCGCGCTGCCGGGTCCGGATGGCCCGGGTGCGGGCATCGCCGGCGGGACCAGCCTGGTGATCTTCCGCGATTCGAAGCAGAAGGAAGCCTCGTGGAAGCTGATCGAGTTCCTGTCGCGCCCGGCGATCCAGGAGAGCTTCCATTCGATCATCGGCGATCTGCCGCCGCGGCGCAGCACCTGGGAGTATCCCTCGCTGGCCAACGATCCACTGGCGCAGCCGTTCCGCGACCAGCTCGAGCGGGTCAAGTCCACCCCGAAGGTGCTGGAGTGGGAGCGGATCGCCCAGGAAATGCGGATCACCACCGAGCAGGTGGTGCGTGGTGGCCTGGACCAGGATCAAGCAGTGAAAGAGCTGGACGCACGCGTGGACAAGGTCCTCGCCAAACGCCGCTGGATGCATGAGCAGCACCGCCAGGACTCGTCCGGGGTGAGCGACAAGCAGCACTCCAGTGCAGTGGCCACGGAGGCGGCACCATGAAGCAGCGTTCGCTTGCCGGTTGGATGTTCGCCGGTCCGGCCATCCTGGTCATCGCGGTGTTCTTCGGCCTGCCGGTGTTCTCGGCGCTGGCCCTGAGCATCACCGATTTCGACCTGTATGCATTGTCCGATGGGGACAATCTGCGCTTTGTCGGCCTGGGCAATTACATCGATCTGCTGCAGACCCCGATGTTCTGGAAGTCGCTGTGGAACACGACGTATTTCGTGATCGTCGGCGTACCGCTGTCGATCGCGGTGTCGCTGGGCGCGGCGATCCTGCTCAACGCTCCGGCCGCACGCTTCAAGGCGCTGTTCCGCACCGCGCTGTTCGCCCCGGTGGTGACCACCCTGGTGGCGGTGGCGGTGATCTGGCGCTACCTGTTCCATACCAGCTACGGCCTGGTGAACTACGGCCTGGGCCATCTGGGCATCAGCCCGATCGACTGGCTCGGCGACCCGAACTGGGCGATGCCGACCATCATGCTGTTCGCGGTGTGGAAGAACTTCGGCTACAACATGGTGATCTTCCTGGCCGGCCTGCAGGCGATCCCGCATGACCTGTACGAGGCCGCCCGCATTGATGGCGCTTCGCGCTGGAAGCAGTTCCTGCACATCACCCTGCCGATGCTCGGCCCGGTGCTGCTGGTGGTCGGCGTGATCACCGTGTCCGGCTACTTCCAGCTGTTCGCCGAGCCTTACGTGATGACGCGTGGCGACCCACTGCAGAGCACCGTCAGCGTGCTGTACTTCATGTTTGAAGAAGGCTTCAAGTGGTGGAACCTGGGCCGCGCCTCCGCGGTGGCGTTCCTGCTGTTCCTGATCATCCTGGGCGTCACCAGCATCATGCTGCGTTTCGGCCGAAAGAGGCAGTTGGTATGAGTCGTGAAATCGGTCAATCGCGCTGGCATGCCTGGTGGGTCAATGGCGGGCTGCTGGTGCTCGCGGTCCTGAGCCTGGCGCCGTTGCTGTGGATGCTGTCGGTGTCGTTCATGCCGACCGGCGAGGCGGCGCATTTCCCGCCGCCGCTGCTGCCGTCCTCGCTGACGACCGCGAACTACCATGAGTTGTTCGCGCGTACCGGCATGGCCAACAACTTCGTCAACAGCCTGATGGTCTCGCTGGCGATCACCTTCGGCTCGCTGCTGCTCAACACCATGGCCGGCTATGCCTTCGCCAAGCTGCGCTTCGCCGGCCGCGAGCGCATCTTCCAGCTGCTGCTGGCCGCGCTGGTGATCCCGGCGCAGGTGGCGATGCTGCCGCTGTTCCTGCTGATGAAGCAGCTGGGCCTGGTCAATAACTTCGGTGGCGTGATCGTGCCGGCGCTGGCGACGGTGTTCGGCATCTTCCTGGTCCGCCAGTACGCGCGTTCGATCCCGGACGAGCTGCTCGAAGCTGCCCGCATCGACGGGGCAGGGGAGCTGCGGATCTTCTTCCAGATCGTGCTGCCGATGCTCAAGCCGGTGCTGGTGACGCTGTCGATCTTCACCTTCATGGCCGCCTGGAACGATTTCATGTGGCCGTTGATCGTGCTGACCGATCAGGAGCACTACACTCTCCCGGTGGCCCTGGCCACGCTGTCGCGCGAGCACATCATGGACGTTGAAATGATGATGGCCGGCGCGGTGGTCACGGTGGTTCCGGTGCTGCTGCTGTTCCTGGCATTGCAGCGTTATTACATCCAAGGTCTGTTGCTGGGGAGTGTCAAAGGGTGAAGCATGCCGTCGTCGCGGTGGGTCTGGGTCTGGTCTGGTCACTGGCGGCCTCGGCCGCACCGCCGGCGACGCCGGTGTTGCCGGCACCCAAGGTGCTGGACAGCTTCGACGACATGAGTCCGTGGAAGCTGGTCGTCTCCGACCAGGTCAGCGGTTCGCTGCGCAGCGTCGCCGGCAGTGGCGGCGGCCGCGCGCTCTGCCTGGACTACGACTTCCACAACGTCTCCGGCTACGTCGGCATCCGACGCGAGCTGGGCATCCAGTACCCGGAGAACTACCAGTTCGGCTTCCAGCTGCGCGGTGATTCCCCCGCCAACGACCTGCAGTTCAAGCTGATCGACGCCAGTGGCGACAACGTGTGGTGGGTCAACCGGCCCGGCTACGCGTTCCCCAAGGCTTGGGCGCCGGTGCAGTACCGCAAGCGCCAGATCGACAAGGCCTGGGGCCCGGAGACGGACAAGACGCTCAAGCGCAGCGCTGCGATGGAGTTCACGATCTACAGCAAGGTGGGCGGCAAGGGCACGGTCTGTTTCGACCGGCTCACGCTGCAGGGACTGCCGCCGGCCGATACCTCCTCGCTGAGCCCCTCGGTGATCGCCGATACCGCCACCGCGCTGCAGAACCGCATCGTCGATGGCAAGCCGGACACGGTGTGGATCAGCGGCGGCGTGGCCGAGCAGACGATCAGCCTGGACCTGCACAAGGTGCGCGAGTTCGGTGGGGCGGTGATCGAATGGCTGCCCGGGCTGGAGGCCACGCGCTACGTGGTGCGTTCCTCGGCCGACGGTCGCGCCTGGAGCACGGTGCGCGAGGTCACCGCCGGCGGCGGTGGCCGTGACTGGCTGGCCCTGCCCGATACCGAAGCGCGCTACCTGCGCTTCGACCTGAAAGGCGGCCCGAGTTGGCGCTACGGCATCCGCGACATCACGCTGAAACCGCTCGAGTTCGCCGCGACCCCGAATGATTTCGTCCGCTCGGTCGGCGCGGAGCTGCCGCGCGGCTCGGTGCCGCGCGGTTTCACCGGTGAACAGCCCTACTGGACGCTGCTCGGCCTGGATGGCGGCCGCGAGCAGGCCTTGATCGGTGAAGACGGCGCGCTGGAAGTGGCCAAATCCAGCTTCAGCGTCGAGCCGTTCGTGCTGGTCGACAACAAGCTGCTGAGCTGGGCGGACGTCACCACCAGCCAATCGCTGCAGGACGACTACCTGCCGATCGCCAACGTCGGCTGGACCCACGACAAGGCCGGCCTGCAGGTGACCGGCTTCGTGCAGGGCACGCCGGACAACGCGCAGCTGGTCGGGCGCTACACCCTGCGCAACCCGGACAAGGTCGCCCACGAGTACACGCTGGCCCTGGCCGTGCGCCCCTGGCAGGTGAATCCGCCGACCCAGTTCCTCAACACCGTCGGCGGCGTCAGCCGGATCGACAATCTGTCGTTCGACCCGACCCACGTGGATGTCAACGGCAAGCCGCGCCTGTACCCGGCGCAGGCACCCGATGCCGACTTCGCCACCGCCTTCGACAGCAAGCTCGACGTGGTCCATCTGGCCAGCGGCAAGCTGCCGGGCACCACCGAGGTCAAGGACGGCACCGGCCTGGCCTCGGGCGCACTGCTCTACCGCTGGAAGCTGGAGCCGGGCCAGAGCCGCGAGGTGGCCATCGTGCTGCCGCAGACCGGCAATTGGACCATGCCCTCGGCCTTCGACGCGGCCAAGGCGCAGCAGCAGGTCGCCTCGATGTGGCGGACCAAGCTGGACCAGGTGACGCTGCAGGTTCCAGCCGCCGGCAAGCCGCTGGCCGACACGCTGCGCACTTCGCTGGCGCACATGCTGATCTCGCGCATCGGGCCCAGCCTGCAGCCGGGCACGCGCTCGTATTCGCGCAGCTGGATCCGCGATGGCGCGATGATTTCCGAAGGCCTGCTGCGCATGGGTCGCAGCGATGCGGTACGCCAGTACGTGAACTGGTATGCGCCGTATCAATTCGACAACGGCAAGGTGCCGTGCTGCGTGGATTCGCGCGGCAGCGACCCGGTGCCGGAGAACGACAGCCACGGCGAGTTGATCTTCAACATCGCCGAGTACTGGCGCTACACCGGCGACACCACCTTCCTGGAGGTGATGTGGCCGCATGTGCAGGGCGCCTACCAGTACATGGAGCAGCTGCGCCTGAGCGAGCGCACCGAGGAGAACCGCGCCCGCAACCCGGCCTTCTACGGAATGATGCCGGTCTCGATCAGCCACGAAGGCTATTCGGCCAAGCCGATGCATTCGTACTGGGACAACTTCTGGGCGCTGCGTGGCTATAAGGATGCGGCGATCATCGCCAGCACGCTGGGCAAGGCGGAGGCGATGCAGATCAGTGAATCGCGCGACCAGTTCCGTGACGACCTGCAGGCCTCGCTGCTGGCCGCGACCGCACAGCACAGGATCGACTATCTGCCAGGCTCGGCCGAGCTCGGCGATTTCGATGCAACCTCGACCACCATCGCGCTGGCGCCGGCCGGTGAGCAGGGTCGCCTGCCCCAGCCTTACTTGAACACCACCTTCGAGCGGTACTGGAAGGAGTTCGAAGCGCGTCGGGATGGCAAGCGCGAGTGGAAGGACTACACCCCCTACGAGTGGCGCAACGTGGCCGCCTTCGTACGCCTGGGCTGGCGTGACCGCGCCTGGCAGGCGACCGAGTTCTTCTTCAAGGACCGCGCGCCGCAGCCCTGGAACCAGTGGGCCGAAGTGGTCTCGCGCACACCGCGCAAACCGTTCTTCCTGGGCGACCTGCCGCACGCGTGGGTGGCCTCGGACTTCGTGCGCTCGGCCTTGGACATGTTCGCGTACAACCGCGACATCGACGACAGCCTGGTGCTGGCCGCCGGCGTGCCGTCGCGCTGGCTGGAAGGCAAGGGGGTCGGTGTACAAGGCCTGCGCACGCCGAACGGGCAGCTGAACTACGCGCTGGTCCGCAACGACAAGCAGCTCACCCTGACGGTGTCGGCCGGGCTGATTCCGCCGGCCGGCGGCGTGGTGCTGCCGTGGCCGTACAGCGGCGAGCCGGGCGCCACCACCATCAACGGTGAGCCAGCGGAATGGGTGGGCGGCGAGCTGCGCGTGATGCAGGTGCCGGCCAAGGTCGAGATCGAGATTCCGGCGTCGGTACGCCGGGCAGAGCGCAAGGCACCGTAATGCGGCAGATGACGAAGATGATGGGCGGCCTGCTGGCCGCCGCGCTGGCGTTGGCGCCACTGCCTGCGTGGGCGCAGGCCCCCGGGGCAGGGCAGGAGATGACCATGGTCACCTTCAACCTGCACCACGACCGCGAAGACTGGCCGGCCCGCCGCCAGGTCATCCTGCGCGAGCTGCAGGCACTCAAGCCCGACGCGATCGCGCTGCAGGAAGTGATCCAGAAGCCCCACGTGCGCAACCAGGCCGCGTGGCTGGCGCGCAAGCTCGGCTACGACTACCAGTTCGTCTCCACCGATCCACCGGGGCGTTTCAAGCGCTACGGCAATGCTTTGCTGACCCGTCGCCCGGTGTTGTCGCGCAACGACCACCTGCTGGCACCGATCAACGACTACCGCACCGTGGCGCATCTGCGCATCGATGTGGACGGCCGCCCGGTGAATGTCTACGCCACGCACTTGAACGAGCGATCGGATGCGGCAGGCAGCCGCATCCGCGGCGAGCAGGTCGCGGATCTGCTGGCGTTCATCGCGCAGACCGCGGGCGACGCACCGGTGGTGGTGGCCGGTGACTTCAATGCGCTGGTGGATGCCGGTGACCTGAGCGAGCTGCGCAATCATTACGGCGACAGCTACGGCAGCGTGCACGTCAACAACGAACTGGCCCAGGTCAGTACGCTCAACCGGCACTACTACGAAGCACCCTCGCGCATCGACCACATTTTCTTCCAGCAGGACCGGTTGCTCGCCCGCGAGGCGAAGATCCTGTTCGACCAGCCGTATGCCGATGGTCGCTGGGCCTCGGATCATTACGGTGTGTGGACCCGCCTGCAGTTTGCGCCGGGCACCGGAAACGCCGGGGCGACGACGCCCTGAGGCACGCGCTGCGTCGTCGGTGACGGCGTAGCGCGCGAATGGTCGCATCCAGGCATGGCGTGGATCTACCCTTGATGGGTCCGATGCGGAATCCACGCATGGCGTGGGTCCATCCTTGATGCATCCCGTGCAGGATCCACGCATGGCGTGGGTCCATCCTTGATGCGTCCGATGGCATGGGTAGATCCACGCCATGCGTGGATGCTCTCAGTGCCGCCATCATGACCGCCTGACGCACGCCGCTTGCTGCGCCATCCAATACCCCAAACGCAGACAACGGCCCGAAGGCCGCTGTCTGTTTGTTGCGTCACTCACCCAGGATCAGGGCGTGTCGTTCTTTTCCTGCTTTTCCTGGTCAGCCTTGTCGCCTTCGTCGGCCTGCGGGGCATCGGTCGGGATGTCCTCGCGGGCTTCGGCCTGCGCAGCCTGTTCGGCAGCGTTGGTGGCGGCCGGGGTTTCGCTGGCGGCCGAACCGAACAGCTGACCGTTGTGCACGACCGGGCCGGCCGAGGCCGATTCGGTACGGGCCTGCGTGGCTGCCGACTGTGCCGGGGCCTGGGTCGCGTCGACGGCATCCAGCATGCTGGTCTGCACCGGCGCGGCGGTCGGCTCCTTCACTTCCTGCGCAGCGGTCTCAATGACCGGAGCGGCCGGAGCCGCCACCGGAGCCGGAGCCGTCGGAGCCGCCACCGGAGCCGGAGCCGCCGGAGCAGCGACCGGGGCCGGAGCTGCCGGAGCGGCCACCGGAGCCGGAGCCGCCGGAGCAGCGACCGGAGCCGGCGCCACCGGAGCAGCGACCGGAACCGGAGCCGCGGGAGCAGCTGCCGGGGCCGGAGCCGCCGGAGCAGCTACCGGAGCCGGAGCAGCTACCGGGGCCGAAACCACCGGAGCAGCCACCGGCTCAACCGGACGGGCAGCTTCCACCGGCGCGGCCGGCTGAGCAGCAACCGGAGTCGGCTTCGGGCTTTCCACGAACGGCACCGGGTCGTTGTAGGAAGCCGGCGCCTTCTCGGTGATCGGCTCGACTGCCGGGGCAGACGCCTTTTCAACGACCGGGGTCGGAGCCTTCTCGGCAACCGGTGCAGCCACCGGGGCCGGGGTCGGCTCGGCGTGACCGGCGGTCACGACCGGGCTGCTGACCACGGCGACCGGCGCCGCCGCAGCGACGGCCGCCACGGGGGCCGGGCGCGGGGCCTGGACCGGTGCGGGCGCAGCGGCCGGCGCGTTGCCGGATTCGTCGTCGAACTCGAACTCGGGCTGCGGCTGACCGTTGTTGGCCACCTGACGCTCGGCCGGGGCAGCGGTGCCGCCGTCCTGATCGCCGTCCTGGTCGTCGCCATCGTCATCCAGACCGTTGTCGTCACCGTTCAAGCCATCGCTGCCGGCAGCCTGCTCGCCATTGCCACGACGACGGCGACGGCCACCGCGACGACCACGACGACGGCGCGAGGCGCCTTCACCGGTACCGTCTTCGGCATTGGCCGGCGCGTCACCCTGTTCGATGGCGTCGGTGTCGCTCAGCTGCGCATCCTCGGCCGGGGCGGCCTTGGCCGTTTCCTGGACGTGGGCGGCCGGCGCGGCGGCATCGGTGGCCACCACGGCAGCTGCAGCGATCACCGCGGCGTCGGCAGCGACCGGTGCAGTGCTGGTCGGCTTCGGTGCATCGGCCTGCGGCTGGCGCGCGGGCTTTTCGCTCACGGCCGGCTTGTCACCCTCGTTCTGCTGCGGCTTGGCCTGGCCGTTCTGGCCCTGCTTCTGCTTCAGCTTCGGCTGCTGCTGGTCATTGCGCGGTTCATTGCGCGACTTGGCCGGCTGCTGCTCGTTGCGCGGCTTGCCCTGGCCGGGCGCCTGCACCTGTGCCGCAGTGCCATTGGCCGGTGCGGCGGCGGTGTCCTGGCGGCGCTCGTCGCGACGCTCGCCCTTCGGGCCGCGTTCGCCACGCTCACCACGGTCCTTGCCACGGCCCTGTGCCTGCGCATTGCCGTTGCCACTCCGTTCGCCACGCTCATCGCGACGGCCATTGCGGTCCTTGCCGTTGCGATCCTTGTTGCGACCGTTGCGGTTGCCGTCCTGGCCCGGGCGGTTGCTCGGCTGCGGTGCGGCGGCCGGGGCCGGTTCGCCACCGAAGATGCGCTTCAGCCAACCCACCACGCCGGTTGCAGCCGGGGCGGCAACGGGGGCGGCGACCGGGGCCGGTGCGGCTTCCGGTTCCGGGGCTTCGCGCACCGGGGCCGGCTGGCTGTGCTTGACCTGGGTCACCACCGGGGCGACCGGGATGTTCAGCTGGGCCTTGGTCAGCGCGTGCACCGGCAGCTTGCGCGGGGTGCCGCGCTGGTAGCTCGGCTTGCCGCTTTCTTCGCCCAGTTCGTTCTCGCGCAGGCGGGTCACTTCGTAATGCGGGGTGTGCAGCTGCTCATCGGCGACGATCACGATCGGCGCGTCATGTCGCTGCTCGATCTCACGCAGCGCGCTGCGCTTTTCGTTGAGCAGGTAGTTGGCGATCTCAACCGGGGCCTGGACCAGCACCTGCCCGGTGTTCTCCTTCATCGCATGCTCTTCAGCCACGCGGATGATGGACAGCGACAGCGACTCGACGCTGCGCATGCGGCCATGGCCGTCGCAACGCGGGCAGACGATCTGGCTGGATTCGCCCAGGCTCGGACGCAGGCGCTGGCGGCTCATTTCCATCAGGCCGAAGCGCGAGATGCGGCCCAGCTGCACGCGCGCACGGTCGTACTTGAGCGCGTTCTGCAGGCGGTTCTCGACTTCGCGCTGGTGCTTGTTGGAGGCCATGTCGATGAAATCGATGACCACCAGGCCGCCCAGGTCGCGCAGGCGCAGCTGGCGTGCCACTTCGTCGGCCGCTTCCAGGTTGGTCTGGAAAGCGGTGTCCTCGATGTCGCTGCCCTTGGTGGCGCGCGAGGAGTTGACGTCGATGGCGGTCAGCGCTTCGGTCTGGTCGACCACGATCGAGCCGCCGGACGGCAGGCGGACGTTGCGTTCATACGCGCCTTCGATCTGCGATTCGATCTGGAAGCGGTTGAACAGCGGGATGTCGTCCTTGTAATGCTTGAGCTTGCGCAGGGTCTGCGGCATCACCTGCTGCATGAACTCCTGGGCGGTCTCGTACAGCTCTTCGGTGTCCACCAGGATCTCGCCGACATCGGCGCGCAGGTAGTCACGCAGGGCGCGCACGATCAGGCGCGACTCCTGGTAGATCAGGAACGAGGCCGGCTTGGTCAGCGCCGCTTCGGCGATCGACTTCCAGACCTGCAGCAGGTAGTCCAGATCCCACTGCAGCTCTTCGGCATCGCGGCCGACGCCGGCGGTGCGGATGATCACGCCCATGTCGTCGGGGATGTTCAGCTTGTCCAGCGCTTCTTTCAGCGCGGCGCGGTCTTCGCCCTCGATGCGACGCGAGACGCCACCGGCGCTCGGCGAGTTCGGCATCAGGACCATGTAGCGGCCGGCCAGCGAGATGAACGTGGTCAGGGCAGCGCCCTTGTTGCCGCGCTCTTCCTTGTCCACCTGGACCACGACTTCCTGGCCCTCGCGCAGCAGCTCGCGGATGCCGGCCTTGTTGTGGTCGACGCCCGCCTGGAAGTAATCGCGGGAGATTTCCTTCAGCGGCAGGAAGCCATGGCGCTCGCCGCCGTATTCGACGAAAGCGGCCTCCAGCGAAGGCTCAAGGCGCGTGATGCGGCCTTTGTAGATATTCGACTTCTTCTGTTCCTTGGACGGCTGTTCGATGTCGATGTCGTACAGCGTCTGGCCATCCACGATGGCTACCCGCAGCTCTTCAGCCTGCGTGGCATTGATCAGCATTCGCTTCATTCTTGCGTTCCTCGCGCGCTGCTACCGCGCGGAACGCCATGGGGTTTCGCTTCTGGTCACGCTTCACCGCCCATCGCGCATGCGCGGGGAGGGCAGTTTGGGTTTCCAGCGCTACGACACCACGGCAGGCCGCGGGAGCGCTTCATTTGTTTTGGTTTGGGTGTTACTGGGCCGGAGGCAGCTTTCAGCCAGGCTGGAGCGCCACAGGGACATGTTCAGCGCGAATGCGTGTCAGACATCCGGCGATGGCCGGGACCGCCGGTGAGCCGCTAACATGGCCGCCCCGGGGGCGGTGGCTGCGCACTGTGCCGGAATCGAGGGAAGTCGGGCTTCTGGCCCAGAGCAACTTCCAACGAAATCAATCCCTTATCTCGCCCGCCGAGTGTAACAGAATAAAAGGCCAATGACCGTTACCGAGCCCACCCCCAAAGCCGCTGAAGCCATGACCAGCGTACGTATCATCACTGTCCCGGCCGACCGCGCCGGGCAACGCCTGGACAACTTCCTGCTCGGCCAGCTCAAGGGTGCACCGCGCAGCCTGATCTACAAGCTCGTCCGCAGTGGCCAGGTCCGCGTCAACGGCGGCCGCGCCAAGGCCGAGCGCAAGCTCGAGGGCGGCGACGAAGTGCGGGTTCCGCCCGTCCGTCTCAACGAGGAGGGCGACAAAGCCGGCCCGCCCGCCGCGTTCATGAAACGACTGGAAGATGCCATCGTGTTCGAAGACGATCGGCTGCTGGCGCTGAACAAACCGTCGGGCGTGGCCAGCCACGGCGGCAGCGGCATCAGCTTCGGCGCGATCGAAACCCTGCGCGCGCTGCGCCCGGGCAAGACCCTGGAGCTGGTCCATCGGCTGGACCGCGACACCTCGGGCCTGCTGATCGTGGCCAAGAAGCGCTCCGCCCTGAGCGAGCTGCAGGCGCTGCTGCGGGAAGACCATGGCGCCGGCATCCGCAAGCGCTACCTGACCCTGCTGGCGGGCCGCATGCCCGATGGCACCATGACCGTGGACGCCCCGCTGCACGTGGGCCTGCGCCAGGGCGGCGAGCGCCATGTCCAGGTCAACCCGATCGGCAAGGAGTCGATCAGCCACTTCAAGGTGCTGGAGCGCAAGGGCGGGCATTCGTACTGCGAGGTGCGGATCGAAACCGGCCGCACCCACCAGATCCGCGTCCACGCCCAGCATCTGGGGCATCCGGTGGCCGGTGACGACAAGTACGGCGATCCGGACGTCAACAAGCGGCTTCGTGAGCAGATCGGGCTGAAGCGCCTGTTCCTGCACGCGGCCTCGCTGGAGTTCGCGCTGGACGCGGGCAAGACGCCGTACCTGATCAATGCACCGCTGGCCGAGGAGCTGGTCGAGGTGTTGAACCGGTTGAAATAGTGTCGGCGTAGGCCGCAGCGACGGGGTAGGTACCGACCGTTGGTCGGTACGCGCCCACGCCAATCACCCCAGGCCGGCATGACCAACGTTCATGCCCTACCGCTTCCCGCCCACACGGGCCAGCCTCACCACTTGAACAGCACCAGGCTGATCGCCAGGCTGCCCATGCCGGCCACCAGGCCGTACACGGTCTCGTGGCCCTTGGCGTAGCGCTTGGCCGCGGGCAGCAGCTCATCCAGCGCCAGGAACACCATCACGCCCGAAATGATCCCGAACACCCAGCCGAAGGTGGCGTGGTTGAGCACCCCGGACAACAGGACATAGCCGATGGCCGCGCCGATCGGTTCGGCCAGGCCGGACAGCAGGCTGGCGCCGAACGCGTAGAACTTGTTCTGCGTGGCGAAGTACACCGGCACCGCGATCGCGATGCCCTCGGGGATGTTGTGGATGGCGATGGCAAAGGCCAGTGGCATGCCCACCGACGGGCTCTCCAGCGTGGCGAAGAACGTCGCCAGGCCCTCCGGGAAATTGTGCGCGGTGATCGCCACCGCGGTCAGCAGGCCGACCCGCTTGATGTAGGCCTTGTTGTTGTCGCGGAACAGCGGATCCTGCTTGTCCAGGCTCTCGTGCGGGTTCGGGATCAGGTGGTCGATCACCACGATCAGCAGCACGCCGACCAGGAAGGCCGCAGTGCCGTAGGCGAAGCCCAGCCGGGCGTCATAGGCCTGGGTGAACGAGTCGATCGCCTTGTTGAGGATCTCGGTCAGCGAGACGAAGACCATCGCGCCGCCGGCAAAGGCCAACCCGAACGCCAGCAGGCGCGGGTTGGGCCGGCGTGAGAACAGCACCATCAGGCTGCCCAGCGCGGTGGCCAGGCCGGCGGCCAGGGTCACCGCCAGGGCGATCCATACGTTTTCACTGGAAATATCAGGCATCCGCCGACGCGTCCTTGTAGAAGTGCAACGCGCCCCGGGCAGCAACACCGGGGCGCGGATCAGGGGGCACGAGGCTTGCGGCGGCTGACCTCAAGACAACGCGGCGATCAACCGCCGCGACGCAGCCGTTCTTCGACCGCGAAGCACTGGTCGGGCTTGGGCTGCGGCGGATTGAAGCTGACCGGCACCTGGATCGTGGTCGAGACGGTCTGCCCGGCGCGGGTAGCGGCCTTGAACTGCCAGGCCTGCACGGCCTTCTGTGCCTGCTCGTCGAGCTGGGCGTTGCCACTGCCGCTGGCGAGCTGGACCTGGCTGGGCTGGCCGTCGGCCGCGATGGTCACCTTGAAGGTGCTGGTGCCGCCGATCCCCTGGCAGGCCAGTTCGATCGGGTACTCCGGTGGCGGCGTCTTGACCGCCGCGACCTCGGTGGGGGCGGCGACCGGGGCGGCCGGTTCGCCGGGCGTCTTGTTGCAGCCCGCCAGAGCGACCAGGGCAAGGCTGGACAGTGCGATGTACGGCAGTTTCATGGGCTTACTCCGTCAGGGCCGAGGCTTTCGCCGCGCAGATGAAGTCGTTCTCGCTCAGGCCACCCACGTCATGGGTGGAGAAGCGCACCACGGCGCGGTCGTAATGCACGCCCAGGTCCGGGTGGTGGTCTTCGCGATGGGCCACCCAGGCGAGCGCGTTCACGAAGGCCATGGTGCCGTGGTAGTTGTCGAAGCGGAAGGTACGGGTCAGCGCCTGGCCGGCCTCGGCCAGCTCCCAGCCCGGGACCTGGGCCAGCAGCTCGGTGACCCGGGCGGCGCCGAGCTTGTGGTCGCTTCCTTTGCGCGGCACGCAATGGGCTTGGGCCAGCGGAATCAGGTCGGCCATGGGTTCCTCCACATCTGGATGACTGAACAATGCGCGGTCGGGTGTATAAACCGAATGAGCGCATAACAAGGGATTGGCTAGAATAGCCCGATGATCCAGATATCCGACACTGCCCAATCCTATTTCCGCAAACTGATCGAGCGTGAGGCCGTGCCCGGCATGGGCGTGCGCCTGACCGCCGTCGATGCGGGTACCCCGCGCGCCGATGCCCGCCTGGAGTTCGCCGATCCCAGCGAACTGCTCGGTGATGAGTGGGCGGTGGACTGCGATGGCTTCACCCTCTACGTGGCCGCCACCAGCGTGGCCTGGGTCGATGGCGCCGAGATCGATTTCGTCACCAATGCGACCGGCAGCCAGCAGCTGACCATCAAGGCGCCCAAGATCAAGGGCGAGGCGCCGACGGAAGGTTCCTCGCTGGTCGAACGCGTGCGCTGGGTGGTGGAGAACGAAGTCAATCCCCAGCTGGCCTCGCATGGCGGCAAGGTCGCGGTGCAGGAAGTTTCGGCCGAGGGCGTGGTGCTGCTGCGCTTCGGTGGCGGCTGCCAGGGCTGCGGCATGGCCGACGTCACGCTCAAGCAGGGCATCGAAAAGACGCTGATGGGCCGCGTGCCCGGCATCACCGCGGTGCGCGACGCGACCGACCACGACAGTGGCGACGCGCCGTACATTCCCCGCGGCACGGCTGCCTGATCGCACTGCGTGCCACTGCGCCGGGCTGACGACATCCTCGATTGGCTGCTGGCTCGCCAGCCGGACAAGCGCATTCTCGAAAAAACCACGGGCCTCCCTTACGGGTGGGGCCTGTGGCTGCGTGCGTTGTCGCCGCTGCCGCGGCCGTTCCGCGCCAGCGAGGTGCTGGCCGAGCTGGCCCAGCGCGCGCCTGTTGCACACGGCGGACGCCTGCCGGCGCTGAGTTTCGCCCAGGCGATGCGTCGCCTGCTCTGGCAGGGCTGGGATCCGGCGCCGCGCGACCAGCGATGGATGCGCTGGACCTCGGCGGTGATCAGCGCATTGCTGCATCTGATGTTCGCCCTGTTGCTGCTGTGGGTCGCCTTGATCCGGCCGCCGAGCGAACCGGAGCAGGGTGGCGAGAGCGGGCGTGTGCAGGTGGCCTTCGTGGGCCGCGGCACCCCGCAACAGGAGGAAGGCGGCCAGCCGGCCGCCGAACCGGCGACCGCGGAAGCCGCCCGTGCCGCAGCGGCCGACAGCGCCCAGGCGGTGGCTCCGGCCGGTGCCGACGCGCGTGAGCCGTCTGCCTCGGCGCCGCAGCCCGTCGCCGCGCCTGCACCGCCCAGTGAACCGCAGCCGGCGCCTCCCGCGCCGTCGACACCCGCGGTGGAGCAGCCTGTGCAGGCGACCGAGGTCGCCCAGGCCACGACCGATTTCGTGGTGCCGCCGACCAGCGTGCCGCGCACCGAAGTGCGTGTGGTGCCACGCGACCCGCAGGACATCGCCGTGCGCGAGCGCACCGTGGTGACCGTGGAAGCACCGACGCCGCGCAGCACCGTACCCACGCTGCGCCCGGCCGAACCGCAACTGCGGACACCCGACGTCACCGTCCAGGAGCGCCAGGTCACCGTGGTCGAAGCACCCGCTCCGGCCGTTACGGTGCCCGGCCCGCGGGTGGATGCCACGGTCCCGCAACGCGAACTGCAGGTGCGTGAGCGCGAGATCCGGCCAGTGACCGCACCTGCGGTGACGGTGGCGACGCTGCCCGCGCGCGAGGTCACCGTGCCGGGCCGATCACCGGAGGTCGCCGTGCGCGAACGCGCGGTGCCCAATGCCGCGCCACGCCCGGAACCCCCTTCGCCGACCGCGGCAAGCAGTACCGCGACGGCCCCGGCAGCGTCCCGTGCCAATACCGCCGCCAGTCCTGCCGCCAGCGCGTCGAGCACCAGCGCGGCCAATGCGACGCGTGCGCCGGCCCGGCAGACGGCAGCAGCGCCGGGCAGCTGGGCCACGCCGAACCGTGCGGACGACTGGGGTGCGGCCAACCATCCGCAGGATGCCGATCTCAATGGCCGGGCCGTGAGTGCGACCCAGGGCAACGGCGGCAGCCTGTTCAAGGCCGATGGCAGTGTGCGCGTCCCGGGCCAGGCCGGCGCCGGCAATACCGAGCGCGGCGCGCCCGGTGGCGACAAGGACGGCTGGAGCAAGGAGCGCATCGCGCAGTCCGGCACCTGGCTCAAGCGCCCGCCCTATGACTACACCCCGACCTCGTTCGACAAGTACTGGGCACCCAACGAATCGCTGCTGGCCGAATGGGTCCGCAAGGGCATCAAGGCAGTCGAGATCCCGATCCCCGGCACGAGCTCGTCGATTTCGTGCGTGATTTCCGTCCTGCAATTCGGCGGTGGTTGCGGCCTGAGTGATCCGAACATGCAGGACCAGCCCGCCGTCGCGCGGCCGCCGCCGGACATCCCGTTCAAGAAAGAACTGCAGGAAGACAACGGCAGCCGGTAAAGCGATGCCTCGGCGGCGGGTAGAGCCACGCATGGCGTGGCTGTGTTCCAGCCGGGTGTCACGGCGCCTCGCAGCCACGCATGGCGTGGCTCTACTGGAAGCTGGGCGTTACGGTGCGGCGTCTGCGTCCAGTTCCACGTCCGCATCCTGCAATGCGACGAAGGCCCAGAACGGCACGTTGCTGTCGCTCCAGTAGCGGCTGGCTTCGTCGAGCACCTCCAGCAGCGTGTCGAACTCCGCGCCGGCCTCGCTGCGCAGCGCATCGGCATCACTGAAGAACAGCGCGTAGCCGTTGGCCGGCAGCCAGGCCAGGTCGCGCAGGTTGTCGGTCAGCGCATCCCAGTTGCCGCCGAAGCCGGTCGGGAAGTCCAGGCGCGCGGCCAGTCGCATCAGCAGCGTGCGCTTGTCCTGGCAGCCGGCCAGGTCGATCTGGATCACGCGCAGGCCGGCATCGCGCATCGCCGCCGACAAGGGGGCGACATCGTCATTGCCGATCGCATAGATGCCTGCATTGTTGATGTCGTGCAGGCCCAACTCGAATCCGTCATGCGTCATTGCCAGCTCCCGGCAGGTGGAACGTCGAAACTGCGGAACGTTTCATAGTGATCATCGGTATAGAACCAGCCAGTAGGGGGTGTGCCGCCGGTGACGATGCGCCGCGCGCCGCGATTGCCGGCGCCGGGCGTGTCCACCGTGTATTCGTGGTAGTAACCGCGCGGTCGCTGCGGCAGGCGTTGTTCGCGGTTGCTGAAAATGCTGCCGTCCTGCCGGTGCGGGAACGGGCCGCCGCGCTGGATCAACGCGATGGTGTCGCGCGCTTCGGCGGGCAGGAACGGGGGCAGCGGATCGCGCGCCGCCTTGTGCGCCGCTGTCGATGACGCCGTTGCACCGGCGGCCGGCGCACTGTCCGGCTGGGTCAGCGACGGGGCGAACTGCGGCGCGGGCGGGCGCTGGGCCAGCTTGATGGCGGCCAGGCCACCGACCAGCAGCACGATGGCGATCAACAACAGCAGCGGCTTGCGCATGAGGGGCCAGGGACGATGGGCGAGGGGTCTACTCTACTGCGATCATCGGCCTGCACGGTGAGGCCCAGCCGAACAGGCGTGTTGCACTGCGATCGACGCCGTGCCGCCTGCGTGTGCCGTCACTTTCACGTAACGGTCCCGACACGCGATCGACCGCGCAGGACGAAGTTTCCTTTACATGGCCCTTGGTAAGCTTGTCGGCCATCCCCATCATCGACACCGCAACGCCCGGTCTTTGCCGGGCGAGTGAGCTACCAGGAGAACCACATGGCCTATACCCTCCCCAAGCTGTCCTACGCCTACGACGCGCTCGAGCCGCATATCGACGCAGCGACGATGGAAATCCACCACACCAAGCATCACCAGACGTACATCAACAACGTCAACGCAGCGCTGGAAGGCACCGAGTTCGCCGACCTGCCGGTGGAAGAACTGGTCAAGAAGACCAAGTCGCTGCCGGAGAACCTGCAGGGCGTCGTGCGCAACAACGGCGGCGGCCACGCCAACCACACCCTGTTCTGGACCGTGATGTCGCCCAACGGCGGCGGCGCTCCGGTGGGCGATGTGGCCAAGGCCATCGATTCGCAGCTGGGCGGCCTCGAGAAGTTCAAGGAAGCCTTCACCAAGGCGGCCCTGACCCGCTTCGGCAGCGGCTGGGCCTGGCTGAGCGTCACCCCCGACAAGAAGGTCGTGGTGGAAAGCAGCGCCAACCAGGACAGCCCGCTGATGGACGGCAACACGCCGATCCTGGCGCTGGACGTGTGGGAACACGCGTACTACCTGAAGTACCAGAACCGTCGCCCGGAATACATCGGCGCGTTCTTCAACGTCGTCGACTGGAATGAAGTCGAGCGTCGTTACCAGGAAGCCATCGCCTGATCGGCACGGTCACCTGACACACGAACGGCCAGGCAGCGATGCCTGGCCGTTTTTCGTTGGGACGCCGCCCGGCTCAGGGCGCGCCGGTGCTTTCCGGGGTCTGCAGGCGCAGGGTGGCCATCGTGCCCAGACGCATCGCCGTGGCGTCACCTTCGCTGGCCGGCAGCTTGATGCTGTCCTGGCGGATGCCGCCGAAGTGCTTGACCTGGAACAGCACATCCAGCCCGTGGCCCCGTGCCGCGCCGGCCAACGAGGGCGGGTCCACGCGTTCGCCCGGGTTCTTGCGGGCCGGCTGGAAGCCCGGCGTGCTGCCCACCAGTTCGGTGATCTCGGCGGAAAAATCGCCCGCGATCAGCGAGGGCAGGCCGTCGGCGGTCGCGCCGATCCAGGTCATCAGGTCGCTGGTCTGGTGCCGGCGGATCTGTGCATCGTCCGGCTCCGGCCGCAGCCGGGCGACATAGATGTTGATCAATTCTTCGCGCAGCTTGACCCGCAGCATGCCCGCCGCGCTGAACTGCCCGGGCGGATGCAGCAGGGTGACCGCATCATCGGTCACGGGCAGACGGGTGAGCATGGCACTGCCGTGCCGCAGCGGCTGGCTGGGCGGGTCGGCGGTGACGAAATCGCAGCTGTAGCGCAGCCGGCTGGCCAGCCAGCAGGCCGGGTTGCGGCCCTGGGTCTGCTGTACACGCTGCACCGCGATCACGTCCGGCTGCATCGATTCGAGCAGCTGCAGCACCTGGTCACGGCGTTGCTGCCACTGCGCATCGTCCAGGGTCGGCAGCTCCAGCGTCGCGATCTTCAGCGAGGGCAGGGCGTCTTCGGCCTGGCGCGCATGTGCCAGGGCGGCGGGGGCTGTCATCAACAGGAGCAGGATCCAGCCTGGCCAACGTCGGGTCCCACCGGTGATGTGCGTGCGCATAACGATAAGTTTACGCTTCCGCCGTCGACGATCCGTGACATGGGCCGACCCTGGCGGCGGTCCCTGATCGGCCTGCCATGTCCGGCAGCGGCTGTCATGCAGCTGTGCAGCGTGCGCTGGGGTAGGGCGTTCCGGTAATCTTGGTCCTTTCGTGTTCGCAGGACAGCCCCACAGGATGAGCAATATCGCAGCCGCCAGCGCCGGCAAAGGCAAGATGCCGCGCCAGATTCCCTACATCATCGGCAATGAGGCCTGCGAACGCTTCAGCTTCTACGGGATGCGCAACATCCTGGTGCAGTTCCTGATCACCTCGCTGCTGCTGCAGGAGATCACCGCCGATGGCCGCGCCGGCGAGGCGAAGGACATCATGCACAGCTTTATGATCGGCGTGTATTTCTTCCCGCTGCTCGGCGGCTGGCTGGCCGACAAATTCTTCGGCAAGTACCACACCATCCTGTGGTTCAGCCTGATCTACTGCGCCGGCCACGCCTGCCTGGCCATCTTCGAAGACAGCCGCCAGGGCTTCTTCGTCGGCCTGGGCCTTATCGCGCTGGGCGCCGGTGGCATCAAGCCGCTGGTCGCCTCGTTCATGGGCGACCAGTTCGACCAGAGCAACAAGCACCTGGCCAAGGTCGTCTTCGATGCCTTCTACTGGATCATCAACTTCGGCTCGCTGTTCGCCTCGCTGCTGATTCCGCTGGCACTGAAGAACCTCGGCCCGGCGTGGGCGTTCGGCATCCCGGGCATCCTGATGTTCGTGGCGACCTTCGTGTTCTGGATGGGCCGCAAGCGCTATGTACTGGTGCCGCTGCCGCCGAAAGACCCGCATTCGTTCGGCAATGTCGTGCGCACCGCGCTGTCGGCGCAGGTGCCGGGCAAGGGCCGTCCGGGCCGTACGCTGGCGATCCTCGGTGCCGTGCTGGCGGTGGCCTCGATGGGGCTGGTCGGCAGCCTGGGCATCGTGATCTGCCTCTGCATCGCGCTGGTCCTGCTGCTGGCCGGTATCGGCGGCGGTACCTGGATGCAGCTGGACCGCGCCCGTGCGGTGCACCCGGCCGAAGCGGTCGAGGGTGTGCGCTCGGTGCTGCGCGTGCTGGTGATCTTCGCGCTGACCACCCCGTTCTTCTCGCTGTTCGACCAGAAGGCCTCGACCTGGGTCCTGCAGGGCCAGCAGATGGCCATGCCGAGCTGGTTCACCGCTTCGCAGATGCAGGCGCTGAACCCGCTGCTGGTGATGATCCTGATCCCGTTCAACAACCTGGTGCTGTACCCGATGCTGCGCCGCTTCGGCTTCGAGCCGACCGCGCTGCGCCGGATGACCGCCGGTATCGCCTTCAGCGGGCTGGCCTGGATCGTGGTCGGCGGCATCCAGGTGATGATGGACGGCGGCAACGTCATGTCGATCTTCTGGCAGATGCTGCCCTACGCGCTGCTGACCTTCGGTGAGGTGCTGGTCTCGGCCACCGGCCTGGAGTTCGCCTACAGCCAGGCGCCGCAGGCGATGAAGGGCGTGGTGATGAGCTTCTGGAACCTGACCACCACCATCGGCAACCTGTGGGTGCTGCTGTCCAACGCAGCGGTGCGCAACGATACGGTGACCCACCAGATCGCCAGTACGGGATTGAGCGAGGCGGCGTTCCTGATGTTCTTCTTCGCCGGCTTCGCGTTCCTGGCGGCGTTGGCCTTCGGTTGGTACGCCAAGCGCTATCGTATGGTCGACAACTACCGCACCGCCTGAGCCTGACATGACCCCAGTCAACCTGCTGCTGATCGCCATCACCATCATCGTGTCGTGGATGGCGTTCAAGAACCGCGCGCTGGCCGACCGCCTGATCCTGTGGCCGCCGGCGGTGGACCGCAACCGTCAGTACGACCGCCTGATCACGTACGGCTTCATCCATGCCGATCTGTCGCACCTGGCGTTCAACATGATCACGCTGTTCTTCTTCGGCGGCTTCATCGAACAGGTGATGCTGCAGTTGAGTGGCAGCCACCTGACCTATCCGGCGTTCTACCTGGGCGCGTTGCTGGTCTCGATCCTGCCGAGCTACCTGAAGAACCAGAAGAACCCGAACTACCTCAGCCTGGGGGCGTCGGGTGCGGTCTCGGCGGTGCTGTTCGCCTTCATCCTGATCAAGCCGTGGTCGATCATCCTGGTGCTGTTCATTCCGGCCCCGGCGATCATCTATGCCGTGTTCTACGTGGGCTACAGCATCTGGATGGACCGCCGCGGTGGCGATCGCATCAACCACAGCGCGCACCTGGCCGGTGCAGCCTTCGGCGTGCTGTTCATGCTGGCCATGCAGCCGAGCATCTTCAGTCACTTCCTGCGTGAGCTGAGCAACCCGACTTTCAGCCTCGGCGGGTGAGTCGGGGGTGTACCGACCAACGGTCGGTACCTACGTCGTGGCGCCGGGGGCGGTTGTACCGACCAACGGTCGGTACCTACCGACGGGGGTCGATGCGTCGTCGCGCCGGGGGGTAGCTCACGACCGTTGGTCGTGAGCACGTCTACCGGTCGTGAGCACGTCCACCGTCAGGCGGCCTTCTTGCCGTCCACGCCATAGGTGCTGAGCAGCCGGGCATAGACCTCGTGGTTGATCTGGTCGAATTCCCAGCCCTGGGTCTGGCCGTTCACGGCCAGCTGGAACAGGCCTTCGAGCAGGGAGCTGTCGGCATCGCCGTGGGCGGCGGGGGCAGGTGCGGTGTTGTCCATGCGGACCTCCGGAGAGCGGGTGCGTACAGGCAGGTCTTCGCAAAAGCCATGCCAGCTTTCACGCCCTGTCCGAATCCGATATCGGCTTGAGCCGCCCAGGCTTTAGGGCGGCAAGTGACGCGCCGCGTCGCTGCTTGCCCCTGTTCAGGCTTCACGCGATCATGGCGGCCGGCTGCGCACTATCGCTGCAGTCGCCGCAGGAGACACCGCTCATGGCTTCGGTCACGCCGCCCGGACTGGCTTACGAGGTGGAGCACGATCTGGCCAATCACCGGTTCCAGGCCCGGGTCAAAGGGCATCTGGCACTGCTGGATTACCAGATCAAGCGCAAGCGGATGGTCATCACCCACACCGAGGTGCCCGAGCCGATCGCCGGGCGCGGGGTCGCGGGCGAACTGACCAAGGTGGCGCTGCGCTACGCGCGCGACAACAAGTTCAAGGTCGTGCCGGCCTGCGCATACGCCGAGGCGTTCCTGCAGCGGCATGAGGAGTACGACGACCTGCTGGTCCGATGAGGGCAGCGGGTCATGCTTCAGGGATGGCTGATCATGATGGTGGGTTACAACAAGGGGATTTCAGGATGAACATCGCAGGAAACCGTCGCGCGCTGCGCGCCAGCGCGTTGGCCTTGGCTATGGGCGTGGTGCTGGTGGCAGGCTGCAAGCGCGACGGCGACACACAGGCCCCGGCGACGCCGGCCGACACCGCTGCCGAGCCGGCCGCGCCCGCGGTGGCGCCCGAGGCGCCGCTCGAGCTGCGCGACGTGATCGAAACCTCGCCGCAGGCCGTGGTCGGGATCACCTACCCGCCGGACATCGCCCGTTATCCGGGTCTGGCCAAGGCGCTGGGTGGCTACGCCGACAGTGCGCGGGCAGAACTGCAGCAGGCGCTGGACGGGTTGGGCAACGACAAGCCGACCATGCCCTATGAGCTGTCGCTGACCTTCGAGAAGGTCCTGGAAACGCCGCAGCTGGTGGTAGTGACGGCCGATGGCAGCCGCTACACCGGTGGCGCCCATGGCGAGCCGCTGGTGGCGCGCTTCGTGTGGCTGCCGGAGCAGCAGCAGATGCTCACCGCCGACAAGCTGGTGGCGGACGCCAAGGGCTGGAAGGCGATCAGCGATTACGTGGCCGATCAGCTGCGCGAGCGCGTGGCGACCCGGTTGAGTGGCGATGAAATGGAGCCGGCGCAGATGCAGGAATCGCTGCGCAACGCGAGCCGGATGATCGCCGACGGCACCGGGCCGAGCGCGGACAACTTCAGCCAGTTCCAGCCGCTGACCGGTTCCGACGGGCGCATCTCTGCGATACGCTTCGTGTTCCCGCCCTACCAGGTAGGGCCGTACTCGGACGGCACGCAGACCGTGGACGTCCCGGCCGCCGTGTTGGTGCCGCACGTGGGTCAGGACGTCGCAGGGTTGTTCGCCCGGGGCTGATCGACGGAGGCGATGTGGACGCTGGGCTGCAACGACGGGTCACAGGGTTGCTGCATGAAGCGGGGGTCACCGTTGACGGTGACCAGCCGCAGGACATCACGGTGCATGACCCGCGCTTCTACGCGCGGGTCATGGCGCAGGGCTCGCTGGGCCTGGGCGAGAGTTACATGGACGGGCACTGGGATGCCCGCGCGCTGGACGACTTCCTCTTTCATCTGATGCAGGCGCATCTGGACGAGCGCGTGCACGGCTGGCGCGACCTGGCCGATGCGCTGAAGGCGCGGGTGTTCAACCTGCAGGCCGGGGCGGGCAGTTTCGAGGTCGGCCGGCGTCATTACGATCTGGGCAATGATCTATACGAGGCGATGCTGGGCCAACGGCTGGTCTACAGTTGCGGTTACTGGCGCGAGGCCACGGACCTGGATGCGGCGCAGGAGGCCAAGCTCGATCTCATCTGCCGCAAGCTGGGGCTGCGCCCCGGGCAACGGATTCTCGATATCGGCTGTGGGTGGGGCGAGGCACTGAAATTCGCGGCGGAGCGCTATGGCGTGTCCGGGGTGGGGGTGACGATCTCGCAGGAACAGGCCGAGTATGCGCGGCAGCTGTGCGCGGGCCTGCCGATCGAGATCCGGCTGCAGGACTACCACGACGTGGAGGAATCGTTCGACGCGATCCTGTCGGTGGGCATGTTCGAGCATGTGGGCGACAAGAACTATCGCGGCTACTTCGAGATGGCGCGGCGCTGCCTGCGACCGGATGGGCTGTTCCTGCTGCATTCGATCGGGAGCAATCTGTCGCGGCATCGCACCGATCCTTGGATCGCGAAGTACATCTTCCCGAACTCGATGCTGCCCTCGGCGGCACAGGTAACCGAGGCGCTGGAGGGGCTGTTCGTGCTCGAGGATTGGCACAACTTCGGCACGGATTACGATCGGACGCTGCAGGCGTGGCGGACCAACATCGAAGCAGCGTGGCCGCGGCTGGATGCGCAGCGCTATGACGAACGGTTCCGCCGGATGTGGCGGTTCTACCTGGCCGGTTCGATGGCGAGTTTCCGCTGCCGGCATGCGCAGTTGTGGCAGTTGGTGCTGTCGCCGAACGGAGTGCCCGGCGGGTATGTGGCGCCGCGTTGAGTGAGCCATGAAAAACGCCCGGCAGTGCTGGGCGTTTTCCGTACAGCGCGTCGTTGGAACGGACGCTTACTTCTTGCCGTCACCCGAGGTCAGGCCGCGCTTCTCCAGCAGGGGCTCGATCTGCGGCTCATGCCCGGCGAAATTGCGGAACAGTTCCATCGCGTCGACGCTGCCGCCCTTGGACAGCAGGGTCTGGCGGAAGTGGTCGCCGTTCTTGCGGCTCAGGCCACCGTTCTCGCGGAACCACTTCTGGGTGTTGGCATCCAGCACTTCCGACCAGATGTACGCGTAGTAGCCGGCCGAGTAGCCGCCCATGATGTGGCTGAAGTACGGGGTCTTGTAACGCGGCGGGACCGGCGCGTAGAAGATGCCGTCCTTGGCCAGGGCCTCGGCTTCGAACTTCATGACGTCCTTGGCGGCCGGCACCTGGTCCGGGCCGATCTGGTGCCAGCGCTGGTCGAGCATGGCCGCACCGAGGTATTCGGTGGTGGCGAAGCCCTGGTTGAACTTGGCGGCAGCGACGACCTTGTCGAGCAGTGCCTGCGGCATGGCCGTGCCGTTCTGGTAGTGCTTGGCGTAGTTCTTCAGGATGACCGGATCATCGGCCCACATCTCGTTGACCTGCGAGGGGAATTCGACGAAGTCGCGCGGCACCGAGGTGCCCGAGAAGTAGGGGTACTTCACGTTCGAGAACATGCCGTGCAGGGCGTGGCCGAATTCGTGGAAGGTGGTGGTCACTTCATCCCAGGTCAGCAGGGTCGGCTTGCCGGCCGGCGGCTTGGGGATGTTGAGGTGGTTGGCGACCACCGGCTTGAAGCCGGTCAGTTCGGACTGCGAAACGTACGAGTTCATCCACGCGCCGCCGCGCTTGGAGGCGCGTGCATACGGGTCGAAGATGAAGATCGCCAGCTGGCTGCCGTCGGCATCGAACACGTCGTAGACGGTGACGTCCTCGTGGTAGACCGGCAGGTCGGTGCGCTGCTTGAAGGTCAGGCCGAACTCGAGCTGGGCGGCGTGGAAGACGCCGTTCTCGAGCACGTTCTTCATTTCGAAGTACGGCTTGAGCTGGGATTCGTCGAAGTTGTACTTGGCCTGGCGCACCTTCTCGCTGTAGAAGGCCCAGTCCCATGCTCCCAGCTTGAAGGTCGGCTTGCCGGCGGCCTTCTGTTCCTTGTCGATCATCGTCTGCAGATCAGCGGCTTCGCGCTTGGCGTTGGCCACTGCGGCCGGTGCCAGCTGGCCGAGCATCGCGTTGACGGCTTCGGGCGTCTTGGCGGTCTGGTTGGTGAGGTTGTAGGCGGCGAAGTTCGCAAAGCCCATCAGCTTGGCCTTGTCGGCACGCAGCTGCATGATGCGCGAGACCAAGGCGGTATTGTCGTACTCGCCGCCGCGGCTGCCGCGGGTCACCGAGGCTTCGTAGATCTTCTGGCGCAGCGCGCGGTTGGCCAGGTTGGTCAGCGGCGGCTGGCCGGTGGTGTTGAGCAGGGTGATGACGTACTTGCCGTCCTGGCCACGGGCCTTGGCGGCTTCGGCGGCGGCGGAGATCTGTTCCTGCGAGAGGCCGTCCAGTTCCTTGACGTCGTCGACGGTGATCGCCGAGGCGTTCACTTCGGCCAGCACGTTCTGGCTGAACTTGGTGCCCAGGTTGGCCAGTTCGGCGTTCATTTCCTTGAGCTTGGTCTTGTCCGCTTCGGACAGCTTGGCGCCGGCGCGGACGTAGTTCTCGTAGTACTTCTCGACCAGGCGCACGCCTTCGGCGTCGAGGCCGAGCTGGGTGCGGGTGTCGTACAGGGTCTGGATGCGGGCGAACAGCTTGCCGTTCAGCGCGATGGCGTCGCTGTGCGCGGCGAAGCGTGCGGAGTAATCGGCCTGCAGCTTCTTGCGTGCGTCGTTGGTGTCGGCACCGACGAGGCTGAAGAAGACGGTGGTGGCGCGATCCAGGGTGTCACCGCTCTTTTCCAAGGCGATGAGGGTGTTGTCGAAGGTCGGCTTGGCCTTGTTGTTGGCGATCGCCTCGACTTCCTTCAGCTGCTGGGCCATGCCGGCGTCGAAGGCGGGGGCGAAGTCGCTGTCCTTGATCTTGTCGAACTGCGGGAAGTGCAGCGGCAGCGGGCTGTCGGCGAAGAACGGGTTGGCCTGCTGGGCGGCGGTCGCGGCCGGGGTGGCGGCGGTGGCGGAATAGGCGGGCAGGGCAAGGCCGAGGGTCACGGCGACGGCGAGGGCAAGACGGGTGGTCAAGGGGAAATCTCCGGTCAGACAAGTCTTTGAGGGTAACCCGAGCCGTTGCGGAGCGGCTTGTGTCGAAAGGCATGTTCTGGCCGGACCACGGCCGGGGCATTGCGAAAGGGCGCGGTCACTGCAACAGCAACAGCAATAGCGGCGGTGGGCTGCTGCGAGGCGCGGGGCGGGTGGGGGCCGGCGGGGCACGCTGTGAATACGTCCATGTACGCTCGTAGTGCGCCATCCATGGCGCACTACGGCCCCGCCAACCCCCACCCGCCCCGCGCTGGATACTGTCCGGCGCCTCGAAAAGCGGCGTGCGGCCCAGATGGGGAGCGGTAGTGCCGACCGCTGGCCGGCTCCTCAGCCCCCCAGGCCGCACGCGGTGGGCGAGCTAAGATGGGTCTTTCCACCGGAGCCCCTGCCATGACCACCGCCTTCGATTTCCCGTTCGTGGACCTGTCCGGCCAGCCGCAGGCCTTGGCGCAGTACCAGGGCAAGGTGTTGCTGCTGGTCAATGTGGCCAGCAAGTGCGGGTTTACGCCGCAGTACGAGGGGCTGGAAGCGCTGTGGCGCGAGTTCGGGCCGCGGGGGCTGGTGGTGATCGGGTTTCCCTGCGATCAGTTCGGGCACCAGGAGCCGGGCGATGCGGCGCAGATCGGGGAATTCTGTTCGCTGACCTATGGGGTCAGTTTCCCGATGTCGGACAAGGTCGAGGTCAACGGCGACGGCGCCGATCCGCTGTGGCAGTGGCTCAAGGCCGAGAAGGCCGGGGTATTGGGCACGCGCGGGATCAAGTGGAACTTCAGCAAGTTCCTGGTCGGCCGCGATGGGCAGGTGCTTCATCGCTATGCGCCGACCGACACGCCGGCATCGCTGCGCGGAGATATCGAGGCCGCGCTGGGTTGACGGCCTCGCCCGGCCAGGACCGCGGCGACGCGTAGAGCCGGCCGCTGGTCGGCTCCTCGGGTGGCATCACTTTGGCGGGGTCCAGCCACGCATGGCGTGGCTCCACCTTACTTTTCGACGAACGCGCGCTCGAACACGTAATGACCCGGGGTGCCGATGCGCGGCGAGGTCTGGAAACCGCGGCTGTCCAGCACGGTGCGCAGGTCGGCCAGCATCTGCGGGCTGCCGCAGATCATGGCGCGGTCGTTTTCCGGGTCCAGCGGCGGCAGGCCGAGGGTTTTCTGCATCTCGCCGCTTTCCATCAGCGAGGTCAGGCGGCCCTGGTTCGGGAAGGTTTCGCGGGTCACGGCCGGGTAGTAGAGCAGCTTGTCGCCGATCATCTCGCCGAGGAATTCGTGCTCGCGCAGTTCCTTCTCGAACAGGTCACGGTAGGCCAGGTCCTTTTCGTAGCGCACGCCGTGGGTGAGGATCACCTTGTCGAAGCGCTCGTAGGTTTCCGGGTCCTTGATCACCGACAGCCACGGCGCCAGGCCGGTGCCGGTGCCGAGCAGGTACAGGTGCTTGCCCGGATGCAGGTCGCTGATCAGCAGGGTGCCGGTGGGCTTCTTGCCGACCAGTACCTTGTCGCCCGGCTGGATGTGCTGCAGGCGCGAGGTCAGCGGGCCGTCCTGGACCTTGATGCTGAAGAACTCCAGGTTCTCTTCCCAGTTGGCACTGGCGATGGAGTACGCGCGCAGCAGCGGGCGCGCCTCGGTTTCCAGGCCGATCATCACGAACTGGCCGTTCTCGAAGCGGAAGCCGCTGTCGCGGGTCGTGGTGAAGCTGAAGTAGGCGTCGGTCCAGTGACGGACCTCAAGCACCGTTTCGGCGCCAAAAGCGGAAGACATGGGGGTGGGGTTCTGGTCGGTTTCGTCGGGTCTAGTTTATCTCAAATGAGATAAATTCTCATTGACTGGCCGGACAGGCCCGTCAAGCGGGGGTTTCAGCGGTAGCCGGCCGCCTGCAGCTCGAACAGTTCGGCATAGCGGCCGCCCTGGGTCATCAGTTCGGCGTGGGTGCCGCTGGCCTCGATACGGCCGCCGGCCAGCACCAGGATGCGGTCGGCCATGCGCACCGAGGAGAAGCGGTGCGAGATCAGCACGGCGGTGCGATTGTCGGACAGTTCCTTGAACCGCTGGAACACCTCGAACTCGCTGCGCGCATCCAGTGCGGCGGTTGGCTCATCGAGGATCATGACCTGCGCATCGCGCATGTAGGCACGCGCGATCGCGATCTTCTGCCACTGCCCGCCGGACAGGTCCACGCCCATCTTGAAGCGGCGGCCGATGAGCTGGTCGTAGCCACCGGGCAGGCCGGCGATGACCTCGTCGGCCATGCCGCGGCGGGCGGCATCGCGGATGCGGGCGTCGTCGGTCATCGCCTCGACCAGGCCGACGCCGATGTTCTCGCCGGCGCTGAGGTTGTAGCGCACGAAGTCCTGGAAGATCACGCCCATGTTGGCGCGCAGGTCATCCAGGTCGTAATCGCGCAGGTCGCGGCCATCGAGCAGGATGCGGCCTTCGTCGGGGTCGTACAGGCGGGCCAGCAGCTTGACCAGGGTGGTCTTGCCGGCACCGTTCTCACCGACCAGGGCCAGCACTTCGCCGGCGCGCAGTTCGAAATCCAGGTGGCGCACTGCCCAGCTTTCAGCATCGGGATAGCGGAAGCCGACGTTCTCGAACACGAAGCCGTCGGTGATCGGCTGCGGAATGGCGACCGCGTCCGGGCGCGAATGGATCTCCGGTTGGATCTGGAAGAACGAGAACAGATCGTCCAGATACAACGCCTGCCCGGCGACCTGGGAAAACCCGATCAGCAGGCCTTCGAGCAGTTGGCGCAGGCGCAGGAAACTGCCGGCGAGGAAGGTCAGGTCGCCGATCGAGAAATCGCCGCGCACGGTGCGCCACGCGATGTAGGCATACGCGGCGTAATAGCCCAGCGTCCCCAGCGCGGCCAGCAGCGTGCCCCAGATCGCGCGCTTGCGGGCCAGCGCACGGTTGGCGAGATAGAACTTCTCCGCCAGCAATTTGTAGCGGTCGATCAGGAACCGATGGAGGTTGAAGATCTTCACCTCCTTGGCGGTTTCCACGCTGGCCCCGATCTGGCGCAGGTATTCCAGCTGACGGCGCTCCGGCGTCCACTGGAAGTTGAGACTGTAGCCGGCGGCGTTGAAATGCGATTCGCCGATGAACGCCGGGATCAGCGCGACCGCGAGCAGCAGGATCAACCACGGCGCGTACACGATCAGGCCGACCGCGAGACTGGCGACGGTGATGCTGTCCTGCACCTGGCCGAACAGCTGGCTCATCAGGTTCATGCGGCCCATGGTCTGGCGCCGTGCGCGGTCCAGCTTGTCCTGCAGGTCGGGGTCTTCGAAGTCCTCCAGATCCAGTTCGGCCGCGTGTTCCATCAGGCGCACGCTGGTGACGTTGGTGAACAGCTCCGACAGCAGCGTATCGGCGTAGCTGACCATGCGGCCGAGCAGGTCCGAGGCCATCGCCAGACCGAACTCGAGTGCGAGCAGCCCGAGCAGCGGGTTCAGCAGCCCGCTGGAGAGCGCCTCGCCGAACGGCGGGAAACCCGCATCGTGCTGGCTGAGCAGCACTGCCGCATCGATGATCAGTTTGCCGACATAGAGCATCGCCACCGGCAGCAATGCACGGATCACGCGCAGGCCCAGGCTGGCCAGGGTCAGCCCGGGGCTGGTCTGCCAGACCTGGCGCAGGAACGGGGGCAGGTTGCGCATCGCATTGACGCGCTCGCGCAGGCTGGGGTTCTTCTGGCCGGGTGCACCGGCAGCGGGGGAGGCGGGCATGGGCGGTATTGTGCGCGCCGTGGCCGTGGTTGATGCATGAATTCAGTGCATGCGCACCAGCCCGGTAGTGTCGGCCGCTGGCCGGCTCCAGGTCGCATCCAGCATCGTGCGGAGCCGGCCAGCGGCCGGCACGACCCGACCCTTACGGCAGCGGCGGCAGCAGCCCGGCGCCGAGGCGGTTCCAGGCATTGATCACCGCGATGCCCATGCTCAGGTCGCTGATGCCTTTCTCGTCGAAGTGTGGCGCCAGCGCCTCGTAGGCGGCGTCGGAGGGGGCCGCACTGCTCAGCCGGGTCAGCGCCTCGGCCCAGCCCAGCGCGGCGCGCTCGCGCGCATCGAAGAAGCGGCTTTCGTGCCAGGCCGGCAGCGTATCCAGCTTACGCGGTTCGATCCCGCCCTTGCGCAGGGCGGTGCCGTGCATGTCCATGCAGTAACCGCAGCCATTGATCTGCGAGACACGCAGGAACACCAGTTCCATCAGCACCGGATCGATCGAGCTGTCGTGCACTGCCTTGCTGGTGGCCAGCAGGCCCTTGAAGGCCTCGGCGGCGAGGCGGGTGTAGGGAACACGGGGGGACGCAGACATGACGGACTCCATGACGGCCGCAGCGGCCGTCTTCATCAGGAGGACGTGCCAGCGTCGCGCGCTGTGACAAGGGCCGTGAGTTTTTCCGGATTGAGCACGCTGAGCACGCGCACGATGCGCCCTGCATCGACCGTGATCATCGTGACCGAGTGCAGCTGGTCGCCGGCGAAACGCAGGATCGCCGGCTCGCCGTTGACCTGGCCGAGCCGGGCCGGATGCTGCCCGTTGCGGCGCGCGATCGCCCAGTACAGCTGTGCGATGCGCTCGGCCCCCAGCAGGGGACGGATCGCCGCGGTCACGCGGCCACCGCCGTCGGAGATCATCTCGGCATTGGCATCGAGCAGGGAGCGGATCGCGGTCAGATCGCCCTGCTGCGAGGCGTCCATGAAGCGCGCCAGCAGGTCGCGGTGCTGCGCGGGCGAGACCGTGAAGCGCGGGGCGCCCGTCTGCAGCCGCTGGCGCGCCCGGTGCACCAGCTGCCGGCAGTTGGCGGGCGAGTGCTCCAGCAGGGGCGCGATATCCGGGTAGTCGTAGTCGAACACGTCCTTGAGCAGGAAGGCGGCACGCTCGTCCGGCTTGAGCTGCTCCAGCAGCGCCAGGAAGGCCACCGAGACCTCGTCGGCCAGCGCATGCCGCTGGGCCGGGTCCTGCAGCGGGTCCGGATCCAGGGCGATCTCCAGCGGTTCGGGCAGCCAGGGCCCGACGTACTCCAGGCGCGCGCTGCGCATCGCGCGCAGCCGGTCCAAACCGAGCCGGGTGGTCGCGGTGACCAGCCAGCCCTCCGGATCACGGATCGCGGCGATGTCGGTGCCCTGCCAGCGCAGCCAGGCGTCCTGGACGATGTCCTCGGCGTCGCTGCGGCTGCCCAGCAGGCGGTAGGCCAGGGCGAACAGGCGGGGGCGGTGGGTCTGGAAGGTATCGGTCGGGGTCATGCCGGGAGGACGCGGCAGGGCGGGCCGCTGTGACAAGGCTGGGCGGCCACTGTGCACCAAAAGCCGCGGCCGCGAGCGATTCTCAACGCCGCCGGGCGGTCCTTGTTAAAATCGGCGGTTCAACCCCGCCAGCCTCCAGCAAGCGAGCAAGTCGTGACATCGATCAAGCAGGAAGACCTCATCCAGTCCATCGCCGACGCGCTGCAGTACATTTCGTACTACCACCCGGTCGATTACATCAAGAGCCTCAACGCTGCCTACGAGCGCGAAGAGTCACCGGCCGCGAAGGAAGCGATGGCGCAGATCCTGATCAACTCGCGCATGTGTGCCGAAGGCCACCGGCCGATCTGCCAGGACACCGGCATCGTCACCGTGTTCCTGGAAATCGGCATGAACGTGCGTTGGGACGACGCCACGATGGGCGTGGAAGACATGGCCAACGAAGGCGTGCGCCGTGCCTACAACTACCCGGACAACAAGCTGCGCGCGTCGGTGCTGGCGGATCCGGCTGGCAAGCGCATCAACACCAAGGACAACACCCCGGGCGTGGTCAACGTCAAGGTCGTGCCGGGCGACACCGTCGAGGTGATCGTGGCGGCCAAGGGCGGCGGTTCGGAAGCCAAGAGCAAGTTCGCCATGCTCAACCCGTCCGACTCGATCGTGGACTGGGTGCTCAAGACCGTGCCGACCATGGGTGCCGGCTGGTGCCCGCCGGGCATGCTCGGGATCGGCATCGGTGGCACCGCCGAGAAGGCGATGCTGCTGGCCAAGGAGTCGCTGATGGAGCCGATCGACATCAACGAACTGAAGGCACGTGGCGCCTCCAACCGTGCCGAAGAGCTGCGCCTGGAGCTGTTCGACAAGGTCAACGCGCTGGGCATCGGCGCGCAGGGCCTGGGTGGCCTGACCACGGTGCTGGACATCAAGGTCAAGGATTTCCCGACCCACGCCGCCAACCTGCCGGTCGCGATGATCCCGAACTGCGCGGCCACCCGCCATGCGCACTTCACCCTGGATGGCAGCGGCCCGGTGATGCTGGATCCGCCGTCGCTGGAAGACTGGCCGCAGATCACCTATGACGCCTCCAAGGGCACCCGTGTCGATCTGGACACGATCACCCCGGAGGACGTCGCCAGCTGGAAGCCGGGCCAGACGCTGCTGCTCAACGGCAAGCTGCTGACCGGCCGCGACGCCGCGCACAAGCGCATGGTGGAAATGCTGGACAAGGGCGAGCCGCTGCCGGTCGACCTCAAGGGCCGCTTCATCTACTACGTCGGCCCGGTCGATCCGGTGCGCGACGAAGTGGTGGGCCCGGCCGGCCCGACCACCGCGACCCGCATGGACAAGTTCACCCGCCAGGTGCTGGAACAGACCGGCCTGCTGGGCATGGTCGGCAAGGCCGAGCGCGGCCCGGCGGCGATCGAGGCGATCCGTGACAACAAGTCGGCGTACCTGATGGCGGTCGGCGGCTCGGCGTACCTGGTCTCCAAGGCGATCAAGGCCGCCAAGGTGGTGGGCTTCGCCGACCTGGGCATGGAAGCGATCTACGAGTTCACCGTGCAGGACATGCCGGTGACCGTGGCGGTGGATTCCACCGGCGAGTCCGTGCACCAGACCGGCCCGCGCGAATGGCAGGCCCGCATCGGCAAGATTCCGGTCGTCGTCGCCTGAGGCCTCCGGTCGCAGTAATGCTGGAAACGAAAACGGCGCCCAAGGGCGCCGTTTTTCGTGGCTGACGCGGGCAGGCACCGACCGTTGGTCGGGGCTTCCCCTCAGCGGCGCGCGTCCACCAGCATGCGCACCGCCAGCGCGCCGAGCACCGTGCCCATCAGGCCGCGCTGCACCGTCTGCCAGCGCGGGCGCCCGGCCAGGAAGGTGGCGATACTGCCGGCGGCCAATACGATCAGTGCGTTGACACTGACGCTGATCGCGATCTGGACCAGGCCCAACACCACCGATTGCGCCATCACGCTGCCATGCCCGTGGGGCTGGATGAACTGCGGCAGCAGCGAGAGATACATCACGGCGATCTTGGGATTGAGCAGCGCGGTGAACAGGCCCATGCCGAACAATCTGCGCGGGCTGTCGTGGTCCAGCGTGCGCAGCTGGAACGGCGACCGTCCGCCGGGGCGCAGCGCCTGCCAGGCCAGGTGCAGCAGATACGCCGCGCCGGCGAGACGCAACACATCGTAGGCATGCGGCACTGCCATCAGCAGCGCGGTGATGCCCAGTGCCGCGCACACCAGGTACACCAGAAAACCCAGCGCGACACCGCTCAGCGAGATCAGCCCGGCAGTGCGGCCCTGGCAGATCGAGCGCGAGATCAGATAGAGCATGTTCGGCCCGGGCGTCAGCACCATGCCCAGCGAAATCAGACCGAAGGCGAGCAGGGCGGACGAATCGGGCATGGGAGGATCCTGGGCGCGCGGCGGGGCAGAGGAAGCATTCTGCGAGCGTCCGCGGCGCAGTGGCAGAGACAGAACGCATCCCCACCGCCGGTGCTCTGTACCCATGGGATGGCACGGAGCGCGGGCGCATACTGTGCGCCTCCCTCAAGAGGCCCTGCACATGCGCACCACGCTGTATGGATCACCGAGTACCGCCGCCCTGGTCGTCCACTGGCTGCTGCTGGAACTGCAGATAGAGCACGATCTGGTGCTGCTGGATTTCGACAAGCGCGAGCACAAGGACGCGGCGTATCTCGCCTTGAATCCCGCCGGCCTGGTGCCGACGCTGGTGCTGGACGGGCAGGTATTGACCGAAGCGGCAGCGATCGCGCTGCATCTGGCAGACCGCCATCCGGACGCGGCCCTGCTGCCGGCCCCGGGGACCGCCGAGCGCGCCGAGGCCTACCGCTGGATGTTCTGGTGCGCCAATACCGTGCAACCGGCGTATCGGGCGTGGTTCTACCCGCAGGAAATGGCCGGCCCCGAGCACGTGGACGCGACCCGCCAGCGGGCGCGCGAGCGGTTGGAAGGCGCTTGGCAGCATCTGGCCGAGCACCTGTCCACGCGCGGCCCGTATGTGCTGGGCGAGTCGTTGAGCGTGGTCGATTTCATGCTGGTGATGCTGATGCGCTGGTCGCGCAACATGCCCACGCCGAGTGACACCTGGCCGGCATTGAAGGCCTACGCCGATCGCCTGAAAGCCCGCCCGGCGTTCGCCGAGGTCTACCGTCGCGAGGGCATCACCGACTGGCGCTGAGTAACGTCAGTCGACGTACTCGTCGAAGGTGCGACGCGCACGGAACGGCATCAGATGCTGGTTGAGCAGGCCCTTGGGCACGGTTTCCAGTTTCATGACGCCGTATTCCTTCGGCCATTGACGTTGATCGCGGGGCAGTTTGAAGGTGCCCATCAGCATGTCCACCAGCGGCAGGTGGATGGCATAGTTGACGTCGACGTACTCCTGCTGCCGCGCGTGATGCCAGTGGTGGTAGCGCGGCAGCACCAGCAGGTACTCGAGCCACCCGAAACGGATGCCCAGGTTGGCATGCGCCAGCACCGCCTGCAGACCCACCAGGATCACGTAGGCGTTGATTGCCGGGGTCGAGAATCCGAGTATGAGCAGTGGCAGCAGCACGCAGCTGCGGGTCATGACGATCTCGACGAAATGGATGCGCGAGCCGGCCAGCCAGTCCATGTGCCGGCTGGAGTGGTGCACCGCGTGGAAGCGCCAGAGCCATGGGGTGTTGTGATACGCGCGGTGCAGCAGCGCCTGGGCCATGTCCGCGACGAATACGGCGATCAGGAACTGCAGCCATACCGGCATCGATTGGATCAGCGTCTTGAGCGCAGGAAACGCGGCCAGCCCGGCAATGGTCGAAGTCGAGGCGGTCACCAGGATCAGGATGAACTGCACGAGCACGTGGCTCATGAAGAAATAGCCGACATCGGTACGCCAGCCCGGCCGTAGCGGCGAGAGCACGTGTTTGCCGAGGTAGCGCTCCAGCGGCACGAACACCAGCGCCGAGAAGAACAGCGACAGCACGAACCAGTCCAGACCCAGCGAGTAGGGTGTCTGCCCGATCGAATCGAACTGGACATTGGTACCCCCCAGCAGCACCGCCAGGGTGGCGCTGCCGACGCCGACCGTGGCGATCCGCTTGTTGCGGTCGCGCAGGATCGCCATCGTGCCCAGCATGAAGGCGGCGGCCAACCCGACCAGCAGCAGGTGGCGGGCGAACTGTTCGTTGTAGACCGCGCGGAACTCGCGGCTGGTCAACAGATCCGGAAAATGGAAGCAGGCCACGCCCAACAGGCTGAGCAGGCCCAGCAAGGCGGAGGCGTAGGCGAAGAACGAGCGTCGTGGTCGGGCCATCCGCTGGCATCCAGGTGAAAGGGCAAGGGTAGTGTGAGTGCGGGAGCCGGCGTAATGGAAGAGGCAACCACGACCTGCGTTGGTCTGCGGAGGCCTCTGAGGCACGGCCCTACGCCGGCAGGATCTCCAGCACCGTCTCCGGCGGCCGGCACAGGCGTGCCCCGCGCGGGGTCTCCACGATCGGGCGGTTGATCAGTTCCGGGTGGGCGACCATCGCCTCGATCAGCGCGGCATCGGTCAGCGCGGCGTCGTCCAGCCCGAGCGAACCATAGGCCGGCTCCTTGCTGCGCAGCAACTCACGCGGAGCGATACCCATGCGCGTGATCAACGCAGCCAGCGTCGGGCGGTCCGGCGGCGTCTTCAGATACTCGATCACCACCGGCTCGATGCCGTGCTCACGCAGGAGTTCCAGCGCCCCGCGTGAATTGCTGCAGCGCGGGTTGTGCCAGATCGTCACCGCCATCAATACCACTCCAGCAGCGACACACCCAGGCCGACATACGTGGCCTTGTGGTTGTAGTCGATCATGCTCTCGCCGTAGCCATCGAAGATCTGCACGTGGCCGCGCAGCAGGTTGCTGATCGGGAAGCCGTAATCGAGCTGCAGCGCACCGTGCGAGCGGTCGCCGCCGCGCAGCGAGTGACGCGCCATCAGCGAGACTTCGTGACCGTTCTTGTTCCAGGTCAGGGTGGCATCACCGCGGCCCATGTAATCGGAGATGTCCGGGTTGTTGTCGTCCTTGCGGTCTTCCGGGATGCGATACCACGGGCGCAGCACCAGCGCCCAGTTTTCGCGGTCCAGGCCGACGGTGGCGATCACCCGGTTCCAGCTGCGCGACAGGGGATCGGCGCGGCCGTTGGACATGTGGTTGACGCTGATCCCGCTCATGCGTCCGCGCCAGCCGCCGATCGAGTAGCCGTTGCGGAACATCATCATCACTTCCGGCTCGTAGTTGGTCTCGCGGAACGGGCGCGAGTTGTCGGCGTTGTAGGCCTGCCAGCGCGAGCTCTGCGTGTAGCCGGCCCAGATGTCGCCGTTGTCGCCGAATAGGTTCTCCACGATCTTGGTCTTGAAGCTGAGCTGGAACTTGAGTTCCGCGCTGTCCAGCTGCTGCGAGGTGGTGACCGTGTTGACCGGGTTGGGCGACTGCGGCATCTGGTTCTTGTCGCTGGTCCAGAACGCGGGCAGCAGGTAGACCGGCTTGTAGGCGCGCAGCTGGAAGGCGCCGAGCTTGGAGTCCTGCGCGAGCTCCCAACGGCTGTCGAGCAGCGAGCCTTTGCCGGCATTGGCCAGCGCATCTTCATGGCCGTCGTTCTTGAACACTTCGCCGAGGCGCTGCTTGACCCGCTGCGTCGCCGGCGCATCGGCGTCGGCACTGCGGGAGGCCTGACGTTCTTCGCGGCGCTCCTGCTTGGCGGCGCTGGCAGCGGCATCGGCGGCCAGAGTGACCTCGGGCGTACGCCCGAACAGCTTGTCGTAGCAGGCCAGGCGCGCTGCGTCAGTGTCCACCAGGGCGCAGGCCTCCGGCGAGGCCGGGGTAGGCGCGGCCTCCTGGGCAGCAGCAGGCAGCGCCGCGCAGGCCAGGGCCAGGGCGGTGAACAGGGCGGAACGGGAATGGGGCATGGTCATGGGAGCAGGGCCGCGTGACAAGAATGAATGGGTCTAACCGCACAGTGTCGCCGCTGCCCGGATTTCCCGCCAGCGCACGACATCATCGATCTGACCGGGTTTATGCCGGTCAATGGTGTGCTCAGGGCGTGAAGCCGCACCGCTGCGGTGCGGTCAGAAGAACCAGGCGAAGGCGAACAGCCCCAGCATCGCGATCACCAACGCGAGCTTCAAGGCGAATCCCAGCAGGATGCCCAGCCACGTCGCCAGGCCCACCTTGGTCGAACGCCCCAGCTCGCGGGTATGCCAGTACTCGCCCAGCAAGGCGCCGGCCAACGGCCCCACGAACAGCCCGATCGGCATGAAGAACACCCCGACGATGCTGCCCAGGAAGGTGCCCCACAGCGCCTTGCGGCTGGCGCCGACCCGCTGTGCACCGACCACGGTGGCCAGGATGTCGACCGCGAAGGAGAGCAGCGTCAGCAGGCCCAGCACCGTCAGTGGCAACCAGCCGACATGGACGAAATCGTCCGCCCACGCCGCCAGCAGCACCCCGGCAAAGACCAGGGGGATGCCGGGCAGGGCGGGAAGGATCACGCCGGCGATGCCGACGAGCACCAGAACGACGGCTAGCAGGTACAAGATGAATGAATGGTCCATGCTGTCCAGTATGGTTCCTGAAATGGGGTTGACATCCGAAGGTTTTGGCCAGTTGCTTTTTCGTTTTGCTCGGGTTAAGTTGCAGACGCTGAGCTTGGCAAGGTCACCGTGGATCGTGGCCTGATGATGGTAGATCTTCCAGATCCGCTGCATCGTTGCACCTCGCTTCCCCCTTGCTGTCAGCCGCCTGTACGGGTGTATCCAACAACAAGACAGTTAGGGAGTAGCTGAGATGGCTGAGAAGGGCACCGTCAAGTGGTTCAACGACGCGAAGGGTTTCGGATTCATCAGCCGTGAGAGCGGCGAAGATGTGTTCGTGCACTTCCGCGCGATCGAATCCCAGGGCTTCAAGAGCCTGAAGGAAGGTCAAGCGGTCGAGTTCGAAGTGGTCACCGGTCAGAAGGGCCTGCAGGCCGACAAGGTGAAGCCGCTCTGAGCGCAGACCGGGTCCTGCCTGGTTGACACACGAAAAGGGCCCGCTTGCGCGGGCCCTTTTTTATTGCCTGCGGGTGACGTTGCGCTGATCAGCGCAGGATGACCTTGCCGTTGACCACGCGGACGTAGGTGTTCTCGCGGATACCGCCCAGATCGCGCTGGTTGACGACGACGGTACGGCCATCGTCCATGCGCACGGTGATGTCGAAGGTATCGCTGGTGACGTTCTTCTGGATCTGGTTGCCAGCCAGCGCGCCACCGACTGCGCCTGCGGCGGCCGCGATGTTCTTGTTGCCGCGGCTGCCACCGGTGTGGTCGGAGATTTCGTGGCCGGCGACCGCGCCGACGATGCCACCCAGGACTGCACCGGTAGCGCTCGGCGCGCTGCGGCCCGAAGCGACCTGGTTGATGCGGGTCACGATGCCGCAGTCGGCACAGCGGTTGGTGTTGTAGTTGCCGCCGGAATTGCCGTAACCGTTGTTGTAACCACTGCTGCCGTAACCCGGCGAGGTGGTGGCACAGCCAGCCAGGGCGACGGTGGCAACGGCAGCGGCGGCAATCAGTTGAATCTTCATGGTGTATCTCCTGGCCAGAGGGGTGGTCGAATGCGTCTGGTGCGCATGGAGCAGATCGTGTCCTGTGCTGCGTGAACAGCGTGCCAATCCCGGGCCGCCAGCGTGGCTGGAAGATGAATCAGCGGAAATCCTGGTGGCAGGCCTTGCAGTCGGTCTGGATCTTCTCGACCAGCGTGGCCATGCCCGGGCAGTCGGTCGGCGGTGCGGCGAGGGCCTCGTTGAGGGTGGCGCGCAGGGCGCTGGCGTGCGTTTGGAAGCCCTGGCTGTCCTTCAGGCCGGGAAAGGCCAGGTCCAGGTCATTGGACAGCGAGCGCAGGGTCTGCAGGCGCGGCACGGTGTCGGCCAGGCTGCAGCGGTTCTGCGCCTGCGCCGCCTGCAGCAGTTCCACCTGGCGGTTCATCACGTGCATGAGCGAATCCGGGAAGGGGTCCTGGCGGGCCTGGATCGCGCGCGAGACCATCACCGTGGCAATCAGGCCGATCACCAGGCCAAGCAGGCCGACGAACAGGTAGCGGTAGGCGGCGGACGGGCGGCGCTGCGGGGTCACGGGGTCGTTCATGGTGAGGGCTTCCTTGAGGGTGGCTGCGGCGATGGTACGACGCGTCCTGTCCACGGCGCGTCCCGGCCGGGCCAGTGCGCATTAAAATAGGCGCATGAACGACGTACTGCGCGAACGATTTGCCGGCATCGACCGGTTGTATGGAGTAGGCACCGTGGATCTGCTCGCCAGCCGCCGGGTGGTGGTGGTGGGCATGGGCGGCGTCGGCTCCTGGGTGGTCGAGGCGCTGGCGCGCACGGCGGTCGGGCACCTGACCCTGATCGATGCCGATGACATCTGCGTGTCCAACACCAACCGCCAGCTGCCGGCGCTGGCCGGTCAGTACGGCCGCAACAAGGCCGAGGCGATGGCCGAGCGCTGTCGGGCGATCAACCCGGACATCAGCGTCGATGCGATCGCCTCGTTCCTGACCGTGTCCAACATGGTCGAGCTGCTGGACCGCGATTTCGATCTGGTGATCGACGCCTGCGACAGCTTCCGGGTCAAGGTCGAAACCATTGCCTGGTGCCGCCGCCGCAAGCTGCCGATCCTGACCGTGGGCGCGGCCGGTGGGCGGACCGATCCCACCCTGGTGCGGATCCGCGATGTCTCGCGCACCGAGCACGACGCGATGATGGCGCTGATCCGCAAGAAGCTGCGCAGCGACTTCAACTTCCCCAAGAACGCCTCGCGTTACTTCGGCGTGCCGGCGGTGTACTCGCTGGAAAACGTGAAATACCCGCAGGCTGACGGCAGCGTATGTGGCATCCGCCCGAACCTCGGCGGGGATGCGGCGCTGAAGCTGGACTGCGGCGCAGGGCTGGGTGCGGCAACCCACATCACCGGTGCGTTCGCCTTCGCGGCGGTGGGCAAGGCGCTGGAGATGTTGATGAAGAAGCCGGCCAAGGCGGTCACGGCCGACTGAGCCGCTGCGGTCACGTCAGTGGACCGGCTTACGCTTCCAACGCGAGGCCGGGCCGGTCCGCGACGACCTTCGCCACAAAGTCCATGACCGTGCGTACCGAGGGTGACCGCCGGAGGTCACGGTGCACCACCAGCCAGATGTCACGCCAGAACGGCGCCCCGTCATGCTCCAGCGGAGTCAGTCCGGGCGCGGCATCACCCAGAAAGCGCGGCAACGCGGCCACGCCCGCTCCGGCCAGCGCGGCTGCCCGATGACTGCTGATGTCGCTCAGTTCGCACGCCACGGTACGGCTTCCCGCGATCTGCAGCAGCCACTGCTGCTGGGGCATGTCAGCAAACTGCGTGTCATAGGCAATGAAGGCCCAGTCTTCGGGCCGACGGGTGGCGACGTACTCGTGGCTGGCATAGAGCGCGAACGGCATTCGTCCGATTCTGCGCACAACGCTGCTGGCTTCCTTGGGGCGGACGAGCCGCAGAGCCACATCCGCCTCGCGGCGGGCGAGTGATACCTGCTGGGCCTGCGCCGACACGGAAAGTTGAATGCCGGGCTGCGCTGCCCGGAAGTCGGCAACCCGTTCCGCCAACAGGTGCGCCACCAGCACTGGTGGTGCACTAAGGGTCACCCTGGCATTGACAGCATCCTGGCTGGCCCGGCTCACGCGCGCGACAGCAAATGCCGAGGCGTCCATGGCCTTGGCGTGCTCGTAAATCTGGACGCCCATCGCGGTAAGCCGGACGGAGCGCGGCAAGCGCTCGACCAGCGCAACCTGCAGTTCGACCTCCAGGGCCGCAACACGACGGCTGACGGTTGCATGGTCGACATGCAGCGCCCGAGCCGCGCCTGACAAGGTGCCGTCGCGCGCAACCGCCAGGAAATGACGGAGATTCTCCCAGTCGAACATCGGTGCGTTTTCGCAGGTATGGAGTGTGATTTCGGGGAATTTTCGAGGGTGCCCGCCAAGCCTAGCATGGACGGTCTCTTCTGCTTGTGGGACCCCAAATGGCAGCTTTTCCTGCTTCCGCGCGCGGTACGCTCTGGGCCGCCGCGCTCGGCTTCGTGGTGGTGCTGCTGGACATCAGTGTGGTCAACGTCGCACTGGATGCCCTGCAGCATGAATTTTCAACCGATGTGGCCGGCTTGCAGTGGGTGGTCAATGCCTACACCCTGGCATTCGCCGCACTGCTGCTTACCAGCGGGGCGCTGGGCGACCGCTTCGGCGCGCGCCGACTCTATCTCTCGGGCTTGGTGGTGTTCACTCTGGCGTCGGCTGCCTGCGGGCTTGCGGGCAGCCTGCCCGTGATGGTCGGGGCCAGGCTGATCCAGGGCATGGGCGCGGCGCTGCTGGTACCCAACTCGCTGGTCATGGTGCAGCAGGCATTTCCGGACAGCCAGGCGCGTAGCCGTGCCGTCGGGTGGTGGGGCGCTCTCGGGGGAGCGGCTCTGGCTGCCGGTCCCGTGCTGGGCGGAGTGCTGGTATCGCATGCAGGCTGGCGCAGCGTGTTTCTGATCAATCTTCCGATGGGTTTGATCGCGATCTGCCTGACGCTCCGGCATGCGGCGCCGTCCGGCGGCGGACATCGGCGTGGCCTCGACTGGCGTGGGCAGGTGGCTGCCATGGTCGCGCTGGCAGCGACCACCATGACCTTGATCGAGGCAGGCCAGCTGGGTTGGCAGCATGGCGTGGTGCGCGGAGGGACGCTGTTGGCGCTCATGTCCCTCGCGGCCTTCCTCTGGATTGAAGCGCGCAGCACCTCACCCATGCTGCCATTGAATCTGTTTCGGAATCACACCTTCTCCATCGTCTCGTTGGCAGGCGTCGCGGTGAATTTCGCCTATTACGGACTGATCTTCGTGTTCAGTCTGTTTTTTCAGATGCAGCAGCATCTGTCGCCGCAACAGACCGGGCTGGCCTTTCTGCCGATGACCCTCGTTCTGGTCGCACTCAATGTGGTGGCGGGGCGCCTGATTACGCGTCTCGGTCCCAGGTTGCTGATGTTCATGGGCCTTGCGCTGGCGGGATCGGGTTACCTGTTGCTGATGCGGGTGAGCATCGGGGGCCAGTACGCGCTGTTGATCGTACCGATGCTGATGGCGGCAAGCGGGGTCGCCTTGGTGGTGCCGACCATGACCAACGCGACGCTTGCATCGGTCGACCGGTCGCGGGCGGGCATTGCCTCCAGCGTACTGAACTGTGCACGACAGGTCGGCGGCATGCTGGGCGTTGCCCTGTTTGGCAGCCTGATCGGCGATGGTGCGCCGGATGCGTTCATGCATGGCATGCACATGTCGATCGGCATGGGGGCGGGAGCGCTACTGCTGGCGAGCGTCCTGTGCTGGTTTGGCATGCGCCCGGGGCCGCTCCACCCGTTGCGCGCTTCAGGAGAAACCGTGAAGCCCGAATAGGGTGCGCGCATTGGCCGTGGTCTGCGCGGCAATCGCCTCGGCCGGTTCCCCGCGCAGGCGCGCCACCGCCGCCAGGATCACCGGCAACCGCGCCGGCTCATTGCGCTGGCCGCGGATGCCCGCATCCGGCTGGTCCGGCGCGTCGGTTTCCAGCAGCAGCTGCTCCAGCGGCATGCTGGCCACCAGGCGGTGCAGGCGCTGGGCGCGGTCATAGGTCAACGGGCCGCCCAGCCCGATCAGGAAGCCCAGCTGGTGCAGCTGCCGCGCCTGCTCGGGGCTGCCGGAGAAGCTGTGGACCACGCCGCGCAGCCCACCGATCTGCTTGATCGCCGCGATCACCGCATCCACCGCACGGCGCGCATGCACGATCACCGGCAGCTCGAATTCGCGTGCCAGCCGCAGCTGGCCCAGGAGGTAGTGCAGCTGGGCGTCCGCATCCAGACCCTCCACGAAGAAGTCCAGCCCGCACTCCCCAACCGCGCAGGGGCGCTCGCGTTCGAGCCACGCACGCAGTTCCTCCAGGTGTTCGGGGCGATGCTGGTCCAGGAACATGGGGTGCAGCCCGTAGGCGGGGTGCAGCCCGTCGGCCAGCCGGCAGGCGTCGCGCAGGCCGGGCCAACTGGCGGCAGTGACCGCCGGCACCACCTGCGCCCGCACTCCGGCCTCGCGGGCGCGCGCGATCACTTCAGGGCGATCCGCATCGAACTCGCCCGCATCCAGGTGGCAGTGGCTGTCGATCAACCTCACGCGCGGCGCTTGGCCGGCAGCGGCGGCGGCGTTCTGTCGCCACGTCGTTTCCAGTTGGCCAGCAGCAGCGTGCCCAGGCCGAACAGGATTTCGTCCACGAACGGCAGCGGGTCCGGAATCACCAGGGTCACCGCGAACAGGGCGGCGGTGATCTTGAACAGGGTGGGGTAGCGCAGCCGACGCGCCCATTCCAGCACCGGCAACAGTATGGGATTGGACATGAGGCACTCCTGGGCAGATGCTGTAAACGCTATCACGAGCCCAAGGCTCACCGAACCTGAATGGGCGACCGGATGTTCACGATCCGTGGAGATTCCGTTCAGGGTGGCCGTGCTGGAATTCACTCAAGAACGTTGCGGATCGTCCGCAAGGAGCCGGTTATGAAAAGTACAACTACTACTGCGTTGGTCGCTGCGGGTGCGCTGCTGGTCGGCGGGATCGCCACCGCTGCCTTCATGAAGGGCGGCAGTTCCTCGCCCGATGCGGTGACCGCTGCTCAGACCCGGCCCACTCTGGACACCACGCCGCTTGCCGACGATGGCGCGCGTACTGATCAGCTGGCCATCGAAGACAAGGCTGGCAAGCTCGAGTACGCCGACATCGTCAAGGTCGACCCGCTGACCAAGAAAGAAAAGGCCTACGCCACCGTGATCGGCACCGAGCCGGTGCGCGAGACGTCCAGCACGCAGACGCCGCATGAAGTCTGCCAGGACGTGGTGGTCCAGGAACGTCTGCCGGAGCGCGACGGCAATGTCGGCGGTACCGTCGCCGGTGCCGTGATCGGCGGCCTGCTGGGCAACCAGGTCGGCGGTGGCAACGGCCGCAAGGCTGCCACGGCCGCGGGTGCCGTCGCCGGCGGCATGATCGGCAACCAGGTCGACAAGCGCCACGTCGGTGGCCGCGTGGTCAACCGTACCGAGCGCCAGTGCCATACCGAAACCGCGACCTCCGAGTCGACCCGCGTCACCGGCTACAACGTGACCTACCGCAATGAAGACGGCACCACCGGCACCATGCGCATGGCCAGCAAGCCGGGCAACCGCATCCCGATGGGCACCACCAATGCGGTGACCGGTTACAACGTGACCTACCGCTACGACGGCGCCGAGAAGACCGTGAAGATGGACAACAAGCCGAGCAGCGATCGCCTGCCGGTGATCGACGGCCAGCTGGTCACCCAGACCGCCGCACTGGATGCGAACAGGCAGTAAGTGCCTGCAGCTCGAATGCATCACCCGCACGCCGGCATCTGCCGGCGTGCTGCGTTTTGGGGGGCAGCGGCACAGCGCGCCGATCGGTGTTCTGGGATCATCTGCGTATACCCGCACTCACAGAGGACGCCATGAGCATTTTCGACCTCCGGCTGGAGACCGACCGTCTGATCCTGCGCCCACCGCGCGCCGAGGATTTCGATGCCTTCCTGCGCTTCTGTTCGGATCCGGAGGTGATGCAGCACCTCGGCGGCGTGCAGGCACCGTCGCAGGCCTGGCGCAGCTTCAGCTGCCTGGTCGGCAGTTGGCACCTGTATGGGTTTTCGATGTTTTCGGTGATCGAAAAAAGCAGTGGCGACTGGGTCGGCCGCATGGGCCCCTGGCAGCCGCTGGACTGGCCGGGCACCGAGGTCGGCTGGAGCATCCGCCGCGAGAGCTGGGGCAGGGGCTATGCGCCCGAAGCGGCGGTGGCCAGCATGGACTGGGCGTTCGACACACTCGGCTGGGAAGAGGTCATCCACACCATCGATGCCGCGAACGAGAATTCCAAGGTGGTCGCGCGCAAGCTGGGCAGTTCGCTGCTGCGGATGGGCGAGCTGCCGCCGCCACATGCCGGCAAGCCGATCGAGATCTGGGGCCAGTCGCGCCAGCAATGGCAGCAGCGACGCGCCACGCAGCGGTGATGCTGCACCCGCGCTTGGCAAAGGCGATGCGGTGAGGCCAGACTCGGCATCGCGGGCAGGCCGCCCGCGATGCATGGCCAAGAGGGTGCGATGACGTCGTTGCGGGCTCCATTGACGGTGTACGGCATGTCCGTGTCGGGCAACTGCCACAAGGTGCGGATGCTGCTGGAGCAGCTGGGCACGCGCTACCACTGGGTCGAAGTCGACAGCGCGCACGGCCAGACCCATACGCCGGATTTCCTGGCGATGAATCCCAACGCCAAGGTGCCACTGGTGCAGCGCGACGACGGGCGCGTGCTGCCCGAATCCAACGCGATCCTGTTCTGGCTGGCGGAGGGCACGCCATATCTGTCCACCGATGGCTGGGAGCGCGCGCAGACGCTGCGCTGGATGTTCTTCGAGCAGTACAGCCACGAGCCCTGCCTGGCGGTCGCACGTTTCATCAGCGGCTGGACGCCCGTGGACTCGCCGCGCCGCAACGAGCTGCCGCGCCTGCGCGAGCGCTCGGCGCAGGCCCTGGCGGTGATGGAGGAGCACCTGGCCACGTCGCCTTGGTTCAGTGGACGGGCCTACGGTATCGCCGATATCGCGTTGTTCGCCTACACCGATGTCGCGGCGGACGGCGGCGTCGCGCTGTCGCCGTACCCGGCGGTCCAGGGCTGGCTGCAGCGCGTGCGCGGGCAGCCGCGGTTCGTGCCCATGCCCACGCCGCTGCCGGAGGTGCAGGTCCTGTTCGCGCAGTCCATCTGAGGTCCATCCGGTTGTCCACACCCGCAACACGTCACGGAGGGTGATGCATGTTTGCCGTGGTTCCCGATCCGATTCCCGCACGCATGAAAGGCCTCAACCGGGCCGAGATCTGCGATGCCAATTTCATCGATTTCGTTCAGCAATGGCGCGGCGATCCTGCGCCGACGCCAGCACCCGGCAGCCCCATCCTGCCCGGCAGCACGCTGGATGCGCAGGGCTTTGCCGACCTGTTCGAGTCGCAGCTGATCAGCCGCCATCTGGACCTGATGGCGCGCGTGCTGCGCGTGCAGAACAAGGTCTTCTATACGATCGGTTCGTCCGGCCACGAGGGCAATGCGCTGGTGGCGCGCCTGGCCCGGCACACCGATCCGGCGTTCCTGCACTACCGTTCCGGCGGCTTCATGGCCGAGCGCTTCCGCAAGCTGCCGGGCATGGACCCGGTGATGGATGCGGCGCTCTCGTTCGCGGCCAGTCGGGACGATCCGGCCAGCGGTGGGCGCCACAAGGTGTGGGGCAGCAAGCCGCTGTGGGTGCTGCCGCAGACCTCGACGATCGCGTCGCACCTGCCCAAGGCGCTGGGCACCGCGCTGGCCATCGAAAGCGGGCGGCGCATCGGCCACACACTGCCGATTCCCGACGACAGCGTGGTGATCTGCTCCTTCGGCGATGCCTCGGCCAACCACGCCACCGCGCAGACCGCGTTCAACACGGCGTCGTGGGCCGCCTACCAGCGCCTTCCCGCGCCGATCCTGTTCGTCTGCGAGGACAACGGCATCGGCATTTCGGTCAAGACACCGGATGGCTGGATCGCGCAGAGCTTCGCGCACCGCCCGGGCCTGGATTACTTCTTCGCTGACGGTCTGGACCTGGTCGAGGGGCATGCGCAGGTGGAGCGCGCGCTGGCACATTGCCGGCAGACGCGGCGCCCGACCTTCCTGCACCTGCGTACCACGCGTTTGATGGGCCATGCCGGTACGGATTTCGAAATCGAGTGGCGGCCGTTGCCGGAGCTGTGCGCGGCCGAGGCCAGCGATCCGCTGCTGCGCTCGGCGGCGATCGCGATGGCGTCCGGCTGGATGACGGCCGGGCAGGTGCTCGATCTGTACGAGCGCGTGCGCGTGCGCTGTTTCGCCGCCGCCGCCGAAGCGGATCGACGCCCGAAGTTGTCGGCGCTGGCCGAGGTCATCGCGCCATTGGCGCCGTATTCGCCGGCGGCGGTGCATGCCGAAGCCACGCGAATGGCCGGCGATGAGGCGCGCGCCGCTGCATTTGGCGGTCCGGCGCAGTTGCCGGAAACACAGCCGCCGCGCCATCTGGCGATACAGATCAACCAGGCACTGCACGATCTGATGGCCAAGTACCCGTCCATGCTGCTGTTCGGCGAGGACGTCGCGCAGAAGGGCGGGGTGTATACGGTCAGCAAGGGCCTGCTCAAGGCCTTCGGGCCGCGCCGTGTGTTCAATACCCTGCTCGATGAAACCATGATCCTGGGGATGGCGCAGGGTCTGGCCAACCTGGGCATGCTGCCGATCCCCGAGATCCAGTACCTGGCGTATCTGCACAATGCGGCGGACCAGCTGCGGGGCGAGGCCTGCTCGCTGCAGTTCTTCTCCAACGACCAGTACCGCAACCCGATGCTGGTGCGGATCGCCGGGCTGGGGTACCAGAAGGGCTTCGGCGGGCATTTCCACAACGACAACTCGATCGCCGCGCTGCGCGATATTCCCGGGCTGGTGGTCGGCTGTCCTTCGCGCGGCGACGATGCGGCGATGATGCTGCGAACGTTGGCGGCGCTGGCGACCGTCGATGGCCGCGTCGCGGTGTTCCTCGAGCCGATCGCGTTGTACATGACCAAGGACCTGCACGCGCCCGGCGATGGCCAGTGGCTGTTCCCGTATCCGGCCGCCGACCAGGCACTGGTGCTCGGCGAGGGCCGGGTCTACGCGCCGGAGGCCAGTGACCTGGTCATCTTCACCTATGGCAACGGCGTGCCGATGAGCCTGCGCGCGGCACGGGCGATCGAGCAGCAGCTGGGCTGGCAGGTGCGGGTGGTCGACCTGCGCTGGCTGGTGCCGCTCAATGCGGGTTTCATCGCCGCGCAGGCCGCCGATGCCCAGCGCGTGCTGGTGGTCGATGAGGGCCGGCACAGCGCCGGGGTGGGCGAGGGCGTGATCACCGCGCTGGTCGAGGCGGGGCTGGGGCACCTGCCGATCCGGCGGGTATGCGGCGCCGATACCTACACGCCGCTGGCGGGGGCAGCATTGTGCGTGCTTCCAAGCGACAATGCGGTATTGAACGCCGCCCTCGCGCTGGCGCAGGACCCTTGATACATGTGTGGATTGGCAGGCATGCTGCTGCCCGCTCCGGCAAGAGAGCAGGCAGCACTGGAAGAACAGGCGCGGCGCATGGGCGACGCATTGGAGCACCGCGGCCCGGATGACAGCGGGGTGTGGGCCGATGCCTCGGCCGGCATCGCGCTGGCGCATCGCCGGCTGAGCATCCTGGACCTGTCGCCGCTGGGCCATCAGCCGATGACCTCGGCCGATGGCCGGTACGTGTTGGCCTATAACGGCGAGGTCTACAACTTCGCCGAACTGCGCGCCGAGCTGGACGCCCTGGGGCATGGCTTCCGCGGCCATTCGGATACCGAAGTGCTGCTCGCCGCGATTACCGAGTGGGGCTTCGACGAGACCCTGCAGCGCAGCAACGGCATGTTCGCCATCGCCCTGTGGGACCGCGCCGAGCGCTGCCTGTGGCTGGCCCGCGACCGCGTCGGCAAGAAACCGCTGTACTACGGCTGGGCCGGTGAAACACTGGTGTTCGGCTCCGAGCTCAAGGCGCTGTGGCAGCACCCGGCCTTCGACAACGAGGTCGACCGCGATGCGCTGACCCTGTTGCTGCGGCTGGACTACATCCCCGCGCCGCACTGCATCCACGAGCGCTGCTTCAAGCTGATGCCCGGCCGCGTGCTGCGGCTGGATGCCGAGGCGGTCGCCGCCGGCGCCGCCGCGCATCGCCCGGACCAGTTGCAGCAGCCGTTCTGGAATGCACGCGAGCGCATGCAGCAGGCGCTCGCCGCACCCTTCACGGGCAACGATGCCGAGGCTGAAGAGCGCCTGGATGCCGTCCTTCGCGACGCGGTCGCGCTGCGCATGGTGGCCGACGTGCCAGTCGGCGTGTTCCTCTCCGGCGGCACCGATTCCTCGGTGGTGGCCGCCTTGATGCAGGCGCAGTCGAGCCAGCCGGTGCACAGCTTCAGCATCGGCTTCACCGGCTCGGACCATGACGAGGCGCCGCTGGCCAAGTCGCTGGCCCAGCACCTGGGCTGCGATCACACCGAGCTGTATGTCAGCGGTGCCGACGCGCTCGCGGTGGTGCCCAGCCTGCCGGCGATGTTCGACGAACCCTTCGCCGATGCCTCGCAGGTGCCCACGGCGCTGGTCGCCAAGCTGGCGCGGCAGGGCGTGACGGTGGCGCTGTCGGGCGACGGCGGCGATGAACTGTTCTTCGGCTATACCCGTTACCAGCGGGCGATGCGCAACTGGCGCCTGCTCGGCAAGGTGCCGGCGCCGCTGCGGCGCTGGATGGCCCGCCATGCGCACACGCAGGGCGAGGCCTCGCGCACCGGCGGCCTGGCTGCGCTGCTGGCCGAGTCCGGCGCGCGTGGCATTGGTGATGTCTACCGCAACCGCATTTCGCGTTGGCGCGACCCGGTTGCCGCCGTGCGTGGCGCGCAGGCGGCCGGCAGCTTCTACGACCTGGCCGATCCGCTGCACGGCGCCGGCTCGCCGGCGGACGCGATGATGCTGGCCGATTTCAGTACCTATCTGCCCGACGACCTGCTGTGCAAGGTGGACCGCACCAGCATGGCGGTCAGCCTGGAGGCGCGTGCGCCGCTGCTGGATTGGCGCGTGGCCGAGTTCGCCTGGTCGCTGCCGATGGCGATGAAACAGCGCGACGGGGTCAGCAAGTATCTGCTCAAGCGCGTACTCGGCCGCTACGTGCCGCAGGACATGGTGCACCGTCCCAAGCGCGGCTTCGGGGCCCCGGTCAGCGCGTGGCTGAAGGGCGACCTGCGCGGCTGGGCCGATGAACTGCTGGATCCGGCGCGGCTGGCCGAGGAGGGCGTGTTCAACGTCGAGGCGGTCGCCCCGCTGTGGCAGCAGTTCAAGCAGGGCGAGCGCAAATGGCACACCCATCTGTGGAACGTGCTGATGTTCCAGGCCTGGCAGGCGCATTGGCGCAACGCACGCGCCGACGTGACACGCGCATAGCGCCGCCTGTGCAGTCAGGTCTGGGCGGGAGGCAGCCACCCATGGGGGTGGCTCTACCGGATGTGGTGTCGGCTGTAGAGCCACACCATGCGTGGCTGACGCCGCCTTCACCGTTGCCGAAGGTAAGCCCGCCTAGGCTGGTCCTTTTCCCCGAACGGAGATGACGTGATGGCCGAATACAAGATCGCCGTACTGGTCGGAAGCCTGCGAAAGGGCTCCCACAACAAGGTGCTGGCCCGTGCGCTGGAGAAACTCGCGGCTGGCAAGGCGGTGTTCTCCTACGTGGAGATCGGCGACCTGCCGCTGTACAACCAGGATTTCGACAAGGACTACCCCAGCGAGGGTGTCCGCCTGAAGCAGCAGATCCGCGACGCGGATGCGGTGCTGTTCGTCACCCCCGAATACAACCGCTCGGTCCCGGGCGTGCTCAAGAACGCCATCGACCTCGGCTCGCGCCCTTATGGCGACAGTGCCTTCGCCGGGAAGCCGGCAGCGGTGATCGGCGCCTCGATCGGCGTGATCGGCACCGCGCTGGCCCAGCAGCACCTGCGCAACATCCTGGCCTACCTGGACATGCCGGTGCTGGGCCAGCCCGAGGCCTTCCTGCACTTCAAGGAAGGGCTGATCGACGAAAACGGCACGATCAGCAACGAGGGCACCAAGGACTTCCTGCAGGGCTTCGTGGACACATTCATTGCCTGGGTCGGCACCCACGGCGGCACGCACTGATCCACCGCGAGCGGGTCAGGCTTCTGCGATAATGGCGTGGACGGACGTCGCAAGGGCGTCCGTCGCACGCGATGCGACGGCCCCGGCCGATCGTACCGGCAGGCGCCGGTATCCCCAGCTCATCCACTGTTTATCCACAGGTTTGTGCATGGCTGCGGGGCTCCCCGCGTGCCTACCATGTCCCACGCCTCACATTGCAGGAAGTACGCCCCCCATGTCCGCCCGTTCTGGCTTCCGTTCCGACCGCAAAGACCGCGGTGACCGCTTTGATCGCGATGAGATCCGCATCGACGCCCTGCGCGTGCCGCCGCATTCGATCGAGGCCGAACAGGCGGTGCTGGGCGGGCTGATGCTGGCCCCGGAGAGCTATGACCGGGTCAACGACCAGCTGACCGAAACCGACTTCTACCGCCGCGATCACCAGATGATCTACCGCGCGATCCGCGAGTTGTCCGAGCGCGACCGTCCGTTCGATGCGGTGACCCTGGGCGAGTGGTTCGAATCGCAGGGCAAGATGGAGCTGGTCGGTGACGGCGCGTACCTGATCGAACTGGCCAGCACCACGCCGTCGGCCGCGAACATCAGTGCCTACGCGGAGATCGTGCGTGACAAGGCGGTGCTGCGGCAGCTGATCCAGGTCGGTACGGACATCGTCAACGACGGCTTCCAGCCCGAAGGCCGCGAGAGCAGCGAGCTGCTCTCGGCAGCGGAAAAATCCGTATTCGCGATCGCCGAGCAGGGCGCGCGTGGCCGCACCGATTTCGTGGCGATGCCCGGCGCGCTGAAAGACGCCTTCGAAGAGCTGCGCAACCGCTTCGAGAACGGCGGCAACATCACCGGCCTGCCGACCGGCTACACCGATTTCGATGCGATGACCGCCGGCCTGCAGCCGACCGATCTGATCATCCTGGCCGCGCGCCCGGCAATGGGCAAGACCACGCTGGCGCTGAACATCGCCGAGTACGCCGCGATCAAGTCCAAGAAGGGCGTGGCGGTGTTCTCGATGGAAATGTCGGCCTCGCAGTTGGCGATGCGCCTGATTTCCTCCAACGGCCGCATCAACGCCCAGCGCCTGCGTACCGGCCAGCTGGAAGATGAAGACTGGAGCCGGGTGACCGGTGCGATCCGGATGCTGAAGGAAACCAAGATCTTCATCGACGATACGCCGGGCGTGTCGCCGGAGATCCTGCGTTCCAAGTGCCGCCGCCTCAAGCGCGAGCACGACCTGGGCCTGATCGTGATCGATTACCTGCAGCTGATGAGCGTGCCGGGCAACAGCGAAAACCGCGCGACGGAAATCTCGGAGATCTCGCGTTCGTTGAAGGGTCTGGCGAAGGAGCTGAACGTGCCGGTGATCGCGCTTTCCCAGCTCAACCGCTCGCTGGAAACGCGTACCGACAAGCGCCCGGTGATGGCCGATCTTCGCGAATCCGGCGCTATCGAGCAGGATGCGGACATGATCGTGTTCATCTACCGCGACGACTACTACAACAAGGAAACGTCGCCGGACAAGGGCCTGGCCGAGATCATCATCGGCAAGCACCGAGGCGGCCCGACCGGCTCGTGCAAGCTCAAGTTCTTCGGCGAGTACACCCGGTTCGACAACCTGTCGCACGATTCGGTGGGCTCGTTCGAATGATCTCGGGCACACGACCAACGGTCGTGTGCTACCGGCACTCGGCCCGGGCGCCGTAACGGGGTAGGTGCCGACCGTTGGTCGGTACACCCGTCGGCGCTCATCGGCGTATTCCTGCTTTCGTCGGCCGAGGTCGGCGTTCGTCGCATCCCGCTTGCCGCGCGGACTGTGCAACGGCAACGTGACGCTGCGGGCATTGCCGCCCGGTGCCGGTGGAGACCGACGATGAAGACCCTGTTCGCCCTGGGCGTGTGGTGCCTGCTGTTCGTGCTGTGCTGGCCGCTGGCGATCCTGGCCCTGGTGGCGTGGCCGTTCGTGTGGCTGATCAGCCTGCCGTTCCGCCTGGTGGGCATCACCTTTTCGGCACTGTTTGCCTTCCTGCGTGCGCTGTTCATGTTGCCGGCGCGAGTGCTGGGCGGCGGGCGCGTCGCGACGGCCTGAGTACCCCGGGATCGGGTAGTGCCGGCCGCTGGCCGGCTGCTCTTTCTATCCGGATCACGTGGAGCCGGCCAGCGGCCGGCACTACCCATGGCGCGGAGCCGGCCAGCGGCCGGCACGACCCGGCGGCAGCGGTCTACCTCACCGACCGCCCACAAAAAACCCCGCCGAGGCGGGGTTTTTCGTTACACCACCAACAGGGCTCAGTTGGCCTTGTGGATCGCGCGCTTGCTCACGGCCATCGCGGCGTCATGCACCACTTCGGACAGCGACGGGTGGGCGTGGCAGATGCGCGCCAGGTCGTCGGCCGAACCGCTGAACTCCATGGTCAGCACGCCTTCGTGCACCAGCTCGGAGACGTTCGCGCCGACCAGGTGCATGCCCAGGATGCGGTCGGTCTCGGCATGTGCCAGGACCTTCACGAAGCCGGTCGGCTCGATCATCGCCACGGCACGGCCGTTGGCGGCGAACGGGAAGCTGCCCGCCTTGTACGGGATGCCTTCGTCCTTGAGCTGCTGCTCGGTCTTGCCGACCCAGGCCAGCTCCGGCTCGGTGTAGATCACCCACGGGATGGTGTCGAAGTTGACGTGGCCCGGCAGGCCCGCGATCAGCTCGGCCACGGCGATGCCTTCCTCGAAGCCCTTGTGTGCCAGCATCGGGCCGCGCACGCAGTCACCGACCGCCCAGACGCCATTGACGCCGGTGTGGCAGTGCGCGTCCACTTCGATCTGGCCACGCTCGTTGATCTTGACGCCGGTGCCTTCGGCCAGCAGGCCCTTGGTGGCGGCGCGACGGCCGACGGCCACCAGCAGCTTGTCCACGATCAGGCTCTTCTCGCCTTCACCATCGGTGTAGGTCAGGGCGACTTCCTTCTTCTTGCCCTTGCCGGTCACCTCGGCCTTGGAGACCTTGGCGCCCAGGCGGATGTCCAGGCCCTGCTTCTTGAATTCCTTCAAGGCGGTCTTGGCCACTTCGGCATCGGCCGCGGCCAGGAAGTCCGGCAGCGCTTCCAGAATGGTCACTTCCGAACCCAGGCGCTTCCAGACGCTGCCCAGCTCCAGGCCGATCACGCCGGCACCGATCACGGCCAGGCGGGCGGGGACTTCGGTGAAGTCCAGGCCGCCGACGTTGTCGACGATGGTCTCGCCGTCGAACTTGGCGAACGGCAGTTCGATCGAATCCGAACCGGCGGCGATGATGACGTTGGTGCCCTTCAGCTCGACTTCCGAGCCGTCGTGCTGCTTCACCTTGACGATGTTGCCCGGCTGCAGTTCACCGAAACCGTAGTACGCGGTGACCTTGTTCGCCTTGAACAGCATGGCGATGCCGCCGGTGAACTGCTTGACGATCTTGTCCTTGCGGCCAACCATCGCCTCGACGTCCATCTTGGCGTCCTTGAAGCTGATGCCGTGGTCGCCAAAGATGTGGCCCATGTTCCAGAACTGGCGCGAGGAATCCAGCAGCGCCTTGGACGGGATGCAGCCCACGCGCAGGCAGGTGCCGCCCAGGGCCGGCTTGCCGTCCTTGCCCAGCGCAGCGTCGATGCAGGCGGTCTTCAGACCCAGCTGCGCGGCGCGGATGGCGGCATGGTAGCCGGCCGGACCGGCACCGATGACGACGACGTCGAATTGTTCAGCCATTGATAGTTCCTTGTTTCTTTACCAGAACCCCTCCGCGCAGGCGCGGAGGGGTGGGAGGTCTTACAGGCCGAACAGCATGCGGCCCGGGTTTTCCAGCTGGTTCTTGATGTCCACCAGGAACTGGACCGAATCCTTGCCGTCGATGATGCGGTGATCGTAGGACAGCGCCAGGTACATCATCGGCGCGATCACGACCTGGCCGTTCTGGGCGATCGGACGTTCCTTGATGGCGTGCATGCCCAGGATGGCGCTCTGCGGCGGGTTGATGATCGGGGTCGAGAGCAGCGAGCCGAAGGTGCCGCCGTTGGTCACGGTGAAGGTGCCGCCCTGGAGTTCTTCCAGGCTCAGCTTGCCGTCACGGGCCTTCTTGGCGTAGTCGGCGATGGTCTTTTCGATGTCGGCGAACGACATGCGCTCGACGTTGCGCAGCACCGGGGTCACCAGACCCTTCTCGGTCGACACGGCGATCGAGATGTCCGAGTAGCCGTGATAGATGATGTCGTCACCATCGATCGAGGCATTGACCAGCGGGAAGCGCTGCAGCGCATTGGCGGCGGCCTTCACGAAGAAGCTCATGAAGCCCAGCTTGATGCCGTGGGCCTTGACGAACTCGTCCTGCAGATCCTTGCGCGCGGCCGAGACCTTGGACAGGTCGACCTCGTTGAAGGTGGTCAGCATCGCGGTGCCGTTCTTGGACTGCATCAGGCGCTCGGCGATGCGCTTGCGGATGCGGGTCATCGGCACGCGTTCTTCCGGACGTGCGCCACCGGACTTGCCGGCGCCACCGTTGCGGGCGAAGTTGACGATGTCTTCCTTGGTCACCGCGCCGCGACGGCCGGTGCCGTCCACGTCGGCCGGGTTCACGCCTTCGGTGATCGCGGTGAAGCGCGCGCCGGGGGGCAGGGAGTCGGCGCCGGACTTGGCAGCCGGGGCCGGCGCTGCGGCAGCAGCCGGAGCGGCGGCCTTGGCCGGGGCGGCCTCGGCCTTCTTCTCTTCAGCAGCCGGCGCCGGAGCATCGGCCACGGCGCCTTCTTCGATGATGGCCACGATCTGGCTGGAGGTCACGGTGGCGCCCACCTCGAACTTGATCTCCTTCAGCACGCCATCGACCGGCGACGGCACTTCCAGGACGACCTTGTCGGTTTCCAGATCAAGCAGGTTTTCATCGCGCTTGACGGCATCGCCGACCTTCTTGTGCCAGGTGGCGATGGTGCCGTCGGCGACGGATTCGGGCAGTACCGGGGCTTTGACTTCGGTGGCCATGCGGGAGCTTCCTGGTTTGTCTTTTCTAGAATGAGGGGGAGAGTTATTCAGCGACCGAGTCGTTGAACGGGTTGACCAGGGCATCGGCGATCAGCTTCTGCTGTTCGATGATGTGGTCAGCCATGTGTCCAGCGGCCGGCGATGCCGAACGGGCGCGACCTGCGTAATGGATGCTCTGGCCATCGGCCAGGCAGGCCTGCAGGTGGTGGCGGATCTGGTACCAGGCACCCTGGTTCTGCGGTTCTTCCTGACACCACACCACATCGGCCGCCTTGCCGTACTTCTTCAGCTCGGCAGCCAGCGCCACGCGCGGGAACGGATACAGCTGTTCCACGCGGATGATGGCGACATCGTCCTGGCCACGCTTGGTCTGGTCTTCCAGCAGGTCGTAGTAGACCTTGCCCGAACACAGCACCACGCGCTTGACCTTCTTGGCGTCTGCCTTGGCATCGCCGATCAGGTGCTGGAACTCGCCGTTGGCCAGTTCGTCCAGGGTCGACACGGCCAGCTTGTGGCGCAGCAGCGACTTGGGCGACATCACGATCAGCGGCTTGCGGGTGGTCATGCGCATCTGGCGACGCAGCATGTGGTACGCCTGCGCCGGGGTCGACGGCACGCAGACCAGCATGTTCTCCAGCGCGCACAGCTGCAGGAAACGCTCCAGACGCGCGGAGCTGTGCTCCGGGCCCTGGCCTTCGTAACCATGCGGCAGCAGCAGGGTCAGGCCGGTGATGCGGCCCCACTTGGCTTCGCCGGCAGCGATGAACTGATCGATCACGACCTGGGCGCCGTTGGCGAAATCGCCGAACTGGCCTTCCCAGATGCACAGGGTGTTCGGATCGGTGGTGGAGAAGCCGTACTCATAGGCCATCACCGCTTCTTCGCTGAGCAGCGAATCGATGATGGTGGCCTGTTCCGGCGACTCGACCAGCTGACGCAGCGGCAGGTAGTAGTTGTCGGTCTTCTGGTCGTGCAGGATCGCGTGGCGGTGGGTGAACGTACCGCGGCCCACGTCCTGGCCGACCAGGCGCAGATTGTTGCCTTCGTCGAGGATCGTGGCGTAGGCCAGGTTCTCGGCAAAGCCCCAGTCGCCCGGGATCTCACCGGCGGCCATCTTGCGGCGGTCGTCGTACACCTTGGCCACGCGCGAATGCAGTTCCACGCCTTCCGGCACGGTGTTGATCATCTGCGCCAGCTGCTTGACCTTCTCCATGCCCACCGCGGTGGTGATGGCATCGGAGAGCTTGCCGTTGAGCAGCTTGGGCCAGTCGACGTACATCTTGCTGGTGGCCGGGGTCTTTTCGACCTGGGCCAGCTCGGTGGTGACTTCACCGGCATCGAGCTTGTTGCGGTACGCATCGACCAGCGCCTTGCCACCACCGGCTTCGATCACGCCGGCAGCTTCCAGCGACGCGGCGTACAGCTCGCGGGTGGTCTGGTGCTTGCGGATCACCTGGTACATCAGCGGCTGGGTGATCGCCGGTTCGTCGGCCTCGTTGTGGCCCCAGCGGCGGTAGCACATCAGATCGATGACCACGTCCTTGCTGAACTTCTGGCGGAACTCGAAGGCCAGCTTGGCAGCGAACACGACCGCTTCGGGATCATCGCCGTTCACGTGCAGCACGGGCGCGGCGATCATCTTGGCCACGTCGGTGCAGTACAGCGTGGAACGCGAGTCTTCCGGGTTGGAGGTGGTGAAGCCGACCTGGTTGTTGACCACGATGTGCACCGTGCCGCCGACGGCGAAGCCGCGGGCCTGGGACATCTGGAACAGCTCCATCACCACGCCCTGACCGGCGAAGGCCGCGTCGCCGTGGATCAGGATCGGCATGACCTGCTTGCGGGCGGTGTCGCCACGGCGTTCCTGGCGCGAACGGACGCTGCCGGCCACGACCGGGTCGGCGATTTCCAGGTGCGACGGGTTGAACGCCAGTGCCAGGTGGACGGCACCACCGGCGGTGGCGACGTCGGCCGAGAAGCCCATGTGGTACTTCACGTCGCCGGCCGAGGCGTGGTCGTCGTGCTCGAACTTGCCTTCGAACTCGTCGAACAGCTTGCGCGGGCTCTTGCCGAGGGTGTTGACCAGCACGTTCAGGCGGCCGCGGTGGGCCATGCCGATCACCACGTCCTTGACGCCATCCTTGCCGGCGTCACGGATGATGGTGTCCATCATCGGGATCAGCGAATCGCCGCCTTCCAGCGAGAAGCGCTTCTGGCCGACGTACTTGGTGTGCAGGTAGCGTTCCAGACCCTCGGCAGCCGTCAGGCGCTCCAGGGTGCGGCGCTGGGTCTCTGCGTCCAGGTTGTAGTTGCCACCGGCCATTTCCAGGCGCTGGTACAGCCACTGGCGCTGCTCGACCTCGGAGATGTGCATGAATTCCGCACCGATCGAGCCGGTGTAGGTCTTCTTCAGGCGCTCCAGCAGGTCGCGCAGTTTCATGCGCGGCTGGCCGGCGACACCGCCGGTGCTGAACTCACTGCCCAGGTCGCTTTCCGACAGGCTGTGGAACGGCAGGCCCAGATCCGGCGGATTGGTCGGGGCGGTCAGGCTCAGCGGGTCCAGGCGGGCACCGAGGTGGCCACGCGAACGGTAAGCGGTGATCAGGCGGCCGACATTGCGCTCGCGCTCGTCGCCGGCACCGGCGGCGGTGCCGCTGTTGACGGCCTTCTTGGCGGCGTCGGCAATGTGGGCGATGACGGCCGAGTGCGGAATATCACCGGCTTCGCGGCCCTGGAAGCCGTCGAAGTAGGTCTTCCATTTGGGATCGACACTGTCCGGAGAAACGAGGTACTGCTCGTACAGATCCTCGATATAGGAGGCGTTGCCGCCGGCGAGCTGCGAAGATTGCGCAAACTGCTTCAGTTGATTGTCCACGATGGAGAGTCGGATTCGCTTGTGGGGTAAGGCTTCGATGATCCGGCAGGGAAAAGTGAATAGCCCTGCGCGGGCGGTATCTAACACCCCAAATTGTACCCCCATCGAGACAGGAAGGGGCACCGTACGGTCCAGTGCGGGGACCGCGGTGTCATTCCCAGACAGGTTCGGGAGCGTGGGGTGAGCTACAGGCCCAGCGCGCGAAGTTCGCTGCAATCACGCGAACGTTCCCATACGCGCTGCAAACCTTCCTGCAACGGTCGCGAACGTGCCTGCCGGGACAACCCGGCCTCGCCATCGAAGCGGTGGCCGTTCAGACGAAAGTAGTAGTCGCCCGCATCGTTGAGCAGACAGGCCGATGCGGTGGCGCGGTCGATCGGGTCACTGACCTCGCGCACGCGGAAGACGCTCGGCAGGCGCTGGAGCAGGCCCAGCACGGGCGAGCCGGCCTGGCGGATGGCGGCGCTGTCGTGGACGATCAGCCACGCCTGTTTGTCATGGCGGGCGGTGGCGTAGCGGCGCAGGGCTTCGAGCACCGGCGGCGCATCGAGCAGGCCGGGGTCGAGCTGGCGGCTGTGGATCCAGAGCTGGCGACGGGCGCGGTGGACCAGCGCGGTGGTGATCGCCACCGCCTCGTCGGCCCGTGCGATCGCGACCGGCCCGGACAGGGCCAGCCGCATGTGCTGGTGGGCGATGCCGGCCTCTTCGAACACCTCGCCGTCGGGCAGGAAACCCTGCCGGGTGTAGAACACACGGGCCGGCAGCTGCGCGTGCAGCGCGACCTCCCGCCAGCCCCGGGCCCGGGCCTGGTCGACCAGGGCCAGCAGCAGGGCTTCACCGAGGCCCTTGCCGCGCCAGGCTGCCAGCACCGCCATGCGCCCGATCCGGCCGTCCGGGGTGAGCCGGCCGGCGCCGATCGGGGAGCCGCCGGCGTCGCGGGCCAGGATGTGCACGCTCAGCGGGTCGAGCGCGTCGATCTCCAGCTCGGCGGGTACCTGCTGCTCGTCGACGAACACGGCGGACCGCACCCGGTGCAGCGCTTCGTGCTGCGCCGGGTAGTCGACCACGTCAACGTGAAAGCCGGAGGCGGTCATGGCGGGCAGGGCGCTCAGCCGCGCGGGGGCGCGTCCTTGCCGTCGGGTTCGTCGCTGTCGTCGAAATCGATGACGACTTCGATGCCGTCGTCATGGATGGTGACTTCGTGCACGTCGGCCTCGACGGCCTCGTCATCGACGACGTCGACCGCGTCGGTGCCATCGACGATGTCGTACTCGGCGACGTAGTCGTCTTCGTCCTCGAACCCGGCGTCATCGACCAGCTGGTAGAAGCCACCGGCGACCAGCGCCTGCACGGCGTCACGGCCCTTGGCCGAGAGCTTGTGGTAAAGCGCCGCGCCGACCTGCTCGGCCCCGGCCAGCACCTGGGCGTCCTTGACCGGCAGGGCGAAATCCAGGCCGCTGCAGTACAGGCTGGCACCCCGCTTGGCCCGGCGCCAGGCCAGGCGCGCCCACGGGTGACGCTGCAGTTCCACGCCGGCGCCGAGGGCGGCTTCGATCTCCTCGCGCGGCAGCGGTTCGCCATGCGCCATCACTTCCCCGGCGGCGCGGTAGGTGGTGATGAAACGGCCGAACCAGTCACCGAGCTTGTCCGGGTCGTTCATGCGGATCGCATTGAGCGCCTCGACCACGCGGTTCATCGAGACCACGTCGATTTCGTTCGGATCTTCCGGGACCTTCAGGTCCGGATCCTGATAGCGGATGGACTCGTCGGCGCCTTCGATCAGGGTATCGAGGTAGTCGCTGATCAGTTCGGCCGAGGCCGGGGCGCGCATGCCGAAGGAGAAGGTCAGGCAGGGGTCTTCGGCGACGCCGTTGTGCGGCACGTTCGGCGGCAGGTACAGCATGTCGCCCGGGGCCAGCACCCAGTCGTGGGTCGGCTTGAAGCGGCGCAGCAGCTTGAGTTCGACGTCGTCGCGGAAGTCCAGCGGCGGGCGCTTGCCCTTGATGGATTCGCTGGCGTCGATCTGCCAGCGGCGGTGGCCGTAAGCCTGCAGGAGGAAGACGTCGTACTGGTCGACGTGGGCGCCGACCGAACCGCCGGTGGCGGCGAAGCTGATCATCACGTCATCCATGCGCCAGCGCGGCAGGAAGTCGAAATGGCTGATCAGGGCGCGCACGTCGGCGTCCCACTTGTCCACGTCCTGGACCAGCAGGGTCCAGTCGTGGTCGGGCATGCCCGGGAACTCTTCTTCCTGGAACGGGCCGGTACGCACGCTCCAGCCATCGGTGGCGCGATCGTGCGTGATCAGGCGCGACAGCGCGCCTTCCTCGCAGGCCAGGCCGGCGAGGTCTTCGGGCTGGACCGGCGTTTCGAAATCGGGGAAAGCGCCGCGGATGAGCAGCGGGCGCTTCTGCCAGTAGTCGCGCAGGAAGGTGGCGGCGGGCATGCCCAGCGGCAGGCCGGGGCGGGCCTGGACTTCGATGGCGGGAGTTTTGATCTTGCGTGCGGCCATGGGGGAGATCCTTGCAGCGTGTAGACGGAAATTCGGGGGCGCGGCGGTGCCGCGCCTGGGCCCTCAGATCGCCCTGGCCAGGTCCGCAGCCAGGCCGATGTAGCCGCCCGGGGTCAGGGCGCGCAGGCTCTGCTTGGCGTCGGCCGGCAGGTCCAGGGATTCGACGAAGGCCTGCATCGATTCGGTGGTGATGCCCTGGCCGCGGGTGAGGGCCTTGAGCTGTTCGTAGGGATTGGGCAGGCCGTGGCGGCGCATGACGGTCTGCACGGCTTCGGCCAGCACTTCCCAGGAGGCGTCGAGGTCGGCGTCCAGGCGCTCCGGGTTCACGGTCAGCTTGCCCAGGCCCTTGGCCAGCGAATCCAGGGCGACCTGGGTGTGGCCGAAGGCGGTGCCGACCGCGCGCAGCACGGTGGAGTCGGTCAGGTCGCGCTGCCAGCGGCTGATCGGCAGCTTGGCGCTGAAGTGCTCGAACAGCGCGTTGGCGATGCCGAAGTTGCCTTCGGCATTTTCGAAGTCGATCGGGTTGACCTTGTGCGGCATGGTCGAGGAGCCGACTTCGCCTTCCTTGAGCTTCTGCTTGAAGTAGCCCAGCGAGATGTAGCCCCAGACGTCACGGGCCAGGTCGATCAGGATGATGTTGACGCGACGGGCGGCATCGCCGATTTCGGCGACGTTGTCGTGCGGTTCGATCTGGGTGGTGTACGGGTTGAACACCAGGCCGAGGCTTTCCACGAAGCGCTGGGCGAAGGCCGGCCAGTCCACGTCCGGGTAGGCGATCACGTGGGCGTTGTAGTTGCCCACCGCGCCATTGATCTTGCCGGTCAGCTCGACCGCGGCGATCTGGCGGCGCTGGCGCTCCAGGCGGGCGACGACGTTGGCGACTTCCTTGCCCAGGGTGGTCGGCGAGGCGGTCTGGCCGTGGGTGCGCGACAGCATCGGCTGGGCAGCCTGGGCGTGGGCGAGGGTACGCAGCACGTCGGCGATGTTGTCCAGCGACGGCAGCAGCACCTCGCGGCGGGCCTGCTCGAGCATGAGGCCGTAGCTGAGGTTGTTGATGTCTTCGCTGGTGCAGGCGAAATGCACGAACTCCAGCGCCGGGCCCAGCTCCGCATCGGCGGTGAGCTGTTCCTTGATGAAGTACTCCACGGCCTTGACGTCGTGGTTGGTGGTGCGCTCGATCTCCTTCACCCGCGCGGCGTGGGCCGGGGCGAAGTCATCGGCCAGGGCGCGCAGGCGCGCGGTGGCGGCGGCCGAGAACGGCGCCAGTTCGACGATGCCCGGCTCGTTGGCCAGTGCCAGCAGCCATTCCACTTCCACCTTCACGCGGGCCTTGATCAGGCCGTATTCGGAGAAGATCGGGCGCAGGGCGTCGACCTTGCCGGCGTAGCGGCCATCGAGCGGGGACAGGGCGAGCAGGGCGAATTCGGACATGGCAGGGCGCAGGTCGTTGGCAGCGGGGGCCGTCATTCTACGCTGCCCCGGCGTCCTCGGCCTGTGCCATGCGCACCGTCACCGCCTGGATCCGGTGCCCGGCCATGCGCTTGATAGTGAACAGGTGCCCGTCGATCTCCAGCTGCTCGCCCTCCTCGGGCAGGCGCTGGAGTTGGTGCACGATCAGCCCGCCGACCGAATTGAGGTGGTCCGGCGCGCTCAGGTCATGCCCCAGCAGGCGCTCCAGCCGGAAGATCGAGGTCGAACCGGCCACCAGCAGGGTACCGTCCGCGCCGCGGGTCGGGGCGTCCTTGACGATATGCGGGTGCTCGTCCTCGATATCGCCGACCACCACTTCCAGCAGGTCTTCCAGGGTGAAGTAGCCCAGGATGCGGCCGTGCTCTTCCACGCACAGGGCGAGATGGGTGGTGCCGGTGCGGAACCGCTCCAGCACCAGCGGCACCGGGGTTTCCAGCGCGATCAGGTTGGCCGGGCGCAGCAGCGGGCGCAGGTCATCGGTCGGGTTGCCGCGGGCGATTTCCACCAGCAGGTCCTTCATGTGCAGGATGCCCAGCACTTCCTCGCCGTCGCGGTCGAACCAGGGGTAGCGGCTGTAGCGGCTCTCGGCGAACTCGGCCATGACGTCGGCCAGGCTCATCCCCTCGCGGAACGCCCGCATATGGTCGCGTGAGCGCATCAGGTCGCCGGCCACCAGCTCGGGCAGTTCCAGCGCGTGGCTCATCAGGGTGAGGTCCTGGTCCGGCGCGGTGCCGGTGGGCTGCTGGCGGCCCACGATGAGCTTGAGCTCCTCGCGCGAGTAGCGGTGCGAGGTGTGCTCCACATCGCCCCAGCCCGCGAGCCGCAACAGGGCGTTGGCGCTGTTGTTGAGCAGCCAGATCGCCGGGTACATCGCCCAGTAGAACAGGTACAGCGGCGCGGCCGTCCACAGCGACATCGCTTCCGGGCGGCGGATCGCCATCGATTTCGGTGCCAGTTCGCCGAGCACGATGTGCAGGAACGAGATGATGCTGAAAGCGATGATGAAGGCGGTCAGGCGCGAGGCTTCCGGGGTCAGCCCCAGCGTATCGAACAGCGGTTGCAGCAGATGCGCGAAGGCCGGTTCGCCGACCCAGCCCAGGCCCAGCGAGGACAGGGTGATGCCCAGCTGGCAGGCCGAGAGATACGCATCCAGGTGCGCGTGCACGTTGAGCAGCAGGCGGCCTCGCCAGCCGTTGTTTTCGGCCAGGCCGACGGCCTGGGTGTGGCGCAGCTTGACCAGGGCGAACTCGGCGGCCACGAAGAAGCCGTTGAGCACCACCAGCAGCAGGGCCAGTACGAGGAGCAGGAGGTTGCCGATCATCCGTGGCCCCGCAGCGGTGCTGCCAGGGGCGGAACGGCACCCGCGGTCACCAGGGCGGTGAGGGCGGTCATCGGTGCGTGCGCGGCGGCACGCCCGGTACTACTGTCAGGATCGTCACCCATGGGGGCGGCAGGCTGTCTGAATGGAAACGACTTCCGAGTCTAGCCGATCCATCGCGGCCTTGGGTTTCAACGGCGCTTGGGAGTATCGTGATGCGAGCCGCCAGCCAGGGAATCAGGCCCGTTGCCAGCCGCAGGTTCCCTTTCATCCACGAAAGATGTGCGGAGTTGAAGCAATGAGCAAGGGTTTCAGGATTGAACACGACAGCATGGGCGAACTGCAGGTGCCCGCCGATGCGTTGTGGGGCGCGCAGACCCAGCGCGCCGTCGATAATTTCCCGGTGTCGGGCCAGCGCATGCCGCGGGGTTTCATCCGCGCGCTCGGCCTGGTCAAGGGCGCTGCCGCGAACGTCAACGTCGAGCTGGGCCATCTGCCGCGCAACATCGGCAAGGCCATCGAGGCCGCTGCGGCCGAAGTCGCCGACGGCCGCCACGATGCGCATTTCCCGATCGACGTCTACCAGACCGGTTCGGGCACCTCCTCGAACATGAATGCCAACGAGGTCATCGCCACGCTGGCCAACCGCGCCGGCAAGGCCGGCAAGACCGCGGTGCATCCCAACGATCACGTCAACCAGGGGCAGAGCTCCAACGATGTGATCCCGACCGCGCTGCGGGTTTCCGCGCTGCTCGGCGTGCACGAGCAGCTGCTGCCCTCGCTGGTGCATCTGCGCAAGACCATCGACAAGCGCGGCCGCGCGCTGCGCAAGGTGGTCAAGACCGGCCGCACCCATCTGATGGATGCGATGCCGCTGACCTTCGAGCAGGAGTTCGGCGCGTGGTCGGCGCAGTTGTCTTCGGCCCAGGATCGCATCGAGGACAGCCTCAAGCGGCTGCGTCGCCTGCCGCTGGGTGGCACGGCGATCGGCACCGGCATCAATGCCGACCCGCGCTTCGGCGCGCAGGTGGCCAAGCAGCTCAAGCAGCAGACCGGCATCAAGTTCGACAGCGCCGAGAACAAGTTCGAAGGCCTGGCCGCGCAGGACGATGCGGTCGAGCTGTCCGGCCAGCTCAACGCCCTGGCCGTGGCGCTGATCAAGATCGCCAACGACCTGCGCTGGATGAATGCCGGTCCGCTGGCCGGGCTGGGCGAGATCGAACTGCCGGCGCTGCAGCCGGGCAGCTCGATCATGCCGGGCAAGGTCAACCCGGTGATTCCCGAAGCCACCGTGATGGTCTGCGCCCAGGTGATCGGCCACCACACCGCGATCACCGTGGCCGGGCAGACCGGCAACTTCCAGTTGAACGTGACCCTGCCGTTGATCGCCGCGAACCTGCTGGACGGGATCAACCTGCTCGCCAACATCACCCGCCTGCTCGCCGATACCGCGATTGCCGGGCTGAAGGTGCGCGAGGATCGCGTCCGCGAGGCACTGGATCGCAACCCGATCCTGGTCACCGCCTTGAACCCGATCATCGGCTACGAGAAGGCTGCCGCGATCGCCAAGCGCGCCTACAAGGAGCAGCGCCCGGTGCTGGATGTGGCCAAGGAAGACAGCGGCCTGTCGGAGGCCGAGCTGCGCCGGCTGCTCGATCCGGCCGCGCTGACCGCCGGTGGCATTCATGCCGGTGGGGGTGGGGGCGGTTGAGCGCACGCGGTTGCTGAAATGAAAAACGGGCCGAAAGGCCCGTTTTTTTGGTGCGGAGCCGGCCAGCGGCCGGCACTGCCTAGTGGCGGTCGGCCTGCAGATTGCCGAAGGTCTCGGTATACGCCTTGAATTCCGGGATTTTCGCGGTCAGGTCCGGCGGGATCGGCTGCATGCCCTCGGGCACCTGGATCTTCACCGAGCGCTTGGCCGGGTCCGGCGGGGCATCGGTCAGGGTGTTCTGGCGCAGCACCTGCAACTGGCCGAACATGCCCTGCAGCATCGCCTGCTGCTCCTCGTTGAGCGGGATTTCGATCTCATCGATCTTCATGTGCCCGTTGGGCAGGATGATGATGTTCGGCGCGGGCGCGCGGCGCACGGTGACCATGCCGTCGCTGACGGTGATCTTCGGCTTGCTGCGCTCGGCGCGGTGATTGCGGTATTCCTGGTCGCAACCGGTGGCGACCAGGCAGAACAGGGCGAACAGCAACAGACTCAGCTTCTTCATGAGCAGGCAACGCATGCGACGGGAGGGGAGATTGTAGTCCTCCCGCCCCCGGAAGGGCCTGCCTGCGACGCATCGTCGCAGGCAGAGGCCGGTTTACTTGCCGCAGTCGTCGATGTCGCTCTGGTCCATGGTCGCGTAGGGCTGGAAGGCCGGCAGCGCGGCGGCCAGCGCCTGCTGCCTGGCCATCATCCCCGGCAACAGGCCGCACAGCTTCTGGGCCTGGTCCTCGATCTTCTTGGCCTCTTCATTCACCCGCGCTTCGATGCCCTGGGTGTCGCCGGAGAACATGCCCTTGATCGCTTCACCGGCGGCTTTCACGCCGAGATTGGCACCGGCCACGCCGATCTCCATGCCGGCACTGGCCAGCGATTCGACCTGCTTGCGGTAGTCCAGCAGCAGCGCACGCTGCCGGGCGTCCACGGCGACCGCCTTGCCATCGATGAGCAGGTCACCCTGCGGGCTGATCTCGGCCTTCGGGGATTTCCCGTTGGAGATCGAGATGTTGCCCTGGGTGATTTCCTTGCGGGCCTTGTCGGTGGCCTCCTGAACGGTCTTGCCGATGCCATCGGTATCCAGCGCGCTGGTCGCGGGGGCGGATGCGCTCTGGTCGGCGGGCGCTTTGCCCTTGCCGCTGTCAGGGGCGTTGCAGGCAGCGATCGGCAGGCACAACAGCAGGGCAGGCAGCAGCAGTCGAGTCGTCATGATGCGTATCCGTAAGAGGAGATGAGAGGCTTACTTGCCGCGCGGCAGTTCAACCCGGCCGCGCACGTTGCTGTGGCGGATGTCGCCGCTGCCGCTGTTGGCAACGCGCAGGTCGCCGCCGACGTCGCGTGCGGTCACATCGCCGGAACCGTGGCGGTCCACGGTGACGCTGCCACCGATGTCGCGCAGTTCGGTATCGCCGGAGCCCACGGTGCCGACCCGTACGTTGCCCTTGGCCTGGCGCACAGTGGTGTCACCCGAGCCGACCACGCCGATGTCGACGTTGCCGCCGACCGTATCGAGTTCGAAGTCGCCGGAGCCGATCGTGCCGACCTTGGCATCGCCGCGGACGTTGCGCGCCGTGAAGTCACCCGAGCCGACCGAGAGCAGGTTCAGTGCACCGGCACCGTCGAGGACAACATCGCCCGAGCCGACCGCCGCGGTCACCAGACCCTTGATGTTCTCGAGCTTGATATCGCCGGAGCCGACGTCGGCGCTGAGCGAATGCGCGCCGGTGACGCTGGCGTCGCCCGAGCCGACCTTGAGCTGGACCAGGATCGTGTCCGGCACGGTGCCGCGCATGTCCAGGTAGGCATAGCTGTTTCCGCTCATGGAGAGGCTGCGGCCTTCGCGCTGCAGGCGGACGACGAGCTTGTCGCCGACCTTCTGCTGGGTCACGGTCAGCTCGCGCAGCCAGTCGGCGTTGGAGGCGCAGGCGCGCCCACCGAGCTGTGCCGCGCCCGGGCCGGCCTGCAGCACCAGATCGTGCTGGTTCACTTCGAACACCACTGCCTTGGCACCGGCCAGGTCGAGCTTGAGGTCACGCGCTTCGTTGAACTTGCACTGCGGTTCATCGGCGAGCGCGGTCAGCGGCAGCAACAACAGGGAAGCAACAGCGAGCTTGCGGATCATGGGTGGGTCCTCGATGAAGGGCAGGGATCAGATTTCGCCGGCGCGGCGGCGCAGGCGGATGGCCAGGAACAGGAACACCACACCGAAGGCTGCACCGATCCACAGTTCCGGCATGGCGAAGGCGCCCAGCTGGTGGCTCGGGCCCAGTTCGTTGACCAGGTTGTCCATGTTGCCATTGCCGCTGAACAGCGCGTCGCCACGGTAGAACTGGTCGGTCGCGGGAACCGCGCTGAGAAGCAGGCGGCCGACGATGTGCTTCCAGAACCAGCCACCGGTCAGGTCGAACAGGGTCATCACCTTGGTGGTGCTGACGATGATGCCGGCGAACAGCGGCAGCATCACCGCCCACAGGAACGGCTTGGTCTTGGCCCAGGCCGAGCACAGCAGCAGCCAGCCCACGGTCGGCAACGCCCACAGCAGGTAGACCGGGATCCAGGACAGGTGGCCGGCGATGATGGTCAGCGGGCTGGCCGGACCCCAGATCAGCACCATCGGGTCACCGCCGTGGGCGATCACCACGATCGAGATCATCACCAGGAAGCCGAGCATGGTCAGGGCCGAGGCGATCACCGCGATGAGCGGGGCGATCAGCAGCGCGCTCAGTGCCTTGGACAGCACCGTGGACGTATCCGACAGCGGCAGCGACTTCCAGAACAGGATGCTGCGGTCGCGGCGGTCGTCGTACAGGGCGCCCAGGCAGTAGAAGAACACCACGAAGGCGAGCACGATCAGCGGCCAGCCCGAGCTCAGGATCAGGGTCAGGTCCAGGCCATTGGCCAGGTCGTGCAGGTTCTTGGCATCCAGCTTGCTGGTCAGCAGGCTCAGGTCCAGGCCGTTGATGCTGACGTTCTCGTCGTTGAGATGGAGGCCGCCGCTCTTGACCGCGCGGTGCATGGCGACCAGGCCGAACACGATGCCGAGCAGGCTCATCACCAGCGAGATGCCACCGGCGATCACCGGCGCATACAGGAAGCCGCCGCGGTTTTCCCAGTACTCACGCTTGAGCAGCCACTTGAACGCACTGGCCTTGCTGATGGGATGGTTGACGGTGTTCATGCGTAGGTTCCCTTCATGATGGCCACGAACAGATCCGCCAGCCCCGGGCTGCGGATTTCCCCCAAGGGCGCGAGCTGGGCGCGTGGCACCCCGTCGAACAGCAGGACGGTCTTGCCGAAGGGCAGGGCGCGGTCGTCGATCGGCTTGAGCGCGCGCGCGGCCTCCACGGCGTCGGCCGAGACCAGTACTTCGGTGTAGCGCTCGCCGATGTCTTCCATGTCGGTGGTGAGGACGATGCGGCCATCGCGGATGAACATCACATCGGTGAGGATGTGTTCGATCTCTTCCACCTGGTGGGTGGTGACGATGATGGTCTTCTGCTCGTCGAAGTAGTCTTCCAGCAGGCGCTGGTAGAACTCCTTGCGGTACAGGATGTCCAGGCCGAGCGTGGGCTCGTCCAGCACCAGCACCTTGGCATCGATGGCCATCACCAGCGCCAGGTGCAGCTGCACGATCATGCCCTTGGACAGTTCACGCACGCGCTGCTTCGGATGCAGCTTGGTGGAGGCCAGGAAGCGCTCGCAGCGGGCCCGGTCGAAGCGCGGATGGGTGCCGGCGACGAAATCGATCGCCTCGCGCACCTTCATCCAGCGTGGCAGCACCGCCACGTCGGCGATGAAGCACACATCGTTCATCAGCGCGTTGCGCTGCTCGGCCGGGTCCAGCCCGAGCACGCGCAGCTCGCCTTCCACCGAGGTCAGGCCGAGCAGGGCCTTGAGCAGGGTGGTCTTGCCGGCGCCGTTGGGACCGATCAGGCCGGTGATGCGGCCGGGGGCGATCGTGAAGCTGGTGTTGTCCAGCGCCACGGTCTGTTTGTAGGCCTTGCGCAGGCCTCGAGCGGAAATGACGACATCACTTGCAACGGCATTCATGAGGATTTCCCCTGGGGCAGCAATTCGTCGAGGTTCAGGCCCAGGCGCTGGATGCGTTCCAGGACCAGCGGCCATTCTTCATTGAGGAACCGGTCGCGCTCGCTGCTGCGCAGCTGCGTGGCCGCTTCTTCGGTCATGAACATGCCCAGGCCGCGGCGCTTCTCGACCAGGCCTTCATCGGCCAGTTCCTGGTAGGCGCGCGAAACGGTGATGGGGTTGAGCTGGTACTCGGCGGCTACCTGCCGGACCGAAGGCAGGGCGTCGCCGGGTTTGATGATGCCGTCAAGCATCATGGCGATCACGCGCTCCTTCAGCTGGCGGTAGATCGGAGCACCATCGCTCCATTGAATATCGCTCATGGTCAGCTCCGTGGGTTCAGCGACTGCGCGAATGAGAAGTAAGGCATGGACAGGGAGCTGTGCAGCCGGCGGGGGGGCGTGGGGGCGCCGTCGGCGTTCCCTGCCTCGATGACGCCTGCGTCCTGCGGGCCTTCAAACACATTGGCGCTGGCGGCATCGCCAGCGTCACCGGAGGGGGTGCCGAACCAGCCGAGCAACAGCAGCGCCGAGGCGGCGATGACGGCTTTGGCGGAGTGGTGGTGGCGCATGCGGGTCATGGGCTTCCCCTGTCTAGGTGACTGGTGTTGTATGAAACTATAACACCGGCACGCCGAAGATCAACATGGGGAGTGCCCCAACTGATGGCAGGGGGTGCATGACAGGCGCCGTTCATCCTCAAGTCATTGAAAGTAATGGGTATTCATGAGGGGTTCCCCGGCATTGTCCGCCAGCGGACATTCATTGATGTCAATGATATGGCAAGCGAGGGCCGCATTCAGGCGATTGGTTGAGGGCAGGAGCGACCACGGGGACGCGGTCAGATACGTCACCGCTGACGCTGAATGCGCCTCTGATCGGGTGCGCCTGGAAACCCGCCGCAGCCCCGCGCGCAGCGCATCGATGGCACGCGGACCAACGGCGGACGGCGGCTAAAACGCCGGTGATATAGTGCCCGCCGCAGTTCCGGCAGCGTCCGCCGGGCCCGTTGAGCCTCTCTTTTCCTTACCTGGAGTGTCGCGATGCACCACGTGTCTCTGTTGTCGCCCGTCCGTCGCGACCGCGCTCCGCGCCGGGCCCGCGCGCCCATGCTGTTGCTGGCGCTCGGCCTGCTGGTGGGGACGTCGGCCCAGGCGGCCGATCTGCTCGATGTGAGCTATCGCCCGCTCGCCGGCAAAGGCGAAGTGAACCTGGCCAAGCAGTACGGCGGCAAGGTGCTGCTGGTGGTGAATACCGCCAGCAAGTGCGGTTTCACCCCGCAGTACGAAGGCCTGGAGGCCCTGCAGCGCAAGTACGCCGCGCGGGGTTTCTCGGTCCTGGGCTTTCCGTCCAATGATTTCAAAGGCCAGGAGCCGGGCGACGAGACCCAGATCCAGGAGTTCTGCACGCTGACCTACGGCGTGAAGTTCCCGATGTTCCAGAAGGTGGTCGTCACCGGGCCGGAGGCGACACCGCTGTACCGCAGTCTCGCCACTGCCACGGGCGTATCGCCGGGCTGGAACTTCCACAAGTATCTGGTCGGTCGCGACGGCCGGGTGGTCGCGCAGTTCCCGAGCAAGGTCACCCCGGACGATCCGAAGTTGGTGGCGGCGATCGAACGTGAGCTGTCTGTCACGGCAAACAAGCGCTGACGATATCGACATCTCGGACGCGCGTGCGACAATGGTTGCTTTCGCGCCGACGTCGGCGTCCAGTCACTTCCAGGAATGCAGCGAATGAAGATGGGAATGCGCGGCGCCGCGGCGTCGGTTCTGATTCTGGCGATGGGTGCCACCGGTACCGCGATGTCGCAACAACCAGCCGCCCGCGCGGCTGTCAAGGAGACTTCCACTTTGAACTCCCAACGGGAAAAGCTCGGCTACGCCATCGGCATCGATGTGGCCAATTCGTTTGGTCCGATCTCCAGCGAGATCGACCTGGCCGCACTGCGCCGCGGTGTGACCAATGCCTTTGAAGGCAAGCAGCCGCTGATCAGCCAGGAAGAGGCGCAGAAGACCGACGCCGCCCTGCGCCAGGCCGTGATGGCCAAGAACGGTCAGCCGGTTCCGGGCGTCGCGCCGGGCACCGCGCCGCCGAAGGTGGACCGCGAAAAGGTCGGCCTGATGCTGGGCAGCTTCGCCGTGGGCCCGTCGCTGGCCCCGCTGAAGGACGATGTGGACCTGGACGCGCTGTTCGACGCGGTCAGCACCACGTTCAACAACGGCACCCCGAAGATGACCGCCGAGCAGGCCAAGGCCACGCTGGAAGGCTTCATGAAGGGCAAGCAGGCTGAAATGGAAGCCAAGTCCGCTGCCCAGGCCGGTACCAACCGCGTGGACGGCAACAACTTCCTGGCCAAGAACAAGACCGCGCCGGGCGTGGTGACCACCGCGTCGGGCCTGCAGTACCAGGTGCTGCGTCCGGGTTCGGGCGAACGCCCGCTGCCGACCAGCAAGGTGCGCGTGAACTACGAAGGCAAGCTGCTCGACGGCACCGTGTTCGACAGCAGTTACCAGCGCGGCCAGCCGATCGAGTTCGGTCTGGACCAGGTGATCAAGGGCTGGTCGGAAGGCGTCTCGCTGATGCCGACCGGTTCCAAGTACCGCTTCTGGATTCCGGGCGAGCTGGCCTATGGCGAGCAGGGCACCCCGGGTGGCCCGATCGGTCCGAACGCCACGCTGACGTTCGACGTCGAGCTGCTGAACGTTCTTCCGTAACGGATCTGGAGCCCCACCGCCCATGCGCGTTGCGATTTTCGGTACCGGCTACGTCGGTCTTGTCACGGGTACCTGCCTGGCCGAGGTCGGCCACCAGGTGATCTGTGTCGATATCGACCAGGCCAAGGTCGACGGCCTCAACAACGGGATCATCCCGATCTATGAGCCCGGCCTGGAGCCTATGGTGAAGGACAACCACGCGGCGTCGCGGTTGACCTTCACCTCCGATGCCGCCACCGCGATCGCGCATGGCCAGGTGATCTTCATTGCCGTGGGCACGCCACCGGACGAGGACGGCAGTGCCGACCTGCAGTACGTGCTGGCCGTGGCCCGCACCATCGGCCGGCACATCACCGTGCCGGTGGTGGTGGTGAACAAATCGACCGTGCCGGTAGGCACGGCCGACAAAGTCCGTGAGGCCATCGCGCAGGCGCTGGCCGAACGCGGCGTGGAGATCGCGTTCGACGTGGTCTCCAATCCCGAATTCCTCAAGGAAGGCGACGCGGTCGCCGACTGCATGCGGCCGGACCGCATCGTGGTGGGCGCGTCCAATCCCGATTCGATCGCATTGATGCGTCGCCTGTATGCACCGTTCAACCGCAACCACGACCGCGTGGTGGAGATGGACGTGCGCTCGGCGGAGCTGACCAAGTACGCGGCCAACGCGATGCTGGCGACCAAGATTTCGTTCATGAACGAAATCGCCAACATCGCCGAGAAGGTCGGTGCCGATATCGAGCAGGTCCGCCAGGGCATCGGTTCGGACCCGCGGATCGGCTGGCACTTCATCTATCCCGGTGCCGGTTACGGCGGCTCGTGCTTCCCCAAGGATGTGCAGGCGCTGGCCCGCACCGCCCAGCAGTACGGCCATGAGCCGATGCTGTTGAACGCGGTCGAAGCCGTCAACGAGCATCAGAAAGGCCATCTGTTCGCCCTGATCCAGCGCCACTACGACCGTGGCGAAGACGAAGGCGTGCGCGGCAAGACCTTCGCGGTGTGGGGCCTGGCATTCAAGCCGAACACCGATGACATGCGCGAGGCCTCCAGCCGCCGCCTGCTGGCGCAGCTGTGGGAAGCTGGTGCGACGGTGCGCGCCTATGATCCGGAAGCGACCGAAGAAGCGCGCCGCATTTTCGGCGAGCGCGATGACCTGGTGTTCTGCGCCAACGCCTATGACGCCCTCGAGGGCGCCGATGCGCTGGTCGTGGTGACCGAATGGAAGCAGTTCCGCAGCCCGGATTTCATCCGGCTGCGCGAGATGCTCAGCGATGCGGTCGTCTTCGACGGCCGCAATCTGTACGACCCGCAGGATATCGAAGCCGCGGGCCTGGCTTACTACGGCATTGGCCGGGGACGTTCGTTGAATGCATGAGTCCACACCCTCCGAGCGCGAACAGGCGATGGAAGCACGCCTGGTCGAGCTGGAAATGCGTGTCTCCTTCCAGGAGCAGGCGCTGGCCGAACTGAGCGAGGCCCTGGCCGATGCGCGCATGGAAGGCAACCGCAATGCCGACCTGACCCGCATCCTGCTCGAAGACCTCGGCAAGGTCCGCACCGCGCTGTATTCCGATTCGGCCGAAGAGCCGCCGCCTCCGCATTACTGATCTGACGTCATGAGCGATACTCTCCGCGACCAGCTGCTGGGCCTTGGCTTCAAAGCCGCGCCCAAACCCGAACGAACCAACGACCGCAAGCCGGATCGTCGACCCGATGCGCGCCGCGATGGCCGCCCGGCCGGCAAGCCGCAGGGCGCACGCCCGGCCGGCAAGCCCGGCGAGGGCCAGCGTCCCGCCCGCGACGGCGACCGCCGCCCGCAGGGCAAGGGCCGTCCCGCCGGCGCCCGTCCGCCCCAGGGCGCGCCCGGCAAGCCGCGCTCGCGCGAGGACATCGACCTCGCCAAGGCGTATGCGATCCGTGCGCAGAAGGAAAAGGACGACCGCATCGAGGCCGAGCGCCTGAAGCAGGAAGAGGCGCGCCTGCGTCGCGAAGCCAAGGCCAAGCTGGAGGTCCTGCTGGAAGGCAAGTCCCTCAACGCCGAAGCGGCCGACATCGCGCGCCATTTCCTGTATGGCGGCAAGATCAAGCGGATCTACGTGACGGCCGACCAGCTCAAGGCACTCAATGCCGGCGAGCTCGGCGTGCTGCAGCAGAACGGCCGCTACGTGCTGGTGACCGCCGCGGTGCTGGCCGAGGCCGAAGCGGTGTTCGCACCGTCGGTGGCATTGAAGGTCGACCCGGATGCGCCGGCTGGCGAAGATCCCTACGCCGATCCGCAGTACCAGGTGCCGGACGACCTGGTCTGGTAAGCCACCGCCACCATTGTTGAACGTACTGGGCGCCGTCAGGCGCCCAGTGCATGTCAGGAGCAGGGCAACCATGCAGGAACGCAGTCCCGGGTACTTCCCGCATATCGATGGACTGCGCGCCATCGCGGTGCTGGCGGTGATCCTCTATCACCTCAAGGCCAGCTGGTTGCCGGGCGGCTTCACCGGCGTGGACGTGTTCTTCGTCATCTCCGGCTTCGTGGTCAGCGCTTCGGTGGATCGACTGCCAGCGGTCGGCGGCTGGGCCGGGCTGGCGCGCTTCTACGCGCGGCGCATGCGTCGCATCGCCCCGGCACTGGTGGTGTGCCTGCTGGTAACGGCGATGCTCAGCGCGTTGCTGATTCCCGAATCCTGGCTCAGCGAGACCAGCGACAAGACCGGCCGCATGGCCTTTGTGGGCTTGAGCAACTGGGTGCTGGCCAGCACCGGCAATGACTACTTCTCGCCGCGCACCGAATTCAATCCGTATACGCATACCTGGTCGCTGGGTGTGGAAGAGCAGTTCTACCTGCTGTTCCCGCTGTTGTTCCTGGCCTGGGCCAAAGGCCCGCGCGGGCGCTGGCTGTCGCTGGGGCTGTTCGGCGTGGCCACCGTGGCATCGCTGGGGTATGCGGTGTTCCGGGCGCGGCAGGGCGGCCATGAGATCGATGCCTTCTACCTGACCACCACACGGTTCTGGCAGCTTGGTGCGGGCGTGCTGCTGTTCCAGCTGTTGGCGTTGAGCGGGCGATTCACGCCGCCATCGGTGCCACTGCGTGGCTTCGGCTGGCGCTCGCCATTGTTGCTGTTGAGCCTTGTGGCGCTGGGTTACGGTCTGTGGGCCGCACGCCCGGGCCATTCGCCGTGGGTCGATGGGGTGTGGCCGGTGCTGGGCACGCTGGGCCTGCTCGGCCTGCTGCAGGGCTCACCCGGCGGCTTGATCGGGCGCGCGCTGGCGACCACGCCGATGGTGACGATCGGACGCCTGTCCTACTCGTTGTACCTGTGGCACTGGCCGGTCTTCGTGCTGTTCCGCTGGACGGTGGGCCTGGAGACGCTGGCCACCGGCGGTGCCGCGCTGCTGTGCGTGGTGTTGCTGTCCTGGCTGTCGTGGCGCTGGGTGGAACAACCGCTGCGGCATGGGGCGCGCTGGCGCGTCAGCAATGCGCGCTGGGTCGCGATCGGGCTGGGCGCGCTGGTGCTCGGGGCCGGGCTGCAGTCGGCGCTGGTCAAGACCCAGCAGTACACCTCGCTCAGCGTGGTCAGCCGCGCCCCGCTGGACTGGTATCCGTATGCCAAGGGGCTGAAGAAGGAAATTCCCGAGTGCCGCGTGCGGGTCGGCAACGTGCCGGTGCCCGGCGGGCAGGCGCGCCTGTACGAGCGCGGCGAGTGCCCGGGACGCACCGCATCCACCCGCCAACTGTTCGTGGCCGGTGATTCGCACGCGCTGGCTTACCACGAGATGCTGCAGCGCCTGGCCGTGCTCGATGGAGCGCCGATCCGCCTGTACGGCAGCGGCGGCTGCGCGCTGGTCGGGCTGCGTGACTGGCAGGGGCCCAATCCGGCCTGCGAGGCCTATGCGCGCAATGTGCTGGACGATATCCAGGCGCGCGCGCAGCCGGGCGATGTGGTGCTGTTGGCAGGGCTGCGGCTGCCGCGGCTGTCCGAACAGTACGCCTTGTTCGATGTCGCACAGGTGCGTGCCGAACATCTCAGCGAAACCGCCGATGCAGGCCGCAACGCCGAAATCGCGCACTGGATCGCGCAGCTCAGACCGCTGGCCGATCGCGGCGTGCGCATCGTGCTGGAAGCGCCCAAACCGGTGCTGCCGGCGCCGCCGTACCGCTGCTCAGATGTGTTCAACCGGCACAACCCGATCTGCGCCCACGGCATGACCATCGCGCGCAGCGAGATCGAGCAGTTGCGTGCGCCGGTGCTGGCCGGCCTGCAGCAGGTGGCTGCCGGTCTGCCCGGTGCGTCGATCTGGGATCCGATGCCGTTGCTGTGCCCCGGTGCGCAGTGCCTGCCGACCCGCGACGGAAAACCGCTGTTCTTCGATGGCGATCATCTCAGCGGCTACGGCAATCGTCTGCTGCTGCCGGATTTCCAGGCGCATCTGCGCCGTTTGGAGGCGACGGCACCCGCCGCCACCCCGTGAGTCGCCCGCCACGCATGGCGTGGCGTTACACGGCTGCGCGCTTCCGGCGGCCGGCGCGCAGCAGCGGCAGGCTGATCGCGAAGAAGCACAGCAGGGCGCCAGCCAACGCGAATCCGCTGCCGGCCAGGAACGCCGTGCGGCCCTGATCGATCGGCCACAGCTGGCCGGCGATCAACGCACCGAGCACGCCGCCCACGCCGGACGAGAACCCGTACAGCAGGCCCTGGCCATGGCCGTTGAGCCGGCCGGGGAAGTAGGTCGCCAGCATCTGCATCGCGGCAGCGAAGAAGGCCGCGAAGCCCAGTGCGTGCGCGGTCTGGGCGATCAGCATCACCGGCAGGTTCTCCGGGAACAGCGCGGTGACCGCCCAGCGCACGGTGGAACTGAGCAGCGCGATCAGCAGCATCCAGCTGGCGTCATAACGGCGGAAAAAGCGGCCGATGGTGAAGAACACGCCCACTTCGAAGACCACCCCGATCGTCCACAACACGCCCAGCGTGGAGGTCGCGTAGCCGTGGTGATCCATGTAGACCGAGAAGAAGGTGTAGTAGGGGCCGAACGACAGCTGCTCCATGAACGCCGCGAGGAAGAACGCCAGCACCTGCGGCTTGCGCACGATCTGCCAGAAGCCGCTGGCGTCGCCGTCGCTGCGCTGCAGGTTGCGCGCATAGCGGTTGGCGAACCCCGAGGCGGTGAGCAGGCCGAACAGCGGCAGCATCAGCCAGGGCAGCAGGTGCGCGTTGCCGGCGCCGCCGTCGCCTTCGATGATCCAGCCGAACAGCATCACCACGGCGATGAAGCCCAGCGAGCCCCACACCCGGATCAGCCCGTAACGGTGGCTGTCACTGCCCAGGTGGGTCAGCGTGATCGATTCGAACTGCGGCATCACCGCGTTGTAGAAAAAGCAGAACGTGATCATCGCCGGATACAGCCACGGTTGCGGCAACGGCAGCAGGAAGGCGCAGAACGTCAGCAGGGTCAGCACGCAGCCCAGCCGCAGCCAGAAGATCGGGCGCGGCGAGGCGGCGGCGAGGGAGGTCCAGGTGGTGGGCGCGACGATGCGGGTGGCGTACCAGAGGCCCATCATCACGCTGATCGCGGTGACGCTCATCCCGCGCGAGGTCAGGAACAACGACCAGTACGGGGTGAACGCGCCGAGGGCGGCGTAGTAGAAGAGGTAGAACGAGGACAGGCGGACGGCCGGAACGGCGTCGCGGGGGAGGGCGGTCATGCGGGGTCTCGAAGGGCGCGCACCCACCAAAAGCGGGTGCCTACCCGGGCATTATGCCGTCAGCACCCGACCGTGGGCCGGGCAAACGAACGACACCGGCAATCCATTACGTCGGTAGCACCCGACCGTTGGCCGGGTGGCACGCTCATTCCGGATCGTAATCCAGGTTCGAGGCCACCCAGCGCTCGGCCTGCACACGGTCCACGCCCTTGCGCTTGGCGTAGTCGACCACCTGTTCACGGGTGACCCGGCCGACCACGAAATACTGGCTCTGCGGATGGCTGAAGTAATAGCCCGACACCGCCGCGGTGGGCAGCATCGCGAAGCTCTCGGTCAGCTGCATGTCCGCGTTGCGCTCGGCATCCAGCAAGCGGAACAGCGTGGCTTTCTCGCTGTGCTCCGGACAGGCCGGGTAGCCGGGGGCAGGGCGGATACCGGCGTACTTCTCGGCGATCAGCGATTCGTTGTCCAGCTGCTCGTCCGGCTGGTAGCCCCAGTAATCCATGCGTACATGCTGGTGCAGGCGCTCGGCCAGCGCTTCGGCCAGGCGGTCGGCCAGCGCCTTGAGCAGGATCGCGTTGTAATCGTCGTGGTCGGCCTCGAAGCGGGCCACGTGCGGGTCGATGCCGATGCCGGCGGTCACCGCGAACGCGCCGATCCAGTCCTGCCTGCCGCTGTCGGCCGGCGCGATGAAATCGGCGAGGCAGAAATCCGGGCGTTCGACTGGCTTGTCGACCTGCTGGCGCAGGAAGTGCAGCACGGCAGGGCCGCTGTCAGTGCGCAGGTGCACGTCATCGCCGACGCTGTTGGCCGGCCACAGGCCGAACACGGCCTTGGCGGTCAGCCACTTCTCCGCGACGATCCGGCTGAGCATCGCGCGGGCGTCCTTGTACAGGTCGGTCGCCTGGGGCCCGACGATCTCATCGGTGAGGATCGCCGGATACTTGCCCGCCAGTTCCCAGGCCTGGAAGAACGGCGTCCAGTCGATCACCTCGACCAGGTCGGCCAGCGGGTAATCGTCGAGCACATGCAGGCCCGGCTTGCGCGGCACCGGCGGTGTGTAGGTGGCCCAGTCGCCCACGAACCGCTGGGCGCGCGCCTTGGCGAGGGTCACCAGCCGCTTGGCGTCGCCACGGTTGCGATGACGCTGGCGGATGTCGGCGTAGTCGGCCTCGTTGGCGGCCACGAAGGCATCGCGCAGCTCGCGCGAGATCAATGACTGTGCCACGCCGACCGCGCGCGAGGCATCCTTCACCCACACCGTGGGCGCCTTGTAGTGCGGGTCGATCTTCAGCGCGGTGTGCGCGCGCGAGGTGGTCGCGCCGCCGATCATCAATGGCATCGTGAAGCCCTGCCGCTCCATCTCGCGGGCGACGTGGCTCATCTCTTCCAGCGACGGTGTGATCAGGCCGGACAGGCCGATGATGTCGGCCTTCTCGGCGCGCGCGGCATCCAGGATCTTCTGCGCGGGCACCATCACGCCCAGGTCGATCACATCGAAGTTGTTGCAGGCCAGGACCACGCCGACGATGTTCTTGCCGATGTCGTGCACGTCGCCCTTGACCGTGGCCATGATGATCTTGCCGTTGCTCTTGGCGGTGTCCCCGCTGCGTGCCTTCTCGGCCTCGATGTAGGGCAGCAGGTAGGCCACCGCCTTCTTCATCACGCGCGCGGATTTGACCACCTGCGGCAGGAACATCTTGCCCGCGCCGAACAGGTCGCCGACGATGTTCATGCCGTCCATCAGCGGCCCTTCGATGACATCCAGCGGACGCGTCGAGCGCGCACGCGCTTCTTCGGTGTCCTGCTCGACCCACGCGTCCATGCCGTGCACCAGCGCATGCGCGAGGCGATCATTGACCGGCTTCTCGCGCCAGGCGAGGTCTTCGCCGCGCACTTCGCCCTTCTTGCCCTTGTAGCGCTCGGCGATCTCCAGCAGGCGCTCGGTACCGTCGCTGCGGCGGTTGAGGATCACGTCCTCCACGCGCTCGCGCAGCTCGGCGTCCAGATCGTCGTAGATCGGCATCGCACCGGCGTTGACGATGCCCATGTCCATGCCCGCGCCGATGGCATGGAACAGGAACACCGAGTGGATCGCCTGGCGCACGGTTTCATTGCCGCGGAACGAGAACGACACGTTGGAGACACCGCCGGAGACATGGCAGTGCGGCAGGGTGCGCTTGATGATGCGGGTGGCTTCGATGAAGTCGACCGCGTAGTTGTCGTGCTCTTCGATGCCGGTGGCGACGGCGAAGATGTTCGGGTCGAAGATGATGTCCTGCGGCGGGAAGCCGACCTGCTCGGTCAGGATCCGGTAGGCGCGGGTGCAGATCTCCACCTTGCGTGCGCAGGTATCGGCCTGGCCATCCTCGTCGAAGGCCATCACCACCGCGGCGGCGCCGTAGCGCAGCACCTTGCGCGCCTGTTCGATGAACTGCGCTTCGCCTTCCTTGAGCGAAATCGAATTGACCACGCTCTTGCCCTGCAGGCATTTCAGCCCGGCCTCGATCACGCTCCACTTGGAGGAATCGACCATCACCGGAATGCGCGCGATGTCCGGCTCGGACATGATGAGGTTGAGGTAGCGCGTCATCGCCTTTTCGGAATCGATCAGGCCCTCGTCCATGTTGACGTCGAGGATCTGCGCGCCATTGGCGACCTGCTGGCGCGCCACTTCCACCGCCTCTTCGTAGCGCTCTTCCTTCACCAGCTTGCGGAACTGCGCGCTGCCGGTGACGTTGGTGCGCTCACCGATGTTGACGAACAGCAGGTCCGGCGTGATGACCAGCGGCTCGAGACCGGACAGGCGGGTGTGGCGGGAAGACGTCATGGGCAGGCTGGCACGGGCTGGCGGAGGAGGGTCAACGACAACGGGAGCGTGGTGCGGACGCGGTCATGCCGCGTCTTCCAGCGGGGGTGCCGGCAGGCGGCGGGGCGGCAGATCGGCGACCGCCTCGGCGATCGCGCGGATGTGCGCCGGGGTGGTGCCGCAGCAGCCGCCCACCAGGTTGAGCAGGCCGGCACTGGCGAATTCGCGCAGCGTCGTGGCCATTTCTTCCGGAGTTTCGTCGTACTCGCCGAAGGCATTGGGCAGGCCCGCGTTCGGGTGTGCGCTGACCAGGCACTCGGCCACGGTGGACAAGGTCTCCACGTGCGGCCGCATGTCGCTGGCACCGAGCGCGCAGTTCAGCCCGATCGACAGCGGCCGGCCGTGCGCGACCGAGGCGTAGAACGCTTCGGCCGTCTGCCCGGACAGGGTGCGCCCGGAGGCATCGGTGATCGTGCCGGAGATCATCACCGGCAGGCGCCCACCGCGCGCATCGAACACCTCTTCGATGGCGAACAGCGCGGCCTTCGCGTTGAGCGTATCGAAGATGGTTTCCACCATCAGGGTGTCGGCGCCGCCGTCGATCAGGCCGTCGATGGCTTCGCGGTAGGTCTCGCGCAGGGCATCGAAACTGGTGTTGCGGAAACCGGGATCGTTCACGTCCGGGCTGATCGAGGCGGTGCGGCTGGTCGGGCCGAGCACGCCGATCACGAAGCGCGGCTTGCCCGGCGTGGTCGCCGCAACCGCATCGCAGCAGGCGCGCGCCACCGCGGCGCCGGCTTTGTTGAGCTCGTAGACCAGGTGTTCAAGGTGATAGTCGGCCTGGCTGACCGAGGTCGCGTTGAACGTATTGGTCTCGACCAGATCGGCACCGGCTTCCAGGTACGCGGTGTGGATGCCGCCGATCACCTCCGGCCGGGTCAACAGCAGCAGGTCGTTGTTGCCCTTGAGGTCATGCCCCTGCGGCGCGTCGCCCGGCGCGGCATGGTCGCAGCCGGGCCCGTGCTGGTGGTCGTAACCGCCGGCGAAGCGCTCGCCGCGGTAATCCTCTTCCTCCAGTCCGTGCCGCTGGATCATCGTGCCCATGGCCCCATCGATGATCAGGATGCGCTGGGCCAGCGCCGTTTCCAGCGCGTGCACGCGGTCGGGGTGGAGCCAGGGCAGGGATGACATGGGCAGACCTCAGGGTTTGCTGGCGATCAGCGAGATGACTTCGAAATGTGGCGGGCGCTTCTCGCGGGTCACGGTTTCCAGGCTGGAGACGACCAGGCCGGCCTTCTCCACGAACTTGCGCAGTTCCTTGTCGCTGAAACCGAGGTTGACGTGGCCATAGGCATCCACGGCCGCGCGATGCTCGTGCCGGGCCAGGCTGCACAGCAGCAGTCGGCCGCCCGGGCGCAGCACGCGCGCGCCTTCGGCCACGGCCTGGGCCGGTTTGGCCGCGTAGGTCAGCGCATGCATCAGCACCACCAGGTCGAAGCTCTGGTCGGGGAAGGGCAGGGCATGCATGTCGCCTTCGCGCACTTCCACGTTGGCCAGCCGGCGCAGGCGCTCGCTGGCCGCGGCGACCACGCGCGCGCTGGTGTCGATGCAGATGTAGCGCTTGGCGTGCGGCGCCACCAGCTCGGCCAGCACGCCGTCACCGGAGGCGATGTCGAGCACGTCGCCGGTTTCCAGCAGCGGCAGCGCAGTGCGGGCCAGCGCTTCCCAGGTGCGGCCGGGGGAGTAGTGGCGTTCCATGTCGCCGGCGACGCTGTCGGCCCAGTTCTGGTCGGCGGCACGGCTGGCCATCACCGCGGCAACGCGTTCAGCGTCCTGGCGCAGCAGCGGGTCGTCGCTGCCGGTGCTCAGGGCATGCCACAATGCGCGCTGCGCCGGGTCCAGCGCGGCGTCATCGAAGCGGTAATACGCCGAGACGCCGGAGCGACGGTCGCGGACCAGGCCGGCTTCCTTGAGCCGGGCCAGATGGGTGGACACCCGCGGCTGGGCCAGCGTGGTGATGGCCGACAGCTCGGCCACGGTGAGTTCTTCCTGTTCCAGCAGCGCCAGCAGGCGCACCCGGGTGGCGTCGGCGAACACTTTCAGCCGGACGGACCAGTCCTCGAGATCCATAAATATCTACCTATCGCGATATAGAGATATTTTCGTCCTTTGGCGGCTGTCCGGTCAAGTCAGGCGTGCCTCCCCGCCCCCCGGTACAATCGCCCGACCTGGCCGCGCTCTGCGCGGCCATATCACTAATGTCCCCGGGAGGGTGTTGTGGATTTCAGCTTTACCGAAGAGCAGTTGATGCTGCAGGACGTTGCGCGCCGTATCGCGCAGGAAAAGATCGCGCCGAGCGCCGAGCACCATGACCGCACCGGCGAGTTCCCGCTGGAGAACATCCGCCTGCTGGGCGAGAACGGTCTGATGGGCATCGAAGTGCCCGAAGCCTACGGCGGTGCGGGCATGGATCCGATCGCCTACGTCCTGGCGATGGTGGAGGTCGCCGCCGGAGACGCCGCGCATTCGACGATCATGTCGGTCAACAACTCGTTGTTCTGCAACGGTATCCTGACCCATGGCAGCGAAGCGCAGAAGCAGAAGTACGTGCGCGCCATTGCCGAGGGCGAAGCCATCGGCGCGTTCGCGCTGACCGAGCCGCAGTCCGGCTCGGATGCGACGGCGATGCGCTGCCGCGCGGTCAAGCAGGCCGACGGCACCTACGTCATCAACGGCAAGAAGAGCTGGATCACCTCCGGCCCGGTCGCCAAGTACATCGTGCTGTTTGCGATGACCGATCCGGACCAGGGCGCACGTGGCATCAGCGCGTTCATGATCGACACCGACAAGCCCGGCTTCCACCGCGGCAAGACCGAGCCGAAGCTGGGTATCCGTGCTTCGGCGACCTGCGAGATCGAGTTCCAGGATTACGTGGCCGCTGCCGATGACGTGGTCGGCAAGGAAGGCGAGGGCTTCAAGATCGCCATGGGCGTGCTCGATGCCGGCCGGATCGGTATCGCTTCGCAGGCGATCGGCATCGCGCGTGCCGCGTACGAAGCCACGATCGAATACGTGAAGGACCGCAAGGCCTTCGGCGCCGCGATCGGTACCTTCCAGATGACCCAGGCCAAGATCGCCGACATGAAGTGCAAGCTGGACGCAGCGCTGCTGCTGACGCTGCGCGCGGCATGGGTGAAGGGCCAGGGCAAGCGCTTCAGCAATGAAGCGGCGATCGCCAAGCTGACCGCTTCGGAAGCAGCGATGTGGATCACCCACCAGGCCGTGCAGATCCACGGCGGCATGGGCTATTCCAAGGAAATGCCGCTGGAGCGTTACTTCCGCGATGCCAAGATCACCGAGATCTACGAGGGCACCTCGGAAATCCAGCGGTTGGTGATCGCGCGCAACGAAACCGGATTGCGTTGAGGTAGCGCGGCCACGACCCACGGTCGTGGCCCGCCGGCGGAGGCTGTAGCGTCGGGGCCGCCCGCCGGGTAGGTGCCGACCGTTGGTCGGCACCCGGGTGGTGCAGAATGTGCGGTTCCGTTCTGCAGGACATTCCATGATCATCTATCGAGGCGCAGGGTTCCTGACCCTGCTCACGCCCGTCGTCGCGTTGTTGCTGCTGATGTGGCTGTGGCCGGATCCGAGCGTCGCCAAGGGCAACATATCGTTGACCCGGTTGCTGCTGGGTTTCGGCATCGGCGCAGCGATCAATGTCGTGGTGGGCCTGGTGCTCAACCGCGGCCCGCGCGCGGAGGGCGAGCCTGCCCGCCATCATTTCTTCTACCTGCCGATGCAGTGGCCGTCGCTGGCGATCGTGGCCGCCTGTGCAGCGGGGGCGCTGCTGCGCTGAGACGTTTGGTGGTGCGCTGAGACCGTGTGGTAGTGCCG